>CBDDJX010000001.1:0-319377 GCA_965229885.1 Vicinamibacterales bacterium
CGACCTGGACTTTGCGATCTTCCGCGTCTACGAAAACGGCGCGCCGGTCCGCCCCGAGCACTTCCTCAAATGGAACGCGAAGGGCGCCGCCGACAACGAGCTGGTGTTCGTTTCCGGTCACCCCGCATCGACCGACCGCAACGACACGGTCGCCGAGCTCGAAACGCTCCGCGACGTCGTCTACCCCTTCAATATCCAGGTCGTGAAGCGGCGGATCAACGTGCTTCGCCAGTTCGCGGCGGGAAGCAGCGAACTGGCGCGTCAGGCCGCGAACATCACCTTCAGCCTCGAGAACGCGCTCAAGGCGTACACCGGTGAATACACCGGCCTGCTCGATCGGAAGATCATGGACAAGAAGTCGGCCGACGAGCGCGCGCTGCGCGCCGCCGTCGACCGCGATCCGGAGTGGCAGAAAAGCTACGCATCGGCGTGGGACGACATCGCGAGGGCCGAGACGGCGAATCGCCGGCTGTACCAGCAGCAGCGCTTCAGCCAGACCCGTGGCTCGGCGTTCGCGGGCATCGGCCTGACCATCGTCCGCTACGTGACGGAAATCAGGAAACGCGACGACCAGCGCCTCAACGGCTATCACGATTCGCAGCTGCCCTCGCTGCAGTTCTCGTTGCTCTCCCACGCGCCCGTCTATCCGGCGCTCGAGGAGGCGCTGTTCGCCGACGCGATGCAGGAATCGCTCGAAGAGCTGGGATCCGACGACGCGTTCGTCAAAGCGGTGCTGGCCGGTCGTTCACCGAAAGACGCAGCCACAGCCATCATCGGCGGCACCAAGCTCGCCGATCCGGCCGTTCGCAAGCGGTTGATCGACGGCGGCGGGGCCGCCCTCAGGCGATCAACCGACCCGCTCATCGTGATGGCGCGCGCTATCGATCCCATACTCCGCGGCATCACCAGGACGATTGAGAGCGAGGTGACGAGCGTGGAATCGGCCGCGCGCCAGAAGATCGGCCAGGCGCGGTTCGCGGTGTACGGCACATCGGTCTATCCTGACGCGACCTTCACCCTGCGACTGTCGTACGGGAAGGCCAGCGGGTACCCGATGAACGGCACGCGCGCGCCGTACAAGACGACCTTCGCGGGTCTGTACGATCGATCCGCGAGCTTCGACGGCAAGCCGCCGTTCGACCTGGCGCCGCGCTTCAAGGAAGGTCGCTCGAAGGTCGAGCTGTCGACGCCGCTCGATTTCGTGACGACGAACGACATCATCGGCGGCAATTCCGGATCGCCGATCGTCAACAAAGCCGGCGAGCTCGTCGGGCTGGTCTTCGACGGGAACATCGAGAGCCTCGTCGGTCGATTCGTGTACGACGAGACAGCCAATCGCACAATCGCCGTCCACAGTGGGGCCATCGTGCATGCGCTGCGGACCATCTACGGCGCCCTTGCCCTGGCCGACGAACTCGATCCGCCACGCTGAGACACCTTGAGCAGGCGGCTCGTGAGCAGACCTCGAGCAACTCCGCGGCGTCCGATCGCTTTGCCGGCGACGAACTCGATGTACCAGTTGGCCTGACAGTACGCCCTTCCAGAGCCTTATGGCCGGGACCTGCCGCCACCGTGAAATGTGCTATTTACGGCCGTGTTTGTTGAGTCTTTTTGGTGCCGGGGGTGGGAATCGAACCCACACGCTCCTTTCGGAACCCAGGATTTTAAGTCCTGTGCGTCTGCCAGTTCCGCCACCCCGGCCCAATTTTCAAGTACCTGCATGATGACATGTTAGGGTTTTTGCCGGAACGACCGGACACGCCCTTTCGCACGTTTTGTGGTACTTGCGCCATTTGCTGTTGATCAGGCCGCGGTTCGTTGATCGTGCGGGCACAGGAACGTCGGCAGCTCAGCTGTGCCAGTCTCTATGAGCTGGACGATCACGGGAATGCGCACGACCGCCACAAGAAGGCGTCGAGAGAGACCGCGCGCCGTGAAGATGTGGCTCCAGGTCAGTCGCGTGCTGACCACACCGGCCTGCATCGCTGGCGTCCTGGTCTCGCGCCCGAACTTCAATGCCCTGTGCGGCCGCACGAAATTGTAATGACAACGCAAGAGCTCAACGTGCCCGCGGAGCGGCTCTTCGCATCGGGCATGGCACGGCGATCGCCGGCGCAGGTACGCTGAGCCTTGACGAATGGTGAGGTTGAGGCGCTCGACGAACGACGTGTTCAGGGTCTCTGAATCCTCCGACTCCCACAACGCAGCCTTCAGTCGCGTCGCCGTGCCGATCTTCACGCGGCGCTCGACCCGGACGACACGATTGTTCCGCCGCGTCTTGAGCACTTGACCATAGACGCACGTTGACCCAAAGAGCACCCCAACCGCGCCGACGTAGTACTCGAAGCCATCGGTGGCGATCAGGGGACATCCGACGACTCGCCCCCGGCGAATGACGTCGCTGATGACGGCCCTGGCGTTGCGATCGGAGCGGCGCCCCAGGACGCTACCAGCCCACAAGCGGGACGATACCTCGATGGTCGCAAACAGCCAGCAGGTCTGGCTCTTCTTGCCGATGAACGTGCAGAGCTCATCAGCCTGCAGCTCAATGAGGTCGAAATCGCGCACCATCCGGTCGTTGAAGCGCCTTGCGGCCGTCGAGGCCCGCTCGAGCCAGCGCGCGACGGTGTTGCGGGAATGGCCCGTGACCCGGGCGGTCGCAGAAATGCTCACGCCTTCGACGCGTAAGCTTGCTACGTGGTCGAACTCCCGTCGGGTGCAGCGAAGCCCGCTGTACGCGGTCCCTGTGTTCGTGCTCAGCGTGCCCCGGCAGACTGTGCATCGGTACCGCCGCCGTCGACCGCCCTTCGTCGCGAACGAGCCGTAGCCCACGAGGTTGAGGCCCGGTTTTCCACGGTTATCGCACCCGGGCGTGCCGCACGCCACCCCGTCGATCTCGTTCATTGCTCAAGTGTATCGGCGGGCGAGTCCCCCACGATCTCCGGGGCTGGCCGATCAACAGCGAACGGCGCAAGCACCCGCTCGATTGCGAGTTGCATAGTCTCCAATCTAGAAGGCTACCGAGCCGAGTCTCAGCAGATTCGTCAAATAGGTAGCTGCGTGCGTCTTGGTTCTCTTGAAGTAGAACACTCGTCCCTGCCCATCCTCACCGACGTGATAGCAGTCCCATCGCTCCTGTCCCATCTCATTAAGCAGCTCGTCTACCCGTGAGAGATCAGCCTGCGCCACCTCAAGCGACGTGTATTCCATGGCCCAGAGCTCCCGGAGTTCCTCTGCCGACAGTTCGCGCAATTCGCCGGCTCTCCTTCGGGCGGCCTCAATGACCTCCTGCGCCTCCCCTCGTAAGTCACGCACCGGGGCCTCTTGACACCCAACAGAGAGCGCGGCCACAGAAACGGTGATCAGTGTAGTTCTCATTTCGATTTCACTCTCTGGTGTCGATGGTCCCCTACGATCTGCCCGATGCCGGAATGGTTCGGCCCAGCGAGGACCTTGTGCCTCCCGCTAGAACCGGGCGAGCCGCTCGGTGTCAGTGGCGAAGGTATCCGGTAGGACCTTCAGTGCATCCTCCCGCTTCTGCGCGGTGTGCGAGGCTCGCCAGACTCTGTCATACCCGCGCCGTGGCTGCTTGAACCTCGTACGGCCCGAGCTTGGCGCCGCCGACGAGAGTCATTCGCGCTAAACGGAATTATACAGCCGGCTTTCCAGTGGGACTGCCGCCCAGCTCGCAGGACATCGGTGCCCGATCCGAGGCGCGCACAAACTCGAACAGCAATTCACCCAGCCGCGGCACCCGCGGGTGCTTGCGCCATTCGCTGTTAATCACGCAGCCCTTCCGTGCTCGTGGGGGCATTGTCAAGTTGAGGCTCTGACTGGCAGAGTAGGCTGATGACGAGTCAGCCCCCCAGCTATCACGGCTATCGATTCCTGCCCGAGATCATCAGTCACGCCGTCTGGCTCTGCCACCGCTTTTGTCTCAGCTTCCGCGATGCCGAGGACCTGCTGGCTCAGCGCGGTGTCACGGTGACCTACGAGACGATTCGGCAGTGGTGTCAGACGTTCGGACTCGATTACGCACGGAGGTTGCGGCGTCAACGCAGTCGGATGGGTGACACGTGGTATCTGGACGAGCTGTTCGTGAATATTCAGGGCCGCCGTGAGTATCTCTGGCGGGCCGTCGACCAGGACGGTGACGTGATCGACATCCTCGTCCAGGCCCGGCGCAATCGATGGGCGGCCACGCGTTTCTTCCGGGAACTGTTGAAAGCGCAAGGCCGCGTACCGCTGCGTCTCATCACGGACAAGCTCCTCAGTTACGAGGCGGCACACCGCACCGTGATGCCGTCCGTAGTGCACAGTACTCGACAGTACGAGACCAATCGAGCGGAGGTGTCGCACCAGTCGACCCGCAAGCGCGAGGGCCAGATGCGACGGTTCAAGTCGGTCGGACACGCACAACGGTTCTTGTCGGTGCACGGGCTCGTTCAGAACCTCTTTCGTATGGGGCGCCACTTGCTCCGAGCTGGTCACTATCGATTACTGAGGACGCGATCGTTCAACGTTTGGGATGCGGTGGCGTGTGCCTGCTGAACGATGATAGAAACCGAGCCATCGAGAGAGTGTCACGCCCTCTTCTCGTCAACTTGACAGTGCCCCTATGATCGAACCATGAGGGAACCATCGCCCACCTATCGCGATCCCATGAGCCGCGCGGCGGTGCGACAGCTGGCCTGGCTGGGCGTCGCCGGAACAGCCGGCTTCATCGCGCTCATGGTGGCGCTCGCGTGGGCATCGTCGCTCACCGGCGGTGGCTCGAGTGCCAGGAGCGCAATCGATTTCGAGACGAAGACGATCACGACGTTCCTCAATAACGAACCGCCGCAACTCGATTCCACGCGGTCCACCGACGCGATCAGTTTTTTCGTCCTCGGACACGTCATGGAAGGGTTGTTGAAATATGATGCCAATAACCAGCTCGCCCCTGGGGTTGCCGAACGGTGGGACATCCGGCCAGAGGGCGCCACGTTCTGGCTACGCGAAGACGCGCGATGGAGCGACGGGAAACCGGTTACCGCGCACGACTTTGTCTTCGCGTGGCGGAACGTCGTAAACCCGGCCACTGCCTCCCAGTACGCATTCATCCTCTACTACGTGAAGAACGCGGAGGCCATCAACTCGAAACAGATGCCGCCGGACCGGCTTGGCGTCAGAGCCGTGAGCGACCGCGTGCTCGAGGTGGAGTTTGAACGTCCTGTCGCATTCTTCGACAAGCTGGTCGCGTTCGGACTCTACTACCCGATTCGGGAAGACTTCTACACGAGCCGCGACGGCCGCTACGGCGCCGATGCCGCCGACCTGATCTTCAACGGACCGTTCTCGATGACGCGCTGGGTCCATGGCGCGCACGTACGACTGGAGAAGAACCCACAGTACTGGAATCGGGACGCGATTCAGCTGAACGCGATCGACATGCCGTACGTCACATCCGACACAACGGCTGTCGTCAACCTGTTCAAGGACGGCTCCATCGTGTCGGCGGGACTCGGCAGCGAACAGCTCGACGAAGCCATGAAGCTTCGGTGGAACGTCGGTCGATACGACGACGGTTCGCTCTGGTACCTGGACTTCAACTTCCGTCCCGAGCGGGTCACAGGTAACCGTCACCTTCGCAAGGCGCTGCAGCTCGTCAACGATCCAAGCGAACTCGTCAACAAGGTCATCGCGATCCCTGGGAATCGGCCCGCCGTATCCCTTTTCCCGGCGTGGCTGACTGGTGTCAAGGATCTGTTTCGCCAGGAGTACCCTCCGCCCACGATCACTCCGGACCTAGCGCAGGCCCGCGAGCATCTCGAGCTCGCCAAGCGGGAGCTTGGCCTCAGCGACATCCCACCGCTTGTGCTCCTGACGGACGATTCACCGGGCGCCAACAAGCAAGCGGAGTATTTCCAGAGCCTGTTCATGCGAACCCTGGGCATTGAACTCAGGATCGACAAGCAGATTTTCAAACAGCGGCTACAGAAGACGAGCGTCGGTGACTTTGATATGGTCTCGGCCGGCTGGGGGCCAGACTTTTCAGACCCTCTCACCTATGGGGACCTGTACGCCTCGTGGAACGGCAACAACCGAGGCCTCTACAACAACCCCGAGCTCGACGATCAGGTGCGGATTTCGCAGAGCTCTCTCGACCCTCGTACCCGGATGGATGCGTTCGGCGAGATCCAGCGCATCATGATCGAGGACGCGGTGCATCTGCCGAACTACGAACGCGGCCGCGTCTACGTGCAGGTCCCAGAACTCAAAGGGGTCGTGCGCCGAGCCGTTGGAACCGACCCAGACTACACCAACGCGTACCTCGTCGAGAATCCGTAGCGCACCAGTGCTGGTCTATACCTTCAAGCGCATCATCCAGGGCATCGTCACGGTCTGGTTCATCGCGACCGCGACCTTCATCGCGATGCACTCGGTGCCGGGCGACCCGCTCGCTGGTCAGAAAGCCACGACGGAACAAATCCAGCGCAATCTGCAGGAGCGCTACGGGCTCGACCGACCGGTGACAGAACAGTACGTCGTCTTTCTCGGAAACATGCTCCGCGGCGATTTCGGCATCTCCTTCACCCAGGAGAACCGCAGCGTCAACGACATCATTCGCGAGAGCTTCCCGGTCTCTGCCACGCTCGGCATCCTGGCTGTGGCATTCGCTGCGTTCGGCGGCGTGCTCTGGGGCGCGCTGACCGCGATTTACCGCAACCGTCTCCCTGACCTCGTCATCACGTTTCTGGTCATTCTCGGCATCTCGGTGCCGAGCTTCGTAGTCGCCGCGCTGGGTCAACTCGCGCTCGTCGACATCAATGCCTGGCTGGGTTTCTCGCTCCTCCCTGTGGCCGGCTGGGGCTCGATCCGCCACATGATCGTACCGTCGATGGTCCTGGGGCTCGGCACCATGGCCTACCTCACACGGCTGATGCGCTCGTCGATGCTCGAAATCACGGGCTCCGATTTCATCCGAACCGCCAGAGCCAAGGGCCTGCCGCCGACACGTATCTTCCTGAGGCACCAGCTCCGCAACGCGGTCCTGCCGGTCGTCACAGTGCTTGGGCCGGCGATTGCCGCGATCACCACGGGGGGCTTCGTCGTGGAACTGGTGTTCGCCATCCCAGGGCTCGGCCGCAGTTTCGTCCAGTCAGTGCAGCAGCTCGACTACACGGTGATCATGGGCACCACGGTCTTCTACGGCGGGTTCCTGGTCTTCATGGTCATCGTAGTGGATCTGCTGTACGGCTTGATCGACCCGCGCGTGAGGCTTGAGTGAGAGTCAGACGATGAGCGCAGTCGAGGAATTCGCGCCTTCTGACTTCGAGCCGGCCATCGTCGAGCGCCAGGTCCGTGCCATCTCGCGCCCGTCGCTGTCGTACTGGCAGGACGCTGTGCGCCGCCTCAAAGGCAACTGGCGCGCGACGGCGTCCCTCGGCATCATCATCGGCCTCACCGCGTTTGCGCTGGCGGGCCCCTCAGTGTGGCGCGTGGACCCGGCCGCCCAGGACGTCAACCAGATCAGTCAGCCACCATCGCTCCCCACCACGGCGCTAATGGTCGAGCCCAGCACTCCATGGGCGGGCGTCACGGCGGAGCCCACCCAGTCGGGCCCGGTCGTCACCAACCTGCACCTGGCGGAACCGGCGACCACCCAGACCATTCGGCTGGTGTGGGAGCCGGTCGTCGGCGCGAGCGGTTACGTGATTTACCGCAGCGTCTACGACCCGGCACCAGACCGGGCGCTTGGTCTTCCACTTGGTGATGTGCTCGGGGCGAACCGTGTGAGTTACGAGGACCGGCTGGATCTTGGACCGGAGCGCTACTGGTATTCGGTCGTCGTCCTCGACGCAAACCACGCAGAGCAGAACGAGTATGCAACCCTCGTCGTCGATACCGTCCGCACGGTCTCCGCGGATGAAGCGCTGGCGCTCGGTTGGGCGTCGGAAGCCACGGCGCTCAATGTCGGCGACGAACTCACACTGCCCTTTCATCCCCTTGGCACCGACTACCTGGGCCGCGACATGCTGGCGCGGCTGGCGTCCGGGGCGCGGGTCTCGCTCTTCATCGGCGTTGTCTCACCGCTCCTGTTCGTACTGATCGGGATCATCTACGGCAGCGTGGCGGGATTCCTTGGCGGACGGGTCGATCAACTCCTCATGCGCTTCGCGGAGTTCGTGATTGCACTGCCGTTTCTCCTCTTCATGATCCTCTTCAAGATCGCCTTCGGCATCGGACCGGGAGAGAGCGGGGTCTTTCCCATGCTCGTGGCGCTGGTCATCCTTGGCTGGCCGGCCACGGCCAGGCTCGTGCGAGGACAGATCCTGCAGATTCGCCAGGAGGGTTACGTCTCAGCGTCACAGCTGCTTGGCGCGAGGACCGGCTACCTCGTGTTCCGCCACATGATTCCCAATACGTTGGGCGTGATCCTCGTCACGCTCACGTTCGCCGTCCCAAGCGCCATCTTCACCGAGGCGTTTCTCTCGTTCATCGGCATGGGCGTCGCGCCGCCGACCGCGTCATGGGGCAGCATGGCCAACGAGGGTATCCGCACGATGCTTTCGCACCCGCACGAGCTGATCTTTCCGGCGGCCTTCATCAGCGTGACGGTGCTGGCCTTCAACCTGCTCGGCGACGGGCTTCGCGACGCGCTCGACGTGCGCATGCGAGGACGAGAATGACCGGCTCGCCTTCCCTCGATGCGTCGCCGATTCTCGACGTGGCTGACCTCCACGTCGAGTTCGACACCTACGGCGGGGTCGTCAAAGCGGTGCGCGGCGCAAGCTTCAGTGTCCATGCGGGGAAAACGCTAGCGATCGTCGGAGAGTCGGGCTGCGGCAAGTCGGTGTCCGTGCAGAGCATCTTGGGCCTGACGCCGATGCCGCCAGGCCGCATCACGAGCGGCACGGCGCTGCTCGACGGCGTGGACGTGATCCGGCAGAAGATCGTCAACGGTAAGGACATCCGCGGCAACCGTGTGGGGATGATCTTTCAGGACCCGATGAGCGCGCTCAACCCGACGATGAGGGTGGGCGATCAGATCGCGGAGACGCTACAGGTGCATCGCGGGTATTCCAAGCGGCAGGCCTTCGACCACGCCGTCGAAGTGCTGGCGCAGGCCAACATCCCGGAGGCGGAGAAGCGCGCCAGGCAGTATCCCTTCGTATTTTCCGGCGGCATGTTGCAGCGAGCCATGATCGCCATGGCCATTGCGTGCGAGCCGGCCGTGCTCATCGCGGACGAGCCGACCACAGCGCTCGACGTCACGATCCAGGCGCAGATCCTGGACCTGCTCAAAGAACTGCAGGCCAAGAACGGCATGGCCATCGTGCTCATCACCCACGATCTCGGCGTGGTCGCGCGCATGGCCGATGACGTTTCGGTCATGTATGCCGGCGAGATCATCGAGAAAGGGAGCGTAGACGATGTGTTCTACCGAGCGGCACATCCCTACACGCTTGGGCTCAAGGGGGCGATGCCGAGCAGCACGACATCGAAAGCCGTGGGCCTGACGCCGATCGAAGGTACGCCGCCGGACCTATTCGCTCCGCCGGCGGGCTGCGGCTACTTCGCCCGTTGCCCGCACGCGATGCGTCTTTGTGGGCCCACACATCCGACTCGCTTCGACGTTGGGCCCCGGCACGACGCTATGTGCTGGCTGCACCACCCTGACGCACCGAACGCGGCGCCTGATCTCTACCGCCGAGGCCGCGCGTGATTCCGCTGATTGACGCCCGAGGCGTCACGAAGCACTTTCGAATTGCCCGCGGGCAGACCGTTCACGCCGTGGACGACGTGTCGCTGTCGATCGCCGAAAAGGAGATCGTGGGCCTCGTGGGCGAGAGCGGGTCGGGCAAGTCCACTTTTGGCAAGACACTGGTGGGCCTGCACGCCAAAACGGCCGGCGAAGTGTACCTGGAAGGCGAAAAGCTACCGCAGCGCTACGAGCCTGCAGACTTCCAGCGTTACGCGCGCCGGATGCAGATGATCTTCCAGGATCCCTACTCGAGCCTGAACCCCAGGATGACGGTAGGAGAGATCATCGGCGAAGGCGTGCGGCTACAGGCTGGTACGAGCAGCACCGCGGTTCGCGACGAGGTGGACGGATGGCTCGAGCGCGTCGGCCTCGAGCGCGGATACGCCGCCCGCTATCCGCACGAGCTATCCGGCGGCCAACGGCAGCGGGTTGGGATCGCACGGGCGCTGATCCTGAAGCCGACGTTCGTCGTCTGCGACGAACCGATCTCGGCGCTCGATGTCTCGGTGCAGGCGCAGATCGTGCGTCTACTCGGCGAGCTCAAGGCCTCGCTGGGTCTGACGTTGCTATTCATCGCCCACGATCTCTCGATGGTGCGGTACCTGTCAGACCGCATGGCCGTCATGTACCTGGGCTCCCTTGTAGAGATCGGCCCGAGCGAAGAGGTGTACGCGAGGCCGCTGCACCCCTACACGCAGATGCTCGTCGCCTCGAATCCCGAGCCCGATCCGCGCTCGGAGCGCGACCGCGCCACCATCCCGATTACCGGCGAGATTGCCTCGCCCATCAATATTGGCGCCGGCTGCCGCTTCGCCTCCCGGTGCCCGCAGGTCATGGACGTGTGCCGGAGCGTGACGCCGGAGTGGCGCGCCGCGGCCGACACCGGGCCCGATCGCTTCGTCGCCTGCCACCTGTACGAGCCGGCCGGCACCGCGACAAGACGTTAACGCGACATTCACAAGTGCGTCGTCGTAAGGTGCGATTAATGGGCCGAGCACTCATGCGGCTTTTTGATGGTAGAAACTGAGGAGTCCGCCGAGACGCTGCCGCCGCTGAACGTCGGCGTCCTGGCGTACCGGAGGTGGCGCGCGTTGCAGGAGCTGGTCCTCGAGTCCCTGGTGGTTTCTCTCGCGATGGTAGTGCTCGACGTACTCGTGGACGATGAGGCGTAAGTGACCCTCGCCGAGCGGCACGACGCGAGTGAGACACTCCTCTTTAATCGACCGCACGAACCGCTCGGCATAGGCGTTGAGATTCGGACTCTTGGGCGGCAGCCGAATCGGCTGGACGCCAGCGCTCGTGAGGATCTCAGCAAAGACACGCGTGAACAGGGGATCTCGATCGTGAATCAGCTGGCGCGCAGTCCGCAGGAAGCCGTCGATGCTGTCGGTCAGATTACGGGCCATCTGCTCCATCCACGTCCCGCACGGCTGCGGGTGAATTCCTGCGATGGTCACTCGACGAGTCTTCAGCTCGATCACGAAGAAGACGAGGCACCGCCTGAGACCCGCCAGTGTGAGCACCTCCACCGTGAACAGATCGCAGGCCGCCAGCCCCTCCCAATGCGCCTGCAAGAACGTCTTCCACGGCGTTCGTCGGGCCCGCTCGGGAGCCGGGTCGACCCCGTGGTCGCGCAGGATCCGCTTCACCGTGTTCCGGGCGATGTCGTGGCCGAGGTTGGCGAGTGCGCCGCGGATCCGCGTGTAGCCCCACGTCGGATTCTCGCCCGCCATCCACACCACGAGCTCGGCGATCTCCCGAGGCGTCATCGGTCGGCCTCGACTTCTGCGGGGGCTCCCGTCGTACTTCCTGGCGATCAGTCGCCGGTACCAGCGAAGAATCGTGTCAGGCGTGACGATGCCGGCAACCTGCGTCAAGGCCCGCCGTCCGAGTTGCTGCCCTCGCACCGCGAGGCGACGGCGCTGCGCGTCGGTCAGGCGAAGCGGACGCGGGCCCAGGTGCTCCCGCAGGATCCGATTTTCCTCCCGGAGATACTCAATCAGATCTTCTTGGTGGCAGTTGACCCAGCCAGCGACGGTGAGCACGAGGAATTGCAGAGCGTCGGGCATGACGGAGGCTACTTGAGAACCGCCGCCAGACCGGCCTTGTTTCGGCGATTCGCTACCCTCGGCCGCTTTGTTGCACTATGCGGGAGGACGTAGTTCGGGTCAGCTAGCTTCTCGTCAACTCGACAGTGCCCCGCTCATGATTGGCATCTCCGTTTACATCCTCAGCTTCAGTGCGGCGCTTGGCATCGCTGGATTGTCGTTCTTCGCATTCGTTCGTCCTGGCGTCGAGTTCTGGCCACCGCCGAATGCTGAATGTTGGCAATATCGGACCTTCCGAACTTTGTTCCGGGTGTTTTTCGGAGGATTGCTCACCCTATCATTCCTGGATTTTGGCGGACCTAGATCATTCGCTTGGCAGTATGTCACCGGCATCCCTTTGGTGATGGTGGGTTTCGGCTTTGCGCTTTACTGGACCGACTATCTCGATTGGCGCAATGCGTTCGGGGAAGCCCAGGGATTGAAGACTGAGGGCGTCTATCGGTGGAGCCGCAACCCGATTTATGTCGTTTCCATCATCGGCATGATCGGCTGGGGACTCATTGTCCAATCATCGCGGGTGAACTCGCTGCTGACCGCGTGGACGCTCCTCTACATCGGTGCGCCGTTTCTGGAAGAGCCGTGGCTGACAAAGAAGTACGGACGGGACTTCGAGGAATACAAGGCTCACGTTCCACGGTTTTTCCGTCTCTGAGGACCGCGTAGTGTCCCATCGATCAGCCGAGCACCTTCCAAGTCGTGGCGACAGCTGCTTTCGCTACTTGATCGCTAGGAAGTACCGACCGACACAACGCTGATTTCGGTGCAAAATCGGTCGGCCGATTAATGGAACACTACGGGCGGACACTGGCTCGAACGCGAAGATGGTATCGATGCGCACGCCCCTACCAAGCACTCCCCTCTTGTAGTGGGTCACCGTGTAGCTGCGATTCCGCTCGAACGACGTGATCTCCATGGTCGCGTCGACGACGCGTGCGCGATCGTCAGCTACTTCGCGTTCGTCAACCGCATTGCCGACGGCTTGGGTGTGGCCCTGGAGGCCGAGCGATCCGTTACTCGTTCGTGATCTGGGGAGAGATGCTGGCCTCGCGGATCTTCAGGAACGCTTCCGTCCACGCGTCGTGCGCCGGCGCCTTCGCGTACCGATCCGCGGCCGCCTGATCCTCGAACTCGATCACGAATGCGTCGTGATAGCCCTCAGGCTGCACGCGCAGGGCCTTGGTCCAGACGTTCTTCATACCGGGAATCTTCGCGGCCATCTCCTTCACCCCGTTGAGCGCCTGCTGCTTGTCGACGGCGGAGACGCCTTCCTTCCACTGGATGATCGAGACATGGATGATGGTCTTCGGCGCACCGAAAAGGTTCTGCGCTGCGAGCCACGTGGCCGACGCGCTGAGCGCCATCAACACCACGACGAAACCGACGCGAATCAATTGCTTCATCAAAACCCCTCCTCAAGGAGTATATAGCCCCAAGCGTAAATTTCGCTATCGGTTCATCAGTCCACTTTCTGAATCGTACCGGGAATCCCGGAGGGTGAGTTAGTTGAGTCAGGCCACCTTAACCTGCTCATAGTAGTGCGCGTCGAATGCCGCAGGCGGCACGTAGCCGACGGGCTCGAGCAACCGGCGGTTGTTGAACCAATCCACCCACGCCAGCGTCGCGAATTCCACCCGCGCCAGATGCGGCCACGGACCTTGCCGTCGAATCACCTCCGTCTTGAGGAGCCCAATCACCGACTCGGCGAGGGCATTGTCATAGGAGTCGCCTCGGCTGCCGACCGACGGCGCGATGCCGGCGTCGGCGAGCCGGTCGGTGTACCGCATCGACAGATACTGCGTACCCCGGTCGCTGTGATGCACCAGACCGCTGACGCGATCCGCGCCACGTTCGCATACCGCTTATTCGAGCGCATCGAGCACGAAGTCCGTCCGCAGCGACGCCGACACGCGCCCGCCGACGATGCGCCGCGAGAAGACAGCGATCACGAACGCGACATACACGAAGCCTTTCCACGTGGCGACGTAGGGGAAGTCGGAGACCCAGAGGCTGGTTGGGCCGCGGCGCGGTGAACTGGCGGTCGACCAAAGCCGGGGGACGCACGCCGGCGGTCGCAGCGGCGGGCGTCGTGACCCATGCGCGGCCGCGGACCGCGCCGGCCAAGCCCATCGCCCCCATCAGCCGCTCGACCATACAGCGCGCGACGTCGACGTCTTCGCGGCCGAGCTGCTGCCAGACCTTCCGCGGTCCGTATGCCTGCCAATTCGCGTCCCAGACCCGCTGGATGGCGATCCGCAAGTCGTCGTCGCGCTTGGCGCGCGCCGGCCGCGGCGGCGGGTTCACCTGCCGGGCGTGGTGCAGAAAATACGTCGAGGGGGCGATCGGCAACACCGCGCAGATCGGCTCAACCCCCTACGTGGCCCGGTGGTCATCCACAAACTGGACCATTACTTCACTCGGCGGTCGCGCGCCGCCTGGGCAAAATATGCGGAGGCCTTCCGCAAGATCTCATTCGCGCGTCTCAATTCGCGATTGTCGCGTTCCCGTTCCTTCAGGCGCTGGCGCTCGTCGGTCGTCAGGCCGCCCCGCTGGCCCGTCTCGCGTTCGGCCTGGCGCACCCAATTCCGCAGCGTCTCACCGGTGCAGCCGAACTTGCTCGCGATCGCCGTGATCGCGGCCCACTGCGACGGATGCTCGGGACCATGCGCGCGGACCATCCGAATGGCCCGCTCTCGTGCCTCAGCTGAATACTTCCTCGGTCGTGCCATGGGCTCCATCCTCTCAAGCAATGAGCCCTCCGACGAACCCGGTACGATTCACTCGGGCTCGTGTCGCTATTGCGCGGACTCGATGACGACAAGGACATCACCGTGATTTTCGGCGTGGGCGACGTCAACAAGGCTAAGGCTCTTCTCTCGTCCGACGACCTCAAGCAGGCGATGAAGGACGCTGGCGTGGTGGCGTCGTCGCTGAATATCTACTTCGGTCGGTCGGCCTGATGTTTTCAAACTGAGACACTACCAGCTGGCACCTCAACTTGACTGTGCCCTCCTTATGGTTCGAGCACCAGGCGCAGGCTACGCGACTTCTGGCTTGCCACATAGATTCACCAACGCCCATCGCCGTCACCTACGAGACGATTCGGCAGTGGTGTCAGGGTACAATGTCTCCCAGACCCATATGCGACAAGCCTGGGAGGCACCTACCATGAAGCTGTTCATCTCCGTAGCCGCCGTGCTGGCTGTACTTCTCGCGCGCAACCTCGCTCCAGCCCAGAGTCCGACCGCCATGACCGTGGTCCGCGACCCCGGCTGCGGCTGCTGCATGAATTGGGTCACGCATCTGCGGCGCGCGGGCTTCACGGTGACCGTCACCGAGTCGGCGAGCCGGCTGCGCGATACGAGGGTCCCCGCGGAAGCGCGGTCGTGCCACACCGGCTCGATCGGGGGCTATCTCATCGAAGGGCACGTCCCCGCCGCCGACATCAAGAAGCTGCTGATCGAGCAGCCGGCGATCGCGGGGCTCGCGGTGCCGGGCATGCCCGTGGGCTCGCCGGGGATGGAGCAGGGCGGTCGTACCGTTCCCTACTCCGTGATGGCGTTCGACAAGGCCGGCAAGATGACGGTCCACTCTTCGCACGGGGGACGATAGCCGACATTAGGACGGGGGTGGTGCTTGCGCCACTAAGTGTTGGTAGCGCGACGTTAAGACGTTGACGGTGCAGTAAATTACAGCCAAATGGCGCTTGTGACCTGTGTTGTGTACCGAATGTGGCGCAAGCGCATTTCTTGCAAGGGGATACGTTCACATCACCAACAGTTGACGGCGCAAGCACCCCGTTTGGTGCCAAATCGGTGTTCATCTAAGCTAGAATACCTGCCGAGCCTCGGCCGTTCCGCTTCACCATCGCCGCCGACCTGGGCTACGCTGCTGCTCTTTTGATCGATCGCCTTCCCTTGAGCCAGATTGTGACCAAACACCATATACGCTTTCCCTCGACCAACACACAGGACCTCGCGCAGGACGAGGCCTACTTCACGGTTGTCGACCCCCGAACGGCGTGGAGACCGAATTGCGCTTCCACGACTACGACGCGCTCTACAACCGACCAGGGCTGTACGAGCAGCTGTTCTACGATCGGCTGAAATGCGTTTCGCCGAGAAAGGTCGTCGAGATTCTGCGCTATGCGATGAGCGGTGAGCCAGGGCTGTTCAACGAATTGCGCGTGCTCGATCTCGGCGCCGGCAACGGCATGGTTGGCGAGGAGCTACAGAAGCAGGGCGTCGCACGCATGGTCGGCGTGGACATCTCGGCCGCCGCCGCCATAGCGGTGGAGCGCGATCGGCCCGGGACGTACGACCAGTACTGCGCGTTGGATATGTCGGGCATGACCCCCACTCAGCGCGATGAACTCGTGGCCTGGCGCTTCAACTGCCTGATCTCGGTGGCTGCGCTCGGCTTCGGCGACATCCCCGTACGCGTGTTCGCCGAGGCGTTCAACCTCATCGAGGACGGTGGCTGGGTCGTGTTCAACATCAAAGAGACCTTCCTTGACAACCGCGACGCGAGCGGGTTCTCGGTCTTCATCAAGAACCTGATCTTGAGCGAGTACCTCGACATCTATCACATGGAGCGCTACCGACATCGCCTGTCGATCAACGGCCGGCCGCTTTATTACTTCGGCGTCGCCTGCCGCAAGACCGGCGCGATTCCAGCGTCGATGGTGAACGCGCGCTAGCGCAGGTGCGCGCCCGATCAGCGGTACAGGCCCTGTCAAGTTGACGAGAAGAGGGCGTGACACTCTCTCGATGGCTCGGTTTCTATCATCGTTCAGCAGACACACGTCACCGCATCCCAAACGTTGAACGACGCGGTCTCAGTAATCGATAGTGACCAGCTCGGAGCAAGTGGTGCCCCATACGGAAGAGGTTCTGGACGAGCCCGTGCACCGACAAGAACCGTTGCGCGTGTCCGACCGACTTGAACCGTCGCATCTGGCCCTCGCGCTGGCGGGTCGACTGGTGCGACACCTCCGCTCGATTGGTCTCGTACTGCCGAGTACTGTGCACTACGGACGGCATCACGGTGCGGTGTGCCGCCCCGTAACTGAGGAGCTTGTCTGTGAATCGTACCGGGAATCCCGGAGGGTGAGTTAGTTGAGTCAGGCCACCTTAACCTGCTCATAGTAGTGCGCGTCGAATGCCGCAGGCGGCACGTAGCCGACGGGCTCGAGCAACCGGCGGTTGTTGAACCAATCCACCCACGCCAGCGTCGCGAATTCCACCCGCGCCAGATGCGGCCACGGACCTTGCCGTCGAATCACCTCCGTCTTGAGGAGCCCAATCACCGACTCGGCGAGGGCATTGTCATAGGAGTCGCCTCGGCTGCCGACCGACGGCGCGATGCCGGCGTCGGCGAGCCGGTCGGTGTACCGCATCGACAGATACTGCGTACCCCGGTCGCTGTGATGCGCCAGGCCGCTGACGCGATCCGCGCCACGTTCGCACACCGCTTATTCGAGCGCATCGAGCACGAAGTCCGTCCGCAGCGACGCCGACACGCGCCCGCCGACGATGCGCCGCGAGAAGACAGCGATCACGAACGCGACATACACGAAGCCTTTCCACGTGGCGACGTAGGGGAAGTCGGAGACCCAGAGGCTGGTTGGGCCGCGGCGCGGTGAACTGGCGGTCGACCAAAGCCGGGGGACGCACGCCGGCGGTCGCAGCGGCGGGCGTCGTGACCCATGCGCGGCCGCGGACCGCGCCGGCCAAGCCCATCGCCCCCATCAGCCGCTCGACCATACAGCGCGCGACGTCGACGTCTTCGCGGCCGAGCTGCTGCCAGACCTTCCGCGGTCCGTATGCCTGCCAATTCGCGTCCCAGACCCGCTGGATGGCGATCCGCAAGTCGTCGTCGCGCTTGGCGCGCGCCGGCCGCGGCGGCGGGTTCACCTGCCGGGCGTGGTGCAGAAAATACGTCGAGGGGGCGATCGGCAACACCGCGCAGATCGGCTCAACCCCCTACGTGGCCCGGTGGTCATCCACAAACTGGACCATTACTTCACTCGGCGGTCGCGCGCCGCCTGGGCAAAATATGCGGAGGCCTTCCGCAAGATCTCATTCGCGCGTCTCAATTCGCGATTGTCGCGTTCCCGTTCCTTCAGGCGCTGGCGCTCGTCGGTCGTCAGGCCGCCCCGCTGGCCCGTCTCGCGTTCGGCCTGGCGCACCCAATTCCGCAGCGTCTCGCCGGTGCAGCCGAACTTGCTCGCGATCGCCGTGATCGCGGCCCACTGCGACGGATGCTCGGAACCATGCGCGCGGACCATCCGAATGGCCCGCTCTCGTGCCTCAGCTGAATACTTCCTCGGTCGTGCCATGGGCTCCATCCTCTCAAGCAATGAGCCCTCCGACGAACCCGGTCCGATTCACGGACCGAATCAGTCCGCGTTCGAGCAGATGTTGAAGCAGATGACGGGGGTGCCTGCGTAGTTGGCTGACCTTCGCAAAAACCGGTGCGGCGCTCTCCGGAACTACGGGCGTGATGAGCGGGATTGCTGGCGGTCAGACGGGGCGAGCTGCGTTCGCTCGTGCGCGTGACTGCGGCGCTTGACCTGCAACGCGCGAAGCCGACAACGTCACGTCAGGCTGCGCGTCGTTCATAGCGATGGTGCAGTCCGCCGACTTCCGGGAACGCGATCACGCCCCCTTCCGTGGCGGCCTGCACGCGTCGCGGCGTCGGCGCGTCCTTCGCCAGAGACAGATGCGTGCGCGACCCCGTACGGTCAAATAATCCAAATGTGTTCTCGCAGAGCAGGATCCGGGTCACCGGCCCAGCCTGGATCGGTCAGTCGAGGCCGTGGATACTGACGGGCGTTCTCTCTGACCAAGCCCAGTATTCTTGAGCGGCGATGAACTGGAAGACCATGTTGGCGTACGTCACCGGCTCGGTCGACGAGGAACTCCTCCGGCGCAGCGAGTATCTCGTCGTGGAGAACCGCATCCTCCGGGCACAGATTCCTGGCCGATTGAAGCTGACCGACGGCGAACGCCGGACCCTGGCTCAGATCCGCGCGAAACCTCACGATGGCAGACGACGGGTTCCTCGTCGGCCATCGGTATCTGATTCACGACCGCGACGGTAAATACTGTCCGGCATTCGACACCACACTCATGGACGGTGGCGTGACGCCCGTGCGATTGCCGCCCCGCAGCCCGAACCTGAATCCGCACGCGGAGCGCTGGGTGCGGTCAGTCAAAGACGAGTGCCTCTCGAAGCTGATTCTCTTCGGCGCGCCGGCGCTACGCACCGCGTTACGTGCGTACGTCGCGCACTTCCACGGCGAGCGCAATCACCAAGGCAAGGACAACCTCTTGCTCTTCCGCAGGACGAGGTCCGCACGACCGGCCCGATGCTTTGCCGCGAACGGCTCGGGGGACTGCTGAAGTTCTACCATCGGGCAGCCGCATGAGTTTCTTGACCACACGGGTTTCGCGCTGTCGGCAGCGTACGGGATTCTCGGCGTCATCGCCCTGCGGCTGCGCGTGGTGGTCCAGCATTAGAACGCTGAGCCGGATCGGCGGGTAGGGATCGTCAACCCAATAGACGATCCACGACTAGAGCGTTTTCTGATTGTACGTAGTACGACGCCGTGGTACTTCTCCCGTGGGAGGTGCAATGGCGCCGTACTCAACGGATCTGTGGAAACGCGTGCTGCGGGCGTGGGATGTGGGGCTGGACGCGACGGCGGTGCGGAGAAGTACGAGGTGAGTCGCGCGTGGGATGGTCGATCGCGTGAAGAAGGCGGCCTTTTGCCGGCCTTCTCCACGCGTTGGCGAGGCGATCGCGATAGCTCTACTGCCGGGCGCCGTCGGTCGACGACGCGGGCGCCTTCGTCAATTCGAGGGCGTTCTTGTCCACCGTGACATCCCGGAATGGCGTGAACATCTCATCCCAAGACTGCTCGGACCAGTAGACCTCCTTGTGAGGCTCGGAGTTGTTCCTGTTCCTCGTGGAGTTGTCGTAGGATCCAACCGCCTTGATCGTGCTGCCGGCCGGTATCTTGAGCGGCTCCTTCAAATCGTAGAAGATCTGCCAATTGAAGTCGTAGTTCAGGTTGGCCAGCAGGATCTGCTCCCGGCCATCGGGAAACGTCACTACGAATGTCATTTCATGACCGCGCAGATGCATGTGCGGCCACACGGTGTACAACGTCACGTCGTCTTGATACGCCGAGATCTCCGTCAACGAAAAGTCGGCCGTATGCGGCGGAATCACCGGCACGGCGGGGTCGCGACCGCCCGTCCCTGCCACCCCTCCAGGAGCTGGCACCGGCGTGACGTTGTCGTCCACCAACTCCCTCCCCTGGGCAATCCTGAGGCGGCCGCCGACCTGGCCTCCACCGATTTCGTTTTTCGGGTCTTTCTGAAACCACAGACCCACCTTCGTTTTGTCCGCGAACGGCTTGCCGATCATGGTGTAGTGCGCGCCCCACACAATGACCCCTTCCTTGGGCATGCGTCGAAATGCACCATCCCGATATTGCCTGAAGTTGCCTCCGGGAACGTAACAACAAAAGGAGAACCTATCTCCTTGATCCTCTGCCGCGCCTTCCGCGCCGGTCAAGGAGTTGGCACCATCCGCCAGCTTACCGGTTTCCTCGTTGAGTAACGCCCCGTCGATGATCTGCCCGCCCGGCCAGGCCGGGCCCCTCCCGATCTTGGTGCCGGGCGGCAGCGGCCTGACGCTGAACACCAGGTGATGCATGGCCGGGATCACGCCCGGCAAGAGCTGAATGGCCTCGATGAGATGCTCTTCCTTTTTCAGCTCCTCCGGGAGCTCCTGGTAGATGTTGAACCAGGGCACCTCACCTTGGGCCGGCCCGTTGTATGCGTGCGCCATCTCGATCACGAGGTCGGGATCGCGCCCCGAGGGATGCGTCCAGCCCTCGTTTATCGTTGGCAGCTCGGCCGTCAATGGCGTATCACCTTCAGGAGCGCCCGTGTCTGCCCACGCCGCGATGGTCTGAATCTGGGTGTCGGTCAAGCGCGGGTCGTTGCGGAATTCGCCAAAGCGAGGATCGGCGAACCACGGCGGCATCTCACGCTTGGAGACCTTGTTCTTGATCGCCCGCGCCCAGGGTCGCACTTCCTCGTACGACATGAGCGACATCGGCGCGATCTGGTTGGGACGATGGCACGACACGCAGTTGTTGAAGACGATCGGCGCGACATCCTTGTTGAACGTCGGGCTTGTGGCGGCCGGCGCGGCGGCCGGCGCGGCGGCCATCCTAACGCCAGCGGCAACTGCCACGACCACCACCATCGCACCGAGCATGACCCTGGATTTCATGTTTTGGATCTCCATGCCTGGGATTTCCATTTTGCCTGCCCAGGACGTACCCGCTTATACACCCAAAAGCCGCAGAGCGCACGAAAATCTTCCGCCACTTCTCAGCCCGCGCTGACGTGTGCCCGGGTGGAGGCCCCTGCGATACGTACGGGGGGCTGGGGCCCCCGGGTCCGGGCGCCGTCGAATTCAGGCGAATCGCACTGACAAAAGGACTTGCCCCGGCCCGCATGGCGGCAATACTGCCCGCGAGTGGCGGGTGGTTCCCAAGCGCGAGGGAGGCGCACCGGGCTGAATCGTACCGGGAATCCCGGAGGGTGAGTTAGTTGAGTCAGGCCACCTTAACCTGCTCATAGTAGTGCGCGTCGAATGCCGCAGGCGGCACGTAGCCGACGGGCTCGAGCAACCGGCGGTTGTTGAACCAATCCACCCACGCCAGCGTCGCGAATTCCACCTGCGCCAGATGCGGCCACGGACCTTGCCGTCGAATCACCTCCGTCTTGAGGAGCCCAATCACCGACTCGGCGAGGGCATTGTCATAGGAGTCGCCTCGGCTGCCGACCGACGGCGCGATGCCGGCGTCGGCGAGCCGGTCGGTGTACCGCATCGACAGATACTGCGTACCCCGGTCGCTGTGATGCACCAGGCCGCTGACGCGATCCGCGCCACGTTCGCACACCGCTTATTCGAGCGCATCGAGCACGAAGTCCGTCCGCAGCGACGCCGACACGCGCCCGCCGACGATGCGCCGCGAGAAGACAGCGATCACGAACGCGACATACACGAAGCCTTTCCACGTGGCGACGTAGGGGAAGTCGGAGACCCAGAGGCTGGTTGGGCCGCGGCGCGGTGAACTGGCGGTCGACCAAAGCCGGGGGACGCACGCCGGCGGTCGCAGCGGCGGGCGTCGTGACCCATGCGCGGCCGCGGACCGCGCCGGCCAAGCCCATCGCCCCCGTCAGCCGCTCGACCATACAGCGCGCGACGTCGACGTCTTCGCGGCCGAGCTGCTGCCAGACCTTCCGCGGTCCGTATGCCTGCCAATTCGCGTCCCAGACCCGCTGGATGGCGATCCGCAAGTCGTCGTCGCGCTTGGCGCGCGCCGGCCGCGGCGGCGGGTCCACCTGCCGGGCGTGGTGCAGAAAATACGTCGAGGGGGCGATCGGCAACACCGCGCAGATCGGCTCAACCCCCTACGTGGCCCGGTGGTCATCCACAAACTGGACCATTACTTCACTCGGCGGTCGCGCGCCGCCTGGGCAAAATATGCGGAGGCCTTCCGCAAGAT
Organism: Vicinamibacterales bacterium; assembly: GCA_965229885.1. Classification (GTDB taxonomy): domain Bacteria; phylum Acidobacteriota; class Vicinamibacteria; order Vicinamibacterales; family CAVVIG01; genus DATLLJ01. The sequence continues at coordinate 22,451 of CBDDJX010000001.1, forward strand.
CTCATTCGCGCGTCTCAATTCGCGATTGTCGCGTTCCCGTTCCTTCAGGCGCTGGCGCTCGTCGGTCGTCAGGCCGCCCCGCTGGCCCGTCTCGCGTTCGGCCTGGCGCACCCAATTCCGCAGCGTCTCACCGGTGCAGCCGAACTTGCTCGCGATCGCCGTGATCGCGGCCCACTGCGACGGATGCTCGGGACCATGCGCGCGGACCATCCGAATGGCCCGCTCTCGTAACCTCAGCTGAATACTTCCTCGGTCGTGCCATGGGCTCCATCCTCTCAAGCAATGAGCCCTCCGACGAACCCGGTACGATTCAGCCGCGCACCGACGGCGCCACCGTGCATTCCCATTCCGCCACGTCGAACGCGGGATCGAGCTGTCGGACCTGGATGAGGCCAACCGGTGGCCGCGTCGCGCCGGTGGTAATTGCGTAGGTGAAGGATTGGCCGAGCACGCGCTCGCGCGCCGCGCGCTCGATGAGCCGCTGTACGGCCACTTCGGTGTCCGGATCTTCGATCCCGAACCGCGAGGCGTCAGCCACGGACAACAAGTCGACGAGCGGGCCAAGATCCTGCGGCGCGGGTTCGCGCAGCGTGACGAGGCGCGCCGTCAGGACGGGCAGCCCGGTTCGCCAGTTCTGCACGTTAAAGCTCGCTATGTCGATCGTCATAGTCCGTGTTGCCACGAGCACACCCATGGCTCAACAGAAAATGCAGCAACAGAAACGCCAAGTCTGGTCTATTGACTCTAAGTAGTTACAGGGTAGATACTTGCACAAGATGTTGACGCGCTGGAACAGGTAATAACGTGTTCGTATATAAGACAATAGCGTCAATAGTGGTCCACGACTGGCGTCTGGAACCGTTGTAGGCCAATGACTTGCGGCGAAATGGACTGATCTGGAACAGGTTGTGCCGTTTTGAGCCAGGACCAAAAGCCCCCGTCCTTCCTGGACGATCCGAGTTTTCAAGCAAAAGTCTCGGAGCTTGAGCGCGGCCTCGGTGGTCCTACTTCGACCCCGGACGAGGCGCTGCCGGGTCCGAGTGCCGCGCGCATCCCGCCGGTCGACCGAGCTCCTGGCGAATCGCCGGCCCTTCCGCCGTCGATTTTTCCAGAGGCCACCCTCGCGCCTGGGCCTGCCTCGCCGCCGCTCTCCCGGTTTGGCCGGGCTGCGGCTCAGCATACGGCGATGGGGTCGCCGGGGGCCGCGGCGCCTGGCTCCGACGGCCCGCGTCCCTTGCTCGATCTGTTTCCACTTCCGCTTGGGCGCGAAGGCGCGCGCGGCCCGGCCATGCCCGGAGCGCCGCCGCCGCGCATCGTCGGGAGCCGCCTCGCGCGGCAGGCCGACTTCGCGGCGCCGACACCTGCGGTCCCGCTGACGTACGAGCCGTTCTACGGCCTGTCCGAGAATCCCTTCGGCCTCTCCCTGGATACGAAATTCATCTATCACAGCACGTCGCACGAGCGTGCTCTGCAGGCGCTCACCGACGCGCTCGGGCGCGGCGACGCGATCATGCTGCTCACCGGGGAACCGGGGGTCGGTAAGACGACGCTGTGCCGATCGCTTGTCGAACAGCTGGGACGCCACACGGTGACGTCGCTCCTTGCCGCTCCCGCCGCATCCTTGGAGGATCTGCTGAGGACGGTGCTGGTCGATTTCGGCATGGTCTCGCGCGAGGATGCGGCACGCGGCCAGATGGCCGCCGCCACGCGGCGGGAATTGATCACGGCCGTCGGCGATTTCGCCGCTTCGCTTGTGCCGCTTCGGGCGTCAGCGGTCATCATCGTCGACGACGCGCACGAGGCGCGTCCGGAACTTCTCGGGTCGTTGTCAGCCGTGTCGAACGTGGCTGCGGGTCGACGGGTGCAGGTCATTCTCGTCGGTCAACCCACGCTGCCCGCGCTTCTTCACGGCAGGCAGTTTCGGCAGCTCGAGCGCCAGGTTGCCCTCCGCTGTCGTCTCGATCCGCTCACCGCCGAGGAGGTGATCGGCTACGTCGTTCATCGACTGTCGGTCGTCGGGGCGAGCGCGCGCGTGGAATTCGATGAGGGCGCCTTCGCGGAACTGCACGCGGCGACGTGCGGCGTGCCACGGCTGGTGAACCTCGTGTGCGACCGGGCCCTCACCCGTGGACAGCAGATGTCGGCCAGTGTCATCGGCGATGAGCTGGTCGCGGCGGCCGCCGACGATCTGGAACTCGTGCCCTTGCGATCCGGCGCACGGTGGGTCGCCCGCACGGCCGTGAAGACGATCGTCCTGCTCGGGCTGACGCTGGCAGGCGCGGCTGCGGCCGCGTGGCTGTTTCGGGCCGAGATCTCGCAGCTCTTGAGCCGCTGACGCGATGTAAGTTGGGGTGGGCGACGGGTATCGAACCCGCGACCTCCTGAGCCACAGTCAGGCGTTCTGCCACTGAACTACGCCCACCACAGGGAGCCTGAAATTACCGATTGCAGAGTGCAGAGTGCAGACTGCAGACTGCAGACTGCAGGTTGTCTGAACCAAAAAGTGTAGCACGTCCCGCGATTGCGGAGCGTGGTCGCGCAGGCTGACTTCCCGGCGCGCGACCGGGGCCCTCCGTGCGGCAGCCGCGCGGGGCTGGCGGGTCACGGACGCGGCCGGCCGGTATGACTACGGCGAATGCGAGTCGACACTCGCCATGAGCCAATGACAATCAGAGGAGACACGGTTACTTTGCCGCCTCGGGCATGAGCGTCACGACGGTGTAGCGATCGAACGGGAAGTCCTTCTTGAACACCTCCTGCAGAATCTGCGGCGTGATCGAATCGATCCGCTGGTTGCGCGTGACGATGTCCGTGAGGTCGCCGCCGAGCAGATGGATGGTGCTCATCCGGCGCAGCCAGTATCCGTTTTCGCGCAGCGATGTCTCGTAGATCCGTCGCGCCGATTCCTTGGCGCAATTGGTGAGATCGGCCGACGGGGCGTCTTTCTGCAGGCGCTTGATCTTCTCGACCACGCGGTCGGTCATCGGCATGACGTTTTCCGGCGCGGCCCCGAACTGCACCTGGATGCGTCCGGCGTCGCGCTGGGGCAGCGGCTGCGACAACCGGACGCTGACGGTGTAGGCCTGGCCGAGCTCCTCGCGCAACGCGTCGCGCAGTGCGATATCGAGCACGGTCGTGGCGACGATCACATATTCCTGATCGAGCGGGGTCGGCGGCGGATCGGCGAAGAAGCTGATGACGGTCTGTGCGCGCGGCTCGCGGCCCCTGTCGATGCGCACGACCTCGTGCTTGTCAGGAAAATGGATGCCGAGGTCGACGACACGCGACGTCTGCCGGCCCGTGGAAGGGAGCGAGCCCACGTAGCGCGCCAGCAGCGGCAGCGCGTCATCGACGGTAAAGGCGCCGACCATGAAGAACGTGAAGTCGGCGGCGTTCGCGAAGCGCTGACGGTAGAAGGCGGTCATCTTCGCGCGCCCGAGCGCGTTGACGCGCTCGGGCGTGAGCGGCGTCGACGTGCAGTGGTTCGATGTGTTCACCTGCGAGAGGCGGTCGGCGAAGATCTGCTGCGGCGATTGTCCGCGGTTGGCCACCGCCGCCGCCAACTGGCGCGTCAGCAGCGCAAAGGCATCTGGATCGTCGTCCGGCGCGGTGAAATCCAGATAGAGTAGTTGCAGCGCCGTTTCGAGCTGTGCCGGCGGCGCGCTGCCGGAAATGCCGTGTTCCGAAAGGCCGACGTATGGCGAGGCCGAGGCGAGCTTCCCCGCGAGCATCTTCTGTAGGTCGAGCGCCTTCAGTCCGCCAATACCCGACAGACCGACGTAGGAGGACGACAGCGTGGTCTCGGGCAGGTCCGGGCAAGGCGCCAGCGATCCTCCGCCAGGCGCTTCCATGTCGAACAGCACTTGGTCGTTCTTGAAGTCTGTGGGTTTCAGCCAGGCCTCGATGCCGTTCGCGAATCGCACGATCGTGACGCCGACTTCGGGAACCTCCCGGCGCGAGCTGACCGCCGCCGGTGCCGATCGTGTTTCAACGAACTCGCGAGTGACCGTCGTTTCGTTCCACGGCATGACCGCGACGTGATCGGCCGCCGCCAGCGTCGCCTGAAGATCCGCTTCCGACGGTACAGGCACGCCCGCCTTTTGCGGCGACGTGGCGAGCAGCACGCGACTGTCGTCGCCCATCAGCGTGCGCACGAACGTCGAGACCTCGGCAGGCGTGACGGTGGGTAGCAGTTGCTGGACGAGTCGATACTCGTAGGCGATGCCGGGGGAGGGCTCTTCGTCGAGGAAGAAGTTGACGTATTCCTGCGCGTACGCTCGGCTCTCGGTCTTATCGCGTTCGTTGAACGCGCGCTCCATGAAGCCGGATATCCACGCTTTCGCGCGATCCAGCTCGCCGGTGCCGAACCCGAACTCCCTCACGCGCCTGGCTTCGACGGCGAGCGCCGAGAGTCCGTCGGCGATTCGTCCGTCCTCGACCGAGGCGCTGAAGCTGAACACATCGACCGTGCGGCTGAGCGAGCCGCCACCCGCTCCGGCGCCAAGAAATCGAGCATCGGGCCGCCGGGCCAGCTCCGTGAACCGCTCGCCGATCATGTGTTCGATGAGCTGCTGGACCAGGCCGCGCCGGTAGTCAGCGATACGCTGTCCCGCCTCGCGGGACCGCTTTCGGACCAGCTGCACATTCGATCGCGTCAGCTCCGGATCCGTCGCGACGTTGACCAGGAGCTGGGAATGAAGGGGTACGGTCCGATCCGGCTCCGGGGCCGCTGGCGCGCGGGCGGCTAATGGACCGAACAGCGTCCGGACGCTCTGCTCGATCTGCGGCGCGTCGACGTCACCCACCACGATGATCGACATGTGATCGGGCCGATACCACGTGTCGTAGAACGCGCGCAGCCGCGCGGCCGGCGCCCGGCGGATGATCTCCGGCTTGCCGATCGGCAGACGCTCGCCATACCGCGAGCGATAGAACAATACCGGGAACTGCTTGTCGCGGATGCGCGACCCCGCGCCCAGGCCGCCACCCCATTCCTCGATGACCACGCTCCGTTCCTTGTCGATTTCGACCGGATCGAGCGCCAACCCGCTCGCGAAATCGGCCATCGCCGTCAACCCCTTCGCCACGATGTCGGGCTTGTCGGTCGGCAGCTCGAGCATGTACACGGTTTCGTCGAAGCCCGTATAGGCATTCACGTGGGGTCCGAGCCTCGCGCCGATCGACTCGAAGGCGGAGACGAGTTCGCCCGGCTTGAAGTGCGCGCTGCCGTTGAACGCCATGTGCTCGATGAGATGGGCGAGTCCCTGTTGATCGTCGGCTTCGTCGATCGACCCCGCCTTGACGGCCAGCCGCAGCGACACGCGCCTGACAAGCTGCTCGTTGTGGCGGATGAAGAGCTTCACGCCGTTCGGCAGCGTCGCCGTGCGGACGGCCGCGTCGAACAGCATGACGTCCTGCGGATTGACCGACGGCTGGGCCTGCTGCGCCAGTAGGTGATGTGGTGGCCGCACAGGTCGCGGATGCGACGATGGCGGCAAGGCGGAGAAATCTGCGTGGCATGCGAACCACTTTAACAAATTGCGATGTCGCGACCACCGTGGGCTTTCCGAGTCTCGCTATCCCAAGATAAGATGAAGCACCCTAATCCGGAACCCCTGTATCGTTGCCCGATGTCATTGCCCGATGTCATTGATTGTCCAGAAATACGGCGGAACGTCGGTCGCTGACGCCGGGCGTATCAAGAATGTCGCCAGGCGCGTGGGAGAGAGTCGGGCCCTCGGGAACCAGATCGTCGTCGTCGTCTCGGCGATGGGCGGGGTCACCGACGGCCTGATCAGGCTGGCCAGCCAGATCATGGACGCGCCGCCGGAGCGCGAGATGGACATGCTGCTGGCCACCGGCGAGCAGACGACGACGGCGCTGACGGCGATGGCGCTCCAGGCGATCGGCGTTCCGGCCGTGTCGCTGACCGGCGCGCAGGCCGGCATCGTCACCGACGGTGTTCACACCAAGGCGAAGATCGTCAACATCACGCCGAAGGAAACACACCGGCTGCTCGACGCCGGCAACGTCGTCATCGTCGCCGGCTTTCAGGGACAGACCTCCGGCGGTCAGATTACGACGCTTGGCCGCGGCGGATCGGACCTGACGGCGATCGCGCTGACCGCGGCGCTCAAGGCGGATCTCTGCCAGATCTACACCGACGTCGACGGCGTGTACACCGCCGATCCGCGGATCGTGCCGGACGCGCGGAAGCTCGAGGAAATCTCGTACGATGAGATGCTGGAGCTGGCCGGGTCCGGGGCGAAAGTCATGCAGCTTCGGTCGGTTGAAATCGCCAAGAAGTTCGGCGTCGTGTTCGAAGTCCGTTCCAGTCTCAACGACAACCCGGGGACGATTGTGAAAGAAGAAACCCGCAGCATGGAAAAGATCGTGGTACGCGGCGTCGCGCTTGATAAGAACCAGGCCAAGGTCACGCTGGTCGGCGTGCCGGACAGGCCGGGCGTCGCCGCGAAGGTGTTCAGGGCGCTGGCGAATGCGTCGATCAGCGTGGACATGATCGTCCAGAATGTCAGCCACGGATCGGACACGCCGCTCACCGATTTGTCCTTCACCGTCGACAAACCGGACGTCGACAAAGCGCGCGCGGCGATCGGGGCCTTCAAGGCGGACGTCGGTTTCGACGACGTGGCGATCGACGAGCAGATCGCGAAGCTGTCGGCCGTTGGCGTCGGCATGAGGACCCACTCCGGCGTCGCGGCGATTATGTTCGAGACGCTCGCGAGAGAGGGCATCAACATCGAGATGATTTCGACGAGCGAGATCAAGATCTCCGTCCTCGTCGAGGCGTCGAAAGGCGAGCAGGCCCTGCGCGCCGTGCACAAGGCCCTTGTGGGCGTGTGATCGGCCCGGCCCCACGTCACCGCGCAGGCGCGCGCGACGCGTCGGCTGACGTCAACAGATCGCTCGGGATTCTGTGGGCGGAGCGACCGGCACCAGCGGTCCAGACGCGATCGCTCATCGAGACACGCGACGACGAGCTCTATTTGTCTGCCGCGAGCGCCCGGGAAATCGCCATCAAGCACGGGCTGGGAAAGCTGCGGCTTCCGGAGCCGCCGGCACGGTACGCTCCGAGTCGACTTGATGCGCTGCAAACGTTGGCGCTGCCCATCGAGCACAGCCACGCGTTGCACGTCGTCACGCTTCCGCCACACCACCGCGATCCGTTCGATCGCCTGCTGGTTGCGCAAGCGCAAGTGGAGGACCTGCCGATTCTCAGAGCCGATCCGGTGTTTGCGCGCTACGACGTGAGGACTATTCCGGCGTAACTGTTACGATCAGGCGATGGCGCGGATCGAGCATCGGCTGCCGCAGAACGTCGACGGCGACTTCTACGTCGATGACAGCTGCATCGACTGCGACGCCTGCCGGCAGATCGCGCCCGCGACGTTCCGCGACCACGGCGACCAGTCGAGCGTTGGCCGCCAGCCGTCCACGCTCGAGGAAGTCCGTCGCGCCCTCATGGCGCTTATCGCCTGTCCGACCGGCTCGATTGGAACAATGTCCCCAGGCTCCCACCCGAATGTGCGCGAGGCGGTCCGGGCGTTTCCCAGCACCGTCTTTGACAACGTCTTCTTCTGTGGCTTTACGTCAGAGGCGAGCTTCGGTGCCTGGTCTTACCTGATTGTCCGTCGGAAGGAAGACGGCGGAAACGTCCTGGTCGACTCGCCCCGGTTTACGGCCCCGCTCGTCAAGCGCATCGAGGAGATGGGCGGCGTGGCGCTGATGTTTCTGTCGCACCGGGACGACATTGCCGACCACGCGAAGTTCGAGGCGCATTTCCGCTGTCCGCGCGTGATGCATCAGGGTGACGGCGCGGCACAGCTGGGGATCGAACAGGTCGTGGACGGTGAAGCGCCGATCGCGATCGGGTCCGATCTCGTCTGCATTCCGACACCGGGCCACACGCGGGGTCATCAAGTGCTGCTCTATCGCAATCAGGTGTTGTTCACCGGCGACCACCTGGCCTGGTCGCCCGTGCGCGACACGCTCACCGCGTTTCGCGACGCCTGCTGGTACTCGTGGTCTGTCCAGACGCGGTCGATGGAGCGGCTGCTGGACTATCGATTCGAATGGGTGCTGCCGGGCCATGGCCGCATTCACCAGGCGCCGGCCATCGAGATGCACGAGCATCTTGAACGCTGCGTGGCGTGGATGAAACGGTCCGGCTAGCTCGTCTGACGCAAGCGGACGTGGCCATGCCACCGCCGCCCTGCCGGGTGTTCAGTTCACCGCAAAACAGTAGAGCAGACCCGCGCCGCCCGTGGCCACCAGATTAGGCTGGCTGCAGCCGCGGCTCGGGTGGGTCGAGTTCCATGAGGAGTTTCCGCCGCCCTGCTTGTCCGAGTGTCCGATCTGCGCCGAACCCATGCCCGTGGCGTTGCTCGTGAAGTTACTGCAGGTGTGATCCGTGGCGTCAGTGTACGCGCGGCCGTCCGGCTGCGAACCGGTCAGGATGTCGTGCTGGTTCGGCATGTCGCCAACGCCGTTGATGCGCTCCTTCTTCTCGCTCAGCGTGAACTGCTTGCCAAGCGCGTTTCCGATCCGCGCCTGGTCGATCGTGTCGCCGTGAAGCTGGCCGACATTCCTCGCGATCATCGCGCCGTTCGCGTTGTACCAGGGACCGTTGCCGATGCGGTCGCGTGCGTTGACCGCGCCGGGGCCCTGTGTGCTCAGGTACGCATGCCACGTCGCGTCGGCCCGTCCAGCGGTCGCGGCGAGCTGCTGACAATACGCGTCCGCTCCGGCGAGGCCGCCGTAGTTGGCGCCATCGCCTTTCGGGACGCTGGTCACGAAGAACGACATCGGCTGCGGCGGCGCCGCCGCGCCGCGGCCCTGCCCCCTGGCCGGAGCCGGAGGCTGCTGCGCGAGCAATAGGTACGATCCCGGCACGACCGCCACGGTGAGCGCAACGAGTATCCAGCGCATGCTGTTCATGTCGGCCTCATCATTTGTTAACGTCAGTCTGCAAAGTTAGTCCGCCCGATCAATATCGACGTTTCTGTTGCTGCAGGATGTCGAATTTCGCGGTATCGGCAATCGCCATCACGGCCATGACCCCCGCCTGCACAGGGTCTGACACGACGAGGTCGGCCGCGTCCGGCACGCTGCCCGCCATATTGAGGGAGATCACGATAAGACCTTCCGCGCGGACCTCTTCAATCGCCGTGGCGATGTCCCCGCCCATTAGCGATCCCGCCAGAACGAGCAGGCGAACGCGCGGCAACCTGACGACGGCGCGTACGGCGGCCGCGATTTCCTGCTCGCCGACAAGCGGAATCGTGTCGACGGAAATCCGCTCGCCGCGGATATTGTGCCGGTCCGCCTCCGCAATCGCGCCGAGCGCCACCTGCCCGACTTGCGCACCGCCGCCGATGATGATGATGCGCTTGCCGTAAATGAGAGACATCGGCGGCGCGGACGCGACGTGCCTCACGCCATCGAGGGTTCGCAGCCGCTCGATGACGGGATCGATTGCATTCGGCAATTCACATTCGAAAAAGATCTCGGTGTGGGCCGGGCGATGCAGGATGTCGACGTAGCGAATGTCCGCCACGCTCTCCGTGAGCACCTGCGTCGTCTTGAACAGCATACCCGGTCGATCATCAACCGTCACGGAAATCGCGTGGGTCGCCATCGCCGGGGATTCTATCAGGTTACTATCTGAATCGATGCGCATCTACACGCTGCTCGGTCTGCTGCCGTTCGTGTGCGTGTCGGTCGCCTGCGCCGTGCGGGCTCCCGAGGGGGGGGGCGGCCTGCTGGGTGCGCGGCTCGACGACGACTGGAGGTACTGGATGACCGAGTACCCGGAGGTCGCGACGTCGCTCGGGTACCGGGGCCAGAATGCGCGCTGGACCGACTACTCTCAGTCAGCCATCGACGCGCGGGCCAGGTACCTGAAGGAGAGCGCCAACCGGCTGTCGGCGATCGATCGCGCGAACCTCGACGCGAAGGATCAGTTGAGTTTCGACCTGTACCGCGACCTTCTCGACACCGCGGTCAAGGGCCTCGCGTTTCACAACGACGCGATGCCGATCCGCAGCATCATCCCGCACAACCTGCTGATGCCGATCAACCAGCTCGAAGGCATCGCGCAGGACATCCCGCGCACCATCACGCTGATGCCGACCGTCACGCGCGAGGACTACGAGAACATCGTCTCCCGGCTGCAGGGCGTCGCGCCGCTCGTCGACCAGACGATCGCCCTGATGGAACAGGGGCTCGCGGCCGACCTGACGCCGCCGAGGATCACGATGCGCGACGTGCCGGCGCAAGTCGAGGCGCAGGTCATTGGTGGTCGGGATGACCGGGACGACCCGCTGAAGAGCCCGATGCTCAAGCCGTTTACGAAGTGGCCGGCCTCGATTCCCGAGACGGACCGCACCGCGCTCACGGCTCGGGCCATAGCAGCCTATCGGAGCGCCATCGTTCCAGCGTGGACGAGGCTGCGCGATTTCCTCGTCGCGCGGTACATCCCCGCGTGCCGGGAGACGATTGGGGTGGGCGCGCTGCCGAACGGCCCGGCGATGTATGCGTACAACGTGAAGTGGCACGTCACGACCGACGACTCGCCGAGGCAGATTCATGAAATCGGCCTTGCCGAGGTCAAGCGGATTCGGGCCGAGATGGACGCCATCTCCGCGTCAACCGGCTTCAAAGGCAGCCACGACGACTTCAAGCGATATCTTCGGACGGATCCGAAGTTCTATTTCCGCGATGCGCCGTCGCTGCTTACGGCCTACCGCGACATCGCGAAACGTGCCGAGCCCGGGCTTGCGCATCTCTTCGGCCGACTGCCGCAGACGCCGTACGGCGTCGAGCCGGTGCCCGACGCGGTGGCGCCGTCGCAGACGACCGCGTACTACGAACCCGGATCGTTCGCGACGGGCCGGCCGGCCAACATGTTCGCCAACACGTACAAACTGGACTCGCGCCCGAGTTGGGAGATGCCGGTGCTGACCCTCCACGAATCGGTGCCCGGGCATCACATTCAGATCGCGCTCGCGCAGGAAATGCAGGGCCTTCCGGAGTTTCGCAGAAACTCCAGCTACACGGCGTTTGTCGAGGGATGGGCGCTCTACTCCGAATCGCTTGGCGACGAAATGGGCCTCTACGCCGATCCCTACGCGAAGTTCGGGCAGTTGACGTACGACGCGTGGCGTGCCGTGCGGCTGGTGATCGACACAGGCCTGCACTCGATGGGGTGGACGCGCGATCAGGCCATCGACTTCTTCCGCACGAATACGGCCAAGACGGACCAGGACATCGGCGTCGAAGTCGATCGCTACATTGTCTGGCCCGGTCAGGCCCTGGGGTACAAGATGGGGCAGCTCAAGATCCGCGAACTGCGCACGAACGCCGAACGCCGGCTCGGCCCGCGCTTCGACGTTCGGGGATTCCACGACGTCGTCCTGGGCCAGGGTGCCGTGCCGCTCGATGTCCTCGAGCGACAGGTCGACGCCTGGGCCGCGAGCGTTCAGCCGTAGGCCGGGCGAGAGCGGCCCCTTCGGTCGCGGCGGTTGTTGTCAGCTCTTGTCGTGGTCTGGCTTCGGCAGCTGCGGGAGCGCGGTGCCGACCGAAGGAGCGAGCAGGCCCAACTTCACGTACGCGAGCAGCTTCTCGCGCGTGTCGTCGATATCGAGCGTCCGCATCGTCAACTGGCCGATGCGATCCTGGGGCGAGAACGCGGAGTCGCCTTTTTCCATCGTGAGGCGTCCCGGTTTGTACGTCAGATTGGGTCCGCTGGTGTCGAGAATCGAGTAGTCGTTGCCCCGACGTAGCTCGACCGTCACTTCGCCGGTGATCGCGCGGGCGACCCAGCGCTGCGCCGTTTCGCGCAGCATCAGCGCCTGCGGATCGAACCAGCGGCCCTGGTAGAGCAGGCGGCCGAGCCGGCGGCCGCTGTCGCGGTATTGCTCGATTGTGTCCTCGTTGTGGATGCCGGTGACGAGCCGTTCGTAGCCGATGAAGAGGAGCGCCATGCCAGGCGCCTCGTAAATACCGCGGCTCTTCGCTTCGATGATGCGATTCTCGATCTGATCGCTCATGCCGAGCCCATGTCGGCCGCCAATCGCATTGGCTTCGCCGAGAAGTGACACGCGATCCGCGTGGACGTTTCCGTTCAGCGCAACCGGCCATCCTTCCTCGAAGCGGATCGTGACCTTCTCCGGTTTGACGACGACGTCTTCGCGCCAGAAGGGGACGCCCATGATCGGCTCGACGATCGTCACGCCGCGACTCAGCTGCTCGAGGTCTTTGGCTTCGTGCGTCGCGCCGAGGAGGTTCGAGTCGGTCGAGTACGCCTTTTCCGCGCTCATGCGATACGCGAGACCGGCCTTGCGCATGTACTCCGACATCTCCTGGCGGCCGCCCAGCTCGTCGATGAACAGCTGATCGAGCCACGGCTTGTAGATGCGCAGATTCGGGTTGGCGAGCAGACCGTACCGGTAGAAGCGTTCGATGTCGTTGCCCTTGAACGTGCTCCCGTCGCCCCAGATGTGCACATCGTCATCCTTCATCGCCCCGACGAGCATCGTGCCGGTCACGGCGCGGCCGATGGGCGTGGTGTTGAAGTAGGGCACGCCGGCCGTTGAGATGTGAAACGCGCCGGACTGCAGCGCCGCCAGTCCCTCGGACACGAGCTCCGAGCGGCAGTCGATCAGGCGCGCCTTCTCGGCGCCATACCACAGGGCGCGGCGCGGAATGTCGTCGTAGTCGGGCTCGTCGGGCTGACCGAGATTCGCGGTGTACGCGTACGGAATCGCGCCTTTGGCTCGCATCCAATGAAGGGCAGCGCTCGTGTCGAGGCCGCCAGAAAACGCGATGCCGACCTTCTGGCCGGCGGGAACGATCTGGAGAATACTTGCCACGAGGTCAATACTAATCCACTAGTCTTCGCTGCGCCGACTCCCTCTGCGCCCCGCCTTGACGGCGCTCCGCTGCTTCTTTGAGGCCAGTCGCTTCTCGCGCGCGCCGGCGCGCGGCTTCGTCGGTTTCCTGCGCTTGGGGCGTTTCGCCGCCAGTCCAAGGAGCGCGATGAGCCGCTGACGGGCGGCCTCCCGATTCTGCAGCTGCGTGCGGTGCTCCCGGCTGTCAATCAGAAGGACCCCGTCGGCCGTCACGCGATGTCCCGCGAGTGCGGTCAACCGCGCCTTCACGTCCGGCGGGAGCGACGACTCGCTGATCCGGAACCGGAGCTCGACCGCGGTCGCGACTTTGTTGACGTTCTGGCCGCCAGGCCCCGACGCGCGGACGAACCGCTCCTCGAGGTCCCGGTCGTCGATCACAATCGAGTGGCCGACTCTTATCATCGGCGTAGAATCGGAACGATCTGACGCATGCGATTCAAGCGTACAGCACATGGCCCCTTGGGCCGCCCGGTCGTCCTGGCAACAGTCATGGTCCTGATTCTGGGCCTTTGCGCCGCAGCCCTGGCCCAGCGCCGCGGCCGCGGATTCGGGGGATTCACCGGCAGCCGCATGCTGCGCGATCAGCTCCCCAACGCGCCCTACGACGGCCGCTTTACCTTCGTTCGCATCAACTACGACACTTCCCCAGGAGGCTTCTGGTACAGAGGCCTGCCGGCGTGGGCGCACGGGTACTCCGTGTCCGAGAAAAACCTCATGGAAATCATGAATGAGGTGAGCTACCTTGGCGCGAACGACAAGAAGTTCAACACCCTTGCGTTGGACGACCCCGAGATTTTCAAGTATCCGCTGATCTACATCATCGAGGTCAGCTGGTGGAACATGACCGATCACGAAGGGATGGCGCTGCGGGAGTACCTGCAGAAGGGCGGGTTCGTGATCGTCGACGACTTCAAGGCCGAGGGTGATTTCGGCAGCGCCGGCTGGGCGCCGTTCGCGGAGAACATGAAGCGCGTGATGCCCGAGGGGCGGTTCGTCGACATGGACACGTCGCATCCGATCTTTCACTCGTTTTTCGAGATCACGTCGCTCACCAACTTTCCGCAGGCGTACAACGTCGGTCAGCCGATGTTCCGCGGGCTGTACGAGGATAACGACCCGAGTAAGCGTCTCCAGATGATCGTGAACTACAACACCGACATTTCGCAGTACTGGGAGTGGTCGGGACGCGGACTCCGTCCCTTCGACGAGACCAACGAAGCCTACAAGCTTGGCGTCAATTACGTCGTCTACGGCATGACCCACTGAGCCAACGGGTGCCGTGTGCGTCCGGATTTTGGAGGCGGGCTTTCAGCAGAACGTGTCGAACGCAGACGTGAGCGCCGCGGCAATCTCCTCCGCGTTGCGGTTCTCGATCTGGCTTCGCTCGAGCATGTACAGCAGCTTGCCGTCTTTGAGCAGTCCGATCGACGGCGACGAAGGCGCGTAGCCGGTGAAGTAGCTGCGCGCACGATCGGTGGCTTCGACGTCGGCGCCCGCGAAGACGGTCGCGACGAGAGCCGGACGGTTCGCGTGGCTGAGCGCCATCGCGACGCCAGGACGCGCCTTACCGGCGGCGTTGCGTAGCTCTTTCACGCCAAAACGTGTGAGCTCCTGGCGCATCGGCGCCACAAACATTTCAGGATACGGGATGCGCCATCGTACTTCGGCGGGCCCGGGCAGGTCTCAAGACCTGCCCGACGCTTCCATTACTGCACCTTGACGTGCAGTTCGGCAGCGAAGAGCATCGTGCGGTCGTTGTCGCGCGCAGCCCATGTCGCAAGCGTCTCGACGCTCCTCATGACGGACCCCTCGAACGCCACCTTGCCGTTGGTCTCGATCCTCAGGGGCTTGCCGAAATCGAAGACATCGGGCGACAAGAGCAGCGTAAACTCCGCTGCCCCTCTCGTCGTCGCCTTCACGGTGTTGCCCGTTCGCACGAGATCGACCCTGCCGGCTCGCCGCGTCTTGAGGAGTGGGTGCATCCCAGAACGCCTTAAAAACGGCCTCGACGTCGCGGCCGGCGGCATCGGGCGCGAGGGTCGCCGCGAGGAGCGGGATGACGGCAGCGAGCAGCGCGCGCTTCCTCGGTCCAGAACATACTGGGGGAACATCATTTTCCTACTGAGCGGCGGGTAGCCCTCGCGTTCGGGCGGGCCGCAAGTTACCCTTGCGGGGAGGTCGTTGGCCTGTAGAGTAAACTGTGCTGCAACTCTTAACCAAAACCTGTTGTGGGCCAGCGACCGCGCCAGCGCAAGCCGCGTTTCATCCAACAGGGTGCGTCGAAGATGCGTGCGCCACTACACTGAGTAGGAAGCTAGGGAGCGCGAGCAGCGCGCCATCGCTGACGGGAATGATGAAGCGCGCGGCAAGGACGCCCGGTCCGATGTCGCCGGTGCGTACAATGATTTCTGGCGGGATCGGGGAACAAAGGATATTGCGACCAGACGCACGTCATTGATTGTGAGCCCCTCCAACGGGAGAATCCCCTGGTGGCTGGAAGTGCAGAGTAGAATGCCGAGCGTGGGAAGATACAGGAATGCGATGCTCGAGGGCCCCAACCCGGTCAGCACGTGGCTCGAGCCGGTAGTGATAATCCCGGTGATGAGGCGACCGAGGGTGCGCAGGATTCTTGTTGGCGCGGCGCTTGCTGCCGCGTCGCTTTCGACGGCTCGTGCGCAACAGGCAACCCGGTCGATCAACGATGGCGTCTACACAGCAGACCAGGCGAAGCGCGGAGAGGCATTGTCTGCCGACGCGTGCGCCTCTTGCCACGACCTGAAACTGACCGGCGGTATCGGACCAGCGCTCGCAGGCCAGGAATTCATCGGCGCCTGGAAGGACAAGACCGTCGGCGAGATGTTCACACTTATCACTGTCGGGATGCCGCCCGAGGCTCCCGGTACGCTCACGCCAGAGCAGACCGCCGATCTGCTCTCTTTTATTCTGAGCGTAAACCAGTTCCCCGCCGGCCCGACGGCGTTGGCGGCGGACGCGACGCCGTTAGGTGATATTCATATGGCGGAACTCGCTGCGGTCAGCGCGGCGCCAGCCGACACCGCGCCAGCCGACACCGTGGTAGCCGGCGCGGCGGCGGGTGGCGGCGGCCTCTACGCAGACGCGCAGGCCAAACGGGGAGAGGCGGTCTACAAGGGCATCTGCGCGGAGTGCCACGGACTGAATCTCCGCGGCGCCGTCGGGCCGGCGGTCGCGGGCCGCCGTTTCGTGGCCCGCTGGAAGGACAAAGGCGTCGCCGATCTGTTCGACAAGATCAAGACGACGATGCCGCAGAGCGCGCCCGGATCGCTGACGCCGGAGCAGTATGCCGACGCGCTGGCCTTCATCCTGAGCTCGAATCGTTACCCGGGCGGTGCCGCTGAACTGACGGCCGACACGGCGCCGCAGAAGACGGCTTCGCTCGGCGAGCCGCCGCAAAAGTAGTGGCATGACACGTCAACAGGCTCTTCTCGCCGAATTCCTCGGAACGTTCTTCTCTGCTTCGGTTCGCTCGCGCACCGCCTGGCCCGGCGTTGCTCGATGAGAAGGTGCTGCTCAAAGAGTAGGCGGGTGCATTGGCTCACGCAGCGCGTCACCCTCAGCGTTGCCCTGCTCCTCATGTTGGCGGGCTCAGCCTCAGCCAGGGACCTCGAAATATTCTTCATCGATGTCGAGGGCGGACAGGCGACCCTCATCGTGACGCCGGCGGGCCAGACGCTCCTGATTGATGCCGGCTATGGCCCCCGCGCCGGTCGGGGTGGGGATCCGACCATCGGCGGCCGCGATCCCGATCGGATCCTCGCGGCCGCTCGCGCCGCGGGCATCGATCGCATCGATTACCTCTTGATCACGCACTTCCATAACGACCACGTCGGCGGCGTTCCGGACCTCGCATCGAAGGTTCCCATCGGGACCTTCATCGATTATGGTTTCCCGCTCGGGACCGATCGCATGGCGACCAACGCGTTCCGCGCGTATGAACCGGTCCGCGATCGAGGTGAGCACCTCCAGCCTCAACCGGGCGATCGTCTCCCGCTGAAGGGCATCGACGTCGAGATCGTCAGCGCGGCTGGTAAACTGTTGTCACAACCGCTGCCGGGCGCGGGTCAGCCCAATAGTGCGTGCGCGACGCTCGAGGATCATCCCGAGGATGGAACGGAAAACTTTCGATCGATTGGAATACGGCTTCAGTTCGGCGCGTTCCGCTTCGTCGATCTGGGAGATTTGAGCGGCAACACGCTGACCCGGCTGGCGTGTCCGGTCGACCTCCTCGGCAGGGCATCGGTGTATCTGATTGCGCACCACGGGGATTACGACTCCAACGTGCCCGCGTTGCTGGCGGCGCTTCGCCCCCGGGTGGCGATCATGAATAACGGCCCGACCAAGGGCGGCGCGCCGGACGCGTTCAAGACGCTGAACGCGCAGCCGGACATGGATCTGTGGCAACTGCACGAGTCCCGGAACGAGCGTGCGCAGAACGCGCCCGACGCCTTCATCGCCAACGTGGATGATGGAGCCACCGCCCATTGGCTCAAGTTGACCGCCAGGGAAGACGGCAGCTTCGAGTTGCTCAACAGCCGCACGGCGTTTCTGGAACAGTACCGGCCGGATCCCATCCCTGTGCGCTCGCACGAGCGCCTGCCATGACACACATCCGCATCCGATACTGCAAGGTCTGAAACTATCGCCCCCGCGCGGTCCGTGTGGCCGCGATCATCAAGGACGAGCTTGGCGTCGATGCGGAGCTGTCGGAGGGCGGCCGGGGTGAGTTCACCGTCTGGGTCGGCGACGAGGTCGTGGCGAAGAAGGACACCGAGGGGTTTCCCTCCGACGAAGACGCTCTCGCGGCGGTCAGGCGGGCGGTGCACGGCTGAGGTTCCGAATCAACTGTTGCTGCCGATCCTGATAACATGCCGGGCCTCGTGGCCGTGACTGCTCCGCCCAGCTATCCGCCGGATTACCAGCGCTCATTGTGGAGCCTTCGTCATCGAGTCACCAGTGATCCTCTTGGATTTCTGGAGGGCCTCGCCGAAACGCCAGGCGACATCGTGCCGTTCTCGCTCGCCGGGCAGCCGGCATTTCTCCTGACGCATCCGGACCTTGTCGAAGCGGTGCTCGTGACGCGTCACCACGAGTTCGTCAAAGCGTACGGATTGCAGCGTGCCGCTCGACTGCTCGGGAACGGTCTCCTGACGGCGGAGGGCGAGCGCCATCGGCGGCAGCGCGCGGCGGTTCAGCCGGTGTTCCATCGACAGCAGCTGGAACGCTACGGACAGATCATGGTGGCGCATGCCGTCCGGCTCCGCGATCGCTGGCGGGCGGTGGAGACCGTTGACGTCGCTGCGGAAGCGGGCGCGCTGACGCTCGCGATCGTGGGCGAGACGTTGTTCGGCGCCGACGTCGAATCGCTGTCAGTCGAGGTCCGGCGGGCGCTGATGGTGGCGAGCGACGCGCTCGACCCCCTCGTTTCCCTGCTCGCGCCGACGCGCCGCGTCCGGCCCCAGCGCGAGCGGCTCGCCGAGGTGATTGACGATCTCATCGTGCATCATCAGCGGTCCGGAGGCGATCGTGAGAATCTGATTTCGCTGCTGCTCGCCAGCCAGGAGGCCGGACCCCACACCATCACCGACCAGACGCGTGACGACGCGTTGATCGTCCTGCTGGCCGGGCACGACACGATTGCCACCGCGCTGGTGTGGACGTGGATTCTCCTGGCACAGCACCCAGAGGCGGGCGCCCGGATCGAACAGGAGGCAGACGCGCTCCTTGGCAGCCGGCTGGCATCAGCCGCTGATGTTCCCGCGCTCGTCTTCACGCGGGCGGTCCTCTCCGAGTCGCTGCGGCTCCGGCCGCCGGCGTGGGTCGTCGCACGGAGCGCGATGGCCGACCTCGAGCTGGGCGGCATTCGTATTCCGGCGGGCTCAATTGTACTGATCAGTCAGTACCTGCTGCATCGTGACAGGCGGTTTTACCCGAATCCGACGGCGTTCGAGCCTGAACGATGGCTCGACGACCGCCAGGCGGGAAGGCCGAAGATGGCCTACATCCCGTTTGGAGCCGGACCGCGGTCGTGCATAGGCGAGGGTTTTGCGTGGATGGAAGGCGTGCTGCTGCTTGCGACATTCGCCCAGCGCTGGCGGTTAGGGTTGATGGACCGAGGAGCATCGATCCGGCCGCGTCCGACGATCACGCTTCGCCCGCCACCGGGCGTCCGCATGGTACTGCACGAGCGGGCGCCGCTATAATCGGCGGGTTCCATGGCCAACCAATCTGTACCGCTCGGGCACGACATCGCGGCCATGAATGCCGCGGGCTGGAGGGTCGTACAAGCCGCTGCCCGGTCAGCCGAGCAGCTGGCGGCAACGAACCAGCCCGGGGTGTTCGCCCTTGGTGTCGATGGCGAATTGCGGACCGTACCGGCCGGCGATGCCCGCGCGCTCATTGCGTGGCGTCCGGGTGCCGGCTGGGAGGCCGTGCTGCCCGAGGACGATCCACGCCGGGCTTTCATTGACTTGTACTTGCCGATTTGCAGCGCGACCGCGGCCAGACCGGTG
Source organism: Vicinamibacterales bacterium (assembly GCA_965229885.1). Classification (GTDB taxonomy): domain Bacteria; phylum Acidobacteriota; class Vicinamibacteria; order Vicinamibacterales; family CAVVIG01; genus DATLLJ01. The sequence goes on from CBDDJX010000001.1 coordinate 41,931, forward strand.
ACAGTCGGCCACCTCGGCGAGAGTCTCGATGGCTTCATCGCCACGCACGCCGGCGAGTCGCAGTGGGTCACCGGCGTGCAGAACGTGCTGCACATGCATCGGCTGCGTGCGCTCGGCGACGCGGTCGTCGTCGGCGCCGGCACGATCGCGGCCGACGATCCGCAGCTCACCACGCGGCTCGTGCCCGGTTCCAACCCGTTGCGTGTCGTGATCGATCCCGGCCGGCGTCTGGGTGCAGGCCATCGTGTCTTCACCGATGATGCGGCGGAGACGCTGTATGTCTGCGCGCGATCGTTGACGCGTGCCGACGAGTGTTACGTTGGCCGCGCGATGATCGTAGGCGTGGAAGAGCGAGGCGACGGCATCGATGCCGCCGACGTGATGCGTCTGTTGCGCGCGCGCGGCTGCACGCGCGTGTTTGTGGAAGGCGGCGGCGTGACCGTGTCGATGTTTCTCGAGGCGAAGCTGCTCGATCGCCTGCATTTGGCGATCGCGCCCCTCTTCATCGGTGACGGCCGGCCGGCCATTCGCTTTGCGCCGCGCCTCGCCCTCGACGACTGCCCGCGTCCGCGCTACAGGGTGTTCCGCATGGGCGGCGACGTGTTGTTCGATTGCGACTTCAGTTCGCGCGGCGAACCGGCCGGCGAGCAGTCGGATGCCCTGTCTGCCGTGACTCGAGTGATTTAGCACAATGCCTCACATCAACCGCGGAGCGGGCAAAGCACGCAGAGCCAGATTTCCCTGCGGTCTCCGCGGTCTCCGCGGTCTCTGCGGTCTCTGCGGTGAATATGTTCTACTTCCGTTCATCATTGTGCTGGGCGGATGCGGGAGCCGTGATGCCTCTCAGCCGTCCACCACATCAGAGGAGGTGACGCCGCCGCCGCCGGTAGCGGGCGTACGTGCCTTTGTGATCGTCCCCGCGGAATCAAAGGCGTCCTACCACGCGAACGAGGAGTTCTTTGCCGGTGCCTTCAGGCGATTGGGAATCCAGCCGGGAAAAGTCGAGGCGGTCGGCAGCACGCAGGCGGTGCAAGGGCAGTTCCAGCTCGATCCCACGCGGCCGACGGCGGGGCTTGGCGATAGCACGTTCACCGTACGCATGGATAGGCTCACCAGCAACCAGTCAAAGCGTGACGATTACCTCCGCGAAGTTCGCGACGATGGCCCGAGTTTCTATTCATATCCGTTAGCGACGTTCAAAGCCACCGCCATCGAGAGCGGCTCAATTGCGAATAGCGGCGCCGGCGAGCTGAAGATCAGACTCATCGGCGATCTGACGATCCGGGAGATCACCAAACGCGAGGTGTTCGAGGTGAAGGCGCGGCTGTCGGGTGACACGTTGACCGGCACAGGCACGACCCGATTCCTGCTGAGCGATTTCGGCATCGGGCCGATCAATTTCTATGACACGCTGACCGTTGCCGACGAGATCGGCATCGAGGTCCAGTTCACCGCACGCGCAGAAGGCAAATAATTAACCGGATTGGTCCGCTAGCCACGCCGCGAGGTCGTCATGCCCGACGATGACGCGCGAGCGGCCCGCCTCAACATGCGCAAGGCGCCGCGCGAGCCAAGCGTGGATCATCGGCGTCTGATCCGGAGAGACCTCTTCGGCGGCTCGCGCCCAGCCTTCGATGAGTTGCCGCTGCAGTTCGCGCTGTTCGGGCAGCAGTATCCAGTCGCTCGCCGCACGTCGCACCTGGTAACCGACGGTGGCGAACCAGCGTTCGGCACAGTCAACGGCGTTGGGTCCAGCCGCCCGACCGAATCCCCTGTCGCTCGTCTCTTGGTGCCGGTTCATGAGATCACGTATCGCGTCGTCTTCGGCTTCGACGGGCGTGCACCGCGAGCGGCCGTTGTAGCTCAGGGTGAAGAGCGCTGCGGATCCGCTCGTCCGGCAATACGCGGCCAGCGCGCGCAGCCACTGGTCTGAGACCAGGTCGAGCAGCGCCGAGGCCGTCACCAGATGGCGGCCGGAGAAGAGGGCGGGATCGGCAGGATTGGCAAGATTATCGGGGGCCCCAAGATTCCGGCACAATGTCTCGATATGGCAGTTGGCGCTCCGCCCGGACGCTTCTGCGAGGAGATCCGGATCGCGATCGACGAGCAGCCAGTGCTGCGGGGCTGGCAAACGCGACGAGAGATAGCGGACGTTCGATCCAGTACCGCTCCCAATGTCCAGAATCTGCAACGGCCGATCTGGCGGCAGCGCTGCGATAATCGCCTGCGTCAACGCCGCCGATCGCGCCGCGGTGTCGGCGGGCTCGCGCAGCGCCAGCCAGGCCGAGAGGGAATCAGGCGACGTCATTCACAGTACAGCCAGTGCGGCCGCCATCTTGTCGACCGCCTGGTTCCAGGTTGGTAGCCAATCGCGCACGCGTCGTGCGCCCTCGGCGAGTTGCTCACGCACGCGCGCGTCGCCGACGAGCTTCGACAACGCCGCCGTCAGCGCGTCGACATCGCCAGGTGGCACCAGCAGACCGGCGGGTTTTTCCCCGTTGCGCCCCGCGCCGACCAGTTGCGGGATCGCGCCCGTCGTCGTACTGACGATCGGCAGCCCGTGGGCGAGCGCCTCCGCCACCGCCATGCAGTAGGTTTCGTGAAGCGTGGCCAGCACGAAGACGTCGGCGCGGTTGTAGCAGACCTCCAACGCGTCGGCGTCCAGCTCGCCCGCGAGCGAGACGCGATCGTTTATGCTACCCGCACGCAAGCGCGCGCGCAGCCGCTCGACGGTTGATGGATCGCGGTCGAGACTGCCGGCACAGGTGAGAACCCAGTTACAATTCGGAAGCGCCGCCAGCGCGCGAAACAAAATCTCATGACCCTTGCCCGCTGTGATCGCGGCAACCGACAGCAGGTGGAGAGGAGCGCCGATCGAGCCGCGCGAGAGCGGCGCCCGGTCGGTCCCGGGCTCGACAAGCGCGATCCGGTCGGGCCCGACGCTGTCGTGTGACAGCGCATCGATCGTGGATCGTCCGGTCACGACGACCAGCACGGCGGCAGCGAGCGCGCGGCGCTCGCCGGCCTCGAGACTGGTGGCCGTGTCGCGGTCGAGACCGATCTCGGAGGCGAGCGGCAGGTGAACGAGCGCAACGATCTTCAAGCGCGATGCTTCGCGCTCGACTTCGGCGGGAAGCGATCCCAGTGCAAGGCCGTCGATGAGCGCCGTCGTTCCGTTCGGAATAGCCGCGAACTGACGAGCGGCGTCCTCCCGGGCCGCCGGCGTCGGATGCGGAAAGCTCGCGTCGAGCTCCCGGACGTCGACCCGCCAGCCACGCTCGCGAAGGCCGGCGATCATGCGCCGGTCGTACTCGTAGCCGCCGGTCCGCGTCTGGAGACGTCCTGGGACGAGAACGACGATCTCGCGGGGCATTTGAGCAGGTCTCAAACGGGCCGTCCGGGCGCCGGGGCGGCCTTGGGCACCGGCCCCTCGAATGCTGCGGAGGCCACGTGGGACTCGTGCAGCGTCACTCGCAGGCTCTCGACGCCGTGCGCCGCCGTTCCAAGGTCGTTCTTCCTGATGGCCGCGACCATGCGCTCGAACACGACACGCGCGAGAAACTCGGTCGTGGTGTTGTGCCCCTTGAACGCCGGGTCGTCGTCCAGGTTGTGGAAGTTCATGTCGGCGAGGGTGGCGTGCAGCACTTCCGTCGCGCGGCCGATGTCGACCACGATGCCGTCGGCGTCGAGCCCGGGTCTGCGGAACTCCACGTCGACGACCAGCGTCGCGCCGTGCAGCCGCTGCGCAGGGCCGAACACGTCGCCCTTGAAGCTGTGGGCCACCATCATGTGATCACGCACGGAAATGCTGTACATCGCAGGCTCCTACAGATGGTCATACCGAATGCGATGGCACAGCGTGTCGCTGGCGTGAGTCGCAAGCTCGGCCATTTTGGACGGCAATTCCTCAAACCGGCTCTCGCCCGTGATCAGCACGTCGAGCCTGTCGTCGGTGAGCATCGTGAGCGCGAGCTGCATCCGCCGGCGCGCGTCCCAGCGCGCGCGCTGCGACGATGCGACGGTACCGACCTGGGAGGATTTGAGCGTCAACCGTCGCGCATGGAACGCCTCGCCAAGCGGCAGCGGAACCAACTGGTCGCCGTACCAGCTCATCTCGACGACCGTGCCTTCGAAGCCCGCGACTCTGAGAGCGAGCTCGATCCCGGCGGGCGATCCGCTTGCGTGAATGACGACGTCGGCGCCTTCCCTGGTGGTGTCCGGCGGGGCAAAGCGCACGCCAAAGACATGCGCGATGGCTTCGCGCCGCGGGTTGATATCGACAAGCTCCACGTCGCAGCCCGGGATGCGTCCAGCCAGCCATGCCACGAGACAACCAACCGTGCCGGCGCCGATGACCACGATGCGATCGCCGATGTGGGGCCGCGCATCCCACAACCCGTTGATGGCGGTTTCGAGGCTGGCCGTGAGCACGGCGCGCTCTGGCGGAACATTGTCGGGCACGACGTGCACGGACTGCGCGGGGACCACGTAGCGCGTCTGGTGTGGATACAGCACGAACACCGTCCGGTCCGTCAGCTCGCGCGGCCCGCGCTCAATCCGGCCGACGCTGGCGTAGCCATACTTGACTGGGGCTGGAAAGCTCCCGGCCTGAAACGGCGCCCGCATGCGCTGGAACTCGCTCGGCGGGACGCGGCCCTGAAACACGAGCGCCTCGGTCCCGCGGCTGATCCCGCTGTATAACGCGCGAACCACCACGTCGTCACGCGACGGGGTGCCGAGCGGCTCGGTACGGATTTCTCCCTCGCCGGGCACGGCGATCCAAAACGACCTCGACGTGTCGGCGGCCATCGGTTAATTCTGGTGCTTCGCGCCGCACGATACAATCCCAGCCTACGCTCGCCGAACGATCCCACGCGAGCTACGGCTGGCCGCGCCGTGGCGCGAACGTTGGTGGCGCGGAGGCGGGCTCGCCTCGTACTCGCACATGAAATTCGGTCCCGCCAATCAGCTCACACTCGTCCGCGCGGTGCTGGCAGCCGGGCTCGCAATCCTTGTCGGTCAGCCAGCGACGCCGACCCTGGCATGGAGCGTGGTGTTCATCGCGACCGTCGCGGCACTGCTCGACGGCGTCGATGGCTGGGTGGCACGACGCACGGGAACGGTCAGCGCATTCGGGACACGGTTCGATATGGAGACCGACGCGGCGCTCATTTTCGTGCTGGCTATCCTTGTCTCGCACTACGGCAAGGCGGGAGCGTGGGTCGTTCTGTCGGGACTCCTGCGGTATATCTTCGTGGCGGCGGGATGGCTGTGGCCCTGGATGCGGGCTCCGTTAGCGTCCAGCCTTCGCGGCAGGATCATCTGCGTCGTGCAGATCGTCGCGCTGATTGTCGCGATGGCGCCGACGGTGATGCCGCCGACGAGCTCCGTGGTGGCGGCCGTCGCGCTTCTCGCGCTCTCGTATTCATTTCTGGTTGATACGCATCGCCTCTGGCGCCAGCGGACCTGACAGGCGCTCGCCCGCCGAAGCGCGTGCATCGCGCATAGGCGGGTACGCAATAATAGATGCGTGCAGTCCGGCCATCCGAGGCTCCGCATCATCGATATCGTGGGCCTCGCCGTCGCGGTCTTTCTTCTGAACGCGTCGCTGACGTTTGAGAGCGCGTGGCCGACGCCGGGCATTCGCTGGCGCGGTGCGTTGTCGATCGAGCTTGTCGCGTTCGTCCTCGTGCTCCTGGCTGCCCAGCCGTGGCTGGCCCGCCGAAGCCCGAAGGGCGTAGGTGGGCTCGGTGCGCCGTCCCGCCGGGTGCGTTGGTGGTGTACGGCGGTCTGGTTCCTGCTGGTTCTTGGCCACTACGGCGAGGTGACCGCTTCAGCGCTATACGGCCGCGAGATCAACCTGTATTGGGATCTCCGATTCGTCCCTGACGTCGCCGCCTTGCTCGCGCGTCCCGAGCGGCTGTGGGTCGTCCTGCGGGCCGCTCTGGCGGCGCTGCTCATTGTCGTCCTCCTGTACAATGGTATTCGCTGGGCTTTCGGCCGCCTCTCCGCCGCGATGGCGCATCCGCGAGAGCGTCTCGCGATCGGCCTGCTCGCTGCGGCGATGGCGATCGTCTGGGTGGGTCCGCGCGTCAGCGCGAGCTTCCCTGCACGCCCAGGTTTTTCAGCGCCCGTCACCGAGATGTACGCGAGACAGGCCCGCCTCATCCTCACGACGCTCGGCCGCCGAACGACGCTTCCGGCAAGCCCCTCGATGAATTCCGATCTCTCGCTCGTCAAGGGGGCGGACGTGTTCCTGTTCTTCATCGAGTCCTACGGCGCGATTAGCTACGAGCGTCACGAGTTCGCGGCGCGCCTCACGGCCGACCGGGCCCGCCTCGCAGCGGCCATTCACGACGCGAACCTCGATGTCGTGTCCGCCTACGTCGAATCGCCTACATTCGGCGGCTCCTCGTGGCTCGCGCACATCACGCTGTTGTCGGGTGTGGATATTCGCAGCCACGATGCGAACGCGCTGCTGATGACTGAGAAGCGCGACACGCTGGTGACCTCGTTCAAACAGCACGGGTACCGGACGGTCGCCGTGATGCCCGGTTTGTGGCAGAGCTGGCCGGAAGGCTCGTTCTACAAGTTCGATGAGATTTACGGAGGCGCGCGGCTCGATTACCAGGGCCCGTCGTTCGGCTGGTGGGATATGACCGATCAGTTCGTGCTCGCCCGGATGGACGCGCTCGAAGTGCGGCGCCGGCCGCGTGCCCCGCTCTTTGTCCTGTTCCCGACGATCAGCACGCACGCGCCGTTCACACCCACGCCGCCGTACCAGCCGGATTGGGCGCGGATGCTGACGGCCGAGCCCTACGACGAGGCGGACGTGAACAGCGCCTACCTCCGCCAGCCCGACTGGATGGACCTGGGACCCGGCTACGGGGATGCGCTGTCATATGTGTACCAGTCGCTGACTGGTTATCTGCGGCTGCGGGCGGAACGCGACTTCGTCATGGTTCTCATCGGCGATCATCAGCCCGCCGCGGCCGTCACAGGCGAGGGTGCACCGTGGAGCGTCCCCGTGCATATCATCGCGAGTCGCCGGCCTGTGCTCGATCGACTGCTGGCGCACGGGTTCCGGGCCGGGCTCACTCCAGCACGTCCAGTCCTCGGCCCGATGCATACCCTGACCTCCACGCTGCTCGACGCCTTCGGGAATCGCGAGTCTGCGGTCGCCCGGATACCCTAGTTCGTTTATCATAATGACCAAGGAGCCTATGTCTCTCAAACAAAACCTGATCGACGGCTTGAACGAGGATCTCAATCGTGAGCTCGAAGCGGTGCTTCGGTACCTCTACCACTCGGCGACCGCCACCAGCCTGCTCGGGCACGAGCTTCGCGAGCTCCTGAAGAGCGACATCACAGGCGAGCTCAATCACGCAGTATTTCTCGCCGACAAGATCGTCGCACTCGGTGGCGAGGTCAAAATTCACCCGTCAATGCCCAAGAGGGTGAAATCGGCGAAAGAGATGCTGGAAGAGAACGCGGCCGCCGAACACGAGGTCGTGGCCAGCTACACGGAACGGATCAAGCAGGCCGAGGAGTTCGGTGACAAGGGCCTCGCCATTCGGCTCGAGGACATCCTGGCCGAGGAAACCGACCACGCCGAAGAGTTGGAGCGACTGGGCCGCTGACCGTCACTTGCGCGGCTCGTGTCGCACGTGTATACAGCCTTCGACGTCGCGGTTCATGCGTTCTTGAACGACGAGATCACGCTGCTCTTCGGCGCCAACAGCGCGGGGAAGTCGAGCGTCATCCATAGCCTCGCGCTCGCCCATCACGCGGCGGAGACAGGAGATCTGGACTCGCAGCGAACCCGATCGGGGGCTTGGCGATCGACCTCGGTGGATTCCGGCAGTACGTCTAGCGGCGTCAACGCGACCGGCGCGTCGAGCTGGCATTCGAACTGGACCCGGCGGCTTGAGCGGCCGTGTTGGGGATCTGCTGCAGTCCGTTCAGGCAGTGAGCGTGGAGATCTCGATCGGATCGCGTTTTACGGGGAACCAGCAGACGCTCTTTGGCGATCTCGCGCGCGAGCTGGATCGAGAGGGCGCTGTCCGTGCGAAACGGTTCGCCCTGCCGTTGACGGAGCGCCGCTTCTTTCCATGAGCGCCCGGTCAGGTGGACAGCTTCGCCTGGATCGGCTCGACTATGGCCATCCGGTCTTCCGCGAGGTTTTCCGCGGCATCGTCACCTTTGCGACGACGACACCGTTCGCCCTGGAGAACTCAAGAATCAACGGCCCCTCACGGCGTTCCTTCGTGCCATCCTGACCGGCCGGCCGATGAACGCACCGAGCCGCGTCGAGATGCACACATCGCTGCAGTACGAGAACGCGCCCACAGCGGGATTCTTCCTGAGCGAGTGTGAGAAACGACTTCCACGCTGCGTGCCAAAAGACGTGCGACTGTCGATTCGCGTTGTGAGCCAGAGAATCGGTGGGGAGCAGCTCCACAACCGATACACCCTCACGGACGTTGGCGGGCTGATCTTCGGCGCCGGCCTGGACGAGGGCGCGACTGGCGAAATCGATGACGTTGCACTCATGGATCTACCGCAGTATGAACTACGCTGGTCGCAGCACGCCAAGGAGCCGATGGCTTTTGAGGTCACCGAGGTCCAGGTAGAAATCCAATCGGGGCGTTAACGTCATATGGGTTAAGGTTGCTTGGAACAAGCTTCTGAGCCGGCGCGTCTTGCGGCGGATGGCGGGCATCGCGTCCTTCGAGCGCGGCGAGGACTACTGTGCGAACGGGCACGTGGGGTCCTTGGTGGAGCACGAAGGAACGATCTCCGCGAAAGTGCGGGGGACGCAGATGTATCGAGTGAAGCTCTGGCCGAAAAGCGGCAGGCTGGAGTATTCGTGCACCTGCCCGGTAGGCCGAGACGGAGCGTTCTGCAAGCACTGCGTGGCGGTCGGCTTGGCGTGGCTCGAGCGGGGGAAAGTCGCCGACACCAAGGAAAGGAAGCGCCCGAAGGCCACCCTCACGACAGATGATGTTCGGGCACATCTCGAGGAACAAAGCAAGGACGCACTCGTCGACATATTGATGGAACACGCCGTGGACGACGACCGACTGCGCCAGCGTCTGCTCACGAAGGCTGCAAGGGGAGCGCCCGGAAGGGTCGGTCTCGCCACTTACCGCCAGGCCATAGACGAAGCAGTAGACGTGGGCGGGTTCGTCGACTACCGAGGCGCATCCAGCTATGCCAGCGGTATCGAGGAGGCGATCGATTCCATCGAGGATCTCATGAAAGATGGGCACGAGGCTGAGGCCATCGAGCTCATCGAGTATGCCCTCGAATCCGTCGAAGAAACGATGGGATCGGTTGACGACTCCGACGGTGAGATGGGCGGCATTCTCCAACGACTCCAGGAACTCCATCACAGCGCTTGCAAGAAGGCGAAGCCCAACGTGGAAGAGCTGGCCGAGCGTCTCTCTGAATCGTACTGGGTTCGTCGGAGGGCTCATTGCTTGAGAGGATGGAGCCCATGGCACGACCGAGGAAGTATTCAGCTGAGGCACGAGAGCGGGCCATTCGGATGGTCCGCGCGCATGGTCAAGAGCATCCGTCGCAGTGGGCCGCGATCACGGCGATCGCGAGCAAGTTCGGCTGCACCGGTGAGACGCTGCGGAATTGGGTGCGCCAGGCCGAACGCGATACGGGCCAGCGGGGCGGCCTGACGACCGACGAGCGCCAGCGTCTGAAGGAACGGGAACGCGACAATCGCGAATTGAAGACGCGCGAATGAGATCTTGCGGAAGGCCTCCGCATATTTTGCCCAGGCGGCGCGCGACCGCCGAGTGAAGTAATGGTCCAGTTTGCGGATGACCACCGGGCCACGTAGGGGGTTGAGCCGATCTGCGCGGTGTTGCCGATCGCCCCCTCGACGTATTTTCTGCACCACGCCCGGCAGGTGAACCCGCCGCCGCGGCCGGCGCGCGCCAAGCGCGACGACGACTTGCGGATCGCCATCCAGCGGGTCTGGGACGCGAATTGGCAGGCATACGGACCGCGGAAGGTCTGGCAGCAGCTCGGCCGCGAAGACGTCGACGTCGCGCGCTGCATGGTCGAGCGGCTGATGGGGGCGATGGGCTTGGCCGGCGCGGTCCGCGGCCGCGCATGGGTCACGACGCCCGCCGCTGCGACCGCCGGCGTGCGTCCCCCGGCTTTGGTCGACCGCCAGTTCACCGCGCCGCGGCCCAACCAGCTCTGGGTCTCCGACTTCCCCTACGTCGCCACGTGGAAAGGCTTCGTGTATGTCGCGTTCGTGATCGCTGTCTTCTCGCGGCGCATCGTCGGCGGGCGCGTGTCGGCGTCGCTGCGGACGGACTTCGTGCTCGATGCGCTCGAATAAGCGGTGTGCGAACGTGGCGCGGATCGCGTCAGCGGCCTGGTGCATCACAGCGACCGGGGTACGCAGTATCTGTCGATGCGGTACACCGACCGGCTCGCCGACGCCGGCATCGCGCCGTCGGTCGGCAGCCGAGGCGACTCCTATGACAATGCCCTCGCCGAGTCGGTGATTGGGCTCCTCAAGACGGAGGTGATTCGACGGCAAGGTCCGTGGCCGCATCTGGCGCAGGTGGAATTCGCGACGCTGGCGTGGGTGGATTGGTTCAACAACCGCCGGTTGCTCGAGCCCATCGGCTACGTGCCGCCTGCGGCATTCGACGCGCACTACTATGAGCAGGTTAAGGTGGCCTGACTCAACTAACTCGCCCTCCGGGATTCCCGGTACGATTCACTATCGGAGCAAGTCGCTGCACACTGCAGCGGCGATAGCTGTCGTCGACTGACTCTATATGATACAAGAAGCATATAATATCAATAAAACGTGCAAAATTGACGGGTTTTGGCCTAAATCTGACCGGAGGATTGCGCGCTGGGCCAGCGCGTCCCCACTCAGGGCAAACAGTGTGACGATGGCGGGTTTCCGCCGGGGGCCGAGGGTCTGAGCATGCGCGGTTCGACACGGTGGCGTCTCGCGCTGGTCGCGCTGGCGGCGGTGGCCGCGCTCGTTCCCGCACCGTCCGATCTGGTCGACCGTTTCTACTCGGCCTGGGCGTACGCGGCGCTGCAGCGCATGGTGACCGCGCTCTCCAATATCGTGCCGTTCGCCCTGCTCGATGCGCTGCTCATTGTCGCGATCGGCGCGTGGCTGGCGCTCGCCGTCCGCGATGTCATGCGCTGGCGCCGTACGGGAGGGCTTCGGTCTGCGGCGCGCATCGCGACTCGGACCGTGGTCTGGGCCGCCGGCTTCTATATCGTCTTTCTACTCGTGTGGGGCTTGAACTACCGGCGCACGCCGCTCGTCGAGAAACTGTCGTTCGATGCGCGAGCGGCAACATCTGACGCCCTGCGATCGCTGGCGTTCACCTCGGTTGACGAGCTCAATCGGCTGCACGACACGGCTCATCAGGCGGGGTGGCCGCCGGCGGGCGCGATCGATTCCGCGCTCGCGGCGTCGGTCGCGCGCGTGGACCGCCAGACGGGCGGTCGCGGCATCGTGACCGCCGGGCGGCCCAAGCGGACGGTGCTCGACTGGTACTTCCGGCGGGCGGCGGTCGACGGCATGACCGATCCCTACTTTCTTGAGACGCTCGTATCGTCCACGCTTCTGCCATTTGAACGGCCGTTCGTCGTCGCACACGAGTGGAGCCACCTCGCGGGGGTGGCCGATGAAGGTGAGGCCAACTTTCTCGCATGGCTCGCGTGCGTGCAGGCGCCGCCGCCCGCGCAGTATAGCGGCTGGCTGTTTCTCTACCCGGAGCTGGCGGGCTGGCTTCGTGGACAGGCGCGCACGGACGTGGCGGCCCGCCTCGGGCCCGGCCCTCGCGCCGACCTCGCCGCCATCCGCGAGCGGGTGGCCCGGCAGGTCGACCCGCGTCTGTTCGCGGCGGGGCAGCGCGTCTACGATCGGTACCTGAAAGCCAACCGCGTCGAATCTGGTGTCGAGAGCTACGGTCACGTCGTGCGGCTCGTGCTTGGCGTGCGCTTTGGTCCCGGCTGGGTTCCACAGGGACGATAAAAGGCAGGACCAAGTCCTGTCCGGGCGTCGCCCTCGTAATAGACGCGCTCGAGAAAAAGACCTGACGGAGGCGCCGTCAAGCGCGCGAGCGTCTTCGATTCGGCCGTCAGGAACTGCGCCGCCGCGTCGGGCCCGAGCCCGCCGCGTCCGATTTCGACGAGCACGCCGACAATCCGGCGCACCATCTTCCACAGGAAGTGCGATCCCTCGATGCCGACGAGAATCAGGTCGCCGTCCTCCACGATCTCGAGCCGCTCGAGGAGGACCAGGGTTGACCGGCCGACTCCCTCAGTGTCTTCGTCAGGCGCCAGCTCCGACGTGCCTGTCGTGCCAGGTGTAAAAGCCCGGAAGTCGCGCATGCCGACAAAGGGCTGCGCCGCCAGCTGCATCCGCTGCACGTCGAGCGGCTCCTTCACCCACCACACGTACGCCTTTGCGAATGCCGTCCGCCGCCGGGAAATCTGATACAGGTAGCGCCGCGACACCGCATGGTGGCGCGCGTGAAACCGGTGTGGCACGATCACGGCCGACAGAATATTAATGTCGCTCGGCAGTTCGTCGTTCACGCGCCGTCGCAGGGTATCGGGCGGGAGCGTCGTGCTGACATCAAGGTGCGCGACCTGCGCCAGCGCGTGCACGCCGGCGTCGGTGCGGCCCGATCCGTACAGCTCGAAATCGTTCCGGCCCGTCACGGTGCGAATCGCCCGGTCGATTTCGCCCTGGATCGTTCTGGCGTTCTTCTGAATCTGCCAGCCGCTGTACCTGGTACCGGCGTATTCGACGGTCAATTTGAAGCGAGGCACGAGGGGCCCGAAACTTACCTACTGGGGCCCTGTCGCTGCCGGGTTCATGTTGACGATCGTTTGCGGGACCGTCGTCGGCCGGCGCGGCTGCCGGTAGGCCATGGCGCCGCCGAGGGCGAGCGCGCATGTCAAGAGGCGGAAGAGGCGGGAGCCGGGCACGGCAGGATGATGAAGGGCTCGGTCGAAGCTGTCAATGGGCCGTATCGCGCCATGGTAAGTGTGACCGAAGGAAAGATCGTCGCACCCTAAAGGGTGTTACCCAAGCGGGTGTGCCACAGGAGGGCACCCGCGTGGGACCACAGGCGAGGCCGGAGTATTTGGCGCCGATGCGGGACCGGTACGTGGGGGCCTCGCGGACGGAGAAGGGGCGCGTGCTCACAGAGGCGGTGACGGTGACGGGCTACCATCGGAAGGCGATCATTCGGGCCTGGCGGCGGCCAGCCGTGCGGCCCCCGCGGGGCCCGCGTCGGGGCCGACCCACGCGCTATGACGCCGCGGGGGTGCGGGCACTCCGGGCGGTCTGGGTCGCGGCGGGCGATCCGTGGGCCCGCCGCCTGAAGGCCCTGCTGCCGACGTGGCTGCCGTGGGCCCGCCGCCGCCTCGCGGTGTCGCCCGCCACCGAAGCGAAGGTGCGCACCATCAGCCCGCGCCAGATCGATCGCCTGCTGGCGCCCGACCAGCGCACGATCCGCCGACGGCTGTATGGGCGCACCAAACCCGGCCCGCTGTTGAAGCACCACATTCTGGGCAAGACCGATCACTGGGACGTCACCGAGCCCGGCTTCACCGAGGTGGACCTGGTGAGTCACTCGGGCGACCGCGCCGATGGGGACTTCCTCCATACGCTGAATCTCACCGACATTCAGACCACCTGGGTCGAACACGGCGCCGTCATGGGGAAAAGTCAGGTCCGGGTCCAGGAACGGCTCGACCACTTGCGCGCGGCCTTGCCCTTCGCGCTCCGGGGGATCGACTCCGACAACGGCTCGGAGTTTATCAACGCGCATCTGCGCCGGCACTGCCGGGCGCAGCAGATTCAATTCACGCGGGGGCGGCCGTACAAGGAAGAACGGCAACGCGCATATCGAACAAAAGAACTGGACCCACGTCCGGAAGCTGATGGGCTATGTGCGGTATGACTCGGCGGGGGCCCTCGCAGCGATGAACGATGTGTAGGCCGACCTGCGGCTGTTGCAGAATCTCTTTCTGCCGTCGGTGCAACTCCAGCGCAAAGAACGCATCGGCGCCCGCCGGCGCCGGTACTACGACGCGCCGCAGACCCCGTTGGAGCGCGTCCAGGCCTGCCCGCAGGCCCACGCCGCGAAGGTGGTGGCGCTCGTGCGCCAGCGGGACCGGCTCGATCCGTTCGCGCTCGCGGCGCGCATTGACCGCAAGCTCGCGCGGGTCTATGCCCTCGCGAATCATCGGCGCGGGCTGGTGCCCTCGACGGCGGGGGCCGCGGAGACACACGCAAAGACCGCGTGGGTCTCCGCGGCCCTGTCGCTCAAAGACCTCTCCCCGTCGGTAACACCAAATATGGCGCGACGACGCGCCGCCCGGTAACACTTACTTATGGCTCGACACGTGCTTCTCTGCTGACCGGCTTCTCGGCTGACCCTCTAATCGCGCTGGCTGCCCGTGCCGATAAAAGCGGGCAGGGACTACTGTGCAGATCGTTGCCGAAGAAATAATCCTTCTTGCAGCCGGTGTGGGTTGCGGCACGCTGATCGCCCGGTTTGCCCTTACGCAGCTGTTTCGGGCTGCGGGCATCAGCCGCCGGGACACCTCGGACACCTCCCGCTAGCCTCGACGTCAACCGTCGCAGCAAATCGCTTCCTCAATCCACGCACAAGCAAGTGACGTTGATATCGAGATGCCCCGGGGTGTACAGACTGCCTATGGAGGCCGACATGACGCGAGGGATCGTCTTCGGCATGCTGATCGGCGTTGGTGCGCTGTCGCACGCGCTTGCTGGCGCTCAGCAGCCGCCGGCCGCCGGGGGACAGCAAGAGGGTCCGAAGATTATCGAGGTCGAGAAACTCAAGGAGAACCTGTTCGTGCTCAAAGGCGGCGGCGGGAATACCGCACTGGTGGTCGAGCCGGCGTTATTTCAGAGTGCCGGATGCGGTGGCGATCGCGCCGGCGCCCGTGCTTGACGAGCTATTGAGAAGCTTCCCGTCTTCGTAAATGGCAGCGGTCACCGTTCCGTCCCCCTCGATGATCTGAGCCGAGACGTACAGCAGGTCGTCTTCCTCGGCCTGGCGCGTGAACGTCCAGGGCAGCGCGGCGCTGCTGTTTTCGGAGGTGCCGTCCTCTGTCTCATATTTCAACGACACTTGCACGGCCGTGCCACTGACTCGATACTCGACGTCGGAGTCGCCCGGTCCGGTGATCGATTCGAGCAGGTTGCAACCGACCAGCAGCGGGGAGAGCGCGAGGGCGAACACGATTCTGGTGAACAGGCTTCGGGTCATGACCTTCAGGTACTCATGATTGATTCGGGTTGTACGACGCGGTGTCAGT
The DNA here is from genome assembly GCA_965229885.1 of Vicinamibacterales bacterium. Classification (GTDB taxonomy): domain Bacteria; phylum Acidobacteriota; class Vicinamibacteria; order Vicinamibacterales; family CAVVIG01; genus DATLLJ01. Next base: position 57,297 of record CBDDJX010000001.1, read on the forward strand.
CCCTGGTTAGCTTATCGGCTGGTTGGCCTCGGCCCTTAACGATCGTCCGTGTGTCAAACATGACATTCGCCAGTTGGAACCAGATTGTCTCGCGGGTCCGCTGCTCAGCACGCCCTTTCGTCAGGCAAGCCTTGCACCATGCTCCGCCAAGCAGTGACACGACGTGGCCGTCTGCAGCCGTCCACCGCTTAACCCGCGCGGCGGTGCCCGAGGCATCAGACGTCGGGCGCAGGTCTGGAGCAAATCCTAGTGTCCCGTCCCGGTAGAAACTGAAACAAATGGCACGGCCCGCTCGTACTCCTCTACAAGGAGTGAGTATGCGAACGGGACGCCCCAAGGTTGCGTTGATCTTGACGGGGGACGAACGGCGACGACTGGACTCGCTCGCGCATCGCTCGCGATCGGCCTTCGCCTGTTCGTGCCGTTCGTGAACATGACCCGCCTCGACCTGTCGATCGGCGACGGCGTCCACGGGCGGCTCGGGATCAACGAGAAGCCCGTCGCGCAGCGCAACCGCGTGCGTTGACGCCCGCGGTATTCCACCTCGATCTCGCGTTAGAGCGCCAGGATGTCCCGGAGCCGATCCTCAATAGCAGCCAGCTCTGAAGCCGGCAGCGCTCCCATCTTGCCGGCAATCATGTCTTGTTTGATGGTTCTGACGATGCCCGTCACGATTGACGGGTAGAGAAGACCGGATTCGCGCCAGGCCTTGATCCTGTAGTCTCCCGCCAGCAGTCGGCCGACGTTGCTGGTGATCGCCGCCAGGATCGTCTCGTGACGGCTGCGATGATAGCGGGCGGTGCTCACGATCAGGCCGGGGCGCTGTTTGACGCCCTTCTCGTCCGCGAAGACGAACTTGACCAGGACGAGGTCGCCGCGGCTAACGCTTGTCATACGCGGCGTCCCTGGAGTTGTCCCACAGGGCCGCCAGCACCGGATCGGCGCGTTCGTTGAGCGCGACGAGATCTGCGGCCGCCAACTCGTCAGCCAGATCGTGTTTCAGACGCGCCTCGACGGCCTGCGACACGTAGTCCCGAATCGACAGATCGCGCCTGGCCGCCGCGATGTGAATGCGCCGCCGCGTTTCGCGTGGCACATCGATGCTCAGCCGCGCTCGCCGCTCCTCGGTCGTGGCCATCGGATCGTCACCTCAACGTCCACGTTGGCACAGATACGTAAATGTGTCAATGTGTGGCGTGAATCGTGTCAACGCGAAATAGGAATGTCCCCTTCCCCCGTTCCGTCTTCGTTCCGAAAGAGCAAGCCCCAGGGGCCGGTGGACGCTGCGCGAAACGCGTCGGCGCGTTTTGCATGGCGTCCATAGCCTGTGTCAGGGGTGGGCCCCTCAACGGCGCGTGGCTGTCGCTCGTCGAACCCGCGGGGGTCCGTGAGTAAGCCGTAGTTGACTTGGCGCTTGCCGCTCTTGCCGAGACGCGATGAGGGACTCGAAGCCCAGCTATTGCATCGCGGTGCGAATGGCCTGCACATGGCCGTGATGATGCGAGTGAACGATCGCAAAGAGATCGGCGAGGGGCACGAGCGTCTCGCCCCTCAGTGTTCTGCGAATCGCATCGACTTGCTCGGCAGACAGGGCGGACAGATTCGCCAAGGTGCGTTTGCGGACGTTGGGGCCTTCCCGGTAGGACTCACGCAGCAGGACCGCCGGCCGCGAATGGCGGTTCGGCACAATGTCGATGTGCATGGCTACATTGTGCACATAGCATAAGTTATAGTCAGTATATTGCATGGCTACCTAATGCACTGCGCATCTCACCTAATCTCTTTGAAAACATTGTGCTTTCTAGGGATTTTAGGAAGGGTGAGCTTGATCCGGTTTCGTGGACACAATCCGAAAGGTGGATACGATGTCCAGAAGGGGATCACGCAGAGCGGGACGACGCGCGTGACGACAGTTCACTGAGGAGTTCTTGGCCGGTGCGGTCCGGCTCGTGTTGGATGAGGGCAAGACGATCGGTGCCGGCTCGCGCGACCTGGATCTGACGCCGTCATCGCTGGCGCATTGGGTCCGACACGCCCAAGCCGATCGGACGAAAGGCAAGACTGGCCTGACGCCGGCGGAGCGGGAGGGCTGGCACGGCTCCGCAAAGCGAATCGGATCCTCGCCGAGGAGCGCGACATCCTGAAACAAGCGGCGGCCTTCTTCGCGAAGCAGAGCCGATGAGGTGTACCTTCATCGCGGCGAAGAAGGCCGAGCATACGGTGAGCATTCTCTGTCGATGTCTGCGCGTGACGCGCAGCGGCTTCTACGCCTGGCAGCGTCGTCCGGAATCGACGCACACCCGTGATGATCGTCGGCTGACCGTGCTGGTGCGGGCCTCGTTCGAGGAGAGTACGCAGCGGTACGGCAGCCCGCGCATTCACGAGGATCTGATCGAGCAGGCCGAGCACGTCAGCCGCAAACGGGTCGTGCGATTGATGCAGGAAGACGGCCTACAGGCGCGGCGCCGGAAGCGCTACAAGCTGACAACCATGAGTGATCACGCCCAACCGGTCGCGGCGAATCTACTGGACCGCCAGTGCGAGGCGGACGCGCCGAATCAGCGGTGGGTCGGCGACACGACCGAGTTCGTCATCGGCAGCAGCGGCAAGCTCTACCTCGCGGCGATCCTAGATCTGTTCTCGCGGTGCATCGTGGGCTGGGCCGTCAGCGCCGTGAACGACCGCCATGTGACGATCACCGCCCTGGAGGCGGCGCTCACGCGCCGGTGCCCCGAGATCGGCCTGCTCCAGCACTCCGACCAGGGCTCGACATACGCGAGCGAGGATGATCAGGACGTCCTCGAGGCGCGCGGCATCGTGTGCAGCATGAGCCGGCGGGGCAACTGCCACGATAACGCGGTGATGGAAAGCTGCTTCTCGACGATCAAAGCGGAACTCGCCGATCGCTTCGACAGCTGCAGCGAGGCCAAGCGGGAGTTGTTCGCTTACATCGAGGTGTTCTCTAACCAACGTCGCCGGCACTCGACGATCGGCCAGATCAGTCCGGCGGCGTACGAGCGGCGCGCGCGGGCAGAGGGCAGGGACGCCATGGCAAACCGCACAGGACGCGGTTTCCCACAGCGCCCACACCCGTCGCTCTTGTCTGGAAATGAGGAACGAAGAGCCACTCAAACAGCGTAGTGAACCTGTTCACCAGATCGGATCAGGCTCAGGGGAACTTCGCGCTAGCGTTTCGGTGGCGTTTCGGCCACCATAGCCAAAGCCTGTTCCAAGGTGAGGAGGTTTGAAGATGAGTCGACGATCTCTGGAGATGATCGGCGTGGCGTCAGCAATGATGGCGGTGGTTCTGTCCCTGCAGCTGGGGGCGGTTCGTGTCGCAGCCCAGGCCCCGACGTCCAGGGCGACGACGGGCACGGCTGCGAAGGCGGCGGACCCGGCTCCCAAGACCGCGTGGGGCGACCCGGACTTGCAGGGCATCTGGACCTTCGAGAAACAGATACCGTTGCAACGACCCACTGCGTATGCCGGCAGGGAGTTCTTCACCGATGAGGAAATCGCCCAACTCGACAAGGAACGAGCGAAGCTGCAGCAGCGTGATGCCCGAGGAGAGATCGGGTCCGAAGCGGACGTCCTTGGGGCCTACGGCTCGGTCTTCAATAATTACAAGTACACGGGTCGGCGCACATCGCTGATTGTGGATCCGCCTGACGGAAGAATGCCGCCCCTGACGGCCGAGGCCCAGAAACGGAAGGCTATTGAACGGGAGTACCGGGTAGCTCTCCTACAAGCGACCATAGCTTGCAAGGACCAGCAGCCCGGCTGCGCCGGCGGGACGTACGGGCCGCCATCGCCGCGGCGCGCGGAGACGCCTCCCGCTTACATTGACGGATTCAATCGATCCGACAATCCTGAGGACCGCCCCTTGAGTGAGCGATGTCTGCTCGGTGTCCTGCCGGATTATGGAACGGGCTACGATACCTTCGGCGGAAGTTACAAACAGATTGTGCAGTCGCCTGGGCAGGTCTCGATGCATTACGACGCCTACCAAGGGCAAGGCTTCCAGCGCGTCATCCCCATCACAACGGCACCACATCTACCGAGTCGTATCCGCCAGTGGTGGGGCGATTCGCGCGGCCGGTGGGAGGGGAACACGCTGGTGGTCGACGTCACGAACTTTACCGCCAAGAACAGCTACCAAAGCGCTAGGGAGAACCTCCATCTGATTGAGCGGTGGACCCGTACCGGCCCGAACACGATCGAGCTCGTCGCCACGCTGGACGATCCGACGACGTGGACGAAACCATGGACCATCAAGCAGGAGTGGACCAAACAAGACGACCAGCGGAACCGGATTTATTACGAGCCCAGGTGTCACGAGGGGAACCACGGCCTGGCGGGACTACTCATAGGAGGGCGCGCCGACGACACGGCGTTCGCTGAAGGGCGCGGCCCCGACCCCGCCACGAAATGCACCGGATTCGGATGCTTGCAAGGCCCTGCTGAGGCGAGGGACGATCCGCTCAATAGGTGACACATCCGACACGACCAAATCGGAAATCCGGCGACTGTAGCTCTTGCCCTGGGGCTTGTAGTTCAAGCCCCAGCAGCGCCGGCAGCACGGTTGCAGTCCGGACAACGGCACGTACAACCGAGTCGCCCGGCGTGTGCATGCTGGCATCGGTAGAACAATCGCCCTTGAATGGGATCTGCCCACTCTAACCTGGCTCGCCAGCCAGGTTAGAGTGGGCACGACGCGGGCCCGCCGCCTGCCCCATCGGCCACTTGAGACGAACACGGGCGCTTCGGAAGGCAGGATGTATCGCCTTTGTCGCCCACCGCTGCGCTCTCGATTCATACCGAAATCAACGGACAGAAATCAGGCACTCGCGTCCCGCTTGCCTTCACGCCCACCGGGCGTTATCGAGCGCGTCAGCGAGCGGGAAATCCGAAGCGATCCGCACGCCGGCCTCGGCCTGCAGTTCGTAGCCTTCCGCCTCGAGGCGCAGCAGCAACGGCAGGGCGGCCGATTGGAAAATATCGACGGTCATGAATTCAGCCAAGCGTCCTCCGTCGAAGAAACCTTGCTTGGATCGGGCTCTGAACCGGAACACTCGAAACAAGGGCCGTAAACATTGGCTGAACTGGCGTTTTCTGACCCGGAACATCGGCGCTCTATTCCGGGCTGGAAATTGCGGCTTGAGGCCCGGTTCTATCGGATTGTTCCGGGTGTTCCGGGTCGGCGGTCGCATGCCAGGACCATGCGTCTGCAAAGTCCGCCCGGCGCCACCGCTGAGCAGCAGGACGCCGCCCAGCAGATGAATGCGATCCTCACTCGCTGACGATCAGGCCAACGAGAGGTCAAAGCGGGAGGTTTTGCGCCGCGTGGGTATGTCGTAGGGTATAAACGGACGCGCCAGAAGCGGATCGACCATCGCTTCTTCGCGATCTTCTAGGAAAAGCTGGTGAGCCGGGACGGAATCGAACCGTCAACCCGCAGATTAAGAGTCTGCTGCTCTGCCAATTGAGCTACCGGCCCGCAGGGGAAGAGAGAAGCTTAGCATAGCCGTTCCTTGCGCCGCGTCGTGCCGAGCAGATACACTCTTGGAATATTCCACCTTTCCGATGTGCGCCCGTAGCTCAGATGGATAGAGCGACAGGCTTCGAACCTGTAGGCCGGGGGTTCGATTCCCTCCGGGCGCACCATACCCACGGTCCCGCCTCGTGATCCCTCTCGGTAACCTGCCCGTTGAGCAGGTTGCCGAGCGTCGCGGTTCCCGACCCGCCGCACGTCGAATGGGCTCGCGCGCCGCGCGTGACCCGTTCGCGCTGGCGCAGCGGATCGATCAGGCGCTGGCCGGGATCTATCGGTTGGCGAAGCATCGCGTGCGTGCGAGCGCACCGCGTGTGGACCCTGCCAGACTTGTGGACGCACAGAACGCGCGCACAAGCTCTTTGCGAAACCGCACAGCACGCGGTTTCCCACAGCGTCCACGCGCCTCGTCTTTATCTCAGCTTTCGGTAACCTCAGTTTTGGCGCGATGAAGACCTGCTCGGTAACCGTTACCTATATGGCTCGACAAGCGTTCGTGCCTTGGCGAAAACAATAAGAAATATTCTTGATTCAAGCACCAAGGTGGTTGGGAAAAGCTGGTGCAGAAGAACGATGTGGCGACGGCGTATAAGATGCGGAATGCACGATTTCTCGAGCAGTTTGATCGATCCGACAAAGTAGTGCTAGAAGCGGAATACGCGGTTGATCTTCACGACGAAAGCCCGGTTGGCGAGGTCAGGAAATGCGCGCGTGATGCGCTGTTCGTTGTACACGACGAAGAGCTCGCTACCCGGCTGATACTCCCACCGCAGACGCACGTTCGTGGCAACCGAATGGGTGTCGGAGTTGTACTGGAGGAGCGCGCTGGTGAACATCAGGGGCGTCATCGTGTAGGTCACGCGCGAGCCGACCAGGCGCGTCGTGAACGATCCTTCCACCACATCCACCTTGTTGATCGAGATGCTCGGCTCGATGGAGATCTGAGGACCCAGGTTCAGTCGACTCGATGACACGCTGATGGTCGTCTTGTGACCGTCGTAGAACGTGCCGCGGTCGACGGAGATGTTGCCCGACAGATTGCGCTGCCTGCCGAAGTTGTAGCCGATTCGTCCGCTTCCGAAACTGTAGTCGGCCACTGGGAGCGTCACGCCCGTAGCGATGCGAAACGGCTTGGGCAGGAACTCGTAGTTGTCGGTGTAGCCGACGAAGAACTCGTCGCTGTTCTGGAGCTGAATCTCGAACTGTGTGTCCAACGTGCGCGTCTCAAGACGGTTGGCGCTATTCGTGATGTTGTTGAATGATCCGCTCCAGAAGTACTTCCGCACGATCGTGCTCTTCTTCGGCCGAGGACTGAACCGCAGCAGGGCGTAGTCCTTGTGCATGTCCCGGCGTCTGGCGAACCCCACCTGGGGATCGAAAAGCCGCCCGACGACGAGATGCTCGGCCTGCACGCCGTAGCGATCGCCGGAGTAGTCAAGCCGCGCGCGGTAACTCTGATCGTCCCCTGAGACGCCCTCGGTCTTCGTCTGCGCCCAGTACGTGTTGACGGCCAAATCGCTCAAGAAGGAAAAGGCGCCGTCGATTCCGTATGTGTCGTTACGCCCGGGAACCGTTTGACCGACAGAGCGCCCCGCGTAGATCAGCCCGACGCTGCTCGTCCTCAAAATGTCGCGCTTGACCCGCACCACGGAGAAATTCGTGGCGCCCGTGCGCGACACCGGCTCGTCGCCCGACTGCACGTTGAGCACGCCAAGCGTAAAGCGCCCGGCACGGCCGGTGAGCCGTCCGCCGCCCCGAACCGGGACCACTCGCCCTTGCGAGAGACCAATCTGGCGGCTGTAGAAGACAATCGGCGTGTCGGTCGCACCTGCGGACCTCCCGCTCGTCGCGGCCCCCCCGAAGGAGAACGTCCCTGCGTTCTCGAGGAAGAACTCGCGCTTTTCTGGGAAAAAGAGGCCGAACCGAGTCAGGTTGACTTACTGCTCGTCGGCTTCGACTTGGGCGAAATCCGTGTTGTACGTGAAGCCGGCCGTCAGGCTCTGAGTGACACCGTATTTCGCGTCGATGCCGACGTCCCCGTCGGGATCGTTGATGATGGGCTGGCTCACTGTCTTGTCGGTCGTCATGTGCGCGGTCGCATACGGCTTGAGCTCGAGATTCTTCGAACCCGACGGCGCTTCGAGGCCAAACAGTGTCGCTGACATCGACGATCGGAAGACGCCTTGGGGTCCGACCGAAGCCGGAACGGGCGATAGGTACGAGTTCTCGTTCCTCCAACTACTGTGGCGACGCACCTGGAAGCCCCAGGTTTGGGTCGCTCCCGACTTGTAGCGGAGCGACTTGAAAGGAATGGCCGCTTCAATCACGTACCCGCCTTCGAACCTCCCCGCCTTGGTCTGCCAGATCGGATTGTAGTCGAAGCTCAATTGCCGCTCGTTCGTCACCTGCGCGTCAATCCGCCCGCCGGCCGCCGACACTTCGAACAGGAAGTTGTTGCGACGGTCGAGAAAGGTGTCGAAGCTCCAGGCAAAGTTGTCGTTCTGCACGATGTTGCTGTTGTCGCGGCGCAACTCGTTCGCCACCAACCGCTCGGGATGGGTTTCCCAGCAGCGGCACACAACGTACACGTTGTCGCGATCGAAGAAGACCCACACCTCGGTCTTCTCCTCCGCGGGTGCGCCCTCCTTGGGATCGTTCTGAATGAACCCCGACATCGACGCCACCTGGCCGTAGACCGCTTCGTCGAGGCGCCCGTCGATCTTGAGCGGGGAGGCGAGACTGACCGCGCGAACCGCGACGCGGCCCGTGGCGTCGCGATTGATGACTGCCGGCGGGACGGGCGCGAGCGGGCCGTCGCTAGCGACGGCGTTTGGCAGCGACGGAGCGGGTCGTGACGGCGTGCTCTGGCCGGCCGCGCCATCGAGTGCCTGGACGATGAGGAAGACAAGCAGGACGGCATTGCCCATGCGGCTCCTACCCCAGTGAGTTCTTCCGCCAGGATCTCCATTGCGCTCAAGCCGTGGACCGCCGATGACATTGTCGCGCTCCCGCCCCCCGCCCGACGTTTGGACGGTCGGAAGCAGCAGCGGATCGGCATTGCGCGCGCCCTCGCCGCCAATCCTGATTTCATTGTCGCTGACGAGCCGATTTCGGCGCTCGACGTGTCGATTCAGGCGCAGATCCTCAATTTGATGGAGCGGTTGCAGCGCGAGCGGAACCTCACGTATCTGTTCATCTCGCACGACCTGCGCACCGTTCGGCACACGTCGCACCGCGTGGCCGTCATGTATCTGGGCCGGATCGTCGAGCTGGCCGATTCCCGTCGCATTTACAGCCAGCCGCTGATGCCGTACACCAGGGCCCTCATTTCCGCCGTCCCCGTGCCCGATCCGGTCGTCGAGGCCAGACGGAAGCGCATCGTGCTCGTAAGGAGACGTGCCGTCGCCGATCAACCCCCCGCCCGGCTGTCGATTTCACACGCGTTGTCCCTACGCCGTGCCCGCCTGCAGGCAGGTGGAACCGCCGCTCATCGAAGTCCAGCCCGGCCACTTTGCGGCCTGTATCCGGATCAGCCCCGAGCAGCCGGACATCGAGTGCGTCGGTGCCGGACAGACTCCTGGTCTCCACTAGATTTAGTTAGCACCCTGTATACTTACCGTGAGTCGCGCGCCCCGCGGGGCGCATCACTTCTACTTGCGCCCGTAGCTCAACTGGATAGAGCGTCGGCCTCCGGAGCCGAAGGCTACAGGTTCGACCCCTGTCGGGCGCACCAATATTTTCGATTCATTCCGGAAAATGCGAGTTAGGGCTTCCGTCCCAAGCCGTCAACACCCTTCGGAGACCCTCAGGTTCCGCGTGGCAGGGCGTTCGCGTGGCAGAGCGCGTGGCAGACTTCAACGTCTCGGAACGCTGCTAACTTGGACGATAGGCGCTTCTGTTCGTCGCCGCCGACTAGCGTCAGCTTCGGCGGGTTCCGAACCGTTCGGAAGCACTCCCTATTGACTCTGTAGCGCACTTCAGGGCCGATAATCCTCGCATGGGCGTGTCCTACTGCTTGCGCCCGCTGACAAACACAGCAGCGGAACCCTAACCGAAGGTGCCGCATGTGCGACGTGTGGCACGACCGGCGTTGCGGTCGAGTTGCTGACCGTGAAGGCACTGCTCACCGAACAAGCCCTTCAGCGACTTTCCGTCACGGATTACCGATTCTGTGTGGATGAGGATTGCGCTGCCATCTACTACGATTCGACGGGACAAACCTTCACGACGGCAGACATTCGAGTGCCGGTGTGGCAGAAACACCGGTTCGGCAACCGAATGGTGTGCTACTGCTTCGGTGAAAACGAAGGTGGTATCCGAGCGGAAATCAACCAGCGCGGAAAGTCGGATGCCGTTGAGCGAGTTCGGAACCACATCCACGCGGGTCGCTGCGCGTGTGAGGTGCGGAACCTACGCGGCACATGCTGCCTCGGTGATGTGATAGCGGCGGTCAAGCGGGTCACGACGACGGCGCTTCGACTGCATGAGGCTGCTGAGTGATGCGCGACACTGAACAGACGTATCGAATTGGCGAAGTTGCCACGCAAACGGGAATGACCGTTGAGGCGTTGCGCTACTACGAGCGCAAGGGACTTCTGCCGAAACCACCGCGAACCGCTGGTGGAGTGCGTCGATACGGACCTGACGTGCTGGAACGTATCAGATTCGTCAAACAGGCGCAGACTCTTGGACTATCGCTACGCGAAATCCAGCAGTTGCTCGGCAACGCACATCGGCGGGGTCGCAGCGCGTGCCGAAGGGTTCACGGCGTGCTCGCGCAACACATTGCAGCCATCGACACCCGTTTAGTCGAACTTCAGGCGCTTCGCGGAACACTATGCGATTACCTGAAGACGTGCGAGCAAGCGTTAGGGCGGGAGTCGGAACCCGAATGTCCGACCTTGGACGCGCTTGAAAGGACTCAACCGTGAAAGTGGCTTGGGCATCGGTCATCACGGCAGTTGTGGCATCCGTTTGCTGCATCGGTCCGGTGGTGGCGGTCACGGTGGGCGCGAGTGCTCTGACGGCATTCTCGGTGCGCTTCGAGCCTTTTCGTCCGGTGTTTCTCGCGGCGCATCGTCGACGGGCGCGTGTCGGCGTCGCTGCGGACGGACTTCGTGCTCGATGCGCTCGAATAAGCGGTGTGCGAACGTGGCGCGGATCGCGTCAGCGGCCTGGTGCATCACAGCGACCGGGGTACGCAGTATCTGTCGATGCGGTACACCGACCGGCTCGCCGACGCCGGCATCGCGCCGTCGGTCGGCAGCCGAGGCGACTCCTATAACAATGCCCTCGCCGAGTCGGTGATTGGGCTCCTCAAGACGGAGGTGATTCGACGGCAAGGTCCGTGGCCGCATCTGGCGCAGGTGGAATTCGCGACGCTGGCGTGGGTGGATTGGTTCAACAACCGCCGGTTGCTCGAGCCCATCGGCTACGTGCCGCCTGCGGCATTCGACGCGCACTACTATGAGCAGGTTTAAGGTGGCCTGACTCAACTAACTCGCCCTCCGGGATTCCCGGTACGATTCAAGCGGTCTGCGCAGCGAGCGGCTGAGGCGCCTCGGCCAGAGCGAGCAGAAGACAGATCGACACGTTACTTCTCCATTTTACGTTACGCCCACGCTATTCGGAGATCCGTGCCACCGGAATGCCGAGCTGGCGCGCCTTTCTGTAGAGGTTAGGACGCTGGATACCGAGGGTCTGGGCGGCGTCGGCCATCCGCCAGGCGTGATGCTGGAGGACTGCCGAAATGTAATCGCGCTCGAACCGCAACCGGGCCTCGCGAAGATTCCCCGTCGGGACAAACCGGGCGGGCGCCCGCTGCAGCTGCAGCGCCGGCAGCAGGTCCTCCACCTGGATGTCGTGATCACCGGGCTCGCGGGCGACCTGCGTGATGGCCGCCTGAAGCTCGCCGAGGTTCCCCGGCCAGGTCACGGCGGCGACCAGGGCCAGCGCCGCCTGCGTGAACGCACGCGGCTTCAGGCCCCCCTCCGTGAGCACTTCTTCGAGCACGCGCGTGGTGATTATCTGCACGTCCTCCTACCGATACTCTGAGCGGGGGCAAATCGATGCGCACGGCGGCCAGCCGGCGGAACAGGTCGGAACGCAGCCGGTGAGCGTGGACATCGGCGTCGACAGCCAGTGACGCGCTGGCGATCAGGCGGACTTCGGTCGCAACCGGCTCGCCGTCGAGCGACACTTCGCCGTCACGCGCGATGCGCGCGAGGCGCGCCTGGATCGCCGCGGGCAGTTCGGTCACGTCCTGTAGGAACAACGTGCCGCCGCGCGCAGCCGCGATGCAACTGTCGCGCGCGATCGGCTCGAGATCGGTCGGCACGGCCGGAGACCCTGGAGACAGTGTCGGCACCGTCCCGAACAGTAGCTGCCCCAGGCGAGACGCATCGGCGCCATCGCATTCCACGGCCACGTACGGCGCAGCGGCTCGACGACTTCGGCCGTGAAGCTCGCGCGCGACGGAGTCGACGTCCGTGCCGCGTTCAGCGGTGAGGAGCACCCCGACATCGAGCGGCGCGGCGCGACGAACGAACTCGTGCACGCGCGTGATCGCCGGCGAATGCCCAGTGAGCTCAAGTGCGCCCGGGAATGATGTCAGTGCCGTCGCAGACCGCCCGAAAACGGCGGGTCGGGCGCCAGCCCGCATGAGTGTGCCTGCCATAAGATATAACCGACGAACGGAGCTCCGCCCCGTCAGTAACACGGACCGGGCTTGGGACAGCCACGATCCGCCATTCATGCTTATCGGCGTCGCCTAATTGTATCGATATGGACTCTTCGAGTGTATCGCGGAGGAAACTGAGTCGTGGCGTGGTACGCGTGTTCTAATGACTTGAGTTGAAGCTCAAATCGTCAACCAGCCATCAGCCATCAGCCATGCAGGCGGCCGCGAGGCCGCTGTTGAAGTGGGCGGGCGGAAAACGCCAGCTCCTTCCCCACCTGCGCCGGTTCTATCCGCCTGCGTTCAACCGCTACATCGAGCCGTTTTTCGGCAGCGGCGCGGTGTTTTTCGATCTGTACGCCGCGGGCCGGCTGCACGGCCATGACGCCATCCTCATCGACTCGAACGCGGATCTCATCGGGTGCTACGAAGCAGTGCGTGATGCCTGCGATCGCGTGACGTGCGCACTCGAGCGGCTGGCCGATGCCCACGCCGCCGACGGGGACATGCACTATTACAGAATTCGCGACGAGCACTTCAACCCGCAGCGGGGTGAACGGCGGCAGCCCGACGGTCGCATCGCGTACACGCCTGAGCTGGCCGCGATGCTCATCTATCTCAATCGGACGGGGTTCAACGGCCTGTTCCGCCTGAACGCGAGCGGCGGGTTCAACGTGCCGGCTGGGCGCTACGCGCGCCCCGCCATCGTCAATCGCGGGAAACTGCTCCGCGCGGCAGAGGCGCTATCGAGTCCGGGCGTGCGGCTGGTGTTCGGATCGTTCGAATCGGTCGGCGACGTCGCCGAGGCGGGCGATTTTCTGTATGTCGATCCACCGTACGCGCCCCTGAGCCGGACGGCGACCTTCACCTCATACACGGCGTCGCGCTTCGGCGAGGACGATCAAGCGCGCCTGCAGAAGCTCATGATTGATCTCGCCCGCCGCGGGTGCCACGTGCTGGCCAGTAATTCCACGGCGTCAGAGATTGCCGCGCTCTACGAACATGGCCGCGACGCGCGCGCGGCCGGTCTGCGGACCTTCCGCGTGCCCGCGCGGCGCGCCATCAACAGCAACGCGGCGCGGCGCGGAACGGTAGAGGAATATCTGATTACAAATATCGAGAATTCTGAGTGTTGAATTCTGGATTCTGAAGCGCAATCCTTGATCTCACGGCTCTCGACTCATGGTCGGCGGCGCAGAACGGTCAGAGAGTCGACGACGTCGACCATCTCGAAGCGCGGATCCTGGAGCACGACCTCATTGGTGTAGCGCACACTGCCGACATCGGCCGAGCGACTCGACGCGGTGGCGTGGCTGTCGTGAATCGCCATCAGACCGCCGGGGGCAACGAGCGGCGACCACGCCTCCCATTCTTCCCGCAATCCCTCGTAGGTGTGCTGCGCGTCGAGGAAGATGAAGTCGATCGGCCCGCCCGCGCGAACCACCGGGTTCGCCGCGGCGTCAACGGCCGTCTGCCGCACCCACACGACCGTGCCATTTGAGGCGGTGGCGACCTCGCGCTGCGCGATCGTACGCTGGACGCTGAAGCCGAGGCGCCCCCGGAAGAAGGGGTCGACGGCGTACAGCACCCCGTCGGCCGCCATGGCCGAGCGCAATCGACTGGTCGTCCAGCCCTCCCAGACGCCGATCTCCGCCACGCGTCGCTTCCCTCGTGCGCAGCGCACGAGACGCTCGGCCTCGCCAGCCGTGGTCTGGGTTTCAGCCGCCGCGCGGCCCACAAGCCATTTGATGAAATGGAGAACGACCAGTCGGCGACCCTCCGGACGATAGCTAGCCGAATGCCTGGTGACAAATCTTCAGGCGCCGGCCAGCCAGGCGTGTGCAGTCATTTTGCCGGCGGATGGTAGCATTAGGGACAGTTGTGCGAAAGTGGCGGAACTGGCAGACGCGCCGGCCTTAGGAGCCGGTAGCCGAAAGGCTATGGGGGTTCGAGTCCCCCCTTTCGCACGCCTTCGCTCGCCCAGGCTGCGCGCGAGCGTCGACGCGCAAGCACGTGGACCACATTGAGTCGATTCCTCCAATGAAAACTGAGTTCGTCGATGTCAACGAGACGCGCAAGAACGTGCGCGTCGAAATCCCAAGCGACGTGGTCGACGCCGAGATCGAGCGCGTCGCGCGCGGCTACTCGCGCACGGCGAAAGTGCCGGGGTTCCGGCCTGGCAAGACGCCGCCCCGCGTCATCAAGCAGCGCTTCAAGGATCAGATCCTCCACGAGGTTGCCCACGATCTGATTCCGCGCGCCGTGGGCGATGCGCTCAGGGAGCGCGGCGTCGAGCCGGTCGATACGCCGGATGTCCGCGACGTGACGATCGAAGCCGGACAGCCCTTGACCTTCACCGCCTCGTTCGACACGGTGCCGGCGTTCGAGCCGGGTGACTATTCCACGATCGCGCTGCGGCGAAAGTCGAGCACGGTTGAGGGCGAGGCCGTCAACGACGCGCTCGAGCGGCTGCGGCTGCGGGCGGCCCGCTTCGAGCCGGTCGAGGGGCGCGGCCTCGAGCACGGCGACACGGCCCTTGTCGATCTCGAGCGGCGCGGGGGCTCCGCGCCAGGCGCGGAGACGCGTCCGCCGGACATCCGCAAGGGCGTGAGTGTGGAGCTCGGCTCAAACGCCAACCCGCCGGGGTTCGACGAGGAGCTCGTCGGCCTCGAGCCGGGTGCGGGCAAGACCTTCACGATTCACTTCCCCGCCGACGACCCGGCCGTCGAACTCGCCGGCACCGACATGACCTATACGGTGACGGTGCACGGCATCAAGAAGCGCGTGCTGTCGTCGCTCGACGACGACTTCGCGAAGGATCTCGGCGAGTTCGAGAGCCTGGACGCCTTGCGTACGCGCGTGCGGGAGGATCTCGAGCACGAGGCGCGCCACGGCGTCGAGCGCGAGATGCGCGCCGAACTCATGAAGCAGCTCGCCGCGCGCGTGCCGTTCGAAGTGCCGGCCTCACTCGTCGAGCGCGAGATCGACCGCCGTATCGAGGACTTGGCGCGACGGCTGATGGAACAGCAGGTCGACCTGCACAAGACGGGCATCGACTGGAATGCGTTCCGCGAAAGCCAGCGCGAGCTGGCGCGCGAAGCCGTCGGTGGCACGCTCGCGCTCGACGAGGTGGCGCGGCGCGAGGGTCTCGAAGTCGGCGGGGAAGAAGTGGAGCGCGAGGTCGCCCGCCACGGAGAGCGGACGGGACGGACATCGGCGGCCGTGCGCGCACGGCTCGAAAAGGACGGCGGCCTGTCGCGCATCCACGCGGGCCTGCGCCGCGAGAAGTCAATTGACTTCCTCATGGCACGTGCTACTATTTCTCGAGAACCGTAAGACGTCCCGCTCCGACTTCCCCAACAACATGAGCAATCAGCTTCCCGATCTTCGTATGCAACTCGTGCCGATGGTGGTCGAGCAGACCAACCGCGGGGAGCGCGCCTACGACATCTTCTCGCGCCTCCTCAAGGACAGCATCATTTTCATCGGGACGCCGATCGACGATGGCGTCGCGAACCTGACGATCGCGCAAATGCTGTTTCTCGAAGCCGAGGACCCCGACAAGGACATCCTGCTCTACATCAATAGTCCAGGCGGGGCGATTACGGCCGGGATGGCCATCTACGACACGATGCAGTTCATCAAGCCGGACGTGCAGACCTACTGCATCGGGCAGGCGGCGTCGATGGCGGCGGTGCTGCTGTCGGCGGGGGCGACAGGCAAGCGGTTTTCGCTGCCAAATTCACGGATTGTCATCCACCAGCCGCTCATGTCTGGCCTTGCCGGCCAAGCGACCGATATTGATATTGCGGCGCGTGAGATCCTGCGAATGCGGGAGCGCATCAACGACATCCTAGTCACCCATACAGGACAGTCGGTCAAGCGTATCCAGAGTGACACAGAGCGCGACTACATCATGTCTGCCGACCAGGGTAAGGAATACGGTATTATTGATGATGTCATCCGGAAGAGGGCGTAGGTAACCAGCTGCAGCCGAGGTCTTTAGACGCGCGACACGGGAAACGATATGGTGAAAAAGGCGGGGGAAACCGAAGTCCTGCGGTGTTCCTTCTGCAACAAGGACCAGAACGACGTCCGCAAGCTGATTGCGGGCCCCACCGTCTTCATCTGTGACGAGTGCGTTGAGGTCTGCAACGACATCATCGCGGACGACAACCGCTTCGAGAATCGCGGCGCCCGGTCGTCGCTGCCCACGCCGCAGGAAATCAAGAAGCTCCTCGACGAGTACGTCATCGGCCAGGAACGGAGCAAGAAAAAGCTCGCCGTCGCGGTCTATAACCACTACAAGCGCATCGAAATTCAGAAGCAGCCGCGCAGCCGCAACGACATCGAGCTGACCAAGAGCAACATCCTGCTGATCGGCCCGACGGGCACGGGCAAGACACTGCTCGCCCAGACGCTCGCCAAGCTGCTGTCGGTCCCGTTCACGATCGTCGACGCGACGACGCTGACCGAAGCGGGCTACGTCGGCGAGGACGTCGAGAACATCATCCTCAAGCTGCTGCAGGCGGCTGGGGGCGACATCGAGAAGTGCCAGCAGGGCATCATCTACGTCGACGAGGTCGACAAGATCTGCCGCAAGGACGAGAACCCCTCGATCACGCGCGACGTGTCGGGCGAAGGCGTCCAGCAGGCGCTCCTCAAGATTCTCGAGGGCACGGTCGCCAACGTCCCGCCGCAGGGCGGCCGCAAGCACCCGCACCAGGAGTTCTTCCAGGTCGACACGAGCAACATCCTGTTCATCTGCGGCGGCGCCTTCGTCGACCTCGACAAGCAGATTGAGCGGCGCGTCGGCAAGAAGACGCTCGGGTTCAAGGCCGACGTGAAGTCGCTCCGCCAGCGCGACATCGGCGCCACGCTCGAGCAGCTCGAGCCGCAGGATCTGATCAAGTACGGCCTCATCCCCGAATTCGTCGGCCGCCTGCCGGTCGTCGGCACGTTGCACGAGCTCGACAAGCCGGCGCTCATCCAGATCCTCACGCAGCCGCGCAACGCCATCACGCGGCAGTACATGAAGCTGTTCGAGTACGAGAACGTGAAGCTTCGCTTCACCGACGACGCCCTCGAGGCGATTGCCGAATTGGCCCTAGATCGCAAGATCGGCGCGCGGGGCCTGCGGATGATCATCGAGGAGTTGATGCTCGATCTCATGTATCAGGTCCCGAACCAGAAGAAGCTGCGCGAGGTCACGATCACACGGGAAGTCGTGATAGCGAAGGACAAGCCCATCACGCTCATTGAGAAGGCAGGCTAGTTGGATACCCCACTAGAAGTGTACGAAACGCTCCCGATCGTCCCCCTTCGAGACGTCGTCGTCTTCCCGCACATGATGATGCCGTTCGTCATCGGGCGGCCGTCCTCGACGCGGGCGCTCGAGCACGCGCTGCTCAAGGACAAGCGCATTTTCCTGGCGGCGCAGCACGACGCGTCGGTGGACGATCCGCGACCCGAGGACATCTACACGATGGGCTGCGTCGCGAACGTGGTGCAGAGCCTCAAGCTTCCCGACGGCAATATCAAGGTGCTCGTCGAGGGCGTCGAGCGCGCGCGCGCCGTGGAGTGGAAGGAAGACAAAGGCTTCTACCGCGTCGTCGTGAAGGTGCTCGCCAGGCAGAGGGAGACGAGCCCGGATGCCGAGAGCACGATGGCCCGCGTCGTGTCGTTGTTCGAGCAGTACGCGAAGCTGTCGAACAACCTGAACTTCGACGCGATGATCGCCGCCGTGCGCGTGGACGATCCGGGCAAGCTCGCCGACACGATCGCCGCGCACCTGCTCGTGGGCGTCGACGAGAAGCAGAACCTGCTCGAAATCATCCCGCCGCTCGAGCGGTTGAACCGCATCGCCGGGATCCTGGAAATTGAAGTCGACAAGCTCCAGGTGGATCGCCGCATCCAGTCTCGCGTGAAGAAGCAGATGGAGAAGGCGCAGAAGGAGTACTACCTCAACGAGAAGATGAAGGCGATCCAGAAGGAACTGGGCCGTAAGGACGAGAAGGGCAACGAAGTCGACGAGCTGAAGAAGAAGATCGAGCAGGCCAAGATGGCCAAGGACGTCGAGGAGAAGGTCGTCCAGGAGCTGAAGCGCCTGGAAGCGATGCCGCCGATGTCCGCCGAAGCGACCGTCTCGCGCAACTACATCGACTGGCTCGTCGCCGTGCCGTGGTACAAGAAGACGCGCGAGAGCCGCGACCTGAAGCGCGCCGAGGAGATCCTGCACGAAGATCATTACGGGCTGGACAAGATCAAGGAACGCATCATCGAGTTCCTCGCCGTCCGCGTCCTCGTCAAGAAGCCGAAGGCGACCATCCTGACCTTCTCCGGACCTCCCGGAGTCGGCAAGACGTCGCTGGCCAAGTCGATCGCGCGCGCGATGAACCGCAAGTTCGTCCGCCTGTCGCTCGGCGGCGTCCGCGACGAAGCCGAAATCCGCGGCCACCGCCGCACCTACATCGGCGCGTTCCCTGGCCAGATCGTCCAGATGATGAAGAAGGCCGGCACGATGAACCCGGTATTCCTGCTCGACGAGGTCGACAAGATGTCGATGGATTTCCGCGGCGACCCGTCCGCCGCACTCCTCGAGGTCCTCGACCCCGAGCAGAACCACACGTTCCTGGATCACTACCTCGACGTCGAGTACGACCTCTCGCACGTGATGTTCATCTGCACGGCCAACGTCCTCCACACGATCCCGCAGGCACTGCGCGACCGCATGGAAGTGCTGCAGCTCGCCGGCTACACGGAACTGGAAAAGATCGAGATTGCCAGGAAGTTCCTCGCACCCAAGGCCATCGAAGGCGCGGGGTTGACGAAGGACAACATCACCCTCACCGACGAGGCGCTCCAGACGATCATCAACCGGTACACGCGAGAGGCGGGTGTCAGAAGCCTCGAGCGGGAGATTTCCTCGATTTGCCGGAAAATCGCCCGCAAGGTGGTCGTCGAGGGCAACAAGTTCTACGAAGAGATTACCGCAGACAAGGTGACGCAGCACCTCGGCGTGCCGCGGTTCCGCAACACGATGGCCGAGGAGACGAACGACATCGGCGTCTCGACCGGCCTGGCGTGGACCGAAGTCGGCGGCGAAATCCTCGTAACCGAAGCGACGCTCATGCCGGGCAAGGGCCACCTGACGCTCACCGGCAAGCTGGGCGACGTCATGCAGGAATCGGCGCAGGCGGCGATGAGCTACGTGCGCTCGAAAGCGGAGGAGTTCGGCATCCCGAAGGACTTCAACCGGAGGACCGACGTCCACATTCACGTGCCCGAGGGCGCGATTCCCAAAGATGGCCCGTCGGCCGGTATCACGCTCGCGACGGCGCTGGTGTCCGCGCTGACGCGCGTGCCAATCCGCAAGGACGTCTGCATGACGGGGGAAATCACCCTGCGCGGCAAGGTGCTGCCGATCGGCGGCGTGAAGGAGAAGTTACTCGCGGCGCATCGGGCGGGACTCAAGAACATCATCCTGCCGAAGGACAACGAGAAAGACCTGGCGGACATTCCGAAGAGCGTGCTGGACTCGCTGAACGTCTACATGGTCCAGACGATGGACGAGGTCCTGAAGATCGCGCTGGCCGGACCGCTGACCGCCCTGTCGCCCGGCGGGGCGGCAGTCGACAGCGCCATCGTCGACGACACCATCACTCACTAAAGGGCGTAGGGCCTGAGGCTCAGGGCTTAGGCGGGCTTGAGTCATGAGTCTTAAGCCATGAGCCGTTGAAGATCGAAGCCAGCTTCGTCCGCAGCGCTGCGGCCGCGAGCGATCTACCTCGTGACCAACTGGCCGAGATCGCGTTGGTGGGGCGTTCGAATGTCGGCAAGTCGAGCCTGATCAACTCGCTGGTCAGGCGGCGGATCGCGCGGACCAGCGCGGCCCCCGGCAAGACCCGGCTCGCGAACATCTACCGCGTCGTGCGGGGCAGCGGCGAGCCACTCTACCTCGTCGATCTCCCCGGTTATGGTTACGCACGCGGCGGCTCCGGGGAGTTCGCCCAGCTCGTCGGCGACTACTTCGGAAGCGCCCGCGCTGGGGGTGGGGGTCTAGCGCCAGTGAAGAACGTCGGCGCCCTTCTGCTCGTGGACTCCCGACATCCCGGTCTGGAGAGCGATCGTGACGCGTGGGCATGGCTGCGCGGTACGGTCGACAACGCGGCGATCGTGGCCACCAAGATCGACAAGCTCGCGCGCGGTCAACGGATCCGCGCGATGAGGGAACTCGAATCCGTATTTGAACATCCCGTGCTGCCGGCGTCGGCGGTCACGGGCGAAGGACTGGACGAACTGTGGACACTGATAGACAAGCTGACGAACAACAACAGCAGCCGCCGCAAGCCGCCGGGCAACAGCAGCCCCAACAAGCTCCGAGAGGCGACGGCGGCCCGTCCCACGAGAAGAGCGCCGCGGCCCCCGAAAGAATAGAGCGCATCGATCTGGCGACGCTCAAGGACATGAGCGTCGGGGTGCTCACCAAGATCGCCAAGCAGCTCGACGTGCCGGGCGGCACCGGCATGCGCAAGCAGGAGCTGATCTTCGAGATCCTCAAGGCCCGCGCCGAAAAGAGCGGCCTCATCTTCTCGGAAGGTGTGCTCGAGGTGCTGCCAGACGGCTTCGGGTTCCTGCGGGCGCCGGACTACAACTACCTGCCGGGCCCGGACGACATTTACGTGTCGCCCTCGCAGATTCGTAAATTCGATCTGCACACCGGGGACACGGTGTCGGGCCAGATTCGTTCGCCGAAGGACGGCGAGCGCTACTTCGCGCTGATCAAGGTCGAAGCGGTCAACTTCGAGCCGCCCGAACGGGCGCGCGAGAAGGTGTTCTTCGAGAACCTCACGCCGCTCTATCCGCAGGAGAAGCTCTCGCTCGAGACGGAAGCCGAGAACCTGTCGGCGCGCGTGCTCGACATGATGGTGCCGATCGGCAAAGGCCAGCGCGGCCTCATTGTCGCACCGCCGCGCACGGGCAAGACGATGCTGCTGCAGAACATTGCGAACAGCATCACGCAGAACCACCCGGAGGTGTACCTCATCGTGCTGCTCATCGACGAGCGGCCGGAGGAAGTCACCGACATGCAGCGCTCGGTGCGCGGCGAAGTCATCTCGTCGACCTTCGACGAACCGGCCCAGCGCCACGTGCAGGTCGCCGAGATGGTGATTGAAAAAGCGAAGCGGCTCGTCGAGCACCGGAAGGACGTGGTCATCCTGCTCGACTCGATTACGCGCCTGGCGCGCGCCTACAACACGATCGTGCCGCCGTCCGGGAAGGTGCTCTCCGGCGGCGTCGACAGCAACGCCTTGCAGCGGCCGAAGCGGTTTTTCGGCGCCGCGCGCAACATCGAAGAAGGCGGATCGCTGACGATCATCTCGACCGCGCTCGTCGACACCGGTTCGCGCATGGACGACGTGATCTTCGAGGAATTCAAGGGCACCGGCAACCTCGAAATCCATCTCGATCGCAAGCTCACGGACCGCCGGGTGTTTCCGTCGATTGACATCACGAAGAGCGGCACGCGGAAGGAAGAGCTGCTCATCCCGAAGGAAGATCTCAAGCGCGTGTGGGTGCTTCGCAAGGTGCTGACGCCGCTGTCACCTGTCGAGGCGATGGAGCTGCTGCTCTCGAAGATGTCCAAGACGAAGACGAACCAGGACTTCCTGGCTTCGATGAGTAACGGCAAGGGCTAAATTTAGCGGGGCGCCGCAGCCAAGTCGGGGCGCGCACCGTGTTATAGTAAGGGATTCTGGACCACTCGAAGGAGTCCATCGTGAAAGACGGCATACATCCCAAGTATCACGAGGTCGAGGCGCGCTGCGCCTGCGGAGCGACGTGGAAGACCCACTCCACGAAGCCAGAGCTGCGCCTCGAAATCTGCTCGAGTTGCCACCCGTTCTTTACGGGCAAGCAGAAACTGATCGATACCGAAGGCCGCGTGGAACGCTTCATGAAGAAGTACGGCGCCCAAACGTCTGAGAGCCGCAGGAAAGCCGCCACGGCCGCTAAGAAGGAAACAACCGCCGCAGGCCGGTAGGGCGGGTCGCGCCGGACCCGCCGTTTATTTTTCGCTCAATCCTCGCCAGTCGATGCTGCACCGCCTGATTCCAGGCGGGTTTGCGGGCGTCAAGGCTTCGCAACGCAAAGGCCCTCGCCGCGGGCAGATCCCGCGCGCGATGCTCGTGATGGACGGCGAGCGCCTCGCTCGCCTCGCGCGCGACATGAGACGGACAAACCGAAAGCTCCAGCAACTCGCGCCAGTACGCGGCCGCCTCGTCGTATCGACGGCAACGGCGGGATAAGAGCGCAAGCGACCGCAGACCTTCAACCTTAATCGAGGCCATTGAGGCCTCGGTGCAGGCGTGCCGGTAAGCCTCGCGCGCGCGGCTGTCCAGTCCACCGCGCGCGTACACGCGCCCCAGGGCAAGTGCTTCGCGCCCATGTCGGACAGCGTCCGACCCTCTCCGAACAAGATCCAGCAGGCACGCCGTGAGGCCGGCCAGCGACAACAAGTCGAGCCGGTTGTGTTCGAGGACGGCGCAGAGTGGCCGGGCATCGCCAGTGTGTATGAACTCGAAGTACCGGGCCGGAATTTCTGAACCGGGCACGTCGCCCGTCCGAC
This sequence comes from Vicinamibacterales bacterium, assembly GCA_965229885.1. Taxonomy (GTDB): domain Bacteria; phylum Acidobacteriota; class Vicinamibacteria; order Vicinamibacterales; family CAVVIG01; genus DATLLJ01. The sequence continues at coordinate 80,151 of CBDDJX010000001.1, forward strand.
GCGCCCCGAGCACCACGTCTTCCAGCGCCTGCAGCGAACAGGGCGTGCCGCCGGCGCCGTCATCACTCCAGAAACGACGGGCTGGATGGAGCACGTCTAGGTGCGGCAGGTCGCGGCCCGTCCACTCGAGCCGATGAAACAGATACCGCGTTTCGATCAGAGGCGCGTCGAACGATTTCCAGTTGAAGGTGACGAGCGCGCCGGCCCGGGCGAGCTCCGCGCTGAGCATCTGCAGAAGCGGACGTTCATCGGTATGACGCAGCAGCACGAACTGACGCGTGACGAACCCGCCGTCAGTGTCGAACGCCCCGTATCCCACGAGGAACGCGTACGTGCCGGCGCCGCCGCTCAACCCGGTCGTCTCCAGATCGAAGAAGACAAACGGCTGACGCGCCGGGGCGCCACCCATGACGAGGGGCGCTTCCCCCGCGGCGTCGGCCAGGCGCGCGGCGATCGTCGCCACCCGATCGCGGCCGTATGTGCTTTCAGGAGCCTGACGCCGTTCGACGACAAAACACGAGAGCCCGTCGCGCCGGCACCAGTCACCGCCGAGCACGCGCTGGACGTTCGTATCGGAAGTAGTGTCCGGCTTGCCTGACCAGCCGTAGCCGCCAGGCGGCGGAGGCGGCAGCCGGACCGACTTCGTACCAACGATGGTGCGCAATCGATCGGCAAGTTTTGACGGATCCATGTCAGGCTGCAAGCGCCTCGGCCAGAAGCCGATCGAGGATGCCAAGCGCTGCGGTCTTCGCCAACGGTCCGGTGTTTCCGATGGGGCCGACGCATCCCGGACATCCGTTCTCGCAGGCGCATGACGCAATCAGCGTCCTGGTGCCTTCGAGGAGCTCGTGGTGCATGCGGTACAGCGGCTCGCTGAATCCAATGCCGCCTGGATAATTGTCGTACACGAAGATCTTCTGCGGACGATTGGCGCCCGCGTCGGCGTCGTCAGCCTCGCCAGCATCGCCATCGTCGTCAGCAGGGGCAATCGAAATGCCGATATCGTGACGATCGCACATCAACAGCAGCTGCCCACCTGCCGCGGCGCAAACGCCAGCCCCACGACGCCGTCACGACGATCGTCGGACGCATATGGCAGCACGGCCATGACCGCCGCCGGAATCGTCAGCCAATCGGACGTCGTGTGCATCTGCTGCTCCGGCAAATCGAGCTCGCCGGAGCCCACGTTTTCGTTCGTATAGAACTTGATCTTCTTGAAACCCACCACGCGAGACACCACGTGGACCTCGCCGTGCGAGAAAAAGGGGACGACTCCCGTCCCCATCTTCTCGGCGAAGGTGTCGATGGCGGTCACGCGCGTATACGTGATCGCGTCCGTGTAGTAGTCACAGTCGATCGCCCGCACAAACGCCTTCCGCCCCTCGAAATCGAGCCGCTCCACCTGGTACAGCTTGCCTTCGACGATGTAAATGGCCTTTGGATGCAGCGTGGCAGGACCGCTCGTGAAGTCGGTTTCGCCGATCACGCGCGTATCGTCGGTCGTATCCACGATCACGAAGTTGTCTGAGGAAACCGACCGCAGGCTCACGGCATCGGCTGGATACGACTCGTTTGTCCAGGTCCACTGAGTGTCGGCGGGCGATTCGTCCGCGTCCCCGCTGTCGGGTCCAGGGGGAGCCGCCCTCCCCGCCCGGTGCACGAGCGCCTGCTCCACCAGAACTCCGAGAATCTCCTGCAGGTTGTGGGCGCCGAATGTCTCGGCACCCGTGAACGGCAGCTCGAACGTCGCGCACTTGATGTGATCGACCAGGAGGTGCAGATTGTCGGGATCGATGAGCGCCCGCTCCGGCGAGCGATCGAAGAAATACGCCGGATGCCGCACCACGAACTGGTCGAGCGGCGCGCTGCTCGCCACCATGACCGCGGCCGACTTGCCGGCCCGTCGCCCGGCACGGCCGGCACGCTGCCACGTCGCCGCAATCGTCCCAGGGTAGCCGGCCATGACGGCGACATCGAGCGCGCCGATGTCGATGCCGAGTTCTAAAGCATTTGTCGACACCACGGCACGGACGGTCCCTTCTCTCAGTCCTTTTTCGATTTCGCGGCGACGGTTCGGCAGGTAGCCGCGGACTTTCTCCGACGCCCCGGGAATGCCTTCGAAATCGTCCTTCAGGTACGTCGTGAGAATTTCGGTCGACAACCGGCTCTGCGCGAAGACAATGACCTGAAGATTCCGCATGAGAAACTCCGACGCGATGCGGCGCGTCTCGCCGAGATACGATCGCTTGATGCCGAGCTGATGGTTCACGATCGGCGGATTGACGAAGACGAACAGCTTTTCGCCGCTCGGCGCGCCGTTTCGTTCCACTACCTCGAAGGGCTGTTCGGTCAACCGCTCAGCCAGTGCCAGCCGCCGGCCTCACGGTGCACGCGCGTCCTGTCTGGACGTTTCGATCTCCGGCGACCGACGAGTTTTGGTGCGGGGCTGAGTTGGTTGATAACGGGACTGCCGTGGCCGAGTGGCGAGACTTCGTCGACTCCACGCAATAGCTTCAAGGCCTGCGCCGCGTTCCATCGTGGCCGCATTTCAGCGTTCACCCAGAGCGATCGGCACGAGCGACTTCGCCTCGAAGGGTTTGGCAACGTACGTGGCGCCGGCGTCGTTCGCCTCGCGTTCGAGCACCGGGTCGTGATCGGCATCCACGACAATCGCGAGCATCCCGGGATGCTCTGCGTGCGCGTGGATGACCAGATGCAGGCCGTTGTATGCACCGAGCCGCACATCAGTCATCAGCAGGTCCGGGGGCGCGAACCGCAACCACCGTTTCGCCTCTTCGAACTCGAACGCGCGGGTCACGAAGTGCCCTGCGGACCTGAGCGCCCGCTCCGTCTCGGAGTCGTGATTCGTATCGACCAGTAGGACCCGAACGGCCATTGAGACCAACCTCCACCCAGATCGCCTTGCACGGAGATCCGGTCAGGAGTTCTGGAGCAAGGTGAATGCCGACGGGATTCGCGGCGGTTTCGTGGAAGAGCGCGGCCCAGCCCGATAATTGGTCGCCGTGGTCCTGACGTTTTTCGTCTTTTCAGCGCTCCTGTGGCCGGGATCGGCGATTTCCTCCTCCGCAGTGCTGGCAGGCGAATGGCCGGGCGCTGGGCCGCATTTCCAAGTGCGTGAGCGGCTATGCACGTCTCGCACGAAACGATCTACGTTAGCTTGTTCGTCCAGAGCCGCGGCGTGCTCAAGAAAGCGCTGGTGGCGCACCTGCGCCAGCGCCGCACGTATCGGCGATCCAAACGCGCGGCGGTCCACCCGTGCCGGCCGGGCTCATGGCGTCGCTGACCTGGGATCGCGGACTGAAACCGCCGCCCATCGCACCTTCTCGATCGCGACGGGCGTGCAGGTCTACTTCTGTGACCCGCGCAGTCCGTGGCAACGCGGCACCAATGAAAACACCAACGGGCTGGTGCGCCAGTATCTGCCGAAGGGGACCGACCTCGCCGGCTACTCACAAGAGGATCTCGATGCGATTGCGCTCCGGCTCAATACCCGACCCCGGAAAACACTCGGCTATCGGACACCGGCAGCTACACTAGCGGAAACCGTTGCATCGACCGGTTGAATCGGCCCTTCCAGCTCGTAGTAGGGACCGTGTTTGTCGGGAATTCTCAAAGACGGCGACTTCATGTGGGCCGACATTTGACACACTCGAGAGTATTCCAGACGACAGACTTTTCTCGCCCGGGTCCTCTTTTCGGAGACTTCCACTTACGGGGATTTAGGCGATGGGAATGCTCCGTTCTGGTACACCGTAGCCACAATCATATCTGTAAGTAATTGCAATATATGGCTTTAATCACATCATTCTAGTTATTCTTAGGACCGAACATTTGGCTCGAACCGGGCGGAACGCGTATTGCCCTCTTGCTTAGGATGAGACGCAACACGTCACTACGAATCGCCTTGGCCTTACTGGTGGCCACGCTGGGGGCGTCGTCACGAGCGGCTGCGGACCCCATCACATATCAGCTGCACAACCACCCCAACGGGGGTGCGGCACCTCCATTGTACGGGCTGCGCCTCGACGGTCTGTACGGCGACGTCACCGCCGAATACACGTTCGACTTCGACGATACCGCCAACGGGGCTGCCATGTTCATGGACTGGGATGGGTCCACGCTTAACATTTACGGCACCGCGTGGGGTGGCGAGGACGGTGGAACCGCATACATCGACCCGGCACTCTGGACCATCAACTTCACCTACTCAAACGTGACGACGGACGCCGGCGACTCCGGAGGTTTCACGGATCTGATCGTGCTCCCCACGGGAATGTATACCAGTGGAGCGACGGGGACTATCCAGAATGGCACGACGCACAATTTGTACGACTACTCGGGGAGTCTCACGACTACACGTTACGGTTCGGCGATGAGGCCGACGGCAGCGGTCATCGAGGATTCGATGGGCTCAGCGGCTGGGGCTGGGTGAATCATTGCGCGGACCCATGCGGGTACAACTATGAAGCCCATATCAACGCTTCCGATTGGCTGTTCACAGCCACAGCCGTTCCCGAACCCTCCACCCTGCTCCTGCTTGGCACCGGCTGGGTCGGCCTCGTCGACTTCCGGCGACGGAAGCAGTAGCCACCGCAGGGCGTGAGTCAATCCAAGGGCGACCTCTCGCACGTCCCGCCGCTTTTGGACGACTACGTCTCTACATGGGGCGGCCTGGTTACATCTATGTATTGGCGGAGAGAGAGGGATTCGAACCCTCGGTAGAGTTTCCCCTACACACGCTTTCCAAGCGTGCTCCTTCAACCACTCGGACATCTCTCCGTGTCTTTTGAATCAGCGGTTTACGGGCGAGTGGCTCAACCCGAAACCCAAATTGTGTCAGAAATTGTGTCAGACCTCCAAATGGCACTGCAAGTTGGCGGAAACGGCGCGTGTCTCCCCCTCGGCGCGGTGCGCCCGCGCTCGGTCAGCAGGCGCACGTCACCGCATCCCACGCGACGAACGCCTGGGTGCGCAGCAGCCGGTGGTGCACAGCCCGGAGTAGGTGCCGACCCACCCGGAAGAGATTCTAAAGAACGCCGTGCACCGATGCAAAACGTTGTAGATGGGCGGCCGACTTGAAGCGACGCATCTGGCGTTCACGTTGACGGGTCGGTTGATGCGAGAGTTCCGCGCGATTGTTCTCGTACTGCCGCGTGCTGTGCACCACGGACGGCATCGCGGTGCGGTGCGCCGCGGCGTAGCTACGGAGCTGGTCCGTGATCAGCCGACGAGGGGCCCGACCCTGTCCCTTCAACAGCTTGCGAAAGAAGCGCGCAGCCGCCCCGCGATTGCGTCGCGACTGCACGAGGATGTCGATGACGTCGCCGTCCTCGTCCACGGCGCGCCACAGATACTGCTGCCGCCCCTGGATCTTCACGAACACCTCGTCCAGGTACCAGGTGTCGCCCAGGCGGCCTGAATCGTACCGGGAATCCCGGAGGGCGAGTTAGTTGAGTCAGGCCACCTTAACCTGCTCATAGTAGTGCGCGTCGAATGCCGCAGGCGGCACGTAGCCGATGGGCTCGAGCAACCGGCGGTTGTTGAACCAATCCACCCACGCCAGCGTCGCGAATTCCACCTGCGCCAGATGCGGCCACGGACCTTGCCGTCGAATCACCTCCGTCTTGAGGAGCCCAATCACCGACTCGGCGAGGGCATTGTCATAGGAGTCGCCTCGGCTGCCGACCGACGGCGCGATGCCGGCGTCGGCGAGCCGGTCGGTGTACCGCATCGACAGATACTGCGTACCCCGGTCGCTGTGATGCGCCAGGCCGCTGACGCGATCCGCGCCACGTTCGCACACCGCTTATTCGAGCGCATCGAGCACGAAGTCCGTCCGCAGCGACGCCGACACGCGCCCGCCGACGATGCGCCGCGAGAAGACAGCGATCACGAACGCGACATACACGAAGCCTTTCCACGTGGCGACGTAGGGGAAGTCGGAGACCCAGAGGCTGGTTGGGCCGCGGCGCGGTGAACTGGCGGTCGACCAAAGCCGGGGGACGCACGCCGGCGGTCGCAGCGGCGGGCGTCGTGACCCATGCGCGGCCGCGGACCGCGCCGGCCAAGCCCATCGCCCCCATCAGCCGCTCGACCATGCAGCGCGCGACGTCGACGTCTTCGCGGCCGAGCTGCTGCCAGACCTTCCGCGGTCCGTATGCCTGCCAATTCGCGTCCCAGACCCGCTGGATGGCGATCCGCAAGTCGTCGTCGCGCTTGGCGCGCGCCGGCCGCGGCGGCGGGTCCACCTGCCGGGCGTGGTGCAGAAAATACGTCGAGGGGGCGATCGGCAACACCGCGCAGATCGGCTCAACCCCCTACGTGGCCCGGTGGTCATCCACAAACTGGACCATTACTTCACTCGGCGGTCGCGCGCCGCCTGGGCAAAATATGCGGAGGCCTTCCGCAAGATCTCATTCGCGCGTCTCAATTCGCGATTGTCGCGTTCCCGTTCCTTCAGGCGCTGGCGCTCGTCGGTCGTCAGGCCGCCCCGCTGGCCCGTATCGCGTTCGGTCTGGCGCACCCAATTCCGCAGCGTCTCACCGGTGCAGCCGAACTTGCTCGCGATCGCCGTGATCGCGGCCCACTGCGACGGATGCTCGGAACCATGCGCGCGGACCATCCGAATGGCCCGCTCTCGTAACCTCAGCTGAATACTTCCTCGGTCGTGCCATGGGCTCCATCCTCTCAAGCAATGAGCCCTCCGACGAACCCGGTACGATTCAAAGATGGACGCTGCCGGCGGACCTGTTTGATCGCCGACTGCGAGCGAGTGCAACATCGACGACCATTTTGCGCCGGTCACATTCGGCAACCAGCGATGAAGCCGCTGCAGATAGACTTCGCGTCCTTTCCCGTCCGCGTCGAGGGCCGATACGTTTGTGCCGAAGGAATCCCACGTTGCCCAGACGCGCAGCCAGTTGATTCCGAACTCTTGCAGGTCATCCAGATCGCGGCGAACCGATTCTTCGGAGGCCCCCAGCCCGCCGTAGTAGCTGACACCCACCAAGAATGTCGGTTCGCCGTTGAGCGTGAAGCGATCCTTCGCAATCCCCAGCACAGTACCGGTGTCTGGACGGTTCTGCGGTTCCTGCGCCATAACAATCGAACCGAATCCCGGCTGAATTCCGGCAATCATCAAGATCAGTTGGAAACACAAACTCGCTAGTCCCATCTCTGACGATCTCCTCGTTTGATTAGTCGTTGATCGCGCCGCGATCAATACGTTGGACCGCGAAGCGATCCACGACACAGTGCTACTTCCTCAGGTTCCAGATGCGCACCGGGCCGTCCAGTGCTCCGCTGACGAGCTGCCTGCGATCCAGTGTAAAGGCAATGGTTGTGACGCCGCTGTGGTGGCCTCGCAATACTTCGACGGTACCTTTTACTCCAGGCTCCAAACCCAAAGGTGGTAAGAAAAGCAAGGAAAAGGCAAGCAACAGCAGGTGAAGAGACAGAAACAAGTGGAACAAGGGAAGGAGGATAAGAACCGCCTAGGGACTCCGTAGCAGGAAGCCAGCCTCGCATCCATCCCCGCGGCCGTTGTTGTACACGGCCCCTATCAGAAACCCGGTCGGCGTGGGAACGTTGCCCGCACCCGTAGCTCACTCGGATAGAACATGGGACTTCTAAGCCGGGGGTCCCGCGTTCGAGTCGCGGCGGGCGCACCATTTCTTAAAGAATTCGCCGATTTCGCCCCGAAGAAAAACGTGGGGCGAACATCCATCGAACACAGTGATCGGTCTGGCGAGTTCGCGCCAACATCACCCGATTTCACGATTCGACAGGGAGTGCTGCTGACCTGCGCCCGTTCATCGATTCAGCAGATCTCCCCAGAAGCCGGCCAGCTCGAGCACGTCGCCGAGGTGTGCCGGCCGATCGGCCTCGGCGTGCGAGATGAGGTCGGTCACCAGCAGACGAACGGGCGCGTGGCCGCGCAGATGCTCGGCTAAGTACTCCGACTCGACGGCGGGAATGACGTTATCGTCTCTGCCGTGAAGCAGAAACACCGGCGCCGACGGCTTGGGCGAGCGCGACGCGGACAGCGCCGGCGCATCGCCGTAGAGCGCGATGTAGGGCAGGAGTCGCGGTCCCAGATGTGCGACGTCGCGGTCGTTCACGTACTCAAGCAACGTTCTGGAGGGTTCGGGCAGGTCCCGCGCCAGCACACGCAGGGCCGCGAACTCGCGCTCGGCCCGCGGCTTGTCCACCTGGTCGAGGGAAGACGCCCGCAGAAACCGGCGCATGCCGGCCCGGAGCGCAGCGACTTGATCGGGGGGGACCAGTCGATCAGCCATCCTGAGCAGGACGATCGCGACGCCATAATCGTGAGGGGAACGAGGCGCAGGCGTGTACGGCGCGGCCGTGACGCCGCGTGGAGCAGTGTCGATTCCCGTGCAGAGATAGCGCAGGACGCGAGGCAAATCGTCATGACCGCCAAACGACAACACGTACGACACGTGGTTCCGCAGAGACGGGCGTCCGGCGGCCACGACGGACAGTCCGCCGCTGAAGCTGACGCCCATCAGGCCGATGCGGCCGGTGGGCGTCAGCCCCGACAGGGTGGCGAGCCACAGGGCCAGCTCTTCGATTCGATCGGTGAGTGCGGGCGTGATGTCAAACTGCTGAAGTTCCGGGATTTCTGGCGTCACGACGGTGACGTTGGTCTTCGCGAGCTCGCGTGCCAGCGCCATCAGGCGTGGTTCGTCGATGCCGGCCGGGTGCAACCCGGACACCAGGAGCACCGTTTGACGGGACGTGCGCAACGGGGCGTATACGCGGGCCCGTATCGATGTGTGTGCGACCGGCACGCGCACGAGCCGTTCGGTTGTTCCGACGGTGTAGAGATCGGCGGCGCGCCGGGCCAGTCCGTGCAGATTCGCCGCACGGACGACGAGGGACAGGCCGAGGACGTAAGGCCACGCGGCGAGGCCGGAGAGCAGTAAGAGCGTGACGGCCGCGACAGCGGCAAGCGCTCGGCGGCGCATGAGGCCTATGCTATCCGCACAGAGGTCTCGACATGACCGACGACCAGCGCGCTGTCATCGCGTTTCTGTCGACGCCTGAAGCCTACGGGCTTCGCGCGGGCCCCGTCGAGCGCATCGACACCCACATCAGCATCGTCTTGCTGGCGGGCGATCGCGTCTACAAGCTCAAACGAGCGGTTCGTTTCGACTACGTCGATTTCTCCACGATCGAGCTGAGGCGCATCAGTTGCGAGGCCGAGGTGCGCTTGAACCGCCGGACGGCACCGTCCCTCTATCTCGGCATGCGGCCGGTCACACGTGAAGCCGACGGCGCTCTCGCATTGGGAGGGCAGGGCGACCCGGTCGATTGGGTCGTCGAGATGGTGCGGTTCGATCAGGACACCCTGTCCGTCTCGAATTCGTTGTCAGGCCGCCACTGGGAGCTAGACCAGGTCCCGGCAGTGGGAGACCCAACGCACATTATTGAGCTCGGCCCGGGCCATCGTGTGTTCGCCGGCAAAGGCCCACGGCGTGTGGCCCTCCAACGACGCGTGGCGGCGTGCCGCGTTGTAGTAGGCCTGGAAGTCGGCGAGCTTCCGCTCAAGATCACGGGCATTCCAGAACAGCACATGGTCCAGAAACTCTCGCCGCATCGTCCCAATCAGGCGCTCCACGAAGGGGTGCGACAGGGGCACATAGGGCACCGTCTTGATTTCGTCGATCTCCAGAATTCGAAGATTCGCCGTCCAACGGTGCGCCTCGAACAGTGGATCATGATTGGTACTGAGATGTCGCGGTGTGCCCCGACCATGAATGGCGGCGTTGAACATGCGACAGAGGCTGGGGCCATCGACGGCCCCGCGATGCACGCCGAGACCGATGATGCGACGCGTGAACTGGTCCATGACCACGAGCACCCAGTAGCTCCGGAGCACGATGGACTCGCATCGAAAGAGGTCCACGCTCCACAGGCTGTCTGTGGTGTGTCCGATGAACGACAACCACGAGGGTCCGGTTCCGCCCGGGGCGGGGCGATAGTGTGTCGACAGCACGCGGTACACGACGTGCTTGTCGATGTCGACCCCGAACGTGTGCGAGATGATGCGCGCAATCCGTGGACAGCCGAACCGAGGATTGCGCGACTTGAGCTCGACGATAGCCTGGATGAGTGCCTCGCTCGGCCCCTTCGGTCCGGGCTTCTTCGGGCACGGGCTCAACGAGAACAGCTCGCGGTACTTGCGGCACACCAACGCCTGATGAAACGCCAGGAGCGTCGAGGGGCGCAAGCCGATGGCGACCTTTCGGATTCGTCCTGGACTGAGGAAGAGCGACCCGAATCCGCAGAGCAGCCCGTCGCTCAGCGTCAGGTTCGGCGCCCGCCGCCGAGCACGGCGCAGGACGATCACAGTTACTGCTTGAGCAAAAGATTCTCCGCGATCACCGCTCGCACGCCACCCGGGCCACTCAGCTGTGCGGTCACGACGGCCAGGTGAAGCAGGGTGAGCAGGACGCCCTTTATGTGCCAGACAGCGTAGGTCAGGCGCCAGGCGCCACGCAACGTTGCCTCAACCCTAGATTCAGCGAGAGAATTGGCAATTCGAGACGCACAGGGCAGACGGACGTTTCGAGTCCGCTAGGATCACTGACGAATGGGTATCGCGGCTGACTTCGTCCTCATCGTGGTCGCGGGCCTAGTGGGCGCCATCGTCGCCCGTTCCCTGGGCCTGCCGCTCTTGGTCGGCTACGTCGCCGCCGGCGTCATCGTCGGGCCCTACACCGCCGGCCCGACGGTCGCGCACATCGACGACATCGAACTGCTTGCCGAGATCGGCGTGGCGCTCCTGCTCTTCGCGCTCGGGCTCGAACTCTCGTTTCGCGACCTGCGCGCGGTCCGGCGCGTGGCCCTGATCGGTGGGCCCATCCAGATCGGCCTCACCGCCTGGTTCGGCGCCTGGGTCGCCTGGACCGCGCTCGGCATGGCCACGACCGACGCGATCTGGTTTGGCGCGATGGTCTCGCTCTCCAGCACGATGGTGGTCCTCAAGACGCTTGCCGCCGCCGGCACGACCTCAACCCTGGCCAGCCGCGTGATGATTGGGCTGCTGGTCGTCCAAGACTTGGCCGTCGTGCCCATGCTCATCGTCCTACCGCACGTGGGCGATGCGAGTGCCGCGCTGCCCAGACTCGCGCAAGCGAGTCTCGTCGCCGCGGCCTTTCTGCTGGCCATGGTGCTCATCGGCACCAGGCTGCTGCCCGCATTACTGAGACGCGTCGCGGCGTGGGGATCGCGAGAGCTGTTCCTCGTGGCCGTCGTCGCCGCCGGCGTGGGGATCGGGTCCCTCACGTTTCAGCTCGGGCTCTCGTTCGCCATCGGGGCGTTCGTCGCGGGCATCGTGCTCAGCGAATCGGAGTTGAGCCATCAGGCGCTCAGCGATATCGGCCCGCTGCGTGACGTGTTCGGATTGGTGTTCTTCGTGTCCGTCGGCATGCTGTTCGACCCACGCTACGTCGTGGCACATGCCGGCCAAGTGGCCTTGGTCGTCGCAATCATCGTCGCCGGCAAATCCCTCATCTGTGGGTTGGTGGCGCGTGCCTTCGGCTACCGGAACATGGCGCCCTGGATCGTCGGCCTGGGCCTCTCGCAGATTGGCGAGTTCAGCTTCGTCCTCGCCCGATCCGGATACACGGGCCGCTTCATCGCCAAGGACACGTACGACCTCGCGCTGACCTGCACCGTCCTGTCCATGGCGCTGTCGCCGCTGGTGTTCTCAGGCGCCCTTCCCGTCGCCAGAGCGTGGGCCCGATGGCGAAGACCCGCGCAGCCGTCAACGGTGCCGCCGATCAGAACGGCGCTCGAGAACCACGTCGTCGTCGCCGGCTATGGCCGAACGGGGCGCACCGTCGTGGATGCCTTGCAGGGTGCAGCGGTGCCGTACGTGGTGGTCGAGCTCAACCACGAGGCGCTGGCACGCCCCTTCGAGCAGGGCGTCCCGGTCGTGTGGGGTGACATCTCGAGTGAGGACATCCTGCGCGCCGCCGGGATTCCCCAGGCTCGCATGCTCGTGATGGCGGTGCCCGAGTGGCAGGCGATTCGACTGGGGATCGAACGCGCCAAGCGCCTCAATCCGCGACTGTTCGTCGTGGCGCGTGCCACGGCCGCCGAGCACGTGAAGGATCTCCGCGCGCTTCGGGCCGACGCCGTCGTCCAGCCGGAGTTCGAAGGGGGTATCGAGATGGTTCGTCGGGCGCTGGCCCACTGCGAGCGAACCGACGCCGAGATCGACCGGCTGATGGCCGACCTGCGGAAGGCGCTGTACGAGCCACTCGATACGTGACTCAGACCGACGTCTCTTCCCACCCCCGAACCGAGTAAAGTAACGGCTTGGTCCAGAGACTCTCGAGACCCTCCAGGATATCGGACGCCCAGTTGAAGACGTTCCGTCCTGCGACCACCTTCCGCATGGCCCGCATACGCGTCACCTGCTCCTCGCCCGTCATGTCTATCGCTCTTGAGAGGCCGGCTGCGAACGCATCGATGTCGTAGGGATTGATGATCACCGCGTCCTCGAGCTCCTGTGCGGCACCTGCCAAAGCACTGAGCACCAGTGTGCCGTGCTCATCGTCCCGGGCCGCGACGAACTCTTTGGCCACCAGATTCATCCCATCGTGCAGCGAACTGACGATGCAGAAGTGGGCGAGACGATAGAGCGCCACGAGGCTGAACGCCCCGAGCGGTGTCGTGTAGTACGACACCAGGGGTGAGCCGCCAGGAACCGCGTAGCGCGCATTGAGGGCGGCGATCCGCTGGGCGATCTCCGCTTCAATCGCCGCATAGCCCTTGAGATCCGAACGAGACGGCACGCCAATCTGGACGAATGTCAACCTCCCGCGCAGATCCGGCCGCTGCGCCATGAGCGCATCGAGCGCCTCGAGGCGCTCAGGGATGCCCTTGGTGTAGTCGAGACGATCGACGCCGAGCCCGATGATGTCAGCACGAAGGCCGAGCAGCTCCCGCAGGCGCTGCTGTTCCTGCAGGAGCGCTGGGTCAGCGGCGAAGCTTTGGATGCGGTCGTAGTCCACCCCGATCGGCACCGAGACGACCGTGCTGGAGCGCCCGCCGAATCGGACTCGCGACGACTCGAGCTCCACTTCGGCGTGCAGTTCTTCTTCAGCGGCCATCAGAAAGTTTCGACGGTCGCGCTCCAGTTGAAAGGCGATCAAGTCGTTGGCCAGCAGCCCCGCAACGAGCTCGCGCCGCCACGGGCAGATGCGGAGGCGATCCGGATACGGCCACGGGATATGCCAGAAGAGGGCGGTGCGGGTGTCGGGCCGCAGCGCCCGTAAGGCTGGCGCCACGAGGGCCAGGTGATAGTCCTGGATGAACACCGGCGCCTCGGACGCTCCGATCTCCGCGTGAATCGCCGCGGCGAATCGCGCGTTGATGTCCTGGTAGGCCACCCAATCCTCGCTTCGAAACTGCGGACGGACGTCAACCACATGGCACAGTGGCCACAGGCCCTCGTTCGCAAAGCCCCCGTAGTACGCGGAGAACGTAGGCTCTTCGAGCCACAGACGCCGAAGCGCGTACGATGGACTCTCGGGGGGTACCAACACCTTGTCGGCCGCATCGACGACGAGCCGGTCCGCCGGGCCAGCCCCGTGCGCGATCCACACACCGCCTCGTTCGCGCATCAGGGCGTCCAGCGCCACGGCGACACCACCCGTCGCCGCCTTCACCGCAATGCGGCCATGCTCATCCTCGCTGTGGAGGTACGGCTCACGATTGGACACCACCATGAGGGGGCGAAGCACGTGCGAATCGACTTCACCGGCCTGTACCAACCCGCGGCGAAACAGAATCGGTCCCACGAGCTCATTAATCGCGATCGACGCAACCAGCAGCAGTTGCACCTGGTTGCCCCACCCCGGGAACTCGGTAGCGACGACGGACGCAAACCCGAGGGTTATTCCCGCCTGCGACACGAGGCCTGTCCACGCGTACGTCCCGATCGGCTCGGGAAGCCCAGAGAGCTTGACGCCTGCCCCGACGCCAAGCCTGATGAATCCGAGTCGGAGCGCGGACAATGCAACCGCGCTGAGCCCGATGGCGGCCACGGCGTCGAGCCGAAGGGACGCGCCAACCGCCACGAAGAAGACCACCAGCACCGGGGGCGCGCCGCGGCGCACGGCGGCCCGCAGCGTGTCACCCTGTGCGACCGCCAGATTCTCAATGACCACGCCCGCGGCGACGGCTGCCAGCAGCGGCTGGAGTTGCTGCGTCGTCCCGACCTGACTCAGCACGGCGCACACCGCCAGCAGGACCAGCGTGATCTCCCGGCCGATGTAACGCAAATAGAGCGCAAACAAGACGCCGATGAGCACGCCAAAGGCGACGGCCCCACCGATCTCCCACGCGAGTCGCGCCAGCACCTCCACGCCCCGGCCTTCGCCGGTGTCGAATACGATGCGCGCCAGCTGCATCGACAACGAGAACAGCACCAGCATCACGAGATCGGCGAGCACGACGATCGCCAGCACCGTATCGCTTAGCCGCCCGCGTGCTCCAGAGTCCGCGACCACCGCCGCCGTCATCGTCGGCGAGAACGAGACCACCATCACGACCAGCAAGGCCAGCATGACCAGCCGCTGGGATCCGACGGCATCGGGCGCGATGGGCAACCACGGCCATGCCAGCCACGCGACCGCCGACAGACCGACTATAGCCACGGCCAGCGTCACCGCGGTCATGCGTGCGATCGCCGCCAGTCGGGACCCGAGGCGTTCCACGCTCAACGTCAGGCCAGCGATGAGCGCGATCAGCGTCGTGGCGACTCCCGTGACCACCTGAAGCTGACCGGCCATCGATTGCGTGATCAGATTGCCAAGATACGGCCCGACGATGACGCCGAAGAGGAGATACCCCGTCAGGCGCGGAAGATGAAACCGTCGCAACGCGTCACCTGTAACCGACGCGCCCATCAGCGCAAACCCGAGTGCCAGCGCGGTGGCGGCCGAACCAGCCGTCGCCTGGATACCGAGTTCGCGCACCGCGACCATCGCGCCCACAGCCAACGCGAGCGCCAGCAGGCGCCTCACGCGTCCACCCTCCGAGGTGGCAGGAGGAGCGCGACGAACTCGGACCCGATCGTGCCAGCCACCACGGCCGCGAGCAGGACCGACGCGTCGGCGCCGACGACGCTTGCCGCGTTCAGCGCGAACGCCACGCCGAAGACGCCCGGGGGGAGGAGGTAGCGCCCCAGATCGCGAGGCACGTTCACGCCAGCGACACGCCTAGCCACAATGCCGCCGGCCAGCTGGCCCACGACGCGCAGCGCCAGATAGGCCGCCCCAAGTCCGAGTGACGCGGCGGAGAGATCTGCACGAGCCCCGGCCACCAGCAGCACGAGCACGAGGAGGGGGTGCTGCACAAAGAGCACATCTCGACTGATCGTCTCGCGCGGGTGCCGTCCCGCATACCGCCAGCACACACCAGCGACCAGTCCGCCGAACAGCGCGGACAGGGAAAGGGCGGCCGCGACGCCGCCGACGAGGAGCAGAGCCGAGACGGCCAATACGCGTTCTTCCGTTTCGGGCGAGGCTCGCGTCAGTACCAGCCACGCGGAGGCAGCCAGCGCAAGCGTGACGATTGAGGCTTGCGCCACGAGGGTAACGGCTCCCACGAAGGAACCAGCGCGGAGCCACGCCAGCACGAGCCCACCCACCACGATCGGAAGCAGGACGCCGAGCTCGATGACGCGGGTGGCCGCCGTCCTGGGTTCCAAGGGATTGCCCGTCGGCAGCGTGAGCGAGCTTGCGGCGCAGATGCCTCCGGCCACGATCAGCGTCCAGAAGGGCCGGACGACCGACGACATCGCGGCGAGCGCGACCACCGCAATGCCGGCCGAGACGACAAGCATGGTCAGTGCGGCATAGAGGCACGCGGCGGCGAGCACGCGCCGGTCGTCCGTTCGGCGATCGCCCACGCTCAACCCAACCAGCACACCCAGCGCCGCGAGGGCAACCGGAACCACCGGGTCGAGCAACGACAGTGCGTCTTCAGACAGCAGGTTGATGCCGCGAGGGCCGAACGCGAGTCCTGCCAGGAGGAGGAGCGCCACCGGAGCCGATGTCGTCGACCACTCGAGCAACCGGCGCCAACTCCGTGACCCGCGCCCATCCGGACCCAGTACCTGCCCGAGCGCTTCGTCGGCGGGAACGTCGAGGGACCGGTCAAGAAGCCGGAACGGATCGCCGGCCGGATGCGGGGTCATCGTTCCAACGTCGTCACAAAGTGAGCGTCGCCCCGCGTCACGGCCACCATCACGCGCTGACCTTGACCAACGGAGGCGAATGACCGCATGACCTGCGCCGGCGTCGGTGCTGAGACGTCGGCGACGAGGGTGATCACGTCTCCGACCGTCAGTCCAGCCCGATCCGCCGCGGACGCTCGCTCGACACGGATCACTTCAGCACCGATCCTCGCCCGCCCGCGCAGAGTGAGACCAAGCAACGGACTGGCGGGCTGCGCCGCAGGGGCGCTCGCCACCAACGCCATCTCGCGGAGTTCGCCGCGGCGGCGCACACGAAGCGTGAGTGTCTCGCCCACTGATAGACGAGCCACGCGCACGTCCCAATGCTGGCGAGTTGCGAGCGCCCGACCGTCAACCGCCTCGATGACGTCGCCAGTCATCAACTGCTCTCTGCCGGCGCCATCCGCGTCAACCCAAGTGACGACCACACCCATGGGAGCGCCGGTCACTGACGCGACAGGTTGTGTCAGGTCCTGCACTTCAATGCCAATCGTCCCTGCGGGGCCTGGCGGCATTGCAAGCAAACGATCCGCTTCCGCCAGGACAGTCCCACCCGGCACGATCGCCAGCCCCCCGCCGTGGGCGATCACGAGACCCACCAATTCCGCGCTACTGGTGAATAGGAACGATCCAGGTGCCAGATCGGTGCGCCCCGGCACGGCCCAAAGCGGTTCGGACCACAACGGGCTATCGATCGGATCGAACGAGCCCACAAATACTGGGCGCAGCGACACGCCATCTGGTGAGACGTCACTGGCTACGAGGTAGCGTGATTGCTGCGGTTGGCGTGGCGTCCACGGCACCGGAGGAAATGTGGGTGCCTGAATCGGTACACGTGCGACCGCCAGGCCAGACGCCGCATCGTGGGCGAGGATGGTCGCGTCGTTCCACCGCTCTCGGATTGACCCAGGCGGGACCAACGTCACGGCAAGGTCGTCGCGAAGTCTGATTGCGGCGGTCCAGTGCGAGGTCCGCAGAGAGCCAAGGGCAGCTGCCGAAACGTCGAGCGCGAGGAGCGAAGGTTGAACACGCGTCTGGAGCTGCGCGATCTCTCCAGCGAGGTCGTCGTACTTCGGACCACTGGCTAGCTGACTGAGGACCGACGGGACTGGATTGGGCGTGACGGGACGCTCCGGGAATCTGATGCGAGCCAGGAGCCACAGTGCGGCGACGGCCAGCACTCCTGCGGTGAGCAGCAACCGGGTCTCGCGTGACACACGAGGTCGATAGGGGCTACTGGTCTCCATGGACGGGACCTTCCTAGAGACTGGTCGCCGGCGCCGACGTCAACGCGTCAATGGGCGCCCAGCCGTTCAACAGCGAGTGCACATTTGCCATAGCCGTTCATAGTCTACCCGGTCGCGGCTGACCACATCGCAGCGAAGCAATGGGGCCGTTACGCCTTCGCTGGCGCGCTCGAGTCCCATGATCGCTTCCTGCTGGCCCTCGCAAGGCTCGAGCCTTGGCCGAGAACTCTTCGGCGTTGATCCGCGTCCTGGTCGGAATCGCAAAGGCGAGCAGGTCCTCGGTTTGGGCTCTGGTTCTTTGTGCACGAGTCCGAAGTGCACGCCACAATCGCCGGCGTGCGACCACCCGCTTCGATGTCGCTGAACAACTCGATAGGACGGCCCACTAGTGCGTCAGCCCGTACAGCACGTAGTTGACGCCGAGCTTGACCGCTTCGTTCGAGGGATCGATTGGATAAAAGCCCTGACCCAGCCATTGCCAGTACTCGGCGAGGTTGGCGTTGTAATTCGCGATTGCCATGAGTCGCTTGGCTGGATCGTTGTCTTCGAAGAGGTCGAAGTGCTTGGTCTTGAAGCCGAACAGATGGTGTTCGGGTGGATGCGGGAAGTAAATCGTCTTCAGGCGGAAGAACGAATCGAAGACCCGATGGGTTTCGTCGAGCTCGACCTAGCGCGCGTCGGGGAGCACGCGTCGCATCTGCGCCTCGAGGTTGTCCCATTGCTCGAGCTCGAAGTCATGGAAGATCACGAAGCCGCCCTTGAGCAGGTACGCGCGAAGACGCTCCGCCTCGCGATCGGTCATGACCCAGAAGCCGGGCTCCCACATGAGGCGATGGGATACCTGAAGAGATCCGGATCGTCGAGCGTGAGGATCAGGCTGCCGTCGGTCTTGGCGTCAATCAGCGTCACTTCTCTGAGAATCGCCAGGAAATTCTGCTCGGCTCGCGGGAACTCGTGAGTCCAGGAATTGTTGAATCCGCCGAACCCAGTCCGGCCGTAGGTCCCTGATTTCCATCGCAGACGTACAAATGTGAAGCGGCCATCGTAGGACGCATGGGTTCGCCCCCAGCCGCCGGATCTCGGCTGGGCCGACACCGCCGTTGCACAGGCGAGCGCAACCACCGGCGCCCGCAACCATCGACGCATCGAGCAATCTGCCTTCGGACATCATGCGTCACCGGCGCGCCTGTGTCGACCTCCAGATCATCGCCAGGAAATGCGGACGACCGAGGACGTGGCAGACCGGAAGCCCTTGTATGTCCGCTGGCGCCTGTGACAGTGTTACGCCAAAATGCCATGCCCGGCGCGACTTCAAGAGGGTCTGACGAACTGGTTGTTCAAGGAAGAGCCGACCCATTACGGCTTTGACGCGTTCGTCAGAGACAAGAAGACTGTCTGGAGCGGCGTGAGGAATCCGCTCGCGCAAAAACATCTGCGCGCGGTGCGAAAAGGCGACCGGATTTTCTACTACCACACCGGCGACGAAAAAGCGGTCGTGGGGATTGCCAAGGCGCTCGGCGACGCCTACGCCGATCCCGCGGACACGACAGGCAAGCCCTCGGTCGTGGACATCGCCCCGGTGAAGGCGCTGGCGCGTCCGGTGACGCTCAAGGCGATCAAGGCCGACCGCGCCTTTAAGGATTTCCCGCTCGTCCGCATCTCGCGGCTCTCGGTGATGCCAGTCACCGACGCAGAATGGGAACGTATCGAGGCCATGAGCCTTACGCCTGAAGCCGGACCGTGAATTTTGCTCTGGAGAGCGCGATCGTCGCGACGATCGTCACAACGGCCCATCCTGCCGCAAGGGCCGCGAACCCGACGCGGTCGAACAGCCATCCGCCGAGCGAGGGTCCGCCGAGCAGGCCGAAGCCCCAGGCGGTGTTGTAGATGCCGTAGCCGATTCCGAACGCGGCGTCGCCTCCAGCGGATGCCGTGACCTCTGCCATGTAGGCCAGCGACGGCGTGATGACCAGCGCGATCGCGATCCACTGCACCACGATGAGCGCCAGCGCGGTGGCGAAACCGGACGCGGTCGCCATCATCGGCAGCCACGCCGCGGTCAGCACGAGACCGGTCAGCGTCAGCCGCCGCGCTCCCCAGCGACGGATCATCGGGCCGCAGATGAGCGGCATCAGCGTCGATGGGACCGCGGCGAGGCCGAACAGCAGGCCAATCTGCGTCGGCGTCAACCCGAGGTCTTTGTCGAAGAACAGCGGGAGGACCGGTTCGAGCATCGCGATCGTCGCGCTGGTCAGGACGACCGCCGCGGTGCAGTATGCGACCGGCCTCACGCGCACGACCGACCGGATTGAGCGCCCGGACCGTCGATCGCCCGGCCCAGGCAGCCGCAGGATCGCAAAACCGGCGGCGCACACCAGGGCGAGCAGCGCCACGAACTCGAACGGCAGCGCCACGCCGCCGGCCTGGTACAGCCAGCCGCCGATCGAGGGGCCCAGGATGATGCCGAAGCTCGTGCCGGACATGACGTAGCCCATCACGCGGCCGCGGTCTTCGGGGCCGTAGCAGTCGGCGACGAGGGCAAAGCCGACGGCCCATGTGACGCCGTCGGCGGCGCCCTGAATCATGCGCGCCGCGAAGAGCGATGTCAGCGAATCCGCCCTGGCGAACATGATCGAGGAGCCCGCGAGCGCGAGCATGCCGGCGACGAGCGGCAGTCTGCGGCCTGTCCGGTCCGAGACCGCGCCCATTGGCATGGAGACGGCGAGCAGCGTCACGCCGAACGACGCGAACATGAGGCCGATGACCGCCGGGCTCGCCCCCAGCCTGCGCGCGAAGTCCGGCAGCACCGGGACGCAGATCGAGAACGCGACGGTATCGGCAAAGGTCGCCAACGTCACGAGTGCGACGGCCGTCGTCCTCGAGGATCGGATGCTCATTCAGCGACGGTTAATCACGAAGGCACGAGGGGCGACAGGATCAGCGCCGCTTCAGGTACAGGCATCCAAGCGGCGGGACCATGAGCCGCAGCGACTCGTCGAACCCGTGCGAAGCAACGGGCTCCGACCAGGCGCCGCCGAAGTTGCCGACGTTGGTCCCGCCGTAGACCGACGCGTCGCTGTTCAACACTTCCGTATAGTAGCCGGCCTCGGGCACGCCCATGCGATAGTCCTCGCGCAGCACCGGCGTGAAGTTGAACAGCAGCACGAGGTAATCGCGGCGATCGCGCACGTAGCGGACGATCGAGACGACGCTGTTCTCGTGGGCGCTGCCGTCGATCCAGCGGAAGCCGGAGGGGTCGAAGTCCCTCTCATACAGCGACGGTTCAGCCAGATAGTGCCCGTTCAGATCGTGGACCAAGCGGCGGATGGCCGCGTGCGACGGATCGTCCAGCAGATGCCAGTCCAGGCTGCGATCGTGGCTCCATTCGCGCCACTGGCCGAACTCGCCGCCCATGAACAGCAGCTTCTTGCCCGGGTGCCCGAACATGTAGCCGTACAGCGTGCGCAGCGTCGCGTACTTCTGCCACGCGTCGCCCGGCATCTTGTCGAGCAGGGCGCCTTTGCCGTGCACCACTTCGTCATGCGAGAACGGCAGGATGAAGTTCTCGGTGAATGCGTACAGCATGGAGAACGTGACGAGGCCGTGGTGCCAGCGGCGGTGAACGGGATCTTCACGCACGTACTCGAGCATGTCGTGCATCCAGCCCATATTCCACTTATAGGTGAAGCCCAGACCGCCAAGATCCACCGGCCGGCTGACGCCCGTGTACGATGTCGACTCCTCGGCCGCGGTGATCGTGCCGGGGAAGTCGCCGTGCGTCAGCGTGTTGAGCTCCTGCAGGAACGCGATCGCCTCGAGGTTTTCACGCCCGCCGAACTGGTTGGGAATCCACCCGCTTTCGCGGCGCGAGTAATCCAGATACAGCATCGACGCGACCGCGTCGACCCGCAGCCCATCGACGTGGTATTCCTCGAGCCAGAACAGCGCGTTCGACAGCAGGAAGTTTCTCACTTCGCGGCGGCCGTAATTGAAGATCAGGGTGCCCCATTCCTGATGCTCCCCCTGCCGCGGGTCCGCGTGCTCGTACAACGCCGTGCCGTCAAACCGTGCGAGGCCGTGCTCGTCTTTCGGGAAATGTCCGGGGACCCAGTCGAGAATGAGGCCGAGCCCCGCCTGGTGGCAGGCGTCAACAAAATATTTGAAGTCTTCGGGCGGCCCGAACCGGCTCGTCGGTGCGAAGAATCCGAGGAGCTGATATCCCCAGGAACCAGAAAAGGGGTGCTCCATCACCGGCAACAATTCGATGTGCGTAAAGCCGGTCTCCCTGGCATACGGCACCAGCCGGGCCGCCATCTCTCGATACGTGAGAAAGCGGTCGCCTTCCTCGGGCACGCGCGCCCACGATCCGAGGTGGACTTCGTAGATCGACATCGGCCGATCGAGCCAGGCGCCGCGCTGCGGCCGCGTGGTCATCCACGTCTCGTCATTCCACCGGTAGAGGGAGAGGTCCTTCACGATCGACGCCATCAGCGGCGGCGCTTCGAACGCGACGCCGAACGGATCGCACTTCTTGAGCAGCGTGCCGGTGCGCGTACGAATCTCGAATTTGTATTTCTCGCCGTCTGGCAGATCCGGGATGAAGATTTCCCAGACCCCGGCTGGCACGAGCAGCCGCATCGCGTGGACGCGTCCGTCCCAGCCGTTCCAGTCGCCAATCACGCTGACGCGATCGGCGTTCGGCGCCCACACCGCGAAATGCACGCCGACGGTCAAGCCGATCGTGATGCGGTGGGCGCCGAGTTTCTCGAAGATGCGATGGTGGGTGCCTTCGCCGAACAGGTGGAGATCGAAATCGGTTACGACCCGTCCGTAGCGGTACGGATCGTCGATCTCGATGACGCGGTCGCCCGGGAACGTGACGCGGAGGCGGTAGTCCAGTTCATGCGGCTCCCGGGGCGCCTGCGATTCAACGACCGCTTCGAAGATGCCCGCCGCCGAGCGTTTCCTCATCGGGAGACAGTCGCCGGTCCCGACGACGCGCAGATCGATGGATCGCGCCGCCGGATGGAACGCGCGCACGAGGGTCCCGTGGCCGCGCTCCTCCGGATGCGGACCCAGCACGGCGAACGGATCGCGGTTCAGCCCGTTCGCCAATCGAGCGAGCGCGTCGGCGACCGCGGCGACGCCAGGCGGAGTCATCGAGTCCTCGATGGCTCGATCGTCCTATGGCTCGATCGTCGCTTTCTTCACGTAGTCCAGCTTCGGGTAGCTCTTGAGCAGGTACGCGTTGCCTTCTGTCGTGAGCCGGGCCTGATCGGGCACATTCTTACTGCCATACCCGCTGTACAGCTTGTCCACAGAGCCCATCCCTTCGATGACCCTTCCAAAGGGCGCGAAGCCCTGACTGTCGAGCGACGTGTTGTTCCCGAAATTAACGAATACCTGGGTCGAGCGTGAGTTCGGCGCCCCCGTCTTGGCGAAGGTGACGTAACCTCGCTTGTTGCTTTCCTTCACCGGATCGTCCGTGAAGCTGAACCTGCCCCAGGGACCCTGGATGCTCGGATCGCCGTTCATCCCGAACTGCGCCATGAAGCCGTCGAGCACGCGGAAAAACCGGACGTCGTCATAGAACCCGTTCTTCACGAGATTGTAGAAACGATCCGCGCCGAGCGGCGCCCAGGCGCGGGTCACGTCGATCACGAAGACGCCGGCGCTGGTATCGAACTTCGCCTTGTACCTCTCTGGCGCCTTCTCCTTGAGCGCCGCAGGCGTCTTCAGCCCCGCCTTGCCCGCGTCGGTCTGCGCCAGAACGGCAACGGTCGCGGCCAGGGCGGCGATCACGGTCACAGCGAGCGAACGAATCATCATCGTCGGTCTCCTTCGTCCGGCTAAAGCCGGACACTACGGGAAGCAAAAGCCGGACACTACGCTATTATGATCCCGGCGTTCACCTACTTCAAGCGCGCCGGTGAGGCGCGCCAGAGAGCATATCAATGTTGTTTGCGCATCTCACGACGAGCGAAGGAAACTTCACCGCCCGGCTGTTTGACGCCGAGGTCCCGAAAACCGTGGCCAACTTCGCCGGCCTCGCGGAGGGGACGACGGAGTGGACCGATCCGCGAACGGGCAAGAAGACGAAACAGCCCTATTACTCCGGCACCATTTTTCATCGGGTCATCGCCGACTTCATGATCCAGGGCGGCGATCCGCTCGGCCAGGGCACCGGCGGCCCCGGCTATAAGTTCGCCGACGAGTTCAGCCCGACGCTGCGGCACAGCAAGGCCGGCATCCTCTCGATGGCCAACAGCGGCCCGAACACGAACGGCGGGCAGTTCTTCATCACGCTGGCGCCGACACCGTGGCTCGACAACAAGCATAGCGTCTTCGGCGAAGTCGTCGAAGGCATGGACGTCGTGAACAAGATCGGCAAGACGGCGACGAGCAAGCCTGGCGATCGCCCAGTCATGCCGATCACGATCGACTCCGTGACGATCGAGAAGAAGTAACCGCGGTCATGCCACGCCGCCGTGACAGGACTGCAGCAGCCGCCGCCATCGTCTGGCTGCTGCCGGCGCTCTACGCGCAGACTCCGGAGCCGGCTGCCGAACGGCAGCCGCTCGGCTACTCCTTCACGGGCGACCAGATCGCGGACCTGCCCTCGGGCGCCGCGAATCTTCTCGCTGCTCGACAGCGCGGTACCGGAAGCCATCTCCGATCGCGTCGACGCGGGCAGCCTCACGCCAGGTCGGCCGACGCGCTTCGGCACACACGGCAGTTCGTGGACGCAGACGATGTTCCGGATCGGCGAGGTCGACGTGTCCGATCCGGATGCCAGCGGCACGCCGCTGATCCTGCCGGGGGTGCGGGCCTGGCGGCGCATGGACGTGGCCACCGGAGCGATGCCTCTCGGCGTGAATGCTCCCGGACTCGCGGTCACGCTCGTCCCGCGCCGGCCCACGGCGGCGTGGACCGGCTCGATTGAGCTCTTCGGCGCACCCCACGATTTGCAGTCTCGAACCGCCACCACCGACCCGCCGGCGATCTCGCGGCTCGATACGTGGACGTCGGGAAGCGTCCTGGCCAGCGGTCCGCTCATCCCCAATCGCCTGGGCATGGTCCTCGAGGCCTCGTGGACGGAGGCGACGCGCTACCAGCGCGACGATTCGACGAGGCTCAACGAGAAACTCGGATCGGTGTTCAGCCACGTCGTGTTCACGCCGACCAGGCGCGACGAGATTCGATTCATCGGATGGGTTCAGGAGACGCGGTCGCCCTTCGCGCATCGCCTCGCGTATGCGCAACCGAACGCGTCCGAACACGGGACATCGCTCCATGTGCAGTCGGAGTGGGAGCGGCGCCGTACCACAGGAAGTGGCGCCGCAGATTCGGCGTGGACCGGGTTCGTCTCGTTCTCGGCGCGGCGGCGCACGACCGATCTTGGGCCGGTGACGGCGATCGTGACGGAGCGAGTGACCGGAGGGCCAGTCCCCGACCTCGTCGCGCCGCTCGGCACCGATAAGGCGTGGTCGCTCGGCGCGAAACTGACGCCGCTCACCTGGGACCGGCGGCACACGCCCCAGGCGGCCGTCACGCTGTCGGGTGGCAGCGCGGACGTGCGGACGCCGTTTTCCGTGCGCATCGGCGAGCGCGTGGACGGCGTGCCCGCACGGGTGTGGGACTATTCCGCGCCAGGCGCTGCCTCCGACTGGCATCAGATTACGTTGTCGCTTTTCGCCGGCGACACGATCGTGATTCATCCGCGCGTGATGATCGACGGCGGCCTCCGCTTCGATTGGGCCGGCGCCGGGGCGGCGACAAACCCGCAGGGCATCTCGTGGCGCGACCTGTACCCGAGCGCCGGCCTGCGGTGGGAACCGACGGACGTCAAGCGAATCGCCGCGGTGGTGAGGTTCAATCGCTACGGCCATCGCCTGCCGCTCGGAGACCTGGCGTATGGCGATTCGCGCGCGCCAACCGCGAATGTCTTTCAGTGGACCGCGACCGGCGCCGATCCCGGAGTGCAGCAGCTCGGGGCGCTCATCTCGCGCGTCGGTCCCGGCACAGGCGGCGGCGATCCGGGTTTCAGCTCGATCGATCCGCACCTCGAGCGTCCCTACGTGAACGAGCTCACGCTCGGATTCGAATCGCGGCCGAACAGCCGGACCGTTCTCCGGCTCACCGGGATCGCCCGGCAGGAGGGTCGGCTCATCGGCCTGGTGAACACGGGCGTCCCGCGATCTTCCTACAACGTGCTCTTTCTGATTGACCCCGGCGTTGACCACGCAGGGGGGCAGATCCTGAACGTATTCGATCGGATACCCGATACGTTCGGCGCGGATCGATATCTCCTGACGAACCCGGCGGGCCATCACGCCACCTTCGCCGGCGTGGAGATCACCGCGCACATGACGACCAAGCGATTGTTTCTGGTCGCGGGCGGTACGGCCGGCAGGTCAGAGGCGACGTCCGCGAACCGCGGCTTCCTGGTGACGGAAAACGATCACGGACTCGTCGGTGAGGTGCTGACCGATCCCAATGCCGAAACGAACGCGCGCGGCCGCCCATTTACTGAGCGCGGCTACACAATCAAGACCGCCGGCACCTACCATTTCCCCCACGACGTCCGACTTGGTGTGGTGGCGCGCTATCAGGACGGACAGCACTTCGCGCGGCTGGTCATCGTGCCGGGGCTCAATCAGGGAGTCGAAGCCATTCGGGCATTTGTGAACGGGAAGACGAGGTTCACCTATACGCTGACCGTCGATGCGCGCCTGCAGAAGGACTTCACGCTCGGCGGCTGGCGCCTGACCGGCGTGATCGACGCGTACAACCTAGGGAATACCGCCACCGAAATCGAAGAATTTTCGGTGACCGGCCCGCTCTCCCGTTCGATTTCCGCGGTGCAGCCGCCGCGATCGCTGCGCATCGGCTTCAAGCTGGCGTTCTGATCGCAGCATGATCCGGTTTAGCGCGCCGCCCGCGTAACGAGCCACTGCCGACCTACTAAGATCGCTGCGGCATGCCGACGCGGGCCGGCTCGACGGCCGCGCCGTGGAAAACCTTCGAGCCGATCGCGGAGCTGAACCTGGGCATTCTCTACGCGGCCAAAGGGATCAAGTTCTTCCAGGCGAACGATCTGGGCCACACCGACGACGTCGCCGGCTGGCGGTACGAGATCGTCCGGTGAACGGGCGATGAAGACCCGGCTGGCCGCCGTGCGCCACGGGTTGCTCGATCTGCACAAAGCGTTGCTCGATGCGGAGCGGGAACAGTACGAGCGGATCCATGGAAGAGTGACCGCCGGGAAGATGCTGCAGCTCGCGTTTCAGGATATGCAGTTTGCCTGGCTGCGCTCCCTGTCCGAGCTGATCGTGCGGATCGACGAACTACTCGAGACCGCGGAAGCCCGCGACGGCGATCTTGGCAGTCTCCTGGCGACCGCCCGCGCCCTGCTGACGACCTCCGGCCAGTCGACGCCCTTCGCCCGCGAGTACGGCGCGGCCCGGCAGCGCGATCCGCATATCGCGGTCCTCCACGACCGCGTCATGCGGGCGTTGGACGCGCGCTAAAGCAGGCACCGCGCCGCCCTTACTCCTCAAGGACCAGCGCGTAGCCGCGAGGGCGGCCTCAGGCATTCACCGCGTCAGCCAGTCGCACGGCGCCGACCAACGCGGCGAACTGCGCGGCGAAAATGGTGGCGAGCGCGCGCACCGATTCCCTCCGCTCGCTGCCATGCGGCAGCTCGACGGCGAGTACGCCCACGCACCCCACTGCTGTCAGCAAAGGCACGACGACCGCGCCACTGGCCAGATCGCGGCCGTTGACAATGCACGTTTGGGCCGATCGAAACGCCGCGGCGGTCGCATTGTCCGCGTCGCGTCGTACTCTCGGCAACTGCGCGAGCACCTTGTCCGAATATCCGTGCGCGAGCACGGGCCTCAGTTCGGCGCGCTGCGGATCCCAGACCCAGGCGATGAGGCCGATCGCCTCGAGAATTCCAGCGGCGCCCTGGAGCAGCGGTGCCGCTTCGCGTATCTCATAGACGCGGCCCAGTTCAGTACACAGACGTGCGGCAGCTGAAAAATCGGGCTCCGGCCGGGACGGCGCTCTGGCCAGGCTGTGATCGTCGGCCGGCACGCCCTCAACGGCGGATCCGCGCCTCTCGACAACCCCAGGGCGACCGCGGGAGAGAGAACCGATGGCCGAGCCGACCAGATATTGAAGCCTGGTCGGCGGCCGCGCGCCCACAGATGCGCCACCAGCATGTGGCGGGACAGCCGAGTCCGTCGCGGCAACGTCAATCGGATCGGGGTGAAGCTCCAGGAGCTCACGGACGACGATGTCAGGCTCGAGGCCGATCGCATGCGCGTAGGCGCGGATGAAGGCGCGGCGAAAGATACCCGCTGGCCAACGTGACATGTCATCTCGCTCCAGCGCCTCCAATAGCGATAGGCTGATCTTCGTCCGCTCCGCGATGGAGGTCAGGGCAATCTGTTGTCGTTCACGCCGCTGACGCAGTCGAGCGCCGAAACTTTCATGCATGCGGCACACCTCGCGGGCTATGAAAAACGTGGCCCAGCACAATCACATTGCGTTATTGAGGAACATTCCGCGCCGTCCACAACCCGTGAGGGACGATCACCGCACAGCCTCTGGTAAGGCGACCCCTGCGGTGAGGGTCTGTAGACCATCCACGCCAAGAGTACCAATATGCGTGACGCAGTTCAAGCCTGGAAATTGCGGCGGACCGTTCACAACGTGCTGTTGCCGGGTGGACACCTCATGCTCCTGGAACATCCCGATTCCACGATGGAGACGATCGAGCGATTCCTGAGCCGCGACCCTTCGACTTCATAGCCCCGCGCCCCCGGGTACGGCGACAGGTCGGGCAGCGTCGGTGCAAACGACGGCGTCCGTAACGTTCGATACGGATCCGAGACCAATGTAAGATCCTGATTCGCACGGTGATGCGTCCAGTGTGACGTGCATGAGATTTCATGATGCCCAGTAGTCCCATCCCTGGCGGTCGTGCGGACAGCGCCGAAGCGATCCGAAAGGCATCGGCCCGTCTCTGCACCGGAGTCGTCGCCGCGCTTCTCGGCCTTCTGAGCGTGGTCCTCCCCGCGGGCACGGGGAAGGAGCCCGCCGTCGGCCAGGCGGACGGCCGGGCGCTTCACATTAGCGATCCCCAGAGCCCCTTCGATCACGAACACCGGTCGTGGACCGCCATTCTGGCCCCGTACGTCAGGGACGGCGCGGTAGACTACCGCGGTCTCGCGGATCATGGGCAACCCGCGCTCAACGCCTACCTCAGCGCTCTCAGCGCAGCCTCGCCGGCGGAGTCCGGCTGGACCCGAGAGGAGCGCCTGGCGTTCTGGATCAACGCCTACAACGCCTTCACGATTCGACTGATGCTCGACCACTATCCGCTTCCCAGCATTCGCTCGATCGGCTTTCTACCGTTGGCGGCGTTTCGAACGAAATTCGTCCCGCTGGGCGCCGGTCGCACGCCGATGTCTCTGAACGTCATCGAAAACGAGATCCTCCGGAAGCAATTCCTGGACGCGCGGGTACACTTCGCGATCGTCTGTGCGTCGAAGAGTTGTCCAGCGCTCCGCTCGGAGGCGTACCGGTCACGCGACCTCGACCAGCAGCTCGACGCGGCCGCGCGAGCGTTCCTCGATGACCGGTCGAAGAACCGATGGGATCCGACCTCGCGCACGCTGTCTCTCTCATCGATACTTTAAGTGGTTCCGCGACGACTTCGAGCGAGCCGGCGGGACGCTTGCGGCTTTCGTGGGGCGCTACCTGCGTCAGCCCGACGCGGCCGATCTCGAGAAGGAAAGAGTGCGGGTCGTGTTTCTCGACTACGACTGGTCCTTGAACGGGCGATGAGCGTGGTGCGCCTTGGTCAATCGCTCGTCCTGCCGGATGACGAACACAATCGCGCCCTGGTGGGGCACGCCCACCCAGCCGATTGGGTTAATCCCACGCCCGCGGGCCGCTACAACCTGGTGGTGCTCGGCGCCGGCACCGCCGGGCTAGTCTCAGCAATCGGTGCGGCCTCGCTCGGCGCCAAAGTCGCGATCGTCGAACGTCATCTCACGGGCGGCGATTGCCTGAACTTCGGCTGCGTCCCATCGAAGGCGCTGATCAGCGCCGCTCGGGCCGCGGCGGTCGCACGCGGCGCCAGTGGATTCGGGATTCGCACGGCGCCAGAACCGCAGGTCGACTTCGCCGCGGTCATGGAGCGGATGCGCAGGCTACGCGCCGCGCTGGCACCGAACGACTCCGTCGGACGGCTCGCCGGGCTCGGCATCGACGTCTATCTCGGAGCCGCCCGCTTCGTAAGCAGGGACGCGATCGAGGTGGATGGTCGCCGGTTGCGGTTCAGCCGGGCCGTGGTCGCCACCGGCGCACGGTCAGCCGTCCCTGCGATTCCTGGGCTTGGCGACGCGGGCTTCCACACGAATGAAACGATCTTTTCGGTGACCGAGCGCCCACGCCACCTGCTGGTGGTCGGCGCCGGCCCCATCGGGTGTGAACTGGCACAAAGCTTCAGGCGCTTCGGGAGCGACGTCACGATCATCGGCCGCAGCGCCGGCCTGCTGCCGCGCGATGATCCTGACGCGTCCGCCATCGTCGAGCGAACGCTCGTCCGCGAGGGCGTCACGATCGTGGCCAATGCCCGGATCCTCCGAGTCCAGCGCCGCGACGCCTCCCTGTCGCGCGTTGTCGTGTACGAGCACGGTGGTCAGCAGCGCGAGGTGACCGGTGACGAGATCCTGATCGCCGTCGGACGTGCACCGAACGTGGAGGGGCTGGATCTGGCTGCTGCGGGCATCGCCTTCGATGGGACCGGCGTCACCGTGGATGACTCCCTGCGCACGACCAACCGCCGGGTCTACGCCGCAGGCGATATCTGCTCACGCTACAAGTTCACCCACGCGGCCGACGCCATGGCGCGCATCGTCCTGCACAACGCGCTGTTCTTCGGTCGCAAGAAAGCCAGCGCGCTCGTCATCCCCTGGGCGACCTACACCAATCCAGAAGTCGCGCACGTGGGCCTGTCCGCGAAGGACACGCAACAGCGCGGCGAGGCCGTGACGACGTTGACGGTGCCCTTGTCGGAGGTCGATCGTGCCGTGCTCGAGGATGAGGCGGACGGATTCGCGAGGGTTCATCTCGATCGCCGAAGCGGTATAATCCGCGGCGCGACGATGGTCGCGAGTCACGCCGGTGAATTGATCGGTGAAATCGCCGTAGCCATGAGCACCGGTGTCCGCATGAGTGCGATCGGCTTCACTATTCACCCGTATCCAACGCAGTCGGAAGCGTGGAAGCGGCTGGGCGATGAATGGAACAGGACGCGTCTGACACCGGGCGTGCGCGCGTTGCTCCGATCGTTGCTGCGATGGCGGCGGTGATGCGCCGGCACACAAGGAACCATGGCGAGCACACGCGTCGGTGATCCTGCGATGTCATTCGCGCTGCCGGATGCGGAAGGCCGGCTTCACCGCCTCGAGGACTACGGCGGCCACTGGCTGCTGCTGGTCTTCCATCGGCACCTGGGCTGACTGCCGTGCCGCAGGCATCTGCTGCAGTTGCAGCAGGATGAACGGACGTTTCAGGAACTCGATACCTTCATCGTCGTGGTGACGTTCGAGCGCGGCCCACAGGCCCGCGCGTACGCGGACGATACGGGCCTTGGGTGGCCCATCCTCGTCGACGAGACGAGGGCGCTCTATCGGGCCTACGGTATGCTCCGCGGCAAGAAGTGGGACATCTGGGGTCCACGCACGTGGTGGGCGTACACGAAAGAGTTATTCCGGGGACGAGCGCCCGGGGTCACCGGCCTTTACAGCGATACGAGTCAGCTCGGAGGCGATGTCCTCATCGATCCGGCTGGCAGGGTCAAGTTCCTTCATGTCGGATCAGGCCCAGCGGACCGGCCGTCGGTCGCCGCGCTCGTTGCCGCACGACGGGCGTACACGGACAGGCGGTAGCGAGATGCCCACACTGCAGGGAGCGCTTCGCCTCCTCCGAGAGCCCGTTCCCGAGGAGAAGAAGCGGCTGATGCGTGCGCGGTGGGAGTCGCTCGACCCGCGGTGGCGCACACTAGGACAAGGCTTCGGACAGCAGGCGACCGGGTGTGGCGCCACGATTGGCGTCCATCCGCGGTGCGATTTCGCGTGCACCGGCTGCTACCTCGGGACCGAGGCGAACCGAGTCCGTCGGATCGGCCTCGATCAGGCGTTCCGCCAACTCGATCAGCTCAGGGCGTGGCTCGGACCGAAGAGGAACGCGCAGATCACGGACGGCGAGGTCACGCTGCTGCCCGGCGAGGACCTCGTCGCGATCCTCCGTTACGCGTGGCGTATCGGCCTCATTCCGATGGTAATGACCCACGGCGACACTTTCCGTCGCCGGCCCGGTCTCCTGGAGCGCCTGATGACGGAGGCCGGGCTCACCGAAGTTTCGATCCACATCGACACGACACAGCGGGGCCGGCTCGGCTACGAGAACCCGCACGGCGAAGAAGCCCTGAAGCCGCTGCGGGAGGAATGTGCGGACATGGTCCGCTTGGCGCGCTGGAGGACGTGCCTTCCGCTTCGTGCGGCGACGACGTTGACGATCACGCGCGAGAACCTCGACGATGTCCCTCACGTCGTCGAATGGTGCCTTTGGAACCGCGACGTCTTCGGCATGCTCTCCTTTCAGCCGGTCGCGCAGGTGGGCCGCACGCAAAAGGGTCTTCCGGGCGTGACGGTCAGCGAACTCTGGGACCGGATCGAGGGCGTGCTGGCGCGCTACGGGGTGACGCGGCGCGGCCCGGGCGCGCTGGCATTCGGCCATCCCGATTGCACGCGCCTCGAGCTGCTCGGCGTCTACGAGCGGGCGGGGCGCAGCCCTCGCCTCTTCACGATTCTCCGTGACGGGTACGAGGCGGACGCTGAGATGATGCGCGCGTTCTTCCAGCGCGGCCTTGGAGGCCTCAATTTCCTGGACGACACGTCCCTCGAGCGCGTCTGCAGGGCCGCCGGGGTTCTCCTGACAGACCCGCGCTGGGTGCTCGACCCGGCGCAGAACCATGCATTTCAGGATCACTACCTCGACGTCGCGCTCGATCTGTCACACGTGCTGTTCATCGCGACGGCCAACGTGGCGGACACGATTCCCGCGCCGCTGCTCGACCGAATGGAAGTCATTCGGTTCGATGGCTACACGACCGATGAGAAGGTGGCCATCGGGCGCGGGTACCTCTGGCCGCGCCAGATCGAACGGAATGGCTTGACCCTGGATGACGTGACGACAGACGACGACGTGTTGCGTCTCGTGGTGAGCGATTACACGCGGGAGGCGGGCGTCCGCCAGTTGGAACGGGAGCTGGGCACCGTGCTTCGGAAGACGGCCACGCGGATCGGCGCCGGCCATCAGCCGAAGCCGATGGTCGTCGATTCCGCGGCCGTACTGGGGGCGCTGGGGCGGCCGAAGTTCTATCACGAGGCGGCGGCGCGCACGGCGGTCCCCGGTGTGGCCACCGGACTCGCCGTCACCGGCGTGGGCGGAGATGTCCTGTTTGTCGAGACGGCGTCCATGGCCGGCAAAGGTGGGCTGGTGCTGACCGGACAACTGGGCGACGTCATGAAGGAGTCGGCTCGAATTGCGCTCACCTACATTCAGAGCCACGCGGCGCAGCTCGGCATCGACGAACGGACGTTCGACGGCCGAGAGTTCCACGTGCACGTGCCCGCCGGCGCAATCCCCAAGGATGGGCCCAGTGCAGGCGTGACGATGGTCACCGCGCTCGCGTCGCTGCTGACCGGTCGGCCGGTCAAGAGCACGGTGGGCATGACCGGCGAGGTGACGCTGCAGGGGCGCGTGCTGCCGATCGGTGGCCTGAAACAGAAGGTGCTGGCCGCGCACGCCGTCGGCTTAACGGAGGTGATCCTCCCCGAGCGCAACGAGCCCGACTTGGACGAGGTCCCGTCGGATGTGCGCGAGCACATGCAATTCGACCCCGTGAAGTCGGTGGACGAAGTGCTCGCGCTCGCGCTAGAGCCGGACGCGCTCGCGATGGTGGCGTAATCAGCGAGGATACGCCGTCTGCTCAGCGTCCTTGACGCGTGCCGCTCTATCGCATCCCCGACTTCAGCGTGATCACCTTGCCATCCACCACGAACGTACCATATCCGTGGTGATGGACCGCTGCGGAAGCGGCAGAACGTCGACCTCGGTAGGCTGCAATGTGAACGAGCGGTTTGCTGGACTGGTGGTCGTTTAGGAACAGCTTGACTCCGTAGTAAGGTCCGGGGTTTACACTGGCTTCAGGGTGAACCAGTGGAGAAGCTGACCAGCAGCCGGTTGGCGCGAATCGGCGGCGTGAATCTGGAAACGGTCCGTTACTACGAACGGAAGGGCTTGCTCCCCAAACCGCCCCGAACCGCGTCAGGGTATCGGGTTTTTCCGACAGACGCTTCACGTCGCTTGCGATTCATCAAACGAGCGCAGGAGTTGGGCTTTTCGTTGAGGGAAATCAGCGACCTGCTCTCACTGCGGATGCGACGGTGCACTAAATTTAGCCGTGGCGATATTCGGGCGCGTGCAGACGCGAAGGTTGCGGACATTGACCAGAAGATTCGCACGTTGAAAGCGATGAAGAAGGTGCTGCGTGGCCTGACGGAACGCTGCGGCGGGTGTGGACCGCTTGATGAATGTCCGATTCTACAAAGCCTTGATGAGATGCCGGACGGGGAGATGCCCCATGAGTAATCGCACGTGGAAGACCGGCGTGCATTAGGCGTCGGGTTTTTAGTGTCAACCCGCTACCTGCTACCGCTGACGACAATCCTGCTGACGCTCGCGGTCGCGTCTCTGTTCATCGGAGCGGCAAGTCGTCGCGGATGCGGACCATTTTGGACAGGTGCGGAAGCGGTGGGGTTCATCCTGTTCGGCAAGTTTTCGCTGAATGCCGCACTGGTGATGTATGCGGGTGTCGGCTTGCTCGTCATCGCGTCGGTGTGGAACGCATTCCCACGGCGCACAACAGCGGACTTCTGTGGTAACTGCCTGCCAGCAGACGTTCGCTCTCACACCTAGTGAAGGCAGATGAGGACGAAGAACATGGCACGCACGATTGAAGTGTTCAGCGCGGGATGCCCGACCTGCAAAGAGACGATTGAGGTCGTGAAGAAGCTGGCGAGTTCTGAACATGACGTGAAGGTTCACGACATGCAGCACGCGGACACGGCGAAGCGGGCGAAGGGTTTGGGCATCCGAAGCCTCCCTGCTGTTGTTGTGGATGGAAAGCTGGCGGGTTGCTGTGCTGGTCGTGGACCGGACGAGCAGGTGTTGCGCGAAGCGTTGCGGTAGTCGATTCATTGTTCGCGAAGCGTTGCGATGTCAAAGACGGTCGTCCTCTTCTCGCAGCCGGGTTGAATGTTCTGCCAACGAGTGAAGGAGTTCCTTCGCAAGCAGAACATCGCGTTCACCGACCGCGACGTAACAGCCGATGAATCGGCGTTGGCGGAACTCGAAACGCTTGGCGTGATGACGACGCCGGTGACGCTCGTAGACGGGGAAAAGGTTGTCGGCTACGACGTGAACCGCCTGAAGGCGCTGTTGGGAATCTGATGTGTCATGCGGTCGTTGTCTGGCCCGATCCGCGAGCTTCTGGGGGAGTCGGGGTTTCGCATCAATCAAATCGAGACGGGATACATGAGAGGACCCAAGCCGATGACGTTCATGTACGAAGTGAGCTTGATCCGGTTTCGTGGACACAATCCGAAAGGTGGATACGATGTCCAGAAGGGGATCACGCAGAGCGGGACGACGCGCGTGACGACAGTTCACTGAGGAGTTCATGGCCGGCGCGGTCCGGCTCGTGTTGGATGAGGGCAAGACGATCGGTGCCGGCTCGCGCGACCTGGATCTGACGCCGTCATCGCTGGCGCATTGGGTCCGACACGCCCAAGCCGATCGGACGAAAGGCAAGACCGGCCTGACGCCGGCGGAGCGGGAGGAGCTGGCACGGCTCCGCAAAGCGAATCGGATCCTCGCCGAGGAGCGCGACATCCTGAAACAAGCGACGGCCTTCTTCGCGAAGCAGAGCCGATGAGGTGTACCTTCATCGCGGCGAAGAAGGCCGAGCATACGGTGAGCATTCTCTGTCGATGTCTGCGCGTGACGCGCAGCGGCTTCTACGCCTGGCAGCGTCGTCCGGAATCGACGCACACCCGTGATGATCGTCGACTGACCGTGCTGGTGCGGGCCTCGTTCGAGGAGAGTACGCAGCGGTACGGCAGCCCGCGCATTCACGAGGATCTGATCGAGCAGGACGAGCACGTCAGCCGCAAACGGGTCGTGCGATTGATGCAGGAAGACGGCCTGCAGGCGCGGCGCCGGAAGCGCTACAAGCTGACAACCATGAGTGATCACGCCCAACCGGTCGCGGCGAATCTACTGGACCGCCAGTGCGAGGCGGACGCGCCGAATCAGCGGTGGGTCGGCGACACGACCGAGTTCGTCATCGGCAGCAGCGGCAAGCTCTACCTCGCGGCGATCCTAGATCTGTTCTCGCGGTGCATCGTGGGCTGGGCCGTCAGCGCCGTGAACGACCGCCATGTGACAATCACCGCCCTGGAGGCGGCGCTCACGCGCCGGTGCCCCAAGATCGGCCTGCTCCAGCACTCCGACCAGGGCTCGACATACGCGAGCGAGGATGATCAGGACGTCCTCGAGGCGCGCGGCATCGTGTGCAGCATGAGCCGGCGGGGCAACTGCCACGATAACGCGGTGATGGAAAGCTGCTTCTCGACGATCAAAGCGGAACTCGCCGATCGCTTCGACAGCTGCAGCGAGGCCAAGCGGGAGTTGTTCGCTTACATCGAGGTGTTCTCTAACCAACGTCGCCGGCACTCGACGATCGGCCAGATCAGTCCGGCGGCGTACGAGCGGCGCGCGCGGGCAGAGGGCAGGGACGCCATGGCAAACCGCACAGGACGCGGTTTCCCACAGCGCCCACACCCGTCGCTCTTGTCTGGAAATGAGGAACGAAGAGCCACTCAAACAGCGTAGTGAACCTGTTCACCAGATCAGATCAGGCTCACAGTGCTCCGCCTGGCCCTCCGCTGGAAGTGGGCGGCGCTTGTCGTGAACTTTGCCGTTGTGCCGCTGACCATTCCGTTGCTGTTCGGGATCGGCAGCGAGTTCATGCCGCCGCTCTACGAGGGGTCGTTTCTGTACATGCCAACCGCGCCGCCGGGTATGTCGATCGCCGAGGCTACGCGGGTACTCCAGGTGCATGACAAGCTCTTGCGTCGATTTCCTGAGGTGGACCGCGTGTTTGGGACCGTCGGTCGCGGCACGACCTCCACCGATAACTCGCCCATGGGCATGGTGAATACCACGGTCACGCTCAAGCCGAAGGAGGAGTGGCGGCCGGGGATGACGACCGAGCAGCTCCAGGCGGAGATGGACGAGGCGCTTCAATTTGCCGGCTTTCCGAACACCTGGACCCAGCCAATTCGCAATCGGCTCGACATGCTGCTCACCGGGATCAAGACGCCCATCGGCATCAAGGCGTTCGGCACCGATCTGAACGAGATTCAGCGCATCGGCCGCGAGATCGAGCAAGTCCTGCAGGGGATGGAGGGCACGCGGAGTGTGTACGCAGAGCGGGTCGCACAAGGCTATTTCACCGACATCCGGATCGACCGCCAGGCGATCGCGAGGCACGGGCTCACGATCGGAGACGTCCAGGACGTCATCCAGTCGGCGATCGGCGGCCAGAACGTCACACGCACGATCGAAGGCCGCGAACGCTATCCGGTGAATGTCCGGTACGACCGCGACTTCCGTGAGGACATTCCTGGGCTCGAGCGCATCCTCGTGAAGACCGCCATGGGGTCGCAGGTGCCGCTCGGCCAGCTGGCGGAGATCACCTTGACGACGGGCCCCGCGATGATCCGCGACGAGGACGGCCAGCTCGCGGGATACGTGTATGTGGACACGGCGACCCGTGACATCAGCGGCTACGTCGATCGGGCGAGGCAGGCGATTGAGCAGAGTGTGGCACTCCCGCCAGGCTACACCCTGCTCTGGACCGGCCAGTACGAGTTCCAGGTGCGCGCCCGGGAGCGGCTGCAGATCCTGGTCCCGATCGTCTTCTTCATCATTTTCATGCTGCTCTACATGACCTTCCACTCGGTGTCGGAGGCCATGATCGTGATGCTTTCGGTCGTGTATGCGATGACCGGTGGGGTCATCCTGCAGTGGCTGCTCGGCTACAACTTCTCGGTGGCCGTGTGGGTGGGCTACATCGCGCTGTATGGCGTGGCCGTGCAGACGGGCGTCGTGATGGTGGTCTATCTGCACGAGGCGCTCGACAAGCGGCTTCGTCGCGGTGGTGAGATTGCGCCGCAGGACATCTGGGATGCGACGATGGCGGGGTCGGTCCTTCGGCTTCGACCGAAGCTGATGACCGTCAGCGTCGTGATGGCGGCGCTGCTGCCGATCATGTGGAGCACGGGCGTCGGCTCGGACGTGATGAAGCCGATCGCGGCGCCGATCATCGGCGGGATGGTCACGTCGACGATTCACGTGCTCATTATCACGCCCGTCATCTTCTACATGATGAAGGTGCGCGCGTGGCGAAAGGGTCGACTCGCGGTGTCGGGAATGGCGCTGTAAGGGGACGAAGAACGTAGAGCGGGGGTACTCGCAGGGAGAGTCTCGGCGCCGGCGTCAGTGAGCGCGGTCGGCCGGGCCGGATCGGACCCGAGCGGGTCCGCGTGGCCGGTCGTCCGCCCCAGTGGCGTCGCTCCACGGCCGCGGCTCACACGCCCCACGATCGGCATCTCCGCGAGCTGAACGGCTATAGCACCGAGCCCCGCGATCGCGAGATTACGTCCCGTGCGCTGAAGGGCGGGCTCGACCGCGCGCCGAAGCGGCCGGCGGCGTTCCAAGAAGGCGAGCGTCAGAAACGTACCGGCCACGAGACACGCCGATAGCCAGCCCGGCAGCGGCGACATCGTCGCGCGGGGCGTTTCCTGATCGCGGTGTGGCGAACCCATGGCGGTGCTGCCTGTTAGACTGACGATACACGAATCATGCTAAGCAGAGACGTGCTGACGTCCTTCCTGGACTGGGTCCAGCAAATCGGGCCCTGGGGCACGGTGCTGTTTGGCGCCGCGTATGTGCCTGCGGCCCTGTTGTTCGTGCCAGGTTCGCTGCTCACGCTGGCCGCCGGTTTCCTGTTTGGTCTGGTGAAAGGTACGGTGATCGTCTCTCTTGGCAGCACGGCTGGCGCAGCCGCCGCATTCCTGGTGGCCCGGAACGTGGCGCATCACTGGGTCGTTCGCCGCCTCGCCGGCCGGCCGCGGCTGGCAGCGATCGGGCACGCCGTCGAGACCGAGGGCTTCAAGATCGTACTGCTCACGCGCCTGTCACCAGTGTTCCCGTACAACGTGCTGAACTACGCATTCGGCCTGACGGCCGTACCGGTCGGCAAGTACATACTCGCGTCTTGGATCGGCATGTTGCCTGGCACCATCATGTACATCTATTTGGGTACCGCCACGAAGAGCCTCCAGGCGGCGCTCTCAGGTGAAGCGCGCGGCTCAGCGGACCAGTAGGCGATGTTCGCGCTGGGGCTGGTGGCCACGGTGGCCGTGACGATGATCGTCACGCGCACGGCGAGCCGTGCCCTCAGCGAGATTGTCACCGAACCTTGAGCGCTTTTAGATAGGCACGAATCCGCTTCGCATTCGCGCCCACGTCGCCGCCTCCGACACACGAGAGCGACCGAACGTCCACTTGACTGCCTCCATCGGTGGCCCTCACACGGATGACCAGGTCATCCTTGAAGCCCATCCAGAAGGTTGTATCGGTCGCTTCGATCCGTCCTGCGGCGGCATCTGCCGCGACTAGATCCCATCCCATTTCCCGCACCGTCGCAAGCGCGCGGTCGAAGGCTTGTCATGGCGGTATGTCCAGCATCAGAGGCTGGAGATCCGGATATGCTTCCCGCTGCAGCGCGGCTACCTTTTCTCCGCCGTACACCGTCTTGTTGGGCGCGTTCGCGCGGAGTGGCAATACAGCGACGTACTGGGGAGGCTCCTGCATGTCAGTGGTGATGTCATGGATCGGCGGTTTGGGGGGCCCTAGGCGGAAGCGGCCGGCCATGCCGATGAAGGCAATTCCGGCGAGGAGACTGAGCGCGGCCAGCGAGATGCCGCGCCTCGCATCCCTCGGCTGGAGCAGGGTCATCACGAGACCGATCAGCGAGACTCCTGCTGCGGCGCACCCGACGTACGCGCCCCAGACAAAGACGGTCAGCAAGGCGGTCCGCAGCGGCAGGATGCCGAACCGGTATCCCAGGGGTGCTGCAGTGAGCATGAATGCTGAGACGGCTGCGAGGCCTGCGCCCACGATCACAACCCAAGAGATGGAGGGCTTCCGGACGATGTATGTGCTGGTCTCGTCTCTTATCACATCTCGTCGATTTCTACGCGAGCCTGCACGGCAGGTCCGGCGGCTCTCAGCCAGGCGCGTGTGTGACGTCCGGGCCCATTCCGCGCCTCCGAAGCTTGCCATACCCTACGCAAGTCTCGCGCTGAATCCACATCGTACCATGTAGGAAGGAGTTCGACAGGCATACCAAGCGTCCAGCCACCACAGCACCATCCACCCAGCCCATCGATCCCATGTACGGCCACATGCGTCACCTCCAGTGATCGGGACGAGCGACTACCGCACGGCGCATCGGTTGGCTCCCGCCTCGAGATCCGTCGGGTCGCTTGTCGGGAACTCGCCCGCCTCATTTAGTTCGACGATGCGAACGAAGTTGGGCGGCGTCGGCGGCAGCCTTGAGGTCACCCGCTCCACGAAGGCGGCCTCCGACACGAGCCATTCGGCCAACCACGTGTCCACGTCGCCCATCTGCGCAGCGATGGCCTTGCCATCGAACGCGATCGGCTCGCTGGCATGCGCCGGCAACACCACTGTGTGGGAACGAAGGGCGTTCGAGCGTGTGAGTGACGCGAACAACGCACGGGCCCGCTGGCGCGCGGCCTCCGGGTCGGCATGCAAGTCCGGGCGCCCCACACCGTTGGTGAAGAGCGTGTCGCCGGTGAACTGAGCTTGATCCGGTTTCGTGGACACAATCCGAAAGGTGGATACGATGTCCAGAATGGGATCACGCAGAGCGGGACGACGCGCGCGATGCTCACCTGTTCGCTCCTTATGCTCCCCGCGCTCGCCGTTGCGCAGGACGTGAAAATCGACTTCGATAAAGCGTTTGACTTCTCGACGGTCAAGACCTATTCCATCAAGATCGGCACGACCTGGGGCAACGACCTCTCGCAGCGTCGTGTGCTCGCCGAGTTCGATGAAACGATCGCCGGCAAAGGCTGGAAGAAAGCCGCCGAAGGCCAGTCGGACATCATCGTCATTCTCCACGGCGCCACCCAGACCAAGCGCAGCGCCAGCACGTTCTACAGCGGCGGCGGCGGCTACGGCTACCGTGGCTACGGCGGTGTGAGCTCGGCACAGACCGTGGTGAGCGAGTACACGGTCGGCACGCTCGTCGTGGACATGTTCGCCGCCACGTCCAAGAACCTCGTCTTCCGTGGCACCGCTGAGGACGAAATCTCTGACAAGGCCGAGAAGAACGCGAAGAAGCTCGAAAAGGCTTCCGCGAAGATGTTCAAGGATTTCCCACCGTCGCCGAAGAAGTAGCGCTCCTGGACGAATGGAGGGCCGCCAGGTCTTCACGGGCGACCTGGATGGCCAGCCGGGAGTGAAAGATACCGGGTTCACAGGGCGAACGATTCGGAGAGGTGGGCGTCTTCGGAGAGAAGGAGTGCATGCACACGGTCGCCGGCCTCGCAGCGCGGTCGATCCTCGGGTACGATGAGCAGCGCATTGGCCTTCGACATAGAGGTCAGGATGCCCGAACCCTGCGGTCCCGTGAGCCGAGCGCCTAACGAACCGTCTCCCCGGACATGCACGACGCCCCGCAAAAAGTGCGTCAGTTTCGCCCCGATGCTGATCGGTTCCTCGAGCACCACCGTGACCGGACGCCGATGCAGGCGCGTATGGCCCAGCAACCGGCGTATCACCGGGCGCACGAACAGTTCGAAGGTCACCATCACCGAGACGGGATTGCCCGGCAGGCCGACCCACGGCGTCCCATGCAGGTCGCCAAATCCGATCGGGGCCCCAGGGCGCATCCCGACCTTCCAGAAGTCGAGGGTGGCACCTAACGATGACAGGACCTCGCGCGTGTAGTCGAATTCTCCGACCGAGACGCCCGCCGATGTTACGATGAGGTCGGACGCACGCGCTCGTTCGAGCAGTGCGCGCAGTGACTCAGGCGTATCCGATGCGTTGCCGAGCACAAGGGGAACGCCGCCGGCCGTGCGCACGAGCGCACTCAGTGTGTACGAGTTCGAGGTCACGATCTTGCGGCCGGCCAGCACTTCGGAAAAGCGATCGAGATCCACCAGTTCATCGCCCGAACCGAGAATCGCCACCACCGGGCGCCGGAACACGTCCAACGACGACAGACCTAACGACGCAAGTACGCCAACCTGCGCCGGCCCCACCGGAGTGCCGGCCTCGATGACCACGTCGCCCGACCTGAAGTCCTCTCCACGGGGGCGGATGTTTTTCCCGCTGTCTCGCGCATCGCGAACCTGCACGGTGTCGACGCCACCGTCGGTATCCTCGACCCGGACGACCGTGTCGGCCCCCGATGGCAGCGGAGCGCCCGTCATGATGCGCGTCGCCTGGCCCGCTCCCACCGCCACCGCGGCAAAGGCGCCCGCCGCCACGGTCCCGAGGACCCG
This sequence comes from Vicinamibacterales bacterium, assembly GCA_965229885.1. Classification (GTDB taxonomy): domain Bacteria; phylum Acidobacteriota; class Vicinamibacteria; order Vicinamibacterales; family CAVVIG01; genus DATLLJ01. Next base: position 122,507 of record CBDDJX010000001.1, read on the forward strand.
GAGGGCGGTGGGCGACGTCGCGCTGGCCCCGGCAATGTCGGCGGCGCGCACCGCATAGCCGTCCATGGCCGAGTTGTCCCAGTGCGGGAGCGTGTAGGACGCAACCGCGGCCGTCGCCAGCACGCGCCCGACGGCGTCGAGCAGCGGCACCCGTTCCGCTGGCAACGGCGTGACGTTGGCCACGATGCGCGCGCAGGCTTCAGCAACCGTCAACATCAGTGCGCGGCTCCGTCAACACGAGACCGTCGGCAGACACAGCTCCGCTGACTTCTCCCTCGCTCGGCCCCGGTAGTCAGACGTCTCGTCGACTGCCTCAATCTCCATGCTCATGACCGTCACATGCTCCACGCGATCCGGTCGAAAAGCCGTGGCTGTGGCCAGTCGTGCCGCCGCGATCCCGCGTGCTGTAGCCGTAGGGGTTGACGTATGTCATCGCAAACGGACCCATCGCCGTCACGGAGATGATAGTTGCGCCCTTGGCGGTCGCGACGCGGTCGGATTGTCAATTCCGTTACTTGTAAAATTGTTACTTGCGTGAAACCGTCGTCAGCGTAATCGGCGTCTCGGCATAGTCGTCAACCTGCACGCCGGTCTCGCCGCCTGGCTTGACGCGCGCGGCCGCCGCCATCGTGCCGGCGCCGCTCCCCCGGCCGTCGACCTTGGGCTGAATGATCGCCACTTCGTACCCGGCGCGCGACTTGGCACCCACCGCCGAGCCGCCGAGAAACGCCACGGGCTTGTCGGTGACGACAACGATCGTCCGGCCTGTGCCTGAGGATGTTTGCCGCGCCCATCGGATCGTGGTCTTCTGGCCGCCCAGCTCCACATACCCCACATCGGGCGCCCTCCTGAGCGCCGGGAGGAATCCGGGATATCCGCCGACCCGCAGGGCCTCTAGCACGGCGTTCCGGTCGAAGTCCGGCGTGTAGCGTTCGATGTGAATCTGGATCGACGCCGACACCGCAGACCCCGCGCCGTTTCCAGCCTGGGCATTCGCGCTGAACGTCTCGGGCGCCCCGGCGCCTCCGGACTGCCCCGCAACGACCGGCGCGGCCGCGCCGACATACACACCGATCAACATGAGAGACAGAGCATGCATGAAGCAGCCTCCTGGCACGTCTTACGAGACCTTTTTCCACCGGGCGACCGACAGCGCCTTCCCGGCTTCGTCCTTCGTCGTCAGCGTCAGCACGTCACCATCGACCTGCCAATGGCGGGGACGGCTCGGCGCCAGCGGGCCGATGCCGGTGGTCGGCTGGCCCTGGATCACGAACGTCGATGTCCGGTTCGGCATGTCGACGGCCGTGCGGCCGCTCGACGAAATGATGCCGTCGGCACGGATGTCGATACCGGCTGCCCGGAGAAGATCGGATGCCGCCTGATCGGCGCGGATCTCCATCGCCAGGTTGCCAAAGTCGTCGTAGGTCAGCGTGCCCGCGCCCTTCAGTGTGATCGGCGCTTCCCCAGGCGGGTAGACGTCGAACGACTGCAGCAACCAGCGCCCTTCGAGATACTTCCGGGCTGTCGTGAGGCTCCCGGCGCCCTCGTCCACCGGTCCCCCTTTGATCGGCCGCGCGCGTGGAGCGGACGCGTAGCTGGGAATACTCAAGAGGATCGTCACAGCCATCACACGCGTCAACGCAAGTCGCAAAACCATATGAGTATCTCCGGCGGGAGCGGGCGGGACTGATTGAGGCTTCCCGTGCTCACCGCATTCTAGAACAATCGCCGGAGAGAGCGGTCGGCTTCCTCTTCTCCTCAGGCGTCCCGACTCGGTGACACGGGTGACACGATCGACGCGCCGGGATGACAACCACCTCGTGGTCCCGCACGGGCCTTCCCTCGGCAAACAGACTTGCCGTGTTGGCGCTTGGTTTGCTTCCTCCATGAGCGTCTGTCTCTCAGAGGTCTACGACGTCCTGGAATTCTCGACTCGCCTGGTCCGTCTGTCCCAGTCTCGTCGTTGTTGCGGGTCGGCGCGACGGCTTCGAACCGGAGACGTTCGACGTCAACATTCAGCCCGGCCAGACGGTGAAATACCGCGCGCGGCTCCGGCCGCTGGCGCCGTAGGGCGGTCGTTCATCCTGCCACGTGCCGAATCTGCATAGTGCCCCCCTGCGCTCCTCCGGACTATAGATGTTGGTACGTTCCGTTTCTGATTCAGCGGCCAACTCGAGGGTGACATCAATGCGCCACAAGGCTTTCCGGTCTTCGTCCATGGTCTGCGTGCTGTCGCTCGGGCTCGCGGTTCCGCAGGGCGTGTTCATCGGCGCCCAGGCTCAGCCCGCCGTCCAGGCCAAACCAGCCGCACCGGCCGGGGACAGCGCCCCACCGGTCGGCACCAACGCGGACACGGGCTGGCCGCGCACGCTCGCGCTCAAGAGCGGCTCCGCTATCTGGTATCAACCCCAGATCGAGAGTTGGACCGGACAATCGCAGCTCGTCGCGTGGTCGGCCGTGTCCTACCAGCCGACCGGCGCGAAAGAGCCGGCACTCGGCACGATCAAGATCGAGGGGCCAACGAGCGTGTCCCTCGATGAGCGTGTGGCGAGTCTGGACCTGCGGATCACCGAGTACAACTTCAAGTCGCTATCGCCGGATCAGATCAAGACAACTGGTCGCCGAGGTGCAGGCGCGCCCACAGAACGAGCGCGTGATCGATCTGGATCGCGTGCTCGCGTATGTGAATGCCAGCCCGTTACAAGTCCGCAATGACGACAGCATCAAGGCCGACCCACCGAAGCTGTTCTGGGCGCCGGCGCCCGCGATTCTCGTGAACCTCGATGGCGAACCCATCTGGAGCGCGATCGATGGCGTCGATCTCCGCGACGCACTGAACACGAACTGGGATCTCTTCGAGCACACGCCAAGCAAGACGCTGTACCTGCGCGACAACGAAGCGTGGCTCCAGGCTACCGCGGTGGCCGGGCCGTGGACGCCCGTGACGGGCAAGCTGCCGGCAGACGAGAACTGGAAGGACGTCAAGGCCGCGCTGCCCGGCAAGAAGACCTCGGGCAAGGCCGTTCCCAAGGTGTTCGTCAGTACGGAGCCGGCCGAGCTGATCGTGCTGCAGGGCGCCGCCAGCTACTTGAAGGTTGACGGGGCGCAAACCCTGCTCTGGGTCAACAACACGGAAGGCGACCTGTTCCGGATGGGGCTGAACGGCGACTTTTCTTTCCTGGTCGCCGGCCGCTGGTTCAAGGCCGCCACCCTGGACGGCCCGTGGACGTTCGCGACACCCACTCTCCCCGCCGACTTCAAGCAGATCCCGGTGGAGCATCAGCGGTCGCGCGTGCTGGCCTCGGTGCCGGGCACGCGCCAGGCGACCGAAGCGGTGCTGCTGGCGTCGATTCCGAGGACCGCGCGGGTCAACAAGAAGGAGCTGAAGGCTCCCGACGTGACTTACCAGGGCGAGCCGCAGTTCACGCCGATCGACGGCGCGAAAGGCGTTCAGCAGGCGGTCAACACCGACAAGGACATCGTCAAGTACAGTGACCTCATATTACATGTGCTTCCAGGGCGTGTGGTTCATGTCGCGCGCCGCGACGGGCCCGTGGGAAGTGACGGCGTCGATCCCGCAGGAGATCTACACCATCCCCGCCAGTTCACCGGTCCACTACGTCACCTACGTGACCGTGGCGGAACTTGCCGCCGACGCGAACGACCGACTGTCCTTCAGCTCACGCCCTGGGACGAAGTTCTGTGAGGAGACGGAAGACGCTAGGAGCGGGGAACGACGTGAATCGCGGTGGCTTTGATTGCCGCGGTCACCGGCGACCCCGGGACAAGAGCCAGCTCTTCGCGCGACTGGCGCGTAATCGCCGCGACCAGCGTGAAACCGCAATCGACGGTCACGCGATCGATCGCACCTTCGGGCTCGATCCCCACGACGAGTCCGGGGAGATGGTTCCGCGCGCTTCCCTCAGCGGCAACGTCGCGCTCGACGATCACATCTTCCGCGCGCACGCAGACAAACACCTCGGCCCCGATGGCGCATCGAGGATCGGCGATCGCGATGAGCCGCGCATGGCCGATGCGAAGATTGATCAACCCGTCGCCCGCACCGTCCACCGTGGCCGGCACTACGGTTTCGACGCCGAGCGACCGCGCCACCGCCGGATCGGCTGGGCGCCGAAACACCTCCGGCACCGATCCGATCTGGCGAATGGTGCCCTCGATCATCACCGCGAGCTCGTCTCCCATCGCCATCGCCTCAAGCCGATCGTGCGTGACCAGGATCGCCGACGTCCCCGTGGTGCGCAGCACTCCCCGCACCTCGCCCCGCAGTTCCCGCCTCGTGGTCGCATCGAGCGCGCCGAAAGGCTCGTCGAGCAGCAGCATCGCCGGCGACGGGGCGAGCGCACGGGCGACCGCAATGCGCTGCGCCTGGCCGCCAGACAGCTGCCGCGGAAGACGATCTTCGAGGCCGCGAGCGCCGACGAGCTGGATGAGCTCGCCCGTTCTCTGGCGGCGTGCCTCAGCCGTCGCCCGGCGCAGCCCATACTCTATGTTCCGTGTGACGGTGAGGTGGGGAAATAGCGCTGTGTCCTGTGCGACGTAGCCGATCGGCCGCTCCTGCGGCGGCACCCATCGGTCGGCGCGCGAATTGAACCAGTCGTTGCCCTCGAACACGACGCGGCCGCTGTCGGGGCGCATCAGCCCCGCAATCGTGCGAAGGATGGTGGTCTTCCCGGCGCCAGAGGGCCCAAATAGCACGAGGATCGATCCTGGAGCCATCGTGCGCGCGAGCGACGCACGCACGCCGACGCCGCTTTCGAAGCGATGAGTGACGTCGACGGCTATTTCGCCGGCCATACCGCCCAGACCGATCGCTGCAGCGAGTACGTAACGGTCAGGATCAGGAACGACATTGCCAGGAGCAGGAGCGACGTCTGCCATGCCGCGCGGTAGTCGAGCGCCTGCACGGCGTCGTAAATGGAGACCGAGACCGTGCGCGTGACGCCAGGCACATTACCGCCAACCATCAGCACGACGCCGAATTCCCCGAGCGTGTGAGCGAAGCTCAAGACCATCCCGGTGATGAGGCCGGGTATCGACAGCGGCAGGACGATGCGGATGAATGTTGCCAGGCGCGATTCGCCGAGGCACCACGAGGCTTCGAGCAGCCGACGGTCGACACCGGCAAATGCTGCGCTGAAAGGCTGCACCGCAAACGGGAGACTGTAGAGCACCGAGGCGACGACCAGCCCCTGGAACGAAAACGGCAGCGCGCTGCCGAAGGTCAAAAGGTATCCACGCCCGATCGGGCTCGTCGGACTGATGGCTATCAGAATGTAGAAGCCGAGCACGGTCGGCGGCAGGACGAGGGGCAGCGCGACGACCGCCTCCACGAGAAATTTCCACCGCCAGCGCGAAAACGCGATCCAGTACGCCACCGGGACGCCGACCATGGCCAGGATCACCATCGTCACCGCCGACAGACGCACGCTGACCCAGATCGCCGTCCAGTCCACGCTAGGTCCTTGGAAGAGAGAAGCCGTATCGCTTCAGGATCGAGCGGCCCTCGTCGCCGACGAGAAACGCACGCACGGCGCGCGCCGCGTCAGCCTCGGCCGCGGCCCGGAGAATGACGCCACCCTGCTCCACGCGGGGATACATTTCAAGAGGGACCGTCCAGTAGCGCCCGCTGTCTTTCACCATCGGCGCGATCGCCAGCGACAAGGCGACGACGCCGACCTCCGCCGAGCCGGATTGCACGAACTGCAGTGCCTGGGCCACGTTCTCGCCGAGCACGAGCTTCCGCTTGACGCGGTCATACACCGCCGCCTGCCGCATCGCCGCTTCGGCGGCGCGGCCGTACGGCGCGGTTGCCGGATTGGCGATTGACACATGCATGACGCGCGGATCGACGAGTACCTGCAGGCCGTTCTTCTCGACATCGAGCGGTGAGGCCGCCAGCACCCAGAGCGCCAGCCGACCGATGGCGTACGTGAACTCGCTGCCCGGCAGCGTCAGACCCCGCGCGACGAGTTGTTTCGGGTAGTCAGTGTCTGCCGACATGAAGAGATCGAAGGGCGCGAGGTTGACCAGTTGCGCGAAGAATGTCCCTGAAGACCCGTACGTGACTTGCACGTCGAGCGCGGGCTGCAGTTGCCGCAGTCGCGCTATGACTTCCTCGAGCGCGAAGCGAAGATGGGAGGCCGCCGCAATTCTGACCGGACGCCGCTCGGCGCGGACGCCGACGCCGGCCACGATGAGAGCCGAAGCCGCGGCGGCGGCCGCCAGCCGTGAGATTCGCCTAGATCTCTTCGTATCCATTTCAGTATGATTATAGTCGTTTTTATAAGTCGGTATTAGCCGTATGTCACTCCTTACCGTCAGACAGGCCGCCGGGCGGCTCGGGGTCGGATATTCCACGCTCAAGCAGTGGATCTACCAGGGCCGTGTCCGCACGCGAACCACCACGGGGGGCCACCACCGGATCCCCGAGGCGGAAGTCGATCGCCTGCTCGCCCCAAACCGGATGCCCGCCCGGCCTTCGCGCGCCCGCACGGGTGTCGCAGCGGTGCCCGGGGTGATTGTCGCCCTGAGCGGGCGCAATCAGTTGCGCGGTTACGTCGACGAGGTCCGGGTGGAAGGGCTCCTGGCGCAGGTCCGCCTGCGCATCGGCGACCAGGTCCTCACCGCCATCATCACCCGCGACGCCGTGGACGAGCTCAAGCTGCGCAGGGGCGACGACGCGCTCGCCATCGTGAAGTCGACCGAAGTCATGATCGCCCGCCAGGGGGAGCGGTCGCGGCGCCGGCCGACGTCCTAGAGGCCTGTCCTGGTCAGAGGATTTCGAGAAGACAACGACGGCGAAAGCAGACGTCGTGAAGGTTGCGGCACTCACCGATGAAGGCGTGCTGCAGCTCGTCAAGTAGGGCCAGAATGAGGTGGCGCGCGGCTCGGCGCTGAACAGCGTCATTGTTCACGGCAACGAGGAATACGGCATCATCACCGTGTACCGGCGGATGAAAAGCACGGCGCCGCCCTCGACGGAGCGCGCCATGCGCGGCCGCGGCGGCCGCTGACGTGTCGAGCCATAAGTAAGTGTTACCGGGCGGCGCGTCGTCGCGCCATATTTGGTGTTACCGACGGGGAGAGGTCTTTGAGCGACAGGGCCGCGGAGACCCACGCGGTCTTTGCGTGTGTCTCCGCGGCCCCCGCCGTCGAGGGCACCAGCCCGCGCCGATGATTCGCGAGGGCATAGACCCGCGCGAGCTTGCGGTCAATGCGCGCCGCGAGCGCGAACGGATCGAGCCGGTCCCGCTGGCGCACGAGCGCCACCACCTTCGCGGCGTGGGCCTGCGGGCAGGCCTGGACGCGCTCCAACGGGGTCTGCGGCGCGTCGTAGTACCGGCGCCGGCGGGCGCCGATGCGTTCTTTGCGCTGGAGTTGCACCGACGGCAGAAAGAGATTCTGCAACAGCCGCAGGTCGGCCTACACATCGTTCATCGCTGCGAGGGCCCCCGCCGAGTCATACCGCACATAGCCCATCAGCTTCCGGACGTGGGTCCAGTTCTTTTGTTCGATATGCGCGTTGCCGTTCTTCCTTGTACGGCCGCCCCCGCGTGAATTGAATCTGCTGCGCCCGGCAGTGCCGGCGCAGATGCGCGTTGATGAACTCCGAGCCGTTGTCGGAGTCGATCCCCCGGAGCGCGAAGGGCAAGGCCGCGCGCAAGTGGTCGAGCCGTTCCTGGACCCGGACCTGACTTTTCCCCATGACGGCGCCGTGTTCGACCCAGGTGGTCTGAATGTCGGTGAGATTCAGCGTATGGAGGAAGTCCCCATCGGCGCGGTCGCCCGAGTGACTCACCAGGTCCACCTCGGTGAAGCCGGGCTCGGTGACGTCCCAGTGATCGGTCTTGCCCAGAATGTGGTGCTTCAACAGCGGGCCGGGTTTGGTGCGCCCATACAGCCGTCAGCGGATCGTGCGCTGGTCGGGCGCCAGCAGGCGATCGATCTGGCGCGGGCTGATGGTGCGCACCTTCGCTTCGGTGGCGGGCGACACCGCGAGGCGGCGGCGGGCCCACGGCAGCCACGTCGGCAGCAGGGCCTTCAGGCGGCGGGCCCACAGATCGCCCGCCGCGACCCAGACCGCCCGGAGTGCCCGCACCCCCGCGGCGTCATAGCGCGTGGGTCGGCCCCGACGCGGGCCCCGCGGGGGCCGCACGGCTGGCCGCCGCCAGGCCCGAATGATCGTCTTCCGATGGTAGCCCGTCACCGTCACCGCCTCTGTGAGCACGCGCCCCTTCTCCGTCCGCGAGGCCCCCACGTACCGGTCCCGCATCGGCGCCAAATACTCCGGCCTCGCCTGTGGTCCCACGCGGGTGCCCTCCTGTGGCACACCCGCTTGGGTAACACCCTTTAGGGCGCGACGATCTTTCCTTTGGTCACACTTACCATGGCGCGATACGGGTGATTGACACGTTAACCGGCAATGCATTACGCTGGACGCCAATGTTCTGGACTCGCCACCACGCGCGGCACCACCATCACCCCAGCCGTGGGCTGGAGGCGGAATTGCGCGTGATTTAGGGTCTCTCAAGAAACACAGACGAACCCCGATAACATGCAGCCCCGCCGAAACTGGCGGGGTTTTTGTTTTTATGGACTACGCAAAATTAGCTGGCCTGATTCCGGCCGTGATTCAGGACTCGGCGACCGCCGACGTCCTGATGGTCGGTTTCATGAACGAAGCGGCGCTGGCGTTGACCCGATCGACCGGCTTCGCGACATTCTTCAGCCGCACGCGCAACACGCTGTGGATGAAGGGCGAAACATCCGGCAACCGGCTCAAGGTCGTCGACATCCTCGTCGATTGCGACGATGACACGGTGTTGGTGAAGGTGATTCGAGAAGGCGATGGCAACGTGTGCCACGCGGGTCACCGCACCTGTTTTTTCAGAAAGCTGACGGACGAAGGAACGTAGCCCTTTGCCTATGAAACTCAAACTTGGCATCCCGAAAGGCTCGTTGCAGGACGCGACGGTCCAACTCTTCGCGCGCGCCGGCTTCAATCTGTACGTCAGCTCGCGGTCGTATTTCCCCACGGTGGACGACCCCGAGATCGAATGCATGTTGATCCGCGCGCAGGAGATGGCCCGTTACGTCTCCGACGGGGTGCTTGACGCGGGGCTCACCGGCCAGGACTGGATTGCGGAACACGAGCTCGGCGAAGGCACGACCGGCGTCCTCACCAGCGTCGCGGACCTTACTTACGCCAAGCAAAGCTTCGGTAAAGTCCGATGGGTGCTGGCGGCGCCGGAAGATTCAGCGATGCGGTCGGCAGCCGATCTTGGAGGCAAGACGATCGCGACCGAGCTCGTGCGCGTCACGCGCGCCTATTTCCAGCGTCACGGCGTCGCGGCGAACGTCGAATTTTCCTGGGGCGCGACCGAAGTCAAGCCGCCGGTGCTGGCGGACGCGATCGTCGAGGCCACCGAAACCGGCTCGACGCTGCGCGCGAACCAGCTCCGCATTCTTGACACGGTCATGGAGTCGAATACACAGCTCATCGCGAACCGCTCGGCGCTGGCGGATGACTGGAAGCGGACCAAAATCGAAAACATCGCGCTGCTGCTCAAGGCCGCCATCGAAGCGCAGGGGCGCGTCGGCCTGATGCTCAACGTGCGACAGCCGGATCTGCAGACAGTGCTCGCCTTGTTGCCGGCGCTTCAGCGGCCGACCATCTCGTCGCTGAGCGACGAGGAATGGGTCGCCGTCAACACGATCATCGAGGAGCGCACGGTCCGCGATCTGATTCCGAAGCTCAAGGCCGCCCGCGCGCAAGGTATCGTCGAATATCCGCTGAACAAGATCGTCTTGTGATGAGAATCATTAACGCGAGCGACAAGCGAGCGGTCGCGCGGGTCATCGCCTCCGGGGCCTCCGGCGTTCGCGGCGGCCGTGGGGATCGCGCTCTCGACCGACGGGTCCGCGCCATCGTCGACCGCGTTCGGTCGGAGGGCGATAGCGCCCTGCTGCGTTTCGCGCGAAAATTCGACGGCGTGGCGCCCCCGATCGAGGTAACGGCCGAAGAGATGCGCGAGCAGGCCAAGCGCGTGGCGCCCGATGTCCGACGCGCGCTTCGGCAGGCCGCTCGCAATATCGCCCGCGTCGCCTTCCGGCAGATTCCGCGGCGCTGGGATCTGGAGGTTGCACCCGGCGTCTCGATCGAGCAGCGGGTCGAGCCGATCGCGCGCGTCGGCTGTTACGTCCCTGGAGGACGCTTTCCGCTGCCCTCTTCGCTCCTGATGACGGCGGTCCCGGCGGGGGTGGCCGGGGTGCCGGACATCATCGCCGTCTGCCCGCGGCCGGATCCGGTCGTGATGGCGGCCGCTCTGGAGGCCGGGGTGAGCCGCTTGTTTCGCGTCGGCGGCGCGCACGCCATCGCCGCGCTTGCGTACGGGACCGCGACGATGCCGCGCGTCGACAAGATCGTCGGGCCAGGGAACAAGTACGTGGCTGCCGCGAAGTCCATGGTCGCGGGCGATTGCGCGATCGATTTCCATGCCGGGCCGACAGAAATCGTCACCGTCGCGGCCACGGGACGAGCCGCGTGGATTGCCGCGGATCTGGTCGCGCAGGCTGAGCATGATCTCGACGCGCGAGCGATGATGATCACCTGGAGCCGGCCGTTCGCCGAGCGTGTCGCCCGAGCGGTCGCGACGCAGGCTGCCGGTCGTGACATCGTCAAGCAATCGCTGGCGGCCCACGGTGTGATTGTCGTCGTCGGCTCAGCCGACGAGGCCATGACGCTGGCCAACCGAATCGCTCCCGAGCACCTGGTCGTCGACCGCGAATCGCTCACGCGGCGGCCGCTGACCGCGGGCGCGGTCTTCATCGGCCCCTACGCGGCGCAGGCGGCCGGCGATTACGCGACCGGGTCGAACCATGTGCTGCCGACCTCCGGCGCCGCCCGCTTTCGCGGCGGCCTGAGCGCGGCCGACTTCATGCGCGTGATGTCGGTGCAGCGCGTGACGCGGGCCGGTCTCGCGCGGCTGCGGCCGACGATCGTGCCGCTCGCGCGCGCGGAAGGATTGACCGCACACGCCGAGTCGATCGAGGTGCGCCTCCGATGACCGCCTACGACAAGCCGCCGGAGCTCTACGACGGGCTGCGGCTTCACCAGAACGAGAACACCGGCGGCTGTTCCCCGCGCGTGCTCGAGGCGCTGGCGAAGCTGCGCCCGGACGAAGTCGGGTTCTACCCTCCCTACGCGGCCGCGACGCGCGCGTGCGCCCAGTACCTGGGTGTCGATGCCGACGGCCTGGCCCTGACCAACGGTCTCGACGAGGGGATCATGGGGCTCGCGGTGGCGTATCTGCGGCCCCCCGTTGGCGGGCCGATTCCGGAAGCGCTCGTCCCGGAGCCGGCATTCGAAATCTTTCGCGTGGATACCGACGCCGCCGGCGGCCATCTCGTTCAAGTGATGCCGAAGCCCGATTTCACGTTCGCGCTCGACGAGGTCCTCGCGGCGATTACTCCACGGACACGCGTTGTCTTCCTGACGAACCCGAATAATCCGACCGGCGTGTCGATGCCGCTCGACGCAATTCGGACCGTCGCACGGCGCATTCCCACAGAAGCGGTGGTAGTTGTCGACGAGGCGTACGCCGAGTTTGCCGGGACAACTTTTATTCCGGAACTGCCAGCGTTTCCAAACGTCATCGTCGGGCGAACGTTCTCGAAGGCATTCGGCCTCGCTGGCCTGCGCATCGGCTGCCTCGTCGGGGCGCGGGAGGTGCTCGATCCCGTCCGCGCGGTCATACCGGTCTACAGCGTCAACATCGCGGCGGTGGTGGCGGTTCAGGCCGCGCTGGCAGACCCCGCCTATCTGAGCGGCTACCTGCGACAGGTGAAGGAGTCGAAGGCGCTGCTGTACGCTGCCTGCGACCGCGTCGACCTCACGTACTGGAAGAGCGACGCGAACTTCGTCCTGGTCTGTGCCGGCGATCGGTTGCTCGCGCTCGTCAAGGGCGCCGCCGATCGCGGCATTTATATCCGCGACCGCTCGTCCGAGCCCGGCTGCGCCGGCTGTTTCCGCGTGGCCACGGGCGTCATCGATCACACGCGTCGCTTCATTGCAGTCATGGAAGAGGTCCTGTGCGCCGCGCCGTAATCGACCGACGAACGAAGGAAACGCAGATCTCCGTGCGCCTCGGCCTCGAAGGCCAGGGGCGATACGCCATCCGAACGGGGATCCGATTCCTCGATCACATGCTAGAGCTCGTCGCGCGCCACGGGGCGTTCGATCTCAAGATCGAAGCCGACGGCGATCTCGACGTCGACCAGCACCACACGGTCGAGGACCTGGGGATCGCGTTCGGCGAGGCGGTGTCGCGAGCCATCGGCACGCGGCGTGGCATCAACCGCGCCGGTTATTTCGTCATGCCGATGGACGAAGCGCTGGCGGTTGCCGCGGTCGATCTCGGGGGGCGACCGCATGCGGTCGTCGACCTCAGAGTGCGCGTCGTGCGCGTCGGCGACCTGCAAACCGAGCTCGTCCACGACTTCTTCGACGGCTTCGCGCTCGGCGCCCGCGCCAACGTGCACGTGAAGGTGCTGTACGGACGATCCAGCCACCATCATGTGGAAGCGGTCTTCAAGGCGTTTGCGCGAGCGCTGCGTGTGGCCTGCTCGAAGGACAAACAGCTCGCGCGGATGCTGCCGAGCACCAAGGGCCTGTTTTGATTGCCCTCATCGATTACAAGGCCGGCAACCTCACGTCGGTGCGTAAGGCCTTTGCTGCGCTTGGCGCCAACCTGCACGACCCGGCGTCGCCAGCCGATCTCGAACGGGCGACCGCGATTGTCGTACCCGGCGTCGGCCACTTCGGCGCCACCGCCGCGCTCGGTCGCAGCTGGGCTACGGCGATTCGTGCGCGCGTCGCCGAGGGACGCCCTCTGCTCGGCATCTGCCTCGGGCTCCAATGGCTGTTCGACGGCAGCGACGAAGCAGCCGACTGCCCCGGCCTTGGTCTGCTCTCGGGCACGTGTTATCGCCTGAGGGGCGCCGTCGCCCCGGGCGGCGTCCCCGCAGCCATCGACCGCTTTGCAGGGGCCCCCGGAGTCATCAAAGTCCCGCATGTCGGCTGGAACAGCCTCGCCATCGAGCGTCCGGCGCCGATCGTGGCGGGCGTTGCGACCGGCTCGCAGGTGTACTTCACGCACAGCTTCGTAGCGCCCATCACCGGCGACACCGTCGCCGTGACCGAACACGGCGAGCCGTTTGCGGCGATCGTGCAGCGAGGCCACATCGCGGGCGTGCAGTTTCACCCGGAAAAATCCGGCGACGTCGGGCTGCACATCCTTCGCAACTTCGTCGGTTCGGCGTCCTGATGCTGTCCAAGCGCATCATCGCCTGCCTCGATGTCCGCAACGGTCAGGTCGTCAAGGGCGTGAACTTCGAGAGCCTCCGATCGGCCGGCGATCCGGCGGAGCTCGCGCGCCGCTACAACCGCGAAGGCATCGACGAGCTCGTCATCCTCGACATCACCGCGACGTTCGAGCAGCGTCGCGCGCTGGCCGACACGATCGGCGCCGTGGCGCGCGAGCTGTTCATCCCTCTTGCGGTCGGCGGCGGCATCAGAACGGAAGCCGACGCGGCGGCCGCCGTCGAAGCAGGCGCCGATAAGGTGAGCCTGAATACCGCGGCGCTCTCGCAGCCGGCGCTCATCACGACGCTGGCCGGGCACTACGGCAGCCAGGCGGTGGTCGTCGCGATCGACGCGAAGCGCGCGGACGATCGGTTTGCCGTGTACGCGCGCAGCGGGCAGAGCGAGGCTGGTCGCGACGCGGTCGAATGGGCGCGTGAAGCCGAGGATCGCGGCGCGGGCGAGATTCTCCTCACCTCCATCGATCGCGACGGCACCAAGGTCGGCTTCGACTGCCAGATGACCGCCGCCGTGTCGCAGGCGGTCTCCATTCCGGTGATCGCATCCGGCGGGGCCGGATCGCTGGATGATTTCGTCGACGTCTTCACGGCCGGCCGCGCCGACGCAGCGCTGGCCGCCTCGATCTTTCACTACGCCGAAACGAGCGTGCGCAGCCTCAAACTATACCTGCAACATCGGGGCATACCGGTGCGACTGTAGTCATGCTGATCCCTTCCATCGACCTCCAGGGCGGCGCCGTCGTGCAGCTCGTGCAGGGCGAGCGGCTCGCGATTAGAGACATGGATGTGTTCCGTTGGGTGCGCCGCTTCGAGCGATTTCCGAAAGTGCAGGTGATCGATCTCGATGCCGCGATGGGCGTCGGCGATAACCTTGCCCTCGTCCGCCAAATCGCGTCGTCACTGTCCTGTCGCGTTGGCGGAGGAATCCGCACGATCGAGCGCGCCCGGGAGGTGCTCGCGGCCGGCGCCCAGCAGATCATTGCCGGCTCTTCATTGTTCAAGGACGGGCAGCCCGATCTCGCCTTCGCCAAAGCCCTGGCCGATGCCGTGGGGATCGACCGCGTGATTGCCGCCGTCGACAGTCGAGGCGGCCAGGTCGTCATTCACGGGTGGAGGACCACGCTGAAGCTCACTGCCGTCGAGGCCGTGCACGCGCTCGAGCCGCACTGTGGCGAGTTCCTCTACACCCACGTCGATACGGAAGGGCTGATGCGCGGCACCGACATGGAGGCGATCAGCCGAGTTCGGCAGGCCACGGAACGCCGCGTCACAGCCGCGGGCGGTATCACGACCCAGGAGGAAATTGACGCGCTCGGCGCGCTCGGCGTCGATGCGGTTGTCGGGATGGCGCTTTATGCCGGCAAGCTCTTATACAATGGATAGTTGCCGCTTTTTCGGTTCACCGGCAGCAGCCTATTGTGAGCACCGCAGCCCAGGCCGGCTCTGCCGGTCCCGATGTTCGCGTTCGCGTCACGCCGCGCCCGGCCGCGCGCATTACCGCGGACGGTAAATTTCTGCGTTGCGCCGCGCCTTCGCCACGCTTTGACAACGGTGCGGCTACGACGGGGCAAGCCGAAGCGCAAAGCGCGGAGGCGATAGACGGCGTTCGGTTCCTCATCAAAGGTGTGACGTACGGAACGTTCGCACCAGGCGCCGACGGATACCAGTTCCCACCTCTGACACAAGTGGCCGAGGACTTCCGCCTGATGACGGGATTCGGCATCAACACGGTCCGCACCTACACCCCGCCGCGGCTGGATCTGCTCGACGAAGCGGCGCGCCATGGACTTCGTGTCATGGTCGGGCTCCCGTGGTCGCAACATGAGGCGTTCCTCGACGATCGACGGCTGGCCCGCAGCATTCGGCGGAAAGTCGTCCGGCAGGTCGAGGAGTTGTCCCATCACCCGGCGGTGCTGACCTTCGCGCTTGGCAACGAGATTCCGTCGGGCGTCGTCCGCTGGCATGGCCGCGTCCGCATCGAGAATTTCCTGCGCGATCTCTACCAGGCTGCGAAGGCCACCTCGCCCGAGAGTCTGTTTACCTACGTCAACTTTCCGCCGACCGAGTTTCTCGATCTCTCGTTTTTCGACATCTGCGCCTTCAACGTCTACCTGCATCGCGAGCCCGAGCTGCGCGCCTATATTGCCCGCCTTCAACACGTGGCCGGCCGTAGGCCGCTGCTGCTCGCCGAAGCGGGCGCGGACAGCATTCGGGAGGGCGAATCGGGCCAGGCGGATATCACGGCGACGCACATCCGCACCGCGTTTGAAGAAGGCGCCTGCGGGGCGATCGCGTTCAGCTGGACCGACGAGTGGTGGCGCGGCGGTCATCAGGTCGAGGGCTGGGCCTTCGGCCTTGTCGATCGCGACCGCAACCCGAAGCCCGCGGCGGTCGCCGTCTCCGTGGCATTCGCCGACGCGCCGTTCCCGCCAGAGGTGCGGGCGACGTGGCCGCGCATCTCGGTCGTCGTGTGCGCCTACAATGCGGCCGACACGCTCGAGGACTGCGTCACATCGCTCGAGAAACTGACGTATCCAGACTACGACATCATCGTCGTCAACGATGGATCGACGGATCGGACCAGTGAGATCGCGCGCGCCCACTCTCGCGTCCGCGTCATCGACACGCCGAACCGGGGCCTGAGCGCCGCGCGCAACGTCGGCCTCGCGGAAGCGACGGGAGAGGTCGTTGCCTACACCGACGCCGACGCGCGCGTCGATCGGGATTGGCTGACGTTTCTCGTCCAGCCCTTCCTCACGTCGGACGTGGTCGGCTCCGGTGGACCAAACGTGGTGCCCGACGACGATCCGCCGATGGCGCAGTGCATCGCCAGAGCGCCTGGCGAACCGACCCACGTCCTGCTCGACGATCGCATCGCCGAGCACGTGCCGGGCTGCAACATGGCGTTCCGTCGCGAAGCCCTTCTCGCGATCGGCGCGTTCAATCCGATTTATCTGCGCGCCGGCGACGATGTCGACGTGTGCTGGCGCATGCAGGCACGCGGCTGGAGAATCGGATTCGCGGGGGCGGCGCTCGTCTGGCATCACCATCGCTCGTCGATCAGGGCCTATTGGCGGCAGCAAATCGGCTACGGCGAAGGCGAGACGTGGCTGATGGCCCACCATCCGGAGAAATTCCTCGACGGGCACATGCTCTGGCGCGGACGCATCTACAGTCCGCTGCCGTGTATCCGTTCGCTGGACGGCACGAAGATCAACGCGGGTATCTGGGGCACGGCGGCCTTCCCCTCCGTGTACCGAACCGACGTGCATCCGTTCGCGTTCCTCCCGCATTCGATCCGTTGGCAGGTGTGGTCACTCCTGTTCACGCTCGCGGGCCTCACGATCGGCGCCCTGGGCCACTATGAATGGACGTCGGCGCTGCTCGTCGGGATGGGCGCCATCGGGCTGACGGCCACGATCGCCAAGAACCTGACGTACGCCATCCGGTCGCAAGTCGACTCGCTGCCGGGCAGCACGTTGTGGTACCGCGCGGCGGTCGCCGTTCTCCATTTCATCCAACCGCTCGCGAGGGTCCGCGGACGGATCCGCGGCGTCCTGTCGCCGCCAGAAATCGCGTTGCCGCACACGGTGGCGCAGAAGAGCCGCCGACCTCGGCCGTCACTCGCTGAATGCTGGCGCGCGATTCTGCTGCTGTCCGGCACGGTGACGGAGGACCGTTTCTGGAGCGAGACGTGGACGTCGTCGGAGCGCGTACTGTCGCAGCTGGCCGACTGGCTGCGCCAATCGCGCGCGGTGCGCGCGATTGAAATCGACGAAGGCTGGTCCGACGATCGCGACCTCGGCATTCCCGTCGGCCGGTGGGCCTGGCTCGATGCGCGCGCGCTCGTGGAGGATCACGGCGGCGGCAAGTCGATGCTTCGCATCAGCACGCACTTGCGGCCGACGATGCTGGGCGTCGTCACCGCGCTCGCGCTGGGCCTCGCGCTGTTTGTCGCGGCGGTGTTCGGCGTCGCCCTCAGATGGCCGCCGGCGGGCGCGGTCACCGCCGGCTTGACGATGCTCGCCATCGCGGCAGCTCTGTGGGGCACGGCTCGGGCGACGGCCGTCCTCGGCCGGAGCATCACGCGGGTGACGATTGGCCAGGCCATGCACCAGATGCCCTCTGGACCGACGAGGGCGCCGCTCGCGGCGCCCTCGCTGCTGCGCATGTACGGCCTGCGGAGCTCCACGATCTTCGTCGTGATGATTCTGTCGCTCGGGGCCAGCACATTCATGCTGCGCGAGGCGGCGACCGGCCCTGTCATCGGCGGGCAGAAGGGGTACGCGGGCGACTACGGCCCGGCCATCGAGGCCTGGCTCGATACCCCGGGCGGCGTGGTGGTCGCGCCAAATGGCGACGTCTACGTCGCCGATTCCAACAACCACGTGATCCGTCGCATCGACGCGCAGAACACGACGATTGAACCGGTGGCCGGCAACCACGATTCGGGACACGGATTCTCAGGCGACAACGGACTCGCGACCGCAGCGCAGCTGAATACGCCGAAGGGTGTCGCGATCGCCCCCGACGGGGATCTCATCGTGGCCGATTCACATAACGAGCGCATCCGGCGCGTCGACCAGCCCACCGGCGTCGTGACCACGATCGCCGGCTCGGGCAACAACGGCTACGACGGGGACGAGCAGCCCGCGCTTCAAGCGGCGCTCAATACCCCAAGCGCCGTCGCGGCAGCGGCGAACGGTGACATCTACATCGCCGACACACTGAACTACCGGGTGCGCATGATTGACGCCAAGACGGGCCTCATTCATACCGTGGCCGGCAACGGCCCGGCCGGCGAGGGTGTCGACGTCGGCGACGGCGGACCGGCGACGAGTGCGACGCTGAACATGCCGAGCGACGTCGCGATCGACCCGACGACCGGCGACCTGTACATCGCCGACATGCACCACAACCGGATTCGGAAGGTCGATGCGCGAACGCACATCATCACGACGGTGGCCGGGGGTGTGTGGGGCTACTCCGGCGACGGCGGACCGGCCATCGAGGCGCGGCTCGCCGGCCCAGCCGGCGTCGCCGTTGTGCCAGAGCCTGGCGGCAAGGCGACGATCTTCATCGCGGACTACTACAACGGGCGCGTACGCGCGGTCGGACCCGACGGAATCATTCGCGACCTCGGTGGCGAAGGGCGCGCCGTCTTCGGCGCACCGTCGCGCGTGGCGTTCGCCGCCGCGGGACCCAGGCGCGGCTGGCTGTATGTGGCCGACGCGAGCCAGGACAGGATTGTCCCGCTCATCATTCCGCGCATCGCCCCGAACCTCGCGCAGGCACCGCCGGCGCGGCGAGCCGCCGCCAGACAGATCGGCGGATGAGCAAGACGAGCGCGCCGGCGTCGCTCATCTCCTGGACGCTGTCCTTCATGGGCCCGTACCGCGGACGCATGACGCTCGTGGCCGTCCTGCTGCTCGTCGAGGTCGCCCTCGTGGCGCTGCAGCCCTGGCTGCTGAAGGCCGTCATTGATTACGTGCTGGGGGGACAGCCGGTTCCTCAGCCCGTTGCCGGATGGCTGCAGGCGCTCCGCGTCGTCGATCCGTTCGTGCTGCTCGTCACGCTGGTCATCGCGGGCGTGCTGGTCCAGCTGGCCAGCCAGATCGTGTCGGTATACAGCACGCAGCTGCAGGTCGACACCGGCCAGCGGATGGTCTACAACCTGCGGTACCAGCTCCTCCAGCACCTGCAATCGCTCGGACTGCATCATCACATCAAGACGAGCGCGGGCGATGCCGTCTATCGCGTCGACGTCGATGCGTATGCCATCGAGAATCTGCTGATCGGCGGGTTTCCGCTCGTCACCTCCATTGCGACGCTGGCCGTCATGTTCGCGATTCTGCTGAAGCTCGACGTCACCGTGGCACTTCTGTCCCTTGCCGTCGTGCCGTTCCTCTATCTCTCCATCCGGCACTACATTCCCACGCTGATGGTCCGTGAAGAACAGGTGAAAGAGCTTGAATCGAAGCTCGTCGAACGGTTGTACGAGACGTTCTCGGCGATACGGCTCGTGAAGAGTTTCGCGCGCGAGCGCTACGAGACAGCAACGTACGCGGCAGCGGGCGATCGGACGATGGACGCGCGGATCGCGCTCACGTGGCAGCAGTCGCTGTTCTCAGTCAGCGTCACGGCCATCACGATTATTGGCACCGCGCTGGTGCTGGTCGTGGGCGGGATACACGTGATGCGCCAGCAGATGACGATCGGCGATCTCATCGTTGTCATCGCGTATCTCGGCGCCGTGTACGGGCCGCTGTCGACGATCGCGCACACGACAGGACAGCTTCAAGGGGCCGTGGCCGGCGCGAAACGGGTCCGCGCCATGCTCGCGGAGGTGCCTGAGACCGTTGACCGGCCCGGCGCGGTTGACGCCTCGAATGTGACGGGCCACGTGCGCTTCGAAGATGTCGCCTTCACGTACCCCGACGGCTCTGACGTGCTGCACGGCATCGCGTTCGAGGCGAGGCCCGGCGAGATGGTGGCGCTGGTCGGACTGACCGGGGCTGGCAAGACGACGCTGGTCAGTTTGATTCCGCGCTTCTACGATGCGTCGGCGGGACGGGTGCTGGTGGATGGCGTCGACGTCCGGCAGTATCAGCTGCGGTCGCTGCGCGGACGGATCGCGATCGTGCTGCAGGAACCGGTGCTGTTCTCTGGCACGATTGCCGACAACCTGCGGTATGGCCGTCTCGATGCGACCCGCGACGAGATCGAGGCAGCCGCGCGCGCGGCGCATGCGCACGACTTCATCTCGCGGCTGCCAAGGGGTTACGAGACGCAGATCGCCGAAGCCGGCGGCAGCCTGTCGGGCGGCGAGCGCCAGCGCCTGAGCGTCGCGCGCGCCATCCTGAAGAACGCTCCGCTCCTCATCCTCGACGAGCCGACCTCGTCGCTCGACGCCATCTCAGAGGAGATCGTCTTTTCGGCGCTCAGGCGCTTGCGCGCGGGCCGCACGACGATCGTCATTGCGCACCGTTTGTCCACCGTCCGCGATGCCGACCGCATTCTCGTCCTCGACGGTGGCCGGATTGGGGCTGAAGGCCGCCACGACGAGCTGTTGAAGACGAGTCTGCTCTACCGGCGCATGTGCGCCCGGCTGTCGGTCGGCAAATCGCTCGATGATCCGGAAACCGTGGACGAGTTGATTCAGGCGGCACGGGGATAGGCCCTCCCGCCCATCCTGCCAATGAGGATCCTCTTCGCCGGCATCATCGCCCGTTATCCCTTTGGCGGCGTCACCTGGTGTTCGCTGATGTATCTCCTCGGTCTCCGGGCCCTTGGACACGAGGTCTTTTACATCGAGGACACCGGCGAATGTGTATACGACCCCGTCCAGAACGCGCGCACCACGGACCCTGGCTATGGGACTGCCTACATCAATGCCGCGCTGGCGCCGTTCGGACTGGCGGATCGGTGGTCATTCGTAAGCTACGACGGCAGCTATCACGGACGGAGCGCCGACGAGGTGCGTCGCTACGCGGCGGACGCCGACCTGTTCATCAATCTTTCCGGCGGATCGTGGTTCTGGCGCGACGAGTACGCCCGAATCCCTCATAAAGTGTTCATCGACTCGGACCCGGCGTTCACGCAGCTCGCCATCGCCAAGGCAGAGCCGTGGTACGTCGCCTTTTTTCAGCGCTTCGATCGCCTGTTTACGTTCGGCTCGAACATCGGCACCGACCGGTCGCCGGTACCGACGGGCGACTTGACGTGGCTGAAGACATGGCAGCCGATTACCCTGGACGACTGGCGGACGGCCGCGAGTGGCGGCGACCGGTTCACCAGCGTCATGACGTGGCAGATCGAAAGCTTTGCCGATGTCGGCGGGAACAAAGATCAGGAATTCGTCAAGTACGTCGATCTGCCGTCACGAACGACCCAGCGTTTCGAGCTCGCGATCAACGGCCCGCACGAACTGCTGCGCGAACATGGCTGGGAGACGGTTGATGCCATGCGCGTATCGCGGACGCCCGAGGCATACCGCAATTTTATTCACCGCTCGAAGGCCGAATTCGGCGTCGCCAAGCACACCTACGTCGCGACGCGATCCGGGTGGTTCAGCGATCGCACTGAGTGTTACCTGGCGTCAGGGCGCCCCGCGCTGGTGCAGGACACGGGCTGGACCGCGCACCTGCCGTCGGGCGAAGGGCTCCTCTCCTTCTCGACGATCGACGACGCCCTCGCGGGCATCGATCGTATCAACAGCGACTACCCTCGGCACGCCGCATGTGCCGCCGACATTGCCCGCGAGCACTTCGATGCCCGCGTCGTCCTTCCACGGCTGCTGGGCAGTGCGTGCACATGAGGAGCAAGCACCCGCTGCGGATCGCGCACGTCGCCCCGGTGGCCACGTCGATTCCACCGCCGCGATCGGGGTCGGTAGAGACGATGACGTCGCTTCTGACCGAAGGTCTCGTCGCGCGCGGTCATGATGTGACGCTGTTTGCGACGGCCGACTCGACGACGACGGCGACGCTGCACGCGATCTATCCGCACGGCTATTGCCGCGACCAGCACATGTGGCCGTGGGAGCTCTACGAGTTGTTGAATCTTGCGGCGGCCGTCGAGCGGGCTGGCGATTTCGACATCGTTCACTACGAGGCCGAGTACTACCCGATGTCGCTGGCGTTTGCGAGACTTTCGCACGCGCCGGTCCTTCAGACGCTGCACTACTCGCCAGACGAAGCCGAAATTCAGCTCTGGTCCAGATACCCTGAGGCGCCTTTCGTCGCCATTTCGAGCGAGCAGGCCAGGTTGCTCCAAGGCCTCAACGTGCTCGGCACAGTGCTGCACGCGGTGGATACCGAAGCGCTCGCGTTTCGCGAACATCCTGACGACTACCTGCTGTTTCTCGGCCGCTTCACGGAAAGCAAGGGCGTGCTGCAGGCGATCGAGGTGGCCAGACGCGCCGGCCTGCGCCTGATTCTGGCGGCGGCCGAAAACGATTACTACCGGGATACGGTGGCGTCGCAGGTCGACGGCACCGAGATCGTGTATGCCGGCGAGGCGGATTACCCGACCAAGGTGAAGTTGTTCGGAGGCGCGCGCGGCCTCCTCTACCCGGTGCAGAGCGGCGAGCCGTTCGGCCTGGTGCTGGCCGAGGCGATGGCCTGCGGCACGCCGGTGGCCGCGCTCGATCGCGGCGCGGTGCGCGAGGTGGTGGACGATGGCGTGACGGGGATCATCTTCGAGAACGTGGACGACATGGTGGGTGGCCTCGCACGTGTGTTGGCGCTCGATCGACGGCGTGTGCGCGAGCGCGCGGTCGTGCGGTTTGGCGTCGATCGAATGGCGGCTGAGTACGAGGCCGTCTATCAGCAGCTGGTGTCTGGACGCCGCGATGGAGTCAGACCCCATGACGAAAGGGCACATCGTGCCAGACAGTAATCTGTCCGGGCGAACTGTCCTCGCGATCTTTGCCCATCCCGACGACGAGTCGCTGGCGTGCGGCGGAACGCTGGCTCGTCTCTCCGACGCCGGCGTCCGCGTGGTCCTGCTGTGCGCCTCTCGCGGCAGAGAAGGGCCCGTCAGCGATCCCGCGCTTGTTCCAGACGGCGATCTTGGACGCGTCCGCGCGGAAGAGCTCGGACAAGCTGCCCGCGCGCTCGGCATTGCGGAAGTCGTGGTCCTCGATCATCCCGACGGCGATCTGCGGTGGGCTGACGCGCCCGCATTCGACAGGGAAATCCTGTCAGCGATTCGCGACTCTCGGGCAGATGCGGTGATCACATTCGACGACGACGGTTTGTACTGGCATGTCGATCACGTCGGCATCCACGAGCGGACCTGGGCCGCGGTCGAGGCGCTCGGCACGGATGCGCCAGCGCTCTATTTCGTGACGATGCCAAGAGGTGTCATGCAACAGGTGGTCGACGCCGCTGTCAACAGCGGCTGGTCCCAGCCCGGTTCGGGCCTCTGGGCCATCGCCCCGGACGCATTCGGACTCGACGCGAAGCCGCCGACAGTCGTGGTAGATGTCAGCGACTGGGTTCCGCGCAAGATCGCGGCGGTGCTCTGCCACCGGACGCAGATGGGGACCGATAGTCCATTCGAGCGGCTCGACCCTGCCGATGCACGGCAGTGGCTGGGCACCGAGCATTTCCGGCGGCTGGAGCCGCACACCGGCTACTCGCTGCTCGAGCCGATCGGTGTACGTGGATTGTGAGATCAGGGGATCTAAGGATATGCACATTGCTACTCTCGAGATCCTTCGGTGTCCTTACTGCGGCGGCCGTCTCGATCTGGTGACGTCGATGTTCCACCGCTCCCACGGCGACGAGATCGATGACGGGATCCTCGGTTGCCACTGTTGCATTTTTGGTGTCATCGACGGCATTCCGGTGATGCATCTCGAAGGCGCGTCGGCGGCGGCGCGCGCACACGTGGAGGCCGGCCGCCCGGATCTGGCGCGCCGGTTGATGCTCGATCTGCACGACGATGCGCGGGCGGCGCACTTCGAGGAGCTGGCCGCTTCGAACGCATCGACGTACCGCGACGTCATCGGGGTGCTCGACCCGAGCGCGGAAGGCGGCTACTTCCTGTACCGATTCTCCGACCCGAGCTACATGGCCGCCCACCCGCTTGTTCGCGCCGTCGCCGGCGCGGTCTTGCGCGAGGGGGGGCGGGCCATCGACCTATGCGGCGGATCGGGCCATCTGACGCGATCGTTGATGGATCTCTCACCGACGCCGCCGGTCGTCGCCGACCTGCATTTTTCGAAGATCTGGCTCGCGCGGCGGTTCACCGCGCGGGGATGCGAGGCCGTCTGCTGCGACGGCAACGCTCCTCTGCCGTTCGCGCGCGGCGCTTTTCGCTACGCGATGTGCGCTGACGCGTTCATGTTCATCTGGACCAAACGGCAGTTTGTGCAGGAGATGCTACGCGTGATCGACAATCCGGATCCGGGCGCGCCCGGCGCGGTCGTCATCACCCACGCTCACAGTGCCCGTGTCTGGAGCCCCTCGCATGGGAACCCGCTGCCGCCGGAAGGCTATCGCGACTTGTTCGAGACGCTCGAGCCGCGGCTCTTTGCCGAAACCGGCCTTCTCGAGGACGTCGTGAAGGGCGGACCGCTCGACCTGTCGCGCCGCGATTCCGCCGGGACTCTCGACCGAGAGCCGGCGCTGGTGGTCGTGGCGAGCCGCGGACGTGAAGACGTCTTCAGGCCCCATCCGGTGGATGCCCGGCCAGGGGCGCGAGGTGAGCTGCGCGTGAACCCGCTGTACGTCATGGATCCGGGGGCCGACCCCCAAGGCAACCGCGTCCGGCTGCGGCTGGTTTTTCCTTCCGAGGACTACGCGGACGAATTCGGGGCGTGCCGGCAGTACCTCCCCGATGAGGTGGTCGTGAGCAGCGCGGCGCTTGCCCAGCTGGCCGAAGGCCGCTTGACGCCGGAGCTCGCCGATCTGGCGCGCCGGCGTGTCGTGCTCGATCTCCCTAAGCGGTACTACTGAACTTTGTGAACGTTGGCATCTTCGACTCCGGCGTCGGTGGCGTTTCTGTCCTGCGCGAGCTCCGTTCCGTCCTGCCGCGCCAGGGAAGTCGTGACGCAGCCGTGTCCCGGCCTCGTCGAACAGGTTGAGGCAGGCGACCTGGCTGGACCTGACACCATGCTGCTCTAGCGCATCGCTGAGGTACAGCAGCTGGGCATGTGAACCGGCTGCGCCGCCATTACAGGGTATTATGTAACCGTTACAGTATTAACCGTAATGCAGAATCCCTTCGTGTACGGAGAGGTCGTGCCGGCGGCGGCGTTCGCCGACCGGGTCGTCGAGCTGGATCGGCTGGTCACCGATCTGGCCGCTGGTCAGAAGGTGTTTCTGATCTCGCCGCGACGGTTCGGCAAGTCGTCCCTTGTCCGGCACGCGCTGGCGGCGATGACCCGCCGCGGCGCCCTCGCCATCGACGTCACCGTCAGCAGCTTCAGCTCCTACGTGGCATTTCTCGAAGGGTACGCCCGGGCCCTCGTGGCTGCGGAGACGAAAGGCAATCGCGCGCGGACCTGGCTACGGGAGATGGTCACATCGGCGCGCGCCGAAGTGCATTACACCGTCGAGGCCGGGCCTCTGGGAGCGCTGAGCGTGTCCTTTTCGGGCGTCCGATCGGAGCGCGATATTTCGCGCCTCGCGCAGGAAGTGTTTGCGCTTCCCGCGCGGCTCGCCGACACGCGCGGACGAACGGTCGTCGTCGCCCTCGACGAGTTCCAGGCGATCGCGGGCTTTGACGGCGGCTCGGTCGAGCACGCGCTGCGCGCCGCCGTGCAGCACCAGCGGAATGTGGGATACGTATTCGCCGGTTCGGAGCTCAGCCTTATGGAGCGGATGCTCGGGCCCAAGCGGCCGTTCTATAAAGCCGGGCCGGTCATTCGTCTGGGCAAGATCCCGGCGGATGAATTCGCCGACTTCATCGACGGCCGGTTCCGGCATTCGGGCATCAAGCCCGAGGGGGGCCTCGGCGCCGCGATCGTCGATCTGGCGGGCAACCTTCCCTATGACGTGCAGCGTCTCGCGCACGAAACGTGGGATGAGGTGCGAACAGGCGGCCGGCGCCGCGCAACGCTGGACGATCTGCACCAGACGCTGCGCCGCCTGCTGGCGCAGCAGCACACGATGTTCGAGGCGGCGTGGGAGCGGCTGACGTTGGCGCAGCGGAGCGTACTGCGCGCGGTCGTCCTCGAAGACGGCCGTGAACTGCTGTCCGCGGAAGTCCGCGCGCGCCACCGCCTGGCTGGAGCCTCAAGCGTGCAGTACACGCTGGGCTCGTTGCTCCGCAGGGATCTCATCAGCCGCGACGTCGATCGCTACGTCGTCGTCGATTCATTGTTGCGCGAATGGGTTACCAGACGCACGTTCTAGTCCAGTATGCTGATTCTAAGTGAAGATCGTCATCGCGGGTGGTACCGGCTTTCTCGGCCGACCGCTCACCGAGCGGCTCGTCGCTGAGGGTCACGACGTCGTCGTCCTCACGCGTAGCGCCGCGTCGAAGCTCCTTGCGCGCGAGGTCGTCTGGTTGCCTGACGGTAATGCGGGCGCGTGGGCCAACGAGATCGACGGCGCGAACGCGGTGATTAACCTCGCGGGCGAGCCAATCGCGGGCCGACGGTGGTCGACCGCGCACAAACAGCAAATCCTCGACAGCCGCCTCCGCGCCACTCGCAGCCTTGCTGCCGCGATCGCACGCGCGTCCCGACCTCCATCAGTGTTTGCGAGCGGGTCGGCCGTCGGGTACTACGGACCGCTTGGCGACGAAGCGGCTGTCGAAACAACGCCGGCCGGATCTGATTTCCTTGCGCAGGTCTGTCAGCAGTGGGAGGCCGAAGCCAATCGCGCGGCAAGCCCGAGAACGCGCGTCGTGTGCATCAGGACCGGGTTGGTGCTCGAACGGGACGGCGGCGCGCTTCCGCAGATGCTTCCACCGTTCAGATTCGGTGTCGGCGGTCCGGTGGGTTCGGGTCGCCAGTACTGGCCCTGGATTCATCGGTCGGACTGGATTGATCTTGTCCGGTGGGCGATACGGACCGATGCGGCCTCTGGGCCGCTGAACGCCACGGCGCCAGAGCCTGTGAGGAATGCGGAATTCGCGCACGCGCTCGGGCGGGCGCTTCATCGACCCGCGTGTATGCCCGCGCCTGCCTTCGCGCTGAGGCTGATGCTCGGCGAAATGGCGGACGCGCTGCTCCTGTCTGGCCAACGCGCGGTCCCGGCGGCCGCGAACGCTCTGGGCTTTTCGTTCACCTACACGCGGATCGACGATGCGCTCGGTGCGATTGTCAGGTCGGCGTGATCGTCCGGCAGGACTGAAGCTCGGCGTGTGACATTACGGCGCGGGTGCCGAGGATGTGGTCCTGGCCGGACCTCGCACCGGTGCCGGCGCCGGTGCGCTTGCGCCGAGGCTGATCAGGTTCGCCAGGAGCGGATACGCCCCATCGACGCCGGCGGGCAGTTCGCGCCACAGCCCGAGCGCGATGTACATCCATCGGCCCTTCCCGTACGTGGTCTCGACGAGCGCGCCTCGCTTGTTGCCGGGATTGTTTGGAAACGGATCGGCAAGTTGCACGAGATCGCGATAGCGCGAATCCTTTTCGCCGAGGAAATTCCGCCCGCGCTCCTGCACCCAGCCGGCCCAAGCCGCGTCGTCGATCGTGTTCGGCGTCGTGAACACCGGATGCGCCGGCTCGAGGATCTGCACCGGCGCGTGTTCGTCGGTGATGCGATCGTTGCTGACCTTCGCCGGATACGGCCCGTATACGTCGTTGATCGTCGCGCGGTTGTACTGGACGATCACCGTCCCGCCGTTCCGCACGTACTCTAACAGCCGGCTGTTGTTCTCGCGCAGATCGTCCCGGCGCTCGTACGCCCGGACGCCGAGCATGATGATGTTATATCGCGACAGGTCGCCCCACGCGAGCCCCTCGGCGCCGATCATTTCGACCTTCGCGCCGAGCTGCTCGATAAACGCCGGCACCAGATCGCCAGTGCCCATCACGTAGCCGACGGTCACATTCGGCGCGGTCTTGACCTTGAGCACTTTCAGCGTGGCGTCAGCCGCCTTGTAGATGTGCCGCCGCCGGATATGCGGATACTCGATCACCTGGAAGCCGCGGTCGAACGTCTGCGCCCCCGTGCCGACCCACGCGCGGACGTGGAATTCGCCCGGCGCGGTACCGGGAGCCGGCCTGATGTCAAAGCGGACGGTCTGCGACTCGTCCTGGCGCGTGAACTTCACGGGCTGTTCGGCAGGCGATGCAGTCCAGCCCCGCGGCAGCTCGAGCTTCACGGTGCTCTCTGCGGCGCCCTGGATGTCGTTCACGACGGTCACCCGAATTTCGCGCGAGTCAGCCGCGCCCGACCGCCGCGAGGATGCAGCGTACGGCAGGGGTACCGATGCCGCGGGAATTATCGCGATGTCGGGCGAGACGGTCACCGAGTACGCCGGCACGACGAGGAGATCCATCCGCTTCTCGCCGCTGAAGATGTCTCCTTCGTACCGGTACTGCACCGGGAGCCCGGCGATGACTTCGTCCCCGCCGGGAAACGCCAGCGTGACCTGCACGGAGAAGGGTGTAGGGCGGAACGGCAAGCCGAACGGCGCGTCGGCCTCGAAGATGTAGCGGCCGGCGTCGGCGGGACGATGCCAGTACGGTTCGCTGATTCTCGCATCGACTGGAATCTTCAACACCGGGTCGCAGCGTCCCACCTGGCCGTTTCTCAGACTCGAGATGGTCGGCGCCGGCGCACGGGCTACGGCCCCAGCGGGCCTCCCAGGGCCCGCGCCTCTGCCGCCGCCCGCAACCGCGGCCGTCAGTGTGCACGCGGCGGCGCCCACGTCACCCGCAAGGCCGTCGAACTTCACCTGTGTGACGGTCATTTCAGTCGCGCCGTGATTGGCGATGATGACTGATACTTTCACCGGCTGTCCGGGAACAACGACGCCGTCGTCGGCGAGCGCTTCGATACGCACACCGCTGGCGACGAGCGTGGCCTGTTGAAACTCGCGCTCCTTCTGCCGCAGGCGAAAATCAATCTCAAAGCGCGCGGTATCGTCGATCGGCATCGCGGGGAGCAGACCGCGCAGCACGCGCAGGGCGTGCAGGCCGTCGAGCAGCGGCGTCACGACCGCGCCATCGTTGTCGCTCTCGAACCTCTTCTGGGCGCCCTGAACGGAGGCGGCGATGGCCGCGAGCCCGGCCACGAGATCCTTCGGGGGGCGAGCGCCGGCGAATTGCGCCAGGCCCGTGATGCTCGTGTCGACGCCGTCGAACAGCGTCCGTTCGTCCTTGTCCATCTGGCCAGGAATCACAGATTCCGCCAGCCGGAACGTCGCCGCGGACGGCCCAGGCAGCGCGAGGAGCTGCGCCATTCCCTGGCACTTGTGCATGCTGCGCGCTTCGGCGCCGATCTCCGAAAACGTCCTGCCGAGCAGCGAATCGTACCGGGCCAGGTCGACCCGGCAGATGCGCATGCCCGGCGGCGGGTTACCGCCGCCACGTCCCCAGACGGTGAAATAGAACTTCTTCGGCTGCCACGCGCGCAAGCCGTCTTTGATCTGCTCGGGATACTTCGCCGGGTCGCCCGACTGCTGGTACGCTTCGTGCGACAGGATCGCGGACAACGCGTGATGCGCGTGCCGGCCGGGTCCAAGCGCGGTCGCCGCCATCGCGCTGATCACGTCGGGACGAATGGTGCGGATCAGGCGGACGTAGTCGCCGACAATCTCGTCTCGGCCCCACTGCGCGAGCGTCTCGTCGATGTCGATCGTGTAGCCGAAGTCGACCGCGCGCGTGAAGTATTGTTCGGCGCCGTCGAACCGGTGCAGCGCAGCCAGTTCTTCCGTCCTCAGCACGCCGAGCGATTCGAATAGCTCGGAACCAATCTCGTTCTGACCGCCGTTGCCACGGGTCGCGGTCGCGAGCGTCGTTCGGTAGCCCTGGCCGCGATTGAGCATCACCAGCAGCCCGTTGTTCTCATCGTCGGGGTGCGCGGTCGCCATCATGTAAATGCCGGCGTTGGCCAGATGGCGAAGCGCGAGGCCGAGCGCGACGTGGCCCTGCGCCTCGCCGACCGGGACGACGGGCATCTGTGCCCGGAGGACCACGGTGAACGCCGCCAGGAAGGCGGCGGCCGTGAAGGCGACGGCCAGGAAGACATGGCGCTTCATACAGGCAATCTTACTGGCTTTCCCGCCCTTCCCGCCCCTCGTGCCAGGACTTCTTCGTAGTACGCCTCGTACAACGGGACGATCTTTTCCTCGCAGAATTTGCTGCGGAGCTTCTCGTGGGCGACGGCGGCGATCTGCCGGTGCAGGACCGGGTCGGTCAGCAAGGCCACCGCGGATCGGGCCATGCCCTCGAGATCCTCTGGCGGGTGAAGGAACCCGCTGCACCCGTCATCAATCACCTCGGGCAGCCCGCCGACGTTCGAGGCGACTACCGGCACCTCGCACGCCATCGCCTCGAGCGCCGCGAGGCCAAAACTTTCCTGCACCGACGGCAGCAGGAAGACGTCGGCGATCGACAGCAGCGGCAACACGTGATCCTGCTCCCCGAGGAAGTGGACGCGGTCCTCGAGGCCCCGCTCGCTCGCGAGCCTGGAAGCGGCATCGAGCTCCGGGCCGTCGCCTATCATCAACAGGTGCGTGGAGACCTGGCGACAGATGCGATCGAAAATGTCGATGACGGCGCACACGCGCTTCACGGGACGGAAGTTGGATACGTGGATCGCGATCTTCGCCGCGCCATCGCCAACCAGCCGCTCACGGACCGACGAGGCGTCCACGCGGTAGTGTACGGCGCAGTTGAGGAAGTTCGGGATGACCCTGATGTCGCAGGTGACGGCGAGCTCGCGGTAGGTATCGGCCCTGAGACTTTCCGACACGGTGGTGACGCCGTCGGACTGCTCGATGCAGAACGCCACCGTTTCCGAATACGATCGATCACTGCCGAGCAGGGTGATGTCGGTGCCGTGCAGCGTGGTGATGATCGACGGGACGGTGCTGACGTTGCTTAGCGGGCCGCGGCCGGTCGTAGCCAGGATCTGACGGGCCAGGTACGCCGCCGTGGCGTGTGGAACAGCGTAATGCGCGTGCACGATGTCGAGGTGCTCGTGCCGCGCCACCTGGACGATCTTGTTTGCAAGCGACAACAGATATTGCGGCTCGCGGAACAGCGGGTACGCGGGCGTCTCGATACGATGAAAGGTGAGCCCGGGCTGGTAGCCGCCGAGCCGGAACGGCGTGTCACTGCTCAGAATGTGCACGTCGTGGCCGCGCGCCGCGAGCGTTTTCCCCAGCTCGGTCGCGATGATGCCGCTGCCCCCGACCGACGCATAGCAGACGATACCGATCCTCATCGACTCGGCCCTTCTTTGAAGAGCGTCGGCCGCGTGACGGACTCGCGCACGATAATGCCCTCGGCCCAGGTCACGCCAGCCTGTGCGCCGTACTGGGCGTCGCGGCTCTCGACGAGTTGCCTGAACAACGGACTATTCAGACGTGTGCCGACGGCATTTGGTCCCGCCTCGAACTGGCTGGAATGACAATCGAGCGCCTGGCGCTTCCGTTCGTAATACTCGCTGACGTCGACGACGAAGGAGGGTGCGGCGCTGTCATTGATGAAGTAGTAGCAGATCCACTCGATCTTCCAGGGTTCCCCGAGCGAGCGGCCAGCGCCGTACTTTCCGAGGCCGCTGTTGAACACCGCTTCGGTCACCACGGCGCTCGCGGCCGCGTGATCCGGATGCCGATCGATTCCGTACGGCGCGGCGACCACCCGCGGGCGGTGCCGGCGTATGAGCCGGACGGCCTCGTCGAGGTGCGCGGGATCCTTTCCGACCTGCCGATCGGGCCAGCGGAGATTTTCGCGCCACGCTGCGCCGAGGACGACCCTCGCCGCTTCGGATTCCTTCAGCCGCTCCTCGGCGGTACCGTTGCTCCCCATCTCGCCCGCCGTCAGGTCGCAGAGGCCGACGCTGAACCCGAGGGCGGTATGACGCGCCACGATGCCGCCCACGCCAATTTCGAGGTCATCGGGATGCGGGCCGAAGACGAGGAGATCAACCGCCATGTCGTGTGAAACCAAAATGTCGGTCGGCTGATTCGAGCTCGTCGAGGTAGTGTCGCAGTAGCACACGGCTCGCAAGGTAGGCGCCGGTGATGCCGCGGCTCGAATCGCCGAAGGCAAAGAGATGATGCGGGAAGTTCCGGTGAGGCCCCAAGTACGGCAGGCCGTCCGACGTTCGCGCGTATGGCGCGTCCCATCCGTACGCGGGAAGGATTCCTGAAATATCCGGGTAGAGCGTCGAGAGCTCGTACATCAGCTGGCCCGTCCGCTGCACCGCCATCCGATCGCGCTGCCGCACCGGAGGCGACAGTGCGTCCGCCCCGGAGACCAGCAGCCGCTCATCATCCACCCACCGAACGACGTGCGGCGGCTCGGAGCAATCGCGCACGACCGTCCCGCGGCCGCCGAGCTGCTGGCGAATCGTCGCCGGCACCCGCTCCGTCATCGTGAGGTGCGTGGTCTGAAACAAGAAATGCCTGGCGAGAGATTTAGACAGCGTCGTCGGCACACCGGTCGCGATGACCACGCGATCCGCATGGATCGCGCCGCGAGTCGTGATGACGTCAACGTTCCTGCGGCCGAATGTGATCTTCCGCACGGGCGTTCGCTCGAAGATCTTCGCGCCGCGCTCGGCAGCCGCGGCCGCCAGGCCGAGGCAGGCCCGATAGGGATCGACGAGGCCCCCTGCGTTCTCGCGGATGGCGGCGGCCGCATCGAGGCCCAGCTCGCTCTTCACGGCGCGCGCCCTCAGTATGGGCGCGTCGATGCCCGCATCGCGGCGTACTTTGTGGTCGCGCTTCAGCCGTGCGGCCTGATCCGGCGTCAGCGCGACAATCGCGGCGCCGTGCGGCGTGAACGCGCACTTGAGGCCGAGACGTCGAATCAAGGCGGCAAAATCGGCGGCCGCGCGTCGCCAGGACCTGAAGGCGTCCCTCGCCGCCGCGCGGCCGAGCGCCTTCTCGACCTCGATAAAGGAAACTCCCGGATCTCCGCCGATCCATCCGGCGGCCGACCCGGTGCTGCCGCGGCCGACCTGATCGGCTTCGACCAGCACCACGTCGATGCCGTTCGCCGCGAACGCGTACGCGGTCGTGCATCCCGTCAGTCCGGCGCCCACGATGACCACCGATGTCGCCGATGGACCACGCTGGTGGGGGTATGAAGGGATGCGCGCCTTTGGAAAGGTGTCGACCCAGGGCGACCGGCCGTACTTCGTCATGCGATCGGCATTCTACTTCGATCCGATCGTCGACATTATTCGATGCGACCGCAGCGTTCTCGCGCCAGCAGCGCCTTCTTCCGCTCGGCGCCCCACCGGTAGTTGCCCACCCCGCCGGACGTCGGCACGACGCGATGACACGGAATCAGAATGGCCACCTTGTTTGCCGCACACGCATGGCCAACCGCTCGAACCGCACGCGGCCGTCCAATCGCCGTCGCGACCTCGGCATAGGTTCGCGTCTCTCCGCGGGGAATATCCGCAAGGGCTTTCCACACCTGCCACTGAAACGAGGTGGCCTGGACATCGATCGGCGGATCGAGCCGCGGCCGCCGGCCGTCCAGGTAGGCGGCGATCGCGCGCGTCCATTGGGCGAGCCCGCCGTCATCCCGCGCGATGGACGCCGCCGGAAACTCGTCCGCGACCACCCACTCGAGATCTCGATCCGATTTACCCATCGCCACCGAACACACACCGCGTGATGTCGCCGCGACGAGCAGGCGGCCCAGACACGAGTCGACGATGGCGTATCGGATACTCATGCCCGCTCCTCCCCGCCGATACGTCGTCGGCGACATCCCGAGTTTCGGCGCGGCACGTTCGTAGAAACGGCTGCTCGATCCGTAACCGGCGTCGAACACCGCCGCGGTGACCGCGTCGCTCTCGCGCAGTCGCCGTTTGACGGTCCGCAGGCGGCAGGCGTCCGCGTATTCGCGCGGCGTGACACCGACGATTCGCTTGAAGTTCCGCTGGAGGTGATACGGACTGCCGCCAATCCGGCGCGCGAGCTTCGCGAGCGACAGATGGCCGCGCTCGACGTCCTCGAGATAGCCGCATGCCAGGCTGATGCGTTCGATCCAGGGATCGTTCGTGCGAAGACTATGCCGCGAGACCGCCGCGGTGCGCCATCCGGTTCTTGCGATCTGGCCGTCAAGATGTACGAATGCACCGCGCCACCTGTTACGATCGGGATGGCATGCGACGCTTCCTGGTGCTTGCCATGTGTCTGTTGGCCGGGGGCGCAGGCCTGCGGGCGCAGGATTCCGGCGCCGCCGTCTCGCGCTCGAGCTCCTCCTGGACCGCGGCGGCCGGTACATTTCTGACTTCTTCAGAAGGTTCTCGGAAGAATACAAGTCCGACAACGGCGTGCGCGTGACCGCTGTCGCGACCTACGATCGGTTCCGGCGGTTCGACGTGTCGACCGAGGACGCCCCTCAAAGACGAGAAGGTCAAGGACTAGAGCGAAGCGCGAGCCACGTCAGTCGCCATCTCGTCGCGATACGCCTGCAGCTTCGTGCGCAGCTCGGGTCGCGACGTGGCGAGGATGGCGACCGCCAGCAGACCGGCGTTGGCTGCGCCTGAGGCGCCAATCGCGACGGTGGCGACCGGCACGCCTTTCGGCATCTGCACGATCGAGAGCAGTGAATCGAGCCCATTCAACGCCGTGCTCGGCATGGGAACGCCGATGACCGGCGCCAGCGTGTACGCTGCGACGACGCCGGCGAGATGCGCCGCGCCGCCAGCGCCCGCAATGATGACCTGCAGACCGCGGTTCTCCGCGGTCGACGCGTACTCCGCTGCCAGTGCCGGCGTGCGGTGGGCCGACACGACCTTCGCCTCGTGGGGCACGCCGAAGCGTTCCAGGATTTCCGCGGTATGCCGCATCGTGTCCCAATCCGACTTGCTGCCCATGATGATGCCCACGAGAGGCGCTGCCTCCAGCATGGCGCTATTTCATCACAATTTCAGGAGCAGTGCCCGGTCCACGAGTCGTGTCCGGCTTGAGTCGGACCCTCAGGAGTAGAATCGGCGCATGAAACCCGCCGCTGTCCTCCTGGCGCTGGCGCTGGCCGGACCTGCCGCCGCCCAGACGCCGGCGCCGCCCATCGAGGTGAAATACACCCAGTTCACGCTGCCGAATGGCTTGCACGTGATCCTCCACGAGGATCACAGCGTGCCGATCGCGACGGTGAACACGTGGTACCGGGTCGGCTCGG
The DNA here is from genome assembly GCA_965229885.1 of Vicinamibacterales bacterium. Taxonomy (GTDB): domain Bacteria; phylum Acidobacteriota; class Vicinamibacteria; order Vicinamibacterales; family CAVVIG01; genus DATLLJ01. Next base: position 157,692 of record CBDDJX010000001.1, read on the forward strand.
CGAACGAACTGCCCGGCCGCACCGGCTTGGCGCATCTGTTCGAGCACCTGATGTTCATGGGCTCCGGCCATGCGCCGTACGGCGAATTCGATTCCCAGCTCGAAACCGTCGGCGGCCGGAACAGCGCGTCGACCGCCAACGATCGGACCAATTACTACATCGACGTGCCGTCGAATGCGCTCGAGCTCGCGCTGTTCTTCGAATCCGATCGCATGGGTTATCTGCTCGATGCGATGAATCCGAAAACAGTCGACGCACAACGCGACATCGTGAAGAACGAACGACGTCAGAGCTACGAGAACCGCCCGTACGGGATGGCCGATATCGCACTGCGCGAGATGCTCTACCCGGAGAGCCATCCCTATCACTGGCCGGTCATCGGCTACATGCCGGACCTGAGCGCCGCGAGCTACGACGACGTCGTGGCGTTTTTCAAGACCTACTACACGCCGTCATATGCGAGCCTCGTAGTGGCCGGCGACATCGATCCGGTGCGCACGCGTCAGCTCATCGAGAAGTGGTTCAGTGACGTGAAGCCTGGGCCGGCACCCAAGCCGTTGACGATTCCTGGCGTCGCGCTGACCGGCGTGCAGAAGAAGACGATCACCGATCGCGTACAGCTGCCGCGCCTCACGCTTGCGTGGCTGACGCCGCGGCACTTCGAGCCCGGCGACTCCGCGCTCGACATCGTCGCCGACATCCTGGCCGGCGGCAAGAATTCGCGGCTGCGCAAGCGGCTCGTCTACGAGCTGCAGATCGCGCAGGATGTCTCGGCGTTTCAGGAATCGATGAATCTGTCGTCAGACTTTCAGATCGTCGCCACGCCGAGACCCGGTCACACGGTCGAGGAGCTTCAGACAGTCATCGACGAGGAGATTGCGACGCTGCAGAAGGAAGACCCGTCGGCGCACGACGTCGAGCGCTCGGTGAATCAGATAGAGGCGTCGTTCTATAACCGAATGGAGCGGCTCGGCGGATTCGGGGGCAAGGCGGATCAGATCAACGGCTATTTCTCGAAGACGGGCAATCCGGATTACTTCAACGAGGATCTCGGCCGTTATCGCGCGCTCACCCCGTCCGATATCCGTGCCGCCGCCTTGGCCTATCTACCGCGCGATCGCCGCGTCGAACTCACAGTGCAGCCTGAAAAGTAGCGGGTGTTGCTTATGAAGCATCTCACGGTTCTCGCGGTCATGATCCTTCCAGCCGTGCTCGGCGCACGGCAGGCGCCCGACCGCACGCGGCCGCCGCAGGCCGGTCCGCCCCCCGTAGTTCGCCTCCCGGCCATTCAGAAGCGGCAGCTGTCGAACGGGCTGCCAGTCTGGCTCGTCGAACTGCACGAAGTTCCGGTGGCGCAAGTCAGCCTCCTCGTGCTGCGCGGCAGCGCCGACGACGCGGCGGGCAAGTTCGGCGTCGCCACGCTGACGGCGGCGATGCTTCAAGAAGGTGCGGGCTCGCGGACGTCGCTCGAACTGGCGGACGCGATTGATTTCCTCGGCGCGGATCTGACGACAACCGCCGGCATCGATTCGTCGGCGGTGCGGCTGCACGTGCCGGTGGCGCACCTGGCCGATGCGCTGCTGCTGATGGGGGATGTTGCCCTCAGACCAACGTTCCCTAGGGAAGAACTCGAGCGGCTGCGGCAGGAGCGGCTCACGGCCATTCTCCAGGCCCGCGACGACCCGGCGACGATTGACGCCACCGCGTTCAACCGGGCGCTGTACGGCGCCACGCATCGCTATGGAACGCCGGCCAACGGTACCGCCACGACGCTGAAGTCGTTCAGCGTCGATGATCTCCGTGCGTTCTATGCCGCGGCGTTTCAGCCCGCCAACTCGTCGTTGCTCGTGATCGGCGACGTGACCATGGAAAAGGCGCTGCCGATGCTCGAATCGAGCTTCGGCGGATGGAAGGCGCAAGGGGCGGTGCCGGCGCCGGCCGCCATGCCTGCGGTGACGGAAGTCGCCACACGCACGATCTACCTCGTCGACAAGCCCGGTGCGCCGCAGTCGCAGATCCGCATCGGGTGGGTTGGTGTCGCGCGCTCGACGCCGGACTATTTTCCCATTCAGGTGATGAACACCATTCTCGGAGGCTCCTTTTCGTCCCGGCTGAACAAGAACCTGCGCGAGAAGAACGGCTACACCTACGGCGCGAGGTCAGGGTTCGACATGCGTGCCGCCGCCGGACCGTTCATCGCCACCGCCGGCGTGCAGACCGACAAGACCTCCGAGGCTCTCAGGGAATTCTTCAACGAGCTGAACGGGATCCTGCAGCCGGTGCCGGCCGATGAGCTGACGCGCGCGAAGAACTACATGTCGCTGCGGTTCCCTGCCGGGTTCGAGACGACGGTTGACATCTCGCGCAAGCTCGAGGACGCGATCGTCTATCACCTGCCGGACGACTACTTCGCGAAGTACGTGCCGAATATCGAAGCGGTCACCGCGGCCGATGTGCAGCGCGTGGCGCAGCAGTACGTCCACCCGAATCGCAGCACTATCGTCATCACCGGGGACCGGAAAGTCATCGAGCCGGCGATTCAGGCGCTAAAGCTCGGACCGATCAGGATTCTGACGATCGACGAGGTATTCGGCCCGCCACCGGCCCTCTGACACACCCTACCCGACGTGTACCCTGGGCCTGCGAAGGGGGTCCGTCTCTGCCTGACGCAGCACTTCGCGCGTCACGGGCGCGGTGTCTCCCTCGCCGAACGCCAGGAACTTCAGCAGGTACGTGACGGGGTTGCCTTCCGTCCATCCGAAGTACACGTGAGGGATCTTGCCAGTCCGATCGCGGATATGAAGCAGGAGCGCTGCGATCGCAGTCGGAATCGCCGGGCTCTTGCTGCGCAGCACGGAATAGCCGTCCACGCGGGCGCCCTTCACCAGAAGCACTTCGCTGAACTCCGAGGCATCGCCGCGCTCCACTTCGAGAAACAGCACCGGATCGTTGGGCGTCAGGTGATGCGTCTCCCGCGCCTCCGACAGCTTGTCCTCGTACTCTTTCCGATCTCCCCGGCCCGGCCGGTTGGCGATGATATCGATTTCCCTGCCGAGGGCCGCGTCGTCGATGAACGTCTGGGCAAGGGAGTCCAGATCGACGCCGAGCGCGCGTAGCTCCGTCGATCGGAGCGTGCGGGACACAAGCGACACGACGACGATGCTCAGGATGAAGACCGTAGCGATCTTGATGCCTTCGGGCCGCTCGAAGATGTTCGCGATGCTGGTGTACAAGAACACCACGGTGATCGCGAGGAACACGGCCCGCCGGTGCCGCTGGCGCCACGCGGGCATGGCGACGGCGACCGCCGCGGAGCTCATGAGGACGAGCACGCCGGTCGCATATGCGCCGGCCTGCGCATCGACATCGGCGCTGAAGATGATAGTCCCGAGCACGCTGATCCCCGTAAAGATCACGACAAGCGGACGTGTCGCCCGCGCCCATTCAGGCACCATGCCGTAACGGGGCAGGTGCAGCGGCACGAGATTCAGCAGTCCAGCGAGCGCCGATGCGCCGGCGAACCACAGAATCGCAATCGTGACCAGGTCGAACACCGCGCCAAAGCCGGAGCCGAGATATTGGTGGCTGAGATTAGGACAGCGCGCGGCCGTCGGCGGCGCCCCCGGGCTGAAAGGCTTCGGGGGGAATCAGCAGGACAGATACGAAGCTGCTGGCCATCAGGAACACGCTCATGATCAGTGCGACCGTTGACAGCAGCTTCTTGGTATTGCGAATCCTCCCCGCGGGGTTCTCTTCGGTGTCTGTCGGATCTCCGCGGACCAGCGGCATCACGGCCACACCGGTCTCGAAACCGGATAACCCGAGCGCGAGCTTCGGAAAGAGGATGACCACCATCGCCGCCATCATCGCGAGATTGCCATGCTGCGCGACGAGCGATGCGCGCCAGCCGGTCAGTCGCTCCGGATGCCGCCAGATCTCGCGCACAGCGACGCTCAGGACGACGGTATTGAGCGCCAGGTACGCGACCACGATCACCACGGCCAGCCCGATCGCTTCCTGAAATCCCCTGAGAAAGACGGCGCCGAGGATGAGAAGCAGCCCGATCGTGACCAGCCACTGATCGCGCAGCCATGACGGCGTCAAAGGGTTCTCCACCAGATGCGTCGCGGTGTCGGCTGCCGACAGCGTGATCGTGATCACGAAGCTCGTGGCGGCAAACCCGAGCAGGGAGAGCACCAGGGCCTTTCCCTTCCACCGCGGAAAGAGCTTTTCGAGCATCAGGATGCTGCCCTGGCCGTGCGGACTCATGTTCGCGACGCGGCGGTACATCGGCAAGGCACCGAAAAGCGTCAGAACTACGAGCACGAGCGTCGCCATCGGCGCGAGCGTTCCAGCCGCGACAAACGCGATGCTCGGTTGATACGCGAGGGTCGAACAATAGTCGACGCCCGTGAGGCACATCACCCTCCGCCAGTCGGTTGTGTGCTTGGTCCGCGCGTGCGGGCCCATGGGCTCAATGGTGCCTTCGAAAAACCAGTGGCTGAATCGCTGCTCGAGGGACACGGCCTGAGATGACGGCGGCACTGGCGAAAATGTACGTCAGCTCAACTGACGGACGTGTCGGGAATTCTGTCGGGCTCCTGCGTGTAGCTGATCGCCATCCCTACGACGACGACAACGACCGCCCCGATCAGATTGTGCCAGAGAAAGGCGATGCTGCTCGTCCATGGCGAGAACGCGACGGTCAGCACGACGGTCATCCCCGCAATCATGCCCCAGAACGCACCCCGGGCCGTCGCGCGCTTCGTGAGGATCGCCAGGATGAACACACCGAGGAGCGACCCGTAGAAGAACGATCCGTACCGGTTGACGACTTCGATGAGCGATCCCTGGTCGGCCGAATAGACGGCGACGACGCACGCGAGCAGGCCCCAGAGGACAGTGGCCAGCTTCGAGACCGTCAGATAGTGCGTGTCACTCGCCTCTTTGACGAAATGGCGCCGATAGAAGTCGATAATCGTCACCGTCGCGAGCGAATTCAGCTCGCCTGCCGCCGAGGACATCGCCGCCGCGAAGATGGCGGCGATCATCAGCCCGACCAGGCCGATCGGCATGCGCGTCGTGATGAACGTCGGGAATACGTAGTTGACGTCTGAGAATCGCTCGTCCCCCGTCACGCTTTTCACGATACCGACGGCCTGCGCGCGAGTCTCCTGGACGCGACGGTCGGCGGTGAGGAACTCCTCACGGTCCGAGGCTTCGGCGGCCTGCCGCCGCCCGGCGAGGGCCTCGGCGAAACTGCGCTCGAGCGAGGCATATTCCGCCGCCCGCGGCGACGCGGCGATCTGCGCATCGTGCGCGCGATCGAAGAGCATCGGCGCCGGTTGGAACAAATAGAACACGAACATCAGCACGCCGATGAACAGCACCATGAACTGCAGCGGGATTTTCACGAAACCGCTCATCATCAGCGAATAGCGCGCCTGAGCGACCGATTTGGCGGTCAAGTACCGTTGCACCTGGCTCTGGTCGCATCCGAAGTACGCCAGCATCAGAAACAGGCCGCCGATGAGTCCAGACCACACCGTGTAGGTCTCCTGCGGATCGAATCTGAAATCGAGCGCCTGCAGCCGTCCCGTCGCGCCTGCCAGATGAAGCGCCTGGCCCAGCCCGACCGTCTGCGGGATCCCGAGAATCAGGATCACCATGGCGGCCCCCATTCCGCCGACGATGATGAACATCTGCTTGACGTCGGTCCACGCAACCGCCTGTACGCCTCCAAACGCCGTGTAGAAGATCATCGGCACGCAGATGACAAGCACCGTCACCGGCAGCCGCCAGCCGAGAATCGCCGAAATCACGACAGCCGGCGCCACGAGCGTCACGCCGAGTGAGAAGGCGCGGCCCATCAGAAACAGAAAACTCGCGAGCGATCGCGTCCGCACGTCGAAGCGGCGCTCCAGATACTCGTAGGCGGTGTAGACCTTGGCGCGGCGAAAGAACGGCACGACGGTCAGCGACAGGATGATCATCGCGAGCGGCAGACCGAGATAGAACTGAATGAACCGCAGGCCCGTCGCGTACGCCTGGCCGGTCGTGCCGATGAGCGTCACGGCGCTCATCTGCGTCGCCATGATCGACAGGCCGACCGCCCACCAGGGGAGCGACCGGCTCGCGAGGAAGTACCCCTCGAGCTCGTCGGTCCTGTGCGAACGGCGCAGGCCGTCGGTGATCATCCACGCGAGATAGGCGACGACGACGATCCAATCGACGGTGTGCACGGTGAATTATGAGAACGCGCGGCCGAACAGCCAGAGCGCCACGAGGACGACCGCTTCGAGGATCATGACGCTCACATACGTCGCGGTCATTGGCGTGTCATCGATTTCCCTGACGTCGCGAAGCCTGTTCATTGAGCGAAGTATATCGGGTCCACGGTTCACGGTTCGCGGTTCCTGGCTCTGCCGTCTACTATAGCGCGATGCCCAATCACCGTATCGAGGCGCGGCGACCGCGCGGCGCGCCACGCGCGCCGGTACGCACCACCGATCCTGATCGGCTGCGATCGGTCGCCGAAGACGCGGCTCATGTGGCGGGAACCGCGTCGGCGCTCGTCGCGCCATCGACCGAAGCCGAGATCGCTGACGTTCTGGGATCCTCCGCGGCCGTATTGCCGATCGGCGCACAGTCGTCGCTCACCGGCGGCGCCACGCCGTACGGCGACGTCGTGTTGAGCACGAGCCGTCTCAATCGGATCATCGATATTGGAACAGATCGCGTACGCGTCGAAGCTGGGGTCACCCTCGCCGGCCTCGACGCGGCGCTCGCCAAAGCGGGCCGTTACTACCCGCCGGCGCCGACGTTCACCGGCGCCTTCGTCGGCGGCACGGTCGCGACGAACGCCGCCGGCGCTGCCACCTTCAAGTACGGCGCCACACGCGACTGGGTCGAGGCGATCACGGTCATTCTGCCGACCGGGGACGTGCTGGACATCGACCGTGGCGCCGTCCACGCGCACGCCGACGGGTACTTCGAAATCATTCTCGGCAGCAGAACGGTGCGGGTCCCTGTCCCACGGTATCGCATGCCTGACGTTCCAAGGCTGTCGGCCGGTTACTTCGCCGCGCCCGGGATGGATCTCATCGATCTCTTCATCGGTGCGGAGGGCACACTGGGTGTTGTCGTGAACGTGACGCTACGAGTCGTGGCCCGCCGGCCAGCCTGGTGTCTGGCCTTCGTGCCATTCGCAGATCGCCGTGCCGGCCTGACGTTCGTACGCCTGCTCCGAGAGGCAGCCAGAGAGACATGGCGCAGCCACGATCCGGGCGGCCTCGACGTCTCCGCCATCGAGCACATGGACGCCCGGTGCCTCGAGCTCGCGCGCGAGGATGGCGTCGATCGAAGGACGGGCATGACGTGGCCGGATCGCACAGCGATCGCGCTGCTGGTCACGCTCGAACTTCCGTCCACGATCACCAGCGAACAGGCGTTTGAGGAAATCGGACGCGCGCGCGAGGCACGCGTGCCTGACACATCGCTCGCGCGCCTGTGCCGCGCACTCGACGAGACTCTCGGGATCGACGATGTCCAGATCGCGGTGCCGGGCGATCAAGCGCGGATGGCACAGCTGCTGGCGTTGCGGGAAGAGGTGCCGGCCTCGGTCAACCGGCGGATCGGACGCGCGAAGCAGGATGTCGACCAGCGCATCGAAAAGACAGCAGGCGACATGATCGTCCCCTACGATCATCTGGAAGAGCTGCTGGCCTGCTACGAACGGGAGTTCGAACGGCGCCGCCTCGACGTGGCCGTCTGGGGCCACATCTCCGACGGCCATCTTCACCCGAACGTGCTGGCTCATTCGTTCGCGGACGTCGAGTCAGGTAGGGCCGCGATGCGCGACGTGGGCCGCGAGGCGATTCGACTGGGCGGATCGCCGCTCGCCGAGCACGGCGTCGGGCGGAACCGCGTCAAGCAGCAGTTGCTCGAAGCGTTGTACGGGCGCGCTGGAATCGACGAGATGCGGGCGGTGAAGCGGGCGCTCGACCCGCACTCGAAGCTGGCGCCAGGCGTGTTGTTCGCGGTCCGCTAAATGCTTTAGCGCTCCCGGTCCACGGTCAAGATCAGGTGCGCACACCGGTCACTGGAGCAGGTGGTGACGACTTCGTGGCGAGCGCAGCCGCGGACACACCAACGGCGGCAGCGGCGTCGCGTTTCCAGACACCGTCAGCAAGCCCGCGAGCACGGTGCCGCCAAGTATCAGGGTTATGCGAAGCAGAGCTATTTCGTCGCCGTTCGCGCGGGAGCTCGACCGGTCTTCAACAGCGTCAGATCGATCGCAGCGGCCATCGCTTGATACCCGGTGTCGTTCGGATGCAGGTTGTCGGCTGATAGCCACTGAGCCTGCACCTTCTTGGGATTGCTTGGATCACGCAGAGCGGCATCGAAGTCGATCACGCCGTCGTACGCTTGGCTGGTCCGAATCCACTCGTTGATCTTCAGGCGCTTCGCCTGATTTTCTGGCGTCGAGTAGGGCACGAAGTTTCCCGTGGTTGTGTCGACGGGCGTCAACGTGCCGGCGTAAATTGTGAGCCCCCGCGCGTGCGCTCGCTCGATGAGCTGCTTGTGGCCGGCGATCAAATCCTCGACGTTGAGACTGGCCTCGCGTCCGATGTCGTTGATGCCATTCATCACGATGACGTGAGTGACGCCAGGCTGGACGAGCACATCGCGGTCGAAGCGCGCCAGCGCGCTCTAGCCGCCAAGGTCGGCCAGGACGCGATTGCCGCAAATGCCTAGGTTCAGCACGCCCATCTTGAGGGTACTCGACGACGCCATCAGCCGCCGGGCGAGATGATCCCGCCAGCGACTATTCGTGTTCACCGTCGACCGGGCGCCGTCGGTAATCGAATCGCCGAAGGCGACGAGGGTTCCGACCTGCGCAGGCGTGGTCACTTCCACGCGCGCGAGGAAGAACCACGCCGCGGTCGTCGACATGACCGGAAGGTCCGGCTTGCCGACGTGATTTCCTGTTTCGGAAACGTAGTTGGTCTACAGCGCGCCATTATGCGTTGTGAGTGAGGACGTGGACGCAGTCGTATCGCCCGCCAGATACACGTCGATCGCCGGATCGGCGAGCGGTGGCACGGTGAGATTGACCGGATCGCTCAAGAGAGCGGCGCCCGCAGGGATGGTCGTCGACGCGCTGCCGTTGAACGTCAGCGCACGATCCGAGCTTACGACAACCGCCGAGCCTTTGTCGCGCAGCGCGATGTGCGCGGCGCCGAGCGGCAGCGGTGCGGTGCCGAAGGCGTTGCTCACCAGCACGCGAGCCCGCGTGCCGCCGATGCTCGTGTGCACGATCTGACGCAGTGTCTGGTTCTTGAAGTTCAGCGGCGGAGCCGCACCCTGCGGTGCCTGGGCTGGCGGCGGCGTCTGTAGCCGCGCGACAACGGCCGTCGCCCACGTCCCGACGCAGTGGTCGCTGTTTCTGGTGCCCTACGTGAGGGTGGCCGGGCCCGCCGCGAAGAGATACAAGGCAAGCGCAGTGCCCACGACGATCCGGGCCGGGAGCCTCCAATTTGACCGCCGTCTCATTCGATTCATTGCATTCAACTCCCTTCGACCGTCGTTCGGTCCATCACCGGTCGACTGCGTGCCGATAGTATCCCATGTGGGTGGTGTTCTTGGGAGCGCTGTTCGGGTAGGGTTCGGCGCGCTGTCCGCAGAAGTACCATGACGCGCCCAAGCAGTAACAAGAGCTATCCGAAAAACGCTCTAAATGGTACCGAACGACCGACGGAGCCGGACGGTGCGATACGAGCCGGCGATGGCTTGATCGCTCCGGATTCCAGGAGCTCGAACGTCGTAATGAGGGGTTTGTCGAGGAGGTCTATAGAAAGAGCACCGTGCACGCGCGCCCGTCGGCGGGCGCGCGTGCACGGTGTAGCCTAATAGTTGAACTCGCCGCCAATCTGGACCAAGCGGGCGTTCATCAACCCGCCGTACGAACCCGAGGGCAGCCGCCACGCCGAGCCGAACGTGTGGACCACCGTCAAGGGGGCCGCGCTGTTGAATGCGTTGTAGACATCGAAATTCGCCTTAAAACGGGCCGAATTCCCGATCGGGAAGACCTTACTGAATCGCAGGTCGACCATGGTGCGCCGCTTTTCGAACAGTGTCCATGGCGCCACCAGTGGCACCGTAGCGGTGGCCGAACACACCGTCTTTGTCCCACACGCCGATAGGTTGCGTCCGAGCGACTTGCTGATTTCGGAAGTGGGCGCGTTCCAGTTCGCATTGTACGGAATCCCCGCCACGTTCTGCAAAACGCCGCTGAAGGCGAAGCCGCCCGGCAGCGGGTAGTTTCCGAAGACCTTGAGCTGCGTCTGCCCTTTCCACGGCTGAACCACTTTGCAATTCAGCAATGACTGCGGGGAATCGATCACGAAGCACAGATCATCCACCGTGCGCCCCGTGTCGATGCTGGCGCCCAAGCTGCGCCCGCCGGCCAAGCGGGTGTTCAAGCTCAGGGTCACGAAATCCGAAACCCGCGACTTGCCGTCGCCGAAGTTCGACGCACGATCATATCGAATCAGGCCCTGACCGAACTTGGCGGGCTTTATGTCATACAACCCGCACACTTCGTAGCCGCCGCCGCCGGGCAACCCGGGATCCGTCGGCGCCGTGACGCAGTACGGATCATAGTCTCCTGAATCTACGGCTAGGTTATTGATATGACCCGTGGGCCACCCTCTCGACTGCGAGCCGAAGTGACTGCTCCAGTTGCGATAGTACCCAACGGTCATCGACACATTGTTTCCAAGCTCCTGCTGCACTTCGGCGGTGACGTCCCAGAAAAAGTCGCGGTTCCCGTACCCCTCCAGCAAATCCTTGGCGTAAGTCCTGGCGTTTGGATTCTGCTTGCCGAAGTTGACGTTGTTGATCGCCCCGCACTCGCCGTTCTGAGCGAAATTCGTCAGATCGCAGTCAGGGATGTAATTTCCGTCATCGGTCCATGTACGCGAGGCCCGGTTGATGGACGTCTCGACGGGGTGCAGTGTCAACCCGACGACAGTTCCCATCTTGCCGACATACCGGCCGAGGGACCCCTTGATCGCGGTCCGGCCATCGCCGAAGAGATCGTACGACACTCCGATGCGCGGATTGATGTCGTTGAAGTTCGGCGCGTTCTTAACCGCGGGGAACGCGCGGGTGGGGATGAAGAGCGGCGCCCGCACCGGGTTGCCTTTGTGATCGAGCGGAATGGACCCATCCTCGGCCAACGTGAACCCGTTGAAATGCTCCCACCGCAGGCCCATGTTCAGCGTGAGGCGATCGATGGTCCACTTGTCCTGCACGAACACGCCCACTTCCGCCTTGAACCGCGTGCGCTCTTCGTACGGCGTCGCCCACTGTTCAATGCTCACCGGCGTTTTATTAACGAAGACCCACTTCTGGTCTTGGGTGTTGGTGGTCACCTGGTCGGCGACGCCCTGCTGCACTTGAATCCCGGCCTTGAAGGAATGGGAGCCGGTGACGTAAGACGCGGCAAAGCGCTGCGCGTAACGCGTTTGGCGATTGTCGGCAAGATACCGGTTGGCCGCGTTGTACCGGAAGCCTGTGCCAGCGTCAAAAATCGAGATGTCGGTCTCTTTGACGACGAAGTCGAAGATGTCGGTCACGATCTCTCTCGTGTAGGGGTACCCGTTCACCGCCATCGACACGCCGGCCTCAAGCAGGAACTGATTCGTGACGGGCGAGTTCCAGGCGCCCTGAAACACGCCATTCGGCCAGAAGCTCCACACGGTCTGTGCCTCCGGCGCCCTCTGGCCGCCGATGCCTCGGACCTGGTAGGACTGGGGATCGGCGAAAAAGTTCACTTTGTTTTTTTCATTCACCTGCCACGTGATCCGGGCCGACTGACTCTTCAGCCACTCCCTGCGGAAGGCGGGCTTGTCGAGATCCGGCGTGTAGAGCGCCGTGCCCTGCGTCTTGTTGAAATAGATCCCAGCTATGTCGTTCTCGCTGCCGTTCCCGCGCGTCGCGGCGAAGAACCAGACCTTGTCCTGAATGATCGGACCACCGACCGTAAAGTTTATGTCGTAGAAGTGCCTGACGCCGTTCGTCCCGGTCAAGCCGCGGGCCCGCAGCTCCGGTGTCAGGTTCTCACCCTGCAACGCACCGTTCGTAAACGTGCCATTGGCGCCGATTTGGAAGAGGTTGCTGCCCTCCTTCGGAATCATGTTGAACGAGACGCCGCTGTTGTTACTGTCGGCCGAGATGCCCCCGGTTTCGATCACCGTTTCCTCCACCGTGGCCGGGTTCGTGATGTAGCTGGTGAACCCGGTCGAGCACAAGTTTTGGGTCTGCATCCCATCGAAGAGGATCCGCGTGCCGCCCTTCCCGTGCATCGTGGTCAGGTGGGTCTGGTTCGCCACGTAGAGGCCGCTGGCGCCGCCCGAGTCGTTGCCGGTATTCGTCATCCCGGGAATCAGCCGGGCCAGCGCGCTGTACGCCTTCCCGCCGCTCGGCAGCGTCGACAACAGCTCGTTGGAAATTACCGGCGCCTGCTGCACGCTCTGCGTGTCGACCACCGGGCTCGCCCCGGTCACCGTGATCGTCTCTTCGAGCCCGCCGACCCTCAGGTCGCCATTCACCGTCGCGGTGAACCCCGACGTCAGAATAATGCCTTCCCGCAGCACCACGCTGAAGCCTGCCAGGGTGAAGCTGACCGAATACGTGCCGGGCCGTAGATCGGTAACGTTGTAGCGCCCCTCGCCGTCCGTGACCACGACGCGCACTTTTTCAATCAGCGCGGGACTTGCGGCTTCCACGGTCACGCCAGGGAGTACCCCCCCGGAAGCGTCTCTGGCCACTCCCGAGATGCTAGCCACCTGCTGCTGAGCACTTGCGGCTGGCGCCACGAGGAAGAACCCTACCAAGAACACGAACGGAGCGAGCCAATTGCGTTTCTGAGCCATCATCTGCCTCCCTAATGAGAGCATGGAGACGTTTAGAACTCCCCCCGCAGGGACTCTTGTCTCTTCTCGAACCCGAGCCATCCGCGAGAGTTTTACACCTAATCCGTGACCAAGTCAAACGACCGACGGGGCCGGACGGTGCGATACGAGCCGGCGATGGCTTGATCGCTCCGGATTCCAGGACCTCGAACGTCGTAATGAGGGGTTTGTCGAGGACATCTAGAAAGAGCACCGTGCACGCGCGCCCGTCGGCGGGCGCGCGTGCACGGTGTAGCCTAATAGTTGAACTCGCCGCCAAGCTGGACCAAGCGGGCGTTCATCAACCCGCCGTACGAACCCGAGGGCAGGCGCCACGCCCCGCCGTACGTCTGGACCACCGTCAAGGCGGCCGCGCTGTTGAATGCGTTGTAGACATCGAAATTCGCCTTAAAACGGGCCGAATTCCCGATCGAGAAGACCCTACTGAATCGCAGGTCGACCATGGTGCGCCGCGGTTCGAACAGTGTCCATGGCGCCACCAGTGGCACCGAAGCGGTGGCCGAACACACCGTCTTTGTCCCACACGCCGATAGGTTGCGTCCGAGCGACTTGCTGATTTCGGAAGTGGGCGCGTTCCAGTTCGCATTGTACGGAATCCCCGACACGTTCTGCAAGACGCCGCTGAAGGCGAAGCCGCCCGGCAGCGGGTAGTTTCCGAAGACCTTGAGCTGCGTCTGCCCTTTCCACGGCTGAACCACTTTGCAATTCAGCAATGACTGCGGGGAATCGATCACGAAGCACAGATCATCCACCGTGCGCCCCGTGTCGATGCTGGCGCCCAAGGTGCGCCCGCCGGCCAAGCGGGTGTTCAAGCTCAGGGTCACGAAATCCGAAACCCGCGACTTGCCGTCGTCGAAGTTCGACGCACGATCATATCGAATCAGGCCCTGGCCGAACTTGGCGGGCTTTATGTCATACAACCCGCACACTTGGTAGCCGCCGCCGCCGGGCAACCCGGGATCCGTCGGCGCCGTGACGCAGTACGGATCATAGTCTCCTGAATCTACGGCTAGGTTATTGATATGACCCGTGGGCCACCCTATCGCCTGTGAGCCGAAGTGACTGCTCCAGTTGCGATAGTACCCAACGGTCATCGACACATTGTTTCCAATTTCCTGCTGCACTTCGGCGGAGACGTCCCAGAAAAAGTCGCGGTTCCCGTACCCCTCCAGCAAATCCTTGGCGTAAGTCCTGGCGTTTGGATTCTGCTTGCCGAAGTTGACGTTGTTGATCGCCCCGCACTCGCCGTTCTGAGCGAAATTCGTCAGATCGCAGTCAGGGATGTAATCTCCGTCATCGGTCCATGTACGCGAGGCCCGGTTGATGGACGTCTCGACGGGGTGCAGTGTCAACCCGACGCTAGTTCCCATCTTGCCGACATACCGGCCGAGGGACCCCTTGAGCGCGGTCCGGCCATTGCCGAAGAGATCGTACGACACTCCGATGCGCGGATTGATGTCGTTGAAGTTCGGCACGTTCTTAACCGCGGGGAACGCGCGGGTGGGGATGAAGAGCGGCGCCCGCACCGGGTTGCCTTTGTGATCGAGCGGAATGGACCCATCCTCGGCCAACGTGAACCCGTTGAAATGCTCCCACCGCAGGCCCATGTTCAGCGTGAGGCGATCGATGGTCCACTTGTCCTGCACGAACACGCCCACTTCCGCCTTGAACCGCGTGCGCTCTTCGTACGGCGTCGCCCACTGTTCAATGCTCACCGGCGTTTTATTAACGAAGACCCACTTCTGGTCTTGGGTGTTGGTGGTCACCTGGTCGGCGACGCCCTGCTGCACTTGAATCCCGGCCTTGAAGGAATGGGAGCCGGTGACGTAAGACGCGGCAAAGCGCTGCGCGTAACGCGTTTGGCGATTGTCGGCAAGATACCGGTTGGCCGCGTTGTACCGGAAGCCTGTGCCAGCGTCAAAAATCGAGATGTCAGTCTCTTTGACGACGAAGTCGAAGATGTCGGTCGTGATCTCTCTCGTGTAGGGATACCCGTTCACCGCCATCGACACGCCGGCCTCAAGCAGGAACTTACTCGTGACGGGCGAGTTCCAGGCGCCCTGAAACACGCCATTCGGCCAGAAGCTCCACACGGTCTGTGCCTCCGGCGCCCTCTGGCCGCCGATGCCTCGGACCTGGTAGGACTGGGGATCGGCGAAAATGTTCAGTTTGTTTTTTTCATTAATCTGCCACGTGATCCGGGCCGACTGGCTCTTCAGCCACTCCCTGCGGTAGGCGGGCTTGTCGAGATCCGGCGTGTAGAGCGGCGTGCCCTGCGTCTTGTTGAAATAGATCCCAGCTATGTCGTTCTCGCTGCCGTTCCCGCGCGTCGCGGCGAAGAACCAGACCTTGTCCTGAATGATCGGACCACCGACCGTAAAGTTTATGTCGTAGAAGTGCCTGACGCCGTTCGTCCCGGTCAAGCCGCGGCCCCGCAGCTCGTCATTCAGGTTCTCACCCTGCAACGCACCGTTCGTAAACGTGCCCGAGGCGCCGACTTGGAAGAGGTTGCTGCCCTCCTTCGGAATCATGTTGAACGAGACGCCGCTGTTGTTACTGTCGGCCGAGATGCCCCCGGTTTCGATCACCGTTTCCTCCACCGTGGCCGGGTTCGTGATGTAGCTGGTGAACCCGGTCGCGCACAAGTTTTGGGTCTGCATCCCATCGAAGAGGATCCGCGTGCCGCCCTTCCCGTGCATCGTGGTCTGGTGGGTCTGGTTCGCCACGTAGAGGCCGCTGGCGCCGCCCGAGTCGTTGCCGGTATTCGTCATCCCGGGAATCAGCCGGGCCAGCGCGCTGTACGCCTTCCCGCCGCTCGGCAGCGTCGACAACAGCTCGTTGGAAATTACCGGCGCCTGCTGCACGCTCTGCGTGTCGACAATCGGGCTCGCCCCGGTCACCGTGATCGTCTCTTCGAGCCCGCCGACCCTCAGGTCGCCATTCACCGTCGCGGTGAACCCCGACGTCAGAATAACGCCTTCCCGCAGCACCACGCTGAAGCCTGCCAGGGTGAAGCTGACCGAATACGTGCCGGGCCGCAGATCGGTAATGTTGTAGCGCCCCTCGCCGTCCGTGACCACGACGCGCACTTTTTCAATCAGCGCGGGACTTGCGGCTTCCACGGTCACGCCAGGGAGTACCCCCCCGGAAGCGTCTCTGGCCACTCCCGAGATGCTAGCCACCTGCTGCTGAGCACTTGCGGCTGGCGCCACGAGGAAGAACCCTACCAAGAACACGAACGGAGCGAGCCAATTGCGTTTCTGAGCCATCATCTGCCTCCCTAATGAGAGCATGGAGACGTTTAGAACTCCCCCCGCAGGGACTCTTGTCTCTTCTCGAACCCGAGCCATCCGCGAGAGCTTCACACCCATCCGTGACCAAGTCAATGGTAGAAGAAGAAAAATCGCATGTCTCCACTTGGAAAATCGTTTTTATCCAATAATTTGGAGCCGACCGCGGGTTGTCGACCGTCACACGTCCCCAAGAACCTCCGGATCCGGCACGGCGCCCTCCCCCGCGCCGCGGGTCGATCTCCTTACCGGACGATGGTGAACCCAATACCATAGTCGAAAGCCGAAGAGGACGGCGAGCAGCATTCCGTAAGTCAGCGGTCGCCGCACGTCTATCTTGGTCATCCACGTGTAATGCACGACGCCAGCAGTGGCGCTGACATATACCAGCCGATGAAGCGCCCGCCACCGCCGTCCTCCCAGACGCCGGATCATCCCCGCGGTCGAAGTAGCTGCGAGCGGCAGCATCAGCGCGAAACCGATCGCGCCGGCTGCGATGAACTTCTCGTCGCCGACCCGCGCCAGCATCACATCGAACGCGAAGAAGTGGTCGAGAACGACGAAGGTCAGCAGGTGCAGCGTCCCGTAGAAGAAGGCAAACAGCCCGAGCATCCGCCGCGCGCGGATGACGGAGTGCCACCCCGAAACGTGCCGCAGCGGCGTGACCGCGAGCGTGATGAGAAGAAACCGGAGCGTCCAATCGCCCGTCTGGCGCGTGATGAACTCGATTGGATTGGGTGTCAGATCGCCGGTCGCAGTGCGCCAGGCCAACAGGCCCGCAGGGAGGAGACAGGAAACGAACACGGCGGGCTTGAGGGCTCGCATTGGGCAGATGGGGCTCCACCGTTCGGCAGGCCAGATCGCCGACTAACTATCGCAGGGGGTCGGCATTCTCCCCGCTCGTTCCGTTTCCGCAGGTACCAGTGCAGATGGTGGCGGGATCGGGCCCCCGCCCTTCAGCGAACGCCTTCTCCATGAAGCGAGCATTAACGAGCTGGCCTACCAAGCCGTAGTTGCCCTCATGACACCGGGGCTCGATGTAATGCCGATTCAATTTGTCGTCCTGCCGTGTCCATTCCTGCTTCGCCGTCCACGACCTGGTCCACGTCGGGTCGTCCACCGTGACCGAATACTCGAGCGTGTCCGCGCTGACGCGCGTGAAGCGCTCGACCAGGTGCAGGTTCTCGCGAGCGCCGAGATAATCCCGCTTCGCGCCGAAGTTGGCAACGTCGACCACCAGCGTGTTGCCTTCCCAGTGGCCGCGCGAATCGCCCCACCACTGGCGCACGTGACCCGGCAGATGCGGACGATCGGTGATGGGGATCACGCGCTGCCATCCCTGCCCCTGCCCCGTGTCGTAGTAAATCGAAACCACGCCGAGCGACTGCACGAACCGTGGGAAGAATGGCAGGACGCTACTGCCGAAACTGGGCAGGCCGAAAGCGAGGCACCGCTCGCTCAAGCCGCGGTCCTCCGGACCATCGGTCCGATTCCGAGCGCCGATTCCCACAGTGCTCCCCCAGTAGTACGGCCCCGGCTCCGAGCGTCGCGGCGAGGGCGGCCCATATGTGCCGCCCTCGCACTGGGGCATCTTGTTCTTGCAGACCTCGGTCGCTTGCAGGAGGGCAAGCTCGAACGCCTGGATGGCATCTCTGCGCTGTTCCGCTTCGGGTGTCAGTGGCGGAAGCCGCCCGTTCGGTGGATCGACGATCAGCGACGTTCGCCGTCCGGTGTGCCGCGTCGTCGTAAACACGGTATTGTAGGCGCCAGCGACGTCCTGGACGCTCCCCGGCTTTACGAAACGGCGGTCACCAAGCCTGGCCGACCCCAGTCGTTCGCTATCCAATGCGGCTCTTTCTGCGTCCGTGAAGAATTCTTGATTTGCAAACCGCTCGGGTCGCTGGAGGGGGATTTGCTGCTCGCTACCCCAGATGCCCTGCAGATCCGGAACACCCCAGGGCGTTCTAGCCAGCGGGTCCACCGACCTGCTGTCCGCAGCGACCGGAACCCTACTGGCCGGCGCCTGGGCGCTGGTACCTGCCACCGGCAAAAGCACGACCGCCATCGTGAGCGCCACCACCCCGCCCATCGCGAATAATCGTGCGCGCATCTCACACTCTCAAGTCGCCGGCTAGCGACATTTCGGCTGTGTTCGCGGGAATTATTGTAGCGACTAGCCGAGCAAAAAGCAACGCAGCGTATCGCGCCATGGTAAGTGTGACCGAAGGAAAGTATCGTCGCGCCCTAAAGGGTGTTACCCAAGCGGGTGTGCCACAGGAGGGCACCCGCGTGGGACCACAGGCGAGGCCGGAGTATTTGGCGCCGATGCGGGACCGGTACGTGGGGGCCTCGCGGACGGAGAAGGGGCGCGTGCTCACAGAGGCGGTGACGGTGACGGGCTACCATCGGAAGGCGATCATTCGGGCCTGGCGGCGGCCAGCCGTGCGGCCCCCGCGGGGCCCGCGCCAGGGCCGACCCACGCGCTATGACGCCGCGGGGGTGCGGGCACTCCGGGCGGTCTGGGTCGCGGCGGGCGATCCGTGGGCCCGCCGCCTGAAGGCCCTGCTGCCGACGTGGCTGCCGTGGGCCCGCCGCCGCCTCGCGGTGTCGCCCGCCACCGAAGCGAAGGTGCGCACCATCAGCCCGCGCCAGATCGATCGCCTGCTGGCGCCCGACCAGCGCACGATCCGCTGACGGCTGTATGGGCGCACCAAACCCGGCCCGCTGTTGAAGCACCACATTCTGGGCAAGACCGATCACTGGGACGTCACCGAGCCCGGCTTCACCGAGGTGGACCTAGTGAGTCACTCGGGCGACCGCGCCGATGGGGACTTCCTCCATACGCTGAATCTCACCGACATTCAGACCACCTGGGTCGAACACGGCGCCGTCATGGGGAAAAGTCAGGTCCGGGTCCAGGAACGGCTCGACCACTTGCGCGGGGGGCGGCCGCACAAGAAGAACGACAACGCGCATATCGAACAAAAGAACTGGACCCACGTCCGGAAGCTGATGGGCTATGTGCGGTATGACTCGGCGGGGGCCCTCGCAGCGATGAACGATGTGTAGGCCGACCTGCGGCTGTTGCAGAATCTCTTTCTGCCGTCGGTGCAACTCCAGCGCAAAGAACGCATCGGCGCCCGCCGGCGCCGGTACTACGACGCGCCGCAGACCCCGTTGGAGCGCGTCCAGGCCTGCCCGCAGGCCCACGCCGCGAAGGTGGTGGCGCTCGTGCGCCAGCGGGACCGGCTCGATCCGTTCGCGCTCGCGGCGCGCATTGACCGCAAGCTCGTGCGAGTCTATGCCCTCGCGAATCATCGGCGCGGGCTGGTGCCCTCGACGGCGGGGGCCGCGGAGACACACGCAAAGACCGCGTGGGTCTCCGCGGCCCTGTCGCTCAAAGACCTCTCCCCGTCGGTAACACCAAATATGGCGCGACGAAGCGCCGCCCGGTAACACTTACTTATGGCTCGACACGCGCAGTATCGAAGCCACGGGCGGCAACACGGGCTCCTGTGTTATTGTGGCGCCGGGCCTCATGGACCGCTGGAGTTCTGCCGGCGCGCTTCTGAGCATGGTCGGTCTTCTTGCCGCCGCCCCTGGCCTGCGCTCTTCGTCGGATGCCACCTCGTTCCCGAGATTTAAGGACATCGCGCGAGCGGCGGGAATTGACTTCTACCTGGACAGCGGCAGCCGGGACCGGGCATTCCTTTTGGAAGAGAACAGCGGCGGCATTCTCCTGATCGACTACGACAACGATGGCTGGCTGGACATCTATGCAGTGAACGGGTCCACGAGCAAACGAGTGATCCGGGGCCTGAAGAGCCGAGGCAACCGGCTCTACCACAACAACCATGACGGCACGTTCAGCGATGTCACGGCGAAGGCAGGCGTTGCCGGGAACGGCAGCTGGGGTATGGGCGGCTGC
This sequence comes from Vicinamibacterales bacterium, assembly GCA_965229885.1. Classification (GTDB taxonomy): domain Bacteria; phylum Acidobacteriota; class Vicinamibacteria; order Vicinamibacterales; family CAVVIG01; genus DATLLJ01. The sequence continues at coordinate 177,890 of CBDDJX010000001.1, forward strand.
ATCGGCGACGTCGACAACAACGGATTCGACGATATCCTCGTCACCAATCACGGACCGAATGTGCTGTACTTGAACAACGGCGAAGGGACGTTTCAGGACACGAGCCGAAAGGCCGGCATCGAAGACGGAAATCGGTGGCACTCGGGCTGTGGATTCGGCGACTACGATCGCGACGGGGATCTGGATCTGCACGTTACCGCTTACGCCGACTTCACCATCGAGGGTGCGCGAAAGGACCAACGATTTAGCAACCCGAGCTTGTTGGCTAATTTCAAGCAATATTCGGTTACCACTGGCCGCCGAAGCGTCGACCGCGCAGGGCCCGAGGCATACAGAGCGGAACCGGACACGTTTTTCGAGAACATCGGCGGCCAGTTCATCGACGTGAGCGAACGATCCGGCGTTCGACGTACCAAGGCCGCGTACGGACTCGCGGTGGTCTGGGGTGATTACGATAACGACGGCGATCTCGACATCTTCGTCGCCAACGATGCCACGCCCAACCACCTGTTCCGAAACAATGGCGACAAGACCTTTACCGAGACCGGGGTCGCCGCCGGAGTGGCATTCGACATGAACGGCCGGCCACAGGCGAGCATGGGGGCCGACATGGCCGACTACGACAATGATGGCAATCTGGACATCGCCGTTACGAGCTTCGCTAGCGAGTACCAGGCTCTCTATCGCGGAGTTGGCCGCGGGCTGTTCACCGACATGTCCGCCAGAGTCGGCCTGCTCCAGGCGACGCGGCCGTTTGTCGGCTGGGGAACCCAGTTCGTCGACCTCAACCTCGACGGCTATCAGGATCTCGTCACCGTTAACGGCCACATAGATCCCGGGACCGCCAGCAACCCGCGACTGGTGGGAGTCGGCGCCGGTTTCTTGCAGCGCTGGCTGCTGTTTCGAGGCGGTCCCGACGGCGTCTTCCGGGAAATCGGCGCAAAGCTGGACGGCCCCTTTGCGGATGTGCATGGCAGTCGTGGGCTCGCCGTCGGCGACCTCAACAACGACGGGCAGATGGACCTGGTGGTTGCGAATCAGGAAACGCGCCCCTCGATCGTCAGGAATCTAGGTGCGCCCAATGGCCGATGGCTGCTCGTCAAGCTTCGCGGCACGCGGTCGAACCGTTCCGCTATCGGCGCCAGAGTCACATTGCGCGCGGGCGGGCGGGCGCAAATACGGGAGGTCAAGAGCGGCGGAAGTTATCTATCCCAAAGCGACCTGCGCCTGCATTTCGGCCTCGGCGCCTCGGACGAAATCGACGAGCTCGCCGTCCGCTGGCCGTCCGGACACGTGCAGGTCGCCCACGGGGTACACGCCAACCAAATCCTCACGATTGTGGAAAAGTAAGCTCGATATGAAAATTGGACCCCTCGTCGCCCTTTCAGCTCTTGCCGTTGGTATGCTGGCCTCGTCCGAGCCCCGATCGCTCACGGCCGGGCAGGCGCCTGCTGGGGGCCCAACGGCCGCTCAACCGGAGCCGTTGCGTATCCCCGATCCCGACATCGGAGTCGAATCACTGGCCAGCCGCGCGAGGGCTCAGCGCGCAGCGGTCGAACAGTTCAAAGTGCCCTACCAGTTTCAATTCCAGGATCGCGTTCAGGAGAGTGGAATCACTTTCTTGAATCGGATCGTGGACGACGCCGGCCGGTTCTACAAAGCGGTCCATTACGATCACGGCACCGGACTCGCCGTGGCCGACGTCGACGGCGACGGGCTCGAGGACCTCTATTTCGTGAGCCAGCTTGAAGGCAACCAGCTCTGGAAGAACCTGGGCGGTGGCAAGTTCAGAAGCATCACGAGCCAGGCGGGCGTCGCTGTCGCCGATCGCGTTGGCGTCACCGCCTCGTTTGCCGATATCGATAACGACGGCGATCAGGATCTCTTCGTGACGACCGTCCGCGGGGGCAACGTCTTGTTCGAGAACGATGGGCGCGGCCACTTCGGAGACATTTCGAAGGCCGCGGGAGTCGACTACGTCGGCCACTCTTCGAGCGCAGTATTCTTCGACTTTGATAAGGACGGCCTGCTCGACCTCTACCTGTGCAACGTCGGCCGGTATACCACCGACGAGAAGGGACGGGGAGGCGCGTACGTCGGGCTGACGGACGGATTCTTCGGCCACCTGCACGCCGATCGGGCGGAGCGGAGCATCCTCTACAAGAACATGGGCCGCAATCGCTTCCGGGATGTCACCCTGGAGCTGGGGCTTGGCACCCCGAGCTGGAGTGGCGACGCCAGCGTCTTGGACGTGAACGACGACGGCTTCCTCGACCTCTACGTCCTCAACATGCAGGGCAGCGATCATTATTATGAGAACGTCGGCGGCCGGCAGTTCGTCGACAAGAGCGCGCAGTACTTTCCAAGGACTCCCTGGGGCGGCATGGGAATCAAGTCCTTCGACTACGACAATGACGGCCGGCCCGACCTGATGATCACCGATATGCATTCCGACATGAGCGTTGAGGTGGGACCCGATCAGGAGAAGCTGAAGTCCCACATCCAATTTCCGGCGGCGTTCCTGCAGGGCGGGCCGGAACAGTTCATCTTCGGCAACGCCTTGTACCGGAATCTGGGGGGTGGGAAATTCGAGGAGATTTCGGATCGTGCGGGTGTGGAAACCTATTGGCCCTGGGGACTGAGCGTCGGGGACCTGAACGCGGATGGATGGCAGGACGTGTTCGTCACGGCGTCGATGAATTACCCATTCCGCTACGGGATCAACTCGCTCCTACTGAACAATCGCGGCGAAAGATTCCTGGACAGCGAATTTCTGCTAGGGATCGAGCCGCGACACGGAGGCCGCACCCATACGCCCTGGTTCGTCGCGGACTGTTCCGAACCGCAGTCACTGTGCCCGGGGCGAACGGGCAAAGTGACGGTGATGGGGACCCTCGCCAGCCGTTCCTCCGTCATATTCGATCTCGACCAGGATGGTGATCTCGACATCATCACCAATGACCCCAATGCAGGGCCGCAGATCCTCGTGAGCAACCTCGCCGAGCAGCAGGCCATCCACTGGTTGCGTGTGGTCCCGGTAGGGACCGTGTCGAATCGTAACGGGCTTGGTGCCGTTGTCCGCGTCGTCGTGGGAGGGCGCGTGCTGACCAAGTGGGTCGACGGCAAGTCCGGCTACCTGTCCCAAAGCGTGTTGCCTCTGTATTTCGGACTCGGCGATGCGACGAAAGTCGATCGGGTCGAGGTCGATTGGCCGTCCGGACGCAAGCAGATGATCACCGCAGTGAAAACGAACTCGACGCTGCGGGTCATCGAGCCCCGCTGACGGCGGCGTCGATTGAAAAGCTTCGGCGCATGCAATAGAATAGCGCGCGCGTGGGTTTCTCTTGTGTCCTCGGGTGCGATAGCGTCGGAGAGGAGGTTGAGTGATGAACCGCCGATGCGCGGAAGGGTTCGGCGTCGCGTCAGTGGCCGGTGCGTTAACGGTGCTTCTGCAGGTAACGCCTGTTGGTGTCGCGGCCCAGGCCCCTACAGTCAAGGCGGCTACGGCCGCTGCGCAGGAGACCGCAGCCCGGGTACCGAGCACGGCATGGGGAGAACCCGACTTACAGGGGATCTGGACCTACGAGTATCAGATTCCTCTACAGCGACCCGCTAAGTATGCCGGAAAAGAATTCTTCTCGGACGAGGAAATCGCCGCGCTCGATCGGGAGCGGTCCGGTCAGCAGAGTCGTGACTTTCGCGCCGCTAAAGGAAGTGAAGCGGACGTCGCGGGCGCCTACAGCGCGATCTTCATGACGCGAAAGCATACGGGCCGCCGCACGTCACTGATCGTGGATCCCCCGGACGGAAGAATTCCTCCAGACACCGCGGAGGCGCGCCAACGGATGGCTAGGCACGAAGAGTTCCGACTCGCCCTCTTACAGGCAACCGTAGCTTGCAAGAACAATGAGCCTGGCTGTGCCGGCGGGAAATACGGACCGCCGTCGCCGAAACGATCCGACGTGCCGCCCGTGTACGTGACGGGCTCCATCAATCGCTCCGACAATCCCGAAGATCGCAATCCTGGCGAGCGATGTTTGATGGGTGGCCTGCCGGACTTTGGTTCGGGCTACGATGCATATGGCGGCAGCTACCGCCGGATTGTTCAAGCGCCTGGAAACGTCTCGATCTTCCACGACTGGAATCAAGGGCAAGGGTTCCACCGGACGATCCCGATCACCATGCGCCCGCATCTGCCGTCGCAGATTCGCCAGTGGTGGGGGGACTCGCGCGGTCACTGGGAGGGCAGGACCCTGGTCGTGGATGTCACCAATTTCACGGCGAAGGCGGACTACCTAGGAGCCCGAGAGAACCTGCACCTGGTCGAGCGCTGGACCCGTACTGGCCCGAACACGCTCGAGTACGGCGTGACGCTCGATGATCCGACGACGTGGACGAAACCTTGGACCGTTAAGCGGGAGTTCGTCAGGCAAGACGAGAAAGACAATCGGATCTATTACGAGCCGCGCTGCCACGAAGGCAACTACGGCCTGCCCGGGTTGCTGGTCGGGGCGCGCGCCGAAGACCGGGCATTCCTGGAGGGACGCGGGCCCGATCCCGCGACGAAATGCAACGCGGGATGTGCGTTTGGGCCCTCCGGGGAAACCCGCGATCTACTGCAATAACTGAGGATACGGCGGCTCTGCGGCGCGCCCACGGAATCACGGGGAGCGCCGGCCTACGGCATCGCGTCGGCCGGCCACGGCACCCGGCATGGCTCGTGGCGCTCGTAATGCCTGAGATTGTCGACCATTCGACGAACGAGGTCGTCGCGCCCTGCCGCCTTGGCGGCGGTGATTAGCTCGCGCTGCACCTGCGCGGCCTCCTCGTACTCCCGCAATTCGGCGAGCGTCATCGCAAGTGTCTCACCCAACTCACTGCTCTGTTGCCGCTTGAGCAGCTCTTGCGTGAGCGCCATCGCTTCGCGGCCGTTCCGAACGCGGTCGTCTGGGGCGGCGGCCAGCACTCGCGCGAGCGCTTCGGCGAAGCCGGGTTGGTCGGGATATGTCTTCATCCCTTCAGCCAGGCGGTCGCGGGCATCCACGTACCGTCCCAGCCGGACAAGGGCCATGGCGTAACCAAACCGTGCCTGAGCGATTCGAGGGTCGATCTTGATGACCGCATCGTAGTGCAGCAAGGATTCCTCAGGGGATCCTGTTCGACGCAGGACATCAGCGAGGCGCAGGCGCAGCGTCGGGTTATTGGGCTCAAGCTCCACGCCGTGTCTGAAGTACTCGGCAGCGGCCGTCAATTCCCCCTTGCTGAGCGCTTCAGACCCGCGAATCTCGTAGGCCATCGCGTTCACTGGCAGCTTCTCTAGGTCATGCATCAGGGGATCGACGGGAAACACGACCCGAGACGCACCTCGCTGCCGCAGGTGAGCTTCGGCCTGTGCCTGATTACCGAGTCCTCGGTATGCCAGGGCCAGCGGATAATGAATGATCGACGCGCGCGGGTCGAGCGCCAGTACCTGCTCTAGATACTTGACCGCGTCCGCGTAATCCTTTCTGGCGAGAGTGACGCGTCCCAGGCCAAAGAGCGCCGCCGCCGTGCGCGGTTCGAGCGAGAGCGCCTTCGAAAAGGTCGGTTCTGCAGCTTCGGGCCGTCCCTGCGCAAGGTACACCTCGCCCAGCCAAAGCAGAGCGGGGACATCGCCCGGTCGCAACTGGAGAGTTCGCTCCAGGAAGGACGCGGCTTCCTTCAGCTTGCTTCGATTGCGGTACACGTGCCCGAGATAGTAGGTCCAGCGCGGATCCTCTGGGACCAGCGCGTTCGCATTCAGCAAACAGGCCTCGCTGGCATCGAAGTACTCAGCGGCCATCAGGAGCTCGCCCATTTCTCCATAAGCGGTCGCCAGCTCGGCGGTCGTCGTGCCGGCCCTCTCGAGCGCGGCTGTTAGCGAGGAATAGCGGCCCCGAATCTGCTCCCGCAGTGAGTCCGCGGTGCGCGACAGATCCGGCATCGCCATCGGTCGCAACGCCGCTCTCTCGGCCGCCGTCGGCACAGTCGCTCCAGGCGAGGAGGCGGTCCTCGGGTCGTGCGACGTGCAGCCGCTGGTCAGAACGACCACAGTCGATACAACAGCCAGCGCAACCATTCGTCCGTTCACCGCGCGGTGCCTTCCTTGAGCGTTGTGTATCGATCGATAGGAACGCCGGCCCACTCCTCCACGCGACCGCTGGGCCAGATGACGCGGACTCGAGGGATGTCAGTCGAATCTCCAAGACCCACAAGCACTCTGGGGTCGTTGGCCGAGGCGTAGCTGCCGTCAGATCTCGTCCGGCGCCAGAGCGTCTGCTTGTTCGGACGAAGGACCGCAACGCGGGCGCCCAGCATATCCCGACCATGCTCGCCCGTGAGCCTCAGCCCCACCCAATGCTTGTCACTGCCGACGTTGTTGACCAACAGTCGCGTCCGTCCAGCGTCGTTGCCGACGATCACGTCGCTGTCGCCGTCGTTGTCGATGTCACCGAACGCGGCGCCCCGACCGACCTCGGACAACTGGAACGCCGCACCAGCGCGATCGGTGACTTCTTCGAAACTGCCATCGCCCGAATTGCGGAATAACTGCTTGCGCTGATGCTGGGGAAAAGGATCGTGGACCCGCTGCAGCGCTTCGATAGCGGTAATCGTACCGTTCACGGTCAGAATGTCGAGCCAGCCATCGTTGTCGAAATCGATCCATGCGGTTCCGAATCCGGTATAGGCGATGCTTCGCGGACCAAGCCCGGAGCGCATGCTCTGGTCGTCAAACACCCCTGAACCATCGTTGACATACAGATTGCTCCCCTCGCTGGTCAACTCAGTCATGAACAGGTCTTCATCTCCGTCGTTGTCGAAATCTCCAGCGTCGACCCCCATGCTCGCCTCAGCCTGGCCGTCCGGCGTCAACGCCACACCAGCCAACAGCGCTGTGTCCCGGAACGTGCCGTCGCGCTGGTTGATCCAGAGTTGGTTTTCCTGACTGTCATTGGCCACAAAGATGTCGATCCACCCGTCGTCGGTAACATCGGCGGTAGACACGCCAAGCGTCGGACCGAATGCACCGCCGACAAGCGCTTTGGCTGTGACATCGGTGAACGTGCCATTGTGATTGTTGTGATAGAGGCGATCCGGATCCGCCTGATACACGCTCGGGTGACAGTAGTCCTGCTCCCCAGACCGATGGAAGCATTTCCTGTCGGCCTCGATGCTGTAACGAAGGTAGTTCCCCACGAACAAATCCAACCAACCGTCGCGGTCGTAGTCCACAAAGGCAGCAGAAACGCTCCACCGCGGATCATCGGTTCCGCTCTTCCCCGACACGTCGGTGAACGTCCCGTTACAGTTGTTGTGAAATAGCTGATTCGCGCCGAAATTGGTCAGGAAGAGATCGACACACCCATCGTTGTTGTAGTCGCCTACCGCCGCCCCCATACCGAACTCACGGGCGATGATTCCACTATTCGCCGTAACGTCCGTGAAGCGCAGAGTGCGCGACCCATCTTCATGTACCTCCAGCTCGTTCCGGAAGAGACGTCCTCTCGGTGGCGTCGGAGCCTGCCACGGGAATCGCGTCTCGCCGGGCTTGCCTGAGCCGAGCACCTTCCCCTGAACGACATACGCGTCGAGGTCGCCATCGTTATCGTAATCGAGGAGCGCAACGCCCGGTCCCATGTTCTCTGGTAAATAGAAATGACCGGCCATGCCGTTGAAGTGCAGGAATTCGAGTCCGACTTCGGAGGCTCGGTCCACAAACCAGTCCTGCTCGCCTTTCGCGACGCCCACCGCGGCGCCCGTTGCGGTCTGTGTCGAGCCTCCGCTCACGGAGTGGGACGAGTCGGGTGCGGTTCGATCCGCTCCGCAGGCCACCAACAGCAGCACGAGAAACAGCGTCGGGAAGATCCAGAATGTGGCAGGAGTGCAGCAGCAGCGCGTTCGGTTCATGTCGCGGAACAGGAGCCGCAAGTCGGAGTGTGATGGCGTCGAGCACCGTGCACTACACCAGTCGCAAAGACTTGGTGGGCTCCGCCAAGAAATTCGAGATGAGCAGAATGGTCGCGTAGCTCATGGACTCACCTACCCGCTACGGCAGGCTGAGCGCCACCCATTCGCCCGGATGAGTCCGCGAACCGATCGACATCAACAGATATTGTTTGCCTTTGTACATATAGGTGATCGGTGATCCGTTGGCACCAGCTTCGAATTCGGTCTCCCACAGGACAGCGCCAGAGGCCTTGTCGAATGCCCGCACTTTCTTGCCTTCGTCGATTCCGCCCCCGGATGGCGTGAAGTTATTGATCGGATCACCTTCGGTGACGATGAGCATCGTCTTGGTCACGAGCGGCATGCCGTGACCGGGCTGACCAAGCGGAGGCAGGTTGAGATGCTTGAGCGCCGGGTCGTTCCGGGGACCATCACCGTTCGGCACCATCCAGAGATGGTCCCCGGTATTCATGTTGATCGCGGTAATTCGGCCGTAGGGAGGCTTCGTCAGAGGTAACCCGCTGGGGCCTTCCACGATGCCACGCCCCTCCATCCCGCCCAGATATTTCGAACAGCATCGGGTCTCGGTCAACCCACCCGGCTTGAATGACGGATCGGGCTTGCGAGGCACGAGGCCGACGACCCAACCGCCTGTCCTTGAGGGAACATACAGAATGCCGGTTTCCGGATCGAACGCACCGCCACCCCATTCGACCCCCCCGACGTGCCCGGGCATCTGCACGATGCCCTCGGGGCTATTATGTCCATCGCCCTTCAAGATCGGCGGCATGAAGAGGGGCCCGAGTTGGTAGCGTTTCGCAATCTCCAGCGCTTGCGTGCGCAATTCCGGGGTGAAGTCAATGAGATCGTCGGCTGTAATCCCCTGCCGGTCGAACGGCGCCGGCTTTGTCGGGAAAGGCTGCGTCGGCGCCGTCCACTCGCCTGGAACGGTTGACTTGGGGACCGGACGTTCCTCGATCGGCCACACCGGCTGTCCGGTCACTCGATCAAAGACAAACGCGAACGCCTGCTTCGTGAGCACGACGACCGCCTTGATGGGCCTGCCGTTGACCGTGATATCGATGAGCATCGGCGGGGCCGGGTTGTCGTAGTCCCAGATGTCATGATGAACAGTCTGGAAATGCCAGACGCGCTCGCCAGTCTCCGCGCGGAGACAGACAATGCTGCTGCCAAAAAGATTGGCGCCCGGGCGGTCGCCGCCCCACATCTCATTCGTTGGCGCTGACGTCGGCAGATACACTAGGCCGAGCTCTTCGTCAGCGCTCATCATCGTCCATACGGCCGCGTCGCCGGCCTGAACCCCCGTCAAGGAGTCGCCCAACCACGTGTCGGCGCCGAATTCGCCCGCACGCGGGATCACGTGAAATGTCCACCGGAGCTTGCCCGTTCGAACGTCGTACGCCCGGATGTCACTGGATCTCGGCTGCGTGGAGGAGCCGACGATCACAACGTCTCTCGTGACCAGAGGGGGCGACAACCATCGGTAGGGAACCTGATCGACGGTATCCGCGTAATTCTGGAGGTCGACCTTTCCTCCTTCGCCGAAGCGACGTATCAGTTTTCCGGTTTTGGGATCAGTCGCGAGCAGGTACGGAGGCCGGACAGAAAAAATACGCTCGTCGCCGCCGCTCTGAAAATACGCCACGCCCCGACTGGCATTTCCGCGCGGCGGTGCCTCATCTTCATCGGGTAGCTGCTGCACCCAGAGCGTCTTCCCAGTTGCCGGATCAAACGCCTCGACGAGGCCGACACCATTGGAGGCATAGAGCACCCCGTTGATCATCACGGGCGTCGACAAGAGCTTGTTTCCGTACTTCAGGCCGGGAAATTGGGTGGTGAGCTCGGGGGACACTGCCGGTCTCTGCCAAGCGATGCGCAAGCTCTTGACGTTGTCTTTGTTGATTTGATCGAGCGGGGAGTACCGGGAAAATCCCAGGTCGCCACCGTGATTGGGCCACTCGCCGCCCTTGGTCCCGACTTCACCCCGAAGGAACGGTCCAGCAACAAGGACGAACAGGACCACGCAGAGCACGCCGCCAAACGACAGAACTCGCTGCATGCCGTTCCCTCCAGAATACTTGGCCATAGGATTACACGAACGGCCCAGCAACGCCAGCAAGAAGCGGCTGGTGTCGACATTTCCGGTAAGATCCATCAGCCGAGCCCACCCGCAGGCCGGGGTACTAAGCTAGTATTTAGCTGCGCAAATCGGCGTAACAATGCTTGAGCCCGACGGAATGCACCACGCGCTTGCGCCACTCGAAGGGCGTGGCGTGCGCATTGTAGGTCTTGACGAAGCGGTCGATGGCCTCGCGTAACTGCGGCACCGAGGTGAAGCTTGCGCCCTGCAAGGCCCGCCGACTGAGGATACTGGACCAGCACTCGATTTGATTGAGCCAGCTGGCCCGCGTGGGGGTGTAGTGGAGATGCACGCGGGGATGGCGCGCGAGCCAGCGGTCGTGTTTCGGTTTGTGCGTGTTGAGGTTGTCCAACACGATATGCAACTCCTGGTCAGGGTACCCGGCGACCACGTCGTTCATGAAGTCCAGGAACTCGCGCCGGCGCCGCCGGGCGTAGTGCCCCGCCATGAGCTGCCCCGTCGCGATATTCAGTGCCGCGAACAACGTAACTGGTGCCGTGGCGCTTGTACTCATGACTGAAGCCGCGCAGCGCCGTGCCGTTCGGCAGCCGCAGGTAGCCTTGGGCGCGTTCCAGGGCTTGAATGTGCGGTTTCTCGTCGACCGAGATCACGACCGCGTTGGCGGGCGGCGCGAGATACAAGCCGACGATGTCGGCGGCCTTGGGCGCAAATTCCGGGTCGGTGCTGATGCACCAGGATCGGCGACGACGCAAGTGAATGCCATGGCGGCGCAGCACGCGCCATACTTCGTCAGGCGAGACCTCACCTAACGCGGTCGCCACCATCGCCCCCGTCCACGTCGCATGGCCCTCCGGCGGCGGCGCATCCAACTGCTTCAAAATCCGTCGCTCGCTCGCGGCGTCGTAGCGGCGGCTGGGGCCAGGGCGCGGCGCATCGGCCAGACCGGCCACGCCCTGCGTCGCAAACCGGTGCCGCCACTTGCTCACGGTCGCCGGGCGCAGGGCCAACTGCTCAGCGATGCCGTCGGTCGACTGCCCGTCGGCGGCAGCCAGCACGATGCGCGCGCGCACGACCACGCGCTGCTCGCTGGTGGGCGCGCGCAGACGCTGAGTCAACGTGGCGCGATCTTCTGGCGTCAACACAATCGCCGTGACTGGACGGCCCATGCCGCCAGTCTACGTATTAACGTCGATATGTGCAAGTAAGCACTAGCCCCCTATTTCGTATAAGCCGTTGATACAAAAGGAACCGTCGAGAAACTTATACGGTGCGACGGGAGGAAAGTTGACCTGGAGGCACACAAATGTTGATCGAACCCGCCGTGGCACGAGTGTCGATGACTGCCCTGCAGGTCCATTTGATGCGCGGGCATCCCCAGCACGATCCTGGGCGGCGCCCCCGGAGCGGCGCCGAGCATCCGCGGCCTGAATGGTTCTGTCCGGTTCACAACTCGCCTCGTCGCAGGGAAAGATGGGGTTACGTGAAAGCGACCGCGGACGCGAACGCATAGGTGACTGCGGCGTTCGTCACGTCGCCGTGGTCCTTGATCAGTCCGCCCGATCCGTCGAGGTTGTTGATGACGCCAACTTTGAAGTTGTACGTGTTTCCCGCCTGGCGCAGCGGGGAGTTGGCTACCTCGGTCGTCTTCAGCGGCCCGTTCCGGCCGATGCCCCCGAACTCATCGGAGGCGTCACCGATCTCCCTGGTGTTGTCGCCGGCGAGTCGCGACATGATCGAGTACGCCCTGCCGACTACCGTGTCCTCAGCGGAAAACGTCGAGACAAATGGACCCTTGACGACCCGCTTTGCGATCACGTCCCTGAAAAACCCGGCGTTTCCATGACCGTTGTTCGGGCTGAACCCGAAATGCGAGAATGCCGCTTCGAGCAGCATCAGGGAATCGGTTTGAAGCTTCGGCGGATCGCAGAGCGCCTTCGCGCAGCTGGCCATCAGCCTCGACCCATAGCACGCGATGGGAGCACGCCGGCCTGGGATCTTCTGTTCGTTCGGGCGGTCAGCGACGCGTGTGCTCGCGTGGCCAGCGGGCCTTCGAGCGACGCCGGGCACCGCGGCGTGAGCGAGACGGCGGACGCCAGAAAGGACTAGAACATGAACCTTAAGCGTGTGATCGCAGCGGTCGTCGTCCTGCTCATCGGCCTCGCGTACATCGGAGGGTATTGGCCCGAACATCGGCAACGGGTGGCGCTCGAGGCCGATGTGGCGGCCCTTCGAGAACAACTGGCCGAATCTGAAGCCCGCGTGCGAATGGGTCGTCTGCTCGGCGAGGTGTTGAACATCCGGGAAGCGGTTGTCACGCTGAATTACGGCCAGGCACAGGAGCTATCATCGAGGTTTTTCGACAGCGTGCGCGCCGAAGCGTCGACCACGCCGGTCGCCGCGTTCACAGCGGCATTTGAAGCCGTGCTTCAAACCCGTGACCAGGTGACCGCGGCGCTTGCGCGGGGGGATCAAGCGACGGGGGACTCGCTGCGTCGATCGGAGGTGCAATTACGCGAGGCGCTCGGATATCCGATTACCCGCCCTTCGTAGAAACTCGAAACGGCCGCCGGTACAACGGACAGCAGGACGCACGCGGAGAATCTAGCGATGCCACCGGCAAGGAGCGTCACGGCAACGTCCTGGGCAGTAACCTGTTCCATCCGCTGATTCTCGGCCTCAACGACCTGTTCTATCGCCAGGGCCTCGCCCGCTCGCCGGCAACCGCAACACAGTGCAGGCTCGACAACCTGCACTGCGCGATGGCTTCGCTACTTCATGAGACAACCGGCAAGTGGATGAGGTAGTTCGCCCCGCCCTGGTTCAGCCACACGCGGATGTAATCGTTGTCCTTCAATAACTCGACCCTGACCTCGTTACTCCCGGGCCCCGGGCTCTTGGCGACCTCGCGGATCTCCGCAGCGGTGAGCGCGACGGCGAGCGCACGGCCCGCGATTTTTCCGTCGCGAAGAAATTCGACCCAGTGTTCGGTTGTGGCCGGCTGGCCCACGACCGCCGGTGCTTGCTCACTCGTCACGCGCAGGCGATAGGTGCCGGCCGGTAGCCGGTTCCCGCTAGCCAGCACGGCGGGCGGTACGACCGTCCGATCCTGTGACGCGCGTTCGGGCTCAGCTTCAGCGGCGGCCTGAATCGCGCTGGTGATCTGGTTGACCGCCTGGTGCGCCGTTTCGGCCTTTTGCAGCGCTTCCATGAATCGACCGGCGGAGAGCAGCGAGTCGACTTCTGCCAGCAACGTCTCCGCCGCGCCCACGTCGGCTTGCAGTGCCTCCACCTTGGCTCGCGGAACCTCCCCTAGCGACGCGGTCGCGTCCACGAGCGCGCGCTTTGCGTCGGCGGCGACCCGGCCGGCCTCAGTCCGAAGGCGTTCTTTCTCCGTGGTCGCGGTCCGCTCGACGCGGTCGGCCGCTGTCGCTGCCGCGGCGGCCAGCTCGCTGACCCTAGCGTACGACCGGCTGAGCGCGAACTTCTGATTCTGCGCTGCCATCTCGGCTTCGAGTTGCGCTACTGCGTCCTGCGCGGCCTGGTGCGCGTCTGGCGCGTACGCCGCATCTTCGGCCGCGATGGCCTGGACCTTGGCCTTGGTCCCGTCGACTTCCGCGGTCGGCGGCTGGGCGCAACCTGCGGTTCAGACTGCGAGCAGCGCACCAGGTAGTATGGTTACGAATTTCTTCATGGCTTGTCCTCCTACTTATCGCGGATTATCGTCAAGGTGTAGCGCAGGTCTTTAGGCCTGCACGCGTGCCGGGCCAAGCAGGACTGAAGTCCTGCGCGACACGCAAGCGCAAAGCGCCTTCGCTCAGCCGGCCCATTAGCTCAGCCGGCCACTCCGTGTTTCTTCGGTGTGTGGCAGCGCGTCACTGTCAAGACGAAGACGCAAGTCAGATGCCATTGACCTGCTTTCGCCATTGCCGGGCTGGTTTCCTGCTACCGCTTGCCAGTCCAGGTGACGGCGCCGCTATCGGGCAATATTTCGTCAACTTGTGACGATATGTTGCGATGAGCGGTCTTGTGGGGGCGACGAAAGCCCCGCCACGTTAGGCCCACAAAGTTCGAAGGCAATAGATGGCTCGTCGCCAAAGAGCCGAAGCGCCTAAAGTGGCCGAAATCGGCGACTCTTCTACGGCAAGCATCACGTCGCACTGATGAGCCAGTTTACGAAAATCGTCCAGTATGGTGAGCCAATTTCATTAACAATTCCGAAAGTTCTTGGATTGGCGCGACCACTCATCTTCGATCAAGTCAGAGCTCCGCCCCACGCTTGTCGTACTCTCTTTCGTGTAATTGTAGCCATGCGATGCTCATTGGCGATACGTGGATTTCGGCGCCAGGGGACCGCGACAATCGCCCAAGAATGGAGTCTTGGACAGTGATCGCCAGCTCCCGGACCAGAGCGAGCACCAAGTCACCGCGCAGCAGGGGCCACATCGGCCATCGACCCACCTCGACCCCGCACAGTCTGCCGTGTTCCAGCGCGCAATCGCTCGACACATCCAGACCCAGCCCACTTCGTTTGGACTCGGTGCGCGCGTCTCTGACGCGCGCCAGCCACTCACGGTCGCCGCGCAGACGGATTCTGTTCACCGAAGGCAGCGCCTCATGTCCGGTGTCATGCGTCCAGCTAAGGCGTGCAACGCGTCTGGTTGCCGGTAGCTCTCATCATCATCGTGCAGACGTGCCGGATTTATGCGCAGACGTGCCGCATCCGCCAACATCTCTCCTGCCCATCGGTACGTGCTGAACTCAGCGACGACAGACCTCATGGCACGCATGCGGTTCGACTGTTCCTCGTCCGCCATGCACAATGCTTCGGCAAGCGCGTGGGCCGAGTCATCGATCGCGTAGGGATTCACGATCAACGCCTCGGTGAGCTCCCGAGCGGCACCAGCGAACTTGCTGAGGATCAACACGCCCCGGTCATCATCGCGCGCGCTGACGAATTCCTTCGCAACCAGGTTCATTCCATCGTGGAGACTCCCCACGTAGCAGAGGTCGGCCGCTCGAAAGAATCGGTGGACCTCCGCGGGTTCGTGGTGCGCTTCGAGCAGGATGATGGGACGGTAACCGAGGCCTGTGCCAAAGCGGCGGTTGATCCGATCGGTCGTTTCCAACAACCGTGATCGGAGTTCGCGATAGGCCGGCAGACAATCTCGGCTCGGCTCGGCAATCTGGACGAAGACAAAGCGCTCCAGGAGTTCAGGGTGGGACTCGAGTAGCCGCTCGACCGCAAGAAACTTCTCGTCGATGCCTTTCGTGTAGTCCAGTCGATCGACGCCGACACCCAGGCGGACATCCGGCTGCAAATGAAGCTGCCGGCGGACCGACGCCCGGCAGCTGTCGATGGAAGGCACTTGGCAAGCCCAGCGACTAGGCCACTCGACCGATACCGGATAGGCACGGACCGTCGTCCGGCGACCGGCATATGTGATGACGTTCCGCCTGCGGTTGATGTGCGCGTCGAGCGAACACTCGACGGTATCGATGAAATTGCGGCAATCGTCCGGCGTCTGGAATCCAACGATGCTGCTGCCGAGGAGCCCCTTGAGCAGTTGACGTCCCCATGGACAAACCCGGTACTCAGACGGACTCGGCCAGGGTATATGCCAGAACGCGACGATCGTGCTGAGCGGGAGGCGCTCGCGGATCATCTGAGGCGCGAGTGCGAAGTGATAGTCCTGCACCATCACAAGGGGCGAATCGGTTTCCACTTCCTCACACACCGCATCGGCGAATCGCGCGTTCACTGTCCGGTACATCTTGAAGTCGTCGGACCGGAAGACCGGCCGTACGCGCGCCCGGTGGCACAGGGGCCACAGTCCTTCGTTCGCGAACCCGTAGTAGTAGCCCCGCTGCTCGGCGGCATCGAGCCAGACGCGCCGGAGCCTGTACAGAGGATTGGCGGATGGCACGTCCAGCCCGTCGCGCCTGTCAACAACGGCCCTGTCGGCGGTTCCGGCGCCGTGTGCCACCCAGACCCCGGAGCAGGCATGTACCAGAGGTTCTAACGCGGTCACTAGCCCGCCCGCCGATCGCCGGACGACGATGCTGCCATCGGGCAGACGATCGTGCGTGAAGGGCTCGCGGTTGGCGAGCACCACCAGCGATTCTCCGCCGTAGAGCCGTGCGAGCCGGCTCCGCAGACGTTCTACACTCCACACCGGGCGGGCGTCCGGATCTCGCGGCCCCAGTATCTCGCCTCCCGACTGTTGCTCCATTGCGCTGAACCTAGTAGATAACGCGGCCTGGGGAGGAACTATCCGGTTGACAGGGGACGGATGACGCTTTTGTAGGGGAGACGACACCGTACCGAGCCCGGTCGAGTCGTCGGCCTCGGGCGCCTCCCCTGTTGACGGGATGCCTCCGGCCGGCTGAAGGGATTAATCTTGGACTGAACGGTTCACTGGAAGCGTTCGGAGGTTCGTGATGCGGTTCAGAACGTGGCCGGTTGCGGCGCTGGGACTCGGGAGTCTTCTCGTACTGATTGCCGCGTCGATGCTCACCGCATCGCGAAGGGCCCAGGAGATCTATACCCAACTCGATCAGCTCAACACACGCCACTCCGAGGCTGACGCGAAGCTCGGGCGCCTGCGTTCCGATGTCAATCTCTCGGGCATTTTCGTGCGGGACTACCTCCTGGACGTTGCGCGCGAGCGTGCACTGGGGTACCGCGAGCGTCTGGCCGAGTTCAGAGAAACGAACATCGCGACGGTGGCGGAACTCCATGCACTGGCTGTACCACACGTGGATCAAATTCTCAGCCTCCAGGCGAAGCTCGACGAGTATTGGCAGACGTTTGATCCGCTCTTCGATTGGACAACGAGCGAGAAGATCTTTCGGAGCGCCAGCTTTTTGCGTCGCGAAGTCGTGCCGCGGCGCGAAGCAGTGCTTGCGATCGCGCAGGAGATCGAGGAACTGAACAACGCAAACCTGGCGGAGCAACGCGCCGAGGTCACTCGGCGGCAATCCGCCTTCCGCGACGACCTCCTGCGGTTACTCTGGCTTAGTCTTCTCCTCGGCCTCGTCGTGGCGCTGACTGTTGTCTTCCTGTTGCGCGTGCTCGAGCGGCGATCCGAAGAGCAACGGGTGATCGCCAAGGACGCAGAGCGCCAAATGCGTCAGCTCTCGCAGCGCTTGGTCGCCACGCAAGAGGACGAGCGGAAGGATCTTTCACGTGAGCTGCACGACCACGTCGCGCAGGTGCTCACCGCCTTGCGGATGGAGCTGGGTCGGATCGAACGAATGAGGCCAGCTGACAACGCGCGGCTCGGTACGGCCGTGGCCGAATGCCGACAACTGGTTGACAAGATGTTCCGCACCGTCCGGGATCTCGCGCTCGGCCTTCGGCCGAGCATGCTCGATGACTTAGGCCTGCAGCCGGCGCTCGAATGGCACGTGCGCGACCTCACCCGCCGGTACGGTGTGGACGTCGAGCTGACTGCGTGCGGAGACTTTGACGCCCTGCCAGACCGATATCGGACGTGCGTGTATCGGGCGATTCAGGAGGCGCTGACCAATTGCATCCGGCACGCCGAGGCGCGCTCCATCAAGGTGACCGTGACCGGTCATGACGATCGACTGGACGTGTCCGTGACCGACGATGGAATCGGTCTGGATCCCGCACGACGCCGCGATGGCCTGGGTCTACGTGGAATTGAAGAGCGCGTCAAGGAACTTCACGGCATCATGACCATCGGCGGTACGGCGGGCGAAGGCACGACGCTCACGATCAGTCTGCCGTTGTCGGCGCGCCTCACGGAGGTGCCGCTTGCGCGTGCTGCTGGCTGACGACCACGGCATCGTGCGACGAGGGCTGAGGAGCCTGCTCGAGGAGGCTGGCCTGTCGGTTGTGGCTGAAGCCGCCGACGGTCTCGAGGCGGTGCGGCTCTGCGAGGAGCACCGGCCTGATCTGCTCATTGTCGACATCGGCATGCCCAAACTGAGCGGGATCGAGGTCGCCGCTCGGGCACAGAAGATCGATCGACCGCCTAGCGTGATTATCCTCAGCATGCATGCCGATGAGTCCTATATCATTCGCGCGCTCGCGGCGGGTGCCCGCGCCTACCTTCTGAAGGACGCGACCGACGAGGATCTTCTTCCGGCCGTCCGCGCCGTCGCCGCCGGCAAACCCTTCTTTAGCCCAGCCGTCACGGCTGTCCTCATCGAGGACTACGTGCGCACGCTCCAGAAACGTGGCCTAACCGATTCGTATCACCTGCTGACCGACCGTGAGAAAGAGGTGCTCCATCTCCTGGCCGAAGGACGCTCAAATAAGGAGGTGGCCACACTGCTCGATTTGGGGCTGTCAACGGTCGAGACCCATCGAGCCAATCTCATGCAGAAACTCAATCTGCACAACACGGCCGAGATCGTTCTATATGCCGTCCGGAAAGGAATAATCGTATAGCGGTCCGCTCTGCTGCGCCACGTCAGCTCCCGGTTAACCCTGCATCCGCTCTATCGCATCCGGTCAATAGGGGAATAGTGCCTCTCGGAAGGCCCATCGGGCGTCCCGTCAAAACGTCTCGCCATCCCCCCTGAATCGGATAGCTCTCACCGTGGCTCGTGCGGTCTACTGGTTGCCGTCTCGACATGGATCGCTCAGCACCCAGATTCAAGGAGAGGTCGATGCAAGCACACGACGAAGTTGTGATTTGCGTGCAATCTGAATGGAACGGGTGGCGAACTGCTGAAGTCCGACTACGCGACCTCCACAGTGTCCATTGGCTCCAGCCACGCCACGCACCGCAGCCGCTGGTGCACGGCTATATTTCCTGTACGAATATCGTGACCGGAGACGTTCCGCACGATTGCGATCGTACGTCGGCGCCTCATCGGCTGCTCGTCTGCGTCCTCAAGAGGCATACGATTCCCACCGCCCATGCGGAGCTCGCGCGACGCGCGGATGTACACGCGATGTCGCTCCTGGGGGTCCTGGCGCCCGGGCGGTGAGCGACCTTTACACCTAGCGCAACTGCTGGAGGTACTTCAGAAACTCGCTGTCGGTCCCGAGGATAAGCATCGTACCGGGGTCGATCACCTTCTCGTACGTCTCGAGCGACCGCGTGAAGGCATAGAAGTCGGCGTCACGGCCGTAGGCAGCCGCGTAGATGTCGGTGGCCTCGGCGTCCGCCTTTCCCCTGAGTTCTTCGGCCGACTTGAAGGCTTCGGACTGGATCTGCTGCAGGTCCCGCTCGCGCTCGCCCTCGATGCGCGCCGCCTCGCCCTGCCCTTCGGACCGGTACAGCTCCGCGATCCGCTGCCGCTCGGCTATCATCCGCGCGAAGACGTCCCGTTGCACTTCCTCGACGTAGTTGATGCGCTTGATCCGGAGATCCAGCAGCTCGATGCCCAGGTCAGCCGTCCGGGTGGCGGCCACCGCGAGGATCTCGCGCGAGAGCCGATCGCGTCCCTTCTCGATTTTGTCCAGGATCACCTCTTCTTCCTCCGCCTCGATGGGAATGTCATCCGGATCCCGATTGGTGTTGCGCACGAGCTCGATGAGATCGGCCCCGGCAACGGCGTTTCTCGTCTCCCCGTCCAGGATGTCGTCGAGCCGCGACTGGGCGCCCCGCTCGTCGCGCAGCCGCTGGAAGAAGCGCAGCGGATCCACAATGCGCCAGCGCGCGTACGTGTCCACCCAGATGAACCGCTTGTCCTTGGTCGGCATCTGGTTGGGACTGCCGTCCCACTCGAGGAACCGCTTCTCGAAGAAGTTGGACTGCTGAACGAACGGCACCTTGAAGTGCAGGCCGGGCGTCGTGATCGGATCGCCGATCGGATTGCCGAACTGCGTGATGATGGCCTGCTCGGCCTCGCCGACGCGGTACGCCGAAGCGTAGGCCACAACGACAACGGCCAGTAGGATTCCGGCCATGATGTTTCTGAAATTCATCGGACACCTCCAGCGGTCGATATCGGCGGCGTGGCGGCGCTTGGCGTCATGGCGGCCTTCAGGCCGTCGAGCGGCAGCAGCGGCACGATGCCCTTGGCGCTCGGATCGAGGAACAGCTTGGCTCCCATCAGTGGCACCACCCGCTCCATCGTCTCGAGGTACAGGCGCTGGCGGGTCACGACGGGCGACCGGCGGTAGGCTTCCTGGATCGATCGGAAGCGCGCGCTCTCGCCCTGCGAGCGGTTCACGCGATTGAGGCCGTAGCCCTCGGCTTCGAGCACCGCCTGCAGCGCTTCGCCTCTCGCGCGCGGAATCACTTTGTTGTACTCGGCCCGAGCCTCGTTGATCAGGCGGTCGCGTTGCTGCTGCGCCTGGTTGACCGCGTCCCACGACGGTTTGACGGGATCCGGCGGGTTGACGTCCTGCAGCACGACCTGCTCGATCGTGATGCCCATCTCGTACTGCACGGTGAGCGCCCGCAGCAGCTCTTCCACCCGCGTCTCGATGGCCTGCCGTCCGACCGTCAGCACCTCGGTCACGGTGCGGTCGCCGACGACCTGCCGCATGATCGCCTCGGTCATCGCCCGGAAGGTGCCGGTGACGTTGCGTACCTTGAAGAGATAGAGGTAAGGATCCGCGACGCGGTACTGAACGATCCATTCGACCACGGCCACGTTCAGGTCGCCGGTCAGCATCACCGATTCGGCGTCGAAGTCCGCCTGGCTGAAGGTGCTGCGCTCGGCGGGTTCGGTCGTGCGAAAGCCAAACTCCTCCTTGAGCTGCCGCTGGACTGGGATCTTAAAGACCTGCTCGACGAAGGGCAACTTCGCCCGCAGTCCCGGCTCCGTGGTTCGGACGTATTTGCCGAGCCGTACGACCACGCCGACTTCTTCGGGCTGTACTTGGTAAAGCGTACTCGAGAGCCCCAACAACCCGACCAGCCCGACCACGATCCAGAAAATGCTCTGGTTGGAGCCCGCGACGCGGGTGCGCCAGTAATTGAGTTGGCGAATGAACTCGTCGAATTGGGTGGACCTGCCGTGCTGGTCAGACCTGCGACGGTCGTCCTCATCATCTTCGTTTTTGTCGTCGTCGTCGCCAAACCGGCTCATTGGGGGGCTCCTTTTGATGAAGGCCGCGTGGACTCCCGAAACGCCTGCGGCGCCTCTTTCGGACGTGGTGTGACGTCAATGGACGGGATCGCGAGGCGCGTGCCGCCAAGGGCGACGCCGCCTCGACCCTTCCAGCTTATCTCAGTGAGTCGGCAGGTCAACCGAAATCGGAACGTGGGCGCGACCCATGCTGAATTCGCCAGAATTTTCTCTTCCGTCCGTTGCGGGATCCGATTGCCGTGATCATCTCCGTCGGTCTCGCTAGGCTCGAATCGAAAGAACTGCGATGACGCTATATGACACGATAGTAAATCAGATGATCACACCCCGCCTGACCATCGTGTCGAATCGTCTTCCGGCGACTGTCTCCGTCCGCGGCAGTCGCGTTCGCGTGACCCCTTCCTCCGGCGGCCTCGCGACTGGCCTGCGCGCCGCGCATGAGCGCGGATCGGGGAGCTGGATCGGCTGGCCAGGGGAGACGTCGGCGCTCACCCCCGATCAGCGTGAACGTCTTCGGGTCGACCTCGAGCGCGAACGGCTCGTGCCGATCGAGCTGAGCGTCGACGACGTGAGGCTGTACTACGAGGGTTTCTCGAACGGCGTGGTGTGGCCCCTGTTCCATTACTTGCTCGATCGCGCGCCGATGGACGGCGCCGACTGGGAAGCGTACCGCCGTGTGAACAGGACGTTCGCCGACGCCGCGGTGCCGGCGGCCCGACAAGGCGATCTGGTATGGGTGCACGACTACCACCTGATGCTCGTGCCGGAGATGATCCGGGAGCAGGTCCCGAACGCGCGCATCGGCTTCTTCCTGCACATCCCGTTTCCTGCGGTCGATGTGTTCCGCCTGCTGCCATGGCGGGCCCAGATTCTCGAGGGTGTGCTCGGCGCCGATCTCGTCGGCTTCCACACGTCCTCTTACACCCGGCATTTCGCCATCGCCCTGCGCCATCTCCTCGATGTCGAGGTTTCGGGCGATCACGCCTGGTTTCGCGGCCGGCCTATCCGGATCGGCGCGTTTCCAATGGGCGTCGACGTTGAGCACTTCAAAACGCTCGCCGCCTCGTCTGTCGTGGCGCGACGGCTGGACGCCATCCGGCGCGACGTCGGCCCGCGCCAGCTTCTCGTTGGGGTCGATCGACTCGACTACACGAAGGGCATCCCGCGCCGCCTGCTCGCGTTCGAGCGGTTCCTGGCCCGGCATCCGGAGCGGCGCAACGAGGTCCGCTTCATCCAGGTCGCGGTGCCCTCGCGCGGCGAAGTCGGCGAGTACCGAGCCTTCCGGCGCACGGTGAACGAGATCGTCGGGAGGATCAACAGCACCATGAGCTCGATCGGGAGCGTGCCGCTTCACTACCTCCATCGATCCCTCTCCGAGAACGAGCTCACGGCGCTCTACCGGGCGGCCGCGGTGATGCTGGTGACCCCGCTCAGGGACGGCATGAACTTGGTCGCCAAGGAGTTCGTCGCCTCGCGCATCGACGAGGATGGCGTGCTGATTCTGAGCGAGTTCGCCGGTGCGGCCGACGAGCTCGGCGATGCGATGATCGTCAACCCGTACGACATCGATGCGGTGGCCGAGGCGATCGAGACCGCGCTCTCGACGACGCCCGACGAGCGGCGCACGCGCATGCATAGCCTGCGGCAGCGCGTCCGCGGGTGCACGGTCCACGACTGGGTGAGCCGCTTCACCGGCGAGCTGGAGCTGCAAAGCCGTACGGCGATCGACGTCCCCTCCGTCCTCACCGCCGAGCGCATGGCTCACCTGGCGACGGAGCTGCAGCGGTCCCCGCGGCTGGCGATTCTGGTCGATTACGATGGCACGCTGGTCCGGATCGAGGACACGCCGGAGCTGGCAAAGCCCGATGCCGCGTTGATCCGCCTGCTCGACGAGCTCGCCCGCTGCCGCAAGGTCGACGTCCACATCGTGAGCGGCCGCGGAAAAGCCACTCTCGAGGAATGGCTGGGCCGGCTCCCAGTGACGCTGTGGGCCGAGCACGGATTATGGCGACGCGACCCGACGCAGACCGAATGGCGCGCCGCCTTCACGCGGGACCGCGCGTGGAAGGACACCGTGCGGGAGCTGATGAAGCGCGCGTCTGAACGGACGCCGGGATCGCGCGTCGAAGACAAAGGCGATTCGCTGGCGTGGCATTACCGCCTGAGCGATCCGCTGTACGCCGAGGAGGAAGCCTCGCGGCTCAAGGCCGCGATCGCTGGCGCCTTTCGGCACGGTGAAGTCGAGGCGATGGGCGGCCGCAAGGTCGTCGAGGCGCGACCGCACGGCGCGCAGAAGGGGCTGGCGGTGGCCGCCGTTCGCACCGAAACGCCATCGGCGCGGATCCTCGCGATCGGCGACGATCGAACCGATGAGGACATGTTCGCGACAGCGCTGGCCGCCGGCGGCCTCGCCATCTCGGTCGGCGACCACGACTCACGGGCGCGGCTCCACGTCACCAGCACTGCGGATGTTCGCCGGCTGCTGGAGATCATCGTGCGGTGCTATGAGCGCGATGCGACGCAGCCTGCGCCGAGCGCGTAGACCGGCCGACCTGACCGGCTGCTGTAGACACATCCGCGTGGCACACGCAATTTGTCGTGTTGCCTGTCCTGGGCTCACGATCTGGATTTGCTCGACGAAGGAATCTTCGCCCGCGGCCCTGGTTCCGTGGTTCGGACGTACGATGTCCGGCATCAATAGTCGCCGGTGTTGTGTGGTGTCCGCTGTTGACAGTGACGTCGTGACGGAGCTATGGTGGTACCGATGAGATCGCTTCGCCATTCTATGGACCACCGCGAATCTCTTCTCCGCGCATCCGTCTCTCCGCCTCGCGCTGGCTTCCTCGCGTCTTCAGAAATCTTGGCCGCAGCGTCTTCTAGTCGCCTGCGCGCGCACGCTCCCCTCGCGCTGTTTGCATTCGTCCGCGGGCCCGCGGATTGAGTCTGTGCGGTATCGACGACGAACTTGAACTCCGAAGAACTATGTGAGCAGGCCCAGGTGTTTCGGAGGCCTACGGCAGGGCATGACGATGACTGAGTGTTCTGATGGTCGACTCGCGAGGTGACATGCCGGAGGTGCCGGACTACGAGCTTCTGAAGACTCCAAACGAGCCACCCCGTCAGGCTCCGCCGAGACGTCCGGTGGGATTGTGGATCGTGGTAGCGGGGCTGATCGCCGCAACCGCCATCGCCGCTTATCTCGTCATCGGCGGCCGACCGACGACGGCGCCCGTCACCGCGGCGCCCGAACGCGTCGAGGCACCACCGCAGCCGGATCAACCGCTTGGCGGCGATGCCGCGCCGATCGTCCTCCCGCCGCTCGATCAGACCGATCCACTGGTCCGCGAGCTAGTGAAGGAGATCTCCTCCCATCCGCGCATTGCGGCGTGGCTTGCGACCGACGGGCTCATCCGCAACTTCGTGGTGATCGTCGCGAACGTCGCGGAGGGGAAGACGCCAACCGCGCACCTCAGGGTGCTGCGTCCTTCGTCGAGCTTCCACGCAGTCGAACGCGGCGGCGATCTGTACGTCGATCCCCGTAGCTACGAGCGGTACGACGGCCTGGCCGCCGCGGTGGTGTCGATCGAACCGGCTAATGCCGCCCGGCTCTATGCCACGCTCAAGCCTCGCATCGAGGAGGCGTATCGTGATCTCGGCTTTCCGGAGACGCCGTTCGATCGGACACTCGAGCGCGCGATCGTGTTGCTCCTCGAGGCCCCGGTTCTTGACGATGCCGTGCGCATGCGCGTCGAGCCCCGAGGGATCGGATATGGCTTTGCCGATCCCGAGTTGGAGGCGCTGACAGCCGCACAGAAGCAGCTCCTGCGGATGGGACCTCGACACGTTCGGATCATCCAGTCATCATTCCGTGAGATCGCGGTCGCCTTGGGAATTCCGGCCGAGCGGCTCCGCGTACCGAGAACCTGAGGCGAGGCGCATTGATACGGAGAGACCGACGCCATCGACCGCTCTGCTGGTTCGCCGTCTTGCTCATGCTGACGATTATCACCATACTGCCGGCGTGCCTTGCCGGGCCGTCGGACAGGCGCGAGTTCCGGGCCAGCGACATTCAGTTGCCCAGGGACAGCACCGTCATCGAAGATCGCGTGCCCCTACATGCCACGCTGGACGGCTTGCTGCGCGCGCACCAGATTGGTGGGGATGTCGCGTACCTCGTGGTCGCGGCGGTGCGGACCGCGTTCAATCCCCGTGCGTTTCGCGCAGGACAGACGTACAAACTTGTGATGAGCCTCGACGGACTGTTCCGGTCGTTTGAGTACGCCATCGACAATGATCGTTTCCTTCGCGTGGCCGGGCCGGAAGGCGGCGACCATAAGGAGCTGAAGGCTGAGATCCTGATGTATCCGAAGCGGCGGCTGACGGCGGCCCTTAGCGGTCGCATCGATGCCGAGCATCCGTCCCTCGTGGCCGCGGTCGACCAGACGGGGGAGCGTGTCGACCTGGCGCTTGGTCTCGCGGAAATATTCAGCGGTCAACTGGACTTCAACGCCGACCTGCGGCCGGATGACCGTGTCGAGGCGCTGTTCGAGAAGGATTTCCGTGACGGCGAGTTTGTAGGCTATGGCGCCGTCCTCGCGGCCGCGATCGTCAATAACGGTCAGCGCCATCAAGCATTTCGCTTCGTGGACGGCGACGGCCGGATCGGCTACTTCGACGAGAACGGGCGTTCGGTCCGGCGATTCTTTCTTCGGTCACCGTTGCCGTTCAGCCCCCGTATCACCTCAGGCTTCTCGTTGCACCGGCTGCATCCCGTGTACGGTGTCAGACGTGCCCATTTGGGTGTGGATTATTCGGCACCCGTGGGCACGCCCGTGCTGGCAGTCGCTGACGGCGCCGTCGTCTCCGCCGGCTTCAGCGGCGCGTCGGGGCGCCTGGTCCGGCTGCGGCACGCGAACGGCTATCACACCTACTATCTGCACCTCTCAGCCATCGCCAAGGGTATCCGTCCTGGCGTACGGGTCTCGCAAGGCGACCTAATTGGACGGGTCGGCGCATCCGGCGTCGTCACGGGTCCTCACCTGGACTACCGTTTGGCGAAACGTGGGATATTTGTCAACCCGCTCGTCGAACAGCGCAAGCTGCCGCCCGGAGCCCCGATCTCCGCCGAGTCGCTGCGGGCGTTCGAGGCCGGCCGGGACGAAGCGTTGAAGCAATTGACGGAACAGCTCGGCGCGCTGGAAACCCTTGCGACCGACGCCCACGAGCCGGCTGACGCACTACTGGCTCGGCCCTAGCGCGCCTCGCAAGAGACCGGCCCCGCGCTGGATGATGACGCGCTTTCTACTTTTCCACCAGACTCAAGACCCTACCCTCGTGCGTGTGAAGCAGTCGCCTACGCAATGGATGTGATCCCATTGCCGGCGGAACATCCCGACGATTGCGCGTGAATCAAACCAGGACGGCCGCCGAATCTCGGCGAGCACGCCCGGACGACCGCGGCGCCCCGTCGCGTACGTCCATTTGCGCGCGATGAGCTGCCGATGCCACGTCAACAACGGCGGGAGAGTCTATCGCATCGACTGAGAGACCGTCTCGGAAAGTCGGTGGGCCGAGTTATAGGACATTACGGGTTCACCACCGCCTATTGAGAACTCGTGCCTTCCTGGTGTGGAACGACGTGACGTGCGCCTGCCGAACAATCGTGCAAGCTCGACATCGAGGGATCGCCACGCACGATCCTCGTCAACTTGACAGTGCCAAGCGAGGGTGACCGACCCGAGGCGTTAGTACCGGCCGAGGAACAGCCGCTTCACGGAGGCCGTCAGGATCGGCTTCACCCAGTTGTAGCCCCTGAACTGGCCGACGTAGGCCAGCATCTCCTTCACCATGTACGCGCGGTCCGACAGCGGGAACTTCCTGATCGCGGCTTTGAGATCGGCCTCGTGCGGGTTGTCGAAAAGGATCTTCAGCGGGTTCCATTGATCGACGGTGCGCATGCGCTCGCTCTGGATCAAATCGTCGTAGATCGCGTTCGCATCGCCGTTGCGCGCGAACGACTCCACGATCGACTCGCCCGCGATAGCGCCGCTGTGCAGCGCGCATGACATCCCTTCGGCCATCATGTTGAGGAACCCGGCGGCTTGCCCGGTGACCAACACGCGGCGTTCGCCGAACACGAAGTTGTTCGTCAGCGACATACCGAAGTTCTCGATGCACCCCTCCTTCGACACCTCCTCGCGGATCTGCAGCCCGTGGTGCTTCTGGAGATAGTCGAGCACCTTCGCGTGT
Source organism: Vicinamibacterales bacterium (assembly GCA_965229885.1). Lineage (GTDB taxonomy): Bacteria > Acidobacteriota > Vicinamibacteria > Vicinamibacterales > CAVVIG01 > DATLLJ01. The sequence continues at coordinate 205,245 of CBDDJX010000001.1, forward strand.
CCCCTCGGCCATGGCTCGCCGTGCTCGTCGGTGTAGCCGACGATGTGGCAGCCGTTCTCCGCGTGCGTCCAGGTGTAATAGCCGAGCCGCGAGTTGATCGTGAAGTGGAACCACTGCTCGTCGAGATCGAGATCGGCCTTGTAATACTTCTGGCCGACGACGAACCAGTAAATGCTGTCGCGGAAAGACGGGTAGAGCTTCGCGACGACCTCCGAACGGGGACCGTCCGCCGCAATCACGTATTTCGCGCGGTAGACCACCTCCTGGCCGTTCTGATCGACCCGGCGCGCCCTCACCCGGACGTCCTGCTCGCCCGTCTCGATGTCGCGGAACTCGGTGTGCTCGTGGACCTCTGCGCGGCTCGCCTTCACGACGTGGTGGTCGGCGTGCTTGCGATAGATGTGCGGCGTCGGCCCCGGAATGAACGGCATCGGCAGCTGCAGGCCGTTCGGGAACAGAAAGTTCACGCCGGTCACCCACTTCGGCGCGTGGAAGGCGTTGCCGGGTGGGTCGCCGAAATTCTGCTGGAGAAACGAATAGCCGCGCGGCGATAGGATCCCCGAGCAGATCTTGTGGCGTGGGAGCGTCTTCCGCTCGAGCACGATCGTCTGAAAACCGGCGTCGACCGTCCGCTTGGCGGCGGCCGCGCCCGCCAGGCTCGCGCCGATAATGAGGACGTCGGTCGTGATCTCGGTCACCGCAGGCACTCCGTTATAAAGCGCGTCTCGCGCCCCGAATAGGCCTTGAACGCCAGATAGTCGGCCGGCGAGCAGGTGACGATCCGTTCGGCGCGCGAGTGCGCCAGGAGACGCGCCACCGCACCGGGGATGTCGCGCGCGCCGCTTCCCGACAGCCCCTGAACGGAGCCGGCGGATGTGGACCGCGCGAGACGGTTCAAATCGAGGTTCATATCGCAGCTGAAGCGGCGGCGCAACGCGTCGTAGAGCGGGTACGCCCGCGCATGGTCGCGGTTCACGATCCGGTGCGGCGCGAAATAGTAGAACGGCGGCGTCAGCTCGAACAGATCGAGATGCTGCATCGCCAGCATCCCCAGGAACTCGGCGTCGTACTGCTCGAAGCAAATCGGATCGGCGACGACGCCAGCCTTGGCGCGCGAGGCGGTCGCGAGGCCTGCCTCCACGTCGAGCGATCCGCAGCAGCCAGCTTCGCCGGGAGCGCCCGCCGGCCGGCCGATGCGCCGCAGGAACTCGGCGATCGAGGGGACGAGGTGCGGTGCGCGCTCCCTGATCGTGCACCCGAGGACGAGCGCGCGCGCCTCGGGTCGCGCGAACGCCCCGGCCGCTCCGGGCGACGCGGCGGCCGGCCGCGCCCGGGCGAGCTCGCGGCGAAGGTGCAACACGATCTTCACGTTGTTGACCTCGCTCGGACAGATCGCGTCACAATAGCCGCAGAGCGTGCACGCCCAGATCGGCTCGACCATGTCCGCGGCGGCAAGCCCCGACTGCAGCGCCTTGTTCCGGCCGCGCGCGGTGAGCACGTCGAATCCCGTCTCCTCGTAGGCCGGGCACCCGAGGACGCACAGGCCGCAACCGATGCACGCCCCGAAGTTGAGCTCGCTCATCCGGTCTCCGGCAAATCGAAGATGACGTCTCGGTTGAGGATGAACGACGGGTCGAGCGCCTGCTTCATCGCGCGGTGCCGGTTCACCATCTCGTCGCCGAAGATGCGGCGAACGTACGGCTTCATCACGCCGCCGAACCGGTAAGAGCTGCCGCCCAGCGTGAGCCCGACGTCGTAGACCGCGTTCTTGAAGCGCTGAAAGTGATCGCGCGAGTAGCTCGCGCCCTCGAGGAGCGGCGAGAATTCGATGCCGCACACGTGGTCGTCGGTCGTGGCCGGGATGGCGCTCATCTCGTATCGCGGACGGTCGCCGAACTTGCGGATCATCACGGCATACAGCGTAAAGTACGGAAAGTACCGCTTGCAGACCTCGATACCTCGCCGCGCCGCGGCCTCGAAGTTCGCCTTCGTGATGGCAAGATCCGGGATGACGACCTGCGGGCCGCCCCAGTAGCGCCAGATCAGCCGGCTGAACACGACGGTGCGATCGCAGAGGACCCCGTCGTGCACGAACAGCGGATCGTGCAGCGCCGACAGCAGGTCGTTCTTTCGGCGCAGCAGGAACCCGATCTCGCCGAGCCGCCACGGCCGCATCGCGTACCGCGCCGCCACCTTCGAGTACAGGACGAGATCCGGCGAGTGCCGCAGCCCGAGCTCGGGACATTTCTTCGGCTCGTTCTCGAACCCTACAATCAGCGCGACGACATCGTCCCGGAGCGTGAGGATGGCGCACGCATCGACGGCGTCCGCCTCGACGATGCGCATCATGTCGGCGAGGGCGACGCCGACGTCGGTGTACAAGAAGTGGCGCACGGTCATGCGGCGGTACGGACGCACTTTGATCCGCGCCTTGGTGATGACGCCGAACTGGCCGTACCCGAGGAGCACGCGCTCCAGGTAGTCGTCGCCTTCCTTGACTCGGAGGATCTCGCCGGTCGGCGTGACGACTTCGAGCTCCACCGCCTGATCGGCGGAGCAGCCGTGCCGCGGCGAGTTCACGTCGATGCCGCCGACGCCGAGCGTGCCGCCGACGGTCGAGAGCATGTTGAGCGGCGCGCTCGTATAGTCCAGCCCACGCGGGCGCAGCGCTTCGGCGACCTCATGCCACGTCATCCCGGCCTCGACCCACGCGGTGTCGCCGTCGCAGTCGAGCAGCCGATGCATGCCCTTGACGTCGAGGAGAATACCCCGGGCGGCGACCGACTCGCCCTCGGTGGTCAGCCCGCCGCCGCGGCACGTAACCGGGATGTGATCGCGCTGCGCGCGCCGCAGGAGGTCGGCGACCTCCTGCGGCGCGCGAGCATGCACGACCGCGTCCGGCATGCCGTACACGACCTGGCCGCCGTCGGTGCGGTAACAGGCGCGCGAGGCGCGATCGGTGTGGAGGCGCACGCGACGATTGTATCTGCCGGGAGCCGTGGGCGCGGCACTGTCAAGTTGGCTATTGTCAAGTTGAGGCGGCGGCTGACAGAGTAGGCGGATGACGAGCCCTACCGCCAGCTACCATGGCTACCGATTCCCGCCGGACATCATCAGTCACGCCGTCTGGCCCTACCACCGGTTCTGTTTGAGCTTCCGCTATCTCTGGCGGGCGGTCGACCAAGACGGCGACGTGATCGACATCCTGGTCCAGTCGCGACGCGATCGGCGGGCGGCGGCACGTTTCTTCCGCAAGCTCTTGAAGGGGCAGGGCCGTCGCCCGCTCCGTCTGATCACGGACAAGCTCCGCAGTTATTCGGCGGCGCTCCGTACCGCCATGCCGTCCGTGATCCACAGCACCGGCAGTACGACAACAATCGAGCGGAGGTGTCGCATCAGCGACACGGCAACGCGAGCGACAGATGCGACGGTTCAAATCCGCCGCGTACGCGCAGCGGTTTCTCTCGGTGCACGGGCTCATTCAGAATCTCTTTCGGTCGACCGCCACCTGCTGCGGGCCGTCCATCATCGCCTGTTACGAACACGGGCCTTCGGTGTCTGAGGAGGAATGCTGCTGTTCTGGTCACCTTCCTCGTGTGCTCTCCGTGGAAGATTGAGACAGTTGTGAACCTACTCGCCATGTGCCCGAGTGTGCGTCATCAACGTTCGCAGAGCCGGCACCGATGATGCGCCGGCTCTCGCGTTCTTGCAGGAAGCCAATGATTCTGAGATCCGAGGTCTTCCACTCCGCCGCGACTGGCACCGTCACCGTCGTCGCGACTGTCCGGCTCGGCGGGGTCAGCGAGCCCACCGCCATGAGGCTGCGGACCACGGCGCTATGCGTCAGCTTCCGGCCACGGTTCTCGCCGTGCTGGACGTCGGTCGCCAGATGATCCTGTGTGACGGCGATAACGACATCGGCCTTCCCGCGCACGGTGACCTCGGGCGGCACCTCCACCTGGACTTGGACGCGCAAGTGACCGGCGTCGGCGGGCGAGGCGGCCATGCTGACGGCCGCCTTGGGAACGTGTGCGGCTTTGGCGATCGCACGGCGGACCGCCGTGACGTCGCTGCCGATTTCTTCGAATTGACCGTCGACGACGAGTTGCGGCGCGTAGACGCTGCCGTTGTGAAAGACTTGTGCTTGATACTCCGACTGACGGTTGCTGAAGATTGGCGAGGAGAAGGGATCCCTCCAGCCCAGGCGATCCCAGTAGTCGACATGCTCCCCAAGACCGAGCACCTGAATACCCGGCATGGGCTGGTCGCGTACCAGACGGCTCAGAACCTTGTCGGCCGGCGGACAACTGGAACACCCTTCCGATGTGAACAGCTCAACGATCACGACGGCGTGATCCACCGGCGCGGGCACCGACGCATCCGACCACGGGGCGTTACCCGCTCCGCCGAATGCCCACCCCATCTTTCCGAGCGACCCCGCGAGAAGCACGCCCGCGAGAGGAACCCCCAGGCCGACTGCCAGTGAGACCGCGCGTCGGGTTATGAACTTCGCCATCTATCACCTCGTCCCCGCCCGCAAGAAAGAAGAATTACTCCGACCTACTATCACCGCAGCGAGGCGAATTATTCCGTCGGGCCCCGGCGAGGCGGTGGGAGACGGGGTCCACCAGAATCTGTGCCAATTCGCGGAAGGCCGGACTGTCGAGTTGGCTCACGACAAACGCCATATGTCTCGGCGTCTTGAAGGATCCGACGACAAATCCGTCGACCGCCGGCAGCCAAGCTAGCTGAGCCTTGCCGTCTGCGCGACGGCCCGCCTCGTTGTGACTCATCGACGGTTGCTGCCCTCAATCCACGCCTCCTGGCACTTGACTAGGCAACGCGCGTACCAGGCCGATGCTCGCCGGGAGGACAGCCAGCCAGAATGCCTCGCGCTGCCTGCTGTGCGCTACTGCCCCAAGGAGGGCCGGAAGGGCGACCCGACCGAAGTCGCGGCCTTGATCACAGCGGGGATCGTCGCAGGTCCGGCGGGAATCGGAGTCATCCGCTCCGCGCTCAGTTCACATGGCTCACCGCGAACGGGTGGCTCGCTTCGCCGAAGCACACCGACAGGTGCGGAAAGGGGAGCTCAATGCCGCGCGCGTCGAACGTTTTCTTGATTCGCCGCCGCAGCTCGCGGGCCACATCCCACTGTTTCAGCGGCAGCGTCTTGACCCGGATCTTGATCGTCACCTGCGACGCCTCGAACGCGTCGACGCCCAGGATCGCGAGCGGCTCGAGCACGTTGAGCCGGTAGCGGGGATCGGCGGCCAGCTCAGCGCCGATTTCGCCCAAGACCGCGATCACATTGTCCAGGTCTTCTTTATACGCCACGCCGACATCAATCACGGCGTACGCGAAATCCTTCGTCGAGTTCGCGAGGGTCTCGATCGAGCCGTTCGGGAAGATGTGCACGATCCCCTCGAGGTCGCGCAGCACGACAGTGCGGAGGGTGATGGCCTCCACCAGGCCGCCTGTCCCGTTGATGCGCGCCACATCGCCGACGCGTACATGGTTCTCGAAGATTAGAAAGAAACCAGAAATGAGATCCTTCACGAGTGTCTGTGCGCCGAAGCCGACGGCCAACCCCAGGATCCCGACGCCGGTCAGAATCGGCACCACGTCGACGTCCAGCTCACGCAGGATCATGAGCGCCGCGATCACGATCGCAAAGGCGGTGAGGGCATTCTGCACAAGCCGGCTCAGGGTGCGCGCACGTTTAAGCTGCTCCTGCACGTCGGGACTGCTCTCGTGGCTGACGATGTCTTCGAGGCGACGAGACGCCGCCGCAGCCACACGAACGATCAGGTACGTGAGGAGCGCAATAATCACGATCCGCAGGCCGGATCCGAGGAGCCACCGCGTGAGTGCGATGGAAGTCACGCCGATCGGCAGACGGACCCCAACCATCTCGAGCGCCGGCGCCAGCAGGGCAGCCAGCACCGCCGCGAAGATCACAGTCCGCGTGATCCGGATGGGCCGGCGGACGGTCGGGCCCCGGAATACCACGGCCGGGTCGCCCCCTGAGAGGGCCATGAGCAACGTCCGCGTCATGCGCGCGGCGACTTCAGCCACCGCATAGGCGATCACGCCGACCACAGCCAGTGCCGTCAGCGCCTGAACCCATTCCACATTCTGACCGAGCAGATTGTCGAGCATTGGCCGCTCTTTGAGCGGGGATATGCTGTGCAGACCTCGGAAGCTGGACCCGTTCGCCGCACTCTTCCTGCGAAGGCCATCCGACGATACCACGGCCGGACCTGCGGATCGCGATCGCGACGGCTCGAGGCCGTTCGCGGCCCAAATCATTCCGCTTGGCTGCCGCTGCTGATTCGAGGTGACCCTCCCAAGGTGGCGAACCGAAGAGGGGTTGCCACGCCTCCGGTGACTGATTGAGAAATGCGCGTACCAGGCAGCCGTGCCGTGAGGGCGACGCCAGATGCCTTCGTACACTCCGTCCAACACGATCCGACTCGCGATTGACCAAATATTGCTGGTGCGTGGCGATATGTCGTGAACCCACGACTGGTCGCCGGCTTTTTTGGGTCCTGGGTTGGGTCCGCTAATTTAGGCAATCTCTGGGCGGCATCCCAGGAAGAGCCGGAGGATATGGCCGCCTGGCCGTACTTGAAGGCGCGATTCGGAAGCCGGTCGCCTGGCGGGCGTGAATTTCGCGGAGTGGTCCGCCGCCCTTCCGCCAGTCCGGCGACCGGCTCGTCCACGAGTCATCGGTCAGGACGCCAGACAGCTGTCGGCCGCGGCCCGAAGAGGGATGACGGGCGGTGAGGGAAGCGGTCTGCAGGACGTCCTGGCGGCGAAAGAGCACTTGGGTCGTTTTGCAGAGCTTCAGAGCCAGACTGCAGAGCACCGAGGGGAGCGAAGCGCATGCGTTGATCGCCCGCGCAATTGAGGCGGTCGAGGCGGCCAGCCGCGCAATTGGACCAGCCGCCGCTCAAGCGCCGGTCAGCACGTCGCGCTTGTCTTGTGTTGGTGATGGTGCGGGAACACGCGCCTAACATGTTCAGTTCTTGACGCTGTCGTGATACGGTGTCAGCTTTGTGCGTCCGGCGGGACCGGTCACACCCAACCGCCAGCCGAACCAGAGGAGCAGCGTCTGACGTGCTTCCCATTGAAGAGTATGCGCTCATCGGAGACTGTGAAACCGCGGCCCTTGTGGGCCGCGATGGTTCTATAGACTGGCTCTCGTTCCCCCGAATTGATTCGCCCGCCTGTTTCGCGGCCCTGCTCGGCGCACCTGAGAACGGACGTTGGCTGTTGGCTCCAGTCGCGGAGGTCAGCCAGGTGCGCCGGTGGTATCACACGGACACGCTGATCCTCGAGACCGAGTTCACGACGCCGGAGGGTGTTGTGTCGGTCATCGATTTCATGCCCGTGCGGAACGGCATGCCCGATCTCGTGCGGATCGTCGCTGGCCGCCGAGGCCAGGTCCGCATGCGTCTGGAGTTTGTGATCCGATTCGACTACGGCTGCATCGTCCCCTGGGTGCGGAGCACGCCGCAGGGCATCGTAGCCATCGGGGGACCCGACAGCCTGAACCTGAGGTCGGACGTGCCCCTTCGCGGGGAAGGCCTTCGCACCGTCGGAGACTTCGTCGTATCGGACAGCCAGCGAATTAGGTTCGAGCTGACATGGTTCCCTTCGCACATCACTTCACAACCCCAATTGGACGTCGAGCGCGCGTTGAGAGAAACGGAAGCGTGGTGGCACGAGTGGTCACGGCGCTGCACGTTCAGCGGTCCCTGGCGAGATGCCGTCGTTCGCTCGCTGATCACGCTAAAGGCGCTCACATACGCGCCGACGGGCGCCATCGTTGCGGCCCCAACCACGTCCCTGCCAGAGTGCATTGGAGGGGTCCGCAATTGGGACTACCGCTACTGCTGGCTGCGTGACGCCACATTCACGCTCCTCGCGCTGATGAACGCCGGTTACACCGATGAGGCCATCGCCTGGCGTGATTGGCTGCTCCGGGCAGTGGCAGGCAAGCCGGAGCAGATTCAGATCATGTACGGCATCGGTGGAGAGCGGCGGCACCCAGAGCTCGAGCTGCCATGGCTGAGGGGCTACGAGGATTCGCGGCCGGTTCGGATCGGCAATGCCGCCGCCGGGCAACGGCAGCTCGATGTGTTTGGCGAGGTTCTCGACGCGACATATCAGGCGTGGAGAATGGGAGTGCCACCCGATAAGAACGCCTGGCGCGTGGAGAAAGCCTTGATCACGTATCTCGAATCGACCTGGACCGAGCCCGACGAAGGCCTGTGGGAAATGCGGGGGCCCCGCCGCCAGTTTACCCATTCGAAGATGATGGCGTGGGTGGCGTTCGACCGAGCTGTGAAGGGCATCGAAGCATTCGGTCTCGATGGCCCGGTCGACCGCTGGCGTGCAGTTCGTGACGCCATCCATCATGACGTCTGTCGGCAGGGCTACAACGCCGACGTTGGTGCGTTCGTGCAGTCCTACGGTTCCCAGCTGCTCGATGCCAGTCTGCTCATGATGCCGCTCGTGGGCTTCCTGCCCATCACCGACGAGCGGGTTCGGGGCACGGTTGCGGCCATCGAACGAGATCTCACCGACGACGGCTTGGTTCTTCGGTATCGGAACCTGACTGACGTCGACGGCTTGCCGCCTGGCGAGGCCACCTTTCTACTGTGCAGTTTCTGGTTGGCGGACAACCTGCAGTTGCTTGGCCGTCACGACGACGCCCGCCGACTCTTTGAACGGCTGCTGTCCATACGCAACGATGTCGGATTGCTCGCCGAAGGCTATGACGTCACGAGACAACGGCTGGCTGGCAATTTCCCACAGGCGTTTTCCCACGTCGGCCTGATCAATACCGCAATGAATCTTTCGTCCTGGCGTGCCCCGGCGATCGCACGTGCCGAAGGCAGATAGTCGTGCGGCGCTCTTCATCCACGCTGTCCTGAGACAACTCCGGTGGCTTTCAGGTCCGGGGCCTGGATCATGAGGAACTCGCCGATATTGTCCGAGGTGACGAGGCCGACCAGCCTTCCTCCAGCGCCGCGACCAGATCGCTCCGCGTCAGCATGCCCTCGACCAGTCCGTCCCGCACGACGCGGAAATCTTGCTGCGAGCCGGTCAGTACGAGGTCCACCGCCTCCTGAAGCCTACTTGCCGGCGTGAGCGTGCGGTAGTGGGTCAGCATGGCGTGTCGCACGGGTATGTCGGCCAGCGCCGCTTCACGTGTGCGCTGCTCGCTTCCTGCGACGCGCCGATCCAGACGAACAAAGCAATGTTGAGGACACCGCGTTCTACCGTTACACGCCGTTGCTCTCGCTCAACGAAGTGGGTGGCGATCCTGCCCGGTTTGGCCTCACGCCAAAGGCGTTTCACCGATCCACCGCCCACCGGCAGGAGCGCTGGCCGCTGTCGATGCTGGCCACCTCCACTCACGACACGAAGCTGGGCGAAGACGCCCGCGCGCGCATCAACGTGCTGTCGGAGATACCCGACGAGTGGCGGAAGGCGCCGGTCGGCTGGTCGCGCCTGAACGCCACCGCGAAAACCGACGTGCATGGCGAGCCTGCGCCGGACCGGAGCGACGAATACCTGTACTACCAGGCGCTCGCCAGCGCATGGCCGGTCGAGGCCGAACGTCCCACGCCGGAGTTCGTCGAGCGCATGCGACAGTACATGGACAAGGTCCTGAAGGAAGCGAAGGTGCACACGAGCTGGATCAGCCCGTCACGAGAGTACGACGAGGCGGCGGCGCGGTTTGTCGAGCGCACGCTCGTCGGTTCGCACGCCGCAGCGTTCCTCGCGCAGTTTCTGCCCTTTCAGCAACGGGTGGCCTACTTCGGGATGCTGAACGCCCTTGCCCAGTTGACGCTCAAGATCGCGTCACCCGGCGTCCCCGACTTCTACCAGGGGACCGAGCTGTGGGATCTCACACTGGTGGATCCAGACAATCGGCGACCGATCGACTTCACACGACGCATGAAGTGGCTCGAGGAGATGGAGCCGTGCCTCGATGACGCCGCCTCAGCAGCGGCGAAGGGTCGCACGGTCGAAGAGTGGCTCGCGCACTGGCACGACGGCCGGATCAAGCTCTACCTGACCGCGGCCGGTCTGAGGCTGCGCCGGCAGCATGCGTCGCTCTTTCTGCGCGGGGAGTATCTGCGGCTGGCTGTCCGAGGAGCGAAGAAGGATCACGTCGTGGCGTGTGGCAGACGGCACCAGAACAGCCTGGCGCTGGCGGTCGTGCCGCGGCTGGTCGTCTCACTGACGGGTGAGGTTGCCCAGCTACCGGTCGGTCAGACCCTTTGGGGGGAGACCTGGCTGGTGCTCCCTGGGAAGCCCGCCTGCACCAGCTACCGCAACGTGTTCACGGGCGAGTCGATTCGGCCCGTGCGCGACGAGAAGGGGATCCGGCTCCGGCTGGGCGACGTCTTCCGAATCTGTCCGGTGGCATTGCTGATTGGCATCCTCGAAGGGGGGCCATCGGTCTCGGCCTGACCTGCAGGGGACGACGTCATGACCCTATTTCGGTCCGCTTCGTCCCGAGCCGGCGCGCTCGTGCAGCGCATTGGCGCGAGGTGCCGCGCGGAGCTCGCACAAGTGGCCCAGGCGTCTTGGCTCGGAGCGAAGCAACTGATCGAGAGTCAGGATCTGACCTATGCCTCGTCGATCGCATTCTACGCGCTGCTCTCGCTCTTCCCGTTCCTGCTCCTGGCCTTCTCCCTCCTCGGCTTCGTGGCGTCCGACGCAGCCGATCGCCAGATGGTCGCAGACCTGATTCTGCGCTACTTCCCACAGCAGTTTGCCTTCCTCACGTCTCAGCTCGATGCGATGCGTTCGACGCCGCTGTCGCTGGGGGTGGCGGGGACGGCGGGTTTGATATGGGCGGCGCTCGGCGTCTTTGGTGCCATTCGGAATGCCGTCAATCTGGCGTGGGGTATCACCCCGCGCACCGGCTTCGTTGACCACCGCGTGCAGGCGTTCGTGATGTTGCTGGCCTCCATGGGGCTGCTGTCGGTCGTCGTGCTCGTCGCGAGTGCGCGCAGTATTGTCGGAGCGAGTTGGTTTGCCTCGGTGCTGCGGCAGGCACCCGGCCTCACGCTCGCCGCCGAGATCTTGACCGGCGTTGCCGTCCGTTTCGCCACGTCCATCCTGCTGGCGACGGTCGTCAGCCTCGTCCTATATTTTGTGCCCGACACGAAGGTGCGCGTCCGCGACATCGTGCCTGGCGCGATCCTGGCGAGCCTGCTCTGGCAGGCCACTCTGCGTGCGTTCGCGTGGTACGCCAGCGACATCTCGCGCTTCACGCAGATTCACGGATCCATTGCCGGTGTCGTGGTCTTCCTGATCTGGATCTACCTCTCGGCCGTCATCCTGCTTTATGGCGTCGAGGTGACGGCGGCTTGTGCCCGGTTGCGCGGCTGGTCAGCGAGCCCGCGATCGACCTTCGGTAACACGACGTCTGGTGACACGACATCGTCGATCGCTTGATCAGGTCCTTTCTCTCTCCCTCCATGTCTTGGCGCACTCCGGGACCGTTCTGGAGGCATCCCACGTCACGGTGATGCCGGGCGACCGAGGCGTCCAAGAGCGTCATTGCTCACAAAGAGCGCGAGCGCCACGCCGGACCACCGCCCGTCCCCCCGTGGGCTCCCGGGCGCCGCATCACTCAACGGCATGATAGCGGTCAGTGTCGTCTGCCTTCTGAAGCGCCCGAAAAGGTAATCCCGCACGATCTGCGCACGATCGACGGAGACGAGGTACGGCGCCTCACCATCGCTGGCGACGGCGTATCCTTCGACCACCAATGGACTGTCACTAGGGTATCGAACGAGATCCACCATGGCCGAGTCAAGGCGCCGCCGTCCGGCGAGCGTGAGCCGCTCGGCGCCTTCGGGGTCGCGCGTGAACAACACATTGGCGTCGATCCAGATCCGCAAGGCCGTTCGATCCTTGCCCTCGAGCACACCCGATTGGTAGGCCTCGCGCGAGATCGAATCGAGATCGAAAAATCCCCGCTGCCGGAAGAACCCTCGGAAGAGGAAGTTCCGCTTCAGCGCCTCGGTGCCCTCCGCGAGGTCCGATGTCACTTCCTGGACTTCCGCGAGGGTGTTGCGCAGCGTCTGGGCGATCTGCTGAGCCGCGCCATACGGCGCCGAGAAACTCTGTACGGCGGCGCGCGCATGGTCGGTGGTCTCTCGAAGGTTCTGCACCGTCTGCTCGGCCTCTCGGCCGACGCTGGCCATGCGGTCGTACAGCGTGCGATCGGTCAACAACTGGCCGATTGTGCCCTGCCCCTGCCTGACGTCGTTAACCAGTACCCGGGCATCCGCGACCGTCCCCTGCACGTTCTCAACAAGGCGAGCGCTCGTTGTCGTCAGCCTTCCCACATCCCGCCCGACGTTCTCGATGACACCGTTCGCGGCGTCGATGGTCTGTGCGAGCACACCGACAGCCCCGGAGATCTCTCCTTTGAGGTCGATCATCTCTTTGGCCACCGTTCGGAACGTGTCCCGTCCTTCCTGAATGAGGTCGGCGAACTCGATAGGATCGACGCCGGCAATCGTGCCTCCCGGCGCAATCGGTGGCGAGGCGTCTGTGCCGACGCTGACTTGAACGAATGCGTTCCCCACGATGCCGTCGGTCTGGATGGCGCAGGTCGAATCCGCGCGCACGAGTTGCCGCACGTCCTCGCGCAGCCGCATGCGGACGCGGAACTTGTCGGACGGGCTCGCCGGCAGACGAATTTCCAGCACCTCGCCCGCGTCGAGTCCGGCTATGCGAACCTGCGTGCCGACCTGCAGGCCGGTCACTTTTCCAAACGTTGAGCTGAGCTCGAACTGATCGACGAACAGGAGGCGCCGGTCCCCGATGAGAAAGAGACCACCACCGAACAACAGCAGCCCTCCGAGCACGAACGCTCCAACGATCGCGGTGCGCATTCGCTTCATTCGCCTGGCCTCCCTGAAATGAATACCTGAAATCTGAGCTTACCCGGCGCCCTCGGACATCATGAACTGGCGCACCAGTGGAACCTGACTTCGATCGAGCGCCGCCGGCTCGCCCCGCTCGACAATCCGGCCTTCATGGAGAAACACAAGCTCGTCGGCAATCGTCCGTGCGCTCGGAATGTTGTGTGTCACCACGACCAGCGTGGTGTTCGAGCGATTCTTCAACTCCACGAGCAGCGCGTCGATCTCGCCGGCAGTCACCGGATCGAGTCCCGCGCTCGGCTCGTCGGCGAGCAGGATCGTGGGCTCGAGCGCGAGGGCCCGAGCCAGACCGGCCCGCTTCCGCATGCCACCTGACAGATCCGCCGGCATCTTGTCGTATTCGCGTTCGAGGCCGACCTGCGCGAGCAACTGGCTCGCCCGGGACCGGATCTCCCCATCCGGGAGCTTCGTGTGCCGGCGAAGCGGAAACGCCACGTTCTCCCCCACGCGAATCGAGTCGAACAGCGCCGCGTTCTGAAAGAGGAACCCGATCCGCTGCCGGACTTTCGAGAGCTCGCGACTTGTGAGCCGCGTAATGTCCTGACCTTCGATCAGCACACTGCCCCCATCGGGGTGGATCAACCCGACGATGTGCTTCAACGCCACACTCTTGCCGGAGCCGCTTCGGCCGAGGATGCAGACGCTCCGTCCCGCGCCAACGGACAGGGACACGTCGTCGAGCACGCACCGGCTTCCGAACGACTTGGAGACGTGTCGAAGCTCGACGGCCGGCGTCTCCACGGTCCTCACGCCGGGTAGAAGAAGAAAATGATGCGCACGAGCAGCACATTTGCGACGATGAGCAGGATCGACGCGAGCACCACACTCCGAGTAGCGGCCTGGCCGACGCCCTCCGTTCCGCGTGTTGTGTTGACGCCAAGGTAAGACGCCACGGTGGCGATGATGAACCCGAACACCATCGTCTTGAGCGTCGCGGGGATCAGATCCGAGAACTCGATCGACGAAAACGCCTGCCTGAAATAGGTCTGAAACGGCGTGCCGGTAATGGCTGTTTCCGCGACATATCCGCCGAGCATCCCGGTGAAGTTCATCACACTCGTCAGGATCGGAAGAGCAATCACACAAGCGACGGCACGAGTGACGACGAGGAACCTGAACGAATCGACCGCGGTGGCTTCCAGGGCATCGATCTGCTCGGTCACTTTCATGGCGCCGAGTTCCGCGCCGATGCCGGCCCCAATCCGCCCGGACAGCAGCAAGCCCGCCGTGAGCGGCCCGGTCTCCCGCACCAATGCGAGGGCGAGTCCGGCGGGAATCAACGTCTCCGCACCGAATCGGGCCAGCGATGCCCGCGTGTGCATCGAGAGCACGATGCCGACCGCAAAGCCGCTCGCCGCAATCAGCGGCACCGACCGGCACCCGAGCTCGAATAACTGGCGGAGGGTCTCGCGAAATTCGTAGGGGGGGCGTGCTGATTCCAGGATCACGCGTCCCGTAAATTGGGCCGCCTCACCCACGACAACAAGAAAGCGCATGGCGATGCCTCGTCAGAATAGTTCGTAGGCGATACCAGCGTGCACGATCGTCGCATCGCCGCGCAACGGCCGCTTCTCGAGGTGCCCACCCTCCAGGACCGCAACCTGCAGTCGAGTGATCACATACCCGATAGAAAGATTCAGCGCGGTTCTGCGGTTGACGGCGTACCACAGGGAGACGCCCGGCCGCCACGCCAGGCTGTTGTCGACCTCCACCGGGAGCCCCTCAGCGGTACCGGTGTCCGTGACGGTCAAACTGTTCCAGGCATACCCGCCGACAACCGACGCGGGCAGAGAGACCCGTTCCGACGCGATTGTATAGCCGAGCCCGAACATGACGGGCTTGACATGAACGCGCGTCAGCACCTCCGGGCGCCCGGCCAGTGACTGGAGTCCCGCCTGAAACCAGTCGAGTCCCATGGCCCACCCGAGGCCCCGGCCCGATCCGAGCTTGATGAGCGGGCTGAGCGCGACCCGCGTCTTGAGCGCCGCCTCCCTGGGAAAGCTCCACCCGAGCGATCCGCCGAGCGCCAAGAGGCCAGGATTGTCCTGTAGTTCGGGTGAGTCGAACTCCCCAATTCCGCCCCGCTGCGACTGCCCGTCCGGCGGCGAGGCCGACTGGCCACCGGCCTGCAGACTTGACCGCACATCGGCAACACCGGAGACAGCGCGGGCGAGCGCGACGGCCCGCTCGGCTTCCTCTCGCGTCAGCACGCGCCCCGACAACTCCACGACACCGCGCACCACGCGAACTTCGATCGTGCGAACGCCCAGCTCCGGGTCGTTGACCAGCGCCGTCTTGACGCGTACGGCCGTCTGCGCATCGGTGATGAGCCGCGGGTCGAACGCGGTTCGGCAGCCGGCCACGAGCGCGAGCATGATCAGAGAAACTGTTGCGCGCGCAAGGAGCGTCATGACGTTACGTGGATTGTAAGCGGTTGAGCCAGGGGACGCCTCCGTCGGGGCATTAGTTTAGGTTAGTGGACGACAGGTCCATAGATTATTCCTGCAGTCAAGGCGAGGACCAGCGAGAAGAGCCAGCCTGCAGTGCAGACCGCGAGCGCGCGGCTCGTACTGCTAAAGTCGAGGGCCTCGCGCACGGCCGTAGTGTACGCAAATCTCTCGCCGTCACGAAGAAGCACGTCACAGAGGGGGCTGATGAATCTTGCCAAGTGAGAGTTGAACGCTTCGTAACGCGGCGTTAGTGCTGTAGAATCCTCGAGTCTTTTCGAGACGGATGGAGGCAGATGACGCCATGGACCGAGACGAGGGGACGCTGATGCACCAGGAGATGGCCCGGGCTCAGCTCGTGCGCCGTCCGCGCGTGCCGGCCCCGTCGCGGTCATGACCGCGCCTTTCATCACAGACTACGACGTCCACCTGTTGTCGGAAGGTCGGCACTACCGCAGCTACGAGAAGCTGGGTGCGCACGTGTCCGAACAAGACGGCACCAGCGGCGCGCACTTCGCCGTGACGGCGCCAAACGCGGCGCGTGTGTCGGTCATGGGCGATTTCAACGGCTGGGACCCGGCCACGCATCCGCTCCATCCGCGGAACGACTCCGGAATCTGGGAAGGGTTCGTGGCCGGCGTCCGTCCTGGCCACCTTTACAAGTACCGCATCCACTCGACGATCGACGGTTACCAGGTGGAAAAGGCCGACCCGTACGGGTTCGCGGCCGAGATTCGTCCACAGACGGCCTCGAAGGTGTGGGATCTTTCGAAGTATCAGTGGGGCGACCAGAGTTGGATGGCCACGCGAGGCCGGCGAAATGCGCACGATGCGCCAATTTCCGTTTATGAGGTACACCTGGGCTCCTGGAGACGAGTGCCCGACGAGGGCAGCCGGTGGCTGACGTATCGCGAACTGGCGACAAGCCTCGCGGAATACGTCGCCCAGATGGGCTTCACGCACGTCGAGTTCCTGCCGGTGGCGGAGCACCCGTTCGATGGCTCGTGGGGCTATCAGACGGTCGGCTACTACGCGCCGACGAGCCGCTTCGGCACGCCGGACGACTTCATGCATCTGGTCGACACGCTCCATCAGGCGGGTATCGGCGTCATCATCGACTGGGTGCCCGCGCATTTTCCGTCCGACCAGCACGGCCTCGGCTACTTCGACGGGACGCATCTGTACGAGCACGAGGATGCCCGCAAGGGCTGGCACCCCGAGTGGGGAACGAAGGTGTTCAACTACGGCCGCTCGGAGACGCAGAATTTCCTGATTAGCAATGCCCGGTTCTGGTTCGATCGGTATCACATTGACGGCTTTCGCGTCGACGCGGTCGCCTCGATGCTCTACCTCGACTACAGCCGGCGCGAGGGCGAGTGGGTGCCAAATGCGTACGGCGGCAGGGAGAACATCGAGGCCATCGACTTCCTCCGCAGGTTCAACGAGTGGGTGTATCGGGAATTCCCAGACGTGGTGACGATCGCCGAAGAGTCGACGGCGTGGCCCATGGTGTCGCGACCGACTCATGTGGGCGGGCTGGGCTTCGGCCTGAAGTGGAACATGGGCTGGATGCACGACATGCTGACGTACATGTCGAAAGATCCGATTCACCGACAGTACCATCACCATCTCATCACGTTCAGCCTGCTCTACGCGTTCTCTGAGAACTTCATGCTGCCCTGGTCACACGACGAGGTGGTGCACGGCAAGGGCTCGATGATCGGCAAGATGCCCGGCGACGACTGGCAGAAGTTCGCGAACCTGCGGGCCCTCTACGGCTGGATGTTCGCCCATCCCGGCAAGAAGCTGCTCTTCATGGGCAGCGAGTTTGGGCAGCGGCGCGAATGGAACCATGACGGAAGCCTCGAGTGGCACCTGCTCGAGTACCCGCTGCACTCCGGGCTGCAACGCTGGGTCCGCGACTTGAACACCTTCTACCGAAGCGAGCCGGCTCTCTATGAAGTCGATTTCGACGGCGCGGGGTTCGAGTGGATTGACTGCAGTGACGCGCTGAACAGTGTGCTTTGCTTTCTTCGCCGCGGCCGCCACCCCGACGACCTGCTGTTGGTCGTGTGCAACTTCACCCCGGTCGTCCGGGGGCAGTACGGGGTGGGGGTCCCGTCTGGCGGCTTCTGGGCGGAGCGGCTCAACAGTGACGCGACGCTCTATGGCGGCAGCGGGCAGGGAAACAGCGGAGGTGTGCAGGCGGAGGCTGTAGAGATGCACGGCCGGCCGTACTCACTGAACCTGACACTGCCGCCGCTCGGCGTGCTCGTCTTCAAGCCGGCCCAGCGGTAGGCGTGGCCGCAGATGTCCCGCAAGTGACGACATACTGAGGGGGTCCCGGCGATGACGAAGAAGCGAGCGACCGCGCGTAAAGCCACCTCGAACCGCCGCCCGTACGAGCAACTGGTGATCCAGGACGTCCGCCCGTCGGTCGACGGCGGGCGGCACCCGGTCAAGGCTATCGTCGGCGAATGCCTGACCGTGGAAGCGACTGTTTTCCTGCATGGCCACGATCGTGCGTGCGCGGCGGTGCAGTGGTGTCCGCCGGGCGAAGAGACGTTCCGTGAGACGCCGATGACGCTCGTCAACCCCGGCCTGGATCTGTGGCATGGCGAGCTTCAGCTCGAGCAGATCGGCCGCTATCGGTTCACCATCGTCGCATGGACCGATCCCTTCGCCTCGTGGGTGGGAGAGCTCGCCAAACGTGTGCGCGCCGAGCAGGCCGAGGTGGCGAGCGAAATCGCCGAGGGCATTGCCTTGGTCGAGGGGGTGGCTCGGAGGCTTCGGGGCGAGGCGCGGCACCGTGTGGGAGATCTCCTCGAGCAGTTGCACGACTTGGCCGACCAGCCCGCGCGCGTGCTGGACGTGGCATCGTCGGACGAGGTTCTGGCCCTCATGGCCGGCGTCGGGCCGCGCGACGACGAAGCCCGCTCCGAGCCGGAGCTCGTGGTCGCTGCCGAGAAAGAGCGAGCGCGCGTCGGCGCATGGTACGAGCTGTTCGTGCGTTCCCAGACACCCGACCCCGCGCGTTCGGGGACCTTTCGAGACGCCGAGCATCGGCTCGATGAGATCCATCGAATGGGGTTCGACGTCGTGTACCTGGCGCCGATTCATCCAATCGGCCACACCAACCGCAAAGGCCCGAACAACCGTCTGGGCGCGGGCCCCTCCGACCCGGGTAGCCCATGGGCGATCGGCAGCGAAGCCGGGGGGCACACGGCCGTCGAGCCGGCGCTCGGCACGCTGAAGGACTTCGACCGGTTCGTCCGTGCCGCGGGCGCCCTGGGGATGGACGTGGCGCTCGACTTTGCGATTCAGTGCTCGCCTGACCATCCCTGGGTGGGCGAACACCCCGAGTGGTTCTACCGGCGGCCGGATGGAACCATCCGCTACGCCGAGAACCCGCCGAAGAAGTACGAGGACATCTACCCGCTCAATTTCGACACACCGCACTGGAAGAGTCTCTGGGAGGCGCTGCGCGAGGTCGTGCGCTTCTGGGTCGCGAGAGGTGCGCGGATCTTCCGCGTGGACAATCCCCACACCAAGCCCATTGGGTTCTGGACCTGGCTGATCGAATCGATTCAGGCCGACCACCCTGACGTGATCTTCCTCGCTGAAGCATTCACGCGGCCGCCGATGATGCGGGCGCTCGCGGGGCGCGGCTTCACGCAGTCGTACACCTACTTCACCTGGCGGAACACGAAGAGCGAGCTCATGGAGTACCTCACGGAGCTCACGAGCACGGACGCGGCGCTGTACTTCCAGCCCAACTTCTTCGTCAACACGCCAGACATCCTGCCGCCGATCCTCCAGGACGGAGGACGGCCCGCGTTCAAGTCGAGGCTCGCCCTCGCCGCCACTCTGTCCCCCGCGTACGGCATCTACAGCGGGTTCGAGCTGTGCGAAAACACGGCGGTGCCGGGCCGCGAAGAATACCTGAACTCGGAAAAGTACGAGATTAAGGTGAGAGACTGGAGCGCGGACGGGCACATCAAGGACTTCATCACGCGCGTCAACCTGGCGCGTCGCGAGAACCCGGCGCTGCAGCTGTTTGCGAACCTCACGTTTCTGGAGATCGACCACGACCAGTTGATCGCCTACGTCAAGTCGACGCCGGACAAATCGAACTCCGTCATCGTCGTCGTCAACCTCGACCCATTTGCTGCGCACGAAGCAGTCCTGCGCGTGCCGCTGGAGGAGATCGGCGTGGATCCCGGCGGATCGTACGACGTATGCGATCTCCTGAGTGGACAGCGATACACGTGGAGCGAACGAAACTACGTGCGCCTGGATCCGGTGGCAGCCGATCCGGTCCACATCTTCCGAGTCGAGAGCGCGTCGTAACCGTGGTCGCAGCCGGCCGTCGCACACCGCTGACACACTCACTGCGCCAGCTCGCCCGTTTGTTCGGTGTGCACACGGCCTACGACGACTTCTTCGGGCAGCGGAGGGACGCGTCGGCCGAATCCGTACTGGAGGGGGCGAAGTTGCTCGGTGCCTCGGCCCACCGCTTCGAGGACGTCCCCGAGGCGGTGCGTGCGCGGAAGGTCGAGCTGTGGAACCGGGTCCTCGAGCCGGTCATCACCGTCTGGCCGCCGGCGCCGGCTGACTTCGAGGTTCGGTGTCCGGTGGGACGATTCGTTGGCCGCATGCGATGTTCGTTACGACTGGAAGACGGCAGCGAGCGCCGCTGGACGTGTGATCTCCGCAACCCCGCTGGCCAGCAGACGAGAGAGCTTCACGGGCAGAAGTACCTGCGCACGCGGGTGCCGCTCCCCCGGAGGCTGCCACTCGGTTACCACGACCTCATCGTCGAACTGGCGGGCGAGGCGCACCGGTCGCTGGTCGTCGCCGCACCGATGCGTGCGTGGTCGCCGGAGGGCCGACACTGGGGCGCGTTCCTGCCGCTGTACTCGATGCATTCGAAGAAGAGCTGGGGTGCGGGCGACTTCTCCGATCTGCATCGATTCAGGAACTGGATTCAGGAGCTGGGGGGAAGCGTGGTCTCGATCCTACCGGTGCTGGCTTCTTACCTGGACAAGCCGTTCGACCCCAGTCCCTACGCGCCGGCGAGTCGCCTGTTCTGGAACGAATTCTACGTGGATCCGAGGCAGGCACCCGAGCTGACGGAGTGTCAGCCGGCACAGCGGCTGTTGGCGTCGCCGGCGTTCCAGCAAGAAGTCGCGGCGCGACGTGCAGCGGCGCACGTCGATTACAAGCGCGAGTACGCCTTACGGCGTCGTGTGCTGGAGGAACTGGCCCGCTCGCTTGGCCGGGTCAGAAACAAGAGGCACGACGAGTTCCGCCGATACGTCGCCGCGCATCCGTCGTTACAGGACTACGCGGCCTTCCGCGCCGTCCTCGAGAAGCGCCGAGAGCCCTGGCCGGACTGGCCCGAGCCGCTGCGCAGCGGGACGCTCGCGCCGGGCGACTATGACCACGATTCGTGTGTGTATCATCTGTACGCCCAATGGCTCGCGGAGCAACAGCTTGCCAGCTTCTCGTCGGCGGCACGGCAGAGTGGGCCGGGGCTTTACCTGGACTTTCCGCTCGGTGTCCACCGTTTCGGCTACGACCCGTGGCGGCATCGCGACGTGTTTGTCTCCGATGCCTGCGGCGGCGCACCGCCGGACGAGGTCTTCACCCAGGGTCAGAACTGGGCGTTTCCGCCCCTGCATCCAGAGGCGATCCGGGCGCAGGGTTACCGGTATCTGATCGAGTGTCTCCGGCGCCAGTTGGCCCATGCGACATTCCTGCGGATCGATCATGTGATGAGCCTGCACAGGCTGTACTGGATTCCGAAAGGCGCGCCCGCCCGCGACGGCGTGTACGTGCGGTACCGCTCTGACGAGTTGTACGCCATCCTGTGCCTGGAATCGCAGCGGCATCGTTCGAGCATCGTGGGGGAGAACCTCGGAACCGTCCCGGCCCGCGTGAATGCCGCGCTCTCGCGACACGGGATTCAGAAGATGTACGTCGTGCAATACGAGACGCGGCCGAATCCGACGCGCCCCCTGAGGCCCGTGCCTGCCGGCTCGGTCGCCAGCCTGAACACGCACGACATGCCGCCCTTTGCTGCCTATCTGCGCGGGATGGATTTTCGAGACCGCGTTCAGCTCGGGCTGCTCCCACGGAAGCAACTCCGCGGCGAGCGGGCCGCTCGCCGCGGGATCCGCCGCGCGCTGGCCGGCTTCTTCCATCGCCGCCGCCTCATGGCATCCGCTTCGGAAGATGACGCCGCTCTGACGAGAGCGGCGCTGGCCTGGCTGGCCGCGAGCCCCGCTCCTCTGCTGCTGGTCAACCTGGAGGATTTGTGGCTCGAGACCGAGTTGCAGAATCTGCCGGGAACTGGCGACGAACGCCCCAACTGGAGGCGGAAGGCTCGGTACTCGCTGGAGCAGCTCCAGACGGACGGGCCGGTCGTGGACACACTGCGTTTGCTCGGAGGCCTCCGAGCCCACGGAAAGGCTGCACGATGAAGGTTCGTCCGGGTGCTCCCTATCCTCTCGGTGCCACGTGGGACGGCTCCGGCACCAACTTCGCCCTTTTCTCCGAGCACGCGACCAAGGTGGAGCTGTGCTTGTTCGATTCGCCGGAAAGTCCGCGCGAATCGGCGCGTATCGTGTTGCCCGAGCAGACCGACCTCACCTGGCATGGTCACCTGCCCGGCATCCTCCCGGGCCAACTGTATGGCTACCGGGTCCATGGTCCGTACGATCCCGAGCGCGGACATCGCTTCAACCCGAACAAGGTTGTGCTGGGACCGTACACAAAAGCCATCGGCCGCACGGTCCGCTGGTGCGACGAGATGTACGCGTACCGGATCGGCGATCCCTTAGCCGATTTGTCGTTCGACGAGCGGGACGACGCCGCCGCCTGCTCGCTCGGCGCCGTGATTGACTCGGCTTTCACGTGGGGAGGCGACCAGCCACCGCGCACGCCGTGGCACGAAACCGTCATTTACGAACTGCACGTGAAGGGGTTCACGCAGCTTCATCCCCGGCTGCCCAAGAAGATGAGAGGGACCTACGCCGGCCTCGGCTCCGACGAGGCGATCCACCACCTTCAGGATCTCGGCGTGACCGCCGTGGAGCTGATGCCCGTGCATCACCATGCCGACGATCGCCACCTGGTGGAGCACGGCCTCAGCAACTACTGGGGGTACAACACCACCGCGTTCTTCGCTCCCGAACTGCGGTACAGCATGAGCCAGACGCCGGCAGAATCGGTACGTGAATTCAAAACCATGGTGCGAAACCTGCACTCCGCCGGCATTGAGGTCATCCTCGACGTCGTCTACAACCACACGGCCGAAGGCAATCACCTTGGGCCAACCCTCTCGCTGCGCGGCGTGGACAACGCAGCCTATTACCGCCTGGATCTCGACAACCCGCGTCACTACATCGACTACACCGGGTGCGGCAACACGTTGAACATGCGCCATCCGCGCGTGTTGCAGCTCATCATGGACAGCTTGCGCTACTGGGTGCTGGACATGCACGTCGACGGGTTTCGCTTCGACCTGGCCAGCGCGCTTGCCCGCGAGCTGCACGCCGTCGACCGGCTGGGCGCGTTCTTCGACCTCATTCACCAGGATCCGGTGATCTCACAGGTGAAGCTGATCGCCGAACCCTGGGACCTGGGAGAAGGCGGCTACCAGGTGGGAAACTTCCCCGTCGGGTGGGCCGAGTGGAACGGCAAGTATCGCGATACTGTTCGCCGTCTCTGGAGGGGCGAAGGAGGCGTGATCTCGGAGATGGCGACCCGGCTGGCGGGCAGCAGCGACCTGTACGACCACAGCGGACGGCGCCCGTATGCCAGCGTCAACTTCGTGACGTGCCACGACGGGTTCACCCTCCATGACCTCGTGAGCTACGACGAGAAACACAACGAGGCCAATCTGGAAGACAACCGAGACGGCGAGGACCACAACAATAGCCGGAACTACGGCATCGAGGGGCCGACCGACGATCCGCAGCTCCGCGCGCTCCGGGAGCAGCAGAAACGAAACCTTCTGGCAACCTTGTTCCTGTCGCAAGGCGTCCCGATGATCTGCGCAGGGGACGAAATGGGCCGGACTCAGCGGGGCAACAACAACGCCTACTGCCAGGACAACGACATCAGTTGGATTCATTGGGACCTGACGCCAGCCCAGGATGATCTCTTGAAGTTCGTCAGGTACATGATCGCGGTGCTGAACGAGCAGCCGGTCTTGAGGCGGCGCCGCTTCTTTCAGGGCACGAGCATCCGCGGCGGAGAGGTCAAAAAAGACATCACGTGGTTCGAGCCGAACGGCGGCGAAATGTCCGACGTGGACTGGAGCGCTGGGTTCACCCGCAGCTTTGCGGTCCGCCTCGTCGGCACCGAGATGGAAGAGACGGACGACAACGGCGATCCGATTGTGGGAGACACGCTGTTTCTGATGTTCAACGCACATCGCGATGCGATTCGGTTCGTGTTGCCGCCGCATGAGGAAGGACAGCGCTGGGAGCGACTGTTGGATACGTCGCGAAGTGACTGGGACCTACGCTCCGTTCAGGACGGACTCGACTATCCTCTGCCCGCGCGGTCGGTCGCGGTGTTCCGGGTTATTGAAAGCTTGTCGAGCAACGGACACTAGGATTCAGGAGCAGGTGACGACCGAATCATGAGCCTTCGCACCGGTGGGGAGGACGCGCTCTGGTACAAGGACGCCATTGTCTACGAGCTTCACGTGCGGGCGTTCTGCGACGGCAATAACGACGGCGTTGGCGACTTCCCGGGCCTCGTCCAGAAGCTGGACTACATCCGGGACCTCGGCGTGACGTGCTTATGGCTGCTGCCGTTCTACCCATCGCCCTTGCGTGACGACGGATATGACATTGCCGACTACGCGAGCATCCACGCGAGTTACGGAACGATGGAGGATTTCCAGGGGTTGCTGCGGGCCGCCCACGATCGCGGGCTCAAAGTCATCACCGAGCTGGTCGTCAATCACACCTCCGATCAGCATCCCTGGTTTCAGGCGGCCCGGTCGGCGCCGCCCGGCTCGCCGGAGCGGGACGTCTACGTGTGGAGCGACACGGATCAGAAGTATCGCGGCGTGCGGATCATCTTCACCGACACCGAGACGTCGAACTGGTCCTGGGATCCCGCGGCGAAGGCGTACTACTGGCATCGCTTCTTTTCTCACCAGCCGGATCTGAACTTCGACAACCCGGTCGTGGTCGAGCGTGTCCTGGAGGTGTTGCGATTCTGGATGAATCTGGGCGTGGACGGCGTGCGGCTCGACGCCATCCCGTATCTGATCGAACGTGACGGCACCAGCTGCGAAAACCTTCCGGAGACGCACGCCGTTATCAAGAAGATCCGTAAGGAGCTCGACGATCGCTACGGCAACCGCATGATCCTGGGGGAGGCTAACCAGTGGCCGGCCGACGTGCGGCCGTACTTCGGCGACGGCGACGAGTGTCACATGGCCTTTCATTTTCCGCTGATGCCGCGGATCTTCATGGCCCTGCGTCTCGAAGACCGCCACCCGATCACCGAGATCATGGCGCAGACGCCTCAGATTCCCGACACGTGCCAGTGGGCGCTCTTTTTGCGCAACCACGACGAGCTGACGCTGGAGATGGTGACCGACGAAGAGCGCGACTACATGTACCTTGCCTACAGCGCCGACCCGCGCACCCGCATCAACGTCGGGATCCGCCAGCGTCTGGCGCCGCTCATGGACAACAACCGGCGCCGCATCGAGCTGTTGAACAGCCTGCTCCTCTCCTTCCCCGGTACGCCCATCGTCTACTACGGGGACGAGATCGGCATGGGCGACAACACGTACCTGGGCGACCGCAACGCCGTCCGCACACCGATGCAGTGGAACGCCGACCGCAACGCCGGCTTCTCGCGCGCAACGCCGGCCAAGTTGTACAGCCCGGTCATCATGGATCCCGTGTACGGCTACGACGCCCTCAACGTGGAGGCGCAGCAATCGGATCCCTCGTCACTGCTCAACTGGATGCGGAATCTCATCGGCGTGCGAAAGCTGTTCCGAGTCTTCGGCCGTGGCTCGGTGGAGTTTCTTCACCCGAGCAACCGCAAGGTCTTGGTCTACATACGACGCGACACCGACGAGCACGTGCTGTGCGTGGCCAACCTCTCGCGCTTCGCGCAGCCGGTCGAGCTCGACCTGTCAGCGCTGGCGGGCATGACCCCGGTGGAAATGCTTGGCTACGTCGAGTTTCCGAAGATCGGCCGTGCACCGTACGGTCTCACGCTGGGACCGTACGGCTTCTACTGGTTCGAGCTGCAGGGGGCGCCGGTGTCGATCGAGATCAGCTCCGCCGCCGCGCCGGAAGAGGCGATCGTCCTGCAGTCTCACGGACAGTGGAACGACATTCTGAAAGGTCGGAACGCGTCGCTCCTGGAATCTGCGGTCCTGCCAGGCTTTCTGCCAAAGCAGCGCTGGTTCGGCGGCAAGGCGAGACGAATCAACCGCGTCGAGATCAGGGACTGGACCCCGCTTCGGGACGCGGACGCCGCTGTGGCGGTCGTGGACGTGAGCTACGAGAGCGGCAGCCCGGAGACGTATCTGCTCCCGCTTGCGATCGTCGCGGGCGCAGAACTGGACCGCATTCGGGAATCGGCGGCTTCAGGGATGCTCTGCAACGCCGTGACCCCGGCTGGATCGGGCGCGCTCATCGACGCGACGTTGGATGACACCGCCTGCCAGGCATTGCTCACCGTCATCGACCGGGGCGCCGAGCTGCCAATGACCACGGGGACAATCCGCGGCCTGCGGGGCAGTGCGTTCGACGACCTGCGCGGGCCGCAACGCCAAGTCCTCCCCGTCTCGCGGGGATCGGCCGAGCAGAGCAACACGTCGGTGCGATACGGCGACCGCCTGATCCTGAAGTTCTTCCGGCGGCTGCAGCCAGAGCCCAATCCGGATTTCGAGCTCAGTCGGTTCTTGAGCGAACGCAAAGGCTTCACCAAGACTCCAAGATTCGCCGGCGGTCTCGAGTACAGCGGCGACTGGGGAACGACCACGCTCGGGCTGTTACAGGCGGTTGTGACAAATCAAGGCGATGGTTGGCAGTGGACGCTGGAGGAGCTGGAGCGTTATTACGAGCGCTGCGTGTCCCGGACACCCGTCGCCGACGACGGTGCGAGGCAACGGTCGATCCTGGCGATGGCCGGATCGGAGCCTCCGCCGATCGCGCACGAGGCCATCGGCCTCTACCTGGGCGCGGCAGCCCTGCTCGGTAAGACGACCGCGGAAATGCATCAGGTCCTGGCGGCGGAGGCTGGCGACCCGGCCTTCACGCCCGAACCGTTGACGCGCGAGGACCTTGCCACGCTGGTCGCCGGCGTCGGCGACGATGCGCGGGCGATCTTCGATGAGCTGACACGGAATCTAGCACGCTTGCCGGCGGATGTCGTCGATGAGGCCGCCCTGGCGGTCGGCCGGCGCCGCGAGGTGACCCGTCGCCTCGAACGACTGAAAGCTGCGGACCCGGTCGCGCTGAAGACCCGGATACATGGTGACTATCACCTTGGGCAGATCCTGCGCGTCGAGAATGACTTCACCATCTTGGACTTCGAAGGTGAGCCGACCCGGCCCATCGCGCAACGACGCGCCAAACACTCGCCGTTGAAGGACGTGGCCGGTATGATCCGATCCTTCAGCTACGCCGCCCATGCGGCCCTGCTCAGCTTCACAACCCGACGACCCGACGATCTGAGGCGCCTCGATCCGTGGGTCGCCCTCTGGGAACAGTGGACGGCCGCCGTGTTCCTGAAGTCCTATCGCCAAGCCACAGCGAACAGTGCGTTCGGGCCCGCTGCCCCGACCGTCTTCGAGGCCCTCCTCGAGATCTACGTTTTGGAGAAGGCGATCTACGAGCTCCGCTACGAACTCAATAATCGCCCCTCCTGGGTGCGTATTCCAGTTCGGGGGATCCTCACCCTGTTGGGGGAGCCCCGGTCGGTCGACGCCTGAAGGGACGTAACCGGTGCCAGCACCAGTGGTCGACGCGTTACCAGCGGCTGTAGAGGAGGCGACCGCACGTCTGGGGCCGGCAGAAATCGTCGTCGGCATTCCAAGCTTCAACAACGCCGAAGCGATCGGGTCGCTCATGGAGGTGGTCGACACCGGTTTGCGCCGGCACTTCCCGTCACGGCGCGCGGTCATCGTCCATTGCGACGGTGGCTCGACCGACGGGACACCCGACCGTGCGCTCGCCGCGGCGTTGCAACCGGATGCCCTACTGCAAGTACCGTATCCGCTGTACGCCGCGCAAAAGCTCTCCGAGCCCTACCACGGCATCCCAGGCAAGGGCACCGCCGTGCACACCATCTTCTTGACCGCGCAACGGCTGGGCGCGAAGGCGTGTGTTGTGGTGGATGTGGATACGCGTAGCGCGCTGGCGGACTGGATCAGTAACTTGGTGCGACCGGTCGTCGACGAAGGGTTCGACTACGTGGCGCCCCGGTATTCGGTCCGCCCCGATCACGGTGAGGGGCTCGCCCGAGGCATCGTCTATCCGATGACGCGGGCGCTGTACGGCAAGCGGATCCACCTGCCTGTCGGCGGTGACGTCTGCTTGTCGAGCGCCTTCGTGAGCGGCCTGCTCGCGCGCGGGGTGTGGGACGCTGACGTCGCGCAGCTTGGCATCGACAGCTGGGCCGGCGTGCAAGCGGTGTCTGAGGGATACAAGATCTGCGAGGCGTTCCTCGGGTCGACGGCCCCCACACCGCGGAGTTCGGCGTTCGACCTCAGTACGGTGGTTGCGCAGGTGGTGGGGCCGCTCTTCCGTGAGACGGGCCGCACCGCCGTGGTGTGGCAGAAGGTTCACGGCTCCGAGGTGGTGCCGGTGTTCGGACAGTCGCCTGAGGTGGAGGCGGCGATCGCGCCGGTTGACGCGCGCCGGATGATCGAATCGTTCCGGATTGGGTACAAGAACCTTCGGGAGGTGTGGGGGATCGTTCTTCCGCCCTCCACCTTAATTGAGCTCAGGAAGCTGCACGTCGTGACCGACGACGGCTTCCGCTTTAGCGACGAGGTCTGGGCGCGAACGGTCTACGATTTCGCGCTGGGCTACCACTACCGCAGAATGAACCAGGACCACTTACTGGGCGCGTTGACGCCGCTCTATCTGGGTTGGGTCGCATCCTTTGTCCTGGAGATGAAAGACGCCAGCTGGAAGCTGAGGGAGGAGCGGATCGACCGGCTTTGCGCCACCTACGAGGCGCAAAAGCCGTATTTGATCAGCCGCTGGCGCTGGCCGGATCGGTTCTCGCCGTAGTCGCCGCGGGTGGTGGTTGTCACAGGAGGCACTCATGTGGAATCAAGTCAGCGACGCCCTACGCGAGTCGACCAGGAACGTCATAGTGAGCGTGGCCACGTTTCTTCCCGGCCTGCTGGCGATGATGGCGGCCGTGCTGCTCGCATTCCTGGTCGCGTGGATCGTCCGCGTGGCCCTCCGCCGTTCGCTCCGTGGCACGGACTTCGACCGCCTCGTGGTGCAATGGGGTTTCTCGGACGTCGAGGCCTGGTCACCAGGTGGAAGCCCGAGCGCGCTGATCACCAACGTCGTCACGTGGATGATCGTGTTAATCGGCTTTCTCGTCGGGCTTGCCGCGTTGAATGCGGAGCTTCCGACGCGCATGTCGATCAGCGTCCTGGCCTATCTGCCGAACGCGCTTGTCGCGTTCCTGCTGCTCGGAGCCGGCAGACTCTTGGCGCGGTTTCTATCGCGTGGCGTGCTGATTGGCGCCGTCAACCTGCGGCTCGAGTCGGCGAGGCTGCTGAGCGTGGGCGTCAAGTGGCTGATCCTGGTGCTGGCTGGCGCCATGGCTCTGGAACACCTGGGTATTGGCGGCAGAATCGTCGAGTTGGCGTTCGCCATCCTGTTCGGCGGCATCGTGCTCGCACTGGCCCTGGCCGTCGGCCTCGGTTCCAAGGACATGGTCAGCCGCTCTTGGGACCGCCAGTCGGACGGAACCGACAAGGAGGCCAAAGATCCGTTTCCGCACGTCTGAGGATGTCGGTCAGCGTCGTCTGCCGTCGGAAACGCCCAAGAAGGTAATCCCTGACGACGTGCAGGTTCAGACGCCGCCGCGACGGCTGGCGGGCGGGACGATGCCGTTCAGCCGCAGGTACACCACGAGCTGGCCGTAGATGTTCTGCGTGTGGCCCAGCGTGAAATAGAACATCTTCGCGCGGGTCGCGGCACCAATCCACGGCGGTCCTGTAATCGTTTGCGTGATGCCCGCTTCGCCGATGTCTTTCAGTACCGCTTCACCGTAGTCGTAGGACTGGGCGAGCGCTTGCATGACCTCAGCCTTCGTGCCGACCTTCAGGCCGAACACCGAAAGGTCGCGGTCCGCGACCGGAAACGGAACCGGCGCCTTGGCCTCGACGAATTTCAACAACATGACGTTGGCCCCCGCCACGTGCAGGATCTGTTCAGCGTACGACCGTTGTGCGGGCGTCGATTTGTAGCCGTACTTGTCCTCGGGCATCGCGTCCGCGACCTTCAGCATCGTCTCTTTCTGGGCCTTCCAGTCTTTCAGTAGGTCACCGCCGATAGTCGCGGTCTGGGCCGATGATCTGGCCGCGACGGAAAAGATCAAGACTCCAGCGATGGCCAGTGGGGAACGCATCATGACTTTTGATGCAGTATACAGCCCTTCGACATCGGACGATGGCCGACATTGGAGGCCTCTCGGCGGCGCGGGGTCCTCCGCCGAGGTTAACGGAAGGCCCGGTGCGCTTCAGCGCGGCCGTTGGGAAGTTGTCCAGGATGTTCCGGACCGTCGCACCCGGAAACGCCGCGGCCGCAAACACGAAGAAAAGACGCTGTCTTAGCAGGTCGACGTTGACACCCGCGACCCGAGGCCCTATTGTGGGCCCGAACGACTTCGGCCTGCGGGCTGCCGTTCCGCAGAGACAAGAGGAGAATTGCGATGATTTCGACCTCGGTGCGGCGTACGTCGGCTGGAGTGGCCACGGTGCTTTTGTTCGCCGGGGTGCAGGCGGTCGCGGCCCAACGCCCCGCGGAATCGGTCGCCTCCGCCACGGCGTCCGCTCCCAGATCGGGTGATTCGGACGCCGTCGTCCCGTTCAAGATCCATGTCTCCGATGCCGTGCTGACCGACTTGAAACAGCGGTTGTCGCGAGCACGGCTGGCGGACGATATCCCCGACGTCGGCTGGGACTACGGGACGAACGGCGCCTATCTGAAGCAGCTCGTCGACTACTGGCGCGACAAATACGACTGGCGGGCCCAGGAAAGGCGGTTGAACCAGTTCGATCAGTTCGTGACGAACATCGATGGGCTCAACATCCACTTCATTCATCAGCGGTCGAAGAATCCAAATGCGATGCCGCTGCTTCTGCTCAATGGATGGCCAAGCTCCATCATGGAGTACTCCAAGGTGATCGGCCCGCTGACCGATCCCGTGTCTCACGGTGGTCGTGCCGAAGACGCCTTCGACGTCGTGATCCCGGTCATGCCCGGATACGGCTTCTCAGACAAGCCGCGTGAACGAGGGTACAACCCCGACCGAATAGCGGGTATGTGGGTGAAGCTGATGGCGCGCCTCGATTACCCCCGCTACGGCACGCACGGCAGCGATTGGGGCTCAGTGGTCGCCCAGCGGATGGCGCTCAAGGACCCCGACCATGTGGCGGCGCTGCATCTGGCGGGCTGCGGCGGCGCGCCTCCTGCGGCGCCCGACCCCAACGCTCCTCCGCAGGCGCCGTTCGCCGCGAGCAACAGGGGATACCAGGAGATACAAGCGACCAAGCCTCAAACCCTAGGTCAGGGACTGAGCGACTCGCCTGTCGGCCTCGCCGCCTGGATCATCGACAAATGGTACAACTGGACAGACCACGACGGCGATCTTGAGAAGATCTACTCGAAGGACGAACTACTGACGAACATCATGTTCTACTGGGTCACGAACACCGGAACATCGTCCGTGCGGATCTACTACGAGAGCCGCCACGACGGCGGCCGTTTACTGCCCGGTCTCGTCGGACCGATTGCTGGCAAGGTGACGGTGCCCACAGGCTGTGGGGCGTTCCCAACAGAATACTGGCGGCGCCCGAACCCGAGGAACCCGGGAGCGCCGGGTGCGCGCGCGAGAGCCGAGGCGCGGTACAACCTGGTGCACTACACCGTCATGCCTCGCGGCGGGCACTTCCCCGCGTTTGAAGCGCCAACGCTCTGGCTCGACGACATCCGCGTGTTCTTCAGCGGCCGGAGATAACGCCGCTGCGCGACTCCTCCGGCACAAGGACGGAGCGATTGATCCAAAGAATATTGTCCAGCGCACCACTCGCTCGGTTCCCTCGAAGGGGACCTCACGCTAGAAGACACGGACGGAGGCACACCGGCGGCCTGTAGAGAGCCCGGGTCGCGCTGATTCAGGTGCCGCTTCCGGAGTTGTACTGGATGAAGGCGCTCACGAACGCTTGGCAGTCAGTGTCGTCTTCTGACCGCCGCCAGAGATGCCGAAGTCCGTTCATCGCGCGCTCGTTGGTCACAGCCCCGTTGACATAGCGCCCTGCGGCGGAGATGTCAAAAGTGATGGCGTGCCACTAGTTCCTGAGCAAGGCGAGGTTCACGGCGCTGCCCATTGCCTGGTAGCCAGCGTCGTTCAGGTGAAGGTGGTCCACGGCCTGATACTGCGGCAGTACCTGCAACGGATGGTCCGGATCACGCAGCGCCATGTCGAAATCGATGACGCCATCGTACGCCTTGCTATTGCGAATCCAGTCGTTCACGGCCTACCGGCGAGCGTCTTTCTCTGGCGAGTAGTAGCTGGGGAACCCGCCCAGGGTCGTGCCCTCAAACGGCAGGATCGTCGCGCCAATCATCTTGAGTCCCATCGCGTGGCCACGCTCGATAAGCTGGCGATAGCCGGCGATGAGGTCCGCCGCGCTCGGCGGCGTCTGCGTGGCTAGGCCGAAATCGTTGATGCCCTCCAGTACGATGACGTGCGTGACGCCGCTCTGCACGAGGACGTCGCGGTCGAACCGCGCAAGCGCGCTCGGCCCGACGAAATCGGTCAGCACGCGGTTGCCGGCGATCCCTTTGTTCAGGACGCCCATCATCGGCGTCCGGGCGCTCGTGGCCTGTGCCACTAGCCGCTTGGCGAGATGGTCCGGCCAGCGGTTGTTCGTATCCGGCGTCGACAACGCTCCGTCCGTGATCGAATCGCCGAGCACCACCACCGCGCCGACTTGATCGGGCGCCAACACTTCCACGCGAGACAAGAAGAACCACGATCGCGTCGTCGTCATCACGGGGAGATCCACGACGCCCGAGTGATTGCCTGCGACCGAGACATAACTGGTCTGGAGCGCGCCGCCGTGTGTCGTCAGCGGCGAAGGCGACGCGGCGGTGTCAATGGGCAGGAAGATGTCGACCGCGAAGTCGGCAAACGCCGGCACAGCGAGGCTCACGGGATCGCTGATGATGATCGCCCCGGCCGCAATCGTCGTCGAGGCGCGGCCGGCGAACGTGAGCGCGCGGCTCGACGAAGCGATGATGGTCGAGTCCTTCTGGCGCAGCGCGACGCTGGCCGCCCCGACGGGGAGGGGAGCAGTGCCGAAGGCGTTGCTTAGCACGACGCGAACGCGGTCGCCGCCGATGCTGGTGTGCACGATCTGTCGGAGCGTCTGGTTGTTGAAGTTGAGCGGCGCGGCCTGTGCACGGCCTCCGTCCTGTCCGCCGGCCGCCGCGGTGGCCGGCGGCCGCGCGACGACGGCCGTGGCCCACGTGCCCACCCAGTGTTCGACCCCGCGCCCACGCTGCGCAAGCATGGACGAATTGCCAGCCAGCAGGCACAGCGCAACCACCGTAGCGATCGTTCTACTGGCTCTGGAGACCCTCTGTGACATGTCCTCTCCCCTTCCTGTGGAGATTCTAACTCGGAACATTCACGAAGGCGTCGATTTCGATAGAGACAGAACCGCCGCCGCAATGGTAGTAAGGCGCCTCACGCGAATTGCCAGTGTACAGGGGGACGTAACTAAGACGGACAGAACGCTCACCACGACGGTGACGACGGGAAGGCTTTGCTTACTTGACAAGCGACAGCCATATCAGCGATCCAGGTCTAATGCGGCCCGGGTGCGCCGCCCGCCGGCGGAGCGCCGCGAGCCGGGGCCGGCGGCAACACTCCGCCTTCAGCGAGGATCTTCATGTTCTGGAGCGCCGTCGTGAACGTCGTGACCCTTCGCGCCCTGTCCGTTTCGCGGGCGGCATCGTCCGCCAGCATCGAATTGTCGAAGAACACGGTGTAGACCAGCTTCGAGGTAGTCGCCGTCACCGGCCTCGCCTCCAGAGTGCCGTGGTAGAGATTGTACGGTCGCCCGTCTTTCACGGTCTGGGTGTAAACATAGGACAGTTCAGTCTTCCCCACGAGGACCTCGGCCGCGACGGACCGTACGGCGCCGAACTCTCCGTCCTTGCCCGACGTGATCGTGCACGGAATCCGCAGCCACTCGCCAATATCGCAGAACTTGCCCACGCGTTTCCACACGTCCGCGGCGGGCCGGTTGACGGCAATTTCCAACGGGATTGACACGTAGGTCGGCGCGGCGACCGCGCTGCTGACCGGGCCAGCCGGCGCCGGAGTTTGCGCATTGGCGGCGCAGGTCAGGCAGGCGACCGCGAGCGCACAGCCGGCAGCCGTTCTTCCGAGTTCATTTCGCATTCTCCTATTCCTCCAAATGCTTTCGCCCTGTGACATGGTGCGTGGGAGACATCTTCTCACAGGCCGGCCCGAGTGCGAACCAGCATTGAGGAGAATTCTGGGCAGCTTGGGGGCCGAGCGGAGCGCGCCTGGAGCAAGCCGCCAAGCACCTTGCAAGTCGACTTCGCCTGAGTTGCACCAGCGTGCTACTATTGCCGTTCAATTAGGGGAGAGGCTCGATGATAAACATATTATGTCCGCTCGCGCTCGCGTTCGTGGCAGGCATTTGGCTCGCGAGTCCGGCCGTTGCTCAGACCCCGAGCGCCGAGCTAAAGGTCGGCGACGCGGCTCCGGACTTCACGCTTCCGGGCACTGATGGCAAGACCTACAGTCTCAAAGATCTTCGAGGGCACTGGGTCGTGCTGGGCTGGTTCCCGAAAGCATTCACCGCTGGTTGAACCGCCGAGTGCAACTCGCTCCGTGAGAGCGGGGAACTGATTCGAAAGTTCGATACCGCGTATTTCATGATCAGCGTCGATACCCCGGAGGACAACAAGGCGTTCGCCCTGAAAGAGCACGCAGACTTTCCAATGCTTTCGAATCCGGACAAGAAGGTCGCGTTCGCCTACCAGGTGATTCCGCCCGATGCTCCGCCGGAACGCCAATTCGCCAGACGGTACACCTTCTACATCGATCCGGCCGGCAAGATTGCCCTCATTGACAAGGCCGTGAAGCCGGCGACATCCGGCCAAGACATCGTCGCCCACCTGACTGAGTTGAAGGTTCCCGAGCGAAAGTAGCGCGGGGCCGGGTTGGAGGCGCGCCGCAAGCCGCGGTCCGAAAGGATCCGGTTTGCGACTCTCCTGGTCGCCCTACAGAAGCGCCTTGATCTCTGCCGCCGACACGATCAGCGTGGCTGCGGCCGCCAACATCCTTCCTTTGCGCAGCACCACCAGACCCCCTACATTCATCATGACGTTGATTCCCTGTCCGCAACCTGCGACGGGGGCGGCCCCGTCCCGGAATCGACTTCCGCGAGCGGTCATTTCTTCATCATGAAGTCACCTAGAAGCGCAACGCGTTGTTGATCTTGAGGATAACCGCCCGATAGGTCAGCTCGGGGAAGGAAGGCGCCAGGCTGTCCCGCTGCTCGTTGTAGACGAGGAAGAACTCGCTGCCCGGCCGGTATTCCCAGCGGAACCGCACGTTGGAACTGACGGTGTGGCTTCCGGAGTTGTACTGGATGAATGCGCTCACGAACATCAACGGCGACATCGTGTAGGAGGCGCGAGTGCCGAAGATCGTCGTCGTGAACGAACCCTCCACCAGATCGACCCAGTTGAGGGACACGCTCGGCTCGATCGATGTTTGCGGTCCGATGTTCACCCGAACCGGATTGGCAGTCAGTGTTGTCTTGTGACCGCTATAGAAAGCGCCGGAGTCCAGAGATAGATCGCCGGATCAAGGTTGCGCTGCCGGCCAAAGCTGTAGCCGACGCGTCCGCTGCCGAACGGTACGCCCCGACGGGCAGGGTCACGCCGGCCGCGATCCGAAACGGGAGAGTGAGAAGTTCGTGATTGTCCGTGTAACCCACGAAGAACCTGTCACTGCTGTGAAACTGGCTCTCGAACTGGGCGTCCGTCGTCCGGGTCTCGAGCCGGCCGGCGCCGTTGGTGATGTTCTTGAACGAACCGGTCATCGAATACCTTCGGACGCGCGTGCTGGCCTTCGTTCGGGGGCTGAACCGGAAGTACGCGAAATCCTTGCGCATGTCGCGGCGATGCACGAATCCGATCTGCGGATCGAACCGTGCATCGACGAGGAGGTGCTCCGCTTGGAGGCCGTACCGATCGCCCGTGTAGTCGAGCTGCGCACGATAGCTCGTGCCGTTACGAGACATGCCATCGGTTTGCGTGCGCGCCCAATACGTGTTGGCGACGAGGTTGGCCTTGAACGAAAAGGACCCGTCGACGCCGTGCGCTGAACGAGGCGGGGAAACCGGCCGTGCCTGTCGGGGATCCCTGCCCCGCCACGGCGTCACCGCCCGCGAAGACCAGGAACAGGGAAAGCCAGGAAGCCCGTCGTAAGTGTTTGAGGCGGCATGACCGTAACCTCTCGCGGCAGCCAGCGCCAGGTGACCCTAGAATTGGAACACCCGGTTGATCTTGACGATGAAGGCTCGATTGCTCAGCGAGGGAAACGAAGGCGCGAGCGTGTCGCGCTGCTCGTTGAACACCAGGAACAGCTCGCTGCCCGGCCGGTATTCCCAACGGAACCGCACATTGGCCGCCACCGTATTGGTCAACGAGTTGTACTGCAGCAGGGTGCTAGCGAACATTAACGGCGTCATCGTAAAAGTGACGCGCGTGTTCACGACTTTCGAGGTAAACGAGCCCTGCACCAGATCGACCTTGTTGACCTGAATGCTCGGCTCGATCGATATCTGCGGGCCAATGTTCGCGCGGGCTCCCGTCGCGCTGACCGTCGTCTTGTGGCCGTTGTAGAAAGTGCCGTGGTCCAGCGTCAACGTCCCCGAGACGTTTCGCTGCCGCCCGAAGACGTAAGAAACCCTTCCGCTACCGAAATCGTACTCGCCCACCGGCAACGTCACGCCCGGGGCGATTCGGAACGGTGTCGGCAGGAACTCGGTGCTTCTCGTGTAACCGGACGTGAATCGGTCGCTGCTGTGGCGCTGCACTTCCAACTGCCCATCCACCGTGCGGGTCTCGAGCCGTCCCGAGCGGTTCTCGACGTTGTTGAACGAGCCGGTCAACAAGTACCGTCGAACGCGCTTGCTGTTCTTGGTGCGGGGACTGAATCGGCCCGACACGAAGTTCTTACGCATGTTCCGGCGGCGCACGAAACCAATCTGCGGATCGAAGAACTCGCCGACGAAAAGATGATCCGCCTGCAGGCCATACCGGTCGCCGGTGAAGTCGACCTGCGCGCGGTAACTGCTGTCGTCGCCCGTCACCCCGGTCGTCTTCGTGCGCGCCCAATACGTGTTGACGACGAGGTCGGCCCTGAATGAAAACGTCCCGTCGAGGCCGTACGCCTGGTTGTTGCCGGCACCGGAGAGCGTGCGGGATCGCTGCGTGAAGATGGCGCCGATGTTGCTCTTGCCCAGGATGTCGCGCCGGACCCGCATGACCGTGAAGTTCGTCGAGCGGATCCCCGATACCGGCTCGTCCTTGGATTGGACGTTGATGCCCCCGAGCGTGAAGCGCCCTACCCGGCCCGTGAGCCGGCCGCCACCCCACAGGGGGATCTCGCGACCCTGGGCCAACCCGATTTGCCGACTGTAGAAAATGATCGGCGTATCGGACGCGCCGACGGCAAACCCGCTGGTCGCCGCACCGCCGAAGCCAAATGTGCCGGCGTTCTCGAGAAAGAACTCGCGCTTTTCTGGAAAGAACAGATTGAAGCGCGTCAGGTTCACCTGCTGCTCGTCTGCCTCGACTTGCGCGAAATCGGTGTTGTACGTCAGGTCGGCCGTCAGGCTCTGGGTGAGGCCGTATTTCATGTCGACACCGACATCGCCGTCCGGGTCGTTCCGAACCGCGGGGTTCACCGTGGTATCGGTGGTCAGGTTCGTGGTCGCATAAGGCTTGATCTCGAGATTATTCAACCCGAGCGGCGCCTCGATCCCAACCAGCGTCGCGGCCATCGAGGATCGCATATGCCCCCCCATGCCGACCGAGGCCGGTATCGGCGTCAGAAACGAGACCTCGTTCTTCCACTTGTTGATCCGGCGCGCTTGAAACCCCCACACCTGACTGGGAATCGTCTTGTAGCGCAGCGACTTGAACGGCAACGCGGTTTCAACGGTCCAGCCGCCCTCGAACCGTCCCACCTTGAGTTCCCAAATGGGGTTCCAGTCAAGATTGAATTGCCGCTCGTTGGTAACCTGCCCATCGATGCGGCCGCCTGCCGCGCTGACCTCGAATATGACGGCGTTGCGCCGGTCGTAGAACGTGTCGAAGGAAAAGGCGAACTGATCGTTCTGGACGATGTTCAGCGAGTCGCGCCGCATCTCGTTCGCGATCAGCCGTTCGGGATGGCTGTCCGAGAGCCGGGCCGAGACGTAGACGTTGTCAGCATCGAAGAAGATCCAGACCTCCGTCTTTTCGGTCGCCGGTGCGCCTTCTTTCGGATCGTTCTGAATGAAGTCCGACATCGCCGGCACCTGGTCATACACCGCCTCATCGAGGCGACCGTCGATACGCATCGGCGTCGTGAGCCGCACCGCCCGAATGGTGGCGTGGCGGGCCGCGTCGCGATTGATAGTGGCGGGGGCGACTGGCGGGGGCGGACCAGTGAAAGATGCGGGAAGCGCCGCCGTACCGGCTGGAGGCGCCTGCCCGGCCTCCGCGCCGAGGGCCGGGAGCCCGATGAGTGCTAGAAGACAGAAGAATATCCGCCGAGTGCTCATGCTTACTTGGCGTTCCCTTCTACCAAGGACCTTGATCGAAATTAAGTAATCAGCTTTGCCGCGGTCTCAGCTTCACGCGCGGCCCCCGTCGTCGTTCGCGTATCTACAGTGAAGCTGCACCTTCAATTTCAAAGAGAACACTCCGCGCCCATTTACGCCGAGACCAGATATAAGGTGTCAAGGGTGACTATGGCGGCGACCGTAGTTAGTACGTGAAGTCGCCTGTCCCATTGTACCTGAAGTGTCCGGTCCGTTCGTGGCTAGCACGCCCGGATCCGTCCCGAGTTCTGTGGAAATAAGTTTCTTGGCGTAACACTCCCACTGATCGGTTGACCACTCTACGTCCTCATGCAACTTTCTGCCAGCTCTTCTCGAGGAACGATGGCAGGTGCTTCGCACCATCGATCCGTCGCAAGGCAATCTGTCCGAAGGCCACGAGCCCGTACAGCACCGTCAACGCCGCCGCTTCGGTGCCGAACGACGCTTGCGTCTTCCTCCGTCGATGAAACTCACGATTGAGATTCTCGAGCATGTTCGTCGTGCGGATCGACTTCCACGTCGCCTTCGGGAACTCATAGAACGTCAGCAGCTCCAGGCCCGCCTCCTCGAGCGACTTCGCGACCGCCGCACAGAGCGTGGACCACTTCTTCAGAAACGCGTCGTAGGCGGCGCGCGCCGCGAGGGCATCGCCGGCATGAATGATCCGGTCGTAGTCGCGCTTCCTCTCCTCCGGGCGCGCATGCACCGGGCCGTGCTCCTAGAGGTTTTCGAGCTTGTGCGTCGTGCAGCGCTGCACGCGCTCCCACGCCTATGCTCGCATCACGCAGGACGAACTGGACGTTACCGAGCGGCTGGTCGGGGCCCTCTACGCGAACATGGGCGACGCCGCGCTGTTCAGGCGTCTCAGCCTGCTCTATTTCGCCGCGGCGAGCTACAGCGAGGCCGCGCGAAGGCTCGGCCGCCCGGAGCTGGCGCCGGGCTTCCTGCTCCATGCCCACCCTCGCTTCGGTGGCAAGCTTCGCGAGTGCGCGGCACTCGCGGCCGGTCGTCATCGAGGCCCCGAACGCGTTGCGCTGTCAGCTCGCATCGACCGCGCGATCGAACCGTTCGACATCGCAGGCTTGCTGGATGGGACGCGACGGTGGATGACATCTATCGACTGCTTGAACGGTGCGGATTCGATCCCCACCATGTGTCGAGCAACAGCGCTGCCGGTCCAACAAGGAACAGCGCATAGAAGGGAGCGTAGACGAGCTCCGCAAGCCGCAGCACCGTTTCGACAAGCGCCACAAGGAAGACGACGACACACTGTCCCGACTTCGAGCGGACCGTCGTCTTCGGATCGGTCACCATGAAGAAAATGAACAGCTGATACATGGGCCCTGTAATCGGCGCCACACTGGCGAGCCAGGGGCTCCCGGTAATGGCGCTTCGAATCAGCGAGAACAGCAGAAACGATGCGACGTACGTCGCGCTGATCTGCAGGCGCCCGACCTGCCAAACGATCACCGTCCCCAGTAACCAGATGACGACCATCGGCCATAGCGTATTGCCCCACTGAATGCTGAGAAGAGACACGGACACTGGCGCGAGAAGGAGGAGTGCGCTGACGCCGAAGTTCGACGGGTTCCAGAAGTGACGCCCCTTCACCCGCAGGACGTACTTGGAGGCAATGGAGATGAAACTGCCGAGGACATACGGCCAGGCAAATGGCGATCGGAGCAGGATGCCGACGCTGATACCCGTGATGTACGCGCTCGCCGGGTGAGGCCATCGGCCGAGGGTGATGCGCCCGATGGCCAGCTCCGTGGCGATCGCCGTGCCGATGGCCAGAGCTATTCGGTCGTAGCTCTCAAGAATACCGAACGACAGGTGAGCGGAAACGAGGATGCACGTGATGAGAACAGGCGCGAGAAACCGGTTATCGATCGTGACGACCGGCCGTCGTCCGGACGCCACTTCCCCGGTGGACCCCAATGCCGCGCTCTCCGGGCTCAGCGGGGCTCCGCGATCCGATGAAGCAAATCGACCTGCGGCCCTTCAATGGTCTGATGCCGCCCAGACGGCCATTGGATGACCACTCGATCGACCTGACTTTGAGCACCGAGACCGTAATGTAGCCGTCGCTGATTCTGGGCGCTGAAGCCGCTGCCCCCGCTGACCTCTTGAACCTGGACGTGATTATTCCAGAAGAGCGTCACGCGTGCACCGATCGCGCTCCGGTTGCTCGCGCTGCCGTCGAGCTCGAAGTCGATCCAGTGTCGGCCCGGTTGCACCGTGTTCTTATAGACGAGGAGCGGTCCCCGCTGGTTCGCGACGATCACGTCGAGCACACCGTGATTGCTGAGATCAGCCAGCGCGACGGCCCGGCCATCGTAGACGTCGGTCGCGCCGACGGCCTGCGCGATG
This sequence comes from Vicinamibacterales bacterium, assembly GCA_965229885.1. Taxonomy (GTDB): domain Bacteria; phylum Acidobacteriota; class Vicinamibacteria; order Vicinamibacterales; family CAVVIG01; genus DATLLJ01. The sequence goes on from CBDDJX010000001.1 coordinate 246,215, forward strand.
TCCGTGAACCGACCGAATCCATCGTTGATCCACACGCGCTTGCGTTGATATCCCGAAAGGCTACGGCCTTTCATCGGCGGCCAATTCAGCGCGTCGGAAATGATGGCGCTGTGGCCGACGGCGATCTGCGCGAAGTCGTACCAGTAACTGGTTCGCTCACCAGCGGACACGTGGCCATTCACTAGATAGAGGTCAAGCGTCCCGTCGTTGTTGAGGTCGCCGAACTGCGCGCCCCAACTCCATCCGCCCAGGTCCACGCCAAGGCTCGACGCGAGGTCGTCGTACTCGAGCGTCCCTGCGGCCTGCTTCTTCGGCACCCAGAGATCGTTCCCCTGCACCAACACACCCGGTTCCGAGATGTTGGTCTTGTAGATGGACAGCCGGCCGTCGTTGAACACATCACCGAAGGAAGCATTCATCCCGCTTTTCGGAGACATGCCGACACCGGTCGCGCGCCCGATCTCTTCGAATCGCTTGCCGCTTCGATTCGCGTAGAGCTGGGAGATCCCGTAATCGTTGGCGAGAAACAGATCCGGGTGGCCGGCGCCAGTCAGATCGGCAGCGGCCACTGCGAGCGTCCACCGGCGAGAGTCGATGCCGAGCGAGGCGGACACCTCGTCGAACGTGCCGTCCCCCCGGTTGCGCAAGAGGTACTTCCGGCCGCCATTCTCGGCGTACTCGAAGCTCTCAGGCATGATGCGCGTCGTGTCGAGGTTCCACAAATCGAGGCTCTCGGGCCAATAGCCCGCAAGAAACAAATCAAGCCATCCGTCCCCGTCATAGTCGAGCCAGACGGCGCTGTTCGCGTTGACCCATCGCGGCAATCCGGCCCCTTCGCCGACCGGGACGAACCGATGCCCCTGCTCGTTGTGGAACAGCTCCGGACGTCCGTACTTGTAAACAAACAGATCCTCGTACCCGTCGTTGTCGTAATCACCCCAGATAGCGCCCATGGAGACGCCGGTGCCAACCCGGTTTACGTCGGCCACACTCATCTCGACCGCCACATCCTTGAAGGTCCCATCACCCTGGTTGCGGTAGAGATGATTCTGACCTCCTGCGGCGCTATTCGTGACGTAGAAGTCCTGCCAGCCGTCCCGGTCGAAGTCCGCCACGGCCACCGCCGCGCCCACCGAGGCGACCTGCGGCATGATGTGCTCCAACCGTTTGTCGAACGTCGGCGCCTGATGGACGACATCAACGCCGATGCGACGGCTCACTTCATCCAGGCGAAAGCCATAGCGCGCCAAGGCCTCCGAGGGGCGGATGTCGTCGGCACGCCTAACCGCAGACCCGTTCAACACAACCACGGCGATCAACGCGGCCGCGAACAGTACGGTCCACAGCCACTGAAGCATGCGCTGCCGGACGTTCTCGTTCATTTCAATCCAGCGAGAAATCCACGCGGGGTCACGAAGCGCGTGTGGTACGTCTCCCAGTCCTGCGGGCGACGACGATACACGGGATCCTCTTCGAGCTCGAGCGTCTGGGATGACGTCGTGTAGTCCCGTTGACCGTGCGATGGCAACGGCAACACCGTTTTTGAAAAGGCCGTGTTGTAGTCACCGTCCTTGACCCAGCCGTCGCCAATGAGCACGAAATCGCGCGTCCAGCCTGGCGGTGGGCCTGGGGGCACCAGAAACGTCATTCGCAACTCGTCCCCGGCGTTCATGATGACGTAGCGGTCGTCGACCTTGCGCAGGAGCTCGCGCACGTCCCCGAAACGTGTGTGGTAGCCGACGAGATCGCGCCAGCGCGAAGTGACGTTCGCTATCTCGTCATAGTGGGGCGTTTCTGGAACATCGCGACGGTCAAAACTCGTTTGCGAAAACCCGCGGTACCTGAGATCTGCGCGATCCGTGCCGATTCGTGTCGTCCGGATCGGCGCATTCGCCACATCGTCTCCAATCGCGAGCCAGTCCCAGTAGATCTCAAGATTCGTCCGGAGACGCAGCCGGCTCGCATGCGCGAGGCCTGCTCGGACGACGCTGGTAAGGTCGACTAAGATCGTCTTGTTTTTCCCGGCTGGAAAACCAAGATCCGGGGAGACGACGACCCATCGGCCCCCTTCGTCCAAGGCTTCGAGCGAGAGGCCACGGGGTTGAACCTGCCGGCCTTGCCCTATGGCCATGTTGATGCTGCTGTCGGTCGGATAGATCCAACCGTTGGCGACCAGCCACAAGTGCGTGTCGGACGAAATCTCCCGCCCCAGTTCCACCTCGACGAAGTGATCCTGAGCGACGCCCTGATACGCCCCGCGCTCGAAGGTTGCGAGATAGCGGCCGTCCTGACGTGCAACCAACGCCGTCACGTCGCGACCAGCTTCGTCCCACGCCTGCGCCACGGGGCGCGGAGGCGTGAGCGCGTGGACCGCGAGCGGCGGTGACCGCCTCGCGAAACGCTCGTCGACGAATACCTCGAGATTCTGGGGATGGTCAACCGCCATCAACGACACGTGATCCACGAAGTGTGTTTCCCAGAGCTCCGCGGTGATTCGCACGTCGTACGACCCGTTTCGCGGCGCCAGCTGATCGGCGCGAATCCTCACCCAGTCTTCGGTCTGCGACACACCCGCGGTGTCATGCGCATTGATGCGAAGCCCGAGCGGCGACCGCCACAGGAAGTCGGTCACGAAGCGCATACCAGCCCCGTCGTACGTGAACACCCAGGGGCAGGAGCCCTTCAACCGTTGCTCTGCCACAATCACCTGATCCACGCCGGTGTCGAAATCGGCTTGCACGACGCCGTTCGGCCACACGATGCGCGCAACGTCGATTCCAGCGTGCATCCCAAGGCCGAAATGCACGGAGGCTCCAGTGATTGGCTGTTTCTGGGTGAGCAGACCAGCTCGGATCTCAATCTCGCCCCCCACGCCGAATGAGTTGATGCGTTGATCTCCGGCGGTGGCCTGCGCGCGCGGCCGGAACACTTGCCAGTGATAGCCTTTCGTGCCGTGCCCGATCGAACGGACCACTTGCCCGTTCGACAGCCCGACTAGGTCGAGCTGACCATCGTTGTTGAGATCGACGACGCTGAAGATCTCCATCTCGAGCGGCGCCTCCAAGCGCTGGAAGGCGTCTTGTCCTCCCGAAAGCCAGAGTCGCGAGCGGCCGACGCTCGAGACCGCGAGATCGGGTGCTGCGTTGTTGTCGAGATCGTCGAGAAACAGACGTGATGATCCAGGCGCCATTTGGTCGGGCCGATCGGACCAGACTGCCAGCTGCTGCAGCTCCCAGCCGTCAGGGCCCCTCGAGGCTCGACTGATCGTCCCGCTCGCGTCCAGGGTTGCCACGTCGAGCACGCCATCGCCGTTGATGTCTCCCAACGCAAGGGCGACGAGGTGATTCAGGCCGGCCGGCCCGCTCATTGCCTCGAATTGAGAGCCCTGTCGATTCTCGAACAGATGGAGATTGCCTTGCGCGTCGAGCAGCGCGGCATCCGGATCGCCGTCTCCGTCCAAATCGCCCCACGCGAATGCCCGGAGGTCCACGATGTCTACGAAAAGCCGCAAGACCCGCCAGCCGCCGTCACCGTTGTTTCTCAAGACCAGCGGCGCAGCGTCGTTCACGCCGACGACGAGATCGAGGTCGCCATCCATGTCCAGATCGGCGGCCCACGCGCCGAAACAGTCGATGTTCATCGCCTCGCCGTTTAACGCCTCCGGTGTCAAGTCACGGAAGGTTCCATCGCCTGCGTGGGCCAGAAGTCTGAGGCCGCCGCGACCCGCCAGCACAAGACCCATTGTGAAATCACGTTTCCAATCGATCGCGAGGACGCCATGTGCTGACGGGGGCGCATTGGAGGAGCCGCCAGGGAACGGCAAGACCACGCCTGAGGAGTCGCTTGACCGTATCTCGTGGCCGTCGGCAGCAATGATGACTGGCCCGTCCGTACCGTTCGGTGAGAACGCAAGCACTGCGCTCCAATGCGGCAAGGGATCGGTCCCGACACGCTCGCGAGCGAACGTGAGGCCGTCATCCGGAGCTGACGGCGTGGAGCTTGGCGTAGGCAGTGTCAGGAAGCGCTTGAAAGGCTCCGCCATCAATTCGGAGGGTGTTCGGATCGCCGCGAGATCTTCGCGGAAAGCCGGAACCGGTAGTAGGACGTTGCGCAGGACGGCGGTCGTCCGCGCCGCTTCCGGGAAGTCGCCGCTCGCGGCCACGCGTTGAAGCGTGCGGTACTGCTCCACTGCCACGGATGGCCAGTTGCGTGCGAGTGGGCCTAGTCCGGCCACCGAATCCTGAAGCAACCCGCCGTCGGCGCGTTTGGCGGCGAGGCGCACTCGCTCCAGGAGCGCCGCGAAATTGTCTGGTTGCAGCACGATGACTTGGTCCAGCAGGCGTTGCGCCTCGGCGTCGGCACCTGGACCGCCGGCCGACTCGATCTCCTGCGCGAGCGCGTAGCGGGCGCGCAATCCACGCGGAACGAGGTCGACAGCGCGCCGAAAACGCGCGATGGCCGCATCGGGACGGCCGCGGGCCGTCTCCATCTGCCCCTGTAGAAAGGCCACTTCGCCGCTGCTCGGCGCGAGCGCCGACGCCCGATCGAGCGCCAGCGACGCTTCATCGAATTCACCGAGCCGGAGGTGCGCCAGACCGAGATTGGCCCATGCCGCCGGCTCGCCTGGAACGAGTTCTGTGGACCGCTTAAAAGCCGACTTCGCATCGTCGAGGAGACCCACCTGGAGCGAGGCGAGACCGCGATAGAACTGTCGCGTCATGTCCTCGTAGATTGGTGAATCCTGCGACGGCAAGCGATCCTTTCGGAGACTCAGGACGTAGCCGCCGACCGCCAGCGCCACGAGCCCCGACCCGAGGAGAGCCGCGAGCACGACGCGGTTCTTCACGCGCCCTGACCCGACGGCGCGATCTCAATCCCTTCGACACAGTCGACCCTACGCGGCTGAGATGTCATCACGCAATTCACTGGTCCTACTAGTATCCATCAAGAGCTTCCTCGACGTCTGCGAGCAACCCCCCGTATCGCGCCATGGTAAGTGTGACCGAAGGAAAGATCGTCGCGCCCTATAAGGGTGTTACCCAAGCGGGTGTGCCACAGGAGGGCACCCGCGTGGGACCACAGGCGAGGCCGGAGTATTTGGCGCCGATGCGGGACCGGTACGTGGGGGCCTCGCGGACGGAGAAGGGGCGCGTGCTCACAGAGGCGGTGACGGTGACGGGCTACCATCGGAAGGCGATCATTCGGGCCTGGCGGCGGCCAGCCGTGCGGCCCCCGCGGGGCCCGCGTCGGGGCCGACCCACGCGCTATGACGCCGCGGGGGTGCGGGCACTCCGGGCGGTCTGGGTCGCGGCGCGGGCGATCCGTGGGCCCGCCGCCTGAAGGCCCTGCTGCCGACGTGGCTGCCGTGGGCCCGCCGCCGCCTCGCGGTGTCGCCCGCCACCGAAGCGAAGGTGCGCACCATCAGCCCGCGCCAGATCGATCGCCTGCTGGCGCCCGACCAGCGCACGATCCGCCGACGGCTGTATGGGCGCACCAAACCCGGCCCGCTGTTGAAGCACCACATTCCGGGCAAGACCGATCACTGGGACGTCACCGAGCCCGGCTTCACCGAGGTGGACCTGGTGAGTCACTCGGGCGACCGCGCCGATGGGGACTTCCTCCATACGCTGAATCTCACCGACATTCAGACCACCTGGGTCGAACACGGCGCCGTCATGGGGAAAAGTCAGGTCCGGGTCCAGGAACGGCTCGACCACTTGCGCGCGGCCTTGCCCTTCGCGCTCCGGGGGATCGACTCCGACAACGGCTCGGAGTTCATCAACGCGCATCTGCACCGGTACTGCCGGGCGCAGCAGATTCAATTCACGCGGGGGCGGCCGTACAAGGAAGAACGACAACGCGCATATCGAACAAAAGAACTGGACCCACGTCCGGAAGCTGATGGGCTATGTGCGGTATGACTCGGCGGGGGGCCTCGCAGCGATGAACGATGTGTAGGCCGACCTGCGGCTGTTGCAGAATCTCTTTCTGCCGTCGGTGCAACTCCAGCGCAAAGAACGCATCGGCGCCCGCCGGCGCCGGTACTACGACGCGCCGCAGACCCCGTTGGAGCGCGTCCAGGCCTGCCCGCAGGCCCACGCCGCGAAGGTGGTGGCGCTCGTGCGCCAGCGGGACCGGCTCGATCCGTTCGCGCTCGCGGCGCGCATTGACCGCAAGCTCGCGCGGGTCTATGCCCTCGCGAATCATCGGCGCGGGCTGGTGCCCTCGACGGCGGGGGCCGCGGAGACACACGCAAAGACCGCGTGGGTCTCCGCGGCCCTGTCGCTCAAAGACCTCTCCCCGTCGGTAACACCAAATATGGCGCGACGACGCGCCGCCCGGTAACACTTACTTATGGCTCGACACGGTCAGCCGTACGACGTGATTCTGCTTCTGCCCCTTCCGCAACACGAACAACCGCCCGTCGATCGCGTCATATCGCGTGATTCGTGCCTGAGGATCTGCGACGCGACGATTGTTCACGTACACCCCGCCCGATTCCACGAGCCGCCTGGCCTCGGCTTTGGACGGGACGAGCTGAACGCGCGCCACGAGATCGACGATGCCGATTCCGTCTGCATCGAACGCTTCACCGGGGATGTCTGTTGACGGCACATCCTCGAATACCGCCAGCACATCGTCTGCGCTGAGCCTCGAGATGTCCTCGCTGAAGAGCACCGTCGCGGCCTGTTCCGCGCGTGTCATCTGATCGCGGCCATGCACGAGCGAGGTGACGTCGCGCGCGAGTACGCGCTGCGCCTCGCGCCGTTCCGGGCTCGTCGCGGTCGCCGCGTCCAGGGCGTCGATCGTCGGTCGATCCAGAAACGTAAGGTATTTCAGGTACCTCACCGCGTCTCGATCGTCGGTGTTCAGCCAGAACTGATAGAACTTGAACGGCGACGTGCGCGCGGGATCCAGCCAGATCGTGCCCGCTTCGGTCTTGCCGAACTTCACGCCCGACGAGGTCATCACGAGCGGCACGACGAGGCCGTGCGCCTTCTTCGCGCGCAGTTTCCGGATCAGGTCGACGCCTGCGGTGATGTTGCCCCACTGGTCGCTGCCACCCATCTGCAGCATGCAGCCGTACCGATCGAAGACCTGGAGGAAGTCGTAGGCCTGTAGAAGCAGGTAGCTGAATTCGGTGAACGAAATACCTTCTTCGCTTTCCAGTCGCCGGCGGACCGATTCTTTCTGGAGCATGTAGTTGACGGTGAAGTGCTTTCCGGCATCGCGGAGGAAGGACAGCAAGTCGATGGTGCCCAGCCATTGGGCGTTGTCCACGATGCGCGCCGCGTTCCCCGCGCGATCGAAGTCGAGGAACCGTGCGAGCTGCCGCCGCATCCCGTCGACGTTCGCCTCGATCTGCTCGGGAGACAGTAGGACGCGCTCCTGCGATTTCCCGCTCGGATCGCCAATCATCCCGGTACCGCCGCCGACAATGGCGATCGGTGAATGGCCGGAACGCTGGAGCCGGGCAAGCAACATGATCTGAAGCAGCGAGCCGACATGAAGACTGGAAGAAGTGGGATCGAAGCCGATGTACGCAGTCACCCTTTCCCTGGTGAGCACGTCGGCAAGCCCCTCGGTGGTGTCGTACACCAGGCCACGCCACTCGAGTTCCGACAACAAATTGTCCATGGTGAACTGCTACTATAACTCGGTGCCCACTCTTCGAGCGGACCACGAGGCATGACACTCGTCACGCGCCGCACGGTGCTCAAAGGGCTCGTGGCAGCCGGCGTCGGCGCGGCCACGGGAACGAGCGCATACGGATTTCTCTACGGGCGCCATCAGCCTGGAGTGACGCGGGAGACGATCGGAGTATCGGGCCTTCCCGCCGGACTTGGCGGGCTGCGGATCGGTCTACTGACGGATATCCATCGCAGCCGGTGGGTGTCCCACAGCGACGTCAGCAACGCCGTGACGATGTTGATGGCCGAACGGCCGGATCTGATTGTCCTCGGGGGCGACTATGTCACTCGGGCAGACCGGCAGTATATGGGCCCGTCCGCCGATGCGTTGGCGCCCCTGTCGGCGCCGAACGGTGTCTTCGCCGTCCTCGGCAATCATGATGACGACCACGACATGCCAGCCGCACTCGCCAGAAACGGTGTCCAGGTCCTCAGGGACGCCCGTACGCATCTGACGATCAATGGCGGGGGCATCGACCTGGCAGGGATCCGGTATTGGACGAGACGGCCGGACGCCATCGCGACGGTGGTGCGCGGCGCCACTGGCCCCGTCGTCCTGCTGGCGCACGATCCTCGCCGTCTGACCGAAGCGGCCGCGCTCAACATTCCTCTGGTGCTGTCCGGCCACACACACGGCGGTCAGGCCGTGCTGCCCGGGCTTGGCGCCATCGCGGCGCTGAAGTTTCCGGTCGTGGCTGGTATCGGCCGGCTGCAGCGGACCGCGATCTTCGTGAGTCGCGGCATCGGTACGGTTTACGTGCCGGTCCGGATCAATTGCCCACCGGAAGTCGCGGTACTGACACTGCGCCCTGATGCCCGTTGAAATTACCTTGCCGCGCCTCTGACAAATCGGCGGCCCTGCACAGACCAGTCACCGTCGAGGAGTATTTGAATCGCCTCAGGGTAGATTCGATGTTCCTCGACGAGAATCCGCGCTGACAGGCCTTCCACGGTATCGCCCTCCCGCACCGGAACGGCGGACTGCAAGATGATCGGCCCGCCGTCCAACGTTGAAGTGACCAGGTGTACCGTCGCGCCACTGAACCGGACGCCGTAGTCAAGTGCCTGACGCTGTGCAGCCAGACCTGGAAACGCCGGTAGGAGCGACGGGTGAATGTTCAGCATGCGATTGGGGAACGCCGTGAGCAGCGGCGGCCCGACGAGTCGCATGAAGCCTGCAAGACAGACGATATTCACCTCGCGCGCTTCGAGCGCGACGGCCATGGCGCGATCGTAAGCGTCACGATCCGGGTAATCGCGTGGGCTGAGACACGTCGTCTCGATCCCCGCCTCGCTCGCCCTTTTCAATCCAGCGGCATCATCGCGATTCGACATGACGACCGCGATCTGTGCATCGAGGCGACCCTGGCCGATCGCGTCGATGATCGACTGAAGGTTGGATCCCCGTCCTGAAATGAGCACGCCGAGGCGCCGTGAAAATGGGACGGGAGTCATTTCTGGTGGCACTCCACTTGCGGCTGTCTGTGGACGCTCACGAGGTTCAAATGCCCAGACGTCCACGCGGGCCGGCGACCGATTCGGTCTATCACGTTCTCAATCGAGCGGTTAGGGCCCGTCTGGGAATAAGTGCGGCAGCTATGGGTGCCGAGGCGCCCGCCGGGTTAGGCGTGAGGAGCGCGCATACCGAGTGTATGTAAGCGACGAGCAACGCAGCCCCGCGGGATGCATCGGCGGCCAGAGTGGCGCAGTTATTCCCGGACGGGCCCTTAGGCGCGCTTTGCTGTTCGAAACGCCAGCCGACTACGCTGTGTTCAAACGGGTACTGTTGCAAGCCGTGCAACGAGTCCCGCTTCGTGTCCTGGCATATTGCGCCATGCCCAACCACTGGCATCTGCTTGTCTGGCCCGCTGCTGCCGGCGATCTTTCCACGTTCATGCACTGGCTCACATGCACTCATGCCCAACGATGGCATGCCGTCCGAGGCACATCCGGTACGGGTCCTGTGTACCAGGGGCGATACAAAGCGATCCCTGTCGAAACTGACCCGCACGTCCTTCGCGTTTGTCGATATGTTGAGCGGAATCCACTTCGCGCGAGCCTGGTGGCACGTGCCGAAGACTGGCGCTGGTCCAGTCTTTGGCGACGTCGCAATTTCTGCACTGACAACTTCCTTCACGATTGGCCCTTAGTCCGACGCGGTGCACCATTTGGGAGCGACGAATGGCGAGCAAATTCTGCACGGCTCCTGGGAATCAATCCGGAATTCCGCGGACCGGGGCGCCCGGCGAACGTTGGGTAAACTCGTTCTCGAAAATGACTCCCGTCCTCTTTTCCATCCTTTTCCATTAGCCGATGTAGCGGACGGTGCGCGCGCCTGGGACGACGAGTCCAATCCGTACGGCGTGCGACTCGCCGGCTCCCGCCACGCTGCTGAGGACGCGGTCGGCGGCCCGCGGCTTGCAGGCCACGACGAGGCCCACACCCATGTTGAACGTCCGGTACATCTCGTCGCGACTGACACCGCCGCGGTCCTCGATGAACTGAAAGAGGGACGGCACGGCCCACGCGTGCAGGTCGATTTCCGCCGCGCATCCTGGCGGAAGTATCCGCGGAACATTTTCCGTGATTCCGCCGCCGGTGATGTGGGCCAACCCCTTCACATGCCCGCGCTCCAGAAGCGAACGAACGATCGGTAGATAACAGCGGTGCGGCGCAAGCAGCGCAGCGCCTGCCGTCGTGCCGAGTTCCGCGACGACAGTATCGGGCTGCAGGCCCGCGACGTCGAAGAACACGCGCCGCGCGAGCGAGTAGCCGTTCGTATGCAGACCCGCCGACGGCAAACCAATCAGGACGTCGCCAGGCACGATCGCCCGGCCGTCGACGATCTTGGTCCGGTCGACCACGCCGACGATGAACCCAGCGAGATCATATTCGCCGTCGGCATAGAAACCTGGCATCTCGGCAGTCTCGCCCCCAATCAATGCGCAACCGTTCTCGCGGCACGCGCGCGCGATCCCGCCAATAACCTGTTCAGCGATGTCGGGAGACAGCCGCCCCGTCGCGAGGTAGTCGAGAAAGAACAACGGCTCGGCGCCCTGGACGAGAATGTCGTTGATGCAGTGGTTGACGAGGTCCGCGCCGATGGTATCGTGGCGGCCGGTCATGAAGGCAACCTTGAGTTTCGTCCCGACGCCGTCGGCGCTCGAGACGAGGACGGGATCTTGAAACCGGTCGCGGTCGAGGCGGAAGAGGCCGCCGAACGATCCGATGTCGGACAGGACACCGGGCGTAAAGGTCGCCCGCGCCAGGGACTTGATGCGCCGGACCGTCTCGTTCCCGGCGTCGATGTCGACCCCGGACTGACGGTAGTCCATCAAAAGTCCAGCTTCCCGATGAGCGTCTGCATCAACTGGCGTTTCGCTGATCCCTCCGGAGCATCCCAATAGGCGCGGCGTACGGCGGCGAAGAAGGTTTCCTTGTCCAGATCTTCCTCGAGCATGTCGAACCCTTCCGCCACAAGATCGATGGCGCGACCGCGCTCAGCATGCGTGCCGAGCACTGACAGCATCAGCGGCGTGTTCCGCAAGGCGATCGTACCGAGCGCCAGCGACACGGGCGCACGAGTCGGATCGTGCGAAGGAATGCCGATCTCGAATAAGGCTTCGGCCGCTTCGTCGTGCCCGCCGGCAACGGCCAACGCGCCCAGGCCCGCCGCCGCGCCGCGGAGGAGTTCCTGGAATCCCAGGTTCGGGTTGCTGTTGGCGAACCTCAACGTCTCGATCAAATAGTTCTCGTGCGAACTGCAGTTCACGCCGAGAAGGCAAATCGCCGCGGCGATGGTCGGCTGTGTCTGGCGCGGCGCAGCTCTCTGCAGAGCCGCGAGCGTCTCGAGCGCGCGCTTGTCACCGATCTTCCCCAGGGCCAGCGCCGCATCGTCCTGCAGAGGACCGTCGAGCTTCGCCACCGCGACGAGCGCGTCGTACGCGTAGAGGGCATTGTAATCACCCAGCGCTTCGATGACGGCGCTTCGAAAGTAATCTTCCCCACGCCCCACTTCCCTGAGCAACGTCTGCCGGATTCGTGGATCGTCGGAAATCGCGCCGTGGGCCACGACGGCGCGAACGAGGGACGGGCGGACGAACTCGCCCTGCTCCTGGTCGAGCGCCGTCAGGAGTTCGGGGATGAAAGCGCGATCGGGGTGGTGTTCAATAAAGCTGTAAGCGACGGTGCGGAGGCGATCGTTGGGGCTGGTGCGCGACTCGCGCATCGCATCATTCGTGCGCGGATCGTTGAAGCCGGTGAGGATGACAAGCGCGCGATAGCGGACGTAGCCGTCCGCATGCTCGGCGACGGTCTGCAGCAGGGCCGCCACTGCCTGCGGCGCCATGGTTCGGCGGATCGTACGTGCCGCGCCGGTACGGACGGCGTGCTCGAAGTCGCCGAGCTTATCGATGGCCGCTTTCAGTTGGTCGGCGGCGACCTCTTGGGGGGCGTTTGGCTCCTGTGCTGAGACAAACGCGCCACCGTGGAGGACACTGAGGACGCAGAAGATCAAGCCGGTTGGGCACCTCCGTGTCCTCCGTGGCGGAGAGTTCATTATTTGTTGGCGACTGGCTCTTTCTCCACGATCGGCTCCTTGTCGAGTTTCAGTGCGAGCTGCAGGTAGGTCGCCTGATCCTGTGGGAACGGCACCGGATAGACGCCGGTGTAGCACGAACTGCAGTAAGAGCCGCGCTGACTGCCAACGGCGGTCATCAACCCTTCGAGGCTCAGATAGCCGACACTGTCGGCACCGAGGTGCTTGGCGATCTCCTCGAGCGTGTGCGTCGCCGCAATGAGTTCCAGGCGGCGGGGCGTATCGACACCGTAGTAGCAGGGAGAGATCGTCGGCGGACAACTGACCCGAACGTGCACTTCCTTGGCGCCGGCGGCGCGCACCATTTTCACGATCTTGCGGCTGGTCGTGCCGCGCACGATCGAGTCGTCCACGAGCACGACGCGCCGGCCATCCAGAATGCTGCGGACCGGGTTGAGCTTCACCTTCACATTGAAGTGGCGGATCGATGACTGCGGCTGAATGAACATGCGGCCGACGTAGTGATTCCGGATGAGACCCATCCGCAACGGAATGCCCGAGTCTTCTGCATAGCCCATCGCTGCGCACACGCCCGAGTCGGGAATAGGCACGATAACGTCGGCGTCGACCGGCTGCTCTTTGGCGAGGATGCGACCCAGGTTTGTGCGGATCTCGTTCACGCTCAGGCCGAAGACGTAGCTGTCCGGCCGCGCGAAGTACACGTGCTCGAACACGCAGTGCGCAAGCGACGCGGACGGAAACGGCTTGATCGACCGCACGCCCTCCGCGCTGACCACGAGCACTTCTCCCGGCTCGATGTCTCTGACATACGTCGCGCCAATCAGATCCATGGCGCACGTTTCTGACGCGAGCACGGTGGCGTTGTCCAGACGTCCAAGCGCAAGGGGTCTGAACCCGTGAGGATCGCGGACGGCAATCATGCGGTCGCGGGTCATCAGCGCCAGTGAAAACGCGCCCTGGATCTGCGACACCGACTCGACGATGGCGTCCACCGGATTGGGCGCTTTCGATCGCGCATAGAGGTGGAGAATCACTTCGGTGTCACTACTCGACTGGAAAATCGAACCCTGGCTTACCAGCTCGGTTCGGAGCTCGCCGGCATTGACCAGATTCCCGTTGTGGCAAACAGCGATCTGGCCGTGCGCGCACTCGATCAGGATCGGCTGCGCATTGGAGAGTTTGCTCTCGCCAGCGGTGGAATAGCGGACGTGACCGATCGCCATCGAACCGGGAAGATGCGACAGTACTTCGCCGTTGAAAACGTCGGCCACGTAGCCCATGGCCTTCGAGACGCGCACCTGCCGGCCGTCGGACGCGGCAATGCCGGCACTTTCCTGCCCGCGGTGCTGGAGGGCGTACAGTCCGAGGTGGGTCATGTTGGCCGCTTCGGGATGGCCGAAGATGGCGAATACACCGCACTCGTCTTTAAATTTGTCCATTAGGCGATCTTCTTAGCGAAATACGAGTCAATCGCCGCCGACCACGCGCGCTCGGCGTCGTCGGTCGCCACATCGATCGTCATGCGCCCGCCCGTCGCAATGCGCAGCCGGTTCCCGCCGGTTTGACCGATCACGTGCGCGGGGACGCTCGCCACCGCGGCGAGCTCCAACAGGCGTGTGACATTGTCGGCCACCAGGGAGACGACGATCCGCGAGGCGGATTCGCCAAACAGGGAGGCCGCATCATTCAGATACGGGTCACCCGAAATCTCCGTGGAATCAATGGAGATCTCCGCGCCCATCCCGCCGCTGTCGAAACAGCACTCGGCGAGCGTCACGGCGATGCCACCGTCCGAGCAGTCGTCGGCCGACCGGATCAGCCGTTCCTCCCCAAGCTCCACGATGAGCTGCTGCATCGCCCGTTCACGGTCGAGATCGAGCTCGGGCGGAACACCACGTACCTGATCGTACACGAGCTTGAGATATTCGCTCGCACCCAACTCGCCACGGCCGTCACCGAGAAGTACCACAACGTCGCCCGATTCCTTGAAACGGGCGCTGATCACCCGATCGGCGTGCGCCAGAAGGCCGACGACGCCGATAACGGGGGTCGGGTAGATCGCGTTGCCGTCCGTCTCGTTGTACAGACTGACATTACCGCCGGTGATCGGCACGCCGAGGGCGCGGCACGCGGCGCCGATACCTTCGACGGCCTGCGCGAACTGCCACATGATGGCGGGCCGCTCGGGATTGCCGAAGTTCAGACAGTTGGTCGCGCCGAGCGGGCGGGCGCCCGTGCAGGCGACGTTGCGCGCGGCCTCGGCGACGGCGAGCATGGCGCCGCGCCGGGGATCGAGATAGCAGTAGCGGCCATTGCCGTCAACCGACATCGCGAGCGCGCGCTCGGTCCCTTTGATGCGGACCACACCCGCACCGAGCCCTGGGAGGTTGATCGTGTTGGTGCGGACCATGTGGTCGTACTGTCGATAAGCCCAGCGTTTGGTGGCGATGGTTGGCGAGGCAAGGAGCCTCAGCAAGGCGGTGTTGCCATCGCGCAGCTGCGGCGACGACTGAGACGCGAGGGCGCCGAGGTCGAGCTTCTGCGCCTCTTGCAAATACGCGGGTTCAGACATCGGCCGGTGGTAAAGCGGCGCTTCGTCGGTCAGCGCCCGATTCGGAATATCGGCGACCGTCGCCCCGCGATCCTTGACGCGCAGCCTGCCGTCGGCGGTGACCTTGCCGATCCGGACGGCGTGCAAATCCCACTTATCGAAGATGCGCTCGACTTCCGGCTCACGTCCGGGCTTGACGACCAGCAGCATCCGCTCCTGCGATTCGGAGAGCATGATCTCGTAGGGCGTCATGCCGGTTTCGCGCTGCGGCACGAGGGACACATCGATCTCCACGCCGGCTCCGCCTCGCGATCCCATCTCGGACGTTGAGCACGTCAGGCCCGCCGCGCCCATGTCCTGAATGCCGATGAGCGCATCCGACTTCATGACCTCGAGACAGGCCTCGAGGAGCAGCTTCTCCATGAACGGATCGCCGACCTGCACCGCCGGGCGCTTCTCCGCCGACCGCTCGTCGAACTCCGCCGACGCCATCGTCGCCCCGTGGATCCCGTCGCGGCCCGTCTTGGCGCCGACGTAATACACCGCGTTCCCGACGCCCGAGGCGACGCCTTTGATGATGTCGGCCGCTGGAGCAATGCCGAGACAGAACACGTTGACGAGCGGGTTGCCGGCATAGCACGGCTCGAACACGATTTCGCCGCCGACGGTCGGGATGCCGATGCTGTTGCCGTAGCCGGCAATTCCGGCGACAATGCCCTCGAGCACCCGCCGTGTGCCCGGCGCGTCGAGCGATCCGAAACGCAGCGAGTTCAGGAGCGCAATCGGGCGCGCGCCCATCGTGAAGATATCGCGGATGATCCCGCCGACACCGGTCGCGGCGCCCTGGTACGGCTCGATGAAGGACGGGTGGTTGTGCGATTCGATCTTGAAGATCGCGGCGAGCCCGTCGCCGATGTCGATCGCGCCGGCGTTCTCGCCAGGGCCCTGCAGTACCTGCGACCCTTCGGTCGGCAGCGTCTTGAGGTGCACGCGCGAGCTCTTGTAGCTGCAGTGCTCGGACCACATCACCGAGAAGACGCCCAACTCGGTCAGGTTCGGCTCGCGGCCGAGAAACGTGACAATGCGGTCGTATTCATCCCGTTTCAGGCCGTGCCGCTCGAGAACCTGAGGCTCAATCATGTCAATTACGCCCGGGCGACCAGCGCCCCCGACTTGATCGATTGCACGACCGACTCGAAGATCATCAGGCCGTCCGAGCTGCCGAGGATCGACTCGCACGCCCGTTCGGGATGCGGCATCACGCCAACGACGTTCCGAGCCTCGTTGCAGAGGCCGGCAATGGCCGCCGCCGACCCGTTCGGATTGGCGGCGTCGGCGACCTCACCGGCCGCATTGGTGTACCGGAAGATCACCTGGCGGCTCTGTTCGAGACGTGCGATGACGTCAGGTTCGGCGAAGTAGTTGCCTTCACCGTGAGCGATCGGCAGCCGGAGCACCTGGCTCTTCCGGCACGCCGACGTGAATGGAGTGTCGGTCTGTTCCACCCGGAGATGCACGTACTCGCAGAGGAACTTCAGCCCCCGGTTCCGCAACATCGCTCCTGGCAGCAGCCCCGCTTCGAGCAGGACCTGAAATCCGTTGCAGATGCCGAGTACAGGGCCGCCGCGTCCCGCAAACGCTTCCACCTCGCGCATGATCGGTGAGAAGCGCGCCATCGCGCCGGTTCGAAGGTAGTCGCCATGGGCGAACCCGCCGGGCAGGACGACCACGTCGGCACCCTTCAGGTCGGTATCCTTGTGCCAGACGTATTCGGCCTGCTCGCCAAGGACGTCCCTGGCCGCGTGATACGCATCCGCGTCGCAGTTGCTGCCGGGAAAGACGATCACTGAAAATCGCATTCATGACTCCTCGGCCTCGGCTTCAGTCGACTTCAATCCGATAGCTCTCAATCACCGGGTTGGCCAGCAACTTGTCGGCGACCTCCGCGGCGAGCGCCCGGGCCGTCGCTGCTTCGGTTGTCGAGAGATCGAGCTCGAAGTACTTCCCCTGCCGCACGTCGGCGACGCCGTTGTAGCCGAGCGAATGCAAGGCGTCGGCGATGGTCCTGCCCTGCGGATCGAACACCGATGGTTTGAGCGTGACGAAGACGCGCGCGCGCATGCCGTTTACACCCTCGCGTGGACTGCGTGAAAGACACGTTGAAAAATATGGTCGACGTGCTTGAGCTGCTTGTCAAGATCGAACGCGCGCTCGATCTCGTCGAGCGACAGCACGCGCGTGATGTCCGGATCGGCGAGCAACAAGACCTTGAAATCCCGCTGCTCGGCGAACGACGCCGTCGCGTTTCGCTGGACCCACTCGTAGGCCTGCTCTCGGGTGACGCCTTTCCTGGCCAATTCCAGCAGCACAGTTCCCGAGAAGACCACCCCCCGCGAGCGGTTCAGATTCTCGCGCATCCGCTCGGGGTACACGAGCATGCCACGAACGATCCTGGTAAAGCGCCGCAACATGTGATCGAGCGCAATGAAACTGTCTGGCAGAATCACGCGCTCGACCGACGAGTGGGAAATGTCGCGTTCGTGCCACAGCGCGATGTTCTCGAAGGCCGCCTGGCAATTCGCGCGAACGACGCGCGCCAGTCCGACGATCTGCTCGCAGCCGATCGGGTTGCGTTTGTGCGGCATCGCCGACGAGCCTTTCTGGCCTCTGGCGAACGGTTCCTCGACCTCGCCAATCTCCGTCTTCTGCAGCCCCCGAATCCCCAGCGCGAATTTCTCGAGCGACGCCGCCGCAATCGCCAGCGCGGCCATGAGTTCCGCGTGCCGATCGCGCTGGATCACCTGCGAGGCCACCGGATCCGCTTCGAGCCCGAGTCGTCGGCAGACATCGGCTTCGATCTCAGGCGGCAGGTGCGCAAACGTGCCGACCGCACCGGAAATCATGCCAACGCTCACGGTTGCCCGCGCACGGCGCACGCGCTCGACGTCGCGACCGAGGTCCGCGTACCAGAGCGCGAGCTTCAGGCCGAATGTCATCGGCTCGGCGTGGACCCCGTGGGTCCGGCCGATCATGGGGGTCGCACGATGCTCGATCGCCCGGTCGTGCACGGCCTCGGCAAGCGCCGCGAGATCGCTCAGAATCACGTCGCACGCCTCGCGCATCTGCAGCGCCTGCGCCGTGTCGATGACATCCGACGAGGTCATGCCGAAGTGAAGCCAGCGCGCAGAGGGCCCGACCTTCTCGGCCACGGCGGTGGTGAAGGCGATCACGTCGTGCTGTGTGGTCTGCTCGATCTTTTCGATGCGCGCGATGTCGAAGGCGCCGCGCTCGCGGATGTCGCGTGCCGCGTCGGCCGGAATGAGGCCGGCGGCGGCCATCGCCTCGGCGGCAGCGGTCTCGACAAGCAGCCAGGTCTCGTACCGGCGCTGGTCGCTCCAGATCCGCCCCATGTCGGCGTGGGTATAACGAGGAATCATCTAGTCGAGATCGAGCCGCTCGCGCGGAACCTGCAGGCCATTCACGTGGCCAAGGACGGTCGCCGACAGCGAGCCGTTTCGGAACAGATCGGCGGCCACACGCTGCACATCAGCGGTGGTCACACGCTCGATTCCCTGCAGTGTTTCGTCCAGACCGAACTGGCGATCGAAGTAGATCTCCTGTCGGGCCAGGTGCGACATGCGGCTCGCCGTGTTCTCGAGGCTCAGCATGAGGCTGCCCTTCAAGTGATCTTTTGCGCGCTGCAGCTCGGCGACCGGCACCGGCGTCTGTTTCACGCCACGCAATTCTTCGACGACAAGGTCGAGCACTTGGCCCACGGCGTCGTTCGCGCACCCGGCGTAGACGGTGAAGGATCCGGCGTCGCGGTACGCGCTCAGTCCGCTGAACACCGCGTAGGCGAGGCCGCGCCTTTCACGCACATTCTGAAAGAGACGCGAACTCATCGACCCGCCAAGGAGCGTGTTCAGCAGATAGCTGGAATAGCGGTCGTCGTGGTTCTGAGCGTAACTGCTCACACCGACGCACAGGTGGCTCTGCAGGAGCTCCTTATTGCGAATGAGCACCTTAGACACAACTTGAGGCGCGTGCTCATCCAAGACCGAGCCGTTGGCCGCGAGCGATCCGAACTTCTCTTCAACAAGCTCGCGGACCCGCTCGTGTTCCACGTTGCCGACGGCCGACACAATCAGATTGCGGGCCGTGTACGCCTGGCGGAAGTAGTCGCGCAGCAGGTCCGCACTGAACGACTCGATTGTCTCGAGAGTGCCGAGGATGGGACGTCCAAGCGGATGGTCTTCCCAGAAACCCTGCATGAAGAGCTCGTGGACGAGGTCGTCGGGCGTGTCCTCGACCATCTTGATTTCTTCGACGACGACCTTCTTTTCGCGTTCGATGTCTTCAACGCTGAACGCCGGATTCCGGACGATGTCCGTGAGGATGTCCATGGCGAGCGGCAGGTGCTCGTCGAGGACTTTGATGTAGTAGCCCGCGTACTCTTTCGCGGTGAACGCATCAAGCTGGCCGCCAATTGAATCGATCGCCTGGGCAATATCTTCCGCCGACCGCGTAGTGGTGCCCTTGAACAGCATGTGCTCGACGAAATGCGCGACGCCGCTCTCGTCGGCGCTTTCGTGCCGCGAGCCGCGCGTCAGCCAGACCCCGATGCTGACCGACCGCACCTGCGTCATGCGTTCGGTGACAATGCGAAGCCCGTTATCCAGAACGTCTCGAACGATCGGCGAATTCGACAAGGTGACGCTCGCAGCAGGAACCGAGTTCAACCGGCAGCCGAGAATATGCCGCAAAGCATTGAAACAGAAGGAATTATCGGCCAGCGCACACTATAACACGTGGCCGTCCTCTGGGCAAGCACCCCTGGAAGACGGGGAAAAGGGGACGGGAGTCGTTTTCATCGCGATCAGCCGAAAACGACTCCCGTCCCCTTTTTGGCAGTAAGATTGAGAATCAGGCAAGTGGTTAGAAGCGTGGGAGATAGCGTGACGACGCCCCGCACCGACCTCGCCAATCTGGAGCGCCCCGCCCTCGAGGAAGCCCTCGCGGCGGGCGGACATCAGCGCTTCCGGGCGCATCAGATTTTTCAGTGGATCTACCGGCACGGCGTGACCGACCTGGCGGCCCCCTCGACAATGTCCGATGTGCCGCGTGCGCTGCGCGAGCAGCTTACGGCCGAATTCGCACTGACGACGCCCGAACTCGTGCATCGCGAACGGTCGATTGACGGCACCGAGAAATTCCTGCTCCGCCTCGCTGACGGCCAGCACATCGAGTCGGTGTTCATCCCCGACACGCCGTCCATGACCTTCTGCATCTCGACCCAAGTGGGCTGCGCAATGGCCTGCGCGTTCTGTCTAACGGGCAGGATGGGGCTCATCCGCAACCTGACCGCTGGCGAAATCGTCGGTCAGGTGCGTGTGCTCGCCGATGCACTGACGATGCGGGCCGCGACGTTCAATATCGTGCTGATGGGCATGGGCGAGCCGCTCCACAACTATGACGAGACGATGAAGGCGCTCAGAATCCTCGCAGACGAGCACGGGTTTGCGATGTCGCCGCGCCGGATCACGCTGTCGACCGTTGGTCTGCTACCGGCGCTCGAACGGATGGCCCGCGAGCCGGTCATGCCGAACCTGGCGATCTCGCTCCACGCGCCGACCGACGCGACGCGCGGTGAACTGGTGCCGATCAATAAGAAATACGGCGTCAGCGACATCATCGAAGCGTGCAAGCGATTTCCCCTGAAGCGGCGTAACCGAATCACGTTCGAGTACGTGCTGCTCGCCGGCGTCAACGACTCGCCGGTCGATGCGCGACGCCTGGCGAAGCTGCTGTCAGGTGTGAAGTCGAAGGTCAATCTGATTCCGTTGAACGGGGCAGCCGGAATTCCCTTCGAACGCCCATCCGACGAGGCGATCGACCGCTTTGCGGGGATTCTGGCCGACCACCACCTCTCTGTGTCGGTCCGCAAGAGCCGCGGCAGGGACATTCGGGCCGCCTGCGGTCAGCTGATAGTGGAAGGGCCGCGGAAATCACCCGCTCAGTAGCTCGCCGTCATGATGTGACACGAGCCGGACGTTCACCCATTCGTTGCGGGTGCGGCCTGGCGGAATCTTCAGCTTCAGATAATTCCCCGTCACGACAAGCGATCCGTCCTCGAGGGTGAGGCCGCGATGCACACTCCCGACTTGTGAAGCGCGAAACGCCGCGGCCAGCCGCTGGCCGATTTCGCGAATGGCACGCGCGCGTTCGCGAACGATGGCTCCAGACACCTTGTCGCGGCGAGTCGATGCGAGCGTCCCCGCCCGGTCGGAGTAGGGAAAGACATGCACCTGCGTCAGCGGTGACGATTCAAGATACGACGACAATTCCACGAAGTCATCGTCGGTTTCACCAGGGAAGCCGACAATGATGTCGGATCCGATGGAGGCGTGAGGGATGCGCGAGCGGATGACGTCCACGAGCGCGCAGTAGTACTCAATCGCGTAAGGTCTCTGCATCGCCGCCAGTATCCGGTTGCTCGCATGCTGGAGCGGCAAGTGAAGGTGCGGCGCAAAGCATCCGGCGCTCGCCACAAGGTCAACGATTTCCGGCGTGCAGTCCATCGGCTCGAGCGAGCT
Source organism: Vicinamibacterales bacterium (assembly GCA_965229885.1). Classification (GTDB taxonomy): domain Bacteria; phylum Acidobacteriota; class Vicinamibacteria; order Vicinamibacterales; family CAVVIG01; genus DATLLJ01. The sequence goes on from CBDDJX010000001.1 coordinate 267,608, forward strand.
GATTCGAAACAGGACGCCCGCACGTGATTCCTCGGCAAGGCGCTTCAGGAGGTCCGCTAGCGATGAACGCGGCAGCAGATCGCGGCCGTAGGATCCCAAGTGGACGCCGGTCAAGGCGATCTCCTTGAAGCCCGCCGCCGTCACACGCTCGGCTTCCGCCAGTACGCGTGCGATAGGCACGCTTCTCGGCCGACCGCGCGTGGTCGGGATGATGCAGCACGAACACTCCTCGCCGCACCCGGTCTGGACGCATAGTGTAAACGCCGTCCGGCCGGCGATCCCGGGCTCGAGCGCCGTGCCGCAGCTGCCGTCTCCGTCGCCAAAGCGATTGGCTGTTGTAAGGTCCGGCTGAAGAGGGTCCAGCTGAAGCCGGACACCACGTACGATGGACATCAGTTCTGGTTTGTCGTCGTTTGGAACGACGCGCATCACGCCAGGCAGACCGAGAACCTCGTCGGGCCGACGCGTGGCGTAGCAGCCAGTGACGATGATTTGTGCGGCCGGATTGATTCGCGCGATGCGCCGGACCGTCTGCCGCGCCGCCTGGTCGGCGCTCGCCGTGACCGAACACGTATTGACGACGACGATGTCGGCTGTTTCGGCCTCGGCGGCGATGGCGCCATGCGCTCGAAAGCCTTCCTCGACGTTCAGCGAGTCCGCCTGGTTGACGCGACAGCCGAAGGTGACGACGGCGTATTTCACGAACTCTCCACCACAGAGGACATGGAGGCCGCGGAGGCAAAAACAGCCTTACCCTCCGTGTCCACCGCGTCCACCGTGGTTGGTTGGTTGTTCGACCAGTGCCTTGCGTCCAATATCGCGCCGATACTGCATGCCGTCGAACGAGATCCGCATGACGCCAGCGTAGGCGCGCGCGATGGCTTCGACAAAATCGGTGCCCCGTCCTGCGACCGTGAGGACTCGTCCGCCAGCAGTGATCAAATGGCCATCTCGACGCGCTGTTCCGGCGTGATAAACGGCCACGCCCGGGATCATCTCGGCGGCCTCGACACCGCTGATGACCCGGCCCGATTCGGCGGACTCGGGATAGCCGCGCGATGCCAGCACCACGCCGACCACTGAATCCTGTCCAATCCGTATCGAAGCGTGCCGAAGCCGGCCCGTCGCCCCGGCGACCAGAATCGGCAACAACGGCTCGTCGATAAGGGTCAGCATCGCCTGCGTTTCCGGGTCACCGAGGCGCACGTTGAACTCGATCACCTTCGGGCCGTTCGGAGTGAGCATCAAGCCGACGAACAGGAAGCCGCGAAATAGATGGCCCTCTTTCGCCATTCCGGCCATCACCGGTTCCACGATCTCCCGCATTACGCGGTGCTCGAGCGCGGGATCGATCAGAGGGGTCGGCGCGAAGGCGCCCATCCCGCCCGTATTCGGTCCCCGGTCATCGTCGAATATTCGTTTGTGATCCTGCGCCGACCCGATCGGTACCGCCCGTGCACCGTCGGACACCACGAAGAACGAAACTTCCGGGCCGGAGAGACACTCCTCGATGACGAGCCGGTCTCCCGCCGCGCCGAACTTCCGCTCGCCCATGGCCGCGACGATGGCTGCTTCGGCGGTCGGCCGATCGTCCGCCATGACGACGCCTTTGCCAGATGCCAACCCGTCAGCCTTCAGGACGACGGGCCATCCAAATTCCCCCGAGCGGATGACGCGCAGCGCATCGTCGAGCGTCTCCGACGTGTGGAAGCGGGCGGTGGGTACGCCGTGGCGCGCCATAAACGCTTTTGCGAACGCTTTGCTGGATTCGAGGCGCGCGGCGGCGGCGGTCGGTCCAAACAGCAGCCGGCCCGCCGCGGCGAACCGATCGGCAATGCCGACGCTCAGCGGCAGCTCCGGTCCCACTACTGTGAATTCGATTTGCTCGCGCACGGCCAGGTCGAGGACCGCGTCCGGATCCGAGATATCGCACGGAACCGTTCGGGCAATCCGTGCGATACCGGGATTTCCGGGCGCGCAGACCAATTCGCCGACATCCCGATCAGAGGAAAGCCTGGCAACCAGGGCGTGTTCCCTGGCCCCGCCACCGATCACCAGAACTCGCATTATTAAAAGGACTTAGGGTTATCTGGAACGTGCACAGGAAGAGCGGTCCGACCCGGACTATTTCGTTGACCTTGAGTGGGACTGCGCCTAGAATTCGCGCTTGCCTGTGATAGCCTAACATATTTGGGCTGTCTGAGAGGGGGTGCGAGAGCGTGGCTGAAGTGAAGATCCAGGATGGGGAGTCGATTGAAAGCGCCCTCCGCCGCTTTAAGCGGAAGGTGCAGCAGGAAGACATTATCAAGGACATCAAGAAGCATGCATTTTATTTGAAGCCAGGCGACAAGCGGCGGGCCAAGCAGGCGCTGGCCCGGAAACGTAGTCGGAAGAAGATCCGGCGCGAGCTGGAGTAGGACGACCGGGCCCCGACGAGGATCGATACAATGGAGTTCCAAGACAGGATCTTGAACTGCGTGGATTGCGGCGCGGAGTTCATCTGGACATCTGGCGAGCAGCAGTTTTTCGCCGATAAGAACTCCAAGAACGAGCCGAAGCGGTGCAAGGCCTGCAAGGCCAAACGCGCGAGCCGGGCGGCGGGGCCGGGCGGCGCTCGCGAGCGGGTCGAAACGGTGACGACGTGCTCGGGGTGCGGCAAGGAAACGACGGTGCCGTTCAAGCCGACGCAGGGGCGTCCGGTGTTCTGCAAGGAGTGCTTCCAGTCCCGGAAGTTCGCCGGGGCAGGCGGCGTCTAACGATCTCGCACTTCAGGGTCCCGTCTCGGTCGATCCACCAGGACCATTCCCGCTAGATGGCGCGCAGCACTTCTCCCCCCGCTGTGGCCTTGCGCGAGACGTCGGATCACTCCCTCGCGTTCAACCTTCTGATTTCGCTGCGTCCAGGCCAGTGGGCGAAGAACCTGATCGTCTTCGCGGGGCTGCTGTTCGGCCTGCGCCTGTTCGATGTCACGGCGGTCGTCCGGGCATTCGCCGCCTTTGGCATCTTCTGCCTGTTGTCAGGCGTCGTGTGCCTCATCAACGACATCGCCGATCGCGAACATCCGCACAAGGTGCGGCGTCCGATTGCGTCCGGTGCGCTGCCGGTGCGGATGGCGCTGACGTCCGCGATCGTGCTGGCTGTTGTGGCGCTGGCAGCCGCGTTCGCGCTCGGTCCCCGCTTCTTCCTGACCGCTGCGTGTTATCTGGCGCTTCTCGCTCTCTACTCTGGCCCGCTCAAGCACATCGTCATCGTCGACGTGCTGACGATCGCCGTTGGATTCGTGCTGCGCGCGGTGGCCGGCGCCACCGCGGTCAACGTGGGCATCAGCCACTGGCTGCTCGTCTGCACGATCCTGCTGGCGCTGTTCATCTCCCTGGCGAAACGCCGCCACGAGCTCCTGTTGCTCGCCGACGGTGCGGCAGGTCATCGTCCGATTCTCGGCGAATACACGCCGTATCTGCTCGATCAGATGATCGCCATCGTCGCAGCCTCGACGCTCGTCGCGTACGTGTTCGACACGATCAGCCCAGAAACCGAGCAGAAGTTCGGCACACCCTGGCTCGGGCTGACCGTTCCGTTTCCGCTCTACGGCATCCTCCGGTACTTATATCCTATGCATCAGCGTAAAGGCGGCGGAAGCCCTTCGGACCTGATGCTGACCGATCGCCCGCTGCTCGCCTGCGTGACGTTGTGGGCGTTGTCGGTAGTGCTGATCATTTACCATCCCATTTGACATCAATTTAACATGCCCGATTTCAACGTCCGCTCAGATTCGGTGAACGTCGAGCAGATCATGGAGCAGATCCGCGCGCGCATTCGCGAGAAGCGCGGCGTGGACTACACCGAGCAGCAGATTCGCGAGCTGGCGACGGTGAAACTCGAAAAGTTCCCCGATCCGCGCGGTGTCCGGCCCGATCTCCTCCACGAGTTCCGGCGCGTCGAGCCCGACCCCAATTTCGGGTTCGAGGGCGACACGCTGTTCCATTCGACCCGTGCGCCGTTCCTCATGTGGATTCGCCGCCTGCTGCGGCCGGTGCTCAAGCTGTTCTTCAATCCGAACCCGCTGATCTCTGCGCTGCATACGCAGTCGAAGCTCAACGAACTGAACGCGAGCCGCCATCAGCTGTACTACGAGCTGATTCACAACCTCGTCGTCGAAGCGACGCGGCTCAGCATCGAGGTCAGGAACCTCAAGATGCAGGTGGAGTCGCTCGATGCCCGCGTCGACTTCAGCGAGCGGCGGGCGCGGGCACTCGAAGGCGCCGTCATGTACCGGCCGGAAGTCGAAGGCGAGCGAGAGGCCACCAGGCCGTCCCCAATCGCGCCACAGGAGCGGAGTCCTTCCCCCGGATCCTTTTCTTCTCCGGGTCCAGCAATTCGGACTGGGTCTTCCGGTTCGGCGGGCACAGGCGGCCCGGGGCCTGGCCCGGGCGAGAGCCCTGGTCAGCGGAGCAAGCGTCGCCGGCGCCGGCGCGGTCGTCGCGGCGGTGCCCCCGCGGTTTCGGTCATGGGCGCACCGTCGGGGCTGTCCGGACCGTCGGCGACCAGCGCGTCGGATAGTGCGGCGCCCGAGCCACCGTCGGACTCGGGCTCGGGAAGTGACATTCCCGGACACGGCGGATCCGACGACGAGCAGTGAAGCTCGCAGTCGTCGTCCAGCGATACGGTCAGTCAATTAACGGCGGCGCGGAACTCCACGCACGGTACATCGCCGAGCACCTCGCGCCTCACGCCGAAGTGGACGTGCTGACCACGTACGCGAGCGATTACGTGACCTGGCGGAACGAGCCGGGGCCCGCGCACGAACGCATCAATGGCATTCCGGTGCGGCGCTTCCGCGTGGAGCACGAACGGGATCCTCTGGCTTTCAGGCGGCAATCGGCGCGCGTGTTCGAGACCGAGCATTCGTTCGCCGACGAGCTTCGATGGCTCGACGCCGAGGGACCGACGAGCCCCGCGCTCGTGAAGCACATCGCCGCGCACACCGAGGCGTACGATTTCTGGTTGTTCTTCAGCTACCGGTACTACCAGGCGTATCACGGCGCGCGTGCGGCGGCCGGCCGCGCGGTGCTCGTGCCGACGGCAGAGCGCGAATCATCGATCGGCCTGGCGCTGTTTCAGCCGCTCTTTCGAGGCGTCCGCGCGCTGATGTACAACTCGCCGGAAGAGCAGGCCATGATTCAGGCTGTCTCGAACAACCACGATATTCCGAGTGTCGTGGTTGGCGTTGGCTCCGAAGTGCCGCAGAACCCCCAGCCGGAACGGTTTCGGCAGAAGTTCGGCGTCGAGGGCCGATTTGCGATCTACGTCGGCCGTATTGACGTGAACAAGGGCTGCAATGAGCTATTCGAGTTCTTTGAGGGCTATGCGCGCGACGTCTACGGCCGGTTGTCGCTCCTGCTGGTCGGCCAATCACTGTTGCCGACGCCGCAGCATCCACGCATCCGCCACCTCGGTTTCCTCAACGACACCGACAAATTCGACGCGATGGCAGCCGCCGATCTGTTAATCATGCCGTCATATTTCGAGAGCCTCTCGATGGTCGCGCTCGAAGCGTGGGCGCTCGGGCGGCCTGTGGTGGCTAATGGCACGTGCGACGTATTGAAGGGTCAATGTGTTCGGAGTAACGCGGGGCTGAGTTACGAGAACTACGCCGAGTTTTTGGCGATGATGCAGTTACTTGAAAGGGATCGCCGTCTGCGTGTGGCACTCGGCGCGAACGGTCGCCGCTTTTTTCGTGAGCACTACGAGTGGCCCGTCATCGAACGCAAGTACCTCGATGTGCTCGAACGGCTCGCGAAAGAACCGGCGCGATTGACGATGGAGCCGCTGCCGCCGTGGATCGCCAGGCGGCGGCGTAACCTGCCGCCGGCCGAGGACGTGATGGCCAGGCTGCCCAGGGGGGCGTGCGTGACACGCGGAGAGGAACCGGCCGCGGCCGGGTTGCCGTCGTGATCCGGATTCATCAGGTCCTGGCGACTCTCGGGTACGGCGACGCCATTGGCCACGAGGTGCTCGGCGCTCAGCGCGTCCTGCACACGGCTGGATACGAGTCTGACATTTTCGTCGAAACAGCCGATCACCGGCTCGAATCGATGACACGCGACTACCGCGAGCTCATCGATGTCAGCCACCGGGACAACCTGCTGTTACATCACTTCTCGCTCGCCTCCAAGGCGTCCCGCATGGCCTTTGCGCTGCCCGATCGCATGGCGCTCATCTATCACAACATCACCCCACCCGAGTTTTTCGTCGACCTGCACAGTTCGCTGAGCAGTGAATGTTTTCACGGACGACGCGAGCTCGGAGCCTACGCCGACCGGTGTGACCTCGCCCTCGGCGATTCCGAGTTCAATCGGCAGGACCTCGAGGCGCTTGGATTCAGGCGGACCGGCGTCCTGCCCGTCGTGCCGGATTTTTCCCATCTCGACGTGGCGGCGGACCGTACGGTCGCCGATCTGTTCGACGACGCCTGGACCAACGTCTTGTTCGTCGGCCGGATGGTGCCGAACAAGAAGCTCGAAGACATCATCCGGTTCTTTCATGTGTACCACGCGTTCTACAACCCGCGGTCGCGGCTGCTCCTGGTCGGCACGCGCAGCGGGCTCGAGCGCTACACTGCGGCGCTCCACGACCTCACGGCCAGGCTTGGCAACGGCCACGTCCACTTCGTCGGGCCGGTCTCGAACGAAGAGCTGGTAGCGTTTTACGAAATCGCCGATCTCTTCCTGTGCGCCAGCGAGCACGAAGGTTTCTGCGTGCCGCTTGTCGAGGCGTTCTACAAGCAGGTTCCGGTGCTGGCCTATGCCGCCGCTGCGGTGCCGGCGACGATGGACGGCGCGGGAGTGCTGTACCACGACAAGGATCCCTCGCACGTCGCGGCGCTGATGGACGCGGTCGTGTCCAACAGCGACGTGCAGGAGACGCTCGTCCGCGGTCAGCTTGCCGCAGTCGATCGACTGCGCGCCAAGGACTTCGCCGGTACGCTGCTCGGGTTCGTCGACGGCATTCTCCGGGGGGGCCGGTCGCCCGCGCCGCGCCTGACCTTCGACTTCTGGGACCAGTTCGACGCCGCCGAGGCGCTCGAGGAGCTGCGTCTCGATCGCCCATCCGTTTACAAGGCTCTACCCGCGCGATGATTGTCCATCAGTGGTTGGCCGCGGCGCACAGAGGCGATGCGATCGGTGACAGCGCGCGAAGAACCCGCCATCTGCTGCGGAGCCTCGGCCACGAGTCGGAAGTGTTTGCCCTGACGATCGACGAGGACCTCGAGAACGACGTGCGGCCGTTCAGCGATCCGGCCGCCCGTCACGGCGACGTGACGGTCCTGCATTACGCTCTTCCATCGCCGATGACCGCCGCGCTCGCATCGCTCGGCCGGGGCCGTGTGCTGCACTATCACAACGTGACACCGGCCGCCTACTTCGCCCCGTACGACACCGACTTATCCCGCCTCGCGGTGCTGGCGCGACAGGAGCTCGCGACGCTCGTCGGCCATGTCGACCTGGCGCTCGGCGTGTCTGAGTTCAACCGTCAGGAACTCGAGGCGCTCGGCTTCTCGCCAACCGGCGTGCTGCCGATTGCTGTCGACACGGGCCGCCTGACCGGGTCCGTCCGTCGCCCTTCCATTGAACGGCTGCTCGATGACGACCTGGTGAACTTTCTGTTCGTCGGGCGGATCGCCCCGAACAAGAAGATCGAGGATCACATCGTCTTCGCTGAACACTACAGGCGGTATGTTGACGCGTATTACCGGTTCATCTTCGTCGGGCGCTACGACGCGGTGCCCAGCTACTATGCGATGATTCGATCGCTGATCAGTCGGTTCAACATGCTCGAGGAACGCTTCATCTTCACCGGTCCGGTGCCAGACGAGGAACTGGCCGTCTACTATCGCCACGCGGCGGTTTACATGTCGATGAGCGAGCACGAAGGCTTCTGCGCGCCCCTCGTCGAAGCGATGGCCACGGACGTTCCGGTCCTCGCCTACGCCGCGGCGGCCGTGCCGGAAACGCTTGGCGGCGCCGGTGTGCAGTTCGCGCCGAAGGATCTGGAGCAAGCCGCCGAGCTCGCCGGCGCGCTCGTCTTCGACGAGAATTTCCGGAGGGGCGTGATCGCCGGACAGCGGCGGCGGCTTGAGGATTTCGGCGACCGACGCCTCCTCAGCGACCTCACGGGCGTCCTCGATTCGTTTTCATGAGATTAGCCTTTATCGTTCAGCGCTACGGCACTGAAGTCCTGGGCGGGTCGGAGTCCCTTTGCCGTCTCATCGCCGAGCGACTGGCTTCCCAGCACGACGTCGAGGTGCTCACGACCTGCGCGCGCGATTACATCACCTGGAAGAACGAGTATCCGGAGGGAACCGACCGCATTCGCGGCGTGACGGTGCGGCGTTTTGCGAACCAGGGGACGCGCGACATTGCGGCATTCGACCGCTATTCAGAGTGGATCTTCAATAATCCGCACAGCCGCGCCGACGAAATGGAATGGCTGAAGCAGCAGGGCCCGTGGTGCCCGGCGTTGACCAGCTACTTGCAAGGGAACCACCAGCGGTACGACATCCTGGTCTTCTTCACCTATCTCTACGCGACCACCGTGATGGGCGTCGGGATCGAGCCCGGGCGCACCGTGCTCGTGCCGACGGCCCATGATGAACCGGCGATTCGGCTCGGGATCTACAAGGACGTATTCAGCAAGCCGGCCGCGATCGTGTTCAACACCGAGATCGAGCGGCGATTCGTGAAGGCGCAGTTCGACCAACTGCCGCCCGTGGAGGAAACCGCCGGGGTCGGCGTCGACATCCCACAGCATCAGCCCTATCCGCGCATGCCGGCGGCTGACGAGCAGGAGTCGGCAGACGACGAGGGCGCAGCCGTCGAGGAGGTCGCCTCCGTCCCTGAGTTCCCTTCCCACCTGACCGCGAGGGGCGCGGTGTTCCGGCGCCGCCATCGCCTGTACGGGCCCTTCGCCCTGTACGGCGGCCGCATCGATCCCGGCAAGGGATGCGAGGAGCTGATCGAGTATTTCAGTCGCTACGTCAAAGGCGGCGGCGACGCGACGCTGGTGCTGATGGGCGTGAAGCTGATGGCGCTGCCCGAAGAGCCGTTCATCAACTTCGCCGGGATGCTTTCGGATCTCGAGCGGTCGCAGGCTCTCGAGGCGGCGACGGTCGTTGTCTGTCCCTCGCCGTACGAAAGCCTGTCGCTTCTTGCGCTGGAAGCATTGTCGGTCGGCACCCCCATTCTCGTGAACGGCCGCACCCCGGTGGTGGTCGAGCACTGTGTCAGCAGCAATGGAGGTTTGTATTACGCGGACGGTGACGAGTTCGCCGAATGCCTGAAGCTGCTCGTACGAGATGACCGACTGCGCGCCGAGATGGGACGCCACGGCCGGGAGTACGTCCGCCGCAATTACCGCTGGGACGTCGTGCTGGGGAAATACGACCGAGTGTTCGCGAAAATCAGAAGCGCACGATGATGCGTGGATCCGGCCATCAGACCAGGCGCTCAGGTGACCACAATGTCAAAATCTATCTTGACTTCATCCTTCACCCCGAGTGTGCCGCCCATCATGCTGATTGGCGCAATCCCGAAATCGCTCTGCCGAAACGTCGCAGAGCCTTTATAGTGGCCGCCCTCGGGAAATACGTTCACCGTCATCGGATGGATCTGACCATGGAGTTCCAGCTCGCCCTGAACGAGCCACCCGCGCGCGCCGAGTCGTTGGATTGTCACAGAGTGAAAAGCGATCCGCTGGAATTGGTTCACGTCGAGGACTTCCGCGCCGAGCATTCGCGTCTCCACCTCCTGGCGGTCTCTTGCCGAAAGGCCGGGATCCAACGTGCGCATGCGGCGAGCATCGATCACGATCTGGACGTGAGGCACGGAGTCGTCGAGCGATCCTTCCTCGAGAGGCGCCTGAATGATGTGTTCGTCCGCGAAGGTGCGGAACAGGCCAGACTTGAAGACATGAACCGTGACCGTGGATCGCTCGGTGTCGATCAGGCGGTCCTCTGCCGAGCCGGGTGCGGCTAAGGCCAGACCACAGACAATCGTGGTGAGAAGGAGCATGTTCTGCGCTCGCATAGAACTGTTCATCTATCCCTGTTCACCCTTGAATTTGGTTCCACTCCCCGTTCCGACAGGAGCCAGTGGCGCGGTTGCACCGCAGCCCCGCCTCCGATACGCTCCGTTGCTTCCTTCGAAGAACCTTATAGCAGTCGACCGGCGATGGTGTGAGCGCTACGTGCGAACCGACGGAAAAGCGCGGGTGGGAGCGACGCCACCACCATGTCATCTTCGTCGCCGATCGCGAGGGCAACGTGGTGCAGTGGTGGCAGGACAAAGACGCGCTGTTCGAAGGCAAGTGCGGGCGTGGGCCGCGCAAGATCAAGATGAGCCCGTACGATCTCGTTCGGATGACCGTAACCGCGGTCACGCGGGAACGCGCTCACTTGTTGATCGTCGTTAGCAAGTCAACCAGATTACTCGACGACCGGATTCGTCGTCTCAGGTGTCGACCCGGCTGCCGATGCTGACGATGGCCCGTCCGTGCCGCTGCCGTCGCGCTTACGGTGTGGCCTGATGTTATACCGCTTGATCATCTCGTTCAGCGTCGTCGGCTTTACCTGCAGCAGCTCGGCGGCGCGCTTCTGAACGCCGCCAGCCGCCTCGAGCGTCGATTCGATCAGCCGTTTTTCGAAGCCGCTGGTCACGTCCTTGAACGAAATGCCCTCTGGCGGAACGACGAAATCCGGGACATTGGATGCGCCGGTCTTGTGCACGTGTTCGGGAATCAGTTCGGCGCCGATGCGTGGACCGGCGCTCAGCACGACCGCTCGCTCGATGACGCTCTCAAGCTCGCGCACGTTGCCAGGCCAGTCGTATTCGGTGAGGCGATCGAGCGCGAAGGGTGCCAGTTCGAGGCCACCCTTCCGGTTCTCGCCGCCATGCTTCTGCAGGAAGTGCCGAGCCAGCAGCGGGATGTCGTCGCGGCGATCGCGAAGCGGCGGCAACTGCAGCGAGAGGACGTTGAGGCGGTGAAAGAGATCCTCGCGGAACCGGCCCTCTTGGGTCATCTGCTTCAGATCCGCGTGAGTGCCCGCGATGATCCGCACGTCGACCTTGGTCGGGTCGAGGCCGCCCAGGCGCACAAAAGCGCCCTCCCCTACGACGCGCAGCAACTTCCCCTGCGTTTCGAGCGGAACGTTGCCGATTTCGTCGAAGAAGATGCTGCCGGTGTCCGCGAGATCGAACAGGCCCTTCTTGGGAGACACGGCGCCGGCAAATGCGCCCTTGACGTGGCCGAAGAGCGTCGACTCGAACAGATCTGGCGGAAGACTTCCCGAATTGACGGTGACGAACGGACGCTCCGCGCGCGACGAGTTGGCGTGGATGGCCCGGGCCACGAGCTCTTTGCCCGTGCCGCTCTCGCCCTGAATGAGGACGGCTGACCGGCTGGGCGCCGCCTGAATGATCAGGTCGAACAGCTGCCGCATCTGCGGACTCCCCCCGATGATGTTCGCGAAATTGTAGTAGCGCTCCTGGATGCTCTGTCGCAGGTTACGGTTCTCGTGCACCAGTCGCCGCTGCTCCATCGCGTTGCGGACGACGACAAACACTTCATCGTTCTTGAAGGGTTTGGTGATGTAGTCGAAGGCGCCTGCCTTCATCGCCGAGATCGCGCTCCCGACCGAAGCGTACGCGGTGATGATGAGCACGGCGATGTCCTCATCGATGCGCTTCAACTCGTCGAGCGTGGCGATGCCGTCGATTCCGGGCATCATGATGTCGACAATCGCCGCATCGAACGGCATCGCGCGGGCCAGCTCGAGTCCCTCTGCGCCAGACGATGCGAGGCGCACGGTGTACCCCTCCCGGGTGAGCAGCGTCTCGAGAATTTCGCGCATGATCTCTTCATCGTCGACGACGAGGATCATGCCCGTCCTGGTTGTGGCCATTCAGCTCCTGCTACATCCGCGCGCTTGCGCGCTCGACTTCGGCCGATCTGGGCAGCGACAGCGTGAAGCGTGTTCCCTGTCCGACGATGCTGTCGCAGTGCATGTCGCCGTCGTGCTCGCGCACGATGCCGTAAGAGATCGACAACCCGATGCCCGTGCCGCGCCCGACCGCTTTCGTCGTGAAGAAGGGGTCGTAGATGCGCGCGAGGTGCTCCGCCGGAATGCCTGAGCCGGTGTCCGCGATTTCAGCGACGACCCGCTCGTCTTCGAGGCGGGTCGACACGAGCAGCCATCCGCCGCTCGGCATCGCGTCGCGGGCGTTCAGAAACAGGTTCAGGAACACCTGCTGAAGCTGGTGCTCGATCCCGACGACCGGGACCGGCGCCCCGGCAAGCTCGCGGCGGATCTTGATGCGGCCGACTTCGAACTGATGTTCGAGCAGCGCGAACACGTCCGTGATGATGGTGTTCAGATCGACGTTCACCGGCTCGTTGTCCTTGCCCTGGCGCGATAGATTGAGCAGGCCGTTCACGATCTTGGCGGCGCGGAAGGTCTGCCGCTCGATCTTTTCGAGTAGGACCGTCCTGGGATCGGCAGGGTCGGCGCCTTCAAGCAGCATCTGCGTGAAGCTCGAAATGCCCGTCAACGGCGTGTTGACTTCGTGCGCCACGCCGGCGGCCAGCAGACCGATCGACGCCATCTTCTCGGAAATCTGGAGCTGCTCCTCGAGCCGCGCGCGGTCTGTCGTGTCTTCGATCAGGAGAATGGCGCCGGCCACGACGTGGCTGTCCGGTTCCTGCAGCGGGACGACCGTCGCGGTGACGAGGAGCCGGGCAGGCGTGGCGTCGTCGATGGGGCCGGGCTCCCCCTGGTGCCGGGCGGTCAACGGCACGCGATACAGGGTGGCGCCATGAGGGCTTTCGCGGCGCGCCGCGGCGAGCGCCTGGACGAACGGCGGGTCGAACACCTGGGCGAGGGTCCGCCCGATCGCCTCTTCCCGATCGATGCCGTAAAAGTCCTCGAGCGCGCGGTTCCAGCGAACGATGCGCTCATCGAGATCGAACACGACGAGCCCGTCGTCCAGCGACTCGAGGATGTTGTCGTTGAATTCGCGCATGCGGCCGAGCTCTTCGGCCTTCAGGTGCAGCTGCAGGTAGAGGCGGCCGTTCTCGATCGCGGTCGCGACCTGCCCGGCCACCGCGGTCAGGAGCGCAAGGTCCTCGCTGTTGAACGGCTCGTCGCTGACCTCGTTCACCCATGGGCTCTTCCGGCCGAGCGCCAGAACGGCAATCGCCCCGCTCTCGAACATGCAGGGCACGAAGTAATAAATGCCGGCATCGCGCCAGAACTCGACTTCTTCGGCGGCGTAGCGCGCGGCGGCGATCGGATCGTCGAGCGCGACGGTGTGGCCGGCATCGAGCCTCGTCATGAATGAAGAGCCGCGCGAGAGAGGCGGCATCCCCTCGGCAAACCCGAAGTCGCTGATCGCCGCGAAGTCCCCCGCCCCCGCCTTGTTTCCAGGGTCCGCAGGCCCGGGAGCGAGCAGGAGCGCCATCCGCTCAAGGACCAGCGTCTCCACGATGCGCGAAACCAGCCGCTGCCCGAGCCGCACGACGTCGAGGTCGCTGTTCAAATCGCGCGCGAACGCGACGAGCGCGCGGCGGTAATCGTACCGATCGCGGTAGAACACGCGGTCGAGCGCGTTCTGCACCGCCTCCCTCACCGGCTGCGCCAGCAGGACAATCACCGTCGTCGCCAGCACGGCGATGATCCAGTTCTGGCGGTCCGCACCGCTCGGGAAGACGAACGAAGCCAGCTTGTGGATGGCCAGGCCAAGCGCGATCGTCGCCGCCACGAACGCGGTGTAGGCGAGCGCGCGCTTGACGATGACCTCGACGTCGCGAAGCCGGTAACGAACGATCGCCGACGCAAAGGTGAGCGGCACGAAGCCGAGAGGAATCGCCGTCAACTGCAGGGCGAGTGGCGGGTCGATACCAAGCGCCCACGGCAGGGCATAGCCGAAGGCAAATGGCCCGACGCCAAGGGCCGTGCCCCACGCAATCCACCGGAGTTGACGCCGCGCCGTGGCCGACGTCACCTGCTGAAAGCCCCGGACGAGCACGGCGAGCGCCGCGGCGGCACACAAGAATAAGTACACCGGTTCCAGCCGGTCGAGCACTCCGACGACGGTCGAAAATAGCGCGCCATTGGACGAGACGCTGGTGAGCGCAATGACGCGTGCCGCACCGAGGACCAGTGCCGGTAGATACATCAGCGCCACGTGGGGCACCAGGGGCACCAGCGCCGTCGAGGTACGCAGGTCAGGCCGCTGCGGAAAAACGAGCGTGAAGTGCAGCAGCAGTGGCGGCAGCAGCGCCTGAGCCACCGCGTCTCCCCAGTAGAACACCCAGTCGAGACGATCGAACGGCCCGTTAAACGAGAAGGTGAATGCCCCGAAGAAGGCGACACACAGCCAGAAGAAGTGCAGCGTGGCCTGATCGTGCGGCCGTTTGAGGCGCACTGATGCGCCGACGAACAGCGCGAACAGCCCGACAGCCGCCAGCACGTAATACATCGAACTGCCCCTGGGGGGGGCCGACAGCGCCACCTCACTGACTTGCTGCAGGCCGAGACGGGCGAGGGTATAGGTGACGCGCGTACCTGGCCGGGCAGCGTGCTGGTATTCGACGACGTCGGCTTGCGTGTGAACCGGGGCGCCGTTGACGGCCAGCAGGACGTCACCGCGCTCGACCCCGGCGCGGGCGCCGGCCGACCCGGCGGCCACCTCGACGGCGGTGATGCCTTCGGCGCGCGCGGCCCAGAAGATACCGTCTTCAACCTCATGCCACTTGGCGTGGGTGACGATGTTTGCGACGCCGAGTCCGGCGAGAAAAAGGACAACGACCAGCGCGAAGACCGATCGGCCCCACGCCCGCCATCGGGCTTCGGCGGCCTCCGTTCGCCCAGTCGTGTCAGAGCCTAACGCCACAGCCTAAGTATATGAAAACGAGCGACTTTCTTGGTGTTTGGGGGGCGTAACCCAGGCGCAGATCTGGCGGCGATCCAAATAATTGGATACCGGACCGGCTTAGAACCGGAGCGTGAGGCCACCGACGACCCGCTTGGGGGGGCTGACGGTGAGCAGTTCGTCGTAGACGGAGGAATCGACCGTCGCTTCGTGGAACGTGTTCCGGACGGCCAGCAGCATCTCCCACCGGGCGGTGCTGAAATTCATGAATGGCAGCGATTGATGGACCTGGACGTCGAAGCGAGAATCGTACCCTGGCCGATGATCCGTGCCCGATGAGGGGGCGGCGCTGGTCAAGCGACAAATCACAACTATGCGTGTGGAGGTTTCGGGCACGTTGGTATCGATGGCGGTCGACAGGTTCTGCAGGCGATCGAGGCGCGGCCTCACGACCGAAGGCGCCACGACCAGCATATAGGCTCCGTCTCCCGTGCCGGTCCAACGCGCACGCGTCATCGAGTACTCGACGGAGCCATGAACGCGCGAGGCCACCGTCGTGCGGAACGCCGCGCTCCAACCGGCCGCGTCGACATCACCCGCATTGCCCATGAGATAGTGCCCGAGTTGGGCACGGGCTGCGGCCGGCGCGACACCCACGACATCTCCGATAGGGTCGAATATCGTGACCAGCTGATCGTCGACGAGCTGACGGAACGTGCGCAACGTGACCGTTGAGACGCCGAAATCGCGTTCCACCGCGACCGCGAGGTGCTCGGTTCGCTCCGGCTGGAGTGGTCGTCCCTCGACGATGGAAGAGAAGGTCCGCTGCGGCGGCAGCCACAGGCCTGCGTCGACCGGCGGCAGGAATTCTTCCGCGCCAGGCGCGAGGGCACGGCTCGACGCCAGCGCGTTCACGCGGAAACGATCGCCCGGCGACAACATCAGCTCAACGCGCGGGCTGAGGAGCATGCTCGCGGCCAGATAGTCATAACGCGAAAACCGCGCGCCGTACGTCACCGCCACCGTCGGCGTGAAGCTGTAGGTATCGAAACCGTACACCGCGCCGACGTTACGGCTGACGTCGGCGACTTCGCGCAAGGCCACAGGACTGCCACCGTCGTATCGCTGCGCGCTGTATGACACGCCGAGGTTGTACCGATGACGCGCAGGCGAACGCGTCGCGTACGCACCTGCGATGGACCAGGACGAGATATCGCCCTCTCTGAGCGCGCCATGCATCGACCAATCCGCCTGCTTGGCTGCAGGCGCCGCGAGCGAGAAATAGGCCATACGGCGCGAGAAATTGTCCGCCCTAAACAGCTGCTTTGGACTGTCGAACGAACCGGTAGTCAGCAGGTTCAACTGACCCGTAAAGGGAATGCCCGCAAACAGGTTCATCGCGAGCCGTGCGGACGAGCTGCCCGATTGAGCGGCCGACGGCTCGAAGACGTTCGCGCCGACCGGCCCGTCATGTTCTCCACCGGCCAGAAGCGCGTCCGGGAGGGTGACGTCCCTGAGAATGCCGCGCCGAAGATGCCGGAGGCGCCACGCCGTTTCGCTGTGGTCGTCTACCGGCGAAGCGGACAAATCGGCCACCGGTGCGACAGCGTCAGGATCCGAGATCGCGGAGATCTGAGATTGAATCGCTTCGACAGCTTCTACACGGCTGCCCACTCCCGCGGCGAGCACGGGAACGTTGGCGGTCGTCGTCGCAGAACTCGCGATCGCCTTCGCGCGTCGAAGGGTGATGGAAGAGGCGGTGCGGCCGCTCGCCTGGACTTCGACGATCTGCCCGCGCGAGCCGAGGTAGCCCATCACATGCGCGCGAACCAGATAGAGCCCGGGTGACAGGGTGCTGAGTTCGAACCGGCCGCCCTGGTCAGTGACGGCAACGGCCGTCCTGGCGCCGAGGGCTGACACCACAGCGCCCGGGATCAGCGCGCCGCGCTCGTCCTGGACCAAGCCACCGATTGATCCCGAAGCGAGCGACGCAACCCTCGCCACCGCCGGAGGCCCAGCCTGCCCGCGCGCCGCGGGCAACTGAAGAAGGAGCACCAGGCCGCCGACCGCCGCCGCGACTACCTTGGGGGAGCCTGTCATGTTTTACTCCGGACTTTACGGTAATCCCAACCCCCGAATTGTCCAGCCTACGACGCGGTGACGCTGAAGTTCACGTCTCGGATCACCGACTTATTCGCGAGCTTGTCGGTCATTTTGATTTCCAGCCGGTAATCGCCTTCGGGGAAACTAGCCAGCGGCACCGACTGCCCCGTCTGGAGCTGATGGCCCATGCTCAGATCGAAGCCCGGCGGCAACGTCTGTCCGTTCATGGCCTGGGGCTCGGTCTTGTTGTAGAACTTCTCGCCGGTCTTGCAGGGCTCGTCCGGCTTCGGTTCGCTGCCGGGCTCGGCCTGGCAGAAGTTGTACTCGATGTTGAGGTCCGGCTTCTGAGCGCTGTCCGCCTGCGAGTTGTAGATCAGGAAGAAGACGGAAAGCTCCGACTTCTTGGACAGCTTGGATCCGGCCGTCGGAAATATCTCCACCAGGCCCAGGGCGGCATACGGCCGTTCGATCAGCTGCGCCGGGCTGAGCGGGGCCGGAAGCGGGTCGATCCGATCGACGAGGATGACCGAACTGGTGGTCAAGTCGCTGTTCCAGAACTCGGGAACGTTGACCGTCTGCTTGAGCACGACCGTCTTCGGCGGCGTACCCTTGCGGATGTTGATCATGTCCTTATCGAGCTGCATTTCTTTCGCGACCACGTACACGTCGTAGCTGCCCGCGGGCGACACGAACGAGCGGCTGAGCCGTAGAGGGCTCTGCGCTCCGGCGACGCGCACCCGCGTCACGCCCTCCCACACGAGCTTCGTCTTCTTCTTGTTCTTCTTGGCGTCGGCGGCTGGAGCCGTAGTCGCTGTCGGCACCACGCGCCAATACAGCGTGAGGTTCTCTGTGGCGACCTTTGTCGGATCCAGCGTGATAGTGAATGGGACAAATTCCTTGTCCTTGGGTCCTTTCAAGAAATCTTCCCTGACCCAGACGACGTTGAAGTCGTTTGAACCGATCTGCCCGGCCAACGCGGCGTCGGTGAGCTTGGAAAGGACCCGCCCTTCCTTCTTGAGCGCCGCCTCGGCCTCGAGCGCCGCCTCGGCTTTCTTATCGAACTGCGCAAAAAGTCCGACCGACAGGGCCAGCGCGGAAGCCAATCCTGCTGCGAACACTCGGCGGCGTACCATAAGCGTTACTCTCCCTTTCAAGAATACTTGTCCGAACAGCCAATAATAGGCATGCGGGGGACACAAGTCAAACCCTTCTGAGACATACGCTTCAGCCCCGGAAAGCGTGTGCTATCATCCCGGGTTCGCTGACGTTCATGACGCTCATCGACGTCACTTCGGAGGAACTGTTTCGCCATGCCGGCACGAAAAAGAGCGCGTCACCGGATTCGAGGAAAAGCCGGGGCAGGCCATAGCCCGAGTGGCTGCTGCGGACGCATCAGCCGCAGGCTCCGCCCGCAAAGTTTGTCTTCGCCGAGGTCGGCCGACGCTGCGGGCAGGCGCTGGATTCGGTGATTTCACCAGGCTGCATCGTGTCGGGCAGCAGCATCTACGACAGCGTGCTCTCTCCGAACGTGCACGTGCACAGCTTCTCGCAGATCGACCAGTGCATCCTGATGCCTGGCGTGCGGGTCGGACGGCACGCGCGGATCAGGCGCACGATCGTCGACCGCGACGTGCTCATCCCTCGCGGCGCGCGCATTGGCTATGACCCCGAAGAAGATCGCCGCCGCCACGCGGTCACCGATTCAGGCGTGGTCGTTGTCACACCCGGCGACGAGCCGCTCATCGAGCCGCCGAGCGACGACGCGCTCACGTTCGAGGCCGAGGCCGATCGAAGGGGAGGCGGGGAGTGAAAGGCGTAGCCACAAAGCCACGAAGCCACGAAGAAGCATTCGGATTGGTGGAGGCTGTTTGAAGATCACGCGCGTGCACGGCCGCGAGATTCTGGATTCGCGCGGCAATCCCACGGTCGAAGTCGAAATGAGCGTCGAGGGCGGAGCCGGCCTGGCGGCGGTCCCGTCAGGGGCCTCCACCGGCGAGCGCGAGGCGCTCGAACTGCGTGACGCCGATCCCGCACGGTACGGCGGCAAGGGTGTCCGGAAGGCGGTCGCCACGGTGAACGGCGAGATCGCGACCACGATCGTCGGGCGCGAGTTCGACACGCAGCGCGCGCTCGACGAAGCGTTGATCGCGCTCGACGGCACGCCTGCCAAGAGCCGGCTGGGCGCCAACGCGCTCCTTGGCGTGTCGATGGCCGCCGCGCACGCCGAAGCGGCCTCCAAAGGGATCCCCCTGTACCGGCATATTGGCGCGCTCTACGGCGTCGATCGGTTCACCCTGCCGACGCCGATGATGAACATCCTCAACGGCGGCGCGCACGCCGACACGAGCGTCGACTTCCAGGAATTCATGGTGATGCCGGTCGGCGCGGCGTCATTCGAGGAGGCGCTCCGCGCGGGCGCCGAAATCTTTCACGCGCTTCGTGCCATCCTGAAGGCGCGCGGGCAATCGACCGGCGTCGGCGACGAAGGGGGGGTCGCGCCAAACCTGAGATCGAACCGCGAAGCCATCGAAGCGGTGCTCGAGGCCATCGGCAAGACGGGCCTGAAGGCCGGCGAAACCGTGTTCATCGCGATCGACGTCGCCTCGAGCGAGCTTTGGGCCGGCGGCGGCACCTACACCTTCAAGAAATCGGGCGAGCCGAATCGGTCGTCGGAGCAGATGGTCCGCTTGTACGAGGAATGGCTGCGGGATTATCCGATCATCTCGATCGAGGACGGCCTGGCGGAGGGCGACTGGGAAGGCTGGCAGACCCTGACGCGCGCGCTCGGGGCCCGCGTCCAGCTCGTAGGGGATGACGTGTTCGTCACGAATCCCGAGATCCTGAAGCGCGGCATCGCCGATCACGTCGGCAACGCGCTGCTCGTCAAGCTCAATCAGATCGGCACCGTCACCGAAACGCTTGACGCCACGAAAATGGCACGCGACGCGAAGTACGGGACGATCATCTCGCACCGATCCGGCGAAACGGAGGACACGACGATTGCGGACCTGGCGGTCGGAACCTCGGCCGGCCAAATCAAGACCGGATCGGCGAGCCGCACGGATCGAGTCTGCAAGTACAACCGGCTGCTGCGCATCGAAGAGGAGCTCGGAAGCGCCGCGCGATTTGCAGGCCGGAGCGCGATCCGTGCATAGGCTTGTTCTCCTCCGCCACGGCGAAAGCACGTGGAACCGCGAGAACAGGTTCACGGGCTGGACCGACGTCGATCTCTCCGAACGCGGGGTCGCCGAAGCCACCGAAGCCGGACGACTCCTGCGCGACGGTGGGTACGTCTTCGACCTCGCGTATACCTCAGTGCTGAGACGCGCCATCCGCACGCTGTGGATTACGCTCGACGTGCTCGATCTGATATGGATACCCGTGGTGAAGGAGTGGCGGCTCAACGAGCGGCACTACGGTGCGCTGCAGGGGCTGAACAAGGCCGAAACGGCCGCGAAGCACGGCGACGCGCAGGTCAGGATCTGGCGCCGCAGCTACGACATCCCGCCGCCGCCGCTCGCTGCCAACGATCCGCGGCAGGCGTCGCGCGATCCCCGGTACGCCGCGCTTACGCCGGGTGACGTGCCGCTGACCGAATCGCTCAAAGACACGGTCGCGCGGGTCCTGCCCTGCTGGCACGGCACGATCGCGCCCTCGATCCGATCCGACCGGCGCGTCGTCATCGCCGCGCACGGCAACAGCTTACGGGCGCTCGTGAAGTATCTGGACGACATCTCCGAAGCGGAGATCGTCGAGCTGAACATCCCGACGGGCATCCCGCTGGTCTACGAGCTGGACGACGATCTCAAGCCGATGCGTCACTATTATCTGGGCGACCCCGCGGCTGCGGCCGTGGCGGCGGCGCGCGTCGCGAATCAAGCCAGGACGGACAAGACGTAGGTGCGTCTTCTATCTATTCCACCGGCTCCGCCGTTTCGTCCGCGGCGATTCTGAGCGACCGCAGGAAGCAGCGGTCGTTGGCCGTGACCTCGAAGGTGCGTCGAGGTTGGACCGCACGCGCCGGCGCGGACACCTTCGTCA
Organism: Vicinamibacterales bacterium; assembly: GCA_965229885.1. GTDB lineage: Bacteria > Acidobacteriota > Vicinamibacteria > Vicinamibacterales > CAVVIG01 > DATLLJ01. The sequence continues at coordinate 288,679 of CBDDJX010000001.1, forward strand.
GCGCCGCCGTTGGTGAGCGGCTCACGAAGCCGACGACGGCCTCGAGCGTCACCTTCATTTCGAACCCTGCAGCGCGAGCTTTCTCCCGGCACGCTTCGACTTGTGGATTTTCGGCGACCGCCGCGGCAATCGCGTCGGCCAGCTCTCGCGCGAACCGGTTCACGACGTCGTCCATCCTGCTTCCTCCCTCACGCCGCCGGGTTGGGTTCCGGGGCGCTTCCCGATCCGAACCTGTCTGACACCAGGGCGGTGAACAGGGACCGGGCGCCAGACGTGATCATCGATGCTCGGAAGAACCTTGAAGAGGTATGGAGGAGTCTAGGCCCAAAGGCCCAAATTTGTCAAGTACTTACAGCCACCGTTTCGGCAGAGTCGAGTACAATTCCTCTGTGCACCACGCGCACACCCCTGAGGATCTGGCGGGCTGGACGCCTGAAGCCGAGCTTGGCTTCCCCGGAGAGTTCCCGTTCACGCGCGGGATTCATCCAACCATGTACCGCAGCCGGCTGTGGACGATGCGTCAGTACGCCGGCTTCGCGACAGCCGAGGAATCGAACGCGCGGTATCGATATCTGCTGACGCAGGGGGTCAGCGGCCTCAGCGTCGCCTTCGATCTGCCGACACAAATGGGGTACGACCCGGACCACCCGCTGGCGGCGGGCGAGGTCGGACGCGTCGGCGTGTCGATTAATTCCATCGACGACATGGCCGCGCTCTTCGACGGAATCCCGCTCGACCGCGTATCGACATCGATGACGATTAACGCGACGGCGATCATCCTGCTGTCGCTGTACGTCGCGGTGGCGAAGCGCCAGGGCGTGGCCCTGACAACGCTCTCCGGAACGATTCAGAACGACATTCTCAAGGAATACATCGCGCGCGGCACGTACATCTATCCGCCGAGGCCTTCGCTGCGGCTGGTCACCGACATCCTGGCGTTCGGCGAGCGTGAGCTGCCGAACTGGAACATCATCTCCATCAGCGGCTACCATATTCGCGAGGCCGGATCGACCGCGGTTCAGGAAGTGGCGTTCACCTTCGCCAATGGGATGGCGTACGTGCAGGCGGCCATCGACAGCGGACTGGACGTCAACCAGTTCGGGCAGCGGCTGTCGTTCTTCTTCAACGCGCACAATGATTTTCTCGAGGAGATTGCCAAGTTCCGCGCCGCGCGACGCCTGTGGGCGCGGATCATGCGCGATCGCTTCGGCGCCACCAATCCGCGCGCTCAACAACTGCGTTTCCACACACAGACCGCGGGGAGCACGCTCACCGCCCAGCAGCCCGACAACAACATCGTCCGCGTCGCGCTGCAGGCGCTGGCGGCGGTGCTCGGCGGGACACAGTCGCTTCATTGCAATGGCCGTGACGAGGCGCTGGCGCTGCCGACGGAGGAATCGGTGCGGATCGCGCTGAGGACCCAGCAGATCATCGCCGCGGAAAGCGGCGTGGCGAATACGGTCGACCCGGTCGCCGGCTCGTACGCCGTCGAGAGCCTCACCAACGCGATCGAGCGGGAGGCGCAGGATATCCTGGCGCGAATCGACCGGACGGGTGGCACGCTCGCGGCGATTGAGAGCGGGCTCATCCAGCGTGAGATTCAGGAATCCGCATTCCAAGCGCAGCAGGCGGTCGACGCGGGCCGCTCGATCGTCGTCGGCGTCAACAAGTTCGTGGAAAAGAGGTCGTCCTCCCAGCCCATTTTCCGAGTCGATCCTGAAGTCGAGCCGCGACAGATCGCCCGCCTCCGCGCCGTACGGGCGAGTCGCGACGCCGACACGTGGCGGGCGGCGCTCGCCGCTGTGTCGCGCGCGGCGTCCGACGGCAGTAATCTCGTACCGCCGATCGTGGCGGCGGTGGAAGCCCGCGCGACCGTCGGGGAAATCGCCGACACGATGCGGACCGTGTTCGGCGAATTCGATGGGGCAATGGTATCTGAATCCAAGGATGTGAGAGTCTGAGGATATAAGGATTTAAATCCCCCAATAGATCCTCAGATCCACACATCTACAAGTCCTTACATGCTGCAGGTCTCTCATCTCACCACGGCATTCGACCAACCGGGCGGCGCGGTCGCGGCGGTCGACGACGTGAGCTTCGAGATTCGAACCGGGGAAACACTTGGACTGGCGGGTGAATCGGGCAGCGGCAAGTCGGTCACGGTACTGTCGCTGATGCGGCTCGTGCAGCCGCCGGGGCGGATCGCGGCGGGCAGCATCCGATTCAAGGACCGGGATCTGCTGTCGCTGTCCGAGCCGGAGATGTGCAAGGTGCGGGGCGCCGAGATCGCGCTCATCTTCCAGGAGCCGATGACGGCGCTCAACCCCGTCTTCACGATTGGCGACCAGATCGCGGAAACGCTCGTCGTCCACGGACGCGCGAGCCGTCGAGAGGGGCTGAGCAAGGCCGCGGAGCTGCTCGACGCGGTTCGCATTCCTGACGCGCGATCGCGCGTCAACGATTACCCGCACCAGTTGTCAGGCGGGATACGGCAGCGCGTGCTCATCGCGATGGCGTTGGCGTGCCGCCCCTCACTCGTCATCGCCGACGAACCGACGACGGCGCTCGATGTGACGATCCAGGCGCAGATTCTCGACCTGCTGCGTGAGATGAAGGCCGCGTTCAATCTCTCGCTGCTGCTCATCACCCACGATCTCGGCGTCATCGCCGGAACAGCGGACCGGGTCGCCGTCATGTACGCGGGGCGCATTGTCGAGGAAGGACCTATGCGCGCCATCTTTCGCGAACCGGCCCATCCCTACACGCGCGGCCTGCTGGCCTCGATGCCGGGCGGCGCACCCGGCCAGCGTCTGCGCGCCATCGACGGGAACGTGCCGATTCTGGCGCAGCTGCCGGCCGGCTGCGCCTTCAATCCGCGCTGCCCCGATCGCTTCGATCCGTGCACCGCCGTGCCGCCGCCGGATTACCCGGTTGGCGCCGATCACCAGGCGAAGTGTTACCTCCATGCCCCTCGTTGAAGTGTCTCACCTGGTGAAGCATTTCGTCCGCAACGGCGGCTTCTTCAAACAGGGCGCGCGCGTTGCCGCGGTGGACGACGTGAGCTTCCACATCGACGAGGGTGAGACGTTCGGTCTCGTCGGCGAGTCCGGAAGCGGCAAGACGACGACGGGCCGCTGCATACTGCGGCTCGTCGAGCCGACGTCCGGCGCGGTCACGTTTCGCGGCGAGAACGTCCTCGCGCTCTCGCCATCGCCCCTGCGGGCGGCGCGCCGCGAGCGCGTCGCGGAACTGTTCGGACTGGTCGGTCTCGATCCGATCCACCTCGAGCGCTACCCGCATGAGTTCAGCGGCGGTCAGCGGCAGCGGATCGGGCTGGCGCGGGCGCTGGCACTCGACCCGTCGTTCGTGATTCTCGACGAACCGGTGTCGGCGCTGGATGTGTCGGTCCAGGCACAGGCGGTCAACCTCCTGATGGACCTGCAGCAGCGCCTCAGCCTGACGTACCTCTTTATCGCCCACGATCTGCGGCTGGTCGAGCACATCTGCAGCCGCATGGCTGTGATGTATGTCGGAAGGATCGTGGAAATGGGACCGGTGGCTTCGATCTTCGCTGCGCCGCAGCATCCCTATACCCGGGCGCTGCTGTCCGCGATACCCGTCCCGGAGCCTGACGCGCCGCCCCGGCGCATCTCACTAGATCCCGCGTCGTTCAACCGCGGCGCCGTCTTGAAGCAAATCGCGGACGGGCACTGGGCCGCCGTCTGAAGGGCGTGACTGACCGCATGGAACGCAAACCGACGATCGTGGATTTGTTCGAGCGGCTCGAGCACGAACGGGAGGCAGCCGACCGGCAGTATAACGAGGCGCTGACGGCGCTCGACCGCGCGTATCAGGACCGCCCGGACCGCCCGGGCCACCCCGCCCACCAGGCTCGCCCGGGGGGGACGGATCTCCCGGCCGCCCCCATCTTCCACGACGCCAGCCAGGTGGAGCGGTTGAACGAGGACTGGAAGATCGTGTCCGAGGGCGCCCCAGCGGCCGGCAGGTCACTCAAAGGGAGGCTGGGTGGCTTCATCCGGCGCGCGCTGGCCCCCGTCTTCTACGCGCAGCAGCGGTTCAACGCGTCCGTCGTCGATCACATCAACCGCAACGTCGTGGCGCAGGAGCAGGCGACGCGCGCGGCGGCCGCGCTGGTCGATGCCGCGCGGCGGGAACTCGACGCCGTTGCCCGATTCGAGTGGCTGCTGCTGCAGTTCCTGCAGACCATTACCGGTTACGTCGACACGAAGGATCGCCGTGAGGGTCGGGCGGAGCTTCGCGAACAGGTGGCGCTCGTTCAGCAGCGCCTCGTGATGGTCGAGCGTGAGCTCGCTCGCGAAGCGGAGCCTCGCCGGCCGGCGCCGGCTGGCGCCGCGCCGCCGGCGGTGTTCAGCGACCTCGGTTCGGCCGTCTATCTCGGCTTCGAAGATCGGTTTCGCGGCACGACCGGGACGATCCGCACGCGGCTCGAGCCGTACCTGCCGCTCTTCGCAGCCGCGACCGACGTGCTCGACATCGGCTGCGGCCGAGGCGAGCTTCTGGAGCTGCTTCGCGACAAAGGGGTGGCCGCGCGCGGCATCGACACCAACCGGGCCATGGTGGAGTTGTGCCGCTCCAGGGGGGTCGCGGTCGAGCAGGCGGACGCAGCCGGCTACCTCGAAACCCAGGAGGACGGCAGCCTCGGTGGCATCGTGGCGATACAGGTCGTCGAACATTTCGAGCCGGCGTACCTGGTGCGTGTGCTCGGGCTGGCCTATCAGAAGCTTCGACCAGGCGCTCCGCTTGTGCTCGAAACGATCAACGTGGCGTGCTGGATGGCCTTCTTCGAAACGTACCTCCGCGACCCGACACACGCGCGCCCGTTGCATCCCGACACGCTGCGGTATCTCGTGCAGGCAAGCGGGTTCACGAGCGTCAACGTTGAATACCGGGAGCCGGTCACCGACGCCGATCGCCTGGAGCAGGTCGCGGTCTCGGCCGCGGACCAGGCCACCGCGGCCATCGCCGCGGCCATCAACGCGCACGCCGACAAACTCAACGCGCGGTTGTTTTCGTCGATGGACTACGCGGTCATCGCGAGGCGGTGACGAATACGACCGTCGTGAATGCGACTGGCACAGGCTAACTTAGGCGCCGCGGCGGACGTCGTTCTCGACCTGGCCGTCGCGCGTGTAGATGGTGCGATAGGCGAACGCGGCGACGTCGGCTTCGTGCGTGACGAGGATGATCGTGTTGCCCGCCTTGTGGAGCTTCTCGAACAACGTCATGATCTCGTGGCCGGTCTTCGAATCGAGGTTGCCGGTCGGCTCGTCCGCCAGCAGGATGGACGGATTGTTCACAAGCGCCCGCGCGATGGCGACGCGCTGGCGCTGACCGCCGGACAGCTCGTTGGGCCGGTGCGTCATTCGCGAACCAAGATCGACGCGATCGAGCGCATCCCGGGCGCGCTCTTCCCGCGTTTTCGCCGGCACACCGGCGTACACGAGCGGCAGTCCCACGTTGTGCAGCGCCGACGCGCGCGGCAGCAGGTTGAACGTCTGGAAGACGAAACCAATCTCCTCGTTGCGAATACGGGCGAGCTCGTCGTCGTTCATCTGGCTCACCTGCTTGTGCTTCAGCAGATAAGAGCCCTTGCTGGGCGTGTCCAGGCAGCCAATCAGGTTCATCAGCGTCGACTTGCCCGAGCCGGACGGCCCCATGATGGCCACGTATTCGCCGCGCTCGATCTGAAGGGAAACACCTCGCAAGGCATGGATCTTTTCGGATCCCATTAAATAGGTTTTCCATAGATCGACTGTCTCGATCAACGCCATTGGGACTACTTCCCGCTCTTGAGGCGGGTCAACAGATCTCTGCAGACCGCTGGCGCATCGACCGGAATGTGCGCGTCCCAGTTCCGCACATCGATGGGGATGAGCGTCAGTTTCGTGACCCGGTTCTTGCGCCGCTCCTCCGCGAGCGCTTCCGCCAACTCGCGCGGTGGCGCGACCGAGGAACCGAGTAGAAGCACGCAGATCTCGTCCTTCGGCGACGAGATCCATTTGGCAGCCAGCGACCAGGTGTCGCTGACGGCGGTGGCGTCCACGGGATCGATGAACCGTCCGAGCAGCCGCGGCCGTCTACCACCGCCGAACAACTTCGGTTTCGGCACGAGCGCGATGTCAAACCCGCGAACCTGGGTCTCGTCGTAGTCGGCTCCAGTCCGGGTGAGTGTCTGCCGGATCTGTTCGCACGTCGCCTTACGCACGAGCCGATCGCGACTCGCACGCTCCTTGGTATATGCACGGGCCCGCGGCGGTGAAGGCGCGGCCGAAGGTTCGCCGGCCGCGGCGAGGGCGCGATCGTATTCGGCGCGCTGCGCTTCGTTGAACAGCACGCGGTACGCCTCTCTGGAATTCGAGGTCCTGCACGAGGCTGAACAGCAGCGGGTCGGACATCGCCACGGTCAGCAGGTTTTTCTCGAGGCTGACGGCGATACACACGCGTTTCTGCGCGACTCCCTGGGGAACCAGGATGACGGCGGAGGGATCGGGCGGGTTCTCGGCGAGGCTCACGTACGGGAACCCGAGTTGCATGGCGAGCGCCACCGCGATCTGCTTTTCAGTCGCGAAGTTCATCCGGACGAGCACGACACCAAGCCGCTCACGGGTGCGCTTGTGCTCAACCAGCGCGTGTTCGAGATCGTCGGCGCTGATGAGGCCTGCCTGGATGAGGCACTCACCCATTTTCTTTCGCATTCTCTACCTCGCCATAAATGCCGTCGTTACCTTGAAGAATCAACATCTTACGACGTGCCAGACGGCCTTAAAACATCAAAAAACGAGCAAAGACAAAACCGCAATAGACCACCATATCTTGTGGGCGAGCGGACGGCGTCCACTAGGGTGCCACCGGCGCTCGTCCCGCAGCGCGGAGCGTGAGGCTCCGTAATCGACCCTGCGCATCTCGAAGCAGGACCCTCGTCGGCGTGATGTCCACGATCCTCGCTCCGTTCACTTCATCACCTGGACCGACGATCCGGCCGTTGACGATCGCGAACTTGCGATCGGGCGAATGCAAGATGGTCCCGAGCACGGCGTCAAACGGCACTGGCGGCGGCGTCGCCCACACGGCGGGCGGTGCCGCTGACGATACGACAGGCCCCGCCGGTAACGTGGGCGGCTTCGCCGTGGTCGCAGCGGACGGAGTCGGCGCCTGTGGCGGCGGCGTAGTCACCGGCGATGCAGCTCTCAGCACCGCCGGTGGCGCCGACGGGGTCGGCGGCACGATTGGCGACGGCGTCGTTCGCGCGATCGGCTCCGGCGACGTCGATTGCCACCACCGGCTTTGCTCGATGGCCCAGCCCGCGCCCAGCCCGGTGGCGATGCCGGCGACCACTGCCGCCCGCGCCAACACGACTCGCCGGTTCCGCCAGTGATGCCGCCGCATCAGGTTGATCGGGCTCGGCCAATCCGCTGCCGCAGCCCACGCCAGCCTCAGTTCCGCGGCCCGCTCGCGAATCTCGTCCTCCGGTTCCGGAAGGCGCTCGACATCCATGCCAAAGAGCGAGTCGAGCGCCTCGACTTCAATGTCGAGCCGTTCCATCATCCGAACCGTCATCGTGCGCAGATCCGGAAGGCCACCGCAGATCGACACCTGCGTAACCGCATTCCTCTCCGCGCCGACGGTCGTCAGAAGTTCCGCGGGCGCATCGACGAGCCGGGCCGCGAGATCGTCCCGTCGCCCGACGACGTCCGCGTCTTGTGGTGAGCCCCGCGCACCGGATCCATCTTCATATCCCCACGGCAGCTCGCGCGCGCCGAGCAACGAGCCGTCGCGAATGAGCGCGATGCACAGAACGGTCGTGTCCAGGGCCACATAGGCCTCAATCCCGCCCGGTACGGCACACGCCTGTCGCGATCGCGCCAGCCCCAGTAGCGCGTCGGCCGGCGTCATGACCGATCGAATGCGGACACGGGCCTCAACGAGCGGCCGGACCGCCGGCGACACATCGTCGGCGTTAGCCAGCGCGAGCACCACCGGCTGCCGGTTTGCGCCCTTAATCGCCGTCGATGCCGTCGCGATGTCGACGACCGTGCCCAGCGTGTCCACGCCCGCCGCCCGGACCAGCGCCAGCGCTTCAGCCCGCATGTCTTCGTAGGAGCCGTGCGAGACCACCACCTGTCGATGTTCGCTTCGCACACCCCACACGACAACGGCCACAGGTCGGCGACCGATTGACGCGAACCACCGATCGGTCTCGGGGCCCGACGGTGGCAGGACTGAATACGACCGCACGCACGTGGCCAAGTGCCGCCTCCCCGCCGGTTCCCGCCGGCCGGCGCGTCAGTTGTACGAACGGCGACGGTCGCTCGTTACTGCTCACGAGTGCACCCTACTAACTTGCGCCGGGCCGGTGGTTGGGTAAACAGGTCTGACGTATGCCTGCACGAGATCCCCTCTTCGGCCACGAACACGCCAGCGGTATTCAGGACGACCTGCGCCACCAGATCGCCGACCTGCTGCTGGGGCGCCTGGACACGATCACGGCGGATACCGTCGCGATCTTTCCGTACAGCGGCGTCGAAAGCGTCGACGCCGGCTATTGTCGCCGGGTCGGCCAATAGCTGGCGCGGCTGCTGGCCCTTGCCATTCGCGACGGCCGGATCGATCCGCGCGGGAACTTCGTCGCCGACCTGCACCGCGCGGCCCTCGATCGGGGGCTGTCAGTCGAGCGGCTCTTCACGTTCGCGTACCTGACGGAACGGACGACGGTCGACGAGCTCGCCCTCGACGATCGGTTCGGTGCCACGAGCGAATCGTGGCCGCTCGTCGCGCAGCTCGTGCGCCGAGGCTCGTTCGATCTGCTCGCCGCCTACGTCGAGCGCACCCAGTTGGAGCCGAGTGGGGCGGCCATCACGGACAAACTGACCACGTTGTATACGCGGCCGCTCTTCGACGCGGTGCTGGCGAAGGAGGTCGAGCGCGCGGCCCGTTTCGGCCTTCCGATTTCGTTGATTCTCTTCGACGTGGATCATCTGTCCGCGATCAACCAGGTACACGGTTACGGAGTGGGCGACAGGATTCTGGAGCGTCTCGGCATTCTGATTCGCAGATATTTCCGCCAGCACGACTGGGTCGCGTGGCATTCGGAAGATTCGATCGCGGTGCTGCTGTCCCGGACCGACGCCGACCATGCGAGCGAGCTGGCAGAGCACGTCAGGAGCACCGTCGAAGAGCGACTCGGGTTCGTGGACCACTTGACCGACAGCCCCGTCACTGTCACGGTCACGGCCACCGTCATCAATCTGGCGGTCGGCCTGGGCGACGTCATCGACACCGAACGACTGATGGCGGATGCCGAGGCCGCGCTCGATCGCGCGAAGCGGCTGGGCCGCAACCGCGTGGAACGGGTCGACGGCTATTCCGGGGCGCCGCCGGCGCCATCGACCACCTGACGTTACGCGCCTCCGAGTGCCGCCAGTCGTGCGCGCACCGGCGTGACGAGATCGGCATGCGCGATCGTACCGAATTTCAGGAACGCGCGGTAATGCGCGATCGCCACCCTGGCATCGCCGGCCTCGTCGGCGACCACCGCGAGATTGTAGTGGGCACCCGCGCTCTTCGGTTTGACGCTCACGGCGCGCTGCAGCAGATCGCGGGCGTCGGCGCCGCGGCCTGCGGCCTTCTGCACCAGCGCCATGTTGACGATCGATTCGACATTGCGCGGTTCGGCGGCCAGGGCGACGCGGAGTTCGCCGGTCGCCGCGTCGAGCCGTCCGGCCCGCAGCAGCGCCACGCCGAGATTGTTGTGGGCCTTCACGTACTTCGGATTGATCGCGATCGCCTGCTGGAACTCCTTCATCGCGTCGTCGAGTTCCCCGCGGTCTCCGTACAGCAGGCCGAGGTTGTTGTGCACCTCCGAGCCCGCGTTGTTCTGCTCGACGAGCGCACGGTAGTGCAGCAACGCGTTGTCGAAATCTCCGATGCGCTGGTAGTACAGCGCCAAGCCGAAATGATCGGTCTGGGGCGTCCCGGCTGCAGGCGTGGCTGCGAGCGACGCTGGCTGCGGCTCGACGGCCGGCCGGCGCGCGGGCGCAGGACGTGACGGTCGCGGCGTCACGGCCGCTCGGGGGGGCGCGGTCGTCGTTGCTAGGCGTGGTGCCGCACGTTCGGGGCTTTCGGTCCGGGCTGCCGGCGGCGCAGAAGGCTTGTCAGCCGGCGCGGCAGTTGGAGCGGGCCTCGTCGCCTCGGAAGCAGGCTCGGCCGGCGGAAGCCTCGGGGACTCAACCTCACGCGGCTGGGCGGCCGGTTCACGTGCCGGAGTGGGAGTCGCGGCAGCGGATCGCTGCACGGGCGCGGTCGGCTCCGAAGGCGCCAGGAACGTGATGATCAGCGCCAGTCCAACGAAGCCCACCAGGACCGCTCCGGCGCCATACAGAAGGAGCGTCTTGATCGACGACCCGCCTGGTCCCTGCCGCCGCGAGTAGCCGAGTGTCTTCAGGACCGTATCGCCGCGTGCCGTCTGCGGCGCGCCGTCCGGTTGATGACTGGGCGAACGACGCCGGAGGGCGTCGAGGATCAAGCTCACCGTGACGTTTCCGACCGCAGCAGCTGCCGCAGCAGCTGAACGTCCACCACGCGTGCCCCGGCACCGAGCGCCAGGACGTTCACGCGGTCGGCTTCGCGCAGGGCGACCTGCGGATCAGTGTAAGCCCCGGCGAGCACGCGGTGCCAGCGTCCTTTCGGGCCAAGGTCCACATCCGCGTAGTAGACGTCGTAGCCCGACGTCTCGAGCCGTTCGGTCAGGGCGCGGACATCCTGCTCGAGGCTGGCGCTCGATGCCGGATAGGCGCCGACGAGAATCGTCAGCGACGCATCTGGCGGAACGTCGCGATTGACGGCAGAGACGCGCGTCGCAGACGGACGGCGATCGACGCCCGGTGCATCCCGAGCGGCCGCCGCACTGGAGGTTCCAGCAGACGCCTGGACCGTCTGGTCCCCGAATCGCTGATAGAGATACGCCGTCGACGCGACCGCGAATGCGGACGCGACGAGCGTGACAGCTGCCGCGCTGACGAGCGAGGCGCCCTGCCTTGGCAACCTGGCGCGCGGCGACGGCTGGACGTCGAGGCTCCCGGCCGCGTGGACCACCATGTCTGGCGTGATGCGATTCTCCCGGATCGAAAAGGCCGCCAGCAGCGCGCGGTCGCAGATCAGATTGATGAGACGCGGAATGCCGCCCGACAGGCGGTGCAGCAGATCCAGCGCCTTGGGCGCAAACGTGACTGCCGCCGAGCCGCCCGCGATCGTGAGGCGATGCGCCACGTAGGCGCCGACGGTTTCGCGGTCGAGCGGTTCGAGCTGATACCGGACGGACACCCGCTGGTCGAGCTGCCGGAGCTCGGGAGAGCGCAGCAGCGTCCCGAGGTTCAACTGTCCGACGAGAATGATCTGCAGCAGCTTTTCCTTGTCGGTCTCGAGGTTCGACAGGATCCGAATCTGCTCGAGGACGGATAAGGGAAGGTTCTGCGCTTCATCGATGATCAGTACCGCATTCGCCTTCTGAGGGATGAGGCTCAGGAGAAAATCGTAGAGCGTCTCAATCAGATCCTGCTTGCTGACGCCCGCCAGCTGCCCGGCCTTGATGTGCTCGCGCGAAACGACGCCGAAGTCCTGGAGGATGCGCTTCAGTAGGTCTTCCTCGGACAGAAACGGGTTCAGCACGAGTGCGGTGAACGTCGTGCGATCAATCTCCTCGAGCAGCGCGCGGCACACCGTCGTCTTTCCCGTGCCGATGTCTCCGGTGATCACGGCGAAGCCTTCGCGGCGCCGAATAGCGTACTGGAGCAGCTCGAACGCGTTGGTGTGCGACGGGCTGCGATAGAGATACTTGGGATCCGGCGTCAGGCTGAAGGGCTTTTCGGCGAATCCGTAATACGTTTCGTACATATCAGAGGACCTTCGGCGTCAGGAGAATCACGATCTCCACGCGCTTCTCTGTGACGACCGTGCGGCGGCCGAACCAGCCGCCCCGCCGTCCGAGGTTGGAGCGCTCGCGGACCTCGCGATCGTGCGTAAAGCCCGAGAGGACCAGCGTCTCACCGTCGGCGACCCTGGCGAGGGTGTCCGATTCCGCGATCACGGGCGCTTTCAGCATCGGCGTCAGGCTCAACATCACGACGCCGTCCGGCGCGATCTGCGGCGTGACGCTCAACGTCAACGTCTCGCTCCGCACGATCGCCGGCTCGTTGTTCAGCGTCACCAGCCGGCTATTCTGAATCGTCTTCACCTTCCCCTGCTCGCCGAGCAGGCTCATGAAACGAGTCAGGTCGGTCACTCGCAGGCCCGTCAACGACCGTCTGGCCGGCGCTGCGGCAGGCGTCGAAGGCCCGGCGGTCATCCCCGCGGCGATGACCCGCCAGTCCACGCCCGTCGCCAGGCCTTCCAGCTCGACTTCGACGATCCGCGTGTCGAATTCGACTTGACGCTGGACGCGGCCCTCGACGGCATCAAGATAATCGGCGATGCGATCCAGCCGCTCCGGGAAGTCGGTCACCTGCAGCAGTCCTGCCTTGCGATCCAGGTTGAAGGTCGCCCGCTCGGACAGAAGCGTCTGCACCCCCCTGGTGAGATCCGCAAAGATGTCGGTCGTCGTGACGGTGGAAACCGATGCCGAGCTGAGCCCCCCGGGATCAACGGCGCGCCCGCCAAGCGTCGACGTGGCGCTGCGCTCGGCCGCGATGTAATCAATGTCGAAGAGGCGCGTGTCGCGCTCACGGGCGAACACGCGGATGAACCCGCGGTCGACGAGGTAATCGAGGCCGAGCGGCGGCAGAATCGAGTCGAGCGCGTTCCGGATGGTCACGTTCTTCAGCTCGCCGATGAACGCGCCCGTAATGCCGGGATCCGGAATGAGGCTCAGGTTGGTGCCGCGGACGAGCAGCAGCAGCAGATCTTTGACTGGAACCGGCTGGGCAAACGTCAGCGTCAACGTGCGGTTGTCAAGATCGGTCGCCGGACCGCGCTCGTCGAGCTGGGTCAGAGGTAGCGTCGGCATCCTCGGCGCCTGCGCCACGGCCGGCGACGCCGATGCGAGCATCAGAACGAGCCACCAGCCACAGGCCAGCAGCCGCCGGGGAAGCGACACACAGTCCACGTCTCAGAATTTCGGTGCTACGAAGGATTGTCAATAGATGTGAAGTCCTGACGCGTCGTGTGCAGGACCGTGCATCTGCCGGGCCTAGTCGTAGTACTCACGGCCAAGATGGGTGATGAGTTCTTCACCCTTCAGGTACCGCAGCGTGTTCTTCAGTTTCATCAACTGGATGAAGAGGTCGTGCTCCGGATAGAGGCCTGGGGCGTGAACCGGGCTCTTGAAATAGAAGGACAGCCACTCCTGGATGCCGTGCATGCCGGCGCGCTTGGCGAGGTCCATGAAGAGCGCGACGTCGAGCACGATTGGCGCCGCGAGAATGCTGTCGCGACAGAGGAAGTTGATCTTGAGCTGCATCTTGTAGCCGAGCCAGCCCACGAGATCGATGTTGTCCCAGCCTTCCTTGTTGTCGCCGCGCGGCGGGTAGTAATTGATCCGCACGACATGGCAGAGATCCTTGTACAGATCGGGATAGAGCTGGGGCTGGAGAATGTAGTCGAGGACGGACTTCTTGCTCTCTTCCTTCGTCTTGAATGACTCCGGATCGTCGAGCACCTCGCCGTCGCGGTTCCCCAGAATATTCGTCGAGTACCAGCCCTCGACGCCGAGCAGGCGCGCCTTGAGACCGGGCGCGATGATGGTCTTGATGAGCGTCTGCCCCGTCTTCAGGTCCTTCCCCGCGAGCGGTGCCTTCGTCTTGGCGGCGAGAGCCACGAGCGCCGGGATGTCGGCCGTCAGGCTCGGCGCCGCGTTCGCGTACGGGATCCCTTCACGGATGGCCGCGTAGGCGTACACCATGCTCGAGGGGATCGCCGGATCGCTCTGCTCGAGTGCGCGCTCGAAGTTCTCGATGGTCTGATGCGCGGCCGACTCGGTCGCGAAGATCTCGGTGCTGCCGCACCAGACCATCACCATCCGATCGAGGTTGTTGTCCGACTTGAATTTCCTGATGTCGGCGATGACCTGCTCGGCGAGATCTTTCTTGTTCTTCCCCTTCTTGACGTTCGGGCCTTCCAGCCGCTTCACGTACCGCTGATCGAAGACGGCGGGCCACGGACGGATCTTTTCGAGGTCCGGGCGCACCTGGTCGAGCAGCGACGGCTCGATGACGCCGGCCGTGCGCGCCGCGGCGTAGCAGTCGTCCTCGAAAATATCCCAGCCGCCGAAGACGATGTCGTCCAGGCCCGAGAGCGGCACGACGTCGCTGATTTTCGGCGACCGGCCTTCGGTTCGTTTACCAAGGCGAACGGTGCCCATCTGGGTGAGGGAGCCGATCGGTTTGGCGAGTCCTTTACGGATGGCGAAGACGCCGGCGATCGTGGTGGTGCTCACGGCACCGAGGCCGACGAGCAGCACGCCGAGCTTGCCGCGCGCTGGAGCAATTTCGATAGGTGTCGGCACGGGGATGAACTATATCAGTCACCGGTCGCCAGCCACCAATCACGACTCACCGGGGCAGAGGTAAACTGTGCGGATGGCGTGGAGCCTGTTCGTCAAGCGCGGCGATGCCCATCCGCTCGTCGTCGGCATGGTCGGAACGAAGATGGGCGAGCGCTTCGTGCAGGTCGGCTGCGCGAATGGAGGCCGTTTGGGGTCCGTTGCCACCAAAGTCGGCTTGTCGGGACGGGCCGTGGCCATCATGCCGGACGACGCATCGGCCGAGCGCGCGCGCCAGGGTGCCGCGCAGGCCGGGATGCTGGTCGAGGTGGAAGTGGCGCCGATGACCGCGCTTCCCGTCGGGGATCGCGCGTTCGACGTGGCTGTCGTCGACGATACGGACGGCCTCCTCCATGCGCTGCGGCCTGACGACCGCAGCGGTCTCATTCGCGAGTTGTTGCGCATTCTGCGCCCGGGCGGGCGGGTGGTGGTCCTCGGCGCCCTCGCCCGGAGCGGGCTCGGCGCCCTCCTCAGGCGCGGGCCCGGCGAACCGTCGTTTGCCGGTTCGGGCGCGCTGCACAAGTTGCTGGCCGGCGGCGGGTTCCGTCCGGTGCGGACGCTCGCCGAGCGCGATGGCCTCGTCTTTATCGAAGCGGCCAAGCCCAAGTAAGAGGACAGCCCGGCCGTCGCCAAAAGGTGTCAAACCCGCCGAGCGCCGCCAGGTTCCGCGGGAAGAGGCCGGGAAATCAAGGCAAGGCTTTTGCTTCTGCCCCGCTGGCGTAGAATCGACGTTCGTCGTCACTGCGGAACTGCCATGACCTTCGAGCACACGCTTCCCGGTGCCGCCATCGCGCTGGCGCTGGCCGTCGCTTCGCCTGGCGCGCAGGAGGGCGCCGGGCGACCGTCGGACGAGAACGGGGCGTTCCGGTTCCAGAGCGGCGTTGAGCTGATCAACGTCACGACGACGGTGTCGGACGGGAGCGGCCGGTTCGTGCCAGGTCTGCGCAAGGAAGACTTCGCGGTCTACGACGATGACCGGCCCGTCGAGATCACGCACTTCAGCGCTGAGCGCGTGCCCGTCAGCCTGGGGATTGTGCTCGACACCAGCGGCAGCATGGCCGGGTCAAAAATGCAGGAGGCGCAGAGCGCGCTCCACCGCTTCCTGTTCGACCTACTCGACAAAGAGGACGAGATCTTCCTCTATCGCTTCAGCAACTATCCGGTCCTCCTCCAGGGCTGGACGAGCGATCGGCAGCGTCTCGGTCGCCTCCTCGATCGCGTCACGGCAGACGGCGGCACGGCGATGTACGACGCAGTGGCGGAAGCGGTATCGCTGGCGCAAGAGGGCCAGTTCCGCAAGAAGGCGCTCGTCCTGATTTCCGACGGCAACGACACCGGAAGCCAGGCTACGGTCCGCCAGCTGAAACAGCAGATTCGCGAAAGCGAAGTGCTGGTGTACGCGATCGGTATCGACGGGCAGGGCGAGGCGCCGACGTATCGACGGCCGCCACCCCCACAGCCGCCGCGGCTGCCGCTCCCCTTTCCTTTGCCGGTTCCCGGTCGAGGCGGACGGCGCTTTCCCGCGTTGCTCGGCGCGCAGGGCGGCGGCTGGCGCACTGTTCCCGGCAATGATCGGGTCAATGTCGCCGCGCTTCGAGACATCACCAACGACAGCGGCGGCCGCACGGAAGTCATCCGCGATGCGCGCGATCTGAATCCGGCGACCGCTTCGATCGCGGACGAACTCAGCAAGCAGTACTACATTGGCTATCAGGCGCCCGGGAAGAAGGACGGCCGCTGGCACTCGATTCGGGTCGAAGTGCTGAGCGGCCGGTACGTCGTCCGGGCGCGCAAGGGGTACATCGCGAGCTAGAATACCGGGTGCCTTTGCTCGGGATCGCGCTCGTCCTCAGTCTTCTGGGAAGCTGCGGCGGGCTGGTCGTCGCCTCTTCGCTTCTCCTGTTCACCGATGCGGTCCGGACCCGGCTGCTGCCGTGGCTGGTCAGCTATGCGGTCGGCGCGCTGCTCGCCGTCGCGCTCCTCGCGTTGTTGCCAGAGGCGCTCACGCTGATGGCGCCGGCCCGGGTCTTCGCCACGCTGCTCGCCGGCATCCTCGTGTTCTTCATCCTCGAGAAGCTCGTGGTGCTTCGACACTGCCACAGCGACGAATGCCAGGTGCACGCCTCGACGGCGCCGCTCGTCATCATCGGCGACGCGTTCCACAACTTCATCGACGGAGCGATTATCTGCACGGCGGTGCTGTCCTCGGTGCCGCTCGGGATCAACACGGCGCTTGCGGTCGCCGCGCACGAGATTCCGCAGGAGGTCGGCGACGTCGCGATTCTGCTCGCCGCGGGGTACAGCCGGAGGCGCACCCTGCTCCTCAACCTGGCGTCTGGCGCTTCGGGCATCGTTGGTGCGCTCGTCGCCTACGGCGCCGTTGGCGTCATGCCTGGCGTACGGCCGTACGTGCTGGCGTTCTCCGCAGCCAGCCTCCTGTATATCGCCATGTCCGATCTGATTCCCGATCTGCACCGCCGCGAGATCGACAGAAACGCCGTGCGCCAGGTGGTCCTCATCGCCGCCGGCATCGCGACGGTCGTCGGATTCGAACAGTTCTCGGGCCGATGACCCTCGATGCGCACAATCTCGCAACCGTCGAAACGATGTGGCGACGCGAAGTCGAAGCGGCGCACACGTATCGGCTCCTCGCCGAACGCGAGCCGAATCCGGCGCGCCGCGACATCCTGATCAAGCTCGCCGACCAGGAAGATCGGCACGCCGATCGCTGGTCCGAGCGCCGGACGGCGGCGACCGGGAAGCGGCCGGACCGCGCCGAGGTCGAACGCGGGTTGAGCTGGTTTCAGCGCATGGGCGATCAGAGCGTGGTACTGCACCGGCTGGAGCAGGAAGAGACCAGAGCCGAAGCCGAGTACAACGACCTGCTGGCGCGGCTCACCGATCCCCAGGAATCGACAGATCGCCGAAGAAGCGATGTTCGACGAGCGCGATCACGCCGTCATCCTGCGGACGCTGGCGGGCGGCAAGATTCCGACGCCCCGATCGGCGCTCGATGCGATCCTCCATCGAGAACGCTGGCACGTGCGCGGCGCCGGCTGGGTTGGCGACGCGATTTACGGCGTCAATGATGGCCTGGGTGCGGTCTTCGGGATCGTCTCCGGGATGGCGGGCTATACCGGCGGCAGTGAAGTCGTCCTGGCGGCCGGCCTGGCGGGCATGGTGGCCAGCGCGCTCTCAATGGGCGCCGGCGCGTACCTGGCGTCGAAGTCCGAACGCGAGGTCTACGAATCGGAGGTCGCGCGCGAGCGGACCGAAATCGAGGAAGACCCGCACGAAGAGATGCTCGAGCTCGAGCTGTTCTACCAGCTCAAAGGGTTGTCACCCGAAGAAGCGGGGGCCATGGTCGAGAAACTCCACAAAGAGCCCAAGCAGTTTCTCCGCGCGCTCGTGCACGAGGAACTCGGGCTCTCGGAGGAAACATTTCCGAACCCGTGGCGCTCCACAGTGTCCGCCTCAGTCTCGACGGCCGTCGGCGGATTCATTCCCATCATCCCGTTCTTCTTCACCGTCGGTATGCCGGCGGTGATCGCATCGTTCATCATCAGCACGCTTGCACACTTCGCGGTCGGTGCGTCCAAGGCGCTCATCACGACCCGTAGCTGGTGGGCCAGCGGCGGCGAGATGACCCTGGTGGGCATCCTCGAAGCGGTGATTACCTACGACCTCGGCGTGGCGATGGCAAGCCGCTAAACTTAGTCGACCGTCCTGCTGTCCGCACGCCAGGACAGAGGAATGGGACAAGTCTTCTTCCGGCAATTCCTTGACACCAATGAGATGTGGCGCGTTTTTCGCTGGCATCGTTCGCGAGCGGAATCGCAGCGCTCGGCATCGACGTCGTCACGTTCGATTTTCCCTACACCACGCGGAAGGCGCGGATTCCCGATCCGGGTCCTGCCCTCGAAGCGTGTTATCGCGCCGTGGTAGAAGCTGTTCGCCGAGAGATCGACTCGGCGCACCGATGGCTGTTCATCGGCAGCAAGTCAATGGGCGCGGATTGCCACCCAGGTTGCCGCCACCCGCTCATTGCGCTTCTTCACCACTGTCACGCACGATCAGCCATGAACCATCCGGCTGCAGCTGGTAGATCATGAGCCAGCGCCCCTCGAAGGCCTGAGCAGACGCACCTGACGCCGGCGTTCCGACGCAGGCGTCATTGCCCCACACCGCGGCCAGGCTGTCCACTCTGTTGACGCTATTGATGGTCCACGTGCAGGCGTAGCGAACCTTCTCGAAGTTTCCTTTGTGGAACGCTTCGATCGCGCCGCGTCCGTTGAATGTCTCGCCCCGGAGCAGGAGGACTGCGTCACTCGCGTACAACTGGATGATTGCGGATGCGTCTCCGGCGTTGAAGGCCGCGTACCATTGCGCGGTG
Organism: Vicinamibacterales bacterium; assembly: GCA_965229885.1. Classification (GTDB taxonomy): domain Bacteria; phylum Acidobacteriota; class Vicinamibacteria; order Vicinamibacterales; family CAVVIG01; genus DATLLJ01. The sequence continues at coordinate 307,644 of CBDDJX010000001.1, forward strand.
TGATCCTTCGCCCACTCCAGAATGGGCTGTGCGGATGCTGGCCGCGAGTTGCCCACCATGCCGACGAGAAGGGCAAGGCCGGCTGCCGCACGCAACGAAAGACGGGGCCGTGGGTTCATCACGTCTTCCCTCTGTGGCATTCGTTATTCCAGACGATGCGCGGTAATCAAGTAGTCGGCCACGACCCGTCCCTCGATGAGGTGCTCGCGGATGATCCGCTCGAGAACCGGCGGATCGCATTCCTTGTACCACGCGCCTTCCGGATACACGACCGCGATCGGTCCCCCTTCGCAGATGCGAAGGCAGTTGGCCTTCGTGCGAAGGACGCCGCCCTGCTCCGAGAGACCGAGCTCCTTCAGCCGCCGCTTCAGGAATTCCCATGCAGCCCGGCCTCTTTCCATCTCGCAACATTTCGGCTTCGTCTGCTCGCAGCACAGGAAAACATGCCGCCGCGCGACGGGCACTCCGATGGCGGTCGAGACGGCCTGCAGCGAGTCAGGTGAAGAATCAGACACCGACATCCTCCGGGTTCCATGACAATCCCCTCAGCCACGCTCGCTTATTGGTATCATAGGACGGACGATGCCAGACAATCCCCCCAGGGACCAGCCGTTGCATGCCTCGACCTCGGAAGCCGTCACGAACAGCGTGCGGGTGGAAGTCGAATCGCAATACGCGCCCGAGCACTCACAGCCCGTCCAGAATCAATGGTTCTTCCATTACACCGTGCGCATCACGAACGAGAGCGATGAAACCGTGCAGTTGCTGAGCCGCCACTGGGTCATCACGGACGCGAATGGACAGGTCGAGGAAGTACGCGGTCCGGGCGTGGTCGGCGAACAGCCCGTGCTCGCGCCAGGCGAGTCGTTTCGGTACACGTCGGGATGCCAGTTTAAGACATCGACCGGCGTCATGCACGGTACATATCAGATGGTCTTCACCGAAAGCGGCGACCACTTGGACATCGAGATTGCCCCCTTCGCGCTGCACGAGCCGTACACCGTCCACTAGGTGCAGGCCGTGGCGTTCACGAGATCCTCAGCGTTGACACGATGCGCGTCGCTCGTTTAGGTTAGATGGCTTCGTGATCACATCTCTGCTGGCCGTGTTCAAGGAAAAGGGTCCGGATAAGCTGCTCGACGCCCTGAAGGACCTCCCGAAGGTCGGGTACCTGCGCTTCCCGAGGGCGAGCGTCGCGTCTTTCTCGCGACCGATCGCCCGATTTCATTCCAGGAGCAAAGCAGGCAGTCGAGGTCGATGGACTATCCTTTCACGTGGATCGAGATCCGCTTCAACAAGGACGGCATAGGCGAAGGGAAGATGTCGGTCTATGCCAAGATCACCCTCAACAAAGACGGGCAAACCATGGAACTCGAAAACTACGGCCAGGGGCCCGCCCAGCTCACCGAAGTCAAAATTGAAAAACGAGGTCGCTCCACATACCCCGCCCGCGCACACACGCTGCAACTCCTCGCATCTTGCTTTCGACGATCGCGGCGATGGCCATGGTCGTGGCCGCTTGCTCCACGTCGGAGCCTCAGCAACCTGCGTCGTCTCCTTCAACGGCGCAGGCGCCTCCAGAAGGCCAGCCACCGGCACCGGTCGCGCAAGACGCCGCCGGCTCGCCTCCGAATGCCCAACCCGCCCAGGCTTCCACGTCCGAAGCGGCCCCGCAACCTGCAGCCGCGCCTGTGCCAGTACCGCCTAAGCCCAGGGTCGCGCGCCTGAATGCAGGGCAAGTGCTCACCGTCAGAACAACCCGCGTGCTCTCGGCGAAAACGATGAAGACGGGAGACGTATTCTCCGCCATTCTGGAAGAGCCGATCGCGGTCGAGGGTTGGGTCGTGGCGGCTGCGGGTGCCAGGGTCGAGGGCCGTATTGTCGAAGCTGACAAGGGCGGGCGGTTGAAGGGAAAGGCGGGCCTTTCTATCGAGCTGACGAGTCTGACCTCCAGCGACGGCCAGAAAGTCGAAATTGTGACGACCCCAGTCGGGCACGAAGCTGCGGCCCACGGCGGCAAGGATGCGGCGAAGGTTGGCGTTGGTGCGGCTGCGGGCGCGGGCATCGGCGCCATCGCGGGCGGCGGAAAGGGCGCTGCCGTCGGCGCGCTAATCGGGGGTGGCGCGGGCGCCGCGATGCGCGGCGAGGCAGCGGAAATTGCGGCCGGAGACCGTCGTGTCTTTTGAGCTCCGCTCTCCGGTCACGATTCGGGAACAGAAGTGATGTCGGCGACTCCCTAATCTTCGGCCGGCGGATCCGGCATCGCGGGGAGCGAAAACCGCGATGGCACTAGCCCAGGTGACCCGATTTTTCTAGAATCGAAGCCGAACACCGGCGATGACCGGAAACGTCCACCGCGCGCTGTTGTCGTTGATAGTCTCGAGACTGGTGCCCACCAGGGAGTCGATTTCGGCCATTCCGCTCACCCAGCGAAGCCCCCCCCTGCACGAAGACCCCGGTCCGTTCACCGGTCTGGACGAGCACGCCCAAGTTTCCACCGAGCGTGAACGCGGCCGTCTGGTCGTAGAAGTCGTTGGCCTTGCCCGACAGATTGGCCGACGGCGCCACGAGTGTCACGTCGGTCTTGTCGACAAACCCCAGCCCGATCGTCCCTTCGGCGTATGCGCGTACCGCCGATGACGCCTCTGCGTAACGCCGCAACCCCACGTCGAGCCCGAAGGTCTGGTAGTCGGTGTATTGCCCGTACAGCCGTGATACGCCGATATCGCCCATCGGCGTCAGGTCGGCGTCGAGCGACTGGAACGAAAAGGTGGCTCTCAGCTCCGACACCTCATCGATCATGTAGCCGCCGCCGAACCGGATATGGAGACCCGCGCCGTACACGTCCTCGTAGGTATTCTTGGTGATGACCACGGTCTGGTCGTCGATCTGACCGATGGCGCTCGAGTTGATGTTGCCGCTGATGCTGTTGTCCCAGCCGATCCCAAACTCCACGCTCCACGGAGAGCTGGTGGAGAGGGCGGCGGACTGCGCCTGCGCCTTCGACTCTGCGCCGAGCAACATCGCGACCATCATGATTCCAGAAACGACATACCTCCAATTCATCAGTCGAAACTCCTTGGTGTGCGCGCGGACCTGGCGGCGCCGGCCGCGTCATGACCGCTATTCGACGAGCGGAATGTTTGCGGCCAGCTCATAGCGGATGGCCGCCCGAATCTTGTTATCGATCTGGACGTAGCGTGCCGCCTTCATTGCGGGGAGTGCGGCCAGGATCTTTGGCACCGTGGCGCTTTTCAGCCTCGCCTCGGCCTCATCGATCGCCAGCGCCTGCGACCACAAGCTTCTTGTCTGCCTTGATTTTCTGGCGGAGGACCTCCATATCAATCCTCCATCCGCCGTGTGCCAAAGGTGGAACGGCGTTCCACCTCACCAGTGACCGATAGCACCGGTTTGGGCCGCCGTCCGCTTAGGATACTGGACCTCGATCGGTTCGTCGACCAGCGTGCGCGCGCGCTCGTGCTGTATCGCGTCCGAATTCACCTGATGCTGGCGCATCACGCAACACGATGCCTGAGACGCGACCTCGGGCGCCTGCACCGTCTTGTTGACGCGCGCCGAGAACCATCAGCCCGCCGCGAGGACGTGAACGGCGCCGGTGCGGCCCATCCGGAAGACGTCGCTGTCGGTGTTGCTGACCCACAGAAACTGCTTCGCGCCCTGGACGGTCGCGTAGGCCTACTTCGCGGTAGATAGGTTAGGAGCCGGGCTGCCACAGCGGCAGTTTCGAGAAGTAGTCGCGCAGGTAGCCGCGGTCTCGGGCCAGCAGCCTGTCCGCATGCAGCAGCGCATGGGCCCCGATTAGGAAGTCTGGCAGCACCCGACCTGCCCGTCCGCCACGCCTGAGGTAGCGCGCAAAGTGCTCGCCGGCCAGCGCGGCACTCTCTCGGGATGAAGACACGAACTCGAGCTGCCAGTCACTCAGGAACTCGTAGAAGTCGTCGCGGTCGAATGCGGGTCGAATCTCCACCAGCACGCACTCGCAGACAATGAGAGCGCCGTCGGCGCGGGCCTGGCGCAGCCCGTGCCCCGAGGACTCGGCGTACGCCGGGGCATTGGTGACGACGTCGAGGAGGACGGAGCTGTCCAGGGCGGTAATCATCCGCGGGCGCGCTTCAAATAGGCGTCGACGCCCAGCCCGCCAGGGAGTTTTCCCCGGCCCCGCCACTTGCGAATGACGTCGTCCTCGGACCATTTCCGAGCCACCAGCCGGCCCTGTTCATCGTCGAAGTCGAGAACGGTACCCGGCCGAATGCCCAGCTTGTCGCGAAGGGCTTTGGGGATGGTGATCTGCCCTTTTTCCGACACGACTGTTTTCATACTGCAATGGTATGAATTCCTACCACATTCGTCAACTCAAAGGTTGGTCCACGTTGACGCCCGGACGAGTCGATCGTCTGGTGTGCGGCGAACGTCCGCTCCTCCGCGTTCAGCGCGCGATCTCTCGTGACGAGAGGGATTTTCTGCACCACGGCTGGTTGCGGCGATCAGCTCGTCGGCCGGATCGCCGCGGATATCGAGGCGCGTGCTCGCATGTGCAATTTCGCGGGTGAGGGGCCAGACGGAATCAACCGCGCGACGGGCTTGCCATGTTTCGTGATCACGATCCCGTCCGGGTCCACTTCGTCGAGCAGCGAGAGGCGCCCAGAAACGGGCTTCGACCGCCATGTGCTCGGGCGTGAAATCGCGAAGGCAGGAGGAAGCACGCGAAGCACACGTGTCTCCGCATGCGGGCTGTAGCGTGCGGCGGGCCGCCCTGTGACGCCGCGGTTGACCACTATATGTCAATACGTATGTATTGACATTATGCATGTGGCCGGGTTATCCTTGTGTGATGCTCGCTGCCACCAAGTCCGGCCAGATCCAGATTCGGGTGTCGCCGGCCCAGAAGGCCGCTATCTGCCGCGCCGCCCGCCGGGCAGGACTGGGCATGTCCGCCTACGTCCTCGCCCGGCTGCTGTCGGCGCCGGCGCGCCGTTTTCAGGATCTCACCGCGGCCTGCGCGGATTCCCCGGACGCGCGCTTCGCGCTGGCGGAGCTCAACTCCTGGCTGGCAGGCCTTGGCGCCGGCGAGTTGCAGGAAGCGGTCTCGTCGCCACATCCCCGGCTGACGCCGTATCTCGCCAATTACGTCGCCGCGATGACCGAGTATGCCTGCGCGAAAAACGGCGTCGCTCCGCCGTCGTGGCTCCGCGCGACGACGCCTCTCGCCGAGCCGGTGTTCGGCTCCTCGCTCATGGGCCTGCGCCTCTACCTGCTGACCCATGCGCCGGCGCCCTTCCGGCGGCGGAACATCTTCATCGACGCGAGCGTCGGTTCCCGGGTGTGAGATGGCCGCACTCGCCGACAGGGACATTCGGCGGCTCTTCGCGCTGCTCAACGAGGAGCTGCGCCGTGGGGGTACGGAGGGCGAACTGTTCCTGGTGGGCGGGGCCGTCATGTGTCTGGCCTATGCCGCGCGGCCTTCCACCCAGGACGTGGACGGACTGTTTCGCCCGGCCCGCCAGGTTCGCGAAGCCGCGGCGCGGGTGGCCCTCCAGGCGGGTGTTCCGCCCGACTGGCTCAACGACGGCGTGAAAGGATTCCTGAGCGAGCACGGGGAATTCAGTCTCTTCCTCGAGCTCGATCATTTGCGGGTCATGGTGGCCCAGCCGGAGTACCTGCTGGCCATGAAATGCCTGGCACTGCGGATCGGCACCGAGTCCCACGACGAGGACGACATTCGCTATCTGCTCCGGCATCTCGCTATCGGCAGCTATGAACAAGCGCTCGCGGTGATCACGCGGTTCTATCCGCTGGAACGTTTCCAGCAGAAAACGTTGTACGCGCTGGGCGAGTTGCTGCCGAAGCAGGACTGAATACCCGCCTGCGGTGCACGTGAATCGTGCCGGGTTCGTCGGAGGGCTCATTGCTTGAGAGGATGGAGCCCATGGCACGACCGAGGAAGTATTCAGCTGAGGTTACGAGAGCGGGCCATTCGGATGGTCCGCGCGCATGGTTCCGAGCATCCGTCGCAGTGGGCCGCGATCACGGCGATCGCGAGCAAGTTCGGCTGCACCGGTGAGACGCTGCGGAATTGGGTGCGCCAGACCGAACGCGATACGGGCCAGCGGGGCGGCCTGACGACCGACGAGCGCCAGCGCCTGAAGGAACGGGAACGCGACAATCGCGAATTGAGACGCGCGAATGAGATCTTGCGGAAGGCCTCCGCATATTTTGCCCAGGCGGCGCGCGACCGCCGAGTGAAGTAATGGTCCAGTTTGTGGATGACCACCGGGCCACGTAGGGGGTTGAGCCGATCTGCGCGGTGTTGCCGATTGCCCCCTCGACGTATTTTCTGCACCACGCCCGGCAGGTGAACCCGCCGCCGCGGCCGGCGCGCGCCAAGCGCGACGACGACTTGCGGATCGCCATCCAGCGGGTCTGGGACGCGAATTGGCAGGCATACGGACCGCGGAAGGTCTGGCAGCAGCTCGGCCGCGAAGACGTCGACGTCGCGCGCTGTATGGTCGAGCGGCTGATGGGGGCGATGGGCTTGGCCGGCGCGGTCCGCGGCCGCGCATGGGTCACGACGCCCGCCGCTGCGACCGCCGGCGTGCGTCCCCCGGCTTTGGTCGACCGCCAGTTCACCGCGCCGCGGCCCAACCAGCCTCTGGGTCTCCGACTTCCCCTACGTCGCCACGTGGAAAGGCTTCGTGTATGTCGCGTTCGTGATCGCTGTCTTCTCGCGGCGCATCGTCGGCGGGCGCGTGTCGGCGTCGCTGCGGACGGACTTCGTGCTCGATGCGCTCGAATAAGCGGTGTGCGAACGTGGCGCGGATCGCGTCAGCGGTCTGGTGCATCACAGCGACCGGGGTACGCAGTATCTGTCGATGCGGTACACCGACCGGCTCGCCGACGCCGGCATCGCGCCGTCGGTCGGCAGCCGAGGCGACTCCTATGACAATGCCCTCGCCGAGTCGGTGATTGGGCTCCTCAAGACGGAGGTGATTCGACGGCAAGGTCCGTGGCCGCATCTGGCGCAGGTGGAATTCGCGACGCTGGCGTGGGTGGATTGGTTCAACAACCGCCGGTTGCTCGAGCCCATCGGCTACGTGCCGCCTGCGGCATTCGACGCGCACTACTATGAGCAGGTTAAGGTGGCCTGACTCAACTAACTCGCCCTCCGGGATTCCCGGTACGATTCATCGTGCAGAATCTCTTCCGGGTGGGTCGGCACCTACTCCGGGCTGTGCACCACCGGCTACTGCGCACCCAGGCGTTCGTCGCGTGGGATACGGTGACGTGCGCCTGCTGACCGAGCGCGGGCGCACAGCGCCGAAGGGGAGACACGCGCCGTTTCCGCCACGGGCGCGCGTTCGGGCAGCCCTTCTTTCGCTGGTACAACTATGAGCACCGTCACAGTGAGTGCCTCGACTGAGCCCTCGAATCTCGACGTAACGTACTGAATCTATCAAGGATGGTGCGGAAGGGGGGATTCGAACCCCCACGCTCTTGCGAGCGCCAGCCCCTCAAGCTGGTGCGTCTGCCGTTCCGCCACTTCCGCGTTCCGAGCCCTAAACTGAAGGGGCCGACCGCACTATGATAGAATTCGCACTTTATCTATTGCTTGGGAGGCCCGCGGTGCAACTCCTCGACTCCGTTGAATCCATACCTCAGGCCCAAGGGACCGCACGTGTACTCCATCACTCCCGAGGCCACGGTCTACGAGGCTCTCGAGCAGATGGCTGATAAAGATATCGGAGCGCTGGTCGTCTTGGACGGGAGCGATCTTGTTGGCCTTGTTTCCGAACGCGACTACGCGTGCCAGGTGTTCCTCAAGGCGTTCCTCCAGGGACATGAAGGTCCCTGAGATCATGTCCAGCCCGGCCGCTGCCGTGGAGAGGGGGACGGTCGTGGGAGTCGTCTCGATTGGCGACCTCGTCAATTGGATTATTTCGGCCCAAGACCTCACGATCGATCACCTCCAAGATTACATCTGCGGCAAATACCCCGCCTGATGGCCGTCCTTGCGGGCCAGATTGCTTTCTACTATCTAGCGGCCGCCAGTGTCGCGAGCGCGATCCTGGCAGTGACTCGCAGAAGTCCCGTGCACAGCATCCTCTGGGTGCTCGCCCTTTTCTTACATGTCGCTGGAATATTTCTGCTCGTGGGAGCCGAATTCCTGGCAGCGGTGCAGGTCATCGTGTACGCGGGTGCTATTTTGGTGTTCTATCTCTTCTTTATCATGCTCCTCGACTTGCCACAGGAGGCGGCGGGGCCACGATTCGGCGCTCATTGGCCATTGAGCGCGGCCGCCGGGTTAGTTTTCGCGGCGCTGGCGTGGTACGCCAATCAATCGGGGCTCGCACCGACCGCAACGCGTGTGGCGACTGAAGGACCTGCGCTAGGGAGCCTGTCGGCTGTCGGAACGGTCCTCTTCACCCAGTTCGCGCTTCCCTTCGAGATCGTATCTCTCATCCTGCTGGCCGCCATCGTGGGCGCGGTGGTGATAGCCAAGAGAAAGACAGAGGCCTGATGGTACCTGTCGGCGCGTGCCTGGGACTGAGCGCGGTCCTGTTTGGAATCGGCCTGATCGGCTTCCTCAGCCGACGCAACATTATTCTGATGCTCATCTCAGTCGAGATCATGCTCAATGCCGTGAACGTCAGCCTGGCGGCCTTCAGCCGTAACCTGCAGGACCAGCGCGGCCAGATCCTGGCTCTCTTTGTCATCGCCGTCGCTGCCGCCGAGGTCGCGGTCGGTCTGGGGCTGGTGCTCGCACTGAGTCGGAACAGACCGGGAATCAGTGTCGAGGACCTGACCCAGCTGAAATGGTGACGCCAGGCATGGCAGCGTTTTTTTCGATCACGCCTCTCCTCGCGATTCTCGTTTCGGTGGCGGGCACTTTTCTCATCGTGGCTACGGGCGAGCGCCGCCGCAACCTGAGGGAATTCTGGTCGGTCGCCGCCGGAGTGCTTCAATTCCTACTGGTGGTGTCGATGGCTCCAGCGGTCCTCGCTGGTCGCACACCGCAATTGGTGCTCTTCCGACTCCTTCCTGGAATCGAGCTCGCATTTCGCGCCGATGCCTTCGGCCTTCTGTTCGCCGGCGGGGCGTCCCTTCTGTGGATCGCAACCTCGTTCTACTCAATCGGCTACATGCGCACTCTCGAGGAGCACGCGCAGACTCGCTACTTCGCCTGCTTCGCCTTGGCCTTATCCGCCACCATGGGCGTGGCCTTCGCGGCGAATCTCTTCACGCTGTTCCTGTTCTATGAAGCCTTGACGCTGGTGACCTATCCCCTCGTGGGGCACAAGGAGACAGAGGAAGCCAAGGCCGGCGCACGCAAGTACGTCATCTATCTTCTGGGCGCTGCGAAACTGTTCCTCGTCACCGGCATCATCTTGATTTACAACGTGGCGGGCACACTCGACTTCAGGAGCGGCGGAATCATCTCTGCTACCGCGGTGGCCGCTCAGCCGACGCTGCTCTATGTTGCCTTCGCTCTGCTCCTGTTTGGGCTTGCCAAGAACGCCGTGATGCCCTTGCATAGCTGGCTGCCCGCCGCCATGGTGGCGCCCACGCCGGTCAGCGCGCTCCTGCATGCCGTGGCTGTCGTGAAGACCGGAGTCTTCTCCACGCTCCGGGTCTTTCTCTTCGTGTTCGGCGCAGCGGCCATGCAGGAGCTCGGCGCAGATCATCTAGCGTTGGGCCTTGCCTCGGTGACGATTCTTGTCGGGTCGCTCTTGGCCCTCGGCCAGGACAACCTGAAGGCCCGGCTGGCCTTCTCGACGATCAGTCAGCTTTCCTACATCGTCCTCGGAGGAGCGCTGCTCACCACAAGCGGGGTCCTCGGCGGTATCGTCCACATCACGAATCACGCGGTCTCGAAGATCACGCTGTTCCTCTGTGCTGGTTCGATTTACGTGTCCACGCATAAGACCGAGATCAGCCAGATGTCAGGACTGGCCAGGAAGATGCCGTGGACGATGGCCGCGTTTTCCGTGGCGTCCTTGAGCGTGATCGGCATACCTCCCTCGAGCGGCTTCGTCTCCAAGTGGTATCTGGCCCTCGGTGCACTGGAGTACCAACGTGTGTGGGGTCCGTGGCTGCTGGGCGTGCTGCTGGTTAGCTCGCTGCTGAACGGGGCCTACCTTGCCCCAATCGTGTACAAGGCGTACTTCGAGGAGGCTCCTGACGCCGGCCACGCCGAGGTCCGCGAGGTGCCTTGGATGGTCGTCCCCTTGGTACTCAGCGCCGTGGCCAGCTTGGTCCTGGGTATGTACCCGGGTCCTGTCCTAAAACTCGCAGGGATGGTAATGCCGTGACGTGGCTTGAAACGTATCTGGAGGATCCCGTCCGGTTGACGCGGCTGAAGCGCGGGTTCTACGTGATTCTCGCGGCGATCCTCGGCAGCGAGGCCGTGGCCGCAGTGCCGGAACTTCTTTACAAGGACGAGCCACACTTCACGTTCGAGAACTGGCCGGCCTGGGGCTCTCTCTACGGTCTCGTCTCCTGCGTGCTGATCATCGTGGTGTCCAAGCTCCTCGGCAAGGTGTGGCTCATGCGTCGGGAAAACTACTATGACCGTTGAGTGGGTACACCCAGGCCTCGTACTGATCGTTGGTGCCTGGCTCCTGCCCTTGCTCAAGGGCCAGACCAAGCGCCTGTTCATGGTCCTGCTGCCGGCCATGGCTCTGGTCGACTGCGCGATGTTGCAGCCGGGGACCTACGGTGTGGTGCCCTTCCTCGGACAGAGTCTGGTGTTCGGCCGCGTGGACCGGCTGAGCCTGGTTTTTTCGTACGTCTTCGCGATCGTGTCCGTGGTGGGGATGGTCTATGCACTCCACGTGGACGATGACGCTCAGCATGTGGCGGCGCTGACGTACGCAGGCGGTGCGCTCGGCGTCACCTTCGCGGGGGACTTCCTGTCGCTCTTCCTGTTCTTTGAGCTGATGGCCGTGTCAGCCGTAATCCTCATCTGGCTGCGCCGCCAGCCGGAGGCCGTCGCCGCTGGATTCCGCTACCTCCTGGTCCATCTCGTTGGAGGATTGTGCCTGCTCGGAGGGATCGCCCTCCATTGGTCCCGGACCGGGTCGCTCGCCTTCGGGGACATGTCGCCCTATGCAGGAAGTGCAGCGTTCGCGCTGATCCTCGTCGCCTTCCTCATCAATGCGGCCGCGCCGCCCTTCGGGGCCTGGCTTCCAGATGCGTACCCGGAGGCGTCGGTCACGGGAGCGGTGTTTTTGACTGCCTTCACGACCAAGGCTGCCGTCTACGCCTTGATCCGCGGATTCGCCGGCACGGAAATCCTTATCTGGTGGGGAGCCGCCATGGCGATCTACGGCGTGGTGTACGCCGTGCTCGAAAACGACGCGAGGCGGCTTCTTGCGTACCACATCATCAGCCAGGTGGGCTACATGGTATGTGGTGTGGGAATTGGTGTCGAGCTGGCCCTAAACGGCGCAACCGCCCACGCCTTCGCGCACATTCTCTATAAGGCGGTTCTCTTCATGGGAGCGGGCGCTGTACTTGAAGTGACTGGCCGGCGGAAACTCGGCGAGATGGGCGGGCTCTACAAGACGATGCCGGTCACGCTCACCCTCTACATGATTGGTGCGTTCGCCATTTCTGCTGTACCACTCTTCAGCGGCTTCGTGAGCAAGTCGATGGTCATTGCCGCCGCAGCTGGAGATCACAACGCGGCCATTTTCCTCATGCTGACGCTCGCTTC
>CBDDJX010000002.1:0-624801 GCA_965229885.1 Vicinamibacterales bacterium
TGCTCGCGCTCCCTAGCTTCCTACTCAGTGTAGTGGCGCACGCATCTTCGACGCACCCTGTTGGATGAAACGCGGCTTGCGCTGGCGCGGTCGCTGGCCCACAACAGGTTTTGGTTAAGAGTTGCAGCACAGTTTACTCTACAGGCCAACGACCTCCCCGCAAGGGTAACTTGCGGCCCGCCCGAACGCGAGGGCTACCCGCCGCTCAGTAGGAAAATGATGTTCCCCCAGTATGTTCTGGACCGAGGAAGCGCGCGCTGCTCGCTGCCGTCATCCCGCTCCTCGCGGCGACCCTCGCGCCCGATGCCGCCGGCCGCGACGTCGAGGCCGTTTTTAAGGCGTTCTGGGATGCACCCACTCCTCAAGACGCGGCGAGCCGGCAGGGTCGATCTCGTGCGAACGGGCAACACCGTGAAGGCGACGACGAGAGGGGCAGCGGAGTTTACGCTGCTCTTGTCGCCCGATGTCTTCGATTTCGGCAAGCCCCTGAGGATCGAGACCAACGGCAAGGTGGCGTTCGAGGGGTCCGTCATGAGGAGCGTCGAGACGCTTGCGACATGGGCTGCGCGCGACAACGACCGCACGATGCTCTTCGCTGCCGAACTGCACGTCAAGGTGCAGTAATGGAAGCGTCGGGCAGGTCTTGAGACCTGCCCGGGCCCGCCGAAGTACGATGGCGCATCCCGTATCCTGAAATGTTTGTGGCGCCGATGCGCCAGGAGCTCACACGTTTTGGCGTGAAAGAGCTACGCAACGCCGCCGGTAAGGCGCGTCCTGGCGTCGCGATGGCGCTCAGCCACGCGAACCGTCCGGCTCTCGTCGCGACCGTCTTCGCGGGCGCCGACGTCGAAGCCACCGATCGTGCGCGCAGCTACTTCACCGGCTACGCGCCTTCGTCGCCGTCGATCGGACTGCTCAAAGACGGCAAGCTGCTGTACATGCTCGAGCGAAGCCAGATCGAGAACCGCAACGCGGAGGAGATTGCCGCGGCGCTCACGTCTGCGTTCGACACGTTCTGCTGAAAGCCCGCCTCCAAAATCCGGACGCACACGGCACCCGTTGGCTCAGTGGGTCATGCCGTAGACGACGTAATTGACGCCAAGCTTGTAGGCTTCGTTGGTCTCGTCGAAGGGACGGAGTCCGCGTCCCGACCACTCCCAGTACTGCGAAATGTCGGTGTTGTAGTTCACGATCATCTGGAGACGCTTACTCGGGTCGTTATCCTCGTACAGCCCGCGGAACATCGGCTGACCGACGTTGTACGCCTGCGGAAAGTTGGTGAGCGACGTGATCTCGAAAAACGAGTGAAAGATCGGATGCGACGTGTCCATGTCGACGAACCGCCCCTCGGGCATCACGCGCTTCATGTTCTCCGCGAACGGCGCCCAGCCGGCGCTGCCGAAATCACCCTCGGCCTTGAAGTCGTCGACGATCACGAACCCGCCCTTCTGCAGGTACTCCCGCAGCGCCATCCCTTCGTGATCGGTCATGTTCCACCAGCTGACCTCGATGATGTAGATCAGCGGATACTTGAAAATCTCGGGGTCGTCCAACGCAAGGGTGTTGAACTTCTTGTCGTTCGCGCCAAGGTAGCTCACCTCATTCATGATTTCCATGAGGTTTTTCTCGGACACGGAGTACCCGTGCGCCCACGCCGGCAGGCCTCTGTACCAGAAGCCTCCTGGGGAAGTGTCGTAGTTGATGCGAACGAAGGTAAAGCGGCCGTCGTAGGGCGCGTTGGGGAGCTGATCGCGCAGCATGCGGCTGCCGGTGAATCCCCCGAATCCGCGGCCGCGGCGCTGGGCCAGGGCTGCGGCGCAAAGGCCCAGAATCAGGACCATGACTGTTGCCAGGACGACCGGGCGGCCCAAGGGGCCATGTGCTGTACGCTTGAATCGCATGCGTCAGATCGTTCCGATTCTACGCCGATGATAAGAGTCGGCCACTCGATTGTGATCGACGACCGGGACCTCGAGGAGCGGTTCGTCCGCGCGTCGGGGCCTGGCGGCCAGAACGTCAACAAAGTCGCGACCGCGGTCGAGCTCCGGTTCCGGATCAGCGAGTCGTCGCTCCCGCCGGACGTGAAGGCGCGGTTGACCGCACTCGCGGGACATCGCGTGACGGCCGACGGGGTCCTTCTGATTGACAGCCGGGAGCACCGCACGCAGCTGCAGAATCGGGAGGCCGCCCGTCAGCGGCTCATCGCGCTCCTTGGACTGGCGGCGAAACGCCCCAAGCGCAGGAAACCGACGAAGCCGCGCGCCGGCGCGCGCGAGAAGCGACTGGCCTCAAAGAAGCAGCGGAGCGCCGTCAAGGCGGGGCGCAGAGGGAGTCGGCGCAGCGAAGACTAGTGGATTAGTATTGACCTCGTGGCAAGTATTCTCCAGATCGTTCCCGCCGGCCAGAAGGTCGGCATCGCGTTTTCTGGCGGCCTCGACACGAGCGCTGCCCTTCATTGGATGCGAGCCAAAGGCGCGATTCCGTACGCGTACACCGCGAATCTCGGTCAGCCCGACGAGCCCGACTACGACGACATTCCGCGCCGCGCCCTGTGGTATGGCGCCGAGAAGGCGCGCCTGATCGACTGCCGCTCGGAGCTCGTGTCCGAGGGACTGGCGGCGCTGCAGTCCGGCGCGTTTCACATCTCAACGGCCGGCGTGCCCTACTTCAACACCACGCCCATCGGCCGCGCCGTGACCGGCACGATGCTCGTCGGGGCGATGAAGGATGACGATGTGCACATCTGGGGCGACGGGAGCACGTTCAAGGGCAACGACATCGAACGCTTCTACCGGTACGGTCTGCTCGCCAACCCGAATCTGCGCATCTACAAGCCGTGGCTCGATCAGCTGTTCATCGACGAGCTGGGCGGCCGCCAGGAGATGTCGGAGTACATGCGCAAGGCCGGTCTCGCGTATCGCATGAGCGCGGAAAAGGCGTACTCGACCGACTCGAACCTCCTCGGCGCGACGCACGAAGCCAAAGACCTCGAGCAGCTGAGTCGCGGCGTGACGATCGTCGAGCCGATCATGGGCGTCCCCTTCTGGCGCGAAGACGTCGTCGTCAAACCGGAGAAGGTCACGATCCGCTTCGAGGAAGGATGGCCGGTTGCGCTGAACGGAAACGTCCACGCGGATCGCGTGTCACTTCTCGGCGAAGCCAATGCGATTGGCGGCCGACATGGGCTCGGCATGAGCGATCAGATCGAGAATCGCATCATCGAAGCGAAGAGCCGCGGTATTTACGAGGCGCCTGGCATGGCGCTCCTCTTCATCGGCTACGAACGGCTCGTCACCGGCATCCACAACGAGGACACAATCGAGCAATACCGCGACAGCGGCCGCCGGCTCGGCCGCCTGCTCTACCAGGGCCGCTGGTTCGATCCGCAGGCGCTGATGCTGCGCGAAACGGCGCAGCGCTGGGTCGCCCGCGCGATCACCGGCGAAGTGACGGTCGAGCTACGTCGGGGCAACGACTACTCGATTCTCGACACCAGCGGACCCAATCTGACGTACAAACCGGGACGCCTCACGATGGAAAAAGGCGACTCCGCGTTCTCGCCCCAGGATCGCATCGGCCAGTTGACGATGCGGACGCTCGATATCGACGACACGCGCGAGAAGCTGCTCGCGTACGTGAAGTTGGGCCTGCTCGCTCCTTCGGTCGGCACCGCGCTCCCGCAGCTGCCGAAGCCAGACCACGACAAGAGCTGACAACAACCGCCGCGACCGAAGGGGCCGCTCTCGCCCGGCCTACGGCTGAACGCTCGCGGCCCAGGCGTCGACCTGTCGCTCGAGGACATCGAGCGGCACGGCACCCTGGCCCAGGACGACGTCGTGGAATCCCCGAACGTCGAAGCGCGGGCCGAGCCGGCGTTCGGCGTTCGTGCGCAGTTCGCGGATCTTGAGCTGCCCCATCTTGTACCCCAGGGCCTGACCGGGCCAGACAATGTAGCGATCGACTTCGACGCCGATGTCCTGGTCCGTCTTGGCCGTATTCGTGCGGAAGAAGTCGATGGCCTGATCGCGCGTCCACCCCATCGAGTGCAGGCCTGTGTCGATCACCAGCCGCACGGCACGCCACGCGTCGTACGTCAACTGCCCGAACTTCGCGTAGGGATCGGCGTAGAGGCCCATTTCGTCGCCAAGCGATTCGGAGTAGAGCGCCCATCCCTCGACAAACGCCGTGTAGCTGGAGTTTCTGCGAAACTCCGGAAGGCCCTGCATTTCCTGCGCGAGCGCGATCTGAATGTGATGCCCGGGCACCGATTCGTGGAGGGTCAGCACCGGCATCTCCCAACTCGGGCGCGAGTCCAGTTTGTACGTGTTGGCGAACATGTTGGCCGGCCGGCCCGTCGCGAACGATCCGGGTTCGTAGTACGCGGTCGTCTGCGACGGCGCCACCGCGTCGGGCACCGGCTCGACGCCGTACGGCGTCTGCGGCAGTCGGCCGAAGAGATGCGCAAGCCCGGGCTCGGCACGTTTCGCGATGTCGCGGTAGGCCGTAAGCAGCGACGGCGCATCGCGGAAATAGAACTTCGGATCCGTCCGAAGATATCGCTTGAAGTCGTCGTGGCTGCCTTTGAAGCCGGTTGACGCGGAGATGGCGTCCATCTCGGCCCGAATCCGCTTGACCTCGGCAAGGCCGATTTCATGAATCTGCCTCGGCGAGTCGTCGGTCGTGACGTGCCACTTCACGTTGTACGCATACATCGCCGGGCCGTTCGGCAGCGCGCCCACCCCAATCGTCTCCCGGCACGCGGGGATGTACCGCGCGACGAGGAAATCGCGCAGCCTCGTCCACGCTGGAACGATGGCGCTCCGATAGGCTGCTATGGCCCGAGCCGTGAGCGCGGTGCGGTCCGTCTCGGGAATCGAGGCCGGCCACTTCGTAAACGGCTTGAGCATCGGGCTCTTCAGCGGGTCGTCCCGGTCATCCCGACCACCAATGACCTGCGCCTCGACTTGCGCCGGCACGTCGCGCATCGTGATCCTCGGCGGCGTCAGGTCGGCCGCGAGCCCCTGTTCCATCAGGGCGATCGTCTGGTCGACGAGCGGCGCGACGCCCTGCAGCCGGGAGACGATGTTCTCGTAGTCCTCGCGCGTGACGGTCGGCATCAGCGTGATGGTGCGCGGGATGTCCTGCGCGATGCCTTCGAGCTGGTTGATCGGCATCAGCAGGTTGTGCGGGATGATGCTGCGGATCGGCATCGCGTCGTTGTGAAACGCGAGGCCCTTGACCGCGGTGTCGAGAAGGTCGCGGTACAGGTCGAAACTCAACTGATCCTTCGCGTCGAGGTTCGCGCGATCGATCGCCGACAGCCGGTTGGCGCTCTCCTTCAGGTACCTGGCCCGCGCGTCGATGGCTGACTGAGAGTAGTCGGTCCAGCGCGCATTCTGGCCCCGGTACCCGAGCGACGTCGCGACCTCCGGGTACTCGGTCATCCAGTACCTCCAGTCGTCGTCGAGCCGCGCACCCAGCAGGCCGCCCCCCCCCTCGGGAGCCCGCACGGCGCAGGCGACCGACACGCACACGAACGGCAGCAGACCGAGCAGCGTGTAGATGCGCATCGATTCAGATAGTAACCTGATAGAATCCCCGGCGATGGCGACCCACGCGATTTCCGTGACGGTTGATGATCGACCGGGTATGCTGTTCAAGACGACGCAGGTGCTCACGGAGAGCGTGGCGGACATTCGCTACGTCGACATCCTGCATCGCCCGGCCCACACCGAGATCTTTTTCGAATGTGAATTGCCGAATGCAATCGATCCCGTCATCGAGCGGCTGCGAACCCTCGATGGCGTGAGGCACGTCGCGTCCGCGCCGCCGATGTCTCTCATTTACGGCAAGCGCATCATCATCATCGGCGGCGGTGCGCAAGTCGGGCAGGTGGCGCTCGGCGCGATTGCGGAGGCGGACCGGCACAATATCCGCGGCGAGCGGATTTCCGTCGACACGATTCCGCTTGTCGGCGAGCAGGAAATCGCGGCCGCCGTACGCGCCGTCGTCAGGTTGCCGCGCGTTCGCCTGCTCGTTCTGGCGGGATCGCTAATGGGCGGGGACATCGCCACGGCGATTGAAGAGGTCCGCGCGGAAGGTCTTATCGTGATCTCCCTCAATATGGCGGGCAGCGTGCCGGACGCGGCCGACCTCGTCGTGTCAGACCCTGTGCAGGCGGGGGTCATGGCCGTGATGGCGATTGCCGATACCGCGAAATTCGACATCCTGCAGCAACAGAAACGTCGATATTGATCGGGCGGACTAACTTTGCAGACTGACGTTAACAAATGATGAGGCCGACATGAACAGCATGCGCTGGATACTCGTTGCGCTCACCGTGGCGGTCGTGCCGGGATCGTACCTATTGCTCGCGCAGCAGCCTCCGGCTCCGGCCAGGGGGCAGGGCCGCGGCGCGGCGGCGCCGCCGCAGCCGATGTCGTTCTTCGTGACCAGCGTCCCGAAAGGCGATGGCGCCAACTACGGCGGCCTCGCCGGAGCGGACGCGTATTGTCAGCAGCTCGCCGCGACCGCTGGACGGGCCGACGCGACGTGGCATGCGTACCTGAGCACACAGGGCCCCGGCGCGGTCAACGCACGCGACCGCATCGGCAACGGTCCCTGGTACAACGCGAACGGCGCGATGATCGCGAGGAATGTCGGCCAGCTTCACGGCGACACGATCGACCAGGCGCGGATCGGAAACGCGCTTGGCAAGCAGTTCACGCTGAGCGAGAAGAAGGAGCGCATCAACGGCGTTGGCGACATGCCGAACCAGCACGACATCCTGACCGGTTCGCAGCCGGACGGCCGCGCGTACACTGACGCCACGGATCACACCTGCAGTAACTTCACGAGCAACGCCACGGGCATGGGTTCGGCGCAGATCGGACACTCGGACAAGCAGGGCGGCGGAAACTCCTCATGGAACTCGACCCACCCGAGCCGCGGCTGCAGCCAGCCTAATCTGGTGGCCACGGGCGGCGCGGGTCTGCTCTACTGTTTTGCGGTGAACTGAACACCCGGCAGGGCGGCGGTGGCATGGCCACGTCCGCTTGCGTCAGACGAGCTAGCCGGACCGTTTCATCCACGCCACGCAGCGTTCAAGATGCTCGTGCATCTCGATGGCCGGCGCCTGGTGAATGCGGCCATGGCCCGGCAGCACCCATTCGAATCGATAGTCCAGCAGCCGCTCCATCGACCGCGTCTGGACAGACCACGAGTACCAGCAGGCGTCGCGAAACGCGGTGAGCGTGTCGCGCACGGGCGACCAGGCCAGGTGGTCGCCGGTGAACAACACCTGATTGCGATAGAGCAGCACTTGATGACCCCGCGTGTGGCCCGGTGTCGGAATGCAGACGAGATCGGACCCGATCGCGATCGGCGCTTCACCGTCCACGACCTGTTCGATCCCCAGCTGTGCCGCGCCGTCACCCTGATGCATCACGCGCGGACAGCGGAAATGCGCCTCGAACTTCGCGTGGTCGGCAATGTCGTCCCGGTGCGACAGAAACATCAGCGCCACGCCGCCCATCTCCTCGATGCGCTTGACGAGCGGGGCCGTAAACCGGGGCGAGTCGACCAGGACGTTTCCGCCGTCTTCCTTCCGACGGACAATCAGGTAAGACCAGGCACCGAAGCTCGCCTCTGACGTAAAGCCACAGAAGAAGACGTTGTCAAAGACGGTGCTGGGAAACGCCCGGACCGCCTCGCGCACATTCGGGTGGGAGCCTGGGGACATTGTTCCAATCGAGCCGGTCGGACAGGCGATAAGCGCCATGAGGGCGCGACGGACTTCCTCGAGCGTGGACGGCTGGCGGCCAACGCTCGACTGGTCGCCGTGGTCGCGGAACGTCGCGGGCGCGATCTGCCGGCAGGCGTCGCAGTCGATGCAGCTGTCATCGACGTAGAAGTCGCCGTCGACGTTCTGCGGCAGCCGATGCTCGATCCGCGCCATCGCCTGATCGTAACAGTTACGCCGGAATAGTCCTCACGTCGTAGCGCGCAAACACCGGATCGGCTCTGAGAATCGGCAGGTCCTCCACTTGCGCTTGCGCAACCAGCAGGCGATCGAACGGATCGCGGTGGTGTGGCGGAAGCGTGACGACGTGCAACGCGTGGCTGTGCTCGATGGGCAGCGCCAACGTTTGCAGCGCATCAAGTCGACTCGGAGCGTACCGTGCCGGCGGCTCCGGAAGCCGCAGCTTTCCCAGCCCGTGCTTGATGGCGATTTCCCGGGCGCTCGCGGCAGACAAATAGAGCTCGTCGTCGCGTGTCTCGATGAGCGATCGCGTCTGGACCGCTGGTGCCGGTCGCTCCGCCCACAGAATCCCGAGCGATCTGTTGACGTCAGCCGACGCGTCGCGCGCGCCTGCGCGGTGACGTGGGGCCGGGCCGATCACACGCCCACAAGGGCCTTGTGCACGGCGCGCAGGGCCTGCTCGCCTTTCGACGCCTCGACGAGGACGGAGATCTTGATCTCGCTCGTCGAAATCATCTCGATGTTGATGCCCTCTCTCGCGAGCGTCTCGAACATAATCGCCGCGACGCCGGAGTGGGTCCTCATGCCGACGCCAACGGCCGACAGCTTCGCGATCTGCTCGTCGATCGCCACGTCGTCGAAACCGACGTCCGCCTTGAAGGCCCCGATCGCCGCGCGCGCTTTGTCGACGTCCGGTTTGTCGACGGTGAAGGACAAATCGGTGAGCGGCGTGTCCGATCCGTGGCTGACATTCTGGACGATCATGTCCACGCTGATCGACGCATTCGCCAGCGCCCTGAACACCTTCGCGGCGACGCCCGGCCTGTCCGGCACGCCGACCAGCGTGACCTTGGCCTGGTTCTTATCAAGCGCGACGCCGCGTACCACGATCTTTTCCATGCTGCGGGTTTCTTCTTTCACAATCGTCCCCGGGTTGTCGTTGAGACTGGAACGGACTTCGAACACGACGCCGAACTTCTTGGCGATTTCAACCGACCGAAGCTGCATGACTTTCGCCCCGGACCCGGCCAGCTCCAGCATCTCATCGTACGAGATTTCCTCGAGCTTCCGCGCGTCCGGCACGATCCGCGGATCGGCGGTGTACACGCCGTCGACGTCGGTGTAGATCTGGCAGAGATCCGCCTTGAGCGCCGCGGTCAGCGCGATCGCCGTCAGGTCCGATCCGCCGCGGCCAAGCGTCGTAATCTGACCGCCGGAGGTCTGTCCCTGAAAGCCGGCGACGATGACGACGTTGCCGGCGTCGAGCAGCCGGTGTGTTTCCTTCGGCGTGATGTTGACGATCTTCGCCTTGGTGTGAACACCGTCGGTGACGATGCCGGCCTGCGCGCCGGTCAGCGACACGGCCGGAACGCCGATCGCCTGGAGCGCCATCGCCGTCAGCGCCGTCGTCGTCTGCTCGCCGGTGGCCAGCAGCATGTCCATCTCGCGCTCCGGCGGCGCGTCCATGATCTGGCTGGCCAGCCTGATCAGGCCGTCGGTGACCCCGCCCATCGCCGAGACGACGACGACGATCTGGTTCCCGAGGGCCCGACTCTCTCCCACGCGCCTGGCGACATTCTTGATACGCCCGGCGTCAGCGACCGACGTTCCGCCGTATTTCTGGACAATCAATGACATCGGGCAATGACATCGGGCAACGATACAGGGGTTCCGGATTAGGGTGCTTCATCTTATCTTGGGATAGCGAGACTCGGAAAGCCCACGGTGGTCGCGACATCGCAATTTGTTAAAGTGGTTCGCATGCCACGCAGATTTCTCCGCCTTGCCGCCATCGTCGCATCCGCGACCTGTGCGGCCACCACATCACCTACTGGCGCAGCAGGCCCAGCCGTCGGTCAATCCGCAGGACGTCATGCTGTTCGACGCGGCCGTCCGCACGGCGACGCTGCCGAACGGCGTGAAGCTCTTCATCCGCCACAACGAGCAGCTTGTCAGGCGCGTGTCGCTGCGGCTGGCCGTCAAGGCGGGGTCGATCGACGAAGCCGACGATCAACAGGGACTCGCCCATCTCATCGAGCACATGGCGTTCAACGGCAGCGCGCACTTCAAGCCGGGCGAACTCGTCTCCGCCTTCGAGTCGATCGGCGCGAGGCTCGGACCCCACGTGAATGCCTATACGGGCTTCGACGAAACCGTGTACATGCTCGAGCTGCCGACCGACAAGCCCGACATCGTGGCGAAGGGGTTGACGGCGATGGCCGATTTCGCGAGCGGGTTGGCGCTCGATCCGGTCGAAATCGACAAGGAACGGAGCGTGGTCATCGAGGAATGGGGTGGCGGCCTGGGCGCGGGGTCGCGCATCCGCGACAAGCAGTTCCCGGTATTGTTCTATCGCTCGCGGTATGGCGAGCGTCTGCCGATCGGCAAGCCGGAGATCATCCGCCGGGCGCCGGCCGCGCGGCTGCGCGCGTTCTACGACACGTGGTATCGGCCCGATCACATGTCGATCATCGTGGTGGGTGACGTCGACGCGCCGCAGATCGAGCAGAGCGTCCGGACGCTGTTCGGTCCATTAGCCGCCCGCGCGCCAGCGGCCCCGGAGCCGGATCGGACCGTACCCCTTCATTCCCAGCTCCTGGTCAACGTCGCGACGGATCCGGAGCTGACGCGATCGAATGTGCAGCTGGTCCGAAAGCGGTCCCGCGAGGCGGGACAGCGTATCGCTGACTACCGGCGCGGCCTGGTCCAGCAGCTCATCGAACACATGATCGGCGAGCGGTTCACGGAGCTGGCCCGGCGGCCCGATGCTCGATTTCTTGGCGCCGGAGCGGGTGGCGGCTCGCTCAGCCGCACGGTCGATGTGTTCAGCTTCAGCGCCTCGGTCGAGGACGGACGAATCGCCGACGGACTCTCGGCGCTCGCCGTCGAAGCCAGGCGCGTGAGGGAGTTCGGGTTCGGCACCGGCGAGCTGGATCGCGCGAAAGCGTGGATATCCGGCTTCATGGAGCGCGCGTTCAACGAACGCGATAAGACCGAGAGCCGAGCGTACGCGCAGGAATACGTCAACTTCTTCCTCGACGAAGAGCCCTCCCCCGGCATCGCCTACGAGTATCGACTCGTCCAGCAACTGCTACCCACCGTCACGCCTGCCGAGGTCTCGACGTTCGTGCGCACGCTGATGGGCGACGACAGTCGCGTGCTGCTCGCCACGTCGCCGCAAAAGGCGGGCGTGCCTGTACCGTCGGAAGCGGATCTTCAGGCGACGCTGGCGGCGGCCGATCACGTCGCGGTCATGCCGTGGAACGAAACGACGGTCACTCGCGAGTTCGTTGAAACACGATCGGCACCGGCGGCGGTCAGCTCGCGCCGGGAGGTTCCCGAAGTCGGCGTCACGATCGTGCGATTCGCGAACGGCATCGAGGCCTGGCTGAAACCCACAGACTTCAAGAACGACCAAGTGCTGTTCGACATGGAAGCGCCTGGCGGAGGATCGCTGGCGCCTTGCCCGGACCTGCCCGAGACCACGCTGTCGTCCTCCTACGTCGGTCTGTCGGGTATTGGCGGACTGAAGGCGCTCGACCTACAGAAGATGCTCGCGGGGAAGCTCGCCTCGGCCTCGCCATACGTCGGCCTTTCGGAACACGGCATTTCCGGCAGCGCGCCGCCGGCACAGCTCGAAACGGCGCTGCAACTACTCTATCTGGATTTCACCGCGCCGGACGACGATCCAGATGCCTTTGCGCTGCTGACGCGCCAGTTGGCGGCGGCGGTGGCCAACCGCGGACAATCGCCGCAGCAGATCTTCGCCGACCGCCTCTCGCAGGTGAACACATCGAACCACTGCACGTCGACGCCGCTCACGCCCGAGCGCGTCAACGCGCTCGGGCGCGCGAAGATGACCGCCTTCTACCGTCAGCGCTTCGCGAACGCCGCCGACTTCACGTTCTTCATGGTCGGCGCCTTTACCGTCGATGACGCGCTGCCGCTGCTGGCGCGCTACGTGGGCTCGCTCCCTTCCACGGGCCGGCAGACGTCGCGTGTCGTCGACCTCGGCATCCATTTTCCTGACAAGCACGAGGTCGTGCGCATCGACAGGGGCCGCGAGCCGCGCGCACAGACCGTCATCAGCTTCTTCGCCGATCCGCCGCCGACCCCGCTCGATCAGGAATATGTGATCGTCGCCACGACCGTGCTCGATATCGCACTGCGCGACGCGTTGCGCGAGGAGCTCGGCCAGGCCTACACCGTCAGCGTCCGGTTGTCGCAGCCGCTGCCCCAGCGCGACGCCGGACGCATCCAGGTGCAGTTCGGGGCCGCGCCGGAAAACGTCATGCCGATGACCGACCGCGTGGTCGAGAAGATCAAGCGCCTGCAGAAAGACGCCCCGTCGGCCGATCTCACCAATTGCGCCAAGGAATCGGCGCGACGGATCTACGAGACATCGCTGCGCGAAAACGGATACTGGCTGCGCCGGATGAGCACCATCCATCTGCTCGGCGGCGACCTCACGGACATCGTCACGCGCAACCAGCGGATCGATTCGATCACGCCGCAGATTCTGCAGGAGGTGTTCAAGAAGGACTTCCCGTTCGATCGCTACACCGTCGTGACGCTCATGCCCGAGGCGGCAAAGTAACCGTGTCTCCTCTGATTGTCATTGGCTCATGGCGAGTGTCGACTCGCATTCGCCGTAGTCATACCGGCCGGCCGCGTCCGTGACCCGCCAGCCCCGCGCGGCTGCCGCACGGAGGGCCCCGGTCGCGCGCCGGGAAGTCAGCCTGCGCGACCACGCTCCGCAATCGCGGGACGTGCTACACTTTTTGGTTCAGACAACCTGCAGTCTGCAGTCTGCAGTCTGCACTCTGCACTCTGCAATCGGTAATTTCAGGCTCCCTGTGGTGGGCGTAGTTCAGTGGCAGAACGCCTGACTGTGGCTCAGGAGGTCGCGGGTTCGATACCCGTCGCCCACCCCAACTTACATCGCGTCAGCGGCTCAAGAGCTGCGAGATCTCGGCCCGAAACAGCCACGCGGCCGCAGCCGCGCCTGCCAGCGTCAGCCCGAGCAGGACGATCGTCTTCACGGCCGTGCGGGCGACCCACCGTGCGCCGGATCGCAAGGGCACGAGTTCCAGATCGTCGGCGGCCGCCGCGACCAGCTCATCGCCGATGACACTGGCCGACATCTGCTGTCCACGGGTGAGGGCCCGGTCGCACACGAGGTTCACCAGCCGTGGCACGCCGCACGTCGCCGCGTGCAGTTCCGCGAAGGCGCCCTCATCGAATTCCACGCGCGCGCTCGCCCCGACGACCGACAGTCGATGAACGACGTAGCCGATCACCTCCTCGGCGGTGAGCGGATCGAGACGACAGCGGAGGGCAACCTGGCGCTCGAGCTGCCGAAACTGCCTGCCGTGAAGAAGCGCGGGCAGCGTGGGTTGACCGACGAGAATGACCTGCACCCGTCGACCCGCAGCCACGTTCGACACGGCTGACAACGACCCGAGAAGTTCCGGACGCGCCTCGTGCGCGTCGTCGACGATGATGACCGCTGACGCCCGAAGCGGCACAAGCGAAGCGGCGAAATCGCCGACGGCCGTGATCAATTCCCGCCGCGTGGCGGCGGCCATCTGGCCGCGTGCCGCATCCTCGCGCGAGACCATGCCGAAATCGACCAGCACCGTCCTCAGCAGATCCTCCAAGGATGCGGCGGGAGCGGCAAGGAGCGACGTCACCGTGTGGCGTCCCAGCTGTTCGACAAGCGATCGGCACAGCGTCGTCTTACCGACCCCCGGTTCCCCGGTGAGCAGCATGATCGCGTCGCCGCGCCCGAGCGCGTCGGTGAGCGCCTGCAGAGCACGCTCGTGCGACGTGCTGTGATAGATGAATTTCGTATCCAGGGAGAGGCCGAAGGGATTCTCGGACAGGCCGTAGAACGGCTCGTACGTCAGCGGGACCGCAGGTGTCGGCGCCGCGAAGTCGGCCTGCCGCGCGAGGCGGCTCCCGACGATGCGCGGCGGCGGCGCTCCGGGCATGGCCGGGCCGCGCGCGCCTTCGCGCCCAAGCGGAAGTGGAAACAGATCGAGCAAGGGACGCGGGCCGTCGGAGCCAGGCGCCGCGGCCCCCGGCGACCCCATCGCCGTATGCTGAGCCGCAGCCCGGCCAAACCGGGAGAGCGGCGGCGAGGCAGGCCCAGGCGCGAGGGTGGCCTCTGGAAAAATCGACGGCGGAAGGGCCGGCGATTCGCCAGGAGCTCGGTCGACCGGCGGGATGCGCGCGGCACTCGGACCCGGCAGCGCCTCGTCCGGGGTCGAAGTAGGACCACCGAGGCCGCGCTCAAGCTCCGAGACTTTTGCTTGAAAACTCGGATCGTCCAGGAAGGACGGGGGCTTTTGGTCCTGGCTCAAAACGGCACAACCTGTTCCAGATCAGTCCATTTCGCCGCAAGTCATTGGCCTACAACGGTTCCAGACGCCAGTCGTGGACCACTATTGACGCTATTGTCTTATATACGAACACGTTATTACCTGTTCCAGCGCGTCAACATCTTGTGCAAGTATCTACCCTGTAACTACTTAGAGTCAATAGACCAGACTTGGCGTTTCTGTTGCTGCATTTTCTGTTGAGCCATGGGTGTGCTCGTGGCAACACGGACTATGACGATCGACATAGCGAGCTTTAACGTGCAGAACTGGCGAACCGGGCTGCCCGTCCTGACGGCGCGCCTCGTCACGCTGCGCGAACCCGCGCCGCAGGATCTTGGCCCGCTCGTCGACTTGTTGTCCGTGGCTGACGCCTCGCGGTTCGGGATCGAAGATCCGGACACCGAAGTGGCCGTACAGCGGCTCATCGAGCGCGCGGCGCGCGAGCGCGTGCTCGGCCAATCCTTCACCTACGCAATTACCACCGGCGCGACGCGGCCACCGGTTGGCCTCATCCAGGTCCGACAGCTCGATCCCGCGTTCGACGTGGCGGAATGGGAATGCACGGTGGCGCCGTCGGTGCGCGGCTGAATCGTACCGGGTTCGTCGGAGGGCTCATTGCTTGAGAGGATGGAGCCCATGGCACGACCGAGGAAGTATTCAGCTGAGGTTACGAGAGCGGGCCATTCGGATGGTCCGCGCGCATGGTCCCGAGCATCCGTCGCAGTGGGCCGCGATCACGGCGATCGCGAGCAAGTTCGGCTGCACCGGTGAGACGCTGCGGAATTGGGTGCGCCAGGCCGAACGCGAGACGGGCCAGCGGGGCGGCCTGACGACCGACGAGCGCCAGCGCCTGAAGGAACGGGAACGCGACAATCGCGAATTGAGACGCGCGAATGAGATCTTGCGGAAGGCCTCCGCATATTTTGCCCAGGCGGCGCGCGACCGCCGAGTGAAGTAATGGTCCAGTTTGTGGATGACCACCGGGCCACGTAGGGGGTTGAGCCGATCTGCGCGGTGTTGCCGATCGCCCCCTCGACGTATTTTCTGCACCACGCCCGGCAGGTGGACCCGCCGCCGCGGCCGGCGCGCGCCAAGCGCGACGACGACTTGCGGATCGCCATCCAGCGGGTCTGGGACGCGAATTGGCAGGCATACGGACCGCGGAAGGTCTGGCAGCAGCTCGGCCGCGAAGACGTCGACGTCGCGCGCTGTATGGTCGAGCGGCTGACGGGGGCGATGGGCTTGGCCGGCGCGGTCCGCGGCCGCGCATGGGTCACGACGCCCGCCGCTGCGACCGCCGGCGTGCGTCCCCCGGCTTTGGTCGACCGCCAGTTCACCGCGCCGCGGCCCAACCAGCCTCTGGGTCTCCGACTTCCCCTACGTCGCCACGTGGAAAGGCTTCGTGTATGTCGCGTTCGTGATCGCTGTCTTCTCGCGGCGCATCGTCGGCGGGCGCGTGTCGGCGTCGCTGCGGACGGACTTCGTGCTCGATGCGCTCGAATAAGCGGTGTGCGAACGTGGCGCGGATCGCGTCAGCGGCCTGGTGCATCACAGCGACCGGGGTACGCAGTATCTGTCGATGCGGTACACCGACCGGCTCGCCGACGCCGGCATCGCGCCGTCGGTCGGCAGCCGAGGCGACTCCTATGACAATGCCCTCGCCGAGTCGGTGATTGGGCTCCTCAAGACGGAGGTGATTCGACGGCAAGGTCCGTGGCCGCATCTGGCGCAGGTGGAATTCGCGACGCTGGCGTGGGTGGATTGGTTCAACAACCGCCGGTTGCTCGAGCCCGTCGGCTACGTGCCGCCTGCGGCATTCGACGCGCACTACTATGAGCAGGTTAAGGTGGCCTGACTCAACTAACTTGCCCTCCGGGATTCCCGGTACGATTCAGCCCGGTGCGCCTCCCTCGCGCTTGGGAACCACCCGCCACTCGCGGGCAGTATTGCCGCCATGCGGGCCGGGGCAAGTCCTTTTGTCAGTGCGATTCGCCTGAATTCGACGGCGCCCGGACCCGGGGGCCCCAGCCCCCCGTACGTATCGCAGGGGCCTCCACCCGGGCACACGTCAGCGCGGGCTGAGAAGTGGCGGAAGATTTTCGTGCGCTCTGCGGCTTTTGGGTGTATAAGCGGGTACGTCCTGGGCAGGCAAAATGGAAATCCCAGGCATGGAGATCCAAAACATGAAATCCAGGGTCATGCTCGGTGCGATGGTGGTGGTCGTGGCAGTTGCCGCTGGCGTTAGGATGGCCGCCGCGCCGGCCGCCGCGCCGGCCGCCACAAGCCCGACGTTCAACAAGGATGTCGCGCCGATCGTCTTCAACAACTGCGTGTCGTGCCATCGTCCCAACCAGATCGCGCCGATGTCGCTCATGTCGTACGAGGAAGTGCGACCCTGGGCGCGGGCGATCAAGAACAAGGTCTCCAAGCGTGAGATGCCGCCGTGGTTCGCCGATCCTCGCTTTGGCGAATTCCGCAACGACCCGCGCTTGACCGACACCCAGATTCAGACCATCGCGGCGTGGGCAGACACGGGCGCTCCTGAAGGTGATACGCCATTGACGGCCGAGCTGCCAACGATAAACGAGGGCTGGACGCATCCCTCGGGGCGCGATCCCGACCTCGTGATCGAGATGGCGCACGCATACAACGGGCCGGCCCAAGGTGAGGTGCCCTGGTTCAACATCTACCAGGAGCTCCCGGAGGAGCTGAAAAAGGAAGAGCATCTCATCGAGGCCATTCAGCTCTTGCCGGGCGTGATCCCGGCCATGCATCACCTGGTGTTCAGCGTCAGGCCGCTGCCGCCCGGCACCAAGATCGGGAGGGGCCCGGCCTGGCCGGGCGGGCAGATCATCGACGGGGCGTTACTCAACGAGGAAACCGGTAAGCTGGCGGATGGTGCCAACTCCTTGACCGGCGCGGAAGGCGCGGCAGAGGATCAAGGAGATAGGTTCTCCTTTTGTTGTTACGTTCCCGGAGGCAACTTCAGGCAATATCGGGATGGTGCATTTCGACGCATGCCCAAGGAAGGGGTCATTGTGTGGGGCGCGCACTACACCATGATCGGCAAGCCGTTCGCGGACAAAACGAAGGTGGGTCTGTGGTTTCAGAAAGACCCGAAAAACGAAATCGGTGGAGGCCAGGTCGGCGGCCGCCTCAGGATTGCCCAGGGGAGGGAGTTGGTGGACGACAACGTCACGCCGGTGCCAGCTCCTGGAGGGGTGGCAGGGACGGGCGGTCGCGACCCCGCCGTGCCGGTGATTCCGCCGCATACGGCCGACTTTTCGTTGACGGAGATCTCGGCGTATCAAGACGACGTGACGTTGTACACCGTGTGGCCGCACATGCATCTGCGCGGTCATGAAATGACATTCGTAGTGACGTTTCCCGATGGCCGGGAGCAGATCCTGCTGGCCAACCTGAACTACGACTTCAATTGGCAGATCTTCTACGATTTGAAGGAGCCGCTCAAGATACCGGCCGGCAGCACGATCAAGGCGGTTGGATCCTACGACAACTCCACGAGGAACAGGAACAACTCCGAGCCTCACAAGGAGGTCTACTGGTCCGAGCAGTCTTGGGATGAGATGTTCACGCCATTCCGGGATGTCACGGTGGACAAGAACGCCCTCGAATTGACGAAGGCGCCCGCGTCGTCGACCGACGGCGCCCGGCAGTAGAGCTATCGCGATCGCCTCGCCAACGCGTGGAGAAGGCCGGCAAAAGGCCGCCTTCTTCACGCGATCGACCATCCCACGCGCGACTCACCTCGTACTTCTCCGCACCGCCGTCGCGTCCAGCCCCACATCCCACGCCCGCAGCACGCGTTTCCACAGATCCGTTGAGTACGGCGCCATTGCACCTCCCACGGGAGAAGTACCACGGCGTCGTACTACGTACAATCAGAAAACGCTCTAGTCGTGGATCGTCTATTGGGTTGACGATCCCTACCCGCCGATCCGGCTCAGCGTTCTAATGCTGGACCACCACGCGCAGCCGCAGGGCGATGACGCCGAGAATCCCGTACGCTGCCGACAGCGCGAAACCCGTGTGGTCAAGAAACTCATGCGGCTGCCCGATGGTAGAACTTCAGCAGTCCCCCGAGCCGTTCGCGGCAAAGCATCGGGCCGGTCGTGCGGACCTCGTCCTGCGGAAGAGCAAGAGGTTGTCCTTGCCTTGGTGATTGCGCTCGCCGTGGAAGTGCGCGACGTACGCACGTAACGCGGTGCGTAGCGCCGGCGCGCCGAAGAGAATCAGCTTCGAGAGGCACTCGTCTTTGACTGACCGCACCCAGCGCTCCGCGTGCGGATTCAGGTTCGGGCTGCGGGGCGGCAATCGCACGGGCGTCACGCCACCGTCCATGAGTGTGGTGTCGAATGCCGGACAGTATTTACCGTCGCGGTCGTGAATCAGATACCGATGGCCGACGAGGAACCCGTCGTCTGCCATCGTGAGGTTTCGCGCGGATCTGAGCCAGGGTCCGGCGTTCGCCGTCGGTCAGCTTCAATCGGCCAGGAATCTGTGCCCGGAGGATGCGGTTCTCCACGACGAGATACTCGCTGCGCCGGAGGAGTTCCTCGTCGACCGAGCCGGTGACGTACGCCAACATGGTCTTCCAGTTCATCGCCGCTCAAGAATACTGGGCTTGGTCAGAGAGAACGCCCGTCAGTATCCACGGCCTCGACTGACCGATCCAGGCTGGGCCGGTGACCCGGATCCTGCTCTGCGAGAACACATTTGGATTATTTGACCGTACGGGGTCGCGCACGCATCTGTCTCTGGCGAAGGACGCGCCGACGCCGCGACGCGTGCAGGCCGCCACGGAAGGGGGCGTGATCGCGTTCCCGGAAGTCGGCGGACTGCACCATCGCTATGAACGACGCGCAGCCTGACGTGACGTTGTCGGCTTCGCGCGTTGCAGGTCAAGCGCCGCAGTCACGCGCACGAGCGAACGCAGCTCGCCCCGTCTGACCGCCAGCAATCCCGCTCATCACGCCCGTAGTTCCGGAGAGCGCCGCACCGGTTTTTGCGAAGGTCAGCCAACTACGCAGGCACCCCCGTCATCTGCTTCAACATCTGCTCGAACGCGGACTGATTCGGTCCGTGAATCGGACCGGGTTCGTCGGAGGGCTCATTGCTTGAGAGGATGGAGCCCATGGCACGACCGAGGAAGTATTCAGCTGAGGCACGAGAGCGGGCCATTCGGATGGTCCGCGCGCATGGTTCCGAGCATCCGTCGCAGTGGGCCGCGATCACGGCGATCGCGAGCAAGTTCGGCTGCACCGGCGAGACGCTGCGGAATTGGGTGCGCCAGGCCGAACGCGATACGGGCCAGCGGGGCGGCCTGACGACCGACGAGCGCCAGCGCCTGAAGGAACGGGAACGCGACAATCGCGAATTGAGACGCGCGAATGAGATCTTGCGGAAGGCCTCCGCATATTTTGCCCAGGCGGCGCGCGACCGCCGAGTGAAGTAATGGTCCAGTTTGTGGATGACCACCGGGCCACGTAGGGGGTTGAGCCGATCTGCGCGGTGTTGCCGATCGCCCCCTCGACGTATTTTCTGCACCACGCCCGGCAGGTGAACCCGCCGCCGCGGCCGGCGCGCGCCAAGCGCGACGACGACTTGCGGATCGCCATCCAGCGGGTCTGGGACGCGAATTGGCAGGCATACGGACCGCGGAAGGTCTGGCAGCAGCTCGGCCGCGAAGACGTCGACGTCGCGCGCTGTATGGTCGAGCGGCTGATGGGGGCGATGGGCTTGGCCGGCGCGGTCCGCGGCCGCGCATGGGTCACGACGCCCGCCGCTGCGACCGCCGGCGTGCGTCCCCCGGCTTTGGTCGACCGCCAGTTCACCGCGCCGCGGCCCAACCAGCCTCTGGGTCTCCGACTTCCCCTACGTCGCCACGTGGAAAGGCTTCGTGTATGTCGCGTTCGTGATCGCTGTCTTCTCGCGGCGCATCGTCGGCGGGCGCGTGTCGGCGTCGCTGCGGACGGACTTCGTGCTCGATGCGCTCGAATAAGCGGTGTGCGAACGTGGCGCGGATCGCGTCAGCGGCCTGGCGCATCACAGCGACCGGGGTACGCAGTATCTGTCGATGCGGTACACCGACCGGCTCGCCGACGCCGGCATCGCGCCGTCGGTCGGCAGCCGAGGCGACTCCTATGACAATGCCCTCGCCGAGTCGGTGATTGGGCTCCTCAAGACGGAGGTGATTCGACGGCAAGGTCCGTGGCCGCATCTGGCGCGGGTGGAATTCGCGACGCTGGCGTGGGTGGATTGGTTCAACAACCGCCGGTTGCTCGAGCCCGTCGGCTACGTGCCGCCTGCGGCATTCGACGCGCACTACTATGAGCAGGTTAAGGTGGCCTGACTCAACTAACTCACCCTCCGGGATTCCCGGTACGATTCACAGACAAGCTCCTCAGTTACGGGGCGGCACACCGCACCGTGATGCCGTCCGTAGTGCACAGTACTCGGCAGTACGAGACCAATCGAGCGGAGGTGTCGCACCAGTCGACCCGCCAGCGCGAGGGCCAGATGCGACGGTTCAAGTCGGTCGGACACGCGCAACGGTTCTTGTCGGTGCACGGGCTCGTCCAGAACCTCTTCCGTATGGGGCACCACTTGCTCCGAGCTGGTCACTATCGATTACTGAGACCGCGTCGTTCAACGTTTGGGATGCGGTGACGTGTGTCTGCTGAACGATGATAGAAACCGAGCCATCGAGAGAGTGTCACGCCCTCTTCTCGTCAACTTGACAGGGCCTGTACCGCTGATCGGGCGCGCACCTGCGCTAGCGCGCGTTCACCATCGACGCTGGAATCGCGCCGGTCTTGCGGCAGGCGACGCCGAAGTAATAAAGCGGCCGGCCGTTGATCGACAGGCGATGTCGGTAGCGCTCCATGTGATAGATGTCGAGGTACTCGCTCAAGATCAGGTTCTTGATGAAGACCGAGAACCCGCTCGCGTCGCGGTTGTCAAGGAAGGTCTCTTTGATGTTGAACACGACCCAGCCACCGTCCTCGATGAGGTTGAACGCCTCGGCGAACACGCGTACGGGGATGTCGCCGAAGCCGAGCGCAGCCACCGAGATCAGGCAGTTGAAGCGCCAGGCCACGAGTTCATCGCGCTGAGTGGGGGTCATGCCCGACATATCCAACGCGCAGTACTGGTCGTACGTCCCGGGCCGATCGCGCTCCACCGCTATGGCGGCGGCGGCCGAGATGTCCACGCCGACCATGCGTGCGACGCCCTGCTTCTGTAGCTCCTCGCCAACCATGCCGTTGCCGGCGCCGAGATCGAGCACGCGCAATTCGTTGAACAGCCCTGGCTCACCGCTCATCGCATAGCGCAGAATCTCGACGACCTTTCTCGGCGAAACGCATTTCAGCCGATCGTAGAACAGCTGCTCGTACAGCCCTGGTCGGTTGTAGAGCGCGTCGTAGTCGTGGAAGCGCAATTCGGTCTCCACGCCGTTCGGGGGTCGACAACCGTGAAGTAGGCCTCGTCCTGCGCGAGGTCCTGTGTGTTGGTCGAGGGAAAGCGTATATGGTGTTTGGTCACAATCTGGCTCAAGGGAAGGCGATCGATCAAAAGAGCAGCAGCGTAGCCCAGGTCGGCGGCGATGGTGAAGCGGAACGGCCGAGGCTCGGCAGGTATTCTAGCTTAGATGAACACCGATTTGGCACCAAACGGGGTGCTTGCGCCGTCAACTGTTGGTGATGTGAACGTATCCCCTTGCAAGAAA
This sequence comes from Vicinamibacterales bacterium, assembly GCA_965229885.1. Lineage (GTDB taxonomy): Bacteria > Acidobacteriota > Vicinamibacteria > Vicinamibacterales > CAVVIG01 > DATLLJ01. The sequence continues at coordinate 22,115 of CBDDJX010000002.1, forward strand.
TGCGCTTGCGCCACATTCGGTACACAACACAGGTCACAAGCGCCATTTGGCTGTAATTTACTGCACCGTCAACGTCTTAACGTCGCGCTACCAACACTTAGTGGCGCAAGCACCACCCCCGTCCTAATGTCGGCTATCGTCCCCCGTGCGAAGAGTGGACCGTCATCTTGCCGGCCTTGTCGAACGCCATCACGGAGTAGGGAACGGTACGACCGCCCTGCTCCATCCCCGGCGAGCCCACGGGCATGCCCGGCACCGCGAGCCCCGCGATCGCCGGCTGCTCGATCAGCAGCTTCTTGATGTCGGCGGCGGGGACGTGCCCTTCGATGAGATAGCCCCCGATCGAGCCGGTGTGGCACGACCGCGCTTCCGCGGGGACCCTCGTATCGCGCAGCCGGCTCGCCGACTCGGTGACGGTCACCGTGAAGCCCGCGCGCCGCAGATGCGTGACCCAATTCATGCAGCAGCCGCAGCCGGGGTCGCGGACCACGGTCATGGCGGTCGGACTCTGGGCTGGAGCGAGGTTGCGCGCGAGAAGTACAGCCAGCACGGCGGCTACGGAGATGAACAGCTTCATGGTAGGTGCCTCCCAGGCTTGTCGCATATGGGTCTGGGAGACATTGTACCCTGACACCACTGCCGAATCGTCTCGTAGGTGACGGCGATGGGCGTTGGTGAATCTATGTGGCAAGCCAGAAGTCGCGTAGCCTGCGCCTGGTGCTCGAACCATAAGGAGGGCACAGTCAAGTTGAGGTGCCAGCTGGTAGTGTCTCAGTTTGAAAACATCAGGCCGACCGACCGAAGTAGATATTCAGCGACGACGCCACCACGCCAGCGTCCTTCATCGCCTGCTTGAGGTCGTCGGACGAGAGAAGAGCCTTAGCCTTGTTGACGTCGCCCACGCCGAAAATCACGGTGATGTCCTTGTCGTCATCGAGTCCGCGCAATAGCGACACGAGCCCGAGTGAATCGTACCGGGTTCGTCGGAGGGCTCATTGCTTGAGAGGATGGAGCCCATGGCACGACCGAGGAAGTATTCAGCTGAGGCACGAGAGCGGGCCATTCGGATGGTCCGCGCGCATGGTCCCGAGCATCCGTCGCAGTGGGCCGCGATCACGGCGATCGCGAGCAAGTTCGGCTGCACCGGTGAGACGCTGCGGAATTGGGTGCGCCAGGCCGAACGCGAGACGGGCCAGCGGGGCGGCCTGACGACCGACGAGCGCCAGCGCCTGAAGGAACGGGAACGCGACAATCGCGAATTGAGACGCGCGAATGAGATCTTGCGGAAGGCCTCCGCATATTTTGCCCAGGCGGCGCGCGACCGCCGAGTGAAGTAATGGTCCAGTTTGTGGATGACCACCGGGCCACGTAGGGGGTTGAGCCGATCTGCGCGGTGTTGCCGATCGCCCCCTCGACGTATTTTCTGCACCACGCCCGGCAGGTGAACCCGCCGCCGCGGCCGGCGCGCGCCAAGCGCGACGACGACTTGCGGATCGCCATCCAGCGGGTCTGGGACGCGAATTGGCAGGCATACGGACCGCGGAAGGTCTGGCAGCAGCTCGGCCGCGAAGACGTCGACGTCGCGCGCTGTATGGTCGAGCGGCTGATGGGGGCGATGGGCTTGGCCGGCGCGGTCCGCGGCCGCGCATGGGTCACGACGCCCGCCGCTGCGACCGCCGGCGTGCGTCCCCCGGCTTTGGTCGACCGCCAGTTCACCGCGCCGCGGCCCAACCAGCCTCTGGGTCTCCGACTTCCCCTACGTCGCCACGTGGAAAGGCTTCGTGTATGTCGCGTTCGTGATCGCTGTCTTCTCGCGGCGCATCGTCGGCGGGCGCGTGTCGGCGTCGCTGCGGACGGACTTCGTGCTCGATGCGCTCGAATAAGCGGTGTGCGAACGTGGCGCGGATCGCGTCAGCGGCCTGGTGCATCACAGCGACCGGGGTACGCAGTATCTGTCGATGCGGTACACCGACCGGCTCGCCGACGCCGGCATCGCGCCGTCGGTCGGCAGCCGAGGCGACTCCTATGACAATGCCCTCGCCGAGTCGGTGATTGGGCTCCTCAAGACGGAGGTGATTCGACGGCAAGGTCCGTGGCCGCATCTGGCGCAGGTGGAATTCGCGACGCTGGCGTGGGTGGATTGGTTCAACAACCGCCGGTTGCTCGAGCCCGTCGGCTACGTGCCGCCTGCGGCATTCGACGCGCACTACTATGAGCAGGTTAAGGTGGCCTGACTTAACTAACTCGCCCTCCGGGATTCCCGGTACGATTCACTTCGAGTGGGAGACCGGCACCGACTACGACATCTTCTACGGAGCGGCTGCGACCTATGCCGACGTCCTCGGCGAGAAGGGGCTTGCCATCTATCGAAGGCTCGCCGAACGGGAGTGGAAAAAGGTGCCGGCGCTCGCACCTGGTCGTGATGATTCGGCCAAATACGGGAAGCGGTTCAGGATCACGCACATCATGGAGACACTCGCGCGTGCATCAGGGGATGTCGAAGCGCTCGTCGACGTCATGAAACGCGACCTGTCCCTTCCGCACGACTTCCTCAAGATTGCCGAGGTCTACAAGGAGGCACGCAATCACGACTTCGCTCTCGAGTGGGCGGAACGCGGCGTCAAGGCCTTTCCGGAGCGAACAGATTCACGGCTCCGTGAGTTTCTGGCGAAGGAGTACCACCGCCGGGACCGCCATGACGAGGCGATGGTGCTTGTGTGGGCCGAATTCGCTGAGAAGCCGACCCTCGAACAGTACCGAAATCTCAAGGCTCATGCGGACCGCACCGGTCAGTGGCTGACGTGGCGAGACAAAGCGCTTGAGTTTCTTCGGGAGACGATTGCCAAGGCAAAGCGCGAGGCTTCAAAGAATCGCTGGGCCTGGTCACCGCGGACGGACCACTCGGAGCTTGTCAGCATCTTTCTGTGGGAGGGCGACGTGGACGCCGCATGGCGCGAAGCGAAAGAAGGCGGCTGCTCGGATCCGCTGTGGCTGAAGCTCGCGGCCAAACAGGAGAAAGACCATCCAGATGATGCCCTGCTTGTTTACCAGAGCCACGTGGATCCCGCACTCAACCGGAAGAACAACGAGGCCTATCGAGAGGCCGTCGGTCTGCTTCGAAAGGTGCGAGGCTTGATGATCCGGCTCGGCCGCGAATCCGAGTTCGCGCGATACGTGGAGTCTGTTCGAGCCGCGCACAAGCCGAAGCGAAACTTTGTGAAACTCCTCGATGGAGCGAACTGTTCTTGACGCGATCCTTGCGTTCAGCGGATATGATGTTCCTCCGATGAACTCATTTCCTCAGTCGGCCTGGCCTTTCGGCCCGGCACCTGTCATCTGCCGCAGCAGGTGCAGCATCTCGATGGGCAACGGAAAGATGATGGTCGAATTCTTCTCCGACGCGATCTCGGTCAGCGTCTGAAGATAGCGGAGCGTGACGGCGACCGGCTGGGTGGCGATGACGCCGGCGGCTTGCGCGAGCTTTTCCGAGGCCTCGAGCTCGCCGGCCGCGTGAATGATCTTGGCGCGCTTCTCCCGCTCCGCTTCGGCCTGCCGTGCCATGGCGCGCTGCATGTCGGCAGGCAGGTCGACGTGCTTGACCTCGACGGCCGAGACCTTGATGCCCCACGGATCGGTGTGCTGATCGAGGATCTGCTGAAGCTCCTGATTGAGGCGCTCCCGCCGCGACAACAGGTCGTCGAGTTCGACCTGCCCCAGGACGCTCCGGAGCGTGGTTTGCGCGAGCTGCGACGTCGCGTACGTGTAGTTCTCGACGTCGATGATGGCCTTCCGCGGATCGACGACGCGGAAGTAGAGGACCGCATTCACCTTGACCGACACGTTGTCCCGCGTAATGACGTCCTGGGGCGGCACGTCGAACACCACCGTGCGCAGACCCACGCGAACCATGCGATCGATCGGTGCGAACACAAGGATGACGCCTGGGCCCTTGGGCTGGGGCAGGAGCTTGCCGAGCCTGAAGATTACCGCACGTTCATACTCGGCCAGGATCTTGATCGAACTGACGACATAAAGCACCACGATGAAAATCAGAATCAGAACTTGGGAAATCTCCATGCCGCCACCTCAATCCATGCGAACGGTTAACATCAGTCCATCGATATGCGTCACGCGAACGCGTGCACCCTCAGGGATCGATTCGGCGGCGCTCGCCTGCCAGATCTCGCCGTGCGCGGCGGCGCGACCGGGCCTGTCCGGCTCGATAGACGTCAATGCCTGGCCGATCGCGCCGATCATGCCCGCGGCGCCCGTCACGGCGGGCTGTCGCTCGGCGACGATGCCGAGCCTGACGAGGAACATCGCGATCCCGGCAAATCCCAGCACCACGGGCACGACGACGCGGAGGCTCAACTGCAGCTCCGGCACCGACGAATCGAACAGGATCATCGATCCGAACACCAGGCTCGCCAGTGCGCCCACGGTCAGCAGACCGTAGCTGACGACTGTGATTTCGAGGGCGAGGAGCAGCAATCCGAACAGGATCAGGAGCAGTCCCGCGTAGTTCACCGGCAGGATCGAAAGCGCGAAAAACGCGAGCAGCAGGCACAACCCTCCGGCCACTCCCGGCAGCACCGCGCCCGGGCTCCACAGCTCGATCGTGAGCCCGAGTGTTCCGAGGCTCAGTAGCAGGTAGGCGACATTCGGGTTTGCCACGGCGCCGAGCACGCGCTGTCGCAGCGTCATCTCGACCGACACGATCTGCGCGCCCGCCGTCTTCAGCACGATGGTTTCGCCCTCGAACCGCGTGATCGTTCGGCCGTCAAGCTTCCGCAGCAGGTCCGGGACATCGGAGGCCGACAGGTCGACGAGCGGCGGCGAAGCGGCGAGCGCTTCCTCATCCGTGAAAGCGCGGCTCTCGGTGACGGCCTGTGCCGCAAGCGTCACGTTCCGGTGGCGCCTGCTGGCCAGCGTGCGCGCGTACGCGGCCACGTCCTGCGCCGCCTTTTTCGCCATGGTCTCGTCCATCTTCTCGCCGCCGCCCGCGACCGGGTGGGCGGCGCCGATGTGCGTTCCCGGCGCCATCGCCGCCACGTCGGCGGCGATCGTGAGAATGAAGCCAGCCGACGCGGCGCGCGCACCCGCCGGACCGATGAAGATCGCGACCGGCGTTTTGGCCGCGATCATTCGAGTGACGATGGCGCGAGTGGAATCGACGAGACCGCCAGGTGTGCGCAGCGTAAAGACCAGAAGCGTCGCGCCGGCGCGATCGGCCCGATCCATCGTCTGGATCATGTATTCGGCGGAAACAGGATGAATGATGCTGTCAACCTCGGCGGAGTACACCACCGGCGCGTCGGGGGGCGAGGGCGGCGCTTCTCGCGGCTGCGCCATCGTCAGTCCGGCGGCGAGCGTCAACGCCAGAGAAGCGGCGAGTCTTCGAGTGAAGCGGACAGCCATGGTCAGCCAGAGAGTGCTGAGAGCAGTCTATAGCTCTTCGACGAATCCGTCGACAGCCTCCCAGTACGCATGGGCGTCGGGCGGCGCCATGTCGTTGTGATCGCCGCCGCGGGTCGTGAAGAACCGCTTCGGCCCCGGGATCCTCTCGAACAGCGCTTGGCCCTGGCCGACTGGGATGATGCTGTCACGGTCGCCATGCATCACCAGCTTCGAAGCGCTCACCCGCTGCAGGAACTCGGCCGTAGGAAAGCGGTACGTCGAGAACAGCGACAGAACGGCCAGTGGCGGCGAGGTGCGTACCAGTGTTCGCACGTCGAGAAAAGCAGACTCCAGAATCAGGCCGTCAGGGGCGCGAACCGTCGCCGCGTACGCGGCCATGGTCGCGCCGAGCGATCGGCCCCAGTACACGACCGGAACGTCTTGTCGCTGCCCTTCCTAGAAGCGCTCGACGACCGCCTCCACGTCGCGGTACAGCCCGCGCTCGCTCGGGTAGCTGGTGCTGTTGCCGTATCCGCGGTAGTCGAACGCCAGCACCGAGTAGCCCTGCCGCGCGATGCCGACGAGAATCGGCGCCCAGAGCGACAGATTGCCGCCGTTGCCGTGAAAGTAGACGATGTGGGCGCGCGGACCCTGGGCGGCGGCGCTGAGTGGCCGCGCACGCAATGTCTCGCCGTCGCCGGTCGCAATCGTCAGCGTTTCGTGCGGTATGCCAAACTGGTTCGGCGTCACCGTCTCGCCGGCGAGCGGGAAGAACGCGAACCGCGACTGAACCATCCGGACCAGCAACATGATGATGGGCAGCACGATCAGCGCGAGAGCGGCCTTCATCATCGATTCGGCTCGTAATATCATGCGGTGGTGCTGCGGTTCCGTTCGCTCGCCCCGGTGGCCCCGATGGCCGTCGTCATCTGCGCCTGCATACAGCTTGATACTGTCGCATTGAACCAGGATGTCTTCGCGGCCGATCGGCAACGCATGGTGACCGAGCAGATCGCCGCGCGCGAGGTTCGCGACGCGCGCGTGCTCCAAGCGATGCGCGACGTGCCGCGCCACCTCTTCGTGCCGCCGGACCTTCAGCGGCAGGCGTACCAGGATCGGCCGCTGCCAATCGGCTACGACCAGACCATCTCGCAGCCCTATATTGTCGGGCTCATGACGGAGCTCGCGCGGCCCAGCCCGGCCGATCGCGCGCTCGAAGTCGGAACCGGCTCGGGATATCAGGCGGCCGTGCTGTCGCGGCTCGTCTCGCATGTATACACCATCGAGATTGTCAAGCCGCTCGCGCGCAGTGCCGAACAACGGCTGAAGACACTCGGCTACGCGAACGTCACCGTGCGGGCAGGTGACGGGTACGCCGGGTGGCCGGACGTCGCGCCCTTCGACATCATCATGGTCACCGCGGCGCCCGATCAAGTGCCGGCGCCGCTTCTCACGCAGCTCAAGCCCGGCGGCCGGCTGGTGATTCCCGTCGGCCCGGTCTCCGCCGTCCAGGAGCTGCAACTCATTGAGAAAGACAATGCCGGCCGGACACGCACGACGCGCGTGGCTCCGGTCAGGTTTGTGCCGCTTGTACGACCGCGGTGAGTCACGGTCCGGCTAACCACCTTCGCCAAGGCTACGGCGGTCAAGAAGCCGGACACCATGTACGTCGTTCTGACAGACCGTCCCAAAGCTGAGGTCGCGGGCGCGCAACGCGGGAATGAGTCGCGTCGTCGCGTCGACCGTGTGCCGCTGATCTCTGCGCGGCGCCGACTCGTCGCCGTCGTGCATGACGATGATGTCGCCCGCGGAAGCGCGCGTCGAGAGTCGCCGGAACGTGCTTTCCGCCGTGCGCGGGCGCAGCCAGTTGAAGTCCCACAGCATCCAGCCCCAGCCAATCAGCCGATGGTCGATCCGCCCGAGCCCCTCGAACATCTGCCCACCGCGCCAGCCCGCGTGCGGCCGGAACGCCCGGCACGGCCGCGTTCCCGCCAGCCGCTCGATCCGATCGGCCGCCTCGGTGAGCGTGCGCGCCAGCGTCGGCGGAGGCATCAACATGTAGCTGCGCGAGGCGGAGTGAAGCCCGACCGCATGCCCGTCGGAGAACATGCGCCGGACAATCGGCGCGGTTTCTTCCGTGATGTGCGCGTCGATGAGGAAGAAGGTCGCGTGGACTCCCTCGCGCGCCAGCACATCCAGCAGATCGGGAGTGGTCGTGGGGTTCGGCCCGTCGTCGTAGGTGAGGTAGACCGTCGATGGCGCCGTGCGCGGCATGCTCCAGACGGCGCGATCGCCCGCCATCGCGTCGAGGAGGAAACGCATCGGCGCCGTGTGCGCCAGCGCGACGATGGCGGTGCCGATGATTGCGAACAGCCACATCGAACAAGGAGTACCACGAATGCCACCGGGCGGCACTACGATAAGGTGAAAGCGACGCCGGCACGACCGAACGAGCCATGGCACACCTGACCGAGCTGTCGAGCTTTGATGCAACCGCGTTGGCGGATCTCGTACGATCGCGATCTGTGAGTCCGCTCGAGCTCGTCGAAGCAACCATCACCAGGATCGAGGAGATCAATCCCTCGCTCAATGCGATCGTCACGCCGATGTACGACCAGGCGCGGGCGGCCGCTATGCAGCCGGTGAGCGGACCGTTCGGCGGTGTTCCATTCCTGCCGAAGGATCTATTGGCCAGCTATGCAGGCGTGCGCCTGACCGGTGGATCGCACTTCCTAAGAGATTTTGTCGCGCCGTTCGACACCGAGTTGGTCGCTCGCTTCAGGCGGGCCGGCCTCATCGTCGTGGCCAAGACGAACACGCCCGAGTTCGGGTTGTTGCCGACGAGGGAACCGGAGCTGTTCGGACCGACTCGAAATCCGTGGGACCTCACGCGAACGCCGGGCGGTTCGAGCGGCGGATCGGCCGCGGCGGTCGCTGCGAGGATCGTCCCGATGGTGCACGCCAACGATGGCGGTGGATCGATTCGGATTCCTGCGTCGTGCTGTGGCGTGTTCGGCTTCAAGCCGACCCGCGCTCGCGTGCCGCTCAGCCCCAACTGCGGCGACATCATGAGCGGTCTCGTGATCGAGCACGCTGTCACTCAATCGGTCCGTGACAGCGCCACACTGCTCAATGCGATCGCCGGGCCGGATGCTGGCGATCCGTAATGGGCGCCGCCGCTTCAACGCCCCCTGGCTGACGAGGCAGGCGCCGATCCCGGTCGCCTCCGCATTGTGTTTACGGCCGTGGCTCCGACGGGTGTCTCGGTGCATCAGGACTGCGTGGTCGCAGTGCGGGATGCTGCGGCGCTTTGCGCGGAGCTCGGACACGATGTGACCGAAACGGCCCTCAGATTGGATGCAGAAATGCTGACGCGGTCGTTCACCGCTGTCTGGGCTGCGGGCACCGCGTGGACGATCGACAGCGAAAGGCTTGCCCAGCCGTAGCCGTGGCGAAGGCGGTCAGCCGGACCAGGGGATCAGCAGCACCTTGCCCGTCGTCTTTCGGCCCGCCAGCGCCTCATGCGCCCGCGCGGCGTCCCTCAACGGAAACTCAAACTCCATCCGCAGCCGCAGTTTGCCGGCGGCAATCCAGCCGAAGAGATCGCCCGCGCGCTGCTCGAGCTCGGCCCGCGTCGCGATGTAGTTCGCCAGAGTGGGCCGGGTGAGAAAGAGCGAACCTTTTTGACTGAGGAGCTGCGCATCGAACGGCGGAACGGGGCCGCTCGACTGCCCGAACAACACGAGCATTCCGCGTGCGGCCAGGCAGTTCAGATTCTTCGCGAACGTCGTCTGGCCGACCGAATCATAGATGACCTGAACGCCTTGGCCGCCCGTGATCTTCCCGACCTCTTCCTCGAAATCCTTGCTGGTGTAGAGCACGACGTGATCGGCGCCCGCCTCGCGAGAGAGGCTCGCCTTCTCGTCGGTCGAGACGGTCGTGATGACGCGCGCGCCGCGCATCTTCGTGATCTGCGTGAGCAGCAGGCCGACGCCGCCCGCCCCCGCGTGAACGAGGCACGTGTCGCCGCCCTTCAGGGGGAATGTGGAGCAGGCGAGGTAGTGCGCGGTCATGCCCTGGAGCATGATGGCCGCGCCTTGTTTCGTCGTCACTCCAGCCGGCAACGCGACGATCCGGTCGACAGGGACCGCGTGCGATTCCGCGTAGCTGCCGAGGATGCCGGTCCACGCGACTCGGTCGCCGACCTTCACGACATTCATGACATTCATCCCAGGGACATCCGACCCGACGGCCGAAACGGTGCCGGCGCCTTCCTGTCCGAGAATCGTCGGCAGTGGGACCTTGTAGGCGCCGGAGCGCTGATACGTGTCGATAAAGTTCACACCCGCCGCGTCGATCTTGACGAGCGCTTCTCCCGGCTTCGGGCTCGGTCCTGGAACGTCTTCGTACTGCAGAACGTCGGGGCCGCCGACTTGATGCATGCGGATTGCTTTCATGGCGCGGATTATAGATTATGCTCAGATTGTGTCAGAACCGAGGCGGATCATCGTCGGGATGACGGGTGCCACCGGCACGATCATCGCCGTCCGGCTGCTGCAGATGCTGCAGGAGACCGACGTCGAAACGCATTTGGTGATGAGCAAGTGGGCGGTGCGGACGCTGCTGCACGAGACCCCGTACCGGCCCGAAGACGTCGAGCGGCTGGCAACGTGTGTCTACGCGGCCGGCGACCAGGGCGCCGCGATCTCGAGCGGGTCGTTTATGACCGACGGCATGGTCGTCGTGCCGTGCAGCATGCGGACCCTCGGCGCGATCGCGCACGGCTTCGGCGATCACTTGATTCATCGCGCGGCCGACGCGGTCCTGAAAGAACGCCGCAGGCTGGTACTGGCCGTGCGCGAGTCGCCCTTCAACGACATCCATCTCGAGAATATGCTGAAGCTGTCGCGGATGGGCGCGATCATCTGCCCGCCGATGCCCGCCTTCTACACGCGGCCGAAGACCGTCGACGAGATCGTCGACTGGGCCGCCGCGCGCCTGTTGGACCAAGTGGGCATCCACACCGGGATCGCGCACCGGTGGGACGGCGAGATGGAAGCCGGCGTCGAACCGTGATTCAGGTCTTGGTTGGCTGGATGTGAATCCCGCATTCGAGCTTCTGGCCCTGCCAGCGGCCCGATCGCGGATTCGCCGGATCGAGCGGCAGTGAGGTGCACGGCTCGCAGCCGATGCTCGAATAGCCAAGCTCGTAGAGTGGCATGAGCGGAATGTCGTGCGCCTTCGCGTACTGCCACACGTCCTTCATCGTCCATTCCGCGAGCGGGCTGACCTTGCGCAGCAGCGTGCCGCTCGTGAGCGCGAACGGCTCGACGTGTTGAAGGTTGGCGCGCGACGGCGACTGGTCGCGCCGAAGTCCCGTGAACCACGTGTCGTACGACTCGAGCGCGCCGAACAGCGGCCCCACCTTGTGCCGCGCGCAGCAATCGTCCGTGCTGGTCTGCCAGAGGCCGACGAGCGGCTCCGGCGCCTTGAGATTGATCAGATTGAGATTCCACTTCGCCGCGATGTCATCGCGGTAGACCAGCGTCTGCGGAAAGTGATGGAACGTCTCGAGGAACAGGACCGGGATGTCCGGCTTGACCTCTCGCAGCAGGTGGACCAGGACGACGTCCTCCGCCTGAAAGCTCGACGTGACGCACGGCGTCTTTGCCCCGGCGAGCGTGTCTGCGATCAGTCCGGCGATATCTGTCACTTCAACAGCTCCTCGATCGCGCGCTGCATGGCGGCCACCGCCTCCTCATGTGAAGGCGCAGAGCGCGCGAGCTTCACGAGACGCTCCGCGGCATTCGGGCGGTACTCCGCCGCGTGATCGTCGCGGATCGCGTCGATGATCATGCCGGCGCCAGCCGTGAAATTCGTGGCCGGGTCGATCAGGATGAAGCTCCCCGTCTCCCGGATGTCGCGGTAGCGATCGAACACGAGCGGCCGCGACGTCGCCAGCGTCACCGTCTCAATCTGATTGAGCGCGAGCGGCCGGTTGGCCTCGACCGTCACCGTCCGCGTCGTATGTTTCAACATATACAGGCGCGCAGGATCCAGCGGCCGCTCGTCCATCCAGACGACATCCGCCTCGAATCGGCGGCCCACGTAGGGCTGATTGCTGCCCCCTGAGTCGACTGCCGCCGTGATGATGTCTCCTCTGCTGATGTCGATCTCGTCGTCCAGTACCAGCGTCACCGACATCGGGGCGTGGGCCATCGCGAGGTCGCCGTCCCAGGTGACGATGCGCTTGACGTGGGCCGTCCGTCCGGAGGGCCATGCCGTGACGGGATCGCCGACGTGAATCGACCCAGCGAGGATCTGGCCGGCGTAGCCGCGGAATTCCTGATCCGGACGCGCGACAAGCTGCACCGGCAGGCGGAACGGCTTGGCGACGGTCTGATGATCGACCTGCACCGTTTCCAGATACTCGAGCAGGCTGGCGCCGTCGAACCACGGCGTCCGGTCGCTCTTGGCGATGACGTTGTCGCCGTTCAGTGCGGACATCGGGATGGGATGGACCCGGGCGCCCGACAGAATCTCCTCGAAGTCGTCGACGATGTCGTCGAAGACTTGGGCGTCGAAATCGACGAGGTCCATCTTGTTGACGGCAAGAGCGAACTCGGTGATCCCGAGCAGCTGGGCAATGCGCGCGTGACGACGCGTCTGCGCGCGGACGCCGTTGCGCGCGTCCACGAGCAGGATGGCGACGTCCGCCGTCGACGCGCCGGTCGCCATGTTACGGGTGTACTGCTCGTGGCCCGGCGTGTCGGCCAGAATGAATTTGCGCCGCGCCGTCGCGAAATAACGATACGCGACGTCGATCGTGATGCCTTGTTCCCGCTCGGCCTTGAGCCCGTCGGTGAACAGCGAAAAATCGATTGGCCCGGCGGTGCGATTCTTCGACGCCTTTTCGACTGAGCTGACCTGATCCTCGTACACCGATCGCGAGTCGTACAGCAGGCGACCGATCAGGGTGCTCTTCCCATCGTCCACGCTGCCAGCCGTGCAGATGCGGAGCAACCCCGACATCAGAAGTAGCCTTCGCGCTTCTTGAGCTCCATCGAGCCGTCCTGGTCGTGGTCGATTACGCGGAGCTGGCGCTCGGAGTGCTTCGTCACGATCAGTTCGGCGATGATCTTCTCGACCGTGTCCGCGTCGGATTTGACCGCGCCCGTGCAGGGTGAGCAGCCGAGCGAACGCATGCGGCAGCGGACGATCTGCGGCTTCTCGCTCGGCAGCAACGGAACGAACGGCTGTTCGAGCATCAGCAGCGAGTTGCCGCGGACGATGACCTCGCGATCCTTCGCGAAGTACAGGGGGACGATCGGAATGTTCTCGACCTTGATGTAATTCCACACGTCGAGTTCGGTCCAGTTGGAGAGCGGGAACACGCGGATGCTTTCGCCGGGCCGCACGCGGCCGTTCAGGAGATTCCAGAGCTCGGGCCGCTGGTTCTTCGGATCCCACTGCCCCTTGGCGTCGCGCAGCGAGAAAATGCGCTCTTTTGCGCGCGACCGTTCTTCGTCGCGCCGCGCGCCGCCGAACGCCGCGTCGTAGCCGCCGGCCTCGAGCGCGTCGAGCAGCGACTTCGTCTTGAGCAGGCCGCAGCACCGCTGCGTGCCCAGGATGAACGGCTGCGCTCCTTCGGCGATCGCCTCCTCGTTCGTGTGGACGATGAGCCGCACGCCAATCTCCCTGGTGTACGAATCGCGGAACTCGATCATCTCGCGAAACTTGTAGGTCGTGTCGATGTGGAGCAGCGGGAAGGGGATCGGCCCCGGGTGAAACGCTTTCTGCGCGAGCCGCAGCAGCACCGACGAGTCCTTGCCGATGGAGTAGAGCATCACCGGCCGTTCGAATTCGGCCACGACCTCGCGGAAGATGTGGACGCTCTCGGCCTCGAGGACGCGCAGGTGATCCAGGCTGGGCTGAACCGCCCGGTTAGTGGCGACTGGCATATCCGTTACAGTACTCAAAAAAAACAAAAAAGCCCGGGGTTTGTCCCCGGGCTTTCGATCTCCGCTTGAATGAATTAGATGATGTCGAGCATCACCGGCGGCGAGATCTGGGCGCAGGGACCTGTTGGGTCCTGGTACAACAACATGCGCACGGACAGGCTCGCTTGAACACGTGTGCTGCCTATTTAACCCTATTCAGGGCCTGAATATCAAATATGGGTCGATTACTGGCCGTTTCACCGCGTCCGCGTTCGGTGCGGCCCATACTAGTACTTACTTGTACAGTTCGACGTTAATACGTAGACTGGCGGCATGGGCCGTCCAGCCACGGCGATTGTGTTGACGCCAGAAGATCGCGCCACGTTGACTCAGCGTCTGCGAGCGCCCACCAGCGAGCAGCGCGTGGTCGTGCGCGCGCGCATCGTGCTGGCTGCCGCCGACGGGCAGTCGACCGACGGCATCGCTGAGCAGTTGGCCCTGCGCCCGGCGACCGTGAGCAAGTGGCGGCACCGGTTTGCGACGCAGGGCGTGGCCGGCCTGGCCGATGCGCCGCGCCCTGGCCCCAGCCGCCGCTACGACGCCGCGAGCGAGCGACGGATTTTGAAGCAGTTGGATGCGCCGCCGCCGGAGGGCCATGCGACGTGGACGGGGGCGATGGTGGCGACCGCGTTGGGTGAGGTCTCGCCTGACGAAGTGTGGCGCGTGCTGCGCCGCCATGGCATTCACTTGCGTCGTCGCCGATCCTGGTGCATCAGCACCGACCCGGAATTTGCGCCCAAGGCCGCCGACATCGTCGGCTTGTATCTCGCGCCGCCCGCCAACGCGGTCGTGATCTCGGTCGACGAGAAACCGCACATTCAAGCCCTGGAACGCGCCCAAGGCTACCTGCGGCTGCCGAACGGCACGGCACGGCGCTGCGCGGCTTCAGTATGGGTATTAAGGCAGTAGGAGGAGCCAGGGGACATTTTTACCGAGGCTTGGCAAAGGAGCCCCGGCCGTTGACTTTGCCCCGTACGAAGCGTAGCTTTCATGACATGTCTGCTGTGGTTGCAGGAGGTTCAGGATGAAGAGGCGATGTTTCGAACTGATCAGTGTGTCGGCGATCGTTGTCGCAGTGGCCGTGCTGCTGAAGATGGTGGCGGTCCCCGTTTCGGGCCAGACCCCGGCAGCTCCGGCCAAGGTGGGCCCGGCGCCCACCACCATCTGGGGCGCACCGGACTTGCAAGGTATCTGGACCACTGTCTACCAGATACCCCTGCAGAGACCTGCCAAGTACGCCAATAAGGAATTCTTTACCGACGCCGAAGTCGCACAACTGGACAAGGAACGAGCGGCCCAGCAGAGGTTCGGCGACCGAATCGCGCCAACGGGGACCGTGCAGGACGTCGCCAGCGCCTACAACAGTCTGTTCAATATGCGCAAGCACTCGGGCAAGCGCACGTCGCTCGTCGTGGATCCGCCGAACGGGAGAATTCCCCCCTTCACGGCGGAAGCACAGAAACGAAGGACCGCCATCCGGGAATTTGAGGTCGCCCTCCTGCAAGCCACAGACGTCTGCAAGGAAAAGAGGCCCGAATGCGCGGGCGGGACGTACGGGCCGCCGTCACCGAGACGGTCGGAGCCTGGTCCGTTCTACGGGGCGAGCGGGTTCCGCAATCGCGCCGACGGTCCAGAGGATCGAGGCATGAGCGAGCGGTGTCTGAGCTTCGGGCTTCCGGAATTCGGTGGGAATCTGTTCGGGGGGTTCTTCCCTCGGATTGTGCAGTCGCGTGATGCAGTATCGATTTATTACGACGTGGGCCAGGGAAACGGATGGCAGCGAATCATTCCCATCAACAACAGTCCGCATCTGCCCGCAACTGTCCGCCAGTGGTGGGGCGACTCGCGCGGCCACTGGGAGGGCAAGACGTTGGTCGTCGATGTCGCCAATTTCAGCCCTAAAGGGCGGAACGGGGGAGCCAGCGAGAACCTGCATCTCATCGAGCGCTTCACCCGCCTCGACGCGGACACCCTCGAGTACGTCGTGACGATGGAGGATCCCTCGACGTGGACAGCGCCGTGGACCGTCAAAGTGGAATGGAACCGACAGAGTGAGCACGCGAATCGGGTGTACTACGAGCCTCGGTGTCACGAAGGCAACTACGGCTTGGTAGGCCAGCTCGTTAATACTCGCTTCTTGGAGAAGGAGTTCGCTGAAGGGCGGGGGCCCGATCCGTTCACCATCTGCATCGGCAGCTGTGGAAACGGTGTTACGGACGAGAATCGTGATCCGCTGCGATAGCCGGTCCGGGCGCGATCCCTCGAGCACCAGTGCTCCACGATTTCCGAGGTGGCGGCGCTCGGTTCGCGAATGCAATACGCGCTGTGGCCGGGCAGGCCGCTAGGCACGCCGGGGCCGGCGCAGAAAGCGGCTCAGATGAAACGTGGATATCTCACGTCAGTGACTGCGCTACCGCTCGCGATGACGCTGTTCCAATTTGCGTCCGCCCAGGTCGCGGGCCAGGCGCCGGCGGCTTCGGGCGCGAAGGCGGCTGCCCCGAAGGCCGCGCCCGCCCCCAGGACTTCGTGGGGCGCGCCCGACCTGTAGGGCATTTGGGGCAAGGCCGAAGACGTGCCGCTGCAGCGACCCGCTCGGTACGCCAACAAAGAGTTTTTTACCGACGCGGAACGGGCCGAACTGGACAAGCGGATAGTAGGCATTCTCGGTCGAGATGCCTCTGAGAATCGCCGCAAGCGCGGGACCGAACAGGACGTCGGCGGCGCATACAACAGCGTGTTCCGGTCGCAGCTGCGTAGCGGCAAGCGCACGTCCTTTGATAGTTGATCCACCCAACGGGCGAATTCCGCCGCCGACCGAAGGAGCCAAGAAGCGAAGACAGTTGGTGGTGGATTTCGAGAATGCCCTCCTGGCTTCCACTGATATCTGCAAAAACAAACTCGTGGGCTGCTCGGGTGGCGCGTACGGGCCGACGTCGCCGTTACGCGAGACAACGCCTCCCTTTTACGTGGCGACTGGTACGCGAGGCGGCACGTCGGGCGCCATCAATCGGTCGGACGATCCGGAGGACTGGAACCTGGGTGAACGGTGTCTGGGTGCCGGTCTTCCGGCATTTGCCAGCGGCTTCGCCGGTTTCTACCCCCGCATCGTTCAGTCGCGAGGCGCGGTGTCGATCTACTACGACATCGGCCAGGGCTGGGGATTCCAGCGGCTCATCCCGATCAGCAACGCCCCCCATCTGCCGGCAACTGTCCGCCAATGGTGGGGAGACTCCCGCGGCCATTTGGGAAGGGGATACGCTGGTCGTCGATGTCACCAACTTCAACCAGAAGAAGAATTACCAGGGCGCCCGCGAGAACTTGCACCTGATCGAACGCTTCGCTCGGCTCAGCGCGAATACGCTCGAGCTTGTCGTGACGATCGAAGATCCGACGGTGTGGACGCGACCGTGGACCGTCAGGATTGAATGGACGAAAGAGAGCGACGAGCTGAATCGGCACTATATAGAGCCTCGGTGTCACGAGGGGAACTACGGCTTGGCGGGACAGCTCATCGGCGCCCGCCAGGACGAACGCAACTTTGCCGAGGGAAAGGGCCCCGATCCGGCCACGATCTGCTCAGCAGGATGTGGCTCGACCACCGGGGAGTAGCAATCGAGAACCATCGCTCCGCGGGTTTGATTTGGGGGCCGGCCGACAGGATACCGTCGGTCGGCCCACGCCCTCAGTTGCTGCCGCGCGCTGTATATTCCTACTGCTCTAGCCGACCGCACAACGGTCCAGTATCCTCGGCTACTTTCTGCTGTCGCACGAGACTGGGTCAGTCGTTCCCGCCCGTGCAGACGTTCGCCCTTCGCTTGGTATACTGATCAAATGCGGCAGGAAAAGCGCGTGGTCGCGGGAGTTGCAGCCCTCACACTCGTTGCAGCCCTCATCGTACCCGCCCAGTGGACCGCCGGAGTTCGGGCTGCTGGTGCCCAGCCTGCTCGAGCCCAGACTACAGGCGTCCATCCAATAAGCGGCAGGCGTTTCGCGACCGTCATGGATTTCCGCGGCATCGGCTGGCTCGACCGTGTCGAGCGGGACCTCGAAGAGACACCAGAGAAGGCACTCGACGCGATTGGCGTTACGAAGGGGTCGACGGTCGCCGACGTCGGCGCCGGGTCCGGCTACTACACCGCTCGTCTGGCGGCCCGCGTCGGCCCGACCGGCCTGGTCTACGCCAACGATCTGCAGGCAGAAATGCTCGAAGAGCTGCGCAGACGGCTTGCGCTGCAGCGCATCACCAACGTGAACATAGTCCTCGGCACGGTGAACGACCCCAAACTGCCGCCTTCAGCCTGTGATCTCGTGCTGGTGGTGGACGCGTATCACGAATTCTCCGAACCGCAGAAAATGCTGCGCGGCATTCGCGACACGCTCAAGCCGGACGGCCGCCTCGTTATAATCGAGTTCCGCAAGGAGGAGATTCAGGAGGACAAGGATCAAGCGCTCAACTACCTCGACGCTGTGATCAAGCTGATTCGCGAGTCGAAGACGGTGGCCGAAGCGCGCGCTGCCATAGTGAGGCAGTTTGGTATCACGGAGGTTCAGGCGCAGGGTCTCCTGGACCTTCAACTATTCCGCTTGACCGGGCTGGAGCGGCAGAACGTCCTCAGCGGCCTTGATCACAGCATGAGCGTCGCCGATGTCAAAGTGGAAGTTGAGGCCGAAGGCTTCCGCCTGTCTCGCGTCGAAGAAGTGCTGCCGCATCAGCACATTCTCATTTTCACCAAATCGTAGGGCGGCTATCCGACCTACAGGTCTAAAACCTCGCTAGTAATTCTTCTTCAGATCCATGTCGGCGTACATGTGGCCAACCTGGTCGGCGTAGCCGTTGAACAGCTGCGTTGGCTGGCGAAAGAACTTGCCGATTCGGCGCTCGGTCCCCTGATTGATGGGCCGGTTGACCTCGGGATTAACGTTGGCGTAGAAGCCGAAGTCGCGAGGAGCCGCGTAGTTCCAGGCCGTCCGCGGCTTACGCTTCACGAACCGGATCTTCACGATCGACTTGATGCTCTTGAAGCCGTACTTCCAGGGCACGACCAACCGGATCGGGGCGCCGTTCTGATTGGGCAAGGTTCGACCATAGAGGCCAACGGCCACAATCGTTAGCGGATTCAGCGCCTCGTCCATCCGCAGACCTTCCAGGTACGGCCACTCCAGCAATAGGCCATCGAGCGACCCACTGGAGCCACGGAATGCTCCGGCAAGGGAGGTGGGAATCGACTGACGCTGGCCGCGCATCTCGTTCACCCGGTACAGGGTCTCGAACTGCACGAATCGGGCGTCTGAGGTCGGCTCGAATCGCTTGATCAGATCGGCGAGCGGAAAGCCGATCCACGGCACCACCATCGACCAGGCTTCGACGCACCGGAGACGGTAGACCCGTTCCTCGAGCGCATGCGGCTTGAGAATGTCTTCGAGGTGATACTCCGCCTCGCGCGCGTGCATCTCCCCCTCGACCTTGATCGTCCAAGGGGTGGTTTTCATCCGCGAGGCGTACCGAGCCGGGTCGTCCTTGTCGAACCCGAACTCATAGAAGTTGTTGTAGGTCGTGATGTCCTCGTATGAATTCGCCGGCTCGTCGGTCCGGAAGGGGCCACGCGTCACGTTGCTCAGCAGCGTCTGAGCACGGAGAGGCTGTCTTGTGGTCGCAGGAGCAACCGCTCCGATGACGGCGCCGACCGCGGCTGCCGAGGCGGTCTTCACGAAATCGCGACGGTTGAAGTACACGCGCTCGTCTGTGATGTCCGACGAGCGAATGTCAGGCGACCTTCGAATCAGCATCGGGATCCTCCACGACGACGTCTCCGGCCGAGGTGCGCTCGTGATGTGCCGAGTTGACCAGGCGAGACCTTAAGCTTCGACCCAATCACCGTGCGTTGTCAAGCGGCTGCGCGACAGCGTGTCAAGCCTCGGTAGAAATGTCCCCATCCTTCCCTCGATAGAAATGTCCCCTTTGAACGTGAAGCGGAGGACGCCTGTGGAAGCTCGTGGAAAACTGTTCTGTAGTGTTTTCCAAGGAGCGGTGGGCGCGTTCTGGGCGTCCACGGCTCCGGCAGCGTCCACGGGCTCTGCGTCATCGGTCGATGATCTGCCACAACGGCACGTCTTTCCGGATGCCGGCGTACATGACGTCACCGGCTTCCAGGACATGACCTATGATGGCCGGAGCGTGACACCGGACACACGCAGTGGTAGTCCGCGACGGACCGCGAAGACGGCGGAGGATCAGAGGCACGATTGTGAGGATCGGCGAGGTAAACACTGCGACACGGACAGCTGTCCCAACTCGCGAGCGTAGACTGCACGTCCTCCCGACGAAGTACTGTCATGTGTGCTCTGCCGCGGGCGACCGCGGTAACCACCGTATATCAGCGTGACTCGTCGTCGAAGCGCCCTCGATCGTCCGTCGTCTCCGCGGTCCGACACGACGCGGCGTTGAAGAAAAGGCACGCATGTTTCTGACAACGGGGTGTTGACAACCGGTCATTCCATATCAGTGTTTATCGATGCTGGGGCCATCAACGCGCCGGACGGAAAACCGAAGGGGGGGATGGATCGAACCGGCTCGTCTACCTAATCGCTCCGGTGAGGGATCCGGCCGACGCGACCGCCCAGCTCGTGATCGGCGGACTCACCGAAGATCCGGCGGATGCGCCGGGACCGTTTGGGAACTACCTCTTGGCTCCGACGCCTACAATGCAGCGCTCGACTTCGAGTACCGGTAGGGGGCCCATTCTTGACTCGCAGGATTGGGTCTTTGTGGCGGCGACGGGTGAACGGTTGGAGCTGCACATCAAGTACGAGCGCGGCGTCGCTAACAAACGCAACCCCACCGAGACGAAATTCTACTCTGCTAAAAATCCGACCTTCTATCAGATCTCGAGGGACGAGCGTATTCTGGATATTCTGCGGAACGTGACAATCACCCCTCCCGATCGCGTGAAGGAGTTCTCGTTCAAGGTGTCCGGCGGCAGCTATTCCAAATTATTTGACGGCACGGAGTAAGGTGTTGAGCTGGGACAATAACCTTTGGAACAATCGGTCTATCCTGGTGCCGTAGAGGGCTTCAGTTCAATCGTGAGGTCAATGGATCGGGAGAGTGATGCCATCTTGTTTGCCTCCAGCGCGCCGCCCAGCGTTCCGAAAGGTCAGCCGGGCCGCCATGTAGGGGCCAGGTCGCGGTTTTCATGACCGTGTAGCGGCCGCAGAGCCGCAGTGGCGTAATCGGGCTGGGGATGCACGTGCAACCAGATAGGAAAGTCACCGAACGGGCAGGGGCACGTGCGTTCCCGGCGTGCTACGATGGTCATCGCTCATGCACCACACGCAATCGTTTTGGCCGCGGTGGACGTTGTTCGCGCTGGCGTGTGTCGTGCTGGCGCTTACATCGCTCGAACCGTCTTTCGCACAGGCACAACGTGCTCCGGAGCCGGCCACCTCGACGCAAACCGTCGATGAGACTCCGGCTCGCCGTCCGGCTCGCCCTCTAAGCTTTCGCAGCGCCGACTCTCTTGAGCGCCCCGAGCGCGTGGAACAAGAGCATCCCGACGAACTGATTCGCGCGATGGCGTTGAAGCCTGGCGATGTCGTCGCCGACGTCGGCTGCGGTACTGGGTTTCTGGCCCGGCGGATTGCGAAGATCGTTGCACCGACGGGCAAAGTGTATTGCGAGGACATCCAGACAGAAATGCTCGATCTGATGAAGGAGCGGGCCGGGGCGGAAGGATTGACTGGCATTGTGCCGGTCCTCGGTTCGACCGACGATCCGAAGTTGCCGAGAGGCGGAATCGATTGGATCCTGGTGGCCGACGCCTACCATGAATTCGACGACCCACTGGCCATGTTACGCGAGATGCGCGCTGCCCTTAGTCCTCGCGGGAAGGTCGCGCTGGTCGAAGCCCGTGCCGAGGACAATAGCGCTTCGTACGTCAGCCCGACACATCGGATGTCGGTCTATCAGGTGCTTGCGGAATGGAAGGCGAGCGGTTATCGCCTCCTCGACTTGAGCGAGTTCCTACCGTCTCAGCATCTGTTCATTTTCGAGCCGGACGACAGGCAGGTGGGCGCACCTGTCACGGCCGATCTGACATTGGCGGAAGCCGTTCAAACTGGTGCGATCGAGGCCCTGCCGCAAGGAGCCGGCGAGCGCAGCGTCATGATCAAGGTGCGGCGTAAGAGCAAGAACCGGCTCGTTGTGACGATGGCCGCAGGCGAGTATTTCGCCTCGCCGCTCGGACAAA
The DNA here is from genome assembly GCA_965229885.1 of Vicinamibacterales bacterium. Taxonomy (GTDB): domain Bacteria; phylum Acidobacteriota; class Vicinamibacteria; order Vicinamibacterales; family CAVVIG01; genus DATLLJ01. The sequence goes on from CBDDJX010000002.1 coordinate 43,758, forward strand.
CGCGCGACATGGTAACGACGCGTGATGGAGCAGTGGCGTTGTTCGACGACGAGTGGCATGACCTTAGCGTGTTGGCTGCCGGCATCCCCATCAGCAAAGAGGCACCGCAGATCGCCAACGCCCTCGCGCTCCGGCCAGAACAGGCACGGCCGCTACGCGCGCTCATGCATTCCATGCAAGCGGCCAGTATGCCATTCATCGTGGCTCAGGCATCGCTGGCGCTCGCAGTCGAAGATCCGTCGTACGAGGAAATCGAGCCGCTGCTCCAGGGCGGTCCGATTTCCGCTCCGCATGCGGTCGCACTCGCGGCGAGGGCCGCCGATCGCGCGGGCATGAACGTCGCGTCAAAGAGAATGATGGCGGAACGGGCAGCGCTGGCCGCGGCCGTTCCGGAGGAAGCGCTTCGGATGTGGCTGTCCGAACTGGGGCGGTGACCAGCTCGGGACACGGCCCGCTCGCCGCGATGAGTGGATGCAGGTTCCTACTCTTACTTGCCCAGATCCACGCGGAGCTCGGCGCCGAATAACATCGTGCGATCGTTATCGGCCGCCGCCCATTTCATCAACGTCGCCAGGCTCTTCTCCACGCGTCCCTCGAACACGACCTGGTCGTTCGCGATAACCTTCACAGGCTGAGCGAAGTCGAACTGATCCGGCGACAGCAATAAGGTGAACGCTCTGACGCCTTCGGCGATGGCTTCAACGGTGTTGGCGATCCGCACGAGGTCGACGCGTCCAGACGGAGCGTCGTGCGGAAAGAGCACAACAGGCAGGCGCGGCATGTTCCCCGGGTTGTACACACCTTCCAACTCCACCGGCAAGTTCGCGCGGGCGACGAGCAGTTCCACCTCAGTGCCAGGTTGAATGGCACCGAATAGATCCGTGAGACTGGCTGCAATTCTGACCGTTTGACCGTTCAGCCGGACCAACGTATCGAACGCCTTGAGGCCGATCGCGTCCGCATTCGAGCCTTCCACGATCTCGGTAATACGTGCGCCGATGGCGCGCACGCCGAAATCATCGGTCGGTTCCGGTTGAGCCGTGTTCAAATCGTCGAGCATGACAGCGGTGCCGCCTGTCATGCCGAGTCGGTCGATGAGGAGCCAATGTGCGCGATTGTAGCTGACGGTCGACGACGTTTCCCAAGTGAGACGATCGGGAAGCGACGTACGGGGGTGGTCACGGACGAAGGATTCGAACGGTCCCTTCAGGGTTGGCCACCAGCGTCCATCGTGGCCTGCATCTGGCTGTGGACGATAATCGATTTCCACGCCGCCCGCTTTGAAGCGCGTGATGTACGGATCCACTTTGCTGCTGGGGTACAACGGGTCACGCCCGCCGTTGACGATGAAGAAGGGCTTGTTGCGCAGGTTGCTTGGGAACATCGGCCCGTCCACGCCGATCTGCTGGTTGGCAAGCACCAGTGCCATACCGTTCAGAGGCAGAAAACTCGCGAATGGCGTCGTGTCGCGCATCGCGAAGTAATACGCTCCAGTGGCGCCGTCGGACACGCCGGACACGCTGACGCGGTCTTCGTCGATGTGATAGAGGCGTTTGACCCGGTCGAGGATCTCCCGCACGTTAAGGAGTTGGCTCTCGCGCCACCACTCCGCGTCCCGCTGGGCTTCGGGAATGATGAAGATGTGGTCTGGCGCTCCTTCCGCAAACGCCGATGCCGCAGCCACAGCAGCCGGCGCGTCGGGCCGTGGAATCCCGACGCCGCCGTGCAATTGGAGGCGAGCGGGAGACTTGCTCTGGGGGTCGTAGGCCTTCGGGATGAGGACTGAGAAGTGGTGCTCGACGCCGTCTGGTGTTCGGTTCGTCAACTCGACCAGGCCAGTTGGCTGCGCCGTGTATGGCCTCCCCTGTTGGAGCCGCCGATATGCTTCGTCGAACGTGACTCCCGATCGGAGAACATCACCAACGATCGTCGTGGCGTCGGCAGTCGATTGCGCGTCCCAGAAGCGTGCGAACGCCGACTCAACAGCTCCTTGAGCCCACAGCTCGGCCACGAGCAGCATCCAGAACGCCGTGGCCCAGGAGGCACGCCCGATCGGAGTACGCGATGTCGTCACAATTGTCCTGCCGGCAGTGACGAGGCGAACTCCACCGCTCTAGCCGTCGCCATCATGTCGCCACTCCAGCAGGACGCCGTGCAGGGGATGAATTGCGATCGGCGCCGGCACACGTCTTGGAATGACGTTCGAGCGGGAGAGTGCCCGGTGAAGTGCGCATAGCGTGATCCGTGCGAATGACTCGCCAGAAGATCCGACGGTGTGATTCCTGTCGGAGTGCGAGGGGGCCTTACCCGCAACTCTCTGCGTCTTCGTGAGCGGCAAGCTGGCGAATCTATTGCCTCTACGTGTGCGAACACTGGCACGGCGCAGGCTTACTTCGGGGTTTCTTTCATATCGGGGCTGAGCGCCACCACGGCCAGGCCCCACGGGCGTCGTCCCACCGGAATCTTCTTCGTCACCTGATTCGTCGCCACGTCGATGACCGAGACGTCGCCGTCCGGACAGTTCACCGCGCGTCTGAAGGCAAGCATCATAACACCTCCGTGCATGGTACGCCGTTGAGGACCGTGCGGAGCCCCTGTCCAATGTCTGAACCTGATTTTGGAGGTTAGATTTAGTACATGGGATCGGCCTTCCTGGGTAGACTGTACGGCAGCGACCGGTGCTAACAAGCACGAAGTACCAACAGCAGTCGGGATCAGCCGGGAGACGACACAGTCTGGGCTTGAAAGCTTCGATTACGACACGGAGCGCGGGGCCGACCGCAGGCCGAAGGGCGGCGCTGCTGGTGGGGTATCATCCAGCGGTCAAGCGCAGGCGGCCAGGTCACCAAGGTCAATGGAGAGATGTCTTATGAAGCGCACGAAGCATTCGTCCTCGAGGCGGGCCTTCGCCGCGGGTGGACTCACCGCGCTGGCAACGCTCGGCCTGACACGGCTGTCAATCGCTCAGACGGCCGCCGGCGCCCAGACTGCAGCAACGAGCGGCAAGGCCGTCCCGCCCGCAGTTGAGAAGGCCAACATCGGCGTCGTCACTGATTTCTGTGAGGCGTTTGGCCGAAAGGATGTCGCGAAGGCGGTGTCGTTGCTGGCCGACAACTGCACCTATCGCGTGGTGCAGAACAGGGCCCCGATCGTCGGCAAGGAGAAAGTCTCGGAGCAAATCAAGGGCTTGATCGAGCGGGGCGCGGAATTCAAGCTCTACAAGACCGTCGCGCTCGGGCCTCTGGTCTTGAACGATCGGGACGACGTGCTCGTGAGGTCGACGGGCGGGATGATCACCATTCGTCTGACGGGTTTCTTCTTCGTGGAGGACGGCAAGATCTCGGAGTGGACTGACTACGTGGTACGGTGATCGACGTGTCGCGCGGAGTTGCGGAAAGCATCGTCACGACCGCCTGTGATGTCACGTGTCGACTGACCTTGAGGGATGATTCGAGGAGCCGGGCGTCTGAGATTCCGCTCGACGCGGCGACGCGCATTCCAAGTGCCAGGCCGTCTGCCGGGCGAGACGTGACTTACTGCATCTGGAGGCTTTCATGAAACGTTTCATGCTGACGGCGCTCACCGCGCTCTTGTTGCCCTCTGTTCCCGCCTTCTCGCAACAGAACGTGCCGGCGATTCCGTTCGACTCGGTGGCCAACTTCCTCAAGCTGCCGCCGGATATCTACCTCGGCGAGGTGGCTGGCGTCGCCGTCAACTCCAAGGGGCATGTCTTCGTCTTTTCGCGGGGCAACAGCACCGGTCCGGCCTATGTGGCGACCGCTGCGCAGCTGCTCGAGTTCGATAAGGAGGGGAAGTTCCTCCGCGAGATCGGTCACAACCTGTATGCCTGGGCGTTCGCGCACAACGTCTCCGTCGACAGAGACGATAACGTCTGGGTTGTCGACAAGGGTTCGGACATGATCATTCGCTTCAACCCGGAAGGTCGCGTGACCATGGTTGTGGGCCGTAAGAAGGAAGCATCCGATGAAAATGCGGAAGCCTGGAAGCACCCTAACCCGCCGCTGCCGCACATCGATGGCCAGTTCCGTCAACCAACGGCCGTTGCCTGGGACTCGAAGGGCAATATCTACATCAGCGATGGGTACGTCAACGCGCGCGTCGCCAAGTTGGACAAGAACGGCGACTGGGTGAAGTCTTGGGGCAAACACGGGAACAAGCCCGGCGAGTTCAACACGCCGCATTCCATCGCCGTCGACGCGAAGGACAACGTGTACGTGGCCGATCGCGGCAATTCTCGCATCCAGGTCTTCGACACGGACGGGAAGTATCTTCGGGAATTCCGAGTGCAGGTACCTATTGAGCCGGGGATGAGACCTGCGATGGGGAACCCTCCGGCGCCAGACGCGGCGGTGAGTTCGATGAGCAACGGCGCGCCGGACGCTATCTGTATTACGCCGGGTCCCAATCAGGTCATGTATGTCGCCGATCTGTATCCCGGCCGCATCTACAAGGTCTCGTTGGAGGGCCTCGTCCTTGGGGTGATGGGGAGGAGCGGCAAGCAGCTCGGGCAGTTCGGGTGGACTCACCAGCTGGCCTGCCCGTCAGAAAACGAACTGTACGCCGCTGAGCTGCTGACCTGGCGCGTGCAGAAGCTGGTGCTCCATCCCGTAAGGGTGGCAGGGAACCGCTGAGCGAGTTTCAGCAAGCTGTGGCACTGCTGAACCCGGCGCATTCGGCGGCCTCCCAGCGGAGTCTGGCCTGCGGTATTATTAGCTCGCCCAAGGTGAGGATATATGTCTGAACACACCATAACACCGGTGGTGGCTCGCCGCTCCTTTCTCGCCCGGCTTGGCGCCGGCATGACCGTCGCCGGGACGTCGCTCGCGGCCGGATCGTCGCTGGCCTAGGCGCAGTCGCGCCGAAGCGACGGGTTCCAGGCCGCCCGCCACACCCAGGACGACTGGATGGTGAGCTTGATCCGGTTTCGTGGACACAATCCGAAAGGTGGATACGATGTCCAGAAGGGGATCACGCAGAGCGGGACGACGCGCGTGACGACAGTTCACTGAGGAGTTCATGGCCGGCGCGGTCCGGCTCGTGTTGGATGAGGGCAAGACGAATCGGTGCCGGCTCGCGCGACCTGGATCTGACGCCGTCATCGCTGGCGCATTGGGTCCGACACGCCCAAGCCGATCGGACGAAAGGCAAGACCGGCCTGACGCCGGCGGAGCGGGAGGAGCTGGCACGGCTCCGCAAAGCGAATCGGATCCTCGCCGAGGAGCGCGACATCCTGAAACAAGCGGCGGCCTTCTTCGCGAAGCAGAGCCGATGAGGTGTACCTTCATCGCGGCGAAGAAGGCCGAGCATACGGTGAGCATTCTCTGTCGATGTCTGCGCGTGACGCGCAGCGGCTTCTACGCCTGGCAGCGTCGTCCGGAATCGACGCACACCCGTGATGATCGTCGGCTGACCGTGCTGGTGCGGGCCTCGTTCGAGGAGAGTACGCAGCGGTACGGCAGCCCGCGCATTCACGAGGATCTGATCGAGCAGGCCGAGCACGTCAGCCGCAAACGGGTCGTGCGATTGATGCAGGAAGACGGCCTACAGGCGCGGCGCCGGAAGCGCTACAAGCTGACAACCATGAGTGATCACGCCCAACCGGTCGCGGCGAATCTACTGGACCGCCAGTGCGAGGCGGACGCGCCGAATCAGCGGTGGGTCGGCGACACGACCGAGTTCGTCATCGGCAGCAGCGGCAAGCTCTACCTCGCGGCGATCCTAGATCTGTTCTCGCGGTGCATCGTGGGCTGGGCCGTCAGCGCCGTGAACGACCGCCATGTGACGATCACCGCCCTGGAGGCGGCGCTCACGCGCCGGTGCCCCGAGATCGGCCTGCTCCAGCACTCCGACCAGGGCTCGACATACGCGAGCGAGGATGATCAGGACGTCCTCGAGGCGCGCGGCATCGTGTGCAGCATGAGCCGGCGGGGCAACTGCCACGATAACGCGGTAATGGAAAGCTGCTTCTCGACGATCAAAGCGGAACTCGCCGATCGCTTCGACAGCTGCAGCGAGGCCAAGCGGGAGTTGTTCGCTTACATCGAGGTGTTCTCTAACCAACGTCGCCGGCACTCGACGATCGGCCAGATCAGTCCGGCGGCGTACGAGCGGCGCGCGCGGGCAGAGGGCAGGGACGCCATGGCAAACCGCACAGGACGCGGTTTCCCACAGCGCCCACACCCGTCGCTCTTGTCTGGAAATGAGGAACGAAGAGCCACTCAAACAGTGTAGACAATATGGAATGACCGGCTCGCTATCGTAACGTCGTAGTGCGGTTGCACTCGACAAGGTGGTCTGTGCCACCGTGATCGCGGGTTAACACCTCGCGGCGCCAGAGCCGCAGACGAAAGGAGCCGGTTATGGAAAACGGTATCACGTGCGTGGGCATCGACGCGCACAAGTAAGGATCTCTTTATCGCGATGCTGGTCGGCGACCAGACGACGCCGGTGACGTGGCAAGTGGCGAACGAGCCGAACGCCGTCCGGCGGTTGGTCCGCAAGCTCGAGCGCGAGGCGCCGGGTCCGGTGCAGATGTGTTACGAAGCCGGGCCGGGCGGCTACGCGTTGCAACGCCAGGTTACGACTCCGCGAGTGCGCTGTCAGGTCATCGCGCCGGCGCTCATTCCGCGGAAGCCGGGCGAGCGGATCAAGACCAATCGCCGTGACGCGCGCAAGCTCGCTGAGCTGCTGCGCGCGGGGTTACTGACGGAGGTCCGGCCGCCCACGCTCGAGGAGGAAGCGGGCCGCGATCTATGTCGAGCGCGCGATGATGCCCGGGAGGATCTACAGCGCTGTCGGCATCGCCTCGGCAAGTTACTCTTGCGCCGCGGGCTGCATTACCACGGGCGTAACTGGAGCCGGGCACATCGGCAGTGGGTGGACCGCCTGGCGTGGACGCACGCGGCCGAGCGCGTCGTCGTCCACGACTATCTGTTGGCGATCGATGCAGGTGGAGGCGCGGCTCGTCGAGCTCGATGCCCAGCTGACGGACATCGCGCAGACGGAGCCGTATCGCGAGCCGGTCGGCTGGCTGCGGTGCTTCCGGGGCATCGACACCTTGACGGCGATCCTGATCCTGGCCGAGCTGCATGATTTTCGCCGGTCCCATGCGCCCCGCGCGCTGATGGCGTATCTCGGCCTTGTGCCCGGGGAGGATTCCACGGGCGAGAAATATCGACGCGGCCGGATCGCGCGGGCCGGGAATGCGCTGGTCCGCCGGCTGCTGGTCGAGACGGCGTGGCATTATCGACGCCGACCCGGCATCGGCATCGCGCTCACCCGACGCCGCACCGGACAACCCACGCGCGTGATTGCGATTGCGGACAAGGCGCAGCAGCGCTTGTGTCGCCGCTTCCGGCGCCTCGCCGACCAGCACAAGCCCGCGCCCAAGATCGTCGTCGCCATCGCGCGTGAGTTGGTCGGTTTCCTCTGGGCGGCGCTCCAACCGGTCCCCGCGCCGGCGACACCACGGCCACAGGCGTGACGAGCGAGGAGCGCAAGGGCAGGAGACCATGAGCCGGGTCAGTGACGGACCGCGAAGACGGCGGAGGATCAGAGGCACGATTGTGAGGATCGGCGAGGTAAACACTGCGACACGGACAGCTGTCCCAACTCGCGAGCGTAGACTGCACGTCCTCCCGACGAAGTACTGTCATGTGTGCTCTGCCGCGGGCGGCCGCGGTAACCACCGTATATCAGCGTGACTCGTCGTCGAAGCGCCCTCGATCGTCCGTCGTCTCCGCGGTCCGACACGACGCGGCGTTGAAGAAAAGGCACGCATGTTTCTGACAACGGGGTGTTGACAACCGGTCATTCCATATCAGTTAACCTGTCCACCAGATCGGATCAGGCTCACGTTACGGTGCGGAGCGGTGTGAATCGGCGCGTACTTCGAGTCGGTCTATTACCACCTGAATCGTACCGGGTTCGTCGGAGGGCTCATTGCTTGAGAGGATGGAGCCCATGGCACGACCGAGGAAGTATTCAGCTGAGGTACGAGAGCGGGCCATTCGGATGGTCCGCGCGCATGGTCCCGAGCATCCGTCGCAGTGGGCCGCGATCACGGCGATCGCGAGCAAGTTCAGCTGCATCGGTGAGACGCTGCGGAATTGGGTGCGCCAGGCCGAACGCGATACGGGCCAGCGGGGCGGCCTGACGACCGACGAGCGCCAGCGCCTGAAGGAACGGGAACGCGACAATCGCGAATTGAAGACGCGCGAATGAGATCTTGCGGAAGGCCTCCGCATATTTTGCCCAGGCGGCGCGCGACCGCCGAGTGAAGTAATGGTCCAGTTTGTGGATGACCACCGGGCCACGTAGGGGGTTGAGCCGATCTGCGCGGTGTTGCCGATCGCCCCCTCGACGTATTTTCTGCACCACGCCCGGCAGGTGGACCCGCCGCCGCGGCCGGCGCGCGCCAAGCGCGACGACGACTTGCGGATCGCCATCCAGCGGGTCTGGGACGCGAATTGGCAGGCATACGGACCGCGGAAGGTCTGGCAGCAGCTCGGCCGCGAAGACGTCGACGTCGCGCGCTGTATGGTCGAGCGGCTGACGGGGGCGATGGGCTTGGCCGGCGCGGTCCGCGGCCGCGCATGGGTCACGACGCCCGCCGCTGCGACCGCCGGCGTGCGTCCCCCGGCTTTGGTCGACCGCCAGTTCACCGCGCCGCGGCCCAACCAGCTCTGGGTCTCCGACTTCCCCTACGTCGCCACGTGGAAAGGCTTCGTGTATGTCGCGTTCGTGATCGCTGTCTTCTCGCGGCGCATCGTCGGCGGGCGCGTGTCGGCGTCGCTGCGGACGGACTTCGTGCTCGATGCGCTCGAATAAGCGGTGTGCGAACGTGGCGCGGATCGCGTCAGCGGCCTGGTGCATCACAGCGACCGGGGTACGCAGTATCTGTCGATGCGGTACACCGACCGGCTCGCCGACGCCGGCATCGCGCCGTCGGTCGGCAGCCGAGGCGACTCCTATGACAATGCCCTCGCCGAGTCGGTGATTGGGCTCCTCAAGACGGAGGTGATTCGACGGCAAGGTCCGTGGCCGCATCTGGCGCAGGTGGAATTCGCGACGCTGGCGTGGGTGGATTGGTTCAACAACCGCCGGTTGCTCGAGCCCATCGGCTACGTGCCGCCTGCGGCATTCGACGCGCACTACTATGAGCAGGTTAAGGTGGCCTGACTCAACTAACTCGCCCTCCGGGATTCCCGGTACGATTCAGCCCGCTATTTCTGTTCAACGATCACGGTGACTGCTTGGCGACGAAGCTGCGCGCGGGCAACGTCCATAGCGCCGACGACTGGGACGAGTTGTTGGTGCCGGAGATTGAGCGCCGGCGGCTCGTGCGGTTTTACAACAAGCGCGGGACGGCGGAGCAATGGATCAACGGAAGGCAAGGCGGGCGGCGCAACCAGGGGCGATGCTGCAGCGGATCTGGGCGCTGCCCGTGTCGATGGGCTGATGTGCGGCGGGCACTCCGGAGCAGGTCTGACGAAGAACGTGCACCGGCGGGGAGAGGTGTCCGAGAAATGCCCCAGAACCAGGCCCCTTCCGGTCAGTTCGACCGCCATGTGAACCCCGCTCACGGTGTCGGGAGCCTGAAGCATGGGCCACGAACACATCCGGCGCACGTGGAAGGCGCTTGATGTATAAAAAGGGTATCGATCCGGGACGGCCCAAATCATGGCCGGCCACGCGAGAGGCCAAGAACGTGGGGACGTCGGTCGAAGGTTGCCGCAGGGTTGGACATTCCGACGAGGTACATGGGAGATGCGCAGGCGCAATCGGCGAGGCTGAAAGCCAACGTGCAGGTGGTCTTCGACGAGTTCAAGAAGGGGCGACGCGCTGCGGTAATGTGGAAGGTTAGATGCCGAAAGTGCTCAAGTTGGTATGCGCGTCGATCGTGGCGGCTCTAGCCAGTGTGGCGTCGTTTTCCCAGCCTGCTCAGCCCGCCCAGTCATCACCGCCGGACGCCGTTACCCTCCGGATTATCGTGGCCACTTCAGCCGATGACGCGTCGCGCATCATCGATCGATTGAACAGGGACGAGAACTTCGTCGCGCTGGCCGAGGCGGAGTCGATCGATCCAAGTGCCGCTGTCGGCGGCTTCCTTGGGAAGATCGCGTTATCGAGCCTGCGCCCCGACCTGAGAAACGCACTACAGGGTCTGAAGCCAGGACAACTGAGCCGGGTGGTGCAGATTCCGACCGGATTCGCGATTCTGAAGCTGGTCGAGGACGCGGATCCCGCGAACACGAAGGTGGTTAGTCCGTCACGAATTCCAGCCCTGGCGGCCACTGGCGTCGTGAAGTATCGAACCGAGATTGGCGGGTACCTGGAGGCGGAAACGGTCCTGCAAGCGCATCCCAAACCAGCCGACTGGGACCAGGATCTGCGCGCAATGTGCCAGGCGCGTCGCGACTCTCTGGCGTTCGCGGACAAGCGCCTCGAAGATTTCTTTTCGGCGGACAATCAGGCCGCACGTGTAGCGCAGCGGCCCTTCGACCTGATCCAGACTATCTTCGCACGGGCTCAGCTCTACGCCTATCAGGGTCAGATGGATCGTGCGATCGATCACTATCAGCAGGCCTACGAACTTGCGGTTTCCGATGCGCCTGAGTTGACGCGCGAGCTGGAACTGGCGCTGGGCATCGCGTACCTGCACAAGTCCGAAATGGCCAACGACGCGTACCGCGCACCGGGCGAGGTCTGCCTGCTTCCGATGCGGCCGGGTCAATCGTACGCCAGGACGGGAGACTCCGAAAAAGCCATCGAGCACTTTCTCAAGTACCTTCGGCAGAGCCCCGACGAACTTGACGTGCGGTGGCTGCTCAATCTCGCGTACATGACGCTTGGTCGGTATCCCGACCACGTACCGCCGGCCTATCTCATTCCAACGACGGCGTTCGCGTCCGAGGAGGACGTCGGGCGCTTCCGCGACGTGGCGCCGCAAGCCGGGCTGGACGTGTTCGCAACCGCGGGAGGCGTGATCGTGGACGATTTCGCGGGGAACGGCCGCTTCGACGTCGTGACGTCCGACATGGACAGTTGCGCGCCACTGCACTACTTTGGCAACAACGGCGATGGAACCTTCACCGAGCGGACCTCTGCGGCCGGGCTGGACGGGCAGCTGGGCGGCCTGAACATCGTCCAGACTGATTACAACAACGACGGCTGCAAGGATCTTCTAGTGCTGCGCGGCGGATGGCAGTCGGCTCAGCGCAAGTCCCTGCTGCGAAATAATTGCAACCGGACTTTCACGGACGTGACCGCGGAGAGCGGCCTGGCGACGCCGGCAACGAGTACGCAAACCGCGGCCTGGGCGGACATCAACAATGACGGACTCCTCGATCTCTTCGTTGGCAACGAGGACAGCCCGGCGCAATTGTTCCTGAACAAGGGAGATGGCACGTTCGAAGACATCGCCCGCGCCGCCGGCGTCGGCCGCGTCGCGTTCACCAAAGGAGTGGCCGCAGCCGACTACGACAACGACGGGTTCATCGATTTCTATGTGTCGAACAGGGGCGGGACCAACTTTCTCTATAGAAACAACCACAACAACACGTTCACCGAGTTGGCACAGGTCGCTGGAGTGCCGGGGCCGGGCATCGGTTTCGCGACCTGGTTCTTCGATTACGACAACGATGGCTGGCAGGATCTGTTCGTGACCAGCTACTTCCTCTCGCTCGACGAATCGGTGCGGACGTATCTGGGACTGGCCCATAACGCCACGACGATGCTGCTCTATAAGAATTTGAAGGACGGATCGTTCCGGGATGTGACGGCGGAGGTTGGTCTCGACAAGGTGTTCATGCCCATGGGGGCCAATTTCGGCGACATCGACAACGACGGATTCCTCGATATCTATCTCGGCAACGGCAACCCTTCCTACGGTTCCCTGGTGCCCCACGTTCTTATGCGCAACAAGAGCGGGAAATCGTTCGTCGACGTCACGGCGTCGTCCGGTACTGGCGAGCTGCACAAGGGGCACGGAATCGCCTTTGCCGATCTGGACAACGACGGCGATGAAGACATCGTGGCCGAAATCGGTGGAGCGACGCCGGGCGACCGTCACGTGCTGCGGCTGTTCGAGAATCCCGGCCACGGGAACGATTGGATCAGCCTGAAGCTGGTGGGCACCAAGACCAACCGCGCGGCGATCGGTGCGCGGATCAAAGTGACCGTGGAAAACGCGGGCCGCCCCACGCGCTCGATCTATCGCTCGGTCGGAAGCGGCGGGTCCTTCGGCGCGTCGCCTCTGGAGCAGCACATCGGCCTGGGTCGGTCGGCGCGGATCGTCGACCTGGAGATCTGGTGGCCCACCAGCAATACGCGCCGGCACTTTGCGGAAGTCGACACGAATCAGGTTCTGGAAATCACCGAGCTCGCGCCGGATTATCGGAGAGTGGAACGGGTTCCGATGCGGCTGGGAGGCGAGAGGAGGACCCGATGAAGCGTCTCTTTCTCTTCGGACTGCTCCTGTTCCTGGCGGCCCCGTCCGCCTTGGCGCAGCAGTATCCGGTGACAGGCATGGTATTGACGGTCGATCGCGCCCGCAATACGTTCACGGCGTCGATCGAGGCCATCCCCGGCTATATGGTCGCGATGACCATGCCGTTCGAGGTTCGACAGCCGAAGGATCTCGACGGCCTGGCGCCTGGGGCGGTCGTGGCGTTTACGCTCATCGTCGACAAGAAGTCCTCGCATGTCGACCGCATTCGTATTGTGCGATACCAAAGCATGCAGGCTGATCCGTTGGCGGCCAGCCGGCTGAAGCGACTCTATCGACTCGTCGCGGGCCCCGCCGCGGTAAAGGCAGTCGCGGTTGGCGAGACCGTGCCGGATTTCAGGCTGACCGACCAGAAGCGGCGGCAGGTCGCACTTGCCGACCTGCGAGGGAAAGTCGTCGCCATCAACTTTGTCTATACCAGGTGCGTGTTGCCGAATTTTTGCCTGCGCATTGCCAACAATTTCGCGGTGCTTCAGAAGCGCTTCAAGGGGCAACTCGGTCGGGACCTGGTGCTGTTGACGATCACCTTCGACCCCGTCCGCGACACGCCGGACATCCTGGCGCAGTATGCCGACGGGTTGAAAGCCGATCCTGAGAACTGGCGTTTCCTGACCGGCGCAGTTCCTGACGTGCAACGTGTCTGCGACTTGTTTGGCGTGGACGCGTTTCTCGACGAAGGGCTGATGAGCCACAATCTGCACACGGCGCTCATCGATCGACAGGGGAAGCTCGTCGCTAATATCGAGGGCAACCAGTTCACGGCTGTTCAACTTGGCGACCTGACTGAGACCGCGCTCAGACGGTCCGAAGTTCCAACGGGTCCCGCCCGCCGTTGACGACAAAGAACGGCTTGTTGCGGGGTTTTCCGTTCCGGTCTCGTTCACCCCGACCGTTCTATGGACCAAAGACGCGGACACGATTCTCGGAAAATCGCCCGTGTATCGAACCGTTAGTTTAGACTCACGACACTAGCGCGTTTCCTTGTCCGGTGGTGGGGTCGTTTCGGGCCCTGCAGTCTCGCCCGTGACTCCCGGGTGTCCCGTGACGGCTGATACGCGTCCGAGGAGGGAGCGCGCGTCCGCGTCCTGTGGATTCAGACTCAGCAGGGTTTGCAGGTGAACGATCGCTCGGTCGGGCTTGCCTTGTCTGACGAACAAGACGGCCATGTTGTAGTGGGCGGCGGTGTTCCGAGGATCGAGCCGAAGGACCGCTTTAAACTCCGCGCCGGCCCCGTTGAGGTCTCCGAGCTGGGCGAGGGCGGTCCCCAGGGCGAGGGAGGCCCCCAGATTGACATCGGCCGGAATGCTGTCGGGATTGGCGGCGGCGGCCTTGCGAAATTCGTCGGCGGCCTCTGCGAACCTTCCAGCGTCGAACGCCAGTCGGCCCCTCAGTAGATGAATCCGATCTCCGCGAATCAACGACTGCAGGCTATCCGCCAGTGGATCGGGCGCGCGGGTGCCGACCGGGCCTTGTTTCATCAGATTGGCCTGCGCCGCCTCGATATCGCCTAGTCCTCGGTACGCCATCGCCATCGCGTAGTGGATGCGATTGGCGTTGGGGACCTGAGCCAGCGCTTGATGGAAATACTCGATAGCCTGCGCGTAGTTGCCAGCCGATACAGCAACCTGTCCCAGCCCGTACCGGGCGGCGGCGCTTGTCGGATCGATCACCAGCGCCTGCTCGAAATGCTCGCGCGCCTCATCGAGGTGGTTTTGGCCCAAATGGAGATTCCCGACATGAACGGGCAGCGCCAGATAGTTGGGACGCAACGGACGGGCCAGGGAGTAGTACGTCAGGGCTGCCTCGGTGCGGCCCTCCGACTGGGCGATGTGGCCCAAGAAATACACCCATCGAAACTCCTTCGGGGCAAGGCGGCGGGCGTTCCGGTAACACTCTTCGGCCGGCGAGGTCAGCGAGTAGGCGTGGTACGCCTCGCCCAACAGGCCATAGGCTTCGCTCAGCTCGCGATCGTCAATCGACGAGTCGCTCGTGAGAGCGGCCAGCGATTCCTCAAGAGACCGAAGCTGCTCACCGACAGCCGCCTCGAGTCGGTCCAGGTCGGGGGTGTGGACGGGCACAAGCCCGGCTTTGGACGGCAGCACCGTGCGGCGCTGCGCATCGGCCTGCGCCCGCGCGTCAGCGGGTGTGGGGACCGCGCTCGCGAGGGCCAGACAGAGAACCAGTCGCTGGATCGGTCCCGCGTTCATCGAAGGCGCCTCAAGGCTGTCTCAGCCTGTCATTCGATCCGCCTTGCCTGAGGGTCAGATACCGTCGGGTCTGCGGATTCCGCCACTCTTCGATCTCCCCAGACGGCCAGCGCACCCGTACGGCCTCGACACGCTCGGAGCGGCCGAGCCCCACGAGCACCCTGGGGTCGTGAGCGGACAAATACCCGCCATCGGTTCGCACCCGCCGTCGCAATAACTGATCCTTCGAGACGATCACATCAACTCGAGCACCTAACATGTCTCTACCGCCGCTCGTGCCAACGAGCCGCAGACCCAGCCACCCGCGCCGGTTTCCCACGGTGTTGAGCAAGAGTTGTGGACGTCCATTGTTATTCGACACGAGCACATCCGTATCGCCATCATTATCGACGTCGCCGAACGCCGCGCCCCGACTGACATCCAATCGCTGGAACGCTTCCCCGGCGGTCGACGAGACATCGACGAAGGTTCCTTGTCCCGAGTTGTGGAACAGCTGGTTCGGCTGGCCGAAGCGTGAGCCCTCACGCTGGCGAGAACCATCGATCAGCGTTCGAACAGACCCATTGGCCGACAGCAGATCGAGCCAGCCGTCATTGTCATAGTCGAACCACAGTGTGCCAAAACCCGTGTCGCGCCGTGACTGCCGGCCGAGGCCCGCTTTGATGGTCCGGTCTTCGAAGAGGGCGTTACCGAGGTTGACGTACAGCGTGTTGGTTTCTTCCATCAAGTGGGTGAGGAAGATATCCGGGTGGCCGTCGCCGTTGAAATCGCCGGAATCGACGCCCATGCCCGCCTCTGCCTGACCGTCGCGATTGACCGCGGCGCCGCCGAGCAGTGCCCGGTCCTGGAACGTGCCGTCTCGCTGATTGACCCAGAGTTGATTAGGATCCGCGTCGTTGGCAACGTAGACGTCAGGCCAGCCATCGCCGTCAAAATCGTCCGTCACCGCGCCCATCCCCGCGCCGTATTCACGAAGGATTCCCGAAGCGGTGGACGCGTCTTCGAATATCCCATTACCCTTGTTGTGAAAAAGGCGGTCTGGCATTGGACGAAAAGCCTTGAGCCCGCAGTAGTCCTCGGCGCTGTTCGCCGCATAGCACGTCGGGTAATTCGAGACGGAAAAATCGACGTAGTTCGTGACGAACAGGTCGAGCCAGCCGTCCCTGTCGTAGTCGAAGAAGGACGCGCTCATGCTCCACCGCGGATCATTGGTCCCTGTCTTGCCGGTCACATCTGAAAACGTGCCATCGCCGTTATTGAGGAACATCACGTTCGAGTGCAGGGTGGTCACATAGAGGTCGGCCCATCCATCGTTGTTGATGTCGCCGGTGGCAACGCCCATGCCGTAACCGCTCACGCGGATACCGCTCTTCTCAGTGACGTCCGTAAATGCCAGGGTTTTATTCCCGCTTTCCACGAGTGTATTTCGGTACAGCCGGCCGACGGGCGTTGCCCGTGCCGCCGTCCTGGGAACACCGAGCGCGCCGCCCTGGACGAGAAAGACGTCCAGATCGCCGTCCTTGTCGACGTCGAGCAGTGCCGCGCCTGAGCCTGTGATCCTCGGAAGGTAAAAATGCCCGGTCGCGCCGTTGTCGTGCTGAAAGTCGAGCCGCACACGGTCCGTCGCGTTCTCAAACAGACCTTGTGCCGCGTGTCCAACGGGTCCCAGTAGTCCCGTCGCGACGGACAGGGCGAAGGCGACAGACGCCGCGGCAACGCCACTTTTGCCGTCAGGCACACCGACCGCTGAACCACTGCGATCGCTGTTTGGTTGCGCCGGATTCTTCACTCGCATTAATGTAGTTCAGATGGCCCGCAGTCGGGAACCCAGACGCAACCTGAGGTTCCCGTGACCTCTCACACCGGGAGCAGCGCGAGCGGGCCTTTGTAGGCGGCCCGATCGCATCTGGTAAATGGGAGATCGGCTCTCCAAGTTTTTGGATGAGAGTCGGGGCATCTTATTCTTGACAGCTGCCGTACCCTATTGACTCACGCAGGGGTTGATGTTACGTTCTCACCCGCAGGAATCGGTGGGCCGGTAATGGGTCTGCTCGGTCAAGTGGTCAGTTGTCAAGGGGAAGTCATTATATGAAGCTATTGAACGTGCGCCTAGCGTTGCTCTCTCTCCCAATCGCGTGTCTCCTCTTGCCAGCGCCTGTCTTGGCGCAGACTACTGTGGCCGGCGGCATCGCCGGACTGGTGAGAGACACGTCAGGTGGGGTGCTGCCAGGCGTGACCGTACAAGTTGCCAGTCCGGCCCTTATCGAACAGACGCGCGAAGCTTTCACCGACGGGCAGGGCAGGTACGCGTTTGTCAACCTGCTGGCGGGCACGTACTCCGTAACATTCTCGCTAAGCGGATTCAACACGCTTAATCGCGAGGGCATCGAGTTGACGACGGGTTTCACCGCTACGGTGAATGCGGACATGCCCGTGGGGGCGCTCGAAGAGACGATCACGGTGACCGCCGCGAGCCCGGTGGTAGATACTCAGAATGTACGCTCGCAGACCGTGCTGACCCGCGTAGTTCTCGACGCGCTCCCAACCGGAAAAACGACCGCGGCTTTTGCGGCGCTCACCGTGGGGGCCAGTACGTGGAGCGTGGGAGGGGTCATGCAGGATGTCGGTGGCAGTAGGGGCGAGCAATACGGCAGCGTCCTGATCCACGGCAGTCGCCACTCGGACGGAAAGAACCTCTTCGATGGCATGCGGTATAACAACCTGCTTCAAAACGGCAGCGGGGGGGCCCGGTGGTGGAACCCCAACCAGAATGCCGTTAACGAGGTGGTTCTCGAAACGAGCGGTCTGTCGGCCGAGTCCGAGACCGGCGGAGTCCAGTCGAACATCATACCCAAGGATGGAGGCAACCTTTTCACGTACAGCTTCGTCACAGCCTACACTGGCAGGGACCTGCAGAACGAGAATCTGACGCCTGCCCTGATCGCTCGCGGCCTCACAATGCCCACTCACATCAACCAGATTTATGATATTGGAGGGGGAGCCGGTGGTCCGATCGCGCAGAACAAATTGTGGTATTACGCTGCCGTCAGAAAGTGGGGCAGTCAGGAGGATTACGCAGGCGTTTTCTGGAATAAAGCCCAGGGCCAGTTGCCGCTCAAGAACGGTCCGGCCATTGAAGCCCCCGCCGGGACGGAGGGGTTTTATGTTCCCGATGAGACTCGGCCGTACTTCTTCAATGTCTACAATAGGGACCTCAGCATCCGCCTGACATACCAGGCCAATGCGAAACACAGATTCACTGGCTACTTTGGCAATCAGTACAACTGCCAATGTCTCCAGATAGGTGGATCGGGCTTTAGGAGAAACGATCCCGGAGCAGCTGCCAATCACTTCTTTGTCCCGAACGCCCTAGGCACAGCCACCTGGACTTACGCGGCCTCCAACCGGCTCTTGCTTGACGCCGGCGCGGCGAGGCTGGTGAACTTCATTAGCACGCGTCGAAGCGCGGAGACGGGGATTGACGACATCTCGATCGTTGAGCAATCGACGGGCTTCTTGTACAACGCGGCGAGTTATGGCGTTACGTCGGTAGCCCACAATGAACCGGCTGGGACCGATGTCGGCCAGTACAACCAGCGGTTCAACGTCAACTACGTGACGGGGTCGCACGCCGTCAAGATTGGGGTCCAAACATTGTTTGGAAGGCAGAACTATCCGGGTAATGAGGTCAACGGCCCCGACGAAGTTGGCCCCGTCCACTATTACTTCCTCAACGGTCGCCCGAGTAGGATTCGCCAGTGGGCCTCACCCGGGTCCGCATTCCAGAAAGTGAAGAACATGAGCGTTTTCGCCCAGGATCAGTGGACCTTGAACCGAATGACCCTCAATTATGGCATGCGGTTTGACTGGGTCAACGGCACGGTGCCAGCGCAGACGCGGCTTGGCGGGCTGTGGTTAAAGGCGTTCGAGATCGCCGAAATCAAGAATGTTCCCAACTTCAAGGATATCAATTACCGCATGGGGGGCGCGTATGACCTGTTTGGCGACGGCAAGACCGCGCTTAAGGGCTCGATTGGTCGATATGTGGGAGCGGAAGGAACAAATCTGACGGCTAATGTGAACCCAGCGACCGCGATCGCCACGAACACATTCCGGAATTGGACCGATAACGACCACGATTTTTATCCCGATTGCAACCTGGCCAATTTCGCGGCCCAGAGCCCGGACACGACCGGCAGCATCGACACGTGCGGGGCGATCTCCAATAACCGATTTGGCACATCGCAAGTCTCAAACATCTTTAAGGATGAGGTGCTCGGGGGCTGGGGGAATCGGCAGTACAACTGGCAGCTCGCCGCTACCGTGCAGCAGGAGCTGGCATCGGGAGTGTCATTTACTGGGGGTTACTTTCGCACATGGTTTGGCAACTTCCTCGCCACCACAAACTTGTTGGCCGACCCGACGCAGTATGACCCGTTTTGCGTCACAGTGCCGGTAGATCCGGGGTTGCCTGGCGGCGGCGGGAACGTGATCTGCGATGGGCTTGGAGACGTCAACGTCGCGAGGTTTGGCGGGGTGCTTCTGGAGAGGAGCCATTCGTCGAACTTTGGGAAGCAGCAAGAAGTCTACGATGGCATCGACGCCACCATTGTCGCGCGGCTTGGAAACGGCAAGCTGATTCAAGGCGGCATGAACACTGGGCGAACTCGGAAGCAATGCGTCGTGACGAGTTCACCGGTACAGTACTGCAAGAATACCCCGCCGTTCTGGCACCCGCAGATCAAGTTCTCAGGCGTCTACCCACTCCCCGTCTGGGGTCTCCAGGCGAGCGCGACG
Organism: Vicinamibacterales bacterium; assembly: GCA_965229885.1. GTDB lineage: Bacteria > Acidobacteriota > Vicinamibacteria > Vicinamibacterales > CAVVIG01 > DATLLJ01. The sequence goes on from CBDDJX010000002.1 coordinate 63,291, forward strand.
GTACAAAACCTGCCCGGTTCCCCTTACACGGCAACCCGGATCTTTACGAATGCGGAAATCGCGCCGTCGCTCGGCCGCGATCTGTCATCGGGGCCGAACGGTGTGAAGGCCGTAGCGATGATCGAACCCAACACGCAGTTCGAGGGACGGCTATCGCAGGTCGACGTGCGCCTGACCAAGACATTTCAGATCGGTAGTAGAGGCCGTCTGCAGGGGCAGTTCGACATCTACAATATCCTCAATGACGATTCGGTTCTCGCTCAGACCAATTCGTACGGGCGTAACTGGCGCCTCCCGACGCAGGTCTTGGCAGCGCGTTTGTTCAAATTCGGTGCCCAAATAGACTTTTAGTATCGAGTCTCTATCTGTTTGGAGTTAAGGAGCATCGCTATGCGAAATGGGATTCGAGGTTGGGCCGGGGTAGGCGGGATAGCTTGTGTTGTGGGTCTTGTCGCCCTGATCATATCTGTGTCGGTGACGCGCACCTCGGGGCAGGCAGCGCGAGGGCGCATGCCCGACGGCAAGCCAGACTTCAGCGGGATTTGGCAAGCAAATAACGAAGCCCATTGGGATCTGGAGGCCCACGAAGCACGGCCGGGGATGGTGATGCAAGAGGGCGTGTATCCGTACGATTACGCTCGAGTACCAGCGGCGCCGGTGGTGGCGCTGGGCGCGGCGGCCGGCGTGCCCGGGTCGTTAGGGGTCGTCGACGGCGACGGACGGATTCCGTACAAGCCGGAAGCTGCGGCGCTGAAAAAGGAGAACGGGGAAAACTGGATCGACCGAGATCCTGAGCTCAAGTGTTATTTGCCGGGTACTCCACGGGCGATGTACATGCCGTACCCATTCCAGATCATTCAAAGCACAAATAAGATTCAGATGGCCTTTGAATTTACGAATGCGGCACGGATTATCCATTTTGACACGGTTGAAGACCCGCCCGACGACTTGTATATGGGGCATTCGCTCGGCCATTGGGAAGACGGTTGGGAAGGGCAAACCCTGGTGGTTGACATTGCCCATTTCAATGGGAAGAATTGGTTCGACCGCGCGGGAAACTTCCATAGCGAAGAGGCGCGTCTCACCGAGCGGTACACCCCGATCTCGGCCGATGCCATCCGCTACGAAGTGACGATCGAGGACCCGAAGACTTTTACGCGCCCCTGGAAGATCACGATGCCGCTCTATCGTCGGCTGGAGCCAAATATGCAGCTGATAGAGTACCGCTGTGTAGAATTTGCAGAAGAGTTTCTTTATGGAATGCTGCGCAAGGAGCCGTTGGTGCACCATTGGGAATCGGAAACGATGATAATTGATATAACGCGGAAGATTCCCCCTGGTGACAAGCTCTATGAGTGGTATCGAAAATAAAGGAACGCCCGCCGAGAGTAGGTTAAGGTCGGTCGGAGGGGGATTGCATCTGCCGTGAGGGGACGAAATCGGCCTGGAACGGGCTGGTTTTTGACGGTAACCCCTTCGGTGGTAATGTAGCATGTAAGGACTTGTTCCACGTTCCGTATTGGGCGGCTAGCGAGCCGGAAGGTTAGAAGTATAGGGAAGGGGAAACATGAGGTCGAAGTTGTTCGTGCTCGGCGCGGCGTTGTCCATCGTGGCGGCGGCCGCTGGTGTCAGAATGGCGGCTGCCCCGGCCGGCGCTAGCCCGACGTTCAACAAGGACGTGGCGCCAATCGTCTTCAACAGCTGCGTGTCATGCCATCGTCCCAATCAGATTGCGCCGATGTCCCTCATGTCTTACAAGGAAGCGCGCCCCTGGGCGCGCGCCATCAAGGACAGAGTAACAAAGCGGGAGATGCCCCCCTGGTTTGCCGATCCCCGATTCGGCCATTTCGCCAATAACCCACGGCTCAGTGATGAACAGATCAAGACCATCTCGGAGTGGGTTGATGCCGGGGCTCCTGAAGGTGATACGCCATTGGCGGCACAGGTGCCGCCCGTCAACGACGGCTGGAGCCACCCTTCGGGCCGACTGCCGGACTTCATAATCGAGATGCCAGACGCGTACGAGGGTAAGTCCGAGGGCGAGCTTCCATGGTTCAATATCTATTCGGAGCTTCCAGCGGAACTGAAGAAGGAAGACCATTACATCGAAGCCATTCAGGTCCTTCCGGGTGTGGTGGAGGCCGTGCATCACGCACAGTGGGGCATCAAGCCCCTTCCGCCCGGAACCAAGATTGGGACAGGTGAGGCGTGGCCGGGCGGGCAAGTTATCAAGGGCACGCTGATCGACGTCGACACTGGAAAGCTGGCGAGTATCGTCACGAAGACTGAGGGTGTCGTCCGTACCGTTGCCAACGTTAATCCAGACGAGGAGGGAAGAAGGCCGGCTAATCAAATGAGCTACTGCTGTTACGTTCCCGGTGGAAGCTTTAGACAGTATCCAGCGGGAGGGTACGTGCGTATCCCACATGAAGGCATCATTGAGTGGGGCATGCATTACACATTGCTTGGCAGGCCCTTCGCAGATAAGACAAAAGTGGGGCTGTGGTGGGCGAAGGACTTGAGGTTTGAGGTTCTGGGCAACGCGGGTACCGCTCGCAGTCAAGTCGTCCAGGGACAGGAACTGGTTAACAGTAAAGAGACGCCCATCAAGACTACCGGAGCCGCCGCGAGCGGTCCAATGGTGCCTGTCATTCCAGCAATGACCAAGGATTGGGCGATTACCGCTATTACCGCCTACCCCGACGATTTCACACTTTACATGGTGTGGCCGCACATGCATCTGCGCGGGAAGGAAATGACTTACGTCCTGACGTATCCAGATGGCAAGGAGCAGATACTTCTGAGCGTGCCGAACTTCGACTTCAACTGGCAGCTCTTCTATACATTGAAGGAGCCGCTGAAGATACCTGCTGGGAGTACGATCAAAACGGTGGGGTCCTACGACAACTCGCCATCGAACAGGTGGGCTTCTCAGCCGCAGAAAGAGGTCTACTGGTCCGAGCAAAGCTGGGATGAGATGTACAACGGCTTCAGAGACTATTCGATCGATAAGTTGGAAAAAAAGGGAACGGCTGCCTCCACGATAAGCCGGCGATAGCTGCTGAATTCCCAGAGAGTGTGACAAGGCGGCGTTCCAATTTGGGATGCCGCCTTGTCGCTGTTGGACGCCGCAACGCAACTACATACCGTGCTAGCAGGTCCGCCGTCAGGACTGCGGCGACGAATCTGCCAGCTACTCGATGAGGGCTTTTCCGCCATTCGGCGCGAAAAAATCCCCCGCCATACGGACCTGCACGCCCTCGTAGGTGGTGCCGTCGCTGAGCGAAAAGCCTTGACTGGGGTGCGAGCCGCGCTAACGTACGCTAACAGCGAAAGGCCTTGAGCTTGGGTGCGAGCCGCGCTAGCATACGCTAACAGCGAGGGGGCTGGCATGGGCCAGAAGCTGCCGGGCCATCGCCTCAACCAGGTAGGACCCAGGTGCTACGATCGACTAATTTGTCACAGGAACTCAGTGGCGTCTTGCTCGATTATTGATTCAGAGTCGGAAACGCATCGCGATGGTCTCGGAGTTCATTCGAAATGGGGGATGTCGTGAAAAGATGGCTTGGTCTGTTCTTATTCGTGTTTGTGTTTGGTCCAGGACACCCTCACACGATGTGGGCCCAGGCTGAGAATGCGGCTCAGGCGCCGGCTGATAAGCCTAATCAGAATGCGGCTCAGGCGCCGGCTGATAAGCCTAAGAGGTTGCAGCCTGGAGCGCAGGCGTCGCCCACCGACGAAAACCAGTCCACACCGAAGTTCTCCATGGATTATTTCGTCGGCGAGTGGAAATTCGAAGGGAACCTCTCCGAGAGTCCCCTCAGTTCCGGCGACCCAGTCGTCGGGTCGGAGCGTATCAGAAACGTCTCGGATGGTCGCTTTTGGGAAGTTACGGTAAGAAGCGACGCCGCTGACCATCCGATTATCGGAAACGGCATCATAACGTACCAGGATGGTTTCTTCGGACAGTTCTTCGCCCGTTACGAAGTCACCAGCGGGGTAGCACTCCTCAAGAGCGGCTCAGTAGGCTGCGATCTGGGGGGGGTGTGCTTCATGTACTTCGAGACTCCGCTGTTTGACCACGAGGGCACGATGGTTCAGTTAAAGGGAAGCTACCTGATGACCTCGCCTTACTCCTACCGTTTGAGGACTGAAATCTCAGTTGGTCAGGGGCCTTACAGAAATCTGGGATCCGTCTGGTATACAAAGGTTGAGCAGCCGGAATCACCGGAATCAACAAAGTATTGATGATGTGGCAAATTCGTTGATGAGGTGATTGAACATGTCGTGCCTCGCAAGCTTGTTTAGGGGACGTAGGGTATTGATAGCCTTTGCTCTTACCTGTGGGTTGCCCTTGGGGATTCATGCCCAAGAGCCGGCGACATCATCCAAACCGAAAGTACCGCTAATGAGCGTGGTGGGATGTGCTAATCGGAGCGCCGAGGGCACGTGGATGTTAACCAAGGCCACAGACGGTACGGAGACGAAGCCGCTCTTTACGAGTACCAAAGAGCTCGACGAGGCGAAGGCGCTGCCACTAGGCAAAAACCGCTATAAGCTCGTTGGCACGGCGGAGTTCGGAACGAAAGAAGAGCTGTTGAAGACGCAACAGCGGGCAGAATTCACGCGACCTGAAGTGGCCAATGCGACGGGCCAGCTGCAGGACGGCCGGAAGGTTGCCGTCAAGGGTCTTCTGATCGTCACGCCGAAAGATAAGACGTTGAATCTGGTTTCGGTTCAGCAGATCGGGGACTGCACGTAGATCTAAGAAGATCGCCGTCAAGCGGTAAGGGCGGTCAGAAGCGCGTGTCGATCTGAGAGTCATCAACGAATCGCCAGCGCAAAGGGTGCCTATTTTGTGGTGAGTCGAATCCAATTCGAATTCCTTCTCGCGAGCGTGGCGCTTGGGCTATTGGTGCCGAATCCCGTTCGAAATCTGATCGTTCCATCATCAGCTCTGGCGCAGCCTGCGCAAACAGTCTGGAATGGTGCTTACACAGAAGAACAAGCCGAACGCGGCGGCGAGATCTTTGTCGAGCTCTGTGAGACCTGTCACGGTTCGGATCTCATGGGAGTTGAGGGTGCACCTCCACTGATCGGCGACTATTTTCTAACGAGTTGGGATGACCTCCCGGTCTGGGATCTCTTTGAACGGACGCGTATTTCGATGCCCCAAGACAGTCCAGGAAGTCTGACTCGGCAGCAGTACGCGGATGTGCTCGCCTTCCTTCTTTTCAAGAGTGATTTTCCACCTGGCAAGACGGAATTGCCGTCTCAGGCGGAGCCATTGAAGCTGATTCAGTTTCTCGCGACCAAGCCGTAGCGAGACCGTCTCGATCGCCCCACGGAAACGGACGTGGCGGCGGACGCCGATCTTGGCACCCGATCTGCCGCAGTCTTGGACGCTCAGAACCTCAGAAGCCGTGTGAACTTGGCAGCCAGCTGTCGATTGGAGAGCGCCAGGAGGTTCCCGGCTGATGTATCGTGCCCCTCGCTGTACACCAGGTAGAAGTCGCTGCAGGGTCGATACTCCCAACGAAACCGGGTATTGAGACCGACGACGTTGGCGGTTGAGTTGTAGTGGAGCAGCGCAGCCACAAACATCCGCGGTGACAACGAATACGTGGTTCGGGGCTGACCAGCCGCGTCATGGCCGCGCCTTGCGAGAGATCCAACCACGTCAGAGCCAAACGCGGTTCCACGGCCAGCTGTTTCGCAAGCTGGACGCGCCCGCTGTATCCGACGGCGTTCTGTTTGCCGCCGTAGAAGTCTCCAAAGGTGCCTGAAAACGTTCCCGTTACCGTGCGCTGGCTGCCCAATTGGTACGAAAGGGTGCCCTGTCCATACCGATAGGTGCCGGGCTGAACAATCAGCCCGCCCGCCAGTCGGAACGTGGTATCAGGGCGATCTTCACGGTGCGCGAAGTTGGCGGTCAGGATGTCTCCGCTCTCGAGGTCGACGCGGAACGTGGAACTGGCGGTGCGAGTCTGCAACTCACGGTCGCCTGCGCCGTCGATGTTGTCGAGGCTCACGTCCCACAGCAGTCGCCGGACTCCCGACCAGCGGGGACGCGGACTGAACCGGCCCAGGGCAAATGTGCGGCGGAACCCGCGGCGTGTCAGGAATCCGACCTCTGGATTGAACTCATTGCCAACCTTGAGGTAGTCGACGTCCATCTCCAGCTTGTCTCCGCTGTAGTTTATACGGCCTCGGTAGCTCGTCTCGTCGCCCGACAGTCCCTGCGTCCGGCTGCGTGCGTAGTACGCAAGCGTTTCGAAATTCGTGAAGAGCGCCAGACTCGCATCGGCACCAACGACGGCGTTCGTCGTTTCGGTGGCCGCCGACGGCGTGCGTCCGGTTGCGATGACGCCGATGCTGCTGCGCCGAAGGATGTCCCGCTTCACGCGGACGACGGAGAACTGCGTGGCCGTAACTCCCAAATTCTGAACTGAATCGTACCGGGTTCGTCGGAGGGCTCATTGCTTGAGAGGATGGAGCCCATGGCACGACCGAGGAAGTATTCAGCTGAGGTACGAGAGCGGGCCATTCGGATGGTCCGCGCGCATGGTTCCGAGCATCCGTCGCAGTGGGCCGCGATCACGGCGATCGCGAGCAAGTTCAGCTGCACCGGTGAGACGCTGCGGAATTGGGTGCGCCAGACCGAACGCGATACGGGCCAGCGGGGCGGCCTGACGACCGACGAGCGCCAGCGCCTGAAGGAACGGGAACGCGACAATCGCGAATTGAAGACGCGCGAATGAGATCTTGCGGAAGGCCTCCGCATATTTTGCCCAGGCGGCGCGCGACCGCCGAGTGAAGTAATGGTCCAGTTTATGGATGACCACCGGGCCACGTAGGGGGTTGAGCCGATCTGCGCGGTGTTGCCGATCGCCCCCTCGACGTATTTTCTGCACCACGCCCGGCAGGTGAACCCGCCGCCGCGGCCGGCGCGCGCCAAGCGCGACGACGACTTGCGGATCGCCATCCAGCGGGTCTGGGACGCGAATTGGCAGGCATACGGACCGCGGAAGGTCTGGCAGCAGCTCGGCCGCGAAGACGTCGACGTCGCGCGCTGCATGGTCGAGCGGCTGATGGGGGCGATGGGCTTGGCCGGCGCGGTCCGCGGCCGCGCATGGGTCACGACGCCCGCCGCTGCGACCGCCGGCGTGCGTCCCCCGGCTTTGGTCGACCGCCAGTTCGCCGCGCCGCGGCCCAACCAGCCTCTGGGTCTCCGACTTCCCCTACGTCGCCACGTGGAAAGGCTTCGTGTATGTCGCGTTCGTGATCGCTGTCTTCTCGCGGCGCATCGTCGGCGGGCGCGTGTCGGCGTCGCTGCGGACGGACTTCGTGCTCGATGCGCTCGAATAAGCGGTGTGCGAACGTGGTGCGGATCGCGTCAGCGGCCTGGTGCATCACAGCGACCGGGGTATGCAGTATCTGTCGATGCGGTACACCGACCGGCTCGCCGACGCCGGCATCGCGCCGTCGGTCGGCAGCCGAGGTGACTCCTATGACAATGCCCTCGCCGAGTCGGTGATTGGGCTCCTCAAGACGGAGGTGATTCGACGGCAAGGTCCGTGGCCGCATCTGGCGCAGGTGGAATTCGCGACGCTGGCGTGGGTGGATTGGTTCAACAACCGCCGGTTGCTCGAGCCCATCGGCTACGTGCCGCCTGCGGCATTCGACGCGCACTACTATGAGCAGGTTAAGGTGGCCTGACTCAACTAACTCGCCCTCCGGGATTCCCGGTACGATTCATGAGGGTCACGCCAAAGTAGTCGTTGCGAAAGATATTGGGGCCATCGCGTCGCATCTCGTTCGCCGTCAGCCGATCGGGTTGTGACACGAACAGCCGGGCGCTGATGTAGACGTTCCGGTCATCGAAGAAGACCCAGGCCTCGGTCTTTTCGGTCGCGGGTCGGCCCTCAGCCGGATCCTGCTGGATGAAGTCGCCAAATGGCGGTACTGACCGGTATGCCTCGTCGTCGAGGCGCCCGTCGAGGATCAAAGGCGCCGGCAGCCTAGTAGCACGAATGGTCACCAAGCCGCGTGCGTCGCGGTCTGAAGTCACCGCCGGAGGAACGGGTGCTGGCGGGCCTTGGAATCGCGCTGGCTCTCCATCGGCGACCCCAGGCGCTTGACCAGCTGCGGGCGTCGCTGCCGTGGCAAGCGCAGAGGACACGCTTAGAGCAAGGGCGAGCTGTTTCGAGGTCATTTGGTTGCCGGTGCAAGCTCCTGTCGGGCCTGCCTGCTTGTGAACGTCAAACTGGGCGATTATCTTATACAGACAGGGCGTCGCCATCTTGTCGAAAGAAGCGAGTGGGTAGCATCTTTCGTATAAGATACAGGCGTCACCGGAGGCGCAGCATGAGTCCCGCCAAATTTCGGCGTCTCTCGACCATCCTTGTTTTCGGAGCGACTCTGTTCGCAGCATCGGTTCATGCGCAGCGGGTCGCAGACCCTGCGGCCTCGAACCGCCGGGTTTCCGACCCGCGCCCCGCCGACGCGGATGCGATTGCCCCATTTAAGATTCACGTGGCGGATGCCACGCTCAGAGACCTGAAGCAGCGGCTCTCGCAGGCTCGGTTCGCCGATGAGCTCGCTGACGTGGGCTGGGACTACGGCACCAATCTCGCGTATCTCAAGGGCCTCGTCGAGTATTGGCGCGATAGGTACGACTGGCGGGCGCAAGAGAAGAAGCTGAACGAATTCGACCAGTACAAGACGAACATTGACGGGCTCGGCATCCACTTCATCCACCAGCGGTCGAAGAACCCGGATGCGATGCCCTTGCTGCTGCTCAACGGCTGGCCAAGCTCGATTATTGAGTACACGAAAGTGATCGGCCCTTTGACCGATCCGGTTGCGTACGGGGGACGCCTTGAGGACAGCTTCAACGTCGTCATCCCGGCAATGCCCGGGTTCGGCTTCTCGGACAAGCCCCACGAACGAGGCTACAACCCTGAAACGATTGCCGGTATCTGGGTGAAGTTGATGGCGCGTTTGGGTTACGCGCACTACGCTGCGCACGGCAGCGACTGGGGATCCGGCATCGCGACCCGCGTTGCGCTCGGTGATCCCGCACACGTGGTTGGACTACATCTCGCCGGCTGCGGCCGCGCGCCTGCGCCAGCCGGCATTCAGGCAGTGCCCCCACCGTCTGCACAGACGCTCGGCCCGAACGGCAACGTCAACGCGGCTCACAACCGGGGATATCAGGAAATGCAATCGACCAAGCCACAGACGCTCGGACACGGCCTGAGCGACTCGCCGGTCGGGCTCGCCTCCTGGATTGTCGAGAAATGGTACGGCTGGAGCGATCATGCCGGCGATCTCGAACAGACCTTCACGAAAGACGAACTGCTGACCAACATCATGATCTACTGGGTGACGAACAGCGGGACTTCATCCGCGCGGATTTATTACGAGAGCCGACACATGCTGGGGGGGCCGCTGCCTTCCTCGCCCTTTGTCGCGGTTACGGGGCGTGTGACCGCGCCGACGGGCTGCGGCGCCTTCCCGTCACAGTACGATCGGCGCGCGACGCCGGCGAACACGAACCTCGAAGCGGGCCGCAAGGCGGCCGAGGCGCGGTTCAACATCGTGCACTTCACGTCGATGCCGCGTGGCGGGCACTTCCCCGCCTTCGAGCAGCCGACGCTGTGGGTGAATGACATCCGCGCGTTCTTCAGGGCCGTGCGGCATTCCTGACGCGCACTGATCCTTCCTGGAGCCGGCGTGCGAAGTGGATGGTTTCGTTGCGCTACCAGGGGACATTTCTTCTATTCCGCGTTGACAGGGCGCGATACGGCCCGCGTGTCGAGCCATAAGTAAGTGTTACCGGGCGGCGCGTCGTCGCGCCATATTTGGTGTTACCGACGGGGAGAGGTCTTTGAGCGACAGGGCCGCGGAGACCCGCGCGGTCTTTGCGTGTGTCTCCGCGGCCCCCGCCGTCGAGGGCACCAGCCCGCGCCGATGATTCGCGAGGGCATAGACCCGCGCGAGCTTGCGGTCAATGCGCGCCGCGAGCGCGAACGGATCGAGCCGGTCCCGCTGGCGCACGAGCGCCACCACCTTCGCGGCGTGGGCCTGCGGGCAGGCCTGGACGCGCTCCAACGGGGTCTGCGGCGCGTCGTAGTACCGGCGCCGGCGGGCGCCGATGCGTTCTTTGCGCTGGAGTTGCACCGACGGCAGAAAGAGATTCTGCAACAGCCGCAGGTCGGCCTACACATCGTTCATCGCTGCGAGGGCCCCCGCCGAGTCATACCGCACATAGCCCATCAGCTTCCGGACGTGGGTCCAGTTCTTTTGTTCGATATGCGCGTTGTCGTTCTTCCTTGTACGGCCGCCCCCGCGTGAATTGAATCTGCTGCGCCCGGCAGTACCGGTGCAGATGCGCGTTGATGAACTCCGAGCCGTTGTCGGAGTCGATCCCCCGGAGCGCGAAGGGCAAGGCCGCGCGCAAGTGGTCGAGCCGTTCCTGGACCCGGACCTGACTTTTCCCCATGACGGCGCCGTGTTCGACCCAGGTGGTCTGAATGTCGGTGAGATTCAGCGTATGGAGGAAGTCCCCATCGGCGCGGTCGCCCGAGTGACTCACCAGGTCCACCTCGGTGAAGCCGGGCTCGGTGACGTCCCAGTGATCGGTCTTGCCCGGAATGTGGTGCTTCAACAGCGGGCCGGGTTTGGTGCGCCCATACAGCCGTCGGCGGATCGTGCACTGGTCGGGCGCCAGCAGGCGATCGATCTGGCGCGGGCTGATGGTGCGCACCTTCGCTTCGGTGGCGGGCGACACCGCGAGGCGGCGGCGGGCCCACGGCAGCCACGTCGGCAGCAGGGCCTTCAGGCGGCGGGCCCACGGATCGCCCGCCGCGACCCAGACCGCCCGGAGTGCCCGCACCCCCGCGGCGTCATAGCGCGTGGGTCGGCCCCGACGCGGGCCCCGCGGGGGCCGCACGGCTGGCCGCCGCCAGGCCCGAATGATCGCCTTCCGATGGTAGCCCGTCACCGTCACCGCCTCTGTGAGCACGCGCCCCTTCTCCGTCCGCGAGGCCCCCACGTACCGGTCCCGCATCGGCGCCAAATACTCCGGCCTCGCCTGTGGTCCCACGCGGGTGCCCTCCTGTGGCACACCCGCTTGGGTAACACCCTTTAGGGCGCGACGATCTTTCCTTCGGTCACACTTACCATGGCGCGATACGGCCCATTGATATTGATATGACCTTGGTGTAAATATAGGTACCGCCAGGATGTGGTCTCGAAAGAAGGGGGTGAGATGAGGCAGCGGTCTTTCACAGTCATCGGCACGGCAACTGTGTTCGTCGTCGCCGTCGTGCTCCTGCAGCTGGTGCTGCAGCGCACCGCCGTGGGACAGACCCCGGCGCCGGGGTCGAAAGCAGCTGGTATCACGACGCCATGGGGTGAGCCGGACCTGCAGGGTGTCTGGACCAACGATTTTCAGGTGCCTTTCGAACGACCTGTTCGGTTCGCCAATAAAGAGTTCTTCACGGAGGCAGAAGTTGCCGGGTTGGACAAGGAACGAATGGGCTCGGCCAGGCTTGGTGACCGCCGTTTCGTGAAGCGGGGGAGCGTCCAGGACGTCGCTGGCGCCTACAACACTGTGTTCACGACAACGAAACGTAGCGGGCGACGCACCTCGCTCGTCGTGGACCCGCCGAATGGGAAAATCCCGCCGCTGACTCCGGAGGGGCAAGAGCGGGCGGCCGAGAGACGGGCCTTTGAAGTCGCCCTCCTCCAGGCCACGATTATTTGCAAGGACAAGCTACCTAATTGCGCGGGCGGAACCTATGGGCCTCCGTCACCGAAATTCGAGGAGCAGAGTCCGCATTATGGGTCGCTCCGCTTCCGCAATCGCGCCGACGGTCCAGAAGACCGCGGCTTGAGCGAGCGGTGTATGGGCTACGGGCTGCCGGGTTTTGGCGGTGGGGTCCTGCCCTTCTACCCTCGGATTGTGCAATCGCGTGGGACGGTGTCGATTTACTACGATGCGGGACAGGGGCAAGGATGGCAGCGTGTCATTCCGATCACCGACCGTCCGCATCTCGCGAGTAGTGTTCGCCAGTGGTGGGGGGACTCGCGGGGTCGGTGGGAGGGTAATACGCTGGTGGTCGATGTGACCAATTTCGGCCCCAAGAGGGAATACCGTGGGTCCAGCGTGAACTTGCACCTAGTTGAACGCTTCACCCGCGTCGACGCAATGACGGTCGAGTATTCGGTCACGGTTGAGGACCCCACGACGTGGACGAGATCGTGGACGGCCAAGCAGGAATGGACGAAACAAGATGACTCCTTGAATCGGCACTATATTGAACCGCGGTGCCACGAGGGCAACTACGGTTTGGCCGGCCAGCTGGTTAATACTCGCGCCATGGAGAAGGCGTTCGCCGAAGGGCAGGGGCCCGACCCGCGGACCCTGTGCATTGGCGATTGCGGAAACGGAATAAACGACGAGAATCGGGATCCGCTGCGATAGCGATTACACGCGCTGCGCTTCCAGTCGCCCCAGTGAATGAGATCGGGGCGCATCGCGTGTGGTTAGTGGAACGAAACGGTGTATTAACGCAGATCAGGAGGGTTGCATGGTGTGGCGGAAACATTGGCCTACAGCGCTCGTTGGCATCGCGCTGTTGACACTTGCGGCTACCAGCGGGGCCCAAGAGCCGCCCGCGCCAGCTAATGCCGCCGACCAGGAGGCCGACCAGGAGGCCGACCAGGAGGCGGACCGTCGCCTTGCGCGCCAACGCGTGCTCGCGTCGATCCCTTCGCTGCCAGACCAGCCGCGGACGTTCACCGCCTCCGGCCAGCGATTTCGCGTCGTCCCGATCAAGGGATTCTCCTACCCGTGGGCGATCGCCTTCTTGCCGGACGGTAGCATGCTTGTGAGCGAGCGAGGCGTAAGTACGCTGCGCATCGTTCGCAACGGCGTGCTGGACCCCAAGCCGATCACGGGTTTGCCTAAGATGATCAAGCCGGGGGGGTCACGTGCTGGCGTAGACCTCGCTCTTCATCCGAAGTATGCCGAAAATAAGCTGATCTACTTCACGTACTGGAAGCCGAGGCCGAAGGACGAAGACGTCGGAACGGCCGTGCTCGCTCGTGCGCGGTACGACGGCGGTACCGCCCTCACCGATGTCGTTGATCTCTTCCAGGCAGAAGCCTGGTCTGATGGACCGGCCGCAGCCCGCATCACGTTCGGCCCCGACGGCAAGATCTACATGATCATCGGCGCCCCGGGATTCACGAAGCGTGTGGGGAATGCGAGTAGCGGGGCAAATCCGGGTGAACACGGCGGCAAGGTGTTGCGACTGAACGACGACGGCAGTGCGCCGACCGATAATCCGTTCATCGGTCGACCGGGCTACAAGCCGGAGATCTACGCGATGGGCATTCGCAATTCGAACGGTATCACGATCAATCCCGCCAATGGCGAAATCTGGGCAACGGACAATGGTCCTCAAGGCGGCGACGAGATCAACATCATAAAGAGGGGCCTGAACTATGGCTGGCCCGTCGTCACGTATGGGCGCGCCTACAACTACGATCTGAAAGGCGAGCGCTCCGGCCTTCCGCCGCCAACCGTCAAACCGCCGACGTCTGCGCCGGGCATGGAGGAGCCGTTCATGTATTATTCTCCCTCCATCTCGACCGCTGGAATTGCGTTCTACACGGGGGACAAATTTCCGTTATGGAAAGGGAACGTCTTCGTCGCTGGGCTCACGGGCAGGCATGTCTCACGCATTGCGCTGAGTAGAATAGGTTTGGAGAGTCGTCGCGAAATACTGCTTGCCGAGCTTCGACAGCGCATCCGAGACGTGAGACAGGGTCCAGACGGACTCTTGTATATGACGACGGACGAGGAAGATGGAGCAGTGCTGAGGATCGAACCTGTGGCAGAAGCCGAACAGGCTTCCTCAAAATAGAAGGCCTGCAGATCAAGGACAACGTGGCCGCGCGGAGCTGCTAAAGGTGTTCTTCGTTGGGAAACCCTGTATCGTCGCACCTAGCTTGGATAGTCGTCGTCGTCGGGCTGGTATCGTGTGCTCGCAAAGCCACGTTGCCTGCAGGGCAAGAAGCGATTTCCACACCGCGGCGGGTAGAAGCAACGGTAGCGCGGTCGGCGTTAGACGACTGCGCCGCTAACAACGAAACGGTGTATTAACGCAGATCAGGAGGGTTGCATGGTGTGGCGGAAACATTGGCCTACAGCGCTCGTTGGCATCGCGCTGTTGACACTTGCGGCTACCAGCGGGGCCCAAGAGCCGCCCGCGCCAGCTAATGCCGCCGACCAGGAGGCCGACCAGGAGGCCGACCAGGAGCCTGTCGCGCCAATGTTTGCTGCATCGAGCCCTTCGCTGCTAGACCAGCCGCGGACGTTCACCGCCTCCGGCCAGCGATTTCGCGTCGTCCCGATCAAGGGATTCTCCTACCCGTGGGCGATCGCCTTCTTGCCGGACGGTAGCATGCTTGTGAGCGAGCGAGGCGTAAGTACGCTGCGCATCGTTCGCAACGGCGTGCTGGACCCCAAGCCGATCACGGGTTTGCCCAAGATGATCAAGCCGGGGGGGTCACGTGCTGGCGTAGACCTCGCTCTTCATCCGAAGTATGCCGAAAATAAGCTGATCTACTTCACGTACTGGAAGCCGAGGCCGAAGGACGAAGACGTCGGAACGGCCGTGCTCGCTCGTGCGCGGTACGACGGCGGTACCGCCCTCACCGATGTCGTTGATCTCTTCCAGGCAGAAGCCTGGTCTGATGGACCGGCCGCAGCCCGCATCACGTTCGGCCCCGACGGCAAGATCTACATGATCATCGGCGCCCCGGGATTCACGAAGCGTGTGGGGAATGCGAGTAGCGGGGCAAATCCGGGTGAACACGGCGGCAAGGTGTTGCGACTGAACGACGACGGCAGTGCGCCGACCGATAATCCGTTCATCGGTCGACCGGGCTACAAGCCGGAGATCTACGCGATGGGCATTCGCAATTCGAACGGTATCACGATCAATCCCGCCAATGGCGAAATCTGGGCAACGGACAATGGTCCTCAAGGCGGCGACGAGATCAACATCATAAAGAGGGGCCTGAACTATGGCTGGCCCGTCGTCACGTATGGGCGCGCCTACAACTTCGATCCGAAAGGCGAGCGCTCCGGCCTTCCGCCGCCAACCGTCAAACCGCCGACGTCTGCGCCGGGCATGGAGGAGCCGTTCATGTATTATTCTCCCTCCATCTCGACCGCTGGAATTGCGTTCTACGCGGGGGACAAATTTCCGTTATGGAAAGGGAACGTCTTCGTCGCTGGGCTCACGGGCAGGCATGTCTCACGCATTGCGCTGAGTAGAATAGGTTTGGAGAGTCGTCGCGAAATACTGCTTGCCGAGCTTCGACAGCGCATCCGAGACGTGAGACAGGGTCCAGACGGACTCTTGTATATGACGACGGACGAGGAAGATGGAGCAGTGCTGAGGATCGAACCTGTGGCAGAAGCCGAACAGGCTTCCTCAAAATAGAAGGCCTGCAGATCAAGGACAACGTGGCCGCGCTGAGCTACTAAAGGTGTTCTTCGTTGGGAAACCCTGTATCGTCGCACCTAGCTTGGATAGTCGTCGTCGGCGGGCTGGTATCGTGCCTCGCCTGTAGTTCCGTGACGGTTGCTCGCAAAGCCACGTTGCCTGCAGGGCAAGAAGCGATTTCCACGCCGCGGCGGGTAGAAGCAACGGTAGCGCGGTCGGCGTTAGACGACTGCGCCGCTAACTTGATGCGCACTGATGCGGAACAGCTCGCACTTCCCACGACGGCCCGCGAACTCCTTAACCTAATTACCATCTGCGGCAGTACCACGCGGCGGCTCATCTCGGAGGGCCAGTTTGGTTCGATCTATCTCTCCGCGATGATGGGCAAGGACATCGCACTCGCACTCGAGAGTCACATTGATGAGCTGCCGCCAGAGCGACGTGGGGATGCGGCGAGCGCCATCCGCAGCTTCGTGGTCGCGGCCTGGAAACTGGATGCGTACGGCGATCTCGGCAATCGGGAAAAATTGACCGAGGCGTTCAATCTCTTCTCAACCGCGATTACGGAGATTCTGACTGCCTATGGCGTTCAGCAGCGGATTCAGTAGGCCGGCCGGCATTCACTGGTGCTGGGGCAGGGCAATCGTCGGCATGAGTGTATTCGTACTCGTGATAGCGGGCTCCGGCGTTGAGGCCCACAAGACGATCACGTCAAAATACAAGTTCAACAACGAGGTATTTCCGATCCTGCGCGATCACTGCGGCCGGTGCCACGTCGCCGGCGGTCAGGCGCCGATGTCGCTGGTCAGGTATGCTGACGCGATCCCCTGGGCCGAATCGATTCGCGAGAAGCTGGTTGGCGAGGCCATGCCGCCTTGGTACGCCGACCCAAGCGGGCCCGGCGTGAGGGGTGGCTACTCGCTGACAACCAGGGAACTGGACATTCTTGTCACGTGGGCGACTGGCGGAACACCCCGCAGTACCGAATCGACGTTCCTAGGCGCCAAAGCACCGAGTAGTGGATCAACGGATCCTCCGCCGTTCGTGCCGAACCTGGCGACGTGGAAGCTGGGTCCACCCGATCTGGCTCTCCAAATGGACGCGGAATACACTTTGCCTGCTGGAACGTCGGAAGAAATCCGCGATCTGACGCTGGCAACCGGTCTCACTACGGATAGGTGGTTGAAGGCGATTGACGTCCTTCCGGGCACGCCAGCCATGGTACGAGATGCGGTCATTTCAGTAGAGGGCGGGTTGCTACTCGCTCCCTGGGTCCCCGGAGATGACGTCGTGGCAGCGCCGAATGGGACCGCCCTGCGTCTGCCCGCGGGGGCAAAGCTCCACCTCCGGATACATTACAAGAAGAGTTGGCAGGACGAAGGCAATTCACTATCTGATCGCAGCACGGTGGGCCTGTACTTCACTGACCGGCCGCCGTTAGGCCGAGAGCTGCAGGCGTTCGCCATCAGACCGGCCAGCGCCGTAGGTAACGCGGCTTCTTCCCCCCGCAAATTTTCCAGGCGCCTCGAGATGGCCGCCCGCGTTGTGGCGGTTCGTCCCAGCCTCGATCAGCCTTACGCGCGCGTGGCAATCACCGCCGTACTGCAGGATGGCCGACACGTCGAGCTGCTCCGTCTTCGCGCGCCCCAACCCCAATGGTATCGTCGCTATTGGTTGGCCGAGCCCGTTGACCTACCCAAGAACACGATCATCGAAGTTACAACAATTCCCACCACGGAAGACCAACTCTTTCTGCCCGCGTCCCAGCCGTCTCCACTCGAGATCGCGTTGGACGTGTTGCGGTAGTAGTGTTCCCGACGGGTGATGACGATCTGGAGTGTCAGGGTTCCTTGGAATATGCCGGAAAGGTGAAATCGAACACCTGGTCCTTCTCGTCGACCTTGAAGTTCATGTAAAGCTTGACGTTGAGCGGCGGACTGGCACCAGCGATCGGCACCTCAAGGGTATTTCCGTCCTTGCTGCCCCCAGCAAGGAGTGTGGTAGGACTCCCGGTCTCTCTACCATTATCATCAGTCCTCGTCACGTGGCCCGAGAAGCCCGTTGTCCGCAGGGGCCGCGTCAAGTCGTCGTAGAAATACACGCGGAACACGCTCGGCGCGACGAACGTGCCCTCTAGGTGATGCCACTGATCGACGGCCATGAAAAGGCTTCCGCCGTGCCGCGGATTGTGATCGCCGTGCGGGCGTCGGTCGAACGCTTTGATGCGGGCACTGCCATCGGGACACGTTCCAGGCGTGAGCTCGCGCACCTGCGCGTCATTTCGGCAGGTGAAGTACAGCGATGCCGTAATCGGCACGAGCGGGCTCTTGTCGATCGGACAAATGCCCGGCATGTCACGAATGAATAACTGGACCTTGAGACAGGAGTATGCCCTCACGAGGCGAATCGGGACGAGATCCACGCCGGATTTCGGACATTTCGCAGGCTTGTCTTCGAGAAAGGCCTCTTCTCCAGGTGTCGGACAGATGTAGGACAGCGGAGGCAGATCGTCCTTTGGGTCTGGTGGGTCTGGCTTCGCAGCCGCTATGCGGACGTCATAGAGCATCGTGAAGTCGCCGTCGTGCACCGTGGCCGTGATGGCATCACCTGGCTTCAACTGGCTGAGGACATTCGGCGTGTCGACCCGGTAGGTCATAGTCATCGCCGCCATCCACCCTTCCACCTTCTCACCGTCGACTGCCATCGTCCTGGCCTTCGCGTCGACGCTCATCACCGTGCCGCGGAAAGCGTGGGCTGTCTTATCGGTTTGCTGCGCGCGACCATCGCTCGGTGTGAGGAGCACGCAAATCAGGATACCCAACAGAAGCAGTTTGTGGTTTGGCGCTCGTGTCATCTTGGGGTCTGCTGCCAGTCGCGACGTCTTGCCATGCCTGTGATTGAATCGATAGAGAGGCGATTATATCAGAGGCAAAAGTCGCCATGAAATCACCCGCTTGCCACCTGTCGGGACACGCTGGGGCTTATCGCCGCCGATTTGAAGCGGCTGCGGGCTCGCGTAGTCCTAAGTCTTAGGGCTAGTGTGGGCCAATGCTCGAGGCCCGGAATGGAATGTCCTTAAGGGGCTGGATCTCGTTCGGCAGTTCGGTGCCTCCGCTGGGGAACTGATTGGCGCTCAGGATATAGGCGAGGATGTCCGCCTTTTGCTGCCTGGTCATTCGCCCGGGGTCGCCGGCCGGCATGGAGACCTGAATTCGTTCCAGCAGATCACCGAGCGTGAGGTCTTTCCAATTTGCCACGAATTCCGCACCCACGAGCGGCGGCGCTTGGCCTGTGCCCAGCATTGACACGCCATGGCACTCCGCGCATGTCTGATCGTACAATACCTCGCCGCGCCGAGACTGCTCCTTGGTATACACGCCGGGCCCCGGCGACGCTTGTGGCTGCGCACGCAGCGAGAGGGGGTGTCCGATGAGTATCGCCAACGCGCCGACCACCAGAAGCACAATCGGGACCTTCATATCGACTTGGACACGGATATAAAGCCGACACCGAACGTTCTGCCTGAGCAGGAGTTAGCAGTTTATAACATCTGCTTCCTGCCCGCTAACTGCGGATGCCGCTGCCTAGTACTTACTTGTACAGTTCGACGTTAATACGTAGACTGGCGGCATGGGCCGTCCAGTCACGGCGATTGTGTTGACGCCAGAAGATCGCGCCACGTTGACTCAGCGTCTGCGCGCGCCCACCAGCGAGCAGCGCGTGGTCGTGCGCGCGCGCATCGTGCTGGCTGCCGCCGACGGGCAGTCGACCGACGGCATCGCTGAGCAGTTGGCCCTGCGCCCGGCGACCGTGAGTAAGTGGCGGCACCGGTTTGCGACGCAGGGCGTGGCCGGCCTGGCCAATGCGCCGCGCCCTGGCCCCAGCCGCCGCTACGACGCCGCGAGCGAGCGACGGATTTTGAAGCAGTTGGATGCGCCGCCGCCGGAGGGCCATGCGACGTGGACGGGGGCGATGGTGGCGACCGCGTTAGGTGAGGTCTCGCCTGACGAAGTGTGGCGCGTGCTGCGCCGCCATGGCATTCACTTGCGTCGTCGCCGATCCTGGTGCATCAGCACCGACCCGGAATTTGCGCCCAAGGCCGCCGACATCGTCGGCTTGTATCTCGCGCCGCCCGCCAACGCGGTCGTGATCTCGGTCGACGAGAAACCGCACATTTAAGCCCTGGAACGCGCCCAAGGCTACCTGCGGTTGCCGAACGGCACGGCGCTGCGCGGCTTCAGTCATGAGTACAAGCGCCACGGCACCAGTACGTTGTTCGCGGCACTGAATATCGCGACGGGGCAGCTCACGGCGGGGCACTACGCCCGGCGGCGCCGGCGCGAGTTCCTGGACTTCATGAACGACGTGGTCGCCGGGTACCCTGACCAGGAGTTGCATATCGTGTTGGACAACCTCAACACGCACAAACCGAAACACGACCGCTGGCTCGCGCGCCATCCCCGCGTGCATCTCCACTACGCCCCCACGCGGGCCAGCTGGCTCAATCAAATCGAGTGCTGGTTCAGTATCCTCAGTCGGCGGGCCTTGCAGGGCGCAAGCTTCACCTCGGTGCCGCAGTTGCGCGAGGCCATCGACCGCTTCGTCAAGACCTACAATGCGCACGCCACGCCCTTCGAGTGGCGCAAGCGCGTGGTGCATTCCGTCGGGCTCAAGCATTGTTACGCCGATTTGCGCAGCTAAGTACTGGTCGCGTGATCCAGGATGGGTTTCCGTGATGACCTCGCACCGACAGGCACGCTGCGCGCCGGTATCAACCGTCGAAACCTGACCCTCGTGCAGGGCAGCACGGCCGCGGGAGACCTTCGGGGCATCGCCGTTGACCTCGCTCGAGAGCTCGCCAGGCGGATCGGCGCTCCAGTCGAGCTCGTGACATACGATGGCGCCGGAAGGATGACCGACGCGGTCAAAACCGGAGCCTGGGATGTCGCGTTTCTCGCCATCGACCCGGCGCGGGGCATCCGACATCAGTTTCACGGCCCCGTATCTGGAAATCGAAGGCACGTACCTCGTGTCGGCCGGATCGCCGCTTTGCACAACACCGTTCCCGCCGGGTATCAACTACCCGCGACATCTGTCTCGAAAGTTGTGGGATCGAACGAGTTCCAGCCGATTTCCTCGAATGTGAGGTCCCCTGACGCTGGTATCGAGCTTGCCACCGACGGGCACGTGTCCGGCGGTCCCTCGTGCAGCCAGGCGTTCGGGCGGAGCGTCTTCGTCGAAGAGGCTGCGATCCTCCTCGGTGTGTCACGCCGGACGGTGTACTACCGGATTCGGCAGGGCCGGCTCCGGACGATCCGGACACGTTGCGGATCGCAGCGCGTCTTGGTGGAATCGATTGCGACGCTACGGAGCGAGGAGGCCGACAAGCGGGCGGCGCGGCGGGCTATTGGAGCTTTGTCTCTTTGCCGTTGACGATGATGGCGCAACTCAGACATTCGCCGACGGCCGATCCGGCTTTCGACGGGTGGACGTTCATGACCACCTCGTCACCCACATGGAATTGCCTCTGGGTCCATCCCTGCCGAATCATGACGCCCGGGCTGTTCAACTCCACCGCATAATTCCTGCCCTTGAATGGCCCGTCGGTCACATACACGAACAGCGCGGCGTGCGGGCGTTTCCAGGAAAATTCTGTCACCTTGCCCCTGACCGCGAGCGTCTTGTCCTGATCGTAGGAACCCGTTCTGTGATGCGCGAAGGTCGGAGCTGAAACCGCGCTGAAGGCGATGACCCCGAGCGTAGCCACAACCAGGCCGAGCGCCGTCTTCTTTTCGCCCATGCGTGACACCTCCAACCTGCCTCAATCGTCTGTAGGAATACAGTGTCAGCCCCTGTAATTCATTTGTCAAGAAACGTCACCGCGCGGCGGCGAAGATGGCCAGGCAGGCCCAACCGACGAGAAACGCGAGGCCGCCGAGCGGCGTCATCGCGCCAAGGCCCGGCAGCCGAGTCAGCGCCAGGGCATACAGGCTCCCCGAGAAAAGCACAATTCCGGTCAGAAAGGACCAGCCGGCGATGGTCAGCAGGCGCGCGTCGCCGGCACGCCCGATCACGGCCGCCGTCATGAGCAGCGCGAACACGTGATACATCTGATACCGCACGGCTGTTTCGAAGACACCGAGCATGTCGGCCGACACACGGTTCCGCAAGGCGTGGGCGCCAAATGCGCCCGCCGCCACTCCGAGGAAGCCCGCGAGCGAACCGATGAGCAGGAAGGTATTGGCCATCGTCTCGATCCTAGAACGAAAGTGCGGAGAGACGCGTGACATAGTTCCGCCGCCAATTGGCTGATGCGGACCCTTCACGTATTCGTGGCTCTGGTCGTCATGGCGGCCGTTGCCGCGGCCTCCGGCGTATTCGCTCAAACGCCCGGCGCGGACGTGCACTACGTACCGACGCCGGCTGCCGTGGTGAGCGCCATGCTGGAAGTCGCCGGCGTCACCGCCGCTGACGTCGTCTACGATCTCGGATCCGGCGATGGCCGCATCGTGATCGAAGCGGCCAGAAGGTACGGCGCCCGCGCTGTGGGCATCGAGCTCGATCCCGAACTCAACAAGAAAGCAGCGGCGAACGCTCAGAAGGCTGGCGTCGCCGACAAGGTCAGTTTCGTCCGGGCCGATTTTTTCAAGACTGACCTTTCCGAAGCGTCCGTCGTCACGCTGTTCCTGTCGCCCAACATCAACGCGAGGCTGCAGCCGAAGCTTCGGCGCGAGCTCAAGCCTGGCGCGCATCGTTTCTCACCGGTTCCCGATGCCCCCCGAACAAGAAATGCTGATCGCTGATTGGCGATGGCTGACTAGCGGTAGTTGCCGAACTGCAGCGCCACGCCGAAGTCGTGCTCTCGCAGCGCCTGCATGGCGGCTTGCAATTCGTCCTTTGACGGCGAGCTGACGCGAACCTGATCCGCTTGAATCGACGCCTGGACCTTCTTGAGCCTGGCGTCCTTGATGAACTTCACGATCTCGCGCGCGGCCTCAATCGAGATGCCCTGCTGGATCGGAATCACTCGACGAACTTTGCTGCCGGCCGCCGGTTCGCTCTTGTCCGATTTGAAGTTCTTCACCGGCACGCCCCTCCGCACCAGCCGCGTCTGCACCATCTCCCAGAGTGCGTTCATCTTCATGTCATCGTCGGTCAGCAGCGTCAGCGTCTTGTCGGTGGCGTTGAGCGTAATCTCCGCCGTCGCGCCCTTGAAGTCGTAGCGCTGGGCGACTTCCTTGCGTGCCTGGTTCAGCGCGTTGTCGACTTCCTGGAAATCAATGGTGGACGTGATATCGAACGAGGCGGTGTCAGGCATGAATCACCGCGCCACGGTCAGCTCTGAGTAGGAGTGGAAGCTCCCCGACGCGTAACCCTTCAGCAGCTGGTCCACGGGCTGCACGAGCGAGCTGCTGGCGTAACCGGGGGCCGGCTGCCCCCGGCCGCCAAACACCGAGCGGATGATCACGCTGCGGTTCGTGTGGGGGAGGCGCTCCAGGTTCTCCACGAAGCGTGGGAACGTGCCGTCGTTGAATAGATAGAATTCGACGTTCGAGGCGTAGAACGCGGACAGGCGGTCGCCACGCGACGTCATCAGGCGGCCGATTCCGGCGAGCGCCGAGGCTCCCGCGAGGTCGCCGACGACGGGGATCACGAGATCGCGGCGTTCGAGCGATCGGACAAACTGGAAATCGTCCTCAGACGCGAGGAAGTTCCACCGGCGTCCCTGGCGATCTGTTTCGAGCAGGAGATCGTGGTACGTGGGGTAGTTGCTTTGCGGCGGCCGGCCGGTGGTCTGGAACCTGAGCGGCAGACCGGCGGTCACGAAGCGCCGGTGAAACCGATTGATGGTGGCGAAGTCGCCGTCTGACAGCGGCACGCCGAACGTCTTGATTGTCTCGTCGACGCGTGCCCGCAGCTCCGTGATCGCCGCATCGCCGAGCCGCCCGCCCTCGAGATGTGCGACCAGTTTGTCAAGGTCGGCGGTCCGCCAGTCACTCGGGGGCGCAGGAATGGGACAGCCAAACAACAGGCTGAGATAGTCAGCGCGTGTCTCCGACATCGAGAAGAGCGCTTTGAAGAGAAGATGCAGCAGCAGGTTGTCACGACGCAGATCGACGATGAACGCGATGGCCGGCTTGAGCTGCGCGATATACGACAGATTCTGATCCGGTCCGACGCCGACATAGGCGCCGCCGGTCATCCCTGAGTCGCGCAGGGCCGGCACCACGTGCAGATAGGACCGCTCGTTCGAAATGAGATTGTCGGTATCAAAAAATCCACCCCGCTCCGACAGCTGCGCGATGCGCGAGGCAAAGCTGGCGGGCGCCTGGACGTGGCCGACCCGCGCCGTGCCGAAGAGGACGAGCGCGACGGCCACGGCGCCGAGGAGAAGACGGGGTACGGCGCGAGGGGGCACGGAGACATTATAAGATCGAAGGATCTAATGATTTGAGGATCTGACGGCCGGCGATGGTTGGCGCGCGCTGTCCCGGCGACACGTTAATTCCTGATCGCGCTCGAACGGGGAGGTCGCCAGGGGCGAGGAGGGGCCAGCCCTCGCTGCGAGGGCGCGCTCTCGTGGTCTCGATTGTTGGGAGCGGACCGCGTCGCGTTCGAGCGTTTGGGCCGCAGGTGTCTGCGCTTTCGGTGACCGCCGGGCGACTGCGGCGTGGGCGAGGTGACCACGGGTCATTATTCTGACGCGCGGTCGTGTTGCGGTCTTATAATGGAGAGCTCAGGACCGGCGGAACTTCAGAGAATAAGGACAGAGGACACTCATGGGTGATGCGGGCGAAGGACTGATCGATGCCGAGGTGCGGATTCAGGAGCGCATGGAAGAGATGGAACGGGCGCGGGTGCACCGGCAGCCGAAAACGGTGCGCGATCCTGAACGCGTTCACGCGCTCGAGTCATTGAGGCTCGCGCGGACTGAACTCGAGCGGCAGCTTACCACGACCACGCACGAACGGCGGCGCACGCAGATTGTGCAGGCCATCGAGGAAGTCGGGCGCCGGATGACGGTGACGAGCGCCGCGGACTCTCGGTAGCATCAGTCCGCAGGCGGCCGCATCCCGCTGTCAGTCGGGACGTCCGTGCCGTTCGAACTATTGGAGACGATGCGATGGACGCCGCGGGAGGGATGGCACCTGCTCGACCGCCATCTCGCGCGCCTCGAAGGCTCGGCGCGTCACTTTGATTTCGTGTCTCCGGCGAATCAGATCCGCGCCGCGCTCGATCGCGCCGTCCGGTTGGCTGACGCGCCGTTGCGTGTGCGCCTGCTGCTTGCCGAGGATGGCGCCGTGCGCGTCGAGCGTACGCCGCTCGATCATCGCGATGACGTGTGGCGCGTGCGGCTCGCGGAGCAGCCGGTCGATCCCTCCGACGAGTTCCTGTATCACAAAACCACGAATCGCGCGGTTTATGAGCGTGCCCGCCGTCCCGATTGCGACGATGTGATCCTGTGGAATCCGGCAGGCGAGGTTACTGAAACCACGATCGCCAACCTCGTCGTCGAGCACGTTGATGACATGAACGTCACGGGCCGGCGGGTGACGCCGCCGGCCGCCTGCGGCCTTCTGCGGGGCACGTTTCGCGCGGAGCTGCTGGCGGCGGGCGAGGTCAGCGAAGAGCGGGTGACGGTGGAGCGGTTAGGAGCCGCGGCCCGATTCTGGCTGGTGAATTCCGTTCGCGGCTGGTGCCCCGCCATTCTGGTTGAATGAGCTGGGCGCTCGACTATCTTCGGGCGATGCGCTAGCGGCCCGGGGTGTACGAGGCATCGATGACCGTGACGCTCCGCGAGCTGATTGAGGGCCACGGCGGCGGCGTGCGCGAGGAATCGCCGTCTTCTTCTACCTACGCATCGTCGTCATGATGTACATGACGCCAGGCGATGAGCCGGCTCGGTTTCCCGCCGTGCCGAGGGCCGCCGGTTTCGCCCTGGTCGTTTCCGCTGTGCTCGTGTTCTATCTCGGCATCCTGCCGACGCGCGTCCTCGACTGGGCGGCCGCGGGGCTGTCAGGTGTTCGCCAGGCGCTGATGGCCGTCCGTCGGGGCCGACTCCAGGTAAGAGGCTGCTGAATCGATCTCGGACTCGCTGAAGATCCGAACGCCTGCCGTGCGGAGCCGCGCCGCGGTCACGCCCTGGCCATCCACGCGTCGCCCGCTGAAGCTGCCGTCGTAAATCGAGTGGCTTGCACACGACGGGCTGGCGTCCTTCAGGATCGCCATGCGAATGCCGTGCGCCGCGCATGCGTTGGCGGCCGCTTCCGCGCCCCGCTCGAAGGCGCTCGTGACGTCCGCGCCAGCGGGCGTGAGCACGCGCCGGCCTCCCGGCGTCATCACAATTTCAGCCGCGGGCCGCGGCGTGGCCAGGCCGCCGGTCACTTCCGGGCAGAGCGGCACAAGCCGTCCCTCGTCTTGCCAGCGCCGCAGGATCGGATGCTCGCTCCGTGCGTCGCCGCCGTGATAGCGCACGCGTTCTCCCAGCAGGCACGCGCTGATCAGGATCTTTTCCATTGCAGGATGGCAGTATCGCAGGATTGGAATTCTGCAATCCTGCAATTCTGCAATATCATGGTTCTCCCGTGGAAACACCGAAGCACCGCCCGCTCGAACGGTTCTGGCCGTATGCCGATCTGCCCGAGCAGCCGACCGACGAGGAACTGGCGTCGCTCGATCGCGAGCTGCACGACGCCCTCTTCGGGCCGACGCCGCATCCCTTCTCCATCACGCTCGTCTTTCCCGCGCTCGACGCCCCGGACTTCTCACGCGCGCTCGATCTGTCGCGCGGCGCCGCCGAGTGTCGCGAAACCGGGAGCGGCGCAAGCCATCGCTATCGTGTTCGGTTCTGGCCCGCCGACGCCGAGCGGCTGCGCCAGGTATTCGAGGTGGTGGGGCGCGCCGAGGCGACGGAAGTGCTGATCGACGATCGCCAGGTCCCGTACGCGCGGGAGCTGTGGCTGCCCCTCGTCTGGTTCTTCATCCAGCGGTCGGCCCGGTAATCCCGTGCCGCCGAGCGAGACCGAGCGGGATTTGACGAGGCTCGAAGCCGAACTGAAGCGGCTCGAGGCCGAGTACAACATGTTCTTCTCCGGCCGGCTTCCGAAACCGCCGTGGGAGACACGCAGCCGGGTGCAGTCGCTCGTCAAGCGGTACGACCGCGCCTATATCCAGAACACGGGTGATCGCTTCCGTTTCAGCTCGCTGCAGTCGCGCTTCGCCGCATTCATCGATTTGCGGGATCGCGGCATGCGCTCGCGCGAAGAGGGGCGTCCGGGCCCGTTCGTGCAGAAACCGGTCGAGGAGAAGCGGCCGAAGAAGGGCCCCGAGGACCGTGTTCTGCGCGTCGCCGCGTTCAAGGATCCGGCGCGTGAGATCGAGCAGCTCACCGAGCTGCACGAATCGCTGACGGAAGCGCGCCGCGCGGTCGGCGAAGAGAACGTGCCGTTCCACAAGTTCGCCGATCTTGTGAAGGGACAGGTGACGAAGCTGCGCCAGAGCGAAAGCGGCGAGGTGGCGTTTCGTGTCGCGGTGAAGGACGGGAAAGTCAGCTTTACGGCTCGGGCGATGAAGGGTGCGAAAGAGTAGGGCAGAGGGCAGAAGGGCGGCTGCCCTCTGCTCTCCGCCCTGCACGTGAGGTTAGATCTTCGTGACGTTGCCAGCCTGCGGGCCCTTCGGGCCGTCAACGATCTCGAACTCCACCGCCTGGCCTTCCTCGAGCGAGTGGAACCCGTCGCCCTGGATAGCCGAGTAGTGGACGAAGACATCACTGCCTCCGTCGCGTTCGATGAATCCGTACCCTTTGGCGTTGTTGAACCATTTGACCTTGCCTGTGATGCGCATCGTTCTTCTTCCTAACTTGCTGTGACGCGATCTGGAGCCGCGTCCTTGAACCAACCCCGGTCCGCACTGCCTGTACCGTTCACCGGAGCAAAAAAAAAGGCCGCGTCTGCGGCCTTTCCCTTACGGCGCCAGGCCCGCCCAGCGTCGTCAGGCATCATACTGGACTTTGAGACTTATGCCAAGAGCCCTCCTGAGCGTTTCCGATAAGACCGGCATCGTGGATGTTGCCCGCGGCCTCGCGTCGCGCGGGTTCGAGCTGGTCTCGACCGGCGGCACGGCGCGCGCGCTGACCGAAGCCGGATTGGCCGTGATCAACGTGTCGGATATCACGGGCTTTCCCGAGATGATGGATGGCCGGTTGAAGACATTGCACCCCAACGTCCATGGCGGCATCCTGGCGCGGCGCAATCAGCCGCAGGACCTCCTGGCCATCGCCCAACACGGGATCCAGCCCATCGACGTCGTCATCGTGAACCTCTATCCGTTCGTTGAGATCGCGAAGAAGGCGGGTGTGGGGTTCGACGAGCTGGTGGAGCAGATCGACATCGGCGGACCCAGCATGGTGCGCGCGGCGGCGAAGAATTTCCGCGACGTTCTCGTCGTCATTGACCCCGGCGATTATCCGAGGCTGCTCGACGCGCTGGACCAGACGCCGCGCCTCGCGTTCCGCTACGAACTGATGCGCAAAGCGCTCGCGCATACAGGCGCGTACGACACGGCGATCAGCGCGACGCTACAAACGATCGATCTGAGCGGCGATACGTTCGAGCGGCGCCAGGCCGGCGGCGGAGCGCCCGGGAACCGCATCGAGCTGACGCTCGAGAAGATTCGGGATTTACGATACGGCGAGAATCCGCATCAGCGTGCAGCGTGGTACAGGAGCGTAGATGTGGCGCAGGACGTTCGTCCGGGCGTGTCTGGGCTGGGCGACGCGACCATCCTGCAGGGCAAGGAACTGTCGTACACGAACCTGCTCGACCTCGACGCGGCTGCGCGCATCGTGCTCGAGTTCGACGAGGCCGCGGCCGCGGTGATCAAGCACACGAATCCGTGCGGCGCGGCGATCGGTCGCTCGGGTGCCAGTGCGTACGTGCGGGCCCGCGACGCGGATGCCCTGGCCGCCTTTGGCGGGATCGTCGCGCTCAACCGGCCGCTCGATCGCGCGGCGGCCGAAGCGATCGTGTCGACATTTGTCGAAGCGGTGATCGCGCCGGGCGTCGACGCCGACGCCCGGCCGATCCTCGCCGGCAAGCTGAACATGCGTGTCGTCACCGCCAATTTCGATCGATTGAGGACCATGGGCGTCGAGGTTCGCACGATCCTCGGCGCGGCACTGGTGCAGGAGCGCGATGGTGTGGTCGAAGCGCGGCAGGCCTGGACCGGTGCGGTTCCCGACGGACTCCGCGTCGTGACGAAACGACAGCCTTCTGCCGAGGAGTGGGAGGCGCTGCGCTTCGCCTGGCGGATCTGCGCGCACGTGAAGTCGAATGCCGTGATCTTCACCGACGTCACGCGGACGCTCGCGATCGGTGCGGGTCAGATGAGCCGTGTCGACGCCGTCAACGTGGCGCTCCTCAAGGCGCGCAGTCTCGAGGCGGGGGCGCTCACAAGATCCGTCGCTGCGTCCGACGCCTTTTTCCCGTTCCGCGACGGCCTGGACGGCGTGGCGGCCTCCGGCGCCACGGCACTGGTACAGCCCGGGGGATCGGTCCGCGACGCCGAAGTCATCGCCGCCGCCGACGAGCACGGCCTCGCGATGGTGTTCACGGGGCGACGGCACTTCCGACACTGACCACATGGCAGGACTAACGTGCTGCGCCACAACGGTCGTCGCCCAGGTCTTTAGCCCTGCCGTGGCCGCGCGACGGCGAAGGGCAGCGTAATCAACACCAGGAACAGGATCTGAAACTCGGAGTCCCCGAAGTTGTGCTCGGTCATGCCGGCCGCGAGCATCGCCACCACGCTCGCCAACGCGGTGGCCGAGAGGTAGCGCAGCGGGCCGTTGCTCCGGGCGTTGCGGAAGAGCGTCACGGAGCCGAGGGCGACGGCGCCGATGAACCAGAGCCAGAGGGCCGCCGCCGGCAAGCCGCGTTCGGCGGCGATCTGCAGCGGCACATTATGAAGGTGCGGCGTCGTCCTCAGCACGGCGTCCGGCTCGCGATACTGCGGGTAGACGCGTTCGATCATGTTGGGCCCGACCCCGAACACGGGATAGTTCAGGATGATCCGCCTGCCGGCACGCATCATCGCAAAGCGATCGCTGATCGACAGGTCGTGCAGGTTGAAAATGGAATAGAAGCGCTGCAGGATCCTCGCCGGCGCGGTCGCGAAGAATATCGCGGCCACGACCGGCAGCGCCGCTGTGAGGCGGAAGTCGCGCATCATCAACAGCAGGGCCACGGCGCTGCAGGCGCCCACCCAAGCATTGCGCGTGAAGGTGAGGGCGAGCACAACCGCCAGCGCCGGCATGACGAGCGTCGGCCACAGCCGCGATCGCGTCAAAAAGAGCACGCGCGCAAGCGCGAGGCTGAGGGCGAGCATCATCAGCCCGGAAAAGGTCATGTACAGGCCGAGCGTGCCGCGGGGCCGCTGACCGAGATTGTCGTAGTGCAGGATCGAGTACTGACCGATGCCCACGACCGCGCTGAAGGCGGCGGCGCTCAGGATAATCGTCGTCAGCCGCATCGCCGAGGCTTCGTCCACAACTTCGTACGTCAGCGGCACGAGCAGCAGCAGGACCAGTTGCTTGCAATCGATGAAGCTGATCCCGCGTTCCGGTGAGAACGCGGCGGACACCAGCGTCCAGCCGGCATAGAGCATCAGCGGCAGCATCCACGGCGGAGCGCTCGGCCGACGGTGTTCGACGACCAGCGTGACGGCCCAGGCGGCCAGCGCGACAGCGAGAAACAACTCGCTGATCGCGATCGAGAACTGGACTGCCGCCACGGTTAGCGCGAGGCCGACGAGCGCGACGCGTCGAAGCGCGGGGGTTAGGGTCGCGTGCGGCGAGGTTGTCGTCATCTGGTACCACCGGTGAGATCTCGCGGCCCCGCGAGCAGCCGTTCGGCCGCCGCGGTGACCCGTGGCGCGTCGATGCGGGTCAGGCAGCGGAAATCGCCAGGCTCGCAGACGCGTTGATCGCATGGCCGGCACGGGAGCCCGTGGATTTCGATCGATTCGAGCGGCAGCGCCGGATCCCGCCATGGCGTGGAACGCTCCGACGGCGTCGGTCCGAAGATCGCGACGATCGGCACACGGGTCGTCGCCGCGAGGTGCAGCGGACCGCTGTCGCCGCCGATGTACAGCGCGCTCCTCTCGAGCAGGGCGCGAAGCTCCGCGAGTGAAAAGTCGCCGCAGCTGAGCACGCGATGTCGATGGTCCGCCGGCAGCTTCCCGCGGGCGCCGTTGATGATGCCGTTGGCCGCGTCGCGTTCTGACGGTCCGGAGGTGACGATCACGCGCCGCCCGGTCTGCGACGCGAGCGCTGCGATCGTGTCGACGAACGACAGCAGCGGCCATCGACGGAACGGCGAACTGGCGCTGACGTGAACCACCGCAAGATCCTCGTCGGGCGCCACGCCGGCCGCGGCCAAGCGCTCGTCGACGTTCGTCTTCGCGCCCTGATCGACCGGCATCTCCACAGGATTGCCCGCCGGCGTGGGCGGCGCCACATCGAGCGCCTTGAGCAGATCCCACTGGTTCTCGACGGAATGACGCCGTCGAAGGGTGCGGGGCCGTTCGACGACGTCCGTGTAGATCCAGCGTCTGCCGACGACGCTGTACCCGATTCGTCTGGGCGCGCCACTCATCAGCGTGAGCAGCGACGCGCGCGGGCCGCCGTGAAAATCGATGGCGAGATCGTAGTGCGCACGCCTCAAGCGCCACCCGAGCCGGACGTCAGCCAGCATCCCGCTGATTCCACCTCGCCGCGGGGTGACGATGACCTCGTCGAGATGCGGATTGCCGGTGACGATGGGAGCGGCCGCGGGTTCGACAAGGTAGGTGAGGTGCGCCTCAGGAAAATGCCGGCGCAGCGCGGCCACGGCCGGCGTGGTGAACACGACGTCGCCAATCTGACGGAGTCTGACGATGAGAATCCGCATATCTTGGTTCACGGCTCAATGGTCGACTCGTCGATGAGCATGACCGGAATGTCGTCCTTGATCGGATACACGCGCTTGCAGATGTCGCACTTGAGCGCCGTGCCGTGATTGATGAGCGTCACGGGCGTCTTACAGTTGGGACACGCTAGAATTTCGAGCAGTTCCGGGTCGACAGCCATGACGGGAATATATGACACCTTCGGGCTTTTGTGAAACAATTCAGAGTATGAAGCTGGCCGTTTTCGTGACCGCTCTGTGCGTCGCCGTGCCTTCGATGTCGGCCGCGCAGGCGGCACCCAACCGCCCGTTTCAACTGCCGGCCGCGTCGCCGGCGAAGGCGGCTCAGGCGTACGAGCAGTTCCTTATCGGCCATCGTCTCGAGCAGAACAACGACGTGGCCGGCGCGATCGCCGCCTACAAGAAGGCGATCGAGCTTGATCCGGTGGCGGCCGACATCCCGGCGGAACTGGCCGGGCTGTACTTGCGGCACGCTCGCGTCAACGACGCCGTGAGCGCGGCGGAGCAGGCATTGAAGGTCGCGCCGGCCAATCCGGAAGCGCACCGCGTGCTCGGCCTCATCATGGCCGCGAAGATCGACAGCCGCCCTGGGTCGCCGCAGGGCGCGGCGGACGCCAACAGCACGACCGCCATTCAGCACCTCGAAAAAGCGATTGAGGATTCGGTCGGCGAAGCCGATCCGAACGCGCGCAGCACGCTCGCCAGGCTCTATGTGCGCGTCGCGGCATACGACAAAGCCATTCCACTTCTCGTCGATCTCGTCCGTCAGCAATCGGGGTGGCTCGAGGGACCGCGCCTCCTGGCCCGGGCCTACGCAGGAGCCGGCCGAATGGCCGAAGCGGTCGAGCTGCTGGCCGAGCAGGCGTCGGACGATCCGAGCCTGCTCCCGACGCTCGCGGACTTCTACGAGCGGCAGGAGCGCTGGAAGGACGCCGCGAACGCGTATGTGCGCGCGCTCAACGTGTCGCCACGCAACGTGGAACTGAAGACGAGGTACGCACAGGCCCTCGCCAATGCGGGCGGACGCGACGACCTGGCCGCCGCGCGCGACGTGCTGAACGACATCGTCTCCACCCGTAACGATGCGCGGGCGCTGTACTTGTTGTCGCAGGTCGCTCGGCGGATTGGCGATCTTCGCGGCGCCGAAGCAGCGGCCCGCCGCGTGATCGCCGTGCAGGATCAGAGTCCCTGGGGGTATCTCGCGCTCGCGGAAGCGCTGGGGGACGGCCACCAGCATGTGCAGATCGTTGACGCGCTGACACCGGCGATGGCGAAGTTCCATGAGTTGCCGGGCGATCACTCGGTCGAGCTGCGGATGCTCCTTCCCCGATTGGGCTATGCGCATCAGGAACTCGGCCAGTACGACCAGGCGCTGGCCGCCTTCGACGAAGCCCATCGCCTGTCGCCGAAGGACGCCCGCGTGACGAGCTATTTGATCAATGCCACCATCTCGGCAAAGAAATACGGCGCCGCCGTCCAATTGGCGAGGCAGGCGCGGGCGGAGGACCCGAACGACCTGACGCTGACGCGGCTCGAGGCTCAGGCGCTTCGCCTCGATGGCAAGCCGGACCAGGGCGTGGCCGTGCTCGAGGATGCGCTCAAGAATCACGTCGATGAACCGGCCGCGTACGTGGCGCTCGCGCAGATCTACCAGGACGCCTCGCGCGGACCGCAGGCAGTGAAGCTGCTGCGGGACGCGCAGGCGAAATTCCCGTCGTCCACGTCGATCGCCTTTCAGCTTGGCGCGGTTTTCGACAGGCAGAAGAACTTCGCCGAGGCCGAAACGGCGTTTCGCCAGGTGCTCACGCGCGAACCGGACAACGCCGGGGCGCTCAACTATCTTGGCTACATGCTGGCCGAGCGCGGCGAGCGGCTGGACGAATCGGTCGGCTACCTGAAGAAGGCGCTGGAGAAGGACCCCTACAACGGCTCGTTCCTCGACAGCCTGGGCTGGGCGTACTTCAAGGCCGGCAAGCTTGATCTTGCCGAAGAAAATCTGCGGCGTGCCGCGGAGCAGCTGAAGGCCAACTCCGTCATCCAGGAACATTACGGGCAGCTGCTCTTCAAGGTCGGCCGGCTCGAAGACGCCATCGCGGCGTGGAACCACGCCCTCGCGGGTGACGGCGACGTGATCGACCGCGCCGATATCGACAAGAAGATCCGGGACGCCACGCAAAAGCTCAACAAGCGATGAGGCCGCCCGGCGTTCGTGGTGCGACAGCGGTACCACGAGCGTTCGTAGCAGTGGTGGGCCTGGCGGGCCTGGTGGGTGTGTCGTGTCTCTCGTCGGTGTCCTGCGCAGTGCCCTTGATGAAGCTGCCGGTCGGCCGCGGCGTGCCCGCGGCGGACGCCGCCGACGCGCTCGCGCAGGCCACCGCCGCCTGCCGCGGCCTCCGCACGCTGACGGCGGACATCGCCATCAGTGGTTCGGCCGGGGGGCGTCGTGTCCGCGGCCGGCTTTCCGCCGGCGTCGCCGCTCCCACGTCCGTCCGCCTGGAAGCCGTTGCGCCGTTCGGTGCGCCGGTGTTCATCTTCGTCGCCACCAACGAGGACGCCACGCTGCTACTCCCGCGCGATGATCGCATGCTGGAGCACGGCCGTCCCGACGCGGTGCTGGGCGCGCTCGCCGGTGTGCCGCTCGACGCGGCTGATCTGTATGCGACCTTGACCGGCTGCGCGCCCACTGGCTTGCCATCTCAAGGCCGCGGCCTCGGGCCCGATTGGCGCGTCGTGCACCTGTCCGCCGGACCAGTCACCTACGAGTTGTATCTGCATCGCGATCGCGGCGCGCCGCCGTGGCGGCTCGTGGCCACGAGCCGAGAGGGCCCGACCGATTCGGTCTGGCACACGGAGTATCGAGCGTTCGAGCATGACCTGCCGCGGTCGATTCGCCTGGCGAGCAAGACCGATCCGCCCACCTCGTTCAACTTCGACCTGACCCTTGCGTTGTCGCAAGTGGAAACGAACGTACCGCTCGAGCCGGAGGTCTTCCGCGTGGAAATTCCGCGCTCCGCCGAGCCGATCACCCTTGATGAGTTGCGCCGTGCGCGTCTCGGCATACGCGAAAATTAACCTGTCGCTGCGCGTGCTGGGCGTCCGCCCGGACGGCTATCACGCGCTGCGGACGATCTTTCAATCGATCGCGCTGCACGACACGCTGGCCGTGCGCGTCCGGCGCGGTCCCTTTGTGCTGCGGTGCGACGATCCCGACTGTCCCGCGGACGAGAGCAATCTGGTGTGGCGTGCCGCCGAGTACGCGTGGGCGGCGGCCGGACGCCGCGGGACGTTGCGCGACGTTGAGATCCGGTTGGCGAAGCGGATTCCGCTTCAGGCCGGCCTTGGCGGCGGCAGCAGCGACGCGGCTGCCGCCTTGCGTCTGTTCGGATCGCTCTGGCGCGTGAAGGGCGAGCCGCTCGGCGAGATCGCTGCCGCCCTCGGCGCGGACGTGCCGTATTTTCTGGAAGGCGGAACGGTGCTGGGCCTCGATCGCGGTGATCTGCTGTTTCCGCTCGTCGACCAGCCGGCCGCGTGGGTGACGTTGGTGCTGCCGCCCTTTGGTGTCAGCACCGCGGAGGCCTATCGATGGTGGGATCAGCGAGGCGGACCTCATCCGCGGAGCGATCCGCAGAACGACCTGCAAGGCCCGGTCGCCGGTCATCACCCGGAGATCGCGCGGATCGTCAGCGCGCTCGGAAAAGCAGGCGCCTTCCACGCCGCGATGTCCGGCAGCGGGTCGGCCGTCTTCGGGCTGTTCGGCCGCCGCCAGGCTGCCGAGCGGGCCGTACGGGCCTTGGGCAAGAAGGGAGCCCGCACGCTCCTCACGAGGACCATCAATCGCGCGGCGTATCAACGACTTGCCGGGTTCCCGGCCTATCGTATAAACTTACTGTTTGCGCCACGAAGTCTGGGCCACTCCTGAGGTCAGCTTCTTCATAAATATTGCCGAGGCGATGTTCGAACACGCGGGTCGCGGTGCGATCGAGCACACAGGCGTCGGAGACTATGGTGGGGCGTGGCCAAGCGGTAAGGCGCGGGACTTTGGATCCCGTATTCGAAGGTTCGAATCCTTCCGCCCCAGCCAATTCGCGAGGCTGCGGAGCGGGGCGTTGGAGTCCCCGCGGAGCAAGACCGGGGGGCAGGCGGGGTCCCCGGAGTGAACACGTCAATGGGTGAGCCGTTCGTGGCGAGCGGGTTCGGTGAGCTGAAACTCTTCTCGGGCCGGGCGCATTCCGAGCTGACGAACGAAGTCGCCGAGTTTCTCGGCGTCCAGCCAGGGCAGGCGCGGCTGAAGCGGTTTCCCGACACGGAAGTCTCATTCCAGATCGACGAGAACATCCGCGGCGCCGACGTGTTCATCGTGCAGCCGACGTGCGTGAACGGCGCGCTGTCGGTCGATCAGAACCTGGTCGAGCTGCTGATCATGATCGATGCGTTTCGGCGCTCGTCGGCGTCACGCATCACGGCGGTGGTGCCGTATTACGGATACGCGCGTCAGGACCGGAAAGACAAGCCGCGCGTGCCGATTTCGGCCAAGCTCGTCGCGAACGTCCTGAGCGCGGCGGGCACCAACCGCGTGCTGACGATGGATCTGCACAAGGCGCAGATTCAGGGGTTCTTTGACATTCCGGTCGACCATCTGTTCGCCGCGCCGGTGATCATCGATTACCTGACGCGGCTCGATTCGCCGAACCTCACGATGGTGTCGCCCGATGCGGGTGGCGCGGAGCGGGCGCGCGCCTACGCCAAGCGGCTTGACGCCGAGCTCGCGATCATTGACAAGCGGCGGATCGACGATGGGACGACTGAGGTGATGAACGTCGTCGGCGACGTGGCGGGTCGGACCTGCGTCATTCAGGACGACATCGTCGACACGGCCGGCACCATCACGAAGGCGGCCAGCGCGCTGAAGGCGAACGGCGCGGCGCGGGTGATCGCCTGCGCCGTGCACGGCGTGCTGTCGGGGCCGGCGATCGAGCGGATTGAAAAGTCGCCCATCGACAAGATGATCGTGACGAACACGATTCCGCTATCGGCGGCGGGCCAGGCGTGCGGGAAGATTGTGGTGCTCTCGATCGCGCGCCTGCTCGGCCAGGCGATCAAGAGTATTCACGAGGAGACGTCGGTCTCTTCGTTGTTTGTATGAGAAGGGGCTTCCGGCTCTAGGCTCTGGGCTGCAGGCCTGAAGCCCCGGGCCAAGAGCCTAAAGCCTATATATAAGGATCAAGCTATGGAAGCGGTACTTGAAGCAACAGCGCGTGACTCATTCGGCAAGAATGAAGCGCGGCGGACGCGCCAAGGCGGCCGGGTGCCCGCGGTGGTGTACGGCGCCACCGGCGAGGGCGGGAGCCGCGAGGCGACGGCGATTGCCGTCGATCCGCGCGCACTCCTCAAGATTCTGCATTCCGAATCGGGGGCCAACACGCTGATCTCGTTGAAGCTCGGCGGCGCGGGCGATGCCCGCGTGCTGATCAGGGAATTTCAGCTCGATCCGGTCACGCACGCGGTGCTCCATGCGGATTTCTATCGTGTCAGGATGGACCGCATGATTCACGTCACGATTCCGGTGATGGTGAAGGGCGAGCCGAAGGGCGTCAAGCAGCAGGGCGGCATCGTCGAGTTCATCCGGCGCGAGATCGAAGTCGAATGTCTGCCGACCGATATTCCGGAGCACGTGGAGATCGACGTCAGCGAATTGATGCTGCACGAGGGTGTGCGCGTCCGCGACATTGCGGCCGATCTCAGGTGGAAGTCGGTCAGTGATCCCGAAATGATGCTGATTCGCGTGATCCTGCCGAAGGCCGAGGAAGTCGCGGCGACGCCAGAGGCCGCGGCCGCCGCGGCCACGGCGACACCGGCTGAACCCGAAGTGCTCAAGAAGGGCAAGAAGGAAGAGGAAGAGGCAGTCAAAGAGGAGAAAGAAAAAAAGAAGTAGGGCCGTTGAACATGCCGCGATGAAAGCGATTGTGGGTTTGGGCAATCCGGGACAGAAATACACCGGCACCCGGCACAACATCGGGTTCGCGGTGGCCGACGAGTTGGCGCGGCGCGCCGGCATCGCGTTCGGGTCGGCGCCGGCCGACGCGCTCGTTGTGAAGTGGCGCGACGACCGGTGGGCAGGGACTCCCGGAGTCAGCGACGTCGTCTTGATCGCCAAGCCGATGACCTTCATGAACGACAGCGGCCAGGCGGTCGGCGAACTGGCGCGGTACTTCAAGATTGACGTCGGCGATCTGCTGATCGTGGTCGACGAGGTGCAGTTGCCGCTCGGCCGGCTGCGTGTGCGGACGCGGGGTTCGGCGGGCGGGCACAACGGGTTACGATCGGTGGTCGCCCACATCAGCGAAGACTTCGCGCGGCTGCGGATCGGGGTTGGACGCGGCGACAGCCGGCGCGACCTGGCCGATCACGTGTTGTCGCGGTTCGACAACGACGAAGCCTTGGAGGTCGAGCGCATGACGGCGCGCGCGGCCGACGCGGCGGAACTGTTCGCTACGGCCGGGATCGCCGCCGTGATGAACACGTATAACGGCGGCGATCCGGCGACAACTGAATAGCGCGCGCGGCGCGCGCAACCTTGCCACCGATGGGTGGCCTTGAAGGTCCGGCTTTAGGCGGA
This sequence comes from Vicinamibacterales bacterium, assembly GCA_965229885.1. Taxonomy (GTDB): domain Bacteria; phylum Acidobacteriota; class Vicinamibacteria; order Vicinamibacterales; family CAVVIG01; genus DATLLJ01. The sequence continues at coordinate 101,402 of CBDDJX010000002.1, forward strand.
CCCAGGTCCTGAAGGAGCAGCAATGGCCGATCGACAGTACGAGCTCGTTTACATCCTCCCCGCCGACACCACCGAACAGCAGGTGGCCGAACTACACGGACAAGTCGAGGCGGTCGTGTCCCGCATGAACGGCCAGATCAAGAAGACCGAAAACTGGGGCCGCCGGCGGCTCGCCTACGAAATCGCGCATCAGAAAGAGGGCGTGTACGTCCTCGAAGTGATCAACGGCTCCGGCGAGCTCATGAAGGAACTGGATCGCCGGCTCCGCGTGATGGACCTGGTCATTCGACACATGGTCGTGCGCGTCGACGAGGAGAAGAAGGTGGTCAACCGCACGCGCACCAAGCGCCAGACCGAATCGGAGCGGCGCCGCGTCAATCGTGGCCTGCCGCCACAGCGGCAGCCGGGCGAAGGGCGAGCCCCGGGCGATCTGACAGACACCGAAGACGACCGTTTCGACCTGGTGGAGCGGTAAATGCCATTTGGACAAGGACGCTCCGGCGGCGGCGGCCGCGGCCGCGATAAGGACAAGAAACCCGGCGACAAGGAAAAAGGGCAGCGGCGCGCGCTGTTTCGCCGGCGCAAGGTCTGCAAGTTCTGCGCGGACAAGATCGACGACATCAACTACAAGGACGCGAAGCTGCTCGGCCCGTTCGTGCCCGAGCGCGGGAAGATTCTGCCGCGACGCATCTCAGGAACCTGCGCCATGCATCAGCGGAAATTACAGACGGCCATCAAGCGCGCGCGTCAAATCGCCTTGATCCCGTACGTGACAGAGTGAGGTTGATATGGAAGTGATTCTTCGGGAGTATATGGACAACCTCGGGCGCCGCGGTGAGGTGGTGAAGGTCGCCGATGGCTACGCACGTAACTACCTGCTGCCGCGCAAGCTGGCGCTGCTCGTCACTGAGGGCAACAGGCAGCAGATCGAGCGCGAGCGCGGCAAGTTCGAGGCCCGCGAGCAGGAAGAGAAGAAGGTCGCCGAGGCGGTGGCCGCCAGGCTGGCGGGCGTCGAGATCCAGATTTCCCGTAAAGTGGGCGAGACCGAGGTGTTGTTCGGCTCGGTCACGAGCGCTGACATCGCCGCCGCGATGGCGGCAAAGGGCTTCGAGATCGACCGCCGCAAGCTGAATCTGCGCGAGCCGATCAAGAAGCTCGGCGCGTACGACATTCCGCTGCGTTTGCACCCCGAGGTCACGGTCCCGGTCAGGGTCAAGGTTGTCGCCGACGGCGCCGAACACGCTCGGAAGTAGTCGTGTGATTCGGAATTTGGGCTTGGGGATTCGCCAGAATGTTCGAACTCGAATCCCGAAGCGCAAATCAGAATCCCACGGCCCTTCGTCTCTGCTAGACTCTCGTCCTTCCCCCGACTGACGACCAATGCCAGGACTCGCCGTCGCCGAACGCACACTCCCGCACAATCTCGAAGCCGAACGCTCCGTCCTGGGCGCGATTCTGCTGCACAACGACGCCTTCAACCTCGCCGCCGAGGTGATCGACTCGAAGGATTTCTTCCGCGATGCGCACCGCCGCATCTTCGACAAGATGGTGAAACTCGTCGAACGCGGCGATGCGATCGATCTGGTGACGCTCAAGGAAGAACTGGGGCGGGCGGGGGAGCTCGACGAGATCGGCGGCCCGGCCTACATCACGGCGCTCGTGGACGGCGTGCCGCGCTCGACCAACGTCGAACATTACGCGCGGATCGTCAAAGACAAGGCGACCCTCCGAAATCTGATCTATTCCGCCAACAAGATTCTGACGACGGCGTATGAGGGCGGCGAAGATGCGGACGTCGTCCTCGACCAGGCCGAGCACGCCATCTTCGCGATTGCCGACGACAAGGTGCGCGACGGCTTCGTGTCGCTGCGCGATCTCGCGCAAGCGAGCCTCGAAACCATCGAGAGACTGCACGCGCACAAGGAGCTCGTCACCGGCGTGCCCACCGGCTTCACCGATCTCGACGAGATGACATCGGGACTGCAGGCCTCGGACCTCGTCATCATCGCCGCGCGGCCGTCGATGGGGAAGACGAGCCTCGTGCTCAACATGGCGCAGCACATCGGGACCAAGACCGACATGACCGTCGGGTTGTTCAGCCTCGAGATGTCGAAGGAGCAGCTGTTCCTGCGGCTGCTGACCTCCGAGGCGCGCATCGACGCGCACCGCCTGCGCGGCGGATTTCTGGGCGAGCGCGACTGGGGCAAGCTGTCGGCGGCGATCGGTACGCTCAGCGAAGCGAAGATCTTCATCGACGACACGCCGTCGATTGGCGTGCTCGAAATGCGTGCAAAATGCCGACGGCTCAAGTCCGAACATGGCCTGCACCTCGTCGTCGTCGATTACATTCAATTGATGCAGGGCCGCGGCCGCTTCGAGAACCGGACGCTCGAGCTCGCGTCCATCTCGCGGTCCATGAAGGGACTGGCGAAAGAGCTGCACGTGCCGATCGTCGTGCTGTCTCAGCTGTCCCGGGCGCCTGAGTCGCGGTCGGACCACCGCCCCCAACTGTCGGATCTGCGTGAGTCCGGCGCCCTCGAGCAGGACGCCGACGTCGTCGTCTTCATCTATCGCGAGGATCTGTACGGCGATCGGAATCAGCCGGCGGCCGACACCCAGGGCGTGGCGGAGCTCATCATCGGCAAGCAGCGGAACGGACCGACCGGCATCGTCAAGCTCGCCTTCATCCGGGAGTTCACGCGCTTCGAAAATCTGGCGCGGGGATGATCCGGCCCACTGTCGCCCGCGTGGATCTGGGCGCCATCTCGCGCAACTTCAGACACATCACCGAACACCTCGCGCGGGAACGGCCGGCCGGGCCGCCGCGCGCGATTGCGGTGATCAAGGCGAACGCGTATGGCCACGGCGCGGCGCAGGTCGCGCGCGCGCTCGAGGACGCCGGCGCCGATCTGCTGGCGTGCGCCGACATCGAGGAAGGGGCCGAGTTGCGCGCCGCCGGCGTGCAGGCGGATATTCTGATCTTCGGCGCCCTCAGCGTCAGCGATCTGGACGGAGTGTTCGACTGTGGGCTGACGCCGACGATCTCCACCCCCGGTGCCGCGCGCGCCGTGCAGGCGGCGGCGGCCAGGTACAAGCGGCGCCTTCCCTATCATCTGAAGATCGATACGGGTATGAATCGCCTCGGGTTCCGGTACGACAACCTGCGGCGGACCCTGCCCGAGCTGCTCGCGAGCGAGAATCTCGAGCTCAACGCTGTCTACACGCATTTTGCGACCGCCGACGAGCCTGACTCGTCGCTCTTCAACGAGCAGCGCGTGCGATTCGAACGCGCGCTGGCCGAGATCGACTCTGCCCTTCGACCGGATCAGGGCATCCCGAGCCGGTCGAGGGACGCGGTTCGGCGTCCGTACGTGCACGCGTGCAACAGCGCTGCGCTGCTGCGAGACGCCCTCGTGTGGTACGACCGCGTGCGGCCCGGTCTGCTGCTGTACGGCATCGTGCCGCCGCCGCTCGCTTCGACCATCGCGCTCGAGCCGGCGATGACGCTCGTGAGCCGCATCGTCGCCGTGAAAGGCATTCGGCCGGGAGAGGGCGTCGGCTACGGAATGCTGTTCAGGGCCGATACGCCGAGATCGATTGCGGTAATTCCCGCCGGCTATGCGGACGGCCTCGATCTTCGGCTCGCCGGCCGCGGTGCCGTCCTCATTCGCGGCCGGCGCGCGCCGATCGTCGGTGCGGTGTCGATGGACATGCTCGCCGCCGATGTGACCGGGCTCGGCGTGGCACCGGGCGACGAAGTCGTGATCCTCGGCTCGCAGGGCGACGATCGGATCGACGTCCGCGAGATGGCCGCAACCATCGGAACGATTCCATGGGAGATCGTCTGCCGCATTGGTACTCGTATTCAGCGGGTCTATCAGTGATGGCGAAGCGTCCTTTGAGCGTGTTCGTGTGTCAGGAATGCGGGGCCCAGGCGCCGAAGTGGCTGGGACGCTGCGTGGAGTGCGCGGCGTGGAACTCGCTCGTCGAGGAGCGTGCGCCGGACCATGAGGCGCATGGGGCAGCCGCGTCGCATCGGTACGCGGACGGCGGCGCATCGACCGGCGCGCAGCTGTATGCCGACGTCGAGCTCGCGCAGCACGCGCGGCTGTCCACGTCGATCGACGAGTTCGATCGCGTCCTCGGCGGCGGCGTCGTCCCGGGGTCGCTCATTCTCCTCGGTGGGGAACCCGGCATCGGCAAGTCGACGCTGCTGCTGCAGGCGGCGGCGAATATGGCGCGCACGGCGGGGCCCGTGCTCTACAGCTCAGGCGAAGAGTCGGAGCACCAGATCAAGTCGCGGGGTGAGCGCCTCGGGGTGGGGACGGCGCCGCTGTACCTGCTGGCCGAAACGTGCCTCGAGCGCATCCTCGAGGAAATCGCGCGCATCAAGCCGGCGCTCGTGATCGTCGATTCGATTCAGACCGTGTTCTCGCTCAAGTTTCAGTCGGCGCCGGGCAGCATCAGCCAGGTTCGTGAGGCCGCCACCCAGCTGCTGTTCACGGCCAAGGGACAGAACGTGCCGACGTTTCTCGTCGGCCACATCACCAAGGACGGCAGCCTCGCCGGGCCGAAGGCCCTCGAGCACGTGGTCGACACCGTGTTGTATTTCGAGGGCGAGCGCCATCACTCGCACCGTGTCGTTCGAGCCGTGAAGAACCGGTTCGGTGCGGTCAGCGAGCTCGGCGTGTTCGAGATGACGGCCGCCGGCCTGCGGCCGGTCCCGAATCCATCTCGGATGTTTCTCGCCGAGCGGCCGACGAACGCGCCGGGCTCGGCCGTGCTGTGCATGGTCGAAGGCTCGCGCCCGATTCTCGTCGAGGTGCAGGCACTCGTCAGCAGCAGCAGCTACGGGACGGCGCGCCGGATGGCGAGCGGCATTGATCAACAGCGGCTGTCGCTGCTGCTGGCGGTTCTGGAAAAGCGCGCCGACCTGAATCTGATGGGCGACGATGTGTTTGTGAACATTGCTGGAGGGATGAGCGTCGACGAGCCCGCATCGGACCTTGGCGTCGTCGCCGCCATCGCGTCGAGCGTCAGGAACCGCGTGATTCCGCAGACGACGGCGATGTTCGGCGAAGTTGGCCTGGCCGGCGAGGTGCGCGGTATTTCGCAGGCGACGCTGCGCGTCCGGGAGGCCGCGCAGATGGGATTCACGCGCTGCATCATGCCCGAGGCCAACATCGATCCGTCCGATCGCGCGGCGCTCGGGGATTGCGAGCTGGTCGGCGTCCGCACGATCGGAGAAGCGCTTGACGCACTGCTCACGACACGGTCCGGCTGAAGCCGGCCGCGACGTACGCAAAGTACGTGGTATGGTGAGCTCGAAGACCCTGGCCGCCGGTCTCCTTAGTCATATGGCGGCGGCGTTATTTCGAGACCCTGGGAAGCCTATGGCCTGGTTCGCTCGCGCGCGCGTGCTGTTCGAAAGCCGTCTCCGCGAGACGGCGGTCACGCGCGTCCTCGGCGCGCTGATCGGCTGTACCATCGGCCTTGGTCTCGCGCGCGCCATTGGCGCCGGCCTGTTTTGGGCCGACACGGGCGACCGCCGCGTCGAGTTCCTCCACAGCGTCATCCTGATTGTGCTGCCGTACCTGGGGCTGGTCATCGGGGGCAAGCACGGGGAATGGCTCGAGCCGGCGCGTCTCATCAGCCTGTTCCGGGCGGCGGGGCCGCAGCGCCGCTATAAGATTCTCGACACGAGCGCGATCATCGACGGACGGGTCGCCGATGTGTGTGAAACCGGATTCATCGACGGCGCGCTGGTCATTCCGCAGTTCGTGCTGAAAGAGCTTCAGCTCATTGCCGACTCGGCGGATTCGCTCAAACGCAATCGCGGCCGCCGCAGCCTCGACGTCCTGCAGAGGATCCAAAAGATGTCGGGCGTCGAGGTCGTGATCTCGGATATCGACTTCCCGGAGATCAAGGAAGTCGATCTCAAGCTGATTGCGCTCGCCCGCACATCGCCTGAGAAAATCGTCACCAACGACTTCAATCTCAACAAAGTCGCGCAGCTCCGGGCTGTCGAGGCGCTGAACGTCAACGAACTCGCCAACTCGCTCAGGCCGGTGGTGCTGCCAGGCGAGATCATGAAGGCCTTCATCCTCAAGGAAGGCAAGGAGTACAACCAGGGCGTCGCGTATCTCGACGATGGAACGATGGTTGTCGTGGACAACGCCCGCAAGATGATCCGCAAGACCATCGAGATCGTCGTCACGTCGGTGCTGCAGACGACGGCCGGGAAAATGATCTTCGGGCGGTACATCGAGGTTGGGGTGTCGGCGTCGCGCGCCGTCGAGCGCGATCGGCCGGGACCTGTGCAAGCGCAGTCGACTTGAAGCTTCCTCCTTATCACTGGTGGCGGACGGTGTTCTTTCTGATTCCCGCGATCAGCGTCTATACGATCGTGCTCGGAGTGACGTCGATCGTCTCGAGCCTGTTCGATCGGCGCGGACATGTCGCGCACCTCTGCGCCCGCACGTGGTCGTGGCTGATCCTGAAAACAACCGGCGTGCGCGTCGAGGTCGAAGGCCTGGAGCGCGTGGTCCCTGGCGCGACCCATGTCTTCGTATCCAATCACCAGAGCATCTACGATATCCCGGTGATCTTCGTATCGCTGCCGTATCAGCTGCGGATTATCGCGAAGGCGTCGCTGGCGCGGTTCCCGGTTCTTGGATGGCACCTCCGGCGCGGCGGCCATCTGTTTGTCGATCGTCAACACCCGGATCGCGCCAGCATCCTCGGGCGCTGGCGCGCGCTGGTCTCTGAAGGGTTGTCGCTCCTGATTTTTGCCGAGGGGACTCGGAGCCGGGACGGCCGCGTCGCGCGCTTCAAAGCCGGCAGCTTTCTGCTCGCGATTGAGGCCGGGCTGCCGATTGTGCCACTGGCGGTCATCGGCACGCGTCAGGTGATGCCGAAGGGGCGGCTGCGGACCGAGCCCGCCGTTGTCCGGCTGATCGTCCACGATCCGATTCACCCGCCGGTGATCGATGCTCCGACCACGCAGGATGCGAAGGCGCTCGCGGATCGCGTCCACCGCGTTGTTGCGGACACCGTGGATAAATCGCAGAATGGCAGGAAGTGACGAAGGACGAAGAAGTGAATGGACATGCGCCATGTTTGTAACGGCGATCATTGCTGCGGGCGGACGCGGCCTGCGGTTCGGGGGTGCGCGTCCCAAGCAGTTGCTGCTGCTCGATGGGCGAACGCTGCTCGAGCGGAGCGTCGAGGCGTTCCTCGCGCATCCGTCGATCGACGAGGTCGTGGTCGCCCTTCCGCCTGACGTCGCCCAGGATCCGCCCGAGTACCTTCGGTCTGCGACCAAGCCGCTGCGCATGGTCGCCGGCGGCGCACGTCGGCAGGACTCGGTATCGAACGCCCTTGCCGTCGCGGCCGCGGCGAGCGATCTGTTCCTGATTCACGACGCAGCGCGGCCGTTTGTCTCGGCGGAGCTGATCGGCCGCACGATTGAGGCCGCTGCGGCGCACGGCGCCGCGATTGCCGCGATTGCGGTCAGCGACACGGTTAAGCGGGTGCGCCACGATCACGTGATTACGGAGACGATTCCGCGCGAGACGATCGTGCTCGCGCAGACGCCGCAGGGATTCCGCCGCGACGTGCTCGCGGCGGCGGTGGCGCTCGGGCAATCGGGTGTCGAGGCCACCGACGAAGCGGCCCTGGCCGAGCGCGCCGGCTATGCCGTGCACGTTGTCGCTGGCGAGGCGAACAACATCAAGATCACGACGGCGGAGGATCTCGACGCCGCGCGTCGAAGAATGTTGCCGGGTCGCGCGGGTCTGGGTTACGACCTGCATCGGTTGGTGCCAGGGCGCCCGTTGATTCTCGGCGGCGTCACCATCCCGTCGGATCGTGGGGCGCTTGGACATTCGGATGCCGACGTCGTGTGCCACGCGGTGACCGACGCGATTCTCGGGGCCGCCGCGCTTGGTGACATCGGCCTTCACTTTCCTGACTCCGATCCCAGTTGGAAAGATGCGAGGAGCCTGGACTTGCTGCGTCAGGCGGTGGCGATGGCCGTGGAAAGCGGATTCGAGGTCGGTAATGTTGACGTCACGGTGATGCTCGAATCGCCGAAGCTGCGGGGCCACATCGATCAGATCCGCGCGGCGCTCGCTGCCGTGCTTGGCGTCGCGGGTGATCAGATCAGCGTCAAAGCGAAGACGAACGAAGGCGTCGATGCGATCGGACGCGGGGAAGCGATTGCCGCCCAGGCGATCGCGTTCTTAGGGAGCCGTTCGGCCTTGAGCCTTCAGCCATGAGTCCGTTGTGATACGAGTTCGATTCGCTCCAAGCCCGACCGGACAGCTGCACGTCGGCAACGCACGGACGGCGTTGTTCAACTGGCTGCTGGCGCGTGGTCAGGAAGAAGAGATACCAGGGGTCTTCATTCTGCGGATCGAAGACACAGACGTCGAGCGGTCGACGCGCGAGTCCGAGGACGCGATCGCCCGCGATCTCCGCTGGCTGGGCCTCGACTGGGACGAGGGGCCCGATGTCGGCGGCGCTCTTGGTCCATATCGCCAGTCCGAGCGCCTGCACCTCTATCAGTCATTTGCGAAAGAACTGCTCGGCGCCGACTCCGCGTATTACTGTTTCTGCTCGACGGAGCAGCTCGAAGCAGAGCGTCAGGCGGCTGTGGCGGGCGGACGTCCCGTGCAATACGCCGGGACGTGCCGCCATCTTTCGCCGGAGGAAGCGACGTCGAGGATGGCCGCTGGTTGGCAGCCCGCGATTCGTTTTCGTGTGCCCGAAGGTCCCGATATCGTCGTCACCGACCTTGTCCGCGGCGAGGTGCGCTTTCAGAACGACGTCATTGGCGATCCGGTCATCGTCCGCGCTGACGGCACGCCCGCCTATAACTTCGCCGCCGTCGTCGACGATGCGCTGATGGAAGTGACGCATGTGATCCGGGGTGAGGACCACCTCTCGAATACACCGCGCCAGCTTCTCCTCTACGAGGCGCTCGGCTTCACGCCGCCTCAGTTCGCGCACCTGGCGCTCGTCGTGGGGCCGGATCACGGTCCGTTGTCGAAGCGTGACGGGGCGACGTCGGTCGCGGAGTTCCGCGCGAAGGGCTACCTCCCCGAGGCGCTGGTCAATTACCTCGCGTTGATTGGCTGGTCGCCTGGAGACGACGTCGAGTTGATGTCGATTGACGAGCTCGCGCGCCATTTTTCGCTCGAGCGCGTGGGACACAGTTCGGGCGTGTTCGACGAAGAGAAGCTGGCGTGGGTGAATCGGCACTACCTGAAGATCGCCGACCCGGCGCGGATTGCCAAGCTGTCGGTGCCGTTCTTGAACGCAGCCGGCGTGCAGATGACGCCCGACGATCGCGGGAGGCAGTTCCTGACCGGGGCGATGTCCATGATCACGGCGTCGGTCGATCGCCTCAATCAGGTGCCCGCGCGCCTGGCGTTCCTGTTTGATTACGACGCAGCGCGGACGCTCGCCGACCCGCACGTGCGAGAGGAGATGAGCGGCGAGGGAGCTCGAGCCGTTGCTGCCGCGCTGGCCGGAGAACTGGCTGCCGCGCCGCGCCTCGATCGCGAACGGTTTCGAGCGGTCGCCAACCAGGTGAAGGCCCGCACCGGCCAGAAGGGGAAGGCGCTGTTCCATCCGATCCGCGTCGCCCTGACGGGACGGGCCGAAGGCCCTGAGCTCGATCTCGCGCTGCCGGCGATCGACAGTGGCGCCGACCTGCCGCGCGACGCCGGCTTGCCGACGATCATGGGATGCCGGGAGCGCGTACTGGCGTTCCTCAACACGCTTGAGAGCGCCGATTGACGCGCGACGCGGCGCCTGTGGCCATGCGAGCCCGAGGCCAGGCGAGGCCGAGGGCGAGCATCCGCGTCAGTTCGCGCTCGGAGTGGGGCCCCAGCGCCGGTGAAGCATGTTGATTTACGGAGTGAATCCCGTGCTCGAAGCCTTACGCGCGGGACGCGTCAACGAGGTGCGCGTCAGCGCGCGCGGGGGCGAACGCGTTCGGGACGTGATCACGCTTGCCGAACGGGTGCGCGTGGCGATCAGGCAGGTCGCTCCCGATGAGCTCGATCGCCTCGCGTGCGGCGCTGCACATCAGGGCGTCGTCGCCGAGGTGCGCCAGGCGAAGAATGTCGGCGTCGACGATCTCATCGTCCACGCGAAAGGCGCGCCGCTCGTCGTGGTGCTCGATCAGATTGAAGATCCCCAGAACGTCGGCGCGATTCTGAGGACGGTGGATGGGGCTGGCGCCGACGGCGTCGTGCGGCAGTCGCGTCATGCGGCGCGGCTCGACGGCGCGGCGGCGAAGGCGTCGGCTGGCGCCGTGGCTCATGTGAAGATCGCGGAGGTCGTCAATATCGCGCGCGCACTCGAGGCGCTCAAGGCTGCCGGTGTCTGGACCGTCGGGTTGGCGGGCGACGCCGCGACACACTACGATGAGATCGACTTCACGCTGCCGACCGCGCTCGTCGTGGGCGCCGAAGGGACGGGTCTGCGCCGTCTGGTGCGGGAGCGGTGCGACTGGCTGGTCTCGATCCCGATGCGGGGCCGCGTGGAGAGCTTGAATGTGTCTGTCGCCACCGGAATCGTTCTCTTTGAAGCCCTGAGGCAACGGCGAAAAGTGGTCGGGCGCCCGGTCTGTCCATAGACAGGGCGGCCAACGGGTTGCACGTCTGGCACAGGACGTGCTAAACTCTCCGTTTTGTGCTGGCGTAGCTCAGGCCGGTAGAGCAGCTGATTTGTAATCAGCAGGTCGGGGGTTCAAATCCCTTCGCCAGCTCCATCGGACTGAACGCGATCAGGAAAACAGCGTTTCCACACACACAGCCAGCTGGCGAGGTAGCGAAGCGGTCAAACGCAGCAGACTGTAAATCTGTCGCCCTAGCGGCTTCGAAGGTTCGAGTCCTTCCCTCGCCACCAATTGGGGGATCGGGAAGCGGGAGTAACTCAGTGGTAGAGTCACAGCCTTCCAAGCTGTTGGTCGCGGGTTCGATCCCCGTCTCCCGCTCCAGCCTCCGCTTGCCGTCTGATTTTTCAGGCGAGCTACGGCCGGCAGGCCAGCTGACGACGTATCCGCCGCTCGCGGAAGAACGACGTGGCCGCCGAAGCTCGGCGAAGCCGAACGAAGGCGGGAGCTTGTCGTCGATGTAACGAGCGAAGGCGGGCCGATGTAGCTCAGTTGGCAGAGCGCGTCCTTGGTAAGGACGAGGTCTCCAGTTCGATTCTGGACATCGGCTCCAGAGCAGCGGGGTGCGAGTAGAGCAGCGGGTGGGAGAGATTTCAGCTGGATGACGGCGGCGTTACCGCCGGGACAGTAAAGCGCGAGGGATCGTTGACATGGCCAAAGAAAAATTTGATCGAAGCAAACCGCACGTAAACGTCGGCACCATCGGGCACATCGACCACGGCAAGACCACATTGACCGCGGCGCTCACCAAGGTCGCCGCCGGCAAGGGCTGGGCGAAATACATTTCCTACGACGAGGTCGCGAAGGCGTCCGAGTCGCAGGGCCGGCGCGACGACACGAAGGTGATGACGATCGCGACGAGCCACGTCGAGTACTCGACCGCGAAGCGGCATTACGCGCACGTGGACTGCCCGGGCCACGCCGACTACATCAAGAACATGATCACGGGCGCGGCGCAGATGGACGGCGCGATCCTCGTCGTGAGCGCGGTCGACGGTCCGATGCCCCAGACGCGCGAGCACGTCCTGCTCGCCTATCAGGTCAACGTGCCCTACCTCGTGGTGGCGTTGAACAAGGTCGACGCGATCGACGACCCCGAGCTCGTCGATCTGGTCGAGCTCGAGGTGCGCGAGCTCTTGAAGACGTACAAATTCCCCGGCGACGACGTCCCGGTGGTCCGCTGTTCGGCGCTCAAGGCGCTGCAGGATGATCCCGAAGGCGTTGCCGGCGTCACGAAGCTGATGGATGCGCTCGACAGCTATATCCCGCTCCCACAGCGCGACGTCGACAAGCCGTTCCTGATGCCGATTGAAGACGTATTTTCGATTTCCGGCCGCGGCACCGTCGTGACCGGCCGCATCGAACGCGGGACGGTGAAGGTGGGCGAGGACGTCGAGATCGTCGGGTTCAAGCCGACTGAGAAGAAGGTGGTGACCGGCGTCGAGATGTTCAGGAAGCTGCTGGACTCGGGCGTCGCCGGCGACAACGTCGGCGTGCTGCTCCGCGGCGTGGAGAAAGACGACGTCGAGCGCGGCCAGGTGCTGGCGAAGCCGGGCAGCATCAAGCCGCACACGAAGTTCAAGGGCGAGGTCTACATCCTGTCGAAGGAGGAGGGCGGCCGTCACACGCCGTTCTTCAACGGCTACCGTCCGCAGTTCTATCTCCGGACAACCGACGTGACCGGCACGCTCCATTTGCCGGAAGGCGTCGAGATGGTGATGCCGGGCGACAATACGACGATTAACGGCGAGTTGATGGCCCCGGTCGCGCTCGAGAAGGGCGCCCGCTTCGCGATTCGCGAAGGCGGCCGGACGGTCGGCGCCGGAACGATTACCGAGATCGTCGAATAGGGCCGAACGTATGAGAGACATCATTGCCATGGCGTGCACCGAGTGCAAACGCCGGAACTACAGCACGACGAAGAACAAGAAGAAGACGACCGAACGGCTCGAAATGAGCAAGTACTGCCGGTTCTGCCGGAAGCACACGGGACACAAGGAGTCTAAGTGAATCCGCAACCATCGATGAATTTAGGCCAGTAGCTCAATTGGCAGAGCACCGGTCTCCAAAACCGGGGGTTGGGGGTTCGATTCCCTCCTGGCCTGCCAGAACCCTTCGGGAACCTGGAAGCTGGAAGTGAGAAGGCAGACGTCAGACGTTGGGAATGGATGTGGCCGTAAATCTTGAGCCGATCAGGGCAGCCGCGGGCAGCCGCTTCGAACGCATGCGCCTCTTTCTCAGTGAGGTGCGCAACGAGCTGAAGCGCGTCACGTGGCCGAACCAGGCCGAGGTCTACGCGACGACGGTCGTCGTGATTCTGGTGTCGCTGTTCTTCGGCGTGTATCTGTTCATCCTCGACTACGGGATCAACACCCTCGTCCAGTGGATCGTCCGACGCTTTGGTGGAGCATGACGGACGTCGCGACGAGGAACTGGTACATCGTCCACACCTACTCGGGGTTCGAGAAGAAGGTGGCCGAGTCGCTCGCCGAGCGCGTCAAGGCGTACGGGCTGCAGGATGACATCGGCGACGTGCTGATTCCGACGGAAGACGTGGTGGAAATGCGCGGCGGCAAGAAGGTCGTCACCGCGAAGCGGTTCTTTCCCGGCTACATCCTGGTCGAGATGCATATGTCCGACCACGCGTGGCACGTCGTGAAGAACACGCCGAAGGTCACCGGGTTCGTCGGCGCGGGGGCCAAGCCGACGCCGTTGAGCAAGGACGAGGTCGAACAGATTCTGCAGCAGGTCCGGACGGCGGCCGAGAAGCCGAAGCCGAAATACATGTTCGAGAAGGGCGAGCAGGTGCGGATCAACGAAGGGCCGTTCACTAGCTTCAACGGCGTGGTCGACGATGTGAATCTCGACAAGAATACGTTGAAGGTGCTGGTCACGATCTTCGGACGATCCACCCCCGTCGAACTCGATTTCTTGCAGGTGGAAAAGCTCTAGGCCATGAAAAAAGTTCAAGCAATAGTGAAGGTGCAGATCGCGGCGGGAAAAGCGACCCCCGCGCCGCCTGTGGGCACCGCGCTCGGCCCGCAGGGCGTGAACATCATGGACTTCTGCAAGAACTTCAATGCCAAGACGGCGAAGGACGAAGGGCTGATCATTCCCGTCGTCGTCACGGTGTATGCGGATCGGTCCTACACTTTCATCACGAAGACGCCGCCGGCCGCCGTGCTGCTCAAGCGCGCGGCGAACATCGCGAAGGGGTCGGCCGAGCCGAATAGGACGAAGGTCGGGACCGTGACGGCCAAGCAGGTGGAAGACATCGCGAAGCTGAAGATGCCGGACCTGAACGCCGAGTCGCTTGAGGCGGCGGTCAAGACGGTGGCCGGAACGGCGCGATCGATGGGGTTGGACGTTGTCGGATAGATGAATGTGAGGCTGTGAGCGTCTGAGGATTTGGGAACCTGAGAATCTGGCTGTCGGCCCTTGGATCCGCAAATCCCCAGATCCTTCAGATCCTCAGATTCCAGCGTGGGAGGGTCCTTAGGATCCGTTTGGACCACGGGAGACCGTTATGAGAAAGCACGGAAAGAAGTTCGCCGCTGCCCGCGCGCAGGTTGCCGTCGATTGCACGTATTCGATCGAAGACGCAGTACCGCTCGCGCAGAAGGTCAAGTTCGCCAAGTTCGACGAGACCGTTGAGCTGACGCTTCGGCTCGGCGTCGATCCCAAGCACGCCGATCAGATGGTGCGCGGCACGGTCGTCCTCCCGCACGGCCTCGGCAAGAACAAGCGCGTGCTGGTGATCGCCGGCGGCGAGAAGCAGAAGGAAGCGCAGGCGGCCGGCGCCGACGTCGTGGGCGGCGAGGAGATGGTCGACAAGATCCAGGGCGGCTTCATGGACTTCGACGCCGTTGTCGCCACGCCCGACATGATGCGCGCCGTCGGCAAGCTCGGCAAGGTGCTCGGTCCCCGCGGCCTGATGCCCAACCCGAAGACGGGCACCGTCACCGTCGACATCGCGAGAGCCGTGAAGGAGATCAAAGCCGGCAAGGTGGAATTCCGCGTCGACAAGACCGGCAACATCCACGCGCCGGTCGGGAAGATGTCGTTCGCATCCGATTCACTCGTGGCCAACGCCCACGCGCTCGTCGAAAGCATCATCAAGGCGAAGCCGTCGGCCGCCAAGGGCAAGTATTTGAGGAGCGTCACCCTGTCGTCGACGATGGGTCCGGGGATCAGGATCGATACGACGCATATCGATGTGGTGGTGAAACACTGATGGCTGTCACCAGGGCAGACAAGGAAGCCGAGCTGCAGCAGCTCGAGATCGCGTTCCAGGGATGCGACAGCGCCATCCTCGTGGACTACAAGGGGCTGCACGTCCCGCAGGTCACCGAGCTGCGCCGTCAGCTGCGCTCCGCCACGGCGAGCTACGCGGTCGTCAAGAACACGATCGCGAAGCGGGCCCTCAAAGGCACCTCGTTCGAGCCGCTCGAGAAGTTCTTCGAGGGCATGACCGCGGTCGCCTATACGAAGAAAGATCCGGTGGCGCTTGCGAAGACGTTGACGCTCTTCGTCAAGTCAGCACCGACGCTCAAGATCAAGGCCGCCGTGGTGCAGGGACGCGTGGTGAACCCAGCCGAGGTCGCCGATCTGGCGGCGCTGCCGAGCAAGCCGGCGCTGTACGCGCGGCTGCTCGGCACGATGAATGCGCCGATGGTGCAGCTCGTGACGGTGCTCAGCGCCGTCCCGCGCGATTTGATGAATGTGTTGGCGGCGGCGGAAAAGAAAAGACAAGAGACGTAGTGTGTTGGCTCTGGACGCTGGGCTCCCGGCTTGTGGCAAGGCCTGAAGCCGAAAGCCTAGAGCCTGGAGCCGATAGGAGAACAGACAATGGCCGAAGTGACGCAGCAACAGGTGGTCGAGTACATCAAGGGAATCAGCGTGCTGGAGCTCTCCCAGCTCGTGAAGACGCTCGAGTCGGAGCTCGGCGTATCCGCGGCGGCGGCGATGCCCATGATGGGCATGTCGGCGATGGCCGGCGGTGGGGCAGCGGCTCCAGCCGAGGAGAAAACCGAGTTCACGGTCATGCTGACCGAAATCGGCGGGAACAAGATCAACGTCATCAAGGTTGTCCGTGAGATCACCAGCCTGGGTCTCAAGGAAGCGAAGGACCTCGTCGAAGGCGCGCCCAAGGCCGTGAAGGAAGACGTCACGAAGGACGAAGCCGCCGCCATCAAGAAGAAGTTCGAAGAGGTTGGCGCCAAGGTCGAGATCAAATAGATCTGAGGTTTTCAGGGTTTGAGGACGTGAGAATCTATTTCGCGATAGATCCGCACATTCTCGAATTTCACGATCTGTTTCCGCGCTCTTCTTCGAGGTCTAAAGAATGTACAGCCTTCCCAAGAACGTCTACCGTGAGCGCATCGACTTTTCGAAAATCAAGACGAGCGTCCCGATCCCGAACCTGATCGAGATCCAGAAGAAATCCTACGAGCGTTTTCTGCAGATGAATCGTCTGCCGAGCGAGCGCGAGGACGCGGGTCTGCAGTCGGTATTCAAGTCGGTCTTTCCGATCAGCGACTTCCGCGAGAACTCGTCGCTTGAGTTCATCGAGTATTCGATCGGCAACTGGGAGTGCAAGTGCGGCAAGCTGCAGGGGCTCCATCACCTGCGCAAGCCGTGCAGCGCCTGCGGCGCGATGCTGATTGCGGACCCGTACGGCGACCGTGACGTACTGTGCACACGTTGCGGCAAGGCCAACCAGGCGCGCGGTGACGTCTGCGACATCTGCGGCCACACCGTCTCGCTGAAGCTGAAGTACGACGTCGACGAGTGCCAGGAGCGCGGCATGACCTACGCCGTGCCGCTGAAGGTGACGATCCGCCTCGTGGTCTGGAACAAGGACCCCGAGACCGGCGTCAAGACCATCCGCGACATCAAGGAGCAGGAGGTCTACTTCGGCGACATCCCGCTCATGACGGAGAACGGGACGTTCATTATTAACGGCACCGAGCGCGTCATCGTCAGCCAGCTCCATCGGTCGCCCGGCGCCTTCTTCCACTCGGAAGACAAGACGCTGTACGTCGCGCAGATCATCCCGTATCGCGGATCGTGGGTGGAGTTCGAGTACGACACGAAGAATCTCCTCTACGTGCGCATCGACCGCAAGCGGAAGTTCCTCGCGACCGTCTTCCTGCGCGCGCTTGGCCTGCGCGGGGCCGACGAGATCATCCGGGCCTTCCACAACGTCGAGAAGCTGCACCTGAAGAACGGCACGATTCTCTGGGGCGTGAGCGGCAGCCTCGTCGGCCTCCGCGCCGCGAAGGACGTCGTCGTCCCCGGTGAACACTTCACCGTGCAGCAGGGCAAGAAGATCACCAAGAACGCGCTCGAAGCGCTCAGGAAGGCCAACGTCGAAGGCGTGGAGATCTCGGACGCCGAGCTCGAGGGCGCCTACGCCGCCGCCGACGTCGTCGATCCGGCGACGGGCGAAGTGATCCTGGAGGCCAACGAGGCGCTCGAGCCGCGCGTCATCTCGATGGCGCAGGAAAGGAACGTCGATCGCATCGAGGTGTTCTTCCCGGAGCGCGACGAGGTGGGCTTGAGCATCGGCCAGACGCTGAAGAAGGATCCAATCCACACGCACGAAGAGGCGCTCATCGAGATCTACCGGCGCCTGCGTCCCGGCGATCCGCCGACGCTCGACAGCAGCCGGTCGCTGTTCGAGAACATGTTCTTCAACCCGCAGAAGTACGACTTCTCGCGCGTCGGCCGTCTGAAGCTCAACACGAAGCTCGGGCTCAACACGCCGCTCGACGAGAAGATCCTGCACCCGCAGGACTTCTACGAGGTCATCAAGTATCTGCTCAAGCTGCGGAAGAATCCGGCGAACGTCGACGACATCGATCACCTCGGCAACCGGCGCGTGCGGTCGGTGGGCGAGCTCCTCGAGAACCAGTTCCGCATCGGCCTGGTCCGGATGGAACGCGCGATCAAGGAAAAGATGTCCGTCTACCAGGAAATGGCGACGGCCATGCCGCACGATCTCATTAATGCCAAGCCGGTCATGGCGGCGATTCGCGAGTTTTTCGGGTCGTCCCAGCTCTCGCAGTTCATGGACCAGACCAACCCGCTCTCGGAGATCACGCATAAGCGCCGTCTCTCCGCGCTCGGGCCGGGCGGTCTCTCACGCGAGCGCGCCGGGTTCGAGGTCCGCGACGTCCATCCGACGCACTATGGGCGCATCTGCCCGATTGAGACGCCGGAAGGTCCGAACATCGGCCTCATCTCGTCGCTGTCGTGCTACGCGCGCATCAACGAGTTCGGCTTCATCGAGTCGCCGTACCGGAAGGTCAAGGACGGGCGCGTCGCCGAGTACGTGATCGTCACCAATGGCGCCGGTTCCAAGTTCAAGGCTGGCGACATTGTCGAGGCCGACGAGCTGGTTTCCGACGACGGCCGTTCGAAGAAGAAAGGCGTCGAATTCGAGCCCTTCTCCTTCTATCTGTCGGCGTGGGAAGAGGACCAGTACATCATCGCGCAGGCGAACGCCGCAGTGGACAGCGGCGGCAAGCTGACGCAGGAACGCGTCAACGCCCGCCAGGCGGGCAACTTCATCCTGTCGCCGCGCGCCAACGTGCAGTTCATCGACGTGTCGCCCAAACAGCTCGTCTCCGTCGCCGCATCGCTCATTCCGTTCCTGGCAAATGACGACGCGAACCGCGCCTTGATGGGATCGAACATGCAGCGCCAGGCCGTGCCGCTCCTCCGCGCGCGGGCGCCGTTTGTCGGCACCGGCATGGAGTACATCACGGCCCGCGATTCGGGCGCCGTCATCGTGGCGCGGCGGTCAGGCACCATCGACTACGTGGACAGCCAGCGCATCGTCGTGCGCGTGGAGAGCGAGACCGAAGAAGCGAGTAAGGAGATGGGCGCCGACATCTACCCGATGACCAAGTTCAAGCGGTCCAACCAGAACACCTGCATCACCCAGAAGCCGATCGTGCGGGTCGGCCAGAAGGTGCACAAAGGCCAGATACTGGGCGACGGTCCGTGCACGGAGCTTGGCGAGCTGGCGCTCGGGCGGAACGTGCTCGTCGCGTTCATGTCGTGGCGTGGCTACAACTTCGAGGACGCGATTCTCGTCTCCGAACGGCTGGTGAAGGACGACTACTACACGTCGATCCACATCGAAGAGTTCGAGATCGAGTCGCGCGACACGAAGCTCGGACCGGAGGAAATCACGCGCGATATCCCGAATGTGTCCGAGGGCTTCCTGAAGGACCTCGACGAGAGTGGGATCATCCGGATTGGCGCGAACGTCAAGCCGGGCGACATCCTGGCGGGCAAGGTGACGCCGAAGGGCGAAACGCAGCTCACTCCCGAAGAGAAGCTGCTTCGCGCGATCTTCGGCGAGAAGGCGGGCGACGTCAGGGACGCTTCCCTGATCTGCCCGCCCGGCATCGAGGGCATCATCGTCGGCGTCAAGATCTTTTCCCGCAAGGGGATTGAGAAGGACGACCGCGCGAAAGCGATCGAGCAGGAAGAGCTCGACATGATGGAGAAGAACCTTCAGGACGAAATCCGCATTCTTCACGATGAAGTGAAGAAGCGCGTGATCATGATGCTGAAGGGGCAGGAGCTCCGGTCCGATCTCTTCGACGAGTATGGCCGGGAGCGTCTGCACAAGAAGGGCACCGTGCTCAGCGCGGACATTCTCCAGGAGATGCCCTACGAGACGATGGTGCGGCTGAAGATTGCGACCGACGACACCCATCTCGAGGACGATCTGCGGGACCTCAAAGAGCGGACCGAGCGCCAGGTCGAGGTCACGAAGAACCTCCTTGAGGAGAAGAAAGAGAAGATCCGCCGCGGCGACGAGCTGCCGCCAGGCGTCATCAAGCTCGTAAAAGTCTACGTCGCAATGAAGCGCAAGCTTTCGGTCGGCGACAAGATGGCCGGCCGGCACGGCAATAAGGGCGTCATTGCGCGCATCCTCCCGGAGGAGGACATGCCGTATCTCCCGGACGGCATCCCGGTGGAGATCGTGCTTAACCCGCTCGGCGTTCCGTCCCGTATGAACGTCGGCCAGATTCTCGAAACCCATTTGGGTTGGGCCGCGCATGCGCTCGGCCTGTACTTCGCGACGCCAGTGTTCGACGGCGCGACGGAGATTGAAATCAAGAGCTGGCTCGATCGCGCGGGCCTGCCGAAGGGCGGTAAGACGCGGCTCTACGACGGGATATTGGGGGACGTGTTCGAGCAGGACGTCACCGTCGGCTACATCTACATACTGAAGCTGTCGCACCTAGTTGACGACAAGATCCACGCGCGCTCGATCGGGCCGTACTCGCTCATCACGCAGCAGCCGCTCGGCGGCAAGGCGCAGTTCGGCGGACAGCGGTTCGGCGAAATGGAGGTCTGGGCGCTCGAGGCCTACGGCGCGGCGCACATTCTCCAGGAACTGCTCACCGCGAAGTCCGACGATGTGACTGGCCGCGCGAAGATTTACGAGGCGATTGTCAAGGGCGACGCGTCGTTCACCGCCGGCCTGCCTGAATCATTCAACGTACTCATCCGCGAGCTCCAGTCGCTCTGCCTGGACGTCGAGCTGATAAAGACCAAGAAGAAGCCGGCAGACGTCACTCCTCAACCCGTGCTGGAGGAGATTTAGATAATGAGACCCTCATTTCACGAACGTTCGGCGCTGACGAGCGATTTCGACGCGATTCGGATCAGCCTGGCCTCGCCCGACAAGATCCTGTCGTGGTCGCACGGCGAGGTGACCAAGCCGGAGACGATCAACTACCGCACGTTCAAGCCGGAGCGAGACGGCCTGTTCTGCGCCAAGATCTTCGGCCCGATCACCGACTGGGAGTGTTTGTGCGGCAAGTACAAGCGCATGAAGCACCGGGGTGTGATCTGCGACAAGTGCGGCGTCGAGGTCACGCAGGCGAAGGTCCGCCGCGAGCGGCTGGGGCATATCGCGCTCGCGACACCGGTCAGCCACGTGTGGTTCTTCAAGGGACTGCCGAGCCGCATCGGCCACCTCCTTGATATCTCGCTGCGCGATCTCGAGCGCGTCCTCTATTTCGAGGCGTACGTCGTCGTCGATCCCGGCGAGACCGAACTGAAGCAGAACCAGCTCCTCAACGATGAGGGGTACCGGAAGGCGCGGGAAGAGCACCAGCATCGGTTCAAGGCGCAGATGGGCGCCGAAGCGATCAAGGATCTGCTGAAGCGCGTCAACGTCGATCGGCTCGCGATTGAACTGCGCGAGAAGATGAAGACGGAAACGTCGGCGCAGAAGAAGCTGAAGTTTGCCAAGCGCCTGAAGGTCGTCGACTCATTCCGGAAATCAAGCAACCGGCCGGAGTGGATGATCCTCGACGTTGTCCCGGTGATTCCGCCGGAGCTACGTCCGCTCGTGCCGCTCGACGGCGGCCGCTTCGCGACGTCGGATCTCAACGACCTCTATCGCCGCGTCATCAACCGCAACAACCGGTTGAAGAAGCTGATGGAGCTGAAGGCGCCTGACGTCATCATCAGAAACGAAAAGCGCATGCTGCAGGAAGCCGTCGATGCGCTCTTCGACAACGGCCGCCGCGGCCGCGTGTTGCGCGGCGCGAACAACCGGCCGCTGAAGTCGCTGTCCGACACGCTCAAGGGCAAGCAGGGACGCTTCCGCCAGAACCTGCTCGGCAAGCGCGTCGATTACTCCGGCCGTTCGGTCATCGTCGTCGGCCCCGAGCTGAAGTTGCACCAGTGCGGGCTGCCGAAGAAGATGGCGCTCGAGCTGTTCAAGCCGTTCATCTACAACAAGCTGGAAGAGCGCGGGCTCGTCGCGACGATCAAGCAGGCGAAGGAGATGGTGGAGCTTCAGCGTCCTGAAGTCTGGGACGTGCTCGAAGACGTGATCCGGGAGCATCCGGTGATGCTGAACCGCGCACCGACGCTCCATCGACTCGGCATTCAGGCGTTCGAGCCGGTGCTCGTCGAAGGCAAGGCCATCCGCATCCATCCGCTCGTCTGCACGGCGTTCAACGCCGACTTCGACGGCGACCAGATGGCGGTGCACATCCCGCTCTCGCCCGAAGGGCAGATCGAGGCATCGGTGCTGATGCTCTCGAGCAACAACATCCTGTCGCCCGCGCACGGCGCGCCCATCGCGATTCCGTCGCAGGACATCGTGCTCGGCTGCTACTACCTCACGAAAGCGAAGTCGGGGGCCAAGGGCGAGGGACGAGTCTTCGGGAATCCCGACGACGTGATGCTGGCGCTCGAGGCCGGCGAGGTGGAAACGCTCTCGCCGATCCGACTGCGCTACACCGGCCAGCTCCAGGACCTGACCGCCGCGCGCGACGATCAGGACGTCCTGCACACGGAAGTGCAGGAGGTGAAGGGCAAGATCATCAACACGACGGTCGGCCGCGTGATCCTCAACGAGCAGCTGCCGAAAGAGATGCCGTTCGTCAACGGCCTCCTGAAGAAGAAGGGGCTGCAGCAGCTCGTCCAGAGCTGCTACCTGAAGTTCGGCCTCGAGTTGACGGTCGACATGCTCGACGCGCTGAAGAACACCGGGTTCACGTATGCGACACGATCGGGCCTGTCGATCGGCATCGACGATCTGATCATCCCGAAAGAGAAGGCGTCGATCCTGGAAAAGGCGCGCGAAGATGTCATCAAGGTGGAGTCGCAGTACCTCGAAGGCGCGATCACCAACGGCGAGCGCTATAACAAGGTCATCGCCATCTGGTCGGAGGCGACCGAGGACATCGCCAATGCGATGTTCGGCGAGATGGAAGAGCTCGACAAGGAAGGGAAGACCTTCAACCCGGTCTACATCATGGCCGACTCGGGCGCTCGAGGCAGCAAGCAGCAGATCCGGCAGCTCGCCGGCATGCGCGGCCTGATGGCGAAACCGTCAGGGGAGATCATCGAGACGCCGATCACGTCGAACTTCCGTGAAGGCCTCACCGTGCTGCAGTACTTCATCTCGACGCACGGTGCGCGCAAGGGTCTGGCGGACACGGCGCTCAAGACGGCCGATTCGGGCTACCTCACCCGTCGTCTCGTGGACGTTGCGCAGGACGTCATCATCCACGAGCTCGATTGCGGCACACTCGACGGTATCGAAGCGCGGTCCATCGTCGAAAGCGGCGAGGTCATCGAGCCGCTCCGCGACCGCATCATCGGCAGGACGACGCTCGAGAAGATCGCCGACCCGTTCACGGGACAGACGATCGTCGACGTGAACGAGGTGATGGACGAAGAGCTGTCCTCGTCCATCCAGGACGCCGGCATCGAGAAGGTGAAGATCCGGTCGGTGCTGACGTGCACGGCACGCCGGGGGGTCTGCGCCAAGTGCTACGGCCGCGACCTCGCGACCGGCACGATGGTGGAGCTCGGCATGGCTGTCGGCGTCATCGCGGCGCAATCAATTGGGGAACCCGGCACGCAGCTGACGATGCGGACGTTCCATATCGGCGGCACGGCGTCGCGCGTCTCCCAGCAGTCGACGCTCGAAGCGCGTCACGGCGGCACCGTCCGCTTCCAGGGCCTCCAGGTCGTCGAAGCCAAGGACGGCAACCTCGTCGTCATGAACCGCAGTGGATCGCTCATGCTGCAGGACGCGAAGGGACGCGATCGCGAGCGTCACCCGATCGTCTACGGCGCGCGCCTCAAGGTGAAGGAAGGCCAGGCCGTCGAGCAGGGCGACGTGCTGGTCGAGTGGGATCCGTACACGTTCTCGATCCTGACCGAGGACCATGGGCAGGTCCACTTCAAGGACATTCTTGAAGGCATCACGGTGCACGAGGAGGTGGACGAGGTCACGGGCCTCTCGCGTTTCGTCATCGTCGACTCGTCGGACGAGAAGAAGCAGCCGACGATGGAGATCAAGGGCAAGGACGGGAAGATCAGCCGGAAGTACCAGATGCCGTCGCACGCGCACTTGATGGTGCAGGACGGAGAGATGGTGTCGGCCGGCGACATCCTGGCGAAGATCCCGCGCGAAACGACCAAGACCAAGGACATCACGGGCGGTCTGCCGCGCGTCGTCGAGCTGTTCGAAGCGAGGAAGCCGCGCGAAACCGCGGTCATCACCGAGATCGACGGCATCGTCAGGCACGGCGGCATCGTCAAGGGCCAGCGGAAGATCATCGTCATCCCGGATGAGCCGGGCGCCGCGCCGCGCGAATACTCATTGCCGCGCGGCGTTCATGTCAATGTCCAGGAAGGCGAGCGGGTCCGCGCGGGCGAGCCGTTGATGGATGGTCCGTCCAACCCGCACGACATATTGAATGTCCTCGGCGAAAAGGCGTTGCAGGCGTACCTCGTCAACGAAATCCAGGAGGTCTACCGGCTGCAGGGCGTCAACATCAACGATAAGCACATCGAGACTATCGCGCGACAGATGCTGCGGTGGGTCAAGATCGAGGATGTGGGCGACACCGAGTTCCTCGTCGACGAGCAGGTGGACAAGTTCAGGTTCCTCGAAGAGAACGAGCGCGTGATTACGAAGGGCGAGCGTCCGGCGCAGGGCCGCCCGCTGCTGCTGGGGATCACGAAGGCGTCCCTGTCGACCGACTCATTCATCTCGGCGGCGTCGTTCCAGGAAACGACGCGCGTGCTGACCGAGGCGTCCATCTCCGGCAAGGTCGATCACCTGCGCGGCCTGAAGGAGAACGTCACGATGGGACGGCTGATTCCGGCCGGCACCGGGTTCGAGTACTACCGCCACGTGCGGATCCCGGCGGACGAGCCGCCGCCGCCGCCGCCGCCGCCGCCGCCGACCGAGGAGGATCTCGATCTCGAGCGCGACATGGAGTACTTCGTCGAGCCGGAGGAGGCGCTGGGAGAACGGGGAGAAACGCTCAAGTAGGAATCGGGGAATCGGGTTATTGGGGCGGCGGTCGAAAGATTGCCGCCCTTTTTGTTTGTACTCACGACGATGCCATTGTCGTCGCCATGGAAGTCAAGTTACTCGAGCGGGTCCGACTGTTCATCGTCTTTCATAGCAAGCGCCACCCGCGGGAGCTCGGGGAGCGGGAGGTGACGGCACTCGTCTCTCATCTGGCCGAGCGCGGCGTGAGCGCGTCCACGCAGAACCAGGCGCTCAGTGCCGTCCTTTTCCTCTCTGACGGGGTGCTCGGTCAGAGGCTGGGGTGGTTGAACGACATCGTTCTCCGGGACGGCAAAGGCGGCAAGCACCGCGTCACGATGCTGCCGGCCGCGCTCAAGGGACCGTTCCGCGCTCACCGTCCGGCACATCGCGCACTGAGCCCACGCGCTGGCCTCTGAGAGGACCAGGCCGGCCGCGGCCAAGATACTCTGACGGTGAAAGCGAGCGATGCGCGGCATCCTTTGTGCGGGGCGGTGGCTGCCTCCCCTCGTGCCCCGACAAGGCGTCGGCATCGACGCGATGCTCATGTATCTCCTGTTCGCGGCCGGCGGGCTGTTTCCACACCTGGGTAGCGGACGTTCCAGAGAAACTGCTGTGCGGTGACGTCGATCGTGATCGCCTCCGTGGGCGCGACGTTGCGAAGAGAAGGTACCTCAGCATCGCGTCGATGCCAGCGCCATGCTTCGACGCCAGGGGCATCCAGTCCCGGGCCCCATACCAGACGATGCCGATGCCCATCAGCAAGAATGCGAGCGTGACAACCCACAACTCCAGCGTACGGTCGTTCGTGCACGCCAGAAGGACGGCCCATAGAGTCGGGATGCGGGAAATCTCCGCTCGTCTGGGAAAGTTTCCTTGGCGCCGCCGCGCGCCGTCGTCGGAAATCCGGCAGATTCACCGGCGATCAGGGGAAGCCTGACCTGGCGCATGCGTTGCTTACTGGCGCGGCGCGTCGCCTGAGCGCGGCAAGCCCGTGCCAGACGGCCGCGCTGACTGGGCCAAGAATGTCCAGATCGTGCGAGACGCAGGCGTGGCTGCTCCGTAAGTTGCGCGAACGACGAGCCTCGAGAAGATGAGCAATGCGACCAACACGATCGCCGATGCATGCTCGAACTGCCGCGAACCGTATCCGGACAAGGGCGATGCCGGCAGCCCCGTCCGGTGCACGCCGCCCACGGCCGCGGAGCAGGAGCGGATCGACAAGGGGTGACCCTGAATCGGACGACCGCGCGTGTCGAGCCATAAGATAAGTGTTACCGGGCGGCGCGTCGTCGCGCCATATTTGGTGTTACCGACGGGGAGAGGTCTTTGAGCGACAGGGCCGCGGAGACCCGCGCGGTCTTTGCGTGTGTCTCCGCGGCCCCCGCCGTCGAGGGCACCAGCCCGCGCCGATGATTCGCGAGGGCATAGACCCGCGCGAGCTTGCGGTCAATGCGCGCCGCGAGCGCGAACGGATCGAGCCGGTCCCGCTGGCGCACGAGCGCCACCACCTTCGCGGCGTGGGCCTGCGGGCAGGCCTGGACGCGCTCCAACGGGGTCTGCGGCGCGTCGTAGTACCGGCGCCGGCGGGCGCCGATGCGTTCTTTGCGCTGGAGTTGCACCGACGGCAGAAAGAGATTCTGCAACAGCCGCAGGTCGGCCTACACATCGTTCATCGCTGCGAGGGCCCCCGCCGAGTCATACCGCACATAGCCCATCAGCTTCCGGACGTGGGTCCAGTTCTTTTGTTCGATATGCGCGTTGTCGTTCTTCTTGTACGGCCGCCCCCGCGTGAATTGAATCTGCTGCGCCCGGCAGTACCGGTGCAGATGCGCGTTGATGAACTCCGAGCCGTTGTCGGAGTCGATCCCCCGGAGCGCGAAGGGCAAGGCCGCGCGCAAGTGGTCGAGCCGTTCCTGGACCCGGACCTGACTTTTCCCCATGACGGCGCCGTGTTCGACCCAGGTGGTCTGAATGTCGGTGAGATTCAGCGTATGGAGGAAGTCCCCATCGGCGCGGTCGCCCGAGTGACTCACCAGGTCCACCTCGGTGAAGCCGGGCTCGGTGACGTCCCAGTGATCGGTCTTGCCCAGAATGTGGTGCTTCAACAGCGGGCCGGGTTTGGTGCGCCCATACAGCCGTCGGCGGATCGTGCGCTGGTCGGGCGCCAGCAGGCGATCGATCTGGCGCGGGCTGATGGTGCGCACCTTCGCTTCGGTGGCGGGCGACACCGCGAGGCGGCGGCGGGCCCACGGCAGCCACGTCGGCAGCAGGGCCTTCAGGCGGCGGGCCCACGGATCGCCCGCCGCGACCCAGACCGCCCGGAGTGCCCGCACCCCCGCGGCGTCATAGCGCGTGGGTCGGCCCCGACGCGGGCCCCGCGGGGGCCGCACGGCTGGCCGCCGCCAGGCCCGAATGATCGCCTTCCGATGGTAGCCCGTCACCGTCACCGCCTCTGTGAGCACGCGCCCCTTCTCCGTCCGCGAGGCCCCCACGTACCGGTCCCGCATCGGCGCCAAATACTCCGGCCTCGCCTGTGGTCCCACGCGGGTGCCCTCCTGTGGCACACCCGCTTGGGTAACACCCTTTAGGGCGCGACGATCTTTCCTTCGGTCACACTTACCATGGCGCGATACGCCGCGTTGCTTCAGCGCAGAAATCAGGTGTAGGATCTGGCCCAGGGCTGCCGGGAGGAAGACTGGCAGCAGAAGTTCGAACGTCTGGAAATGTGTTCATGGAGGTATTGGTATGCGCGTCCTGACCGTCGTGTTTGCGTCGATGTTCTTGGTCACCGCCGTTGGGGCGCAGACTCCTGCCCCCAAGGCGGCAGCCGCTCCAGCCCAGATGCAGGTGGTCGGTACGCTGGCCGAGGTCATGCGCGGCATCATGTTTCCCAACTCGAACCTGATCTTCGACGTCCAGTCGATCGATCCCGCCGCGCCGAAGAAGAAGGTCGAGGGTGAAGGGGCGACGGCAATCTTCGCGAATGTTTATACGGGATGGCCGGTCGTGGAAAGTGCCGCTGTTTCGCTGAACCAGGCAGTCGACCTCATCCTGACGCCCGGCCGGCTGTGCCAGAACGGCAAGCCGGTCCCCGTCGGACGGGCCGACTTCCAGAAGTACGCGCAGGACCTCCGGGACGCCACGAAGAAGATCCTTGACTTGGCGAAGACCAAGAATCAGGAAAGCGTGAGCGACGCCGCCAACGACCTCGCCGATGCGTGCGCGTTCTGCCACGAGCCGTATCGGGACAAGGGCGCCCCGGACAGCCCCAGCCGATGCACACCGCCAACGGCGGCGGAGCAGGAGCAGATCGACAAGGAATACGATATTATTAAGGGGCTGCGCTGAATCAGCTCAGCTAGAGAATCGAGTAATTGGGCAATTGGGTCATTGGGGCGGCGGTCGAAAGATTGCCGCCCTTCTTGTTTGTATCCCCAGCACGCTGGACGTTGCGAAGTCGCTGAGGTCTTCCGGCCTGATCACCCAGAGCGCTTAGCGAAGCCGCTCTCTGATCAGCAACTGATCTGCGGCCCGCGGAAGAGTCGTGCCGGTTGGTGGCTGCCCGTCGTTCAGGCTTTGAGCGAGGCCATGTCGATCACGAAGCGGTACTTCACATCGCCGCGGCGCATCCGCTCGTAGGCGTCGTCGATCTTCTGGATCGGGATCACTTCGATGTCGCTGACGATGTTGTGCTGCGCGCAGAAGTCGAGCATCTCCTGCGTTTCCGGAATCCCGCCGATGAGTGAGCCGGCGATACGGCGGCGCTTGAAGACGAGATTGCCGATGTTCGGCGACGGGTGCGGGTGCTCCGGAGCGCCGACGAGGACCATGGTGCCGTCGCGCTTCAACAGCGCCGCATAGGCGTCGAGATTGTGCGATGCAGGCACCGTATTCAGGATTAGATCGAAGCTGCCCGCGTCCTTCAGCATCGCATCCGCATCCCTCGACATGACGCTCTCGTCAGCGCCAAGACGCCTCGCGTCGTCCATCTTGCCAGGCGACGTGGTGAACAGCACCGTGTGGGCGCCGAAGAGGTGCGAAAACTTCACGCCCATATGACCGAGTCCGCCGAGACCGACGACGCCGACCTTCTTGCCCCTGGCGGCGCCCCAGTGCTTCAGCGGTGAGTATGTCGTGATGCCCGCGCATAGCAACGGCGCGGCGGCCGCCGGGTCGAGCTTGTCGGAGAGGTGGAGGCAGAATCGCTCGTCGACGACAATCCGCGTGGAGTAACCGCCACGGGTGATGGTGCCAGGCTGTTTCTTGTCGGGACAGTTGTAGGTGAAGGTGATGTCGCCGTTATCGCAGTACTGCTGGAAGCCGGCGCGGCAGCTCGCGCAAGTCATGCACGAGTCGACCATGCAGCCGACGGCGGCGAGATCGCCCGCCTTGAAACCTGTGACGGCGGAGCCGACCTTCGTGACCCGGCCAGCGATCTCGTGGCCCGGGACGCAGGGATACAGGGTGCCGGGCCATTCGCTGCGCGCAGTATGCAGGTCGGAATGGCAGACGCCACAGAAGAGGATGTCAAGCTGGACGTCCCGTGGGCCCGGCTCGCGACGGTCGAGGCTGAAGGGGCCGAAGGGAGAAGTCCTGTCGAAGACTGCGTAGGAAAGGGCCTGGCTCACGACTGTCAGCATGTTGACCGGTCGCGGCGGCGAGCGCAAGCTGCACAAGGAGGAAGAGACGTGAACGTCCAAGATCTACACGTCCTGCTCGACTATCACTATCGGCGCGAGACCGGCTGCTCGGAGTCGGAGCCACAGGAGTGACGTGAGAGATGACCCAGGTGCCAGAAATCCGGTTACTCCTGGCGATACTCGACCAGGCATACGACCGTTCCTCATGGCACGGCACGAATCTCCGCGGCGCAGGCCGCGTGGCGACCGTCTCCGCGCCGGCACAACATCTGGGAGCTCGTTGTTCATGCCGCGTACTGGAAATATTCCGCGTGGCGGCGACTGACAGGAAAAGCCAGAGGTTCGTTTCGGCTCAAAGGCTCGAATTGGTTTCGGCGACCGGAGGAGACGACCGAGCGCGGCCCACGATCTGTATCACGCCGGCCAAATCCAGTTATTGAAGAGGCTTTCTGCGGGTAAATGACCCCAGAGTTGTGAGAACCTTGACGAAGCGTGAGATTTCGCTCGGCTTCAACGACGGTTGAGCCACACTTCTCAATTCAACTGAATCTATTACTGGGAGGTCATCATGAGTCAGCGTGCACAGGCACTTACCGATCGCATCGAAAATGGAGCCGATGCTCTTGCCGCGTTCGTCCGAACGCTGAGCCCGGTGGACTGGAAGGTCCCGGTGCCGAAGGACGGCCGCACCGTCGGCGTGATCGTGCATCACGTCGCAAGCGTGTACCCGCTCGAGATCCAGCTGGCGCAGACACTAGCCGAGGGGAAACCGATCACCGGCGTGGCATGGGACACCGTTCATCAGATGAACGCCCAACATGCGCGAGAGCACGCGGCGGTTGAAAAAGCCGAGGCGCTGGATCTTCTTCACCGCAACAGTCGGGAGGCCGCAGCGGCCGTCCGGGCGATCACCAACGAGGCGCTCGATCGCGCGGCCCCCGTCTCCCTGAACGCGGACGCCCCGCTGACGTGTCAGTTCTTCGTGGAGGACCACGCGCTCCGGCACAGCTTCCATCATCTGGCGCGGATCCGGGCTGCGCTCGGTCGGTGACAGGAGGTGAAATGAAGTTGAGATGAAGAGGAACCTGATGGCCCGCATCCAGCGAACGGCACCGGCGACCTCGCTTCTGCTCGTGACGTCCGTGGCATGCCAGCAGGCAACCTCAGAGATCCCTTCGCCGAAGTTCTCCTATCCAGTCGCCAGGAAGGGCGACGTCGTCGACGATTACTTCGGCACGAAGGTCGCCGACCCGTACCGCTGGATGGAGGACCTCGATTCCGCGGACGTCGCCGCCTGGGTGACCGCCGAGAACACGGTGACGTTCGGCTATCTCGGCGGGCTGCCGAGACGCGAGCGCTTCAACCAGCGGATCACCGAGTTGTGGAACTACCCCAAGGTGGGCATTCCCGTCCGCGAGGGTGGACGTTACTTCTACGAGAAGAACAGCGGCCTGCAGCGCCAGTCGCCTCTTTACGTCCGCGCGAGTGTCACGGCCGCGCCGGTGCTCGTGCTCGATCCCAACGTCCTCTCGCCGGATGGATCGGTGTCGCTCGCACAGTGGATGCCGTCGCCCGACGGAAGAATGCTCGCGTACGGGCTTTCGGAAGGGGGCGCCGACTGGCAGACGATCCATGTCCGCGATCTCGATAAGAGCCAGGACCTCGCCGACGAAGTCCGATGGATGCGCTTTTCCAACCTCGCGTGGACGACGGACGCGAAGGGCTTTTTCTATTCGCGCTATCCGGAACCACCGAAGGGCAAAGTGCTCGAGGCCGCCTTGTCCGGACAGGCGCTGTACTACCACCGCGTCGGCACGCCGCAATCCGCCGATCGGCTGATCTACGCGCGGCCGGACCTGCCGACCTGGTTCATCGACGGCAGCGTTACCGAGGACGGTCGCTATCTACTTGTCTTCATGGCGAAAGGATCGGACAACAACAATCGTCTCTATTACGCAGACCTTGGCGATCCGAAGACACCGAAGATTGGCGCGCCGGTCGAACCGCTGATCGAGGCTGACGATGCGGAGTTCGCCGCGTTTGGGAACGTGGGGTCGATGCTGTATTTGCGGACGGACCGTGGCGCGCCGAACAGAAAAGTGATTGCAGTCGACGTGCGGCACCCCGAGCCATCGGCGTGGACCACCATCGTGCCGGAAGGCAAGGAAGCGATTGAGGCGGTCGGCCTCATCGGCGGTCGCTTCGTCGCGCAGTACCTCGTCGATGCGCAGAGCCGTCTGTCCCTCTTCGGGCCCGACGGCCGCCCGCAAGGCGACGTCATGCTGCCGGGCACCGGCACGGTCGCCGGAATCGGCGGCCGCGAGGACTCGTCCGAAATCTTCTACGCGTTCAGCTCGCCGCTCTTTCCCACGAGCATCTTTGCCTATGATGTCGCGTCAAAGGAACAGACGCCATTCGAAGCGGCAACGCCGCCGGTCGATGTCAGTCAGTATGAGACGAAGCGGCTGTTTGCGACGTCGAAGGACGGCACGCGCGTCCCGTTGTTCCTGACGGCGCGCAAGGGACTGGCGCTCGACGGCAGTCATCCCACGATGATGTACGGCTATGGCGGCTTTTCGATCAGCACGCTGCCGGCTTACCGCTCGGATGTGCCGGCGTGGCTCGAACTGGGCGGTATCTGGGTGACGGTCAACATGCGTGGCGGCGCCGAGTACGGCGAGGCGTGGCACAAGGCCGGCCATTTCGAGAAGAAGCAGAACGTGTTCGACGACTTCATCGCCGCGGCCGAGCACCTGGTCAAGGAGCAGTACACCTCACCCGGCAGGCTCGGCATGATGGGTGGATCGAACGGCGGCCTGCTCGTGGGCGCCGTCGAACAGCAGCGCCCAGATCTGTTTGCCGTCGCCCTCCCTGCGGTCGGCGTGATGGACATGCTGCGCTACGACAGGTTCACCGGCGGGCGCGCCTGGGTGACGGAGTACGGCTCATCATCGGACAACATGCAGTTCGATTACCTGATGCAGTACTCGCCGGTGCACAACGTCAAGCCTGGCGCATGCTATCCGGCGACCCTCGTCACCACGGCGGATCACGACGACCGGGTGGTGCCAAGCCATTCGTTCAAGTTCACCGCGGCGATGCAGGCCGGCCAGGCATGCGGCCGGCCGATTCTCATCCGCGTCGAGACCCAGGCGTCGCACGGTTACCGGCCGACGGACAAGCGCATTGCGGAGCTCGCCGATCAATGGGCGTTTGCGGCCGCGCAGATGGGCATCGCCGATGACTCCCGCTGAAGCGGAGCAATACTTGACGATGCAGGAACTGCAGGCGGGTCTGGACGAGATCCGCCGCGCGCCCAGGGACCGGGGGGTGTTGCGGCTGATCGTGCGGCGGTCGCGGGTGAACGCGCGCGAGGTCCTCGAAGAGGGACAGCTCGATCTTGCCCTGGGGCTCGTGGGTGACAGCTGGAGCACCGGTAGAGGTCCGGCGCATCAGGACAGGCAGCTCAACGTCATGAACGCGCGCGCGATTGCGCTCGTGGCGCAGTCGACGGATCGCTGGGCACTCGCAGGGGACCAGCTGTACATCGACCTCGATCTGAGCGCGGACAATGTGCCGCCTGGAACGCGCGTCGCGCTCGGGTCCGCCGTCATCGAAGTGACCGAGCAGCCGCATACGGGCTGCGGGAAATTCGCGGCGCGCTTCGGGGCCGATGCGGTGACATTCGTGAACTCACCAGAGGGGAAGCAGCTGCGGCTCCGCGGCCTCAACGCGAAGGTCGTGGTGCCGGGCGTGATTCGCGTCGGCGACATGGCGAGGAAACGCTGAGTGCTGACGTGCGGCTGACGTCAAGCGCCGATCTCCGATCGCAGTTCGGCGAGATCGACATCTACCTCTTCGACCAGATCCTGAAGGGCCGCTTCGACCGCCGCCCGAGAGTGATGGACGCCGGGGTGGGCGATGGACGCAATCTGGTCTACTTTCTCACCCAGGGATTCGCGTGCTTCGGCATCGATCGAGAAGGTGCCGCCGTCGCGCGCGTTCGAGCACTCGCCGCGACACTCGCGCCGCAGCTGCCGGCGGAGAATTTCCGGGTGGCCGAACTCGACGACCTTCCGTGGGAAGACGGCAGCATGGATGCCGTGATCTGCAGCGCCGTCCTCCATTTCGCGTCCGATGCGTCGCATTTCGGCCGCATGCTTGAAGAGACGTGGCGTGTGCTCGCGCCCGACGGATTGTTCTTTGCGCGGCTCGCCTCGACCATCGGTCTCGAGCGGCTGGTGGGCCCGGCGGGAGGCCGGCGCGTCCGCCTTCCCGACGGGACGGAACGCTTCGTCGTCGACGAGGCGATGCTCGTCGACTGGACCGCGCGCCTTGGCGGTGAATGGCTCGACCCGCTCAAGACGACCAACGTGCAGCAGCAGCGGTGCATGACGACGTGGTGCCTGCGCAAGCCCGGAGCCGTGTCGGCGATGGGTCGCATGTGGCACTGACCGCCACGATCTACAACGTCGATATCGCTCTGGCCGACGCCGACCGCGGCGTCTACGAGACGCTGGCGCTGCGCGTCGCGCGCCACCCGTCTGAGTCGGAAGAGTATCTGGTGACGCGCATTCTGGCGTACGCGCTCGAGTTCCACGAGGGCATCGCCTTCTCTCCGGGTTTGTCGGATCCCGACGAACCCGCCATCTCCGTCCGCGATCTGACCGGTGCGATCCAGTCGTGGATTGACATCGGCATTCCCGATGCGGCGCGGCTGCACAAGGCGTCCAAGGCCGCGCCGCGCGTGGTGGTGTACACGCACAGGGATCCTGCTCAACTGGTCAACAGGCTCTCAGGCGAGCGCATTCATCGGGCGGAGGCACTCGAGCTGTACGCCATCGACCGGCGCCTGATCGGGGCCCTGGCCGCGCGGCTCGAGCGCCGCCTCTCATTCGGACTGTCGATGAACGACGGCGACCTCTACGTATCGATCGGCGAGGACACGCTGACCGGCGGCGTCGTGCGGCACCGTATCGGCTGAACGATGGTGCGAGCCCCCCTGCGGAAACTGGTCGCAGAAGGCGCGGCTTGTGGTACTCTGCGCTAGGCGCAATAGAGCTGCCGAGGAGACGACGTGGCAAAAAAAGCGAAGAAGTCTACGAGGAAACCCAGTGCGGCATTCATGAAGCCGATGACGCCCAGTGCGGCGCTCGGCGAGGTCGTCGGCACGAAACCGTTGCCGCGGACCGAGGTCACCAAGAAGTTGTGGCTGTACATCAAGAAGAACAAGCTTCAGGACCCGAAGAACAAGCGGATGATCAAGGCGGACAATAACCTGAAGGTCGTGTTCGGCGGAAAAGCCACCGTGAACATGTTCGAGATGACGAAGCTCGTCAGCCGTCACCTCAAGTAACGCCCGCCCAGACCGGTCTCTTGGGCCGTGTGCGGCACGACGCAAGAGACCGACGCCTCGTCGTTCTCCCGGTGTAGAGAAGGTAATGGGAATGAAGGCCGCTCGAGTCGACGCCTCGGTCAACAAGGCGAACGAAGCGTCAGGTAACCCGCTCACGGCAACGAATGTTGCCGACGTTCGCATCGAGCCGGCGACCGAGCTTGACGTGCCGGTGATCCTGTCGCTCATCAAGGCGCTGGCCGAGTATGAGCGCGAGTGAACGAGCGCTTCGTCGGCTCACCGGTGACGGCATCGCGCGACTGGCTGCCGGTTGAGATTACGTTGAGCGTTGCTACAGTGCCTTGACGGCCGCCAGGACCGCCTTGGCGTGGCCGTCCACCTGGACGTTGTCCCACCGTTTCGTGACCTTCCCGTCGGCTCCGATGAGGTACGTCGTCCGCCCGATCCCCATGTAGCTGCGGCCGTAATTCGTTTTCTTCTGCCAGACGCCGTACTTGTCCGCCACTTCATGATCCGGATCGGCCAGCAGCGGAAAGGTGAGCGTGTACTTGTCCGCGAAGCGCGCCTTGCTCGCTTCGTCAAGGATGCTGACGCCAAGAACCGTGGCCTTGCTGGACTTGAATTTCGACAGGTGGTCCTGAAACGCGCACGATTCCCTGGTGCAGCCGGGCGTGTCGTCCTTCGGATAGAAGTAGAGGATGACCGGATGGCCGACGTGCTCCGACAGCGTGCGGGCCTTGCCGTGCTGGTCGTTGAGCGTGAAGGCGGGGGCCTTTTGACCCGGTTCGATGAGCGGCATCCGATATTATAGCGTCCGGGTCCGCGTCCCGTCCCTATGAAGCGATGACGCCTTTCGGGTCGCCGTCACCATCGGAGCGCCATGATCAAGCACATCGTCCTCTGGACGCTGAAGAATCGGGAGAACGAGCAGAACCGCGAGGAAATCGCCGCCGCGATCAAGCGGAAGATCGAAGGCATGCGGGGCAGGATCCCCGGACTGCTGCATATCGAGGGCGGCATCGACTTCACCAGGTCGGCCAACTCCTGGGACGTCGCGCTGTATGCGGAACTGGCATCGCGCGAGGCGCTGGCGGGCTATCAGCTCCATCCTGCCCACGAGGAGTTCAAGGCGTTCATCGGCCCGCGTCTCGGTCAGCGCTCGCTGATTGACTACGAAGTCCTAGAAGATTGAGGTCGTGCCGGTGACGTCCGTGCGCCGTTTGCTCGTGCTGGCGGGTCTGGTGCTCGTCATCGGCCTGACGGTCGCTGCAGCGTCGCTACCGGTGCGTCTCGGCGACCAGGAATTCTGGCGTCTCGTATCGGACGCCTCGGAGCCGGACGGCGTCTTCCGGTCCGACAACCTCCTCTCCAACGAGCTGGCGTTCCAGTTTGTCGTCCCCGACCTTGCGCGGACGACGAAGGCCGGCCGCGTGTACTTGGGCGTCGGTCCGGAACAGAACTTCACCTACATCGTCGCCACGAAGCCGGCGATGGCGTTCATCGTCGACATCCGGCGGGGCAATCTCGACTTGTAGCTGATGTACAAAGCGCTCTTCGAGCTGTCGGCGGACCGGGTAGAGTTCGTGTCGCGCCTTTTTTCGAGGAAGCGGCCGGAAGGCCTGAGCGCGAGATCGACCCCCTCCGCCATCTTTGGAGCGTTCTTGAACGTCACGCCGGACCGGACGATATTCGACGAGAACCTGCGGGCCATCGACAACGTGCTGACCAAGAAGCACGGGTTCGCGCTCTCCAGCGACGACTTGGGGGGAATAGCGTCCGTGTACGGCGCGTTCTTCCTGTATGGTCCGATGATTCGGTATTCCTCGAACAGCGGCTTCGCCGGATCCGGCCAGCCGACGAATGCCGACCTGACCTCCGATCCGCTGGATCCATGGGTGAAGGGTGCGGCGATGCTCTACACGCGCGAGTTCTTCGAAGACGTCAAGGCGCACCTGAACCCGGGCGGCGCGGTGACGCTGTTCGTGCAGTTGTACGAGAGCAACACGGAAGCCGTGAAGAGCGAGATCGGCACGTTCTTTAAAGCGTTTCCGAATGGGATGGTCTTCGGGAACACCAACAACGGAGTCGGCTACGATCTCGTGCTGTTCGGGCAGGTGGAACCGACCACCATCAATCTCGATGCCATCGATGCGCGGCTCAAGCAGCCGGGGTATGCGAAGGTGGCTCAATCGCTGCGTGAGATCGGGTTCAATTCCGCTGTTGACCTGTTTTCCACCTATGCGGGCAGCGCGTCCGATCTGCAGCCATGGCTGCAAGACGCGCCCATCAACCACGATCGTAACCTGCGCCTGCAATACCTGGCGGGCCTCGGTGCGAACGTGTACCAGAGCGGACCGATCTACGCTGACATGCTGTCCTACCGGAAGCTGCCTCAGGATCTGTTCGTCGGACCTGACGCGCTGAAGAATGCGGTCATGGCGAGGATCCAGGACGTCGGACACTATTGAGCGCGTCCCGCCCCCCTCCGCCCCCAGGCGGTCTCGTCACGCGTTTTGCGCCGGCGCCTACCGGCAACCTGCACCTCGGCCATGTCGTCAACGCGATCTACGTCTGGGGCGTGGCGGGCGCCTGCGATCCGAAGGGCCGCGTCCTGCTGCGGATTGAAGACCACGATCGGCACCGCAGCCGGCTGGCTTTCGAGTCGACGATTCTCGAAGATCTGATCTGGCTCGGATTCATGGCGCCAGGCGGGCCCGACGGGTCTATCCCGCTCGTTCGGCAGAGCGAGCGCGGCGCGTTGTACGAGACGGCACTCGACCAGTTGCGCGCGCGTGGCCTCGTGCACGCATGCGCCTGTTCGCGGTCGGATATTGCGGCGGGCAGATATCCAGGCACGTGCGCCGACAAGCACCTCCCCGAGTCGCCCGGATTGGGCCTGCGCGTCCAGCTTGAACCGAGCGTCGAGCGCTTTGACGACCGGCGCCATGGGCCGCAAGCACAGCGGCCGTCCGAGCAGTGTGGCGATGTGCTGGCGCGCGATCGCCAAGGGAACTGGACATATCAGTTCGCTGCGGTCGTCGACGACTGGATGCAGGGCGTGACGCTCGTCATCCGTGGCGACGATCTGATCGCGTCAACGGGCCGACAGATTCAGCTCGCGCGTCTGCTTGGTCGCGAAAGCCCGCCGTCATTCCTTCACCACCCTCTCATCATGAAGAGCTCCACACAGAAACTGAGCAAGTCGGACGGCGACACGGGCCTACGGGACTTGCACGCGAAGGGCTGGAGCGCAGAGCGGGTGATCGGCCACGCCGCGGCGCGTGCGGGCCTCATCGATGCGCCACACCCCGTCAGCGCACACGACGTCCCAACGCTTGTGTCGAAAATCGGCTGGGCTCGATCCTAGAATTTCGTGCGCGCGACGACGTCGTCGTAGGTCTGGAGCTCGCCGGCGTGGAAGGCGCCCAGAAGGCTCTTGACTGGATCGAGCAGCTGGACTGAGTGTAGGTCTGGCGTAATGATCCCTGGCGGAAACCGGAATCCCACATTGAAGTACGCGCGGATGAACGTGCTGTTGTTGTCGATCGGCAGCGTCGCCACGTTCTTGTAATACCGCTGCCAGGCGTCGGTCTGGAACAGGTACTGCTCGACGTTCGACGTGTAGAAGAAGTTCGCCGTCGCGCCGTGCTCGCGGAGGTATCGGCCGACCGCCTGGGTCGCTTTATCGCCGCCGAAATCGCCGACGATCGGCACGAGCAGGTTGTTTCGTTCGAACTCGCGCAGCGTCCGGAAGTTCTCCTCGTTCGCCATATAGCTGTGGTTCTGCCCGGCCAGATCCGCCGTCGTCATGAGCTCCATGTAGTTCGGGAACCATCGCGCGCCGACCTGCTGCCGCGGATTAAGGAGTACCGCAGGTCGGACCCCTCCGAATAGAACGCGCGATAGATGTATTCGATGCCCTGGCGATCGTCTGCCGAGAGCATGAACCGATGCCGCTTCACGAGGCGGTCGAGCACATCCCGCAGGTTGTTCGCAAACAGCTTCTCGCTCGAGGGCTCGCGGTTGTACGCGTCGAACATCTGGTCGACAGGCGTCGTGCGATCGAGCCCGTCTGGCTGCTGGCGGGAGAATAGCCGCGACAGGAAATCGGCGCGATCCCCCGACATCTCGATGACTGCCTTGTACATCAGGTGCTCGAGCATGTTCTGGCGGCGGATGTCGATGATGAACGCCATGCGCGGATGGAGCGCCGTGATGTACGTGAAGTCCTGATCGGGCCCCACGCCGAGGTACACGCGGTTCTTCGAGACGCGCTTGGTGAGCTCGGGAATGACATCCTGGAACGTGGTCTCGTTCGAGATGAAATTGTCGGAGCGAAAAAATCCGTCAGGCTCAGAGAAGTCGGTGACGAGCTTCCAGAAGGTGCTGTCGGAGAGCCGTTTCGGCAGGGTATCGGCCGCGACGCGGTCACGGGGACCGACGAGCGCCATGCCGGACAGGCTGAAGAGCGCGGTGATGATGACGAAAACGTGGTGGCGTCGCAGTATCTGGAGATTGGGTCCGCACTCGGCGCCCGGTCGGCCCAGTGTAGACTTAATTCGTGACCAAAATCTGCGAAACCATTCTCGATGCCATCGGCCAGACGCCCATGGTCCGCATGAATCGAATCACGCACGGCCTTGTGAAAGCCACCGTGCTGATGAAGCTGGAAACCTTCAATCCCGGCAACTCCATCAAGGATCGGATGGCCGTCAAGATGATCGAGGACGCGGAGCGCGCCGGCCTGCTGAAGCCCGGCGGCACCATCATCGAGGGCACCTCAGGCAATACCGGCATGGGTCTCGCCATTGCCGCGGTGGTGAAGGGGTACCCATGCATCTTCACGACAACCGACAAGCAGTCGAAGGAGAAGGTTGACGCGCTGAAGGCGTTCGGCGCCGAGGTCATCGTCTGCCCGACCAACGTCGATCCTGAAGATCCGCGCTCGTACTATTCGGTGTCTTCACGGCTGCAGAAGGAAGTGCCGAACAGCTGGAAGGCGAATCAGTACGACAATCGGTCCAACACACAGGCCCACTACGAACAGACCGGCCCGGAAATCTGGGAGCAGACCGACGGCCGGGTGACGCATCTGGTCGTCGGCATCGGCACCGGCGGCACGGCGTCCGGCACCGGCAGGTATCTGAAGGAGCGCAATCCGGCGATCAAAGTCTGGGGCATCGACACGTACGGATCGGTGTTCAAGAAGTACAAGGAGACCGGCATCTTCGACAAGAACGAGATCTATCCGTACGTCACCGAGGGCATCGGCGAAGATTTCCTGCCGGGGAACGTCGACTTCGACATCATCGATCACTTCGAGAAGGTGACGGACAAGGACGCGGCAATCATGACGCGCCGCATTGCCCGCGAGGAGGGGATCTTCGTCGGCAATTCGGCCGGATCGGCGACTGCCGGACTGTTGCAGCTGAAGGACCACTTCACCGAAAACGACGTAGTCGTCGTGATCTTTCACGATCACGGCTCGCGGTATCTCGGCAAGATGTTCAACGACGACTGGATGCGCGAGAAGGGCTTCCTCGAGAAGACCGGGATGACCGCGCGCGATCTGGTGGCGGCCAGGCTGTCTGGCGAGCTCTGCTCGATTGAAGCCAGCGAACCGGTGGAGCACGCCCTGCGCGTCATGAGCGAGCACGACTTTTCGCAGATCTCCATCACGCGCGACAGGCGGCTCGTCGGCTCCCTCAACGAGACGCATCTCTACGAGGCGCTCCTGCGCCAGCCGGGCGTCAAGAGCCACCCGGTCGAATCGATCATGCAGCCGGCGTTCCCGTTCGTTGACATTTCCATCCCTGCCGAACTGCTCGCGACGATGATCACGCCGCAGAATCCGGCCGTGCTGGTGCGCGACTTCAAGACCGACAAGACGTTCATCATCACGCGGTCGGACGTGATTCGGGTGCTGTGAGGCTGGAAAGTCAGGGATCTGAGTATTTGAGGAGCAAGCCGGCGGGGAAGTGGCCAGGGGCGAAGGCGCGCGACCTGACAAAATCGTAATTCGCGGTTCAGGGAAGACACACGCCAGTCGTCGTTCATGAGCATTTGTGGCCGCTGGCGAACGATCGGCTGTGGAAGCATTCTTGCGGATCAAGCCGGCTCCATGGGCGAGCGAGAGGCGTTCGGTCCGAATCTGAGGCGGCTTCGCGTGCAGCGCGGCATCTCCCTCGAACGCATCGGGGCGGCCACCAAGGTCCACACCGATCTGTGGGCGGGGCTCGAGCGCAACGACTTCTCACGCTGGCCGGATGGCATCTACGCCAGGGCATGCGTGCGCGCGTATGCCCTGGCGGTCGGCGTCGACCCAGACGCGACGGGCGACGAATTCTGTCGCCTGTTCCCCAACGGCGATCGGCGCGTGGTGCGCGTCGCCCGCCAGCAGGCGGCGCTGATGGGACACGATCTGCGCTGGACAGACGATCTTGTTGGATCGGCGACCGACGAGAGGCGGGCCGTCCAGGCCGTAAACACGCCGGATCTTCCCGCCGTCGCGTTCACGACGACAGGACGAATCGTCGCCGCCGTGCTGGACGCGACCGCGGTCGTCGGAACCGCGGCAGTGATCGCGACGCTGGTGCCGCTCGGATGGGGTGTGTCGCTTGCCCTCACCGCGCTGGCGTACCACGCCGTTTCCCTGATCGCGCTGGGCAGCACGCCGGCCGTGTGGGCGATCGAAACGTATCTCGAGAACCGGCATCCGGCGACGAGCCGCGCCGGCAGCCTGCGATTTCTTCGGTTGCTGCACCGGTCCGAAACGTCCCATCCGTCGTAAGGTGTGGCGGCCGACAGCTTTACAGCAGTGCAGAGGATTTACCAGCAGTCGACAGGATCGGATTGATCATGTCTACGTACGGCGTCGGGCGTGGCCGATAAGACAGGCGGCGTGCTGCAGGCGTGGGGAGTCAGCGAAAAGGGCGCGAGGCCTACCAACCAGGATCGCTTCGCGATCAATGAGGGCCTCCGGCTCTGTGTCGTCGCCGACGGCATGGGCGGCCACAATGCCGGTGAGATCGCTGCGCGCACGGCCATCGACGCGGTGGTCGACGTCGTCGGCGACCGGCAGCGCGTCGGCTGGCCGTTCGGCTTCGATCCGTCCCTGTCCGAAGCCGGAAATCTGATCCGCACCGCGATTTACCTGGCGAATGTGCAGGTCCTCGAACAGGCCGGACACTCCAGCGCGTTGACGGGCATGGGCACCACGATCGTTGCGGCTATCGTCGCGGACGGCCGGCTGTCGGTCGGCCACGTGGGAGATAGCCGCCTGTACCGGCTGGGCAGCGGCCGGTTGCGCCAGTTGACCGGCGACGACTCGTGGACGGCCACCGTGATGGCCAGGGATCCGCGGATCGACGTGTCCCTCCTGCAAGATCATCCGATGCGCCACGTGCTCACCAACGTGGTCGGCAGCTGGCGGCGGACCACCGTGCACGTGGTCGAGGAAGCGCTCACCGCCGGCGACCGCCTCCTGTTGACGACCGACGGCGTCCACGGCGTGCTCGACGACCGCTGGCTCGAGGGACTGCTGGCCGATTCCCACGATCTTGCCAGCTCGGCTTCCGATATCGTCCGCGGCGCCATCGCCGGCGGCAGCCACGACAATTGCACGGCCGTCGTGGCCAAATACGAACCCGACTAGACGACAGCAGCTGGCCACGCAGGAAGCAAGCCGGACGCTAGCCGGCCGCCGCCCCCACACCACTACCAATCGGTAAAGACAAGCCATGGCGGAAGTTGCACCAAAGGGGCAGCGGTGCTATATTCCTCAGGTTGTATTGAAGCTAGGACACCCTATCTAGCGTCAAAGGATCCTTCCGTCTCGACAACTCGAACCTGGGGTAATCGGGTTTTCAGGCGCCAAGCCACGTGGCTTCTAGGCCTGAAGCGAATCGTCAGCAGGCCGGGCCTTATGAGGCCGGGCGAGTTTATTCACTTATGCCGACTATCAGACAGCTCGTGCGCGCGGGGAGGAAGCCGATCGTCAGCAAGACGAAGAGTCCCGCGCTGCAGGACAGCCCGCAGAAGCGCGGCGTGTGCGTGCGGGTCT
This sequence comes from Vicinamibacterales bacterium, assembly GCA_965229885.1. Taxonomy (GTDB): domain Bacteria; phylum Acidobacteriota; class Vicinamibacteria; order Vicinamibacterales; family CAVVIG01; genus DATLLJ01. Next base: position 143,990 of record CBDDJX010000002.1, read on the forward strand.
TCACCCAGACGCCGAAGAAGCCGAACTCGGCGCTCCGCAAGGTGGCGCGCGTGCGTCTGACGAACGGCATCGAGGTGACGACGTACATCCCGGGCGTCGGCCACAACCTGCAGGAGCACTCGCTTGTGCTCATTCGCGGCGGCCGCGTCAAGGACCTGCCGGGCGTGCGGTATCACGTCGTGCGCGGGACGCTCGATGCCGTCGGCGTCGCGGGCCGCAGACAGGGACGATCGAAATACGGGGCGAAGAGACCGAAGAAGGTTTAGAGGGTTTCCAGAGATGCCGAGACGACGAGAAATTCCGAAGCGCGAGGTGCCGGCGGATCCGCTCTATCAGAGCCCGCTCGTGACCAAGTTCATCAGCTGCGTGATGCACGACGGCAAGCGCAGCACGGCCGAGCGCATCCTCTATAAGACCTTCGACATCATCAAAGAGAAGACCGGCGACGATCCGCTGAAAGTCTTCAAGAAGGCCATCGACAACGTGAAGCCGAGCCTCGAGGTGAAGTCGCGCCGCGTCGGCGGCAGCAATTACCAGGTGCCGATCGAAGTGAACGTGAACCGGCGGCTCTCGCTGAGCATCCGGTGGATTGTCGGCTACGCGCGCTCGCGCGGCGACGGCAAGACAATGCAGGAGAAGCTGGCGAGCGAATTCCTTGACGCGTCGAACCTGCGTGGCGGCGCCGTCAAGAAACGTGAAGACACGCACCGGATGGCAGAGGCGAATAAGGCATTCGCGCACTATCGATGGTAGCAATGCAAGGCTCCGGACTCCGGGCTGTTGGCTGTGGCCAGAGCCTGAAGCCCAGAGCCTAAAGCCAGAAATCAATGCCCAGGCAGTCACCGTTAGGCAAGACGCGGAACATCGGCATCATGGCTCACATCGATGCCGGGAAGACGACCACCACCGAGCGGATCCTCTTCTATACCGGAATTACGTACAAGATCGGCGAGGTGCACGAAGGGACCGCCGTGATGGACTGGATGGAGCAGGAGCAGGAGCGCGGCATCACGATCACGTCGGCCGCCACCACCTGTTTCTGGCGCGATCACCGCGTCAACATTATTGATACGCCGGGCCACGTCGACTTCACCGCCGAAGTCGAGCGCTCGCTGCGGATCCTCGACGGCGCGGTCGCCGTGTTCGACTCGGTCGCCGGCGTCGAGCCGCAGTCGGAAACCGTGTGGCGGCAGGCCGACAAGCACCGTGTGCCACGCATCTGTTTCGTCAACAAGATGGACCGTATCGGCGCGGACTTCAAGCACACCTTTGACCAGATCATCACGAAGCTCGAAGCCAACCCGGTTGCGATTCAGCTGCCTATCGGCGCCGAAGATAAATTCGTCGGCGTGATCGACCTTATCAAGATGAAGTCGATCACCTACAAGGACGAAACGATGGGCGCCGACTATATCATCGGAGAGATTCCGGCCGACATGCTGGACGAAGCGAAGCACTACCGCGAGCAGTTGATCGAGAAAGTCAGCGAAGCTGACGACAAGCTGCTCGAAAAGTACCTGCACGGCCAGGAGCTCACCGAAGAGGAAATCAAAGGCGCGCTCCGCAAACGGGTGAATGGCTCGGTGCGCGGTCAGGAAGCCGCGTTCGTGCCGGTCGTTTGCGGCTCGGCCTTCAAGAACAAGGGCGTCCAGCCGCTGCTCGACGCCGTGGTGGACTTTCTGCCGTCGCCGCTTGACGTGCCGTCGATCACCGGCATCGACCCGACGAAAAAGGAAGAGACGTTGATTGAGCGCCCGGCATCAGACGACGCGCCGTTCAGCGCACTGGCGTTCAAGATCATGACCGACCCGTTCGTCGGCCAGCTCTGCTTCTTCCGCGTGTACTCGGGGGCGATGACCGCGGGGACTTCTGTGTACAACGCGACCAAGCAGAAAACCGAGCGGGCCGGTCGCCTCCTGAAGATGCACGCCAACAAGCGTGAGGAGATCAAGGACGTCTACGCGGGCGACATCGCCGCGGCGGTCGGCCTCCGGAGCGTGACGACCGGCGACACGATCTGCGACGAGAAGCACCCGGTCGTGCTCGAGTCGATGGACTTCCCCGAGCCGGTCATTTCGCTCGCGATCGAGCCGAAGACAAGAGCGGATCAGGAAAAGCTTGGCATGGGTCTCGGCAAGCTGATGGCCGAGGATCCGACCTTCCGCGTGAAGACCGACGACCAGACGGGCCAGGTCGTGATCGCCGGCATGGGCGAGTTGCACCTCGAAATCATCGTCGACCGCCTGAAGCGCGAGTTCAATGTCGAAGCGACCGTCGGCCGCCCGCAGGTGGCTTACAAGGAAACGCTCACGTGCCTGGCCGAGGGCGAGGGCCGGTACATCAAACAGACGGGCGGACGTGGCCAATACGGGCACGCGAAGATTCGCCTCATCCCGCGCCAGCCTGGCGAGGGCTACGAGTTCATCAACGAGACAGTCGGCGGGTCGATTCCGAAGGAGTTCATCAAGCCCATCGATCAGGGCATACGCGAGGCGATGACGACCGGTGTCCTCGCGGGTTACCCGGTGGACGACGTGGCGGTGGAGCTGTACGACGGCTCGTACCACGACGTCGACTCGTCGGAAATGGCCTTCAAGATTGCCGGGTCGATGGCGTTCAAGAACGCGGCGAAACGGGCCAAGCCGGTGCTGCTCGAGCCCGTGATGCGCGTCGAGGTCGTCGTCCCGAAGGACTTCATGGGCGACGTGATGGGGAACCTCGCCAGCCGGCGCGGCCATATCCAGTCGCAGGAAGATCGTGGCGGCACGCAGATTATTCAGGCGCGCGTCCCGCTGTCGGAGATGTTCGGCTACGCGACGGACCTTCGGTCGCGCACGCAGGGGCGCGCGACCTACTCGATGCACTTCGATCGGTATGAGCCGACGCCGCAGAATGTCAGCGAAGAAGTCGTCGCGCGGATGCAGGGGAAATAGCGGGCTCCAGGCGTTCGGCTCTGGGCTCTAGGCAGAGCCAGAAACCCGAAGTCCAAGCCGACAGGATTCATGATGGCAACAGCATTCAGTGAGAAGATCCGCATCCGCCTAAAGGCGTATGACTACCGCGTCCTCGATCAGTCGACGACCGAAATTGTCGACACGGCCAAACGCACGGGCGCGCGGCTGGCGGGGCCGATTCCGCTGCCGACGGCGAAGAACAAGTGGACGGTGCTGCGCTCGCCGCACGTCGACAAGAAATCGCGCGAGCAGTTCGAGATCCGCACGCACAAGCGGCTCATCGATATCTTCGAGCCGACGCCGCAGACCGTGGACGCGCTCATGAAGCTCGATCTGCCCGCCGGCGTCGACGTGGAGATCAAAGCGTTCGGGAAAGAACATAAATAGGGTCTCTTTATGGTTACAGGAATCATCGGCAGAAAAGTCGGCATGACGCAGCTGTTCGATGCTGACGGCACGGTCCACCCGGCCACCATCATCAAGGCGGGTCCCTGCGTGGTCGTCCAGGCGAAGACCGCGCAGGTCGACGGCTATGCCGCGGTGCAGCTCGGCCTGGTTGAAGAGACAGCGCCGAAGGCAAACAGGCCGGCGACCGGTCACTTCAAGAAGGCCAACGTGCCGGCGACGCGCGTCCGGCGCGAGGTGAAGGTGGTCAGCGGAGGCCCTGGAAATGATGTCGACGATGTCGTCAAAGCGGGTGATCAGGTCCTCGTCTCGATCTTCGCCGACGGCGAGCGCGTCGATATCGTCGGCACCGGCCGCGGCAAAGGTTTTCAGGGCGTCGTCAGGCGACACCACTTCGCCGGCGGCGCGGCGACGCACGGGTCGATGTTCCACCGCGCGCCAGGATCGATCGGCGCCTCGTCGTTCCCGTCGCGCGTCGTCAAGGGCATGCGGGCGGCAGGCCGGATGGGCGGCGGCCGCGTGACGATCCACAACCTCAAGATCCTGCGCGTCGATCCGGAGAACCACCTGTTGGTCGTCGAAGGGGGCATCCCGGGCGCGCCGTCGAGCTACGTGATCGTGCGGAAGGCGGTCACCGCCAAGAAGATCAAGGTCGCGCAGGTCGAGAAGCCCAAGAGGGGCAAGAAGTAGCTACATGCAGCTTGATATCGTCAACGGCGAAAACAAGAAAGTCGGCGCGGTCGACATTCGCGACGACGTGTTCGGCGGGCGTGTGAATGCCGATCTCATCTGGGAATCGGTCGTCCACTCAAATGCGAAGAAACGCCGCGGCACGCATGCGACGAAGAACCGCGCGATCGTCAGCGGCAGCGGCAGGAAGCCGTGGCGGCAGAAGGGCACCGGCCGCGCGCGCGTCGGCTCGATTCGCAACCCGTTGTGGCGCCATGGCGGCACGGTGTTCGGGCCGCAGCCGCGCAGCTACGACTTCGCGCTGCCGACGAAGGTCCGACGCGGGGCGCTGCGCGCCGCGCTGGCCGACAAACTCCAGGGCGGCGCGCTCGTTGTCGTCGACGAGCTGTCGGCCGTCGAAATCAAGACGAAGAGCGCCGTGGAGCTATTGAGGCGGCTGGGGGTCATCGGCAAGGCGGTGCTGGTGGACGTGGCGGTCGACGACAAATTGTCGCGATCGCTCCGCAACATTCCCGGTGTCTCGCTGGTGGCGAGCGCGCGCCTGACGGCGCGCGACGTCGCGGACGCCGGCCGGGTGGTCGTGACGAAGAGCGCGATCGAAAAGCTGCAAGAGGCGCTGGCATGAAACTCACCGATGTCATTCGCCGGCCCCTCATCACCGAGAAGACGTCCATCCTCCGCGAGGACGGCCGGACGATCGTGTTTCAGGTGGCCGTCGATGCGAACAAGATCGAGATTAAGCGGGCCGTCGAGCAGCTCTTCGGAGCGAAGGTCGACGGTATTCGCACCGCCATTACCCACGGCAAGGTGAAGCGGCAGGGTCGCTACGCGGGCCGCCGGTCGGACTGGAAGAAGGCCTACGTCAGGCTGCGTGAGGGCGCGAAGATACCCGAATTCCTCGAGGGTGCGTAGAGCACCCGAGTTGTGATTAGAGCAGGCGCGTAAAGCATTATGGCCATTCGCAAATACAACCCGACGTCGCCAGGCACGCGGTTCCGGACCGGCGCGGGGTTCGACGAGATCACCACGCAGGAGCCGCACAAGCCGCTCGTCGAGCCGCTCCGCAGCACGGGCGGCCGGAACAACCAGGGGCACCTCACGTCTTGGTGGCGCGGCGGCGGCCATAAGCGGATGTACAGGATCATCGACTTCAAGCGCGACAAGCGTGACATTCCGGCCACGGTGGCGACGGTCGAGTACGACCCGAACCGTTCGGCGCGGATTGCGCTCCTGACGTATGCCGACGGCGAGAAGCGCTACATCCTGCAGCCAAACGGGTTGAAGGTGGGCGACGTCATCGTCGCCGGGCAGACGGTGGACATTCTTCCGGGCAACTCGCTGCCGCTCAAGAACATCCCGCTCGGCACGCTCCTCCACAACGTGGAGTTGAAGCCGGGCAAGGGCGGGCAGATTGCGCGGAGCGCCGGGTCGTCGGTCCAGCTGGTCGCCAAGGAAGGCGACTACGCCTCGGTCAAGATGCCGTCGAGCGAGATCCGCAAGATCAGGATGGAGTGCTTCGCGACGATCGGCCAGGTCGGCAACATCGATCACGAGAACGTGTCGATCGGCAAGGCAGGTCGCAGCCGCTGGATGGGGCAGCGTCCCCACGTGCGCGGCGTCGCGATGAACCCTGTCGATCACCCGCTCGGTGGCGGCGAGGGCAAGACGTCGGGCGGACGCCATCCGGTGACGCCGTGGGGCCTGCCGACCAAGGGCTACAAGACGCGCAACAGCAAGTTGACCGACCAGTTCATCGTCAAGCGGAGACAGAAATAGATGGGCCGCTCACTGAAGAAAGGTCCCTTCGTCGATACGCACCTGCTCGAGAAGATCGAGGTGATGAATCGCGGGGCCAAAAAAAGGGTTATCAAGACGTGGTCGCGGCGATCGACCGTCATCCCCGAGATGGTCGGCCTTACGCTCGCCGTGCACAACGGGAAGAAGTTCATCCCCGTGTATGTCACGGAGAACATGGTCGGCCACAAGCTCGGCGAGTTCGCGCCGACGCGCCTCTTCAAGGGCCACACGACCCGCGTCGCCGAGAAAGCGGCGTCCGTCGGCGGCTCGTCCGGTGCGGCGGCGTCCGCCGGAGCCGCGAAGCCGGGCGGAGCAGGGTAAGGAATCATGATCGAGGCGCACGCCACGTCAAAATACGTGCGGACGTCCGCGCAGAAGGCCGGGCTCGTGCTCGCGCTCATTCGCGGCAAGGACGTCAACGGCGCGCTGGCGACGCTCAAGTTCACGCGCAAGGCGATTGCCGACGACATCAGCAAGGTGCTGCGTTCGGCGATCGCCAACGCGCAGAACAAAGACGGCTTCAGCGGCGACGTCGACAAGCTGTATGTGTCGGCGTGCTACGCCAATCAGGGTCCTTCGCAGAAGCGTGTGCGGCCGGCGCCCATGGGCCGCGCGTTTCGCGTGCTGAAGCGCACGGCGCATCTCACGGTGCGCGTGTCGGAGCGGCCCGAAAAGGTCGTGGCGATTGCGGCTGGAAGTGAGACCACCGCGGTGCCCGGTGCGGCGACCAAGCGCGCGCGGCGCACTCCAGCAGCTAGAAAGCCGGCGGCCGCCAAGCGGGCCCCCGCCCGGGAATCAAAGAAAGCGAAGAGGTAACCGTGGGCCAGAAGGTTCATCCGTTCGGATTCCGCCTCGGGTTCAACAAGACGTGGCGGTCTCGGTGGTACTCGGACCGCGACTACGCAAGGCTGCTGCACGAGGACCTCGAGCTGCGGGCGAACCTCAAGAAGCGGTTTGCCCACGCCGGAGTCTCGAAAATCGAGACCGAGCGGGCGGCGAACAAGCTCAAGATCGACATCTACACGTCGCGGCCCGGCATCATCATCGGGCGCAAAGGGGCGGAAGTCGACAAACTGAAGCAGGAAATCCAGAAGCGGACGAGCCGCGAGGTCTTCATCAACATCCAGGAGATCCAGAAGCCCGAGCTCGATTCGCAGCTCATCGCCGAGTCGGTGGCGATGCAGCTCGAGAAGCGCGTGGCGTTCCGGCGCGCGATGCGGAAGGCGGTCGAGTCGGCCCTCCGCTTCGGCGCGCGCGGCATCAAGGTGCGCGTCTCCGGTCGGCTGAACGGCGCCGAGATCGCGCGGTCCGAATGGTACTTGCACGGGCAGCTGCCGCTGCAGACGCTGCGCGCCGACATCGACTACGGGTTTGCCGAGGCGCGCACGACCTACGGCCAGATCGGCATCAAGGTGTGGCTGTACAAGGGTGAACGGCTGGTCCCGCAGCGCGGGCGGGAAGAGGAATATCGGGAACGGGCACCGCGCAAACCGCAAGGCGCGCGGGCGTAGCGCCCCGGCGCCAGTGAAGAGAAGACACCGTTATGTTAATGCCCAAGAAGGTCAAGTACCGTAAGCAACAGCGCGGGCGTATGCGTGGCAAGGCCTGGCGCGGCTCAGATGTATCGTTCGGCGACTTCGGCCTGAAGGCGCTTGAGCCCTGCTGGCTGACCGATCGACAGATCGAGGCGGCGCGCGTCGCGATGACCCGCTTCATCGCGCGCGGCGGCAAGATCTGGGTGCGCGTCTTCCCGGACAAGCCGATCACGAAGAAGCCGCAGGAAACGCGCATGGGTAAGGGCAAGGGCGCGCCCGAGCAGTGGGTCTGCGTCGTGCGGCCCGGCAAGGTACTGTTCGAGATGGAAGGCGTGTCCGAGAAGGACGCGCGAGAGGCGATGCGGCTCGCGGCGTCCAAGATTCCGATCCGGACCAAGTTCGCGACCCGCTTCGCGCAGGAGAAGATGCTATGAAGGCTGCGGAACTTCGCGACCTCGCCGCCGACGAGCTCGGCGCGAAGGAGCGCGATCTGGCCGATCGGCTGTTCCGGATGCGCATCGAGCAGTCGATGGGGCAGCTCGAAGCGCCCGACAAGCTGCGCACGGTCCGGCGCGATCTCGCGCGCGTCAAGACATTCATGCGGCAGAAAAGAGCGGAATAGGCATATGGCGCAGAAGGCAGAAAAGGTCGGCGTCGTCGTCAGCAACAAGATGCAGAAGAGCATCGTCGTGGCTGTCGAGTGGCAGGTGCGCCACGAGCTGTACGGCAAGACCATGCGGCGCACGTCGAAGTTCATGGTGCACGACGAGCAAAGCACGGCCGGCATCGGCGACACCGTTGCCATCGTCGAAACCCGCCCGATGAGCCGTCGAAAGCGCTGGGCGCTCGCCCGCGTCGTCCGCAAGGCCGCGGAGGTATAAGCCATGATTCAGATGCGATCGATTCTCGACGTCGCCGACAACTCCGGCGCGCGCAAGATCGCGGTCATCAACCCGTTTGGCGGATCGACCGGCCGCTACGCCAAGCTCGGCGACATCGTCACCGCCTCGGTGAAGGAAGCGACCCCCGAGTCGAACGTGAAGAAAGGGCAGGTCGTGAAAGCCGTCATCGTGCGGACGGTGAAAGAGCAGCGCCGGCGCGACGGCACGTACATCCGCTTCGATCGGAACGCCGCGGTGCTGATTAGCGACCAGAACGAGCCGATCGGTACGCGCGTCTTTGGCCCGGTGGCGCGCGAGCTGCGCGAGCGCCGTTTCATGAAGATCGTCTCGCTCGCGCCGGAGGTTCTCTAACGTTGAGAGTGTTATGTCAAGGTTAGCTACACCGATTCGAAAGAACGACAGCGTGCTCGTCATCACGGGCAAGGACCGCGGCAAGCGCGGCCGCGTGCTGAAGGTGCTCCCTGGAGACAACGGCAAGATCCGGCTCATCGTGGAAGGCGTGAACCTGATCAAGCGCCACACGAAGCCGAATCCTGGCAAGCAGGTCAAGGGCGGCATCGTGTCCCGCGAGGCGTCGCTACACACCTCGAATGTGCAGCTGGTGTGTCCCGAGTGCGGCATCCAGACGCGAGTTGGCCACAGACTGCTCGGCGATGGCCGCAAGGTCCGCATCTGCCGCAAGTGCGAGGGAGTCGTCGACAAATGACCCGGCTGAAGGAAAAGTATCGAAAGGATGTTGTCCCCGCGCTCAAGAAGGAGTTCGGCTACCAGAACATCATGGCCGTTCCGAAGATCCACAAGGTCGTCGTGAACATGGGCCTCGGCGAGGCGACGTCGAACGCCAAGCTGATCGACACCGGCGCCGACGAGATCGCGCGCATCACCGGCCAGAAGCCGGTTACACGCCGCGCGAAGAAGTCGATCGCGCAGTTCAAGGTCCGCAAGGGCCAGCCGATCGCGGCAATGGTCACGCTGCGCGGCGAGCGCATGTGGGAGTTCCTCGACCGGCTGATGAACATCGCGCTGCCTCGCGTCCGCGACTTCAAGGGTGTGTCGCCCAAGGGCTTCGACGGCCGCGGGAACTATACGCTGGGCCTGCGCGACCAGTTGCTGTTCCCCGAGATCGATTACATGAAGGTCGACAAGGCGCGCGGCATGAACGTCTCGGTCGTCACGACGGCGAAAACCGACGAAGAGGCGAGGAAACTGTTGCAATTTATGGGGATGCCCTTCCGAGCCTCGTAGTCGATAAGGAAGGCAGAGGCGAGGAAGCCGATTGCAGTTTATTGAGATGCCGTTCAGGCAGAGCTGATACCTATGGCTACTACCGCAAAGATCGCCAAAGAGCACAAGAAGCCGAAGTTCAAGGTTCGGCTCCGCAACCGTTGTCACCTCTGCGGGCGTCCGCGCGCGTACATGCGGAAGTTCGGGCTGTGCCGCCTCTGTTTCCGCAAGGCGGCACTCGAAGGCGATGTGACGGGCGTCACGAAATCGAGCTGGTGAGGTTTGAGAGAGCTATGACAGACCCTATCGCAGACATGCTCACGCGGATTCGCAACTCGGTGATCGCCAAGCAGACGCGCGTCGATATGCCGGCTTCGCGGCTGAAGGTGGATATCGCCCGCATCCTTCAGGACGAGGGTTACATTCAGGGCTACAAGCTTGTCGACGACGCCGTCCCGAAGACGACGGCGCCGGTCAAGACGCTGCGGCTGTTCCTGAAATACGGACCGCACGGCGAACGGCTGATCACTGGCATCCAGCGTATCAGCCGCCCCGGCCGCCGCATCTATTTCGGACGCGACGACGTCCCTGACGTGCTGGCGGGTCTCGGCACCAGCATCCTGACGACCTCGCGCGGCGTCATGACGGGCCGCGCTGCGGTCAAGGCCGGCGTCGGCGGCGAGGTCTTGTGCAACATTTGGTAGGGCTCCAGGTTCTCGGCTTCAGGCTCTGGCTAGAGCCTGAAGCCCAAGGCCCAAAGTCAACAAGGATTTAGAGAATGTCGTCTCGAATCGGTAAGAAACCCATCACGATTCCCAAAGGCGTCACCCTCAAGGTGGTCGACAGCGCCGTCGAGGTCCAAGGTCCGAAAGGCAAGATGCGGCAGGTGTTTCCTTCCGGCATCAACTTCGAGCTGGCGGACGGGACGCTGCACGCCAGGCGTTCGACCGACGATCCCGCCCTGGCGAAGTTCCACGGCCTGGCGCGCACACTGGTCGCCAATGCGGTGACCGGCGTCACCGAGGGGTACAAGCGCGAGCTCGACATCGTCGGTGTGGGGTACCGCGCCGAGGTGAAGGGGAAGCAGGTGGTGTTCGCGCTCGGCTACTCGCACCCGGTCGTGCTCGACGTCCCGCCCGGGATCGACATCACGGTCGACAAGCAGACGCACATCACCGTCATGGGTGTGGATCGCCAGCTCGTGGGACAGGTCGCAGCAAATATCCGCCGTTTCCGGAAGCCGGATCCGTACAAGCAGAAGGGCGTCCGGTATACCGGTGAAGTGCTGAAGAAGAAGGCCGGCAAGACGGGGGCGAAGGCGTAAGGGCTGAGGGCTCGGGGCTTAGGGTTTATGAAAATCAAGACGAAGGACGATCGCCGCCACCGCATTCAGTTGCGGCAGCGGAAACGGATAGGCGGTTCGAAGGAGCGCCCGCGCCTGAGCGTGTTCCGGAGCGTGACGCACATCTACGCGCAGGTGATCGACGACATGAGCGGCCAGACGCTGGTGTCGGCGTCGAGCATCGATGCGGGCCTCAAGGGCGCGTTCCCGAAGGGGGTGCGCGGCGGCAACATCAAGGGCGCCGAGGCGATTGGCAAGGCGATCGCCGATCGATCGATCGGGAAGGGCATCAAGCGCGTCGTGTTCGACCGCAGCGGGTTCCTGTATCACGGCCGGGTTCGCGCCGTGGCGGACGCCGCGCGGAAAGCCGGTTTGGAGTTTTAGTCACATGCGTACGAGAGAGCGAATCGATCCGGCGCAGCTCGATATCAAGGACACGGTCGTCTCGATCAACCGCGTCACGAAGGTCGTCAAGGGCGGCAAGAACCTGAGCTTCAGCGCGCTCGTCGTCGTCGGCGACGGCCACGGCGTCGTCGGCTTCGGGGTCGGCAAGGCCAAGGAAGTGCCGTCGGCGATCAAGAAGGGCATCGAGGCGGCGAAGAAGAACCTGATTCGCGTCCCGCTGCAGGGCACGACGATTCCGCATCCGATTGTCGGCAAGTTCGGCGCCGGCAGCGTGCTCCTGAAGCCGGCGCCGGACGGCACCGGCATCATCGCGGGCGGCACGGTGCGCGCGGTCGTCGAGGCGGCCGGGATTGCGAACATCATGACCAAGTCGCTCGGATCGGCGAACCCGCATAACGTCGTGCGCGCGACGATCGCAGGGCTCGGCTCGCTCAAGGATCCGAGAATGCTCGCGCGGCTGCGCGGCAAAGACGTCGGAGATTTCGGCCGCGCGACGGCATAGCAGGGAACAGATGGCCAACCAGAGAACAGATACGAAAGGTGCCACGGTGAAGGTGACGCTGACGGTGAGCCCGGTCGGGTTCAACCGTAGTCAGCTCACCGTCGTCCGCAGTCTCGGGCTGCGCCGTATCCGGCACTCGGTGGAGCTAAAGGACACGCCGGAAACGCGCGGCATGATTCATAAGGTGCGGCACCTGGTCGAGGTGGAATAGCGCCGGCGGGCAGTGAAAGTATAAGGTCGCCATGTCATTGAACAATCTGCGTCCCCCAAAGGGGGCGAAACACGCGAAGAAGCGGATCGGGCGCGGCCAGGGGTCCGGCAACGGCAAGACCGCCGGCCGCGGGCACAAGGGCGCGAAGTCGCGGTCCGGTTACAAGTTCAAGCGCGGCTTTGAAGGCGGCCAGATGCCGCTGCACCGCCGTGTGCCGAAGCGCGGGTTCCAGAATCCTTTCCGCGTGGAGTACGAGGTCGTAAACCTCGACACGCTCGCCGCCCGGTTCGAGGCCGGCACCATCGTGACGCCGGAACTGCTGCTCGAGCGCGGCCTCATGTCGGGCGCACGCCGGCTGATCAAGGTGCTCGCGCGCGGCGACGTCGGGAAGGCGCTGACCGTTCACGCGCACAAATTCAGCGGAAAGGCGGCAGAAAAGATCGCGGCCGCCGGGGGAACGACAGCACTGATCGCAGCCCATGGATAGCCTGAAGAACATCTTCACCATTTCGGATCTCAGGAACCGCGTGCTGTTCACGCTGGGCATGCTGGCCGTGTTCCGCGCGGGCGGCCACATTCCGACGCCGGGCATCAACGCGGCCGCGCTCGAGGAGCTGGCTCGCCAGACGGCCAACACAATGTTCGGCCTTTACGACATGTTCTCCGGCGGGAACCTGTCGAGGGTGACGATCTTCGCGCTGGGCATCATGCCCTACATCAGCTCGTCGATCATCCTCCAGCTCCTGACCGTCGTCTGGCCGTACCTTGAGAAGATCAAGAACGAAGGCGAGCTGGGGCGGCGCAAGATCACGCAGTACACCCGCTACCTGACGATCGGCCTGAGCGTCGTGCAGTCGCTCGGCATCGCGATCTTCCTCGAGCGCCAGACGGAAATCGCGGGCGGCCTGCCGCTCGTGTACAACGCCGGCTGGTCATTCCGGCTGATGACCATACTGACGCTGACCACCGGCACCTGTTTCATCATGTGGCTGGGCGAACAGATCACCGAGCGCGGCATCGGCAACGGCATATCGCTCATCATTTTCGCCGGCATCGTCGTCGGGCTGCCGCGCGCGGTCATTCAGACGTTCGATCAGATGCGCACCGGCCAGATCGGCCTGATCCGCATCATGTTCCTCCTGATCCTGATGGCGCTCGTCATCGCCGCGATCGTGTTCGTCGAGCGCGGCCATCGACGCGTGACGGTGCAGTACGCGAAGCGTGTGGTGGGCCGGCGAATGTACGGCGGCTCGAGCACGCACATCCCGCTGAAGGTCAATACCGGCGGCGTCATCCCGGTCATCTTTGCGTCGTCGATCCTCGCGTTTCCGGCGACGATCGCGTCCGCCTTCACGGGGCCGTGGGTCGACGCGGTCACGGCCCAGCTGGGCCTGGGGATGCCGCTGTACAACCTGCTGTACGTGCTGGCGATCGTCTTCTTCACGTACTTCTACACCGCGATCATCTTCAATCCCGATGACGTGGCGGAGAACATGCGGAAGTACGGCGGGTTCGTGCCGGGCATCCGTCCGGGCAAACGCACCGCGGAGTACATCGACACCATCCTGACACGCCTCACGCTGGCCGGCGCGCTGTACCTCTCGCTGGTCGCGCTACTGCCGCAGTTCCTGCTGAGCGGCTTCAAGGTGGCGCCCATCCCGTTCGTCGGCGAGTGGCTCGACGCGAACATTCCGCGGTTCATCACCGAAGGCTTGAACGTTCAGTTCTATTTCGGCGGCACGTCGCTTCTGATCGTCGTGGGCGTGGCCATGGACACGGTGCAGCAGGTCGAGTCACAGTTGATCATGCGGCACTACGACGGCTTTATGAAGAAGTCGCGTATTCGTGGCCGTCGGGCATAGGTGCTGGCAGTGGCGCTGAATCTCATCATGCTGGGCCCTCCGGGCGCGGGCAAAGGCACCCAGGCGGAACAGATTGCCAGGGCGAACGGGATTCCGAGGATCTCGACGGGCGACATCCTTCGCGAGGCGGTCCACAGCGGCACGGAAATCGGCAAGCGGGCCCAGGCGATCGTGGAGCGCGGCGAGCTGGTCGGCGACGATGTGGTGATCGGGATCGTGCAGGAACGGCTCAACCGGAAGGATGTACGGGACGGGTTCATCCTGGACGGGTTCCCTCGGACGGTCATGCAGGCGGCGGCGCTCGACGAGATCATGAGGGGTCGCGCCCCGCTGGTCGTCGTCGAAATCGCGGTACCTGACCTGGAGCTCGTGCGGCGGCTGTCGATGCGCATGGTGTGCGAACACTGCGCCGCCACCGCAGACGCGGCGGCAGCCAGGACCTCCGCCGAATGCCAGCGGTGCGGTGGGAAGCTCGTGCGGCGCAGTGACGACAACGACACGGTGGTCCTCGAGCGTTTGAAGGTCTACCACCAGCAGACGCGGCCGCTCGTGGAGTACTACCAGGGGCGGCCGACGTTCCGCTCCGTGAACGGATCGCAGTCGCCCGATCTGGTGGTGGCGGAATTGGTGGCCGCGATCGAATCGGCGGGCAGGAGAGCGGCCGTCAAAGGGGCAAAGCCGTGATTGTGTGCCGCTCGGCCAGCGAGCTGAAGCGCATGCGTGAAGCGGGCCGGCTGGTCGGCGAAGTGCTGACGGAGCTCGCGGCGCACATCGCGCCGGGGACGACGACGACGGACCTTGATGCGCTCGCGGAGAAGCGGATTGGTGCAGCGGGCGCGACGCCGGCATTCAAGGGGTATCACGGCTATCCGGCGACGATTTGCGCGTCGATCAACAACGAGGTGATCCACGGGATTCCGTCGGGCCGCCGCGTGCTGAACGAAGGCGACATTATTTCGCTCGACGTCGGCGTATTGCTCGAGGGTTACTTCGGCGACAGCGCGATCACGCTGCCGGTCGGCCAGGTGTCTGAAGAGGCCGCGACGCTGCTTCGGGTCACCGAAGAATCGCTGTGCAAGGCGATCGAGTGCGTGCGCCCGGGCGCCCGGGTGTCGGATATCGGCCACGCGGTGCAGCGGCACGTGGAGGCGTTCGGCTTCTCTGTCGTGCGCGAGTTCGTCGGCCACGGTATCGGCGAGAAGATGCACGAAGAGCCGCAGGTGCCGAACTACGGCAGGCCGGGCCGCGGGCCGCGGCTGGCCGAGGGGATAGTGCTCGCGATCGAGCCGATGGTGAATGCCGGCAAGCCGGCGGTGAAAGTGCTGGGGGACGGCTGGACCGCCGTGACGAAGGACGGCAGCCTCGCGGCGCATTTCGAACACACCGTGGCGGTCACGGCAGGAGAGCCGTGGATTCTGACGGCGAGAAGCGTCGCGGCCAGCGCGATGCGCGAAGGCGCCGAGCGGCTGTGAGTGGGAGTGGCGCCCCACAAGCGATGAGAGACGCCCGGTAAGCGATGCCCGGCTCCGGTGAGGACGTCGTGGGAACGGTCACTGACCAGTTGCCGAGCGCGTTGTATCGTGTGCGACTCAATCAGGGCTCGATGGTGACGGCACACATCGTCGATCGTATGGATCGCAACTTCGTGCGCGTGCTGGTCGGCGATCGGGTGCGAATTGAGTTGTCGAAGGACGTCACGCGGGGACGGATAGTGGAGAAGATGTCGTGAATGTGAGGATGTCAGGATCTGAGGATCTATTGCATGAATTCAGATTCTCAAATCCTGGGATCCTCACATTCTTGGATTCAGGGGTGTAGTCATGAAGGTGCGGGCGTCAGTCAAACGGATTTGCGACAAGTGCAAGGTCGTCAGGCGCCACGGCGTGGTGCGGGTGATTTGCAGCAACCAGAAGCACAAACAGAGGCAAGGGTGAATTTATGGATGTGAGGATTTGAGGAGGTGAGGATGTGCTTGAGGATAGCAGATCCTCAGATCCTCAGATCCTCAGATCCCCAAATCCTCAGATTCGAGGATCAGATATATGGCACGAATTGCTGGCGTCGATCTGCCGCGGACCAAGCGCGTCGAGATCGGTCTCACCTACATCTACGGCATCGGGCGGGTGCGCTCGAACACGATCCTGACAGAAGCCGGCGTGAGTGCCGACATCCGCGTCAAGGACCTGTCCGAGGACGACGTCCGGAAGATCAGCCGCGTGATCGAGGAGCAGGGTGGCGTCGAGGGCGACCTCCGCAAGGAGATCTCGATGAACATCAAGCGGCTGATGGAAATCGGCTGTTACCGCGGGATGCGCCACCGGCGCAACCTGCCCGCTCGCGGTCAGCGGACGAAGACGAACGCACGGACGCGCAAGGGGCCGCGCAAGGGCGCGATCGCGAAGAAGAAGACGGTCTAATTTATGGCAAAAGCAGAACCGGCACCGGAAGGCGTCACGCCAGAGAAGAAGGAAGGCGCCAGAGGCAAGCGGAAGAAGACGTTCAAGAAGCGCGGTGAGAAGCGTGTCGTTCACCACGGACTCGCACACATCCATGCGTCGTTCAACAACACGACGGTGACGATTACGGACACCGAAGGGAACGTTGTCGCCTGGTCAAGCGCCGGCGGCATCGGCTTCAAGGGCTCGCGCAAAGGGACGCCGTTCGCGGCGACCCAGGCGGCGCTGAATGCGGGCAACGCGGCCAAGACGGTCGGCATGCGCTCGCTCGACGTGCGCGTCAAGGGGCCGGGCTCCGGCCGCGAATCGGCGATCCGCGCGTTGCAGACCGTCGGCCTTGAGGTGAAGTCGATCCGCGACGTCACGCCGATCCCGCACAATGGCTGCAGACCACCGAAACGGCGACGCGTCTAGTGACAAGTGAATCTGAGGATGTGAAGAATCTGAGGATGTAAGGATCTGGGGATGTAAGGATGTATCGGAGGCTGTGAAATCCTCAGATCCTCATATCCCCAGATCCTCAAATTCAAGAGGACTGAATGGCTCGTTATATCGGACCAGTGTGTCGTTTGTGCCGGCGTGAGGGGATGAAGCTGTTCCTCAAGGGGGAGCGCTGCTACACCGAGAAGTGCGCCATCGAAAAGCGCAACTTCCCGCCCGGGCAGCACGGCAAGAGGCGCAGGGCGAAGCTCGCCGGCTACGGCATCCAGTTGCGCGAGAAGCAGAAGGCCAAGCGCACCTACGGCGTCCTCGAGGATCAGTTCCGCGGCTACTTCGCGGCGGCCGCGCGGGCGCGCGGCATCACCGGCGAAACGCTGCTGCAGCTCCTCGAACGGCGGCTCGACAACGTCGTCTACCGGCTCGGCCTCGCCACGTCGCGGCCGCAGGCGAGGCAGCTCGTGCGCCACGGGCATTTCCTCGTCAACGGCAAGAAGGTCGACATCCCGTCCTATTCCGTGAGACAGGGCGACCTAGTGACCGTCCTCGGACGGACGCAGAAGAACCCGACGCTCGAGCACGCGATGGAAGAAGTGAAGGGCCGCGGCATTCCCGGGTGGCTCTCGTTCGACGCGACCACGATCACCGGGCGCATCGTCTCGATGCCCACGCGCGAGCAGATTAATCTGCCCGTGCAGGAACAGCTCATCGTGGAGTTGTATTCGAAATAGGCTCTAGGCTCTGGGTTCTGGACTCTAGGCTTTGGCTACAGCCTGGAGCCTGAAGCCCGAAGCCATCGCACACCGCTGACCCGCAGCCTTATACAGACCTGCGGCGGGAGGTCGGCGGTCACTTGCAGGTCTGGAGGCCCGACTGCGGGCCCGTAGGCGAAAGGAAGAATCCGATGCTTTGGAAAGGTTTTCAGCGACCCAAGCGGCTCGAGCTCGAGCGCGAGACTCTCACGGACCGGTTCGGCCGGTTCTACGCCCAGCCGTTCGAGCGCGGCTTCGGCACGACGATCGGCAACGCGATGCGGCGCGTGCTGCTGTCCTCGGTGGAAGGCGCGGCGATCACCGCGGTGAAGATCGAGGGTGTGCTCCACGAGTTCTCGCCGATTCCCGGCGTGGTCGAGGACGCGACCGATATCATCCTCAACCTGAAGCAGATTCCGCTCAAGCTGCACGTCGATCACACCAAGACGCTGACGCTCAAGATCGACAAGGCGGGCGAAGTGCGCGGGCGCGACATTCAGGCCGACGGCGACGTGGAGATCCTCGAGCCTGACGCCCATATCGCGACCGTCTCCGACCACGGCAAGCTTCACATAGAGATGCGCATGAAGCGCGGCCGCGGCTACGTGTCGGCCGACAAGAACTTCGACGAGGAACTCGGCATCGGCTGGATCCCGCTCGACTCGGTCCACTCGCCGGTCAAAAAGGTGAACTATCTCGTCGAAGCGGCGCGTCTGGGCCAGACGACCGACTACGACAAGCTGACCATCGACGTCTGGACGAACGGATCGATTAACCCCCGCGACGCCGTGTCGCTGTCGGCGAAGCTCGTCCGCGATCACCTGAATATCTTCATCAACCTCGACGAAGTCACCGAGCAGCAGCTGGAGGCCTCGTCCGACCAGCCGCGCGTCGGCGTCAGCAACGAGAACCTCGACAAGAGCGTCGAGGAGCTCGAGCTGTCCGTCCGTTCGTACAACTGCCTCAAGAACGCGAACATCCGCACGATTCGCGAGCTGGTGCAGAGGAGCGAGGGCGAGATGCTCAAGACGAAGAATTTCGGACGCAAGAGCCTCAACGAGATCAAGGAGATCCTGCAGACGATGGGCCTTGGCCTCGGCATCAAGATCGACCAGTCGGCCACCGCGTCGCAGGAGTAGGAGCAGGCGGGACAGGCGGGATAGGCCGGCCCATCCCGCCCCTCCAGCCCAGAAAGAGCCATGAGACACCGAGTTGCACATCGAAAGCTGGGCCGCGTCACCGAGCATCGCATCGCGATGCTGCGGAATCAGGCGACCGCCCTCCTGCGCCACGAGCAGCTGACGACCACGGTGCCGAAGGCCAAGGAGCTGAGGCCGTTCGTCGAGCGGATCATCACGGTCGCGAAGCGCGGTCTGGCTGGCGGCGAAGCGGGCCGGGGCGCAGCGGCCTCCGGATCGAACGAGGTCCGGGTGCTGACGGCGAGGCGTCTCGTCATGCAGGACCTGCAGGACCGCGAGGTCGTCACGAAGCTGTTCGACGCCATCGCGCCGCGGTTCGCGTCGCGCCCAGGCGGCTACACGCGCCTGCTGCGCCTCGGGTTCCGCAAAGGCGACAGCGCGGAGATGGCGCAGGTGGAGCTCGTCGGCAGCGAGTTCAATCCGAAAGCCAAGGCCGAGGGCAAAGCGGCCGAAGCCGCCAAGCCGAAGACCACGGGCGTGAGCGGACGGCTGCGCGCGGCGGCCGAACGGCTCCGCGGCAAGAAGGACGACAAAGCAGACGGCGCCAGCGTGTCGACCAAGCCGTCCAAGGGCGCGCCGCGCAAATCGACGACGCCGCGCAAAGCCGGTGGGAGCTAACGCTTCCCGACGACCACCCTCGCCTCCTTGTGCTCGTAGGTTGTCAACTCCAGCCGGTGTCCGAAGGGATCGCAGAAGTAGATAGAGTACGCCGCCAGGTGGTCAATCACCGAACCCGCCGTGTCGATCACCAACCAACAATCAGCTATCCCTTCAGATCTCCTCCACCTCGACGCCCGCGCGCTCCGCCTTCGCCGCCGCGATGATCTTGGTCTGCTGGTGCGAGGGGACTTCGTCGTAGTGCGAGTACTCCATATGGTAGGACCCGCGCCCGCCGGTCGCCGACGTGAGGTGCTGCTCGTAGGTCAGCATCTCGGACATCGGCACGTGCGCCTTGATGATCGTCGTGAGGCCGCGCGTGTCCATCCCGTCGATGCGGCCGCGCCGGCCGTTCAGGTCGCCCATCAGATCGCCGGCGAAGTCCGAGGGTGCGTACACCTCGACGTTCATGATCGGCTCGAGGATCGTCGGCCGCGCGCGGGTCATCGCGTCCTTGAAGGCGAGCGATCCGGCGAGTTTGAACGAGAGCTCGTTCGAGTCGACGTCGTGGTAGGAGCCGTCGATCACCGTGACGCGGAAATCGACCATCGGATAGCCGGCCAGGCACCCGCGTGTCCGCGCGTCCTGGATGCCTTTCTCAACCGCTGGAACGAACTGCCGCGGAATCGAGCCGCCGAAGATGTCGTCCACGAACTCGAAATCGCTGCCGCGCGGCAGCGGCTCGACCTTGATCTTGCAGTCGCCGAACTGGCCGTGGCCGCCGGTCTGCTTCTTGTGCCGGCCGTGCGCCTCGGTCGATGCCTTGATCGTCTCGCGATAGGGGATCCGGGGCGGCTTGAGCAGCACGTCGACGCCGAACCGCCGCTTCAGCTTCGCGGCGGTGACCTCGATGTGCAGCTGCCCCTGTCCCGATAGCAGCAGCTCTTTGGTTTGCGGGTGGCGGCTGTAGCGGATTGCGGGATCCTCTTCCTCGAGACGGTGCATCGCCGTGCTGATCTTGTCCTCGTCGCCGCGGCTCTTCGGTTCGATCGCGTACGAGAGCACCGGTTCGGGAAACTTGATAGCCGGGAACGTGATCGGATCGGCTTTGTCGCCAAGCGTGTCGTTCGTGAGCGTGTCCTTGAGCTTGGCGACGGATCCGAGGTCGCCCGCCTTGATCTCCGGCACGGTCGTCTGTGTCTTACCCTGCAGCAGCACGAGATGCCCGAGTCGCTCGGGAACGTCCCTCGTCTTGTTGTGCACGGTCGAATCGGCCTTCATCGTTCCCGTCACGACGCGGAACATCGTGATCCGGCCGGCGAACGGATCGGCAATGGTCTTCCAGACGAACGCCGACGCCGGCGCCCTTTCGTCGGCCGCGCGCGCGACTTCCGTTCCCGACTTGTCGAGGCCTGTGACCGGCCGCTCGGCCGGCGACGGCAGATACGCGAGGATCGCGTCGAGCAGCCGCGGGATGCCGATGTTCAGCACGGCCGATGTGCAGACCAGGGGGACAATCTTCGCGGCGATCGTCGCGCTTCGAAGGCCGGCGACCAGCTCCTCGTCGGTCAGCGTGCTCGTTTCGAAGAACCTCTCCATCAGCTTCTCGTCGACTTCGGCGACCATCTCGATGAGCGCTTCGCGGGCCTCGGCGACCGCGCTGGCCATGTTCGCGGGGATGTCACCCTCGCTGAACTTGCCGCTGCCGTCCGTGTGAAAGAGGAATGCCTTCTTCGTCACGAGATCGGCGATGCCCTTGAATGATTTCTCGTCGCCGATTGGCAGCTGAATTGGAATCACCGTGCGGCTGCAGGCTTCGCGCAGTGCGGCGAGCGAGCGTGACAGGCTGGAGCGCTCGCGATCGAGTCGGTTGAGCACGACGAGGCGCGGCAGGCCGAGCTTTTCGGCCGCTTCCCACACTTTCTCGGTCTGGACCATCGGCCCTGAAACGGCGTCAACCACGACGACAGCGGCATCGACTACGTGCAGCGCGGCGCGCGCGTCACTCAGGAAATTACCGACGCCAGGCGTGTCGATGAAGTTGATCTTTTTCCTGTTCCACTCAGCATAGGCGAGGCTGGCGGACAGCGTGTGCTTGCGCGCGATCTCCTCTTCGTCGAAATCGGTGACGGTCGTCCCATCGTCGACTTGGCCGAAGCGGTTGACCATGCCGGTGTCGGAGAGAATGGCCGAGGCGAGCTGGCTCTTTCCGGAGCCGCCATGACCGACGAGCGCGACGTTTCTGATGCTGGCGGCGTCGTAGACCTTCATAAGGGAAACCCCCGAAGCATGAGGCGGCAATACCGCGAATCAAATGCGGCGCATCAGCCGGCCCGCAAGCGTTGCTCACGAACGGCCACGAAACACGAAAGCAGGTCTAAAGTCCTGCCCTACGCTTCGGCTATTCGTGTCGCAGCGCGTCGATGGGGTCGAGACGGGAGGCTTTGACCGCCGGGTACATCCCGAAGAAGAGGCCCACGGCCGCGGAGAACCCGAGGCCGATCGCGAATGACCACCAAGGAAGGGAGATGGGGAAGCCGGATAGGAGTTGCACGGCCCAGCCGATTGATGCGCCGAGCGCGATGCCGAGGAGTCCGCCGGCCGAGGTCAGAAACGCGGCTTCCATCAGAAACTGGAAGAGAATCTCTGCACGCCGCGCGCCGAGCGCCTTCCGGATGCCGATCTCCCGGGTGCGCTCGGTCACCGAGATCGACATGATCGCCATGACGCCGATCCCGCCGACCATCAAGGCGATCGACGAGATTACGATGAGCGCGAAGAATGTCCCCTGGCTGATGCGGTCCCACAACTGAAGAAACTGATCCTGCGTGCTAATGTCGAAATCGTCGGGTTCGTCCAGGCGCAGGCCGTGGCGAATCCGCATGATGCGCTGCACCTCCGCGATCGCGTCAGCCTGCACGACGCCGTCGCGCGGTAGCACGGAAATCTGCACGTTCGTGATGGTCCCCGAGCTGCCGCCGAAACGAACCCCGCCGACACGCAAACCGAAGACGCGCTGGTACGCCGTGTACGGGATGACGACGAAGTCGTCCTGGCCGAGATTGAAGCCGCCGGCGGCGGGCCGTTTGTCGAACACGCCGACGATCTTGAACCGCTGGGTCCCGACGCGCACGAGCTTGCCGATCGGATCGACGCCGTCCGGCTCGAACAGCAGCCTGTGCGCGGTGTTGCCGAGCACGACGACATTCCGGCGGTACTGGAGCTCGGTGCCGTTGAAGTACCGTCCGGCGACGATCGGAATCCGTGTGCCGGCGGCAAAGTGCTCCGACGTGCCGAACACGATGAGCGGTTTCGTCTTGAGATCGCGGTAGAAGACTCGCTGCTGGGTGACCGGCCCTGGTCCGGCGCCCAGCTCGAGGTCGACGTACTCGAGCGTCGTGCTCGCTTCCTCGAGCGCGCGCGCGTCGGACAGCGACAGGTTCGGTCGCTTCAGGAGTTCGCTGATTTCAGCGCCGCTCGCGAAGCTGGTGACGCCGAAGCGCTGGACGAAGATCGTGTTAGGGCCGATCGCCCTGATCATGTCTCGCAACGACTGATCGAAGCCGCGGATGATCGCCGTCATGCCGACGATCGACGTGATGCCGATGACGACGCCGAGGACGGTCAGGCCGGAGCGCGTCTTGTTGGTGCGCACCGTATCAAACGCTATCGAGACGACTTCCCTGAAAAGCCCCGCCCTAATTGCCATACCCACCCCGTCTGACGTGTGTCCACGACGTGAAACGCCGAGCACGCAGAAGCCGCAGAACAGGTATTATCTGCGTGCTCAGCGGTCTCTGCGTCGATCGCCGTGTCGTGTTGACTATTCCCGTCTCAACGCCTCAATCGGATCGAGGCGCGCCGCCTGCATCGCCGGATACAGGCCGAAGAAGAGGCCGACGAGCGCCGTGATGCCGATGCCGAGGGCGATCGACCACACTTCGAGCCGAGCGGGGATCGGCGTGAACGTCGCGACGCCCTGCGCGATGGTCGCGCCGAAGATCGTGCCGATGACGCCGCCGAAGATCGAGAGCACGACTGACTCGGTGAGCATTTGCGCGCAGATGTCCGTCCGCCTCGCGCCGAGCGCCTTTCGCAGACCGATTTCACGCGTCCGCTCGGTCACCACCATCAACATGATGTTCATGATGACGATGCCCCCGACGACGAGCGAGAGGGCGACGACGCCGACCAGTACGGCGAAGATGCCGTTGGTCGCCGAGTGATAGATGTCCAGGATCGTGTCGGATGTGAACATCCCGAAGTTGTCCGGCTGCTTTGGCTTGAGACCACGCGCGCTCCGCAGGGCGATCGTCGCATCGTCCATCGCCTCGGAAATCTTCATGAGATCGCGCGGCTTCACCGTGAGGTTCAACGGCCGGCGCGATCCGAACAGCATCTGGAACCGGGTCAGCGGGATGAGGGCGAACTCGTCCTGCGACCGGCCGAGGATCGATCCCTTCTTGGCGCTCACGCCGACGATGCGGAAGTGGGTGCCTTCGATCTGGATGACCTTGTCCAGCGGGTCGATCTCGGTGCCGAACAGCCGGTCGGCGGTCTGCCACCCGATCACGGTGACCGGCCGTGCCGTCTCGACTTCGGTCGGCGTCATGAGGCGGCCGCGTTCGGCGTCGAAGCCCGAGAAACCGATGTACTCCGCCGTCAGGCCGTGGATGTTGGTATTCGCGATCGATCGGTCGCGATACGTGACGCGACCCTGCCCGTTGGCTCTGGCTATGACCGCGTCGATGAGCGGGCTGTCGTAGCGGCGAATGGCACGCACGTCCTGCAGCGAGATCCGCGGGTTCGACCGCACCTTCTCGAATTCGTCCTCGCTTCTGGTGACCGGGAACTGTTGGATGTTGAATGAGTCGGCGCCGGCCTGATTGACGATCGCCTGCTTGACCGATGCGTTGAGCCCTTGAATCA
Source organism: Vicinamibacterales bacterium (assembly GCA_965229885.1). GTDB lineage: Bacteria > Acidobacteriota > Vicinamibacteria > Vicinamibacterales > CAVVIG01 > DATLLJ01. The sequence goes on from CBDDJX010000002.1 coordinate 168,190, forward strand.
GCGATACGACCGCGATAATCGACGTGACCGCCACGATATTGCCGAGGACGGTCATGAACGATCGAAGCTTGGCCGACCAGATGGCCTCGAGCGCGATCGCCGCCGAATCGGGAAACGTGTTCATGTCTACTTCTTCGTGTCGACCTTCACCTCGTCGCCGTCGATCATGCGGCGCACGGAGTTGTACGGGCCGGTGATGACCTGGTCACCCGCTTTGAGTCCCGATAGCACCTCGAAGTAGCGATCTCCGGCGATGCCGACTTTGATGGGCACGAACTCGGCGCGTCCGCCGCGCAGCACGAAGACGCCCTCAGTTTCCTTGCGGGTCTGTCCGGGTTCGAGCTCCGCCGCAACCGCGGTGGGCTCAACGGTCCTCGCGCGGCGTTGGTCCGTGCGGGGTGCGCGGACGATCTGGCCATTTGCCTCGTGGATGAGCTCGCGGACCGCGACGGCGGGGATCGGCGCCGCGACAACCGCCGTCCGCGTCGCCGTGACGATGTCGGCCGTGGCGGTGAATCCCGGCCGGACGTCTGGTACCAGCTCGTCGAGCACGACGACGACCTTGAAGTTCGTCGCCTGTGCGGTCGCGTTGCCAGTCCCGGTTCCGGTCGCCTGGATCGGACTGCTGCCGATTTCGGTGACGTGTCCCTTGAACGTCCGGTCCGGAATGGCATCGATCGAAATCGTCGCCTTCTGTCCAAATTGAACGCTGGGAATATTCGTCTCGTCCACTTCGATTTCGGCCTGGATCGCCGACATGTCGGCGAGCGTGAGCAGCACGGTTCCGGCGTTGTTCATCGTGCCGACGACGGCGGTTTCGCCTTCCTGAATGTTGCGGCGCGTGACGATGCCGTCGATGGGCGATTCGATGCGGACCTTGCTCAAATCGTAGCGGGCATTATCGAGACCGGCGCGCTCCTGCTTGACGCGGCTGGCCTGCGCGTCGGCGGCGCGCTGCCGTTCCTGAAGCGCCGACTCGGCCGCCTTCGCGTCGTTCGTCGCCTTGTCGAGCGCCTCGCGCGTGGTGAGCTGCCTGCTCCAGAGATCCTGCTGACGCTTCAGCGTCTGCCGCGCCTGCTCGATCTGCACGCTGGCGGTTTCGATGGACTGCCTCATCTGATCGAGCGACAGCTGCGCGGCCTGCATCGACGCCGTGCCGCTGTCGACGCGCGTGCGCAGCGACCTGGGGTCGATCTGCAGGAGAAACTGGCCCTTCTTGATCCGATCGCCTTCGTTCACCGCGAGATCGACGACGCGGCCTGGCGTGTCGGCGCTGATGTTGACGAGCCGTTTGGGTTGAATCTTCCCGGAGGCCGATACGACGGCTTCGAGATCCCGAGCTTTGATCACATCGGTCGTCACCGTGAGGCCCGTGTCCCACCGGTAATACAGGCTCGCGGCGACGACGCCCGCCCCGATGAGCACGATGACCAGCGTGATCAGTACGTTCTTGCGAGTCATCTAGCACTAGGCTCCTGCCCATACGATCTGGCCACGGCCATCGTCAACGCGATCGCTCCGTACACGACAAGCATCGTCGTGGCAATCGGCGCCGTGCGGCGCTTGTAGAGAACGCCGAGCCCAATCGCGAGGTTCACAATCCACCAGATGAGAAACACGTCGATCGACCCGAGCAGCCCGCTCCCGAAGGTGTTCTCATCGAAGAGCGGCAGGACTGCTGCCAGGTTGGTCTGGCTCGACAGCGACTGGCGGGCGTAGTTGAGCGGCGTCGAATACAGGGCGCGCAGGCCGGTGACGACGCTCGAACACAGTACGACCGCGAACACCTGCGTGAAACGGGCGTCGGCGCCGAGGGCGCCCTTGAAGATCGCGAGCGCGATGCCGGCGATCGCCAGCGCGCTGAGCGGCAGGACGATGACCTGGCTGGCGGCGGCGAAGTACGCGGAGTACGGCGCCATCCGTTCCATCTGCTGGTACTGCGCATCGCTGACGGTCCGGCCGAACGCCTCAAGCGTCTGCAGTTGCTGGTCAATCGCTGCGCGCTGACCCACGCCGGTCGAGAGCAACGACACCATCGGGACGATCGTCGCGACGAGGACCACGATGAGCATGGCGAACCAGCGCGGACGCGCCGCGACATCGGCGTAGGTGGCGCGCGGGGAGGTGAGCACGCCCGTGACGCGCGCGGCGAGTCCGCGTGCGGGAGGGGATGCCGGCGGTGACGAAAGGGTGTCGACCATAGAGGCCTGCTACGCTATCATGTCTCTGATCCTCTTGAACCTGCGGCATCTTTTGTTTACCATGCACATGCCCCTCTCGCGACAAGGAGCGTGACGTGCTCGGATTCGTTCCCAAGGAGATGTTCTTGACCAAGGGTGTCGGCAAGCACCGTGAGAAGCTGACCTCGTTCGAGCTGGCACTCAGGTCCGCCGGCATCGCGGCCTGCAACCTCGTTCGGGTGTCGAGCATCTTTCCGCCGAACTGCCGGATCCTGTCGCGGAGCGCAGGCATGAAGCGCCTCGAGCCAGGGCAGGTCACCTTTGTCGTCATGTCGGAAGCCGCGACGCGCGAGCCGCACCGGCTCATCGCGGCCACGGTCGGCGTGGCGATACCGCGCGATCGCGACGTGTATGGCTACCTGTCCGAGCATCACAGCTTCGGCGAAAGCGAGGACATCGCCGGCGATTATGCCGAGGAGCTCGCCGCCGAAATGCTGGCCACGACGCTCGGCCTCGACTTCGATCCCGACAAGAGCTGGGACGAGAAGAAGGAAGTCTACCGGCTGTCGAAGCAGATTGTCCGCACGCAAAATGTGACGCAAACCGCCGTCGGCGACAAGAAGGGACTGTGGACCACGGTCGTGGCCGCCGCCGTACTGGTCGACTGACGCCGACATCCTTCAATTGAATGCGACAACACAGGAACGCAAGAATGCACGTTCGTGCATTGCTGCATGTGTGCGTTTGTGCAGTGCGCCCGGCTGCGGTCGCGGTCGCCCTGGCGGTCCTGTTCCCGGCCACCGGCCGCGCGCAGACTTACGAGAGCATCGGCATCCGCGCGCAGGGGATGGGCGGCGCCTTCGTGGCCGTGTCCGACGATGCCACGACGACGTGGTGGAATCCGGCCGGCCTGTCGAGCGGGGGCTCCTTCAACGGCATTATCGAGTTCGATCGCGTCGAAAATCCCGCCAGCACGCGCGCCCGCGCGGTGGCCTTCAACGTCCCCTCCCTAGGACTCAGCTATTACCGCTTAGCGCTCAATGGCACGCGGCCAGGAATCCCTACAGGATCCGCCTCGGTGAGCCGAGAAGATCAGGGCGTTCTCAATCAGTTCGGTGTGACGGTGGGGCAGTCGGTCGGGCGCCATCTGATCATCGGGACGACGATGAAACTGGTTCATGCGCTCGGCGAGACCCATGCCGACCTGGATGCCGGGGCCATGGCGGCGCTCGGCCGGGTCCGTCTCGGAGTGGCGGTCAAGAACCTGAGAACGCCGGACTTCTCGGAAGGTGGCAGGCGGATTGAGCTGTTGCGGCAGGCGCGCGCGGGGGCCTCGGTCAAGGCCGGGGCGCCAAACCGGGCCGAGATCACCGCGGCGGTCGACGTCGACCTGACCACCACGCCGACCCTTGTCGGGGAGGAGCGTCGGCTCGCGACCGGGGTGGAGGCGTGGCTGGCCAATCGCTCGGTCGGCCTGCGTGCCGGCGTCGGGATGAGCATCATCGGCGAGTCCCGGCGAACTCGCAGCGTAGGGGCGAGCGTCGGGTTTCGCGGCGGCTTCTACCTCGACGGCCAGTTCAGCCGAGGCTCCGATCAGGAGCGATATGGTTGGGGTGTTGCCCTGAGAGTGACGTTTTAGGTCAGTTGTTGACATAAAGTGTCAATAACTCGTAACGTGGTATTTAGCGTTCATGCCCGTCCGTATTGGCGAACTCCTCCTCAAGGAGAAACGGATCACTGCTGAGCAGTTGCAGTAGGCCTTGAACCAGCAGAAGGCTGGAGGGGGAACGCTCGGCCATAACCTGGTCAAGATGGGCTTCGTGAAGGACGAGGAAATTACCGCCCTTCTCAGCAAGCAGTACGGCGTTCCCTCCATCAACCTCACGCAGTTCGGCATCGATACCCGGCGTCGTCAAGCTGATCTCACCAGACACCGCGCACAAGTATCAAATTGTCCCCCTGAGCCGCTCGGGCGCCACGCTCACGATCGCGATGACGGATCCGACCAACGTCTTCGCGATGGACGACATCAAGTTCATGACCGGCTACAACGTGGAGCCGGTCGTGGCGTCGGAAACCGCCGTCATCGAAGCGATTGAGAAGTACTACCCGACGGGCGGCATGGGCGGCGCGTCGATGATGACGACGACCTTGACCGGCGGCAGCGCCCTTGAGATGGCCAGCAAGGGCCTCGAGGAGCTGCAGGCCTCGGTCGACACAGGTAGCGTCGAGGTCCTCGAGGAACTGGAGGAAATCAACGCCGAGGCGCTCGCCAGGCAGGGCGAGGATGCGCCGGTCGTCCGCCTCGTGAACGTCGTCCTGATGTCGGCGATCCAGAAAGGTTCGAGCGACATTCACATCGAGCCGTATGAGAAAGAACTTCGCGTGCGGTACCGCATCGACGGGATCCTCTACTACATCATGAGCCCGCCGATGAAGTTCCGCGACGCGATCGTGTCGCGCATCAAGATTCTCGCGAAGCTCGACATCGCCGAGAAGCGGCTGCCGCAGGACGGCCGCATCAAGATTCGTTTCAACGAGAGCGGCACCGCAAAGGAGATCGACTTCCGTGTGTCGGTCCTGCCCACGCTCTTCGGCGAGAAGATCGTCATGCGGCTGCTCGACAAAGACAAGCTGATGCTCGACATGACGAAGCTCGGGTTCGAACCCGAGTCGCTCACCAAGTTCGAGGCGGCCATCCTGCGTCCGTGGGGCATGGTCCTCGTGACCGGCCCGACCGGCAGCGGCAAGACGAACACGCTGTACTCGGCGATCTCGAAGGTCAACACGGTCGAAACCAACATCATGACCGCCGAGGATCCGGTCGAATTCAACCTCGTGGGCGTCAACCAGGTGCAGGTGAGGGAGAACATCGGGCTGAACTTCGCGGCCGCGCTCCGATCGTTTCTGCGGCAGGACCTGAACATCATCCTTGTCGGCGAAATCCGGGACTTCGAAACGGCGGAGATTGCCGTCAAGGCGGCGCTCACCGGCCACCTCGTGCTGTCGACGCTCCACACCAACGACGCGCCAAGCACGGTCAACCGCCTCATGGACATGGGCATCGAGCCGTTCCTGGTCGCGAGCTCTGTGCATCTGATTTGCGCTCAGCGTCTCGTGCGGAGGGTGTGCACGAACTGCAAGGAGCCGGCGCCGCTGCCGCCGCCGGCGTTGGCGTAGGCGGGGTTCTCGCAGGAGGACGCCGGCATCGTCCAGCCGGTCAAGGGCAAAGGCTGCGACCGATGCAATCAGACTGGCTACAAGGGCCGCGTCGGTCTGTACGAAGTGATGGAAATCGCGGAAGAGCTGCGCGAACTCATCCTCGTCGGCGCCTCCGGCCTCGAGCTCCGGCGCAAGGCGATCGACGAAGGGATGATCACGCTGCGGCAGAGCGGTCTCCGCAAAGTGAAGGACGGGATGACGACGGTCGAAGAAGTCGTCAGGGAAACAGTCAGATAGAGGTGACATGGCCACGCTGCCCGAATTGCTGAAGACGCTCGTCGAGAGGCAGGGTTCCGACCTGCACATCGCGACCGACACGCCGCCGCAGGTCCGCGTTCACGGCGAGCTGGCGCGACTGCAGATGCCCGCGCTGACGCCGGCTGAGACCAAATAGCTGGTGTACGGCGTGCTCACCGACAGTCAGAAGAAGCGTTTCGAGGAATCGAACGAGCTTGACTTCTCGTTCGGTCTCAAAGGCCTCGCCCGCTTCCGGTGCAACGTCTTCATGCAACGGGGCGCGGTCGGGGCGGTGTACCGGCTGATTCCCGAGACGGTTCCCGTGTTCGCCGATCTCGGTCTCCCGGCGGTGCTGGCCACGCTCGCCGACCGGCCGCGCGGCCTCGTCCTCGTCACCGGTCCGACCGGCAGCGGCAAGTCGACGACGCTGGCGGCGATGCTCAACAAGATCAACAGCGAGCGACACTCTCACATCCTGACGATCGAGGATCCGATCGAGTACATCAAGCCCGCACAAGAACTGCCTGGTCAACCAGCGGGAAGTGCACAGCGACACCACCAGCTTTTCGAACGCGCTCCGCGCCGCCCTGCGCGAGGATCCCGACATCGTGCTGATCGGCGAGATGCGCGATCTCGAGACGGTGGAGTCGGCGCTGAAGATCGCGGAGACCGGACACTTGACGTTTGGGACGCTGCACACGAACTCGGCGGCGCAGACGATTAACCGCATCATCGACATTTTTCCGGCGGGCCAGCAGGCGCAGATCCGGACCCAGCTGTCGCTCGTGCTGGAAGGGATCGTCTGCCAGGCGCTGCTGCCGCGCGCCGACGGCAAGGGCCGCATCGTCTCGCTGGAGATCATGGTGCCCAATTCCGCGATCCGGAACCTGATTCGCGACGACAAGGTTCACCAGATCTACGGCGCGATGCAGGCGGGTCAGGAAAAGCTCGGGATGCAGACCGCGAATCAATCGTTGGCGAGCTTGTACATGAAGAGGCTGATCACGCTCGAGACGGCGATGATGACCTCATCGAACAAGGACGAGCTGCAGGACATGATCAATCGCGGCGTCGGCGTGGTTGCCGGCGCAGGATTGGGAAGAACGCCAGGCCCGCGGCCTGGAGTGTCGGGCAGATAAACGGCTCAAGGCTCATGGCCTATGGCTTAAGCCGTAAGCCCTAAGCCAGAGGGACACAGATGGCGACATTCGCATACTCCGGACGCACCCGTGCAGGCGAGAACGTCACCGGCGAGCGCAGCGCGGATACGATGGACGCCGCCGTGGCCGCGCTCAGGCGCGAGCAGATCATGGTGACGCGGATCGCGGCTTCCAAGGCGAAAGCGGCCGCGGCCGCAAAGAAGACCGGGGCGGGGAAGTTCGGCAAGAAGGTCACCGCGAAGAACCTGGCCGTCTTCACCCGTCAGTTCTCCGTCATGCATCGACGCGGGCCTTCCGCTCGTCCAGCGCCTGGACATTCTGGGCAACCAGGAAGAAGACAAGAACTTCGCGGCCGTCATTCTGCAGACGCGCACCGACGTCGAGTCTGGCGCGTCGCTCGCCGATGCGATGCGCAAGCATCCGAAAACGTTCGATCCGCTGTTCACGAACATGGTGGCCGCAGGCGAGGCGGGCGGCATCCTCGACACGATTCTCAAGCGGCTCGCGACCTACATCGAAAAGGCCGTGAAGCTGCAGGGCCAGGTGAAGTCGGCGATGATTTGTCCGGTGGCCGTCGTCGTGATCGCGGGCGCCGTCGTCGGCATTATTCTGTAGAAGGTCATTCCGACCTTCGCAGTCTTGTTCTCGGGACTCGGCGCGCAGCTGCCGATGCCGACGCGCGTCGTCATCGCCCTGAGCAACAACCTGGTCCGCTTCTTCCCCTTCATGTTTGCCGGCGCCTTCGCGATCGGCTACGCCTTCAAGGCGTACTACGCGACGGACCAGGGACGGCGGGTCGTCGACGCGACGATGCTCAAGGCACCGGTCATCGGCAACATCCTCCGGAAGATCGCGGTGGCGCGGTTCTGCCGGACGCTCTCCACGCTCATCTCGTCGGGCGTCCCCATCCTGGACGGCCTGGACATTACCGCCAAGACCGCGGGGAACGCGATCGTCGAGGACGCCATCATGGTGACGCGCAAGAGCATCGAACGCGGCGAGACAATCGCGGCGCCACTCAAGGAGACGAGGGTCTTTCCCCCCATGGTGACGCAGATGATTGGCGTCGGCGAGGCGACGGGCACCCTGGATACCATGCTCGCCAAGATCGCGGACTTCTACGAGGAGGAGGTCGATACCGCGGTCGCCGGGCTGCTGACCTTGCTCGAACCGATCATGATCGCCCTGCTCGGCACCGTGGTCGGCGGCATCGTCATCGCGATGTACATGCCGATCTTCGACCTGATCAGCAAGCTGACGTAGTGGATCGGGGCTTCGCCGCAAGGTCGCCTGGCTCATCATCGTTCGTGCCGTCATCAGCACGATCCTGCTGGGCTCGGCGACCTTGGCGCGCGTCAGGGCGCCAGGCTCGTTCGGCGTCGGTCCGTTCTTTTTCCTGATCGGCCTCACGTACGCGCTGACGATCACGTGGGCGCTGTTGCTGCGGTTCGTCGAGCGCCACCGCTGGCTGCTCGATCTGCAGCTGGCCGGCGCCGCGCTGATCGTTTCGGCGTCCATCTACGTCACCGGCGGCGTCACCAGCTACTTCTCGTCCTTGTACGTGCTGCCGATCGTCGCCACCAGCACGATTCAGTTCCGGCGCGGCGGGCTGTGGATTGCCACGCTGAGCGCCGTCCTCTACGTCGGTCTCGTGGTGGCGCAGTACCTGACGGCATCGGGGTTCCTGAGTTATCCGTTGCTGGCGAACGAGTCGATCATCCTGCCGGCTCGCCCGTTTGCGCAGTACACCGTTGCGCTCAACGTGTTCGGTTTCTTCGCGGTGGCGTTCCTCAGCGGATCGCTCGCCAACAGTCTCCGGTCCGCGGGCGCGCAGCTCGAACAGGCCTCGAGCGACATCGCGGACCTGCAGGCGCTGAACCAGCACGTGATCGACAGCCTGCCAAGCGGCCTGGCGACCACCGATACCCACCAGCGCATTCTGACGTTCAATCACGCCGCGGAAACAATCACCGGCGTGTCGTTCCAGGCCGCAGTAGGCCGGCCGATCAGCGACGTGCTGCAGCTGCCGCCTGAGCTCCTGTCGGCATCGAACGGCGACCTGGAGGTGGTGCCGAGCCGCGCTGAAATTCGCTATCGCGGCGCGGACGGACGCGCCGACCTCGAAATCGGTCTGGCGGCGATGCACCTGGAGACGCCAGGCGGACGTGTCGGCCTGCTCGTGACGTTCCAGGACGTGACCAACATCAAGAAGCTCCGACGCGACGCCGCGATTCAGTCGCGCCTGGCGGCGGTCGGCGAAATGGCAGCCGGGATCGCGCACGAGATCCGGAATCCGCTGGCGTCGATGTCCGGCTCCATTCAGATCCTCCGTCAGGAGCTGCCGCTCAGCGCCGAGCAGGAGCAGCTCATGGACATCGTGCTGCGCGAGTCGGAGCGCCTCAACACGACGATCCGCTCGTTTCTCGCGTACGCGCGCCCGCAGCACTTCCGGATCGCGCGGTTCGACGTGCGCCGCGCCCTGAACGACGCCGCGCTGCTGCTGCGCAACAGCGCGGAAGTATGCGGGGCGCACCAGGTCGAGGTCGATGTGCCCTCCGAGGAGCTGTGGTACGAAGCCGACGAGGGGCAGATCAAGCAGATCGTGTGGAACCTCGCCACCAACGGGCTGCGGGCGATGCCGCAGGGCGGCCGCCTCCGCCTCGGTGGCGCCCTCGACCCGTCGAGCGACGGCGTCGTGCTGACCATCAGGGACGAGGGCATCGGCATTCCAACCGAGGAGCTCGACAGCCTCTTTCAGCCATTCCACGGCCGCTTCGCCAAAGGCAGCGGCCTCGGACTGGCCATCGTGCACCGCATCGTGAGCGACTACAACGGCGAGATTCAGGTCAGCTCGCAGGCCGGGCAGGGCACCGTCGTGTCCGTGCGTCTGCCGGCCCGTGCGGCGGTGGCCCAGTGAGCGGTGCCGTGCAGGCCGCCGAACCGGTCGCCGAGGAGCGGCCGCCGCGGTTCCTCGTCGTCGACGACGAGCGGTCGATGAGGGAGCTGCTGGCGATCGTGCTGAGGCGCGAAGGCTACGAAGTACTGCTCGCGGAGAACGGCCGCATCGCCCTCGGCTTGCTGGAGCGCGAGCCCGTAGATCTCCTCATCTCAGACATCAAGATGCCCGACATGAGCGGCGTCGAGGTGCTCCGGGCGGCCAAGAACATCGATCCGGACATCCTCGGCATCATGATTACGGCCTTCGCCTCGACCGACACCGCCGTCGAAGCAATGCGGCTGGGCGCCTGCGACTACCTGAGCAAGCCGTTCGACATCGATCTGTTCAAGATGAAGGTCCGCGAGAAGATCGAGAACCGCCAGCTCCGGCAGGAGAACGTCCTGCTGAAGCGGACGCTCGGGTTGTCGCACCAGTTCGCCAACATCATTGGCCGCAGCAACGCGATGCTCGACGTCTTCAAGATGATTCAGACGGTCGCGCGCACCAACAGCACCATTCTCCTCACCGGGGAATCGGGAACAGGCAAGGGCCTCGTCGCGCACGCGATCCACTTCCACTCGCTACGGCGCGAAAAACCGATGGTGTCGCTCAACTGCGGGGCGATGCCGGAGAACCTCCTTGAATCAGAGCTGTTCGGGCACATGCGCGGCGCGTTTACCGGTGCGGACGCGAACAAGAAGGGCCTGATCGAGATGGCCGAGAAAGGGACGGTCTTCCTCGATGAAATCGCCGAGATGAGCGCCGTCATGCAGGTCAAGCTGCTGCGCGTGCTCCAGGAGCGGCGCTTCCGGCGTGTCGGCGGGCTCGAGGAAATCACGGCCGATATCCGCGTTATTGCGGCGACGAACCAGGATCTCTCGAAGGCCGTCGCCGAGGGCCGCTTCCGCGAGGATCTGTTCTACCGCATCAACGTCATCCCGATTCCATTGCCGCCGCTCCGCGCGCGGCGCGAAGACATCCCGCCCCTTGCGGAACATTTCCTCGCCAAATATGCCGAGCAGATGGAAAAGATCATCTCCGGCGTGTCACACGAAGCGATGGAGCTGCTGCTCCATCACGACTGGCCAGGCAACATCCGGGAGTTCGAGAACGCCCTCGAGCGCGCGGTGGCGCTCGAGACGACGCCGACCATTCTGCCGGACAGTCTGCCCGTCGCGGTCCGCGGGGAATCGCAGAGGACCGCGGCCGCGCCCGTCGAAGCGCTGCCCGAATCGGGATTCGATCTGGAGGCGCACGTCCAGGGGATCGAACGGGGTTACATTGCCGAAGCCCTCCGCAAGGCCGGTGGAGTCCAGGTGAAGGCGGCGGACCTGCTCGGGATGAGCTTTCGCTCCTTCCGCTATTACGTGAAGAAATACAATCTCAGGTGACATTCTTTCGTCGGCCGTGCCTGACAGCAACTGTCACTATCGCCTTCTTTCCCGTGTCCCGTTGCTGACCACGCCACGGAAGTCGTTCTGTCATAGTGGCTTACAGACACTACTAACCGGTGGATGTTCTGGCACCCCGGTTGCTGATTCACGGACTACGAACGCCAGTTAGCCCAAGTCTGATGACTGGCGAACCCGTTCGGTTTTCGCTGAGCTTTCATAAGGAGACAGGAAGATGAAGATGCGTAACTCCAAAGGTTTCACCCTGATCGAGCTACTGATCGTTGTGGCGATCATCAGCATCATCGCCGCGATCGCGATTCCCAATCTGCTCCGGGTCCGCATGACGGCCAACGAGGCGTCGGCCATCGGGTCGCTGCGCGCCATCAACAGCGGTCAGGCCGCCTATTCATCGAGCTGCGCGCCCGGTGGGTACGCGACGACGCTGGCCGATCTGTTTCTGTCGCCGGTCGGTGGCACGGGCTTTATCAGTCCCGACCTCTCCGTGAACGGCGTGGTCAAGAGCGGTTATACCGTCTCACTGGCGGCGGGTCTTGGCTCCGCCATCATCACCCTGGCGGCGGCCACGTGCAACGGGTCCGGGGCGGATGCGATGAGCACGTTCTACAGCACGGCTTCGCCTGTGACTATGAACGGCACGGGCACCCGCTGGTTTGCCAGCGACACGCGCGGCACCATCTTCCAGGACACGGCGCTTGCCAGCACGCTGGTCGATCCGCTGGTCACGGCCGGCACTGTGAGCCCGGTTCAGTAGGCTTCGCTTCTGGGCTTCGGGCTTCGGGCTTTGGCTTCGGCCAGAGCCAAGAGCCTGAAGCCCATAGTCGTTTTCGACCGCTTGACGTCGTCCCCCACCTCGGCTACAACTCGTACATCCCCATGACCAAACGCACGGCCCTTCTTGCCCTCCTGTTTGCGCTGGTTGGCCTCGGCGCCTCGGTGACTGCCGCCTCCGTGCACTACCACCTTCTGAACGATCCCCATTACACGAGCTTCTGTGACATCACCGGCACCGTGAGCTGTACGCTGGTGTATCAGAGCCGCTTCGGTACGCTCTGGGGCATTCCGGTCTCCATCTTCGGCGGGATCTGGTTTGTCTGCGCGGCGCTGCTGTCTGTCGGCGGCCTGGTGGCGCGGCCCGACGTCCGCGAGGCGATCCCCGGCTATCTGTTCGCGCTTTCCGCGCCCGCTCTGGCGGCGGCTCTGTACCTGCTCTACGCGTCGGTCTTCGTCCTGCAATCGTACTGCCCGATGTGCCTGCTCACGGATGCCGCCATCGTCGGACTCTTCATCGTCTCCGGGATGTCAGGCGCAGCCACGTCCGTACCGATGACGACGTTGCCCAGCCGCCTCGCGCGCGACCTTCGCGCGCTCGCCGGTAGCCGGCTGGCGCTTGCCGTCACCGTGCTGTTTGTTGCGGGCGCCGCCTCCGCGCTGGCGTTCTTCCCGCGCGAAGGCGATCCCGGCGCGGCACCGGCGACGCCCACGGCCGACGAGCGCAACGAGCTCGAACAGTTCATGTCGCAGGCGGCGCGGATTCCGCTCGTCATCCCTCGCGACGGCGCGAAGGTGTTGATCGTGAAGTTCAACGACTTCCAGTGTCCGGCATGCGGCAAGTCGTACCTTTCGTATAAACCGATCCTCGCCAAGTACGAGTCACAGTATCCAGGCGCCGTGCGAATGGTCCTGAAAGACTACCCGCTCAACGCGAACTGCAACCCGGGCGCCTCCATGGTGCATGGGGGCGCGTGTCACGCCGCGGCCGCGGCGCGGCTCGCGCGCGAGCACAATCGCGGCGAGGCCATGGAAGAGTGGCTCTACACGCACCAGTCCGAGTTGACGCCCGATACCGTCAAGAAAGCGGCTCTCGAGGTTGGACAGGTCGCCGATTTCGACGCGAAGTATGCCGCGACGATCGAGCTCGTCAAGGCGGACGTCGCGCTCGGCATGCAGCTCGGGCTCAACTCGACTCCGACGTTCTTCATCAACGGGGTCAAGATCGAAGGGATGTGGGCGACCGAGTACTTCGATCAGGCGATCGCGTACGAGCTGCAGCACCCGCTTGCCCAATAGCTTGTGAGCGCTCCAGCTCTCGCCACCTTCGATCTCACCAAGGACTACAGCGTCGGTTTCTGGCGCAAGCGCCCGTATCGGGCGCTCGATCGCCTGACGCTGGAGGTCCACCAGGGCGAAGTGTTCGGATTTCTCGGACCGAATGGCGCGGGAAAGACGACGATGCTGAAGCTGCTGATGCAGCTGGTCTTTCCGACCTCCGGCCGCGCCGAGATTCTGGGGCGGCCGCCGGGCGATCTGGCGGTCAAGCGGCGCATCGGCTATCTCCCGGAAAACCCGTACTTCTACGACTATCTGACCGCGGAAGAGCTCCTGGTGTATTTCGGCGCGCTCTTCGGGTACGACGCGGCTGAACGCCGCAGGCGCGCCGGCCGCTTGCTCGACCAGGTCGGGATTGCGGGCGAGCGGCGGCTGCAGCTCCGCAAGTTTTCGAAAGGCATGCTGCAGCGGGTCGGCATCGCCCAGGCGCTCGTCAACGATCCCGATGTCGTGATTTTTGATGAGCCGATGTCCGGGATCGATCCGCTCGGCCGGCGTGACCTCCGCGCGCTGATCCTGGGCCTGCGGGACCGTGGCTGCACCGTCTTCTTCAGCTCGCACGTGCTGAGCGACGCCGAGGCCTTGTGCAGCCGCGTCGCCATTCTGGTGCGCGGCCGGCTCGTGGCGAGCGGCGGACTCCATGAGATGCTGGCGTTCGAGGCGAGCGGCTGGGAACTGGTCGTCGCCGGCATGGCGGGAGGAGCACCGTCGGTCGGCGCGAGCATCCGTCGAGTGGCGCCGATCGGCGAGGGGCGTTACGCACTCGAACTGCGGCTCGATCCGCCTCCAGAACGGCTCATGGCCCAGCTCGCCGCATCCGGAGCGAAAGTCGTCTCGCTCAATCCCATCCGTCCGACGCTCGAGGACCTGTTCGTCGAACAGGTGACGTCGCCCTCCGCGCAAGCGACCCGCCGAGGCCTCGAGGACGACCACGTGGAGGGGCGCCGATGAAAGCCGCCGCCGCCATCAGTATCAACGTGTTCCGCGAATCGGTTCGCGACAAGGTGCTCTACAACCTCGTGCTGTTCGCCGTCCTGATGATGGGCGCGTCGTACCTCCTCGGCCAGCTCACGGCCGGACAGGACGTGAAGATCATCAAAGACCTCGGGCTTTCGGCCATGTCGCTGTTCGGTCTGTTCATCGCGGTCTTCATCGGGATCGGCCTGGTCTCGAAGGAGGTCGAGCGCCGCAGCGTGTACAGCCTCCTCCCCAAACCGATTCATCGCTATCAACTGGTTCTCGGCAAGTTTGCGGGCCTCGCGCTCACGCTGGCTTTCAACATCACCAGCATGACGCTCGCGTTCTACGCCGTGCTGGCGTACACGGCGTGGGGGATCGATCCGGTGGTCGAGCGTGCGTGGGATGCGCCGGCGCTCGACCCTGCGCTGCTCAAAGCCATCGGCCTCATCCTGATCGAGCTGCTGCTCGTCACCGCGATCGCGCTCTTTTTCTCAACCTTCTCGACGCCCATCCTGTCGGCGGCCCTGGTCTTCGGGCTGTTCATCGTGGGCCATTTCAGCACCGACCTCAGAAATTTCGACCAAGTCGTCGATTCACCCGCGGCGGTGGGGCTGGCGCGAGCGTTGTACTGGGTGCTGCCGAACCTGGCCCAGTTCGACGTGAAATCGCAGGTCGTTCACGGACAACCGGTCTCGGCCGGTTACGTGGCGCTGGCCGCCGGCTACGGCGCCCTGTACACCGCCATGTTGTTGACGATGGCGGTCTTTGTGTTTTCGCGGCGAGACTTCAAGTAGATGATCAAGAGAAGCCTCCCTGGAGCGCCTGGAGCGTTTGTCGCGTTTGGCGCCGTCGCCCTCGCCGGGGCGCTCCTCGCCGGCGCCATTCAGGTGCAGGCGGCGCGCGAGCGCGCATACCCGACGCCTGACGTCGATGAAGACGCCGTGTATGTGACATCGGGTAACGTCGTCAGGCGCTTGACCGGTGCGTACAACGCACTGGCCGCCGATGCGTACTGGGTCCGCGCCATTCAGTACTATGGCGGCGCCAAGCGCCGGCTGGCCGAGCGCCCTCTCGGGCCGGAGCCCCCGCCCATGCTCGCCGCGGTCGAGACAAGAGAGTACAGCCAGCTGCACACGTTGCTCGACATCACGACGTCGCTCGATCCGTCGTTCACCATCGCTTACCGGTTTGGCGCAGTATTTCTCGCCGAAGCCTATCCGGCAGGCGCCGGCCGGGTGGATCTGGCGGTCAAGCTGCTTGAAAAGGGGCTGGCCGCCCGACCCGATAAGTGGGAGTACATGGAAGACGCCGGGTTCGTCTATTACTGGTACGCCCACGACTATCGGCAGGCGGCCGCGTGGTTCGACAAGGCGGCGGCCGTGCCGGGCGCGCCGGTCTGGCTGAAGGGGCTGGCCGCGACGACCCTGGCGCGGGGCGGTGATCGTCAATCCTCCCGCACGATGTGGACGGCCATCCTTCAGACGTCCGAGGTGGCCTGGATGCGCAGCGCCGCCGAACGGACACTCATCCAGTTGGACGCGCTCGATCAGATGGACGCGATCCAATCCAGGCTCGACGCCTTCGCGCGGCAGAGCGGCGCTCCGGCCGGCGATTGGACGACCGCTGTCCGCGCGCGCGTGTTTTCAGGCGTTCCGGTCGATCCGAGCGGCGTCCCGTACGAGCTGACGCCGGACGGCCGCGTTCAGCTCTCGCCATCTTCCAGACTCTTCCCGCTGCCCGTCGAACCGCAACAGCTTGCGCCGCGGTGATGCCCGGCCCTTTCCCAGTCGCGGTTGCGGCTCTTTCCGGGGCCCTGATCGGCAGCTTCCTCAACGTGTGCATCCATCGGCTGCCGCGGGACCTGTCGATCGTCTGGCCGGCGTCGGCGTGTCCCACGTGTGGCCGGGCGCTGTCGTGGTTCGAAAATATTCCCGTCGTCAGCTTCGCGTTTCTGCGAGGCCGCTGCCGTACCTGCCGTGCACCGATCTCGCCCCGATACCCACTCGTCGAGGCGCTCAGCGCGGCGCTCTTCGGGCTGGCCTGGTGGTATTACGGGCCTGGGCCACTCGTCGCGTCCAGACTCGTGCTCGGCTGCGCGCTCATCGTGCTGTTCGCGATCGATCTCGAGCACCATCTGCTCCCGAACGTCATCACCCTACCCGGCATCGCGATCGGATTTCTGCTCAGCGTGATTAATCCTCCGGGCTGGCAGTCCTCGCTCATCGGCATCGTCGTCGGCGGCGGCGTGCTGTATCTCATCGCCGAGGGGTATTGGCGGATACGTCATGAAGAAGGGCTGGGCATGGGCGACGTGAAGATACTGGCGATGATTGGCGCGTTTCTCGGATGGCCGCTCGCGCTGCTCTCGCTGATGATCGCGTCGGTTGCCGGCACGATGGTCGGCGTCGCGCTTATTGCCACCGGGCGCGGGACGATGAAATACGCGTTGCCGTTCGGGACGTTCCTCGCCATTGGCGCCGCCGCGTCGGCGGCGGTCGGGCCGGCGATTCTCGACTGGTATCTCAGGCTGTGGTGACGATGGGCCATGGCTAATTCTCCCTCCGCGTACGCGTTGATCGGCCTGACGGCGATCGTGGCCTGCCTGGTCACGATCGTGACGTTTGCCCTGCTCCGCTGGCACACCCGCTTGGGTAACACCCTTTATGGCGCGACGATCTTTCCTTCGGTAACACTTACCATGGCGCGATACGCCGGCTTGACCCACCCGGGGGGCTCACGTACCATGGATTTGGAACCGATAGTCTGGTTGCCGGTCATGCGTACAAAAGCCCTGCTCGTCGCTGTCCTGTTGTCACTTGGCGTCTTTGCGCCCCTGGCCGCGCAGTCGCTGGCCGACGTGTCGCGACAGGAGGAGGAGCGGCGGAAAGCCGTCAAGAAGCCCTCAAAGGTTCTGACCAACGGGGATCTTCGCAGCGTTCCAGGGCCGGCCCCGTCGGCAACAGCAGTCACCGCGCCCGCTGGCGGCGGGACGACCCCAGCGGCGGCCGAGCCTGCCGCTGACGCCGAGAAGAAGGCCGAGGAGCCGGCGAAAGACCAGGCCTACTGGTCGAGCCGCGCGAAGGATCTGCAGACGCAACTCACTCGGAACGAGACGTTCGCCGTGGCGCTGCAGGCCCGCATCAACGCGCTGGCCAACGAATATACCAACCAGGGGGATGGCGTGCAGCAGCAGGCCATCGCGACCGAGCGGCAGAGGACGATCGACGAACTGAACCGTCTCACGAAGGAAATCGAAGACGGCAAGAAAGCCGTCGCCAGCCTGCAGGAAGACGCGCGCCGTGCCGGGGTACCGCCCGGCTGGCTGCGGTGAGCGCGCGCAGCCGTCAGACAGCCGATCCGCCGATTCTGATCGTCGAGGACAAAGACTCGCTGCGCGTGATGCTGCGTCACGCGCTCGAAGCGTAGGGCCACACCGTCATCGAAGCACGCGACCAGCCCGAGGCGGTCGCCGCGCTGCAGTCGGTCCGCCCCGCGATGGTCCTTTCCGATCTGCGGCTGCCCGACGGCGACGGATTCGGTGTGCTGCGCGCGGCCAAGGACCTCGACCCCGGACTGCCCGTTGTCGTGATGACGGCGTTTGGCAACGTCCAGGATGCCGTCGCGGCGATGAAGGAAGGCGCGCTCGATTTTCTCGCCAAGCCGGTCGATCCCGGTCACCTGCTGCTGCTCGTCGAGCGCGCGCTGGTGCAGCAACGGCTGGCGACTGAAAACTATCTTCTCGAGGAGGAACTCGCCCAGCGCCGTGGTGCGCCCCAGATCATCGGAGAAGACCCGCGGCTGATTCAGGTCTCGCAGGCGCTGCACCGCGCGGCGAGCACCGACAATACGACCGTCCTGATCGAAGGCGAGAGCGGCACCGGAAAGGAGCTGTTCGCGCGCGCGCTGCACGTGCTGAGCGCGCGGGCCGACGGCCCTTTCGTGGCCATCAACTGTGCGGCCATTCCAGAAAACCTGCTCGAATCGGAGCTGTTCGGCTACGAAAAATGGGTGTTTACCGGCGCCACCGCACGCAAGCCGGGACGATTCGAACTGGCCCATCGCGGGACGCTCTTCCTCGACGAGATTGGCGATCTGCCGCTGGGGCTTCAGGCAAAGATTCTTCGCGCGATCGAGGAGAAGTCCTTCGGGCGGGTTGGCGGCACCGTGTCGCTCCGTGTCGATGTGCGGGTCGTCGCCGCGACCAATCGCGGTTTAAAGGCTGCGGTCGCTGCCCGCCGGTTTCGGGAGGATCTCTACTTCCGGCTGTCGGTGTTTCCGATCACGATTCCGCCGCTGCGCGAGCGCCCCAACGACATCACGCTGCTGGCGAGATACTTTGTCGACAAGTACTGCCGCGACATGAACAAGAGGCCGCTGACGCTGGCGCCTTCGGCCGAGCAGGCGCTGAAGGACTACCCATGGCCGGGCAACGTCCGCGAGCTCCAGAACTGCATCGAGCTGGCGGTGATCCTCTCCGATGGCGACACGATTCGCGCGAGTCAGCTGAGCCTGTCATTTCGTGCGGCGCCAGGCGCGCCGGGAGTGGCGGACGAGCTGGAGCCCCTGGCCGCCATCGATCTGTCCGGTTCGCTCGCCGAGGCCACCGAGCGCGTCATCGCCAGCGTCGAGCGCAGGAAGATCGAGCAGACGTTGAAAGAGGCCGATGGCAACCGGCTGCGCGCGGCGGAACTGCTGCGGGTCAGCCAGAAGGCATTCCTGGCCAAGTTGAAAGAGCACGGACTCGAAACGAGCTAAGCCCTATTTCCTGAATCCCACCCGTTTCAGCGCCTCCCGCATCTCCTTGTCGTTGACGTCGTCGACGATGGCTGTGGCGCCGATGGCGATGGGCAGTACGAAGTGCAGGCGGCCGGAGATGACTTTCTTGTCGTGACGCATGGCGTCCAGGATCTGCGTGATGGGGACGTCGGCAATCGCGGGCAATGGACCGAGGCTGGCGATGAGATCGGCCAGCGCCTTCCTGTCGCGCTCCGCGAAGGCGTCGCGCGCCACGGCCAGTTCGGCGGCCACCAGCATCCCGTACGCGATCGCTTCTCCGTGCCGGTACCGCTTGTACTTGGTCACCGCTTCGATCGCGTGCCCGGCGGTATGGCCGAAATTCAGGATGCGCCTCGGCCCCGCCTCCCACTCGTCAGCGGAAACGACCTCGGCTTTGATACGGCACGACTCGGCGATGACCGGCGTGAGCGCGGCGGGCTCGTGCGCGAAAATCGCCGACCGGTCGCGGGTAACGCGATCGAAGAGTCCGGCGCTCGACGTGACGCCGTACTTGATGACCTCGTACAGTCCTGCCCGAAACTCGCGCCGCGGCAGCGTCCCGAGCACCGTCGGGTCGACGACGACCGCATGCGGCTGATGGAACGAGCCGATCAGGTTCTTGCCGAGCGGATGGTTGACCCCGACCTTGCCGCCGATGGCACTGTCAACCTGCGCGAGCAGCGTCGTCGGCACGTGAACGAGGGCGATGCCTCTCAGGTACGTCGCCGCAGCAAATCCGGCCATGTCGCCGATGACGCCTCCGCCGAAGGTGACGAGCGTGGACGCACGATCCGCGTTTGCACCTACCAGCGCGTCGTAGACCCGGACGACGGTCGACAGCTGCTTATGACGTTCACCGTCGGGGACGAGGATCGCCTCGGCGCCCTTGAGGGCGCGGGCGATGCGCGGCCCATGCAGCCGCCACACCAGTGGGCTCGACACGATGAAGCGGCGTTCCGGTGCGCGGACGTCGTCGAGGATCGGCCCCAGATGGTCGATGGCGTGGCTCTCGATCGCGACCGTGTAGGCGCGGGACGGCGTCGTGACACTGATGCGGACCGGATCCATGCGGGTGTGGATGTTAGGATAACTGAATCCTACGGTTGTGAGGATCTCCGGACCTGGGATTTGAGGATTTGACATCCTTGAATCTTTAGATCCTTGAATCCTCAGGTCCCTGGATCTCCAAATCCAAATGCGTGTCACCGATTTCCTCATCGTGGGCGGCGGAATTGCTGGCTTGCGCGCGGCAATCGCGCTCGCGCCGGCCGGGCGCGTCGCTGTGCTCACGAAGGCCGATCCGAACGAGAGCAACACGGGATACGCGCAGGGGGGAATCGCGGCGGCCGTCGGCGACGATGACAGCCCCGAGTTGCACGCGGCGGATACGATCCGCGCCGGCGATGGGCTCTGCGACGAGCAGGCCGTCCGCGTGCTCGTCGAGCAGGGACCGGTGTACGTGCGCGAACTGATCGACTGGGGGGCGCGCTTCGCGCGCGACGCGAACGGACGGATCGCACTCGGACGCGAAGCGGCGCATAGCGTGCGGCGCGTCCTGCATGCCGGCGACGCGACCGGCCGCGAAATCGGACGCACGCTCTGGGAGCGCGTCAGCGGCCTGCCATCGGTCGAGACGATCGATCACGCGCTCGTGATCGAGCTGCTGGTTGAAGACGGCCGCGTCGCGGGCGTCGCGTTCTTCGATCGATCCGGCGCGCGCCAGGAACTTCGTGCGGGGGCGACGCTGCTCGCAACAGGCGGCGCCGGGCGGGTCTTTCGCGAAACGACGAACCCCGCGGTCGCTACCGGCGACGGCATTTCGCTCGCCTATCACGCCGGCGCGCGCGTCGCCGACCTCGAGTTCGTCCAGTTTCATCCGACGGCGCTCAAGCGCGCGGGCGCGCCGCGCTTCCTCATTTCTGAAGCGCTCCGGGGCGAGGGCGCTCGACTCGTCAACGATCGCGGCGAACCGTTCATGACGCGCTACCACCCGGGAGGCGATCTCGCCC
Source organism: Vicinamibacterales bacterium (assembly GCA_965229885.1). Classification (GTDB taxonomy): domain Bacteria; phylum Acidobacteriota; class Vicinamibacteria; order Vicinamibacterales; family CAVVIG01; genus DATLLJ01. The sequence continues at coordinate 189,193 of CBDDJX010000002.1, forward strand.
CGCGCGACGTCGTGGCGCGCAGCATCGTCCGAGAAGAGGAACAGACCGGCGGTCCGGTGTTTCTGACGCTGGCGCACCTCGACGCCGATTTCGTCCGGCTGCGCTTTCCGACCATTGCCGAGATGTGCCGTGCCGTTGGCGTCGATCTCGCCCGCGACCCGATTCCGGTCGACCCGGCGGCGCATTACATCATGGGCGGCATCGAGACCGACGAGTGGGGCCGGACGTCGTTACCGGGACTCTTCGCGGCGGGCGAGGTAGCGTGCGCCGGCGTGCACGGAGCGAACCGGCTGGCGAGCAACTCGCTGCTCGAAGGGCTGGTCTTTGGCGCCCGGGCCGGCGCCACGATGAAAGCTGAGAGGAACGAGGGGACGGGAATCGGGAAAAAGGGGACGGGAGTCATCTTTTCGGACGTGGTAAGAACTGCAACTTCGCAAGAAACAGGCCGAAACCCTCACGAAACCGAGGGCGACAATTACTCCCGGCCCCTTTCTCCGGACGAGATCCGCGACCTCATGTGGCGGTCTGCCGGTCTCTTCCGGACCCGTGAGGGGTTAAGGAACGCCGTGTTGCGCCTCGACGCGGCCGCCAGAGCCGTGACACAGCGGTCTTCACTGCTCGACGCCGACCGGTGGCGGCGATTCCATCTCATCACTGTCGGCCGGTTGATCGCGCGGGCGGCTTTGCGACGCGAAGAAAGCCGCGGCGGTCACTTCCGCGCGGACTTTCCGGAGCGGGACGATATACACTGGAAAATCCACGTGGTCGATCAGCGACGCTCTTAGAATCTCCACCACAGTGGTGGCGCCGCAGGCAAGTAACAGGCTTTAACAGATGACGAGAAACGAAAAGCCTGAATCATTCGTCACCGAAATCACCCCGCGTTCGCAGGACTTCTCCCGTTGGTACCTGGACGTCGTCCGCCGGGCTGAGCTGGCCGACTATTCGCCGGTCAAAGGGTGCATGGTCATCCGGCCGTACGGGTATGCCATCTGGGAGCTCATTCAGCAGGCGCTCGACCGGCGACTGAAGGCGACCGGTCACGTGAACGCGTACTTCCCGCTGTTCATTCCGGAGAGTCTGTTGACCAAGGAGGCGGACCACGTTGAAGGCTTCGCGCCGCAGGTCGCTTACGTGACACACGGCGGCGGGGAAGAGCTCGAGGAGCGCCTGATCGTCCGACCGACGTCTGAAGCGATCTTCGGAACGATGTACGCCAAGTGGATCCAGTCGTGGCGCGACCTTCCACTGCTCCTGAATCAATGGGCGAACGTTGTCCGGTGGGAGAAGGTCACACGTCCGTTCCTGCGCACCACTGAATTTCTCTGGCAGGAAGGGCACACGGCGCACGAAACGGAGGCCGAGGCCGAGGAAGAGACGCTCAAAATCCTCGAGTTGTACAAGGAGATGGTCGAGACCGAGATGGCCATGCCGGTCGTCACCGGCCGGAAGAGCGAGAGCGAGAAGTTTGCCGGTGCGCTGAGGACGTACTCGATCGAGGCCTTGATGGGTGACGGCCGGGCGTTACAGGCGGGGACATCGCACAATCTCGGTCAGAATTTCGCGAAGGCATTCGACATTACGTTCCAGGCGCGCGACAAGTCGGTGCAGCATGTGTGGGGCACGTCCTGGGGTGTGTCGACTCGGCTCGTCGGCGCCGTCATCATGACGCACGGCGACGACAGTGGTCTCGTGTTGCCGCCGAACGTGGCCCCGTACCAGGTGGTCGTCGTTCCCATCCCGCGCGGCAACTGGCAGGAGACCGTGCTGCCGAAGGCGCGCGAGATCCAGCAGCAGCTCGTCGCCGCCGGCATGCGCGTGATGCTCGACGATCGCGACGCCTACACGCCCGGGTGGAAATTTGCCGAGTGGGAGTTGCGCGGCGTCCCCCTTCGGCTCGAAATCGGCCCCAAGGACATCGAGAAGTCGTCGGTGCTCGTCGCCCGCCGCGACACGCGTGAAAAGCAGGCCATTCCAATGGACGGGCTCGTTGGCAGCATCCGCAAGCTCCTCGAGCACATTCAGCGGACGCTGTTCGATCGCGCCGTGCGGTTCCGCGACGACCGCACCGAGCGTGTCAGCAATTACGAGGAGTTCAAGAACTTCATGCAGGGGCGCCCCGGGTTCGTCATCGCGCCGTGGTGCGGCTCGGCGGAGTGCGAAGCCCACATCAAGACTGACACGCAGGCGACGATACGCAACATTCCCATAAGCTCCGCGCCCATCAGCTCCGCGCCGCCATCGGGACGGTGCGTCCGTTGCGACAACCCGGCCCAGGCCGAGGCCTGGTTCGCGAAGGCGTACTAGATTCCCACCCAGAGACGCTCTAGGGCGCTCCCCCAGCGTTTCCCGATCTTTTTCACCACCGCGTGTCGTCGCGTGAGTCGCTCGCGCCTGACGATCGTCCTGAACGCGTCGGTCAGACGATCGCGCCACCAGTCGTGGTCTTCTGGGCCTCCTGCGCCCTTGCGTGAGGCGGGTCCTGACGGCGGTGCGCGCGCATACGCCGCCGCCACCGCCTCGAGGCAGGAAGCATCCCCCGCCGTCGACAGCGCAGTCAGGAACTCCACCGGCAGCGGCGCTGCCGCGGCTGACATCGATTCCAGCGACTCGCGCAGATCGTAGAGCGCGATCCGGCTGCCGCGGGCGGCCAGCACCGCGTGCGCGCGTCCCCGCACCCTCGTCCATTCGGCCCGCCGTGCCGCCGGTGCAGACGCCTCGCGCTCGCGTACTCGTTCGATCACGCGCAGTAGCAGCGGCAGCGCGATGCCGCCGCCGGCGCGCGCAACCGCCTCGCCGAGCTCCTCTGGGTCCTGCGGAAGCCCGCGATCCGCCGCGCGGGTCACGACTTCGGCGTGGTCGACCGTCGCGGACAGCCTGGTTGCGGCCTTCACGGCGTCGCTGGGATCGCCTTGCAGCGCGGCGAGCAGCGGAGCGAGGGTGGATCGCTCGAGGTCGGACAGCGCACCGAGCGCCGCAATCCGCACCTCTTCGTTACGCGAGGTGTCCATGACCGCGGTCGTCAGCCGGTCGACCGCGACGTTGCCGCGCGGGCCGCGGAGAAAGACGCGCGCCGCCGCCGCCGCGGCACACCCGACGGTCGAGTCGGCGGCGTCGATTGCACCGAGCACACCGTCGAGCGCGCGAAGATCGGCAATCGCTTCGAGAGCGCGGAGGGCTGCCGCACGGGCATCGGCCGAGGCGCCGGAATCGAGCAGCAGGAGCAGGCGATCGACCGCGCGCGCGCCGATGAGCGTCAACCGGGCAACGGCCGCCTCGCGCGTGGCCACGCGGTCCGAGCCTAGATCGGCGAGGAGGGTCTCGATCTGTCTGGCGGACGACGCCTTGATCGGCACGGGATGATCAAAGCAGAGACAGGGGGAAGAAGCTAGGGCCTTTGCCGTCGCCGCGTCCTTCACCTGATCCTCGGCGCGACTGGAGGACGGCTGGCCCTCCAGACCATAGTTCCCCTCCTGGCAGGCGTACTCGTAAATCGGTTCGGCGTTTCTCCTGGTCGGCACCATCACCGTCCAGCTCTTGGCGTATGACGCCGGGTCATCGATGGTGCACTCGTAATTGAGCCTGTCGGGTCCCACCCTCGTGAACCGTTCGATGAGCCGCAGGTTCTCGCTGGTCCCGCGAAAGCTCGTCTTGTCCGTGAAATTCGTCGTTTCGACAACAAGGTGTCCCCGTCCCAGCGACCGCGGCCGCTCGAGCGGCGCCAGCGTCGCGAAGTCCCAGACTCCCTGAAGATCTGGGCGACCGTCGGGAGTGCGGGGGGCGGGCCAGGCTTTTGATGCGGTCTGGGCGGTCGCTGTCAATCCTCTCTTTCTTTCCGGACATTTAGGAGCATGGACCCTAGCGTCAGCCAGTCACCGAAGCCAACGTTCGCGTGCGCCTGGTCTATTCCGCGCCGAACGTCAGATCCGGCGGGCCACCGAACTGGTGGCAATAACTCTCAATCCATTTCGTATCGGGCTTCGACAGCTTGACGCCGGCGCGATATTGAATCGAGCCACCGGTCGGCACGGCGACGGACCAGATGATCGTTCCGGGGAAGCGCACCTCGCCGGCCTCGGTGGACAGGACGAGCCGCACCGGCTCGTTCGGGCGCACGCGCGTGGGCAGCAGAATCTGTGCGCCAGTCACCGACAGATCGATCAGCTTGCCCGGTTAGCCGTTCACCATGATGGCGCGGCGGTCCATCACGTAGCGAAGCGCCGCCCGCGTACCTACGCGCTCGAGCGGTCGCGATGCTTTGAGCAGCGCCTTCTCTGGCGATGCCGTGGTGTCCGCAAGCAGAAGCGGCGCCTTGTTCTCGTCTTCGATCAGCACGCACACGTATGTTCCGCTCAGGTGCGGATCGGTCCTGAGCTGTGCGACAAGCGCCGCAACCCGCCCGGTCCTGGCAAAGGGCTGGTTCAACGCCACGATTCTTGGACGCGTCCTCTGAATGAGTTCGAGCGCCTTGATCGAGTTGGTGTCGGCGAAGACGGCGATCCCCGGATCCTCCCCGAGCCGCTTCCGCACCGCGTGCAGATGCTCCGGCGTGCTGATGATCACGGACAACATCGTCTCGGCGAGTATAACGCGCAAGACACCCGATCTCCTCCTATTGCGTCCGTGTGGCGACGGGGTGATGATGGTCCGGACATGGCCCGCCGCCGCATCCTCATTGTCGGCGGACTGGTCCTGCTCGCCTTCGGCTCGCTCGGCTACGCGCAGCGCATCTTCGTCGGCGGCGGCGGGAGGTCCAGGTTCAGGCCGCGCTTTGCCACGCTCGAGGACTTCGACGGCTCGTTCGTCTATTGCCGCGGCTTCTACCGGAGCGGGCGGCGCGAAGCGGGGGGGCGGGGGTGGAGCACCGACTATCCCGGCGCCGACAATAATTTTTCCGTCAGGCTCTCGGAGCTCACGCGCGTCCAGGTCAAGTGGGATCCCAAGCGGCAGCCGATCCACGTCGTCGTGCGGCTGGACGATCCGCTCCTCTACCGCTGCCCGATGCTGTTCATGGAAGACGTCGGCACGATCCAGCTCTCCGAGAGCGAGAGCCGCGGCCTGCGGGATTATCTGCTGAAGGGCGGATTCCTCTGGGTTGACGACTTCTGGGGCACGCGCGCCTGGGATCGCTGGGTGGCCGCGCTACAGCAGGTGCTGCCGGACGGCGAATTTCCGATCATCGACGTCCCGCTATCGCATCCCATCATGCACACCGTCTATGACGTGACGGCCTTCCTGCAGGTGCCTTCGATCAATTTCTGGTATCGAAGCCGCGGGTCGGTGTCCGAGCGCGGTCTTGACAGCGCCGAGGTGCACTATCGCGGAATCGAGGACCCGCGCAAGCGGCTGATGGTGCTGATGACGCACAACACCGATGTCTCCGACACGTGGGAGCGCGAGGGCGATAACAAGGAATACTTCGACTTGTTTTCGCCCCGTGGCTACGCCATTGGCGTCAACGTCGTCGTCTACGCCCTCACGCATTAGATCCGGGCGAAGCAGGGGGCGCGGGGGCTAGGCAGGCTTCAGGTAGCGGGCGGCGAACGCTTCGATCTCGGCCTCGTCCGCTTTCGTGAAGTGGATGCCGGCACGGTAACCGAGCGGCTCCCCTGGGGCCATCGGTTCGAGCCGTGTCCAGGCCACCTTGCCGGCACAGGTCATCGGCGTCCCGTCGACCGGCAAAAGGACCTTCACATTCTGGTTTGGCTTCAACACGGTCGGCGATATCAGCTGACACCCGCTGGTCGAGATATCAAAAAGGCGAGCCGGGTTGCCGTTGACCTGCACCGAGACGTCCGAGTTGAACTGATATCGATCGGCGAGCCGCACGGCCTGCCAACCATCTTCCAGCTCTTCCTGCTTGGGAGCAGAAGCTGCCGCGGGCGCCTTGCCCTTTGTCTTCGCCGGAGGCTTTGCGACAGACGAAGACAAAGGCGGCGACGCAGGCTCGACGGCGACTTGGTCGCGCTCTTTGGCCATCGCCGCGACTTGCCGACGATGGTTTCGTAGTCCGCCACCGCCTGCGCCTCGTTGCTCCTGGCGCTCGCGAGCTGCTGGCCGGTATTTCCGACAGCTTGGCCGAGCTCAGTCATCGACGTGCGTGCGGCTTCGAGTTCCGCCTGCGCCTCGGCCAGCGCTTGACGAGCCTCGGCCAGCAATTGCTGCGCGACGGCGGCGGCTGTGGTGGCCGTCGTGGTCGGCGTGGGATGGCTGGTGCGTCCGTACGTCGGCGGCGTCAGAAGCTCGCTGACGGAGTTGGCGGAGAAGGCGACGTCCCCGAAGCCGGAACCGGTCGCCGCCACGCCGCCGCCAGCCGCGGCGCGCAGTACCGGTCAACTGACGGCGCGGTCAGATCCTGCCGGTGCCAAAGTGTTCGTCGACGGCCGCGAGCGCGGCGTCACGCCGCTCACGCTCGACGTCACCTTCGGGTCGCACACGGTCGTGCTTCAGGGCAAGAACGGCTCCGTGCGGCGCACGGTGACCGTCGCCGCCGATCGCGCCGCGGTCGTCAGCGAAGCGCTTTTTGCCGGATGGCTGGTCCTCTTTGCGCCGTTCGAGCTTCAGATCGCCGAAGGCACGCGCGCCATCCGGCTCGACGAGAACAGCAAGGTGCTGCTCCCGCCAGGGACCCATGAGCTGCGGCTCGAGGACCGTGACCTGGGGTTCGTCGAAACTCGGAGTGTCGAGATTCAACCGGGGCAGACGACGTCGGTGTCGCTCGTGGCGTCGCCGTCGACGCTCACCGTCACGGCCAGCGCACCCGCCGTCGTCCTGATCGACGGCGAGCAGGTCGGCGAGACGCCGTTGACGAATCAACCCATCGCGCTCGGCACGCGCGACATCGTCGTCAAGGGCGCTGACGGGGCAGAGCGGCGGTTCACACAGAAGGTGACGACTGCGCCCGTGCAGATCGACGTCGACTTCTCGAGAAACTGACCTGGCTTCAAGACAGAAGTGGTATGCTGGCCGCCTGATCCGAAAAGGAGAGACTGCGATGGAACGGAAAAAGGCCGCTGACTTCCCGCAGGAACTGCTGGACGAGTTTCACCTGTACGTCCACGGCGACATCGACCGCCGGACGTTCCTGGACAGGGCGGGGAAGTTCGCCGTCGGCGGACTCACGGCGGCCGCCATTCTGGACATGCTCAAGCCCAATTACGCCTTGGGGCAGCAGGTGCCGAAGGACGACAACCGGATCAAAGCCGAGTACGCGACCGTGCCTTCGCCGCAAGGTAACGGATCCATCAAGGGGTACCTGGTTCGACCGGCGAGCGCGAGTGCCACGGCCAAGGTCCCTGTCGTCCTCGTCGTGCATGAGAACCGCGGCCTCAATCCGCACATCGAAGACGTGGCGCGGCGTCTCGGCACCGCGAACTTCATGGCGTTTGCGCCGGACGGACTGACCTCGGTCGGCGGCTATCCGGGCGACGACGAAAAGGGCGCGGAACTGTTCGGGAAAGTCGATCGCCCGAAGATGACCGAGGACTTCGTGGCCGCGGCGAACTGGCTGAAGTCGCGTCCCGAGAGCACCGGAAAGCTGGGAGCGGTCGGGTTCTGCTTTGGCGGCGGCATCTCCAACACGCTGGCCACCCGGCTCCCGGATCTCGCGGCGGCCGTGCCGTTCTACGGGGCTGCGCCTCCAGAGGCCGACGTTCCGAAGATTAAGGCGGCGATCCTGGTGCACCACGGAGAGCTCGATACGCGTCTCGTGATGGCGTGGCCCGCGTACGATACCGCGCTGACCGCAAGCAAGGTGACGCACGAAGGCTACATCTATCCGAAGGCCAACCACGGCTTCCATAACGACACGACGCCGCGTTATGACGAAGCGGCCGCCAAACTCGCCTGGCAGCGCACGGTCAGTTGGTTCAACAAGTACCTGCGGACGACGTAGTCGAGACGCCGCGCGACTCGACGCGACTCTCATCGACGCTGATCGACGTCTGATCATCGGGGGCTTCGGTTCGCCGAACCCCTCGACGACAACCCTCCGCCTCCGCACGACCCGGCTCAATACCGGACGCGAGCGGCCGCAAGGGCCTCGGTCAACGATTGGCGGGCCGCCGCGGCTGGGTGTTCGCGCTCGACCGCTTCCCGCGCCGCGCGAACTGTTTCGAGTCGCACATCGCCCTTCCACGCGAGCAACTCTTCGGCCTGCAGGAGACACGCGAGCACGAGATGAGGGTCCGCCTCATGGCGCCTCAGGAACTGGCCATAGTTGAACCAGTCTGCGCCGAGCCTCCCCGCATCGTCACCCTGCTCGTCGACCGCCAGCGCCTACTGGAAAGCGTGCGCCGCGTCGACGGTCCGGCCCGCTTTATCAAGGCGCTCGGCTCGCATGGCCCAGAGCTGCCCGAGATGGCGGCGCGCCGTGGCCCCAGCCGGTGCGCTCTGCAGCGCGGCCTCCCATTGCTGCACGGCTTCATCTTCTCGACCGAGCTCCATCAGTAGGACGCCGATGCTCAACAACGCTTCGCCGTCCTGCGGGTTAGTGAGGAGATATCGCCGATAGAGCGCGTAGGCTTCCTCATATCGACGCTGTTCGATGAGGAGACGCGCTGTCCTCCGCTTTACTGAGCTGTCGTACGGATTCAGCGCGGCGGCCAGGGCGAGAGACGATTCGCTCGAATCGCTCGTGCCCAGAATGAATCGCGCTTGATCGACACCCGCCCATCCGACGAGCACGAGCAGTGCCGCGAGGCAGAACGCTCACGACGATAGCGCGTGGCCGACGGCCTCGGTCGCTTCCGCGGCGCCTGCTGCGGCCCGGTGGCCGGAGTCGACGAGCAACGCGGCAATGCGACGATCCCGAAGTTTCCAGAGCGCGCCATCGAGGACGAAATGATGGATGTTGACGACCGCGGTGACAATGAGAACGCTTTGCGTGAAGTCGGCGCGGAACAGGTAGCTCGCCATCCACGGCCACGGCACGAACAACGCGATTCCGCCGCCCACGAGCGTCGCTGCATACGCCCACGGCCGCCACGTGCCTGGTGCCGACGACTCGGCTTCGCGACGTGCGTAGTGCTGGTGATCCAGAGGTACTGCGCCGAGTGCATCACGGCGAGCACTCCCGTGCTATATCGCGTCTGGGGCGTCTGCCCGCCGCTTAAAACGCCGGCGATCGCCGGCACGACGAACCACGAGGCCTGCGTGACGACGAGCATGAATGGGGCGAGCATCGCGGCCGGTCCGGCCCGTACGACCAGGCGCGCCATCGTCATCAAGCCGAGCGCACCGACGAGAGCCAGCAACAGCACCTGTGCAGGCGCCGCAATCGCTGTCGGAATCCCGAGCGATCGGATCAGGGGATCGGTCGATGGATCGGTATGGAAGCTGATGAATAGCAGCGCGTAGGACGCCAGAAAGGCGAGAAAGAGACGCCGTCGTTCGCCCTCGGTCGGCGCGGCGTCGTTGCGGCGCGCGAACATCATCGCCAATCCGAAATTCTGAGCGGTGTAATGCCATGGGCTCCAGGTGATGTACGCCGTGAATACCCACGGGACGATGGCGGCCCACACGTGGGACACGATGGCCACCAACGCGAGCAGCGCGGTGATGTGCAGCGTGAAGACGCGATACTGAGCTTGATCCGGTTTCGTGGACACAATCCGAAAGGTGGATACGATGTCCAGAAGGGGATCACGCAGAGCGGGACGACGCGCGCGACGACAGTTCACGGAGGAGTTCATGGCCGGCGCGGTCCGGCTCGTGTTGGATGAGGGCAAGACGATCGGTGCCGGCTCGCGCGACCTGGTTCTGACGCCGTCATCGCTGGCGCATTGGGTCCGACACGCCCAAGCCGATCGGACGAAAGGCAAGACCGGCCTGACGCCGGCGGAGCGGGAGGAGCTGGCACGGCTCCGCAAAGCGAATCGGATCCTCGCCGAGGAGCGCGACATCCTGAAACAAGCGGCGGCCTTCTTCGCGAAGCAGAGCCGATGAGGTGTACCTTCATCGCGGCGAAGAAGGCCGAGCATACGGTGAGCATTCTCTGTCGATGTCTGCGCGTGACGCGCAGCGGCTTCTACGCCTGGCAGCGTCGTCCGGAATCGACGCACACCCGTGATGATCGTCGGCTGACCGTGCTGGTGCGGGCCTCGTTCGAGGAGAGTACGCAGCGGTACGGCAGCCCGCGCATTCACGAGGATCTGATCGAGCAGGACGAGCACGTCAGCCGCAAACGGGTCGTGCGATTGATGCAGGAAGACGGCCTGCAGGCGCGGCGCCGGAAGCGCTACAAGCTGACAACCATGAGTGATCACGCCCAACCGGTCGCGGCGAATCTACTGGACCGCCAGTGCGAGGCGGACGCGCCGAATCAGCGGTGGGTCGGCGACACGACCGAGTTCGTCATCGGCAGCAGCGGCAAGCTCTACCTCGCGGCGATCCTAGATCTGTTCTCGCGGTGCATCGTGGGCTGGGCCGTCAGCGCCGTGAACGACCGCCATGTGACGATCACCGCCCTGGAGGCGGCGCTCACGCGCCGGTGCCCCGAGATCGGCCTGCTCCAGCACTCCGACCAGGGCTCGACATACGCGAGCGAGGATGATCAGGACGTCCTCGAGGCGCGCGGCATCGTGTGCAGCATGAGCCGGCGGGGCAACTGCCACGATAACGCGGTGATGGAAAGCTGCTTCTCGACGATCAAAGCGGAACTCGCCGATCGCTTCGACAGCTGCAGCGAGGCCAAGCGGGAGTTGTTCGCTTACATCGAGGTGTTCTCTAACCAACGTCGCCGGCACTCGACGATCGGCCAGATCAGTCCGGCGGCGTACGAGCGGCGCGCGCGGGCAGAGGGCAGGGACGCCATGGCAAACCGCACAGGACGCGGTTTCCCACAGCGCCCACACCCGTCGCTCTTGTCTGGAAATGAGGAACGAAGAGCCACTCAAACAGCGTAGTGAACCTGTTCACCAGATCGGATCAGGCTCAGGGCTGCGCCATCAGCCCGGCCATGGGACGACCCTTAGCCGTGAACATGGTGTAGGACGGGTGTTGGTTCCACACCTGCGTCTTCCAGCCGGCGACCTTGGTGTAGAAGGCGGCTGCGGACTTTGTGTCCGTGGTCATCAGCTCGTGCCAGACGAAGCGGCCGCGCACAGTGGAATTCGCCGTAAGGGCGATAGTTATAGCACCAACCGCCTCGCTATCGCGCACGTTTCTGAAACCGCTGCGCGGCCCGGTGTTACGATCGTGGTGATGCCGGACGAATTTTTCGTGACCTGCCCTTACTGCGGCGAGCACGTCGAAATCTTCATCGAGGAAGACGTGCGAGGCAGCTTTGTCCAGGATTGCGAGGCGTGCTGCAATCCCTGGCGGGTCCGAGTGACCGGCGCGCGTGAGAATCGATCGGTCGACGTCGCTCGCGCGGATGGGTCGGAATAGCCGTTCGCAGGTCGGCGACAGCTCCCTGATTCGTACGCTAGACTGCAGCAACCCTTGCGTATCCACTTACTATTCCGCTCTGCGACGCTTGCCGCCGCCGTAGGCCTGACGACGGGCTGCGGGGCCATCAGGGCCTCCGCAATCAAGAGCGTGGCCAACACGCTGTCCGAAGGCGGCACGACCTTTACCTCGCACAACGACCCCGAGTTGATTGAAGGCGCGCTGCCATTCACCCTGACGCTGTACGAGTCGCTGCTCGATTCGATTCCCACGCATGAACCGTTGCTCACCGCCACATGCGCGGCCTACACGCAGTACGCCTACGGATTCGTTCAGGTGCACGCGGAAGAAACCCAGTTCGACGACTACGAGAGATCAAAGCACTTTACCGAGCGTGCGCTGAACCTGAGTCTGCGCGGGCGCGACTACTGCTGGCGCGGTCTCGAGGTGCGTTTCAGGGGCGTCACGCCGAAGCTCAAGCAGGATCCGGCCGCCGCTGTTGCCGGGGCGCAGAAGTCGCAGGCGCCGCTCCTCTATTGGTCAGCGGCCTCGCTCAGTGCCGCCATCTCGCTCGGCGGCATCGATCGCCCGGAGCTGCTCATCGACTGGCCCGTTGTCCGTGCGCTCGGCGAGCGCGCGTTGGCGCTCGACGAGACCTGGAAAGACGGCGCGATCCACGAGCTCCTGATGATAGTCGAGAGCCAGGGCGAGGCCCTCGGTGGATCAGAGGAACGGGCGCGGAAGCATTTTGCGCGCGCTATCGAAATCCAAAAGGGCCTTTCACCGAGTCCCTATCTCGGGCTCGCGCTCGGCCTCGTCAAGAGTAAGCAGGACCGCAAGGAGTTCGAGCAACTGCTCCAGCGCGCCCTGGCGATCGACCCCGAGAAAAATCCCGACAACCGTCTGGTCGCGCTCATCATGCAGAAGCGGGCGCGGCTGTTTCTCGATCACATCGACGATCTGTTCCTGGAGGACTTGGATGCCCGGTAAGATACTGTTGCGGTTCGTGGTTGGCTTGGCGGTGGCCGTGTCGGCGCCGCTCGTCATCGCTCAGGCGCCCTTGAACGTCAGGCTCGCGACGCTTGCACCCGAAAGCTCGCCGTGGACGAGCGCCTTACGCAGCATGGGGGCCGCCTGGTCGAAAGCGACCGGCTCGCGCGTCCGTCTGACTGTCTATGCGGGCACGATTCCGAGCGAGTCGTCCGCGATTGCTCGCATGGCCGTCGACGGTCTGCAGGCCGCGATGTTGACCACCGGAGGCCTCGCCGAAATCGACGAGTCGTTCAACGTGTTCGGCATCCCCTTCTTCTTTCAGTCGGACGCCGAGGTGGCGTACGTTCAGGAGAGGGTGGCGCCGATGATTGCGCAGCGCCTCCTGGCGAAAAAGTTCCACGTGATCAGCTGGGGCAACGCCGGGTGGGTGCAGCTCTTCTCGAAGCATCCCATTCGCAGCATCGCCGACCTCAAGCGCGCCAAGCTCTACACGAGCGAGGGCAGCCCGAAATCGGTGCAGTGGTACACGAGCAATGGATTTCACGTCGTGCCGCTCAGCGCGGGTGAAATCTCCAAGCAGTTGAAGCTGCCGACAGGCGCCATCGATGCGGCGCCAAGCCCGCCTGTCTTTGCGCTCACGCTGCAGTTTTTCCGCGACGCGCCCTACATGCTCGACATCCGCGTCGCCCCGCTCATGAGCGCGACCATCATGACGGCCAGCACATGGAACAGAATCGCGCCTGACGACCGCACGAAGATGCTGGAGGCTGCCGTGGCCATGGAAACGCAGATCCAGTCGCAGGCGCCCGCCCTCGATAGGAAGTCCATCAACGAGATGAAGGCCGCCGGCCTGCAGGTGGTCACGCTCGATCCGAACACCCTCGGCGCGTTCCACGCGGCCGCCGAGAGCCAGCTCGTGACGCAGCGCGGCAACCTGGTTCCAGCCGACGTTTTCGACGCCGCTGTCGCTGCGCGCACGGCATTCCGCGCGTCGAACGGCGGTCGATGAGCCACGGGCCAGCGCCAGGGCGACTGGCCCTGGCGGCGCACGCGGAAGATTCGGTGGCGACGCTGGCCGCGATCGGCATCATGGTGCTGCCGCTCGGGGAGATCGTGCTGCGCCGGTTCTTCAGTACCGGCATCCCCGGCGCGGCGCCGTTCACCGCGCACCTCACGCTCATCCTCGCATTGGTCGGTGCGGCGATTGCGGCGCGCGAAGGCAAATTGCTCGCGCTCGCCACTGGCACGATGCTGCCGGAGGGGCGTCCGCGACACCTGGCCGGCATCCTCGCCGCGTTCGTCGGCGCGCTCGTCACGACCATCCTGGCGCTTGGCGGCGTGCGTCTCCTGCAAGTCCACTACGAGGGCGCGAAGGAGATCGCGCTCGGCGTGCCGACGTGGGCCGCCGATCTCGCGTTTCCGATCGCGTTCGGTCTCATCGCGCTTCGACTCGTCTGGAAGTGTTCACCGGCGATGAACGGTCGGGCGCTTGCTGCACTCGGCATCCTGGCCGGCGCGTGGATTTCGACGCATCCGGAACTCCTGCTCGATCAGCCAGCCTGGCCCTGGATGGCCGTCCTCGTCGGCGCCGCGATTCTCGGCATGCCGATCTACGCGCTCGTCGGCGGCGCGGCGGTGATTCTGTTTCTCGTGCAGGGCGACAGCCCGGCCAACGCCATCATCGGCAGCTACGATCAGCTGACTTCGACCGATCTGCCGGCCATCCCGCTGTTCACGCTGGCCGGGTTTCTCCTCGCCGAAGGCCACGCGTCCGATCGGCTTTTGCGTCTGTTTCGGGCCTTCTTCGGCTGGGCCCCGGGCGGCACTGCCGTGGTCACGGCCATCCTGTGCGCGTTCTTCACGCTCCTGACCGGTGGATCCGGTGTCACGATCCTCGCGCTCGGCGGACTGCTGATGCCGGCGCTGATTGCCGACGGCTATTCCGAGCGCTTCTCGCTCGGCCTGCTCACGGCCGCGGGCTCGCTCGGCCTGCTCTTCCCGCCGTCGCTCCCGCTGATTCTGTACGGCATTGTCGCGGAGGTCCCGATTGGCGATCTCTTCGTCGGTGGTTTCCTCCCGGGATTGCTGATGCTCGGCGCCCTGGCGGCGCTCGGCGTCCGCGAAGGACTGGTGGTCGGCAGCGCCCGTCGGCCATTCACCGTCCGAGAGGCCGTTGCCGCCTCATGGTCCGCGAAGTGGGAACTGATGCTGCCAGTCGTGATCATCGGGTCGCTCCTTGCCGGAGCGACGACGGTTCAGTCCGCGGCACTGGCAGCGCTGTTCACGCTCATCGTGCAACGGTTCATCCAGCGCGACCTCGCCGGGTTTGGCGACCTACAACGCGCCATGAGTCGCTCGATCGCGCTAGTGGGCGGCATCCTCATAATTCTGGCGGTCGCCGTTGGGTTCACGACGTACCTCATCGACGCGCAGGTGCCGGCGCGCCTTGCGGAATGGACCGAGGCGAACGTGGAGTCGAAGTGGGTGTTCCTGCTCGGCCTGAACGCGTTTCTAATCATCGTTGGCGGCATGATGGACATCTTTTCGTCGATCATCGTCGTCGTGCCGCTCATCGTGCCGATTGCGAATCACTTCCAGGTCGACCCGATCCATCTGGGCATCATCTTCATCGCCAACTCCGAGCTGGGTTATCTCACCCCACCTATAGGCGTGAACCTGTTCGTGGCCTCGTATCGATTCAACAAGCCCATCCTCCACATCGCGCGCGCGATGCTGCCCATGTACGTCATTCTGCTCATTTGCGTGCTGCTCGTTACGTATGTGCCATGGCTCACGCTTGGCATGCTCCGGTGAGCAATCGGCAGGCCTCGAGCTAGCCGGAGTGGTCCGCCTGAACGCGGACCCCACAGAGGGTTCGCCAATTGGCGACGAGCGTATTCGCGATCTCCTGCACCCCGATGCCGTTCGTGACCTGGGCGAATATGAACGGGCCGCGGCCGCGCACGCGGCGCGAGTCGCGGGCCATCACGTCGAGGTCGGCGCCAATGAGCGGGGCCAGGTCCGTCTTGTTGATGACGAGCAGGTCGGACTGGGTGATCCCAGGCCCTCCCTTACGCGGGATATTGTCGCCGCCCGACACGTCGATGACATAGATCGTGTAGTCGGCGAGCTCTCGGCTGAACTGCGCGGCGAGATTGTCGCCCCCGCTTTCGGCAAGCAGCAGGTCGGGATGGAACTTCACCATCAGCTGGCCGAGCGCGTCGAGATTCTGGCTGACATCGTCGCGCACGGCCGTATGGGGACAGCCGCCCGTTTCAACCGCCGTGATGCGGTCGGCCGGGAGCGCCTGATGACGCACCAGGAATTCCCCGTCCTCTTTCGTGAAGATGTCATTGGTCACGACGGCCAGACCGTAGTCGTCGCGAAGCAGGCGACAGAGGGCCAGCAGCAGCGCGGTCTTGCCGCTGCCGACCGGGCCGCCGATGCCGATCGTAAACGCGCGCGAGCGGTAGTCGCGGTTGATTGGCGCGCGTCGAGCCTGGAACAGCCCCGGCCCATCAGGCTCGTCATGCCCGTCCGGCTCGCTCTGCTCGCCCGGATGTTTGTGGTTATGCGGCAGATAGTGCATCAGCGTTGCTCCAGAATGTCGCTCACGACTGAAAGAGCCGCGTGTACAGGCGGTCATGGCCGGCCTCCAGAAGATCGAGCACGGGGGGCTGTCTGCGCGAGGTCGTCAATCGTCAGCGCGCCGCAGCGATCGGCGATCCGATCCAGCCACGGACTGCATGCGTCTTGCATCCGTTGTGTTTCGAAGCTGCCGGCAATGCCGAGCCGCACGGCCGCCGACAGCACGCCGCGCGCCGTCCCGTACAGCACGACCTTCTGCGCGGTCGCCAGGGGCAGGCCGATAGCCCGAACGTGGCCCCAGCGAGCGGCGCCACGTGCGCACACGTCGCATCCGCGCGCGTCTGCAGGGCGGCCAGCTGCGCAGACGGCCAGATCCGACCGGCAGTGCCGAGGAGCGTCCGGCCCTGGATCCGGCTGGCGCGATTGGCCACGGTGTTGAGCAAAAAGGCGTCGGCGAGGGCGTAAAACGCTTCGAGCTGTTCCGGCGAACGATAGGCATCGTTCAGCAGCGGCAGCGACGCATAGCCGGCCTGCTGGATGGACGCCTCGAGGAAGACGCGCAGGCGATCGAGACCGTCCACCTCGCCCTGCTGCCACGCGGCCTCGAGGCCCCAGGAGTGCGCAAACACACCCGTCGGGAATGCGGAATCGACGACCTGCCACGTGAGCCAGTCGGACACTCGATCGCCTCAGAAGAGAAAGTACCGCTGTGCGAGCGGCAGCACATCGGCCGGTCGTGCGCGCAGTTCTTCGCCGTCGGCTGTGACGATGAGCGACGCCGCTTTCTCTACCATCGCGATCATCGCGTCATACTTGGCAAGCATCAGTTTCACATCCGGGAGCAGCTTGGCCATGTCGGACTTAGGAGCCTTGAGCCCCTCGGTGATCTCGTCTGGTAATTTGTCTCTAGTGCGGCGTACATGTCCGCACTGCGGGTGCTGATGTACACCTCGATCCCGTTCCAGCCCGAGTCATAGGCTTCGAAGGCCGCCTTGGTGCCGGCCGCGTCCTGCCTTTCGAGGACGGCGATCGTCTTCACGAGGGTCGGACGGACGGCTTTGATGCTGGAGACCTCCAAACGTTCCGCTGCCTTGGCCGCGGGCGCCTGTGCCACAGAACCGCCCGGGGGAGTGTTGTGAGCAACCCGAGAGCGACGAGCACGGCTGGTTTCATGGCGACATGCTACACCCGCGGAGGCCCGACGTTCACGCAGTCGTGCACGATCGCGAGGAGGGCAACGCAGGCCGTGTCGGTCCGCAACGTGCGGGGGCCCATGCCGCCGGCCTGGAAGCCATGCGCTTTGAGCGACGCTGTTTCGAAATCGTTCCAGCCGCCTTCAGGCCCGACAGCGAGCAATATTCGTTCTTCGATGCTCTCCCGCACGACCGCGGCCGACGGCTTCTTCTCGGCCGGATCGGCCAAGAGACGGCGCCCGCTCGGGAACAGGCCGCTCAGCTCATCCTCGATCAGTACCTTGAATTGCCTGTGGATCGAAACTCTTGGTCGCCGTGTGTCGCGGGCTTGCTGCAGCCCTTCGACGAGCAGCGGTCCGTAGCATTCCGGCGTCAGCACGTGCGTGTCAAAGTAGTTCCGCTCCACGCGCTCGGCATTGGTCAGGATGATCTGCCCGACTCCCAACGCGGCGATCTGGGCCCACAGCCGCCGCATCACTTTTGGTCGTGGAAGGGCAAGGAGCAGATCGACCCGAGGCCGGGACGGAACCATCGCGTCAAACTCGCAGCGCAATTCCACGGTACCGTCGGCGATAGACTGGACGGTTCCCACGCCGCACGGGCCATCAAGGATACCGACGCGGACGTGATACCCGGGCGCGACCCTCAGCACGTTCAGTAGGTGATCGGCGCGTCGGCCCGAAAGGCTGACGCTGCTTCCCGGGCTTCCAGGGCCTCCAGCGCTCACTTCGACGGGCTCGAGAAGAATGAGATTCATGGGACCCGCCCATTGTCACTGATTAAGATTTGTTTCCTGCAATCCCCAACGCCATGAGAATTTTCACAATTGGCGGATCCCGCGCGGCTATGATCACCGTCGTCCTGACGATTTTCGCGGTGGCTTCGGCCAGCGCCCAGCAGCCTGCTGATGTCCAGGTCAAGACGACGAAGATCAGTAAACAGTTCGCGCCCATGACCGAGAAGCTCGTCGCGGCGATTAAGCAGATCTCGGACGGTCGTATTCGCTTTGCGATCAACACCCACGTCCACGTCGATCACACGGGCGGAAACGAGAACCTGGGCAAGCTGGGCGCGACGATTGTTGCACGCGAGAATCTGCGCACGCGTCTCATGAAGTCCAACGCCGGCGCAAACGGCGCTCCCGGTGTCCCCGCGCCTCCGATGGCCCTGCCGGTCGTGACTGACGACGCGCCGGTGACGGTCCACATGAACGGGGAAGACGTGCATCTCATCCCGTGCCGGCCGCGCACACCGACGGCGACACGATGGTTCATTTCCCCTCGGTTGACGTCATCATGACCGGCGACTTCTATCGCTCGACCGGGTACCCGAAAGTCACGGGCGCGACCGCGATGACGGCGGACCGGTTCGTCGGTCAGTTGTACGCGGAGCTCAAGGCGGGCCGATAAACCCCGCTGCGGTCAGCAGGCCTTCAAAGTCGCGCGGGAGCGTCGCCTCGAGCCGCACCCGACGGTGCGTAGCGGGATGCGCAAAGGCGAGACGCCACGCGTGGAGCGCCTGGCGCGGAAATGCCCGCAGCGCGGCCCTGAGCGTGGGATCGACCATCGTCGTCCAGCGCGGACCGCCATAGACGGCGTCGCCGACGGGCGGCCAGTTGCGGGCCGCCAGGTGGACGCGGATCTGATGCGTCCGGCCCGTCACGAGGCGGCAGCGCAGGAGCGAGAGGCCCGCGTGCGGCGCTGCCACGGAGGCGAGTCT
Organism: Vicinamibacterales bacterium; assembly: GCA_965229885.1. Classification (GTDB taxonomy): domain Bacteria; phylum Acidobacteriota; class Vicinamibacteria; order Vicinamibacterales; family CAVVIG01; genus DATLLJ01. The sequence goes on from CBDDJX010000002.1 coordinate 208,074, forward strand.
TTCGAATCGCGTGAGACTCGGCGCCCCGACGCTTGACGACGCGATCATTCGCCGACGATCCATGGGGTCGTGGCCGAGCCGTAGGGCGATCTCGCCGCGGACCATCTTGACGCGTCCATACACCACCACCAGGTAATCCTTTTCGGTGTGGCTCGACGCCATCGTTCGCTGCAGCGCGGCATGAACGGCCGCGGTCTTGGCCACCACGAGAATTCCCGATGTGCCCTTGTCGAGGCGGCCGACGAGCGACGGCCGCTGCCCTGGCGGCCACCCGCGCGCATGCCACAGGAGCGCGTTCAGCACCGTGCCGGCCACGTTCTTGTACGAAGGGTGCACGACCACGCCCGCGGGCTTGTCAAGCGCGAGCAGCTGGTCGTCTTCGTACAGAATATTGAGCGGCACATCTTCGGCGGCCATCGCGACGCGACGTGGGGCTGCAGGAAGCGTGACCGTCACGACATCGCCGACGACGGCGCGTGCGGCGGTGCGGTGGACGGGCGCGCCATTCACCGTGACCTGCCCGTTTTCGATCCACGCCTGGACCTGCGTGCGAGTCGCCGCGTCGACGTCAGTGAGGTGCCGCCGGAGCACCAGATCGAGGCGAACGCCCGCGTCGCCCCGGTCGGCGGTCAGGATGCGGTCAAGGTGGGTGTTGGGAATTCGTCCCATGGCAGCGACAGAGTACAGTAATTGCGTGAGTGCTCTTTCGGATTCCATGCCGCCCGACCTTCAGGATCCGGGCGACGTCACACCGCCTTCAGCGCTCGCCGAGCTCGAACGGGAAGTGTCGAGACGGCGCACATTCGCGATCATTTCCCATCCCGATGCGGGCAAGACGACGCTGACGGAGAAGCTGCTGCTGTACGCCGGCGCCATTGAGCTGGCCGGCGCCGTCCGGGGGCGCAAGGACCGCCGGCACGCGACGTCCGACTGGATGGAGCTCGAGCAGCAGCGCGGCATCTCGATCACCTCCGCCGCGCTCGAATTCGAGCTGCAGGGACGTCGGATGTCGCTGCTCGACACCCCCGGCCACAAGGATTTCAGCGAAGACACCTATCGCGCCCTCATTGCCGCTGACAGCGTCGTGATGGTCATTGACGCGGCGAATGGCGTCGAGGACCAGACACGGAAGCTGTTCGAAGTCTGCCGAAGGCACCGGCTACCCATTCTCACGTTCATCAACAAGTTCGACCGCCCGTCGCGCGATCCGCTGGAACTGATGGACGATCTCGAGCGCACGCTCGGGATCGCCGCTGCGCCGGTCAACTGGCCGATCGGCAGCGCCGAACGGTTCCGCGGGGTGTACGACATCGAGCGCCAGACGCTGCTTCGATACGAGCGCGAGGCGCAGGGGCAGTATCGGGCGCCGGTCGACATGTCGTCTCTCGACGATCCGGAAGCGCGGGACATGATCGGGGCGGACGAGTACGCGAATTTCCGCGAGTCGCTGGATGTCATCGCCGCCGCCGGCACCGGGTTCGACGTGGCGGCATATCTGGCGGGCCGGCAGACGCCCGTCTTCTTCGGCAGCGCCCTGACGAACTTCGGCCTCGAGCCGTTCCTGCAGGCGCTCGTCGAGATCGCGCCGCCGCCGCAGCCGCGCCCGAGCGATTCGGGGACGGTCAGCCCAACCGATGACCGCTTCAGCGGCTTCGTGTTCAAAATCCAGGCGAACATGGATCCGCGCCATCGCGATCGTGTCGCGTTCGTCCGCGTCTGCTCCGGCCGGTTCGCAAAAGACATGGTGGTGTCCAACAGCCGGGTGGGGAAGTCGCTCCGCGCGTCGCGCGCCTACCGGTTCTTCGGCCGCGATCGCGAGACGATCAGCGTGGCCTATCCGGGCGACATCATCGGTCTCGTCAACCCGGGACATTTCGCGATCGGCGACACGCTCCATGCCGGCGAACCGTTGCGGTTTCTCGATCTGCCGCGCTTTCCAGCGGAGCACTTCGGGCGTGTGCGTCTGAAGGACATCCGGTACAAGCAGTTTGACGATGGCCTCAAGCAGCTCGAAGAGGAAGGGCTGATGCAGGTGTTCTACGTCGCCGCGGGCCGCCGCGAGCCGATCGTCGGTGTCGTCGGTGCGCTGCAGTTCGCCGTGATTGTCAGCCGTCTTCGGACAGAGTACGGCGTGGTGGTTGAAATCGAGACCGCGGGGTACGCAGTTGCGCGATGGCTCGGAAGCCCTGCGGGGCCGACGCCTTCACTGGGAGCGCACAGCGCGGTGGCCATGGACCGGCAGGAACGGCGCGTGATCCTGTTCGGCTCCGAATGGGAGCTGCAGTACTTCGCGCGCCATCATCCTGACGTACCGCTGCTGGCCGAGTCGCCGGTCGCCTGAACCGTCCTCGGTCTCCGGGGTGCGGCAGAGCACGATCTTCCGAAAGCTCGATCCGACATCCAGGCAATCGAAGGCGTGCAGCCCGAGCTTCGCGGCGAGGTTGCACATACCTCGATGTGGCTCGTCGATCGCCGCCTGTAGCTCGTGTTGGTCCATGCTAGGACCCTAAGTGTTCGCCTTCGCCGCCAGCACGCGTTCGTGCGCGACGAGGGCTAACAACACGATGATGGCCGCGAACGGCAACATCGACAGCAGATCGGCGTGGGCGCCGCGGAACAGCGGGTTGTTGGCCGCCGACCACCCGGCGATCCGATCGGTGAAGTCGGCCATGACACCCGCCATGAACGCGATCACGATCCCCGCGATCGCGCCGCCAGCGATATATCCCGATGCGAGCAGCACGCCGGGGCTCCGGTCGGCTTCCGCGGTCAGCTGCTCGCGCGTGAGCTGCGCGCCGCGATGCTTGCGACGCACGTGGCGATCGCCAAGCCATCGAACCAGACCGCCGATGAAGATCGGACTCGACGCCGAGAGTGGCAGGTAGACGCCAACGGCAAAGGCGAGCGACGGGATGCCGGACATTTCCAGGATGAGGGCAATCATCACGCCGAGGAACACAAGGCCCCACGGCAGTTGACGGTTGAGAATGCCCTTGATGATGTAGGACATCAGCGTGGCTTTCGGGGCGTCGAACTTCGCGACGTCACGGAGCCCGTCCGGCGTGCGCCGATGCACGCCGTTGATCCCCGGATCGACGAGGAACACGGGCACGCCGCCCGTGTCAACGAGGTACTTGCCGGCCGGCCCGTCGTCGGCCGTTGGCTTGTGCCAGACGAGATACCGCTGGCCGTCGTGCAGCTCCGAATCGGTCAGATCCGCCGGGTTGGTACGGAGCGTTGCGGAAAAAATCTCGATGTCCCGCAGCACTGTTCCGTTCGTCCCCGCTACCGGCGCCTTGCTGACCCGCGGCACGTAGACCGTCGCCGCGCTGTTCAACGTCAACAGAATCGGACCGAGGAGCAGGGCAGAACTCAGCGCACCCACCACGATCGCGATCTGCTGGCTGCGCGGCGTCGCCCCGACCAGGAATCCGGTTTTCAGATCCTGCGACGTCGTGCCGCCGTTCGACGAGGCGATGCAGACGACGGCGCCGACCGAGAGCGCCGTCACGTAATAGGCCGACCCCGTCCAGCCGACGAGGAGGAACGCCAGGCATGTGACGAGGAGCGTCGCGACGGTCATGCCCGAGATCGGGTTCGAGGACGAACCAATTTCGCCGGTGAGCCGGGACGAGACGGTCACGAACAGGAATCCGAGCACGACGATCAGCGTGGCGCCGAGGACGTTCATGTGAAGCGGCCGGGCCAGCACGATGGCGACGCCGAGGCCGAGGCTGCCGAAGAGCACCACCTTCATCGACAAGTCCCGATCCGTGCGCAGCAGCGACGGTCGCGCACCGGCGCCGCCGCGGAAATCCTTCAACCCTCCCTGCAGGCCGCCCCAGATCGTCGGTAACGCCCGAAGCAGGCTGATGATTCCGCCGGCGGCCACCGCGCCGGCGCCGATGTACAGCACGTAGGCATTGCGGATGTCATCGGGCGACATCGCCCCGATCGGGATCGTCCCCGGCGCAAGAGGGGCCGTGGAGCCCGATCCGAAGAACGTGATCGCCGGGATGAGGACCAGATACGCGAGCACGCCGCCCGCACACATCACCGACCCGATGTGCGGTCCAATGATGTAGCCGACGCCGAGGAGCTCGGGAGAAATCTCGGCGGCGATCGACGCGCCGGCAAACGGGGGGGCGAAAATCTTCTCCGGGATGTCCTTCCAGCCCTTGAACGCCACGTTCAGGGCCTTGTAGGCCAGGCCGATGCCGAAGCCCGCAAAGTATCGTGGTCGCGCTCGTGCCGGCCGGGCCCTGCCTGGCGTGTTCGCGCTGAGCCGTTTCTGACGCCGCCAGCCGCGATTCGCGCGACGCGCCGGCCTTCAGCACTTCCGCACACGCGGTGCCTTCCGGGTACTTCAGGATGCCGTGCTGCTGCACGATCAGCGCCCGCCGCAGCGGGATCATCATGAGGATGCCGAGCAGCCCGCCCACCAGCAGGACGCGCGTCACCTCCAGATCGAAACCGAGAATCATGATCGCCGGCATCGTCACGCCCAGGCCAAAGGCGATCGATTCGCCGGCCGAGCCGGCAGTCTGCACGATGTTGTTCTCGAGGATCGTCGCGTCGCGCATCCCGAACTTCGACAGGAGCCGGAAGATAGTGATGGAAATCACCGCCACCGGAATGGACGCGCTGACCGTCACACCGACCTTCAGCGCCAGGTACAGCGACGACGCGCCGAAGATCATGCCGAGGTATGGTGCCGACGACAAGCGGCAGCGCCGAGAGCTCGGGGATCTGTGTGTGAGCGGGAATGTAGGGTTCGAACACCGGTGCGTCGGGAAGGGCATCCGGCCTCGCCGCCGGCGTCGCGATGATCGTCTCCTGCGCGAGGGTCTCTGTCATCTGTTCGCTACGATACTTCAGGAGCCGGACGTGCACAGAACGATTTGGAGGATCTCGCAAAGCCGGACGACGATTCGCCGCGGGTGGCCGTGAGGATGCGGGCACTCGCTCATGCGTGTTCCATCGTACAGTGGTGGGCGATGAACGATCGCGAGAGGGAGAGGCTCGTCTACTCGACCGACGTCGGGCGGGTGTGCCCGGGTTGCGGCTGGCCGGCGCGGGATTGCACGTGCAGCACCCGCGCTGTCACCGAGGCGTGTCCCTCCGCGCCGGGCAAGATCGTGGCGAAGCTGCGCATGGAGAAGAAGGGGCGTAGCGGGAAGACCGTCACCGTGGTGGCCGGCCTTCCGCGCAATGCCGCCTTTCTCAGGAAGCTCTCTCAGGAGCTCAAGCGCGCGTGCGGCACCGGCGGTGCCGTGTCGGAAGACACGATCGAGCTCCAGGGAGATCTGCGCAAGCGCGTCCGCGCGTACCTCCTGAAGAAGGCATTCGTCGTGAAGGGCTGATCGGGCGGCGAGCTGGGCCATGGCGCGCCCGGACGGGAAGCGAGCTGGGAAGGCCCTCGGTGAAAGAGCCGCGAGCGGTGGCGCACATCCGCGATTTCAAGACGCCGATCGGTCATGCCGAAGCCGATAACCGACCGGCCCATACGGAACAGGGCGATCGTGGACGGGGACGAGACGTCAAGAGTTGACACGGCCCGGGCTCAGGTCACCGTGGTGTCCAGCCGGATCAGCGGCGAGAAACGGCCCAGCCTTCCCACTTCAGGCCAGCCACCCGCCCGAACTCCTGCACGTTGGACGTGACGAGTGTGGCGCCGCGACGTCGCGCCTGACCGGCGAGCCCTTCCGTCGCCAGCACGTGCGGCAGCCCGGCGAAATTGCCCTAATGCGCGACGAACGTGTCCGCGCCGAACCCCGCCGCGCGCAGACGCTCTTCCGCGCGCGGCAGCTCGATCGGATCGACGTCAAGGCCGATCAGTCGTCCGCCAGGCTGAATGCGATCGAGAATCGCGCGGCGCATCCCTGCCGGCGTCTTGCCCGACTCGACGATCTTCCGAACGTCGGCCTCGTACCGCTCCGGGTTCAGTTCTTTGTACTTCTCGTGGAACGCGCGCGTGTTCTTCCCTGGGTAGCGGGGCCGCCGCTTTCGCACCGGCGGCGCGTCATCTGCGGGCATTGGACTGTGCGGTCCGCAGATACTACATTACGTGGCGTATGTGCGCGTTCTCGTTGCCGCCTCCCGTTCTCGTCGCCGACGAAGACAGCCTCGGTCGACTCGTTCGCGCGCTCGCCCCCTATCCGGTCGTTGCCGTCGATACCGAATCGAACAGCCTCCACGCCTACCGCGAGCGCGTGTGCCTCATCCAGTTCTCCACCCCCGCCGCTGACTACATCGTCGATCCGATCGGGCTGACGGATCTCAGTCCGCTCGCGCCCCTCTTCGCCAATCCTGGTCAGCAGAAGGTCTTCCACGCCGCCGAGTACGACCTCATCTGCCTCAGGCGCGACTACCACTTTGAGTTCACGAACATCTTCGACACCATGAGCGCCGCGCGCACGCTCGGCTGGCCGCAGGTCGGCCTCGCCGCCATTCTCGACACCCACTTCGGCGTGAAGATGAACAAGAGGTATCAGCGCGCCGATTGGAAACGCCGTCCCCTGACGCCGGAGCAGTTGGACTATGCGCGGCTCGACACGCACTATCTCGTGACCCTGCGCGACAGACAGCTCCAGGCGTTGACGGAGTCCGGCCGCTGGAGGGAGGCGCACGAGGAATTCGCGCGCCTGGCGCGACTCGGTGGCGACGCGGACACCGCGGACCCAGCCCCGACGACGTTCTGGCGCGTCAACGGCGCGCGCGCCCTCACGCCCGCGCAGGCGGCTGTCCTTCAGGCACTCTTCGCGTACCGCGAGCAGCAGGCAGAGCGCATGGACCGGCCCCCCCTTCAAAGTGATGGGAGAGGCGACGCTGATGGAGCTCGCCCGCCGCGCCCCGCGCCACGCCGCGGAGCTGCAGGGCCTGCCCGGCATGACGCCGGAGCAAATCCACCGCCACGCGCACGGCGTGTTACACGCCATCCAAGAGGGACTCCACGCCCCCGCCCAGCGCGCGCCTCAGGCCGATCGCGAGTCCGACGACGTGCGCGATCGGTACGACCGCCTGCACACGTGGCGCAAGGAGAGGGCGAGGGCGCGCGGCGTGGAGTCCGACGTCATCCTTCCGCGCACGGCGCTCTGGGACCTTGCCCGCCGCGCCCCGCGCACCCACGGCGAGTTGGCGCACATCACAGGCTTGGGCCCCTGGCGGCGGGAAACGTACGGGAAAGAGATTCTGGCGCTGCTGTCAGGCGCCACCCCTTCGCCGGGTCGCGCCTGACAGACGTTCCGGGGAGAAACCCTCGTGTCGTTCAGGGCCGCGCGTCAGGGGCCGCTTGTAGCCGAGAAATAGCGTGTGGCGTGGGCCACCCTTCTTCAGGCGCGCGCGTACGCGTTCCACGTCCACGTCGAATCCGCCGTAGCGCAGGCGCTGCTCGAACTTGCGGTCGTCCCGAGCCGACCAGACGCCGACCACGCCGCCGTCCTTCAGCGCTCCCTTGATCGCCGCAATGCCCGCATCGCTGTACAGCACGTCGTTGGCGGAGGCCGTGAACGCGCCCGGCCCGTTGTCGACGTCGAGGAGCACGGCGTCGAAGCGGCCGCGGCTCGAGGTGAGCGTGTCCGCCACGTCGCCGATGATCACCTCCACGCGTCGATCCTTGAGCGGATGATCCGCAAGCGGCGCGAGCACCCCGCGGTTCCATTCCACCACCGCTGGTAACAGCTCGGCGACGACGACGGTGGCCTCCGGCAGCAGCGCGTCGAGCGTCGCACGCAGCGTGAAGCCCATGCCGAGCCCGCCGACCAGGACGCACGGCCGCGCGCCCATGCGCGCGCGCCGGCACCCGATCGTCGCGAGCGCCTCCTCCGAGCCGTGCATCAGGCTCGACATGAGGCTCTTGCCGTTGGCGAGGATGACGTACTCGCGGTCGCGGCGGGTCAGTGCGAGCAGGGTTCCGTCAGGCGTGCGCGTCTCGCCAACGAGCTCCCAGGGTTTCATGAGCGACGAACGCTCGAGCCGCTCCATCGGGTCACCACTCGATTCTAGTGGAGACTTCGGACAGAACCTGTGGGAGGATGGCGCCGACCCTGGGGCTGAGGCGATTGACCTGGCTGTTCACCGCACAAGATGCTCGAACCACTTGGCCAGACTCATGGAGCGCAGCTCGACCAGCGTGCAGGTACGGCTCCACCACCCTCTCGTCGGCGAGTTATCCCGACGCACCGGAACGCGCAGCCCTCATTCTGAAGGCTCCCGGTTGCAGCTCCCCTCCCGCGCGCGCGTAACCGAGCGCCTTCGACCACCAGGCCAGATCGTCAAGCAGGATCTCGAGGGCCGCAGTCGTGAGCGGATTGAGCGGAGCGCCATCGACACCGAAGGCCCGCTGGACCTCGCCGATGAGCACCGTGTTCCGAAGCGGGACCATTTCGGTCTCGATGGCGATATGGGCCAGATGCTCGACGGCCCTGGCACCGCCGACCGCTCCGCCACTGTAGGCCACGAAGGCGGCTGGCTTGTTGCGAAACGCAAAGCTGACGAAGACGCTGTCGATGGCGTTCTTCAGCACGGCCGGGACACTGTGGTTGTACTCGGGCGTAATGAACACATAGGCACCGGCTTCCGCGATTTTCTGATTCCATCGCTTGATCAGGGGTGCGGAGCACGCGGGATTGGCAAAGTTGCCAACAGTCTTCAGTCCCTCCGCAAACATGGGCAGCAGCCAATCGCGGAGATCGAGCACCTCGACCTCGAATTCTGCGTGTGCCGAAGCCCGATGGGCGACCCAGCGCACGACGGCGTCAGCCTGCCGTTCGGGCCGTGTGCTTCCGACGATGATTTGTAGCGTGCCCACGTCCATCCTCCTCGCTGAGCGGTTACCGACGAGCACCGGCGGCGTGCCCGTCCTTCGGGAACAATCTGGTCGCCGGGTGGACCAGAAACCGTTCACTTTCCCAGTCATCGCGCTTCCAGCCGAACGGGTCTCGTCGGAACCTCAGGCGTCTACATGAACGGATTTTCGTCCGCGCTCGGCCCGTAGATTGACGGGACCGGCACGTCCAGCAGCCGAAGGTACACCGACAATTGCCCGCGGTGGTGATACACGTGGTTGAGCATGACCGCCCGCACGAGCGCGCCTTTGGGCATCGTCATGAGCGTCCTGCCGTCGGCCGACACCGTCCACATCCACGCGCGCTGGCGGTTGAGTCTTGAGGGCACCGCGACCGGCAACCGCAAACACGCCCAAGGTATCCCACCGCGTTGTTCGCGGCGCCAAGGCGGCGCGTCAACTGCGGGATGTGTCGGTTTCTGGTGCACGACCGCGATGCGATCTCCGCGCCCGCGGTCGACCTCGCGATCACCTCGATGGGGCTGCGGGCGCCGCAGGCGAACGCCTTCTATGAGCGACTGAGCTGAGCGCATCGAAGACAGTTCCGCGGCGATCTACAGTTACTTTCCATCAAAGGGCGACATCTTCTTCGCGCTGGCCGAGAGAGCGTTCGTCTCCTCCGCGACTATAGCGCCGGGTCGCTTGACGGCTTTCCAGCCATGGAGCACCTCCGGAGCGTCGTCCTGCGCCTCTATCGACTCAGCACCGAGCACCCCGAGTATTTCGCGCTGATGTTCGTGGACCGGACGGTCCCGAGGATCTGCCGTGAGTACGAGCGCTTGGCGTTGGCTTGCAAGATTCGTCAGGAGCTGATCGCAGAACTTGAACACGCTGTTAATGAAGGTGTGTTCCCAAGGACGATTTCTCCGGCCGCGGCTTTCCGGATCCCTAGCATGGGCGTCTTGGGAGTCGCCGTCATGCGCCTCTCTGGTCGTCTCATCGCCGAACCCGCGGACGCCTGCGGGTGCCACGCGCTCTGCCACGCTTTCGCTCGTGCCACGCTCAGCGCATGGCTCGCACCGCGTCTCCTGACCGTCCCATGATCGACCGCGCCCCGCGCGAGTGTGGGCGCCCAGCCCACACCCGCAAACCACACACAGATCACGTTAGCCGCGGCGGGTCGAGCAAGTTGGGGCTCAGGCCAGAGCTTTTCCGTAAAGCGCGAGCAAACGGCTCCATGCCTTCTCGGCCTGTGGCTCGTTGTAGACCCCTGAATCCGGTGGGCACCAACCGTGCGCCGCGCCTTCGTAAACTTCGATTTCGGCGGGCAGGTTCGCCTTGGCGAACGTCTCCTTCAGCACATTCTTCTCATTGGGCGACCGCATGTCGTCATTCTCGGCGATCGCGACGAGGAGCTGCGCCTTGGCTTTCGCGGCCTGAAGATGCGGACTGCTCGGCAGTTCGGTCACGAGTCCGCCGCCATGAAATGAGGCGATCGCGCCGACGCGATCGGCCACGGCAGCCGCGGTGCGGAACGCAATCGGGCCGCCCATGCAATAACCCTGCGTGCCCATCTTCCGGTTCCTGGCAACCGAAGCTTGTCGGTCCAGCCACCCGATGAACGCCTTCGCGTCGGTCATCTGCGTCGTCTCGTTCAGAGCCCGCGCGAGTGGCAGCAGTTGCGGGATTGGGGTGGCGGCGCCCGCATCCGCGGTCGGGGCCTTCTTGACGCGGTAGAACGGATTCACCACGAGCACCGAATAGCCCGATTCAGCGAGCCGTTTGCCCATCTGGCGGAACGCTGGCCGCAGCCCGAAGATGTCCGGCCACATGAGCACGCCTGGAGCCGTGCCGCTCGCCGGGTGGACGAAGTAGCAGTCGGCGGTGCCGTCCGGCGTCATCACGTTCACGTCTGACTCGATCACTGCGACCGCGTTCGCGACCTCCGGCAGCATCATCACCATGCCCGCTCCCAGGAGGATGCCGAATTGCCGCCGTGTCACTAATCCGTGCGCCTCGTATTTCTGTCGATCCTGCTCAAAATGATCCTGATCGCACATATGCCCTCCTTGTCGGTGACTGATCGCGCGGCTCATGCCCGCGTCGTGGACACTCTACAGCGATTCGCTCTCCTGCGTTCCGGTCGCCAAACGTGCCGGCCATGAAAGAGGGAGAGGAGAAGGCCCTCCGTCGACCGGAGAGAGAACATCGGGCGGAGATTGCCGAATGTGCCGAAAATCCAATCGGCAATAGCATGCCGATTATCACCCACAGGACACCTCTGAGGTCAAACGCCACTGGCGGGCGGAAACGATGACCCACTCGCATGGGGTGGAGTCGAACCGTTGCGTGAACACACGCCCTGGAGGACGCTGTCCGGGTCGAACTCGAGGCTATTGCCTGGCGAAACGGGCCGATGTGAATGCCGCTTTCGTCTATTACTTTGCCGTCCTTCCACTTCGCCCCGCGCGGTTCCGGCGCTGATCCGCCTCGATACCCTACATGCGCGATGACCAGAACGCGTTAGACGTGTTCGCCGCTGAGCTTCGAAGAGCGGGCGCCGACGGGTGGCTGGACAGTGACGACATCCGGCCTGGCCAGTTCTGGCAAGACACAGAACGCCCTGTCTGCTATCTGGCCGCCCCATTCACTTCGTCGACCCCATTTCCGCAGAGCATTTGTGATGGGGATGATGCGCTGCCCCCCCCCTGCCCCTGGCCCGTGTCGTAAGAGATCGAAACGGTTCGACGTGACTGAACAATCCGAGGGACGCCACCAAAATCTGGCAGGCCGCCGCTCATGCAACGCTCGAGGAGCGTCCGGTCCTCGGGACCATCAGTGCGATTGATAGCGCCGCCGGAACCGCCGTTCCGAGCAGTCAGTGTGATAAGGAGGGGCGACATCCATTCCGACCACGTCATCATGCTATTGCGGGTCGTCAGTAAATCCGTTTCCGCAGTTGCCGATGCAGATGGTGGCCGGATCCGGGCCCCGCCCTTCAGTGAAGGCGCGCTCATCGGCGCGCGCGCCGATGAGCAATCCCGCCATGCCGTAGTTCCCCTCGTGACACCGCGGCTCGTAATAGACCCGGTTCGTCTGATCGCTTTGCTTGGTCAGTTCCTGCTTGACGGTCCACGGTCTCGTCCACGTCGTGGGATCCTCGACCGTGACGACGTACTCAAGCGTGTTCGCGTCGAGGCGTGTGAAGCGTTCGACAAGATGCAAGTTCTCGCGCGATCCTTGGAAGTCCGTCTTGGCAGTGAAATTGGTGACGTCGATGACCAGCGTATTACCCTCCCACAGCCCGCGCGAGTCTCCCCACCATTGGCGGATGTGTTGGGGCAAATGCGGGCCGCCGGTCACGGGGATGCTACGGTGCCACCCTTGTCCTTGGCCCGAGTCATGGAACATCGAGACAACTCCCGGCGCCTGCACAATCCGACGGAAAAAACCGTTCACATTGGAAAACTCCGGCAGCGCTCCACCAACGCAACGTTCTCCCAGGCTGCGATCCTCTGGACCGTTGGCGCGATTGCGGAAGCCGGTCCCCCCGTAGAACGGACTCGGCTCAGCTCGTCTCGGTGACGCCGGCCCGTAATTCCCGCCCGCGCATTCGGCCAGGTTGTTCTTGCAAATGTCGGTGGCTTGCAGGAGGGCGACTTCAAATTCTCGTATCGCGTCCCTCCGCTCTTCAGCCTCCGGCGTGAATGGCGGAATTCTCCCATCCGGCGGATCCACGATGAGCGACGTGCGCCGGCCCGTATGCTTCAGCGTGTTGAAAACAGAGTCGTATGCGCCGGCGACGTCCTGGACGGTCCCTCGCTTGGGACGGGTACGATTGGCTCTTTTCGATTTCGCCCGTTGCTTATCGAGCGCGGCTATTTCCGCGTCCGTCAAAAACGCTCTGTTGGCATACTGTGCGGGTCGCTGCAAGGGTATCTCGCGCTCGTCGGTCCAGATGCCCTGCAGGTCTGGTTCTCCCCACGGGGTCTTTGGCGCCGGGCCCACCTTCGCCGCTGCTCCGGTCTTGGCCGTGGTCGTTGCGGCCTGCGCCGCAACAGGCAACGCGGTCAGCTTCAGGAGCACGGCCACGGCCAGGATCACCGCCGCCACACCGATCACCTCGGGAAATCGTCGACTCATCTCAGAGCTCCTGGTCGCTCGCTTGTTCTCGATCAGCTCATCGTAGGCCGACAGAAGGCTCGCAATGCGACGTTGAAGATCGGCGCGCCCCGGGGGGGCCGACGCGCCGAGGTCCTGTATCGATCCAATAACTCGCCGCATGGACACGTGTCGTTCACGCGTTCCGGCTCCTTCTCGGGACGGTACTCGCGGCCGCTATTCTTGAAGTTGCCGACCGGTTCCTCTTCTTGATATCGATCGAAATCACGGGGTCACCCAAGCGCACACACGCGCGCACCTGTCGATGAATGTAGTCAAACTGCGCGCTCCGATCCGGATGACTGGCCCCTTCGATTCGTCTTACGATTTGCCTGCAGGCTGTAGCCCTGCCCCTGCAGCAGCTCACTGACCAACTGATGCGAGACGCGATGGCCCTGTCGCTGCAGCTCCGTCGCCAGATGGCGCATGCTCTTGCACGTCCCGCGCAGCGGCGACTCCGGATCGCCTCGCGTGGTCGGCTCGACCAATTGCTCCAAGTCGCGCAGCAAGTCGGGTCTTTCTCCGTCGTGCGTTTCCGTCCACCACCAGGTTGGCGAATCCGTCCCGCCAGGCCTGCGCGGGCGGTCTCGTGCAGTTCCGTCACACCTCGTCGGATCGCCTGCCGACACACCGACGCATGCGTTCGTCGAGCTGCTTCTCCAGCAGCTTGAACGGGCGTGCTGCACCCGAGTCGGCGACCACCATCCGTGTGGCACCGTACCATGACCGGCCCCACGCGTAGAAGCGTTATTTTGTGACAAAGCCCAAGAACTCAGCTCGCCGCCGGGTTGGAGTATGCGAGAATTCCTTATCGTCCTCCCCCCAGCGCCCCAGCGGCATTGTCAAGTTACTGGATGTTCCTTCCCGGGACATCAGGGCACCTCGTTAAAATGCCCATAAGTCGGGAGTTTCGACCCTACTGTGTAGCCTTACTTGTGGTCGGATTTCGCTCATGCTGACAATGCCGTAATCCTCGCTTGCCTGGTTACCGCCCTGGTCGGAGTGATGGAGCAGCCGATCTCCGGGCACCGGCGCTTGAGCGACAGAACAGTTGTCCACGAGCTCCCACAGGCGTCCTCGGCGTCTCGTTCAAAAGGGGAAATTTCTATCGAGGGAAGGATGGGGACATTACCTATGGCTCGCGCGCCATCCCCGCGTGCATCTCCACTACACCCCCACGCGGGCCAGCTGGCTCAATCAAATCGAGTGCTGGTTCAGTATCCTCAGTCGGCGGGCCTTGCAGGGCGCAAGCTTCACCTCGGTGCCGCAGTTACGCGAGGCCATCGACCGCTTCGTCAAGACCTACAATGCGCACGCCACGCCCTTCGAGTGGCGCAAGCGCGTGGTGCATTCCGTCGGGCTCAAGCATTATTACGCCGATTTGCGCAGCTAAGCACTAGGTCGACACCGCTGATTGAATCCCCATTAGGGCCATGACATGAGGTGCACTCAGCCGCATAGAGCGTCGTCCCGGCCGTGATGTCGGTCTGAGTATATTGGCCAGCCCGATCTTGAGCGCCCGGCTGCCCGCTTGACGCGACCACGAAAAGCACAAGGAGGCAGCACCATCCAAACGTAATGCGCATATTCAGACAGGCTCGCTTGCGACTGACCCGGGATTGCCACTTTGCCGCCCGGATGAAGACCCTGATGCTACACGTCCGCCGAACGTGGCTCAAGCTTTCTTGTCAAGTCGGTCGCGGTCTAGAGTCGTGGCGCGGCAGAGTCACCAGGCGCCCGCCCGGAGCACGGTACTGGTGCGCGAGGCGATCACGGGTGCGATTGAGATGCGGTATCGGGGGCGGTTGATGCGGTGGACGGAGATTCCGGCACCGCCGCCTCGACCGCCCCTGATGCCGACAGCCGCCCGCGCCGCGACTGGGGGCCGCAGCGCCGATCACCCGTGGCGCCGCGGGTTCGACGAGTGACAGCCACGCGCCGTTGAGGGGCCCCACCCCTGGGGCTTGCTCTTTCGGAACGAAGACGGAACGGGGGAAGGGGACATTTCTCTTTCGCGTTGACATTGAGGAGGAGACCAGTTGTCAGAACGGTGAGGCTGGTGTAACATGTGCGGCTGTTAAAACAGGAGGTGGATTCCATGAGATCAAGACTCGCCGTTGTCGTTGCCGGAATGGGTGCACTGCTGGTTCTGGCGGCCGCGCCGGTCAGGGCGCATCACGCCTTTGCGGCGGAGTTCGATTCGAACAAACCCATCAAGTTCAACGCGACCGTCACGAAGATGGAATGGGTGAATCCGCACGTGTGGATCCACGCCGACATAAAGACGCCGGACGGCAAGGTGGAAAATTGGGCCTTCGAAGCCGGCACCCCGAACGTGCTGTTCCGTCGAGGCTTCACCAAGAATTCGCTACTGCCCGGCACCGAGATTGTCGTGGATGGCTATCAGGCGAAGGACGGTTCCCGCCGGGCAAACGGCAGGAACCTGACGCTTCCCGACGGCACAACGCTGTTCCTCGGCTCGTCCGGCACGGGCGCCCCTAATGAACTGAAGTAGTAAGCACGACACGCTCGTCTGAAGCCAGGCGGACGAATGACCCGCCGACGCGCGACTCATTCCGTCGCGCTGGCGGAGCATTGTTCCTGAGAGGCCGGTTGTGAAATTAGCCTGAATAATTCACGAGTGAGCGAGTTTCACTGAAACACAAACGCCCCCGCGTGGGTACTGCGCTGTTGACAGGACGGCGTGTCCCCATACGGAGGCGATGGTGTTGACCGAGCCGACGATAGCACAGACTGTTTTCTTTCCGGACCTGGCGGATCGGCCCCTGGTCGCCACCTTTGATCAGCCCCACGCGAGTTCGGACGGCGGGGCGATCGTGCTCAAAGCCGCCGACCGACAGCTGGGCCTGCTGGCCGCCCTTGACCGCGACGGTCCCCGATGCGCGCGCGTCGGCGCGCGTGACGCCCGGCGTCGGCGATCTGCGCGCGCGGCGCGTCTTCGCGATCGCGTGTGGGCATCCCGACGGCAATGACGCCGACCGGCTCGCCGACGATCCCAGCCACAAACTGCTGCTGGGGCGCGACCCGATTGACGGCCGCCGCTTGGCGTCGCCGTCGACGATCTCGCGCTTCGAGCGCACGGCCGCCCCCCGGATGCTGCTGCAGATGGGGACGGCGCTCGCCGACACCGTGATTGCCCGGCATCGCCGCCGCCGGCGCGGCGTCCGCCTCATCACGATCGACCTCGATGTCACCGAAGACCAGACCCACGGCGCGCAGCAACTCACCTTAACTTTAATGGCTTCTACGACCACTGGTGTTCTCTGCCACTCGTCGCCAGCCTGACATTTGACGACGAGGCGCTGCAATATCTCGTCGCCGCGATCCTCCGCCCGCGCAACGCGGTGGGCACGGCCGGCGGTGGCGCCGCTGCGGGCGATCGTCGCCACGACGCAGGACACGGCGACGACCTATGCGGAGGCGGCCGATCAGGCGGCGGCCGCGTGTCGAGCCATAAGTAAGTGTTACCGGGCGGCGCGTCGTCGCGCCATATTTGGTGTTACCGACGGGGAGAGGTCTTTGAGCGACAGGGCCGCGGAGACCCACGCGGTCTTTGCGTGTGTCTCCGCGGCCCCCGCCGTCGAGGGCACCAGCCCGCGCCGATGATTCGCGAGGGCATAGACCCGCGCGAGCTTGCGGTCAATGCGCGCCGCGAGCGCGAACGGATCGAGCCGGTCCCGCTGGCGCACGAGCGCCACCACCTTCGCGGCGTGGGCCTGCGGGCAGGCCTGGACGCGCTCCAACGGGGTCTGCGGCGCGTCGTAGTACCGGCGCCGGCGGGCGCCGATGCGTTCTTTGCGCTGGAGTTGCACCGACGGCAGAAAGAGATTCTGCAACAGCCGCAGGTCGGCCTACACATCGTTCATCGCTGCGAGGGCCCCCGCCGAGTCATACCGCACATAGCCCATCAGCTTCCGGACGTGGGTCCAGTTCTTTTGTTCGATATGCGCGTTGTCGTTCTTCTTGTACGGCCGCCCCCCGCGCAAGTGGTCGAGCCGTTCCTGGACCCGGACCTGACTTTTCCTCATGACGGCGCCGTGTTCGACCCAGGTGGTCTGAATGTCGGTGAGATTCAGCGTATGGAGGAAGTCCCCATCGGCGCGGTCGCCCGAGTGACTCACCAGGTCCACCTCGGTGAAGCCGGGCTCGGTGACGTCCCAGTGATCGGTCTTGCCCAGAATGTGGTGCTTCAACAGCGGGCCGGGTTTGGTGCGCCCATACAGCCGTCAGCGGATCGTGCGCTGGTCGGGCGCCAGCAGGCGATCGATCTGGCGCGGGCTGATGGTGCGCACCTTCGCTTCGGTGGCGGGCGACACCGCGAGGCGGCGGCGGGCCCACGGCAGCCACGTCGGCAGCAGGGCCTTCAGGCGGCGGGCCCACGGATCGCCCGCCGCGACCCAGACCGCCCGGAGTGCCCGCACCCCCGCGGCGTCATAGCGCGTGGGTCGGCCCCGACGCGGGCCCCGCGGGGGCCGCACGGCTGGCCGCCGCCAGGCCCGAATGATCGCCTTCCGATGGTAGCCCGTCACCGTCACCGCCTCTGTGAGCACGCGCCCCTTCTTCGTCCGCGAGGCCCCCACGTACCGGTCCCGCATCGGCGCCAAATACTCCGGCCTTGCCTGTGGTCCCACGCGGGTGCCCTCCTGTGGCACACCCGCTTGGGTAACACCCTTTAGGGCGCGACGATCTTTCCTTCGGTCACACTTACCATGGCGCGATACGGGCCGCTGCCCCTTTGCTGATACTCTGTTCAAATGGAGACCCCCGCAATGCGAAACCGTTTCAACCGCTCGACGACTCTGATTGCGGGCGCAGCCACGCTCGCCATCTTCGGACTTGCCGCGACGATGGCGATTGGCCAGGCCAGTCGGCCCGCCATGACCGTGGACGGCAAGCCCAACATGAATGGCATTTGGCAGGTGACCACGACGGCGAATTGGGACCTGTTGGCGCACGCGATGCGCCCGGCGGTCGCGCAACGCGGCGTGTATCCGGACGTCCAGGTCCTCGCCGCTCCAGTGCTGGCGCTCGGCACGGTCGGTGGCGTTCCCCCGGGACCCGGCGTGGTCGAGGGCAACGTGATTCCGTACAAGCCCGAGGCCGCCGCGAAGAAGAAGGAGAACGGTGAACGCTGGTTGGACCGCGACCCGGAAGTCCGGTGCTATCAGCCCGGAATCCCGCGGGCGATGTACCTGCCGTATCCATTCCAGATCGTGCAGAGCACGAACAAGATTCAGATGGCCTTCGCGTTTGCCAACGCCAGCCGGACGATTCACCTCGATCCGGTGAACCCGCCGCCGGCCGATACGTGGATGGGACACTCGGTCGGCCGCTGGGACGGCAACACGCTGGTCGTCGACGTCTCACATTTCAACGACCGATCCTGGCTGTCGAGGTCCGGAGACTTCCACAGCGATGCGCTCCGTCTCGTCGAGCGCTTCACGCCTCTGTCCCCTGACGCTCTGCGCTACGAGGTCACGGTCGAGGATCCGCAGGTGTTCACGCGCCCCTGGAAGATGAGCATGGTCCTCTATCGTCAGCTCGAAGAGAACGCGACGCTGATCGATTACCGCTGCGTCGAGATGGTCGAGGAGACCTTCCTCGGCCATCTTCGCAAGGAGCCGCTCGTCAAGCGCTGGGAGGGCGACACGATGATCATCGACATCACCCGCAAGGTCCCGCCCGGCGACAAAGTCTACGAGCGGTAGGAATTCTTAGAACCGCATCAGTTACTCGGTGGCGCCACCGGTGGCGTTGTCCTGAAGCGCCGGATCGGGTCCCCGACCTTCTGCGAAGGCTTTCTCCGCCGCGCGCGTGTTGGCGAGCATGCCGAGCAGGCCGTAATTCCCTTCGTGGCAGCCACCCTCGTAGACCATGTTCAGCTGGTCGCTGTTCTTCGTCAGCTCCTGCGCTGCGGTCCAGGGGGCCGTCCACGTCGTCGGATCCTCCATCGTGACCTGGAACGAGAGCGTGTTCGCATCCATACGCTTATAGCGTTCGACGAGATGCAGGTTCTCACGCGAGCCTCGGAATTCCGTCCTGTCGCTGAAGTTCGTGACGTCGACGACGAGCGTGTCGCCTTCCCAGCGACCAATCGAGTCGCCGTGGTACAGACGGATGTCGTTGGGCTGGTGCGGACGGTTCGTGATCGGGACGATCCGGCTGAACCCCGACCCTTGACCGATGTCGTAGTAGATGGCGACGGCGTCAGGCGACTGAACGATGCGCGCCACGCCGCCGTACGACCCGACCCGGAGCAGCACGGGCAGGCCGTTTCCGAGGCAGCGCTCCGGGCCACCGCGATCCTCTGGTCCATCCGAACGATTCATGCGGTCCAGGTTGTAGTCGGGCGACGGCTCGGATCTCCTCGGCGAGATCGGTCCCGGCCTTCCGCCGGAAGTGCCTTGCAGCAGGGCGGCCAGATACTCCCGCTTGTCGGCAATCCGCTTCGCCGCCCCCGGCGTGAAAGCGGGAACTCTCCCGTCCGGCGGATCGATGATCTGGGAGGTGCGCCGGCTGATCTCCGTGGGCTTGTCGCCGAACCAGTGCTCGTTGTAGGCGCGGGCCACGTCCTTCTCAGTGCCGATGGCGTTCTTCCCCGCGACCGTGCGGCTGTCGCGGCCCGGACGCTTGTTGCGTGCGAGGAGATCCTGTTCGGCTTTCGCGTATTCCGCGTCGGTCAGTAGCTGTCTCGTACCGAACTCTTTGGGTCGCTCCAGCGGCACGACGACCGGGTTGTTCCAGATGCCCTGCAGGTCAGGCGCCCCCCATGCCGTGCGGAGGCCGGCCTGGGCCTGCCCGGCGATCGTGGCTGGTAACGTCATCGACACGAGGATGATCAGCGCGAGCGCACCCAGCAACGCAAGACGGCTTCTCATTCTCATTTCTCGCCCCCCCCCTACTTCGATCCTCCTTGCTGATCCCTTGCTTGCTTCGCGCGGGCACGATAGTAGCACCGATGCCCCCTGGGAGGATGGGCGAATACTCGCCCATCCTCTCGCGTGTCCACCAGACGCCGTCGCGTCGCCGTGCCTCCGCATCGGAGAACCGATAGCGATACAACACGCCCCGCAGGTATCTCGGCTTCCGTCCCTCGAACGGGTCCCGTTCGAGCAGTCTCAGGACCCCGCTGTCGGCTTCGAGCAACCGGACGCCTGGGAACTCGTCGTCAACAAGCAGACGGGCCAATGGGGCCTCGACTACGCCGCAGCCCAGGATCTCGGTCGCGTGAAGATGACCATGGCCAAGTCGCCGGCGCCCATCGAACGCCTGAAGTGGGTACTCACCGACAAAGGCAACGGCAAGGGTGAGCTGCGATTGGAGTGGGAAGACCGCGTGGCCACCGTTCCGATGACCGTGAGATAAGGGACGGGGCGGACCTCCATCGCTCGTCGGGTCTCACCATCACGAGCGACGATTCTCACCTGATATCAAATCTGCTCACACCCAGTCATCATTGACCTTCAGGGAACACGCACGCCTCTTGCCGAGTCGTCGGCGAGGGCGTCAGGCGCCGGAGGTGCCGGTGGCGCAGTGGTCAGTTTCAGGCCTGTTCGTGTAATAGCGACAATTAAGTTTGTCATATCAATAGTTATGGACAGTAATGCCTGTAGGCTAGGAAGTCGCTCCTTCCAGTGCGGCGCGCGCTTTCAGGCATTTTCCGAGCAAGTGCTGACGCCACCCACCCGCCCGCCGTCGTGGCGCAAGTGGCGCTGGCCTTGTAACATGGCCGTCCATCAGCGCCAGCCACACGTCACCCGAGCACTGTTCGCGGCGCATTCACGCAACGCTGAGGAGGGGCGATGAGACGAAAGATCACGGTTGCAACATTGTTCGCACTGGCTATGGCGACGCCCGGCATCGCGCACGCCGCGATTGACCCTGAAACGAAGGTAGCGCTCGACACGCTCTGGGTGCTGGTGACCGCGTTCCTCGTGTTCTGGATGAACGCGGGGTTCGCGATGCTGGAGAGCGGCCTCTGTCAGGCCAAGAACGCCGTCAACATCCTTGCGAAGAACTTCATCGTCTTCGCCGCGTCGTCGGTGGCGTTCTGGGTGATTGGGTTCGGCCTCATGTTCGGCAATGGCACCAGCTTGATCGGGATGAATGGCTGGCTGCTGCACGGCGCTGACAACAGCCCCGCCATGGGTGACGCCTACGGCGGCGTATTCGCGTCGCTCAATTGGACCGGCGTGCCGCTATATGCGAAGTTCCTGTTCCAGCTGGTTTTCGCCGGAACGGCAGCGACGATTGTGAGCGGCGCCGTGGCCGAACGCGTCAAATTCATCGCCTTTATTCTGTTTTCCTTCGTCCTGGTCAGCGTGATCTATCCACTGGGCGGCCACTGGGCGTGGGGCGGCGGCTGGCTCGCCACACTGAGCACGCCCTTCGCGGATTTCGCGGGCTCGACCGTCGTTCACAGCACAGGCGGATGGGCGGCGTTGGCCGGCGTTCTCGTCCTGGGTCCGCGCATCGGCAAGTACATGCCGGATGGCGCCGTCAGACCGATCCCCGGACACAACATGACCTCGGCAACCCTCGGCACGCTGATCCTGTGGCTCGGCTGGTTCGGGTTCAATCCGGGCAGCACGATGGCGGCCGATCCAGCGGCGATCTCCCTAATCGCACTCAACACGAGCATGGCCGCGGCAGCGGGTTGCCTCGCCGCGACAGCGGTGGCCTGGATGCTGTTGGGCAAGCCGGACCTCAGCATGGTTCTGAACGGCACGCTCGCGGGACTGGTTGCAATCACAGCGCCCTGCGCCTTCGTCAGCGTCGGCAGCTCGGTCCTTATCGGCCTGCTTGCCGGCGTGATCGTCGTCTACGCCGTGCTGTTCTTCGACCGAGTGAAGATCGACGATCCCGTCGGCGCGCTCAGCGTCCATCTTGTCAACGGCGTGTTCGGCACGCTCGCCGTTGGCTTGTTCGCGACTGACGGCGGCTTGTTCTTCGGAGGCGGATTCGCCAAGACGACGTCGCAGCTTATCGGCATCGGCGCCGTGGGCGTGACGACGTTCGTGCTGAGTCTCGCGGTTTGGCTCGCTCTCAAGGCGACCATCGGTATCCGCGTGTCCCGGGAGGAAGAACTCGAAGGCCTGGACATTGGCGAGCATGGGATCGAGGCGTACACCGGCTTTGTGCACTCTCAGGAGATGAGTACGGAGGTGATCTAGGCCGCGGAGTCGTGTCGAGTCCTGAAACGTCGGCGCCGGCACTCTGCCGGCGCCGCTTCAATCGTTCGGAGATGTCGACATGGGCGTGACGACGATGTGTTTTGAGAAGCTGGGCGCGGGGCTCTGCGCCGGGATTGGGGCCTTGGTGCTACCGGCGTTGATGTCCGGCACGGCGCCGGCGCAGACGCTCGCCGACCCGCCGGTTGCTGCTGCCGCAGCCGTGTCCGCCGCCCAGGCACCGGCGGGCGCGGGGACGGCCTTCTTCGAGAATACGGAGCTTGGCGGGCTGGTCGATGCTTACTACGCGTGGTACTCGACGAAGCAACGGGTGTGTTCCATAGCTTCGACACGGCGCACAACCAGTTCCAGTTCACGCTCAGCATGGCGCAGGTCTGGCTTACCAAGGCGCCTGTGACGGAGTCGCGGATCGGCGGGAAGGTGAAGCTGAACTTCGGTCCGAGGGGCGACCGCCGTCAATTTCGCCGAGCCGAACAGCGATCTGGTGAACGTCGAGGAAGGGTTTGTCAGTTACCTCGCCCCGGCAGGCAAAGGGCTGCAGTTCGATGTCGGCAAATTCGTCACGACCGCGGGGGCCGAAGTCATCGAAGCCCAAGGACGACTGGAACTATTCGCGCTCGTTGCTGTTTCAGAATGCGGTTCCGTTCTACCACGTCGGTGTGCGGATGACGTATGCCGCGAGCGACAGGGTCACGCTGTTGAGTGGTTTGATCAACGGCTGGAACAACGCAGTTGAGAACAACACGGGTAAGACGGTGATGGGCTCGATCATTCTCAAGCCGACGGGCTCGTTCTCGGTCGTCGAGAACTACATTGGCGGCCCGGAGGGGGAGCCTGGCAACGATGACTGGCGTCACCTGAGCGACACGGTGGTCAGCTATACGGCGTCGCCGACGAGGCCGGCTTCAGCGGCGTGGCACAGAAGATTAAGGAATGCACGTTCACCGTGGAGTTGAAGCCCGCAGACAACTTCATGTGGCGTATCGAGTATTGCGGCGACTTCTCGAACGAAGCGGCCTTCATAACGGACAGTGGCACGACAAAGGACCGTCAGCACGAGTTCGTACTCGGGCTGCTGTACAACTTCAGTACCAAGCAGCAATCGGGGGAGGGCGGGCCCCTGAGCCGGTGTAAGGTTATGGCGGAGGAGACTGCCGCCCGATGGTAAACGGCTCAGCGCTACCCCCCGCCCGCGCACTCGAATCGGCGCGGGAGGAACTGCGGGACGCGACGACGCGCGGTCTTGGCGGACGCGCCGCGCTCGGGCGATACGCGGCGCGGGTCGATGCGGTGTTGCGTCAATTGTTCGAAGCGGCGCCGGCGGCAGCGCAGCCGGTGGCCACCATCGCGCTTGGCGGGTACGGCCGCCGCCAGCTGTGTCTGTGGTCGGATATCGACCTGCTCATTCTTTTTGAGGGCCCGATTCGTGCCGCCGATGAACGGTTTCTGCACGGTTTCCTCAACCACCTGTGGGACCTCGGCGTCGTCGTCGGTCACCAGGTCCGCGAGCTCGCCGATTTTTCCGCGCTCGAGGCCGACAACCCCGAGTTCCTACTCGCGCTCGTCGACGCGCGGCCGCTGGCCGGCGATCGGACGCTGTTCGAGCGGTTCACGGCGACGTTCCATCAGCCCGCGACGCACGCCCACATCGTGGCATCGCTCGTCACGCTCATTGACGCACGGCACGCGCGTTTCAACGACACCCTGTATCAGCTTGAGCCGGATGTGAAGGAAGCGCCGGGGGCGCTGCGCGACCTGTGGGCGGCGCGGACGATTGCGAGCCTGACCGACCCGACATTGCTCGCCCGTGGTCCCGTCGAGGCTGCGCGTCTCGAGGAAGCGGAGGATTATCTCGTTCGCATCCGATCCAGGCTCCACCTGATGTCCGGACGCGACCAGAACGTGCTCAGCCATGAGCTTCAGGAAAAGACGGCCGAGCCTCTCGGATACGCAGGCGCCCAGCCGCAGCAGCAGGTCGAGCGGTTGATGAGCGACTATTTTCGCCACGCCAGAACGGCGAGCCGTTCACTGCAGTGGGTCCGAAAGTTTGCGCCGACGCCGGTCGGCGTGAACCTCGGCCAGTTCGGCCACGGCGTCCGCTTCATCGATCCGATCAAGGCCGCGCGGCAGCCCGACAGCTGGCTGCGGCTGTTCGAGGCGGCCGTCCAGCAACAGTGTGAGGTGCTGGAGGATGCGCTGATTGTCATCCGGCAGAACGTGTCGCGGTTTGCCGCCGAAGATTTCTTCCCGACCACCGAGTCGCGCGACGAACTGCTGCGCTTCCTCAAGCCGCGAGCCGGGCTGTACGCGCGGCTCTCCGAAATGCACGACTGCGGACTGCTCGGCCAGATGTTTCCGGAGTTCCAGGCGATTGCCTGGCGCGTGGTCCGCGACTTCTATCACAAATACACCGTTGACGAGCACACACTGCTGACGATTCGGAACCTCGAGCGGCTCGCGAGCGCGTGCCCGCCGGGCCGCGAACGATTCCGCTCGCTGGTGCAGGATCTCGAAAAGCCGGAGCTCCTGGTCCTCTCGCTGCTTTTCCACGACGTCGGCAAATGGAAGGATGAGGATCACGCTATCGAGAGCGTCCGAATGGCCGATCACATGATGACGCGGCTGCACATGCCGGTGGAATCTCGCGAGGTCGTCGATTTTCTCATCAAGAATCATCTGCGGATGTCCAGAGCCGCCTTTCATCGCGACACGGAAGATCCGGAGGTCGTTAAGGATTTCGCCGCGCTCGTCGGCATCGAAGAGCGATTGATGATGCTCTGCCTGATGACCGTCGCCGACATCGAGGCGGTCAGCCAGGAGACGCTGACCCCCTGGAAAGAGGAACTACTCTGGCGGCTGTACGTCGATACGTACAACCACCTCACGCTCAGTTACGCCGACGAGCTGATCGGCCGGCACCAGGCCGGTCTGTCCGGTCTGCTGAACGGCCGTCCGGCGGACATCTCCGAGGCTGAACTCACACAGTTTCTCGAAGGCCTTCCGCGGCGCTACCTGCAGCTAGCGAGCCCCGAGGCCATCTACGCGCACGTCCGGCTGTCGCAGTACATCGTCAAGGACGATGTGCACGTCCAGCTCGAACGCAAAGATTCGGCGTGGGAGCTGACCGTGGTCACGCTCGACAAGCCGTTTCTCTTCTCGAATATCTGCGGCGTGCTATCGTCGTTCGGCATGGACATCCTGCGGGGCCACGCGATGACGACGCCGAAGGGGCTGGTACTGGATCTCGTCCAGTTCGTCGACGAAGAACGTTACCTCGAGCTGAATGCCGAGGGAGGCGAGCGCTTCTCGGCCGTTCTTGGCGACGTCGTGTCCGGCCGCGCGGACGTCACCGAGCGGCTGCGCCGGCGCGAGCAGAGCGTCCTGCATAAGGCCACCCCGAGGTTCCCGGCAGTGGTGCATTTCGACAACCAGTCGTCGCGTCGGTACACGATCCTCGAAGTCAACGCCGACGATGCGCTGGGGCTGTTGTACCGGATCAGCCGTCTCATCTCCCATCAGGGCTGTGACGTCGATCTCGTGCTGATCTCGACGGAAGGGATGAAGGCGATCGACGTGTTTCACATTACCAAGGGCCGAGCGAAGCTCACGGAGTCGACACAGCACGCGCTCCGCGCCGACCTGCAACGCATGCTGGGAGGCAGCGATGAAGTTGATCAAGAGTATCGTCCGGCCGAACAAAGTCGATGAAGTGCGCGATGCGCTCGAGAAGCTCGGCATCGGCGGCGTGACCGTCACCGAAGTCCGGGGACACGGCAAGCAGAAGGGCCATACCGCCGTCTATCGGGGCAAGGAGTACAACGTCAACCTGCTCCCGAAGATGGAGGTCGAAGTCGTCGTCGAGGACAATATCGCGGACGAGGCCATCAAAGCGATCATCCAGGCGGCGCGCACTGGGGAAATCGGCGACGGACGCGTCTTCGTCCTTCCCGTGCTTCAGAGCTATCGAATCCGGACGGGGGAATCGGCAGTCTAAATTTGGGTCCAGCTGCCGCCTCGAGGACCGTGTGGCGGTGAGCGCGAAGCGCGCTCACGGCCATGAGGGTTCCAAAACGGCGATGGAGCGGTATACTGCCCGCATGTAGCCCTTGCTGCACCGTTTGTTGCGAGCCGACCGAGCGCCCTCTCGTTCCGTCCCTCGACCCTGCCAGCGTGTCCACCTGCAGTTCGTCTGAAGCAGTTTCCATGATCGCCCAGCGCCCGAGTACCCGGCATGGCGGAAGTAGTTCCGGCATTCGTCGGAGCTGAACCGCTGGAGACACGCGCCGAGTAACGGCCAGAGGGTCTCGATGTGCCCGCAGCGTGCGGCGTGGACGATGGCTTTCAGTTTCGCGAAACAAGTTCGATCGGGTTGAGGTCCGGACTGTAGGGCGGGAGATACCAAGCGTGGCGAGTTTGCGTCGCGGCCCGTACCGCCGCGGCCGCGGCCCGACCTCGCCGGTCTCGCGCCGCCGCTGCTTCAGCCACCGCACCCACGAGCCGCTCACGTGATACCGCTCCGCGACCGCGTCGGCCAGTATCCCCGCATCGCTATCGCGGAGCACACGGTGGTAAAAGGGGACGGGCGTCGATTTACGGAATTCGTAAAAACGACGCCCGCCCCCTTTTACCCCTTCTACCTTTTAGGTTTTCCCCTCGTACGAGAAGGTCAGACGGTCGTCGGCGGCGCCGATTGTCACGGTGCCACCACTCTCCAGCTTCCCAAAGAGGATCTCGTCGGTGAGCGGGTCGCGCACCTCTTTCTGCACAACGCGCCCAAGCGGCCGCGCGCCGAATACGGCGTCGTAGCCCTTCGTGGCCAGCCAGGCTCGCGCTTCTGGCGTGAGGGCAATCGCGACGTGCCGTTCGGCGAGCTGCGCCTCCAGCTGCAACACGAACTTCTCCACGATGCTTTCCATCACCGCTGGCGTCAGCGACCGGAAGGTCACGATCGCGTCAAGCCGGTTGCGGAATTCCGGGCTGAACACCCGCTCGATGGCCGCCTTGGACTTGCTCGCCGACGCGCGACGCAAGGCGTTGTCAGGATCGTCGCCCGCCGCGCCGTCTGCGAACCCGATGGCACTGGCGCTCATTTCGCGCGAGCCGGCATTGGAGGTCAGCACCAGCACGACGTGCCTGAAGTCGGCCTTCCGCCCGGTGTTGTCCGTCAGCGTGGCGTGATCCATGACCTGCAGCAGGATGTTGTAGATATCCGGATGCGCCTTCTCGATTTCGTCGAGCAGGACGACGCTGTAGGGATGTGTGCGGACGGCGTCGACCAGTTGCCCGCCCTGTTCGAATCCGACGTAGCCGGGCGGCGCCCCGATGAGCCGCGCCACGGCGTGCTTCTCCATGTACTCGCTCATGTCAAAGCGCGTGAACTCGTTGCCGAGAAGAATCGCCAGCTGTTTGGCGAGTTCGGTCTTGCCGACGCCCGTCGGCCCCGTGAACAGAAAGCAGCCGGCCGGCCGATCGGGCTGCCCGAGCCCGGCGCGGGATCGCTTGATCGCCTGGGCCACCAGGTGCACCGCCTCGCGCTGGCCGAACACCACGCGCTCGAACGACTCCTCGAGCGTCCGCAACCGCTCGCGGTCGGACGACGAAGCCTGGCTGGGCGGAATGCGCGCCGCGCGCGCGACGACCGCC
Source organism: Vicinamibacterales bacterium (assembly GCA_965229885.1). Classification (GTDB taxonomy): domain Bacteria; phylum Acidobacteriota; class Vicinamibacteria; order Vicinamibacterales; family CAVVIG01; genus DATLLJ01. Next base: position 235,875 of record CBDDJX010000002.1, read on the forward strand.
TCGATGTCGGGGGCGTCAACGATGACGGGGACCACGGGAGCGACAACGCCTGCAGGGTCTCCAGGATCCCCGGGTGGCGGCGGCGTCTTGAGGCGCGCGACCGACCCGGCTTCGTCGATCAGATCGATCGCGCTGTCGGGCAGTCGGTAATCGCGCAGATGACGGGCGGCGAGCTTGGCGGCCGTCTCGAGCGCCAGGTCGGTGTAGCTGACGCGGTGATGGCTCTCGTACCGCGTTCGCAGGCCGGCGAGAATCTGCACCGTCTCCTCGATGGACGGCTCGTCGATGGCGATCTTCTGCAGCCGGCGCGCGAGCGCCCGATCCTTTTCGATCTGCTTGAACTCTTCGAACGTCGTCGAGCCGATGACGCGAAGGTCGCCCGCTGTGAGAATCGGCTTGATCAGCGTGGCGAGATCCATGGTGCCGCCAGAGACTGCGCCGGCGCCGACGGTCGAATGGATCTCGTCGATGAACAGGATGGCCTTCGGCCTGGCGCTGAGCGCGTTGATCACCGCCTTGAAACGCTCCTCGAAATCGCCGCGGAACCGCGTGCCGGCGAGGAGCGCGCCGGTGTCGAGCGCGAACACCTCGGCGTCCTGCAGCGCGCCCCGCACATCGTCGGCCAGGAGCCGCGAGGCGAGGCCTTCGGCCATCGCCGTCTTGCCGACGCCGGCGTCGCCGACGAACACCGGATTGTTCTTGCGGCGCCGGCACAGCACTTCGAGTGTGCGCTGCAGCTCGTCGGCGCGGCCGATGAGCGGATCGAGCAGGCCGCGGCGGGCCCGGTCGGTCAGATTGAGACAGTAGGCGCCGAGCGGATCACGCGAGGTCGCCGATCCCTCGTCGCCAGCGCCGGCTGGCGCGGCGTGCTCGCCAGCATCGTCGTGTCCAGGCATGCCCGGCACGCCGGACTTTGTGATCCCGTGCGAAATGTATTCGAGCACGTCGAGCCGCGTGATGCCCTGCTCGGCGAGGAGGCGCGCGGCTTCGGCCTTCGGCTGCTGGAGGATGGCGGCGCAGACATCGCCGGCCTGCACTTCCTGCCTTTGCGCGCTCTGGACGTGGAGCACGGCGGTCTGCAGCACGCGGCTGAAGGCCGCCGTCTGCTCGGGCTGCCGCTCCTGGCCGCGCGCCACAGGCACGATCGACTCGTCCAGATAGGTGTTCAGATCGCGCCGCAGACGCTGCAGATCCGCGCCACATGCGACGAGAATCCGCTCGCCGTCCGGGTCGTAGGCCAGCGCGTACAGCAAGTGCTCGAGCGTCACATACCCGTGCCGGCGGGAGACGGCCTCGCGATACGCGATGGCGAGGACGATTTCAAGAGACGCGGAAAACATCGTTATCCTTCTTCGAGCGCCGCCCGCAACGGGAATCCGGCCTCGCGCGCCAGCGACGTCACCGTGGCGACTTTCGTTTCGGCCACTTCCCAAGGATACACGCCCGCGACCCCGCGGCCGTTGACATGGACCTGCATCATCACCCGGTACGCCTCGGCCGGGGACTGCTCAAAGACCGTCTCGAGTACCTGGATCACGAACTCCATCGTCGTGTAGTCGTCGTTGAGCAGAACGACTTTATGGAGCGTCGGGTCCTGCTTCCTGGGCTTGACCCGTTCCCGGACCGCGCCGTCGGTTCCGCGCTGCTCGTCGGCCACCAGGGTAGAGTAACCTCAATACGGCGGTTACGCCGCCAGCTCCTCCAGCGCGCGGACCCCGGAGCGCATGGAGAGCAGCCAGACCGCCACGCTCGACACGGTGGCGACCAGGAAACAACCAATCATCAGCAGCTGTTGCGCGGGCGCGGGCGGACGACCCTGGAGCCGTCGGAAAACATACAACGACGACGGCCACCCGATGAGCGCGATCATGACGATGACGAACAGCACCGCCTGAATCATGAAGGCGCCGCCGCCGAAGGAACCGGAGGCCTCGGCCGGATCGGCGCCGAGGCGTGGATAGCGGGCGCCCATCCCGGCGGCCAGTCCAACCAGGGCAAAACTCATCATCACGACGGCAACTGCCGCCATCCCCTTCAAGAACGGATCGACGCCGAGAAACTCGTTGGCGGCAACCGTCACCAGTTCGGTCAACACCAGCACGGGAACGAGACCCGTCCAGAATTTCGACCAGAGAAAGTCGCGCATCGAGACGGGCGCCGTCCGGATGATCCAGAAGGAATGCCCTTCGACCGACACGGACGGGAAGACGAACCGGACGGCGACCGTGGCCATCACGAGCCCCGCCATCCCAAGGTTCACGAGCGCATACAGGTTCTTGACGAAGCCGCTCATGTACGGAATGCGTTGCAGGTCGAGGACGCGGAAGTTGTACAGATACACGACCACGAGCGCGCACAGCAACAGAAGCTGCGACCATTGACTCACGTCGCGAAGGAACATCTTCAGGTCCTTGATCAGCAGCTGCTTTCTGACCGTCGTCAGCGGCAGCACATGCACGAGACGGTCGAGCGTCCGCAACTGCGTGAACCGCGCCTTGGGCGCCTCCTGCGCTCGGCTGAATCCGCTGAAGTACCATCGCTAACTCGCCGCTCGAACCACCACGATCGACCCGAGCGCCGTCGTCCAGAGCGCGCCGGCATGGAGCAGGTCGAACCCGCCGGTGAGGCTCGCGAAGAGGGTTTCGCCGGCCCAGAATGAGGGCAGCATCGGCGTGATGGGCGATTGCAGCGTGGCGAAGAAATCGGTGATGTCCGGCAGCGATTCAACCTTCATCAGCTGTTCAGGCCGGATGAAGCGCAGGAGGATCACCAGGCTTGCCGCGAAGAGCAGTCCCATCAGCATGAGGATGTCGCGGGCGCGGCGCGCGGGGAACGTGTTGACCAAACAGGAGCGTGATGATTGTCCCCGCCGCGACGGGAATGATGGTGAACGGCACCAGTGCGACAATGGACGTCGCGTAGAACGCCAGCCCTGCGCAGCGCGCGTGCCCGACGCCCATCAGCACCGGCACGAGAAAGACGACGACCATCCACGAAGCCTGGCCGACGGTCCGCAGAAAGCGGGCATGAAACACGCGGCGTGTCGCGATTGGAGCGGCCAGGAGCAGGCGCAGGTCCTCGGAAAGAAAGAACGTCGACAGTGAGGTGACGATCCCGCTGAACGCCAGGAACGATAAGAAGGTCAGGAAGAGCCATGACAAGCCGAGCCGGAGCAGGTAGTCGCCGAGGTCCTCGTAGCCTGCCAGTTGCGCAGTAAGCCAGAACGAACCCCGGTAAAGCAGCGCACATACCAGCAATCCAAGCCCGCCAAACACCGCGGCGTGCAGGCGCTCGCCGCGGTCGCCGCGCTGCGCGCGGTTACGGGACGACAGCACGTGCGGCAGCAGCAGGTACGGAAAGGCGTGGGCCATCAGATGACTTCGTCGATCTCCTGGAGGGCGCTGCCGCCCGTCAGCTTCAGGAAGACGGTCGTCAGCTGCTCCGCGCTTCCCTCGGCGTTTTCCTCGGCTTGTCCGCCGCCCATCTGCCGCAGCTCGTCGACCGTCCCGTTCGCGATGATGCGGCCTTTCAAGATGATGCTGACGCGGTCGCACATCTCCTCGGCCACTTCCAGCGTGTGCGTGCTCATGAGAATTGCCACGCCGCGCTCACTCATTCGGCGGAAGACGTCCTTGATCAGGCGCGCGCCGCGGGGATCGAGACCCAACATCGGTTCGTCCACGACGACCGCGTGCGGGCGATGGAGGAAGGCGGCACACATCACGAGGCGCTGCTTCATGCCGTGAGAAAAGCTTTCGACCAGCTCGTGTCCCCAGCGTCCGAGCTCAAAGAGATCAAGCATCTCGCGCACGCGCCCGTCAATCTCGTGTCCGTCCAGCTCGTACAGACCGCCGTGAAAGCGCAGGAACTCGCCGGCCGTCAGCTTTTCGTAGATGAACGGACGGTTCGGAATGAAGCCAAGCGACGCCTTTGCTCTTTCTGGATCGGTCGCCAGGTCGTGACCATTCACGAGAATGCGCCCGGAGGTTGGTTTGAGCAGGCCGGCGATCATTCTGAGCGTCGTCGTCTTGCCGGCGCCGTTCGGACCGAGAAAGCCATGGATCTCGCCGGGAGCGACGGCGAGGCTGACGCCATCGACAGCCGTGAACGCGCCGTACTGCTTGACGAGATCGTACAGGCCGATCATGGTTGTGACCGGCACGCGCAACACGAAGCGGGTCGCCGGATGGGAATCGACAGAGCGCCCAGGTCGACAGGCGGCGCCTCGCCGGCGAGGATCGGCGTGGCGCCAGGCGCGAGCTCCAGATCGAGCACAGTCATCTTCAGCCGTCCGATCAGCGGGAGAATCGCCGTTTGTTTCTCGAGGCCGCCGCGCGCCAGGCGCACGTGGGTCGCGTCGGCGGGGAACTGGTTGAACGCTGGATCGACGGGCAGCCACAAACCTCGGTCGGATCCTTCGTCGACATAGACTTCCGGCCAGGCGTGGTAGTAGAACGCACCGCGGACGAACACCAGACCGACGACGATCCGCGCCGGGATGCCCAATGCCCGCGCCATCGCAACATAGAGCGCCGTGTGCTCGTTGCAGTCGCCGACTTTCGTGCGGAGTACTTCACGCGCCGACGGAATACTCACGGTCGGCTTCTTGTCGAGGAGGTTGTTGACGTACCTCGTGAGCCGCTCGGCGCGCGCGCGGACACCGCTGGAAGCCACGACGCCGCGGACGGCGATCTCGGCTTCGGCGAGGATCTCAGGCGCGTCGCTTTCGATGAGCGCTTCTGGCGCGAGGTACTGCGACGCAGTGGCGTCGGCACGCTCGGCGCCGAGCTCCCGCGGATCGTGGAGCTCGATGATGTCGCCGTCGATCGTCTGGCCGGCGCCCTGAAGGTCTGGGCTCGACAGATCGGCGCCTTCCAGTCGAATGCGAAGACGTCGCACGTCGCACGTCGCGCGGCTCGTCGATGCGCTGCGTCATGATCGGCACGACGGCCGCCGCGTCGAGCAGATCGGCTCGTACGCCTCCAGGGACGGCGGTGTTCCGTGCGCGGTCTGCCGACTCGCGCACGGTCATCAGCCCCATCGGGCTTTCTTCCCGCACGACATCGCCAGTGTCGGTGATCCAGGCGGTTGTCCGCAGGCCGCTGAACGCCATCTCCACGCGGAACGCGGGGATCGGCGTGCCGGCCGAGCGGACGAACTCGCGCTTGCCAACCTCGATGGTGACCGGCGCGTTGTGAAGCGTGGCGGGATCGAACAGCGTCCAGTGGTGCCTGGCGCCGGCCACAAGCCCACCGTTCGCCAGACGGCGCGACAGGTTCAGCGACAGCGCGGGCGGTTCATCGAGCTCGCGCACTTCGGTCCGCGTGCCGGACGACGTCGTCACGTCGAGCGTCAGCCGGCGGCCGTCCACTCGGCCTCGTACAGTGGTCGGCCCGGTACCAGGATCCAGCGAGAACTCGAACGAGCGTAGCGCAAAGCTCGCGTCGACGATCGCGGTCGTATGGATCGTCGCGGCCGTGATCGCGCCGAGCAACGACATCTGCAGCCGCCCGTCTTCGTTGAGCTCGAATCCTTCGTCTTTCGGAAGCGTCTGGCTGACCGTGAAGCCAATCTTTTCGCCCCGGTAGTACACGCCGCGCCATACGGCCGCCGACCCGTAGCGTGCGAGGTCCGTCGCCAGGTTGGCAGAAGACGCCTGCAGGTACGAGCGATTCACCAGGGCGGCCATCGTTGCGATCCAGGCCAGTACGACGAGAATGGAGATGGGACGAGTAATGGTGCGGGGCAACGGCCGGAGCAGGCGCATTTTTCATGTGTATCGGTGTTTCGACCTGCGCGCCGTAGGGTTCGCGTGCCTATTCGATCGTCGGCCCACGCAGCGCCGGGCAGAACGTTTCGTACGTGCTGGCGATCAGGAAGAATAGTTGCTGCCGGCTTTCGACCCGCTGCCCGCGACGCCGCCTGGAAACGGCATGATCACGCCGGGCACCGAGGCGATCGCCGCCCATCAGCCCCTCGCGACAGCCAAACCGGCGGTTGATCACGAACTCGCCCACGAGGATGGGGATGACCCACACGGGTCGGCCGTGACGCACGTCGCGACACGGGTAGCCGTTGCCGAAGTCGGCGATCTTGCGACCCAGCTTGTAGTAGGGATCGGTGTCGAGCCGGCTGAAGCACGCCGCGGTCGGGCCCCGCCACGCAGTCGCACATAATCGTAGAGGACGCGTTGCCCGTGGCCGCGTGGACCGCATGATCGAGCCAGGTGCGATCGCGCGCCGTCATCGCTGCTCGCGAGCATCCCGCCCGCGGCCTTGATAAACCGTTTTCTCGGTGACGACCTTGTCCATGTAGACGTCGTGAGGGCTGACGACCAGCTCGGGAAAGAGCTGACATTCGTAGGCCAGCGCGACGAGTGGCGCCTCAGGACGCACGCGATCGAGGAGGCGATCGTAGTAGCCCTGGCCGTTCCCCATCCGCGCGCCGTCGCGCGTAAAGCCCACGCCTGTCACGATGACCAGATCCAGTTCGCGCGGGTCGACTTCCTTGTCGCGGTCGCCCCATCGCTCTTTCGGCGGCTCAAGGATCGACCACTTGCCGACGACGAGCTCGTCCATGCTCGTGAGATGCCACAGACCAAGCTTGTTCGAGCCTCGGTCGTCCACGGTGCAGTACGGGACGACGATCTTCTTGGCGCCCTTCAGCGCATCACCCAGCTGATGCCGCATCCGCACTTCAGAGCGCACGTCGAGGTACCACATTGCCGTGTGCGCGGCGGCGTACTCGGGCAGGGCGATGAAGCGCTCGATGATCGCTTTGGACACGTCGTCCTTGTTGTCCTGCGCATTGCGGGCGTCGTAGCCCTGCCGGCGCAGCTTCGCCTTGCGGTCTCCAAGCGTCTCAGCGGTCTCGTTGGCCATCTTGCCTATCCTAACCTTGCCGCTTTGCCGTTGTGAACGATCGTCAAGCGGCAGCGATCACGACATCCATCACGTTCGTGCCTGTCGGCCCCGTCTTGATCAACGCGTCGACCGATGCGAGAGCTGCGTGCGAGTCATGACGCTGAAGATCGCTGTCTGGATCCCGACCCGCCGCCGCGATGCGTTCCCACGTCGTGCCATCCACGATCGCGCCGGCGGCATCGGTCGGACCATCGCGGCCGTCGGTTCCCGCCGCGAGAAGCGCCACCGTGGGTATTCCTCGCAGGACTCGAGCTGCCGCCAGGGCCAACTCCTGGGATCGCCCGCCTGATCCCGTGCCCTGCTCGGCCATCGTCACCGTCGTCTCACCGCCGAGAATGAGGCAGCGGGACAAATGACCCTCGTGGCGGCCGGCCAGAAGTCTTTCCACGATACGCGCGCCCGCGATTGCCGCCTCTCCAACGATCGGCCGGTCGACAATCTCGGGAACGAGACCGGCGGCGCTTGCGCGCCGGCCTGCCGCTTCGAGCGCGAGACGATTGGTCGCAATCAGCGTGCTCGCGACCCGGTCGAAAGCAGGGTCGCCTGGCTTCGGCGTCTCCGGAACGCGGCCCCGATCGACGTCATGCAGATACTGACGAAGTGAAGGACCCAGGCGGTCCCAGAGGGCTGCGCGAACGAGCACGTCGCGAACATCTCGCGCCGTGGACGGGTCGGGGACCGACGGCCCTGAGCCGATCGCGGCGAGATCGTCGCCGATGACGTCCGACATGATGTAGCAACAGAGCCGCGCATGCGCGAGGCTCCGCGCGAGGCGGCCACCGCCCCAGCGCGTAAAGCGTTTGCGCACACGGTTCATCTCCCTGATGTCGAGGCCCGACCAGAGCAGCTGGCCGTAAAGCGCCTTGAGCTCGTGAGGCGCGATGCCCGGCTGCGGCGCGCCGATGAGACTTGTCGTACCGCCTGAGAGCAGCAGCCACACGGTGTCGCCAGGCGGAATCTTCTTCACCAGACGATCGAGCGCGTCGGCAGCCGCGAGCGATCCCGCGCCGGGCTCTGGATGATCGCCCACGATCACCGCGACGGACGGATGGGGCGCGGACGTGTTGACGGTCGCGACGATGAGCCCGCCGGCAGGGGCGCAGCCCCTGGGGTCCTGAAGGCCACCTGCCGCGAGGACGCGTACTGCCGCTTCCGCCATCGGCTGTGCGGCTTTGCCGAGGGCAATCAGCCAGACGCGGTCGTCGCGCGGTTCGTTCTGCAGCGCGCGCATGAGCACGGGGCCGGGGGCAACGGCGGCGACCGCCGCCTGGTAGATCTCGATGAGCAGCGTTTTCGCGTCGGCGCGATTCATAGTAATATTCCAGTCCTCCCCCTCGGTGCCAAGGGGCTTGCCTGAGCGGCGGCAACCGCGCCCGGCCAGCACACTCTAGCCAAGCGAAGCGAGAACTGTCATGCCAGGCCGTAGTTTTCGGTTTGTTCCGGGACCGACGAATGTTCCCGATCGCGTCCTGCGGGCGATGCACGTCGCGATGGAGGATCATCGTTCATCGAGTTTTCCTTCGTTGACGAAGCCGCTGTTTAACGATACTCAAGAAGATCTTCAAGACCGAATCGGGCCAGTGCTTTATCTTTCCCGGCTCCGGCACCGGCGGCTGGGAAGCGGCCCTCACGAATACGCTGTCGCCTGGCGATAAGGCGTTGTCTGCCCGCTACGGGCAGTTCAGTCATCTCTGGACCGATATGGCCGTGCGGCTCGGGCTCGACGTGCAGCTGCTCGAGGCCGAGTGGGGCGAGGCCGCGCCGGTCGAGCGGATTGCCGAAGCGCTGGCGGCCGATACCGCACACCAGATTCGCGCGGTCATGATAGTGCACAACGAGACCGCCACGGGCGTGAGGAGCGATGTCGCGGCTGTTCGCAACGCGCTTGATGCCGAGACGCATCCCGCGCTGCTGTTCGTCGACGGCGTCAGCTCGATCGGTGCGATCGATTTCCGGATGGACGAATGGAAGGTCGATTGCGCCGTCACTGGTACGCAGAAGGCGCTCGCTCATGCTGCCGCCGGGCCTAGGGATCGTCTGCGTCAGCCCGAAGGCGCTCGCGGCCGGCGACCAGACCAGGCTAGCACGCGTGTTCTTCGACTTCACGGATCAGATCAACCAGAACGCGATCGGCTACTTTCCCTGTACGCCCGCCGTGCCGATGCTGTACGGGTTGCGTGAGTCGGTCGCGATGCTGCTCGAGGAGGGGCTCGCCGCCGTCTTCGCTAGGTACCATCGTCTGGCCGAAGGCGTTCGCGCGGCGGTCAGGGCCTGGGGCCTCGAGCTGTGCGCGGGCGCGCCGAAGTCGTACTCGGATACCGTCAGCGCCATCATGGTGCCGCCGCAGGTCAAGGGCCAGGACGTCATCGACATCGCCTACCACCGGTACAACCTGTCCCTTGGGGCCGGCTTGTCAAAAATGGCCGGGAAGCTGTTCCGTATCGGCCATATGGGCGACCTGAACGAGCTGATGCTGCTTGGCGCGCTCGCCGGCGCCGCCGAAGAGTACTGGCGACAATCGACCGCCGCCGCACAGTCCGTCGCGGTGGGAGCCGGCACGAAGGTATGACGAGCGCCAGACGAGCGAGCGTCCCGGTGGTCGTCGTCACCAGGAAGATTCCCACTGCCGTCGAACAGGAAATCGCCGCCCTGTTCGAGGCGCGGCTCAACCCGAACGACACACCGATGACCGTTGACGCGCTCAAGGAGGCGATGCGAACCTCCGACGTCGTGTTGTGCTCGGTGGCCGACAAGATGACGGCCGACATCATCAACACGCCAGGCCGCACAGTGAAGCTGCTGGCGAATTTCGGTGTGGGGTTCAACAACATCGATATCGCGGCGGCGAAAGCCGCCGGCGTGCTCGTCTCCAATACACCGGACGTCCTGACGGAAGCGACGGCGGATCTCGCGATGACGCTGCTGCTCATGACCGCGCGCCGCGCGGGCGAAGGGGAGCGCCTAGTGCGAGGGGGGCGGTGGACCGGATGGCGGCCCACGCACATGATGGGGACGATGGTGACCGGCAAGACGATCGGGCTCGTCGGTTTCGGCCGGATCGCCAGGGCGGTGACGAAGAAGGCCCACGACGGGTTCGGGTTGCACGTGATCTTCCACGATCCGCTCGTGCCGAACGGATCGCTCGGCGCGGCGCCGCGCGCCAGCCTCGAGGAGCTGCTCGGAGAGGCGGACTTCGTCTCGTTGCATTGCCCGGCCCTCCCCGAGACGCGTCACCTGATGAACGCGCAGCGGCTCGGCCAGATGAAGAAATCGGGCATCCTGATCAACACGGCCCGCGGCGACGTGGTGGACGAAGCGGCGCTCGTGGCTGCGCTGCAGAAGGGGCAGATTGCCGCGGCGGGGCTCGATGTCTTCGAACGTGAGCCGAACGTCACGCCCGAGCTGTTGAAGATGGAGAACGTCGTGCTACTGCCGCACTTGGGAAGCGCGACGCTCGAGACCCGCGAGGCGATGGGCAGAAGGGCGCTGGAGAACATCCAGCGCTTTGTCTCCGGCGCCTCGCTGCGCGATCGCGTCGTGTAGCGCGTCGGTAAAGCGCTCAGTGCCACAGGATGTATTCATTCGCCTCATGAAATCTGACGCGCCCTCGCGCCGCCAGCTCGAGGAGGTCGCCTTCCTCCATGGCCTGAAACGGCGGATGTTTCTTGAGGAAATCGGCGATGCGATAGCTGATAGCGGAAGTATCCATTGTGAGAGGACGGTTGAATATGGCGAGAGAGTCGTGCGGACGTCCATCTAAGGATGCAGCGAAACCCCCTATAATGGACCTTCAACCGTTGACGCCGGCCTGCTAGCGGGCGTAACCTTTACAACTCTCTCGGAAAGGAGAACCGTTCATGGTGAGTTCCCTACGCGTGAAACTCGGGCTTCTCGTCGCCTTCGTCGTGCTCGCCTCTCTGACTCCGTCCTCGGCCTTGCAGGTTGCGCAGACCGGCCAGGGCCCGGTGCTGGAGTCCATTGGACCGCTGGCCTTCGGTCCTGACGGCACACTGTTCACCGCGGACAACCAGGGCGCCGCGATCTTCGCTCTCGACCTCGGTGCGCTGGCCAACGGCGGCGCCGCCGGGGTAAAGGGCCTCGATGCGCTGGATGAAAAGCTCGCCGCCCTGCTCGGCACCGGCGCGCGGGAAATCACTGTCACGGACCTCGCCGTGCATCCGCGCACGCGGAATGCCTACGTGTCCGTGATGCGCGGACAGGGCGCCGGCGCGGCGCCGGCCCTGTTCCGGATCGACGGGGCGGGCAACATCGCCAACGTGTCGTTGCCGACGCTCCGGTTCCAGAAGGTCGAGCTGCCGAACGCGCCGGTCGCCAACACGACGGCTCGGACGAATCCGCGAACCCAGGTCATCACCGATATGGCGTTTGCCGACAGCCGCCTGTGGGTCGCGGGCCTCTCGAACGAGGAATTCGCGTCCAAGCTCCGCGCGATCCCGTACCCGTTCGCCACCGTCGACCGGGGCGTGAGCGTTGAGATTTACCATGGCAACCACAAGGCCGTCGAGACGCGGTCGCCTGTCAACGCGTTCGTCCCGTACACCCTCAACAACCAGCCGTACCTGATCGCCGGCTACACGTGCACGCCGCTCGTCAAGTTCCCAATCTCCGACCTAAAGGCGGGCGAGAAGGTGCGCGGCACCACCATCGCGGAGTTCGGCGGCGGCAACCGGGTGCTCGACATGATCGTGTATCGCAAGGGTGGTCAGGAATTCCTGCTCACGGCGAACAATAGCCGTGGGGTCATGAAGATCCCCACCAGCACGTTCGCTAGCGCCACGCCGATCACCACCCCCGTGGAGACGGAGACGGGCGGCGTTCCGTTCGAGACGGTCACCAGCATGACGGGCATCGAGCAGCTCGACAAGCTGGACGATAACAACTCGATCGTGATCGCGCGCACCGCCGCCGGCGGGATCAACCTCCAGACCATCCCCCTTCCGTAATGAGGGTCCGCCTGCGGTCGGTCGCGGCGGTGACGAGTTCGCTCATCATCGCCGCGGCCTGCGGCGGCCGTTCCACCGGATCCGCTTCCGATCCCGCCATCAGGCTGACGACCCCGCAGAACGGCGGAACCGCGTACGTCGAAGTCGCCGGGTTGTCGGGCGCGGCGCTCGCCGCGCTAAGAGATGCGGAGCTCACGGCCGACCAGTGGTCCCTCGTCCTTCGTGTGTCGGTGAATGACGATGCCCCGGGCATGCTCGGCCAGTACAGCGTCGCAGACGAAGCGCTGCGATTCACGCCCTTGTACCCTCTGGACCCCGGCCGTCAATATCGGGTGCGGTTCGATCCGGCGCGCCTGCCGGGGGCCGGCGGTTCAAGCGCCGCCGCGGTCGTCGCCAGCGTCGGACAACCGGCGCAGCACACGACTTCTTCGACCGTGGTGGCCCGCGTGTATCCGACGAGCGACGTCCTCCCGGAAAACCTGCTGCGAATGTACGTCGAATTCTCTGGCCCGATGGGGCGACCGAGCGGCATCCAGCACATGAAGCTCGTCGACGACAGCGGCAAGGAGATCCCTGGGGCGTTCCTGCCGCTCGGTTACGAGTTCTGGAGCCCCGATCACACACGCTTCACGGCATTCTTCGACCCGGGCCGCGTGAAGGGGGGCATTCTGCCGAACCAGCAGATGGGGCGCGCGCTCAATTCGGGGCGGTCGGTGACGCTGGTCATCAGCAGCGAGTGGCGCGATCAACACGGGCTGCCGCTCAAGGAAGACTTCAGGCGGGTGCTGCGCGTTGGTCCTGCCGAGGAGAAGCCGCTCGATACGGCCTCGTGGCGCATCCAGCCACCGCGGGCTGCCGGGCGGCGCGACGGGGTCGTCGTGACCTTCCCCGAACCGCTCGACCACGGCCTGCTGATGCGCGCGCTCGGCGTCACCCGTGAGGACGTCCCCGTCGAGGGCGACATCCTCGTCGACAACGCGGAAACGCGGTGGACGTTCACGCCGCGCGAGAGGTGGCGCACCGGCATATATCACCTGCTCGCGCTCGATATCCTGGAGGACGTCGCCGGCAATCAGATCGGCCGCGCGTTCGAGGTCGACAACTTCGATACCGTCGACAAGAGTCCCAACCCGAAGAGCATCACGATCCCCTTCAGCGTCGGGGCAGCCGGCACCGATTAGATAAAGACCTGCGCTACACCTTCACGAAAAACTGAGTAGCATAGCTGCTAGTCCGACTCGAGCAGGGCCAGCAGCGACCAGGCGGTCGTCGAGATGCGCTGCGCATAACTCTCTCCGTTCGCCGGTCTCGTCGTCTCCGGCCAGCTTCCGTCCGGACCCTGAACGCCGGCGAGATACTCCCTCGCCCGGCGGATCGCCTCACCCAGATCGCGATCCGAATAGGGAGAGGTCGACAGCGCTTCGATGTTCCGCACGCCCGCGAGCGCCAATACCGCAAGCGCGGTGTCGAACGACTCCGACTGCGAAGCGACATACGGACCCCAACCGCCGTCGGGCCCCTGGCCGCGTTTCAGTACATCGAGAGATCTCTGGCGCTCGGCGATGGCCGCGGGATCGACGTCGCGCTCGAGTCCAAGGAGAACCGCGGCCGCATCGAGCCGCTCGCGCACGACTTCGCCAGGGCCGCCGTGTTCCTGGTCGGCGCCGCCGGCTTGAAGGGATGGCGCGCACGCGGCCTGGCCGCCACGAGCGACATTACCAAGCTGGCAATCCCGCGCACGAGCGATTCGCTCCTGACGCGCGCCGTGACCACCCGCAAGCGCGTCCAGGTCGCGGCAAACGGCGGCGAGCCGCCGATTGGCTTGTGGGGGGATCCGGTCGCGGGAGCGGTGGCGCTGCCGATCCATGCCGGCGAGGGTGTCATCGCGGTCGCGTACGCGGAAGATACCGAGCAGACGTCGTCGCAGAACGTCGGGCGCAAAATCACGGAGATGCTGATTAAGCACGCCGCCTTGCGCCTGACGACGAAAGGGAAGGCGTCGCCGCAGGCGACAACGGGCACACGGACAGGCAAGACGGCGCAGACGGGCGAAGAGAGCCTGCAGTCTGCCGAGTACTCGCCGGCCCGCCAGGCCCGCCGGCTCAGGATGCAGGAGGGCCTCGAGGTCACGCTCGACGGTTCTTCCAGCTCGCTCGTTGACATGTCAACGATTGGTGCTCAGGTTCTTTCCCCGCTCGCTCTGCGCCCCAACCGCGTGACCAGGATGACGCTACGCGGCGAAGCCAGCGCGCTAGCGGGCACAAAGTCCGCGTGATGTGGGCGCGCTTTGAGCAGCCGCAGGGGACCGACGCCGCGCAGTATCGTGTCGGCGTGAAGTTCACGGACCTCGAACCGAACGAAGTCGACGGGTTCCTGACGCGGCATGGGATTGAGGCGGCGACACGCGAGCGAACGAAGCCCGCCAAGCTCAAGGACTCGGCATGAGATAAGCTCTTCCCGTATTGAAGGATCTGACGGACACCGACCGCGCGTTCCAGTACCACGACGGCACCAAACACCATTTCAATCGCTTCGCTCCCTCGCTCGGCTATCTCGACTGGGCGTCGCAGCCGCGCCCGTTCCGGTCGTTTGACGGCGCGCCGGTCTGTCATTTGTATCCCGGGCCGAACGTGCCGGGGCCTTCGACCGAGCTGCCGCGCACCACGTACGACCAGTTATTTGGCGGCTTGCCGATCCCTCCGGCCCCGATCACGGCGGCCACCATCGGATACTTTCTTCGTTATTCGCTGGGACTCTCGGCCTGGAAAGTCTTCAAGGGTTCACGCTGGTCGCTGCGCGTCAATCCGTCGAGCGGGAACCTGCATCCCACCGAGGCGTACATCGCAACGGGCCCGTTCGGGGTCCCCAGCGCGGCCGCCGCGCCGGGGACCCCGCCGACGGATTTCGGAGAGACGCCGGGCGTCTGGCATTACGCGCCCGATCGTCACGTGCTGGAGCGACGGTCGGTCTTCGATCGCCAGGCCTGGGATCGGGCAGGCATCGGCGTCGCGACCGACGGGTTCATCGTCGCGCTGACGTCGATTCACTGGCGCGAATCGTGGAAATACGGCGAGCGCGCGTTCCGGTACTGCCAGCACGATCTTGGACATGCCATTGCTGCACTGGCTGTATCAGCGGCGATGTGTGGATGGCGACTGACGATGCTGCCCGGGTGGTCGCAGCGCGCGGTGGGGACGCTCATCGGCATCGATCGCGATGAGGATTACGTCGAGGCCGAGCGCGAAGAGCCGGCCTGCGCCCTGCTCGTCACGCGCGGGGTGGTTCCCGATCTGCCACCGATTGGGTTGGTTCCCGACCTGTGGTTCGGCCGGGCCAGTCAGCTGAGCGAAGACCATGTCACGTGGGCCTTCATCGACGACGTGGCCCGGGCCACGGAAGATTCTGGCCGCACGGTCACCGCCGATTGCGCGTGGTCGGCGGGCGCTGCGGTTGATGGTGATCGCGGACACGACGCGCGCGCGCTTGTCGTGCAGCGGCGCAGCGCGGTGGCGCTCGATGGGGCTTCCTGCGCCGATCGCGGACAGTTCCTGCGCATGCTCTCGCGCGTGATGCCCGGTTCCGGCGCACCGTGGGACGCGGCCTGGTGGACTCCGCGCATTCATCTCGCCTTGTTCGTCCATCGCGTGGAGGGCGTGGCCCCGGGCCTCTACGTGCTCGCCCGGGCGGCGTCGGCTGTGCCCCGGCTCAAGGCGGCGTTCAGCCGTGAGTTCACCTGGACACAGGTCGCCGACGGTGTTCCGCTGTGGCTGTTACACGCGGGTGATTATCGGTCTCGCTCGCAACGTGTCAGTTGCGACCAGAACATCGCGGCCGACGGATTCTTCAGCCTCGGGATGATCGCGGACTTCGAAGGCAGCCTCGATGAGCACGGGCCGTCGTTCTATCGGCACCTGTTCTGGGAATCGGGCATCGTGGGCCAGATGTTGTACCTCGAGGCGGAAGCCGCTGGGGCGCGCGCCACCGGCATCGGCTGCTTCTACGACGACGCGGTTCACGACCTGCTCGGGCTCAGAGGGCACGCGTTTCAAAGCCTGTACCACTTCACGGTCGGCATGCCCGTCGAGGACGCCCGGCTCACGACGGAACCGGGATATCCATGGGAAGGGTGAACGCATATGTTTGACCCTTGGATGGTGAATATGCACACAAAGATAAAGGTATTCATAATACCGCTGGGCGTCGGCCTCACCGTCTGCGCGGCGGCGTTGATGGTGCGGACCGCACAACAGAAGGCTGACACGAGCAACCTGATCGCGGGTCCGGCGGCGTTCATCGACTACCGCGCGATGAAACCCGGGACCTTCCGGAAGATTACGGCGGCGGATTTGCCCAGGCCGTATGCGACCCGTTCGGTCGGCAACGCGCCGACGCTCGTGCCTCGGCCGGCCGGCCGGAGCGGATATCGGTCTTTGCGACGGGCCTGAGGCAGCCGTACGGAATCGCGTTCTATCCGCTCGGCGCGAGTCCACAGTGGGTAAACATCGGCAACACGAATTCGATCGTGCGATTCGCCTACAGGAACGGTGATCTCAAAGCCAGCGGCGCGGCCGAAACCGTCGTTGGGAACTGCCGGCAGGGGGCGCCCACTGGACCCGCGACGTCGTGTTTTCGAAAGACGGAAGAGCGATGTTTGTGGCGGTCGGCTCGGCGTCGAACGTCGATGACCCCGACGAGACGCGTGCGGAATTCCACCGCGCGAGCATTCTTCAATTCATACCGGAGGGCGCCTTCGTCAAGGTGTACGCGTCTGGCATTCGTAACGCGGGAGGCGGGCTGGCCATCAACGCGAACGGGTGAGCTCTGGTGCTCGACCAACGAGCGCGACAGTCTTGGCGACGACCTCGTGCCCGACTACATCACGCACGTGCGCGAGGGCGGTTTCCACGGGTGGCCCTGGTATTACATCGGCGACCATCAGGACCCGCGCCACGAAGGCAAGCACCCGGAGCTCAGAACGCAGGTCGTCGTTCCCGACGTCTTGTTGTCGCCGCACAACACGGATCGTGGAATCGCGCGAATCGGACCGGCTACGAATTGATTCGAGTCCCGATCGTCGACGGACATGCGACCGGAGAGTTCCAGGATTTCATGACGGGATTCGTCCTGCCGAATGGCGACGTGTGGGGAAGGCCCGTGGCCGTCGCCGTGGCCAGCGACGGCTCGTGGTGACGCCGGCCTGTCAGTGACGTCGCGTCTCGTGGTCGACCACGGCCAGGACTGCGAGCGGATCGACGCGAGCACCTCCGGCCCGCACGGCCCAGTGGAGGTGCGGACCCGTCACCCTCCCCGTCGCTCCGACCTCTCCGATCGCCTGTCCGGCCGCGACGCTGTCGCCTTCGTGGACGCCGATGACAGACAGGTGCGCCAGCAGCGAAAAGAGTCCGAGTCCGTGGTCCAGAATGACCGTCTTCCCGGAAAAGTACAGATCCTTGGCGAGCACGACACGGCCGGCGTTGGGGGCCGCAACCGGCGTGCCGGTCAGGCTCGGGAAATCGGCACCGCTATGAGGACTTCGCGCCTGGCCGTTGAAGATGCTTCGCGTACCGAAGTGGCTGGTAACTGTACTCGGGACTGGCGGCATGAACGGCCCGTGCCACAGCCGCTCCGCGGACGATTGGCGCCACAGCTCGTCGAGCGCTGCCGCCTCGCCGGCAATGCGCTCTCCCATTTCTGGCGGCGGATTGACGAGCGCCGGGTCGACCTTCAGCACCCGAACCGGGAAACGCCGCGGCAGAACCGTGAGGACGTACGTGGCCTGAAGCCGCCGTGGGCCCGATATCACTTCGACCGATGCGGAGTAGGTTCCCGGCCGGACGCCAAGGTCAATCCCGACGAGTCCGCGCCAGGTCGCGGCATCGACGCGGTACACGGGTATCTCGCGGTTGAAGGCGTGCAGCCGTACACGGTCCGCGGGCTCTGGCACGACCATCGTCAGCACGACCAGCTCGCCGGGCTGTATCGACCGGGCATTCGCGGCGATGTCGATGGAATCGGCGGGGGTGGCGACCGCAGCCATCAGCAAAGCCGAGAACCAGGAGGCCGCCAGAACACCCCGCATGGTTCAATCTTACGCCTGGCCTCATTGTGTTAGAAGAACTTTCGGGCGCGAGGTTGAATCCCATAAATAGCGCGCGCGGAACCCCACTCCGCGCCATCTGCGCGAACGTCGTACCCTGGCCGTTGCCGAAGTTGAGCTGAAAGCAGGTGGCGGCCCGCGCGCTTCTCGATGCCGAAGGCAAACGCCGGCTCATCGGGTTTGTAACCGGCAACCCGCGGCGATGTTTCGGCGACGACGTACACCGTCGGGTTGAGCCGCAGCCGGCCGCCGACGCCGACGAAGAACGTGTCGCGATCGATGTTGAGGATGGCGGCCGTGTTGTGCACCCAGATCGGTGTCGCATACATCGCGAAGCGGTCGCCAACCGTTCGCGACACGACCGCTCCCAGGGCGGGCGAATACCGATCCTGGAAGTTGTTGCCGCCCTCAATGGATACGAGCGCTGATATCGAGAGCGGCGTCGATTACCGCTGATGCACGGCGTCGTACTTGCCATAGAACTGAAAGGTCTTGTCTACGGCTGCGCGGTAAGCGGCCGCCTGCACATGCCGCGCGATCCCGAAGCGGTACTCGAAGCCGACGACGGCGCCTTGATCGAGACCGAAGAGATTGCTGGCCTGCTGACCAAAGCTACCGTTCCTCAGATTGCCGTTGAACCGGTGGGTGAGCTGAAAGTTCGATCCGTGCCGCGGAAGCCTCAGGGTCGTCGGCAGAGCGATGACGCGAAAATCAGGTTCGGCGAACCGCAGCGAACGGTCGTTGTCGGCAGCCGCCGTGGCGGGAGCTGCAGCCGATTGCGCCTGCGCAGAGTCAACGTCGAGACCCGCGACTCCCAGGAATCCAATCGAGACAAAGCGAGCGAGCATGTGCGTCGTCACGCGCCTGCGCAGAGCAAGCCGGGGACCATCGGCACGCGGGCCATTGTGTCATCAAACGGCCCACAATCCGATCGAAGTCGCGGATGGCGTTACGCGTTTCGTAACTGCTTGCCTGGCCCTGGATCCAGGTTTTCGTGTGGGCCCTAAACCTTCACGCTGGTCGTTCCGGTAGGCCGGCCGTGGACGAGCGCCCCGACCCGCCCGCCGAACCGCCCGCAATCACCGTTCAATGCGGCATGTGCAAACGACATGTCCCGATCGAGCACGTACGCACGTGGAGTGGGCGCGTCTTGTGTTTGGGGTGCCTCTCGTCTTGGTACGACGAGGAGGGGGGGAAGGATTGAATTAGCAGCTGAGAAGCGCCCACCCCTCGCCTTCGTGCTCTACCCGCTCGAGGTCTGCCCATTGAACCGCCTGGGAGCGCATTGCGAAGCGTCGGCCGTCCAGGAATTCCTCGTCTTCCAGGAACTGGACCTCCCACCCGTATTTGCCGTGGCTTCGCAGCACGCACCTGAAGCGTTTGCCGTCTTTGGTGAGCGTCCATAGTGCTTCGGCAGGCGCTGGCTGCCGCGCCGGCGGCGGCGGGGCATTCCAGAGCATCGCTTTCGGGTCCATGCGCACACCATGCCTCAGAGCGGTGACAAACTTGGGCTGCACTCGGCGAATCTGGTGTATGAGACTGCCAATCTGGAGGGTAGCACGACAATCTCGGTTTCCCCGTATCGCGCCATGGTAAGTGTGACCGAAGGAAAGATCGTCGCGCCCTAAAGGGTGTTACCCAAGCGGGTGTGCCACAGGAGGGCACCCGCGTGGGACCACAGGCGAGGCCGGAGTATTTGGCGCCGATGCGGGACCGGTACGTGGGGGCCTCGCGGACGGAGAAGGGGCGCGTGCTCACAGAGGCGGTGACGGTGACGGGCTACCATCGGAAGGCGATCATTCGGGCCTGGCGGCGGCCAGCCGTGCGGCCCCCGCGGGGCCCGCGTCGGGGCCGACCCACGCGCTATGACGCCGCGGGGGTGCGGGCACTCCGGGCGGTCTGGGTCGCGGCGGGCGATCCGTGGGCCCGCCGCCTGAAGGCCCTGCTGCCGGCGGGCTGCCGTGGGCCCGTCGCCGCCTCGCGGTGTCGCCCGCCACCGAAGCGAAGGTGCGCACCATCAGCCCGCGCCAGATCGATCGCCTGCTGGCGCCCGACCAGCGCACGATCCGCCGACGGCTGTATGGGCGCACCAAACCCGGCCCGCTGTTGAAGCACCACATTCCGGGCAAGACCGATCACTGGGACGTCACCGAGCCCGGCTTCACCGAGGTGGACCTGGTGAGTCACTCGGGCGACCGCGCCGATGGGGACTTCCTCCATACGCTGAATCTCACCGACATTCAGACCACCTGGGTCGAACACGGCGCCGTCATGGGGAAAAGTCAGGTCCGGGTCCAGGAACGGCTCGACCACTTGCGCGGGGGGCGGCCGTACAAGAAGAACGACAACGCGCATATCGAACAAAAGAACTGGACCCACGTCCGGAAGCTGATGGGCTATGTGCGGTATGACTCGGCGGCGGCCCTCGCAGCGATGAACGATGTGTAGGCCGACCTGCGGCTGTTGCAGAATCTCTTTCTGCCGTCGGTGCAACTCCAACGCAAAGAACGCATCGGCGCCCGCCGGCGCCGGTACTACGACGCGCCGCAGACCCCGTTGGAGCGCGTCCAGGCCTGCCCGCAGGCCCACGCCGCGAAGGTGGTGGCGCTCGTGCGCCAGCGGGACCGGCTCGATCCGTTCGCGCTCGCGGCGCGCATTGACCGCAAGCTCGCGCGGGTCTATGCCCTCGCGAATCATCGGCGCGGGCTGGTGCCCTCGACGGCGGGGGCCGCGGAGACACACGCAAAGACCGCGCGGGTCTCCGCGGCCCTGTCGCTCAAAGACCTCTCCCCGTCGGTAACACCAAACATGGCGCGACGACGCGCCGCCCGGTAACACTTACTTATGGCTCGACACGTTCCCTACGCTTCGCCGGCGCGCTCGCGACCCTGGTTCTGTGGTCGCCGCCGGCGTCGGCTCAGTCGCCGACCCAGTCAGGCCAGCCTCCAGTCCAGACATGCCAGCTGGGGACTCTGCGGCTCGAGCGCGGCGAGTCGATTCCGACTTCCGGATGACATGCATCACCTTCGGCACGCCGAACGCCGCGCGCAGCAACGCTGTCCTCCTGATTCACGGCCTACGAGGGAATAGGGACAGTCAGAGCACGTGGGCCGGACCGGGGAAAGCCTTCGACACCAGCCAGTACTTCGTGATTCAGCCCGACACGCTTGCATCCGTTTCACCCGACCCGAATGCGACGACCTCACCGACCCGCGCGGGTCTCGGCATGCGATTTCCTCGCTTCAGCAATCGCGACGTGGTCCAGGCGGAACACCGGATGCTCACCGAGTGCCTCCGCCTGTCGCACCTTGTCGCAGTGTCCGGTACGTCGATGGGCGGCATCGAGTCGATGCAGTGGGCGGTCAGCTATCCAGACTTCATGGACGCCGTCATCCGATCGTGCCCCAGGCGTTCGCGGCAAGACAGTCCGTGTTCATCTGGGAGGCCGCTCGACGCGCGATCATGTCGATCCGAAATGGATGGGTGGGACGTATCCCGCGAACGACCCGCCGCGCGCCGGCGTGGCGGCGGGACTCACCGTGCAGACGGCGTTCGGCTCCTCGTCGGCCGCTTTCGACAAGAACTTCCAGACGAGGGAGGCCGTCCTCGCGTTCTATCAGTCGCCGGCGGACGCGCGCGACTGGGCATTCTGGATGATCGCTGACCGAAGTGAAGTTCGCGCTGACCGGAAGGTGTCGCACACGCGTCGCACAGGACGTCACAGTGGACGTGTACGGCGAGGGGGGTGATCACCGCGCAATATGCCGTCAAGTCCCGTCGTGCCGTGCTTTAGTGGTTGGTGCGGAAGCGGGGATTTGAACCCCGACCCGATTACTCGGACTAGCTCCTGAGGCTAGCGCGTCTGCCGTTCCGCCACTTCCGCAAGTGGTGAGCGTCGTCCCGCAAAACCGGAACGTTCAGTATAGCCGAATGGCTTTTTGTTGGTCGAACACGGATCCCAGAGGAATCCGTGGCCGTCGATGGGGATGGTGTGCAGCCCTTACGAACAGGACGCGGCAAGTTACTTGATCGACCGCGCTTGCAGGTGCGTGTCATCGTTTCTCACGCCAACGACGCTGACCTTGCGGCCGATGTGATCCCCGAGCTTCACGCTGGACGACGGGGTCACTTCGACATCCTTCGATGTCTTCGTGACGAAGCCGGTCTTCCAGCTGCGGCCCTTCGGAGCCTGAGCGCCTTCGAGATCGGTCAACATGTACTTGCGACCGTCCGCTTCGAGGCAGCCGGTCAGCGTGATCGAGCCGGCGGGCACTGCCGGTGCCGCTTTCGCCGGCGCCGCCGTGGTCATGCTTCGAGTCATTTCGCAGTCCTGCTCGTGTGTGTGTTGAGCGGCTTCCGCCGCGCGCTGGGGGGACGGGCTCGGAAACACCCGGCTAACGATTCTCTCGGCGTCGGCGCCACCTGCGAAATAGCGAAGCCCATGGAAGCCGCATTGAAGCGATGAAGCGCCGTGCAGCGGCGCGCACTGGCGGAGGGCTCTGGGCTTGAGGCTGTTGCCGAATCCAAGCCCTCAGCCCGACCGTCTAGGGCTCGTCGTCTGATGAGCGCGTGAGCTCGATGTAATCAGCCAGCGCCGTGAGCAGTGGGCCCATCTTCGGATCGGCCGGCTGCACATCGGGTGTCACGCCGGCCTCCTTCAATGCCTCGGCGCACACGGGTCCGACGGCGGCCACGATGATGTCGGCGCTGAGAGCCGTGGCGAGCGCGGGCGCGAGACCGAGCGCGGCGGCCACCGCAAAGAGGTTGCGCACCTGAATCTGGTTCGTAAACACGATGGCGTCGAGTTGCGATGCGGGATCGTGAACGATCGCCTGGAGCGGCGCGATATCCTCCGGCAGCGCCCACTCGTACGGGCACACCTCATCCAGACGGGCCCCTCGCGCGCTCAGCGCGTCCGCGAGCGCGGTATTCCGTTCGCCGTAGTGCACAAGGGCCACATCGCGACCGGTCAGGTCGAGGGGCGCGAGCGCCTCGAGCACCTCGTTCGTCGTGAACGGCTTCCGCGGAACGACGGTCGGCTCCAGTCCGTAGCGCCTGACGACCGCGGTCGGCTTCGGCCCCCGGCACACGATCGTCGCCGCCCCCATTCCGGCCAGCACGTCAGCCAGCCGGCCCTGCCGGTCCGCGTCGCGGAGGAGCGCAGCCGCCCCGACGCCTGTCTGAAAAATGACGACACCGAAGCGGCCCGACGCCAGCCGGTCGACGAATGCCGCCGTTTCAGCCTCGCGCGCGATCTCGCGGACCGACGGCGCGGAGACGGGCGTGCCGCCCATGCGCCGCACCAGCTCCGCCAGTTCCTTGCCGAGGCGCGACTCGAGCAGTCCGACGCGCGCACCATGCAATGTGGGCATGCTAGCCTTGACCATGCAGCGTTGATTATCCCTCGGCGGCCCGACACTCCGACTCTATACTCGAATGCAAGGCAGGTCTGATATGGCCAAGCGGCGATTCGCCGTCCTCTTCACTGTGTTCACTGTACTCGGCATCGCGGTCTTCCTCTCGATGGCCGGGCTTGCGCTGCTCTACCTCGCGGTCGGCCGCGAGCCCAACGTTCCCGCTGATGCGACGCTCGTCCTGCGGGTGGGCGGCGATCTCTCGGAAATGGCGCCCGCCGATGTCGTCGGATATCTCCGCGGCGCCAGGGCGCCCACCGTGCGATCGATCGTGGAAAACCTGCACAAGGCGAAGGTGGATTCGCGGATCCGCGCCGTGCTGGTCAAGCCGACCGGCTTCTCCTCGCCGTACTGGGGCAAGGTGCAGGAGGTTCGCGACGCGATGCTCGATTTCAAGGAATCGGGCAAGCCGCTCTACGCGTATCTCGAGTACGGCGGCGATCGCGAGTACTACCTCGCCACGGCGGCGGACCAGGTGTACCTGATGCCATCGACGTCGCTCGATCTCATTGGCGTCGCCACATACCAGCTGTTCCTGAAGGGCACGCTCGACAAGATCGGCGCGATTCCCGATCTGCATCGCATCGGCGAGTACAAGACGGCGGTGAACACGTTCACCGAGTCCGGCTATACCGCCGCGCACAGGGAAATGGACGAGGCGCTCAATCGCGATCTCTTCAATCAGATCGTGGGCGGCATTGCGGCGGGCCGGAAGAAGGACGAGGCGGACATCCGGCAGCTTATCGATCAGGGGCCGTTCCTTCCTGAGGATGCGCTCCGTGCCGGGCTCGTCGACGATGTGCAGTACGAAGATCAGGTGAATACGAAGCTGCAGGGACAGGGTGAACCGCGGCAGATCGACGGCGACGACTATGCCCGCGTCAGTGGTACGTCGCTCGGGCTGAACAGCGGTCCACGCCTGGCGATCATCTACGCCGTCGGCACCATCACCAGCGGCAAGAGCGGGTACGACCCGGTCAACGGCGCGGTGGTCGGCTCCGAGACGCTCATCGAGTACATCCGCCAGGCGCGGCGCGACGAGAGGGTGCGCGGCATCGTGCTGAGGATTGACAGCCCCGGCGGATCCGCCGCGGCGTCCGACGCGGTGTGGCGCGAGCTGATGCTTGCCAGAAACGAGCGCGAGGACCGGCCGATTGTCGCGTCCATGTCGGATCTCGCCGCCTCGGGCGGCTATTACATCGCGCTGCCGGCGCAGCTCATCGTCGCCCAGCCATCGACCCTGACCGGATCGATTGGCATCTTCGGCGGGAAGATCGTCACCGGCGGCGTCTACGAAAAGCTTGGCGCCCGCATCGAGTCGACGAGCATCGGCAAACACGCCGAGATCGAGTCACCTGTCCGTCGGTACACTCCTGACGAAGTGAAGAAGCTGAATGATCAGCTTCAGGCCTTCTACGATCAATTCGTCGAGAAAGTGGCAGCCTCACGGCGCAGCACGCCCGAGGAGATCGACGCCATGGCGCAGGGCCGGGTGTGGACCGGCCGGCAAGCGAAGGATCGGGGCCTGGTCGACGCGCTCGGTGGGCTCGATCGGGCGATCGAGCTCACAAAGGAGCGCGCGAATATTCCGGCCAGCAGCGGTGTCGAGCTGGTGGTCTATCCACCAAAGAGGAGCTTTTTCGAGATCCTGAGCGATCAGCTCAACGGGACGAACGAGTCGCTCGCCGTGAGCCGGTGGTTGTCGGTGAGCTTGTCCAAAGGCGAGCTCGAGGTGCTCCGCACGATGCGCGGCCCGCTCACGCTCTTTCGCCGCGGCGAGCCGCTTGCGCTGATGCCGTTGACCTTCTTACGCTGACTTGAGCCTTCATAGCAGCGCGCGCTGGACCGCTTCGCGGTTGATTTCGATCTTCATCTTCTGCTTGACCTTGACCATGTAGGCGCCGAAGAAGCGGTTGCGCTTGTCGGCGATCTGCTCCCCGCGGAAGCGCTCGACGTTGGCCGCCCACTCGGTCGGCGTCACGTCCTTTTTCTCGAGGACCTTAAAGACGACCGTCCCGGTGTCGGTCGCGGTTGGATCGCTGACGGCGCCGACCGGCAGCTTGAACGCCGCGTCTATCGCCTCAGGCGCAACGCCCAGACCCGGGATCGGCGCATCGCGCGTGATCAGCTCGGTGGTCGTCGCGTCGACGCCGGCGGTCTTCGCCGCCTTTTCGAAGTCGGCCGCGCCCTTCAGCGTCGCGGCGAAAGCCGTCGCCTTCTGACGGCTCAGGTCGCGCGCCTTCTGCTTGATCACCTCGTCCCGCACGCGATCCTTCACCTCGTCAAGCGTCGGCATCGATGGCGGCTGGAGGGCCATGAGTGCCTCAAACGCGAATCCGCGGGCGGACTGCAGCGGTCCGCTCACGTCGCCGACCTGCATCTCGAACGCGCGGGCCACCGCTTCGGGCGAGGAGCCGATGCCCGGAATCGATTCGTCCCGTGCGAAGAACCCGGACTCCTGCGGCGTCAGGCCGTGAGCGCTGCCCGCCTTGTCGAGGTCGGAAGGCTTGGACACGTCCTTGGCGATGGTCTCGGCCAGATCCGCCGCCTGCGCGCGGGCTGTTTCGTACGCCAGCCGATCGAGGATCTGCTGCCGCACTTCGGGGAGCGTGCTCACCTTCGCCGGCTTCTTGTCCACGAGCCTGATGAGGTGGTACCCGAACTGCGTCTTGACGAGATCGCTCGTCTGTCCCGGCTCCATCGTGAAGGCGACCTGATCGAACTCGGGCACCATTTTGCCCCTGCCGAAGTAATCGAGGTCGCCGCCGTTCTTGGCGGTGCCTTCGTCTTCTGAATATTTCACGGCCAGTTCGGCGAAGTCGGCGCCGCCCTTCGCCTGCTTGAGGATGCCTTCGGCCTTCAGTTTCACGGCGGCGTCGTCCTTGCCTCCAGTCTTCAACAGAATATGGCTCGCGCGCAGCTGCTCCGGCGACGTGTACTGGGCGAGGTCTTCGTTGTAGGCGCGCGCGATGCTGGCTTCGGGCACCGTGGTTTTCGCCCGGATGGCATTGGCGTCGACGAGCAGATAGCGGACCTTCCGCTTTTCCGGAATCTTGAAGTCCGCCTGGTGCGCGGTGAAGTAGGCCGCGACTTCGGCGTCGCTTGCGGTCGCCCCGGACTGGAACGTCTCGGCGACGAACGTCACGACGGCGAGCTTCACCTTGTCGTTGCCGAGGCGGTATGCCTGCTCGAGCTCCTTGTCGGTCGTCGACAGCCAGCCGGTCAACACGACGCGAAGCTTGTCGAGCACGAGTTCTTCGCGGATCGACCTCTCGAACTTGGCCGGTGTCAGGGGCGGACGCTGGGAGCGCAGCAGCTGCTGGTACCGCCGCTCGCCGATGAACGCACCGTTCTCCTGGAACGACGGCACCGAGAAGATGCGCTGCCGCACTTCCTCGTCGCCGACTGTAATCCCGAGGCGATCAGCCTCGGCGAGCGCCGCCTGCTGATCGACCAGCTGCTGCAGAATCTGCTGATCGATGCCGAGCTGCTTCAGGAGCTGTTCGCTGATCGCGCCGCTGTACGCGTTGCGATACGCCTGGAGCTGGGCATCGTAGCTGCGTCGAAAATCACCGGCGGTAATCTCGCGACCCTCGACCGTGGCCACCGTGTCGCCCAACGCGACGCCCGCCGTGTTCCCCTGCAGGAAGTCAGGAATGTAGAAAATGACGAACGCCAGCACGACGAGGCCGAGGCTCCATTTGAGCCACCCCATATGCCGCCGCATCTGGTCGAGCATGGTCATGAACGCACCCTCTCTTGAATGTTCATCGTATGCCATGAACTTACGGCGTGGCAAGCAGTTACCGCCAACCGTGTGGTATATTTGCAGGGCAGAGAAGAGAGTGACGCTCGCATGCCAGTTGCCCTGTATCGCGCCGTCGGGACCGCTGGAAAGCGGGGATCGAAGCCGGGTCGTGCCGGCGAAATCTCGTTGACCGTGCCGGAGCTCGATCTTGCGACGAAGCTACGTGTGTTTCAGCGCGCGTTGCGCAGCCGCGTCGAGCGCCGCGATGCCCTGCTCGACATCGTCCGCGCCGTCAACACGACACTCGAGCCAGACACGATTGCAGCCCTCATCGTCGAACGTGCGGCGACATGGGTGCCCGCACCGTGCTGGGCCGTTGTGAGGTCCGATCTGTCCGGTCAATCGTCAGTCCTTGCCGATCGCGGGCTGGCGCCCGACATGGGATCGGCCGTCTGCAGCATCGTCGAATGGGTCGTGCAGCGCGGCGAGGATTTCGTGACCGCCGATCTCCGCAGCGACGCGCGCCTGCGCGACGCCGCGGTTGGATCGGTCATCGCGTTTCCGCTCAGCTGCCGCGGCCGGTGCGTCGGCGCGCTCATCGGCCTCGACCGCCTCGCTTCGTCCCGCAAGCCACGAATGGCGGCGGGCAGTCTGCGTGCGGTGCGCGTGCTGCTCGAGCCGGCAGCGGTCGCGCTCGATAACGCGCTGGCGCTCAAACGCGCCGAGGATCTCTCGGTCACCGACGACCTCACGCAGTTGTACAACTCGCGCTATCTGGATCAGGTCCTCCGGCGCGAAACCAAGCGGGCTTCGCGAAGCGGCCGGCCCCTGTCGCTGCTGTTCATCGACCTGGACGGGTTCAAGAGCGTCAACGACACGCATGGGCACTTGTATGGCAGCCGCGCTCTGGTGGAAGCCGCCGCGGTGATTAAGGAGAGCGCGCGCGAAACCGATATTGTCGCGCGATTCGGCGGCGACGAATTTGCAGTTGTGCTGCCCGACACGGGCGGTGAGGGTGCCTTCGCCGTCGGCGAGCGTATTCGGGAACGCCTGGCCGCGCACCTGTTTCTAGCTGACGATGACCTCAATATGCGCCTGACCGGTTCGGTCGGGGTGGCAACGCTGCCCGACGTGGCGAACTCGGCCGGGGAGCTGATCCAGGCCGCGGATAAGGCCATGTACCGGGTCAAGGGCCACGGCAAGAACGGTATTCAGGCCGCTCTCGCTCCTGCCGATACTTAGTCATTGGCCCTTTGTCATTGGTCGCTTGTCGTTGGTCGCTTGTGGTTGGTCGTGGTCCCGCCAGTCGACACGCGATTGCACAGATTTGCCACCCCCCGATCTTGACTGACGACCAGCGGCCAGGGAGCTTCCGTTGAGCCTTCGTTCGATGTTGTCGCTGTTTTCGATTGACCTGGCGATCGATCTGGGCACGGCCAATACCTGCGTCTACGCGCGCGGCAAAGGGATCGTCGTCAACGAGCCGTCGATCGTCGCCATCAACAAGGTGAGCGGCCGCGTCGAGGCGGTCGGCAGAGATGCCAAGGAGATGCTTGGCCGTACGCCGGGCAACATCGTCGCCATCAAGCCGATGAAGGACGGCGTCATTGCCGACTTCGAGGTCACCGAGAAGATGCTGGCCTACTTCCTCAAGAGGGCGCACAATCGCAACGTGTGGGTCCGGCCGCGCATTGTCATCGGGGTGCCCTCGGAGATCACGCAGGTCGAGAAACGCGCCGTCAAGGACAGCGCGTATCGCGCCAAGGCCAGCGAAGTGTATCTGGTTGAAGAGGCGATGGCGGCGGCGATCGGCGCCGGCATGCCGATCACCGAGGCGTCGGGCAACATGATC
The DNA here is from genome assembly GCA_965229885.1 of Vicinamibacterales bacterium. Lineage (GTDB taxonomy): Bacteria > Acidobacteriota > Vicinamibacteria > Vicinamibacterales > CAVVIG01 > DATLLJ01. The sequence goes on from CBDDJX010000002.1 coordinate 264,873, forward strand.
GTGGACATCGGCGGCGGCACGACCGACATCGCGGTCATCTCGCTTGCGGGCATCGTCTACAGCAAGGCGGTCCGCGTCGCCGGCAACGAGATGGACGAGGCGATCATCCAGTACGTCAAGAAGACGTACAACCTGCTCGTCGGCGAGCGCACCGCGGAGCAGATCAAGATCGAAATTGGTTCGGCGTTTCCGCTCGAAGAGCGGATGACGATGGAGATCAAGGGACGGCACTTGATCGAAGGCGTTCCGAAGACCATTACGGTCAGCGACGAGGAAATCCGCGAGGCGTTGGCCGAAACCGTCAACGTGATCGTCGACGCCGTGCGCCTCGCACTCGAGCGGACGCCGCCCGAGCTGTCGGCCGACATCGTCGACCGCGGGATCGTGCTGACCGGCGGCGGGTCGATGCTCAGAAACCTCAATAAGCGGCTCCGCGAAGAGACGGGGCTGCCGATTGCCATGGCCGAAGATCCGCTATCATCGGTCGTGCTGGGCGCCGGAAAAATGCTCTCGGATTTCAATCTGCTCCGGAAGATCTCCATCGATTGATGACGTTGCTCTTCACCACGGTGGACACGGACGCGGAGTTCAAGACCTGCCTGCAAGCAGGATTGTTCCTCGGTGTCCTCCGGGGTCGGTAGTTCCGGGGACATGGCGCTTCTCCATATCCGTCACCGAGTCGGTTATCTGTTCCTCGGCGTCATGCTGGGTCACATTCTGCTGATCTCCGCTCAGGTGAATTCGCGCTCCGACGTCCCGATCATCCAGGCCGTGGTCTTCGGCGCGTTCGCCGAAGTGGAGCGCGCCATCTCCGCCGGCTTCTCGTCCGCGCGCCGCGTCTGGAGCAGCTACGCGGGCCTGCGCCACGTCAAGAGCCAGAACGAAGCGCTCACCCGTCAGTTGGACGCGGCCCAGGTCGCGCTGCAGCAGCAGCACGCGCTCGCCGATCGCACGCGAAGTCTCGAGCGGCTGCTCGATTTTCGCGCCCGATCGAACCTGAACACCATCGCCGCGGAGATTATCGCCGCCGGCGCCGCACCCGATTTCCGGACGTTCACGATTGACAAGGGGACGCGTGATGGAGTGAGCGCCGATATGTCCGTGATCGCGCCGGCTGGCGTCGTGGGGCGTGTCGTCATGCCGGGCGCGCGCGCGGCGAAGGTGCAGCTGCTTGTCGATCGCAACGCCGCGGCCGGCGCGCTCGTCAAACGATCCCGCGCGCAGGGGGTGGTGGCCGGCGGCGGCGCCGATCGACTCCGCATGGACTACGTGTCGGAAGCGGCCGACGTCATCGTCGGAGACCTCGTCGTGACCTCGGGCATCGACGGGATTTATCCGAAGGGATACGTCATCGGCCAGGTCGAATCCGTCGAAAGAAGCCGGGGCGCATACACGAAGATCGCCGTCAAGCCTGCCGTCGATTTCACCAGCTTGGAAGAAGTGCTGGTCGTCCTGACGCCCACCCCCACCCGCGAAATGGCCGAGGGGAGCGTCGAGTGAAGGCCGCCGGAATCATCCTGGCCGTTGTCGCGGCGCTTGCGCTCCAGACGACGCTGGCGCGATACGTCCGGGGCACGGTGGCCGTGAATCTGGTGCTCGTGGTCGTGGTGTACGTCGCCCTGATGTCGGGGTCCGTGACGGGCCTGCTGGCCGGGACGTTCGCGGGGCTGCTGCAGGACGCCCTGACGACCGGCGTCATCGGGATTGGCGGGCTGGCCAAGACGCTGGTTGGGTTTCTGACCGGAATCATCGGCACGCAGTTCATCGTGACGCAGCCGCTGCCTAGATTTTGCGTCTTTTTCGGGGTGACCCTGCTCCATGAGCTCGTCTTCATCGGCCTGTACACGCTGCTGGATCTACGCCATTTTGGGGCGCCATACGCCGCGGTGGTCGGGCAGGCGGCCGGCAACGCCGCCGTGGGCGTCGTGGCGTTCCAGCTTATTGAGCTGCTGCCTGCAGCGGTCGAACGACGACGTGCCGCAAAAGGCCGGATCCGCCGGTAAGATGGGGAAGAGATGGCCTTAGCGGAAGATCGGCGAGCGGTCGCGGTTCGACTGGGCGTGATGCAGTACCTCATCGCGCTGGTGTTCTCGGTCCTGGCCGTGAACTTCTGGGTGCTTCAGGTTGCCCAGCACGAGACGTATGCGGAGCTCGCCGAAAACAACAATCAGCGCACGTTGGCGCTGCGGGCGCCGCGGGGCGTGGTGTTCGACCGCAACGGAACGGTCCTCGTCGAGAACCGTCACTCCTACAGCATTTCCATTCTTCGCGAGCACACGGAGGATCTCAACCGCACTGTTCAGCTGCTCGCATCGCTGCTGGGGTTCGAGGAGCGCGGCGTGGGCGACATCGTCGAACGGCACCGCCGCGAGCCGGCCTACCGGCCCATCGTGATCGTGCAGGACGCGACGCTGCCGCAGGTGGCGACGGTCACGGCCCGGCGTCTCGAGCTGCCCGACGTCGTCATCGAGCAGATACCCACCAGGCAATATCACGACACGATGGCGGCGCACCTTTTGGGATACGTTGGCGAGGTGAATGCCGCGCAGATCGCCGGCACCGACACGTTGAAGAGCGGCGACGTGGTCGGCCAGGCCGGCATCGAGAAGGCCTACAACAACCTGCTGATGGGCGAGGATGGCGCGAAGATTGTCATGGTCAACAACGTGGGACGCGAAATCCGGACGCTCGAAGAACAGCCGGCGACAGAAGGCAGGCGCCTCCGGTTGACGCTCGACGTCGACGTTCAGAGGGCCGTCGAGGACGGGTTCAAGGCGATCGGCTACAACGGCGCGGCCGTGATCCTCGACCCGAACAACGGCGACGTGCTGGCGTTCACGAGCATCCCCGCGTACAACCCGAACGCGTTCGCGGGTGGCATCGATCGGTCCACGTGGGCGGCGCTCAATACCGACGAGGACCGTCCGCTCAACGATCGCGCGATCCAGGGGCGTTATTCGCCCGGGTCGACGTTCAAGATGGCGGTCGCCATCGCCGCGCTCGAAGAAGGCGTAATCACGCCGGACTTCAGAGTGGAATGCACGGGCGGCGCGACGTTCTACGGCAAAAGGTTCAGATGCTGGAAGAAGGGCGGCCATGGCACGATGGATCTGCGCCACGCGATCGAGCAGTCGTGCAACGTGTACTTCTACGCGATCGGCAACATGACGGGGATCGACAAGATCCACAAGTGGGCAACACGGCTCGGGCTCGGCGAGAAGAGCGGCATCGATCTGCCGAACGAAGTGCAGGGGCTCGTGCCGTCCACTCAGTGGAAGCAGGAGAAGCTGAAGGAGAAGTGGTATTCGGGCGAGACGATCTCCGTGGCGATCGGCCAGGGCCAGGTGTCGGTGACACCGGTGTCGATGGCGGTCTACATGGCGGCACTCGCCAACGGCGGCACGCGCGTCACGCCGCGCCTTCTGAAGGCGGTCGACGACGGCACCGGCTGGAAGGACGTGCCGCCGCCACCGCCGCAATCGAAGGCGGAGATCCATTCGGACAACCTGAAAGCGATTCGCGACGGACTCTGGATGGCGGTCAACCAGAACGGCACGGGCGGCAACGCGCGGGTCATCGGCTACGACGTCGCGGGCAAGACCGGCACGGTGCAGGTGATTTCGCTCGAAGGCGCCAAGGCGGCCAAAGGGAACACCACAAAAAATCTGAGCGACCACGGCTGGTTCGTGTTCCTGGCGCCCCGCGAAAATCCGCAGATTGCCGGCGTAATCTTCGCCGAGCACAGCGAGCATGGGTCAACGGCCGCGCTCGTGGCGAGGCACGCGCTCGAGACGTTCTTCGCGAAACGGGACGGCAAGCCGCTGCCACCGCCGCCCGTCAAGCAAGTGATGCCGCCCGCTCCAGCCGAGGGTGACGATCCGCCGCTCGTGCTGCCGGGTCGCGTCGCGGACAATGCTCCAGTCGTGGGGCAGCCTCGGCCGTAAGCCATGCTCGAACGACGCCTCTATTTTCACATCGACTGGGCGCTGCTACTCGCGATTCTGGCGCTGTGCGGGCTGGGCGTCGCCATGATCTACAGCACGACGGGGGACTCGACCCGCGGCGTCTCGCACCTGCACATCACGCAGTTGTACGCCATCGTGCTCGGGCTCATCGCGATGGCCGTCATGCTCTCGCTCGATTACCGCACGTTCACGGACAAGTCGCATCTCATTTACATCGGCGTGCTCGCGTTGCTGCTGTACGTCATGTTCTTCGGTACCGTGCAGATGGGGGCGCGCCGCTGGATTACGTTCGGCGGATTCAATTTGCAGCCTTCTGAATTCGCGAAGATTGGCGTGGCGCTCATCCTCGCCAAGTTCTTCGGCGAAAACCACGGCACGCCCGGGTGGACCGATCTCGCCATCGGCGGCGCGCTCACGCTCATTCCGCTCGCGCTCATCGCGAAGGAACCCGACCTCGGCACGGCGGTCACGCTGCTGCCGGTTTTGGCCGCCGTGGCCTTTCTCGCCGGGATGCGGATGCGCGTCCTCAGCCTTTTCGTGGTGTGCCTGCTTCTCGCGGCGCCCGTCGCGTGGAAGTTTGGTCTCGAGGACTATCAGCGAACGCGAATCTCCACGTTCCTCGATCCCTCACAGGATGCAAGAGGCGCCGGCTACCAGCAGATCCAGGCGCGCATCACGGTGGGATCCGGGGGCCTCTCAGGTAAGGGTTTCCGGCACGGGACGCAGGGCCGGCTTCGGTTTCTCCCGGTCGCCCACAACGATTTCATCTTCTCGGTGCTGGCCGAGGAGCAGGGGTTTGCCGGCGTCCTCTTCGCGCTCGGCCTGTATTTGTTCGTGATTCTGCGCGCACTCGAGGCCGCCCGCCTGGCCAAGGACCGGCTCGGCTCGTGCCTCGTGCTCGGCGTGCTCGCCAGCTTCACCTTCCAGGTGGTCTACAACATCACCATGTCGGCCGGCCTGGCGCCCGTCAAAGGGCTCACGCTGCCGTTCATGAGCTACGGCGGATCGTCGATGATTGCGACGCTCGCCGGCTTCGGGCTCATCCTGAACGTGCGCATGCGCAGATTCACCAATTGAGGAACGCTGATGTTTGACCTGACGCGTTCCCGGAGTATTGCGCATGACGAAGGAGATGATCATCTCCTCAAACGGCCACGAAACCATGGTGGCCATCCTCGAGGACGATCTTGTCGCCGAAGTCTTTGTCGAACGCGAGCGGCAGCGGGGAGTCGTCGGTAACGTCTACAAGGGCCGGGTCAGTAAGGTGCTCCCCGGCATGCAGTCGTCCTTCATCGATCTCGGCCTCGAGCGGGACGGCTTCCTGTACGTCGCCGACGTCGTCGACACGCTCGAAGAGTTCGAGAAGCTCGAAGCGGGCGACGAGGAGGGGGGCGGGAACGGCAAGGGGCGCGACGAACACCCCGCGCAGCCGAAGATCGAGGACCTCCTCAAGGAAGGTCAGGAGATTCTCGTCCAGGTCGTCAAGGAGCCGCTCGGCACCAAGGGCGCCCGGCTCACATCCCACGTCGCCATGGCAGGGCGCTTTCTCGTTTTCATGCCGACGGTCGATCACGTCGGCGTCTCCAGGAAAATCGAGTCGCGCGACGAGCGCAGCCGCCTGCGCGGCATCGTACGCGAGTTCAGAGAGGCACACGGCTTCACCGGCGGCGTCATCATCAGGACGGCGGCCGGCGGCCGGCCGAAAGAAGACATCGTCAGCGATCTCGAGGCGTTCCACGCGATCTGGCTCGAGATCCGACAGCGCATGGAATCGTCTCGGGCGCCGGCGATTGTCTACCGCGAGCAGAGCCTGGTCGGCAAGTTGCTCCGTGATCTGCTGACCGAAGAATTTCAAGCGATCCGCATCGACCACGCGCAGGAGTACCAGCGCGTGCTGGAACTCATCGAGCGCATCATGCCGGCCCTCGCACCGAAAGTGAAGCTGTACTCGAAGCCCTATCCAATCTTCGAGGAGTACGGTGTGCAGGCGGAGATCGACAAGGCGCTCAAGAGCAAGGTCTGGCTGAAGTCGGGCGGATCGATTGTCATCAACCAGACCGAGGCCCTCGTCGCCATCGACGTCAACACCGGCCGGTACGTCGGAAAGAAGACGAGCGGCCGCCTCGAAGATACGATCGTCAAGACCAACCTCGAGGCGGTGAAGGAAATCGTGCGACAGCTCCGGCTGCGCGATCTGGGCGGCATCATCGTGCTCGACCTTATCGACATGGAGGAGAAGAAGAACCGCCAGAAGGTGCTCCAGACCGTGGAGCAGGAGCTGAGGAAGGATCGATCGCCGTCGAAGGCGTTGCAGGTCTCCGACTTCGGCCTGGTGATCATCACGCGCAAGCGGGTGAAGCAGAGCCTCGAGCGCGTGCTGACCGAGCCGTGCCCCTACTGTTCGGGAACGGGGGTCATCAAGTCGAGCTCCACGATCTGCTATGAGATTCTGAGCGAGGTGAAGAAGATTGGCGGCGACCTGAATGGCCACCGGCTGCTGCTACGCGTCAATCCCGATATCGCGCGCGCGTTGAAGGAGGAGGAAAGCGCCGTGCTGAAGGATTTGCGGGAGTCGATTGGAAAGGACGTCACCGTCAAGGCTGACGTCCACCTCCATCATGAGCAGTTCGACGTGATGGCGGTCTGAGTGGTTATACCGGCAAGTGAATCAGGTAGTGGTTACCGCCCCGGTTGATCCAGACACGGACGTAGTCGTCGCCCTTGAGTGTCTCGACCTTCGCGCCGCTCCTGGACGGCGGCGTGTCTTTCTGCACGAGCGCGATTTCCGCCTGCGGAACGATGGTCACGACTTCGCGGCCGGCGACCTTGCCGCCGCGCACGAACTCGACCCAGCGCTCGGCCGCGTCGGTCTGGCCTTTCGCATGCGGCGTGGCCTGCTGTGCCGTGAGCCGGACCTGATAGGTTCCGGCTGGAAGCGGTTTGCCGTCCGCTTTCACCGCCCTGCGCAGGCTCACCGCCCCCAGCGCCAGATCGCCAACCGGCACACTCGGATCAGGTGCGGTGTTCGGCTGCGGCTTGGGAGCCGTGTGCCCTGCGCCCTGCTGCGCCCGCGCGGCGCCAGAGCCGAGCGTGGTCACGAGGGCTGCTACAAGAATCAGTCGCTTCATCATCGGGTTCCTCCGGAAACCTCTGAGCTTAAGACTCCGTTGATCATACCGGACGGTCATGCTGACCGCCATCGGATACGCTTCAGATCGCGAACGCGGCCGCCTGCGGCGATCACGCGGTGGCACGGGACATCGGGCCGGCCACACCCGCGCATGATGTGGCCGACGGCTCGCGCCGCGTGCGGCCGGCCGGCCAGCCTGGCGATGTCGCCGTACGTCGCCAGGCGGCCCGGCGGAATCCGGCGGACGAGCGACAGCACGCGGCTGGAAAAGGGCTGGAAAAGACCCCCGTCCAATTTTTCTAGATAAGCATGAGGGGATCGATCTGGTAGTCGACCGGATCGAGCGGCGCGACAATCGATCCCGGACGATCGGGATCGGTGGCCTCCCAGAGACTCAGGTCGTACGCCAGCGAGAGACGCGTCCCCTCGCGATCGAACAGCACACGTGCTTGCGGACGATACGGATCGGGCGCGTTGACCTTCAACACCACCGCGACCTCGCCCGTATTGAGCCGCGCCAGGCTGCCGACCGGATAGATCCCGATCAGCTGCACGAAACGGCGCACCAGGTGCTGGTCGAACTGCGTCCCATCATTGCGCTTCATCACTTCGATGATGCGGTCGGACGGGAACGCCTGCTGGTACAGGCGCTGGGAGCGCATCGCGTCGTAGACGTCCGCAATGCTGCACAACATGGTCCCCACATTGAGCGTCGGTCGCGTGATGCCGTGCGGGTAGCCGGTCCCATCGAGCCGCAGATGATGCTCGAATGCGACCACCGGCGCGAGCGTCGGAATATCGGGCGTCTTCCGCAGGATCTCGGCGCCATCAACGGTATGCCGCTTCATGATCGTGTACTCGGCATCGGTCAGCTTATCGGATTTGTTCAACACCTCGAGCGGCGTCCGCACCTTCCCGATGTCGTGCATCAGCGCCGCGAGTCCAAACTCGCGCAGCAGCGGGCCGTCGATGCCGAGGGCGCGCGCCTGTCCCATGGTCAGGATCGACGCGTTCACTATATGCGTGAAGGTGTAGTTGTCGTAGTTCTTGAGGGTCGTCAGCGCCAAAAGCACTGTCCGGTTCTGGGCGACGGCCTCCGCGAGCCCGTCAACCATCGTCCGCGCCACCGTCGCATCCGGTTGGCCCTCCGTGCCGGCGCTTTCCCAGATGGTCGTGGCGACGGAAACCGCCTCGTTGTACAGCCGCTTGATGGTGGCCATGTCCACGAGGTTGCCTTCGACGCGCTGCTCGATCGTCATCCGGCTCACGCGGATGTGGGGGAACACGGGCAGCGCGGCCGGCGCCTCGTCGTTTCCGCGAGGTTCGAGCGTGGCCACCGCGTCGAGAAAGGCCGTAATCTCGTCGCGCGTGACGCCGCGGTCGATGGCGATCCGCTCCACGCCGCTCTGTTGCAGACGGTGAATCAAAGGACCGACCGCGTCCGCCTTCGCCATCGGCGCGTTATCGACGACCACTTCGTCGCCAATGAGACCGATGACGACCGTCGGGTTGAGGGTGTGCAGTAGTTGAATGGCGGTGGAAAGCGCCTCGAGATTCCACGCGATGATGGGATGGCCGCGCGAGTACAACTGTCCCGATCGGAGCGCCGCCGCCAGGCGGTGGACGAGCTCGTCGGCGAGCTGAGCGCGCCGGCCGCTGCGGATCGTAGCGCGGCGTTACGGCGCGGCGCCCACCACTCGCCGCGGTAGAGCGCCTCCTTGAGAGGCGGGATCGCTTCCGGATCGCGCAGCGTCCCGAGCGACTCGATGGCGCGCAGATACACCTCGACGAGCGGACCTCGATGGCTCACATTCTGGACGATGTAGGTGAACAGGGGTGTCGCCCGCTCGTCTCGCAGGCCAATCACGGCCTGCATGATCGCCTCGCGCGAGCGATCGATGCCGCTGCCGAGCGCCCTTTCGAGCACCTGGTACGATTGGGCGGTCCCGATTTGGAGAATCGCGCGCACCGCTTCACGCTGCACCTGCGGCTCGTTGTCGCCGAGCAGCTCGGTCAGGTCGGGCAGCGCGTCGCTGCCGCCAAACTCGCGCAGCAGGTAGATGGCCGTACGTCGGACAGCCGGGTTTGGCGAGCTTTTCAAGCGTTCGGCCGTGCGCTTGCCGACGGCGCCAAAGGCGACCAGGATGGAGGTCAGCCGTTGCCGGGGCCGCGCGCGCTCTTCGACCGACAGCGCCTCAGCGAGCGGCTTGACCACGACTTCGCCGAGTGACAGGTACATCGCCTTCAGCAGGTCGAACTGGGCCTCGTCGATCGTTGGCAGGTGCGTGATAACGTTGCGCATCATCGGACCGGCGACGAGGTAATCGATGCCGGTGACGGCGTACTGACGGCGGCCCTTGGACTCGCCGGCGGCCGCCTGTTCCGTCAGTACCCCCACGAGCTGCACGGCCGCGTCGAAATCGCCCACGAGCAGCAGATCCTCGATCAGGGCCACGGCGGGCGTCATCATTTCGCCCCAGCTCGTTGTTCTCCTCGATGCGCAGCAGATCGAGCATCAGCGTCAGGTCGAACGCTCGCAGGACACTCGTGGCGACCGTTGACAGCCACCCACTGACACGCTCCGGTGGGTCGTCGCTCGTCTGCTCGATGTCGATCGCCCGAGCCCCTGCGCTCGACAGCTCCCTTCCGTACTCCTCGATCACAAACGACTTGTCGCTGTAGGACGTGAGGAGCTCCTCGGCAACGTGATTCCAGACGCCTTCGAAGCCGTCGGTGTTGCCGAGCGGCGACTCGGCGACGTCGTTGTGAGCGAGCGCGAGCAACCGCGTCCGGTCTTCCTTTTCCTTGACGAGCGCCTGGAAGGCGACGGCCAGGCGATCGGTCGACGTCGGAGTATCCATCACATTGCGAGCGCGATGGTCATTCTCGGCCTCGCGTACGCCTGCTCGACGAACAGACAGGCGATCGCGTTTCGCACCGTCGCCTGGGGCCTCGGCTTTCAGATCGTGTTCGCGCTCGTCGTGCTGAAGACAACGGCCGGCGCTGCGTTGTTCACGACCCTGGGCAACGGCTTCAATCATCTGGTGGGCTTCGCCGGTGTCGGCGCCACGTTCGTCTTCGGGCCACTTGCGGATACCAGCGCGTGGGGCCAGAACACCGGAGTGCTCGGCCCCGGCGCCTCCGGCGTGCTGATCGCGTTCCAGGTCCTGCCAATCATCATCTTCGTCGCGGCCCTCATGGCCGTGCTGTATCACCTGGGCGTCATGCAGGTTGCGGTCCGCGTGTTCGCCGTGCTCATGCATCGGATGATGCGCGCGAGCGGCGCTGAGTCATTGAACATCGCAGCGAGCGTCTTCTTGAGCATGACCGAAGCGCCGCTGACGATCCGTCCCTATCTGCCGGATCTGACCGAGTCCGAGTTGATGACGATCATGACCTGCGGTCTGGCGCACGTTTCAGGCGGCATGATGGCAGCGTATCTGCTATTTGGCGTCGAGGCCAGGCACCTGCTGGCTGCCGTCATCATGACCGCGCCCGGGACGCTCGTCATCGCGAAAATGCTCGTGCCCGAAACCGGCGTGCCCATGACCATGGGGTCCGTCCGGCTCGAGACGGAGCGGACCGACGTCAACGTTATCGACGAGGCGGCGCGAGGGACGGGGGAGGGCCTGATGCTCGCGCTGAACGTCGGTGCGATGCTGATTTCATTCATTGCCCTCATCGCGCTCGTCAACGCGGTGCTCGGCCTCGTGCACCTCAGTCTCCAGCAGCTGTTCGGCTGGGTGCTGGCCCCCGTCGCCTGGAGCATGGGCGACCCCTGGCGCGACGCGCCGACCATCGGCAATCTGCTCGGCACGCGCATGGTGCTCAACGAGTTTATCGCCTACTCGCAGTTCGGTCCGTTGAAAGAGATGATCGATCCCAGGTCATTTACGATCGCGACCTTCGCGCTGTGCGGATTCGCCAACTTCGGATCGATCGGCATCCAGATTAGCGGCATCGGGGCGGTGGCGCCGAACCGCCGGCACGATCTGGCCCGGCTCGGCCTGCGCGCGATGTTTGCCGGCACGCTGGCGAACTTCATGACGGCGACGATCGCGGGTTTCCTTCTCTGAATTGCAGGATTGCAGGATTCCGAGATCCGCCACGAGACGCATCCGCTCCGGTTCTACTCCGTACGCCGGTGGAATGATGCCGCCGCGCCCGCGAGCATGCCGACGCCGCCTTCTCGCGCCTTGAAATGGGCGCCGCGCGCGAAACCGCCGACGGCCTGGTTGTGACCGGCTGCAAGTCGGAAGGCCATCGCAGGTTCACGCGCATCGCGACGTCGCGGACGCCGACGCGCCGGCGCCTCCCTGCGGCGCCTGTCGCCAGGTTCCGTGGGAGTTTCTTCCGCTGCCTTTCGACGCGAGACTCCTTTAGCAACCTGTACAATTGTTCCATGCTTCCGACGATTGTGAAGGAAGACGACGCGGTCGTCATGGTCGACCAGCGCAGGCTGCCGGTGCAGGAGATCTATGTGCGCTGCCGGACGGCCGCTGAGGTCGCCAGGGCGATCAGAACCATGGTCATTCGCGGCGCGCCGGCCATCGGCGTCGCCGCCGCCTTCGGGATCGCGCTCGGGATGCGGAAGAGCGCGGCGACTGGCACGCAGAAATTCGCGGCCGAGTTCCACAAGACCTGCGAGCTGATGGCGAGCACGAGGCCCACCGCAGTTAACTTGTTCTGGGCCATCGAGCGGATGAAGCGGGTGGCCGCGGCCGCGGCCGCGGCCGGCGCATCGGTGGAGCAAATCCAGGACCGTCTCGACCACGAAGCGCAGGCGATTCACGACGAAGACGTCGCGAGCTGCCGTGCCATGGGCGCGTTCGGCGCGCAGGTGGTCCCCGCCGACGCGAAAATCCTCACGCACTGCAATGCGGGCGCGTTGGCGACGGCCGGCTACGGCACCGCGCTTGGCGTCATCCGCGGCTCCGTTGAAGCCGGCAAGCATGTGACGGTGTTCGCCGACGAGACGCGGCCGTTTCTCCAGGGCGCACGGCTCACCGCCTGGGAGCTCGTCCGGGACGGCATCGAGACCACCGTCATCACGGACAGTATGGCGGGGGCGTTGATGCGGCAAGGCGGCGTCAATTTCGTTGTCGTCGGCGCCGATCGCATTGCGGCCAACGGCGATACCGCGAACAAGATCGGCACCTACAGCGTCGCCGTGCTGGCGCGCGAGCACGACATTCCGTTCTACGTCGCGGCGCCCTTGTCGACGATCGATCTGAAGACTTCAGATGGCTCGCGCATTCCGATCGAAGAGCGCAATACCAGGGAAGTGACGCATGTGGCGGGAACGCAGCTCGCGGCCACCGGCGCATTGATCTGGAACCCCGCCTTCGATGTGACGCCGCACCGCTTCATCAGCGGTATCATCACCGAGCGCGGGATTTGTCGTGCGCCGTACACGGAATCGCTGCGTGCGGCGTGCGATGCCGAACCGTCGGCACGTTCCTGAGCGACGGCTCTTCATCACGCGAACACGAAGACCCGAATCACACGAACTCATGCTCATTCTCGGTATCGAAACATCCTGCGACGAAACCTCGGCGGCGGTCGTTGAGGAAACCGGTGATGTCAACCGTCCCTGGGCCATCCGCTCGAACGTGGTCGCGTCCCAGATTGCTATTCATCGGGAATGGGGCGGCGTTGTGCCGGAGCTCGCGTCGCGTCAGCACATTCGCGATATCTGCGGCGTCGTGGAACGCGCCCTCGAAGACGCCAGCGCCGTCTGGAGCGATCTGGGCGCGGTGGCTGTCACTCAGGGGCCCGGTCTGGTGGGATCGCTGCTGGTCGGCGTCGCGTTCGCGAAGGCGTCCGCTGCGGCCGCCGGCCTGCCGCTCGTCGCGGTTCATCATCTGGCCGGACACATCGAGTCGCTTGTTCTGCAAAATGGCGAGCTCCCGCTTCCGGCCGTGGTGCTTGTCGTGTCGGGCGGCCACACGAGCCTGTATCTCGTGCCGCAGGCCGGTCATTACGAGCTCCTCAGCCGTACAAGAGACGATGCGGCCGGTGAAGCCTATGACAAGGTGGCAAAGCTGCTCGGCCTGGGATATCCGGGGGGGCCGGTGATCGATCGGCTCGCGGCCACCGGGAACGATCGCGCTGTGGCGCTGCCGACGACGCGGCTGACGCATGCTGACCGGAACGCTCCCACGTTGAAGGGCGACCTCGATTTCAGCTTCAGCGGCCTGAAGACGGCGGTACTGCGATATGTCCGTAAAAAGGGGACGGGAGTCGTTTCGCCGGTAGGCCGAAACGACTCCCGTCCCCTTTTTACGGAAAGCGAAATTGCTGACATCTGTGCGAGTTTTCAACGCGTCGTCGTGACGGTGCTGATCGATCGATCGTTCGACGCGGCACGGCGGTGCCAGGCGAAAAGCATCGGTATCGCTGGCGGCGTCTCCGCCAATAGTCGCCTGCGCGCCGAGCTGCAGGAACATGGCCGCTTGCGAGAGATGCCAACCTTTCTGCCCGGCCTGGCGTTGTCGACCGACAACGCCGCGATGATCGCTGCCGCGGGCCTGCGGAAATTTCGCGCCGGCATCACGGCGCCCGCTGATTTGAACGCGGATGCATCGCTGGTGCTCTGACCAGATAGGCAGATGGATCTGAGGATTTGAGGAGCTACCCCGAGCGGCCGATCGTGGGCGTGGGTGCCGTTGTGCTGGATGGCGGCCGCGTGCTGCTGGTGAGCCGCGCACACGAGCCGCTCAAGGGCGAGTGGAGCGTGCCCGGCGGGGTCGTCGAACTCGGCGAGACACTCGAAGAAGCGATTCGCCGTGAGGTTCGCGAGGAGACATGCCTCCACATCGAGGTCGGACCCATCGTCGACGTGCTGGACCGCATTGAGCACGATCCGGCCGGCCGAGTCACATTTCACTACGTCCTCGTCGACTTCGTCTGTAGGTCGGTGAGCGGTACGCTGCAATGCGCATCGGATGCCGAGGACGCGACGTGGGCCGAGCGCGCCGACCTTGGTCGCTACGGCGTCGCGGACGCGACGATCGGCGTCATCGACAAGGCCATCGCCAGCCGATCAGCCAGGTGGACGCCGCATGAAGGGCGGAACTAGAAAGTGGCTGAATCCGTCGCGCCCGTCGTCACGCTCGAAGGCGTCACCGTCGCGTACGGGCAGCGCGCCGCGTTGAGCAACGTCACCGCCTCGTTTCCGGCGGGCGCGGTCGGTTTGCTCGGACCGAACGGCGCGGGGAAGAGCACGCTCATCAGGACGCTCCTCGGCTTTGTCGTGCCCGATCGCGGGCGCATGCAGGTCCTCGGCCTCGATGTGGCGCGTGCGGGGCCCGATATCCGCGCGCGCATCGGGTACGTGCCGGAAAGCGATGCGCACATTCCCGGGATGAATGCCGTCTCGTTCGTGACGTATTGCGGCGAGCTCGGGGGGCTGCCGCGCGTCGATGCCGTGCAACGCGCCCACGAGGTGCTGTTCTATGTCGGGCTCGGCGAAGCGCGCTACCGGAACCTCGAGACGTACTCGACCGGCATGAAGCAGCGGATCAAGCTGGCGCAGGCGCTTGTCCACGATCCCGACCTGCTCTTCCTCGACGAGCCCACCAACGGGATGGACCCCAAGGGGCGCGACGAGATGCTCGAACTGGTCCACGATCTCGGCCACGAGAAAGGCGTGAACCTGATTCTGTCGTCGCATCTTCTGCCGGACGTCGAATACGCCTGCGACCATGTGGTCATCATCGACAAAGGGCAGGTGGCCGCGGCGGGGCCGATCGCGGCTCTCAAGCAACCGCGCGGACGGGTCTTTGAGCTGCGTGTGAAGCCGCCGGCGGGTGGCCTCGAGCCGTTTCTCGCTCGTCTCACCGCCGCGGGTCTGGAGTGCCACGCGACGGACGAAGACGTCATGCGCGTATTCGTTCTCGGCGACGGCGGCGCTCGCGACGTGTTTGCCGTCGCGGCGTCGGCGGGCGCCCAGGTACGGCATCTTCGTCCGAGCGTGCCGACGCTTGAAGACGTGTTCGCCAAGGCCCTGGGACAGGAATGACGGTGTGACCCATGCCTATTCATGATCAGGGGTATCGCCGGTACCAGGGCCCACGGACGCCGCGGGGTTGCGCGTGGGCCGTCATTACGACGGCCGGCCTGCGCACCTTCTTCGGGAAGCGCGCCTTCCTCGCGCTGCTCCTGCTGTCCTGGCTGCCGTTCGTGGTTCGCACGGTGCAGATATACGCCGCGGCCAATTTTCCGCAGATGGCCTTCATGGCGCCGACCGCCGAAACGTTCAGGCAGTTCATGAGCCAGCAGGATCCCTTCGTGTTCTTCGTCACCGTGTATGTGGGTGCGGGGCTCATCGCCAACGATCGGCGGGCCAATGCGCTGCAGATCTATCTGTCGAAGCCGATCTCGCGGGGCGACTACGTGCTGGGCAAAATGGCGATCCTGATGACGTTCCTGCTGATGGTCACGTGGCTGCCCGCCACTATGCTGCTCCTGGTGCAGGTGTCATTCGCTGGCAGTCTCACCTTCCTCAAGAGCAATCTGTATCTCTTTCCGGCGATCACCGTGTTGGCGCTCGTCGAGGTCACGATGGTGTCGGCGGCGATGCTCGCGCTGTCGTCGCTCTCGAACAACAGCCGGTTCGTCGGCATCCTGTATGCCGGGCTGATCTTTTTCAGTGACGCCCTGTTTAGAGTCCTGAGAGCGGTCACCGGTGAATCCCGCCTCTCGTGGGTGTCGTTCGGCAACAATCTCGCGCAGATCGGGGACGCGATGTTTCGCGTGCCGCTGCGCTATTCCACGCCCTGGCCCGTGTCGTTGCTCATGGTGGTCGTGCTCGTCGTGGCTTCCGGGATGATTCTCGAGAAGCGCGTGCGCGGCGTCGAAGTGATCGCGTGAGGGCCGGCATTATCGTTGCCGAGCACCTGTCGAAGTGGTACGGCCAGGTGATCGGCCTCAATGACGTGACGCTCTCGGTGCCGCCCGGCATCACCGGCCTTCTGGGGCCGAATGGCGCGGGCAAGTCCACGCTCATGAAGATCATCACCGGCCAGCTCAAACCCAGCCAGGGCACGATCACCGTCCTCGGTGAGCCGATCTGGGGCAATCCCATGCTCTATGACCGCATCGGGTTCTGCCCGGAGCAGGATGCGTTCTATGAACGCATGACCGGCCTGGAATGGGTGACCGCGCTCGTGCGCCTCAACGGCGTTGACGACGCCCTTGCAGGCCGGCTGGCGCGGCGCGCGCTAGAGCTCGTCGAACTGACCGACGCGGCCAACAAGAAAATCGGCGCCTACAGCAAGGGCATGCGCCAGCGCGTGAAGATGGCGCAGGCGCTCGTGCACGATCCGGAGCTCGTCGTGCTCGACGAGCCACTCTCCGGGATGGATCCGATCGTGCGCCGCAAGACGATCCGCATGATCAAGGACTGGGGCCGCCAGGGGAAAAGCATTCTCGTCTCGAGCCACATCCTGCACGAAATCGAAGCGATGACGTCGAATATTCTGCTGATCAATCACGGCCGCATTCTGGCAGAAGGCGACGTGCATGAGATTCGCGATCTGATCGATGAGCACCCGCACACCGTCTACATCAGGGCGGAGCAGACACGTGCGCTCGCGCGCGAATTTCTCTCGTACGACGACGTGCTCAGCCTGAAGTTTGAGGGTGACGCCGTGGTCGTCGAGACGGGTCGCCCCGACATGTTCTACGCGCGCCTGACGGCGCTCGCGGCCTCCGGTGAGCTCGGCACGATTCACGAGGTCGCCTCGCCGGACGACAACCTCCAGGCCGTCTTCGAGTATCTGGTGAAGTCGTGACAATCATGACAGGCATGACAGGGCCGGCGCGATCTCGACCGGCGCTGTTGACGTCAGCCGCGCGTATCTTCGATCTGTCGCTCGGGCAGATGCTGTGGTCACGCCGGTCCCTGTTTCTCGGGCTCGCGGTCGGCATCCCGGTCGTGCTGGCGGCGGCGCTCCGTCTGGCGGAGATCGCCGGGCTTCTCTTCACGTTCGACCGTCCGCGTCCGGCCGGGACGATGGTGTACGGCATGATGATCTGGCTGATCTACGTCAGGTTCCTCGTTCCGGTGCTCGGGGTGTTCTACGGGACATCTCTTATTGCGGACGAAGTCGATGACAGGACGCTGACGTATCTCTTCACGCGTCCGATTCAGCGCAGCGCGGTCGTCATCGGCAAGTACCTCGCGTACCTGGTCTGCACGCTCCTCCTGCTGCTGCCATCAGTCGTGGTCGTGTTCTTCCTGGCGGTGCCGCTCGGCCACCGCGCCACGATCGCCCAGATGTTCCCGACGTTGCTGACGGATTTGGGGATGCTGGCCTTCGGGCTGGCGGCCTACGGCGCGGTCTTCGCGCTTGTCGGCGCGCGTCTCAAGCGTCCGCTGGTGGTTGGCTTGCTGTTCGCGCTCGGCTGGGAGCCGGCTGTCCTCGTCGCCCCTGGATACTTGAAGCGCATGACCGTCGCGTACTATCTGCAGGGGCTCGTCAGGCACGAGATGCCGCCGAACAGCCCGGGCGCCGCGCTGCTGCAGATCTTCCGCGAGCTCCCGCCACTATCGACCAGCCTCATCGGCCTGGCCGTCATTGTCGGGTTGGGGCTGTGGCTCGCCGGGCGGACCGTCGAACGCCGGGAATACGTGCTCGAACAATAGCGCCCTCTTCCTCGTATAAGCTTGAGGAGGATTCTTTCCGATGACGACCAGGACGCGCTATGTCGTGATTGCTTCGCTGCTCGTCGTGATTATCGGAATCGGGACGGGGTTCCTCGCCTACTACACGGGGGTGTCGGGCGGTTTTCAGGTCGATCGCGACGGCCCAGACGAGCTCCAATTCGTACCCCGGGACGCCGCCATCGTGGCCTACGCGGACGTTCGGGAAATCATGCAGTCTGAGGTCGGCCAGAAAATCCGCCGCGCGACGCCGTTGGCAGAAGACGGGCAGGCCCAGTTTCAGGATCAGACCGGCATCAACATCGAATCCGACATCGATAGCGCGACCGCCTCTCTTCAGACGCTGCCTGACGGCACGACGGCCAGCCTGGTAATCGCGCGCGGCCGCTTCGACGACGTGAGAATCGAAGCGCTGATGCGCGAGCATGGCGCCCAGGTGGAGGACTACAACGGAAAGCGCGTCATCGAAACCCGCGATCGTCCGCGGCGGGTCGGCGATACCCTTGCGCTGACGTTTCTTGAATCCGGACTCGTGGCGATCGGCAGCGGACGAGGAGTGCGGGCAGCCATCGACCTGCAGAAGAGCGGCGAGAACGTCACCAGGAACTCTGAGCTCATGAACCTGGTGCGCTCGCTCGATCGGGGCGATGCGTGGGCGATCGGGCGGCTCGACGCGCTGCGCGCTGACGAGCGGTTGCCCCGGCACATCGCGAGTCAGCTCTCCGCCATCACGTGGTTTTCGATCAGCAGCGAGTTGGACGTCAACATCCACGGCACCGTGCGGGCCGACACGCGCGACGACGAGGCGGCCAACAACCTGCGCGACGTCGTGCGCGGCTTTCTTGCGCTCGCGACGCTTCAGGCGGGCACCCGGCCTGAGCTACAGATGCTCGCGCAGTCGCTCGAACTCGGTGGCACCGGAAAGAGCGTCGTGCTGTCGTTTTCCATTCCCGGCGCCGTCTTCGACGCATTCGGCGCAAATCGGGACAGCGCTGAAAAGGCCCCCGCGCGCTGATACACTCCCCGGCGTGACCGACCTGGTGTTCTTCCATGGGACGCTCATGAGCGTCTTCAATCGGCCCGGTCGATGCCGCATCGATCCCAAGCTGACGCCTGAAGGGCGCGGATGGATTCCGGCCGCCCTCTTCGACGTCGGCATCTATCCGGCCGCTATTCCCGCTTCGGCCAGCCGCGTTCGCGGTGAGATCTATCGCATGTTCGACCGCGTCAGCGTGCTCGACGTGCTGGACGAGATCGAAGGTTTCCGTCCAGGCCGGCCGGACGAAAGCCTGTATACACGCGTTGAGGCGCAGGTGACGTTCGACGACGGCCATGTCGCGAATGCGTGGGCATGTTTCTACAACGCGCCGCTCGGCCGCGCGCAGCGGATCGAGTCGGGTGACTACCTCGAGTATCTGAAGGTCAAGGAAGGCATTTCAGAGAGCCCGTCGGCCGTCCTGGACCGCGTTGATGAAGTCGTTGATCACCGCGAACACGCGTTCCGAGGGCTCGATGCATTCGATGCCCGAACGGTAGAGCACGATCTCCTGTTCCACGTCGCTGATGCTGCAGTGCGCGACGCGTCCCTTGACGACGACGGACCGGTCTCCAAGCGTGAGGCGGAATTCGTGAAGGGAGTCGAGCTGGAGGAGGAAGCCGGTTTCGACCCGACAGCCGCGGCGGGCGATCTCCTTGATCACCATCGGTTGGAAGACCATCACCTCGTCGTGCAGCTGGCCGAGGATCTGGATGCGCTCGGCGTCGCGCTTGTAGTCGGGCGCCACTGGGCGCCGACTATATCATTGTTCAATCCATCGGCGACGCCGGCTTCGACATGGCGAACATCGCCATTTCCGGGGGTTCCGGGACTTCCTGTTCCACCTCCTGCCCTTCGAACTCCATCGTATAGGTGAGCACAGGAATCCGGCGGGTCTCGTCGTCCATCTTCAACATCGACAGCACCTGGAAGCCGTCGCGGTCGTCGATCCGCATGCAGAGGATGATCAGGTTCGGCTGCACGCGTTTGATGTGCGAGTACGCGTGCTCGCTCGACTCGACGAACACCACGTCGTAGTCGCCGGCGTCGAGAACCGTTTCGAGCAGCGTCAGCATGTCGGTGCCGCCGTTGACGATCACGACCTTCTGCGTCGCCGGCGACGGCGTGACGATCTCGTCGGCAGTCGTGGCAAGAGCGATCGGCGTCGTGTTGGTCATCATGATGGTCCGTCTCCACGGACGCTGATCTCATTTCAGGAATCGTGCCACCAGGGGTCGCCAAGGATCGCAGCCATTTGCGCCTGTTTCGTCATCCGTGCGCCATCCGTTCCTGCGGCTGACCCCCGAAGGTGCCACTCGGCCCCAGCCGCACAACCTGTTGCGACAGAACGGTGGTCACCGCCTGTTGCAGCCGTACTCCACAGTACGGCACTCTCACGGCATGCCTTCAGCGAGCACGACCTCTTCCAGTGCGACGACCTATCACAACCTGATTGATGGGGCGTGGCGGCCTTCCAGTTCAGGGCAGCTGTTCGAGAACCACAATCCCGCGCAAACCGGCGATCTGATTGGCCTGTTCCAACAGTCCACGCGCGAGGATGTGGAGCAGGCGATTGACGCGGCGGCGCGGGCGTATCTCAGCTGGCGGCTCGTCCCGGCGCCGCGGCGGGCGGAGATGCTGTTTCGCGCCGCGCAGCTCGTCGCGGACCGGAAGGAGGCGCTCGCGCGGGACATGACGCGCGAGATGGGCAAGATTCTCGACGAGACGCGTGGCGACGTGCAGGAAGCCGTCGACATGACGTTCTTCATGGCGGGAGAAGGGCGCCGCCAGTCCGGGCAGACCGTTCCCTCCGAGCTGCGGGACAAGTTCGCGATGTCGGTCCGCCAGCCGCTCGGCGTCTGCGGCCTGATCACGCCGTGGAATTTTCCGATGGCGATCCCATCGTGGAAGGTCGTGCCGGCGCTCGTCTTCGGCAACACCGTCGTCCTGAAGCCGGCCAGCCTCACGCCGTTGTCGGCGCTCAACTTCGTCAGGATTCTCGGGGAGGCTGGCATCCCGCCTGGCGTCGTGAATCTCGTCACGGGAGCGGGCGCGGAAGTCGGCGAGGCTCTCCTCGTGTGCGATCAGGTTCGCGTCGTGTCGTTCACCGGCTCGACCGAGGTCGGCCGGACGGTGTCGCAGGGGACGGCGCCGACCTTCAAAAAGACGCATCTCGAGATGGGCGGCAAGAACGTCATCATGATCATGGATGACGCGAATCTCGAGCTTGCCGTCGATGGATGCCTGTGGGGCGGCTTTGGCACCACCGGTCAGCGCTGCACGGCCGCCAGCCGCATCGTCGTTCATCAGGCGGTGTATCTCGTTTCTCGATCGCTTCGTCGCCAGAGCCCGAGCGCTGCGTGTCGGCGACGGCCTCGATGCGGCGACCCAGATGGGCCCCGTGGTCAGCGACGGACAGCTGCGCACGGTGATGCAGTACGTCGAGATCGGACAGCAGGACGGCGCGACCCTCGCCTGCGGCGGACACCGGCTCGCCGGCAGTCGGCACGCGCACGGCTTTTTCCACGAGCCGACGATCTTTGCCGATGTCGCGCCGGCCATGCGCATCGCACAGGAAGAGATCTTCGGTCCGGTCGTGTCGGTCATCCCGTGCCGGTCGTTCGACGAGGCGATGGCGATTGCCAGCGGCGTGCAGTACGGACTGTCCGCGTCGATCTACACGCAGGACGTGAACCGCGCCTTCGCGGCCATGCGCGATCTGTACACCGGCATCGTCTATGTCAATGCGCCGACGATCGGCGCCGAAGTGCATCTGCCGTTCGGCGGCACCAAGGCCACCGGCAACGGCCATCGCGAAGCGGGCGCCGCCGCGCTGGACGTGTTCTCGGAGTGGAAATCGATCTACGTGGACTTCAGCGCGAAGCTGCAGCGCGCGCAGATCGACACGCAGGACTCCTGAACCGGCAGCCCGTGCAGCAGCATCGAAGCGTCGCACAGAGATACAATGTGCCGATGCAGGATCTGATTAGGCGTCTGCTGGCGGCGCTCGGCGAGGATCCGGCCCGCGAGGGGCTCGTCAACACGCCGAAGCGCGTCGAACAGACCCTCACGTTTCTCACCAGCGGGTACCAGGCTGACGTCGACGCCGTGATCAACAACGCGCTCTTCACGGTCGACTATAGCGAGATGGTCATCGTCAAGGACATCGACTTCTACAGCCTGTGCGAGCATCATCTCCTGCCGTTTTTCGGCAAGTGCCACGTCGCCTACATCCCGAGCACGAAGGTGATCGGACTGAGCAAGATTCCCCGGCTCGTCGAGATCTTCAGCCGCCGCCTGCAGGTGCAGGAGCGGCTCACGAACCAGATTGCCGACACCATTCTCGAAAAGGTGGTCCCACAAGGTGTCGCCGTCGTCATGGAAGCGACGCATCTGTGCATGTCGATGCGCGGCGTGCAGACGCAGAACTCGTTTGCCGTGACCAGCGCCATGCACGGTATCTTTCGAGACAAGGCGCGCACCCGGATGGAATTCCTCGAATTGATCCGCCTCCGGAGCGGCGTTCCCGGCCGAGGCTCGGCCGCCGATCTCGCCTGCGTCGACGAATAGGCGCGCCCTTCCAGCCCGTCATGGCCTTCCGTCCGTACTATACTGAGAGCATGCACAGGCTGGCTGGCGTGGGGTTCATCGCCCTCTTGGCGATCCCTGTCCTTGCGCAGACCAGCCGCCCGGCGCGCCGGGCTCCCCGGCCGCCTGCCTCGGTACTCAAGAAGATCGCGCCAGAGATGGTGTGTCCCGCGCTGCTCGGAACCGGCGTGAATACGAAGCAGACCTTCTGCGACGTGATGACGGAACGCGATCCCGCGGCCGGGATCCTTATCAAGCTGCCGCCGCACAGAGGCCCGGTCACGCTGACCTTCGACCTGCACAACCGGCAGACGTATTCAGCAGAGCAGGTCAAAGCAGGACGCGCGTTCGCCCGGTATACGGCGACCATCGGGGTGTTGACGATGGATAACACGTTGATCAGCCGGGCCGTGGTGCAGAGTGAATTCCGCATCGCGGCAGATCTGGTTGACCGCGTGGGCGGCGGCGCCGGTCCGGGCGGCGTGAAAGCCGTGGCGCCGACCGGTACCGAGGCGATCTCCGTGGCCATTCCCGGTACCGAAGACGAAGTCAGTATTCTCGGGGAGAAGCTGATGGTCGAGCGCGCAGACGAGAAGGCGACTTACACGCAGTCCGGCCGGCCGATTGCGGTCATCAGCAACGTGATGGTCGAGTATCGTCCAAGGCCAGCCAGGCCGGCACCCAAAAAGAAAGGGCCGGCGGTTGCCCGCCAGCCCTAGTCAACAGTCAACAATCTGCAATCAGCAATTCGTGGTCACACGACCGGTTTGTGCAGCACTTCCTGCACATCCTGCTTCTTCGGCTTGCTTGATCCGGGGGCCCCTGCCCCCCGGCCGCCACCGAGGCCCTGGATCTCGAGCGTTGGCTGCTCCTTGAGGACGTGCTGGGCGTAGAGCTTGGCCATCTCCTGGTGGTGCCGCGCGGCCAGCTTTTCCTCACGGGCATTCTTCGCGATGCCGAGATCGTCGAGGTCGGTCTGCGCGCCCGCGCGGACCGCTTCGTCGTTCAGTTTCAGCGAGTGGGCCGTTGAAGCCATGTCCACGTTCTTGCCGCCGGCGAAGATCTCGTGGCGGCCGTGCTCCTCGTACCACTTGGTGAGCGTCGCCGTCATGTGCATCTTCTCGATGATGTTGCGCCAGCCGATGCCCGTGTTGTAGGCGCAGAAGGAGATTTCGCCCTGCTGCGTGGCATACGGGATGATGCACATCTCGGTGCGGCGGAAGTCGTAGTTGAACAGATCCTGGAACCACATGCCCGCGATGAACAGGAAGTTCCAGCGGTCGGCTCGGCGCTTCTCGATGTCCGCCTTGGTGCGGTCGCCCTCGACCCGGCCGTACTTACCCTTTTCGGCCGACTTGGTCGCGCCGAAGGTCTTGTCGAACTTCTTCAGCAGGTCCGTCAGCTTGAAGTGCGTGGGCGACTTGAACGAGTCGTAGTTGCGCACCAGGGCGAGCGCCATGCCCGCGACCGACAAGAAACGGCCGCGTCCGGCGTCGCTGACCGCGGCGACGTCCCTGGCGAGCTGCTCGGCCTTGAGGAAGGCCGTCACGGGGACCGCTTCCTTTGTTTCCTTGTCGATCATGATGGCCATGCCGATGCCGCAGTTCGGATGGCAGCCGCACGTCAGCTGCCCGAATTCCTTCTCGGCGCCGTGCGTGACGTCGGCCCAGTCGGTGAAGCTGCCCATGAACGAAATCGGGAACCAGTCGCGGATCGGCTCGCCGATGCCCGTCTGGTTCTTCACATCGTGTGCCAGGTGCGATAGCGTGTAGCGCTGCGCGGCCCGGCGATCCGGCGTCACTTCCTCGTCGCGGCCGGTGAAGGAGACCGGCTGGAACGACAGGAAGTTGATGGTCTTGGGATTGTCGAGCGCGAACTCGATGATCCGGCCAACCTGCTCGTTGTTGACGCCGTTGACGATCGTCACGACCGGGACGATGTCGACGCCGTTGCTGTGCAGGTTCTCGATCGCGCGCAGCTTGACGTCGAAGAGGTTGCCGACGCGCCGGTGCGCGTTGGCCGCGTTGCCGATGCCGTCGAACTGCAGATACGCGTAGCGCAGCCCGGCCTCGGCGGCGGCTTTGGCGAAGGCGGGATCCTTGGCAAACTCGATGCCGTTGGTCGCCGCCTGCACGCTGTTGTAGCCGACCTTGCGCGCGTAGCGGACGGCGTCGAGGAAGTGGGGCGAAATCGTCGGCTCGCCGCCGGAGAACTGCACCGACATCTGCCGGCGCGGCTTGATGCTGATGGCGTTGTCCAGCACCATCTTGATGTCCTCCCACGACAGCTCGTGGACGAACCCGACCTGGTTCGCGTCCATGAAGCACGGGTCGCACATCATGTTGCAGCGGTTCGTCAGGTCGACCGTCAGCACTGATCCGCGGCCGTGCTGGATGGTGCTACTGCCGTGGTTGTGCAGCTTCTCGTCGTTGTGCGCGCGAATGTCGCGGCCGGGAAACACCTCTTCGAGGTGCTTGAAGAAATCGGTGTCGATCGCCATCACGTCCTCGAAGTGGCCGTGCAGCGGGCAGTCCTTCACCATCAGGATCTTGCCGTCGCGTTCGAGGATGGTCGCCTTGATCTCGCCGACCTTCTCGTTCAGCAGGACGCTGACATCCTTCTTGCCGTCCAGAATCGCCTGCCGCGCCTCGCGCGTGCACGTCGGACAGAGGGAGTCGGTCTCACGCGGCCAACCCAGCGGCGGCTTGGTCTTCTCGTAGGACTTCAGCAGCGGCTTGTCGGACCACTTCGGCGTCAACGCCGGCCGGTGGTTGATCTTGTTCAGCGTGTTGAACAGCAGCCAGGCGCCATTCGCCGTGATCGAGAGCCCCTTCTCGAAGTACTTGATCGGCGCGTGCATTATATCTCCTCGGGACAGCGCGAACACGGGCCACCCCGCTTCGCCTGTCTGTCAATGCGTTAAATGATAGATGGGAAAAGAGTTACTTGGAAAAGATTCAGTGAATGGGCCCCCGGCTGCGGCAAACGGGCGAAAAGTGTCAGCGAATGGGCATGGAGCGACCCAGCCAGCTCTGAAGGTCAATCCAAATTCCGAGGCGATAACGGGTGCAGCATCCAACCAATGGTTGGCCAAGCCGCTATCGGCCTAGACGAAGGAAGAGTTCTTAACGCGAGAAAAGAGGGACGACGATGAAACAAGAGGGTTATGTCGCACGTCGTGTCGGCTGCTCTCTTCTCCTCACGAGCAAACCGCGGGTTCTCAGACGGCTCAAGGACGGCAGTCGCCTGATTCGGATCCCCGTGCGCGAGCAACATCGGCGCCAGCACATTCTCCAGTGGTTGGAGTTGCGCGAGATCCGCGTGCGCGTCGGACGCAAAGGGCATCGGCCCTCCGATCTGCGGCTCTGGACCACCTTGCGCGATCCCCGCACGGCGCCCGGCCTGGAGCTCGCCCAGGTGTACGCCCGGCGCTGGGGACACGAGTGGTACTTTCGAGAGTTGAAACGGCAGCTCCGGAAAAGCGCGCTCCTGCAGAGTCACAGGTCGACACAGCGGCGCAGGAAATCGCGGCCCTGGTCCTCGCCAGCGCGCTGGTCAAGCCGATGTGGCTGACGTTGCAATTGGGCGAAGGACTCCTCACGAATCGACAGACCGATCACATGCTGAAGCGGGCGTACGCCCCACTGCGTCACGCCTCGACGACGCTCCCGCACGTGCCCGCGCGCGGTCCGGTAGCCGGTGACTCGCTGGCCACGTCTCCTGCAACCTCAGTCGGTCGAAGGACCTTGGCACTTTCAAGCCGTATGACTCGCGATCACCGAATTTCCGAAAGGCATTGGTGTTAAGGGACCGTGGACGCATCAATAGCCGGCGCACTTCGAAGCCTGGAACCGCCAAGGCGGACTATCTCGAGCTCGACGACATGGGGATACTCGGCGTGACCCACATGATGATGTTGGATGCGAAGAACTTGGAGATTACCGACGTCATTACAACACTTTTTCTCCTCTTGATTCCCAAGGGCGTCCGCCTTTCCCGTTTTATGATTGGTGGATATGTCCGTTCGGGATTTGATCATCGTAGGGGCCGGACCTTCCGGTCTGTCCGCGGCGATTGCCGCCAAGCAATGCGATCTCGACTATCAGGTGCTCGAGCAGGGCGTGCTGGTCAACTCGATCTATCGCTTTCCGCCGCAGATGGTGTTCTTTACGACACCGGAGCTGCTCGAGATCGGCGGGCTGCCATTCGTCTCGCCGTATGAGAAACCGACTCGCGCCGAAGCGCTCAATTACTACCGTAAAGTCGTCGAGAAGTACGATTTACAGATCTCGTACGGCGAGAGCGTGCTGTCAGTGCAGCGTGAAAGCGATCAGTTCACGGTTGAGACGCGAACGGCTCGCGGCGTGCGGCGCGTCCGGCACGCGCACAACGTCCTGATGGCCATCGGCTACTACGACCATCCGAATCTGGTCGGCGTGCCCGGCGAGGATCTTCCCCACGTGCACCATTACTATTCGGAGCCGCACGCCTACTTTCGCCAGCGCGTCGTCATCGTCGGCGGCGGGAACTCCGCGGCGGAAGCCGCGCTCGAATGCTTTCGCGCGGGAGCGCACGTCACGCTCGTGCACCGGCGGCCCGAGTTGAAGTCGAGTATCAAGTACTGGGTCAAGCCGGACATCGAGAACCGCATCAAGCAGGGTTCGGTCGCGGCGCGCTTCAACACCTGTGTGACGGAAATCATGTCGACGTCGGTCGTCGTCCGAACGGCGGGAGCGGATAGGGATGACGCGCTGCCTGCGGATAGCGTCCTCTTGCTGACGGGCTACCGATCCGACTCGAATCTGCTGCGGACGGCCGGCATCCGCCTCAACGAACGCTCGGAGCCGACTTTCAATCCCGAGACGTTCGAGACCAACGTGCCCGGCCTGTTTCTGGCCGGCGGCGCCGTCACCGGCATGGACACCGGCAACATCTTCATCGAGAACGGCCGGTTCCATGGCGAGAAGATCGTGCAGGTGATTGCCGAACGACTCAGGCTGTAGGCTCGAGGCTGCAGGCGCGCTGGCCATGGCGCCGGTCCAGAGCCCGGAGCCGAAAGTCCAGAGCCCGCTAATGCGCAACGTTGGACAGGCCAGGCGTGCGCGCCATGATGATCTTGATCTCGAGCAGCTGGACGAGTGATTCGGCCCGCGTCCGAAGGCTGTGATGCTCGAGGAGCGCCTGTTTCTCGAGCGGCTCGAGATCGAGATATTGTGCCAGCGTATTCACGAGGTCTTCGTCCCCCATCGCTGACGGAATCTTCGGGTCCGCTCCCTTCGACTCGTGCGAGCTGGCCAGCATCGCTTCGAGCTTCGCGCGCTGGCGGCGCACGGCGTCGCGATCGTGACTGTCCAGGGGCGGCTCGGACAGAGGCTCGACCGACGCGCGGCGATAGCGGCGGGCGTGGTCCTCGTCGATGATCCGGAAGCGCTCCAAGCCGCGCAGCACGACGTTGTAGCGGCCGTCAGCGAGTTGCTCCACGTGCGTCATCAGCCCGCTGCAGCCGATCGGATAGATCGGCGGCCGCCCCTCGTTGTCCTGCTCCCACCCCGGGCGCAGCAGCACCATGCCAATCATGCGGTCGCCCGCAATCGCGTCCGATACCATGTCGCGGTACCGCGGCTCGAAGATGTGCAGCGGCAAGAACACGTTGGGGAAGAGGACGACGTTCGACAACGGGAACAGAGGAAGAAGATCAGACATGGCGCCTGGTGCCAGAGTGCTCGCCATAGCTAGACTAGTACTTACTTGTACAGTTCGACGTTAATACGTAGACTGGCGGCATGGGCCGTCCAGTCACGGCGATTGTGTTGACGCCAGAAGATCGCGCCACGTTGACTCAGCGTCTGCGCGCGCCCACCAGCGAGCAGCGCGTGGTCGTGCGCGCGCGCATCGTGCTGACTGCCGCCGACGGGCAGTTGACCGACGGCATCGCTGAGCAGTTGGCCCTGCGCCCGGCGACCGTGAGCAAGTGGCGGCACCGGTTTGCGACGCAGGGCGTGGCCGGCCTGGCCGATGCGCCGCGCCCTGGCCCCAGCCGCCGCTACGACGCCGCGAGCGAGCGACGGATTTTGAAGCAGTTGGATGCGCCGCCATGGCATTCACTTGCGTCGTCGCCGATCCTGGTGCATCAGCACCGACCCGGAATTTGCGCCCAAGGCCGCCGACATCGTCGGCTTGTATCTCGCGCCGCCCGCCAACGCGGTCGTGATCTCGGTCGACGAGAAACCGCACATTCAAGCCCTGGAACGCGCCCAAGGCTACCTGCGGCTGCCGAACGGCACGGCGCTGCGCGGCTTCAGTCATGAGTACCAAGCGCCACGGCACCAGTACGTTGTTCGCGGCACTGTGAATGTCGCGACGGGGCAGCTCACGGCGGGGCACTACGCCCGGCGGCGCCGGCGCGAGTTCCTGGACTTCATGAACGACGTGGTCGCCGGGTACCCTGACCAGGAGTTGCATATCGTGTTGGACAACCTCAACACGCACAAACCGAAACACGACCGCTGGCTCGCGCGCCATCCCCGCGTGCATCTCCACTACACCCCCACGCGGGCCAGCTGGCTCAATCAAATCGAGTGCTGGTTCAGTATCCTCAGTCGGCGGGCCTTGCAGGGCGCAAGCTTCACCTCGGTGCCGCAGTTGCGCGAGGCCATCGACCGCTTCGTCAAGACCTACAATGCGCACGCCACGCCCTTCGAGTGGCGCAAGCGCGTGGTGCATTCCGTCGGGCTCAAGCATTGTTACGCCGATTTGCGCAGCTAAGTACTAGTGGATTATTTTCGTCTTCTTATCCATGTAGTCCATGAGTACGTACCGGCCAAGGGTGTCGGGGGTCGTGAAGTACGTCTTGCCCTTGCAGATCTCCGCGACGCGGCGAACAAAACTCACCAGGTCGTAGTCGCGGGCCAGCATGAACGTATTGATCATGATGCCGCTCTTGCGGCAGGCGGCGACCTCGGCGCAGGTCTCGGCCACGATGAACGGATCGAGACCGAAGGCGTTCTTGTAGATGCGGCCGTCCGGCTGCGTCAGCGCCGACGGCTTGCCGTCGGTGATCATGATGATCTGTCGCATGTCCTTCGGTTGCCGTTCGAGCAACCGGCGCGCCAGTCTCAGCCCCTCGCGCGTGTTCGTATAGTACGGGCCGACCCGTACGCGGCCGAGTTCAGCGAGCGGAATCTCCTCGGCGGAATCGTGGAAGAGCACGACCTTCAGCGCGTCGCCCGGATACTGCGTCTTGATGAGTTGCGCCAGCGCCATCGCGACGCGCTTCGCCGGCGTAAAGCGATCCTCGCCGTACAGAATCATGCTGTGGCTGCAGTCGAGCATCAGCACAGTCCCGCAGGAGCTCTGATAGTCGCCCTGGACGACCATCAGATCTTCATGAGTCACGGTGATACGGCGAGGTCCCGCCTGGGGCGGGGCCCCAGCGCCATGGCCTAAAGCCCGCGCTTCGCGCTGCGCGGCAGAGAGCAGCGTCGCACCGGCGTCGAGGTTCAGCGTGTCGCCGAACTCGTAGGCCTTGGGCGCGCCGGTTGTCTCGACGCCGGTCGCCTGTTCGCGCGTGTCGTGGCGGCCGAAGCTGCTCTTGCCGAGCGAGCCGAGAAGATCCCGAAGCGCGCGGTAGCCGAGGAAGTCGAGCGCTTTGTCGGTGACCTCGAACTTCACGGGCGCCTGGACGTCATCCCCAGGACCGTTGCCGCCGCCGCGGCCCTGCCGCTCCGCGCGCGCGGCGTCAAGATCCGGCGGCATAGAAATGTAGCCCTCTTCCGCCATGCGCTCGATGATGTGCTGGATCAGCTCCTCGAGCCTCGAACGCGCGTCGCCCTGATCGGCGTCCGCCGGATCGCCGAGCAGTTGTTCGATCGTTTCCTCCGGCAGGACGCCGCCGCCAAGCAGGGCTGAGAGAATCGCGTCGTGCAGCGCCTGCATCGTCCGCTCTTCCTCGTCCATGCCGTACGGGCTGTCGAATCCGCTGGCCAGAAGGAGATCGGAAAGCTTCGCGACGAGATCTTCGAGATCGACATCGCCCAGATCGTCGCCGGTATATTTCGTGTAGCGGTATCTCATCGGGAAGCCTAGTTGTAATACTTCTTCTTCCCGCTCGGGATGCGGATTTCCTCGTTGATCGCCTGTTCCTCGCGCTGCGTGGGACGCCGGGTCGCTGTTTCGGCGGCGGAGTATCCGCGCCCGTCGCTCCGGGTGATCTTCTTCTGAGCGTAGAGGCCTTCGAGGACGAAGTCGATCGCCGAGGCGACGAGCGCCGGGTCTGAACCGGGCGCGCCGCCGGCCTGGCCAGCGAGCTCGATCAGGCCCTGGACGCCACGTGCCATCTCGACCAGGTCGCTGGCCGGCGTGTTGTCGGCGAGCGGCAGCATGCCGCCGAACTCGAACCACTCGACGACGGTGCGGGCATCGACCCCTTCGAACATCCCGGTGAACACGTTGCCGACGGCCGATCGGATCAGGTCCCGCGCCACCTGCTCGGCCCCGCGCAGCTCGCCCTCATACTCGAGCTCGAATTTGCCCGTGATTGAGGGAAGCGCGGCGTAGATGTCCGTCACGCGCGGGACGACGAGCGTTTCGCCGCTGGCCAGCGCGCGGCGTTCCGCATTGGACACGACCAGTTCGAGCGTCGTGATCGGCAGGCGCTGGCTCACGCCGGACCGCTTGTCGATCTTGCGATCGGCGCGCGCCTGGAAGGCCACTTCCTCGACGACCTCGCGCACGTAGTCCGGGATGTCCACCGCCCGCGTGCCGACGCGCTCGGTCCACGCTTCCTGCCGGGTAATCGCCATCGCGTTGTCGCGCGTCACCGGATAGTGCGTGCGGATTTCCGATCCGATGCGGTCCTTGAGCGGCGTGATGATCTTGCCGCGGGCCGTGTAATCGTCCGGGTTCGCCGTGAACACGAGGAGGACATCGAGCTTCAGCCGGATCGGGTAGCCCTTGATCTGGACGTCGCCCTCCTGGAGGATGTTGAACAGCCCGACTTGAATCTTGCCCGCGAGATCCGGCAGCTCGTTGATGGCGAAGATGCCGCGATTGGCCCGCGGCAGCAGCCCGTAGTGCATCGTCAATTCGTCGGAGAGATGCAGGCCCGCCTGCGCCGCTTTGATCGGATCGATGTCGCCGAGCATGTCGGCGATGGTGACGTCGGGGGTCGCGAGCTTCTCGACGTAACGCGTGTCGCGCGTCCGCCACGCGATGGGCATCGTGTCGCCTTCCCTCGCCACGCGCGCACGGCACGCCGCGCAGATGGGCTGCAGCGGATCGTCGTGAATCTCGCAGTCGGGCACGACCGCGATCCGTTCGTCAAGCAAGTCGGTCAGGCCGCGAAGGATCCGGCTCTTGGCCTGGCCGCGAAGTCCGAGCAGGATGAAATTGTGGCGCGACAGAATGGCGTTGACGAGCTGCGGGGCGACGGTGTCGTCGAACCCGATGATGCCGGGGAACAGTTTCACGCCGGCCTGCAGCTTCCGGACCAGATTGTCGCGAATTTCCTGCTTGACCGGACGCGGCTGCGCGCCGGATCGCCGCAAGTGGCCGAGCGTTTCAATTGGGGCAGCCATGAACCGATTCTATCCCAGCCGGACACCGACGTAGCGTCCGGCTTCCCGCTTCAGGCTGATCTCGTCGCGTTCCTCGCTGGCATGGCGTCCGCCTACACGTGTCGAGTGGCCGAGTCCTCGACGACCTGCGCCTGCGGCCTCGACCGGCTCCGGCCTGAGTCACGGCGACCTGGACTGGGACTGATGGGGAGAGTGATCGTTGAGCGATTCTCGCAGGCGGGCGGGTCGCTGAAAGGTACGTGGTGCAGGAGGGTTCCATGAGAAAGCTATGGTTCGCGTCGATGGGAGTGGCGGCCGTGATCGTGATCGCGGTCGCGTCGTTGGTTTTCGTGGCGGGTCAGGCCCCGACGGCCGCGGCGGGCGCTGCGCTGAAGACATCATGGGGCGAGCAGGACCTGATGGGCAGCTGGGACGTGGTCGCGACCCAGATACCCTTGCAACGGCCCGCGAAGTATGCCGGAAGAGAGTTTTTCGCGGACGCGGAAAGGGTCGAACTGGATAGGATACGGTCGGCGATGCCTGGCAACGAGACCCGCTCAGTGAGGGGGACCGAAGTGGACGTCGCCGGCGCATACAACGCGGTCTACACCCGGAGGTCTCCTACGGGTCGGCGCACGTCGCTGATTGTGGATCCGCCGGATGGGCGAATTCCTCCCCTCACGCCGGAGGTACAGAAAAGGAATCAGGAATTCCGCGAGCTTTATGCCGCCCTCGTGCAATCCACAGACACTTGCAAGAATAAATGGCCCGGCTGCGAGGGCGGGAAGTACGACCCGAAACCATCACCGAGGCGGTTTGAGCCGCTTCCGTCATACCCAGCGGGCGACCTGATTGGCGGGGGTGGCCACCTGAATCGCTCCGACGGGCCAGAAGATCGAGGCCCTTCAGAGCGTTGTATGACGGCCATCCTGCCGGATTTCGCCGGGTACCGCGAGATTGTGCAGTCGCCGGGAGCTGTCTCGATTCTCTACGACACGGGCCAGGGGCAAGGGTGGAACCGCGTCGTCAACATCACGTCGGCTCCGCATCTGCCCGCAGACGTGCGCCAGCCGTGGGGGGACTCGCGCGGCCATTGGGAGGGCAATACGCTGGTCGTCGACGTCACGAATTTCACACCCAAGTGGGAGTTCCGAGGATCGCGCGAGAACTTGCATCTCGTCGAACGCTGGACCCGCACCGACGCAAACACGATCGAGTACGTCGTCACGATGAGCGATCCGACGACGTGGACGAAACCGTGGACGGTCAAGCAGGAATATAAGAAGCTGGACGACCAGTTTAATCAGGTCTGGCGGGAGCCTCGGTGTCACGAGGGGAATTTCGGGATGATCGGGCTACTGGGGGGGCGCGTAAAATCGAGCAGGCGTTCGCCGAGGGGAAAGGCCCCGATCCGGCCACAATAAACACCGTCCAACCTACGAGATCTGCGAATACCATCGGCGTCGCGGCTGGTGATGAGGATGGTGATCCTTTGCAGTAAGCGGCTTCGTACGGCCGACGCTTCGCTTGGATTCGAGGCAGAGGCTGCAGCGGGGCGGCGTGGGAAGAAGCATCTGTTTGAGGAGATCCTTCATGCGAAACCGGTTAAGAGGCTCGATGATTGCGGTTGCTGCAGCCGCCGTGCTCGCCGTCGTGTCTTTGTCTGTGACACGCAGCACAGGTCAAGCCCAGCGGGTGGCACGTATTGACGACCACCCGAACTTCGGTGGGATTTGGCAGGCTGTGAACGAGGCGAACTGGGACCTCGAGGCGCATGCCGCGCGGCCCGGGATGGTGGCCCAAGTGGGCGTCCATCCGCTGGCCCAGGTGCCCGCGGCACCCGTGCTCGCCCTGGGCACCGTCGGCGCGGTGCGAGGCTCGATCGGTGTGGTCGAGGGCGGTCCGATTCCGTACCAGCCCTGGGCGGCGGCACAGAAAAAAGACAACAACGACCACTGGCTGGATCGTGACGGGGAGATCCAGTGTTTTCTGGCGGGCATCCCACGCTCGATGTATCTGCACTATCCATTTCAGATTTTCCAGGGCGGGAACAAGATCGACATGACCTTCGAGTATGCCAGCTCCGGGCGGACCATCCACCTGGTTAACGTGAAGCCGCTACCCGACGATACCTATAATGGCTTCTCGCTCGGCCGCTGGGAAGGCGACACGCTGGTCGCCGACACCACAGGGTTCAACGACAAGGCGTGGTTCGACCGCGCTGGCAATTTTCACAGCGACGCGATGAAGCTCGAAGAGCGCTTCACGCCGATCGGCAATATGAATGACATGCTGGCGATGCGGTACGAAGCCACGATCGACGACCCGGTTGTGTTTACGCGCCCCTGGAAGATCAGCATGCCGCTCTATCGGCGTGTGGAGCCGAATGCCCAACTGATGGGCTTCCGCTGCCAGGAGTTTGTCGAGGAGTTAGCGTTTGGCCATCTTAGGCGGCAGCCGTTAGTCAAGCACTGGGAAGGTCGGACGATGAACATCGACATCACGCGGAAGGTCCCGAAGGACGACAGCCTACTCTACCAACGCGACTACGTGATGCCGGCGCCGCCGAAACGTTGAGGACTACGTCTCCAACGATTCGAGTTCTACGTGCATCGCGCTGTCGGGGGAGAGGAGGCGCCGGCAGCCGACAGGGGCCCTTCCGTTCGCGCCACCCTCATTGGCGCCCAACCCCGGCACGATGCTTTCAAGCCGCTCAATCAGTAGGTCCGCCACCTGTAAGTTGTTCTTCTCGATTGTTACTACGTGGCAATTGCCGAAAAGTCCCTCTTCTGTGAGCGCTAACACGGTCGCCTGATTCCCGATACTGGCGGCAAATGTTCCGAGACTCGCGACGCGCGGTGCGTCGTAGTCTCCGACCTCAAGCAGGATCGGAGTATCGGCCAATGTTTTCAAGTTGCGCAAACCCCTTGCGCAAGAAGTACGTCTGCCACCCCTCACGACTATCCGGCGTCGTATCGTAAACAACCCCATGATGGCCGCCTCCGTGCATCATGACGAGCGAGCGTCGTATAGACATCGCATTTCCAGCACCGAGCCGTGCAACGGGATGCCATGCTCGGCTCTCTCTTGTGCGGTGTCGAATTCAATCTCGCCTGCCACATAAACGCGCTCGTGCCTTTCGATGGTTCCGAAAGGGGAATACGATGTCGACCATGGCGGACACGAAGGCAGGAGGGACTACACTACGTCGCCGTTGTCGCATCCTTTCTTTGCCACTCGCCGACCGCAGGTATTCGCCCATCGAGGCGGGAGCGGGCTCGCGCCGGAGAATACGATCGCGGGCTTCGACAGCGGCCTGGCCCTCGGCGCCCAGGGTCTGGAGCTCGACGTACACCTCTCGGCCGATGGGGTCGTCGTCGTCCACCACGACCGGACTCTGGAACGGACGACGAACCTCACCGGCCCGATCGGGAACCGGACCGCCGACGAGCTTGCGCGGGCCGACGCCGGTTATCATTTCCGTCGTGGCCCCGGAGACCCGAGAGACCCGGGAGACCCGGGAGACAAAGCCGCGCCGTTTCGAGGCCAGGGCGTCGGCGTGCCGACGCTGGCCGCCGTTCTCGCCCGATATCGTGACGTGCCGATCGTCGTCGAGCTCAAGGTCAACGACCCGGATCTGGCGCGGGCTGTTGTAAATAATGTCCGGCGGGCGGACGCCATCGATCGAGTCTGCCTCGGATCGTTCAGGCTGCGTGTGCTGCGCGAAGCACGGCGTCTCGAGCCCGGGCTCGCGACAAGTGCGGCACGCGAAGAGGTCCGGTGGGCGCTGTACCGATCGTGGTGCCGGTGGCCGGTGGCCCGCGTGGGTTACGACGGGTATCAAGTGCCAGAATGGTCGGGCCGGACCCACGTCATCTCGCGGAGATTCGTCGAGGACGCGCACGCCGCGGGCCTTGGCGTGCAGGCGTGGACGGTCGACACCGAAGCCGATGCGGATCGTCTACTGGCCTGGGGCGTGGACGCGCTGATCACCGACCGTCCCGATATCATGGTGCCGTTCGTTCGCGGGCGCGCGGTGCCATGCGACTGACAGAAAGCGTTGGGCATGCACAAGGTTGCCATCGTCACCGGAGCAGGGTCGGGAATCGGCAAGGCAGTGGCCCTCGCGCTCGCGCAAGAAGGCTACGCGGTGGTTCTGGCCGGCCGGCGAGTGGATCGCCTGGAGCAAACAGCCGCCGAGTCCGGCGATTGCGTTGCACGAACGCTGGTGGTCCCCGCGGACATCGGCAACCCGGCAGCCGTCGAGGTGCTCTTCTCGCGGACGAAGGAGCGATTCGGGCGGCTCGATCTCCTGTTCAACAACGCAGGGAGATTTGCGCCCCCTGTGCCGTTTGAGGACCTCACCGTCGATCAATGGAAGGACGTGGTGAACATCAACTTGACGGGCGCGTTTCTTTGCACGCAGCACGCCTTCAGGTTGATGAAAGATCAACAGCCGCGAGGTGGCCGCATCATCAACAATGGTTCGATTTCGGCGCGGGTGCCGAGACCGAATTCCGCGCCGTATACGGCCACCAAGCACGCGATCACGGGTTTGACACGATCGACCTCGCTCGACGGCCGGAAGTACGATATTGCGTGCGGCCAGATTGACGTCGGCAACGCCGATACGGAGCCGATGGCGCGCGTGCACGCCGGCGTCATGCAAGCTCACGGCGCGCTCGCGAGCGAACCGACGATCGATGTGAAGGACGTGGCACGGGCCGTGCTCTACATGGCGAGCCTGCCGCTCGAAGCCAACGTGCAGTTCATGACCGTGATGGCGACGAAGATGCCGTTCATCGGTCGCGGGTAGCGGAAGGCGATCCGATCAGTGCGCCCGGCCTGTAGGCCGTCGTCGTGTCCGGCTTCTCGCCGGACCGTCACCGCAGGAAGAAGCGGTAGGCGGCGTTCTCGTCTTCGTGCACGTGGTCGTAGCCGAGGCCCACGAGAAAGTTCTGGAACTCGCCCATGTCGGCGTCCGGCACTTCGAATCCCGCAAGCACGCGTCCAAAGTCGGCACCGTGATTCCGGTAGTGGAACAGGCTGATGTTCCAGCGTCCGCCGAGTTTTTCGAGGAACTGTATCAGGGCACCAGGGCGCTCCGGGAATTCGAACCGGCATAGCCGCTCGTGGCGCGCGTCGGGGGCGCGCCCGCCGACCATGTGCCGGACGTGCAGCTTGGCCATCTCGTTCTCTATGAGGTCGACCGTTTCGTAGCCGCGGGACACGAGTAACGCGGCAAACGCGGTCGCGTCCTCGCGTGAGGCTGTCGCGACCCCGACGAAGATGTGCGCCTGCTGCCGTCCGCTCAGGCGATAGTTGAACTCGGTCACGACCCGGTGGCCGATCGTCGCGCAGAACTCGCGGAACGCGCCCGGGCGCTCGGGAATGGTGACGGCGAGCAGTGCCTCGCGGGCTTCGCCGAGCTCCGCGCGCTCGGCGACGAAGCGGAGGCGATCAAAATTCATGTTCGCGCCGCTGAGCACGGCGACGAGCCCCTGGCCAAGGACGCCTTCGCGAGCGACCCATCTCTTCAGCCCCGCCACGGCCAGCGCCCCGGCCGGCTCCATTACGGTGCGGGTATCGTCGAAGACGTCCTTGATGGCCGCGCACACCTCGTCGTTGGTCACCCGCACAATTTCGCTGACCGTCTGCTGGACGATCGAAAACGTCCGCTCGCCGACTTCACGCACCGCCACGCCGTCGGCGAAGATGCCGACGTGGTCCAGTTGGACGCGACGGCCCGCGGCGAGCGATTGATACATCGCGTCGGCGTCGAACGGCTCGACGCCGATCACCCGCACCTCGGGCCTGATCGCCTCGATGTACCCCGCGATCCCGCTGATGAGCCCGCCGCCGCCCACGGGCACGAAGACCGCCAAGAGGCGGTCCTGGGCGTGCCGCAGAATTTCGTCGCCGATCGTGCCTTGTCCCGCGATGACGAGCGGGTCGTCGAAGGGATGAATGAAGGTCATCCCGTTCTGTGCGATCAGCGTGTCGCAATGCGCCTGCGCGTCGCCGTAGCTGTCGCCAACGAGCACGACGTCGGCGCCCATGTCGCGCACGGCCTCAACCTTGATCTGCGGAGTCGTCTGCGGCATGACGATCACGGCGCGCAGCCCGAGCTTGCGCGCGGAGTAGGCGACACCCTGAGAGTGATTGCCGGCGCTCGCCGTGATGATGCCGCGCGCGCGCTCCTCGGCCGTGAGGTGCGCGATGCGGTTGTACGCACCGCGCAGCTTGAAGCTGAAGACCGGCTGCTGGTCCTCGCGTTTGAAGAGGACCGTGTTCCCCAGCCGCCGTGACAACCGTCCCGCCGGATCGAGCGGTGTCTCCCGGGCCACATCGTACACACGGCTCGTGAGAATGTCGTGCAGCAGCTGGTTGATCACGGTGCAACTATTGTAAGTCCGCTCGTGCCTTGCGAAAGACGCCGTCCATCATCCGTGGCGTGAGCGTACCCGTGTTCGTGTTCTGGCGACTGGGGTGGTAGCAGCCGACGAGCGTCTGGCTGTTTGGCAGGCGGTACCGCGCCGCATGGGCGAATACCGGCCGTGGTCGGACGACGATGCCCCGGCGTTTCAGTAGCTGCAGATACGCGTCGAACCCGATCTTGCCGAGCGCCACGATGACGCGTACGCGAGGCAGCGCATCGACTTCCGCCTGAAGGTGGGGGAGGCACCGCGCGATCTCCTCCGGCGCTGGCCTGTTGTCGGGGGGCGCACATCGCACGGCCGCGGCGATGTAGGCATCGCAGAGGACCAGGCCGTCATTCGGATCGCGCGATGTGGGGATGTTCGCGAAGCCGGCGCGATGGAGCGCGCCCATGAGAAAGTCGCCGGATCCGCCGACGCCGTCGCCCGTGAAGACGCGCCCGGTCCGGTTTGCGCCGTGCGCGGCGGGCGCGAGGCCGACAAGCAGGAGCCGCGCCTGGGGATCGCCGAAGCCCGGCACCGGCTTGCCCCAGTACGTGTCCTCGCGATACGCGCGTCGCTTGTCGCGCGCAACCTCGGCGCAGTAGCGGCGCAGCCGCGGACACGCCTCGCACGCGATAATCGCGTCATGAACCGCTTGGAGCGCCGTGGGAAAAGCACTACCACGGAGGTCTGTCAGGACGCGGGGCGACGGCTGGTCTAGAATTGGGTGGTGAGACATCCAGCTCCCAAAGACGCCGCCGAGCTCGATTCGACCGAAAGACGCGAGTGGCTCGACTCGCTTGATTATGTGCTCCAAAGTGGCGGTCCGGTCAAAGTCGCCCGCCTGCTGCGCGAACTGACGATCCATGCCCGGCAGAGCGGCGTCAAGCTTCCGTTTACGGCCAATACGCCGTACATCAACACCATCTCGGCCGATGAGCAGGTGACCATGCCCGGCAACCCGGACATCGAGCGGCGCATCAAGAGCCTCGTTCGGTGGAATGCGCTGGCGATGGTCGTCCGTGCAAATCGGGCGGAAGAAGGCATCGGCGGTCACATTTCGACGTATGCCTCGGCGGCGACGCTCTACGAGGTGGCCTTCAATCACTTCTTTCACGGCCACGACGGCGACCGCGCCGGCGACGTCGTCTTCTTCCAGGGGCACGCGGCTCCCGGCATTTACGGGCGCGCCTATCTCGAAGGGCGGATCGACGAGACGCAACTCGGGAACTTCCGGCGCGAGCTGAACGCCGGCGACGGCCTCTCGTCCTACCCGCATCCCTGGCTGATGCCGGACTTCTGGGAGTACCCGACCGTCTCGATGGGGCTCGGCCCGATCATGGCGATCTACCATGCGCGATTCATCCGTTACATGGAAGATCGCGGGCTAATACCGAAGTCGGACGCCAAGGTCTGGGCATTTGTCGGCGACGGCGAAACCGACGAGCCGGAAGCGCTCGGCGCAATCACGCTGCCGGCGCGCGAGAAGCTCGACAACCTGATCTTCGTCATCAATTGCAACCTGCAGCGGCTCGATGGGCCGGTCCGGGGCAACGGGCAGATCATTCAGGAGCTCGAGGCGACGTTCCGCGGCGCCGGCTGGAACGTGATCAAGGTCCTCTGGGGCCGGGAATGGGACGCGCTGCTCGCCAAGGACCGCGACGGATTGCTCGTGAAGCGCATGGGAGAGATCGTCGACGGCCAGTATCAGAAGTATGCCGTCGAGTCGGGGGCGTACGTCCGTGAGCATTTCTGGGGTGCGGATCCGCGTCTGCTGGAGATGGTCAGGCACCTCTCCGACGATCAGCTCAAGAAGCTGACGCTCGGCGGACACGATGCAATCAAGGTCTACAACGCATACAAAGCGGCCGTTGAGCACACAGGGTCCCCGACGGTCATCCTCGCGCGCACGATCAAAGGGTACGGACTCGGCGAAGCGGGAGAAGGCAAGAACATCACGCACCAGCAGAAGAAGTTGAACGACGAGGAGCTGCGCGCCTTCCGCGCCCGCTTCGGCATTCCGATTTCCGATGCCGAGATCCACGACGCGCCGTTCTACCGGCCGGCCGAAGACGCCATCGAAACCACGTACATGCGCGAGCGGCGCCAGGCGCTCGGTGGATACCTTCCCCACCGCAGGGTCCGCGCGACGCCGCTTGCCGCCGTTCCGCACGAGCCGTTCGAGGAGTTCCAGAAGGGCACCGAGGGCCGCAAGGCATCGACGACGATGGTGTTCGTGCGGCTGTTGTCGAAGCTGCTGCGCGACAAGGATATCGGCGAGCTCGTGGTGCCGATCGTGCCAGACGAAGCGCGCACGTTCGGCATGGAGGCGCTGTTCCGGCAGGTCGGCATCTACTCGCATGTCGGCCAGGTCTACGAGCCGGTCGACGTGGACATGCTCCTCTATTACAAGGAAGCGTCGGACGGCCAGATTCTCGAGGAAGGCATCACCGAGGCCGGATCGATGTCGTCGTTCATTGCGGCCGGCACGTCGTACGCGACACACGGCGTGAACACGATTCCGTTCTTCATTTACTATTCGATGTTCGGGTTCCAGCGCATCGGCGACCTGATCTGGGCCGCGGCCGACGCCCGCACGCGCGGGTTCATGCTGGGCGGCACGGCCGGAAGGACGACGCTCGCCGGCGAGGGGCTGCAGCATCAGGACGGTAACAGCCATCTGTTCGCGATGGCGTATCCCAACTGCCTCGCCTACGATCCCGCGTTCGCCTACGAGATGGCCGTCATCATCGAGGACGGCATCCGGCGGATGTACGTCGAGCAGGAGAGCATCTTCTACTACCTGACGCTCATGAACGAGCCGTACGCGATGCCGCCGATGCCGGAAGGCGTACGCGAGGGCATCATCAACGGGTTGTATCGTTTCCGCGCGACCTCGAAGCCGGACGCGGTGCGCCGCGCGCAACTGTTCGGCAGCGGCGCCATTCTGCCCGAAGTCATCAAGGCTCAGGAGATGCTCGAGTCGAAGTATGACGTCGGCACCGACGTGTGGAGCGTAACGAGCTACGGCGAGCTGTACCGCGACGGCCACGCGTGCGAGCGCTGGAACATGCTGCATCCATGCGACACCCCGCGCGTGCCGTACGTGACCGCCTGTCTCACGGACGCACCCGGCGTCTTCGTGGCCGCGTCCGATTACGTGAAAGCGCTGCCCGATGCGATCGACCGCTGGCTGCCGCGACCGCTGCTTGCGCTCGGCACTGACGGCTTCGGGCGCAGCGAGAACCGCATCGGCCTGCGCGATTTCTTCGAGGTGGACTACCGCTATGTCGTCGTGGCGACACTGGGCGCGCTCGCGCGCGACGGCCAGGTGGACGCGTCGGTTGTCCAGCAGGCGATCGAGGTGCTCAACATCAATCCAGACAAGAGCAATCCCGCGAATTCGTAACGATGGCTGACTTCACTCTTCCCGAACTGGGTGAGAACGTCACGGCAGGGGATGTGCTGCGCGTTCTCGTCAAACTCGGCGACACGGTCGCCAAGGACCAGACAGTTCTCGAGCTCGAAACCGACAAGGCGACGATTGAGGTGCCTTCATCGGTCGCCGGACGCGTGACCGCCGTCAGCGTGAAAGCCGGAGACAAGGTCAAGGTGGGCCAGGCGATCCTGACCGTTGAGGATGGCACCGGCAAGGCCGCGGCGGCGCCGGCGGCCGCACCGGAAAAGACATCGACGACAGCGGCCGCGCCAGGAGGACCAGGCAAGGCGGGCGGGAAGGAACAGGGGGAACCCGCCAAGGTCGTCGACATCAGCCGCGGCGCGCGTCCGAGCGCCGAGCCCGCCGCCGCGGAGATGCCGCTGGCTCCGGCGGCGCCGTCGGTACGGCGGATGGCGCGGGAACTCGGTGTCGACATCGATCGAGTCTCGGGGTCCGAAGCCAACGGCCGCATCTCGATCGAGGACGTCAAGACGCGCGCCAGGCGGCTGCTCGAGGGCGTGGCCCGGGCCGGGGCCCACGCCGCGCCTGGGGGCCCTGGGGACAGTGTCGCGTTGCCTGACTTCTCGCGCTGGGGCGAAATCGAGCGTCAGCCGATGCGCCCGGTGCGGCGCAAGACCGCCGAGCACCTGAGCGCCGCCTGGCGCACGATTCCTCACGTCACGCAGCACGATCTGGCCGACGTCACCGCGCTCGAGGAATTGCGGACGAAGTACGCCAAGGAAGCCGAAGAGGCGGGGGGCAATCTGACGGTCACGGCGATTGCGGTGAAAGTGGTCGCGGCGGCGCTCACGGTGTTTCCGCAATTCAACGCCTCGATCGATCTCGCCGCCGAGGAGATCATCTACAAAAAGTACGTGAATATCGGCATCGCCGTCGATACCGATCGCGGGCTGCTCGTGCCCGTGGTGCGCGACGCCGACACGAAGAACATCATCCAGATCGCGGTCGAGATTGCCGAGCTCTCCGCGAAAGCGCGGAATCGCAAGATCTCGCTCGAGGAGATGCAGGGCGGCTGCTTTAGCATCTCGAACCTCGGCGGCATCGGCGGCACGTACTTCACGCCGATCGTGAACGCGCCCGAACTGGCGACTCTGGGCATCTCCCGCGCGCGTACGGAGCCGGTCTACCGGGATAATGAGGTCGTGCCGCGCCTGATGCTGCCGTTGTCGCTGTCCTACGATCACCGCGCGATCGACGGCGCCGACGGCATCCGCTTCCTGCGGTGGGTCATCCAGGCCCTCGAACAGCCATTCCTGCTGGCACTCCAAGGATGAAACGCCGCGTATGACCGCTGTTCAACTTGTCGTCGTCGGCGGTGGGCCCGGTGGGTACGCGGCCGCATTTCTCGGCGCCGACCTCGGTCTGAGCGTCGCGCTCGTGGACCCGGAAGCGAATCCCGGCGGCGTCTGCGTGTATCGCGGCTGCATCCCGTCGAAGGCGCTCCTGCACGTCGCGAAGGTGATCAACGAGTCGCGTCACGCGAAGGCATGGGGCGTGGAGTTCGGCGAGCCGAAGGTCGATCTCGCGAAGCTGCGGGAGTTCAAGAATAGTATCGTGAAGCGGCTGACTGGCGGAACGGGCCAGCTCGCGAAGGTGCGCAAGATTCAGTACGTGCAGGGCTTGGCCGAAATCATCGACGGCCAT
Source organism: Vicinamibacterales bacterium (assembly GCA_965229885.1). Taxonomy (GTDB): domain Bacteria; phylum Acidobacteriota; class Vicinamibacteria; order Vicinamibacterales; family CAVVIG01; genus DATLLJ01. The sequence goes on from CBDDJX010000002.1 coordinate 308,338, forward strand.
CGGTTGCGCGTGAAGCCGACTGGCGGTGGGACTGACGTCGAGATGCAGTTCGAGCACGCCATTCTCGCGACCGGTTCGAGGCCGGCGATTCCTCAGGCGCTGAAGATTCCTGGCGGAGACCATGACGCCCGCGTCATGGATTCGACCGCCGCGCTCGACCTTCCGGACAGTCCACAGTCCCTGCTCGTCGTCGGCGGCGGGTACATCGGGCTCGAGCTCGGCACCGTCTATGCCGCGCTCGGCAGCGCCGTCACCGTCGTCGAGATGACACCAGGGCTGCTGCCGGGAGCGGACCGCGATCTGGTCGACATTCTGGGCAAGCGCGCAGCGAAGACGATGAAAAGCGTCCTGCTCGAGACGCGCGTCGTGCAGATGAAAGCCGAAGCCAGGGGAATCCGCGTCACGATGGAAGGGAAGGCGGATCCAAAAGAGCAGCTATTCGATCGCGTGCTCGTCGCGGTCGGGCGCCGGCCGAACTCGAGCATTCCTGGCCTCGATCGCACGTGCGTGCAGGTCGACGAGCGCGGCTTCATCGTGGTCGACGAGCAGCGCCGCACCCACGAGCCGTCGATCTTCGCGATCGGCGACGTCGCGGGGGAGCCGATGCTGGCGCACAAGGCGTCGCACGAGGGGCGGGTCGCGGCTGAGGTGATCGCTGGCGGGAACGTCGCGTTCGCGCCGCGTGCGATTCCCGCCGTGGTCTTTACCGATCCCGAGCTGGCGTGGGCCGGTCTGACTGAATCGCAGGCGGCGAAGGAGAACCGGAAGGTCTCGGTCGCGAAATTTCCCTGGGGCGCGTCGGGCCGCGCGATGACGCTCGATCGCACGGACGGCCTGACGAAGCTGATTTTCGATCCGGAGACGGAGCGTCTCCTCGGCGTCGGGCTCGTCGGTCCTGGTGCCGGCGAGTTGATTGCGGAAGGTGTGCTCGCGATCGAAATGGGCGCGAACGCGACCGACCTGAAGCAGTCAATTCATCCGCATCCCACGCTGGCCGAAACGATCATGGAGTCGGCCGAAGTGTTCTCTGGTCAGGCGACGCACGTGTACCGACCGAAGCGCGGCTAGCCTGACCGACTCGCCTGCTCGAGAAAGAAAAATAGGTGTCTTTAGTCTAACGAATATTCGTGGTACTTCTGTTTGGCGTTCGTAAGAGAGGCCGACTTTCTTGATTTGATTTCATATCCAAACGCATCAGCGACGCGTTGAAGAGAGTAGTAGAGTGTGTATTTACGGGACATTTAGTAGTTAAGTCTCCTGGTTCCGGAGCGTCGCCTAAACTAATCGAGCCTGACAATTCTGTTCTGCGCGCCTGGGCCGACCGGCGAATGGGTTCGGAAGTACGCGACCAGCGCGTCGACGTCGATGTCGCCGCCGAGCTGGTCCGTCCCTTCCTGAAATCCTGTAAAGCCATCGCCGCCCGAGGCGAGGAAGTTGTTCATGGCGACGCGCACGCGCTCGTCGGGGCCGAGGACGCGGCCTCCGATCTTGATAGATGCGGGCGCGACGTGCTGACCGGCCGGCGCGTTCAGCTTGTAGCTGTATGTGAATCCGCTTGACACCTGGAGGATGCGGTTCGTTCCAGCCGCAAGCCCGCCGAACTGCTGCTCGAGCAGCCGCTTGATCATGCGGCCGGTGAATGTCTGCACCGTCATCACGTTGCTGAATGGCTGCACGGAAAAAAGCTCGCTGTAGGTCACCTGCCCGGCCTGTTCCGTTCCCGTACGGTTGTCAGCAATCAGGTCCGCTCGAATACCGCCGGGATTCATGAATGCGATGGCGGCGCCGCCTTTGTCGGCCGGGCTCGTCGAAGCGAGCTGGGCGTCAGCGATGATGTTGCCGAGTGCCGATTCGCCCGCGCGGTTGTTTGCGCGTCTGATGTCGCCGGCTACCGAGCCGACGATGTGGTTCGCGATCGGCGCGGCCACCGCCGCATATTTGGCGAGGATGCGTGTCTGGCCGGGATCTTTCGCGACGTCGCGGCTGACGATCTCGTTCGTGGCCGAGACATCGGCGATCGTATCGTCCCTCGGATCGATTGTGACGTCGATGCGAGTAATCATGCGGCCGAATGAGCTCGCGCTCGTGACGGAGTGGCCCGCGATCGTGCAGACGTAGGACTGGTGTGTGTGACCGCTGATGACCACTTTGATGTCGGGCGATAGCTTCTCGGCGACCCGGGCGATGGCGCCGCTGAAGCCGTTGCAGCCGTTCAGATTGGCGTTGGCGGACTGCGCGCCGCCCTCATGAATCAGCAGCACGATCGCCCTGACGCCTTGCTGTTTCAGCTCCGCCGCGTGTGCGTTGGCGGTCGCCGCCTCGTCGAGAAAGGTGAGGCCGCGAACGCCCGTGGGCGTGACGATCTGCGGCGTGTTCCTGAGCGTCTCGCCGATGAACCCGATCTTCACGCCGGCGCTTGTCCGAATGGCCGTGGCGGGAAATAGCGGCGCGGACTGCTGTCCCGTCCGCTCGACGACGTTCGCCGAGAGGTACTGGAATGTCGCGCCGGCGAATCCATCGCCATCCTGGCAACCGTCCGACGCATGGCATCCGCCCTTCTGCATGCGCAGCAGTTCATCCCGGCCATGGTCGAACTCATGATTGCCCACTGAGGCGACGGCCAGGTTCATCGCGTTCAGCGACTCGATGGTGGGCTCGTCGTGGAAGAGCGCGGAGATGAGCGGCGATGCGCCAATGAGATCGCCAGCGGCGACGATAATTGAGTTCGGGTTTCGGGCGATGTCATTCTTGAGATGTGCGGCCAGGTACTCGGCGCCACCGGCCGGCGCCAGGCCGACGAGACCGTTCGAACCGGTCGGCGGCTCCAGGTTTCCGTGAAAGTCGTTGATGGCGAGGAGTTGGACGGTGACCGGGGAGCGGCCGCGCTCCTGATGCGGCCATCGCCGCGGCGATGAGCGCGGCCAGGGGCAACAGGACAAATCGTCTAGTGGGCGAGGGCCTGATCGAACGCATCAGTGGTTTCGTGTGCGTGGTACGAACTACGCACGAGCGGTCCTGACTCGACGTGGACGAAGCCCAGATCGAGCGCGATCCGCTTGAGCTCGCGAAACTCGTCGGGATGGTAGTAACGGATCATGGGCGCGTGCCGATCCGATGGTCGGAGATACTGGCCGATCGTCAGGATTCCGCAGCCGACGTCGCAAAGATCCTTGAACGTGGCCACCAGTTCTTCGTGCTCCTCGCCGAGGCCCACCATCACACCGGTCTTCGTGGGAATGTCGGGGGCGTAGCGGCGGGAACGATCGAGTAGCTCCAGCGTGCGCGCGTACCGTCCGCCTGATCGCGCCATCTTGTACAGCCGCGGAACGGTTTCCGTGTTGTGATTGAGCACATCGGGCCGGGCGTCCAGCACGGTGTGGAGCGCCGATTCGTCACCTTGAAAGTCAGGGATGAGCACTTCGAAGCGGCAGGCCGGAAGGCGCGCGTGCGTCTCGCGGATCGTTTCCGCGAAGATCGACGCGCCGCCGTCCGGCAGGTCGTCGCGATCGACCGAGGTCACGACAACGTAGGTGAGGCCGAGCGTCTCGATCGCGTCCGCGACTCGACGCGGTTCTTCACCGTCCACCGCTCCCGGGCGGCCGTGCGTCACCGCGCAGTATGCGCACGCGCGGGTGCAGACGTCGCCCAGGATCATGAACGTCGCCGTGCCATGGTCCCAGCATTCGCCGATGTTCGGGCAGCGCGCATCCTCACAGACGGTGTGCAGACGGAGGTCGCGCATCAAGCCCTTGAGCCGCAGATAGTTGGGCGACCCCGGCGCGCGCACCTTCAACCACGCCGGTTTCGGTGCGTGTGCTTCGGGCGGTGTCAGCGGGATGATGCGAGCCACGTTCGCAATTATAGTGGCGACTAATGGTGGTAAGCTCGGCGAACGTCGAGGACAGGTCTTATCCACCAGCAGATAGAGGAGGTCAACTGTGAAGCACGCTATTCAGATATCCGCGCTTGCCTGCGCGATCGTCGTGATCGCGGCGCCGACATTCGCCCAGGCCCCGGCCGCCGTGTCCATCAAGGCCGAGGTGTTGAAGGACTGGTCGGGCCTGAAGGACAGGATGATGAAGCTCGCCAACGAGATGCCCGCGGACAAGTACAGCGCGAAGCCGACGCCACCCCAGCAGACCTTCGCCGAGCGCGTGGTGCATGTCGCCGGCGCGAACAACCGGTTCCTCGGGGCCATCGGCGGGAAGGCGACGGCGCCGACGCTCGACGTCAAGGCCGCGGCGATGACGAAGGAGTCGGCGATCAAGGCGATGCAGGATTCGTTCGACTACGGAATCGCGCTATTGAACGAGCAGACCGATCAGACCTTACTGCAGGGCGCTGCGATGCCACCGGCTTTCCTCGGGCCGTCGACGCGCGCCCGCCTCTATACGTTCCTCATGGGTCACACGTGGGACATCTACGGCCAGCTGGCCGTGTACCTGCGTCTGAACGGCGGCGTGCCGCCGGCCAGCCAGCGGCCGTAGGACGGGGACGGCTACCGCAACCCGGCGATTAAGTAGTCCGCGAAGCGATCGGCGATCTCACCGGAGGTCGCCGATCCCGCGGGATTGAACCACCGCGGAATCCAGTTCACCGCTCCGAGCAGCGCGAACGAGCGCAGCTTGACGTCCTCGGGCGAGAACGAGGCGTCGGCGATGCCTTCCTCCAGCACCTGTCGAATCCCGCGATCGAACCGGTCGCGGCGTATGATGACCGCTTTCAAGTGGGCGGGCGAGAGCGCTTCGAGCTCCAGGATCAGCGCCGTGCCGTGCAGTTCGTCGAGAATCGTGTGGACGGTGGCGACGATGAGCGCGCGCAGCTTCTGCGCCGGCGCGAGCCCGCTGTGCTCGAGTTCGTCGAGCAGCTGCAGCAGGCGATCGAGCGAGTACTGGTGGCACGCGAACAGGATCTCTTCCTTGTTCTTGAAGTAGTAGTAGAGATTGCCCTTCTTCATGCGGAGCGCGGCCGCGATGTGTTCGACCGTCGCGCCGTGATAGCCTCGCCGCCGGAAGGCTTTCGCCGCGCTCTTGAGGATGTCGATGCGGATGGCGGCCGTGGTGTCGGCGTTTCGCGGCGCGTGTGCGCGCCGGCTGCGACGGCGCGCGCGTTGGGGCGACCGGGTCGGTGCGGTGGATCCGCCTGTCGTGATCACGTCCTACTACCGTAGTTTGAACCGGCGTTCAATTACAAGACGTGTGCACAGGCCTGACGCTGGGCTAAAGCCTGGCCTGTGTGATGGCGCGGTCGGTGTCTGTGAGGAGCAGGCCGATCATCCCGGCGAGAAACAACACGATCAACGATAAGAGGGCCTGACGGTAGGAATCGGTCGCGGCAGCGACCATCCCGAAAAGGATCGGACCAATCCAGGACGTGCCTCGTCCGGAGATTTCGTACAGGCCGAAAAACGACGCCTCCCGGCCCGCAGGAATCATCTGCGAGAACAGTGAGCGCGACAGTGCCTGCGACCCTCCCAGCACGGTTGCGATAACGGCTCCCATCACCCACGCTTGCGCCGTCGTCTGCAGCCACCGGTAGGCGTAGATGACGGTCGCGGTCCAGAGAACCAGCGAGAGCAGGATCGCGCGCTTCGTGCCGATGAAGGCGGCGATTCGCTCGAAGAGGTGAGCGCCGAAGAACGCGACGAATTGAATCATCAGGATCAGGCCGACCAGAAACGACTGGTTTTCCGGCAGCCCGCGCGCCACGAAGAGTTCCTGCGACAGGAACAGCGACGCCATCGCGATGACGGTCTGAATGCCGTCGTTGAACAGCATGTACGCCAGGAGATAGCGCAGCGTCTGCGGCAGGCGCCGCAGCGCGCGAAGCGACGCCAGCAGCTCTCTGATGCCCGCGGTGAGAACCGAACTGCTGGCACCGACGACAGTCGCTGCGGATCGTGTCCGCAGCCGTCGGAACGTGATGATCGAGAATCCGCCCCACCAGAGCCCGGCCGAACCGAGCGACAGCCTCACGGCCAGGCCATCGCTGATGCCGAGGGCACCCGCACTTTGAAGTAACGCGAGGTTTGCCAGGAGCAACACGCCGCCGCCAAGATAGCCGAGCGCATACCCGCGGCTCGATACCTTGTCCCTCTGATCAGGTGTGGTGATGTCGTTCAGGAACGCGTTGTACGGGACGAGCGATGCGCCAAAGCAGAGATTGGCGACGATGAGGAGCAGTCCGCCGGCGAGATAACGGTCCCCGGCGACGAAGTAGAGGAGGCAGGTCGCCGCGCTGCCGGCGTAGCAGAAGAACACCATCAGGGGCTTCTTCAGGTTCGTGTAGTCCGCGACCGCGCCGAGCACCGGCAGGAGAAGGGCCTGCAGGAACACCGACAGGCCGATGCAGAACGGAAAGAACGACTTCGCCGTGACGAGGAACGGCCCCAGATCGAACATGACGCCGTTCTCGCCGACGTCTCCTCGGGCGAGCGCCGTCAGGTACGGACCGGACATCACGGTGACGACCGTCGTCTGAAATCCGGAGTTGGCCCAGTCGTACATGGTCCAGCCGAAAATCTCGCGGCGGTCATTCGTCGGCATCTGCTATCCGCGCCAGACGAACATCAGGAGCGTCAGCGCGATCATCACGGTGACGGTCGTCCAGGCGACGACATTGAACCAGCGTGAATTCACGTGCTCGCCCATCAACTCGCGGTCGTTCGTCAGCAGGAGCATGAAGATCAGCACGAACGGAAGGACAACGCCGTTGGCCACCTGCGACAGCACGAGCACCGAGACCAGCGGCAGTTGCGGGATCAGCAAGACGCCGGCCCCGGCGACAATGAGCAGCGTGTAGAGCCAGTAGAACACCGGCGCCTCATGGAACTTCTTGTCGAGACCAGACTCGAATCCCAGCCCTTCGCAGACCGCGTACGCCGTCGAGATCGGAAGAATCGACGCAGCAAAGATCGACGCGTTGAACAGTCCGGCGGCGAACAGGAGGTATGCGTATTCGCCGGCCAACGGTCGCAGCGCCTGTGCCGCATCCGCAGCGTCCGTGATGTTGTAGTGACCGCTCCGGTGCAGCGTCGCCGCGCACGCCACGATGATGAACCACGCGACGATGACGGAAAAGATGCACCCGAGGATGACGTCCCATCGCGATGCCGGAGCATGGTGATCACGTCGTCGGCCGTGATGATGCCGGCGAGTCGGCCGTATTCGTCCACAACGGCGAGCGTGACGAGGTTGTACTTGTCGAACAGCGCGGCGACTTCGTCCTGGGGCGTATCCGGGGCGCAGGCGATGTACGGTTCGCTCAGGTGCGAGAGCTGGACGGCAGGCGAAGAGATCGCGATCTTGACGAGCGGCACCGCCCCCGACAGCTTCTGGGCGGGACCGGTCAGATAGATGGTGGCGAGCGCTTCGTGGCCGCCTTCGAACGCCTTCAGGGCCTCGATCGCGTCGTCCACCACGCCACTTTCCGGCACCGCGACGAAGTCGGTCGTCATGCGGCCGGCGGCGGTGTGCTCGCCGAATTCGAGGAGCTCGGTGACCTCCCGCCGCTCCGCCGGCTGCATTTCCTTGAGAATCTCGCCCGATTGTTCCTCGCCCAGACCGCCGAGTAGGTCGGCGGCGGCGTCCGGATCCATCTCCTCGACGATGTCGGCCGCGCGATCGTTGTCGAGCGATTCGACGACCGACACCTTGACGGCGGGATCGAGCTCCTCGAGCGTCTCGGCCGCGACCTCTTCATCGATCGTCTCGAACACCGCCTCGCGTTCGGCGGCCGACAGGTCCTCGACGATGTCCGCGATGTCGGCCGGGTGGAGCCTCGCAAGCCCTTTGTGCGCGATCTTCAGCTTGACGCGGCGAGCCGGATCGGTTTCGAGCAGGTCGACGAACTGCCAGGGGATCACGCGCGGCGGGATCTTCTCGAGCAGCAAACGCAACGTGGACGACGGGACGACGCCCCTTGAAAGGCGGCGTATCGCGCCACGCGCGCCGACGTCAACGGCCACGACGTTCAGCAGCACATGGCCGTTTGTCGGCGTCGATTCGAGCTCGACGTCGTTCACGCGAACGACCTTGCGGCCGTGGACGTCGATGATCTGCTGATCGAGAAGATCGCGCTTGAGCAGCAGGACGCCGTCCGATGGGGTGTACGCGCGCCACTGCGCCGATTCCGTCACCGTACACACGGCGCCGCCGCACGATTTGACGTCGTCGGCGGGGAGCAAGCGCTCGCCGCCGGGGGTCTTGACGATTATGTACGCGATGCGGGTGGGGTGGTCCTGCGGCGCGACGGCGATTTCGCGCACACGTCCGCGGACGGTGCCGGTGGCATCGTGCACGGGCGCGCCAAGCAGTTCCGACAGGGCAACGAGAGACATGGACCTAGGTCCCCTAATAAGGCCATTTCAGATCACGTTTTAAGGATAGCAGGATCTGCGGCGTTCGTCGTGTCGCGTCGTAAGCTCGGCCGATAGGTACCGTGAGCACCATCCGGCGACATCTTTCGTGGATCATCTGCGCTTGGCTCGTCTGTCAGGTCAGCGCCGTGACCGTAGCACCGCTGCCGCTAGCCGGCGATGATCTATGCACGTGTCCCACTGCGGTTCACGGTACTGCGTGCCCGCTGTCCGGAAAACGGGCCCGCGATGGCAGTCGGGCCGCAGGGCCGGATCCACCTCGTGTGGCCCACGCTCGTCAGCGGGTCGACTCCGGGCAGCGAACTGACGCTTGCGTTGTTCTACCACGTCAGAGGATGGTCGCAGTTTCACCGCACGTCAGCGTGTCACGACCGAAGGCACGCCGGGTCACATGCAGATGGCGATCAACGGAGCCGATGGCTCTCTGCCCGTCGTCTGGGACGAGTTGAGGGACGGCGCACGGCGCGCGGTCGCCGCCCGAGGTGTTCCTGATGCGGCCGGGAAAGTTCAGTTCGTTCGCGAACAGATGGGGGCCGCCGGTTCGGCCTATCCGGTGGTGGCGGCGACAGGCAGCGGATTCGTGCGCGGCTGGACGGACACCAGTCGCGCACCGTCCGCGATCGTCCTGCAACGCATGCCGTAAGCAATCGTCGAGAGGCGGAGGGTTCGATCAGATGCGCGTTGTGTCACCGCTCGCGGAACGTTTCCGCGGCGCCGCGCGCTCGGAAGTCAATCCGGCGATCGCCCGTCTGGCCCGTGACGTGATACTCGCCTGCCAGTTGCAGTAAGGTCGTCGGCGCACCTGCCGTTGACGTCAGCGCGAAGTCGGTGCGGACGACGCGATCGACCGAGAGGACAAGCCGGACATCTGTGGCAGGACCACGCGCGGTAATCTCCACTTCCTGTGGACGGCCCCCCGCGTCGCGTTCCACGATGGACACATCCGTCGACACGCTCATCGGGCCGTCCGGCCCCAGGATTCCGAGAAAGCCGGAAATCCGTTCCGGATCGGCGACGCTGGCCGGCGGAAGGGCGCGGCCATAGACGATCGACAGATCGTCGTGCGCCACTTGTCCCCATTGCCAGCGTACGCCTTGCCAGAAGCCCCAGTTGTGATCGTGGTATCCGGTCAGGTTGTCGAGCGACAGTTCGTGGCCATCGATGTCGAGCGTGCCACGGATGGTCCCTGACAACACCGGCACCACATACCCGGACAGCCACCCGCGGGCACCGTGCATGACGACTGGCGGAAGCGACCGCCCGCGGACCGCGTCGAGCGTCAGGTTACCGGTCAGCCGCGACGCCCGATTTCCTTCGGCCGTCAATCCCAGCGTAATCCGATATTGAAGACCGGCGAGGCGTACGTGGTTGTCGCCGATGTCGATATCAGGCGCGCCCGCGAGGACCGCCCTCTCGTCGACGTCGCCTGTCGATGAATAGGTGGATTGCCTGCCGTCGCGGTCCAGTTGCAGCCGCACGGCAGCGCTCCGTTTGCCGGGACGCGTCGAAGGTCCGACAAGGAATGTCAAATAAAACTGGACGTCGGCGCTCCGGCCGTTGAAGTACAGCCATTCGGCCCAGGATGAGGCGAACTCCGCGACAGGCGGCTGCGGATGGAAACGATCCATTGCCCGCAGCACGTCGCCGGGATCCGGCGCGGACCATGACTGATCCGACGTCGCATCGACCCAATCGGCCCTGTCTCCCGTCTCCGCGTCACCAACGGCCTTCTCCAGGCTCGGCACGCCACCACGGGCGGAGATGGGCCAGACTTTGTCTGGCGCGATCAGGTACAAGATCGACCGCTTGGACGGCGACATGGCCGCGACACGCGGCCGCAGGTTGCCTGCGGCGAGCACGCTTGACAGCACGAATCGCGCGCTGTCGACCGACCCGAACGCGCCGACAACCACGACATCGCCGCTCCCCTGCAGTGCCGGCGAGTGCGCCTGCTCGAGAATGACCTCGCCGATGCCCAGCAGGATCGCCATGATGGCGACGCCCAACCCGAAGCCAAACGCCAGCACGATCGTCTTGACTGGGCTGGTTGCGAGCGATCGGAGAGCAAACCGAAGCATCATGCCGGAACGACCATTCCGCTTTTCATCACGAGCCGTACGCTCGCGCGCCCGGCCAGCGGACCGTTGTGCGTCACGATCACGATCGCTGTGCCGTCCCGGTTGACGCGATCGAACAACGCGGCGACCTGCTCTCCCCTCTCGTCGTCGAGCTCACCCGTCGGCTCGTCGGCAAGGAGCAGGGCAGGGCGGTTGGCGAGGGCTCTGGCGATCGCTACCCGCTGCATCTCGCCGCCAGAAAGCTGCGACGGCAGGTGGTTCGCGCGCTCCGCCAACCCCACATATTCGAGAAGCTCGCGCGTACGCGCCACGCGCGCAGACGCCGGGCTCCGGGCCTCGGCCTGGGGGAGCTCGATGTTTTCCCACGCGGTCAACATCGGGAGCAGGAAGAACCGTTGAAACACGAATCCGATGCGCAGGAGGCGAATGCGCGTGCGCTCGACCTCGCTGAGGCCGCCGACGTCGCGGCCCTCGAACGAGAGCGATCCGCTCGTCGCCGTGTCGACGCAGCCGAGCAGCTGCAGCAGCGTCGACTTACCGCACCCCGAGGGCCCCGTAATCGCCACGTACTCGCCTGCAGCGACGCGCATCGACACATCGCGGACCGCTTCGATCGGTCCGCCAGGCATCGGAAACAGCCGCCGGAGCTGCCGGGCGTCGACAATCGTCATGATCCGAGCTCGCGTCTCAGCGTAGCCGCGATGGGCAGCGTGACCGCGAGCCGTACAGGATAGAGTGCCGCCACGACACTGGTCGCAGCCAGCACCACGGCATGCAGCACGACGGCCCGCGGCTCGAAGACGAAGAAGTGCAGCTGCTCGGGGAGACCGGGCATCCGGCGAAGGAGGTGATCGAGGCCGAAGGCGAGCGCGCCGCCGAGCGGCAGCGCGATGATTCCGCCCAATCCCACGAGCAGCGCCGATTCCCACAGCAGCATCCCGGCCACGCGCTGGCGCGAGATGCCGATGGCCCGCAGCGCGGCAATTTCCCCAAGTCGCTGGTTGACGGACACGGTCAACAACGTGGCAACCAGCAGAAAGGTGAACACCGCGGTTGTCGTCGAGAGCACCAGCGAGATCTGACGGAAGTACGCGAACCCATGACGGTTGAATTGTTCGATCACATCCTGGTTCGAATACACGTGCAGATCCGGACGTAGGCGGGCGATGGCGGCGACCGCCGCGTCCGAACCAGTTTCCGGGTTCGACTTGACCAGCACGACATCCGCCTCGTCGCTCGCGGGGCTAGTTTCAAGCGCATGAAAGCCTTCGAGCGTCGTCGCCACGGTGTAACCGGCGGCTTCGAAGCTGAAGTCGGCAATGCCGACGACGTGATAGCTGACCAAGGGGAGGACGGAACGCTCGCGAGGTACTCCCGCACGCACCCGCAGGACGGATCCGGGCTCTATGCCGAAATCGCCGGCGAGCTGTCGCGTCACCACCAACGGCGGCATGGTGGCTGACCCACCGGCATCCCTGGAATCCCTGGAATTGACGTCGCGGCCGCGAACGACCGTCCAGCCGCCTCGCGTGGACGCTTCGCTCGTGCCGAGAAAGGAGACCCATCGCTCTCGACCGTCCGGTGCGCTGGCCAACGCCTGCTCGAGGCGCACGATCGCCACGTCGTCGACCTCTGGCAGATCGCGGATGTCATCGGCCAGCTTCGCCGCGCCGACGACGGGAACCCGCAGCGTTGGAAGAGCTGCGCTGCCGGTGACCCGCACGTCGAACCCGGCGCGGTTGATCATGTCCGCGAACGAGAGCAGCAGGCCCCGCGACAGCAGCAGCATGTCGAAATTCAGCGCCGCGATGGTCGCGACGCCGGCCACGGCCAGCGTCGTCCGCGCCTTGTAGCGCGCGGCCGTCCGCCTCGCGAGCGCGAATCCGGTCATCGGCGGACGAGCGAAGCCGGAGCCTGACGCAACAGCGTCCAGGCCGCCGCCGCGCCGGTCACGATACCGACCGGCAAGGCGATGATGAGACAGCGGCCGACGATCGATGCCGTCACGCGGACGAATACGAGCGTGGTGTCGTAGCGCGCCTGGAAGAAGCGATTGATGCCGTATTGAGCGGCGGCCGCGAGCAGTACACCGAAGATCGCTCCAGCGATCGCGACGACGATGCCCTCGACCAGAATTTCTAGAACGATAGACCGGCGGGAGATGCCGATGAGGCGAAGCATGCCGACCATGTCGCGACGCTCCTCGGCGCGGATCACCATCAGCGCCAGAAGGAATGCCGTGCTGCCGACCATCGTGACGGCGGCGATCGCGAGATGGAACCGCTCGAGGACGGCGAACGGGTCGCCTTCACGCGCCCGCGCCGTCGGCCGTGCTGCCAGTCCGACGCTTCGGCGAGCCACGTCGGCCGCAAAGCTGTCGGCGTCGGCCGGGTTGACGAGCTTGACGTTCACCGAGGTCACCGATTCGGCGGACTGCGGATCGGCGGGATTCGCCGTCAACCGAATGAGGTCCGGCAAGTGCAGGCGGGCTTCCAGGCGTTCGACGTTGAATTTCAGCGGATCGGGCGTCGGTTCGTACACGCCGGCGATTCGGAACCGCGCGGCACGCGCGCCGGCAGGATCGGCGGCGAGAAGGACGGGGTCGCCGACGGCAAGACGCGCATTTTCGAGAAGCTGCCGCGAGATCAGGACGGATGGCGCCTCGGGTTCAACCTCGGGAGCCGATGCGCGCAGTGCGGCCGTCAGCACGAGCAGCAGCACCCAGAGACACCTGTTCCAGAGACCCACGAGTTGATTATGGCTGGCTACGCGCGACTTCCGATAGACCAGCGGCCAGGCAGGACTGCTCTTGACCGACCATTCTGGTCGGATATATGCTTCCGCTATGAAAGTGAGACTCAGTCTCATGTACCTGTGGCGACCCTGTGCGCACCCGCTGCTGATTACCGTTCTGCTCACGGCCCTTCGTCCGCTCGCCGCCTTCGCGGAACTCGGAATCGCGCAGGCAAACCCCTCGCGAGTCTCCATTCAAGGGCGCGTACTCGATCCGATGCGGGCGCCGATTGCCGGGGCGCGCGTTACGGCTGTGCTCGACAATCAGGGCTCAGGACCCTCGATGCTCACCGATCAGCGCGGCGAGTTCACCCTGGCCGTGGATCCGGGCCGCTACACCGTGACGGTCGTCGCAGCGGGCTTTCTGCAAGTAACCCAGAACGTCGATCCATTGCAGGATGGCGCGGTATCGCGAGAATTCGTCCTGCAGATCGCCGGCGTTCAAGAGAGCGTGACCGTCAGCGCGGCAGACGGCTACCGCGTGCCAGCCATCAGCAGCGCGACGAGGACTCCCACGTCGTTGCTCAACGTGCCGCAATCGGTGACGATCGTCACCGAGGAGTTGATCAAAGACCAGCTCATGATGAGCATCGGAGACGTCGTGCGCTACGTCCCCGGTATCACCGCGCATCAAGGCGAGAACAATCGCGACCAGATCGTCATCCGCGGCAACAGTTCCTCCGCGGACTTCTTCCTGAACGGCGTCAGGGACGATGTTCAGTACCACCGTGATCTCTACAACCTGGAACGCGTGGAGGCGCTGAAGGGACCGAACGCGATGATCTTCGGTCGCGGCGGCGCTGGCGGCGTCATCAACCGCGTGACCAAGGAAGCGGGTTTTCGATCCTCGCGCGAGCTCTCGCTTCAAGGCGGGATGTACGGCCACAGGCGGTTCTCCCTCGACGTGGACGAGCCCTTCAGCGACACGATTGCATTCAGGCTGAACGGCATGTTCGAGCACTCCGACAGTTTTCGCCATGCGGTCGGGTTGGAGCGTTTCGGTGTCAGCCCGACCGTGACCATTGCGCCGAGCAACCGGACGACGATCATGCTTCGCTACGAACACCTGCACGACACGCGCACCGCGGATCGCGGCATTACGTCGTTTCAGGGACGTCCAGCCAACGTCGATATCGGCACGTTCTACGGCAACCCGGATGCCAGTGAGGTGAAGGCACGAGTCAATCTGGGTTCGGCGACAGTGGAGCACCGATTCGGTGCCGCGACCTTCCGTAATAACACGATGGTCGCCGGCTATGACCGCTTCTACCAGAATTTCGTGCCCGGCGCGGCCACTGCAGACATGCGGCACGTGTCGCTATCTGCCTACAACAACCACCAGCCCCGCCGCAATATCTTCAATCAGACGGATCTGACCTATGTCATGTCAATTGGGCGGGTGCGGCATACACTACTAGCGGGCGTCGAGGTGGGAAGGCAGGTCACGGACAACTTCCGAAAAACAGGATTCTTCAACAACACGGCAACTTCGATCCTGGTGCCGTTCGGCAACCCATTAACGGACACGCCCGTCACGTTCCGGCAAAACGCCACCGACGCTGACAATCATGTATGGACCAAGGTTGCAGCGACGTACGGGCAGGATCAGATCGAGCTGCCGGGTCACGTCCAGCTGGTGGCCGGGCTCCGCTTCGATCGTTTCGATCTGCAGTATCACAACAACCGCAACGGGGACACGCTCGAGCGCCAAGACAATCTCGTATCGCCGCGCGCAGGCGTCGTGTTCAAGCCGATCACCCCTCTCTCGGTCTATGGCACCTACAGCGTGTCGTATCTGCCCAGCTCAGGAGATCAGTTTTCGGCGCTGACGACGATTACCCAGCAGGTCAAACCTGAACGGTTCACCAACTACGAGGTGGGCGCCAAGTGGGATGTCGTCAACGACCTGTCAATCACGACGGCTGTCTATCGACTGGACCGTACCAATACGCGATCCACCGATCCCGACGATCCGGCGCGCATCGTCCAGACGGGCAGCCAACGGACGAATGGCTATGAGTTCGGTGTGAACGGGCGCATCGTACCGGCATGGAACATGGCGGGAGGGTATGCCTATCAGGATGCGGTCGTGACGAGCGCGACGACGGCCGCGAGAACCGGGGCTCAGGTGGGTCAGGTGCCGCACCACATGGTGTCGCTGTGGAACAACTATCAGCTCCACCCGCGGCTGAGGGCGGCTCTCGGTGTGCTCTATCGCTCTGATATGTTCGCGACGATCGACGACACGGTCACGCTGCCCGGCTACACCCGCGTCGATGCCGCCGCGTTTCTGTCGCTCACGAAGCGACTGCGGCTGCAGGTCAATATCGAGAACATCTTCGACAACCGGTACTACATCAACGCTGACAACAACACGAACATCTCGCCAGGGTCTCCACGGACCCTTCGAATTGGCGTGACGACGTTCTAGCGGGAGCTAGTACCCGTCGCCACTACCCGGTGGCGGCGTCGGCGCCACCGAGCCGCCGACGCTGCCGACCATGCTCGGATGGTTCGTGCAGTGGAAATTGCCGTTGGTCACGGCTTTGGCCTGGCTTGATGCGCCAGGGGCGAGGCTCCCGAAATCGGCGGAGCCATCGTCAATGACGAGGTGGTGCGTGTCGACCGTGTCATTGTTCGTGAACATCACCAGGTCTCCGCTCGCCAGTTCGCACTGTACGGGGTTGGGCACGTACGATTGGTTGCCGTCCGTACCCACGATCGAGACGGTCACTGTGGCGGGCATGGTAACTCCCGAGACGGTCACTGTGGCGGGCATGGTAACCCCGAGCGTGGTCGGTGTGTCATTGCCACCGCACCGCGCCGCCGCGACAGCTGCCGCCAATACGGTACCGAGAATGAAAGAAGATCGCATGTCGTTTTTCCTCCAGGATATAAGCACGAAGTCTGACTTGGAGTCAAGCAAACGCCATGCCGCGCTCAGTCCCGCAGAATCAATCGCTCGCGTGCGTGGGGGTTACCGGCGGCGTAAGGGCTTTCGGAGAGCGTCAGCATTGAGCCCTGGGCCTTGGGCCCGGAGGGTTGTTCATTCAGTAATCATAATCCCGTTCATGATTGAGAATGACTCACGAGCGGTGTACGCTGCTAACCACGATGAAGCTGGCAACCCCTTCGCTTATGGCAGTCGCCTCACTTGCGGCGACACTGGTCGTGCTGGGGGGGCGGGTCCCGTCGATGCAGATCCCTGAACGCGGTCGCACGCGGGTCGATGTCGCGAAGCTCGGGCCCCAGGTGGGCGAGCGGGTTCCCGATTTCAATCTGAAGGATCAGAACGGCAAGAGCTGGACGCTCCGGTCCAGCATGGGGCCGAAGGGCGCCATGCTCGTGTTCTTCCGTTCGGCCGACTGGTGACGGTACTGCAAGACGCAGCTCGTGGAGCTGCAAAGCCGCGTTGAAGAAATCCGCCGGCAGGGCCTGAGCCTGGTGGCGATCAGCTACGATCCGCCTGAAACGCTTGCCGCGTTCACGCGGCAGCGCGGCATCACGTTTCCGCTGTTGTCGGACGTCGAGTCTTCGACCATCAAACGCTACGGCATCCTGAACACGGTCGCCATGGAGCTGGCCGGGCCCAACGCACACGATCCGGCGCTCGCCGACGACATCAAGAAGTACGTGTCGGCGACAGGGGCCACGAATGCGCGCATGGTCGGCATCGCGTTTCCGGGGACGTTCATCCTCGATCGGAACGGTCGAGTGAAGTCGCGCTTTTTCGAGGATTTCTACGTTGAGCGTAACACCGTCTCGAGCATCATCGCGCGCGGCGGCGCCACGGGAGAAGCCGTGGGCGGCATACAGGTGTCGACCGAACATCTCGAAGTCAGGACATATCCGAGCGATGCGGCTGTCGCACCGGGAAACCGAGTTGCGATTCTCTTCGACGTCACCCCGCGGCCCGGGATGCACGTCTACGCGCCCGGCGCGTCGGGATATCGCGTCGCCTCGGTGAACATGAAGCCGCAGCCGTTCGTGCGGGTGCTCCCGCTCAAGTATCCGGCGTCGGAGATCTACGTGTTCAAGCCGCTCAACGAGCGCGTTCCCGTGTACCAGAAGCCCTTCACGCTCGTTCAGGAAGTCGTCGTGGAGGGGCAACGAGAAGCGCAGGCGGCGTTTCGCGGCAAGGATTCGCTGACGCTGACTGGCACGTTCGACTATCAGGCCTGTGACGACACCGTCTGCTTCAATCCCGCCTCGGTGCCGCTGTCCTGGACGGTGACGCTGCGGCCGCTCGTGGTCGAGCGGCCGACTTCCGACCGGTAGGCAATCCGCCACGCTGGAGTACAACTACAGCGCATTCGAGCTGTCCACACGTGAGTTCGTCGACTTCGCGCTCCGTGCCCCGAGGGTGACGATGCGCGTTGAGACATTCTCAAGTTCAGTTGATGCGGCACTTCGCGAGGTAATACGACAGCGCCCGCTGACTGATGCCCATCCGTTCCGCGGCGTCTTTCTTCACGCCGCCGGCATTCTCGATCGCGCGCCGGATGGTTTCGCGCTCCACCCACTCTCAATGTTCTGCCGGAGCCTCAGTGAGGGAAGGCCCGTCGCCTTCGGCGTCACCGCCCCGAGCGTCGAAATCGCGCGCGCGGTGATCACCGGCCCCGTCGACAGGACCACGGCGCGCTCGATGGTATTTTCCAGTCCGCGGACGTTTCCGGGCCAATCGTATTGCTGCAGCACCGCGAGGACGCCCTCGTCGAGCCGCTCGATCCGGCGCCCGATGCGGTGGGCGTGTTTGGTGACGAAATGCTCGGCGAGCCGGGAATGTCATCCCGGCGCTCGCGCAGCGGCGGGATGTGAATCGGGATGACGTTCAGGCGGTAGAAGAGGTCTTCCTGGAACCGGCCGTCGGTCACCATCTGCCGCAGATCGCGGTTCGTCGCTGCGATGACGCGCAGATCGACCCGCTCGGTTCGTTCGGCGCCGAGCGGCTCGAACTCCCGCTCCTGCAGGACGCGCAGCAGCTTGGACTGCAGCGCCGGCATCAGCGTGCCGATCTCGTCGAGGAAAATCGACCCGCCGTCCGCGAGGGCGAACTTGCCTTTTTTATCGTCGTCGCGCCGGTGAACGCGCCCCGCACATGACCGAAGAGCTCTGATTCGAGCAGCGCGTCGGGGATGGCCGCGCAGTTCACCTTGATGAGCGGCATGTCGCGCTGCGCACTGCGATCGTGAATGGCGCGCGCCACGAGCTCCTTGCCGGTGCCGGTCTCGCCGGCGATCAGCACCGTGCTCTTGGTGTCGGCCACGAGCTCCGCACGCTGTACGACCTCTTTCATCGCGCGGCTCTTGCCGATGATCCCGTAGTGATCAAAATGCTCGTCGCGTTCGCTCTGGAGGTACCGGTAATCGGTGCGCAGCCGTTGGTGATCGAGCGCGCGGCGCACGACGACCAGCAGCTCGTCGATCTCGAACGGCTTCTGCAGGTAATCGAGCGCTCCCAGCTTCATCGCTTCGATCGCGCTTTCAACCGTGGCATGCGCGGTCATCATCAGGATCTGCGGACGATCGCTCTCCGGGGTCGAGTTGACGATCTCGCGGATCAGCTCGAGGCCGCTGACGTCCGGCATGACGTTGTCCACGATGAAGAGGTCGAACGTGCGTTCGCCGAGCAGCCGCTTCCCGTCGCGCGCCCGCGTCGTCTCGACGACCTCGTGGCCGGCCTGGCGAAGAGCACGGCCGAGCGCCTTGAGAATCTTCTCTTCATCGTCGACGAGCAGAATCGAACCGTGATGGGGCGCCATGGCTCAGGCCGCTCCCTCGGCGCCCGAACGGGACGGGGCAGGGAGGTGTCAATCTCGGTGCCGTGCCCCCTGGGGTCAATGCTGCTCGACACCGCAATCGTGCCGCCCAGACCTTCGACGATGTTCCTGGCGATCGGCAGGCCAAGACCGGTGCCGCCGCGCTTGGTCGTGAAGTACGGGTCAAAGATGTGCGGCACGTCGGCCGGCGTGACGCCCACTCCGCGATCGGTGATGGTTATCGTGACGCAGTCGCCGACGGCGGTGGCTTTGAGTGTCACTGGCGGGTCCGAACCGCCTCCGCCAAGGCTCACGCGGTTCGTCTGTTCGCCGTTCACCGCGTGGCGGGCATTGACGAGCATGTTGACCAGCGCGATCCGGAGCCGCTCGGCGTCGGTAACCAGCGTGGGAAGCGCCGGATCGAGATCGAGGGCGACGGCCGCGCCGGGCGATGCCTGAGCGGCGGCCGCTGATTCGCGGCAGACTGCCGCGACATCGACCGGCGCCAGATCGAAGCGGATCGGCCGTGAGAAATCGAGCACTTCGTTCACGATGCGGTTCAGCCGTGCCACCTCATCGTCGATGTCCGCGACCACCTCACGCAGCGCGGCCTCGCTAGGCTCCCCTTGCCGCAGGGTATGGAGCGACGCTTTGATGATCATCAACGGATTGCGGATCTCGCGAGCGATGACGGTCGAAAGGCGGCCGAGCGACGTGAGGCGCTCTTTCTGCGATATCTCGCGCTGGAACCGCGCGATCGAGTCGGTCAGCGTATTGAAGGTGGTCGCCAGAAGCCTGGCGTCCTCGTCCTCCCACCGGTCCCCCGGACGCATTGCGATCTTGCGCGTCAGATCGCCTGTCGCTGCCACTTCGCGCATCACGTCGGTGATGTTGGCGAGCGGGCGCGTGATCGTCCGCGCCACCGCGAAGGCGAGAATCGTCGCGAGCAGCACGGCGACGATGGCGGTGGCGGCGAGTCCCGTGTGAATGGCTTGCAGGCCGCGAAGCAGCTCGGTACGCGACCGCAGGATCAACGCCACCGGGCCGACTCCCCTGGGGAGGGCGTCGAGGGTGTCCGCGACTGAGAGTGAGCGAGGCAGGACGAGATAGTCCTCTCCCGCAAGAGTCAGGCGCGAGACACCCGACGTCCGCAAACGGCCCGCAAGCGCGGCGTACACCTCACGCGGCAGCGTCGCCGCTAGAATCTGCCCCTCCATGCCGAAGGCGATATCGCTGCCTGTAATCTCCTTCAACTGCGCCGCGAGCCCGTTGTCGAGCAGGAACCCGACGCTCACCGTGCCGAGGATCTCCGGCTGTACGAGGCCGATCGAAATCGGGACCGTGACGAGCTGCAGAATGCCGTCCGGCTGCGGCAGCAGACCGAGGCTCTCGCGGCCGCCGAGAGCCTCCCGGACCGCCGGCTGGTTGGCGACCACGAGCGTGGCCTGCGGCGTCGCCCCGACGGTAGCAAGCACGGCGCCCGATCTGTTCGTGACCAGCAGAAGGGTCGACTGGAGCTGGTCCTGATAGCCGCTCGCAATGTCCTGGACCGTCGGCGGATCGTTGGTATCGACGGCTGCCTTGACCTTGGGGGCATCCGCGATGAGGCGCGCCATCTGCGTGAACGTCTGGGTCCGCGTCGTCCGCAGCTCTTCGACGAGCGTCGACGTGGTCACGATTTCACGCTGGAGTGTCTGCTCGGCTTCCCGTGTGACGCGGCCATCCACCAGGTAGATCGCCACGCCGATCGACAGCACCGCAAGTAGGGCGCTCGCAAGAAAGATACGGCCGCGAAGCGAGGAGAACATCGAGACGCGCATGATCATCTGACCGTGAAGTCCATCTCGGCGACCGCGCCAGCGCCGACCGTGACCGGTCTGGGCTCCGACGTCACCCCCTCGTTCCAGGCGATGACGTCGAAGGTGCCCGCGGGCACATTGTTGATCCGATAGCGGCCGTCGGTGTCGGTCACCGCAAAGAACGGGTGCGCGAACACGAGGACGAACGTGTTCATGTGCGAGTGAATCTCGCAGAACACGCGCACGATGCCCGGCCGATCGAACCGGACCGATTTGGATTTCCCCTTCGCGTACCGTCCCAGATCGAAGCGCGCCGCCTTCGAGAGCGAAAACACGTTGCGGTAGAAGCGATCCGAGTTCGGAAAATCGATGACGGTGCCTGCCGTGATCGCCAGGACGTGCGGCGCGAACGCCTCGTTGCGCTGGTCAATTGATGCAGGGCTGGTCTCGCCGGGATCGAACGCCCCCCGCGGCGCCGACTCAAGGTATACGACGGACTTGCGCCGATCCGGCAGATCGCGATCAGGCGGCGTGCCGAGGTCGGAGACGCCGGGGCGTCGTTCGACCGTCTGGGCCAGATGACCGACCTCGACGCGGCCGCGAATCGCGCCGCTGCCCTTGGGAGCGGGCTGCTGACTGGCCTGCGGCACCACCGCAAAGGACAGCAGCAAGACGCAAACGCAACCACGAAGACACGAATAAGACCCAGCTGTTCTGCATGTGACTGCTCTAAAACAAGAAGACCAGTTGTCCGGCGACCAGAACTGCTTGCCGAGTCCGTCCGCCATCGCGATTGTCGACCTGCGGGGAGATTTTCAGCAGCAGATTCCGTTTGATGAAATAGCCGCTGCCGGCCTCAATCCGACCCGTCGTCGCGTCCCATGTGGCGGGCCCATTGGATCCGGTGATTCTGCTGAAGCCCAGACGATCGGTGCGCGCCGCGACGTAAAAGCCAGGGCGAATCTTGTAGCGACCTTCAACCAAGGTGGCCACGGCGCGCAGCGGTCCGTTGATAGCCGGCGAACCCACAGCGGGCATCGTCCATTGGCTGAAGACCGTTTCGACGCGCAGCACGTAGTACGCGCGCGAGTATTCGACGTCGCCGCCCCACGCCGTCTACGCGAATGCGCCGTCCTGTTCACCGCCGACGGCGGCTTGTGCGGCCTGCTGCGAGACGAACGACCCATGCGCCGCCGAGGCGCCGACGATGAGGCCGGCGATTGGATGCAGCGCGACGCGTCCGGCAACCTGGCGGCCCGTGTTGTCGTCGCGAAACAGCGGGTTCGAAAGCGTGCCGGTGGTGACGGCTGCGGTGAGATCGACGAAGTCGTTGGCGGTGTGCGCCTGTACTCCGGTATCCCAGCGAAACGCCGTGGCGAGCGGCACGCCCGCCGCAGGGGTCACGTTCCCGACCGAGTAGCTGGCCAGCCACCCGCGGCCGCGCATCTGCAGCAGTTCATCGGCGCTCGCGGGCACCGCATCAGGGCGGAGCGATGTGAGGTACTGATAGGCGAGCGGATAGCCAATCAGTGGATTCTCCGCCTCGTAGCTGCGCCGCGGAAACGCGCCAAATGTAGGAGGTACGCGTCCGATCTGAAGGTCGAATCTTCGTTTCGTCCACGGCCGGATACGGAGGTACAGCGCGTAGGCCTCCGGGGCTCCGGCGTTCTGGCTTCGCACCTCGCCGAGCAGCGAGACGTGACTGCCTGCCCGCAGCGACGCCGTGAGATCGAGGCGCAGCATGCGCAGCGTGGAATCTTCGTAGTCGGTGTAGTTGAAGAAGCCCGGGTCGTCGGATCCCATGGTCGCCGAGAGACTGCCGCCAACGGTCAGCAGCCCGTCGCCGAGGACAATCGGCTCAGACGGCAGCCCCTGGAGACGTTGTCCCTCGGCGCCTTTGCCGACGCATAGCACGAGCAGGCACGCGATCCCCGCGCGCGTGACCGAAGCGCTCATGATGTCCGGTCGGCGCATTATCGCCGAGCCTCTGTTGTCCACGTGATCACCATCGTGCCCGGAAGGAGACGGGTGAACGTCGCATCCGGGTACGGTGAGAGCAGCGTGACCGACTCGAATCGATCCGGGTATTTAATCCAGCCGCGCGCCACGCGCACCCGTTTTCCCGCGCACAGGCGCGTCAGTGCGGCGCGCACAGATGAGGCCGCGGCGCCGAAGGCGTCGAGTGGCTCCAGTAGCTCGCTCGGGCCGTAATGCGGTCCGCCAGGGCCGGCCGCGACATCCTCGAACGGATCTGTCGTGGTGCACACCTCGTACCGGCCGAGAGTCGGCCGCCGCGGCGTGACGAGCGCCGTCAGCGCCGGATCGCAGGCAAGCGCCCCCGCCAGCAGGTAAGCTATCATTACCTACAGTGGCTTATATCATCTGTGAACCCTGTGTCGGAACGAAGGACACGGCGTGCGTGGACGTCTGTCCGGTGGACTGCATCCACCCGCGCAAGGACGAAGGCGCCTTCGCGGACGCGGACATGCTGTACATTCATCCCGACGAGTGCATCGACTGTGGCGCGTGCGTGCCGGCGTGCCCGGTCGAGGCCATCTTCTCGCTCGACGAAACGCCCCGCAAGTGGGCCACATTCATTCGACGAAACGCGGAGTACTATGGGCCTCATTGATCATCGCTTCGAAGACAATTTCATCACCACGAGCATCGATCGGATCCTCAACTGGGCGCGGGAGTCGTCGATCTGGCCGATGGGGTTCGGCCTCGCGTGCTGCGCGATCGAGATGATGGCGGCTTCGGCCTCGCGCTTCGACATCGCGCGCTTCGGCGCCGAAGTGTTCCGAGCCTCGCCGCGGCAGTCCGACCTGATGATTGTCGCCGGCACGGTCACCAAGAAGATGGCGCCCGTGCTGCGGCGGCTGTACGATCAGATGCCCGAGCCGAAATGGGTCATCTCAATGGGCAGCTGTTCGAACGCCGGCGGGCCGTTTCCGACCTACAGCGTGCTGCAGGGCGTCGATAAGGTCGTTCCCGTCGACGTCTACGTGTCGGGGTGTCCGCCCCGGCCCGA
Organism: Vicinamibacterales bacterium; assembly: GCA_965229885.1. Classification (GTDB taxonomy): domain Bacteria; phylum Acidobacteriota; class Vicinamibacteria; order Vicinamibacterales; family CAVVIG01; genus DATLLJ01. Next base: position 332,174 of record CBDDJX010000002.1, read on the forward strand.
AGCGCTGCTGTACGGGCTGATGCGGCTGCAGGACAAGATTCGCAAGGAAGGCACCGTGCTCCGGAAGGAGCGCGTCATCATGTCGGGCGACGTCGAGCCGACGATGATCGGTGAGCGGGCATAAGATGCAGACCATCATCAGATTCTTCAAGACCATCTTTCTCATCGACTTGCTCAAGGGCCTCTTGGTCACGCTGAAGTACACGCCGCAGCCGGCCTTCACGTTCCAGTATCCCGCCGAGCGTCGGCCCACGTCGCCGCGGTTTCGCGGCGTGCTGCGGCTGCAGACCGAGCCGGCTACCGGTGCACAAACCTGCATCGTCTGCGACCAGTGTGCCAAGGCCTGCCCGGACGATCTGATTGCGCTCGGCGGCCATCGCGAGCCGGGCCTGAAGATCAAGGTGCTCGACTACTTCGACTTTAACCTGTCGCGCTGCAGCTTCTGCGGGCTGTGTGCCGAGGTGTGCCCGACCAAACCGATTAAGGCGCTCATCATGAGCGAAGACTACGAGCTCGGGTCCTACAGCCGCGATACGCAGATCATGCGGGTCGACCAGATGTACGACGGGGTGCCCATCGAGCAGTACACGCGCTGAAACATTGTTCGCATGTCGGAAGCCGCTTGGCGGTAGAGTTTTGTCCGTAATCCGTCTGGAGAGGGTATGAACGGTTTTCGCTTCGCTGTGGCGGCCTCGGCCTTCGTCGTGGCGGTTTCTCTGGTGATTCACGCCGAGGAAATCCAGTCCCAGTCCGTCGAAATCCAGCTGCAACTGGGCAAGATGTTTTTTGGCGAGGGGCGATACCAGGAATCGCTCGAGGCGTATAAGAACGCGGTCAAAGTGGCGCCGCCCGATCGGATGCGGCAGGCCCGCGGCGGCGTGATTCTGTCGTCACTCCGCGTGGCGGAATACGAAGTCGCGCGCGAAGAAGCCGAGTTGCTGATCAAGGAAGACCCCAGAGCCCCCGAAACCCTCGCGCTGTACGGCGATGCGTTGTGGGCTTCCGGCCTCTTTGAAAAGGCGGAAGCCAAGTACCAGGAGGCGCTCGCCGGCACGCCCGACCTGGCACGGGGCCTCCACGGCGTCGCGCGGTCGCTGGCGGCGCAAGGCCAGTTCGAGTCGGCGATGGTTCAGGCGCAGGCGGCGCTGCGGCTGGCGCCACGCGACCTCGAGATTCACTACACCGTCGGATCGATATACGAGCGTACGCACAGGTATGACGAAGCGGCCAACGCGTACGCCAACTACGTCAACCTCCTGCCGAACAAGGACTCGAGCTACAAGGCGGGCTGGGCGCGCAACAAGATCCGGTTCCTGCGCTCGTTCGCCAAGCGCGTTCCGTTCGAAGCCGAGCCCGGCAGCGACGAGAAGGTATTCTCCGTTCCGTTCAAGGTGGTGAACCAGAAAGTCATCGTGCGCGCGCGTGTCAATGGCGGCCGCGAGCAGGACTTCGTCGTGGACACCGGCTCGGAGCGCACGGTCATCACGCGGCCGACCGCCCAGCGTCGCGGCGTGCTGCCGATCACGCGGGCGCTCAGCGCCGGCGTCGGCGACATGGGGCTGCGCAGCCTGCAGCTCGCGCGGCTTGACTCGCTCGAGCTCGGCGGGCTGAAGCTGCGCAACGTCCCGTGCATCATTAAGAGTCCGCCGCTCCCGGTGCGCGGCCTGCCGACGCGCGAGACCGAAGGCCTGTCACCGCTGGCGCTCGGCTATTCGATGACGATCGACTACCAGACGCGGGTGATGACGTTCGGCAAGCATATTCCCGTGGAAGCGGCCGATTTCGAGCTGCCGCTGCGGCTCTACCGCCTCGCGACGGTGCAGGGCACGATTGACGGCTCGCGGGAGGCGAACTTCATCGTCGACACGGGCGGCGAAGTGATCTCGATCAGCCAGGCGAGTGCCAACGCCCTTGGCAAGATCACGCCGTCGCCGAAGATTTGGCTGCGCGTGTACGGCAGCTCGGGGTGGGATCAGTCCGCGTTCCTGCTGCCTGGCGTCAGTCTGGCGTTTGATGCGATTCAGTACCGGAATTTGTCCGTCGTCGTACTGAACCTCTTCACACCGAGCGCGCTCCTCGGCTTCCAGGTCGGCGGCATCGTCGGCCACCGCTTCCTGAGCAACTACAAGGTCAGCATCGATCTGGAGCGCAGCATGCTTCGGCTCAAAAAGGCGGCTTAGGGCTCAAGGCTCATGGCTCAAGCCGCCTGAGTCCTGAGCCTTACGCCGTATGTCTGGTCTTCAGCCTCTCCGCACGGCGGGCGCGTGCTTCGTCGCCGATGCGTCGATCCTCGTCGCTCTCGACGAGCAGCGGCGGCACCGGCAGGCGGCCGCCGTCGCGTGAAATCGCGACGAACGTCAGATAGGCGCGGCTCGTCAGCTGGCGCCGTCCCGTCAGGATCTCCTCAGAATACACATCCACCTGCGCTTCGAGCGACGTCGCGAAGACACACGTCACGCGCGACTTGAGGATAATGAGGTCCCCGACTTTGACCGGATGCAGGAACTGCAGGCCGTCCACGGCCGCGGTCACCAGCAGGCTGCGCGTGTGCCGATGACATGCAATGGCGCCTGCAATGTCGATGAGATGCATCACCCTGCCGCCGAGAATGAATCCCAGCGGATTCGCGTCGTTCGGCAGCACGACCTGCACCATTTCGGTGGTGGAGTCGGCCGCGGGTTTGGGAGCGAGATCCATGGCTAGAAGTCGTAGCCAATCCACATTGTGAAGCGCGGCTTGCGGAACGTGTCGCTTCCGCCACCGGAGGCAAACAGCACGTCTTCCCAGTCCTTGTTGAACAGCGTGCGCCAGGACCAGTCGAAGTGGATGGGGAATCCCAAGGCGAAGGTTTCGAGGCCCATGCCGTACGAGGCGCGGCCGTCTTTCAACCGGTACCCTGAGATGAGCCTCTGGGGGCCAAGCGCGACGACAGGATTCCCGGCTTCGTCGAAGAGTGAGTTTCCGAAGGAGTCCCTCTCGATCCCGATGACCCCTCTGCAGATTTCATCCTGGCCAGTCGCGAACTCATAGCCGGTGTTTCCGGTGCAGTCGGTCGCGCTTTGCTGGCCCTCGAACCACGCGCCGCCGATGTTTGCGAAGAGCACGCCGCGAATGCCGCCGATGACGCCGATCGGGGTCAGCGCCGCTTCGATCAAGGGGAAGCGCAGTTCGGCGTTGGCGAACACGGCGTTCTGGCCGGAGAACTGCAGGTAGTCGTAGCCGCGCAGTTCCGAGTTGCCGCCGAAGTACGTGAAGTCCGGGTAGTCGCCGAAGCTCTTGAAGCCCTTGAGACGCGTCGCGAGCAGACCGTTGCCGCCAAGCCGCAGGTAGTGCCGCACATCGGCCTCGAGGGTCTGCCGCGATAACAGGCTGCCTATCGGGGGCGCGACTTCGTATGCAAGTCGCACGGTATTTCCCGCGAGCGGTCCGAATTCGCGGAACACCGTCGTCTCCTGAACGAATTCGACGCCAAGGGGGATCATCGAGCCGTTGTTGAAGAGCGTCCGGCCATAGTTCTGCAGCTGGTACTGCGCTGCGAGCTCGGCCAGTGCCGGATCGTTGTAGTGCTCGTTGAGCTGGACCAAGCCTCCCGAAACCTGCACTCGGCGGTAGCGGTTGAGTGGGTAGATCCCGAGTGCCGAGCCGCCACGGACGGTTCGAGTCGCCTGGGCGCTGTCCCGGTCGATGAAATTCTGGTACGCCGGATTGTAGTAGGCGCCGGTGTTGCCCTGGCCGTAAAAGAAGGTGTTCTGCAAGTATCCCTGAAGGGCGTACTGGAACCGACTGGAGATATTGACGTACGACGCGGCCATCGTCCGGTACCGCGAAATCGACGCGATGAAGATGTTGATCTGCCGATCGCCCGTCATGTCGCCGAAGCTGATGGCCGTGCCGCCGAAGATGTCGCCGTTGCTCGTGACGCCCACGTTGACCGGCGGCCGTCCCTGGAGAAACATCTTCTCGAAGGGTTTCTTCTTCCGTTGGTTGTCCGCCACAAGGGTGTGCTGGAACGGCGCCTGGAAATCGATGATCGGGCCAGGCGCGCCGAGGTCGGCGCTCGCCACCAGATGCAGCGGCTCCTTCCGGTCGATCGTGTGAATGCTGTACTCGCCCTTGTAGTAGCTGATGAAGGCGATGCGGTGAGTCTGCCCTTCCTTCAGCACGACGGCGGAAAAGTTGCCCCCGAGGACGTCGGTGAACTGACCGAGTTCGCCCGTTCGGAGGTCGAGCGTCCAGATGTTGTAGATGTTGCCGTTCTTCGCGACCTCCGGGTCGAGCGGCACGGCCGGGTCGGTGGCCGTCGACGAGAACACAATCGTGTGGTCGTCGATGAACTGCGCTGAGGTTTCGTCCACCGTGCCGAACGTGACTTGCGTCTTCTTCGTGGTGTCGAGATCGAGGCGGAACAGCTTCTGGTTGCCGCTGACCCGCGCGTTATAGATCAGGTACTTCCCGTCGGGCGAGTAGCTCGGCGCGTAGTCCGCGAACTCGTCGTTCGTCAGGTTCACGACCTGTAAGGTTTCGAGGTCGATCGTGTAGATGTCTCCGACCGCGTCGCGCAGCGCGGCAAACCCGACGGTCCGGCCGTCAGGAGAGAAGGTGGGCGATTCGGGCTCGTCCACCGTTTTCATCGGAATCTGCTGCTCGATCTTCTGAGTGAGCACGTTCTGGATGACGAGCGCGCGCTCCTTCTCGGTCCGTACGAAGTACGCGAGGCGGTCGCCGGTCGGGGACCACGACATCCACGGCATCTCGGGCCGCCCTCCCAGGAACACGATATGGTCGAATCCCATATCCTTGTCGAAGCCTTTGGTCAGGTTGCGGACGATCGACCCGTCCTTCGACGAGACGAGGACGATGTCCAGCTCGGAGTCCTTCCGATTCAACGTCACGACGGCGATCAGGTCGCCTGAGGGCGAGGGGGCAATCGACAGCGCGTCGGAGAACTTGGTCTTCTCGCGGTTGGGCGCCAGATTGCGTCCGTAGTCGGCCGGCCGCTCCTTGTCGCGGAACGGCTTGAACCGCTCCTTCAGATAGCGGTCGAAAGCCTGATCGAACTCGTCCGGTTCCATCTCGAAGGCTTCTTCGTAGGCATCCTCGCCGTCGCCGAGCACGCTCTTTCTCAGCGAGAACATGAACTGCCGGATGCCTTCCTTGCCCCATTTTGCTTCCATGAACTCGAACACGGCGTGCCCCAGGTTGTACGGGACGAGGCGCGGGTTGTTCGCGTTGCCGTAGCCTTCCGTCTGGGTCATCTTCGGCACGGTGTCGTTCACGGCCGCGTCGCGGACTGTCATCAAATCCATCGGCGTCCACTGCCCGCGCGCGATTTCGGCGCCGCCCTCAGCGACCCAGAGGGGATAGGACTTCCGGACCAGCGACTGCGGGATGATATCGAATTGAAATTGATGTGTCAGCTCGTGAACGATGAGGCCGTAGAGCCGATCGGGCGGATCGTCAATCGGCAGCACCATGCGCCGGCGCACCGGCTCGGCGAAGGCGCCCACGCCCTCCGTCGCCTGCCCAAAGATGTTCTCCTGCTCGAACTCGCTGTGCGTCTTGAAGAGGATCAGTTGAACCTTGAACGGCAGGTCGTGCTTCAGGTCGGCGCTGATCTGCTGGTACGCGCTTTCCGCGTAGCCCGAGATGCGCCCCAGGTGCTCTTCCATCTCGGGGTAGTAGTAGATGTCGAAGTGGTCCGTCGCGTAGATGTGCCACTCGAAGGTGTCGTAGTGGATCCTGTTCTTCCCGAAGTACGGGACATACGGCGTCTGCGCCGACGCCACGCTGACGTGGGCGCCGAGGAGGAGGGCGGTCGCCAAGCCCATGACGGACAGCGCGAAAGCAGACAGGATGGGCGTGCGCATAAACGGTACCTCTGGCTTGAAGAACGCCGGTCGGAGCCCGCTCGATCTTACTGTGACGCGTTCGCACCTGCAAACGCTGTGCTCGGAAAATCTGCTGCCGGTGCGCGGTGGTGTCCCCCCTGCGCGTCGGAGCTGACCCCTGCGGGCGACACGCCAGAAGGGCGTCCTCCGAATGCCGTCCGTTCTTCGTGCCAGGGGCGCTACAATGAACATGATGTGGACCCGATGGGCTATCGCCGCCGTGAGCGCGCTGGCGTTCGCGCTATTGACCCTGAGCGTGCCGCTTGACTGGCCGTTTCGCCGCCATGAGATGGTCGCCCGGGGAGCTGCCTGTCCCGCCGACGCGAAACCCGCGAATCTCGATTTCACGTTGAAAGACATGAACAATCAGGAGGTGCGCCTCTCGGACTTCAAGGGAAAGGTCATCCTCCTCAATTTCTGGGCGACCTGGTGTGGCCCCTGCAAGATCGAGATTCCGTGGTTCGTCGAGTTCCAGCAGAAGTACGGACCCGCAGGCCTGCAGGTCGTCGGCATCTCGGTCGACGACACGCACGAGCAGCTCGTGCCGTTCGCGACCCAACTGAACATGAACTACGTGGTGCTGCAGGGCCTCGGGCACGACGATGTGCAGGAGGCGTACGGCCCGATATGGGGAGTTCCCGTGACTGCGCTGATCTCACGCGACGGCAAGATCTGCGCGAAGCACGTCGGCATCAGCGCGAAAGAGGCGATCGAGGACGAGATCAAGTCGCTCCTCTGAGCGGCGCAGATCCCTGGACCTGCTCGTGATATGATTCGGAGACGATGTTGAAGGGATTCGCGCACGCACGCCTCGCCTGTGGTTGCCGCATTGCTTTCCGCGAAGGCGTCGAAGGCAGTCCGGTCATCGTCGTCGTCGACGAGAAGTCGCCGGGCTGCATGTTAACGCTGCACGTGCGTGATCTGCCGCTGTTCGACTACCGCGAAGCACTTCGCGCGTCGACTCGCTTCGGCCCCCCCGAAGAAGAAGAATACGAAGAAGAAAGCTGATCGCCGGCCGGCAGTCAGCTCACGCGGACATCTGCAACGAGCGGTAAATGATCTGATGCGACGAGCGCGAGCCGTGTGCGCGGCAGCTCGACGCCGACGATCTCCACGTGGCCGGCGTAGTAGATGTGATCCAGGTGGAGCAATGGGAACACGCCCGGGTAGGTCCGCCGCCGGCTGAGAAAATTCCGCAGGTCGACGCTGTTCAGCCGCGCGCTCAGCGTCGACGTCACCAGCCCTTTCATCCATTCGTTGAAGTCCCCGAGCACGAGTTTCGGGCCGGGAACATGCCGATTCGTCACGATTTCCGCAAGGCGCTCGGCCTGATGGCGGCGCTCGAGCAGCGCCGTGCCAAGGTGCACGTTGTAGATATGCAGCGTCGACCCGTTGACGGCAATGTCGACGCGCTGCAGCCGCCGCGGCTCGCACGTTTTCCACGAGACGTCGTGCTCGATATGCCGGGTGATGGGCAGCCGGCTGAGGACCGTGTTGCCGAACTGGTGGCCGCGCAGCAGCCGTGCCGACGACATCATCCATCCCATACCGAGCGCGGCGCCGATCTCCTCGGCGTGGCCGCCGCCGCGCGGTCCTGCACCGACGACTTCCTGCAGCGCGACCACGTCGGCGTCGATGGCGCTCAACACCGCGACGATGCGTTCGGGTCGTGTGCGCCCGTCGAGCCCGCGGCAGCGATGGATGTTATAGGTGGCAATCCGCAGCGAGGTTGGCCCGTGAGTCACTGCGCTATGATAGTCCGGTGGGTTGGGAGGCAATCCTATGACGCGGCTGAAATCCGAGATCGAAGTGACGTGCCCCTGCTGTCATGCGGCACTCCTCGTCGACACCAACCTCGGGCGCGTCGTGTCGCACCAGGAGCCGGACCGCGGGAACAAACCCGAGCTCAACGATGCGCAGCGCATCCTGGCGGCAGAGGCGGCGCGGCGCGAAGCCGTCTTCCAACAGTCGGTCGATTCGGAGAAGTCGCGAGGCGACGCATTGTCGAAGCGCTTCGAAGAGGCGCTCCGCCAGGCGCACGACGAACCCATCACCAGGCCGTCACGCGACTTCGATCTCGACTGACGCCTCGGTGATTCTTGACGACATCACCAATTGCCCCTGGGTAGTGCTGTCCACCTCTCCTTGCGGCGATAGTAGAGCGGCTTCCTGTCCGGGAACCGTTTCTTGAACGCCCGGTATCGTGCGCGGAGCGCGTTCACGTGCCGGTTCGGCGAAGCCAGCGGTCGATGCGGGTACTCGAGCAGCATCCGTTCGACCTTCCACACGTTCGTGTCGGCCAGCCGCCAGTCGTACGTCCCCATCGCACGTAAGTCGACTACGGCATAGCCGGTGACGCGGCCCGTCAGGTCGATATACGGATCCATGTAACTGACCGCAAGCGCGCGCGGCGTGGTGAAGACCGGTCTTCGTCCATGCAGGCCAGGATCGCGCGAGCGCGCCACCGACCCCCATCGTCCGTTGCGCTGGTAGATGAAGATGACGTGATCGAGATCGTCGATCGACTCGAAGCTGAGGACAAGCGGGGGATAGCCGTGCTGTCCGAGCGCGACGGCCGCGAACAGCGCCGCCTCGAGGCAGTGGGCGCAGAGGTGGCGTACGACGCCGCGAAAGCTGCGCAATGTCGCGCGTCCGCCTGGCTCGTTGTTGTAGGGGAGCTGGTTGAGGTACCGCTGGACCATGAGCGGCGTCCGTAGCGTCGCGAGCAGGCGTCGCTCTCGCGGAGAAAAGGGGACGGGAGTCATTTCACGACAGGGACGCTAGCACTTACTTGTACAGTTCGACGTTAATACGTAGACTGGCGGCATGGGCCGTCCAGCCACGGCGATTGAGTTGACGCCAGAAGATCGCGCCACGTTGACTCAGCGTCTGCGCGCGCCCACCAGCGAGCAGTGCGTGGTCGTGCGCGCGCGCATCGTGCTGACTGCCGCCGACGGGCAGTCGACCGACGGCATCGCTGAGCAGTTGGCCCTGCGCCCGGCGACCGTGAGCAAGTGGCGGCACCGGTTTGCGACGCAGGGCGTGGCCGGCCTGGCCGATGCGCCGCGCCCTGGCCCCAGCCGCCGCTACGACGCCGCGAGCGAGCGACGGATTTTGAAGCAGTTGGATGCGCCGCCATGGCATTCACTTGCGTCGTCGCCGATCCTGGTGCATCAGCACCGACCCGGAATTTGCGCCCAAGGCCGCCGACATCGTCGGCTTGTATCTCGCGCCGCCCGCCAACGCGGTCGTGATCTCGGTCGACGAGAAACCGCACATTCAAGCCCTGGAACGCGCCCAAGGCTACCTGCGGCTGCCGAACGGCACGGCGCTGCGCGGCTTCAGTCATGAGTACCAAGCGCCACGGCACCAGTACGTTGTTCGCGGCACTGTGAATGTCGCGACGGGGCAGCTCACGGCGGGGCACTACGCCCGGCGGCGCCGGCGCGAGTTCCTGGACTTCATGAACGACGTGGTCGCCGGGTACCCTGACCAGGAGTTGCATATCGTGTTGGACAACCTCAACACGCACAAACCGAAACACGACCGCTGGCTCGCGCGCCATCCCCGCGTGCATCTCCACTACACCCCCACGCGGGCCAGCTGGCTCAATTAAATCGAGTGCTGGTTCAGTATCCTCAGTCGGCGGGCCTTGCAGGGCGCAAGCTTCACCTCGGTGCCGCAGTTGCGCGAGGCCATCGACCGCTTCGTCAAGACCTACAATGCGCACGCCACGCCCTTCGAGTGGCGCAAGCGCGTGGTGCATTCCGTCGGGCTCAAGCATTGTTACGCCGATTTACGCAGCTAAATACTAGCAAGGCGGTCGGCCGAAATATGGCCAAGAAGACGTCGACGAAATGGGACAGGTCTTCTGAAAATGACTCCCGTCCCCTTTATTTCACCCTCTATTTCAGCGCCTCCAGGTCCGTGACGACCTGTTCCGGCTTCCAGTCCGGGCCCGTGTAGACCTTGACCAGCTTGCCGTCCGCGTCGACGATCGCTGTCCGCAGATTGTGCGTGATGGTGGATGGATCGGTCGGCGCTGCTGTCATCGCCATGCCGAACCGGGACGCGAACATGTCGATCTGGTCGCGGTCGCCGGGTTTGAGCTCGAGCCCCGCAGATGATGATGTCGTCGAGGGCGTCTCGGTTGCCGCGTTCTCGAGCGGCGCCACGCCGACTTTCTTCACGGCGTTGAATACGCCTCGTTCGGGTCGACGACGAGCGTGGCACTGATCAGGTCCCCAGGCGCAATGCCGTTCAGCAACTGCGGATCCTTCGCCTTGTACGGCATCGTCATCGCCATCATGAAGCCTTTGATTTCTTCATGCTTCACCGTGGCTTGCTGGCGATCGGGTGAGACCGCGAGCACCCCCCTCTACGGTGTAGGCATGTTGGCTGGATGGCGTGCTGCCGCACGCGGCCGCGGCCAGCGCCAGAAGGAGGGAAAAAGCCATTTGAGCGCGCACATAAATAGTCTACAGCCGTTCGCCATGATCTGGGTGGGGACATCGGGTTACAACTACCCTGGGTGGAAAGGCCGTTTCTATCCACAGGAGCTACCTGCGGCGAAGATGCTGCCGTACTACGCGGCGCGCTTTCCGACCGTCGAGATCAATTACAGGTTCTACCGCATGCCGACGGAAAAGCTCGTCGCCGGGTGGGCGGCGCAGACGCCGTCGCCTTATCAGCTGACGCTCAAGGCGCCCCGACGCATTACACACGACAGCCGATTCAGAAACTGCGGTCCGCTGCTGTCGGCCTTCTGCGGCGTGGCCGGCTCGCTCGGCGACAAGCTCGGCGCGCTCCTGTTTCAGCTGCCTCCCACGGCGCAGAAGGATCTGATGCTCTTTGACGCATTTCCGGGCGACCTTCCACCGGGTACGCGAGCCGCCTTCGAATTCCGGCACGCCTCGTGGCTCGACGACGACGTGTTCGAGCGGCTGCGCCGCCGGAACCTCGCGCTGTGCATCGCCGACAGCGAGAAGATGTCCACACCAGTTCAGATGACCGCTGACTACGCGTACTTCCGATTACGTGACGAGGGGTACACGGCGGACGACATCTCGCGCTGGGCTGAGACGATTGCGCGCGAGACTGCCCGTTGCCGCGAGGTGTTCGTGTATTTCAAACACGAAGAAGAAGGCAAAGGCCCCGAGTTCGCCAGGCTGCTGATGGATTGCCTCAGCCTGTGACGAAATCCACGATCTGATTCTCCGCCCAGTAGCCGTCGTCACTCCCCGACGAGGGACCGACGAAGCCGCAGTGTCCGCCGTGCTCGCAGACTCGAAGATCGACATGCGGGTTGCCCGTCAGCTTCGTATCGTGGAACGGCTCGGTCGACACGAAGGGATCGTCTTCGGCGGTGATGATGAGCGTTGGCACCGAGAGGCGATCGATGATGCGGATCGAGCTGGCGCGATGGTAATAGTCCTCAGCGCTTCGGAAGCCGAAGTACGGCGCGGTGTACACCTCGTCGAAGTCGCGCACGGTCCGGATGGATCTGAGCCGCGTGAGATCGAAGAGGCCGGGACGGAAGCGTTCCTTCCGCCGCATGCGCCGCTTGAGGTCCTTGACGAAGTTCCATTGGTAGAGCGCGTTGCCCGGTCGCTCGAGCGCGCGCACGCACTCGCCGATCTCGATGATGGGCGACACGGCGGCGACGGCGCGGAGTGTCGGCGGCGCGTGCGTTCCGTACTCGGCGGCGAGTTTGAGTGCGACATTGCCGCCGAGCGAGTAGCCGGCCACGGCGATCGCCGGCAATCCATCGACGTCGCCCAGTTCGTGGATGACGTGCGCGGCGTCGGCAGTCAACCCGGAGTGAAACAAGCCGGCAGACAATGACTCGGTATCTCCGCAATTACGCTGGTTGAGGCGCACGACGTTCAGGCCGCGGGCGAACGCCTTGGCCGCAAGGCCGCGCATGTAGTGGGCGTCGCTCGAGCCGTTGAGGCCGTGCAGCGCGATGAGCGTCGCATGCTCCCACGCGTGCGGATGCCAGTGGCACTCCGCGGCGACGCGCGAGTCGGCGTCGATGTCGAAGTACCGGCGTGAGGGCGGCGGAAGGCTGGGGAAGTGCCGAGGGTTCCCCCAGCCGTACAGCGTCATCTTGTGACCGCTCGCAAGCGAGGGCCTTGGCACGAAGGGGTCCATCAATGCGCTCGCGCTCGGAACGGTACGCTATCCTTCGTCGGCCGTCGGACCGTAGATCGGCGGCACCGGTATCTGATTGAGCCGCAGGTAGACGCTGAGCTGACCGCGGTGGTGAATCATGTGGTTGAGGACGAAGCTGCGGAACGCGGCGATGCGCGGCATCGAAAACATCTCCTGCCCGCCGCGTTTGAGCGACCACGGGGCCATGTATTCCGCATCGCTCGTATCCATCAGCCCGCGGGTCTTCTTCGTGGACTGGTCGAACAGCGCGAGAATCTCGGCACGCGAGGCCGTCGGCGTCTGGTTTGGAGGCATGGTTGCGAGATCGAACGACGGTTCATTCAGGATCGTGCCGGCCCAGTTCGGGATGTTGCCCAGGTGGCACGCCAGCTCGCCGAGCGCCATCGATTTCTCATGCGGCTTCCACGCGAGCTTGGCGTCGGGAAGGCGCTCGAGCAGCTTCCGCGTGGTGCCCATCTCGTGATCGTATTCAGCCAGCAGCGCATCTTTGACCGCCATGCCACGTAGTGTACTCAGTCTCTGTCTGTGCGTCTCGCTCTCGGCGGCATGCGAGCGTCGGGAACCGGCGCCGCCGCCGATCGTACCGCCTGTGTCGGGCTCGCTCGAGGTCGATGGCCTCTCCGCGCCGGTCCGCGTCAGGCGCGATCGCTTTGGTGTGCCGCACATCGTCGCGTCCACGCGCGACGACCTCTTCTTTGCGCAGGGATTCGTTCAAGCGGAAGACCGCCTGTTTCAGATGGATCTGTGGCGCCGGTCGGTGCAGGGACGGCTGGCCGAAGTGCTCGGCGCGAACTTCGTCAGTCGAGACGCGATGACGCGACGTATTCAATATCGCGGCAATCTGGACGTGGAGTGGGCGAGCTACGGGCCGGACACGAGGGCCATCGCGTCGGCGTTTGTCCGCGGCATCAACGCCTGGGTTGCCATCGCGCGCGAGCGTCCGCCCGAGCCGTTCGTGCTCGCCGGCTGGGATCCCGAGTTCTGGCGGCCTGAAGATCTATTGAACCGGACCGACGCCTTTCTGGCGAGTGGTGACGCGGAGGCGGACGTATTCCGCGCGCGACTTGTCGCAGCCGTCGGCGCGGGACGCGCCGCTGCGCTGCTCGGCAGCGACGCCCAGGCCGGCATCCCGTCCGGCCTGGATCCGGCGACGGTGACGTTCCAGATAGGTGATTCGTTGCGTGAAATCGGCGCGCGGCCATTCTTTACGGCGCTCGCTGCGCCGGTGGCGGACCTGTCGATGGGCAGTAACGCGTGGGCGATCGCGGGACGACGCTCCGCGACAGGCGCGGCGATTCTGGCCACGGACCCCCATCGGCTCCTCACGATACCGTCCTTGCGCTATCTCGTTCACCTCACCGCTCCGGGCTGGAACGTCGTCGGCGCCACTGCGCCGTGGATGCCGGGCGTGGCGCTCGGGCACAACGATCGCGTGGCCTGGGGCATGACGGCCTTTGACGCCGACACGGCCGACCTCTATGTCGAGCGGGTGAATCCGGAGAACTCGCATCAGATTGAGGTCGATGGCCGGTGGCAGAACACCACGGTGGTGGTCGATTCGCTGCTGGTGAAGGGCCGCGCCAAGCCGATTCAGTTCGAACGCGAATACACACCGCACGGCGTGGTGATCGGCGTCGATCGCGTCAGGCATCTCGTGTTCACGTTGCGGTGGAGCGGTACCGAGCCAGGCGCTGCTGGCGAGCTTGGGGCGCTGGCGCTCGACCGTGCCGCATCAGGCGCCGAGATTCGAGAGGCGCTGGCGCATTGGAAGATGCCGGCAGTCGAAGTGATCTATGCGGACGAGAGCGGCGCAATCGGATCGCAAGTCGCTGCGCTCGTGCCGATTCGCCGAGGTTGGGACGGCCGGCTGCCGGCGGCCGGGTGGACGGGTGACTTTGAATGGGAAGGTTGGCGCGCGCGCGACGATCTGCCTCACGCCGACGAGCCAACGGCAGGTTACCTGGCGTCGGCGAATCAGAATCGCGCGCGGATGGAGCGCCTGCGCGCCGCGCTCACGCCGTCGACCGGTGGGCGCCTCTCGTCGGTCGAGGGCTCCGCGCGGCTTCAGCACGACGTGCTCGCCTGGAACGCGGAGCGTCTCGTCCCGCTGTTTGCGCGGCTGCGCGCCGAACGAGCCGACGTCGAGCAGGCCCGCCGACGGCTGCTCGAATGGAATCGGCAGGTCGCCGTCGATTCGAGTGACGCGACGACCTACGTGACATGGGAGCGGCTGGTGAAACGGATGCTCGTGGACTCCCGGTTGCCCGTGGAGCTCGCCGACGAGTTCGTCACGCGGGCGAGCAACATGCTGGTGCCGGCGTTGACCGAACCGTCACGGCTCTGGTTCGACGGCGACATTCCCATGGCACGCGACCGGTTGATCCTGCGTGCGCTCACTGCGGCGGTCGATGAGCTCGAGGCAGGCGGTGGGACCGCGGCCAGCGGCCGGCCGTGGGGCGAGATCCACGAAGTGATCTTTTCGTATCCCCTCAGCGTGACCGCGGCCGCGCGGCGCCGATTCAACGTCGGTCCGTTCGCACAGCCCGGCTACGCCGACACGCTTCTGTCGACCTCCGGGCGCCGGCCCGACGCGTCGGTGGGTGCATCGTTCAGCGCCGTGTTCGATTTGGCTGACTGGGACCGGTCGATCGCGCAAAACGCGCCCGGGCAATCCGAGTCGCGAGACAGCGCGCACTTTGCGGATCTCGCCAAACTGTGGGCCGCTGGAGAATCGTTTCCGCTGGTATTCACCGAGGCGGCGATCAGCGCAAATACCGAGTCGACGTTGACCCTGATCCCGGCACGTTGATCGTCGTGACTACGACGGCTTCGTGAAATTCACCTTGGGCGCCTCGGCTTCTTCTGGCGGCGTCTGGAAGAACGGATATTCCTTGAAGCCGAACATCTTCGCCGTCAGGTTGGCGGGAAACTGCTTCGTCGCGGTGTTGTATGCCTGGTGCGCTCGTTGTAGCGCTGCCGCTCCACACTGATGCGGTTCTCGGTGCCGGAGAGCTCGTCCATCAAACGGTTGAACTGTTCGTTTGCCCGCAGCTGCGGAGAGTTTTCCGAGATGGTGAGCAACCGGCCGAGCGCGCCCGTCTGCTGGTTCGCGGCCTGTATTGTCTCGTCGGGCGTCTTCGCCGCCAGCAGCCGCGATCGCGAGTCGGCGATGTCCTTGAACACGCCTTCTTCGTGCGCGGTGTAGCCTTCACCGACTCGTCGGCGCTGCCATGTCCGGCGTGCGCGCGCAGTCCGTACGCGACCAGCGACTTCAGCCGGCCGCCGAAGATGCTGCGGAGATCGCCCTCGAGCGCGGCGACCGCGTCCGGAATTTGCATCAGACTCATTGTATGGAATGTGGCCGATGCGTCGGATTCACGGCCGCGGACGCCGTGGCCCGGATCGAACAGGCCACGAAGGTCACGAAGATCTCTTCTTCCTTCTTCTTCGTGTCTTCGTGGCCAGTGTGCCTTCGCCAAGAATGTCTTCGAAATCGCCTTCGCTCTTGACGCTCAGCGGCGCATGCTCGGTGATGTCGAGTTCGCCGGCCCAGTCGTCGCGATGTTTGATCAAGAGCCAGCTGCGCAAAGCATCACCCGAGCCGCCGCGCGCGCCTGGATAACGTCCGCTCGTTCTAACGAGCACCCACGATCCCTTGAGCTTGTAGCCGGCCAGCGTGAACTTCAGGTCGCCCTTCTTCAGCGCTGCATTCACATCCTCTGCGTCAGGCGTCCAGGTTCCGCGGTCCCAGAGCATGACGATGCCTGCGCCGTAGCCTTCGGGGATGACGCCCTCGAACTCGCCGTACGCGAGCGGGTGATCTTCCACCTTGATCGCAAGCCGCTTCGTTCTGGGATCGAGCGACGGACCCTTGGGCACGGCCCACGAAAGAAGCACGCCCTCGTGTTCGAGGCGGAAGTCGTAGTGCAGGTGACTGGCCCGATGCTTCTGGACGCAGAAGAAGCGCGCCTTGCCAGCGCGCTTCGCGACCGTGCCTGTCGGTTCAGGAGTCTTGCCGAAGTCGCGCTTCTTGCGATATTCCTCGAGCGCCATGAGGGGGATGACGGGGCGACTACGCCGTGTCCCGACCGAGATTGTTCAGCGGCCGCGAGAACACGAGGAAGAGGAAGCCGGCGGTCAGGGCGAACGCCGCCACGGCGGTGAACAGGTTCGGCAACGTCATCGACTCGTAGAAGCCAGCCGCGCGGCCGCCTGCGTAGTTCCCCACCGCCGTGCCGAGGAACCAGACGCCCATGACGAGGCCGCCGATGCGCACGGGCGCGAGTGTGCTCATCGCGCTCAACCCGACGGGGCTCAGAGCCAGTTCCCCCCACGTGTGAATGACATAGGTGAGGAGCAGCCATCCGGGGCTCACCAGCATTCCGGCCTGCGCCACGCTGGCCGGCCGAATCAGCACGGCGAAACCCGCACCGACCAGCAGGAGTCCTATCGCAAACTTGAACGGCGCTCCAGGCTCCTTTCCGCGAGAGGCCAGACGGATCCACAGCCAGGCAAACATCGGGGCGAAAATAATGACCAGGATCGGATTGACCGACTGGAACCAGCTGCTCGGAAAACTCCAGCCGCCGATCGCGTTGTTGGTATTGCGGTCTGCGAAGAGGTTCAGCGTCGAGCCGGCTTGCTCGAACACTGAAGCAAAGAGCGCGTAGCCGACAAAGAGCACGCCGATCAGCCGCAGATGATTACGTTCGACGCGCGTCCAGCCGCCTGACAGAAACACCCACGCGAAGAATCCCACCGACAGGCCGAGGAGCGCGTAGCCTGCCCCATCGGCGATCTGCGTTGGTGTCACCGGAATGATCCCGGTGAACGTGCCGAGCCCGAACAGCACCAAGGCGCCCACGACCAGACCAAGCCAGCGCGTCGCCTGGCGCTTCTGTTCGGTCAGCGCTTGCGGCGAGCCAGGGTCTGCCGGGTGGAGGCCGGCTTCACCGAGGTACTTCCGGCCCGCGGCGTATTGCACGAGACCGAGGACCATGCCCACACCAGCGGCCGCGAAGCCCAGGTGCCAGTTCACGCGTTGACCGAGATAGCCGCAGACGAGCGGCGCAACGAACGCGCCGGTGTTAATCCCCATATAGAAGATCGAATATCCGGCGTCACGCCTGCCGTCATGCGCACCGTACAGCCGACCGACGATGACGCTCACGTTGCCCTTGAGGAGTCCGGTTCCGATGACGATGAGCACGAGACCAAGGTAAAAAGTCGAGAGCGAGGGAACAGCCATGCTGAAGTGGCCGGATGCAATCAGGATCCCGCCGGCGAGCACGGCCCGCTGGGGGCCGATGAGCCGGTCGGCGATCCAGCCGCCGGGCAGCGTCATCATGTACACCATGGAGGTGTACAAGCCGTAGATGGCCCCCGCCGTGACCGTGTCGAAACCCAATCCGCCTGCCGCCGGCGCCGCCGTCATGAACAGAATCAACAGGGCGCGCATCCCGTAGTAGCTGAATCGCTCCCACATCTCGGTAAAGAACAGCGTGGAGAGGCCGCGCGGATGGCCGAAGAACGCGCGGTCGTAGGGAGCGGCGTTCATGGAAGGCAGTCTACCAGACCGCTATGTCAGAATACTGGACGATGCGGGCGTTGCTGATTTCGACCTATGAGCTCGGGCGTCAGCCGTTCGGGCTGGCCTCCCCTGCGGCGTGGCTGCGCCGTGAGGGTTGGGTGGTCGAGTGTGTCGATGCGGCGAAAGATCGACTCGAGGAGGCAAGCCTGGCTTCCGCGGATCTCATTGGCGTCCACCTGCCGATGCATACTGCAACGCGGCTGGCCGGACCGGTCATCCAGAACGCGCGCCGCCTCAATCACGCCGCGCGGATTTGCGCGTACGGCCTGTACGCGCCGCTGAACGGGCCCTGGTTGCGATCGCTCGGGGTGGATGACGTGCTCGCCGGAGAATTCGAGGGAGATCTCGTCGACATCGCTCGAGGGCTAGCGGGTCTAGAGACCCGCCAGCCCTCTGAACACATCCCGCGCCTTCACTTCCTCGTCCCCGATCGATCGGGACTTCCCCCGCTCTCGCGGTACGCGACGCTGCACATGCCCGATGGTACGCGCAAGGTCGTCGGCTCCACCGAAGCGAGCCGCGGCTGCAAACATCTGTGCCGGCATTGCCCGGTCGTGCCCGTCTACCAGGGTCAGTTCCGCGTGGTGCAGCCGGCGATCGTGCTGGCCGATATCGCCGCGCAGGTTGTGGCCGGCGCCGGCCACATCACGTTTGGCGATCCCGATTTCTTTAATGGCCCCACGCATGCCATGTCCATCATCGACGCGATGCACGCCGCGCATTCGCATCTCAGTTTCGACGTCACGATCAAGGTCGAGCATCTGCTCCAGCACCGGCATCTGCTGCCGCGACTGGCTGCCAGCGGCTGCGCGTTTGTGACGAGCGCCGTCGAGTCGCTGGACGATCGCGTGCTGGCCTTTCTCGACAAGGGACACACGCGCGCCGACTTCTTCAAGGCGGTGGATCGCTGTCGCGGCGCCGGTCTCACGCTCGTGCCGACCTTCGTGGCCTTTCACCCCTGGCTGACCCTGCACGATTATTGCGATCTCCTGGACACGATCGCCCGGCTGGACCTGGTCGATCACGTCGCGCCCATCCAGCTGGCGATCCGGCTGCTCGTCCCAGACGGCTCGCGGCTGCTCGAGCTGCCGGAACTCCGTGCGCATCTCGGGGCGTTCGATCCGGCGACGCTGTCTTATCCGTGGAGGCATGCCGACCCGCGCGTCGACGCGCTGCATCGCGACGTCACCGCGCTCGTCGGCACGCGTCTCACGTCGGACCGCCGCGCGATCTTTGAGGAGATCAGGACGCTCGCGCACGAGCGCACGGAGCTGCTCCCGCCCGAGCCGATCGCCCTTGGCCCTTCCGCGGTGCCGTACCTGAACGAGCCGTGGTACTGCTGCGCGGAACCGAATCCGGACGATGTTCGACTCATCTAGAGCTGAGGGCTTACATGAGTAGGGTCTTGTTGCTGGCGACGACCACCGGGTACCAGACGCGGGCGTTTGGCGAGGCGGCCGAACGCCTCGGGATCGAGCTGGTATTCGCCACCGATTGCTGTCACATGATCGACGATCCATGGCGCGACCAGGCGATCCCGATCCGGTTCCATGACGAAGCGGCTGCGGTGACAGACATCGTCCTGTCCGCGCGTTCACGTCCGCTCGACGGCATCCTGGTCGTCGGCGATCGGCCGACGGTGATTGGCGCGCGCGTTGGTCAGGCGCTCGGACGACCAGGCCACCCTCCAGAATCTGTGGCGATCGCGAAGAACAAACAACTCATGCGCGAGCGGCTGCACCGCGCCGGATTACCGGTGCCCGCGTTTGTTCCGACGACCATCGGCGTGGACCCGGCGGGCCTTGCACGTGCACTGCGGTATCCAGTTGTCGTCAAGCCGGTGGCGCTGTCGGGTAGTCGTGGGGTCATGCGGGCAGACGATCCGGAGGGCTTTGTCACGGCCTTCAACCGATTGCGGACGCTTCTCCAGTCTGCGGACATCCGCGCCGAGCGCAGCGGCGCCCATGACGTCGTGCTGATCGAGGATTTTATCCCCGGCCGCGAATATGCGCTCGAAGGATTGCTGCATCACGGCGTGCTCCACGTGCTGGCGCTCTTCGACAAGCCGGATCCGCTCGACGGGCCGTTCTTCGAGGAGACGATCTACATCACGCCGTCGGTCGCCGAGCCGGACGAACAGGCGGCGATCGTGGAAGCCGTGACGCGAGCCGCCGAGGCCATCGGTTTGACGCATGGCCCCGTCCACGCCGAGTGCCGCCTCAATCCTTCGACAGGCCGGGGGCCAGCGAACGTCTTCGTCCTCGAGGTCGCCGCGCGTCCGATCGGGGGCCTCTGTGCCCGCGCCCTGCGGTTCGAGAAAAGGGGACGGAAGTCGTTTGCGAGCGACCCGCCGATCCCGCTGGAAGAGCTGTTATTGCGCCATTCTTTGGGTGAATCGCCTGAAGAATGGGGACGGGAGTCTTTTGCTTCCGGCGTGATGATGATTCCCATCCCGCGTCGCGGCGTGTTTCGCCATGCGGACGGCATGGAGGCGGCGCGCGGCGTTGCCGGCATCGGCGACATCCGCATGACGGCGAAGGCCGATCAACTGCTCGTCCCGCTGCCGGAAGGCGCCAGCTACCTGGGATTCATCTTTGCGCGGGGCGATCGACCGGGCGGGGTGGATCGTGCGCTGCGCGCCGCCCACGCCCATCTCAGCTTCGCCATCGATCCCGAGATTCCCGTGCTGAGCTACAATCACGCTCATGGCTAATACTTGCGGTCCGACGCCGCCGTCACCACCCGCCATGAACAAGAGCGGGCGCACGGTGTTCTGCACGAAATTCCAGAAAGACCTGCCCGGGCTCAATGGGCCGCCGTGGCCTGGTGACCTGGGCCAGCGCATCTTCGAGCAGGTCTCTGCCCAGGCCTGGAAGCTGTGGGAAGAGCGCATGAAGATGATCCTCAACGAGTACCGCCTGATGCCGTGGCAGAAAGAGGCGCAGGACCTCGTCGCCAAGCACATGGAAGACTTCTTCTTCGGCGACGGCGCCGCACTGCCGCCCGGCTACGTCCCTCAGCAGGCGAAGTAACCCCGCCGGCCGTCGAACTATCGGGCGCGCGCTTCTCACGGTTTAGGCGCGGGCGCCGTCGCGGTGGCGCCGTTCGGTGCGTTGCGCCGCCACAGTCCTTTGGGCAGGCTGACGGTGCCTGGACGAATCGAGGGATTCACGTTCACCGGACAATGAACTTTTCCAAGATCGTTGAAGATGCGCATCAGATCGTTGTCCTCCAGGCCCCTGGCTTGCGCATCGGCAGGGATGCATCGTCAGCTTGACGTCCGACCGCGGCAGCTCGCCGAGCTCGCGCTCATCTCACCGGCGAGCGATTGAACGATCGGGCGGGTGCCGGCACGCAGGTCGTCGGCGATGGTGCCGGGCAGGGCGTCGAGCACGTGGAGCATCAGGTCGAGCTCTCCGGTCGCCTCGCCTTCGTTCAACAGGCCCAGCCGCGCGCACAGGATTGTGGGCATCCGGAGTGGGCGGCCCGCGCACCAGGCCTCAAGACGCTCGACGATGCGCTCGAGATGCGGCGGCGCGTGCTGCTCGCGTTCGAGCGCCGAAATCACGCGGCAGTCGCTCCGGCGGGACTTCCGCAACATCCGCCAGGAATCGGCGCGGATCGTCCTCATCGAAGCGAGCCCGAACCTGCTGGCCGCGTTTCCCGACCATCGCACGGCGGCGCGAAAATCGCTCGAGCGCCTAGGTGTCGAAATTCACACCGAATCGATCGCCACAGACATCGATGCTGAAGTCGTTCGGTGGCGCCCGGCCTCGCCCGGACCGTCGGCGGACCATGTCGAGCGCATCGAGCGTCGCTTGCGGTGTTCGCGTGTGGCTGTCGCAGGTGGAACAAGGACTCTGTCTTTGTTATCGTAAGGACATGGCGAAGGTGACGAGCACGCATCAGGTGACGGTACTGAACTATTGTTGATCCTGCGCCGGCTCCCGAAAACGGCTTAGAATACTCCCGCCACTCCTCGAGACCATACATCCCGAATGAGAGCCGCCGTTGTCGCGCTCGGAGATCTGGGGCGAAGCGCCCGCATGCAGTACCACGCGCGCGCGCTCGCGTCGAACGGTGTCGACGTCGATCTCGTCGGCCTCGAAGGGACGCCGTTGTCCAGGCACATCACCGACGATCCGCGCATCACCGTTCATCGGATCAAGGGCACACGGTTGCGGATTCGGCGCAGCCTGTACGGATCGAGCTACGCGGTGGCCGGCCTGTTTGACGCCGTGCGGCTCGGACTGCGGCTCTGGCGGACGCTGCGGCGTCTGCCGCGGCCCGACCTGGTGCTCGTCCAGAACCCGCCCGCGTTTCCGACGTTCGCGGTCACGTGGTGGTCGCTGCATCGCAAGGGGGTGCGCTTCTTCATCGACTGGCACAACCTTGGGTATACGCTGCTGCGCCTCCGTCTGGGCGACTGGCATCCCGCCATCCGGCTGGCGCGGTGGCTCGAACGCCGCGACGCGCGGCGTGTCGAAGCCAACTTGTGCGTGTCGCGCGGCCTGGCGGTGTTTCTCGAGAGCCGGTTCGGCGTGGCCAACGCCCACGTGCTCTACGACCGACCTGCGTCGGCGTTCGTGCCGATCGAGCGCGGCGATCGCGAGCGGCACCGGCAGGCGCTGTTCGTGCGATTCGGCGTGCACGCCGAGACGGTCGGGTTCGTCGTCTGTCCGACGAGCTGGACCGAGGACGAGGATTTTGACGTGATCGTCGACGCGGTCGTCCGGCTGGAGCATCGCGTCCGCGGATGGGAGGCCGCCGGCCGAGATCGGCGTTTTCCCGACCTGGTCGTGCTCGTGACGGGCGACGGCGAGCGGCGGGCGGAGTTCGAGCGGCGCTTCGCCGGCCTACCGGCGCGCCGGATTCAACTGCGCGCGCGCTGGCTCGAACCGGACGACTACCCGCGCGTCGTCGGCAGCGCCGATCTCGGGCTGTGCCTGCACCGGTCATCGTCGGGCCTCGACATCCCGATGAAGATCGCGGACCTCTTTGGCGCCGGCGTGCCGGTACTGGCCCTCGACTACGGCGCGTGCCTGGCCGAGCGCGTACGACACGGCGACAACGGGCTGCTGTTCTCGACGGCTGAGCAGCTCGCCGACATCCTCTTTGATCTCTTCGAGGGCTATCCAGTGGATCAGCAACGCCTCGAGCGGCTGCGGACTGGTGCACGCAAGTCGGCGCGGCCGACATGGGAAGAAGGATGGACGCGCGAGGCGCGCCCGGTGCTGCTCCCGTGATCAGCGACTAGCCGGATGGATCTGCGACAGCTCGAAATCCTGCAGGCGATTGCCGAGTCCGGTTCGTTCACCGCGTGCGGCCGGAAGCTCCACGTGTCGCAGTCCGCGGTCAGCCGGCAGATCATGCTGCTCGAAGAGGAACTCGGCGAGCCGCTGTTCCTCCGGGTCGGGCGGAAGGTGCGGATGACGCCGGCGGCCGAAAGCCTCGTTCAGCTGGGCAAGCGCGTCTTTCAGGATGTTCGGGAAACGGTCGGCGTCATCACGGACCGGACGCGCGAGCTGCGCGGCACGCTCCGCCTGTCGGGCGGCATGACCGTCTGCCTGTATGTCTTCCCGCCGCTCCTTAAGTACCTGCGGCGAGTGCATCCGCAGCTCGACGTGCGGCTGCGGGTCGCGACGGCCGAGCAGTCGGTGCACGAGATTCGCGCCGGCCGCGTCGATGCGGGGCTTTCGACGCTGCCCATCGACGAATCAGATCTGGTGACGCTGCCGGTCATGCGGGAAGAGCTGCTCGTGCTGACGCCACCAGGCCATCCGCTGGCGCGCCGGCGCCGGGTCGCGCCGCGCGATCTGGCGGACCAGCCGTTCGTGCTGTTCGAGGTCGGCTCGGCCACGCGCCACGTCATCGATCGGTTCTTCGCGAGTGAGAAGATCGAACCGACGATCGTCATGGACACGGAAAACGTGGAAATCATCAAGGCGATGGTGAAGACCGGACTGGGCATCGGGATCGTGCCGTACCAGGCCATCGCGCGCGAGGTACAGATGGGGCAGTTCTTCTGTGCGCGCGTCGAGGGGCACGAGCTGGTGCGTGAAACCGGGTGGGTATATGCGCGCGCGACACGGACGCCGCGTATGATCGACGAACTGCTGGCCGCGTTCGAGCACATCCGCCAGCGCCTGCGCCTGTCGCCCCGCTGGACGAAGAGCGCCTGACTACTTGTCTTCCTCCGTATCGTCCTGCGGCTTGCTCGTGGCGAAATCGTCCTCGATCGGTTCCGCCTCGTCGGCCGTCGTATCGGCGGCGTCGTCGAGCGTGAACGATCGACCGGTGTTCTTGAGCGGAATGGGACCGCGCGGACGCTCGGATTCCTTCTTCTTCGCTTTCGCGCTGCCGCCGCGTTGAGGCTTCGCGTCCGGTCCAAAATTACGGCTGCGCGACGGCGTGGAGGCGGCGTTCGGGTCGAATGGGCGCGGAGGGCCGCCGAACGACGAGGGCGGCCGCGCACCGAAGCCGCCGGGCCGGGGACCGGGGGGCGGACCGCCAGGGCCGCGGTCTTCGCGCGCGCGCGCCTCGCTGACGGCAAGGGGCCGGCCGTTCAGCACCTGCCCGTTGAACTGCCGAATCGCCTGCTCGGCGTGCGCACGATCCTGGTATTCCACGAACGCAAACCCCCTGGGACGTCCGGTCTCGCGATCGACCGGCAGGACGACCTGCGATGGTGGCGCCACGGCACCGAAGTAGGTTCGTAGATCTGCTTCGGTCGTGCCGTACGAAAGATTACCGACGAACAGACGGACAGCCAATCAACTCTCTCCTAATTTGGAAGAAGGGGCTCAGAACGAGCGGGGAGCAACGGCGTTACACACACAACCGGCAGGGAAACCAGGCAAAAACCTTACCCGAAGTCGGCCATCCTGGCAAGCGGGCGTATCGCGCCATGGTAAGTGTGACCGAAGGAAAGATCGTCGCGCCCTAAAGGGTGTTACCCAAGCGGGTGTGCCACAGGAGGGCACCCGCGTGGGACCACAGGCGAGGCCGGAGTATTTGGCGCCGATGCGGGACCGGTACGTGGGGGCCTCGCGGACGGAGAAGGGGCGCGTGCTCACAGAGGCGGTGACGGTGACGGGCTACCATCGGAAGGCGATCATTCGGGCCTGGCGGCGGCCAGCCGTGCGGCCCCCGCGGGGCCCGCGTCGGGGCCGACCCACGCGCTATGACGCCGCGGGGGTGCGGGCACTCCGGGCGGTCTGGGTCGCGGCGGGCGATCCGTGGGCCCGCCGCCTGAAGGCCCTGCTGCCGACGTGGCTGCCGTGGGCCCGCCGCCGCCTCGCGGTGTCGCCCGCCACCGAAGCGAAGGTGCGCACCATCAGCCCGCGCCAGATCGATCGCCTACTGGCGCCCGACCAGCGCACGATCCGCCGACGGCTGTATGGGCGCACCAAACCCGGCCCGCTGTTGAAGCACCACATTCTGGGCAAGACCGATCACTGGGACGTCACCGAGCCCGGCTTCACCGAGGTGGACCTGGTGAGTCACTCGGGCGACCGCGCCGATGGGGACTTCCTCCATACGCTGAATCTCACCGACATTCAGACCACCTGGGTCGAACACGGCGCCGTCATGGGGAAAAGTCAGGTCCGGGTCCAGGAACGGCTCGACCACTTGCGCGCGGCCTTGCCCTTCGCGCTCCGGGGGATCGACTCCGACAACGGCTCGGAGTTCATCAACGCGCATCTGCACCGGTACTGCCGGGCGCAGCAGATTCAATTCACGCGGGGGCGGCCGTACAAGGAAGAACGACAACGCGCATATCGAACAAAAGAACTGGACCCACGTCCGGAAGCTGATGGGCTATGTGCGGTATGACTCGGCGGCGGCCCTCGCAGCGATGAACGATGTGTAGGCCGACCTGCGGCTGTTGCAGAATCTCTTTCTGCCGTCGGTGCAACTCCAGCGCAAAGAACGCATCGGCGCCCGCCGGCGCCGGTACTACGACGCGCCGCAGACCCCGTTGGAGCGCGTCCAGGCCTGCCCGCAGGCCCACGCCGCGAAGGTGGTGGCGCTCGTGCGCCAGCGGGACCGGCTCGATCCGTTCGCGCTCGCGGCGCGCATTGACCGCAAGCTCGCGCGGGTCTATGCCCTCGCGAATCATCGGCGCGGGCTGGTGCCCTCGACGGCGGGGGCCGCGGAGACACACGCAAAGACCGCGCGGGTCTCCGCGGCCCTGTCGCTCAAAGACCTCTTCCCGTCGGTAACACCAAATATGGCGCGACGACGCGCCGCCCGGTAACACTTACTTATGGCTCGACACGGCGGGCGCTACTATAAGTAAGCTTCGCGCGGTGGAGGCCTTCATGAACCGTCCAGTCCGAATGTGCACGTGCATCGCCGCGACCCTCGCCGCCGTGGTGACCCTGTCGGCTGCGACCTATGGCGGCCCTGGCTCCATCGGGAAGGGCGACCTCAAGGAATGGCTGTCCTACATCGCGTCGGATGAGCTGCAGGGCCGTGCGTTGTATTCCTCCGGCCTTGGCCTGGCGGCCGCCTATGTCGAGACCCACCTGCGCCAGTGGGACACGAAGCCGGCTGGAGACAACGGCGTTTCGTACCTGCAGACCGTGCGTGTACTGGGCGTGAAGGCGACCGGCCATTCCACGGTCACGATTGAGGTCGGCGGAGAGACGCGGACCTTTGCAGAGGGTGAGGGCGTGACCTTTCCCAAGAACGTCGGCGGCAAGCGCCGGCTGACCGTCGACCGCGTCGAGTTTGCGGGTTACGGCGTCGATGCGCCGCGCGCGAACCACGTGGATTTCGCCGGCAAAGACGCCAAGGGGGCTACGGTTGTCTGGCTGGGTACGCGGGGACCCAGAGAAATGAACAACTCGACCTCCCGAGGGTTGCTCGCGAGCCGCAACCGATATGCGACCGAGCACCTCCGGGCGTCGGCCGTGATCGGGCCGGAACGGATCCAGGGGGCAGCAGGGCAGGCCGCGGGAGCGGCTGCTGGCGGCGGACGCGGGGGACAGATTCCGGAGGCAGACTTCACCACCACGCGGCGCCTTGACCTTCCGGTGGCCCCGAGCGTCGGCGCCTCCGACACGTTCTTCGAGCTGCTGTTCAGCCGTGCGCCGACGACATACGAGGAGCTCAAGCGGAAGGCGGACGCGCAGGAGCCGCTGCCGACGTTCCGTCTCAATGGCGTCAAGCTGACGTTCAACCTCGATTCGGACTACGAGATCGTCCGCACTCAGCTCACGCACAACGTCGCCGCGATCGTCGAGGGCAGCGATCCGCGGTTGAAGAACACCTACGTGGCGTTTGGGGCGCACTACGATCACGTCGGTTACTCCGAAGGGGACGTCGGCTCGACCGCCGACGGCGTGCGCCGTATGGCGCCGCCGCAATTGGGATTCGTCAAGCCGGGCGCCGAACACGATCGCATCTGGAACGGCGCCGACGATAACGGGTCGGGGACGGTGGCGATGATGGCGCTGGCGAAGGCGTTCGCCGAGGGGCCGCGGCCAAAGCGCTCGCTGCTGTTCGTGTGGCACGCCGGCGAGGAGCGCGGACGCTTCGGCTCGCTGTTCTTTGCCGACTATCCCACGGTGCCGCTCTCGAGCATCGTGACCGAGCTCAACATCGACATGGTCGGGAGAAATCGTGGCGACGAGCCGGGCGAATGGCAGACCGTCTATCTCGTCGGCTCCGACCGCATCAGCTCCGAGCTCGACGCTGTGACGCGCGCGGCGAACGCCTCGCTTGCCGCGCCCATGACGCTCGATTACGAATTCAACGACCCCAACGATCCCGAGCAGCTGTACTTCCGCAGCGACCATTACAGCTACGCCGTGAAGGGCATTCCGGTCGTCTTTTTCACGACCGGGCTCCATCCCGATTACCACATGAACACGGACGAGGTCTCGAGGATCGAGTTCGACAAGATGGCCCGCGTCGCCGGGCTCATCTACGAGACCGGCCGGCGCGTCGCGAACCTCGATCACGCTCCGGCTCGCGACAACAAGGGGGCCCGGGCCAGGTGACGCGGCCGCTCCTCATCATCTTCCTGACCATCTTCGTCAACCTGGTCGGCTTCGGCATCATCATCCCGCTACTGCCGTTCTACGCGGCGACGTTCGGCGCATCACCGTTCGTCATCGGGCTGCTGTTCGCGGTGTTCTCATTGGCGCAGCTCATTGCGTCGCCGACGATCGGCGATCTGTCCGATCGCTACGGCCGACGGCCGGTGCTGATCTTCAGCCTCGCCGGGACAGTCGTCAGCTTCGTCATGCTCGCCATGGCGCACTCGATTGCGATGCTGTTTATCGCGCGCATCGTCGATGGGCTGTCCGGCGGAAACATCTCGACGGCGCGCGCGTACGTCGCCGATATCACGGAGCCCAAGGATCGTGCGCGGGCCTACGGTATTCTCGGCGCGGCCTTCGGGCTTGGCTTCATCTTCGGCCCTGCCTTGAGCGGCCTGCTGGTGGGGGTCAGCTACACGGCGCCGATCTGGGCGGCGGCCGCGATCACAGTTGTCGCCACCATCATGGCGTGGCTGTGGCTCCCCGAAACGGTTCACCGGGTTCATGCGGGCACCGGCAACCCGCTCCGGTATCTGCCTGACCTGATGCGGCGCCCGATCGTCCGGCGCGTTCTGGCGATCGACTTCGTCTTTTGGTTCGCACTCGCGATCTTCCAAACGACGTTCGGCCTGTTCGTGGCCGCCAGGTTCGGTCACGGCCCGGCCGCGACTGGGTATCTGTTTGCCGGATTCGGCTTGCTCAGCGCCGTGGTGCAGGGAGGATTCATCCGACCGATCGTGCGGCGCTTGGGAGACAAGGCGACATTCACCCTTGGCCTCGTCTTCAGCGCGGTCGGGCTTGTGGGCGCGGCCATCACGCATTCCCTCCCGATGTTCGTGCTGATTCTCGTGCCACTGTCGGTCGGGATGGGCTTCGGCATGCCGACGATCTCGAGCCTCGTGAGTCGCGCGGCCGGCCCGCGTGAGCAGGGCCGGGTCCAGGGCGCCGCGGGCGCTGTCGAAAGCCTCAGCAGGACACTGGGGCCGGTGTGGAGCGCTGTCGTGCTCCAGCGTTTCGGCGAGTCGGCGCCCTACCTGTCAGCCGCCGCCTTTCTTCTGGTGACGTGGATGATGACGGTCGGGTATCACGTGAGTGAAGTGGCGACGGAGGTCTGACCAGACTCACGCGGCCACGGGGACGGCTCCGGGACGTCCGCGACCGGCAGATAGATATAGAACGCGGCGCCACGTCCGAGCTCGCTCGATACGCTGATGTAGCCGCCGCTTTGCTTCACGATGCCGTAGACGATCGAGAGGCCGAGGCCGGTGCCCTTGCCTTGATCCTTCGTCGTGAAGAATGGCTCGAAGAGCCTCGCCCGGGTCTGCTGGCTCATACCGGTGCCGGTATCGCTCACACTCAGCCGGGCGTACCGTCCCGCGTGCCCCTCGGTCAGCGTGACGGAGGCGGCCTCGTCCACATCCATCTCCTCGACTCGTACGCCCAGGCGCCCGCCTTCTGGCATCGCATCCCGCGCGTTGATGACGAGGTTCATCACCACCTGCTCGAGTTGGCCGGAGTCAGCCAGCACGACGACCGGCCTGGCGCCGCATTCGATGTCGAACTCGATCTCCGGACCGATAAGGCGGCGGCGCATGGTCTCCATGCCGCGCACGATGTCGCCGAGCGCGAACAGGCGGGCCCGTGTGGCCTGACGTCTGCTGAAGGCGAGCAGCTGCCGCGTGACGACCGCGCCCCGCTCGACCGACTGTTTGATTTCGCTGGCTTCGCTCCGCGCAGGGTCGTCGCCCCCGAGCTGCACCAGCAGCAGATCGGCCGCCCCCATGATGCTCATGAGGATGTTGTTGAAGTCGTGCGCGACGCCGCCGGCGAGTCGTCCGACGGCTTCGAGCTTCTGCGACTGCCGCAGCTGTTCTTCGAGCGCGCGCCGTTCGGTGATGTCGCGGATGAAGCCGGTCGCGACAGCGCCTCTGTCGCCCCGCATGCGGGCGACCGTCAATTCGACCGGGAATTCGGTGGCATCAGCACGAATCGCCGTCAACTCGAGACGGCGCGCCGACAGCGGTCCGCCACCCGTCTCCATGTACTGCTTCAGCGCGTCGAGTTGTGTCTGGCGATCGGCTGATGGAACGAGCAGCGCCACGCTGCGGCCCAGGATATCGGTCCGCCGGTGCCCGAACATCCGCTCTGCGGCCGGATTGAATTCGCGGATGTTCAGCTTCGGATCCATCGTGATGATGGCATCGTGCGCGGCCTCGAGAATCGCGCCCTGGCGCGCCTCGCTTTCGAGGCCGGCGCGATACATCTTGTAGGTCAAGTAGAGCGGCGCCGCCGTCACAAGTAGCGTCAACCAGTAACCGGAGCTTCGGGTGACCGCGATCACCACGGCGGCCGCCGCGGCCCCGAGCAGATAATTGGGCGCGGTCGACGCGAAGTCGGACTTCCAGACGCGCCACGCGCTCTGCCTCGTCGTCAGCGCGATCGCCACGGCAACCGGAATGGTGTTGAGGAAGTAGTACGTGATCGCCATGCCCGCCAGCGGCACGGCGATCTCCCGCAGGTTGCCGCTGGCGGTTCCGCCAAGC
This sequence comes from Vicinamibacterales bacterium, assembly GCA_965229885.1. Classification (GTDB taxonomy): domain Bacteria; phylum Acidobacteriota; class Vicinamibacteria; order Vicinamibacterales; family CAVVIG01; genus DATLLJ01. The sequence continues at coordinate 362,421 of CBDDJX010000002.1, forward strand.
CGTTGGTACACCTGACCGGCGGCCTGAACCGTCAGCGTCAGCACCGACATGTTGAACAGCGTGCGGTGCGCCGCCGGCTGCGAGCGGGCGTTCAGCGTCGACTGGCTCCAGCCACTGGCTGCGCCGACAATCATCGTGGCGTGTGGTCCCCGTAGGATCAGCGAGGCAATGTCGACGACGTACGACACCGACATGTTCGAGCCGCTGGCGATGGGCAGGTAGACTTTGAAGGCGGCCGTCAGCGACGAGAGCAGGACCAGGACGACGAGTGGCAGGACCGGGGTGAAGGTGGCGCGGGGCAGCAGCGCCGCCAGGGTGACGGCGCCCAGCGCGATGACCGTGAGGATGTACCACCGTGCGCGGGGCGGCAGATCTCTGAGGAAACCACCCCAAGTATAGCGTTGACAATAGTCAAACAGCTGTTTGATACAATTGTTTGAGCGCGACGACATGAAGAAACGACTCGTGACCCTTGGACTGGTCGCCATTGCGGCCGCCGCGTATTGCTTCTCGTCCAGGCCGCCGTCGGCGCTGGTGCTCACCGGAATCATCACGACGCATGAAGTGGTCGTCAGCCCGCAGATTGGGCGTCCAGACGCAGGCCATCGCGTATGTGCCGAACGCCATCGGCGCGCGGATCGGCCTGAAGGCCAAGCCGACCCCGGCCGAGATCGACGAGATCGCACGGCACATCACAGAGTTCTCGCGCGCCGGCATTCGCGCGCTCGCCTGAGCAGCCGCCCGCTCACCCGGAACCGAGGCCGAGTCTTGGCCCCCCCAGCCCATCCATTAGCCTCTCCCGCGCGCAGCCCCGTGCAGATCTGCGTGGTACACGCATTGCTCGAGTGGTAGGCGTCACGTCATGTCATCAGCTGACCATCAGCGCTCACTGCCGGACCGGCGTCGTGTGCCCAGGGGCGGGCGCCGCCCGACCGATCGGCCCGGCAAGTGTCCGCCGGTCGTCGTCGCCGAAAGCTACGACGGCGTCCGCAAATCTTGCGCCAAGTACCTGGACCGCTTTCACTTTCAGGTCGCTGAAGCCACCGATGGCGAGCAGGCGCTGGCGCAGATCACGGCCGATTCACCACAGGTGATTCTGGCCGAATTGAACCTTCCCTCAATGCCGGCGTGGCGTCTGGCGCAGTGGCTCTCGCAGAGCTGGCGCACGCGGCAGATTCCCGTCATCGTGCTGGCCGACATGGATTCGCCCGGCACGTCGGAGTCTCGGGACTTGCCAAGCGGCGTGGCGGGCGTGCTCGTGAAGCCATTCACGCTCAAGAGGATGCTCGACGAAGTTCGACGAGCGATCCGCGTGTCCGGCGCCCGGCACTGAGCGTCGTCACACGAGAAGCTGGACCTTGCTCTTCGCTTTGATCTGGCCAAGCAGCTGATCGAGTCTGGTCTGGCGCCGGCCGCTGAGCAGGAACTGCTTCACGTCGTCCCACACTTCCGCGAGCGGCGCAGTTCGAGGGCCCCGCCGTTCGTGGACCTTGATGATGTGCAGGCCGCCCTGAAGCTCCACGACACTGCTCATCGTTCCCGGTTTCAGCGCGAATGCCGCGTTCTCGAAGTCGGGCGGCACGTCGCCCTTGCCGAAGAACCCCAGATCGCCGCCGTTGGCCGCTGTCGCATCGTTCGAGTTCTCCCGCGCGACCGTCGCGAAATCGGCGCCGGCCTGCAGCTGCTTCAGAATCTCGGCCGCGGCCGCGTGCTTCTGGTTCTTCTCCGCAGGTGGCGCATCCGGTGGCACTTTGAGATAAATGTGGCTGGCGTGCACCATGTCGCCCTGCCTGAAGCGATCGAGGTTCTGCTGATAGAAGGCGTCGACCTCGGCATCCTGGACCGCGGTCTTTGAGGTGACCTCGGCGTCGACGAACTTCCTGGCCTGCATCGTGCGGTGGGTGACATCGCGCAGTTGTTCGACGGTCACGCCCTGCAGCAGAAGCGCCTGTTTGTACGCCTCCTCGGTCGGAAAGGTCTGCCGAACCTTGAGCATCTCGGCGTCGACGTCCGTGTCCGACACATCCATCTTCCGGCCGTGCGCCTCCTGCGCGAGCAGGTGGTACGTAACGAGCTCGTCAAGGATAGCGCGCAGCGCCGCGTCGCGTTTGTCCGCCCGCACCTGGCCGCCCGCCGTGGCTTCTGCCTGCTTCAGCGCCGATTCCAGTTCCCACTTCTGAATGTCTTCGCCGTTTACCTTGGCGACGACGGCCGGCAGCACGGCGGGTACCGGTTTGACTGGGGCCTCAGCCGGCTGGCCATCGGACAAGGTTCCAGGCGCGCCGGCCGCGCCGGGCGGGGCTGTTGCGCCCGGGAGTCCCGGCGCTTGTGCGTCCGGCTGCGCGCCGGCGGCATCCGTCGGCTTGGCGGGGGCGCCGGACTTCTCGCAGCCGGCGCCGAGCGCGACGAGACAAGCCGGCAACAGGAGCCGGAGGAACACTCGCCTCATTGAAATCTCCACTGCGGCTTCTGAGTGCCGCAAGGGGGGATCATAACATCCAGAGTTCCGCCGATGGGGCAGGGCATGTTCAGCGCTGCGCTCACGCGGCGCCTGGTGGCAGGTGACGGGTGCCACGTGGCGTGCTGGGTGCGCGAGGTGCGGGCTGGGCGGAGGATGGGCAGTAAGGCCTGGCCGAACGTCTCGACGAATGATGACCGTCACCGCTGCACGCGTTCAGGGCGTCACGCGCGGCAAGGCTCCGCCGAGGTGACCGCGGCGAAACTGCGGGCGCCCGTCGGCAAGCGCGCGTTCGAGCCGGCGGCCTGAAGAAGCGCACGGTCTCCGTCCCACGACGTCGAGCGTGTCGTGCCACAGGTCCAGATCGCGCGACACACGAGCCGTGCGGAGCGCAACGGAGAACGCGACGCCGCCAGCGACGGAGCTCTTCCCCCCGGCGCAGCGCCGATCCGCGAGTCCAGTACTACTTTGTCAGATTTGTTCGGCGATTTCTGGCCGTAAACCCGCTGCGGTCGCGAACCGGGTCCGGCGCGGGACACCGCATCAGCGGCGACGTGTCGGCGGCAGGCCGCAGGTCCGTGACCTGCGGCGGATTTCGGCGCTTCCGACGCGGTTTCCCGTCTGGCGCGTGTGACGCGCCGCTCCAACGGTTCGCGTCCGTAGCCAGGTTTCGGCCGATTAGATCAGCCGGGATGGCCAGCGCTTTCTCGGGCTCATCGACGCAGCGCAGGCGCAGGCCAGCGCGCCCGCCGCGCCGCAGATTCAGGTGGTGCTCAACCGGTTCGAGGAGCTGAAGGCCAAGGTACCGACGAAGCAGGCCTATTCTGCTTCTGTCTCTGTCTCTTCCTCATCTCCCCAGGGCGAGGGCTGCGGTCCCGGCACGATGCCTGCGAGATCCGGATCTTCTTCGCCGGGGAGACGTTTCGGCCGTTCGATTGTCGACTGGGAGCGCCGCTCGGCTTTCTGCTGGCGCTTTTCCTGCTTCGCGCGTTCGCGCGATCGCTTCTGCTGGCTGACTTTCGCTTTGGTCATGCCGTCTCCGATTACCTGACCACGATCACTGCAGAGATGAATCTGAGGACTTGAGGATTCCAGATCCATCAGATCCTCAAATTCCACCGTGCTCTGCGGCGTATGTCGTCACCGCGACATCGCGATCACGTCCTAATAGCCGTCGATTCAGCCCGCGCGATACGCGCGGACCAGATCGGCGATTGGATTGAGGCGCGTCGACGTCCGGGCGCCAGACGCAGTGGTTGGGGACTGGAACCGCAGACCCCGGTTCGACACCGATCGGATGAATGTACTCTTTTCGGTGACGGGCAACGTCGCGACGTTGCCGTAGAACTTCTTCCAGTCGTCCCCCTGCTGGAAGAGATACATCTCGACGTTCGACGTGTAGAACGCGGAAACCTCGGCGGTGTGCTGCCGCAGGTACCCGCCCACCGCGCGCAGCGCTTTCGGCCCCGCGAAATTGCCGACGACCAGAACGATCGCGTTGTTCTTCTCGAGCTGGCTGAGCGTCCGGAACTGATCTTCCGATGCGAGGTAGCTGCGATGCTCGCCGCGGCCGTCGGTTTCGGTCATCAGATCGGCATACGTGGGGAAGTTCCCGCCGCGATAGAACCCGCCGCCCGGGAACGAGTAGTTCAGATCCGGCCCGCCGTCATAGAACGCCTGGTACACGTACTCGAGCCCGTTGAGGTTCTCGTCCGACAGCGCGAAGGCATGATGCTTCACGAGCCGGTCCTTAGCCTCCTGTAAATGCCGGTCAAACAGCTCCGGGCTTGCCTCCTGATGTTGGTAGGCGACCATCAGCTGCCCTATGTCCGGGGAGGGCGGCAGGTCGGCGGGCCGCTTCCGCGCGAACAGCCGGGACAGGAACTCGGCGCGATCGGCCGACATCTCGATGAACGCCTTGTAGAGCAAGTGCTCGTGCAGGTTGCCGCGGCGGATATCGACGACAAAGGCCAGCTTGGGCCGCAACGCGACGATATAGGTAAAGTTCTGCTCGGGACCCACCCCGACGTACACGCCGCCTGTCCCGAGTGCCGACGTCAGCGTCGGGATCACCCACTGATACTCCACCTCGTTCGAGAGAAAATTATCGGACCTGAAGAAACCGTCCGGCTCCGAGAAATCGGTCACGAGGCGCCAGAACGCCTCGTCGCTCAGCCGGGACGGCAGGCTTTCGGCCGAGAGCGGCGTGCCGGGACCTGGACCCAGTCGGAACGAGAGGCCCCCGACGACCCCGAGGACCGCAACAAGGGCGACGACAACCCAGCGGCGCATGCCCTTCATTCTACTTGCCGATGAACTGTTTGGCGAAGCCGATGAAGCGGTCGACGTCGGCGAGGTTGCTGACGAGCCCGAGCGACACGCGGACGGCGCCGGTGCTTTTCCCATCAATACACATCCGGAAATCGTCGATCGTGAGGCGGGTCTCGTGTTCCGGCTGCCTGAAGCAGGAGGACAGTTCGGTGCCCGTCAGGCCGAGGGCGATCTCACCGCCGCCGGGATTACAGAAACAGCCCGTGCGCAGCGAGATGTTCCGAGCGCTCGCGCGGTCCTCGACCGTCCGATGATCGATCGCCCGTCCAGCCGGGTCGTAGAAGTTGAAGGTCACGATGCCGCCGCGGCGATCGGTCGTCGGCGGGCCGTAGAGCCGCACGAGCGGCTGGCCGCCAGGCTGCCCGAGTGCCAGGAGGTTGTCGAGAAGCCACCCGGTGAGGCACCGGACGCGTTCGTGAATCGTGTCCATTCCGATCGCGCCGATGTGCTCCAGGCCGATTTCGATTGCGGGCAGCGCGAGAAAGTCCAGCGTGCCGTCCTCGAAGCCTGATTCGCCCTCGGCCAGATAGTGCCTGTCGCCCTGCACCGACGCCACCGTGATGGTGCCGCCTGCAAACCAGGGACGACGGAGCTTCGCCAGCGCCCGCCGGCGCGCGAGCAGGCAACCGACGCCGGTCGGGTAGCCGAAGATCTTGTAGAAGGACTGCACCACGAAGTCCGGCGCCCATCGCCCGAGGTCGAGCCGGTTGGCCGGAGTGAACGCGGCCGCGTCGAGCAGGACGTCCCAGCCGCGCGCCTGCGCGCGCGCAATCCACTCGAGCGGATGCTGCACGCCAGAGAAATTCGACTGCGCCGGGTAGGCGAACAGGCGGGGCGCAACGTGATCACCAGGGTCCGCAGGGTCAGCGCGATCGAGCTCGCGTTCGAGCTCGCGTTCGTCGACCCGCATATCCGGCAGCACGACCGGAATATAGGTCGCCGTCGCTCCTTTCGCGCGGGCGAATTCTCGAATCCCGTTCACCGAATTGTGATTGTCGAACGTCAGGAGAAAGCGGCCCTTCGGCCCGAACGGATACGACTCGCCCACGAGCTTGAGCGCCTGGCTGGCGTTGGCCGTGAAGACGACCGCCCACTCGTCGGGCGATGCGTTGAAGAAGTCCAGCACCCGCCGCCGCAGTCGCGCGATTGCTGCCGTCGAGAATGAGGACGTGGGATTGGTGGAGTGCGGGTTGCCGAAGACGTGATCGCGCAAGAGTGAGAAATGCCGCTCGAGCTGAGTCGTCGCGTACAGACTGGCCGCCGTGTAATCGAGGTAGGTGCAGCCGAGTGCCGCCAGCGCCGGGTAGTCCCGAGCCCGCAGCTCGTCGATCGCCCTCGTCGTGTCATACGACGGATACGCGCGTTCGAACGCCGGGGACGAGGCGGCCGCCTTCATCGGAGCCACCGTACCATAGACCGTGGACTTGACGGCCGTGGTCGAGGCCAGTCGCGGCCAGGACGCGCTGACTTACCTACCCATGGGTCCCGGCGCGGGCGTCACCGTGCTGGCTGTGCGGATGCCGGTGATGGATGGTCACGCCGGCGGCACCAGTCAGAGTGCGTCCCCGACTCTGACATCCCGCACCCGCAGGCTGCCGGCGGGCAACTCGACAACCGCGTGCGCGCGCGGCGCGACCGCGATGCGCCATGGCGCCAGCTCCCTCACGATCCGCACGGCGCGTCCATCGCGATCGACGAAGACCACGTCGATCGGAAAACGCATGAACATGGTGTGAATCGACCAGCACGGCGACAGCACCAGGGCCCCCGAGACACCGAGGCTGTCCCGCCCGAGGAACCCGTGGCGGCGCTCCGCGCGAGTCAGCGCCAGGGTCACGTCGCTCGCGATCGTTTCGTCGGATCGTGCGTTGATCAGCAGCATCGCTGGGCCCCAGGGGAAATTGCAATAGTTCTAGGACACGCCCGGCACTAAGTGCCATCCGACGCGGCGGCAATAGGATTGATATTCCGCGTCGGCGCTGAGCACGCGTTCTTCGATGAGCGCACGGAGGACGAGCGCGCCGTCCGCCACGATCAGCACCGCCGCGTTCCACGGGGTCGGATGCGCGACGAGAAACGCCGTGCGAGTCAGCAGATACCCTGCGTAGATCGGATGCCGAACGAGCACGTACGGCCCGCGCATGACGACACCGCGGTTGGCCGGCGCGATGCCGAAGCTGCGGCCGAGCGCCAGCTTTCCGACGATGACCAGCCAAAGGCCGGCGGCGGACGCGATAGTGGTGACCGCGTCCGGCACCATGTTCGATCCATCGACTGCACGCAGGAGCGGGGGGCCAGCCACCGACATCGCCGTCGTCAACACGCCGGCGGCTGACCGATCGACAAGGTCCGTCCGCCGTCTCACCATCGTCAGCAGCACGACGAGCGACTCGCTGGCGAGGAGCAGCAGGCCGGTGACGTGGCCGGTGCGCAGAAAGTCGCCGAGGAGGTTCACGGAGAGTAGCGAGAACAGCACGATCACGATCGCCCTCGCCACGAGATCTGTGGCGACGCTGCTCTCGAGGCGACGAGACATCAGTGAATCTCCATGCGGGGTCGTGCCGACGCCTTGCGACGCGGGGGAGCCACAGCCTGCGGCTCATCGTCGACGAAGTAGGCGTTGCACGCGGCGTCAAGCAACTCGCGCGTAATCACCGGCTCGATGCCCCAATAGCGGCACATGGCGGTGACGTGTTCGAGCAGATCGCGTGGATGGCAGGCGCGCATCGGCCGCCGCATGGGGGCGTAGTGGCGCCGCTGCAGGTACGCGGCCATCACCTGATGAAAGCGCAGGTTTCGTTTCTTGCAGTTCAGCTCGAAGATCCGCGTGAACTGATCGATTGTCGGATCCTCAATCGAGATCTTGTAGGGAATCCGGCGCAGGAACGCTTCGTCGGCGAGCGATGCCGGGTTGAGGTTCGTCGCAAACACGGCCAGCACGTCGAAGGGCACCTGGAACTTCTTGCCGGTGCGGAGCGTGAGATAGTCCACGCGGCTTTCGAGCGGCACGATCCATCGGTTCAGCAGATCCTGCGGCCGCATCCGCTGCCGGCCGAAATCGTCGATGAGAAACACGCCGCCGTTGGCCTTCAGCTGAATCGGCGCTTCGTAGAACTTCGCGAGCGGATTGAAGCTGAGGTCGAGCATCTCCATCGTGAGCTCGCCGCCGACCATCACGACCGGGCGGCGGATGCGCACCCAGCGCCGATCGCGCGGACAAGCCGGCCCCGCGGCCGGTATCGGCCCGTTCGGCACGACCCACGAAGGCGAAGCCGGTTCAGGACGAATGGGGCCTTTTCGATCCGGAGCAATGCGGGTTTGCGGCGCTTCTGGCCAAGCTCAAGGAAGTCACCGAGGAAGACGGGTCGCGGGTCCAACCGCCAGCCTTAAGGAGGAGCCAGTGATTTGGGTCTTAATTGTCGCAATGAGTGTCGTCGGACTTGCGTGGGTCAAAGTGCGTCGCCGTCGCAAGGCCAACGGCTAACGACGACGACCAGCTACGTCGCGGGCTTGACCATAATGGAAATGCGCTTCCGGAATTTCACGGGCACACCATCGAGCGTCGTGGGCTGATAGCGCCAGTTCCTCGTGGCGTCGACCGCGAGCTGGTCGTACGACGCATTCACGGGCTCACGGATCGTCGCCGATTCCACGAGCCCTCGCTCGTCGATGACGATTTCAAGCACGCCTGGCGATTCGGACGGCCGGCCCGAGAACGATGGCAGGTCCTGCCGGATGGTGGCCGGCCCCACGACGTTCGTATCGACGACGGTGTAGACGCGCGGCGGCGCCGGAGCTGCCGGCACGACCGCGCGCGTGAGTGCCGCCGGCAGAGGCGCCACCTGCAGGGGAGGCGGCGGGATGGCCTTCGCGCTCAATTCCTGAAAGCCGATTGCTAGAGCGCTTTTCAGATAGCCCTTGTACTCGCTGGGCGGACCGTGGTACTCCTGCGTGCACCGATGCAGGAGGACCGATGCGCGCATACTCGATGGACTTACGAGAGCGGGCGTTACTCGATAGCGATGCCGGGATGAAGGCCGCCGCTGTCGCGGCGAAGTACCGCGTGAGCGGGTCGTGGGTGCGGCTGTTGAAGCAACGGCGGCGCAAGACGGGTGAGGTGGCGCCGCGCGTGCAGCGTCACGGTCGACGCCCCATGCTCGAACCGCATCTCCACACCTTGGCGGCGCTCATCGCGGCACAGCCCGATCGCACGCTGGCCGAACTGAAGGACGCCCTCGCCACGCCCGCGAGTGTGCCGACGGTCTGGCGTGCCGTACACGCCCTCGGGTTGACCGTCAAAAAAAACGGTCCGCCCATCCGAACACGATCGGCCTGACGTCGCGGCGGCGCGCGGCGCGTGGCATGCGGCGGCGCCGACCTGGGATCCGACCCACCTCGTGTTTCTGGACGAAACCGGCATCACCACCAATCTGCTCCGACGATTCGGCCGCGCCCCGTGCGGGGCGCGTGTCCACGACCACACCCCCGGCGGGCGCTGGCGGACTAGCACGTTTCTCGCCGCGTTGCGGGTTACAGGACTGACGGCCCCGGGGGTCTTCGACGGCGCGATCGATGGCGAGAGCTTCCGGGCCTACATCGAACAGATCTTGGTGCCGACCCTGCACCCCGGCGACCTCGTCATCGCCGACAACCTCGGCGCGCACAAGGTCGCCGGTATCCAGCGAGCCATCCAGGCTGCCGGGGCCACGCTCTGGTATCTGCCGCCCTATAGCCCGGACCTCAATCCAATCGAACTGTGCTTCGCGAAGCTGAAGGCTCTGGTCCGCACCGCTCGCTGTCGCAGCACCGAGACGCTCTGGCCGTTCCTCGGCGAGTGCCTGGCGCACTTCAGTCCCGACGAATGCCGCAACTACTTTCGGCACTGCGGCTACGGCGGTGCCACACGGTCATGAAAAGCGCTGTAGCGTTCTGAGGTCGGACAGCGGAGGCTGTCCAGTGAGCCGAACGACTTCGGGGTCGGCCAGCAGGGTCAGCGTCTGGCTGAAGCCGGCTGCGGCCGCCACATAGTCTTTCTTGTCGAACGCCGCCTTGGCCTTCGCGTACCGCTGCGCGATGATCGACGGCAGGAGACGCCGCCTGACTTCGCTGAACGCGGTTCGCACGCGAGGCGACACCTCCGACGCAGGTTGGTACAGCGGATCGGCCACGACGAGCGCCTCGATGGACGCCTGCGCCTCGTGGCCGCGGCCGAGCGCGAGGAGACAGAAGGCGCGGTACTGCTCGACGTAGAACGCATCCGCCGCCGGCGCGCCTGCCGCGCGCATGCGATTGAGCGCCGCGAGCGCCTCTTCGTACGCCGCCGAGGCGTACAGATCGCGCGCCGTGGACAGATCGTCGGTGGCGCGGGTCGCGACGCCCGTCGTCGCCATGACGATCATCGCGGAGATCGCGGAGAGCAGTTTCCAGGCCGTCACGGCTTCTTCGTCAGATCGACGCTCACGCGCGTTGGCGCGGTGAGCGTGACGGTGACCAGCTCGCGCTGCTCACCGAGGTCCGGATGTCGGAAGATGACCTCGTGCGGCCCGATGGTCACCGGCAGGTTGCCGATCGGCGTCTCACCAACTTTCTCGCCGTCGATCCACACATCAGCCCAGGGAACGGCGTTCAGCGCGATCGTGCCTTTGGGGAACTCGACTGCGATCGCCGATACCTCGCCGGCGGTGACGTGCACGGCTCTGGTGCTGCGATACCCCAGCGAGTCGTTGACGATCAGGAGACGCCCGTCCTCAAACAGTTGAACGGTCTTTGGCGTCGAGACGCTGATCCAGCCGCCCGACGAGGCCGTGCTGGCCTGAGAGGCCACGAGGTTGGCGACGAGCGACGCCGTCGCGCCCGGCTCAATCGTCACCGTCTGCCTGGTCGTGCCATGCTCGCTCTCGATCACGACGGTGTGCTCGCCCGGAGAGAGGTAGGCGACGATGACCGGCGATGCGCCGCGCGGCACGCCGTCGACGCTGACCCTGGCGCCGGCCGGATCGGTGCGGACCTGCAGGCCGCCCGCCGTGGGCGGACCCGCGGCCAATTCGATGTACTGAGACAGCTGCGCTCCGGCGGCGACATCGAGCGACACCGTCCGCTCGCCCGCGCCGCGCAACTGGAGGAGGTGCGTGCCGGCCGCGACGGTCATCGTCATCGGAGAAACACCCCGGGGTATGCCGTCGAGAACGACCTGCACGCCGGGCGGGTTCGTCGTGACGACCACCGTGCCGGTGGTGACCGGCGCGGAATCGAGATATCTCCGCGCCGCCATCGTGCCGCCACCGGCGAGCACCAGGAACAGGAGTCCAGCGACCGCCGCGCGACGTCCGCCGCCGATGCGTCTCGATGGCATGTCAGGGAGCTCCTTGTCCTCGTCCTTCGTGTCCAGGTGGGCCATATGGGACGGCCATGATGTGTGTGAAGGGATCGTCGTGTGTGAAGGGATCGGCACGTGTAACGGCGTCGGCCTGCGTGCAGATTCGAGGGGACGATTCAGCTTCGCGTCGCGCACAGGCGGTTCAGGCGGCAGCGCGCTCGGCGGAAGCGTGATGGCGACCGGCTCGCGCACCGCCGGCTGCCGGGCGATCGACGCTGGCGGCGACCACTCCTCGCGCAACGGTTCTTGCGCCCCGGCGTGCTTCGGCTCCGGCCACGGCTCCGCGATCTGCCGGGCCACCGGCTCGGGTGCCACAGCCTCAGGGACCACAGGCGCAGGTGCGACTGACGGGCTGACCGTGACTTGCGGCGCCGCGGTCTCGCCGGCGAGCTCAGTGCGCTCGCGGCATCGCGCCAGGAACGCTTCGAGCGCTGGCGACGCGCCGAGGTCCTGGTTCTTCTCGAACAGCTTCTCGAGCTCCTCGAGCGCATCGATCGCCGAGGCGAATTCGGCTTGCGGATCGAGTTGGAGGGCGGACGTCAGCCACGGCCGCAATCCGGGCGGCAGCGTCTCCGCGTGGCCATCCGCCGACAGGGCGCGGGCGGATATCACGCCGTCGCCAAGGCCAGAGTGGAACTCATCACCGTTCAGGGAGCGGCCGAGGAGTAGGGCGAGCGCGAGCATGCCCATCTGCAGCACGTCCGCCCGCTGATCGATGACCGGCAGACCGGCCGCGCGCGGACAGGGCACCCTGAGCTCCCGCCAGTACCGCTCTTCGGAAAATCGCAGCTGCTCGATCGCGCTGCCCATGACGTGCTCGACGATGACGAGGCGCCCTTTCGGCGTGACGACGACGCGCTCGGGACCCAGCGCGCCGTATGCCGCGTCCGGCGCCTGCTCGTGGAACGCCGCCATGGCGGTGACCATCTGCCGGACCAGACACAGAGCCGCGTCAGAGTCGAGCACGACGCCGTGTTTCGCGGCCGTGGCGAGGAGCTCCGAGATCCGTACGCCGGCCTGTGCATTGCAGATGAGCGCGAGCGTGCGAGCCGTATCGGTCAAGCGCTCGACGGTACGGATCTGCGCGAAAGCAGGATGACGGAAACCGGCGAGCCGGCTCACGCGCTCGCGGAGTGCGAATTCGAACGAGGGAACCTCGGTCAGTTCGCCCCGCAGACAGAGCACGTCGAGTGTGTCGCTCCCGTTTGGAGCGACGATGCGCCGGCGTTCGCCGAACGCATCGCGAAAGACCACAGGCGGCCGCGCAGACGTGCGGGCAGTGGCTGGATTCATTCAGCGCCTCGTTTGTAATACCGCTGATGCGAAAATGCGCGAACTATGCCGCTTTTGGTGGACGGGTCGATTCACGCCTAAGGTGCTCGTTCGCAGGGGGTTGAGAACGGAATGTCGCAAGAGTCAGATGCACGTCGCGCGGATGCGGAAGGGGGCGCGCTTACAGGAGCGGGGCTCGACGGCGAATTGTGAAATCGGGGAATAACGGTTTAGTCGGCCGGGTCCGAGTCGTCGGCTGGGGCGAGTCGAGCCTTACCGAACGCCCACGCGATCACGATGCTCAGCAGATAGAGACCGACCATCGGCGCCGCGAAGATCGTCTGCGTGACCATATCGCCGGTCGGCGTAATGATGGCTGCGGCCACGAAGATGAGGAGGAGCGCGTACTTGAAGCTTCTGATCAGAACGCGCGCCGTGACCAGTCCGGCTTTTGCGAGAAAAAACACGACCACGGGCATCTGGAACACCGCGCCCATGCCGAGGAGCATCTTCGTGTAGAGACCGAACACGTCCGACAGCTTCGGATAGAACGCCAGATCCGGCGTGTTGAAGCTCGCGAAAAACGCCATGACGTAGGGAAACGCGATGTAATGCGTGAAGGCGGCGCCGACGACGAAGCCGGTCGTTGTGAAGAGCGCGAATGGAATCGCGAATCGTCGTGCGGCCGGCGGCACGACCGGCGCCACGATCTTCCAGCCCTGATACATGATGTAGGGCATCGCGACGACAAGGCCGACGATGAGCGCGATCTGAACGTAGAGGCCGAACGCCTCGCCAGGCTGCGTGTAGATCAGCTTGGCGCCCACCGGCAGCGTGCGCCTGGTGGGCGCGAGGATGAAGTCGACCACCTGGTTGATGAAGGCGAATCCGACCGCGATCCCCACGCACATGGCGAGGGCGGAGCGCAGGAGCCGCCGCCGGAAGTCGTCGAGGCGCTCGAGGAGCGAGAAATCGGTGAGCAGCCCGTCGAAGGGGGACGGTGGCTGGGACGCACGCGCTCGCTTGTTGGCGAAGGGTACCAGGGCCATCTTGTATCAAGGATGATACTTGAGAGCGGATCGATAGATGAAGGGCTTGCCTCTTGTGTCGTGGAAGACGCGTCTCGCGCTCACCGGCTTCCTGTTGATCGTTCCGTCGCTGTGCGTCGCCCACTCTGCGCAAACGAGCGACCGCCATCTTGAGGGCACCGTACTCGACCAGCAGGCGCTGCCGATTTCCGGGGCGTAGATCGTCGTGGCGCAGCAGCAGGGCGGCGAGGTTAGACGGCCGTCAGCTCGGCCCGCGGGTTCCGCATCGACGGCCTGGTGTCGGGAGTCTACGAGGTCCGGGTTGAGGCGCCCGGATTCGCGCCGAAAGTCGAGACCGTGGACCTCCGGACCGTCCCGGACGCCACGCTCGACATTCGCCTCGAGCCTGGGCGGATCACCGAACAGATCATCGTGACGCCGACGCGCTCGGCACAGCCATGGGCCGACGTGCCGGCCAGCGTGACGGTACTGCGGAGCGAGGAAATCAGGCGGTCGCCGGCGGTCGTGGCCGACGATGTCCTGCGGCGTCCGCGATCCAGCGCCGGGAAGTCGGTTCTCTCTTGGACTCGTGCGTTCCCGCGACGACGCCCAGCGTTGTTGAAAGCCATCTGATCACGGCCTGCACCGACACGGCTCGTACAAGCCAAAGATGCGCGAGTCGATGTCGCACCGGTCTTTGGGCCTCCTTTTAGACCTGGTTGCTGGACTAATATGAGTCGTATGAAGCTGCGCGTTATCTGCAAATCCAAGATTCATCATGCCGTCGTCACTGGCGCGGACGTGGATTATGTCGGCAGCATCGGCATCGATGCCGGGTTGATGCGCCTGACGGATATCGTTGAGGGCGAGCAGGTCGCGGTATGGAACCTGAACAACGGGCAGCGGATCGAAACGTACGCGATCACGCTGCCCGAAGGCTCTGGACAGATCGTCGTGAACGGCGCCGCCGCGCACCACTTCCGGCCTGGCGATCGAGTCATTATTGTCGCGTTCTGCCTCGCCGACGAATCGCTGACGCCACGAATGATCGTGGTCGACGGGCAGAACCGGTTCATGAAGAACCTGGTCGGCGCGATCGCCTGGACGGCGGTCGTGTGAATTGGTAGTCAAGCGTGCGCGCGTCGACGCGCTTGAAGAGCTCGACCAGGCGGGTCGACGGACCGGCCGCGCCCTCGGCGCCACGACCGCCTAACGAACTCACACCCCTCACCGCCACGCGTCCTCGCGCCGACAGAGCCCCCGGCCACTCCGTCCGGACGGTGCCGCCGTCAGCCGCCGCCCTGAATCCGCATCGTCGCCACTCCGAATCCGCCGGCTGTAGCAGAAACTCGCTTACTCATGAATAATATGGGTCAGCATGCTCGTGAGCCTCAACCTGCCGTTGCGCGCGCCGGTCGTATCGTCTTTCGTCCTGCTCGGTTTCGTCCTCGCCGTGCAGACGGCCGCGGCCCAGGGCGGGGCCCGTCCGCGACCCGTGGCAACGGCCCATCGCGTCGCGGAGGGGCCGACCCTGGACGGAGACGTCGTGGAGGATATGGTGTGGCAGCAGGCCCAGGCGACCGAAGGGTTCTGGCAGATCACACCGGATGACGGACAGGCGGGCTCCGAACGGACCGAGGTCCGAATCCTCTACTCGGCCACCACCTTGTACATCGGAGTGGTCTGCCACGACCGGTCGCCCCAGAGCATCGTGGCGGCCGACAGCCGGCGCGACTCGTCGCTCGATAACACGGACAGCTTCCGGATCATCTTGGACACGTTCCGTGACGGCCAGAGCGGGTTCGTGTTCGGCACGAATCCGGCTGGCATCGAGTACGACGGGCAGGTTACTAGCGAGGGACAGGGCGGGGGCTTCAGGGGTCGTGGCGGCGGCCGTAACCAGCAGGCCGGCTCGGGGGGCGGCTTCAACTTGAACTGGGACGGCGCCTGGGAAGTGCGCACGAAGGTGGGCGACTTCGGCTGGAGCGCGGAATTCGCCATCCCCTTCAAGACGCTTCGATACCGGCCCAGCGACACGAGCTGGAAGGTGAACTTCCAGCGAAACGTGCAGCGGCGGAACGAACGGGCATTTTGGGCGTCGCTCGATCGGCAGTACAACCTGTATCGCCTGGTCGACGCCGGCACGTTGTCCGGGCTGACGGTTCCCCCGCAGCGCAACCTCAAGTTCTCGCCGTTTGTGACCGCCGCCACCATCGATCAAGCCGAATCGGCGGAGAAGGGCGACTTCGCTCTGGGCGCCGACGCCAAGTGGAGCATCAGCCCGAGCATGACGCTCGACTTGACCGTCAACACCGACTTCGCGCAGGTCGAAGTCGACGAGGAACAGATCAACCTGAATCGCTTCAACCTGTTCTTCCCGGAGAAGCGGCCGTTCTTCCTCGAGAACGCCGGCCTCTTCTCGGTGGGCAATCCAGGCGCCGTCGAAATGTTCTTCAGCCGCCGCATCGGCATCGACAGCAGCGGCGCCGTCATCCCCATTCGAGGCGGCGGACGGCTGACGGGCAAGTCGGGCGACGTCAACATCGGACTGCTCAACATGCAGACGAGGCACGTGACCGACGTTGTGCCGAGCACCAACTTCACGGTCGCGCGGATTGCTCGCGACTTGCCGAATCGGTCGAGCGTGGGCGCGATTTTCACGAACCGTGTCGGTACGGGCAGCTTCGCCGAAGACGATGACCACGGCCAAACCTACGCGCTCGACGCGCGTTTCGGCATCGGGAGGCGCGGCTCGGTCAGCGGATACGCAGCCCGTACGCAAACGCCGGGGTTCTCAGGGCGCCAGCACGCGGCGAATTTCGGCACCAATTACGCCTCGCCGGGCCTGCGGGCCGGGGCCCAATACACCGAGGTGGGTGAGGCCTTCAACCCTCAGGCGGGCTTCCTGTCGAGGAGCGGCTATCGCCGCATCGGCCTGAACGTGTTCAGGACGATTCGACTGACCGAGAACAAGTTCGGCTTCCTCGAGCTTCGCCCGCACACCAACTACCGCGGCTTCTGGAACTTCGAGGGCTTCCAGGAGACGGGCTATTGGCACATCGACAACCACTGGGTCTGGCGCTCCGGCAACCAGATCTCCACAGCCGTGAACGTCACCCGCGAGGGTGTCGGCACGCCGTTTGAAATCTATCCCGGGGTCATCGTGCCGACCGGCACCTACGACCACGCCGAGGCGGAGATTATCGCGAACACGAATCGAGCGGCGCCGGCGTACGTCCGGTTCGTGATGAGGACCGGGGGGTTTTTCGGCGGGTCGCGCGTGTCGCCGACGCTCAGCTCGACGGTACGCATGGGCGACGCCTTCAACGTGAACGTCAGCTATAGCCGCAACGACGTCGACCTCCCGTGGGGCGACTTCGTCACGAACCTTATGCGCACGCGAGTCTCCCTGTCCTTCACACCACGCCTCTACGTCCAGGCGCTGCTGCAGTACAACGATCGGTCCGAGATTTGGTCGACGAATCTCCGGTTCGGGTGGCTGCAGTCGTCGAACACCGGCCTATTTGTCGTCTACAACGACACGCAGGATCTCGACGACCTGCCGGCGGAGAGATTCGGGCGCAGTTTCGTCGTCAAGTACAGCCACCTGCTCGACGTCCTGCGCTGACACGGGCAAGCGTTCAGGCCTCACCTAGAGCGTTTTCTGGTTGTACATAGTACGGCCACCGTAGTACTTCTGTCGGGGGAGGCGCTATGGCCCCGTCTCGATGGATTTGCGGAAGCGCGTTGCGCAGGCGTGGGATGCGGGTCTGGACGCAGAGCGCGTCGCGGCGAAGGACGACGTGAGTCGGGCGTGGGTGCAGCGGCTGATCCAACGGCGGCGGGAAACGGGTTCGCTCGCGCCGCGGAAGCAGACCACGTTTCTGGGGCGCGCGTTGGCGGAGGCCGAGGAACGGCGCCTAGGAGAGCTCTTGTCTAGTGAATTCAACCCTTGTCGGTCTTGCCCGGTGCGTTTTGCGGGTATTCGTCAGTGAGGCCAATCGGCGGATAGCGATGTTTTTCCAGGCTTGAATTTTTCGTCAACCCCTCCGTTCCGAGTTGCATCCGAAGGTGCTCGGTTTGCTCGCCGGCGTCCTTCTTCCCAACGTCGGCATCGCAAAAAACTACAAAGCGTATCAATGTAGAAGCCAGATAGGCGGTATCGACGGTCAAGCTCCCGGCACTGAAAGCCGAACGAGCCGGACTGCGATGGGTGGAATGCGCACCGGACCGCCCTTGAGCGCCGGTCAGCTCAGCGGCATGAATCTTCCGACAGCCGTCACATGCTAATTTGACCGTCGGCAAAGAATCGCTCGCATGAGTTAAAGAATAGCTAGAGTCGGGCCTCGGCCGCGAGATGGGTTCGGCATCAAGTTCGAAGATCCCTCTAATGAATTGGTGCCGGAGGAGGGGGTCGAACCCTCACGGGGCGTAAACCCCACGGGATTTTGAGTCCCGCGCGTCTGCCAGTTTCACCACTCCGGCTCGGAGACGGAAGCATTGGGCAACCGGGCAATGTGCCAATTGAATTGCCCGATTACGCGACTACGAGATTACCCGATTCTGAGATCAAGCGAGCGCGGCCGCGCGCTCTTTATGGAACGTCTCGAGCGCTGCGTTCGCCGTCAGCGCCACGTCGAGCTGCTCGATGACGCGGGGCAGCGCTCTGCCGGGGACCGCAAAATACATCTCGTCGTCCCCAAGCTCGGTGTAGACCCGGTTGCCAATGCAGCCGAGGCTCGCCACGCCGGACAGCGCCGCGGCCGCCTGCGGAATCATCGCACAGGCCGGACGTCCCATGACAGCGGCCGACTCGGAAATCCCCGCGGCCCGTGCCGCTTCGGAGACGAGCATGATCTGCCGCGCGTTCCCGCGGAAGATGACCGCCTCGGGCTCGAACCGCGCCCTGGCCAGTGGCGCGTACGCGACGATCTCCATCGGCGATCCCCGATGGGGGATGCTGGCGACTTCCTCGCTCCTTAAGATACTGCAGCTCGACCATCGTCCCGGTCAGCCCCTCGAGCTCCTTCGCCTTCGCCGGCGACAGCGTCACGCCGTGCGTGAACGCTCCCACCGCGCAGTTTTCGTGATCGTCGGGCGTCGTGTAGAAGGCGTGCCCTTCTGATGCGTGCTTCCAGTAGCTGCACCCGGCCGGCAGCGGGCGATCGATCCCGCCCTAGTACTTAGCTGCGCAAATCGGCGTAACAATGCTTGAGCCCGACGGAATGCACCACGCGCTTGCGCCACTCGAAGGGCGTGGCGTGCGCATTGTAGGTCTTGACGAAGCGGTCGATGGCCTCGCGTAACTGCGGCACCGAGGTGAAGCTTGCGCCCTGCAAGGCCCGCCGACTGAGGATACTGAACCAGTACTCGATTTGATTGAGCCAGCTGGCCCGCGTGGGGGTGTAGTGGAGATGCACGCGGGGATGGCGCGCGAGCCAGCGGTCGTGTTTCGGTTTGTGCGTGTTGAGGTTGTCCAACACGATATGCAACTCCTGGTCAGGGTACCCGGCGACCACGTCGTTCATGAAGTCCAGGAACTCGCGCCGGCGCCGCCGGGCGTAGTGCCCCGCCGTGAGCTGCCCCGTCGCGATATTCAGTGCCGCGAACAACGTAACTGGTGCCGTGGCGCTTGTACTCATGACTGAAGCCGCGCAGCGCCGTGCCGTGCCGTTCGGCAGCCGTAGGTAGCCTTGGGCGCAAATTCCGGGTCGGTGCTGATGCACCAGGATCGGCGACGACGCAAGTGAATGCCATGGCGGCGCAGCACGCGCCACGCTTCGTCAGGCGAGACCTCACCCAACACGGTCGCCACCATCGCCCCCGTCCACGTCGCATGGCCCTCCGGCGGCGGCGCATCCAACTGCTTCAAAATCCGTCGCTCGCTCGCGGCGTCGTAGCGGCGGCTGGGGCCAGGGCGCGACGCATCGGCCAGGTCGGCCACGCCCTGCGTCGCAAACCGGTGCCGCCACTTACTCACGGTCGCCGGGCGCAGGGCCAACTGCTCAGCGATGCCGTCGGTCGACTGCCCGTCGGCGGCAGCCAGCACGATGCGCGCGCGCACGACCACGCGCTGCTCGCTGGTGGGCGCGCGCAGACGCTGAGTCAACGTGGTGCGATCTTCTGGCGTCAACACAATCGCCGTGGCTGGACGGCCCATGCCGCCAGTCTACGTATTAACGTCGAACTGTACAAGTAAGTGCTAGGTCCGCGGGCGGGGCAGCAAGAAACGCCACGGCGACCGGTGGGTGGGCCAGGTTGAGGCGAGCGACAGGCTTGAGCAACTCAGGGGAGATTCGGCATGGGCGTCAGTGTAACCCGAACCTGATGCCGCAGAGTCATTTAGACCGGGAACGCTCGAGCTGCCCGGCGTTGGTCAAAACCGGAAATGCATAAAAACCGTTACATTTGGGCCATTTCCGTTGTGTTTGGCTCACCAGTCAGCTATACTTCGAAGACTGCCGGTACGCTCTGGCCTTCCATACTGAGCTCCTAGGGGGAACCGTGACGTTTCAAGTCGGCGACAAGGTCATTTACCCGAATCATGGTCTGGGCATCGTCGAACGCATCGAAGACAAGACCATTCTTGGTACCACCTGCGGCTTCTTTCATCTTCGCATTGTCGCGAACGACACGACCGTGCTCGTGCCCGTGAGCAACGTCGACGGCGTCGGCCTCCGCCGCGCCATTAGCGACGACGAAGTCGATCGGCTGTTCGGCCTGCTCGGCGACGGCAAGATCGACAACCACCAGAACTGGAAGGGGCGCTTCAAGGACAACTCGGACAAGATGCGCAGCGGCTCGATCTACGAGGTGGCCGACGTCCTCAAGAGCCTCACGTTCCTGGCCAAGTCCAAGAGCCTCTCGTTCCGCGAGAAGCGCATGCTCGATCGGGCCAAGTTCCTCATCATTTCGGAAGTGTCCGAAGTGATGCGCGAATCGGCGGCCGCCGTGGAAGGGCGCGTCGCCGGCGCGCTCGAGCGTTGCTTCACGGCAAAGGCGCGGACGGCTACGCGTGCCAAGGTCGTGAAGGTTGTGCCGCGGGCCGCTGTCGCGCCGCGCCGAGCGGCGCGCGCATCGTGACCGAACTGAGAAGCTAGAACGCGCGGCCTCCAGTGGTTGTCGCCGCTGTCAGATCGGTCGCGACGTATGTCGCGGTTTCCCTGTACGTCTTCGTCACCGGGCTCGTCGGCATGCTGCTGGCCACGCTTTTCGGCTGGACGGACCTGCTGTATATCTTCGGCCACCTCGGGGTGCGCCTGGGAGCGGCCCTGTGCGGCATCAAGTACCGCGTCGCCGGAACCGGGCACCTGCCGCGCGATCGCGCGGCGGTGTACTGCTGCAACCATCAGAGCAACGTCGATCCACCGATCCTCTACACGGCGCTCCACCCGCGGATGCATATCCTCTACAAGCAGGAGATCGATCGCATTCCCGTCCTCGCCCGCGCGTTCCGGATGGGCGGCTTCATTCCGATCGACCGCAGTAGGAAGGAATCGGCGATGCAATCGATCGAGGCCGGCGCCAGGTCACTGCAGGCGGGCCACTCGTTCCTGATGTTTCCTGAGGGTACTCGCAGCAAGACGGACGAGATGCTGCCGTTCAAGAAGGGCGGCTTCATCATGGCGATCAAGGCCGGCGCGCCGATCGTGCCGGTCGCCATCCAGGGCGGCCGTGCGGCGATGCGGCGGGGCAGCTGGATCATCCGGCCCGTCACGGTCAGCATCCGTGCGGGAAAACCGATCGAGACGGCGGGACTCAGTCTGGAGGACCGCGACGTGCTGATCGTGCGGGTGCGGGAGGCGATAGCAGGATTACTGGCGGAAGGGCCGATCGACCTATGACCCTCCCAGTGAAAAGACAAGGGTCCAGGTCTTGAGCGCCTGCTCGTCGGTTCCGAGAATGCCGTCGAGCAATTCCACCGTGAGCGTCCGGAACGGCTGGAGCGATTTGGTGAACGTCAGCTCGACGGCCCGATTGAACGCGCGGTAGCTGGTCGTGAAGTCGACCGTCTGGGCGATCGTGTCGCCGGGATTGGCCCCTGCCGCGGGAAGGTAGCTGACGCGGACGCGGCCCTTCAGCGTCGCGGGATCGAGATCGCGCGAAAACTGAATGCGGACGTTCGTCGCCACGGGGACGTCGGTTTCGTCCGCGGTCGGCGCGCTGAAGACGACTTGTGGTGGTGGCCCGGCGGGCACACGGACCGGCGCCTCTTCTTCGACGACGGTGTCGGTGGGCGGCTGCGCGAGCGCAAGCGTCCCAGCCTCGCCGACAATCCACAGGAGGCCGCGTCCCTGGCGCACGGTGCCGGATATCTGCAGCCACTTACCGGTGTCGATGCGCGCATCAAGCGCGAGCTTGAAATTATTTCCTCTGGAATCCTTCCCTTCGGGACGGACGCCTGTCACCCAGATCGAGGCATCGGCCGCCCGCAGGACGAAATCGTAGAGGCTTTGCCGCGGCGCGTCGGGCAGATCGCCGCTCAGGTTGCGCCCGTAGAACTGTCCCGCGATCGTCACCTTCTGATCCACGTAGCGCGCCGCCTCGAGCACGATCGACCGGAGGGCCGTCGGGGCGAAGCCTGGCGACTTCGCGGTTCCGGACGCGCTGCCGATGGCGACGGATGGCGCCGCCGGCGTGATGCCCGAGGCCCCGGACGCAATGACAGCCGTGACTTCGCCCGGGCGCGGCCACGCCCCTTCGGGATCGACGTGAAACGTGGCGCGCATGTCGTATCCGGCAAGCCGGGGGTCGTCCGGCTTCATCCGGCCGAGATCCCAGAACTGCCCGCGCACCTCGTCGAGGCCCTCAGGCGCGCTGCCCTCCGGAATGACGCGCAGCGATCCGCTGCTGTCGGACACCTGGAACTCGCCGTTCTGCTGCCGCGCGACCGTGCCGACGAGCAGGACCGGCCGCATGTGATAAAAGCTCGGATAGGCGAGGATCGTGGCGATGTTCGTCGCACGGCGCACGGCCGGCTGCGCGTCGGCCGACGCGCAGAACCCCAGCGCTAGACACCACATCAAACGTAGAACTCGCCGAGAAACTTTACTCTGCGTGTTCTGCGTTGATCGTCGGGGGGCGCGGCCCATGCGTCCGATGTTAGCATTTGCTACAATTGCGGTGGCTTGTGAAAACTGCGAACAAGGCGGCCAGGACCAGGCACGGCCTCGACCAGATCTCCGAACTCACCACGAATCGTCTCTCGGTCTACCTGCGCTGTCTGAACGAGCTCGATGGCGCCGGCGTCCGCGCCATTTCGTCGCAGTCGCTTGCCCGGCAGTTCCATCTGAACGCGGCGCAAATCCGCAAGGACGTGGCGTACTTCGGCGAGTTCGGCGTCCGCGGCGTCGGCTATTACGTCCGCGACCTGAAACGGCATCTCCGTCAGATTCTCGGACTGGATCAGAAGTTCCGCGTCGCCATCATGGGCGCGGGTAATCTGGGTCTGGCGCTCGCCGACTATCCGGGGTTCCGGACGGAAGGCTTCGAGATCGCGGCGCTCTTCGACAATCGGCACGAGAAGGTCGGCCACCAGTCGCGTGGCGGCGTGCCGATCTACGATGTCCACGATCTGAAGAAGATTGCGCGCCGCGATGGCATCCGCATCGCGGTCCTCGCCGTGCCCGCCGGCGCCGCCCAGAACGTCCTCAACCTCGTCGTCGCCTCCGGGATGAAAGCGGTCCTGAATTTTTCGCCGGGTGCGCTGGAAGTGCCGCCGGACGTCAAGTTGAAGAGCGTCGACCTGACGGTCTCTCTGGAGAGTCTATCGTTCTTCCTCGCCCAGGGAGAGCCGGACGATGAGTAAGGTAAGGACGGGAGCGCCTGCGGCCGCGCCGAGCCGAGGCCATGAAAAGCCGAGGCGACGTGTCAGCGTCAATTCGCGGCGGGGGTTAGGCCCCGCCGCCCTTGGAAAAATGAAGACGCCTGTGGTGCTCTCTCACGTGGATGCCCGTGGGCGCATCACGATGGTCGATGTCGGCGATAAGCCGATCACAGAGCGCGAGGCGATCGCGCGCGGGTCGATCGCGATGTCGGCGGAAGCGCGTCGGCTGATTCGGGCGGGCGCGGTCAAGAAGGGCGACCCGCTCCAGACCGCGCGGCTGGCCGGCATCATGGCGGCCAAGCAGACCGCCGCCCTCATCCCGCTCTGCCATCCGTTATCGCTGTCGCAGATTGACGTCGAACTGACGCCCACCGCGCGCGGCTACACGATCGAGTCGCGCGTCCGCACCCGCGCGCAGACCGGCGTCGAAATGGAAGCGCTGACCGCGGTCGCGGTCGCCGCGCTGACCATCTACGACATGGTGAAGGCCGTGGATCGCACGATGGTCATCAGCGACATCCGCGTGGAGCTCAAGTCCGGTGGCCGATCGGGCACGTACCGGCGGCGGCAATAGGCCGAGAGGCATAATTGTCGGCGATCCGGCTGTTTGTGATATCCATTGCCGCCACGCTGATGCTCGCCAGTCAACGGCCTCCCGAACCTCGTCTACCGCCCGTGTACGGCTATCGCGTCGTCCGAGCGTACCCGCACGATCCGAAGGCGTTCACGCAGGGGCTGCAGTACGTCGACGGGTTTCTCTACGAAGGCACCGGCCTGAATGGACGTTCGTCCATTCGCAAGGTCACGCTCGAGACGGGCGAGGTGGTCCAGCGGCGCGACGTGGCCAGAGCGTATTTCGGCGAAGGCATCACCGTCTGGAACACCGATCTGATTCAGCTGACGTGGGAATCACACGTCGCGTTTGTCTACGACAAGGAGACATTCGCGCCGCGCCGCACGTTCACGTACGCGGGCCAAGGCTGGGGACTCACGCACGACGGGACCAACTTGGTCATGTCCGACGGCACCGACCAACTGCGGCTCCTCGATCCCCTGACATTCGCCGAACGGCGGCGCATCACGGTGACCGCGGGCGGCACGCCGCTACGGCATCTCAACGAACTGGAGTACATGAAGGGGGAGATCCTGGCCAACGTGTGGATGACCGACTCGGTCGTCCGCGTATCTCCGGAGACCGGCCGTGTCACCGGCTACATCGATCTCCAAGGTCTCCTGACACCGGCTGAGCGGGCCTCCGTCGATGTCCTGAATGGTATTGCGTACGACGAAAAAGGCAATCGCCTGTTCGTGACCGGCAAGCTCTGGCCCAGGCTCTTCGAGATTCAGATCGTCCCTCGGTCATGACTGGTGTGGGGAGGGTTCGATATGAATGATGGCGTCGGCAATCTGCGGATAGTGGGCCATCAATCGATCCTTGACGACGTGCGACAGCGGGTGGGCGTCCGTCAGATGCATATCGGGCGGCAGCCAGACGTGGAGGTCGAGAAATACATAGTCGCTCGATCCGCGCGTGCGGATCTGATGGCATCCGAGCACGCCGGTGACGGTCAGTACCACCGCCTCGATGTCTGACTCCGCGTCACGATTTGGTCGCTCAGAATACGCGTCGTCGCCAGCGCAATCTGGTAGCCGGCCCAACCGATGAACCCGGCGACGACGAGCGCCGCGAGCGGATCGAGAATCGGCCAGCCAAGCCGCGCGCCGACGAGCGCAAAGATGACCGTCAGCGACGACCACACATCGCCGCGGGTTTGAATCGCATCGGCCATGAGCACTTCGCTGCCAAGCCGCTCGGCCGCGCGCGATTCGTAGGAGACGACGAACAGGTTCACGCCGATCGTCGCCAGCATCACCACGAAACTCAAGACCGATATAGCGTGCGGCGCGGTGCGGCCGCTCAGGTAGTTGGAGGCGTTCCGCAGCACTTCGACGAACATGAGCAGCAGGAACACCGCGAGGGCGGCAGCGGCGACCGTTTCGTATTTCCGGTGTCCGTGCGGATGGTCCGCATCCGGCGGCTGACCGGCGGCGCGGATGCCCACGAGGCCGACGATGTTCGAGGCGCTGTCGGTGAGCGAGTGGAAGCCGTCGGAGAGGATGCTGATGGCGCCGCTCGCATACCCGAACGCGATCTTCGCAGCGGCCACGATGAGGTTCAAGACGAGAACGCGGATGAGGACGGTTGAGACGTCTGAGTATCGCCTCGGGTCAGAGGTCGGAGGTTGAGGGCTCACACCCCTAGAAGACCCGGGCCTTGGAGATGGGCCACCAGCGCAGCTGCACTTTGCCGATGATGTACCTCTTCGGCACCATGCCCCAGTGGCGGCTGTCCGAGCTGTTATTGCGATGGTCCCCCAAGACGAAGTCGTAGCCCTCGGGGATCGTCTGCGGGCCCCAGTCGTCGTGGCCCCGGAATTCGGCCAGAACGTAATCGTCCTGCAGCGGGACATCATTGACATACACCCGGCCGTCGACGATGCGCACGGTGTCGCCTTCCTCGGCGATGACGCGTTTGACGAAGGACTTGTCCGGATTGAGTGGGTAATACAGCATCACGACGTCGCCGCGGCGCGGCTCGCCGATCCGGTAAACCAGCTTGTTGACGATGAGCCGATCCTGATCCTCGAGCGTCGGCGCCATGCTCTGGCCTTCGACGCGCGCCACCTGGAAGCCGAAGGTGACGATCAAGACGGCGTAGACCGCCGCCGAGGCGAGCGTCTTCACCCACGCCACGAGCTCTTCCTTCACCTGTCCAAACCGGATGCCGGGGCTGGCCAGGTGCGGCTCGGACCCCGCCTCTGCGCCGGGCGCCGGCGGGGCAGGCTGCGCCTCCGCCACAGGGTTCGGCGCGGCAGGCTCTGAGAAGGTGAGCGCTAGAGTTTCAGGTACTCCCTGAGCCGGCGCGTCTGCATGCGGCTGACCGGGATCTCCGTCGACTTCTCGTCCTTCATCCGCAGGATGTAGTTCCGGCTGAACCAAGGCACGATCTCCTTAATCTTGTTGATGTTTACGAGGTGCGATCGATGCACACGCCAGAAGATGTCGGGATCGAGCCTCGCCTGCAGCTCGTCGAGCGTCCGAAAGTTCGACGTCCCCACACGCTGACTCGTGACGACCGCGATGACGTCGTCGGCCAGCGAGGCACAGATGATCTCATCAGCTTGCACGAGAAGAAAGCGCTCGCCGACTTTGATCGCCAGCCGCTCGCGGCGGCCCCGGTGGTCTTGTCGGTCCTGCCGCTCGCTGACGAGCTGGACGATCCGATCGAGCTGGGCATTGAGCCCAGCTTTTCCCTGGACTTCGATGCGTCGCCTGGCGCGCTGCACCGCCAGTTCGAGCCGCGCCTGCTCAACCGGCTTCAGCAGGTAGTCAACCGCGTTGACCTCGAACGCCTCGATGGCGTGCTGATCGTACGCCGTCACGAAGATGATGTGCGATCCATTCTGCGTGTCGAGCATCCGCCGCGCCACTTCGAAGCCGGTCAGCCCGGGCATCTGCACATCAAGAAAGACGACGTCGGGATGCAGACGATCGATGGCCGAGAGCGCCTCGACGCCGTCGCCGGCCTGCCCGATGACCTCGATGCCCCCGAGCCGCCCCAACAGGTAGCCCAACTCGTCCCGCGCGAGCTGTTCGTCGTCGACGAGCACGGCGCGGAGGTTCATCTGGCTTATGCCGTGACGCGTTCTGGAACGGCGATCTCGGGGATTTCCACGTTCGCCCAGGTCCCCTCGCCGGGAATGCTCTTCAGCCTCACCTGACACGCCGCGCCGTAAATCGTACGGAGCCGTTCGTTGACATTACTCAGGCCGATGCCTTCGCCGAACGCTTGCTGGAGCCGCTCCTCGGTCATGCCAAGCCCATCATCATGCACTTCAATCATGATCTGGCGATCGCCGAGTTCCGTCGTGATCGTGATGCACCCTTCGCCGATCTTCCTTTCGAGGCCGTGTTTGAGCGAGTTCTCGACCAATGGCTGCAGGATCATACTCGGCACGATGACGTCGAGTGTATCCGGGCGGATACGCTTGACGACTTTCAGTCGCGGCCCGAATCGGACCACCTCGATATCGAGGTATTCGTCGATCGATTCCAGCTCTTCGCGCAGCGTCACGAAGTGATCCGTGCTCCGCATCAGACGGCGGAGCAGTCCCGACAGCTTCGTGATCAGCATCCGTGCGGTATCGGGCTGGGTGCGGATGAGCGAGGAGATCGAGGCGAGCGTGTTGAACAGGAAGTGCGGGTTGATCTGGTTCGACAGCGCTTCGATCTTCGCGGCGAGCAGCAGCGTCTCCTGCTCCTGCAGGCGGTGCTCGATGCGGGCATTGTTCCAGATTTTGATCGGCGTCGCGACCGACAGGACGGTGGCGAGCAGGACCACCACCATCATGCCCAGCGACCCGCCCGGCGAGAGATAGAACAGCCGGTGATGCTCGCTCCATCGCGCGCCGAGCCCCTGCCGGATCAGCTCGAGGCCGATCGGCGCGAAGAGGAGCACGAGCTGCCAGTCGACCTGCAGCGTGCGGAGCATGGTCCAGACGCGGCGCGGCAGGCTGGTCACGATGAAGGGCGAGAAGTGCCAGATGGCTTCCTTCGGGCACAGCTCCCGCAACCCGCCGCCGGCGAAGCCGCAGCCGACGGCGAAGGGCAAGGCGATGAACTCGCCGTGGGCGAGCGGCGGCAGGCCGACCAGCGCTCCGACCACCGCGCCTGCGTACGGCCCGGCCACGAGTCCCGTCACGAACGCGCCCTCGAGGCTGAGATCGGCGGCCTGGTAATTGAGCAGCAGCCGCGCGGCGACGCCGGCGGCCAGCGGCACGCCGAAAAACAGGATGAAGATGACGCGGTCCGGCCAGTCGCGGCGCTCGAAGATCAGCATGTGGCGAAACCGGCGATACCGCGCCAGCATCGTCGCCAGGGCCGCCACGACGGCCAGCTTGACGACGAGCGTGGTCAGCAGGACCTGCTCGAGGCCGAATTGCGCACCAGGCATGATTTACATTGATCTTAGCTGCCGGGTACACTTGGAGCAATGGCTGTGATTCGACCGCTCCTCATCGGGTTTGCCACGACACTGAAGCATCTCTTCAAGAAGCCCATCACGGTCAACTATCCGGAACAGAAGTTCCCGATGTTCCCGAAGTTCCGAGGCAAGTAGGTGCTCATGCGGGACGAGAACGGGCTGGAGAAGTGCGTGGCGTGCGGGCTATGCTCGGTCGCGTGCCTGGCCGACGCGATCTATCTCGAAGCGGCGGAAAACGACGGCACCGTGCAGGCCGGTCCGCGCTACGCGTCGGTCTACCAGATTCACAAGATGCGGTGCATCTTCTGCGACTACTGCGAAGAGGCCTGTCCCGTCGGCGCGAGCTTCATGGGCAAGGACTACGGGCTGGCCGTCTGCAGCAAGGACGATTTCGTCTGGGACAAACAGGACCTGTTGGTACCGGCGGCGACGTCGCCCGCGCCGGAATGAACGACGGAGGCAGGACCCCTCCCGCCCATGCAGATTGGCGCGCTAGGCGATATCCACGGCGCCTTCGACACGGTTGACGACATCATGAAGCGGCACCCGGACGTGCAAGTCTGGGTGTCGGTCGGCGACGTGGCGAGCAACGAAGGCGAGTACTTCACGCCGATCGCACCGCTCTACTGGATCAAGGGGAACAACGAAGACTTCAACGTCCTCGCGGCCGCAGCCCATGGCGATCGGCCGCTGCCTCCCACGCTGTGTCATCTGCCGAACGGCGGGCCGTATGAGGTGGGGCCGTGGCGCGTCGCCGCGCTCGGCGGTACCTTCGCGCCC
Organism: Vicinamibacterales bacterium; assembly: GCA_965229885.1. GTDB lineage: Bacteria > Acidobacteriota > Vicinamibacteria > Vicinamibacterales > CAVVIG01 > DATLLJ01. The sequence goes on from CBDDJX010000002.1 coordinate 391,536, forward strand.
AGCTGGTACCACACGCCGGCCACCCGGCTTCCGCCGTCACGCGGAAGCAAGACCGCGGCGGCGTCGCTCAAACTGGGAAAGAGCCGCGACGACAAGCGGCGGCATTTCGTGCGCGACGAGGTGATCGCCCTGAAGAACCTCAGGAACATCCAGTTGTTCCTCACGCACGAGGCGCCACGCCCGTTTTATCCGGTCGGCCGCCGTATCGACGTGGGAAAGACCCCGCTCAACAATGTGCTGGCGTCGATGCAGCCGCGCCTGCACCTGTTCGGCCACCACCACGAATTCACCGATTCCATCCGCCAGGGCGTCCGCTCGATTGGCCTCGACGTCGTCACGAAATCCTATCTACTCGTCGACGCCGACGCGTTCAGGTGTGAGAGACTCGATACCTGATGCAGTCTTTCCTCGAAGCGCTGAAGGAACGCGTGCTCGTGTGTGACGGGGCCATGGGCACGATGCTGTACGCGAGGGGCGTCTTCATCAACAAGAGCTTCGATGCCCTCAACCTCACCTCGCCGGAGCTCGTTGGCGAGGTGCATCGGGAGTACGTTCGCGCGGGCGCCGACATCGTCGAAACGAACACGTTCGGCGCCAACCGCATCAAGCTGGGGTCGTTCGGTCTGGCCGACACGCTCCACGCGATCAACGCCGAGGGGGTGCGCATTGCGCGCGGCGCTGCGCAGGATCGCGCCTACGTGGCCGGAGCCATCGGCCCGCTCGGCGTCCGCATCGAGCCGTGGGGGAAGATGGGCGTCGCCGAGGCCCGCGATTTGTTCGAAGAGCAGGCGCGTGCGCTGGCCGAGGGCGGCGTCGATCTCTTCATTCTGGAGACGTTTCGCGACCTCAACGAGATCAGCGCGGCGATCGACGCGGTGCGCCACGTCTCGGAGCTGCCGATCGTCGCGCAGATGACCACCGAGGAAGACGGGAACACGCTCGACGGGACCCCGCCCGAGCAGTTTGCGCCGGAACTGGAGCGGCGGGGCGCGACCGTGCTCGGCGTGAATTGCGCGGTCGGCCCGGCGCCGATGCTCGAGACGATCGAACGGATGGCGACGGCCACGACGCTGCCGCTGTCGGCGCAGCCCAACGCGGGCCGTCCGCGTGATGTAGAGGGCCGCAATATTTATCTGTGCTCACCGGAATACATGGCGTCCTATGCCCGGCGGTTCATTCTGCACAACGTGCGGCTGGTCGGCGGATGCTGCGGGACGACCCCCGAGCACATCCGGCAGATCGCGGCAGCGGTCCGACGCCTGGCACGATCGGCGGCGGGCGCCGGCGCGACCCCGGCCGAAGCCCTGTCGACCCATGCGCCACGCGCAGGGCAAGTTGACCTGGCGCGCCGGACGCACGCGGCGGGTTCTTCGGGGACGACGCCTCAAAGTCCGGCAGTCGCCCGCGAGGACAAATCGCGGTTTGCCCAGGCGCTGGCCGCGAATCGTTTCGTCGTCGCCGTCGAAGTCGTCGCGCCGCGCGGCGTTGAGCACGGCGAAGCGATCGGGCAAGCCCGCGTGCTGAAGGCGCGCGGCGCCGATGCGATCAGCATTGCCGACGGGCAGAGAACGAGCGCCCGCATCAGCGGCCTCTCGGTGGCGGTGCTCGTCGAGCAGCAGGCGGGCATCGAGACCATCCTGCGCTATGCCTGTCGCGATCGACACCTGATCGGCATCCAGTCCGAGCTGCTCGGCGCACATGCGATGGGGCTGCGCAACCTGATGCTCGTCACGGGAGACCCTGGCCGCGTGGCCGATTACCCCGACGCGACTGCGGTGTTCGACGTCGATTCGATCGGTCTGACCAATCTCGTGTCGCGGCTCAATCACGGCTGTGATCTCGGCGGCCAGTCGATTGGCGCGCCGGCGCGGTTTCACATCGGCGTCTCGGTGAATCCCGCGGCGCCGAACCTCGACGACGAGCTGAGGCGCTTTGAATACAAGGTCGAGGCCGGCGCCGAGTTCATCGTCACGCGGCCGATCTTTGACGTCGGCGCGTTCGAGCGGTTCCTCACGCGCATCGAGTCCGCCGGGCTGCCGGTGGTCGCCGGCCTGCTCCCGTTCGAGAGCGCGCGCCACGCGGAGTTCGTCGCGAACGAAGTGCCCGGGACGTCGGTGCCGGAGGCGCTCGTCGACCGCATGCGGCGGGTGCGCCCCGACGAAGCGGCGGCCGAAGGCGTGGCTATCGCGCGCGAACTTGCGCATGAGCTGCGAACGTCTGTGCAAGGTCTCCAGATTTCGACGACATCCGGGCAGATTGAGGCCGCCCTGGGAGTCATCGATAGCGTTCACTGATCAGCCGAACGGGATCCCGAGGCGCGGCCGCCGCGCTCTGTGACCCCAGGGTGAGGTATAGTCGCGGGCGGATGGCCTTATTTGAATCGTACCGTTCAGGTGACCACGAGGAGATCCTCGGATCCGACGCGGCGACGCGCGCCCTGTCGGCTGAGGTCGTCGAGAACGACTTCGTCACGCGCGTCTACGAGAAGATCACGTCGGTCTACGACTGGACGTACGGACCGACGCTGCACACGGGCCGCGTGCAGGCAATTCAGCGGATGGGCATCCAGCCGGGCGAGCGCGTGCTCGAAGTCGGAGTCGGCACCGGCATCAACGCCTCGCTGTATCCGCCCGACTGCTCGGTGACCGGCATCGACCTGACCGGCTCGATGCTGGATAAGGCCCGCGACCGCGTGGCGCGGGAAGGCATCAGGAACATTCGTTTGCTCGAGATGGACGCGGCCGATTTGAAATTCGCCGACGGCACGTTCGACATCGTCTACGCGCCGTACCTCATCAGCGTCGTGCCCGATCCGGTGGCCGTCGCGCGGGAGATGTGGCGTGTCTGCCGCACCGGCGGCCGTGTCATCTTCCTGAGCCACTTCCGCAGCTTTCATCCGCTGCTCGCGTGGCTCGAGCGCGCCATCTGTCGGTTGACCGTGCACATCGGCTTCAAGTCCGATCTCGATCTGACCGCCTTCCTCGCGCAGGCCGAACTCAAGCCCGTCTCGATCGAGAAGGTGAACGTCCCCAAGATCTGGTCGCTCATCACCTGCGTCAAGGACTAACGATCGAATGGGTGCCTGGCACCCGTTCGCCGTTACCGCTGCAACCGGTAGAGCCTCGACTCGCTGCCTTCCCATGGAGCGGACGCCACCAGCGGAATGTCTGTGCGCGCCTCGAGCGCCATCACGATGCCGTTGAATGTGTCGCGATCGATGAATGCGCCGTGGACGGCGACGTAGTCAACCCCGCGGGACTTCAAATACTCGACAGCCGAGTCGGACGGAAAATCGCGTTCGCGCTCGGTGAGCTCTTCGTACGACTTGGGGAAGTGGCCGCTGTTGCCGTTGACCATCGGATGCCAGTGGAACGTTGAAAAATACAGATAACGGGTGTCGAAAAAGTAACCAAGCGGCACCGTCGGCATCGGGAATTCGGCGAGCACCGCAGCCGGCTCGGCGGCGATGCTCGCGTAGATGGGCGGCGGGGCCGGCCACACGCGCTCGAGGGGCATGCGCGGCATCGCCTCGACCATGATGAGGCCGAGCATCACGGCGGTCAGCACCGTGCGGCGCCGCGGCCAGCGCCCCAATATGCGCGCGGCACCGTAGCCCGCCAGCAGCGATAACGTCAGGCCGACAAGAATACTGAATCGTGCCGGTGCTCGAAGCCCGCGGTACGGCCCGACGTACGTGTACAACAACGGGTAGTACCCGCCATTCAGTCCAAACGAACCGTCCACGGCAACGACGAGCGCAAGCGCGTAGGCGATGCGCACGACCGACAAGGGCGGCCACAGGGCCGTCGCGGCAAGAACGACCGGCATGAGGCGCGGGAATAACTGGCGCTCGGGATGGCCATCGTCAGACCATCTCCCGTAGACCAGACTACGGAAATGCGGTTTGAGGTAATCGGGCCCTTCCGCGCTGTAGAACTGAACGGCAGGAGCGCCGCGGTCGCCGACCATCACGCGGTTCGCTGTGTACGCGTAGATCACCGGCGCCACGAGCACCGCCGCGAGCCCGGCGCCCGCCACAAGCGCGCGCAGCGGGCGTCCTGGCCGGCCGCGCGCCAGCCAGAGCGAACCGGCGACTGGTATCAGATACAACGCGAGAAACAGCCCGTAGTACAGCGACGAGAGCGTCTGGAGCGCGAAGGTGAGACCGGTGGCCAGTCCGTCGCGGAGCAGTCCCCGGGCCATCGTGCGATGCATCGCCCACAAGCAGAGGGGCATCCACATCGTCATACCCAGCTCGAGGTGCGGGTAATGCTCGTAGCGGTACGGGTACAGCGCGAAAAGCGCGCCGGCGATGATGGCCGCGTCCATCCGGCCCGTGAGCGCGCGGACCAGCAGGAACATCGTGACACCGGAGAACACGAATCCCGACAGCAGTAGAAGGTTGTAGATCAGCACCGGATGGACGCCAATCCAGAAGAGCGGCGCGCTCATTAACGCTGGGACGATCAGGGAATCGGAGTAGGTGAGCGTGAGCCGCTCGGGATAGAACATGTTGCCGTCGAACAGCTGCAGTGGATGGCGCACGATCTGATGGCTGACCCACGCGATGCGCCAGATGGAGAAGAGCGGGTCGCCCATATCGGGCACCGAGTCGAGGTGCCGCACCTGAGGCCACGTCAACGCGACAGCGAGCACGGAAAACCCGAGCACCAGCAGCGCGAGCCTGCCCAGACGCTGCCGCCACGTCAACGACTCGCCAAAAAGGCCGTGCTCGTCGAACGGAAGCGGACCGCCGGCCCTTCTCGACAGCCACTCGAACGTGGCAGGCCTCGGGACGAACCAGTTGCGGATGCCCAGCACGATGAGCGCCCACAGAAACGGCCGCCACGCGGAATGAATCGACAGGTGGATGAAGCCGATCTGGAATGCCATGCCGGACGTGGACATGGCGAAGGTGCCGACGATGGCGAGCACAGCCGCCAGGATGTCGGCGGCTCGCGCGAGGCGGGGCACGTGGTGCGGGGTTTCGAGCGCGACCGGCTGGTCTACAGGAGCCGACGACGATGACACCGCGCGGAGTATAGCACCCCGATCATCATGCCAGCGTTCAGCACGACAAGATGGCTGCCGCTGCGATCTCAGCGCCGTCGACGCGCGCCCGTTCCAGCGGCCGAGGCTGGGCCAGAAGCGCTGCAATCGTGTCGGCCCAGCGACCGCCTAATAGATCCTCCTGTGAAATGAACCGGCAGCGAAGCACTCGCGGCATCTCGGCGACGAGCACGTCGTATTCGATAAAGTGGCCGCGCGACGTGTACAACAGCGCCGTACCGTTCGCGATGCATTCCGACACGATGCCGTAACCGGGCTTACTGACGACGACGTCGGCTGCCGCGACCAGGTCTTGATACTCGAGGCCATGCGGCGCATGCTGCTCGACCGTCAACAGCGTGAACCGCTCACTCGCTGTGAGCGCGTCGAACGGAAGTGGCGCGCCATACGCGCCGAACGACGCGAGCACGAACGGGCGGCCGGCGGCGATGCCAAGAAGCCGGCGCGTCTCCGCCGGATCACGGCGCGAGCGCCTGGCGATGAGCGGGATGTCGTGGGTCACAGCGGCCATCGGTTCGAAGCCGCCGTGGAACGGCAGCCGCAACGCACGCGCTGCGGTGGCGTAGGCGGCGCGGATCGTCGGGATCACTTCCGGCGCCAGCACGTCGAACGCCGGGTAGGCACGGTAGATCCAGTCCCACGTGAAGTTGCCGAGCGCCAGCGCCTTCACGTGCGCGCGCTCGGCGGCGGCAAACGCGAGCGGTGGCATGTCGCCCACGACGAGATCGACGCCAGCCGCTTTGAGCAGCCGCGCTTCGGCGTCAGCGCGCTTGTCGAAGGTGCGATAGAAGGCCGCAGCCTGGCGAGCGGTTTCCTCCTCGTCGAATTAAAGGCTGTCGATCTGGACCAGTCCGGTGTCGGTCGTAAGCGGTTGAACATCGACGGCAGCCCCGGCGCGCGCGAACAACCAGTCTGGAACCGCCGTGCGCACCACGAACCGTACGGCGCGGTCTGCCGCGGCCATCGCCTTGATCAGTTCGACGTCGCGGGTGGCGTGTCCGAATCCGTGCCCGGATATGTAGAAGACGATTACCAAATTATCGCAACCGGTAGAGGCGGGACTCGGCCTCTTCCCAGGGCGCCGCTGCGACCAATTCCAAATCAGGCCTCGCGTCGAGCCAGGCCACGGTGTTGCGGTAGTGGTCAGGGTTCGTGAACCGCCCGTGCATCGTCACGTACTGGACCCCGCGAGACCGCAGGTAGCTCAACGAAGCCTCGGTCGGAAACTCGCCCGCGCGTTCGAGCAGCTCGACATAGGAGGGCGGAAAGAATCCGCTGTTGCCGTTGACGAGGTTCTGCCAGTGGAACGTGGAAAAATACAGATACCGCGCGTCGAAGTTGGATCGGTAGATGTCGGGCGGCATCGGAAACTCCGCGAGGACGGCCGGCGGTTGTTTGCCCGCGATGCTGGCATAGATGGCCGGCGGCTCGGGCCACACCGGCTCGAGGGGCATGCGCGGCACCGCTTCAATGATCACGAGCGCCAGCATCGCCGAGGTCAGCGCGACGCGCCTTCGCGGCCAGCGCTCGAGCAGGCGGGCGGCGCCGTATCCCGCGAGGATCGCCAGCGTCAGGCCAGCCAGCAGACTGAAGCGCGCAGGTACGCGCAGCCCCTTGAACGGCGACAGGACCGCGTGGAGCGCGGTGAACGTGGCGCCGTTGAATCCGAGAGATCCATCCACGGCGAGCACGAGGCCCAGCGTGTACGCGATACGCGCCGCCGACAGCGGCGGCCAGAGCGCGACCGCCGTCAGCGCGACCGGCATGAGCCGTGGAAAGAGCGCGCGCTCCGGAAACCCGCCATCAGACCAGCGACCGTACAGCGCACTCCGGAAGTGTGGCTTCAGATAGTCCGGCCCCTGTGCGCTGTAAAACTGGATCGTGCCTTCGTCGCGCGGCCCCATCACCGGGCGACTCGCGATGTATTCGACGGCCACGGGCGCGACGAGCACGGCGGCAAGGACGACGCCTGCCGTCAGCGGGCCGATCGCCGTTCGCGGGCGGCCGCGTCCCAGCCACAGCGCTCCGCCCACCACGGCGAGGTACACCGCCAGAAAGCAGCCGTAGTAGAGCGACGAGAGCGTCTGCAACGCGAACGCGAATCCGGTCGCGAGGCCATTGCGCAGCCGTCCGCCTGCCAGCGTGCGATGCAGCCCCAGCAGCGCGAGCGGCATCCACATCGTCATCTCCAGCTCGAGATGGCTGTAGTGCTCGTAGCGGTACGGGTAGAGCGCGAAGATCGCACCGGCAATCATCGCGGCGTGGACCCGGCCCGTTAGTGCGCGCACGAGCAGAAACATCGTGACACCCGAAAGCACGAAACCAGACAGCAGAAGCAGGTTGTAAATCACGACCGGAGGGGCGCCCATCCAGAAGAACGGGGCGCTCATCAGCGCCGGCACGAGGAGCGAATCGGAATATGTCAGTGTGAGCGGCTCAGGATAGAACTGATTCGTGTCGAACAGATGGAGCGGATGGCGCACGATCTGATGGCTGACCCACGCGATGCGCCAGATCGAGAACAGCGGATCGCCGAGGTCGGCCACCGAGTCGAGGCGGATGATCTGCGGCCACGTCAGGGCGATCGTGAGCGCGGAGAAGCCGAGCACGAGCAGTGCGAATTCGCGCGAGGTGCCCTTCTCGCGTAACGCGCGCTCGTCGAGCGGAAGCGAGTTCCTGGCTTCCTGCAACAGGCGCTGGCTGAATCGCCTGAGCGGCGCGAGCGCCCACACAAAACTTGGCGGCTGTCGCACGAGCGCGTTCCGGATCGCCAGCACGATGACCGCCAGTAGGAAGGGCCGCCACGACGTGCGCATCGAGATGTGGATGCCGACGACCCGAAAACTCAGGTTGGTGGAGAAGAGGGCGATGGTGCCAGCGGCAAGAAGGGCAGCGGCGAGCAGGTCGGCCGCTAGAGCCTTTTTGGACGGGGTCATGCGGGTAGCAACACGCGGCGCATCGGACCTTCCGATCTTATGCTCGATTACCCGATTACCCGATTACCAGATTACCCAATTCCCCGATGCACTGATCGCTCAGTAAACGTACGGGAGGATCCGCCAGCGAACCGTCCGCTGATAGCGGGCGTACGGCTCGCCGAACATCCGGAGAAGCGATCGCTCCTCCCACGGAATCGCCACGAGCAGATAGGCGGCGGTGATGGCGGCAAATGCGAGCCGATCGGCCGTCATATGCGCCGCGCCGAATACCGCGAGCAGCCACCCGAGGTACAGCGGGTGCCGCACCCATCGGTACGGGCCTGTGACTTGCAATGAATCGCTTCCGGATGCCGGCTTGATTCCAGCTAGTTCAAGCGGATCGATCGTCGCCGCCGATCGGGCAATCAGCCAGACGCCGCCCAGCTGCGCCGCGGCGTGCGCCACCGCGCGCCAGCCGGTGACGGCGTAGGCCTCGCCAGCGATCGGTTGCCAGCACGCCAGCACGATCAGCAGGAACAGACTGGCGGTCCAGACGTAGACGGATCGCAGCAGCCGATCGGGCACGACGCGCGCGACATGACGCTTGATGGACTCGCGCGCGAAGAGGCTGTGATGACACGCGAACACGGTAAACAGCGCCGCGTTGATCGCCACCGGAATCCAGGCGCCCGCGTATGCGGCCGGCGAGGCCCAGAGGATCACGTACGCGTACGCGCACCCGGCGAGCGACAGAACAAATAGCGCGCCGCCGCCCCACACAAACAGACGCTCGAATCTGGTCATCCCGTTATCTGGCCATTCAATTATCCAATCAATGACCAGGTAACCGGATGACGATATGACCAGATACTATGGTTTCCGCATGGGTGAGCCCCGCGTCGTCATTTCCGGTATTGGTGTCGTCTCGCCGTTCGGCGTCGGCCGCGAGCGCTTCTGGGAACACATCAGCGGCGGCTGCAGCGCGACGCGCGCCATCACCGATTTCGACGCATCCGCGTTCGGGTGCCGGGTCGTGGCGCCCGTCTCGAACGTGACCATCGACGATGTGCCGCCCCTCGAGGGCGATGACCTGTGGGATGACGACTACCGCGCGGACCCGAAACGCTATTCGAGGGCCGCGCTCGTCGGCGTCATCGCGGCGCGGGAAGCCTGGGGCGATGCCGGGTTGTCCGTCGCAGAGCCGAACGCCGGGGTCGTGATTGGCAGCGGCGGTGGAGGCATCGACGTCGGCGAGCGCCAGTACTACGACTTTTTCGTGGACCGCGGGCGGCGCGTCACGCCGTACGCCATCCCGGTGTCGATCGTCGGCATGGTCTCGAGTGAGATTTCTATTTCGCTGCGGCTGCACGGGGTCAGCCACGTTCTGTCGTGCGGCTGCACGAGCTCGACCGATGCCATCGGCTACGCCGCGGCGCTCGTGCGATCCGGCGAGGCGGACGTGGTGCTGTCGGGAGGCACCGATGCCTGCGTCACGCCGGGAATGATGTTCGGGTTTTCGCGCATGAAAGTCGTGTCGATGGCGTACAACGATCGCCCCGCTGAAGCGTCGCGCCCGTTCGACAAGGGCCGCGACGGCTTCGTGCTCGGAGAGGGTGCCTGGATGCTGGTGCTCGAGCGCGAAGATCGCGCGCGCGCGCGCGGCGCGAAGGTCTACGCCGCCATTGAAGGCTACGGCTCGACCTGCGATGCGTACCACCGCGTGCAGATGGCGCCAGACGGCAACGAGATCGTCCGCGCGATCTCCATCGCCATCGATCGGTCGGGACGGCCGCTGGAGGACATCGGTTACATTAACTACCACGGCACGTCGACCATCATCAACGACGCCGTCGAGTCGCGGTGCGTACGTCGGGTATTCGGCGATCGCGCCGAGCGGGTGCCGGGCTCGTCGGTCAAATCCATGATCGGCCATCCACAGGGCGCCAGCGGCGCGGCCGGCATCGTGACGGCGGCGCTCGCCATCGATCGCGGCTTCCTGCCGCCCACCATCAACCTCCGCGATCCCGATCCGGGCTGCGATCTCGATTTCATTCCAAACCACGGCCGCGCGGCGCACGTCGACGCGGCGCTCTGCAACTGCCTGGGCTTCGGTTCGAAAAACAGCGCCATCGTCATAGGCCGATGATTGACGTGCTGATTGTCGGCGCTGGACCGGCGGGCACCGTCGCCGCGACGGTCCTGGCGCGGCAGGGCGCCCGCGTGCGAATCGTCGATCGCGCGCGCTTTCCGCGCGACAAGTTGTGCGGCGATACCGTGAATCCCGGCACGCTCGCGCTGTTGCGGCGCCTCGACCTGGCGGAGCGGCTCGAGGGGCGCGGCTTGCCGGTCGCCGGCATGATCGTGACCGGCGCGGAGGGTGTCACGGTCGAAGCCCGCTACCCTGACGGTCTGCAGGGCCGTGCGATGATCCGCCGCGAGCTCGACTGGTCGCTGCTGCAGCAGGCCACGGCGGCCGGCGCCGGGTTCGAGTCGTGCACGAGCGTTCGACGCGCGATCGTGGACGGCACCGCTGTCAGCGGCGTCGTCGTCAGTGGCGGCAGGACGATGCGCGCGCGCGTGGTGATTGCCGCCGATGGCCGGCATTCGACACTCGCCTTCGGACTCGGGCTCGCGCGGCACCCCGAGCATCCGCGACGATGGGCGGTTGGCGCGTATTTCGAGGGCGTGTGCTTCGAGAACGGCGCACGGCTTTCGCCGTTTGGCGAGATGCACGTGCGCCGCGGCGGCTACATTGGGGTCGCGCCGGTTCCCGGCGGCCTCACGAATGTCTGTCTCGTAAGACCGTGGGAGGCGCTGGACCGCAGGGAGGCCTCGGGCGGAGCGACGTTTCGCGATCTCGAGGCGCTCGTTCGACGGGAACTGGCGCGCGATCCGCTGCTGCGCGACCGCTTCAGCGGTGGACGGCTCGTGACGCCGCCTGTGGTGCTGGGTCCACTGGCGGTCGACGTTAAACCTCACGCGATTTCCGGGCTGCTGCTGGCCGGCGATGCCGCGGGGTTTATTGATCCGATGACCGGTGACGGCCTCCGATTCGCGGTGCGGGGCGGGGAACTCGCCGCCGCGGCCGCGCTTGAGGCGCTGGCGAATGGATGGACAGGCGTGCACGCCCGGCTGGCCCGCGAGCGCCGCCGCGAATTCGCCGCGAAATGGCGGTTCAATCGGACGCTGCGCACCCTGGTGTCGTTTCCTGCCGCGGTCCGCATTGGCGAAGCCGTGGCGCTCGTCGCGCCGTCGGTGCTGCGCGCGGTGGTCGGCCGCGCGGGCGATTGCGACCAGGGATGACCGTGTTCACCATCGCGTTGCTGATCGTCGTTCCCATGCTCGTCGAGGCGGCGCGTGCCAGGCGGAACGAATGCGCACAGAAAGCGCGCGGGGGGATCGAGGCGCCAGACGACGTGTACCGCATCATGCGGGTCGTCTATCCGGCCGCATTCCTACTGATGCTGGCCGAGAGCGCCGTTCGCGGCCGAGGTCCGGCGGGGACGGTCGTCACGGGTGCCGCGGTCTTCGCCGCCGCAAAGATCATCAAGTGGTCTGCGATACTCGCGCTCGGACGAGGCTGGACGTTCCGCGTGATTGTCGTGCCGGGCGACACGCTCGTCACGAGCGGGCCCTACCGCTATCTCCGTCATCCCAACTACGTCGGCGTCATCGGCGAGCTCGTGGGTGCCGCATTGATGACAGGCGCACGGGCAACCGGGCCGATTGCGGTGATCGTGTTCGCCGCTCTCCTCTACAAACGGATCGCGGTCGAAGAGCGGGCTCTCCGAGCGGCAAAATGACTGGATAACGAGAGAGCCAGGTGACCGACTGGTCGCGTCGCGCGTTCGTGCGGGTCTTCGGATTGGGCGGAGCGGCGGCGGCCGCCGGGTCTCGATTCGTCGCGGCGCGCGGGTGCGGCTCCTCGGAGATCCTTACGGATGGCGATGCAGGCCTTCACATTACCCACCCGTCACCTCGTCACCGCGGCGCCGACGTTCGAGAGTCCCAGCGAGTACGCGGACGCGCTTGGCGTGGCGATTCGCGCCGGTCGTGTCGGCGCGAATCTCAAGCTGAATCTGGCGGTGATGGAGCTCGAGGCGCAAGGCGCTGGACTGGTGTACGTCTGCAATCCGAATAACCCGACGGCCACCCGGCAGAGCGCATCGGCCATGAGCGGTTTGTCGAACGTATCGCCCGCGCATCGCCAGGCGTCCCCAGCGCCGCCGCGGCGCCGCAGACGGCCGTCCTCGTCGACGAGGCATACCACGATTACGTCGATGACTCGTCGTACAAGACGTCGATTCCGCTCGCCGTCGCCCACAGGAACGTGATCGTCTCTCACACGTGCTCGAAGATCCACGGCCTGGCGGGACTGCGCTGCGGCTACGCCATCGCGCATGCCGAAACAATCGTGAAACTCGCCCGGTTCAAGCCGGCGCGGCGGCGTCGTCGTCGGCCGGCCGTTTCCGCCGCTCAACAACCACGCGCGCATCTCCATCGGCACGATGGACGAGATGCAGCGTGCGGGCGCGACCTTCAAACGAGTTCTTGGGGCGAACTGAAGGTTGACGAAGGGAGGCCTAAAACGAACTCGGCGTTGAAGCGCGAGCGTCCATCAGACAACCACAAGCGGGTGGCGCCGGGCGTGGCGCCCCGCCTGGCGCGCAGCCCTGGTCCGTGACCCGCGCACGTGAGCGAGCACCAGGTGGGGCTGCTCGGCGAGGGGCCCCGGTCGGTTGTGCACCTCCTGCGACGCGCTAACCTAATGAGAATGGGTATAGGGTTCGTCATCAGCGCCGCGACGGCGATCCTGAGCACCGCCACGTCTTACGCAAACGGCGGCGCCATCTCGGCCAGCATGCGCCGCAGCGCCGGCTTGGCGAGTCGGCCGGTGACGAATAGCAGGCGACGCGGCTCCTGGCCGACAGCTGCGCCGCCCGCCGCGTCCATCATGCGCGTGGATCGCCGCTCCGTACGAACGTGTGTGGCGTGCCTGTGAGCGCGCCGCCCGCGGGCGGACGCCAGAGCGCGATCTCCTCAATGCGCCGGGCGAGCGCAAAATCCTTGTCCGTGATCCCGCCGGCACTGTGCGTCGCCAGCTTGACCGTCACACGACCCCACGTCACGGTGAGATCGGGATGGTGGTACGCCGCCTCTGCGCAATAGCCGATGGCGTTGACGAGCATGAGCGTCGTCGGCCACGCGTCGGTCTTGTACACCCGGCGGATCCACCCGTCCTCGTAATACCATCCGGGTAGCGCGCCCAGGCGCTCTGCGATCTGCGCCTCGTCGTATATTGGCTCTTTCTCCGACATGAGATCCTCCACAGGAGTGTGGTTCACGCGCTAGTCACACGACGACGCCGCCGCTGACCAGGATTGTCTGCCCGGTGAGGAAGGCCGCGGCCGGCGACGCAAGAAACACCGCGGCGCCGTCGACGTCGTCGGGCGTGCCCCACCGCTTGAGCGGCGTCGATTCCGCGACCCGCCGGTGCATGTCCTCGTGCGCACCCGCGCCGAACGAGGTCTCGATCCAGCCTGGCGCGAGCACGTTCACGCGGACCCGCGGCGCAATCGAGCACGCGAGCGACTTGCTGAAGGCGAGTGCCGCCCCTTTCGCTGCAGCGAACAGCCGGGGATTCGGCCCAGCCATTCCGGTCGTCCTTTCGGAGTCCACTAGCGTGATCGGTAGCATTCCGGCCGACGAGCCGGCGGAGGTACTTGCCGCGCGCCGCCGCCGCTGCCGGGGCCGTGATCGTGATCGACCTGGCGCGCGTCGGCACCGGCGCGGGACTCGACCTCGGGCTGATCGCTCGCGTGCGGGAGGCCACACCGGCGCTGACGCTGCTGGCCGGCGGCGGCGTCCGCGGGCCGGACGACATTCTGCGACTCGCTGATGCCGGGTGTGACGGCGCGCTCGTCGCCACGGCGCTCCATGTCGGACGCCTCAGCGCCGCCGACGTGGCCGCGATCGGGCGGCCATCTGCGCATCATCGAAGCTCCACGCGGTAGACGGCCGACTGCCCGAAGTTCTCCTCGACTTCCATCTCAATGGCCCTCACGCCGCGCCGACCGAGCGGCGTTCCCGTCTTTTCCAGCTCGGCGCGGAGCCGGTTCGCCAGCAACTCCGCGAGCATCTCGACCGTCGTGTTCGGAACCGGGAGCAAGGCGCAATCGACGCGCGGGAAGACATAGCGCGGCTTCCCCTCGTACGCGATCGTCACCGAGTCCCCTTCCTCGCCGATCTTGATCTCTGGATTCTCGAGCGGGAGGAGCACCTTGTGGTCGATCTCACCGCACAGGCCGCGCATGAGGTGCTTGAGCGTCACGAAATCGAACACGAACCAACTGTCCTGGTCGAGCGCGCCATCGAGCGTGACGCGTACACGGTAGTTGTGGCCGTGCAGTCCTTCGCAGCGGTGGCCGGCAAGTGTGATGAAGTGTGCCGAGGCGAAGACGAGGCAATCCTTCGTGACCGAGACGCGGAACTCACCCAGGCGCTCCATCGCATCATCCCTCAAGGTGTCCCCACGGTTCGCGAAGGTGTGCCGACCTTCGCCGACAGGCTGTGTGTGGCCGCCGAAGCCTCGAGCGACGGCGCCCAGCCGCCGCCGACGAGCACGACAAAGATGGCCGCCGCGGTCAGGTCCGCAGTGGCACCCGGGTTGGCGGTGTTGCGAGCGTCGCGCAGGTTACGATCCATCTCGTCGATTGCGCACCGCCACTCCGCCGAGCGAACGCCGCCCACCGCGAGCGCGGCACGCGCCCGCCGCGACACCTCCTGCGCGGCGGGCGACGTGCGTGTCTTCCGCTCGGGCGAGCACGGTCAGGAACGTTTCGACGACCGCATCGCCCCAGGACAGTCCGTCGCGACGCGCCCGGTCGAGCGCCGGCGTGCCGGTCTCGAACGTCATCTCGTCCACCCGGCGCAGCGCGTCGAAAACCCACCCGCGGCGACGGGAAAACGGGCGCGGTGCCTTTTCCGGCGCTCGGTGATCCGAGGAGCGCCGCGCGTGCCAGTGGCGACCGGAGGAGCACCATCCCGAGATTCGTGTTGGACTGGGTCCACTGCGCTGTGGCCTCGATGGCGAGCCGTACCGTCGCGCCGACAGGGCGCGTGCCGGCGCCGGAGAGCGGTGCGCCAATCGCGGCTGCGCTCGCAAGGAAGTCCTCGTAGCGTGCATCGGCGAAGTGACGTCCCGGCGAAACGTTCCCAGGTTTCGGCGCGGCCGCCTCGAGCAGACACGCCAGCTGTGCCGCCGCTGCGACGTCTGCGACTCGAATCGTACCGTCCGATGTGCCCGACATGCCGATGCTCGTCATCCGCAGAGTTCCGCGGCGCCTGCGATGCCAGCTCCCGGTACAGCCCAGACTCCACACGGCCGACCAGATGATCGACGATGGCCCCGGCGACGTCGAGGCCGTGGCCCCCGACGACGAAGGCGCGCACGTCGCGCCCGCCGTGGTCCACCGCGCGCTGCATGTAGAACACCGCGCCTGTCTGCTCGAGGCACTGCACGACCCGGAATGCGACGTCGGGATCGGTGACGCGCACGATGCCGTGCCCCATCGAACCGAAGATCGGCTTGACGATCACGTCGCCCATGGCCCGCACGGCCGCCATCGCGTCGGCCCCGCCCTCGCACACGATCGTCTCGGGCGTCGGCAGCCCCGCCTCCTGCAGCAGCGCCGTTGTGTAGAACTTGTCGACCGAGCGCTCGATGGCGCGCGGCGAGTTCATCGCAGGCACGCCGCGTTCCTCGATCCAGTCGTCGGCGTGCCACCCGGGAGACGCACAGAGTATGGCAATGTTCATGGAGAGCGTGGGCTTCGAGCATTGAGTCTAACGGAGAAACATGCGTGAGAGCTGCGGTTAAACGCTTTTCAGATAGCCCTTGTACTACCTGTGGCCGGCCATGGTACTTCTGCGTGCACTGATGCGGGAGGACACCAGCGCTTGCCGCGGCCGTAGGCGCGCATGACGGCGCCGCGCTGCCGCGCATTGAGGCACGTGGTCAGCAATCCTGCCACGCTGTCCTCCGTGCGGTCTTTGGCCAGGCTGATCACCTTCGCCGTGCACGAGGTCCGAGAGCACGGTTTCGACGAGATCGACGACGGCAACCAGTTGCAGCTATTTGACTTATGACCGGACACTACTAGACGCGCACGGCTGGCAACGATGTGGGGGCGGTTGTCGTTGACTCCGAAGGTGGTGGCGGCGACGTGCCGCCACGGCACGCCGCGCCGATCGCGTACGTCACGCCGAGGAGGAAGTTTCTTACCTTCGTGTCGCCTTTCCTCTCAGCATGCGATCGAGGCTGTACGTGCCGCCGCCGCGCAGCATGATGTACAGAAATACGAAGAAATACAGAACCGAGAGTTCGCCACGGTTCTCAATGGGCCAGCCGGGACGATTCAGAATATGGGTGTGGACGATCAGGTACGCACTGGCCATTTCGGCCGCGCCGAGGAATGCGGCGAATGAGGTGAACAGGCCGAGCGCGAGGAGCGGGCTGCAGATGGCTTCGATCAGACTGGCCAGGCTCCGGATCGAATACAGGGGCCACTGCGGCCCGCCGTACCAGCCGAGCCACTTCTGGGGGGCGTGAAAAATGAACAAGAACGCCACACCCAGGCGCAGCACGAGGTAGCCGAATTCGGCATATCGGTGGCAGAACCGTTCCATCACCGTCAATGTCCTGCACCTGCTGGAGCACGTGCAACAAGAATCGAGCGGTGCCCAAAGGGTTCTATAATCGGCATGATGAGTCACCGTCGCTGCGTGTCTCTGTCGATCGCGCTGGTCCTGCTTGGCCTGCCGATCGTCACCGCGACCGCCCAGGGCCCTCGGCGGCCGTCGCAGCCGATGCAGGCGGCGGTCCGCGCCTTCATCGAAGGCCGGTACGACGAAGTCGACATCTTGACGGCCAAGCTGGACGCGACCGATCCCGATGTGATTGCGGTGAAGGCGCGCGCCGCGATCGCTCGCGGGCGCTACGAGGAGGCGGAAGCGATGCTCCGGCCCGCGGTGCCCCTGGCGCCGACGAGTGAGGCGGCGCTCCAGTTGGGACTGCTGCTGCAGATGCTTGGACGGCCCGGCGCGACCATGATTCTGGAAAGAGTCGCGCTGCTCGCCGGCAGAAGCCCCGATCCGACGGACATCGCGCGCGGCGCACGCGCCGAGCGTGCGCTCGGCAAGTTGCGCGACGCCAACGCGTCGTACCAGCTCGCCGTGAACCGTGCGCCTGCCGATCCAGACATCAACACCGCGTGGGGCGAGCTCTTCCTGCAGACGGAACAGAACAGCGAAGCGCTGAAGTCGTTCAAGGCGGTCCTCGATGCGGACGAGCGATGGACGCCCGCGTTCCTCGGCGCCGCGAAGGCGCTCGCCGACGATGATCCGCCGCAGGCGGTGGCGCTGGCGAAGAAGGCGCTCGCGATCAATCCATCGTCAGTCGACGCGCACGTGTTCCTGGCAGGCCAGGCGACCGCCGCCGACAAGCGCGACGAAGCGCGGGAGTCCCTGCAGAAGGCGCTCGCCGTCAATCCGTCGAGCCTCGACGCGCACGCGCTGCTGGCCGCCATAGCGTACGTCGAAGACAAGCAGGCGGAGTACGAGGCGGAAGTCGCGAAGACGCTCGCCATCACACCGAACTACGGCGAGGTGTACCGCGTGGCGGGGCAGCTTGCGGCGAGCAACTACCGGTTCGATGAAGCGGTGGCGCTGGCGCGCCGGGCGGTCGCGCTCGACCCCGGCAACGCCGGGGCGCTCACCGATCTCGGCACGCATCTGCTGCGGACCGGCGACGAGCCGGCCGCGCGCAGCGCGCTCGAGCAGTCCTTCAAGCTCCATCCCTACAGCGTCGTGACCTTCAACCTGCTGGGCATGATGGACAAGCTCGACACGTTCGAGACCTTTCGCGACGGCGATCTGATCTTCCGGATGCCGAAGGACGAGGCGCCGGTCCTCCGCGAGTCCATCGTCCTGCTGTCGCACAGGGCGCTTGACGAATTCGCCAAGCGGTACCAGTTCACCGCCCAGGGTCCGATTCTCATCGAGGTGTTCGACAAGCACGACGACTTCGCCGTCCGGAACGTGGGGCTGCCGGGTATGGTCGGCGCCGTCGGCGCCTGCTTCGGCCGCGTCGTGACGATGGACTCGCCGAAGGCGCTTCCGCCGGGATCGTTCCAGTGGGAGGCGACGCTCTGGCACGAGCTGGCCCACGTCATCACGATCCAGATGTCGAACCAGCGGATTCCCCGCTGGCTCACCGAAGGGATTTCGACCTTTGAAGAGAAGCGCGCCCGATCGGACTGGGCGCGCGGGCAGGACGTCGAATTCGCGACGCTCCTCGGCCGCGGCGAAACGATCAAGTTGCGCGAGCTGAACGCCGCGTTCACGAACCCGCGGACGATCTCGATCGCCTACTTCGAAGCCGCGCTGCTCGTGGAGCACCTCGTGGAGTTGTACGGCGATAGCGGCGTGGCAAAGCTCGTGCGCGCCTACGCCAGGGGGATCGACACCGACGCCGCGCTGAAGGCGGCCCTCGACACCGACTTCGAGAAGCTGCAGGTCAGCTTCGCGCAGTTCAACGACCGAATGTTCGGCGCGATCATGCCCGCGCTCAAGGCCAACACCAAGGACAAGGAGCTGCAGTCGATGCCGCTGACGGCGCTGCGGGCCTACGCGTCTGAGAACCCGGGGAACTTTGCAGGGCAGGTGACGCTTGGTCACGCGCTCCTCAAGGAGCAGCAGATCGACGAGGCGCAGCAGGCGTTCGAGCGCGCTGCGGCGCTGGTGCCCGTCGCGCGCGGTCCCGACAGTCCGCACGCGCAGCTGGCCGCGATTGCGCTAGGGAAGAACGATCGCAACCGCGCCATCACGGAGCTGCAGGCGCTTGTCGCCGTGGACTTCGACAACATCGATGCGGCGCGTCAGCTCGCCTCGCTCCTTCGCGCGGCCGGCGTCGTCGATCCGGCGATACTGCGGCCGGTCTTCGAGCGCATCACCGCCATCGATCCCTTCGACGCCGACGCCCACGCGACGCTCGGCCGCCTGGCGATCGAGCGCAGCGAGCCGGACACCGCGGCGCGCGAGTTCCGCATGGTGATCGCGCTCGGACCGGTTGACCGGGCCGCCGCCATCACCGATCTGGCGGACAGCTATTTCAGGGGCGGCAAGAGGGCCGACGCCAAGAAGCAGACGCTAGCCGCCCTCGAGATTGCGCCAAACTACGAACGCGCGCAGACGCTCCTGCTGCAGCTCGTGGACTGACCCGCGACGCGACGCCCGCCATCTCTATGCCCAGTCTTGTTCGGCGCGCGTGCGCTGGCGGAAGAGGAAGATACCGCCGGCGCCGCACAGGAAGCCGGCGACATGCGCCATGAACGCCACGCCGCCGCCACCGGTGCTCGCCGTGACCGCGATGGCGCCGGCACTGAAGAGCTGCATCAGGAACCAGAAGCCCAGTAGCAGGATGGCCGGCACTTCGATCACCTGCCAGAAAATCACGAGCGGAATCAGCGTCAGCACGCGGGAGCGTGGATAGAGGACGAGATACGCGCCCATGACGCCGGCGACGGCGCCGCTCGCGCCGATCATCGGTAGCGTTGATCCCGGATCGATGACGATCTGCCCGGTCGCCGCCGCGAGGCCGCAGAGCAGATAGAAGACGAGGAAGCGGCCGTGGCCGACCCGGTCCTCGACGTTGTCGCCGAAGATCCAGAGGTACCACATGTTGCCGATCACGTGCATCCAGCTGCCGTGCAGAAACATCGACGTCACGAGCGTCACGGCATGGAGGCGCGCGGGGACGACGCCGTAGAGCTGCAGGAAGTCCGGCAGCACGTCGCGGGGCAGCGAGAGCTCGAAGAACCACGCGACCGCGTTGAGGAGAATGACGGTGACGGTGATGTACGGCGTGGTCCGGCACGGGATGACGTCCCGCAGGGGGAACATGTCAGCGTCAGCCGACGCGGCTCGGCCCGGAGGCCCCGGAGGTAACGTTGCGCTGCTCGACGATCCGGCGGAGCTCGCCATCGCTGACGGCTTTGTGGTGCTCGGTGAGCGCGATGACCGCGAGGTACACCCGATCGAGATCGTCAGCGACGAGCGCGAAGCCGAGCGCTTCGCACCGGCTCTGCACGGCGTGGCGCCCCGAGTGGCGGCCGAGGACGAGGCGTGCAACCGGCTGCCCGACGTCCTGCGGCCTCATGATCTCGTAGGTGCGCGGATCCTTGAGGACGCCGTCCTGATGGATGCCCGCCTGGTGGGCGAACGCGTTACGGCCGACGATCGCCTTGTTGGCCTGCACCGGCTCGCTCGTCAACCGCGTCAGGAGCTGGCTGGTTTCGTACAGCGCGCTGCTGTTCACGGCGGTGTCGTACGGCAGGCGATCGCGTCGGACACGGAACGCCATCACGAGCTCCTCGAGCGAGGCGTTGCCCGCACGCTCGCCGATGCCGTTGATCGTGCACTCGATCTGGCGCGCGCCGCCCTGGACCGCGGCGAGGCTGTTCGCCACGGCGAGGCCGAGGTCGTCATGGCAATGCGCGCTGAAGATCGCGCGGTTGGCGTTGGACACGCGCTGCAGCACGTCGGCAAAAAAGGTGCGGATCTCGTCCGAGGTCGCGTACCCGACCGTGTCGGGGAGGTTGATCGTCGTCGCGCCTTCGCGGATGGCGGCTTCGATCACGCGGCACAGGAAATCCGGGTCGCTGCGCGTCGCATCCTCCGCCGAAAACTCCACATCGTCGGTAAACCGGCGGGCGAGGCGGACCGCCGCGATGACCAGTTCGAGGCATTTCTCCCGGGTGATGCGCAGCTTGGAGGTGAGATGCAGATCGGAGGTCGCGATAAACGTGTGGATGCGCGACCGTTCGGCCGGCTCGAGCGCGCGCGCGGCCACTTCGATGTCCTCGGTGCGCGTGCGGGCCAGCGCCGCAATCGTCGGCCGCCGGACCTCGGCCGCAATCTGCCGGACGGCTTCAGAATCGGCGGCGGACGCGATGGGGAAGCCGGCCTCGAGGATGTCGACGCCCAGGGTGTCCAGGGCGCGGGCCAGCGTGAGCTTGGCCGGCACGTCCAGTGAAAAGCCGGGCGCCTGCTCGCCGTCGCGGAGCGTCGTGTCGAAGATGACTACCCGGGCCACATCGGCGGAGCCGTCGCGCATCGTCCCTTTGTAGCTGGCGGCGGGCCTAGAAGTCAAAGCGATAGTAATTACCGAAAGATAAGGTCGGTTTATAATCTTCACTGTGGATCTGCCCGCGCTGAAGATCTTTCTGGTCGTCGCCCAGGAGCGCAGCTTTTCCCGCGCTGCAGCCAAAGTCCACCGGACCCAGCCGGCCGTCAGCCAGGCGGTGCGGCGGCTGGAAGACGATCTAGGCGAGCAGCTCTTCGACCGCTCTTCCAAGACGGGCACGCTGACCGAGGCCGGGCGGATGCTCCAGAACTACGGGCAGCGCCTCGTGCGTCTGGCGGAAGAGACCGAGTCGGCGGTCCGCGACCTCCGCGATCTGCGGCGCGGCCGCGTGCTCATCGGCGCGAACGAGGCGGCGGTGCACACCCTCCTCCCGCTCATTGCGCGGTTTCGTCAGCGCTATCCCGACATCGCCGCCGACGTCCGCCGCGTGCCGGCGCGGCAGATTGCGGTCGAAGTACAGCAGGGCAGCCTCGATTTCGGGGCGCTCACGTTCCGACCGCCGGAGGCAGGGCTGCTCGAGGTCGCGGTCGGCACCGACGAGCTCGTCCTGCTGGTGCCGCCATCCCACCCGCTCGCCAAACGCCCGCAGGTCTCGATGGAGGATGTCGCGGCGGAGCTCATCGTCGCGCACAACGACCCGTCACCCGCCCGCGAGCGCGTGCTTCGGCTGTTCGAGCAGCGGCACATCCCGCTGCGCATGGCCATTTCGCTGCCGAGCCTCGACGGGATCAAGCGCGCGGTGGAGATGAAGCTCGGCGTCGCCCTGCTGCCGCGCCGCTGCGCGATCACCGAGATAGCGAACGGACGCCTCGTGGGGATTCCGGTGGCCGGCGTGTCCCGCCGCCGTCAGGTGATGCTCGTCTGCCGCCGCGCGCACCGGTCGTATGCCGCGGACGCGTTTCTCGAGGTGGCGCAGGAGAAAAAGCCAGCCGCTGTCTAAGAGCACGACCACGAAGGATCCGTGACCTCTGTTCGTTGCCCGTGACTTCCGTGGTAGTGCTTCTTGGAGCGTGGTAGTACTTGTTGCTCAGAAACCGTTGAGGTAGGGCAGCCTTGCGGCGACGGCCTTCACCTCCTCGAACCGATCGAGGAGCATCGCCGTCGGGTTCCATTGTCCGCTCATGAACCCGTCGCGGAGCGCGGGCGGAAGGGACGCCGTCACTCGCAGCGCGCCTGCGGTCACGACGCCGGATTCCACATCGGCATCAATCACCGTCCCGGGCGCGCGCTCGACGAGCGTCTGGAGCGGCTCCACCGTCTCGTGGCTCGCGACGAAGCAGGGGAGCCCCAGAATGGACGCGTTGCCCTGAAAGATCTCCGAGAACGACTCGCCGACGATCGCCACGATTCCCGCGCGCGCGAGTCCCTGCGGCGCGTGCTCGCGCGACGATCCGGAGCCAAAGTTCCGGTTCACGATGAGGATTGACGCGCCGGCGTAGCGCGGGTCGTTGAAGGGATGTGTCGGATCCGCGGCCCGATCGTCCTCGAACAGGTGCTGCTCGAGGTCGTCGAACGACACTGCCCGCAGGAACCGCGCGGGCATGATCCGATCGGTGTCGATGTCGTGGCCGCGTAGCGGCACGCCGCGGCCTGATACGTTCTTGATCGACCCGGCGGCCATCAGGCCGGTACCTCTCCGAGCATCGCCCGCACGTCGACGACTTCGCCCGCAATGGCGGCGGCCGCGACCATCGCCGGGCTCATCAGCAGCGTCCGCCCGGTGGGGCTGCCCTGGCGTCCCTTGAAATTCCGGTTCGACGAAGACGCGCAGATCTGCCGGCCCTCGAGCTTGTCGGTGTTCATGCCCAGACACATCGAGCAGCCGGCGCCGCGCCACTCGAAGCCGGCCTCCATGAACACCTCGTGCAGCCCCCGCGCTTCGGCCGCGTGCCGGACGGCCTGCGAACCCGGGACGACCAGCGCTTTGACGTGCGGCGCGACGTGGTGCCCGCGCACGACGCGCGCAGCCGCTTCGAGATCCGATAACCGCCCGTTGGTGCACGATCCGATGAATGCGACGTCGATCTTCGTGCCTTCCACGCGACTGCCGGGGTGGAAGCCCATGAACGCGAACGCTTCGTCGGAGGGGTTGCCGGCGATCGGTTCCGATACGCTCACCGACTGCCCGGGATTGATGCCCCAGGTGACGGTGGGCTCGATTGACGCGGCGTCGAACGTGACGCGGTCGTCGTACGAAGCACGGCGTTCGGATGCGATCTGCCGCCACCAGGCAACGGCGCGGTCGAATACCTCGCCGGATGGCGCGTAGGGCCGGCCGCGCAAAAACTCAAACGTCGTGTCGTCGGGGTTGACGTAGCCGGCGCGCGCGCCGCCCTCGATAGACATGTTGCAGACCGTCATGCGCTCGTCGATGGTCATCGCGTCGATCGTGCTGCCGCCGTATTCGTAGGCGAAGCCGACGCCCCCGTCGACGCCGAGGCGGCGGATGATCGTGAGGATCACGTCCTTGGCGTACACGCCAGGCGCCAGGCGTCCGTTGACGTCGATCCGCCGCACGTTCAGCGGATCGAGCGCCAGGCACTGCGAGGCCAGCACGTCGCGGACCTGCGAGGTGCCAATGCCGAAGGCGAGCGCCCCGAGCGCGCCGTGCGTCGACGTGTGGCTGTCGCCGCACGCGATCGTCATGCCAGGCTGCGTCAGTCCGAGCTCCGGTCCGATCACGTGCACGATTCCCTGGTTGTCGCTGTCGGGCGTCCACAGGGGGATGCCCGCTTCACGGCAGTTCCGCTCAAGCACCGTCGTCATTTCCTCGGCCATCAGATCGAGGAAGGGCCGCTCGCGCGAACTGGTCGGCACGATGTGGTCGACGGTCCCGAATGTGCGGTTCGGGTACGCGACCTTCCATCCCAGCTGCCGGAGCATATCGAAGGCCTGCGGTGTCGTCACTTCGTGCACGAGGTGCAGGCCGACGAACAGCTGCGTCTGTCCGCTCGGCAGCTTTCGCACGGTGTGTGCGTCCCACACCTTCTGAAACAGTGTCTGGGCCATTGGTCGTCTCCGACTAGAATAGTGCAAGCCAGCGCGCTTCGCGACCCTCGCCAAGGAGTGGCATGCCTCGTCTGCGTTTTCTCTCAACCTTCAACATCGTCGTGCTCGTGAGTCTGGCGTTATTCGCGGTGTCGGGCCGCGGCCAGACGCCCGCCACAGGTCGCAGGATTCTCAGCCGGATCGCGCCGCCGGCGATCGAGCGGGGCATCAGTCCGGACCTCTCGCACGCACCAGGGACGCCGGAGACGCGGAGGCGCCGGTCCGTCCGGACGGCTTCGGGCGTCATCGATCGTGCCGGCGCCTCGGGCGCGCCCTACAGGCCGGGACGCGTGATCGTCAAGTTCAGGGAGAGCGTGTCCCCGGCCACGCGCGTATCAGCGCTCTCGGTCGTCTCCGGAAGAGCCACGATGTCGCCTCGGGCCGCGAGCCAGGACTTCGATGTCGTCGAGATTGATCGAGACGCCGAGACTGCGGCGCGCGCGTTCAGGGGCCGGCCCGACGTCGAGTACGCGCAGGCGGCGTATCGCATACGGGCCGAGCTCGTACCCAACGACCGGTTCTATTCGAGGCAGTGGAACCTGCCGTTCATCAACATGGAGACCGGTTGGGACATTCAGCCGGCCGCCGGCTCGGCGATTACGGTCGCCGTTCTCGACAGCGGCGTCGCGTTCACGCCGGCCACCGCGCAGTTTCACGCCAGGGCGTTCACCGTTGACTCACAGGGGAACATCGGCCCTCCTGGCAGCGGCGGGACGGCGTATCCGGCTCTCGGTGACATCACGCTGCAGTTCGTCGCGGCGACCGAACTCCAGCCGTTGACGCGGTTCGTGGCGCCGCACGACTTCATCTGGAATGATGCGATGCCGCTCGATTTCAGCGGCCATGGGACGCACGTGAGTGGCACCATCGGGCAGTTGACCAACAACGCAGCCGGCGGGCTGGGCGACGTCGCGAACGGCGGCGGCACGGCGGGCGTCGCCTTCAACGTCAGATTGATGCCGGTCAAAGTGATCAGCACCGCATGGGACGACATCTTCGGCTCGCCGAATTCGGGAACTGACGATATCGTGGCGCTTGGGATCAGGTACGCTGCGGACAATGGCGCCCAGATCATCAACATGAGCATCGGCCGGGCCGGCCCGCCCAACTGCGGCGTCAATCGAAATCAGGACGGGTGCGCGCCGGCCATCGAAGACGCCATCAGATATGCCGTGGCAAAAGGATGTTTCATCGCCATCGCCGGCGGCAATTCTTTCGACAGCGGCAACGAAACGGAGGTCATCGCGGAGATCGCGTCGCGTGTTCCTGGCGCCGTTTCGGTGGCCGCCGTGAACAGGAACAAAGGACATACGTTCTATTCGACTACCGGGACGTATGTCGAGCTTGCTGCGCCGGGCGGCGAGTTCGGGCGCTTCGGTAGCACCGGTGGCATCCTGCAGCAGACACTCGACCTCGACCTGGTCGAAACGTTCGATCTTCCGCCATCGCAGTTTGTCCGCCCGCGCTTCGATTCGCTGGCCTACTACTACTTCATCGGGACGTCGCAAGCCACGCCTCACGTTGCTGGTCTCGCCGCGATGTTGATGCAACAGGGCATCACGAATCCGGCTGCGATCGAGGCCGCGCTCGAGCGATTCGCCACCGATCTCGGCCCCGCTGGGCGTGATTCCTCCTTCGGCTTCGGCCTCGTCGACGCCAGGGCCACGCTGCGCGGACTGGGGCTCGCGAAGTGAAGATGACAATAATGGCCGCGCTTCTGTGTACCCTCGCCGTGACCGCGCCCGTGTCCGGCCAGACTCGTCGGTCGCCGCCCAGACGGAACGACGCACCGGCCGTCTGGCTGCGGCCTTTCTTCCTTGTTGCCGGGCAGAGTTTCTCGGCGCGCAAGACGTTCGAAACGGTCTTCGGCACATCGTTCCAGCCGTTCTGGGGTGGTGGGCTCGACGTCGCTTTCAGGAACGGCTTCTATGTCGACGTGACCGCGTCACGGTTCAAGAAGACCGGCGAACGCGCATTCTTTTTCGAGGAGCAGGGGCACAGGCTCGGCATTCCGCTCACCGCGACGTTGACGCCGCTCGAGGTGACGGCCGGCGGCCGGTTCAGAGTGTCACCGCGGCTGTTTCCGTACGTAGGCGCCGGCGTCGGATCGTACCACTACCAGGAAACGTCCGAGTTCGAGGACGAGCCTTTCGACACGCGCCATGTCGGCTATCTCGTCGTCGGCGGCGCCGAGTTTCGCCTCAGTCGTTGGATCGCAGTGAGCGGTGACGCGCAGTACACACGCGTGTCCGGCATCATCGGAAGCGGCGGCGTTTCGAAAGAAGCGGGTGAGAGCGACCTAGGGGGAACCGCCTGGCGCTTCCGGGCGATCATCGGTCGCTGATCATGCAGAGATGGGGCATCGCGCTCCCTGTCAATGCTGTCATCGCGGTCCTGTCGGCCGCGCTCCTGGCGCAGGACCGTCTCAAGACCATGCCCGGGTACGAGCAGTACCAGAGGATGGCGCCCCAGATTCCCACCGCTTTGAAATCAGGTTCGCTCGCGGCGACCTGGACGGACGGCGGCAAGTCCATTGAATACACACGAGAGGGCAAGCGGTATCGATTCGACCTCGCGTCGCGCCAGACGATCGACCTCGGGACGCCGGACGACGGGCAGATCGGACAAGGACCGCCTCGACAGCCTCCGCAAGGCCGGCCCGAGCGCGGGAGGCAGTTCGCATCCGCGACGTCACCCGACGATCGGCTGAACGCCTTCTACAAAGACCGCAACCTGTGGCTGAGCGCCGCCGACGGCACGAACGAAATTGCGATCACGACCGATGGCTCACTGGCGTCGCGCGTGAAATACGGCACTGCGAGTTGGGTGTACGGCGAGGAACTCGAACAGCAGACCGCCATGTGGTGGTCGCCTGACAGCCGCAAGATCGCGTACTACCGCTTCGACGAGAAGCAAGTCCCAGACTATTACGTCTCGGTCGACCAGACGCGCCTGCAGAGCGCGATCGACACGGAGGCGTATCCAAAATCCGGCGTGCCGAATCCGATCGTCGATCTGTTCGTCTACGATGTCGCGGCCCGGCGGTCGATCAGGATCGACGTTCGCGACGGGAAGCCGTTCGACGACGCCGTCGTCGGGCATTACGTCTACCACGTCGCGTGGTCGCCAGACGGCCGAGAACTGCTGTTCTTCCGCACAAACCGTCATCAAAACGTGATGGAGGTGACGGCGGCGAATCCGGCGACAGGCGCGTGCCGCGTGATTCTTCGTGAGGAATGGCCGACCGGCTGGGTCAACGACCAGCCGCGCCTGGTGTTCCTGCCCGATGGCCATCGGTTCATCTGGGAGTCGCAGCGGAACGGCTGGGACAATTTCTACTTGTACGATCTCGCTGGCAGGCTCGTTGCCCCGCTGACGACGCACACGACGTTCGAAGTGGGCACGCTGATTAAGGTCGATGCGGATGCCGGCGTCGTCTTCTACGCAGCGCGCGACGGCGACAACTTCCTGAAAGTCCAGCTGCATCGGGTCGGGCTCGACGGCAAAGGCGAGCGCCGACTGACCGATCCCGCGTTCCATCACAGCGTCGGCGCGTGTCTCAGCGGCGCCGGTCCGCGCATCGGTCAGCCCGGGTTTGCCGCGCCATGCGGCATCTCGCCGGACAGCAAGTATTTCATCGACGTCTACCAGACGCACGACACGCCGCCGGCCACGCGCATCGTCGACGCCGCTCGCGGCTCGATCCTGGCGGAGGTCGCCCGAAGCGACACGACGAAGTTCGCTGAGCTGGGCCTGAGGAAGGCCGAGATGTTTTCGTACACCGCTGCCGACGGCAAGACCACGCTGCGCGGTCTGATTCAGTTCCCGTCGACGTTTGATCCGAGCAGGAAATATCCCGTACTCGTCAATGTGTACGGCGGACCGGAATCCGCCACGAACACGTCGCGCGAAACGTTCGTGACGCCGAGCACGCGCGCGGAGTACGGCTTCCTCGTGCTGAATCTCGACTCGCGCGCGGTGCCCGGTATGGGCAAGCGGATGCTCGACTCGATGTACATGAAGCTCGGTCAGACGGACGTCGACGACATCGCGAATGGCGTCAGGGCGTTGTGGGGCCGGCCGTACTTCGACAAGACGCGGGTCGGGATCCTGGGTACTTCGTACGGCGGGTACGTCGCGGCGCTGGCGCTGCTCCGGCATCCCGGCGTGTTCGCGGCCGCGTCCGCTTCGTCGCCGCCCACCGATTGGCGGAATTACGACACCATCTATACGGAGCGGTACATGCGGACTCCCCTGGAAAACGCCTCGGGCTACGATGCCGGCAGCGCGATGCAGTACGCGCAGTCGCTCGAAGGCCGGTTACTGCTCTACTACGGCACGGCCGACAACAACGTGCATCCCTCGAATACGCTGCAGCTCGTTGAGGCGCTTCAACGGGCGGGAAAGAGCTTCGATCTGCAGGTAGGCCCGGATCAGGGCCACGGCGCCGTGAACGCGGATCGAATGATGGAGTTCTTCATCGACGCTCTGGTACTGAATCCCCGGAAGCGTGTCGAGCCATAAGTAAGTGTTACCGGGCGGCGCGTCGTCGCGCCATATTTGGTGTTACCGACGGGGAGAGGTCTTTGAGCGACAGGGCCGCGGAGACCCGCGCGGTCTTTGCGTGTGTCTCCGCGGCCCCCGCCGTCGAGGGCACCAGCCCGCGCCGAAGCTGATGGCATCTCGCTAAGGCTCTGGGACTTTCTCTTTTACGTCTCGTTCGGCTTCGTGGTGACGCGGGCGGTGTCGATTGCCGGCGTGTTGCTGGTGTTCTGCTACCTGATCGTGCCCTCGGTTGGCGCGATGCTCTACTCGGACCACATCGGCAAGCGTCTCGCCATTGGATGGTCGATGGGGGCCGTCGTCTCAGCCCTCGGCGTGTACCTCTCGCTGCGGCTCGACCTGCCGACCGGCGCGACGATCGTGTGTACGTTTGGCCTGGTTCTGATTATCATGGCAGCTGTGCGGGCGCTGTTTCGAGCCCGTCCAGCCTGATGACGTGTCGCCAGTGCGGAACTGAAATCGCCGACAAGGCGATCGTGTGCTACCGGTGCGGGACGGCCACGACGGAGCCGACGTTCAGGGCGTCGGCGGTCCCAAGGTCGCGCTCCGCCATCAGCCTCGTCACCAGCGTTCTCGCGATCGTGCTGCTGGCGCTTTCCGCCCTCTACATGCAGCGCTTCGTGACGGTTGGGGCACCGAGCGCGCTGCGATGGCTGATCGTCGTCCTGGCCGTCGCGCTTGTTGCGCTTCGTGTGATCGCCCGCCGGACAAGACGCCAGGAAAAACGGTAGACTCAGAAACCTGTGACGACCCCGCTGCGACACGACTGGACGCTCGCTGAGATCGAGACGATTTACACCTCGCCTCTGTCGGATCTGATCTTCCGGGCGCAGCAGGTCCAACGCGCATATCACCGCACCGACGAGGTGCAGGGGTGCGTCCTGCTCAGCATCAAGACGGGCGGATGTCCGGAGGATTGCGCCTATTGCCCGCAGTCAGCGCACTATTCGACTGACGTCGCGAGCGAGGATCTCGTCTCCCTCGACGAAATGCGCGCCGCCGCCGCCCGCGCCAGGGCCCAGGGCGCCACGCGCTTCTGCATGGGCGCCGCCTGGCGCGCAGCCGCCGATGGCCCGGCGTTCGATCGCGTCCTGGAGATGGTGCGCGTCGTTCGAGGGCTCGGCATGGAAGCGTGCTGCACGCTCGGCATGCTGACCGACGAGCAGGCCGCCGCGCTCGGCGCCGCCGGGCTCACCGCATACAACCACAACCTGGATACGTCGCCAGAGTTCTACGGAAGCGTCATCACGACGCGGACCTATGCCGACAGGCTGGCAACGCTCGCGCGCGTACGACAAGCCGGGATCACGGTCTGCTGCGGCGGCATCATCGGCATGGGCGAAGGCCGGAACGTGCGCTACGGCCTGCTGCAGCAGCTGGCCGCGCTCGATCCCCATCCGGAAAGTGTGCCGGTCAATCTGCTCGTCCGCGTCGCCGGCACACCGCTCGGCGATCTCCCACCCGAAGACCCGTTCGAGCTCGTTCGGACCATCGCGACGGCGCGCATCCTCATGCCGGCGTCGGTCGTCCGCCTCAGCGCGGGGCGTCTCTCCCTGTCCGACGAAGCGCAGGCCCTCTGCTTCCTGGCCGGAGCCAACTCCGTCTTTCTCGGCGATCGCCTGTTGACCACGCCGAACCCTGACGCCGCCGACGACCAGCGATTGCTCGGGAAGCTCGGGATGCGCTTGCGGGAACAGGTGCGGCTAGAGCCGTATCACGTGATCCATGGAGACGGGTAACCTGCTCGAACACCGTGTGCGCAGACGGCTCGCCGAGTGGGAAGCGGCCGGGCTGCTTCGCGTGCTGCGGCCGCCGGAGGGCGCCGATTTCTCCTCGAACGACTACCTGAATCTTTCGGCGCACCCGGTCATCATCGACCGGCTCGCGCGAGCCGTCAGGCGCGAGGGGTGCGGCAGTACAGGGTCGCGCCTGCTTCGCGGCGATCGCGACGTGTTTGGAGCCGTCGAGCGGCGGTTCGCGGAGTTCAAGCGCACGGACCGCTCGCTGTACTTCTCGAGCGGCTATCTCGCCAACATCAGTGTGATGACGACGATCGCCGAGCCGGGAGACGTGGTGTTCTCGGACGAGAGGAACCACGCCAGCCTGATCGACGGCATCCGGCTGTCGGCGGCGACCCGCATCGTGTTTCCGCACCACGATGTCCGCCGCCTGGCGGAGCTTCTCGCGGAAACACCCGACGTCGTCTCCAGCGCCAGCCACCGTTTCGTCGTCGTGGAATCGCTCTTCAGCATGGACGGTGACTTCGCGCCGCTCGCGGAGTACGCGGCGCTGTGCCGATCGGCGGGCGCGTCGCTTATCGTGGACGAAGCCCACGCGGTCGGTATCTACGGTGTGACCGGAAGCGGGCTCATCGAAGCCTCCGGTGTCGGCAACGACGTCCTTGTGTCGATCAACACGGCCGGCAAAGCGCTCGGCGTCAGCGGCGCGTTCGTCGCGGGTCCGCGCTGGGCCATCGAGTATCTGATCCAGCGGGCGCGGCCGTTTGTGTTCTCCACGGCTCCCCCCCCCGCGCTGGCCGACGCGCTCGACGCAAGCCTCGACGTCATCGCGGCCGAACCAGAGCGTCGAGAGCGTCTGACGTCGCGCGTCCGTCACGTGCGCGATCGGCTCGCACGCGCCGGCATCAGCGTACCAGTCGCAGGGTCGCAGATTATTCCCATCGCGATCGGCGACAACGACCGCGCGGTCGCGGTGGCGCTCGCGCTTCAGGCCGACGGGTTCGACGTTCGCGCCATTCGACCGCCAAGCGTCCCGCCCGGCTCCGCGCGGCTCCGCGTCTCGGTCAACGCGGCATTGTCAGACGAGACCATCGAGCGCTTCGGAGTGTCGCTCGCGACCGCGCTCAAGGAGGTCGGCCTCTGCTTCGCGGGATCTTCGTAGCCGGCACGGATACGAACGTCGGGAAGACGGTGGTGTCGGCTGCGCTCGTCCGCCGCTATCGCACCCTGCCGCTCAAATACTGGAAGCCGATCCAGACAGGCATCGAGCAGGACGACGATTCGGCCGAAGTGCAGCGGCTATCCGGCTGCGGTCCGGGGCGCGTCCTCAACGAGGGCATTCGTCTGCCTCGTCCCGTGTCGCCTCATCTGGCGGCGAAGCTCGGCGGGACTTCTATTGCCATCGAACCCCTGATCTCGCTCGGCGCGTCGATGTCTGGTGGCGGCTGGATCGTCGAGGGCGTCGGAGGCGTGCTGGTTCCGCTCAACGAGCGGGATTTGCTGATCGATCTAATTGGTTCTCTGAAATTGCCGGTGCTGATTGTCGCGCCGAGCGGCCTCGGCACCATCAATCACACGCTGCTGACGATCGAAGCGCTCGGCCGGCGTACGGTGCCGATTGCCGGAGTCGTGATGGTTGGTCCGCAGGACGACCTCGCCAGGAACAACCGGCTCGCGATCGAGCACTACGGTCGCGTGGCGGTCCTCGGTGAGATGCCGATGCTGAAGCCGCTGACGCTGGAACGACTTCGAGGATGGGCGGAAACCTCGCTGGACGCGGAAGGGCGCCTGACGGACTTCCTGGCATGACCCGTCCCACGCTCATCGACCGCGATCGTGCGTGCGTCTGGCACCCGTACACGCAGATGCTGACGGCGCCGCCGCCCGTGCCGATCGTCAGGGGCGAGGGTGCGTACCTGTATACGGAAGACGGCCGGCGCCTCCTCGACGGGACGTCGTCGTGGTGGGTCAATATTCATGGCCACTCGCATCCACGACTGAATGCCGCGCTGGCCGCACAGGCCGCCGAGCTCGAGCACGTCATGTTTGCCGGCTGCACGCATCCGCCCGCCGTCGAGCTGGCCGAGCGTCTGCTGGCCGTGCTGCCGCCCGGACTGACGCGCGTGTTCTATTCGGACAACGGATCGACTGCCGTCGAGGTCGCGCTGAAGCTCGCCTGCCAGTACTGGGGGAATCGCGGCGAGCCGTCTCGGCGGTCGTTTGTCGCGCTCCATCATGCGTATCACGGCGACACGGTCGGCGCGATGTCGGCGAGCGAGGACTCGATCTTCACGCGTCCCTTCACGCCGATGCTGTTCCCCGTGCACCGCGCGCACGCGCCGTATTGCTATCGCTGTCCGCTCGGGCTCGATCGGGTCACCTGCGCGATCGAGTGCCTGGGGGATCTCGAACGGCTGCTGGCGGCGCATGGAAACACGATCGCCGGCGTGCTCGTGGAGCCGATGCTGCAGGGCGCCGGCGGCATGATCGTCTGGCCGGCGGAGTTCCTCGCGGGCGTCCGGCGGCTGTGCGACCGCTACGGCGTCCTGATGATCGCCGACGAAGTGCTGACGGGATTTGGCCGGACCGGCCGGATGTTTGCGTGCGAGCACGCGGCGGTGTCACCAGACATCATCTGCCTGTCGAAGGCGTTGACAGGCGGATACCTGCCGCTCGGGGCGACGGTGACCCGCGAGCCGGTGTACGACGCATTCCGCAGTGACGATCGCAGGAAGACGTTCTTTCACGGGCATTCCTTCACGGCGAACCCGCTCGCCTGCGCCGTGGCGATCGCCAGCCTCGAGCTGTTTCACGACACCGGAGCGCTCGAGCGTGTGCACGACCTCGAAGGCTGGCTGCGGCAGGGTCTCGCCCCGCTTGCCTCGCTGCCCTCAGTCGGAGAAGTCCGCATCATCGGCGGCGTCGGCATCGTCGAGCTGGTGACGGACACGGCGGCCAGGACGGCCGCGGGGTACCTCGATCACGTCGGTCCGCAGCTGACGAAGGCGTTTCTCGATCGCGGCCTGCTGCTTCGTCCACTCGGCAACATTCTGTATTTCATGCCCCCGTACGTGGTGACCGAGAGCGAGACCGCGTGGGCCATCGAGCAGATCCACGAGGTCCTGGCGGGGTTGCCAGCCTGATGTCCGGCACGGGGCGACAAGTGAAACGGTGGCCATTGCCCGCGACCTCGCGCGGGGTTCATGGATGGCCTCCGTCGCGTCCTCTGTGATTCTCGTCGTCGGTTTCGCGGCTGACTGTATCGATTTCCTACGACCTCGCCGGGCGATCCGCAGAGGCCTCGACGCGCTCGACGGATGACGAGTGCATTGATCCCGCCAGCGTCAAGGACACGAACGAGACGAGAGCCAACGCGCTCGCTGCATAGAAAGCGTAGCGATAGTCACCGAAGGCGACAAACACGCGGCCGGCGATGATGGGTCCCAGAATGCCCGCCGTGCCCCATGCCGTAAAGAGCAGACCGTAGTTCATGCCGAGGTCGCGGGTTCCATAGAGGTCCGCGGTCGTAGACGCGAACACCGACAGCTGCGTGCCGTAACACCAATAGACTACTGCGACCAGGACATAGAGCAGGAACGCCTGCTCCCGCCAGATGAATAACGCGGGCATGGCCAGTGCCGAACCGAGCACCATCACGCGAAGCGTCATGAGACGCCCCAGGGTATCGGAGAGCCAGCCCGAGAGAATGCGCCCTCCCGTGTTGCCGACGGCGCCCACGGTGATGGCGAAGGTGGCCGCGGCGGCGCTCAGCCCCGCCGAGAGTGCAAACGGCACCAGCTGACTAATCGTCATCAGACCTGCGGTCGCGCCCAGGCAATACGCGACCCAGAGGAAGTAGAAACGCGGCGTGCCCAGCATTTCCAGCGGAGAATAATCCTTCTTCTTGCTGGCCGCGGCCGCTGGAGGGGTCCATCCAGCCGGTTGATACCCTTGTGGCGGATTCGTCAGTAGCCACGTACCGATCATGCCCATGAGGAAAAACAGGATGCCGAGAAGGCGAAAGGTCGGCCGCCAGCCGATCGACGAGATCAAACTGGTTGCGACCGGGCCGAAGATCGCGGAGCTCGCGCCATAGCCCCCGACCATCAGACCGACGACCAGACCGCGCTTGTCGGGAAACCACTTCGACGCGACCGGCATCGGCGTGGCATAACCGAACCCGTTGCCGGCTCCAACCACGATTCCGAAGATGATGTACAGGAACAGCAGAGAGGTCGTGAAGCTGGTCAGAAAGAACCCGGCGGATACCAGGACGGTCCCGAGCAACGCGGGGATCCGTGGACCGAACGTATCCTGGATGCGGCCGCCCAGAATAAACGTGAGGGCGAACGTCACGATCGCGAGTGTAAACACCCCCGACGTCTGGGAGCGGGTCCAGCCGAACTCCCTCTCAAGCGGGAGCACGAAGACGCTCCACGCGTAGAGCGAGCCGAGCGCGAGATTCATTGATACGCCGCCGATGACGACACGCCAGCGATTCATGATTTGTCCCCTAATCCCATTCTTGTGATCTCACGCTGAGTCCGAGCGCAGGTTGCGCTAATTGGAAGGCCACAGTATACGAAAGAGCGCGAAAGAATCAAGTGAGAGGGAGTACCTGTAGGGAAAACCGCCGCTCTAACGAAACCGGGCTTCGATTTGCGGAAGGGCGGCAAGGAGGACGTCGCCGACCACCTGCAGGCTGCGGGCGCTGACGGCGTCGAGCGTGTCCCGGGGCGTGTGCCACGGCTCGTATTCGAGATCGATGATGTCGACCGACGGTACGCCCGCCCGCAGGAACGGGATGTGGTCATCCTCGATCTGTGTCGTGTGAGGCACGAAGTACGTATCGAGTTTCAGTCCCTTCGCCGCCGCCCAGATCATGTCGGTCAGCCACGGCGTGGAATTGAGGTCGCGCTTCAGCTGCAAGTCACGATCGCCGACCATGTCGACAAGAATGTTCGCCTTGATGCCCGCCAGCGTCCCGGCCCGCTTTCCGGCCAGGACGTAGTGCCGGCTCCCGTAGGTATTGTCGGGAGCGCCAGGCCGGCTGCAATCGTCCCAGTTCTCGCAGAACGCCTCTTCGCCATCCAGAAACAACAGCTCGATCGTCAGCAGGTTCCGGCGGGCCTTCAGCACGCGCGCCATCTCGAGGAGCAACGCCGCGCTCGATCCGCCGTCGTTCGCCCCGACGAACCGGCTGTCGCGAAAGAGCTTCGTATCGTAGTGGCCCGAGATGACGATGCGATCGGTGCGCGCACCCGGGATCGCGGCGACCACGTTCACCATGCGCACGTTACCGATCGGCGTGTCGTTGTCCCAGGCCTGCTCGGCGGCCGCCACCCCGACTGCCGACAGCTGGCTCTTCACGTACGTGCGCGCCTGGTCGAGGGCTGCCGAGCCGGCCGGCCGGGGCCCGATCGCGACGAGCTGGCGCAGATGCTCCCAGGCCCGGCCCGAGTCGAAGGCCGGAGCGGCGGGCTGGCCAGACGCCGCCGACGCGAATACCAACATCAACGTGGAGACCGCAGAAATCGCAGAGACACGTCGGCTCTGCGTGTTCCGCGGGTTCTTGGTTGATCGTGGTGTCATGCTCGTTTTTCGCGCGGGACGTAGTCGCGGCACGCGGCGCCCTTATAGATCTGCCTGGGGCGGGCGATTTTCTGCTCGGGGTCGAGCAGCATTTCCTGCCACTGGGCGATCCAGCCGGCCGTCCGTGCGATGGCGAAGAGCACGGGGAACATCTCGACCGGGAGGCCCATTGCCTGGTAAATCAGGCCGGAGTAGAAATCGACGTTGGGATACAGCTTGCGGCTGACGAAGTAGTCGTCCTGCAGCGCGATCCGCTCGAGCTCGAGCGCGATCTCGAGCAGCGGGTTCCTGCCCGTAACGTCGAAGACTTGATCGGCCATCCGTTTGATGACCTTGGCGCGGGGGTCGTACGACTTGTAGATGCGGTGGCCGAATCCCATCAGCCGGCCGTGGCCTTCGCCCGACTTCACGCGCTTGATGAACTCGGGCACTTTATCGATCGAGCCGATCTCGTTCAGCATCCGGAGGACCGCCTCGTTGGCGCCGCCGTGCAGCGGACCGTAGAGCGCGGCCGCGGCGCCTGCCACGGCGGCGTACGGGTCGGCGTGCGAGCTGCCGATGTTCCGCATGGCGCTCGTGCTGCAGTTCTGCTCGTGATCGGCGTGGAGGATGAAGAGCACGTCGAGCGCGCGCGCCAGGACGGGGTTGGCGTGATAGCGCAGCTCCGTCATCCGGAAGAGCATGCCCAGGAAATTCGCCGTGAAGCTCAGATCGTTGTCCGGGTAGACGTACGGCCAGCCGAGCCCGCGTCGAAACGCGTACGCCGCGATGGTCGGCACCTTGGCGATGAGCCGGTGGATCTGCCGCAGGCGCGAGGCTTCGTCGAAGATCTGTTTCGCATCCGGATAGAACGTCGACAGCGCACCGGCGGTGCTCAGGAAGATGCCCATCGGATGCGCATCGTGGTGGAACCCGTCCATGAACTTCTTGGTGCTCTCGTGCAGCATCGTGTGGGAGTTGATCTGGTGGGTCCAGGCGTGCAGCTGCGATGACGTGGGCAGCTCGCCGAACACGATGAGATAGGCGGTTTCGAGGTAGTTGCTTTGCTCGGCGAGCTGCTCGATCGGATACCCGCGATAGAGCAGGATGCCCTTATCGCCGTCGATGTAGGTGATCGCGCTCCTGCAGTTCGCCGTGTTCATGAATGCCGGGTCGTACGTCATGAGCCCGAAGTCGTCGGGGGACGCTTTGATTTGCCGCAGATCGATGGCGCGAATCGTGCCGTCCTGGATCGGCAGGTCGTACTTCTTGCCCGTGCGGTTGTCGGTAACGGTCAGCGTATCGGTCATACCACCACTCTCATGTCCCATTGCTCACGTCTCAGCCACTCTGAGACTTCAGCCCGAGACTGTCACCCTAATAGATAACCCGAATCCGGCCGTCTGGTCATCTGGTAATTGTAGGCGAACGGCAGATTAGTGGGGCTGATCCCCGAGGTGATGCCGCACATCGCGCGCGGAGACGATGAAAATCACGTCCTCCGCGATGTTGGTCGCGTGATCGCCGATGCGCTCGAGATGGCGGGAAATGAGGATGAGATCGAGCGCCGGCTCGATGGTGGACTGGTCCTGAAGCATGTAGGTGAGCAGTTCGCGGAAGATCTGCGTCTTCAAGGCGTCGAGCTTGTCGTCCTCGTCCAGCACCTGCTGGGCGAGATCGGCGTCGAGCCGCACGAAGGCGTCGAGCGAGTCGCGGAGCATCGTCTGCGCGATGGTGGCCATCAGCGGGATGTCGATCAGCCGCTTCACGGCCTGGTGCTCCGCGTACCGCCGGGCCGCCTCGGCAATGTTCACTGCCAGGTCGCCAACCCGCTCCAGATCCGTATTGATCTTCACGGCCGCCACGATCGTGCGGAGGTCGGCCGCCATGGGTTGGTGGAGCGCCAGCAGCGTGAAGCAGCGGCTGTCGATCTCGACGTGCAGCGAGTTGAGCGGCCCATCGCCGTGCAACACGCGCTCGATGAGCGCGTTGTCGCGTTCCACGAGGCCCCTGATCGAGAGGCGCACTTCCTCCTCGGCGAGGCCGCCCATCTCGAGCAGACGGGCCTTGCACTGCTCGAGCTCTTCGCGAAAGTGCGGCACGACGTGCTCTCCGGATCCCGTCATTGTCCTTATTCTTCTCTTTCTCTTTTCTTGCGCTGGCGCCTACCCGAATCTGCCCGTGACGTAGTCCTCGGTGAGCTTCTCGGACGGCGCCGTGAATATCTTGTTCGTCCGATCGTACTCAACGAGGCGGCCGAGCCAGAAGAACCCGGTCACGTCGGAGACGCGGGCCGCCTGCTGCATGTTGTGCGTCACGATGATAATCGTGTACGTGCTCTTCAGCTGATAGATCAGCTCCTCGATGCGCTGCGTGGCGATGGGGTCGAGCGCCGACGCGGGCTCGTCCATCAGCAGGATCTCCGGCTCGACCGCCAGCGCCCGCGCGATGCACAGGCGCTGCTGCTGGCCGCCGGAGAGCGCGAGCGCCGAGGTGTGAAGGCGGTCCTTCACTTCTTCCCAGAGCGCCGCGGCCTTGAGGCTCGCTTTGACGTGGCCGCCGAGCTCGGCGCGCGAGGCGGCCATGCGGTTGATGCGCAAGCCGTACGCGACGTTGTCGAAAATCGATTTAGGGAACGGGTTCGACTTCTGGAACACCATGCCGACGCGCCGCCGCAGATCCACCACATCGACGGACGAGTCGTAAATGTCCCGATCGTCGATGCGTACCGACCCTTCGACGCGGGTGCCAGGGATGATGTCGTTCATCCGGTTGAGGGAGCGCAGGAACGTCGATTTGCCGCAGCCCGACGGGCCGATCAGCGCCGTCACGCAGTTGGGCTGCATCGTGACCGTGACATCCTGCAGGACGCGGGTGTCGCCGTAATAGAAATTCATGTTGGCGACGTCGATCTTCGGGCGCATCGTCGGAGCCGGCTGCGGTGGTGAAGCGGGCGGGGCGGGCGCGGCTTCCGGGCGGGCAACCGTGGCCGGATCCTGCAGCAGCATTCGCTCCACGCTATCCTCCGGGGATTTCCGGCGCGTTACGGCTGTGTAAAATCCGTGTAACGGCAGGCACCGCTTCCGCCGGCTCCAGAAACGCTTCAACCTGCTTACGCAGTTCGTCCTGAATGCGATCGACCCTCCGCCTGGCGTCGAGGACTCGAAAGTGGAACTCGTCGGCCATTGAGGCGTACTCGCGAAGCAACCGCTGTTGATACGTGCGGAAACTTTCGTAGATGTCGTCGCCGGTCTTCAGATCCATTCCAGATTCCCAGAAGTCCATCCCGCGCGATTCGAGGACGCGACCGATGAGCTTGTCGACGTCGATCTTGAGGTAGAAGACCATATGCGGCGTAATCGCGAACCCGTACAGGTTCCTCAGCCACTGGCGGTCGATGCCGCGCACGCCGGCGCGCGCCAGCGCCGTGAAGATGTACCGATCCGACAGGACGATGAACCCGGCCTTGAGCGCCGGAATGATTTCCTTTTCCAGCCGGTCGGCGAAGTCCGTGGCGTAGAGCAGGACGAAGGTCAGCTTATTGAGCGTGTTGCTCGATTTCGCCAGCTCGATCGTCGGCTGCATCAACGGCGATCGCGTCCATCCGGTTTCGACGACGCCGTAGCCCTTGACCTCCAGCCACTCGCGCAGCAGCTGAATCTGCGTGCTGCGTCCGACGCCATCCGTGCCTTCGATGGCGATGAGCTTGCCGGGGTAGCCATCAATCGGCAGATATGGAACGCCCCGGCCGTAGTACCGGCCGGGCTGGATGCCGAGGT
The DNA here is from genome assembly GCA_965229885.1 of Vicinamibacterales bacterium. GTDB lineage: Bacteria > Acidobacteriota > Vicinamibacteria > Vicinamibacterales > CAVVIG01 > DATLLJ01. Next base: position 431,428 of record CBDDJX010000002.1, read on the forward strand.
TGGCGGCCCCTTCATTGCGTCCCCCGGGGCGATCTTCGTCGAGATCAGACGGGCTCGTCATCGCTCATCTCCGAAAGCTTGGTCTCGATGTGTTTCGCGGCGCGCGAGCGCACGACACGCTGCTGCTCGGTGATGCTGCCGACGGCGTTGACCACCTCGAGACCATATTCGTCCACGAGCCTGTCATATTCTTCGAGCACCTTGCCCTGGAACAGGCGGAAGCTGTCCGCGGGATTCGTGCTCCAGCCCAGATCCATGCCCGCCTCATAGAACTTGAGCTTCACGCGCCGTGCCATCAGACGGTCGAGCGATACATCAATCGGGACGCGGAAGTAGAGCGTCAGATCGGGCCGCACTGCGAAGCTGTAGAGCTCGCGCACCCATTGCCGATCAACGCCCCGCGTCGCGTCGCGGGCGAAGGCCGTGTAGGCGTACCGGTCCGCGAGCACGATCATGCCCGCCTTGAGCGGCGGGATGATCTTGTACAGCAGGCGATCAGCGAAGTCGGTGGCGTGCAGCAGGCTGAACGTCATCGGAGTCAGTGCGTTCTTCTTCTTTCCCGTCTTGGTGGCCGCCTTGACCAGGGCGGATGAGTTCCATTCCGTGACGAAGACCCGATGCCCGCCGGCGCTCAGCCACTTCGCCAGCAGCCCGAGCTGCGTCGTCTTGCCCGAGCCGTCGATCCCTTCGACGACGAACAGCCTTCCCGGGTACTCGTGAGGTGTCGTCAGGTTGTTCAGCATATGTGTGCCCGCCGATCTCGACCCGCAGCGGTTTGCCGATCATCCGCTCGAAGGGCGCCGCGTGCCGCGCGGCCGCCCACAACTCGAGCTCGGCGTCGCCGCTCGCGCGGACCTGTAACAGAGCGTCTTCGCCGCGGTTGTGCAGCTCGATGCCCGAGAGGCTCTGGGAGTGGCTGCGATCGAGGCTTTCCGCCAGCCGGAGGATCGCGGCGAGCGTCCGCACGGTCTGGCGTCGCTTCCGCGGCAGGTGCGCGTACTCCTCGTGGTGGTTCTTCGGCGTCGCGCGCCGATGGTATCGCGCAACGAGCGCGATGGCATCGACCTCCTCGGGCTCGAATCCGCGCAGGTCGCCGTTCTTGATCAAGTAGTACGAGTGCTTGTGATGGCCCTCGTAGCTGATATGCACGCCGATGTCGTGGAGCAGCGCGGCGTACTCGAGCCACTCACGCTCCCGGTCGGTCAACCCGTGCACGGCGCGGGTCTCCGCGAACATCGCCATGGCGAGGCGCGCGACCTGGGTCGCGTGCTCGGGCCAGTAGTTGCACCGTTCCGCCAGCTCGACGACGCTGCGGCGGCGGATGTCAGGATAGCGATCGGCCTGCGCAATCTCTTTTCGGTGCCGCGCGATATAGTCGAGCACGAGCCCCTCGCGCAGCGACATGTCGCAGAGGGTGATGTCGTCGGCGCCGAGGCGCCGGACCATCGCGTCGAGCAGCACCGCACCCGCCACCGATAGATCGGCGCGGCGCGGCTCGAGGCCCGGCACGCGCAGCCGTTTGTCCAGGCTGAGCTCCACCAGCTGCTTCTTGACGCGGCGCAACGCCTTGGCGGACACGCGCCGGTTGCGCAGCGTTGGGCCCGTCGATCGGCCCTGAAGGCCGGTGGCGATGCCGCCCAGGCTCAGGATCGTCCCGGATGTTCCGATGACGCGGTCGAATCCCGCGTGCGCAATCTCGTCGAGGAATTCACCCGCTTCGGCGTCGATGTGCTTGACCAGTTTCCGTTCGTCGCGCGGGACCAGCGGATCGCTCTTCACGAATCGCTCCGTGAGACGAATCACGCCGAGCTTGAAGCTCCGGCCCATGTCAACGTTCGACCCGACGCCGCGCGTGATTTCGACGCTGCCGCCGCCGATATCGACGACCACGATCGCTTCCGATGCGCTCCCGATGCCGTAGACCGCGGCTAGGTGGATGAGCCGGGCTTCCTCCGTTCCCGCGATGACACGCGCGCGGATGCCTGTCTGTTGCATGACCGCGTGGAGAAACTCGCCGCCGTTTTCGGCTTCCCGGACCGCGCTGGTCGCCACCGCAATGATCTTGTCGACGCGGTGCGATTCAGCCAGGCGGCGAAATTTCGACAGCACCTGAAGCGCGGCGTGCATGACCTCGGGCGTGAGCGCACGCCCGTCCAGGCCGCCGGCGCCGAGGCGCACCATCTCTTTCTCGCGGTCGATGATTTCGAACGACAGATCCGGCCGCACCCGCACGACGATCATGTGCAGAGAGTTGGTGCCGATGTCGATGGCAGCAATGCGCATCATTCGGGTTCGGGACGCATAACTACCGGCGCCGCGGGCTCGGCTATAATCATCGCTCCACCGTCATCCTACTATCATGCCCCGTTCCGCCGGACCTTACGACCTGCTTCGCCCACGCCTCGAGCGATTTACGCGGATGTTACATGGCGTTGAAGAAGGCGATGTCCGGGCGCTGCACCGCGCGCGGGTCGCGTCGCGGCGTCTCCGCGAGGTGCTTCCCGTACTCAAGCTCGATCCGGAGCTCGCACAGAAGCTCGGCCGTCGGCTGCGAAAAATCACGGAGCGGCTCGGAACGGTGCGCGAGTTCGACGTACTGCTTGGTGTGATTGACGAACTGAACGCGACTGGACGTTACCCGAACGCGGCGCTGGTGCGCGTTGCCGCCGGCATCGGCGACGATCGGAGTCATGTGCGGGAGCGCCTGCTCGCAAAGGTACCCATCCACGAACTGCGGCGCGTCGCGGCCCGGCTGGAGAAGACGGCTCGGGCGGTCGAACAGGATGCCGCCCCGTTTGGTCCCGGGACCGCACGACGCTCGTGGCGATGGGCCATCGATGCGCGCGTCGCGCGGCGCGCGTCAACGCTCGCCGCCGCCGTGTCTGACGCCGGTGCCGCCTATCTCGCCGAGCGCCTCCACGCTGTGCGCATAGCGGTCAAGAAACTGCGGTACGCCCTCGAACTCGCCACCGAGGCGGCGGCGGGCGTCAGGTCGAGTCAAGATCTCGTGCAGCTCCGCCGTACGCAGGGCGTACTGGGACGGATGCGCGATCTACAGGTACTGATCGATCGTGCGCGCGACGTCCAGGCGGCGTTGACACCGCCAAGCCTCACCGCCTGGCGGGAGCTCGATGGGCTCGTGGTGGCGCTCGAAGAGGACTGCCGGCGCCTTCACGGCCGATATATGCACGGCCGGGACGCGCTGCTGGCTGTGTGCGCTCCGCTCTCCGGACATCACGAACACGAACACGAAGTCAGAAGTCAGAAGGTTAGAGTGACAAGGACGTCCGCGTGACGGAGCTCTATTTGATTCGCCATGGCGTCGCCGAAGAGCGGGGCGAGGCGTGGCCCGACGATACAAAACGGCCGCTGACCGAGGACGGGATGTCGAAGCTGCGCAAGACCGCGCGTGCGCTGGAGTGCCTCGGCGTCACGCTCGATGTCATCGTGACGAGCCCGCTTGTCCGCACGCGGCAGACCGCCGAGATGATCGCCGGTGGGCTCGAGCCCCATCCACCCGTCGTAACGGCGGATTCGCTGGCGCCAGGGGGAACCGTCGCGGCCCTGCTGTCGGATCTCGAGAAGTACGCCAAGCGCGAGCGCATCGCGCTCGTCGGTCACGAGCCGGGGATCGGCGAGCTGGCCGCCCGACTCGTCGGCACGCGGCATCCGATTCCGTTCAAGAAGGGCGCGGTCTGCCGCATCGACGTCGAAGAGCTGCCGCCGGTCGGCCCGGGGGATCTCCGTTGGTTCCTCACGCCGAAGATTATGAGGAGCATACGTCGGTAAGGCTTAGCACCTCAGATAATCCCCCTGCCAGCTCTTCACGCGTTCCTTGATCGCCTTCGTCGCGAGGCTGCCGGCCAGAACCTCACGCACCAGTCCTGGTAGCTCATCGTCGGCGGCGAACCGGAGCGCGACAAGCTGCTGCGGGGTCAGTTCGGGAATCCGGCCATGCAGGTCAGAGGGCAGGACCTCCTTCAGCCGATGCCGCATTTCGAGTCGAATCACTCGATCCTGAACCGTGAGCGTCATGGTGCGCGCGAGGACGCCGAGCGTGAGCAGCGCGGCCGCCACCACGACCGTCCATGCGGTGCTTCTCGAGGGCGCCAGATAGGCATGGCGAATGGTGTTCAAGACGTTGATCAACAGTACGGGGAGAACGAAGAAGTGGAACGGAGGAAGCAGGCGAAAGTGGTTCTTGAGGGTCTGCGTTTGCGGCATCGGGCTTACTCCTTGCCGCCGATTCTACGACTGTGCCATCTAGCCGTCTACGAATCGATCGCCGGAGCGGTTTGACATCCCGGACGTCAGATACCTAGACTCGGGCTGCACCCGGACATCGGATACCGGTGCCCCTACACGGGCTCATGTCGGGTACGTTCTGTCAGGTCCGCTGGCCCATCAGTTGACCCGCACCGTCGCTGCCACCGTGGGCCCGCCAATCAGCGCGGGGATTGCCGAAAGGTTCACCGTCTCCGCGACGTCAAACAAGATAGAACGCGTAAATCTGCGCCGAGCGGATGTCGGGCACAGGCACCAGCTTATCGGATACAGGCGCGTCACATGGTTAACGAAGATGTAACGTGGGCGACTCACGTCGGACATACCTCGTCGCTACCGTGGAAGCACGATGCTCCCTGGGCCCTTCCCGGGAGAAGGAGGCTTTCTTGCGACGAGTCCTTGTTTCCGCGGTCATCCTGATCGCCTTGACTGCCACGGCGTCAGCCCAGCAGGCCGACAGCCCGACCGCCGCTCAAGCAGCGCAAGCTTCGAGCAATAATAAAAAGGGGCAATCAACCTACGACAAGATCTGGAAGTTCGCCGAGTGGTACGAAAACGACTCACATCCCGTTGTCCAGCGAGTGTTGTTCAGTGGGCGATACCAGCACGAGTACGCAGCGATCGATGCTGATGAAGGGGACCTCAGCGAGTGGAACGTCCGTCGCATGCGGCTTGGCCCGAGAGTGACGCTATTCCGCACGTTCACACTTCATGGCGAAGTTGAGCTCAATCCAGAGGAAGCGGACCCGTTCTACGTGCGCCTTACGGACATGTACGTGCAGTGGAGCAAAAGCGGCACATTCGTGCTGACGGTTGGGAAGCACGGCGTCCCGTTCACGATGGACGGGTCGACTTCCTCCAAGGAGCTCCTCGCGATCGACCGAAGCAACCTGAGCAACAACATCTGGTTTCCCCAGGAGTACGTTCCGGGCGTCAGCGTTTCGGGCAGGCTCGCGCCGTGGGTCTATCGAGCAGGCGTCTACTCGGCAGGCGAAGCCAGCCGCGAATTCGGCGAGTTCAACGGCGGCGTCTTCACCCTCGGCGTCCTCGGCTACGATTTTGCGCAATCGCTCGGAGTGAAGGAAGCGTTGCTGGCTGGCAACTACGTATGTCAGCATCCGGATCCTCAGAACACCTTCACGCGACAGCTGGAGCACATTGTCTCCGTCAATTTCAAAATCCAGGCCGACACGTGGGGGATGCGAACGGATGTTTCGGCTGCGTCGGGGTATCTGGATCAGAGCGATCTTTGGGGCTTGATGGCCATGCCCTTTGTCAAGGCCACCGACAAGCTCGAGTTCGTCGGTCGCTACACATTCCTTGCCAGTGATGACACGAATGGCGTCCGCCTCGCGACGTACGAAAGCCGGCTGGTCTCAGGCCGCGGCGACCGCTACAACGAGCTGTATCTCGGCGCCAACTACTACTTCTACGGCCACAAGCTCAAACTGCAAAGCGGCGTTCAGTTCGCCGACATGAACGGTCGCGCCGCCGACGACGGCGCCTATTCGGGCGTTTCGTGGACAACAGGCTTGCGCGTCGGCTGGTAAGGCGTCTGCTCCACGCGCTACTGTAGAACTTGGCAAAAGAGGAAACCTATGACATCGATTCGAACGCTCATCGCGGCTATCGCGTGCACAACCGTCGCCGGTTGCAGTGGTGGCAATCAACAGTCTGAGCAGCAGAACACGATCCAGATCAACGGAGCGGGCGCGACCTTTCCCTTTCCGATCTACTCAAAGTGGTTCGACGAGTATCACAAGCGGCATCCGAACGTGCAGATCAACTACCAGTCGGTTGGATCTGGCGCCGGCATCCGTCAGCTCGTGAACCAGACGGTGTTCTTCGGCGCGACCGACGGACCGATGACCGACGAGCAACTCACATCCGCGCCCGGCCCGATTTTGCATTTGCCGGCCGTCCTGGGTGCGGTCGTACCCGTGTACAAGATCCCGAACCTCGACGCTGAGCTGAAGTTCAACGGCGCGGTGCTGGCGGATATCTTTCTCGGCAAGATCACGAAGTGGAACGATCCCGCTCTGGCCAAGCTGAACGCCGGCGTCACGCTGCCGAATACCGACATCACCGTCGTTCACCGGTCCGACGGTTCGGGCACGACGTACATCTGGGTCGACTATCTGGCGAAGGTGTCGCCCGAATGGAAGATGCAGGTCGGGGTCGGCACCTCTCCGAACTGGCCGGTCGGCGTCGGCGGCAAGGGCAACGAGGGCGTCGCCGGTCTGGTGACGCAGTTGCCAGGGTCGATCGGCTACGTCGAGCTGATCTACGCGCTGCAGACTAAGATCAGTTACGGCCGCGTGGAAAACATGGCCGGCGAATTCGTCAAGGCTTCCGTCGAGTCGGTGACGGCCGCCGCCGCCGCTGCCGCGCCCACCATGCCGGTGGATTTCCGCGTGTCGATGACGAACGCAGCGGGCCCGGGCGTCTACCCGATCGCGTCGTTCACGTGGCTTCTGTTTTACGAGGACCCGCAGGACAAAGCGCAGGCGAAGGCGATGGCGGACTTCATGAATTGGGCCCTCAGCGACGGCCAGAAGTACTGCGCGGAGCTTGGGTACGCGCCGCTTCCGGCCAGGATCGTCCAGCTCGAGTTGGCCGCGGTCGAGAAGATCAAAGTCAGTTAGTCTATGCGGGAAGGGCTGGATGGGCTGGAAGCGCGGGATGGGCCGTAGCGGCGACGCCGGGTTCCGGATGGGGACCGGTGTGTTCGCGCTTGCGCTCGTCCTGATCGTTCTCGCCATCGGCTTCGAGTTGTCGCGGCAGTCGATGGAATCGATTCAGAAGTTCGGCCTGGACTTCTGGCGGACCTCGACTTGGGATCCGGTCGCCGGCGAGTTCGGGGCGCTGCCGTTCATCTGGGGCACGCTGTATTCGTCCATCCTCGCCCTCGTCATCGCGACTCCTGTCTCGCTCGGCATCGCGATCTTCACTTCCGAATTGTGTCCAGGCTGGCTCAGGCAGCCGCTCGTCTTTCTGACGGAGCTGCTCGCCGCCATTCCTTCAATCGTCTACGGTCTCTGGGGCATCTTCGTGATGGTGCCCGCTGTGCGATCGTTTGAAGTGGCGGTACCGGACTGGCTGCGGCGGACACCGTTTTTCAGCGGCCCGCCGCTCGGCGTCGGCATGCTCGCCGCAGCAGTGATTCTCGCGATCATGGTCATCCCGTTCACGTCGTCGGTGGCGCGCGAGGTCCTCAAGTCGGTACCGCTCGCCCAGCGCGAAGGCGCGTACGCGCTCGGCGCCACGCGCTTCGAGGCCATTCGCGCGGCGCTCTTCTGCGCGCGCACCGGCATCATCGGCGCCATCATGCTCGGCTTCGGGCGCGCGCTCGGGGAGACGATGGCCGTCACGATGGTGATCGGGAACAATCCGCAGGTATCGGCGTCGCTCTTCGCGCCGCAGTACACGATGGCGGCTGTCGTCGCCAACGAATTCACTGAAGCGGCGGACGATCTCTACCTGTCGGCTCTGGTCGAAATCGGCCTCGTCCTCTTCATCATTACCCTCATCGTGAATGCGCTGTCCCGCCTGCTGATTTGGAGTATGGCCCGGCCCGGCAAGCCTCGTATGGCCGCATCGGTGGTGCCCGCCGAGGGGTCGGCAGCATGAACGCCCGGAAGGTGACGTCCGCTCTATTTGTCGGGTTCTGCGGCCTGTCGGTGCTCGTCGCGCTCGTACCGCTCGCGTTCGTGTTGTTCTTCGTCGTCAGCCAGGGCATCCAGGCGGTCAATGTCGATTTCTTCACACAGATGCCGAAGCCGGTCGGCGAACCCGGTGGCGGCATGGCCAACGCCATCGTCGGCACGCTCCTTGTGACGTCGCTCGGATCGCTAATGGCGATACCTATTGGAGTCATGAGCGGCGTGTATATGTCTGAATACGCCGGCACGCGTCTCTCAAGCGCCGTGCGGTTTGCCGCGGACGCCTTGAACGGCGTGCCGTCGATCGTGATCGGTGTGTTCGTCTACGGGATTGCCGTGCTGCCGTTCAAGCAATTCAGCGCGCTGGCCGGCGGCGTCGCACTCGGCATCATGATGATTCCGATCATCGCGCGCACGACCGAAGAGCTGCTGCTGCTCGTCCCCAATACGATGCGAGAGGGTGCGCTCGCGCTCGGCGCGACGCGCGCGCGCGCCGTCTTCACCGTCGTAGTACCAGCGGCGCTGCCCGGCATCATCACGGGGATCGTGCTCGCCCTGGCGCGCATTGCGGGCGAGACCGCACCGCTCCTCTTTACGTCATTCAACAATCGCTTCTTTACGACGAGCCTGCGTCAGCCAATCGCGACGCTCACCGTGCAGATCTACACCTACGCCATCTCCCCGTACGAGGATTGGCACCGGCAGGCGTGGGCCGGCGCGCTTGTGCTTGTCACGATCGTGCTCTGTTGTTCGCTGCTCGCACGCCTTGCCACACGGCGCATCGAGGGCCTCCGCGGCCAGTAGGGTCAAGAAAACTACGCGACCATGGTCGTGGCGCAGATAGGACTTCAGTCCGGCCGTCTTCGTGGTTGCCTTTCAGGCTGTGACTACGATCCGATTCCGGAGCATCCCGACCCCCTCGATTTCCGTCTCGACGACGTCGCCGTCTTTGAGGTACTCGGGCGGCGTCCATCCCAGGTCGACGCCTTCGGGCGTGCCGGTCGAGATGATATCGCCAGCCTCGAGCGTCATTCCGCGCGAGAGGTACTCCAGAATGACGTTGACCGGGAAGATCATCTCGCCTGTCGTGGCGTCCTGCCGCGTCTCGCCGTTGACACGCAGCGTGATGCGCTTCTTCTGAGGATCACCGAACTCGTCAGAGGTGACGATGACTGGCCCCATGGGACAGAAGCCGTCCAGGCTCTTCCCTTTGAACCACTGCTTGTGCCCAAACTGAAGATCCCTCGCAGAGACGTCGTTGATGACGGTGTAGCCGAAGACATGATCGAGCGCAGTGTCGCGCTGGATGTTCTTCCCACGGACGCCGATGACGACACCGAGTTCGGCTTCGTAATCGACTTGAGTGGTGGCGGACCGGTCCCACGGAATGGGATCAAACGGTCCGTTCGCACTCGTCGAGGCCTTCGTGAAGAACACCGGAATCTCCGGAACCTTCATCGGGCTGTCGATCCGCGTCGTCTCACGCACGTGGCTGGCGTAGTTCTTGCCGACGCAGACGATGTTCTTCAGCGGGCGTGGAATCGGCGCGTGCCAGCGGACGTCGGCGGGGGAGTGGCCACCCGCAAAGGATCTTCCGGAAAACTGGGCGCTGTACCGCTCGGCGGTCCGGCGCCAAGCGTCAACGCCCGATTGAATCAGCTCCAGCAGGGTTGGCAGAACCGGACCAGAGCCCGCAAGCAGCTTCTGAACGTCCACTATTCTGCCCTCATGAACGACGCCGAGTCGCGCCGTCGGATCATCCAGGGTCGAAAACGTCGCATATCGCATGCCGGCGGCGATTATAGCGTTCAAAGTCTGGTGAGTTCACACTCCCGAGCTGGGCCGGTCAGTTTGCCCTGGTCTGTCTGCGCAGATGTAACCGCTGAAATCGTGGCAATCAAGATTGCCGTCATCAGCCACTTGAAACACTTCATCGTTCCTCCTGAAATATGAGTCGAGGAGGAATCGTAAAGGCCCGCTGTCATCCGCTTATGACGGATATGTTATGGGCGGGTTAACTCGATGATTGCGGGCTAAATAGTCGTGCCGGGCGGGATGACGCCGTCCTTGGGGACAACGATGACGCCGTTTCTGATGACGAAGCCGTCGCCATCGGCCTCTTCCACTCCCGCTTCGTTGACCAGCCGTGCCCCGTCGCCGATGCGGGCGTTCTTGTCGACGATGACGCGGTCGAGCACGACGTCTCGGCCGATGCCGAGCCGCGGGTACTCGACATCATCGTCGGATTCGTAGGCGTCGGCACCGAGCAGGACTGCGCGCCGGACGACCGCTCCAGGCTGAATCGTCGTGCGAATGCCGATGATCGATTCCTCGACCGTGCAGTGATCGAGGGAGCAGCCCTCCGCGAGGAGGACGTCGCGAACGGAGCAGTCGCTCACCCGCGACCCCGGCAGGAAGCGCGGATGCGTATAGATCGGCCGCCGCGGATCGTAGAACTTGAACGGCGCGCTGGGGCGCGTGAGCATGATGTTCGCGTCGTAAAACGAGCCGACCGTGCCCTGGAACCAGTGCGGGTTGTCCGGCGTCTGCTCGGCCGCGAGCACCTCGACGAACCCCGGACTGAACAGATCCATCCGGTAGGTCTGCGAGATGTGACGGTTGAGCGAGGCCGAGTTGAACTGCGTCAGGACGAAGATCCGCCGGATGCCGGCGTGCAGGCAGTTGCTCACTGGAATGTCGATCAAACGGCACTCACCGCCGATCGGTACGGCCGGCTTGGAGCGGTGCTGCGTCAGCGGGAAGAGTCGAGTGCCCTGGCCGCCGCCAAGAATCAGCGCCAGCGCTTTTTGACTTGCAGCCATACGACCAGCGAATAGTACTCCGTCACACGAAGCATTCCGTACCTGTCAAGCGTTCATCGTACCATCGGCACGAATGCGTCGTTGCCCCCTGCGAAACTCACGGGTCGGTCATGCTGGCAGCGCGACCGTAAATCGCGCGCCGCCTCCGGCGCAGTTCTCGGCTCGGACCGTGCCTCCGTGCAGCTCGACCAGATGCCTCACGATCGCGAGACCCAATCCCGTCCCGCCGGGATCGCGGGAGCGTGACTTGTCCACGCGGTAGAACCGTTCGAACACACGCGACAAATCCTCCCCGGGAATGCCGGGCCCCTCGTCCAGCACCGAGATCGAGACGAAGCCATTGATGCGCAACGCTTCGATTCGCACCGTTGTGCCCTCCGGCCCGTAGGTGATGGCGTTGGCGACCAGGTTGCGCAGCGCGTCATGCAGCCCGGCCGGATCGCCGCGGACGATTTCGGCGTCGGGCGCAATCGCGATGTCGATGCGCTGCTGCCGCGTCGCGAGGGCGCGCGCGAGATCGGCGGCGACCGCCTGGGCGAGCGTGCGGGTCTCGCACGCGACGACCGCGAGCGTCTCCTGGCCGGCATCGAGCCGCGCCAGTCGCAGCAGATCTCTGACCAGCCGCTCCATGCGCTCGGTCTGGCGCGTAATGATCGCGAGGAAGTGGCGGCTCTCTTCGGGGTTCGCGTCATCCTCGGACAGCGCTTCCAGGTATCCGCGGATGGCGGTCAGCGGCGTGCGCAGCTCGTGCGACACGTTGGCGACGAAGTCGCGTCGAATCTGATCTGCACGCTTCAGATCGGTGATGTCGTGCAGCACGACGACCACGCCGTGCGCGGAGTCGCCGGTCGCCGGCGCCGCGCGGGCGACGATTGTGCGCGAGGGGTCGCGGGGCGGCGAGAACTGCAGCGGTTCCGGCACGCGATGGGACAACGTCGAGGCCAGGAGCTCTGCGATCGCGGGATGGCGAATCGTCTCGACGTACGGACGTCCGACGCCGACAGCGTCCAGTTTCAAGATCTGCCGCGCCGCGTCGTTGGCGATCTGGAGCCGTCCCTGCGGGTCGACGACGATGACGCCTTCCACCATGCCCGTGAGAATGGCTTCCATCCGGCCGCGATCGCGCGCCTGCTCGGCGAGCCGCCGTCCTACCTCCTGCACCGATTCGTCCATCGACCGCGCGACCATGCCCAGTTCGTCGTCGCCAAAATCGATCCGCGTGGGCGTCAGGTCGCCGGCGCGGTAGCGCTCGGCGACGTGCGCGACGCCGCGCACCCGGTGGCGGATCCGCGCCGACGCGATCCAAGCAATGAGTGCAGCCAGAAGAACCGCGAGGACGAGCGCCGCGGGCGTGACGCCGAGTACACCGGCCACCCCCAGCGCAACGACCGTCGAGCTCAGGGCGACGACGAAGAACTTGGCCTGGAAGGTCTGGGTCACGGCGAGCCGACGAGTTTGTAGCCGAACTGCTTCACGGTGACGAGCGCTTCGGTGAGCGGCGGCAGCTTCTCGCGGAGCCGGCGCACGTGCACGTCGACCGTGCGGGTTCCGCCGGTGTAGCGATAGCCCCAGACCTGTTCGAGCAGGATGTCGCGCGACAAGAGGCGACCGCGATGCTGCAGCAGATACGCCAGCAGCAGAAATTCTTTCGCGGTGAGCGCGACCTCTCGGCCATCGAGCAGGACGGTGTGCCGGTCGGGGTCGAGGACGATCGCGCCGAGCGAGAGCGGCCGGCCCGACGGCGCGTCGTGGCGCTGCGCGCGCCGAAGCAGCGCCCGCACGCGGGCGACCAGCTCGTTCGGGCTGAAGGGCTTTGCGAGGTAGTCGTCGGCGCCCATCTCGAGGCCGACGATGCGATCGGACTCCTCGGCGCGGGCGGTCAGCATGATGATCGGGATGGTCGCCGTGTGCTCGTTGGCGCGCAGCAGCCGGCAGACCTCGAGTCCGTCGACGTGCGGCAGCATGACATCGAGCACGATGAGATCCGGCGTCTTGGCGCGCACCGCGTCGAGCGCGTCGCGCCCCGACGACACGCGCGTGGCCGCGTACCCGGCCTTCTCGAGATACCGTGCAACCAGTTCCGCGATGTCGAGATCGTCCTCGACCACCAGGACGCGTGTAGACATGCGTTGCTTAGAGCAGTCGAATCATCAGCGGGCAGCCCCAGGCCAGGCCGAGGGCGATTGAGAAGACACCGACGATGAGCGAGATGCTGCGCGCGCTGCCCTGATGCGCGTGGAGCCGCGCGAGCGGCCAACCGAGCACGCCAGACAGCGCCGCCATCCCGACCGTCGACCCGAGTCCAAACAGCGAAATGTAGGCAATCCGCGCCGCCGTCGTCGGCAGGGTCGTCAGCACGAGCGCGGTGAGCGCGCCGCTGCCCGCGAGTCCATGCACCGCGCCGACGAGGAGCGGCCGGCGGGCGAGCGTCCAGCGTCCCACGTGCACGTGCGCCGGAACAGCGGCATGACGGTGGACGAGGTGTCCGTGCTGATGAACGTGTGCGGGGCCGACCGTGCCCTGGCGGGCGGCCTGATGGACCGCGCGCCAACCGAGGCCGATCAGCATCAGCGCCACCGAGAACTCGAACGCGTCGGAGACGCGGGGGGGCATCTCCGCTCGCAGTAGGAGGAGCACGGCGCCGACCGCCAGCAGCGACAGCGTATGACCGAGTCCCCAGCAGGCGCCGACGAGCGCCGCCTGGTAGCCGTTGCGCTCGCGCGTCACCATCGTCGAGACAGCGGCCAGGTGATCCGGTTCGAGCGCGTGGCGCATGCCGAGGAGCGAGCCGAGCCCGGAGCTCGTGAGGAGTTCGAGTACTGGCATGGTGTCGCGACTGGCCGCTATCTTACGTGAATCTGCCTGGTCTTGCCTGGCGGTGAGGCGGAGGCCGTCGTCAGTCGGCGGCGAAACAATAAAACAGTCCCGCGCCGCCCGTGCTTTGCAGTTCCTGCTGACGACACCCGCTCGACGGGTGGGCCGAATTCCACGACGTCGCGCCGTCCCCCTGACCCCTGCGATCGTGATGGCCGACCTGCGCGCGCCCCGCACGGCTCGACCAGTTCCCGCAGGTGAGATCCGTGTTGCCCTCGAACGCCGTCCCGTCTGGCCGCGATCCGGTGAGGATGTCGTGCACGTTTGGCTGGTCACCTACGCCGTTCACGGGATCAAGTCGTTCGGTGACGGCATTCTCCTTGTTGATGCCGCTTTCGGCGCTGTGAAGCTGCGCAACATTTGCTGCGATGAGGTCACCGCCGGCGTTATACCAGGGGCCGTTCCCGATCCGGTCGCGCGCGCTGACGGCGGGCTCAGTCTTGGTCGCCATGGCGCTGAGATAGGCGCGCCACGTGTGGTCTCCCGATCCCTCGGCCGTGGCGAGCGCCTGGCAATGCGCGTCGGCTCCAGCCAGACCGCCAAGGTCTCCGCCCTGGCCGATGCCCCGGCTGGTGATGAAAAATCTCGTCACGGACTTGGCGCCGCCCATCTGAATGGATTGAGGGGCACTCTGAGCGCCCGCCGGCGGCGCATTCGTCGCGCCCGTCTGCAGGTCATGGTTCTGGCCGCATGAAGCGAGGAGCAGGGCCACGCCGCATGCGGCGCACAGACGCGCTGCGCCAGGCATGCTTCTGATCGACTGCATATGATGTCCTGGACGATAATCCTATGCGAGGACAGAGCGATAAGTCCTGCGGAAACGATTGGCGGAGCTTCCTGATGTCTCAACTCAACAAGTACAGCTCGCGGATTACCCAACCGAAATCTCAAGGTGCGTCGCAGGCGATGCTCTATGCCACCGGCATGACCGACGCGGACATGAGCAAGCCGCAGGTCGGTATTGCGAGCGTCTGGTACGAAGGCAATCCCTGCAATATGCATCTGCTCACGCTGGCCGACAAAGTGAAAGAGGGCGTCGTGGCGGCCGGGATGGTCGGCATGCGGTTCAACACCATTGGCGTCAGCGACGGTATTTCGATGGGCACCGACGGGATGAGCTTCTCGCTCCAGTCGCGCGATCTCATCGCCGATTCGATCGAGACGGTGATGGCGAGTCAGTGGTACGACGCGAATATCTCGCTTCCCGGGTGCGACAAGAACATGCCCGGCTGCGTGATGGCGATGGCCCGGCTCAATCGGCCGTCGCTGATGGTGTACGGCGGCACGATCCGGGCAGGCCATGGGGACCACAACGAGAAGCTCGACGTCGTCTCGGCGTTTCAGTGCTACGGCCAGTTCCTGTCTGGCGCGATCGACGAAGAGCAGCGGCAGCGGATTGTCCGGCACGCGTGTCCAGGGGCGGGCGCCTGCGGCGGCATGTACACGGCGAACACCATGGCTGCAGCGATCGAGGCGCTCGGGATGAGCCTGCCGTACAGCGCGTCGACGCCGGCGGAAGATCCGAAGAAGCTTCAGGAATGCGTGGAATCGGGAAAGGCGATCCGTCGCCTCCTCGAAATGGACTTGAAGCCTCGCGACATCATGACCCGCGTGGCGTTCGAGAACGCCATGGTCCTCGTGACGGTGCTCGGTGGATCGACCAATGCCGTCCTGCATCTCATTGCCATCGCACATTCCGTCGACGTCGACCTCACGGTCGATGACTTCCAGAGCGTGAGCGACCGCGTCCCCCTGCTCGCCGACTTCAAGCCGAGCGGTTCGTTCGTGATGGAGGATTTGCATCAGGTCGGCGGTCTGCCTGCCGTGCTGAAGATGTTGCTCGAGGGAGGACTGGTCAACGGCGACTGCCTGACGGTCACCGGCAGGACGCTAAGTGAGAATCTGGAGGGCCTGCCCGGCCTCACGCCGGGCCAGGCGATCGTTCGGCCGCTGACGAATCCCATCAAGGCGACCGGTCATATCCAGATCCTCAAGGGCAATCTTGCGCCGGAAGGGGCTGTTGCGAAGATCGCGGGGAAAGAGGGTGTGCGCTTCTCGGGTCCGGCGCGAGTCTTCGATTCCGAAGAAGAGATGCTCCTGGCGCTCGAACGCCACGAAATCACCAAGGGCGACGTCATCGTCATCAGGTACGAAGGACCAAAGGGCGGACCGGGCATGCCCGAAATGCTCACGCCGACGTCGGCCGTTGTCGGCGCCGGGCTTGGCCATGACGTGGCGCTTCTCACCGACGGTCGTTTTTCCGGCGGGTCGCATGGGTTCATCGTCGGGCACATCACGCCGGAGGCGCAGGACGGAGGACCGATTGCCCTGATTCGGTCGGGCGAGCGCATCACGATTGACACGGAACAGCACCGAATCGCCGTGGACGTCTCGGACGAGGAGCTTGCCCGCCGGCGAGCGGAGTGGCAGATGCCGCCGTTCAAGGCGAGCCGCGGCACGCTCGCGAAGTACATCCGCCTGGTCAGCAGCGCCAGCAAAGGGTGTGTCACCGAATGACGTTCTGGCGACGATGGGTGGGACGGCCTCAAGACCTGTTTCTCCGCAAGGCCCTGTTCCAGATTCATCTCTGGACGGGGATCGGCGTCGGCGTGTACGTCTTCTTGATCTGCGTATCCGGCAGCGTGCTTGTGTACCGGACTGAGCTTTACCTGAAGTTCGCGGCCCAACCTGTCTTTGTTGCCGCCTCGGGCCCTCGAATGTCGGCAGAAGAGCTCAAAGACGCGGTGCGGCGCGCATACCCGGCGTATCAGGTGAGGCAGGTGTGGGAAGGCAAGAGCGCCGAGCAGGCCGTGGAAGTTGTCCTCGAGAGCGGCAACGACAAGAAGCAACGGCTGTTCGATCCGTATCGCGGCAGCGATCTGGGGAACTCTATTCCGGCCGGCCTTCGGTTGACGAGCTGGCTCCTCGACTTCCACGACAACCTGCTCTACGGAGAGACCGGTCGCCGCATCAACGGCATCGGCGCGCTGTTCGTGACGCTGCTCTCTGTGACGGGAGCGATTATCTGGTGGCCTGGCATCGGGAGCTGGCGCCGTAGTCTGACGATTGACCTCAAGGCCAACTGGAAGCGCCTGAACTGGAGCCTGCACAGCGCGCTCGGGTTCTGGTTTCTCGGGTTTGTCCTGCTGTGGGGTATCACAGGCGTGTACCTGTCATTCGCAGCTCAGTTTGCGGAGCTCGCTGACTTCTTCGAGCCTTTTGACGAGGCCAACCCCGATGCGACGCGAGTCGTCGACACGATGCAGTATTGGCTTGCCTACCTGCACTTCGGCCGGCTCGGCGGCCGAGGGATTCCTGGCTGCGGCCGGGGGCTATGCAACTCGACGACAAAGCTGATATGGGCCGTGTCCGGACTCGTACCGCCGCTGATGTTCGTGACGGGCGCGCTGATGTGGTGGAATCGCGTCGTCCGTCCCGCTGTGCGATCGTGAAGCCGGTGCCGTTACCGTCTCAGGCTTCTCTGACCCCGTGGCTGCGTGCGAGGAAGTAGAGCGCCACGACGACCAGCAGCACGCCGTTGATCCCGATGACCATCGGTGCACCGATGAACGTCGCGAGATAGCCGCTGGCTAGGCTGCCAAGCGGCATCCCGCCACGGAATGCCACCATGTAGATGCTCATCACGCGGCCGCGCATTTCATTCGGCGCGATGAGCTGGATGAGCGACGTCACGGTGGAGAAGACCACCATCAGCGCCGCGCCCGTCAGGAACAGCAGCATCTCGCTCACCCACAGCACGCGCGAGGTCGCGAACGCCAGAATCAACAGGCCGTACACCGCCTGCACGATGAGCGCGGTGAGTCCCATCCGTGGGAACTTGCCGAGCCACGCGACGACGAGCGCGCCGACGACGGAGCCGGCGCCCGAGAACGCCAGCAGGTGACTGTAGGTTTCGGCGCCTTCGTTGAAGACGCTCTTCGTGAAGAGCGGCAGGAACGTCAGCACCGCAAAGCCGAGGAACGTCGTCGTCCCCGCGAGCACGATGAGCGCAACCAGGCTGCCGTGGTCCCGTACGTAAGAGAGGCCGATGCCCATCTCGTCCCGCATGCTGCCCGCATTTGTCGTCGGGATGTGCTTCACGTGCAGCGACATCAGCGCCCAGATCACGACGAGGAATGACGCGGCGTTCAACGCGAAGCACGCCGCCATGCCATGGGCATCGGTGAATCCCCATCTCGCGAATGCCGCGATCGTGACGCCAAACGCCAGCGGGCCGAGCACGCGCGCGACGTTGAACTGAATCGAGTTGAGCGCGACCGCGTTCGGCAGATCCTTCGTATCGACGAGCGACGGAATAAGCGCCTGGTAGGCCGGACCGCCGAATGCCTGCGCGAGGCCGGTCGCGAACGACAGCAGCAGGATGTGCCAGATCTGGACGACGCCGGAGAAGAGGAGCAGGGCCAGCGTGGCCGCTGTCGCCATCTGGATGTACTGCGAGGTGAGCAGCGTCCGCCGGCGATCGTGCCGATCCGCCAGCACGCCGCCGATGAGCGTGAAGAGCATGATTGGGAGCTGCTGCAGGAACGCATCGAGGCCGAGGAAGAACGCCGATCCCGTGAGCGACAGGACCATCCAGTTTTGCGCGCTGAGCTGCGTCCACGTGCCGATGCTCGAGCTGCAGGCGCCGAACCACTGCACGCGGAAGTCGCGGTAGGTGAACGCGGCCAGCATGCGGCGAAGCGTGCGCGAGCCGAAGGACGTCGGCGAAGCGACCATGGCAACGTCTGCGGGGGGCGTGGGAACTTCGGCGGGACGGGTGTCAGCCAATCGGCGTCCTGATCTGTCCTAAACGAATGGAGGGTATGACTTTAGCCATGCTACTCCACGAAGAACACCGCGTCATCTTATCTTAAATGCTTGATCCGGCCGAAGGCCGTGCGTTATAGTCCGACTCGAAAGGCGAAGATAAAGCGAATATTTATATGTTGCTCGCACGGGCCGACCTCGAAGCGCTGCTGCGCGACCGGAAGCTCGTTCCGCCTGTCGCGCTCGATGACCACACTGACGAATACGCCACCGCGCCCACTGGCGTTACCGCATTGGACACGCGGCTGGGCGGCGGGTTTCCGCGAGGTCAGTTGTCGGAAATTGTGGGCTCGCGATCGTCAGGCCGCGCAAGCGTGTTGCTGCAGATGCTCGCCGCGGCGACGGCGCGGCGCGAAATCGTGGCCCTCATCGATGTGCTCGACATGCTCGATGTCGCCTCGGCTGAGGCCGCCGGCGTCGATCTCGGCCGGTTGCTCTGGATCCGCGGCCAGCTCCCCATCGACCCGGGCCAGTGCCGCGACGTGCATCAGCGCGCGTTCGATCGGGCGATCAAAGCGCTCGTGCTCGTGCTGCAGGCGGGGAACGTCGGCCTCGTCGCCTTCGACGTCGCGGAGGCGCCGCCGCACGCGCTAGAGCGGCTGCCGTTCACCACGTGGCGGCGCCTGCAACGCATCATCGAGGGGAGCCAGACGGCCTGCGTGCTGGTCGGCGATACACCAATCGCGCGCAGCGCCGGAGGGATCACGCTCCAACTCGGGATTCAGGATTCGGAATTCGGGATTCGGTTTCGCGATCGATTACTCGCGGGTCTTGATGTGAACGCACAGGTGATCCGCGCCAGAGCCATGACAAATGTACGCGTGTCTCTATCGACCACCTGCGCCTGAAGATACGGCGAACGTGGACGCGCTGCTCGCGATTGCGCGCGAGTTTTCACCGCGCTACGAGCAACATCGCGACGACCTCGTGTCGATCGATGTCAGCGGCCTCGATCGGTTAATCGGCCCGCCGCGGACGATCGGCGAGGAGTTGCGGCGCGACGCGGCGGCCCGAGGGGTGCACCTGCACGTGGCGCTCGCCAGGACCCGGGCCGCCGCGCTCGTGTTGGCACTCGCGCGTCCAGGGGTGACCATCGTCGAACCCGGCAGAGAACACGAATCGCTCGCCTCCTTACCAATCGCGATTCTTGAAAGGGCTGACCCTTCAGCCCTGAGCCTTGAGCCGTTGTGCCGCCGCTGGGGGATCAGAACGCTGGGGGAGTTTGCCGCGCTGCCGTCGGCCGATCTGTCGGCGCGTCTCGGCCGGCGTGCGCTGGACTGGCAGTCGATCGCGCGGGGTGAGGACACGGCGCCGCTCGTGCCGACGCGGCCCGAAGAGCGGTTCGAATCATCGCTCGAGCTGGAATGGCCGGTGGAGGGCCTCGAACCGTTGTCGTTCGTGTTGACGCGGCTCCTCGAGCCGCTGTCGGCGCGCCTCGAGCGCCGTGACCGAGGCGTTGCGATCCTGCATCTCGAGCTTCGACTCGTCACCCATTCAACATCGCTCGGGGCAGACCGTGATCGGCACGCGCGCCACCTGCAGTTGCCGTCGCCGATTCGTGACGCGCGGACGCTCCGCACGCTCCTGCTGCTCGATCTCGAATCGCACCCGCCGCCGGCCGCGGTCGAGCGCGTGACGATCCTCATCGACCCGACGCCGGGCCGCGTCGTGCAGCACACCTTGTTGACACGCGCACATCCGACGCCCGAGCAGCTTTCGACGCTGCTCGGGCGGTTAGGCGCCTTGATGGGGCAGGACCGCATCGGCGCGCCGGCGACCGTCGATTCGCACCGTCCTGGTACGTTCCGGATGGAGCCCTTCGCGACGGATCACGACGTTCACCACGATCACCGCAGCCGCCTTCGCGCCGGAGGCGCTTCGGCGGCCTCTGCGGTGAATGTCGTGTCAGCATTGCGCCGTTGCCGTCGGCCGGTGCCGGCGCGCGCGGTGATCGAGGACGGCTGTCCCACGCGTCTCACGACGGACCGTCGCGGCTATGCAGGCGGACGCGTGCTGACCGCAGCCGGTCCATGGCGCACATCGGGCGAATGGTGGGGCAAGGCGTGGAATCGAGATGAATGGGACGTGGCGCTTGCCGATGGCGCGGGGTACCGCATTTTCCGGGATCGCGACACAGACGGATGGTTCATCGATGCGATCGTTGACTAAAAGCACTACCACGGAGGACACAGAGAAAAACCTGGAGGACACGGCTGATAGAAATGTTTCCGTGCTCTCCGTTTATCAGCGTTAAAACCACCGTGACCTCCGTGGTAGTGATTTGTCATACATCGAGCTCCACACCGCCTCCGCCTTCAGCTTTCTGCAAGGCGCCTCGCTTCCTGAATCGATTGTCGAGCGCGCCGCCGATCTCGGCTATCCGGCCGTGGCGCTCCTCGATCGCAACGGGGTCTACGGCGCACCGCGGTTCCACAAGGCCGCAACCGCGGCCGGCCTGCGCGCGATCGTCGGAGCGGAACTGACGATCACGGCAGGAGGGGGCCTCTTGCCCGTGCTTTGTGAAACCCAGGAGGGCTATCAAAATCTCTGCCGCCTGATCACCCGCATGAACATGCGCGCGCCGAAAGGCGAAGGCGCCTTGACGCTGGACGATCTGGACGGCTCGACCCGCGGCCTCGTCGCGCTCGCCGGCCGCGCGGCGCTCTGGGCGCCAAGCGCCTTGGGCGCCTCACATCATGTCCGCCGCGATGGGGCGAGCGGTCTGATGGATCGCCTCGTGGGCCTGTTCGGCCGCGGCGGCGTGTACGTCGAGCTGCAGCGCCATTTCCGCCGCGACGAGGAAGCCGATAACCAGGCGCTCGTTCATCTCGCGTCGGCGTTCCACGTGCCCATCATCGCGACAAACGGCGTGCGTTTTGCGACGACGTCCGAGCGGCCGCTGTTTGATGTCGTCACGTGCATTCGCCACCACACCACGCTCGCGGAGGCCGGGCGGCGTCTCGCGCCGAACGCCGAGCGGTACCTCAAGCCGCCTGCGGACATGGCGGCGCTCTTCAGCGATCGGCCCGAGGCGATCGCCCGTACTCGCGAGCTTGCGGATCGCCTGCAATACACGATGGCGGATCTCGGCTACCGGTTTCCTGACTACCCGGTGCCGCCGGGCGAAACGCAGGCGACGTTTCTGCGGCAGATGGTCGAGATCGGCGCGCGCGAGCGGTACCGCCCGTACCACGATCGGGCGCGCGCGCAGATGGCGCGCGAGCTCGATCTCATCGAGAAGCTGAACCTCGCCGGCTATTTCCTGATCGTCTGGGACATCGTTAACTTCTGCCGGCAGCACGACGTCCTCGTGCAAGGGCGCGGGAGCGCCGCCAACAGCGCCGTCTGCTACAGCCTCGGGATTACAGCCGTCGATCCGGTCGCCATGGATCTGCTGTTCGAGCGCTTCCTGTCGGAAGAGCGCAGCGAATGGCCCGACATCGATCTCGATTTGCCGAGCGGCGATCGCCGCGAGCTCGTGATCCAGCACGTATACGAAACATACAACTCACGGGGAGCCGCCCCCGAAGGGCCAAGAGTGGGAATGACCGCCAACGTCATCACCTATCGGGGCCGCAGCGCCGCGCGCGACGTGGGCAAGGTGCTCGGCTTCGGCGCTGACCAGGTCGACCGCCTCGCGAAGGTCATGAACCACTTCGAGTTCACCGATCCGGCCGAGGCGCGGCCCCGGCAGCTTATGTCGATCGGCCTGGATCTGAGCTCAGATCGGGTGCGGCTGTTCTCGCGGCTGTGGGGCGACATCCAGGATCTCCCCAGGCACCTCGGCCAGCATTCCGGCGGCATGGTGATCTGCCAGGGTCAGCTCGACGCCGTGGTCCCGCTCGAACACGCCAGCATGCCCGGCCGCGTCGTCGTGCAGTGGGACAAGGACGACTGCGCAGACATGGGGCTCATCAAGGTCGATCTCCTCGGTCTAGGGATGATGGCGGTCATTCAGGACTCGCTCGCGCTCGTGAATCGAGAGGTCTCGATCAAACGTCCGATTGTTGATCTCGCGCATTTGCCGCAGGACGATGCGCGTGTGTATCGCATGCTCTGCGAGGCGGACACGATCGGCGTGTTTCAAGTCGAGTCGCGCGCGCAGATGGCGACGCTGCCGCGCCTCAAGCCCGCCTGCTTCTACGACATCGTCGTGCAGGTGGCGATCATCCGGCCAGGACCCATTGTCGGGAAGATGGTTCACCCCTATCTGAATCGGCGCGCGGGACGGGAGCCGGTGGTCTATCCGCATCCCCTGCTCGAGCCGACCCTGGCGCGGACGCTCGGCGTGCCGCTGTTTCAGGAGCAGCTGCTGCGCATGGCGATGGTCGCGGCCGGCTTTACCGGCGGGCAGGCCGAAGAACTGCGGCGCACGTTCGGGTTCAAGCGATCCGAGCGGCGGATGAAGCCGATTGAGGTCCAGTTGCGCGACGGCATGGCGCGGCAGGGGATCACCGGCGCCGCCGCCGAGCAGATCATCACGTCGGTGACGTCGTTCGCGCAGTACGGCTTCCCCGAATCGCACGCCGCCAGCTTCGCGCTCCTGGCGTATGCCAGCGCGTATCTGAAAGTCCATTACCCGGCGGCGTTCTATACGGCGCTGCTCAACAACCAGCCGATGGGGTTCTATCACCCGTCGACGCTCGTGAAAGATGCGCAGCGCCGGGGCGTCCGGTTCCATCCGATCGACGTGCACCTGTCGGACTGGGACTGCACGGTCGAAGTCGACGGTGCGATCCGGCTCGGGCTCCGGTATGTGAGCGGATTACGCCAGCAGGCCGGCAAGGCGATCGCCACGGCGGCGCGACGGCGGTTCGTCTCCCTCGATGATCTCATCGCGCGGACCGGTGTGCGCCGCGACGAAGTCGTCACGCTCGCCGACATCGGCGCGCTGAACGCGTTCGGCTACGATCGCCGCTCGGCGCTCTGGCAGGCTGAGCGCGCCGTGCGGCCGTCCGGCGAATTATTCGATGAGACAGGACAGGCGGGAAGGGCGGGATGGGCAGGAGACGCCGAAGAGATCGAGAGCGCCTGCGGCCATGCTGAGCGAGGGCCTGGGCAGTCCGAGCGAAGCATCAGCGTCAGTTCGCGCTGGGGCCCCACGCGCGGCAGCCGCGCGTGGGGCCCCAGCGCCAGTAAAAAAAAGATGACGACTGCCCGTTGAAGCCGATGACCGAAGCCGAGCGCATCGTCGCCGATTATGCCGGGACCGGGCTGACGGTCGGCCGCCATCCGATGGCGCTTCGGCGCGAGGAACTGGCGATGCGGGGCGTGCTGCGCGCGTCGGATCTGCGCGCGGCGCGGCAGGGCCGACGCGTGCGCGTGGCGGGCATGGTGATCACGCGGCAGCGACCGGGCACGGCCAGGGGGTTCGTGTTCCTCACGCTCGAAGACGAGACCGGCGTCGCGAACATCATCGTCCGGCCGGATCTGTTCGCCCGCGATCGGCTGACGATTGTCGAGGAGCCGTTTCTCATCGTCGATGGTGTCCTCCAGAATCAGGACGGCGTGACATCGGTCCGCGCCGAGCAGCTGCTGGGCCTGCGGGGCATCGGCGACCTCGAATGTGACGCTCGTGACTTTTATTGACGTCATTCCATGGGCGCCCGCCATTCACGGCAGTTTCGTCACACGATCGACGGTTTCGTAACGGATTCCCCCTGGCGTGCGCGTTTCTGCACGAAACCGCGTGGTACCTGAATTGCCCTTACCCTCCATGACGTAGCGATCAGCGACGATAAATGACTTGGTAGCAGGGACGAGGTATCCCATGAGTGCGGTATACATGCCGGCGAATGAACCGATCGATCCGGTCGAGGCGCTGACCGAACGGGGCACACAGCCCCACAGCCGCGCCGAGGACCCCGAACGGCCGGTCGAAGTGTTGCCCAACTCGGTGCGGATCCACGAGCTGACGATCGCGTGCGCGGCGATTGCCGCCTATCTGGAACACATCGCGCCGGACAAGCAGGAAATCGCGCTTGTGCACGCGCTCGACGTCGGCGTCACGGAGCTCGCGGCCCGGCGCGAGCGCTTCAAGAAGTAGCGCAGGTCTTCAGACCTGCCGTTCCACGCCCGGCTGCCTGGAGCCCACGTCCTGCGGACTGCGCCAGAAATCCATCATTGAGACGCGGTGCACGCAGCCGACCGTGCAGTAGGGCGCGCAGGCTTTGCGTGTGTCGAACTCGCGCTTGATGTCGTCGATCGAATACGACTCGAGCGGCACACCGGGGTACCCGCGCTGCTGCGAGCAGTAGTGGACCAGGCCCTCCTCGCAGACATAGAGGTAGCGCGCACCGGCACGGCAGCGCCATTCGTTCGGCTTCCCGTCCGCAAGGTTGTCCTGGAAGCCGCGGATGCCCGAATAGAGATTCTTGACCACCTGCCACGGACCGTTGATGGCCGCCGACACCTCGTCGTAGACCTTGCGCTCGGCGTCGCCGAGCGGCTTGAGCCGCCCGGCGCTGTCGTGGATGATGCCAATCGAGGTGGAGAAGCCGAGATCGCGCGCGCGATTGTTGATGGTGCGCGCGTCCTCCGAGTTCCTGATGCCGCCGCCGACGACCGAGTTGATGTTGACGTCGAAGGTGCCATACGTCTTGAGATCCTGCAGTTTCTTGTCGAGTACGCGGAGGCTCTTCTTTGACACCTCGTCGGGGTCGACGTTGTCGATGCTGATCTGCAGAAAATCGAGTCCGGCGCGGTTCAGGGCCTCGATGCGTTTCGGCACCAGAAAATAGCCGTTCGTAATCAGGCCGGCCATCATGCCGCGGGCGCGGATATGTCGAAGCAGCTCGTCGAGGTCCGGATGCAGCATCGGCTCGCCGCCGCTGAACGCGACGACCGACGTGCCGAGTTTGGCCAGTTTGTCGATGCGCCGCTTCATGGCGGCGGTCGGCACCGGCTCGGACACCTTGTCGTACTCGTTGCAGTAGGCGCAGTCGATGTTGCAGCGGCGGATGGGGATGATCTGGACGAGCAGCGGATGGGACGTGTGGGTCAGCCCGCGCAGAAATTCCCGCGCCGATCGGCACTTGCGGCTTGCCGTCGTGGAAATGGCCAAGATCCCGAAATTATAGCATCAGGCGAAGGCGCTATCGGCCCTGAGACGCCGCATCTGTTCGCCGATCTTGATCGACCCCTTCAGGAGGGCGCTGACGGGAATCACCCCCAGCAGCCGATGCCGTCCGATCGCCGCGAGCCCGGCTGACGCGATGCATCCACAATTGCTGCAGTTGGGCGCGCCGCCGAATTGGCACGGCGAGATGCTCGTCTTGAGGTCGGCCGAGATCGTCGTCGTCATGCGCGCAAACACGCATCCGTCCGGGGGTTGTGGAGGGTCGGCGTACACGGCGAGAAGCTCGTTCGGCAGCAACAGCTTCGGGTACCGATGCCGCATGGCGTGCAGATCGCTGATGACGCGCTTGCGGTCGTCCGGGCGGAGGATTTCGTCGGAGACCTCGCCGATCTGCGGTGTGTAGAGACTGTGCAAGATCTTCAGGACTTCGGGTCGCGCCGACCAGAAGGCGAGAAAGTCTGCGATGTATCCCCGCCGGTGCACCTACTGGCGCGTGATCGTGCAGTGGACCGAGATCCGATGGCCGGCGATGTTCTTGAGGATGCGCTCGTACGTGGCCGGCGTCCGCCGTGCGTCGTGTTCGGACTGGAGGCCGTCGATGGAGACGGTCAGCGAAAAGCGAGGCAGGTCGTGCCACTCGAGCGGCATGTCGCGCACCGCACTCGTGACCAGCTGCACGTGAATCCCGCGCTGCGACAGCAGCGGGAGCAGCGTGTTCAGCTCGCGGAGGCGCACCAGCGGTTCGCCGCCGACGATCGACAGATGGAGGGGGCGATGGCGATCGACGAGCGCGAGGACGCCGTCAACCAGTTCCTGCCCCTTGAAATCGCGGACCTCACGCAACGTGACTGCGCCACCCAGGTGATCGTCGCCGTACGCGTAGCAGCCGGGACAATGCAGCGGTCACTCGCGTGTGATCTCGATGGACAGCGCCGGGATATAACCCCGTAGCACGCTGCCCCACGACTCGAGCACCGCCTGTAGCTCCATCGTGCAACTATAGCAGTGCTGCTAATCTTATGTGCGAATGACTGGGCATGATTAGAAGGGGGCGATCGCGGATCCAGGGATGGGGCGTGTACGCGACGAAAGAGATCCCGAAGAACACGCGCATCATTCACTACGCGGGCGAGAAAATTTGCAATCAGGAAAGCCTGAGGCGCGAGCGGCGCTACATCCGGCGCGGCCACATTTGGTGCTTCAAGCTGACAAACCGGTCCGTCATCGACGCGGGCGTTGGCGGCAATGTCGCGCGATACGTCAATCATGCCTGCCGGCCGAACAGCTACATCGATATCAAGGACGGCGTGATCTGGATCCGCGCCGCGCGAACGATCCGACGAGGCGAGGAGATCACGTACCACTACCACACCGACGGCGAGGGGCTCATTATGTGCCGGTGCCGTCTCGGGTGTCAGACTCTGCTCTGATGGGGCCGTCCATCTTCCTTACTACCTGCATGGATTCGCCTCTTCGGCGAACTCCACCAACGCGTCGTACCTGGGCGAGCAGTTGCGGCGGCTGGCCGCGAGCCCGCGACACTCATCGGATCGAGCCTCGGCGGCACGCTCGCGATCCTTGCCGCGTCATCGTTCGGCGAGCGCGTCGAACGGCTGGTGCTGCTGGCCCCGGCCGTCATGTTCGCAAAGGAGGGCCACCACCTGCTCCCGCCGGGGCGCATTGCCGAGTGGCGGCGGCTCGGACGGCTGCCCTTCTTCCATTACGCGGACAACGCCGACCGGATGCTCAACTTCACGTTCTACGAAGACAGCTTCTGGTACAATCCGTTCGACGTGGCGTTTCCGCAGCCGACGTTCATCTTCCAGGGGCTGCGCGACGCGTCGGTGGATTCGCCGACGGTTGAAGCCTTTGCTCGGGTACGGCCGACCGTCGCGCTGTCGCTGCTCGAGGACGATCATTCGTTGACCAACAGCCTGCCCCGCATCTGGGATGGTATTTCGGCGTTTCTGGAGGTGCTGTGAGCGATCGCGTCGCCACGGAGGCGCGGAGATCACGCAGGGAACTCCTGGTCCTGCTCGGGGGCCTCTGTGCTGCCGGGGTGAAGGGAGCCAGATCCTCGGCCTTTCAGGGCGCCGTCGACGACGCCGGGACGATCGATCTGCGCATTGGCTTTGCCCGTCCAGGCGGCGGCTACGCGATCCAGGCGCTGCCGCTCGAAACCTACATCGCGCGCGTCCTCGCCGGCGAGGCGGCCCGCGACAGCCCGGCGGTCGCGCTCGAGGTGCTGGCCATCACCATCCGCACTTTCGCGCTCGGCAATCGCGATCGGCACCGCGCCGATGGATTCGATCTCTGTGACGAGACGCACTGCCAGGTCGCGCGCACGGCCACGTCCGCGACGACCCGGGCTGCACAGGCGACCGCCGGCCAGGTGCTGATGCGGAATGGCGCGATCGCGTCGGTGTTCTACAGCGCGTCCTGCGGCGGACGCACGGAGATTCCGTCCCACGTCTGGCCGGGCGCCGACGACCCGCCCTACCTTCCGTCGAGCGACGATGCCGCGTGCGGCGGCGCCCCGGTGTGGGAGGCGGCGCTCGATGAGGCCGACCTGCTGCGCGCCTTTCGCGCGGCTGGTTTTCGCGGCGACCGATTCCGCGGGATGCGCATCGCCTCACGAAATGATTCGGGACGTGTCGCCCGTCTCAGCCTCGAAGGGCTGACACCGCCTGAGATTTCAGGCCAGGACCTCCGCGTCGTCGTGGGGCGAACGCTCGGCTGGCAACACATCAAGAGCACCAGTTTCGAGCTGCGCCGGCAGGGAGCCCGGGGAGCCCGGGGAGTGGTGTATCGTTTTGGCGGCCATGGGTCGGGGCACGGCGTCGGCCTCTGTGTCATCGGATCGACCAACCTCGCCGCGCGCGGCGTCAGCGCCCCTGCCATTCTGGCAAAGTACTTTCCAGGCACTGACATCGCGAGCGCCGGGCCCCGGCTGACGCCTGACGTGGCTCGCATCGGGCCCGGTGCTCCGCGCGTCTCGACGTTCGGCGTGCTCGTCTCGCTGCCCGACGATGACGAGGGCGAGCGAATGGCGATTACGCGGCTGACCGCACAAGCGCGTGACGAGATTGCCGGCACCCTCGGCGTTCCGCCTCCGGCGAAGGTCACGCTTCGCTTCCATCCGACGACCGATGACTACGCGCGGGCGACGGGGCAGTCGTGGTTCACCGCTGGGGCGTGGGTCAGGGACGAATTGCACCTGCTGCCGCTCGCCGTGCTGCGCGAACGCGGTGTGCTGGAGCGCACCATCCGTCACGAGCTCGTGCACGTGATGGCCGACGGCGTTCTCGGCAAACGCCCGGCCTGGGTGCGCGAAGGCGCCGCGATCTACTTCGTGGGAGAGAGGCCGATTCCGGGTCAGGGAACGGTCGGCGCCGCCGTGCGTCCGGAGCTTCGCGGCGATTGCCCTCGGGACGACGAGCTGCTGCGTCCCGTCTCGGTCGGCGCGCTGAGCAACGCCTACGCGCGCGCGCGGTCGTGTTTCGCTCGGCAGATCGCCGCTGGCAAGAGCTGGCGCAACGTGAAATAACGGCGGATCTGCGTGTCGAGCCATAAGTAAGTGTTACCGGGCGGCGCGTCGTCGCGCCATGTTTGGTGTTACCGACGGGGAGAGGTCTTTGAGCGACAGGGCCGCGGAGACCCGCGCGGTCTTTGCGTGTGTCTCCGCGGCCCCCGCCGTCGAGGGCACCAGCCCGCGCCGATGATTCGCGAGGGCATAAACCCGCGCGAGCTTGCGGTCAATGCGCGCCGCGAGCGCGAACGGATCGAGCCGGTCCCGCTGGCGCACGAGCGCCACCACCTTCGCGGCGTGGGCCTGCGGGCAGGCCTGGACGCGCTCCAACGGGGTCTGCGGGCGCGTCGTAGTACCGGCGCAGGCGGGACCACGGATAGCCCGCCGCGACCCAGACCGCCCGGAGTGCCCGCACCACCGCGGCGTCATAGCGCGTGTGTCGGCCCCGACGCGGGCCCCGCGGGGGCCGCACGGCTGGCCGCCGCCAGGCCCGAATGATCGCCTTCCGATGGTAGCCCGTCACCGTCACCGCCTCTGTGAGCACGCGCCCCTTCTCCGTCCGCGAGGCCCCCACGTACCGGTCCCGCATCGGCGCCAAATGCTCCGGCCTCGCCTGTGGTCCCACGCGGGTGCCCTCCTGTGGCACACCCGCTTGGGTAACACCCTTTAGGGCGCGACGATCTTTCCTTCGGTCACACTTACCATGGCGCGATACGATCTGCGCGTTGGGGGCCCACGTCTGCTCTATAATAGGACGAAAGGTGACCTATGCTGATTAAGCGCCCCGCGGATATCCGCAGCTCGGAAATCACCGACAAGACAACCTATCTCAATCGGCGGGACTTCGTTCGCGCGGCCACGGGCACCGTGGCGCTCGCGGCGGCCGGGGCCTTCGGCGCCGAGGCGCTGCTGCACGCGCAGTCGCCCGCCCCGCACGGCACGAAGTTTCCGAACGTCAAGCCGAGTGAGTTCGGCACGACCGAGAAGCAGAACACGTGGGAGCAGATCACCACGTACAACAATTACTACGAGTTCGGGACCGACAAGGGCTCGCCGGCCCGCTACGCGCGGGGGCTCAAGCCGGCGCCCTGGTCGGTGGCGGTCGAAGGCGAAGTGGCCAAGCCGGCCGTCTGGCACCTCGAGGACATTCTCAAGGGGCAGACGCTCGAGGATCGGATCTACCGGCATCGTTGCGTCGAGGCCTGGTCGATGGTGATCCCCTGGGTCGGTTTTCCGCTCGCCGACTTCATCAAGAAGGTCCAGCCGACGGCCAAAGCCAAGTTCGTCGAGTTCACGACGCTCGCCGATGCCGACCAGATGCCCGGCATCCGCTTTCCCAGTCTGCGCTGGCCGTACGTTGAAGGGCTGCGCATGGACGAGGCGATGCATCCGCTGACGATCCTGGTCGTTGGGCTGTACGGCGAGGTCCTGCCGAATCAGAACGGCGCGCCGCTCCGCGTCGCGAGCCCCTGGAAATACGGCTTCAAGCACGCCAAGTCGATCGTGAAGATCCGCTTCGTCGAGCAGCAGCCGATGAACAGTTGGCAGCGGGCGCAGTCGAACGAGTACGGCTTCTACGCCAACGTGAATCCGACCGTCCACCACCCGCGGTGGAGCCAGGCGAAGGAAACCCGTCTGCCAGCCCTGTTCAGAACGCACACAACCCAGATGTTCAACGGGTACGGCGACCAGGTGGCAAACCTGTACAGCGGTATGGATCTGAAGAAGAACTTCTAGCCCTGGCCTCGTGACCGAGAACCAGATCACACGCTGGCTGCTGAAGCCGGCGGTGTCCGTTGCCGCCCTCGTGCCGGCGGCCATTCTCGTCTACCTCACGTGGGCCGCGTACAACGGGAACCAGAGTGCGTGGCCCGCGCTGACGGGTAATCTGAGCGCCAATCCCCTCGAAGACATCACGCACCAGACCGGCGATTGGGCGCTGCGTTTTCTCTGCATCACGCTGGCGGTCACGCCGCTGCGCTGGCTAACGGGGTGGAACGGCGCGATCCGCTTCCGCCGTATGCTGGGTCTGTTCGCGTTCTTCTACGCGACGCTCCATTTCCTGATCTATGCGTTGGTCGATCGCTTCGCCAGCCTCGACTTCACCAGCGGGATGGTGTCGTGGGCGGCCGCGCGCGCGCTGGGGGCTTGGATCGTCGACGACATCTACGAGCGGCCGTTCATCACGATCGGGTTCGCGGCATATATTGCCATGTGGCCGCTCGCCCTCACGTCGACCACCGGCATGATCCGCCGCCTCGGCGGGCGTCGCTGGCAGCGGCTGCACCGGTTGATCTATGTCTCCGCCGTCGCCGCCGTGATTCATTACCTGTGGCTCGTCAAGTCGGACATCCGGCATCCGGCGACCTACGGTGTGATCGTCGCGATCCTGTTGGGACTCCGCCTGTATTGGGCTCGCATCCACAGACGCCCCGCGGCCGCTCGGATACCCGGATAACGGCAGCTATCGACGCGGAAGCCATGTGGCTACCTGAGCAAAGTCCACATTGCCGCCGGTGAGGATCACGCCGACGCGGGCGCCCGCCATGGCGACGGTGCCCTGCAGCGCCGCGGCCGCCCCGAGCGCACCCGTCGGTTCGACGACGAGCTTCAGCCGCTCCCATAACAGGAACATCGTCTGCAGCAGCGTCGCATCATCAACGGTGATCATGTCGCTCACGTACTGCAGGACGAGCGGGAAGGTCAGCGAACCCAGCGAAGGCGTGCGTGCGCCGTCGGCCACCGTTTGCGGGTTGTCCACGGTCTGCAGCTGTTTCGTCCGAAACGATCGTGTCGCATCGTCGCCGGCCGCCGGTTCGACGCCGATCACGCGGCAGCGCGGGGCCAGCGCGCGCGCGGCGATGGCGCTGCCCGACAGCAGCCCTCCACCACCGCACGGAACAAACAGAAGATCGAGTGGGCCCGATTCTTCGAACAGCTCGACGGCCACCGTGCCCTGACCGGCGATGACGTCTGCGTGGTCGTACGGCGGAATCACCGTGAGGCCGCGCTCCCGCGCAACACGACGTCCTATCGCTTCGCGGTCGTCGCGCTCGCGATCGTAGCGAATGACTTCACCGCCGTATTCTTCCGTCGCCTGTCGCTTGACTGCCGGTGCGTCGGTTGGCATGACGATGACGCGTGGGATGCCAAGCACGTGGCCCGCGAGCGCCACCGCCTGCGCGTGATTGCCTGACGAGAATGTGAGGACGCCTCGCCGCCGTTCGTCGGCAGACAGCCGCGACATCGCGTTGTAGGCGCCGCGGAATTTGAACGCGCCGCCGCGCTGAAGGTTTTCGCACTTGAAATACAGCTGCGTCCCCGTGCGATTGTTCAACGTTTGCGATGTGACGATCGGCGTGCGATGCATGACGCCGGCGAGCTGCCGGGCGGCGTCCTGAATGTCGGCGAAGGTGGGGCGGATCGGCGACATCGGCGGCATAAGGGGGCGCTATGCTATCATCAGGGTTCTCCAGAGTGACGCGGGGTGGAGCAGTCCGGTAGCTCGTTGGGCTCATAACCCAAAGGTCGCGGGTTCAAATCCCGCCCCCGCAACCAACTTCCCCCTTTATCTATTGACGGTTTCTGCGAAGACGATACCCGTCTCCCCACAGTCTCCCCGACTGGGCAGGACCGCAGAGGAATCCAGCAGGCGAATCGCGCTCTCAACTGCCGCTGGACTGACGTGCATATATCGTTGGGTGGTCGAAAGATCCTGATGGCCGGCAAGTTCCTGGATGGCTCGTGCCCCCGCGCCCTTCATCGCCAGATGCGAGCAGAACGTGTGCCTGAGCACATGGACGCCGACGTCCTTGAGCTTGGCCCGTCGTGCTGATCTCAGGACCAGCCCCTGAACCGCTCGCTGGTTCAATGACGTGCCGTCGTTAGCACAAAGCACCGCTCGGTCCGCGAAGGTGGCGATGTTCACGCAGGGCCTTAGCGAGGCGAGCCGTGAGGGGCACGTAGCGCAGCCGGCCACCCTTCGGGCTCGTGACATGACCTTTCCACTCAGAACGCTCAACGCACAGACGCCGCCACAGACGGCGAAAAGACTGGGCGTGTCTCCGGCAACCGCCCATCGGTGGCTCTCCGAGTCGAGAAATCCGCGCAGCTCTGCGGGACGGGGCGCAGCTCTGTTGCCATAGACCCCGACGATGTGTCATGGTCTTCCGTCGAGTAGAATTCCTCTAACATCGGCCTCGGTCCTGGGGCTGGCTGGGACGGCGAGGGCCTACAACGTTAACGGTTAGGAGGTCACCATGAGAGCACTGATTCACGTCAAGCTGCCCGTTGAACCCTTTAACAGTGCGGTCCGCAAGGGCACGATTGGAGACACCATCAAGCGCATCCTGGACGACACGAAGCCAGAGACCGTGTATTTCACGGAGTACAACGGGTAGCGTGGAGCCGTCTTGATCGTTGACGTGGCGGATTCGTCGAAGGTCCCGGCCATCGCGGAGCCCTGGTTCCTGTCCTTCAACGCGCAGGTGGAATTCCACATCGTGATGAGCCCGGAGGAACTCGGTCGGGCTGGCATCGACGCCATGGCGAAGAAGTGGCCTGCCGCTGGGTAATTCTTCACTGTCTCGAAAACCCCTCCGACTTTCGCTCCGCCAACTGCCTAAATCGTTGGCAGAATAGGGGTGGCCTTCGCCAAAACCGTTGCGGCATGCGAGCGACACCTCCTCAGGGGACGTGACGAACACGAGTCGCGGGAATCTCCGGACGCTCACCCGCGGCCGCGCTGTGCATACACGGGCGACACCTCAAGCGCATAGCGTACGGTCGACCGAGGGCGTCAGGCGGCGCGTCGTTCGTAGCGATGGTGTAATCCGCCGACTTCCCGGAACGCGACCACGGCACCTTCAGCAACGTCCTGGGTGCGTCGTGGCGTGGGCGCGTCTTTATTGAGCGAGAGATGCGTTCGCGAGCCATGATAATAGGCGAGATAGCCGGCCATGACGCACCGCAAGTGCCGCTCGCCGAGTACGATCACGTGGTCCAAACACTCGCGCCGGATGGATCCGATCAGCCGCTCCACGTACGGATTCTGCCACGGGCTGGATGGACTCGAGAGGACCTCACCGATGCCCATGCCTCCAAGTCGGCGTCGGAACGCGTCGCCATAGATCGCGTCGCGATCTCTCAACAGCCATCCTGGCGCGGTGTCATCCGGAAACGCGTCAATCATCTACTGCGCCGTCCAGGCCGCCGTCGGATGTTCCGTGACGTTGACGTGAACGATCCGCCGCCGGCGATGCATCAGCACGACGAAGACGAATAGGACTCGGCCCGTGAAGGTCGGTACGGTAAAGAAATCGATCGAGACCAGCGTGGCGACGTGATTCGTCAGAAAGGTGCACCACGTCTGTGAGGGCGGACGGCGCGGTCGCCGCACGAGCCGCGAGACGGTTCGCTCCGATACCTTGATGCCCAGTTTGCCCAACTCGCCGTGGATCCGAGTGGTTCCCCAATGGGGATTCGCGGCGGCCATCTGGTTCACGGGCGTTCGAATGGCGACCTCCGTGCTCGGGCGGCCCGAACGAATCCGCGCCGACCGCCGGGTCCATCGCCGACGGAGCCACTCGCGATGTCATCGCACGACGGTGTCGGGCTGGACGAGCACGAGCGCCGCGCGCCAGTGTCGCCACGTCTGAGCCAACACGATCCAAAACAGCCGATCGCGCGTCCGGAGCTTCGGACGGGTGACCGTGCGTCTCAACGCGTTGAGTTGCTGGCGGAGCGCGAGGTTCTCGAGGACCAGTTCGTGATGTCCGCGACAGGCCAACACCAGCGCCCTGACGAGGACCAAGATCATCTCCCGCACGCGTCGATTCTGTCGTTCTTCGCGCGGCGAATCAATCCTCACTCATCCCGTGCTGATTTTGGCGAACGACAGCGTAGCGCAGGTTCACTTGGGTGTCGCGTGCGCCTCACCCGGGTGTCGAGTGCAGGCTTGAGTCTGCGGTGACGTCGCAGCGGGGGACTGAGGCCCCACGCTCAATTATGGCGAGGGCTCGGAGTCGAGCAGCGCCAGCAAGGCCCATGCGGTCGTGGAAATCCGCTGCGCATAGCTCTCCTGCCCAGGCGGCCGCGTGGTCTCGACCCAGCCGCCGCCGTCGTCCTGGGAGGCGATGAGATAACCGCGGCCGCGCTGAATCGCCTCGCGGAGTTCGGCCGTCGAGTACACGTCGCCCGCGAGTTCCGCTGCGGACACGCTCGACAACGCGAGCACCGCCAGGGCGGTATCGAAGGCCTCCGACTGGGATGTCACATACGGTCCCCAGCCCCCGTCCGGTCCCTGCCCCTCTTTGAGCAGTAGCAGGCACCGTGCGCGCTGCTCAGCGGCCGCCTGGTCGGCGCTCCTCTCGAGTCCGTACAACACCGAGGACGCGTCCAACACATTGGGCACGTCGAACGATCGTAACCAGGCGTCGGCACGTGCGCGCGCCGCGCTGGCAGCGTCCGACCGCGCACGCGCGAGCACGCGACGAGCCGACGCGGTGGCGAGTGCCTGCCCATAGGAGGTGGCATTGCCGAGGATCTGCGACGGGTTGAGCTGCCACGATCCGTTTTCGTGCTGGTGGGGAAGGAGCAGCTCGGCAGCGCGGTCGAGTGCATCCTGACTCGCGCGGCCGGCATCGGCCATCGAGACCAGCGCCCCAGCGAACTGGATTCTCGCCAGGGGCAACTCCTCGGATCCGCCCCGGCGTGCGCTCTGCTCCCAGCGCTCCGGCGTGGCGAGCCACGCGAGCGTGTCGTCGAGCGCGGTGCCGAACAGGTGGCCGTGCGAAGCCGCCGCAAGCAGCGCCCGCGCGGCATCCCCGTTGTTGTGGCAAGAGTAGCAAGGATGTTCTCTCCTCCATCGGGGGACCTCCGCTGCTAGGTAGGTGACAGCGCGGGCCGCGGGCGTCACGGGTGCTCCGGACTGTGCGGCCAGTGGCCAGGCGGCGGCGCCGACCCAGAGCAGGCCAAGGATGATCATCGCCCGCCCCGGGGTCCCGCGAAGGTGTGGCTCTGGGGCCGAAGTCTTTCCACGCATCAGCGTCTCTCCGGAACTAGAAGAACCAGCTCAGCGAGACAAACGCTGTGGTCCCCGCCGGGCCATACTCCGAAGGCACCGCGCGCGTCGCCGTGACCTCGCTGTCTCCGATCCCCAGAAAGATGCCCCCGATGATCGCTGCAGCGTCGCTCAGGGAGTACGCAACGGTTGGAGAGATCAGGGAGCTGCGGTCATTCAGGTTAAAGATCCACACGCCGGAGAGACTCCACAGCGGTCGCAACTGGTACGACACCTGGGCCGCGGTCTCATCCCGACCCAAGACCTGGAGCTCGCCCCGACTGAACGAGTTCGACTGCAGGACACTCGGGTACTGGTCGACGTTGCCGGCGCCAAGACCATCTCGCTGGTACTCGACAACCACGTACAGGTCACGCTGCTTCACCTGGCTGAGGCGGTCGACGCCGATCGTGCCGCGAAAGGCTGCACCGTCATTCTGCTCACGGATCACAGTTTCCCCGCGCACGGCCCACGTTCCAAGTGAGCCGGCTGCAGCGAACGCGCCCGCGATGTCCCCGTAGAGTGTCCCGCCCCACCCGGACATCTCCCAGCTGTGCCAGGTCGTCAGCCCTCGTCCGAGCGCAGTGAGCTCTCGTCCCACTGCCGTGTCGGTCGGTCGCACGACGAAATCTATCTCGCTCAGGGGGCCTGGATACATTCGCAGCCGAGCGGCGTCCACGCCGGCCCGAAACTCTCGAAACGGATCGGCGGGACTGAACGGGACGAACGGGTCGGCCGGCGTCAGCAACAGCGTCGTGCCCCACGACACCGCTTGGCGGCCTGCCGTCACGTCCACTCCTGCCACTGGTGACCAGCTCACCTGGAGGCGATCGAAACGGTGTTGCCACAACACATGATCATCGTCAGCGAGGGTCCACTGGAGATCGAGCGCCTCGCCGCCACTCGGCACCGCTCCGACAGCGATTCCCGTCGCGACGTTCCCCCGACGGAAGGTGGCCACATGCTCATACGCGGCGCCGATAGACACCGGACCCACCGGCTGCTCGACGGTGAGCCGAACACGGTTGAAGCTCTGCAGGTCGCCGCCGCTCACCGGAGTCGCATCGGACCACAGCGGTACGGTCTGCAGGTATGCCGTGATCGGGCCTTGCTGGGCCTCGACCGACTGGCCGCCAACGAGAAACAGGAGTCCCAGGCCCAGGAGGCGCGGCGTGGCACCCCTCACCGGCGCGTCTCGTCCGAGTCGATGGCGCCATCCACCATGCGGACAAGCCGGCGGGAGCGCTCCATCACTCGCGAGTCGTGCGTCGCGAAAACGAAGGTGACACCAAGCTCCTGATTCAGCTCATACATCACGTTCAGTAGCGCCTCGCTGGTAGAGGAGTCGAGGTTGGCCGTCGGCTCATCGGCCAGTACCAGCGCCGGTTTGCTCGCGACGGCCCGAATGACTGCCACGCGCTGCTGCTGTCCGCCAGACAACTTTCCGGGCCGTCGCTCCTCAAGCCCAGTCAACCCAGTCTTCTCGAAGAGTTCACACACCCGACGCCGGCGGTCCTCAGGTGGAACTCCCTGTAGCAGCATCGGAAACTCGGCGTTCTCCATCGCGGTCAACACTGGCAGCAGGTTGTATGCCTGAAAGACGAACCCAATCTTCTCCAACCTGAGCTGGGCCAATTCTCGATTCGACATCTCCGTGAGATCTCGACCTGTTACCAAGACGCGCCCGTTGGTGGCACGGGTCAGGCCCCCGAACAGATTGAGTAACGTCGTCTTGCCTGAGCCCGAGGGCCCCGCCAAGGCGGTGAACTCACCGGGCGCAATCACGAGGCTGACGTCGCGCACCGCGTGCACCTCCTCGGCCACCTGGTGGAAGGTCTTCCAGACGGCTTCGGTGCGAACGGCAGGAACTGCCGGCTCGGTCATTGGGGGAGTCCTATCGCTCGAACTTCATCGACTCGCTGACGTCGATCGTCGCGGCGCGAATCGCTGGGTAGATGGACGCGATCCCGCCGACTGCCAAGATAAAGAGCAGAGCCTGCACGACACGCGCGACGCGGAACAGCGGAACGATGACTGGATCGATGACCACGCCGGAGAAGGTCATCTCGTTGCTCATCATCGACGAGAAATCGAGGCCGTCCCCCCAGAAGTACCACGTGACGAACACACCCAGACCAATGGCCAGCACCGCGCTCGTCGCCGTCAACACCAGCCCCTCGACGAGCACCAGGGCCCCGGTCTGACGCGGTGTCAGCCCAAGTGCCTGCAGGAGCCCGAACTCGCGATGTCGATGGAGCACGGACATCAGCACGGTATTGACGATGCCGAATCCGATGATGACGAAAAGGATCCCGTAGATCAGGTAGTTTCCGAAGTCGTCGATGGCCACCGCCGCGTTGAGCTCAGGCATCGCTTCGCGCCAGTCAATCACGCGAAGGATGCCGCCGTCGATCGGCTCCGCGAGCCTCGTGCGCAGCTGCGAGGTAAGGCGGGCCACGTCGTCGCTCTCCGCCACCAGTACGCCGACATTCGTCACATCCCGTCCCGACCCCAGCCATGCGCCCGCCGTGTCAAGCGGCACGTGGACGAGCGCCTGATCGATAGCTGGCACACCCGAGCGAAACACGCCGACAACGCGCACGAGCTGCCCGGCGATCTCTTTGTTCACATCCTGCGCGGTCACGACCAGGCGCGAGCCGACTCGAAGGTCAAGACTCTCGACTAAGTCCACGCCGACATACGCGGCCAAGCCATCGCCCGGTTCCAAATAGCGCCCCTCCACGACCTGGTCGTCAAGGGTGCTGAACTCGGCCTCCGCCAGCGGATCGACCCCGAGCACCTGCACTGGCCGTGCGCCAGCCGCCGAGCTGGCGAGCCCCCGGACGATCATCTTGGCGGACACGACGGTGACAAGGTCAGCGACGCCAGGTTCTTGCAGGGCGCCCTCGACGGCTGCCCTCGCATCAGCGGACAGCCGATCTTCAATCTTTCGGCTGACTTGAAAATCAGGGCTCTCGATCGTGACGTGTCCTGTTCCCATTCGCACGCCGGAGTCGATCCAGGACTCGTGCATGGCGTCCCCGAGGCTCAGGGAGAACATCAGCAGGGAGCCGCCGACCAGTATCGCGAGGGCTGTCAGTAGCGTGCGGCGGAGATGCCTCCGAAGATTGCGCAACGCCAGGAGACTGATGACCCCGATGTGTTGCATGAGTGGCCCGCTAGAGTCCCGATAGGGTGTCGGCTGGCGGTGCCTGTGACGCACGCAGCGCCGGATAAAGTGCCGCCAGCACGGCAGTCGCGATGAGAGCCAGCGCAGCCTGAAGCCACACCACGAAGTTGTATTCCACGCGAAGCGTGGGTCGCATCAGCGTGCCAAACGCCGAAAGCTCCCCGTACAGCCAGCTCATGTCCGGAGGAGCCGTGTGCCACCACACCATCAGCGGAAACGTCACCGCGCTGCCGATGACGAGGCTCAGGAAGCCCATCGCGACCGCCTCAGCGATCACGATCAGCATGACCATCATCGGCGTCGTGCCCAGGGCCAGCATCACCGCGAACTCTCGCCGTCGCTCGTAGGTGGCCATCAGCATCGTGTTCGCCACCCCGAACATCGCGACCGTGAAGACGATGAAGAAGATGATGACATGGAAAGAGTCAGCGAGTGACGTGTACTCGAGCATCTCAGGTCGAAGCTCGGTCCAGGAAGCGACTTCCAGATCGAGGCCCGCCGCTGCCAGGGCAGCCGTCAGATGAACCGCCGTGTCGTCCGCCAGCCAGGGGTCGGCGGTGGCCACCGACACCTCGTGAATGCGTCCGGGGCCAAGGGCAACCAGTGACTGCAAGTCCTCGATGGGGAGGACCACGAACGTCGTATCGAGCTCCGCCAGCCCCGTCCGAAAGATTCCCGTGACCCGGAACACATCGTTACCCATTGAACCGTCGGCCCCCGGCGCGACGACGACAACCTCGTCTCCGACGTCAACCGCCAACTGACGTGCCATCTCGGTACCGAGGACCAACTCGTGACGTCCAGGTGTAGGGAGACTGCCGTCGCTCAATTCATCGAGGAACCGACTCAGACGAGGTTCGAGTTCGGGATCGATCCCCATCAGCATTCCGGCCGCCGTCGATTCTCCGGAGCTGACGAGACCGCCTGCGTAGACCCGGGGAGCGGCCGCCACCACGGCCGGGTCGCTTGAGACGGTCCGGAGGAGCTGCGAGATGTCCGCGCCATCGCGGCCGCCGATCGTCTCGTACAGGCTGCGCTCGGGACGGTAGTCGCGCGCGTGAATCTCAATCTGTCCGCTGACAAGCCCGGTGGCGTTCTCGACCATCTCGGCCGTGATTCCGTCCGTCCACCCCACGATGACGACGACGGCAAAGTAGCCCGCGCCAAGTCCCAGCGCGGTGAGGACGGTCCGTTTCCGGTGACGCCCCAGATTGCGCCAGCCAATCCGGATCCAGGGACTCGCCGTCATTGGTGACTATCTCTGACGCTTGAGATTCTGCAAGGAGAAGAAGGACCGATCGATCTCGATGTCGAAGTTCAGCTCCTCATAGCGGATAGTCGTGCGCTCACCTGGCTTGTCTTCGGGGTACATCTGCATCACCGACGGCACGGTTCGGCCACCCAGGTTCTTGAACTCGGCGTAGCGCATCGTGCGAGCCAGGCCACCGTCTTCGTCGTAGTACCGCGCCCAGATCGGCATCGTATCGCGCTGGCGCACCTGGAACTCGACGTGACCCCAGACCACGGCCGCTTCGGCCTTCGGCGTCAGCCGGAACTCCCAGACGGCGATGCCTTCACGCTCGCCGTCGAAGGCGATGGCAATATCGTAGTCGTCGACGATCTGACTCTCTTTGACAAGATCGTCGTTCGTCAGGTGGGAACCCATCCAGGAGCCGGCCATCATGGAAACGGGAACTTTGATCGTGCGGTCAATGTTCGGCAGATAGTTCCAGATGTTTTCGTCGGCCATCAGGGTGGCCGTCCCCGCTTCCTTCGCGGGCGACTGGATCCGGACGAGCGAGTAGTCAGTCCCGAGCGACCACAACTCCATCGTGATGCGTCGCTCCCAGTGCTCGGTCACGACCTCCATGGTCGCGACGCCATGGCTGGAGTCGCCGCGCAGGAGCCGATCCACCCGTTCCATGATGTCGCGCGCCGCCCCCTGGGCGAAGGAGGGCGTGACCCACAACGCAGCGGCGACCACCACCGCGCTCGTCCTCATCACGTGCATTGTGCCCCCCTAGGCCCGCTGGGTCAGTCGGTGGATCCCCAAGTCGATAGGCCGTATTAGGGCTGTCGCGTTAACCGACCGCCCGCTATGGGCCACCCGGCCGGCCGGTCGCAAGCCCCCAGGACACGACGCGGATGAGCACCACGGTCACAGGGCGGATTATGAGGGACGTTCGGGCTTTGGTCAACGCGGACCGGCAGAGGGACGCCGACGTGCACTGGAGGCGGTGTGTGACAGCACCTGCTCGGCGTCCGAGGCGGCCGTCACGATTTCCGATGGGGTCATGGAGCGGCTAGCGGCTCCAGCTTTGTAATGCGCGGATGTAGTTCGCGCGCTCGAACGCGGCCGGATCCTTCGTTTGCTTGAGGCTCGCACGGCCCCTGACGTCGTCCAGACTCGTCACCTTGTGCCACTCCATCCAGTGCTCGAGGCCCAAACGCATGGCGGACACGTACGCCGGGCCGTGCCGCAAGAGCGCCGAGACCATCTGCACGGCGTCGGCGAGCACCGCTTTGATGCCGTCGTTCGGTGCAGCGACGCCGCCGGTGACGGCGAGCGAATGAGCTTGATCCGGTTTCGTGGACACAATCCGAAAGGTGGATACGATGTCCAGAAGGGGATCACGCAGAGCGGGACGACGCGCGCGACGACAGTTCACGGAGGAGTTCATGGCCGGCGCGGTCCGGCTCGTGTTGGATGAGGGCAAGACGATCGGTGCCGGCTCGCGCGACCTGGTTCTGATGCCGTCATCGCTGGCGCATTGGGTCCGACACGCCCAAGCCGATCGGACGAAAGGCAAGACCGGCCTGACGCCGGCGGAGCGGGAGGAGCTGGCACGGCTCCGCAAAGCGAATCGGATCCTCGCCGAGGAGCGCGACATCCTGAAACAAGCGGCGGCCTTCTTCGCGAAGCAGAGCCGATGAGGTGTACCTTCATCGCGGCGAAGAAGGCCGAGCATACGGTGAGCATTCTCTGTCGATGTCTGCGCGTGACGCGCAGCGGCTTCTACGCCTGGCAGCGTCGTCCGGAATCGACGCACACCCGTGATGATCGTCGGCTGACCGTGCTGGTGCGGGCCTCGTTCGAGGAGAGTACGCAGCGGTACGGCAGCCCGCGCATTCACGAGGATCTGATCGAGCAGGACGAGCACGTCAGCCGCAAACGGGTCGTGCGATTGATGCAGGAAGACGGCCTGCAGGCGCGGCGCCGGAAGCGCTACAAGCTGACAACCATGAGTGATCACGCCCAACCGGTCGCGGCGAATCTACTGGACCGCCAGTGCGAGGCGGACGCGCCGAATCAGCGGTGGGTCGGCGACACGACCGAGTTCGTCATCGGCAGCAGCGGCAAGCTCTACCTCGCGGCGATCCTAGATCTGTTCTCGCGGTGCATCGTGGGCTGGGCCGTCAGCGCCGTGAACGACCGTCATGTGACGATCACCGCCCTGGAGGCGGCGCTCACGCGCCGGTGCCCCGAGATCGGCCTGCTCCAGCACTCCGACCAGGGCTCGACATACGCGAGCGAGGATGATCAGGACGTCCTCGAGGCGCGCGGCATCGTGTGCAGCATGAGCCGGCGGGGCAACTGCCACGATAACGCGGTGGAAATGGAAAGCTGCTTCTCGACGAGGTGTTCTCTCAAAGCGGAACTCGCCGGTCGCTTCGACAGCTGCAGCGAGGCCAAGCGGGAGTTGTTCGCTTACATCGAGGTGTTCTCTAACCAACGTCGCCGGCACTCGACGATCGGCCAGATCCCCGGCAAGCCGTACTCTTGGAAGAGGCGGAGGAAGAGCGGGCAGCCGTAACGATCGCGGTCGAGAGCAGGCCGTCCGGCGCTTCTTCCACCTGAAGCCGCTGTTGCGACTGACGAGGCGACTTCGAACGGGGTATTCCAGCGAGCGTGCGCGGCAGCGTCCGCGGTGACGGCGTAGACGGAGCAGGCGTTTCTTGGTCCAATGCTTCGTGCGGGCGTTCGTCGTTGTACTCGTGACGAAACCGAACCGGATCTGTTGGTCGCGCAGATTGGCGCTCGGGGGACGCGTGGCATCGGGATCAGCGGCCGATGCATCCGCTCATGGCGCCCGTTCTGCTGCGGGCACGCGGGGGCGATCAGTTCCGGGAGGATCCCGAGCCGAATCCACCAGACGGACAACGTGGACAGGCGACCGAGCGCGGTAGTGGCGAAGGGCACGCCATTGTCGGCGGATGATCCCCAGCAAGCCGTACTCTTGGAAGAGGCCGAGGAAGTGTCGGGCGGCGTACGAGCGGCGCGCGCGGGCAGAGGGCAGGGACGCCATGGCAAACCGCACAGGACGCGGTTTCCCACAGCGCCCACACCCGTCGCTCTTGTCTGGAAATGAGGAACGAAGAGCCACTCAAACAGCGTAGTGAACCTGTCCACCAGATCGGATCAGGCTCAGTGACTCGGGCATTGCCGCCCGAGGCCGCATGACGCTAAGACAGCAGCGCGCATCATTTTTGCGGACCACACGACGCGTGCTATCAGCACTTGGGGCCGCAGCTATCTCACATCTTCTCGAGCGATCAAAGCCTCCACTCGAGCGCGAATGTCGTCGCGAATGGCGCGAATGCGTTCGATCGGCTTGCCCTTCGGGTCTTCGAACGGCCAGTCGTCGCACCGTACCCCTGGCACATACGGACACTCGTCGCCACAACCCATCGTAATCAGCAGCTGCACCTGAGCGGCGAGTTCAGTGGTGAGCTTCTGAGGGTGGGCACCACTCAAGTCGATCCCCTCTTCCTGCATGACCATGACGACCTCGGGATGAACTCGGTCGCCAGGCACCGTTCCTGCGGAGAAGGCTCGTCCCTTGGTGGGGTCCGCCAGCTTGTTGAATAGCGCCGCGGCAATCTGGGAGCGGCCGGCGTTATGAACACACGCAAAAGCCACAGTCTTCATTCGTTCTGCCTTCAGACGTCGCGAATATTCGCCGTCCTTCTGAGGTCCCGCGGTGTCAAACACTCGACTGATCGGTGCCAAGTCGCGCTACGAGCCACGCGTGGGTGCGACGCGGTCTCAGCGCCCTCTCAGCCGATGGTTCGAGAACGCGCCTCAGATCATCTACGGAGTCGATGTCGTACCACG
Organism: Vicinamibacterales bacterium; assembly: GCA_965229885.1. Taxonomy (GTDB): domain Bacteria; phylum Acidobacteriota; class Vicinamibacteria; order Vicinamibacterales; family CAVVIG01; genus DATLLJ01. The sequence goes on from CBDDJX010000002.1 coordinate 475,870, forward strand.
AAGGAATTAGCGTGACAGAGAGTCGGTGCACCTCGGCCGCGGACAGGGTCGCTGCCAGGACGTCGGGGGTGCTCCACGGGATTCCGTGAAAGATCTCTGGATGGTTCGTGCGAAGACTAACCAGGTAGTAGCCTCCGTCCATGGAGGGACCGAGGACAAGGGGATCGCCCTCGCGCCTGAGCACAGCGATCCCCTGTTCGACGTGCTCGGCCGGCAACGTGGGCAGATCCGATCCAATGATTGTCACCGCGGAGCACCCCAGGGCAAAGATGTCCGCGAACGCGTGCTCGAGCCGTTCGCCGAGATCGTCTCCGCGCTGGGGCAACACGCGGAACTTGCCGCCGGCAAGCTGAGCGATCTCGGCGCCCCCCGATTCGGGCGCGAACACCAACAGGCGCTCAACGCCTGGCACGCTTTGCGCTATGTCCAGCGTGTCAAGCAGAATGGCGCACCGCAAGTCCGTTCCGTCGTCCACGCCAAGCGACTTCAGTAGTCGTTTCTTGCCGCGCGCGTCTGACGGCGCTCGCGCCATCACGGCCAGGGCGACTCGATCACTCATCGATCGTCCCTGGCTCCGAGGCTCGTCTGCCACTGGCTGTCGAACCACGAGACGTCCGATAGCGTTGCGCCAACCACTCGGGAGATACGCCGAGAAAAAAGAGAACGACAAGCAGTAGGTTCTCCGAACTCCGGCGCAGCCATCCATCAGCCTCCCAACGGCGTGCCGACGTCACGGCCGGAAGCGCCGAATGGTACAGGCGACCCGCTCTTCGCAGGCGTCGCACTAAGTCGACATCCTCCATCAGCGGGAGCTCGCGATATCCGCCGAGCGCGACAAACACATCGCGCCGCGCGAATAGCGCCTGATCGCCGTACGGCAACTGGAACCATCGCACGCGAGCCGCGACGCCACGCTCGATCACCCGGGCCCAGCGACTCGAGGAGTCGAGCTGGAACCTGAAGCTCCCGCCAATCACCGGCCGAGCCGCCGAAATCCTCGTCAGCTCCTCGAGCCATCCCGCGGGAAGCCGCGTGTCAGCGTGGAGGAATAGCAGCCAAGTGCCCGTCGCGCCCGATGCGCCGACGTTCATCTGTCGACCGCGGCCTGGAAGCGACGCAACCCAACGTACCCGCGGCGCGGTACGTTGAAGTTCCTCAATCGCCGGTGTGTGCGGGCTTCCGTTGACGGCGATGATCTCCACGCTCGCGTGGTGACCGATCGATGCGAACGCCCGCTCCAGGCACTTCGTATCGTCGAGGACCGGCATGATCACGGACACGAAAGGCACGCGGCTATCGTCCATCGCCAGATGATTCAAGCACGAGACGGGTCACCTGGCGCAATGTGCTCAATGACGACAGTAACTGCACACGGTGGACTGAGTCGGAACCGTCGACACTGTGGTCAGGCCTGTAAGCTTCTGGAGCCAGCCGCCGCGGAGCAGCCCGCCGAGCGCCGCACCGTAGGCTGCATGCGCGGCGAGTACAGTCGCCGCAAAGTGCCATCCGAATTCACGGCCGAAGAGCCCGACGCCGAGTGACTCGACAACGGGGCTGCCGAGGAAACCGATGCCGACGCCGAGACCGTATGCGATCGCCAGCGCGACTGAGCGACCGCCCGTCACCACCACAAAGATGATGCCGAACGCGGCGCCGTTCCAGAAGTGATACGCGAAGCCAGCGACGTCTGACCAGGTCGACGGCCCCAAGGCAAACCGATCGAGCAGCAGCACGCCCATCAACTGGGGTAGGTTGCCAGGCATGAAACCCAGTCGAAACCCAGGGTAACGGAGGGCCTCCAGCGCGAGGGTTGCCACCGCGCCCGCGACCGCCCCGCGCGCAATCACGGACGCGAGATCTGGTTGCCAGTGCCGCGACACGAACCAGACCACGAGCAGGCCGGCGATCGACGGCAGCAGCGCGACCAGCGCGAGATCGTGAAGCGACGCGTACCCGAGCTGCGCGACCGGAAACACTAGGGGTCCGACGGCGGCCAGCAGCATGACAATGGCACGCATAAACATCACATTCTCCTGACTAAGACGACGGAAGCGACGGGACATGCGCCCGCCGCTCCCCACCACGGCCTACTGCGCCGCCATCGTCGCGAGCCCACCGATCTTCTCGTCGAGCATCTGCGCGATCATTCCGATCTTGTCGTTCTTGAACTGCCCGAGTAGCGTCGACGGCTTGTCGTACTGAACGTACGTCTTCCCGTCGGTGTCGGTGTAGACCGCGATGCGCAGTGGCACATACAGGCCCACCGCGTGGCTCTGCTCGAACAGCTGCTTCCCCACAGTCGGATTGCCCACCAGAAACACCGTCGCCTTGAGGCTTAATCCCGTCATCGACAGCATCTTGCCCTGGTCGACCTGGACCATTACCATCATGCCGTTCTTTGTGACGAGCGACTTCGCCGCGTCGCTCACCTGTTCGAACGACTTGCTGGACGCCACCGTGACCAGGGCGTCGGCGGCGCCATCAGCTGCGTACGCCGGCACGGCGACCACCGAGATTGCCAGCGCGAGCGCGAGCGCACCCGCCCACATCTGGCGCCATTTATTGCGTTCCCGACCTTCGTTGCGGATGATAGACATTGCTTTCTGCTCCACCTGGCTGCACGAGCTGCGTGAATCGCAATCGCGTGTTCCTAGAGTGAGTGCGACGGTCTGGCCGTTCGTTACAGCGGCTGCTTCAGGATGTGAGATTGACCACGGAAGCGACCGACGACCTGATCGAGCGCTTGCGCCGGCGCGACGAGCCCACGCTCCTCGCGATCGTGCAGGAGTATGCACGGCCGCTCTATCGGGCGGCCCGAGGCATGGGCTTTCGCGACCATGAGGCGGAAGACCTCGCCCAAGATGTACTGACCACCTTCATCCAGACGCTGGACCGCTTCGAGGGGCGCTCGCAGGTCAAAACCTAGCTATTCGGAATCCTCCATAACAAGGTTCACGAGCGGCGGCGGTCGCTCGCCCGCGAATCGTCGACCGACTCTATCGACGACACGTTCGAGTCGCGCTTTGAATCGTACCGGGTTCGTCGGAGGGCTCATTGCTTGAGAGGATGGAGCCCATGGCACGACCGAGGAAGTATTCAGCTGAGGTTACGAGAGCGGGCCATTCGGATGGTCCGCGCGCATGGTCCCGAGCATCCGTCGCAGTGGGCCGCGATCACGGCGATCGCGAGCAAGTTCGGCTGCACCGGTGAGACGCTGCGGAATTGGGTGCGCCAGGCCGAACGCGATACGGGCCGGCGGGGTGGCCTGACGACCGACGAGCGCCAGCGCCTGAAGGAACGGGAACGCGACAATCGCGAATTGAGACGCGCGAATGAGATCTTGCGGAAGGCCTCCGCATATTTTGCCCAGGCGGCGCGCGACCGCCGAGTGAAGTAATGGTCCAGTTTGCGGATGACCACCGGGCCACGTAGGGGGTTGAGCCGATCTGCGCGGTGTTGCCGATCGCCCCCTCGACGTATTTTCTGCACCACGCCCGGCAGGTGAACCCGCCGCCGCGGCCGGCGCGCGCCAAGCGCGACGACGACTTGCGGATCGCCATCCAGCGGGTCTGGGACGCGAATTGGCAGGCATACGGACCGCGGAAGGTCTGGCAGCAGCTCGGCCGCGAAGACGTCGACGTCGCGCGCTGTATGGTCGAGCGGCTGATGGGGGCGATGGGCTTGGCCGGCGCGGTCCGCGGCCGCGCATGGGTCACGACGCCCGCCGCTGCGACCGCCGGCGTGCGTCCCCCGGCTTTGGTCGACCGCCAGTTCACCTCGCCGCGGCCGCGGACCGCGCCGGTCGGCGGATCGATCTCCTCGGCGAACAACGCCACGTCGTTGCCGAACGACAGTAGTTGCTCGAACAGCTCGCCGGCCGCCGCGACATCGCCTTGCAGGGCCAGCGCCTCGACGCCCCAGAAGCTGCAGATCCCGAACGCGGCTTCGCCCCCGGTCAGCCCGTCATCATCGCCCAGATAGCGGTACAACAGACCATTGATGCCGAGCCGTTCCCGCACACGTGCCACGGTGCCGCGTATTCGTGCCGATTGCGGATCGGCATAGCCCATGAGCGACAGCAGCAGGAGGCTGGCATCGAGCGTGTCGCCGTCGAACACGCTGACGTAGCTGCCCAACCGTTCGTTGAACCCGTGCGCCTCGATCGCGTCGCGAACCGCGTCGCGTCGGCCGGCACGTGCCTCAGCTCGCACAGGCGCGACAGGCGGTCCAGCGCCACCCAGCACATCGCCTTCGAATGCGTATGATGCTGCCGGCCGCTGCGTGGCTCCCAGATGCCTTCGTCCGGCTCGCCCCACCTGCGGACGACCACGTCGCCGAACCCCGCGAGCGTGCGGGCCGTGACGCGATCGAGCTGCCCGCCACGCTCGACGTAGTGCCAGGCGGCGTCGATCACTTCACCGTAGGTGCCGAGCTGCAGTTGATCCGTGGCGGCGTTGCCGATGCGTACCGGCGCCGACCGGGCATGGCCCTCGAGATGATCGAGCACGGACTCCGGTAGGCGCGATTCGCCGTACACGTCGTACAGGATTTGGAGTTCGGGCCAGGTCAGTCGCGTCGCGTGCAGCAGCCAGGAGAGGAACGCCTCGCTCTCGATCATGAAGCCGAGCTCTTCGAAGGCGCGCAGCGACAGCGAGGCATCGCGCAGCCAGCAGTAGCGATAGTCCCAGTTGCGCGTGCCACCGATCGCCTCCGGCAGCAACGCGGTCGGCGCGTAGGTCAGCAACTTGAGCGTAATCGCGCTCCGGCGGACCACCTCGGTGTACGGGCCGTCGTAGCGGCATGAGCGCATCCACTCGCGCCACCAGGCGACGGACCGGGCGATGCGGTCGGCTGCAGCGCCACCCAGAGGCAGGAGCACGAGGGGCAGCCCTCGGTCGTAGGCGACCGAGAATGTCCGCGTATCGCCGGCCTGCAACCGCTCCCGGCCGCGCGCGCCCGGCCCACTCTCGACGGTCATCGGGATGTCGCTCCGGATCGCCAACACGCTGGCTTGGTGCTCGCAGGTGAGCCCGAAGGCATTCTCGATCAGCTGCGGCACCATTCGGCCGTAGTCGGGGCGCGGATCGAACAGGACCTCAATTTCGACTGTGCCCTCGAGACACTCCACCTGCCGCAGCAGCTCATGGTCGGGCCACAGCTCCCGAGCCTTGTCGTGTCCAGACGCGACCGGCATCAAATCGGTGAGGCGCACAACGCCGCTCGCGGTCCGGAAGGTGGTTTCGAGCACCGCGGTCTCGCCCACGTACCAGCGCGTCGTGGTGAACGGGTCCACCGGCGCAATCCTGAACCGGCCCCCACGGCGTGCGTCCAGTAACGCTGCAAAGAGTGATGGACTGTCGAACCGGGGCCAGCAGAGCCAGTCGACCGACCCGTCCGTGGAAACGAGCGCCGCCGAGCGGCAATCGCCAATCAGCGCGTAATCACCGATCGGACGGTATACGGGCTGGTCTCTCTCGCTCATCCGCCTCCTGTTGGACGTTCCACGCCGGGTGTCTGAGCCAGTCAGGGGGGCGGCATGCACACATCCTGCGGTCACCATCCTCGGTCCCCGCCTACTCGCTGATTGCCTGAGTTCGTCCCGCCAACAACAGAATCGAGGTTGCCGCATCGCCGCAGTCCGCGACCGCGGCTCGTGTGAGACAGATCACTCGAAACGAAGATGATCCGCAGTCCCCTCCGTGATGTCGAACGTCGATAGGTCACAATCAGGAAGTGATAACCGGGTCACGCTCGACGGCAAGGATCGGATCACCATTCACTACACGCCGAACACGCTCAAGACGCTCCTCGTCCACTCGACACGCGGACGAGAAATCGAGCTGGCGGCGCTCGCCGCTCACCAACCCGACGTCATCGTCGACGCGCTGATCGGCCATGGTCTGCGGGAGGCGCCCCACGGGCGCGCCGCGGAACTCATCCGATCCCATGCCGTCGACGTCCGCGGAAGCAGACGGTCTTGGTCAGGCACCACCCATCAACATGCCAAGCCGCCACGCGGCAGCCGAAACAACCGCCGAGGCGGGCAACGTGATCGCCCAGGCGGCGATGATGCTGGACACGGTGGACCACCGCACCGCGCCTCGACCAGAGCGAAGTCCGGCGCCGACGATTGCGCCACTCGCCACGTGCGTCGTCGATACCGGCAGCGCCACGAACGAGGCGACGAGCACGAGCGCGGCCGCAACGCCGCTCGCGGCCAATCCTTCGAGCGGGTCGATCTCGGTGACGCGCTCCGCGAGAGTTTCGGTGACCCGGCGACCGCCGAGGTAGCTGCCGGCGCCCATGACCACAGCGCCGATCAGGTACAACGGCGGGGCGGCAACGCCCAGCGCCGCCGCGGCGGCAATCGCCAGCGCAGCGATCTTCGGCGTGTCGTTGAGGCCGCGTGCAAAGCTCAGCGTGGCAGTCGTCACCCAATGCAGGCCATCGGTCACGCGTACAGCGCTGATCGTCTCTTCAGTGGCGCACGCACGCTGCTCGTCGTCGACGACGAGCGGCCACACGACGGGCTGGACGGCCACGGCGGAGGCCAAGCCCTCCATGGGCACTCCTATCAGCGGCCGTTCGGTGACGCACACGCAGTACCGTGCTGCGGCCGGCAACCGGCGGTTCGCCAGCGTGTGCACCAGATACGACAACCCGGCCGCCACGATGGGGCTCAGCGCCAGCGGCGCCGCGACGGCGCCAACGACGAGCGGCCACCGCACGCCGTGCAGGCCGTCGGCGGCTAGGGCCGCCCCGACAATGGCGCCAATCAACGAGTGCGTGGTCGACACCGGAAGCCCGGTACGCGAAGCGGTCAGTACCCACGCGAAGGCTCCGACCGCGACGGCGAGCGGAAATAACGGCGCGCGCGCGAGCGTCCCGTCGATCAGGCCCGTGCTGAACGTCCGGAAGATCGACGTCGTGAGCGCGAGCGCCGCGACGGCGCCGGCAGCCGTCCAGATGGTGCCCCACATCAGCCCCTGCCGATAGCTCGCCAGCCGACTGCCCACGAGCGTCGCCACGCCCTTCGCCACGTCGTTGGCGCCGTTCGCCCAGGCGACACCCGCGGCGCAGATAATCGTGAACAGTGCCAGCATCATGCATCAACAACAACCGGAGCCGGGTGTGCAGCAGTCACTATCCCCGTCGATATTGATATGGCTGCTTGGACCTTCGAGGACCGCAAACGACCCCGCGTACGGTGCGTGCGAGAGCTTCGCCGCTGTATCGGTGCACACTTCAACGGGCGTGCCGCGCGGAAACAGATGTCCCTCTTCATCGATAGTGGCCTTGAGTGGCCCGAGATACACCGCGTACTGGCCTACGTAGGTGCATCCAGCTTTCTTCTCGAACTTGTAGGCGCGCGCCGTCACCGAATAGAACTTGCACCCTTCTACCTCGCGCCAAAAGGCCTTCTTGAGAATCGACACGCCGTAGAAGCCGGCGCGCTCGAGGCCCGCCAGAAACGCCTCCTCGGTCAGTGCGCCGCTGATGCATTCGCCCCACAACTGGCCATCGGCGCGCATCTTCGGTGGCACCTCACGATCGGCGACGATGTCGGCAACAACGGCCCGGCCGTAGTCTTTGAGGACCCGCCACATCTCTCGAAATACTTTCGGCTTGTCTGGCGACAGATTGATGACGCAGTTCGAGGTCACGACATCGGCAGTGGCATCGTCGATCGGAATGGATTCGAGGAAACCGCGCCGGAACACGACGACGTCCCATCCGAGCGTACGGGCGACCCGCAGGCGGCAGTCGTTCGCCACTTTCAGCATCGCTTCCGTCATGTCGATGCCGTATACCCGGCCCTCGGAACCGACCTTCTTCGCCGCGATGAAGCAGTCGATGCCCGCACCAGACCCGAGGTCGACCATCGTTTCGCCGGGCGCGAGCGCGGCGGCCGACACCGGGCTGCCGCAGCCGTAGAACCGGTCAACCACGTCGCGCGGGATGTGCGCGAGATCCGACTCGTCCGGGCGCACCGGACAGCACAGCTCCGCCTGGGGCTCCTCGGCGGCGTGACCGTAGAACTCGCGGACCAATCCGCGCGACCGCTGAATGACTTCCTCCGACAGCACGCACGCGGAATGTGTCGTGCGCACGATCGCATCCTCGTCGTGTAACGTCCGCTCGCCCATCGCCCGGAATACGACGGGCCGGTCAAAGCCTGAACGCGGCTGCACGGTGGCGCGGCCCTCGGTAGCCATTTCCGACCAGGCGTCCGCGGCGAGCCCTTTGTACAGGTCGCAGTAGGGATCGTGCCCGGCGAAGCTGCGCGTGGCCCAGTAGCCGTGCTCGACGTCGCCGCCGCCACAGAGAAATTTCAGCGGGCAGGGCCGGCACAGTGGCTTGCGCTCGACCGTGGCCTCGCGCAGCTCACGACAGACCGGGCTGTCCTTCCAAATCCGCTCGAGCGACGCGGCGCTGAGATCGCCGCACCGGAGTTCCGACACGCCTGCCATCGATGCCGAGGGGTACACGCAGCCGTCGGTGTAGACGCAGAGGCTGTTCCAGCCCGCCCCGGCCAGATCGTTTTTCACGCCGGCCCGGCCGTCCAGGCGGAGACGAAATTCTTCGACGTTGTCGATCGTGATGCCCAGTTCGGCAGCGACGGCCCGGCCACGGCGCACAGCGGCCAGAATCGCATCGGCCGCCGGGAGGCTCGCAAACGGTCCGTCCAGCACGCGGCCGCGGCGGTGCGGCCACAGCAGGTGCACATTCCGAACGTCGAGCGTTGCCGCCAGCCGGACGAGCGCTTCGACATCGTTCAGGTTGTGTGCGAGCAGCACCATCGTGATGCTCGGCCGAAGACCGGCGCAACGGCGTCGCGGATCCCTGCCACGATTCGCTCGAACGTTCCGGCGCCACGGATCGGATCGTTCGTCTGGGCCGACGCCCCGTCGAGGCTGATTTGCACGCGCAATCGGTCTCCCGCAAGCGCGGCGAGGCCGGGGAGTCGTTCCCCTTTGAACAGGGTGCCGTTGGTCAGGATCACCAACTCGCGTTGATGGTCCTCGACGATGCGGCGCGCGAGGTCCAGCGCGTCTGGGCGCGCAAGCGGTTCGCCGCCGGTGAAGAGGAACCGCTCGACACCGAGCGCGGCGCCCTGATCGATGGCGTCCACCAGGCGGCCGGTCGGCAGCCCCTGTGTCTGGTCGGGTCCCGACGAGACGAGACAATGGGCGCATGCCAGATTGCAGAAATCGTTCACGTGCAGCCATATTTCGCGGAGACGGTCGGTCTGCAGGTACGCTGAGCGCCCAAGGTACGGGACCGGGACCGCGCCGTCAGTCGAGATGAAGTCATGACGCAACGCGTCGCGCGCGAACGTTTCGACATGCAGCCACGCCCTGACCACATCCAAGCCCGTTTCGGCCGCGTACGCCGACACGACAGCGCGCAGCGGCGTCTTGCCGTCGAGCAGCGTCAGCAGCCGGAGGCCGCGTTCATCGGTAACCACCCAGTTCGGCTTGGCGGGATCGAGCGCAACGATGGCGCCCGAGGTGCGTATAGTCGTGTCGGCCGGCGCTCGAAGCGTCGCCGTGTCGTCGAGTGCAAGAGGAATCACCGAGTCCATCGAAAATACCTTTCCATCAGTCCACGCACGAGAGGGGTCCGTAGCGATCGACGGTACTGATCACCCGCGCTCATGATACACGTGCACGAACCCGGCAGTTTCCTCGTCGAACACGGCGCGATCGACGCCAGCCAACTCGAGCGTGATCGTCTTCACGTCGTGCCCCCTCCACTTAGAGAGCCTCCCTCGAGCAATTCTGATTCCGGGCGAACGCATCACACCTGCCCGTCCTTGGTCTTCTCGTCTGGTACGCCCCGCCGGGGCGGATGTGGAACCGCTCACGTTGGCACCCCGAGGCGAGGCAGGAGCCACACCTGAACGAGCAACCAGATCACCAGTGCCGCTACGCCTGCCAACGCGCTTTCCATCGCACCGGGCTGAATCGTACCGGGAATCCCGGAGGGCGAGTTAGTTGAGTCAGGCCACCTTAACCTGCTCATAGTAGTGCGCGTCGAATGCCGCAGGCGGCACGTAGCCGATGGGCTCGAGCAACCGGCGGTTGTTGAACCAATCCACCCACGCCAGCGTCGCGAATTCCACCTGCGCCAGATGCGGCCACGGACCTTGCCGTCGAATCACCTCCGTCTTGAGGAGCTCAATCACCGACTCGGCGAGGGCATTGTCATAGGAGTCGCCTCGGCTGCCGACCGACGGCGCGATGCCGGCGTCGGCGAGCCGGTCGGTGTACCGCATCGACAGATACTGCGTACCCCGGTCGCTGTGATGCACCAGGCCGCTGACGCGATCCGCGCCACGTTCGCACACCGCTTATTCGAGCGCATCGAGCACGAAGTCCGTCCGCAGCGACGCCGACACGCGCCCGCCGACGATGCGCCGCGAGAAGACAGCGATCACGAACGCGACATACACGAAGCCTTTCCACGTGGCGACGTAGGGGAAGTCGGAGACCCAGAGGCTGGTTGGGCCGCGGCGCGGTGAACTGGCGGTCGACCAAAGCCGGGGGACGCACGCCGGCGGTCGCAGCGGCGGGCGTCGTGACCCATGCGCGGCCGCGGACCGCGCCGGCCAAGCCCATCGCCCCCATCAGCCGCTCGACCGTACAGCGCGCGACGTCGACGTCTTCGCGGCCGAGCTGCTGCCAGACCTTCCGCGGTCCGTATGCCTGCCAATTCGCGTCCCAGACCCGCTGGATGGCGATCCGCAAGTCGTCGTCGCGCTTGGCGCGCGCCGGCCGCGGCGGCGGGTCCACCTGCCGGGCGTGGTGCAGAAAATACGTCGAGGGGGCGATCGGCAACACCGCGCAGATCGGCTCAACCCCCTACGTGACCCGGTGGTCATCCATAAACTGGACCATTACTTCACTCGGCGGTCGCGCGCCGCCTGGGCAAAATATGCGGAGGCCTTCCGCAAGATCTCATTCGCGCGTCTCAATTCGCGATTGTCGCGTTCCCGTTCCTTCAGGCGCTGGCGCTCGTCGGTCGTCAGGCCACCCCGCCGGCCCGTATCGCGTTCGGCCTGGCGCACCCAATTCCGCAGCGTCTCACCGGTGCAGCCGAACTTGCTCGCGATCGCCGTGATCGCGGCCCACTGCGACGGATGCTCGGAACCATGCGCGCGGACCATCCGAATGGCCCGCTCTCGTACCTCAGCTGAATACTTCCTCGGTCGTGCCATGGGCTCCATCCTCTCAAGTAATGAGCCCTCCGACGAACCCGGTACGATTCAGGCTCTACGCAAGGGGCACACGTTTGGGATATCTGCTGGCACCCTTGACCGTACCGCCTGAATGCCGCCCAGGCCGCAGAATTCATGCACCCACGCGCCTCGGAGTACGAAGCGCGTTACGATCAGCAGACCGCGGTAGCCGGAGTCACTTAATTCGCTTTCCGAGAATTCCGGCACGATTCATTTTGTCAGCGATCTATGACAGTGTTGGGTACATGCATCGCAACCCGCTGAACCCGATCGCTGCGTACTGCCTGCGCGGCCACGAAAGTGTCGAAGGGTGGCTTCAGCCAGGCGCGACCTCGCTGATTTGGTCGTTGATCGAGGTCCAGAAGCACGAGGGGATCTCGGGAGATATCGCCGAAATTGGTGTGTGGCATGGCAAGTTGTTCATCCTTCTCAGTCTCGCGCTGGCTCCGTCTGAGAAGGCGCACGCGGTCGACCCATTCGACATGCCGGGGTATCCGAACTTCGTCGACGCATTTCAACGCAATGTGACACGGTTCGAGATCCCACCGGAAAAAGTAGTGACGCACCAGATGAAGTCGGAACAGATCCCACTGGGTCAGGCCTCGTCGTTCCTTGGGGGCAGCGTGCGACTCATCAGCCTCGACGGGGACCACCGCCGCGCCAGCATCGTGCACGACCTCCGGTTGTCCAAGGAGGTGCTGTCCGACTTCGGCGTTATCATCGTCGACGACATCTTGAGCGCTTGGGCCCCGAGCGTCACGGAGGGGATCATCGACTTTCTGCGCCAGGACGCGGGTGACCTCGTCCCCTTCGCCCTGGCGGCCAGCGATGGGCCCCTCACGACCGGCTGCGCAAAGGTCTTCTTCTGTAAGGAATCGGCACAATCCTTCTACACAGAGTACCTGCGCCGCCTCAATCTCGGCAACCTAAAGATGACGACTGATTTCTGCGACCACCCCATCCTAGTGTTTGATTTCGAAGAAGGCGTCAAGAAGACGCAACTGTCCGCGTAGCGCGAGTGGCCGGCTGCACGCTGGGGCACGGCGGTCGTGACGACCGGCGCGCCCTGCGAATCCACGACGGACCGCGCTGCTCGCCGCGTTCTACTTATACGCCAGAATTACCACCCTATCGTCGCTGCCTTCCGATGTGGCAACGACCGTGACGTCACAGAATCCGACATCTCAAAGCATCAGTTCGACGCACGACAAGGATGGTCCCCAGCAGTTCGTTGTGTCCGAGTTGAGGCTGTCGCCTGGGTAGAACTGCATGACCGGCTGGTCTTGTCCCTTGAGGTAGTGGGTCTCAATGACGGCGCACTCGCGCGTGAGCTGTGACAACTGTTCCAGTGAATCGTACCGGGTTCGTCGGAGGGCTCATTGCTTGAGAGGATGGAGCCCATGGCACGACCGAGGAAGTATTCAGCTGAGGTTACGAGAGCGGGCCATTCGGATGGTCCGCGCGCATGGTCCCGAGCATCCGTCGCAGTGGGCCGCGATCACGGCGATCGCGAGCAAGTTCGGCTGCACCGGCGAGACGCTGCGGAATTGAGTGCGCCAGGCCGAACGCGATACGGGCCAGCGGGGTGGCCTGACGACCGACGAGCGCCAGCGCCTGAAGGAACGGGAACGCGACAATCGCGAATTGAGACGCGCGAATGAGATCTTGCGGAAGGCCTCCGCATATTTTGCCCAGGCGGCGCGCGACCGCCGAGTGAAGTAATGGTCCAGTTTATGGATGACCACCGGGTCACGTAGGGGGTTGAGCCGATCTGCGCGGTGTTGCCGATCGCCCCCTCGACGTATTTTCTGCACCACGCCCGGCAGGTGGACCCGCCGCCGCGGCCGGCGCGCGCCAAGCGCGACGACGACTTGCGGATCGCCATCCAGCGGGTCTGGGACGCGAATTGGCAGGCATACGGACCGCGGAAGGTCTGGCAGCAGCTCGGCCGCGAAGACGTCGACGTCGCGCGCTGTATGGTCGAGCGGCTGATGGGGGCGATGGGCTTGGCCGGCGCGGTCCGCGGCCGCGCATGGGTCACGACGCCCGCCGCTGCGACCGCCGGCGTGCGTCCCCCGGCTTTGGTCGACCGCCAGTTCACCGCGCCGCGGCCCAACCAGCTCTGGGTCTCCGACTTCCCCTACGTCGCCACGTGGAAAGGCTTCGTGTATGTCGCGTTCGTGATCGCTGTCTTCTCGCGGCGCATCGTCGGCGGGCGCGTGTCGGCGTCGCTGCGGACGGACTTCGTGCTCGATGCGCTCGAATAAGCGGTATGCGAACGTGGCGCGGATCGCGTCAGCGGTCTGGTGCATCACAGCGACCGGGGTACGCAGTATCTGTCGATGCGGTACACCGACCGGCTCGCCGACGCCGGCATCGCGCCGTCGGTCGGCAGCCGAGGCGACTCCTATGACAATGCCCTCGCCGAGTCGGTGATTGGGCTCCTCAAGACGGAGGTGATTCGACGGCAAGGTCCGTGGCCGCATCTGGCGCAGGTGGAATTCGCGACGCTGGCGTGGGTGGATTGGTTCAACAACCGCCGGTTGCTCGAGCCCATCGGCTACGTGCCGCCTGCGGCATTCGACGCGCACTACTATGAGCAGGTTAAGGTGGCCTGACTCAACTAACTCGCCCTCCGGGATTCCCGGTACGATTCAGAAAGTGGTCGAACCTGATGGCCGTATCCTGGGCGTGGGTCGACCGAGTGTTCGTCAGATTGACCATGCCCTTGAGACGCTCGAAGCATCTACGGAAGGAAAGACATGCAGACACTCCTCGACATGTTAGACAGTCAATTCTTGGGGAACGTCGCCCAGGACTACCTCGTCTCCGCGGTCGTCTTCCTCGCTGTTCTCGTTGGTCTGCCGATTGCTAAGGCGGTCATCCTCCGGCACCTCAAGGCGGTAGCGCAGCGAACGGCCAACGACCTTGATGACCTGCTCCATGATTTGCTTCGACGCATCGTCGGACAGCTTGTCTATCTGTCCAGCGCGCTCTACTGCGCCGCCCTGTTCTTGACCCTGCCAGACAGTCTCGGCCGCCTACTACAGACCCTCTTCGTCATCATTCTCACGCTCAAGGCCGCGCAGGTCCTCCAAGGGCTCGCTGCCTACGCTATTCGCAAAGGGACTGAGCGGGCCACGAGAGACGACCCGAACAGCGGCGCCATGCTCAAGAACGTGACCTGGCTTGCCCGGGTGGTGATCTGGACGGCAGCCTTATCGTTTATCTTCGACAACCTCGGGATCAATGTCACCGCGTTCGTCGCGAGCCTCGGTATCGGTGGCATCGCTATCGCCTTGGCCGCCCAATCAGTACTGGGAGACGCGTTTAGCTCGTTCGCGATTTTCCTAGACAAGCCCTTCCAAGTCGGGGACTTCATCATTGTCGGCGACTTACTTGGCACCGTGGAGCACGTTGGATTCAAGACCACACGTATCCTTAGCCTTGGCGGTGAGCAGTTGATTTTCTCCAACAGTGACCTGACCGGTAGCCGGATCAAGAACTACAAGCGGATGCGCGAGCGGCGGGTCCAGTTCAGTGTGGGAGTGATTTACCAAACCTCTGTCGAGAACGTGAAGGCGATCCCGCCGATGGTCGAGCGGGTCATCAAAGAGCATCAACAGGCCAAATTTGACCGCGCCCACTTCAAGAGCTTCGGGGACTTTGCCCTCATTTACGAATTTGTCTTTTACGTGCTCAGCCCAGATTACAATGTCTACATGGACCTGCAGCAGTCCATCAACTTTCGGCTGATCGAGGAATTCCAGAAAGCCGGGATCGAAATTGCGTATCCTACGCAGCAGCTCTTCATGACCACAACCGGCGTTGGTGCATGATGCGAAACTGACCGACAGCGATCCCAACCCAGAGGCAACTCACCGACCAATACTGTACGACTCTGGCCGCCCAAGCTCGGTCACCTGCTTCAGGTTGTTACACGCCATGGAGCGAACGCCCGGTTTCTGGACCTCTCAGGCCGCAGGATTCATGCACCAACGCCTGGTGCCGGTGACACGCGTGCTCGATGCTCTAGTCTCAGTTGACATTCGTCAGGTCGTATCGCAGCCGCTCCGACAGGCCCGGCACGGTTCACTTGATAAATTTGCGTTCCATGCTTGCGAGCAGCTCCCTTTCAGTAACTTCTTTTCCCAAATAGCGGTACCAATTGAAGTAAAGCAGAGCACTCATGCCGTCAGTGGCGCATAGCACCATGCAATACGAGAACAACCGAGCCAAGGTCTCGCATCAACCGACACGGCAACGCGAGCGCCAGATGCGACGGTTCACATCGGTCGGGCAAGGTCTTTAGTGATAGCGTTGGTGGATATGCCGAGTGGGGGACGGTCTTGAACTCGACGCTGAAGAGCCGGGTCTTCTGGGTGGCTCTGGTCATCATCGGGGTCCTCGTGTGGAGTTTTTCCACGCAGCTCCAGACCAGTCTCCAGCCGTTGAGTTTCAGCGAGTTCATGGGAGCGGTCGACGCGGGTCAGATCGAGCGTGTCACCATTACCGGCAACGAGATTACGGGCGTCAACACGGCGAATGAGAGTTTCCGGTCCTATGCGCCGCCTCAGTATGAAGGCCTCGCCAACAGGCTGATCGAACGCAACGTCATCGTGTCGGCGCGCGAGCCGGCCACGAGCCCGTGGGCGACTCTGTTGTATTCATGGGCGCCGATTCTCCTGATGATCGGCTTCTTCATTTTCTTCATGCGCCAGATGCAGAGCGGTGGCAACAAGGTCCTCTCATTCAGCAAGAGCAAGGCAAAGCTCTCATCGAGCACCCAGAAGAAGGTGACGTTCAAAGACGTCGCCGGGGTGGACGAGGCCAAGGAGGAACTCCAGGAGATCATCGACTTCCTCCGCGAGCCGCAGAAGTTCCAGAAGCTTGGCGGCCGCTTGCCGAAGGGCGTGCTCCTGATGGGGGCGCCGGGAACGGGCAAGACGCTGATGGCGCGGGCTGTCGCTGGGGAGGCCAACGTACCGTTCTTCTCGATTAGCGGCTCGGACTTCGTCGAGATGTTTGTCGGCGTCGGTGCCTCACGCGTGCGCGACCTGTTCGAGCAGGGGAAGAAGAACGCGCCGTGCATCGTGTTCATCGACGAAATCGACGCGGTGGGACGTCACCGAGGCGCCGGCCTTGGCGGCGGCCATGACGAGCGCGAGCAGACGCTCAACCAGCTCCTCGTCGAGATGGACGGCTTCGAGGCGAACGAAGGCGTGATCCTCGTCGCGGCCACCAATCGCCCCGACGTTCTCGATCCCGCCCTGCTGCGTCCGGGCCGGTTCGATCGGCGGATTATCGTCAATCGGCCGGACGTCAGAGGGCGCGAAGGTATCCTCGACGTCCACACCAAGAAGATTCCCATGTCGGATGACGTGGATGTCGCGGTACTGGCGCGCGGCTCTTCGGGGTTCTCCGGGGCCGATTTGGCGAACCTGGTGAACGAAGCGGCGCTCAACGCGGCTCGCTACAACCAGAAGGTCGTGCGCATGATTGATTTCGAGTCTGCGAAGGACAAGGCACTGATGGGCGCGGAGCGGCGCTCGATGAGCATCAGCGAGGACGAGAAGCGTGTCACCGCGGTTCACGAGGGGGGCCACGCACTGCTCGCCGCCATGTTGCCCAAGGCCGAACCGATCCACAAAGTGACGATTATTCCGCGCGGCATGGCGCTCGGCCTCACGCAGCAGCTGCCGGTCGACGAGAAGCACAACTACTCGCGCGAGTACCTTGAAGATCAGATCGCCATCCTGCTGGGCGGTCGCATCGCAGAGGAGATCACGATCGGCAGCATCACCACAGGCGCGGCCAACGATCTCGAGCGCGCGACCGAGCTGGCGCGCCGCATGGTCTGCAAATGGGGGATGAGCGACGCGATGGGGCCGCTCGCGTTCGGCAAGAAGGAAGAGCAGATCTTCCTCGGCCGTGAGATCGCGCAGCACCAGGCCTACAGCGAAGGCACCGCGGTGCATATCGACCAGGAAGTCAAGAAACTCGTTACCGATAACTACGCGCGGGCGCAGGAGGTGCTCCTCGAGCACAAGCAGAAGCTGGTCGAACTGGCCGATGCGCTTCTGGTGCGCGAGACGCTCGACGCTGAGCAGGTCCGGCGGATTGCGGCGGGGTTGCCGCTCGAGGAATTTGTCCCAGCAGCCGGTCCGACGCCGACACCACCGCCTGAGCCGAAGGCAACGAAGGAGGAACGGCCCGCCATTGCGCCGCCGCTGTCGCCGAGGCCGGGCACGCAGGAATAGCTGGCAGCCTGGCGGCCTTACGCTGACCCGCAAGCGGAGGCTGTGAGGTCTTTCGCACGACCGACGCCCGCGCAGCGCGCGGGCGTTGTCGCGTACGGCGGGACGCCCGTAGTGTGCGGAAACTCCGCCGACCATTCCTCCGGTGCTGTGGCCCCGGCCGCCCGACCCGCTGACTCCCGATGAGCTGCCTCTCGGCGTTCCCGGCAGATTCGACTGGACTTCTGGCGGGCGCAGAGCGTCCATGGACGGGCGGGGCCGGGAGCCCTGCAGCCTGGAGGGATCATGTCCGAGTTGGTGGAGTCCACACGTCGCGCGTTGCGTGACGATCGCGCGTCCCCAGATACGTGCGTCGCCGAGTCCACGTTCGCCGACATCGCCACGCGGTATCTGGAACGCCACGTTCGCCGACACCTCGTGCCGCGTGCCTACGCCCTCGCGCTGTACGCGCACACGTTTCTGGCCACCGTCGAGGTCCCATCTCCGAACGGCGGTACGGTCTCGTTTCCCGAGAAGCCGTTTCATCTGATCACGACCGACGATGTCGAAGACGCCATCGAACAGAAGGCGCAGCCGGGCGTCACGACCATACGTCGACCTGGCCGGCGGGCCTGGACACGAAGGGTCGGGGGCGATCCCACGGCCAACCGGCTCCATGCCTACCTCCGAGGTCTCTGGCGCTGGGCCATTGCGAAGGGCTACAGCAACACGACCCCGTTCGCACGGGCGGGCCTTCCTACGTTGCGGATGCGGCCCGAACACGCGCGTGAGCGTCGGTTCGTCGGGGATGAAGCCGCGCGCCTGCTGGCGGCCTGTCGACCGCATCTCCACGATGTGACCGTGGCCGCTCTGGAGACGGGGTGCCGGAAGCTTAGAGTTGCTGAGTCTCCAGTGGTCGCAGGTCCACTGGGAGCAGGACGAGGTGTTCCTGTCGGGCACGAAGACGAAGACCAAGCGCCCGCGCCGTATTCCGATCTCGACGGCGCTCCACGAGGTCCTTGTGCGGCGCCTGGCCCGGCCGACGGGGGAGTCGTACGATCCGCAGGACTACGTGTTCGGGACGGTCGACGGCACTCGGGTCAAAGACATCAAGACAGCCTGGCGCGCCAGTCGCCGACGTGCCGGCATTGCGCATCTCCGATTCCATGATCTCCGGCACGAGGCCGGGTCCAAGAAGCTCGAAGCCGGCTATCCGATGCACGCCGTCTCCTTGTGGTTGGGCCACACCGATCTGACGACGACGGCCCGCTATCTCAACGCCGACGTCGGGCAACTCCATGCCCTGAACGACCGCCTCGTACCGGCTGCCGTACGCGCGACCGCCTGATCGCGCCCGCTCTCATGTCCCTCGCGTTGGTCGGCTGACCCGTGCGACGGCCAGTCTCACCTGCCGTCGCCACCACACGCGTCCACCTCATCACCCAGTTAGCGAGTTCGAGGGTGCGGTCCGGGGAGAAGGGTAACAGAAGAGTCCGGGGACATGGGTAACACATTCAGCCACACTCGAGCCGAGGTGCTCGATGCCATGGCAGGAGACGTTACTCATGGACCAACGCGTGCAGTTCATCGCCGACTACCAGCGCGATGTGTTCGACGTCGCGGAGCTGGCGCGACGCTACGGCATCAGTCGGAAGACCGCCTATAAATGGATCGAGCGCTATGAGGTTGGGGGACCGGCCGGGCTGGTCGATCGGTCACGGCGGCCGGCGCATTGTCCGCACCGGACGCCCCCGCCGATCATCGCGGCCCTGCTGGACGTGCGCCGCCACCATCCGACCTGGGGCGCCAAGAAACTCCTGAAGATCGTGGCCACGCGGCACCCGACGTGGACACTCCCGGCCCGGAGTACGGTCTGTGATCTGCTGGATCGCGCCGGTCTCATCACGGGGTCGCGGCGGCGGCCGGTGCCCGCACACCCGGGTCGGCCGCTGATCCCGATGACGGCCCCCAACGGGACCTGGACCGCGGACTTCAAAGGGCAGTTCAAAACCCGCGACGGGGTGTATTGCTATCCGTTGACGATCGTCGATGGCTTCAGTCGGTACTTGCTGACCTGTCACGGCCTGCTCTCGACCGCGATCGTTACGGCTCGCCCGCTCTTCCTCCGCCTCTTCCAAGAGTACGGCTTGCCGGGGATCATCCGGACCGACAATGGCGTGCCCTTCGCCACTACCGCGCTCGGGCGCCTGTCCACGTTGTCCGTCTGGTGGATTCGGCTCGGGATCCTCCCGGAACTGATCGCCCCCGCGTCCCCGCAGCAGAACGGGCGCCATGAGCGGATGCATCGGACGCTGAAAGCCGAGGCCACGCGTCCCCCGAGCGCCAATCTGCGCGCCCAACAGATCCGGTTCAATCGGTTTCGTCACGAGTACAACGACGAACGCCCGCACGAAGCATTGGACCAAGAAACGCCTGGCTCCGTCTACCAGCCGTCACCGCGGACGCTGCCGCGCACGCTCGCGCCCGTGGAATACCCCGGCCACTTCGAAGTCCGCCTCGTCAGTCGCAACAGCGGCATCCGGTGGAAGAAGCGCTGGGTCTGCGTGACGCACACGCTGGCGGGCGAGTACGTCGGACTGGAAGAAGTCGACGATGGGCTCTGGGACGTATACTTCGGGCCAGTGAAGCTCGGACGGATGAACGAACGCATTCTCCGCATTGAAGATCACAAAGGCCGCACCGTCAGGAGAGGACCGGCCGGGACGACTACGGAGCCCGCCAAGAACGCGCGCTCCTCCGCTCTCACACGGCGTGGTAACACCCACCAAGTGTTACCCATGTCCCCGGACTGATCTGTCACTCATGTCCCCGGCCGCTCAGAGGCACCCGCCCCAGCGGCTTCGCGAACCCCTAGTGCACGGTCACTCCGCAGCACTTCTTGTACTTCTTGCCGCTGCCACACGGACAGGGGTCATTCCGGCCCACCTTGACGTCGTGCGTCGCTGGCGCATCGGTATCGCGCTCCGCCAGCACCGTGGCCATCGACCGGCCCATGTGGGCGTACTGGGCGACCGCGCTCGGCACAACCCGGTGCATCGCGTCAGCCGTCGCCTTAAAGGACTGCTCCCCCGTGGTGGCCTCGGCGTGGAAACTCTCGGCCATCTCTCGTGAGGAGAAGAAGCCCAGCGCCATGAGTATGGCGTCCAGCTCGTCGGCCAATTCCTCCGGCAAGTCCTCCCACAGTGCCTCGAGCCACTGGTGCCCGCGCAGGAAGCCACGGGACCACTGGGCCATCGGCGCCTCGTTTTCGAGGTTGGCGAGCACGTCATCATGCAGCGGGCAGTCCGCCGGGAGCAGTGTTGGCGGGTCGAGCACCACCGCGTTGGTGGCGTTGTAGAGCGCCATGATCTGGCCGGTGACCTCTTGCGCTTCGTCGGGACTGGCATAGTCGACCTCCTGGTCGCCGAAGACGATAGGAAGCCAGTCGGACAGCGGGATCAAGTCAGGGGCACTGACAATGGTGAAGAGAAAGCCTTCCAACTCGTGGTAGGTGAGCGTGCCCGCTGGTCTGGAGGGATGCTCTAGGAACGCTCGGAGGGCGCCGGGGTCAGGCGCAGGCAGCATCAACTCAGAGGATATCGCCGACGAAGGACGCTGTCAGCTGGCACGCGGCCTTGATGCCTCCCTCGTTCCCGCGGCGTTTGCCGTCGCGCACCACGCTCGTCACTGCATCACCCGACCTGGCGGGGCGGCTGCTGCTAGAGCAGCTGTGCGGGGTTCAGCTGGTCCCCCAGGCGATCGGTTATCGGGGACCGATGATCACGCGGTCTGAAACGCCGAGTTCTCGCCAGAAAACGCCGATTACTGCATTAGTCGCGGCGCTTATTGATAACCGTGATCGACAACTGGTCCGGTAGACATCTGACCGGATCGCGGTGACATGAGCTGCCTGTGCGACGCAGCGTGCCAAAGCGGCGGAAGCTGCAAGTCTTTGGGAATCGAAGGGTTGTTATGGAGCCGGCGAGTGGACTCGAACCACCGACCTGCTGATTACGAACAAGCTGCTGGGTGCCCCTCGAAAACAGGCCCATATTCGCGGATTTGCCAACGCCGATCGGTTATAGCAAGGCGGTTATATTTCGGAGCGCGTGCGCGCGTGCCAGATGCGAATTCGGGCCTGAATCGGCGAATCTGAGGCGATTCGGAGTACATGGTGATAACCGATCGCCACGCGAGAGTCCGAATTGCTCAGCGTTTCGGAGAGTCCACATCCGTCGCCCTGGCGGATCGGGCCCGATCCGCAACCCGATAAGCGATCGTGCCGAGACGGGTCGGCTGAGTTGTCGGATACTACGCGGCCGTGCTCATCGACTGCCATGGCGGATCATTGGCGGCAACAAGACTGGATTCAGCGAGAGAATGGGGAATTCGAGACGCACAGGTTGGAGCGCCGCCCAGAGGAAACCGACCAACTCACGCGCGATGGCGACGACGATCTTGGGCGCGGGCTTGTGCTGGTCGGCGAGGCGCCGGAAGCGGCGACACAAGCGCTGCTGCGCCTTGTCCGCAATCGCAATCACGCGCGTGGGTTGTCCGGTGCGGCGTCGGGTGAGCGCGATGCCGATGCCGGGTCGGCGTCGATAATGCCACGCCGTCTCGACCAGCAGCCGGCGGACCAGCGCATTCCCGGCCCGCGCGATCCGGCCGCGTCGATATTTCTCGCCCGTGGAATCCTCCCCGGGCACAAGGCCGAGATACGCCATCAGCGCGCGGGGCGCATGGGACCGGCGAAAATCATGCAGCTCGGCCAGGATCAGGATCGCCGTCAAGGTGTCGATGCCCCGGAAGCACCGTAGCCAGCCGACCGGCTCGCGATACGGCTCCGTCTGCGCGATGTCCGTCAGCTGGGCATCGAGCTCGACGAGCCGCGCCTCCACCTGCATCGATCGCCAACAGATAGTCGTGGACGACGACGCGCTCGGCCGCGTGCGTCCACGCCAGGCGGTCCACCCACTGCCGATGTGCCCGGCTCCAGTTACGCCCGTGGTAATGCAGCCCGCGGCGCAAGAGTAACTTGCCGAGGCGATGCCGACAGCGCTGTAGATCCTCCCGGGCATCATCGCGCACTCGACACAGATCGCGGCCCGCTTCCTCCTCGAGCGTGGGCGGCCGGACCTCCGTCAGTAACCCCGCGCGCAGCAGCTCAGCGAGCTTGCGCGCGTCACGGCGATTGGTCTTGATCCGCTCGCCCGGCTTCCGCGGAATGAGCGCCGGCGCGATGACCTGACAGCGCACTCGCGGAGTCGTAACCTGGCGTTGCAACGCGTAGCCGCCCGGCCCGGCTTCGTAACACATCTGCACCGGACCCGGCGCCTCGCGCTCGAGCTTGCGGACCAACCGCCGGACGGCGTTCGGCTCGTTCGCCACTTGCCACGTCACCGGTGTCGTCTGGTCGCCGACCAGCATCGCGATAAAGAGATCCTTACTTGTGCGCGTCGATGCCCACGCACGTGATACCGTTTTCCATAACCGGCTCCTTTCGTCTGCGGCTCTGGCGCCGCGAGGTGTTAACCCGCGATCACGGTGGCACAGACCACCTTGTCGAGTGCAACCGCACTACGACGTTACGATAGCGAGCCGGTCATTCCATATTGTCTACGCCGTGTACCAGGAGGAATCCGCTTCGCCCTCCCGTTCCGCGCATATAATCCAACCACTTGGCCCTCACTCCCGGCACGCGCCTCGGCCCGTACGAAATTGCCGCCCAGATCGGTGTGGGCGGCACGAGATGTTCTGAATTCCGATCAAGGGGGGACGAATGAAATCTACTTGGCGTTGGGCGTTGGCCATGGTTGTCGGCACGCTCATGATCGGCACAGTAACTCCAAGCGAGGCCCAGCAGACCGTTCGGCCGCCCCAGCAGGTAGTCTCTGCAAATCCCTTCGGCTTGCTGCTGGAATTTTTCAATACTGAGTACGAGCGCAGGGTGTCAGACTCCACGACCGCCGGTATTGGTGGCTCGTTCCGCGGCGATGACTATGTCAATGCCGATCTGTTTTACCGATTTTACCCGTCGGGGACGCCCCTTGAAGGATTTGCGTTCGGGGTCAAGGCCGGGATCACCAGGGTCGCCGAGCCGTGTTCCTTTTCCTGCGTAGGTCGTGACAGGGGGTCATTCTTCGGATTCGGAATCGACACCAACTATAGCTGGCTCCTGGGAAAGAACGACAAGTTCTACATCGGCGTTGGTTTTGGTCTCAAGCGGCTGTTCGGGAAGGGTGACGAGGAGTTTGGTCTGGAATATATCCCTACGATTCGCATCATCAGCGTCGGAGTCGCATTCTAGACGGGAGTCGCTCGTTCAAGGCAGCCCTGGTTCGAGGAACTGCGGCGGCTGGTGCCGACGAACTGAGCTGGCCGAGGCGCCTGGGAGGGTTGGGGTGCAGATCGGGCCGGCGGCTGATCGCCGGCACCCGACAGTGGACTATCTGACGAAACTGTTCTGACTGAATGCCTCGGCCCACCACCCGGCAGTGTACCAAGCGTAGAACCAGGCAGCCCAAAAGCCGATCAGCCGAGGTCGAACGTGCCGCGATCGCACATCGACCTGACGTTCGTAGTCAACCCGTCCACGAAACTGGCTCAAGTCCACAGCCTGCTCAGGGCATTCATGAGATGACTACTGAATCTTCCTCGTGACGTGTATGCCATGGCTGTACGTCTCGAATTCGTTGTCAGGCCGCCACCGGGAGCTGGACCAGGTCCCGGCAGTGGGAGATCCAACGCACATTATTGAGTTCGGCCCGGGCCATTGTGTGCCCGCTGGCGAAGGTCAACGGCGTGTGGCCCTCCAACGACGCGTGGCTGCGTGCCGCGTTGTAGTAGGCCTGGAAGTCGGCGAGCTTCCGTTCAAGATCACGGGCATTCCAGAACAGCACATGGTCGAGAAATTCTCGCCGCGTCGTCCCGATCAGGCGCTCCACGAAGGGGTGTGACCGGGGCACATGAGGCACGGTCTTGATTTCGTCGATCTCCAGAATCCGAAGGTTCGCGGTCCAACGGTGCGCCTCGAACAGCGGATCATGATCGGTACTGAGATGTCGCGGTGCGCTCCGACCATGAATGGCGGCGTTGAACAGGCACTGTCAACTTAACGACTCGGGCCAGATCGAGGCGCGGGTTGACGAGAGATCAGCCTGCTGTCACCGCGGTCCAGATTGTGAAAGCTCGCGCCCGCAACATTCGGCGATGGACCGCTCTTGGGTGGTGCCGCCCCACGCGAAACAGATTCAGAATGACGCCGTGCACGTGCAAGAAACGCTGAGCGTGGCCACGTGACTTGAAGCCTCGCATCTGGCGCTCCCGTTGTCGTGTGGGTTGGTGCGATGCTTCGACACGATTGTTGGCGTATCGGTTCGTATCGTGGGTGACCGCCGGCATGATGTCCCGATGCGCCGCACGATAGCTTCCCAGCTTGTCAGTCACGAGACGCCACGGTTTCTGTCGCTGACTCTTGAGGAGTTTCCGAAAGAATCGGCACGCCGCACGCGCGTCCCGGCTGGGTTGCACGAGGATATCGCTTAGGTCACCATCTTGATCCACCGCGCGCCACAGATACTGGCGCTCGCCATGGATCCTCACGAACACTTCGTCCAGGAACCAGGTATCTCCGAGTCGACCTTGACGTCGCTTCAACCGCCGAGCGTAGTCGGGGCCGAACTTTCTGCACCACTGCCGAACGGTTTCGTGCGACACGATAATGCCTCGTTCGGCCAGGAGGTCCTCGACATCTCAGAAGCTCAAGCAGTATCTGTGGTAGACCCGCACGGCGTGGCTGATGATGTCAGGCGGAAAGCGATGCCTCAGGTAGCGGGATCGGCGAGTTGTCATTCCACCATTGTCCTGGGCGGAGAGTTAACCTGACAAAGCCGGTCGGGCGCCTCGAGCTCGACATCCATCAACGAGAGGACCGACCGCACAAAGCCCTCCGCTTGGCGCAAGGGGAGACGGAAGACAAGCCGGAGCGTCAACGCGGTCGTGATCGCGAGATCCGAGAATCGCTTCTGCCCGCCGGGCTGACCGGACGGCGACGGTCGCCACGCGTCCCTCGCGTCAGCCGATAGCCACAGCGTCACGTCGCCTCGCTGCACGAGCGCCCGCTCGTACGCCCGCCAGTTCGTGACACGATATTTCGTCTTGTACGTCGGATGCACCCTCGACTTCATGGCGAGATCGTGCGCCACGGGCCATCACAACACGAGCGAGTCGACGGTCGCCTACCAGAGCCAGGCAGAGGAGTCGTGCACCAACGCCTGAATCGGATGACCGATCTTGGCAGGCCAGACTCGTACGCGATCGGTCGGTGAGGGAGGCTGTGTGCGACATCCCTCGGCCCAGTTCCCATTCATGCACCAACGCCTCGGGGCGGGTTCGGGCGCCTCTTCGTAGGTGAGCGACTCCGGTCCGCCGAACTGATGGACGCGAATCGCTTTCATCGTCACGTTTTCGGCGGCAAGGCAGGCGCCGCCTGCAGCAGGTGCAGCATCTCAATCGGCAGCGGAAAGATGATAGTGGAGTTCTTATCCGACGCGATCTCGGTCAGCGTCTGCAGATAGCGCAGCGTGATGGCGATCGGCTGCTCGGCGATGACGCCGGCGGCCTGCGCCAGCTTAGCGGACGCCTCCAGCTCGCCGGCCGCATGGATGATCTTGGCGCGCTTCTCGCGCTCCGCCTCGGCCTGCCGAGCCATCGCGCGCTGCATGTCGGCGGGCAAGTCGACGTGCTTGACCTCGACGGCCGACACCTTGATGCCCCAGGGCTCGGTATGCTGATCGAGGATCTTCTGGAGTTGCTGATTGAGGCGCTCGCGCTGCGAGAGCAGGTCGTCGAGCTCCACTTGGCCGAGGACGCTCCGCAGCGTCGTCTGCGCGAGCTGCGACGTGGCGTAGCTGTAGTTCTCGACGTCCACGATGGCCTTGAGGGGGTTTATGACCCGGTAGTACAGGACCGCGTTGACCTTGACCGACACGTTGTCTCGCGTGATGACGTCCTGCTGCGGGACGTCGAACACGACCGTGCGCAGGCCGACGCGCACGATACGATCGATGGGCGCGAACACGAGGATGATGCCGGGGCCCTTCGGATTCGGCAGCAGCTTGCCCAGCCGGAAGATTACGCCGCGCTCGTACTCGGTCAGGATGTTGATCGAGCTGACGAGGTAGAGCACGACGACGACGGTCAGAATCAGGACGGATGATATCTCCATACGGCAAGCCTACTCCATGCGGACAGTCAATATCAGTCCATCGACACGCAGCACGCGCACGGGTATTGTCAGGTTGAGGCGCCGACTGGCAGAGTAGCCGGTGATGAGACAGCCCCCGAGTTACCGCGGCTATCGGTTTTCCCCAGAGATTATCAGCCACGCGGTCTGGCTCTACCACCGCTTTTGTCTCAGCTTCCGCGAGACGGAAGATCTCCTCGCCCAGCGGGGCATCGTCGTGTCCTCCGAGACCATTCGGCAATGGTGTCGCACGTCCGGGCCGGCGTATGCGCGCACCCTGCGTCACCGGCAAGGACGCCTCGGCGACACGTGGTACTTGGACGAACTGTTCGTCACCATTCGGGGGCGCCAGCAGTATCTCTGGCGCGCGGGCGATCACGACGGCGATGTCCTCGACATCCTCGTGCAACCCCGGCGTGATCGCAACGCCGCCGAGCGCTTCTTCCGGAAGTTGTTGAAAGGGCAAGGCCGTACGCCCCGCCGGCTGATCACGGACCAGCTGCGGAGCTACACGGCGGCCCACCGGCGGGTGATGCCGTCGGTGGTGCATAGCACGACGCAGTACGAGAACGATCGGGCCGAGATCTCGCATCAACCCACGCGCCAACGGGAGCGCCAGATGCGCCGATTCAAATCGGCCGGACAGGCGCAACGCTTCGTGTCCGTGCATGGCCTCGTGCGGAATCTCTTTCGCGTGGGGCGGCATCTGCTCCGGGCGACGCATCATCGGCTCTTGAGAACCCGGGCCTTCCTTACCTGGAACGACGCGACCGGCATCTGCTGAACCTGGTGGGAACTCGGCCTCGAGGGACCGGGCTCGGTCCGCGTCAAGTTGACAGTGCCCACATTCGGATTACTTGACCCTACGGCCACGACCCTGTGCGTCTCGAATTCGTTGTCAGGCCGCCACCGGGAGCTGGACCAGGTCCCGGCAGTGGGAGATCCAACGCACATTATTGAGTTCGGCCCGGGCCATTGTGTGCCCGCTGGCGAAGGTCAACGGCGTGTGGCCCTCCAACGACGCGTGGCTGCGTGCCGCGTTGTAGTAGGCCTGGAAGTCGGCGAGCTTCCGTTCAAGATCACGGGCATTCCAGAACAGCACATGGTCGAGAAATTCTCGCCGCGTCGTCCCGATCAGGCGCTCCACGAAGGGGTGTGACCGGGGCACATGAGGCACGGTCTTGATTTCGTCGATCTCCAGAATCCGAAGGTTCGCGGTCCAACGGTGCGCCTCGAACAGCGGATCATGATCGGTGCTGAGATGTCGCGGTGCGCCCCGACCATGAATGGCGGCGTTGAACATGCGGCAGAGGTCGGCGCCATTGACCGCTTCGCGATGCACGCCGACTCCGACGAGGCGACGCGTGAATTGTTCCATGACCACAATTACCCAGTAGCTCCGGAGCACGATGGACTCGCATCGAAAGAGGTCGACGCTCCAGAGGCTGTCTGTCGCGTGCCCGATGAAGGACAACCACGAGGGCCCGGTTCCCCCCGGGGCGGGGCGAGAGTGCTTCGACAGCACGCGGTACACGACGTTCTTGTCGATGGCGACCCCGAACGTCAGCGAGATGATGCGCGCAATCCGTGGACGGCCGAACCGAGGATTGCGCCTCTTGAGCTCGACGATGGCCTGGATGAGCGCCTCGCTCGGCCCCTTCGGTCCGGGTTTTCTCGGTCGTGGGCTCGCGGAGAATAATCGGCGATACTTGCGACGCACCAACGCCTGATGAAACCTCAGGAGCGTGGCGGGGCGCACGCCGATGGCGACCTTTCGGATTCGCCCTGGACTGAGGAAGAGTGATCCGAATCCGCACAGCAGCCGGTCACTCACCGTCAGGTTCGGCGCCCGCTGGCGAGGACGGCGCAGGACGATCAGCTGCTGCTTGAGCAAGAGATTCTCCGCGATCACCGCTCGCACGCCACCGGGGCCACAGAGCTTCGCGGTCGTAACGGCCAGGTGCAGCAGGGTGAGCAGGAAGTCCTTCATGTGCGAGACAGCGTAGGTCGGCCATCAGGCGCCACGCAACATTGCCTCAGCCCCGGATTCAGCGAGAGAATGGGGAATTCGAGACGCACAGGCCGTCGCGGTCCGCGATCTCGCGAACCTCACCCAAATCTATCAGGACATCGGGGCCGAGCTTCTCCACCTCTATCGACTGGCGTACGTGCCGTCGACACCGGTGCGCGACGGGAGCTGGCGATCGGTTTCAGTCCGCGTGCCGACGAAGGATCTTGTGCTTCGGACACGCTCGGGCTATTACGCTCCGCGAGCGCCGTCGAACCTCCTGCAGAACCCGGGGCGGCTTCTTGGTGGCGGTTGACCCAGCCAGCGACGGGTAAGCAGGAGGAATTGCAGCGCATTCAGGCATGACCTGAGGCTGCTTGGGAACCGCGGCCAACACCGGCCGTGCCACAGCGATTCGCGCCCTCGACCGCTTTGTCGCACCATGCGGGGACCAGCGATTCAAGGCATCGCGATGAACACATCACCCATCAACGAAACGGAAATCGGGTGCTGGATCTCAGTTTTAGGCACCCTGCTAGAGGCGGACCACCCGATTGATCTTGACGATGAAGGCTCGATTGCGCAGCGAGGGGGACGAGGGCACGAGCGTGTCGCGCTGCTCATTGAACACCACGAACAGCTCGCTCCCGGGCCGGTATTCCCAGCGGAACCGCACATTCGCCGCCACCGTGTTGTTCCCGGAGTTGTATTGCACCAGCGCGGTGGCAAACATCAGCGGCGTCATCGTGTACGTGGCACGCGTACTGATCACCTTCGTGGTGAACTGTCCCTGCACGAGATCGATCTTGTTGATCGAGACGCTCGGCTCAATCGAAATCTGCGGGCCGAAGCTCACGCGGCCCTGGGTGACCGTGAGCGTTGTCTTGTGGCCATTGAAGAATGTCCCGTACGCCGCCCTCACCGTGCTCGACACCTTTCGCTGCCGGCCGAAAACGTAGGAAAGCTCGCCGCTGCCGAAGTCGTACTCGCCCACCGGCACGGTCACGTTCGTGGCGATGGGGAACGGCGCGGGCAAGAACTCGGTCTCACTCGTGTACTCGAACGTGAATCGATCGCTGCTATGGAACTGAACCTCGAACTGTCCTTCCGCCGTGCGGGTCTCGAGCCGTCCCGAGCCGTTCTCAATGTGATTGAACTGGCCGGTCCACAAGTACCGTCGCACGCGCTTGCTGTTCGTCGTCCGGGGGCTGAATCGGCCCGACACGAAATTCTTGCGCATGTCGCGGCGGCGCACGAAACCAATCTGCGGATCGAAATGCGCGCCGACCATCAGATGATCCACTTGCAGGCCGTACCGGTCGCCGGTGAAGTCGAACTGGGCGCGGTAACTGCTGTCGTCGTCAGTCACCCCGGTCGTCGTCGTGCGCGCCCAATAGGCGTTGGCGACCAGGTCGGCCCTGAACGAAAACTGGGCGTCGAGACCGTAGGCCTGGTTGTCGCCGGCACCGGTGATCGTGCGGGATCGCTGCGTGAAGATGGCGCCGACGTTGCTCTTGCCCAGGATGTCGCGCCGGACCCGCATGACGGTAAAGTTCGTCGCGCCGAAACCCGATGCGGGCTCGTCCTTGGACTGGACGTTGATGCCCCCGAGCGTGAAGCGCCCTGCCCGGCCCGTGAGCCGGCCGCCACCCCAGAGGGGGATCTCGCGCCCGGCGGATAACCCGATCCGGCGGCTGTAAAACATGAGCGGTGTGTCAGACCCACCGGCCCTGGTCGAAGCTCCGCCGAAGCCGAACGTGCCGGCGTTCTCGAGAAAGAACTCACGCTTTTCTGGAAAGAACAGGCTGAAGCGCGTGAGGTTCACCTGCTGCTCGTCGGCCTCCACCTGCGCGAAATCGGTGTTGTACGTGAAGTCGGCGGTCAGGCTCTGCGTGAGGCCGTACTTCAGATCGACGCCAAAGTCGCCCTCGGGATCGTTCCGCACGGCCGGCTGGACGGTCGTGTCGGTGGTGACGCTTGAGGTGACGTATGGCTTGATCTCGAGGTTCTTCGACCCGGGTGGCGCCTCAATCCCGACGAGCGTGGCGGCCAACGAGGAGCGAAAATGCCCGCCGGGGCCGACGGAGGCCGGTATCGGCGTCAGGAAGGATCGCTCGTTCTTCCACTTGTTCAAACGCCGCGCCTGAAAGCCCCATACCTGCGACGTCCCCGCCTTGTAGCGCAGTGACTTGAACGGCACGGCCGCTTCAACCGTCCAGCCGCCCTCGAACCGGCCGGTCTTCACCTCCCAGATGGGATTCCAGTCCATGTTCGGGCTCCGCTCGTTCGTGAATTGACCATCCATGCGGCCGCCCGCCGCGGAGACCTCGAAGAACACGCCGTTACGCCGATCGTAGAAGGTATCGAAGGTGAAGGCGATCTGATCGTTCTGGAAGATGCCGTGGTTGTCGCGGCGCATCTCGTTCGCGATGAGCCGGTCAGGCTGGCTCTCCGAGAGTTTCGCGACCACGTAGACATTATCGGCGTCGAAGAAGACCCAGAACTCGCTCTTCTCGGTGGCCGGTGCGTCTTCCTCAGGATCGTTCTGAATGAAGTCGGACATGGCCGGCACCTGAGCGTAGATCTCTTCATCGAGACGGCCGTCGATGCGAAGCGGCGTCGTAAGACGCACCGCCCGAACCGTGGCCATGCCGGTCGAGTCGCGATTGATGGTCGCGGGTGGCACTGGTGGCGGCGGACCACTGAAAGACGCTGGAAGACCCAGTGAATTCGGCGGGGGCGGCGGGGCACCTTGCCCCCCCGCGGCGTCGAGCCCCGTGAACATAAGAATTCCGAGGAGCCAGGCTGCTGTCCGTATAGGAGTCATATTGAATCATAAGTCTACTTCCGAAGGCGGTTCCAGAAGTGAAACGTTCCCGAATCACAGACTCAGCCCTCCGCCCTCAGGGACGACGCGGTTAAACCAGATGTCTCACCAGAAGGTCTGGCCACTTTCGTTGCAAGTACGCGCGTGAGTGAATGTGCGGTGGTCCGCGCGGAGGATTATTACGCCTTCATGCTCTGGGAGCGCGCCGCGTTTGACCCGGGCTGGTGGGAAAACGTCGAAGTGTTCCTGCGGGGCCAACACTCCGGCTAGTGGTTTCGATGGAACGTGCCGGTCCAGGTGGTGGCGAATCCCATCTGGCGTCGAGGCCGCCTCTTTTTCAGGTGCCCTGGGTGCACCAAACGCGCGACGCGGCTGTATGTGCCGGACGCCGGCCAGCAACCACGCTGCCGGCGGTGCTACGGGCTGAACTACGCCAGCCAGTCGTGGAACTACAAGGGCGGCTCTGGTCTCTCTTGGGACATCGGCTCCCCGCGCGCTGTCTGCCACTCAGCGACCGACGATGCCCGGCGTGAACGGCGCCGAGCGGCACGCGCGCGGTACGCAGCGCGACAGGCGCTGCTGACAGCCGGGTCGCCCACACCACTCGCCTAAATCCCATCCGAGAGAGGTTACCCGAGGACGCCGGCCCCTCTTGCTGGTGTGAGCCACCAGCCGTTCAGACGACGTCGCGCGGACAGCGGGAGTCTCCGGTGACGCCGACGAAGCGGATCTGGACCGACCGGCCTTGGAGGGTCGCGGTCTCGCCTGGCACCAGCACGAAGGCCTCGTTGAGGCGTGCCGTGGGGCCGGTCGTTTGACTACGAAGACTATTGGGACGGTGCGGACCTTATCTACACCGGCCGCGAGAAGACTGGCGACCAGACTCTGGATGGCCGAACGGGATGTCGCCGAGAACCGGCGCCGCCTCTTGGTCTTCCAGAATATGGGGCCACGCACGCTCCGTTTCCTCGGAGAGGCCATCTGCATCGGTCACTGGACGGCGCGAGGAGCTGGCGACGATGGAGCCGAGCGTCTGATCTTCAACTGTCCGTGTCACGCCGGTTCATCGGCGGACAACCTGTCGAGCGGACGCAAATGCGATCACACTCTGAATCTTGTCGAAGCGAGCTACGTCGAACTGGACCGGCGAAGCGGCACGCCGGTTAAAACGAGGCAACTTGAGGCAACTTGAAGAAGATTACGACCAGACTCGCGACGCAGGCTGAGTTCGCCGTGCGCGAGTTGAGCCAAGCCGAGAAACTTGAGCGGCGACCGCCTCTCGACAAGCACGAAATCGTGATGAATCCCCCGCGCGCGAGGCAAGCCCGTGAAGACGGTGAGCGCCTGATGGTCCCGCCCGACCGGCTCATTGGCGACGCAAGAACTGAACTGGTGCCGGGCTTCGAACCCGATGAGAAGTTCCAACCAGATCGGGCGCACTTCCTGGACACCTTGGCTGAACCCAACACGATCAGCGTCGACGCGTCCGAACATCGCACGCAAATGGCTACTCGCGCGGGCGTGCTGTCTACAGCACTTGACGCGGCCCTGTCGGCCCAATTAGCCCCTCCCCCGTGCGGGGGGGGCGGTTGAACGGTAGGGCAATCGTCCAGGAGTAGCCTCCTCCCCACCCTCTCCCCGACGTTGGTCGATCCGAGAGGAATCGAGAGCACGACTCACGAGCGTCGAACGCGAATGGAATCAAACCCTTAGACCACAAGTGCGCATCATCACTGAGTTAGTTGAAAATCACTTTAAAGGGTTCAAAGCCCGCCCCCGTTGATGCAGGAGGACAGGGTGTAGGTCTAGAAAGAAAATCCGACGTCAGCATCGATGGTGACTAGTCGATCTGTTTTCGCCTGTATTTCGTGGACTGTAATGTCCCAGCGACTTACAAACCCGACCCAGAGGGCCGAAAGCGCGATCGGCGTGTAGTCCTATCGCAGCGGATCGCGTCCCTCGTCGAAACGGCTGCCTGAATCACATCGCACGTAGTTGCAGAGCGTCGCGGGATCGGGGCCGCGTCCTTCGGCGAACGCGCGGTCTTCGGCCCGCGCGCCAACAAGCATCCCTGCCAAGCCGTAATTCCCCTCGTGGCACCGCGGCTCGTAATAGATCCGGTTCAGCTCGTCGTCTTGCTTCATCAGTTCCTGCTTCACGGTCCACGGTTTTGTCCACGTTGTCGGATCCTCCATCGTGGTGACAAGCTCGAGCGTCTTGGGGCTGGTGCGGGTCCAGCGCTCGATCAGA
The DNA here is from genome assembly GCA_965229885.1 of Vicinamibacterales bacterium. Classification (GTDB taxonomy): domain Bacteria; phylum Acidobacteriota; class Vicinamibacteria; order Vicinamibacterales; family CAVVIG01; genus DATLLJ01. Next base: position 509,677 of record CBDDJX010000002.1, read on the forward strand.
TGCAGGTTCTCTCTGGATTCCTGATAGTTCGTCTTGGCGGTAAAATTGGTGACGTCGACGACCAAAGTTGTGCCCTCCCAATGAGCCCGGGAGTCGCCCCACCACTGGCGAACGTGCGGGGGGAGATGCGGAGCCGTGGTTACGGGGATCTCGCGGTGGTATCCCTGCCCCTGGCCATAGTCCACGAACAGCGAGATCTGTCCGGGCGACTGCACGATGCGACGGTAGTTGCCGCCGAACACATTATGGCCGTGTCCGAAATCCGGCAGGCCGCCCATCAAACACCGCTCGCCCGCGCCCCGGTCCTCTGGACCGTCGGATCGATTGTATTGCCCGATGTTGTATGCGGGGGGCGGCTCCGCCCGCCGGGGTGACGGCGGCCCATGTTTCCCGCCCGCGCAGGCAGGCTGATTGTCCTTGCAGGCTGCCGTGGCTTGCAGGAGGGCAAGGCTAAACTGCCTTTCCTCGTCGATCCGTTGCTGCGCTTCGGCCGTGAGTGGAGGGATCCGTCCGTCTGGCGGGTCGACAATCAGTGACGTGCGACGGCCCGTGGGATAGTAGTTGTTGAAGACGGAGTTGTAGGCCCCGGTGACGTCCGCTACCGCGCCCTTCTTCGCTCGGGCGTCACTCGGTAGGAGCGCCGCGCGTTCCTTGTCCAGCCGGGCGATTTCCGCATCGGAGAAGAACTCCTTCCCGGCATACTGGGGAGGTCGCTGTAGCGGGATCTGGAACGCATAGGTCCAGACACCCTGGAGGTCCGGTTCGCCCCAAGGCGTTTTTGGCACCGGCGCCTTGGCCGTCTGGGCTTGGGCCGCAATAGGGACCGGCGCCAGTCGCATGAGCGCGACCGCTGCCACGATTACCGCCGCCACGCCGATTGCCTCGAAAAATCGTCCCCTCATGTCTAGGCCTCCTCTACACGCTCAATTTCCTAAGGAAGACTATGCGCCTGTGTACGCCCAGAGCACAACAATGTCAAGGACGACTATGGCGACGTGCCAGGCCCTCTTTCCGACACAGCGTGGCGATGCTTTCCTCGCCCCGCAGGCCCTCGAGCACGATCCGAATCTTCTCTTCGGCCGAAAACCGCCGGCGCGTCTTCCGCCGGATCTCGGCGTTGTTGCATGAAGACCCTGCGCGCGGGCCACACTGCGGGAATGCAGTCGAAGGTCCATCCCACGTACAAGACGAAATACCGCGTTGCAAACTGGCCGGCCTACAACCAGGGCCTCGTTCGCCGCGGCGATGTGACGGTGTGGTTGGCGCCGACGGCGATCGCCGCCTGGACACCCCGCCGGAGCAGCAGGCGGGGTGTCCAGCAGCGGCACTCGGATCTCGCCATCGAGACCGCCTTGACCCTCCGGCTCCTCTACCATCTCCCGCTCCGCCAGGCCGAAGGGTTCCTGCACTCGCTGTTCGCGATGATGCACGTCGACCTCGCCGCCCCCGATTACACGACGCTCTCGCGGCGCGGGCAGTATCTGCCGCGCCGTCTTCGACCGGTCCCGACCGGCGACCGCATCCATCTCGTGCTCGACAGCACGGGTCTTTCCATCGTCGGGGAAGGCGAGTGGGCCGCCGCGAAACACGGGGGACGTGGCAGGCGTGGCTGGAAGAAACTCCACCTGGGGGTCGATCGGTCGGGCGTTATCCTCGGCCACACGCTGACCGAGGCGACGGTGGATGACGCGTCCACGCACAGACGCTATGTAAATGACTGTAAACAAATATGTAACACGGATATTTTAGTGTCTATTCCCCTCATTAATACGGCCATTATAATGTGGAATAGCTGGGACGTGAAGTCCTCTACGCGGTTTCCTCTCGGACACCGCACGATCCCGACGCTCGCATGACGAAGATGAAAAACGGCCGCACCGCCTCGCGCACAAAGCCGAACTCGCGGTCGATCTGGAGACCGGCGCGATCATGGGCGTCACGGTCCAGGGCCGATCCAAGGCGATACCACGACTCTCGCGGGGACCGTCACGGTGGCGGCTGAGGACCTCGAAGCTATCGCCACAGCGACGGACGACCACACCACGGTGATCGAGGAAGTCGTCGCCACGCAACGTTGCCTCAATCCTACATGCAGCGAGAGAATTGGGAATTCGAGACGCACAGGCGTCGTGTAGAAGGCGTGCCCTTCTGATGCGTGCTTCCAGTAGCTGCACCCGGCCGGCAGCGGGCGATCGATCCCGCCCTAGTATTTAGCTGCGTAAATCGGCGTAACAATGCTTGAGCCCGACGGAATGCACCACGCGCTTGCGCCACTCGAAGGGCGTGGCGTGCGCATTGTAGGTCTTGACGAAGCGGTCGATGGCCTCGCGCAACTGCGGCACCGAGGTGAAGCTTGCGCCCTGCAAGGCCCGCCGACTGAGGATACTGAACCAGCACTCGATTTAATTGAGCCAGCTGGCCCGCGTGGGGGTGTAGTGGAGATGCACGCGGGGATGGCGCGCGAGCCAGCGGTCGTGTTTCGGTTTGTGCGTGTTGAGGTTGTCCAACACGATATGCAACTCCTGGTCAGGGTACCCGGCGACCACGTCGTTCATGAAGTCCAGGAACTCGCGCCGGCGCCGCCGGGCGTAGTGCCCCGCCGTGAGCTGCCCCGTCGCGATATTCAGTGCCGCGAACAACGTACTGGTGCCGTGGCGCTTGTACTCATGACTGAAGCCGCGCCGCGCCGTGCCGTTCGGCAGCCGCAGGTAGCCTTGGGCGCGTTCCAGGGCTTGAATGTGCGGTTTCTCGTCGACCGAGATCACGACCGCGTTGGCGGGCGGCGCGAGATACAAGCCGACGAGGTCGGCGGCCTTGGGCGCAAATTCCGAGTCGGTGCTGATGCACCAGGATCGGCGCCGCCGCAAGTGAATGCCATGGCGGCGCAGCACGCGCCACACTTCGTCAGGCGAGACCTCACCCACCGCGGTCGTCACCATCGCCCCCGTCCACGTCGCATGGCCCTCCGGCGGCGGCGCATCCAACTGCTTCAAAATCCGTCGCTCGCTCGCGGCGTCGTAGCGGCGGCTGGGGCCAGGGCGCGGCGCATCGGCCAGGCCGGCCACGCCCTGCGTCGCAAACCGGCGCCGCCACTTGCTCACGGTCGCCGGGCGCAGGGCCAACTGCTCAGCGATGCCGTCGGTCGACTGCCCGTCGGCGGCAGCCAGCACGATGCGCGCGCGCACGACCACGCGCTGCTCGCTGGGGGGCGCGCGCAGACGCTGAGTCTAACGTGGCGCGATCTTCTGGCGTCAACACAATCGCCGTGGCTGGACGGCCCATGCCGCCAGTCTACGTATTAACGTCGAACTGTACAAGTAAGTACTAGTCGCGCAGAACCACGACCTACTTGCAGAAAACCACAACCTGCAAGCTGAGAACAAAGTGCTAAGAGCGGAGTTGGCGCAGCGGAAAGCCCTTCAGGCCGACCACGACCGGCACGACCACCGCCCTCTTGTCGGCGGAGAACACGGCTGGATGACCTAGGCGATGAGATCGGCGTAGCGCAGCCGCTCACGGCAGAGGCTGAGGGGGTCCCCCTTGTGGAGACACCGCTGAGACGTTCCCCTCGATTTGCATGATCCCGTCTGTGGTGATCGTAGTCGCGACCGCGCGCATGGATGGGCGGGTAGAGCATGCACGACAAGCATCAGAATCGAATCACACAAAACACAGGAGGCCGCATGACTCGGGTCGGTGATACAAAACCCTGCACGTATGAGGGGTGCAAAGGAATAATGACGGTTCTGGGGCGTGATACCGCAGCTGGTTTTGGACCGGTTGGCCCTCCAGCACCTCAGTGGAAATGCAACAAGAACCCGTCACACGTCAAGCCACTACCCGGAAAATCAACTTGAGCACTACCCCATGATGGAGAAAGCGGAGGAGATTTTACGAGCGATTTTCAGCGCCTATACAGTCGGGGTTATCGTCCTCTTCGTCGTGATCTATATCTGCGTCGTCCTGACCGTTGGGACCGGGGACGATAAATGAGAGGCTGCGACGATACAACCTGAAAGTCAAGTTGAGACACTACCTAGCTTTTCGTCAACTTGACAATACCCTCGGGCGCTGTTCTATGTCTGGCGGGCCGCGTTTGAACGCGACGGTGAGGCTGGGCTCGTCAACAAGCGCCCGGTGGCCCGTTCACATCCGCGCACCACGCGCCCGGAGGTCGTGGAGCAAGTGCTGCACGTGCGGCGGACCTATCACCTCGGCCCGCAGCGGATCGTCTGGTACTTGGCGCGCTCCCAGGGCGTGAGCGTCTCGGACGCCACCATCTACCACATGCTGCGGCGCCACGGGCTGCGTCGTGTGCCCAATCGCGTGGGCCGGCGCGCCGTGCATACCCATCGCTATGCTAAACAGGTCCCTGGGCATCACGTGCAGGTCGACGTGAAGTTCCTCACGCTCCAAGGGCCAGCCGGGCAGCGAATCCGTCGCGACCAGTACACGGCGATCGATGATGCCACTCGGATCCACGCGCTCCGCGTCTACCGGCGACACCCACAGCAGCACGCCATCGCCTTGGCAGACGACGTGATCCGGACGTTTCCCTTCCGTATTCACACGGTGCGCACCGACCGCGGCCATGCGTTCCAGGCGCTGTTGCATTGGCACCTCGCGGACCAGGGCATCCAGCACGTCTACATCAAGCCCCGCACCCCACAACTGAATGGGAAAGTCGAGCGTTCCCATCGCACAGATCAGCAGGAGTTCTATCAGCTCCTGAGCGACAAGGGCGATGTCGATCTGGAGCAACGGCTGGCCGAGTGGGAGCGCTTCTACAACTTCGGTCGGCCCCACGGAGCATTCGCCGGGCAGACCACGTACGAAGCACTTCGAGAACGGTTACAGTCATGATGGCGACTGTCCCACGAGATCCGTCACATCACATGCCCGATAGAGCCGCTCGTGGTTCCCGTCCCATTTTTCGGCCGCGTTCACATCGAACCACCAGCCATCATCGAGTACCTGCTGTCCCTCTACTCATCGCCTCCATCCCTGCCTCCGGCGGGCCGTCCAGGCCGCGATCGCTTCCGAGGACAACCACACCGTCACATCGCCCCGTCGAACGAGGGCCCGGTTATAGGCCGGCCAGTTCGCAACGCGGTACTTCATCTTATACGTGGGATGGACCTTCGACTGCATCTCTGTAGTGTGGCTCCTGCGGAGGATCACGAGAATGCGGGCCACGCCGCCCCACCCGCAGAGGGTCTTCATGCAACAACGCCGAGAATCGCCGCCTCGGTCAACTCACGCGCTTCCGCCGGGTCCGGGTAGCCCGGAGTTCAATTCTCCCACCACCAATTGTTTCAAGACTACCTGCAACATCTGAATGGTCATGGTCCCACCTACGCTCATGAGCTTCTCCTTTGCCTTTGTCCAACGCGCGTCATTCCGCGCGTGCTCCAGGAAGTCATGACCCTGGTACGTGAGGCAGCGAGGCCTGTAGCAGTGGACTGAACTACCGTCCCCGGTGAAATCAAGTGCCTCTATCAGCCCCTGTTGGGCGAGTAGCCATGTGTTGTAGTTGATTTCGTCCGACGTGTACGCGTCGATCTCCATCGTCTTTGGATCAAGCGTGGTGTCCCACTTCTCGACCTCGAACAGAATCCGGCGACACAGATCCATGTCTCGCTTCATCGTCGATGATTCTCTCATATGCCTCACGAAGCACGGTGCGCCGCATGCGTGAGGGTGTCCTCGCCGGTGATGGTTCGGGGTCGACCGTTAATACACTACGGGGAACAAGAAATTCCCCGTACGCGCAATCTTCCCCATAACCACACTCGGCCACATACCACAGTACGGCACTGTCAAGTTGACGTTGAACGGACAGGCTCTGCCGCTGATGGGGCGATGATGCAGCCCTCCGATTCAGACACACGTCACCTCCCGCCAGGCCCCAAAGGCTCGCGTGCGCAACAGGCGATGGTGGACGGCTCGCAGGAGGTGACGACCGACACGAAACAGATTCAACACGACGCCGTGCACCGACAGGAACCGTTGCGCCTGCGCAGCAGAGGTGAACCTCCGCATCTGTTGCTCACGCTGGCGGGTCGGTTGGTGCGACACTTCCGCCCGATTGTTCTCGTATTGCGGCGTGCTGTGCATCACTGAGGGTATTGTCAAGTTGACGAAAAGCTAGTCGATCGACCCCCAAGATACTGGGCTCCAGCCCGTCGCGAACCCGCCATGCTGGGCATCAAAAACGGCCGTCAGCCCCAACTTGACTGTGAGCATGATCCCCCTGCCTGTCGGGGTCGCTCAGTGACACCGGTGGGTGCCGGTGGGCGGTGGCCTGACCCGCAACTTGACTGACCGACGGTCCTCGTCATTGATCTGTCGGTCACCGCCCACCGGCCAATCGTACGGCAGCCAGCTGACCGGATGGGCCGTGACCCCATAGGGGCCTGCCGCACCCACGGCCCGTCACAGTCCTGTCCGCCCACTCGGGCCAGTCCGCGCGCCGCACCCGAGGAGGCCAAACGGTGACTCACACCATGACCACGCAGCCCGAGGTTTGGAAGGTGATTGTCGGGGTCGATACCCACAAGCATGTCCACGTCGCGGTGGCGATCGACACCCGGAGGATCCGCCTGGGCGATCACTCGTTCGTCGCTGATTCGAGCGGATATCAGGCCCTGCTCATGTGGGCCCACACACACGGGCGGATTGAGACGTTCGGCATCGAAGGCACCGGCAGCTATGGTGCCGGCCTGGCGCGGGCCGTCCGCCGCGCGGGGCATCGTGTCGTCGAAGTGAATCGGGGGGACCGGCACACGCGCCGCGCCGTCGGCAAGTCCGACACCGTCGATGCCGAGAGCGCCGCCCGGTCCGTGTTGGCGGGCCAAGCGACCGCGACCCCCAAAACCGGGGACGGTGTCGTCGAGATGATCCGGCAGCTCAAGATCGCGCGGGATACGGCCGGGAAAGCACGCACCGCGGCGATGGTCACGCTGAAGCAGATCGTCGTGAATGCGCCACCCCACCTGCGAGAAGCCCTCCACGCCCTCACCGATCACCGTCTGCTCACGCGCTGCGCCGCCCTCCGACCGGGCCCGCTCGACACGCCCACCGCAGCCGCCAAGCACACCCTCCGGGCGCTTGCCCGTCGCTGGCTTGCCCTGGCTGAGGAAATCGCGATACACACGACCAGCACCTCACCCGCCTCACGACCAAGGCGGCGCCCAGGCTCTTGGAGGGCTTCGGCGTCGGCGCCCACACGGCCGCCCAGATGCTGATCATCTTCGGCGACAACCCCGACCGGATTCGCTCAGAAGCCGCCTTTGCGAAGCTGTGCGGTGCCTGCCCGATCCCGGCTTCGTCCGGGATGACGACCGGCCGGCATCGTCATCTATCGGGGCGGGCACCGACAGGCGAACGCCGCCCTCCATCGCACGGTCGTCGTCCGCATGCGGCTCCACCAGCCGACGGTCGACGACGTCGCCCGCCGGACGGCTGGCGGCCGGACCAGACGCGAGATCATCCGCTGCCTCAAACGCTTCCTCGCCCGTGAAATCTACCAGCGTGTTATGGCAGACTTCCGCATGCGCAGACACGTCACGCAGGCAGCCTAAACGCTTGTCTTGACATATAGGGGCGTCAATACCGAAATGAGGGCTCATAAAGCATCCGTCTTCGCGGCGAATACGAAATCGCTCTCCGTCAGACCGTCAATCTTGTGGGTCCAGATCGTGACCTTCACCCTGCCCCAGGCAAGGAAGATGTCGGGATGGTGATCCTGTTCCTCCGCCATTTCACCAACCCGGTTGGTGAAGTCCAGCGCCTGCCGAAAATCGTTGAACCGATACTCCTTCTCGAGATGATGCTCGTCGACGACCGACCATCCCCCCTCCAGCTGCGCGAACAACGCGTCGAGCTCGGGGCCCTTCAGGGGTGGAACACCGCCGCGACATGGCACACACTGTTTCTTCGACAGATCGCTCATTGTGTCCTTTCACTTTCCACACGACTGACCACCGCGGTGGTCTGAATCCACCCGAGCCGTTGGCAGACTCACGCCAGGCCCGGGTAGACTTTCGGCTTCGAAACCGTCACCGGAGGATACATGGCCGAAAAGATACCCCAGACGTTCGCGAACCACGCGAAGCTCGTTCCCCTGTTCCACTACGTCGTGCTCCCGATATTGTCGATCAACGTGCTCCTGGCCATCTATCGTATGGCCACGGGGTTCTCGTTTGAGACCGCGTGGGGCGCCGTCGTGGCATGCGCGCTCATCCTGGTCGGGTTCTTCGCGCGCGTGTTCGCCCTCGGTGCGCAGGACCGCGTCATCCGTCTCGAGGAGCGCCTGCGGATGCACGGTCTCCTCCCGGACGATCTGAAGCCACGTATCAACGACTTCACGATGGACCAACTGGCGGCGCTTCGGTTCGCGAGTGACGACGAGCTCCCGGCTCTCGCTCGACAGGTCGTCGATGACAGCATCGGCGACCGCAAGACGATCAAACAGCTGGTCGTGAGCTGGCGGGCCGACTATCAGAGGCTCTAGTTCAGACCAGGAACAGGTCGCGGGTGACGAGGCCCGCCTCGTGCACATTGGGGTCTGGCGAGGAGAGGCTGCGCCCCCCTTCAAATCCCCGGCTGCCCGCGCAGAGATAGTCCGCCCAGTCGTCCATCAGGCGGCGCCGACGCTCGAAGAGATCACTGCGGGCGTAGGCCACCTCGGTGGGGTTTTGTACCGTATGGGCGAGCGCGGCCTCGACCACCTCGCGGGGTGTGTTCGTCCGTTCCGCGGCCCAGTCCCGGAAGCTCGACCGGAACCCATGCGGCACGGCGGCGATGCCGAGGTCCTTGGTCAATCTCGGTAGCGTCACGGAGGAGAGTGGCTTCCCGCGCAGACTGCGGAACACGAGGCCGGTGCCATCGCTCCGTCTCGGTACGTCGTGCAGGATCGCGAGCGCCCGGCTCGAGAGGGGACGCGGTGATCCCGCTTCGCCTTCATGCGCGCGGCGGGGATGGCCCAGACGCCCGCGTCCAGGTCCATTTCGTCCCACGTCGCCCGACGGCCCCACCGGCCCGCCCCTACTACGCGGTGCCGCGTCGCACGAGGCGGAGGGGCGGCGCGGTGCGTGGAGCGGCGGTGCGGGTCGGGTGGGGCCGCCCACCACGCGGCGTCGCCTGTGCGTGCTGTGCCAGATAGGCGACCAGCTGGTCCCCGGCGTCGAGCAGTCCCTGTTCGTGGATGATGTTGTAGCGGTCGAAGATGGCGCGGCTCTTGTGGCCGGTCAGGAGCATGGCGACCCGCTCGGGGACGCTGGCGCGGATTCAGGTTGCGGGCGGCGGTGCGGCGGCAATCGTGGAGGAAGCGGGTCGGCACGCCGGCCGCCTGACAGGCGGTGCGCCACGCCGTGCGCCAGCGGCGGATGTGGATTCCGCCTTGTCCATGTTCAACGACGTCCCATAGCTTCCGATAAGTATTGTATATTCTGATTGTTATGGCCTTCTAGTCGTCCCAGACGTACTCTTCACTTCCCACACAATCCGGGTTATAGTGTGGGTATATATGAGGGACCTCCCTAAGCGCCATCCGCACCAGCGACTCACCACCCGCGCGGTGCAGACGGCTCGACCGAGGACAGGCGCTCGCCGGATGGCCGACGGCGGCGGCTTGTATCTCCGCGTGGCCCCGAGCGGCGCGAAGAGCTGGATTCTGCGCACGGTCATTCAAGGCCGCCGGTGCGACCTCGGGCTCGGCAGCGTGACCTTGGTCTCGCTCGCGGAGGCCCGGGAGCAGGCCGTGCACCTTCGGAAGGTGGCCCGGGCCGACGGCGATCCCCTCGCGGAGCGTCGGCGTGCGCATCGGTGGCTCCCGACGTTCGAGGAGGCGGCCCGACAGGTCCACGCGGCGCACGCGGCTGGGTTCCGGAACGAGAAACACCGTAAGCAATGGCTGGCCTCGCTCGCGGGCATGGTAGCGGCCTTCGGGGCGAAGCGCGTGGATGCCATCACGAGCGCCGACATTCTGACGGCGCTTGGGCCGCAGTGGCTCGCGCGCCCGGCAACCTCGCGGCGGGTGCTCCAACGGGTCCGGATGATCTTCGAGTGGTGCACCGCCCAGGGCTACTGCGCGGGCGACAATCCCACCCAGGGTCTCACGAAGGTGCTCCCGAAGCACCGCGGTACGCCGCGGCACCATGCGGCGTTGCCCTACCCTGCGGTGCCAGCGTTCCTCCGCACGCTCCGGGCGGCGGAGGCGAGCGAGGCGAGCCGGCTCGCGTTTGAGTTCCTCATCCTCACGGCGGCCCGGACGAGTGAAGTGCTTCTGGCGACGTGGTCTGAAGTCGATCTGGAGACCCGGACGTGGACGATTCCCGGGGCGCGAATGAAGAGCGGCCGCGCGCACAGCGTGCCGCTCGCGCCCCGCGTGCTCGAGATCCTCCACCGAGCGAAGGGGCTGTCCGATGGCGGCCCGTACGTGTTCCCCGGTCGGGCGCCGACGAAACCCCTCTGGAACATGGTCTTGCTGATCCTGTTGCGCCGCCTCCAGCGGGACCACCTCACGGTGCACGGGTTCCGCAGCACGTTTCGGGATTGGGCGGCCGAATGCACGAATGTGCCGCGCGCGGTTTGCGAAGCTGTCCTGGCCCACACGCTCCGGGACAAGGCCGAAGCGGCCTACAACCGCACGGATCTCTTTGACCGCCGGCGAGACCTGATGACCTCGTGGTCCAGGTTCGCCACGTCAAAGCCGGCCGATGTCGTGGCGATCCGAGCATGAGTCCGGACACGCTCCGCAAATTGCGTGAGTGGCTCACCCTCAAGGAGGCGGCGAGCGAACTCTCGACCGCGTTATCGGAAGACGTAGACGCTTCGGACGTGCTCCGCTTGGTACTCGACGAGCGGCTAAAGCTCTCGATCTATCTGCCGGCGAAGACGACCGCCCGCTGCCGAAAACTGGACGACGATGCCCCCAACGCTCCTCGGACGCACGGAACGATTAACGGCGTTTGGGATGTGCCGATGGTCGGCAGGGGAAGATCGCAGATTGAAAACGACTACCAATGGCAGCGCGCCGGACTATATGTACCGAAAGATGCCCCAGTCGGCGCTTTGGTCGAGCAGGACGATCTCGTCTGCCAAGTCCCTCCCGACAGGGGGGAGTCCGGTCTCTCGCCGCGACCTGAGTCTGAGTTCCCACAAGGGAGCGTCCTTGGTGTTCGCCGGCCGGCGCTTGAGGCGTTCATCCGGCAACACGTACCCGTCCAAGCGCCGACCGCTGATCCTCTCGATAGACCCCTTGGGCAACGCGAACGAACGACGCTCCTGACCATCATCGCCGCGCTCGCGACGGAGGCAAAGGTAGACGTGTCAAAACCCGTGAAATCGGGACAGATCATCTCGGCTCTGATTGCAGCGATAGGCTATGAGGTGGCACCGAATACCGTCGCTGGCCATCTGCGCACCCTTCGCAAGACCCTATTTGGTGAGACACGCAAGACGCCCAAAGGGGAATGAACAGCAGAAGCGCGTTCGGCTGGTTATCGAGCGGAACCCGCAGCATACCCAAGGAGCGCACCACATCTGAGGGCGACTGAAAAGATCAATTGATCCTCTCGTTCCGGCAATTGACGCCTCTGCCGAAGGCGTCCTGCTGGAATGGCCATGTCGTTCCCGGATGGGCCGGGTACGCACAGAGGAGGCGAACCATGGCGCAGGACGACCGAGCCGCACTGACGATCTGGAGACGCCCACGCGTCCAGACTGAAACCGGCTATTCGCGTTCCACTCTCTATCTCCGCATCGCCCAGGGGCTGTGGCCGAAGCCGGTGCGCCTGGGGGTGCGCGCCGTGGGCTGGCCCGCTGGTGAAGTGGCGGCGCTGAACGCCGCACGGATCGCTGGCCAGCCCGACGGGGAACTACGCGCCCTGGTGGCACGTCTCGAAGTCCGCCGCCGGACGGCATCCAGTGGTCAGTAGTGCGCGCATGGCTGTGCCATGCCCCGGGCTTCTACGGCACCCGATGCATCGACTCGCCACGATGCCCCGCCGCGACGCGGTGCCCGCGGTCGCATGCCCTGTACGGGGGGCGGCGCCACACGGGGCCGTGCGCGGAGACTGGCCGGGGCGACGAGGCGCGCGGCAGGCGGGACCCATTCGCGAGCCATGCCGGACGACGAGCGGTGGCGCGAGGCTCGACGGACACGGGCGATGGCCGGTGGCGACCGACAGGGCGCAGCCGCCCCGTCCCGCTCTGGCAGACGGTGTGACCGACGACCTCCCCCAGTGGCGCCTGCGGCTCTGCACGACGAGGACTGGGTTGCGCGGACCCTGGGCTTGGCGCCCTCCCTCCAGGGCACGACAGATGGCCGACGCCGTCTCGGGTATCGTCCGCCGATTGGACGCACAGGATCACCAGCTAGGCGCCAGCACGGTTCGAAGGTGACCCGTGACCGCTGAGATGATGGCTCATGCCTTAGGTGGGCGACGCGCGGGGACGGCCTGGATGGCCCACAACTTCGACCGCGCGCAATCCGTGCTTGAGGTGGTGACCCGGTGACTCGCGATGGTCGCAACACCTTGATCGAGTCCCTCGCCCATCAGGAGGATGTTCGCAGTCGGGATCCGGCCACCACGCGGGCGGTGGCAGGGTCTGGGACCGGCGATTCACCTAAGGGCGACACAGATGAGGGAGCCGCGGCGCAGGCGGCGGGGCGATCCATCGTGGCTGATACGGCTCACGCGCCACAAAACATCTACGAAATTTGCGCCTATGACGGCACCCCCGTGGCCCTGCATGTTCGGATACAGTCTCCGGGCCAAAAAAAACGATTCGTGTGGCAGCAGCCGGATGGTTCGAGCGGCCTCAACGGCCGGTCTGTCTCCGAGCTACCGCTGTATGGTACGGAGCAACTCCCCGGTCTCAAGTCCGGACGCTTGGTGGTCGTCACCGAAGGTGAGAAGGCCGCCGGCGCGCTCCGGGTGCGCGATATCCCCGCGGTCGGCACCGTCACGGGCGCTGCGGGCTGCCCCTCAGCCGATGTGCTCGCTACGCTCGACAGTTTCGACGTCGCGGTGTGGCCAGATGCTGACCCGCAGGGCCACAAGCACGCCGCGAAGCTGCTTGATGGCCTCCTGCGCACCCGCAAGGGGAAGGCCGAGGGCCTCTTCGAGGTCGATCTTGCGGCCCTTGGGCTCACAGCGACGGGCGCTGACGCCGACGACTGGTGCCCAGAGGACCCGATCGACGAGCTCCTTGTCGCGCTCAAGCCGTATGCGCCCCCGCCAGTACTCGAGCCGGCCGCGCCCACGACTACCACGCAGCGGATCGTGATCAAGGGTGGAAAAACGCGGGCCGGCCTGCTCGCCGCCCTGGGCCACTTAGCTATTGACCTCCGCTACGACGAACGATCCGTGAGGGTGCAATTCCTCGACGCGACGGCCGACTTTTCCAAGTGGACCAACAGCGACGACATGTACCGGGCGGAACTCCGGGAGCGAATCGCCGACAAGTTCCTGTATGTCACGAAGGACGGCCAGGCCCCTCTGGCCTTCAGCAAAGATCGATTCTCCGATGTCATCGACGCTCTACTCAACAGCCGGCGCATCGACCCCTTCAAGGAGTGGCTCGACGCCCTGCCGGAGTGGGACGGGGAGAAGCGGTTGGACTTCTGGCTCACTCGCTGCTTTCAGATCGGCGACATCAGCCCAGGATTGCTCAGGTGGGCGTCGTTCTCCGTGCTGATGGGCGCGGTGGCGCGGACCTACACTCCGGGTGAAAAACACGATGAGATGGTGATTCTCGTCGGCCCGCAGAGCCTTGGGAAGTCAACGGTCTGGGCGTGGCTGCTGCCGCCGGCAGACCGTCGCTCCTGGTTCTCGGATGCGCTCAAGTTCCATTCAGACCTCAAAGCCCAGGTCGAGGCGCTCCAAGGCCGGGTCCTGGTCGAGGCAGCCGAGATGAGCGGGTCGACGCGCGCCGAGGTCGAGTCGATTAAGGGTTTTCTCGCCAGACAAGACGACGGCGCCGTCAGGCTTACCTACCGCCGCGACCCGATCGACCTTCCCCGCCGCTGCATCATCGTCGGCTCGACCAACGACCCCCGCTGTCTCCCGAACGACCCCTCTGGGAACCGCCGCTTCGTGCCGGTCCCCGTGACGGCCGGGGACCCTCGCAAGATCCGGAGTTTCGTCAACGAATATCGGAAGCAACTGTGGGCCGAGGCACGGTATCGATCACTCGTGCTCAAAGAGCCGGCGTGGCTGCCCGACGAGCTCAAGTCACAACAGGCGGCTCTGACGGAACGCTACCGGGCGACAGACGAGATCGCCGAGGATGCCGTGCAGGAATACCTGGCCGGCCACTCGGGCAACGTCACGACCCGGCAGGTGGTCGAGGGGATCAAGTGGGACAGCGGTGGCCGGAGCGCCCACCGTATCACGACCGTTCTGAAGCAGCTCGGCTACACCCCCGGTCGGCGGCGGGTCGCTGGCGCGCTAGGGCGGTATTGGACCCCGCCAGGCACGAGTCTGATCGACGACCCCGACCCAGGAGAGAACACATGAACCATAAGCGAGAGACCGACCGCAAGCGTCGCGTGGTGCGGGCCGTGATTGAGGTTAGCAAGACGCATCAGAATCTACTTTTTGATATTGCTCAGGCGGCGGTCAGCGCCCGGCACATCGAGGCCGCCGAAGTGTGGGAAGCGATGCTGCAGGTTCACAACGACAACCTGAAGCGCGATGAGCAAATCATCGCCGGAATCCTACAAACATCGGGCCGTGTCGGGTCGACTACTGTGAATTGAAACGCGCCAGAGGACCCCACCCAACATGCTGAGGGTGATGCAAACCCGACCAGGGACGCCGCGCGGCGACTGCCGGGCGGCGTGTTACGCGTCCATCTTCGAGCTCGCCCTCGACGACTTCCCAGATACACGCTGGCCCGAGGCAATCCCGTGGCAGGGGGCCAGGACGCGACCCTCACCGCCCGTGGAGATGCCGCACGGGCTTTTCCACATTGAACGTCCCGCCGCTCGCCAGAGGGCCCTCGAAAAATCGAGGGAGTAATAGTCCTCCCCACAGCCCCCCGCTCGCGTGCGTCAATTTGCAATATTCCTTAATGCCCGCCCCGTCCGCGCACGCGCGTTTCAGAGGGTGGTAAGCCGCTCCGCAGGGTCGCCAATTTTCGACCCTTCCAGGAACGGGCTTTCGTCCCCCCTCGCTGTGCCGGAGTGTGACGGGTGTGACGGGCTTTTCTAATGTATTCCTTTTATCCCCTGTCCTGTCCACTATATCCATGTTAACCCCCTCAAAAAGTGGATACATTAGAAAAAGTCCGTCACACCCCGGCACATAAAAATAAACTTAATAACCACAATGACTTGCAGGTGTGACGGGGTCGAAAGCCAACCCTGCCGTACTCGGAAAACTTCAATATGTTATCCAAATGCCGTCACACCCTGTCACACCTCAAAAAACCACACACTTTCCCTCCCCATGAAATCGCCCAATTTTTTCTCCCCGAACAGGCGCGAACTCTTATTTGAATTCGCGCCGGCCGATCGGTTACGGGCATTTTTCGCTTTCGCCGCGCATTCAGCCGACTTTTGTCCGATCGTCGCCCAATAGTCGAGCGAATCTGCAGCGTGCGCCGGTCGGCTGGACGTTCTGGGGTGCGAAGTCTCATGGGGTCGTTGAGTGTGGGAAGCGGGCTGAAGGGTAGCGAAGAAAAGACGAGAATAGTATTTGGTGGAGGTATGATCCGCCGTTATTCTCATAATTACTAAGCGTTTTTGCTTATACCTGCTTACATATACAATTATATACACAATTACTAGGTCGGATCGCCACCGAACCTCGGCCTGGGTGGTCTGGACGTTCGTGGTGAGCGGGCTCCATGGGGTCGTCGGGCTTGGTGAGTCGGGCAGCGGTCAAGCCCGCGGCCGTTCCTCACGTGCGCGAGGGCTCGGCTCTTCCGCTCACGATGACTCCCCGTGGGGGTCTGGACCGGGGCAGGATGGGGGCGGGCGGCCGAAGGCGCGCCCGTTCCGGCTGGACCCGTCGGATGTGCGCGGAGTCCAGGACAGGGCCCGGTCTGCGTCGAGGGTGCACTCGACATCGCCGAGGCCAGGGTCACAGGCGTCCGCACGGAGCCACGAGGCGCCGGCACCTGCACTGATGCGATGGCCCGATGCCGGAGCCCTGACGTCGTCGACGAGCACGAGGCGATGTAACTCATTTGATAATAATAGCTTAAAGCTTAAGCTGTCATCGCTTCCCCTCATCGTATCCCTCTTGCGCAATCGGATGTCCGCGGGCTTTGAAGACCGTGTGTGGACGTCGCAAGATCGCGGACCACAGAGACTACCAAGCGCTGATCAGCGGCTGCGGGGCACCATCGTCGCCACCGCCGTTGTGCCCAAACGACGATTGCGCGACGGCCAGCGACGCGCACGCGTGGCCGGCGGACAGAGGCAAAATAGAGCCACGCCGCGACCACGACACCGTTCTCCATGCAGAGGTAACGCAATGTTCTTCGACCCGATGTATTTCCTCTTCATCCTGCCCGGGTTGGGACTCTCGCTCTGGGCGAGCGCGCGGGTCAAGCGCACCTTCAACAGGTATTCGAAGGTCTGGAGTCGGCGCGGGTTCACGGGCGCACAGGCCGCGGTGGCCCTCCTGCGCGGGGCGGGCATCACCGACGTGCAGATTGTCCGCGCCCACGGCGTGCTGTCCGACCACTACAACCCGGTAACGAAGAAGCTGGTGCTCTCCGAGCCGGTCCATGCCTCGGATTCCATTGCTGCCGTCGGCATGGCCACGCACGAGGCGGGGCATGCTATCCAGCACGCGCGGCACTACGCGCCGCTCTGGCTGCGCTCGGCGCTGGTGCCAACGGCTTCCATCGGCTCGAGCCTCAGCTATGGCGCCATGGCCATCGGCTTGTTCTTGGCCTCGACGAACCTGGTACGGGTCGGCGCGGTGTTGTTCTCCGCCGTGTTGCTGTTCCAGGTCGTGACGCTGCCTGTGGAGTTCAACGCCTCGAACCGCGCGAAGGCGTTGACCGTGGAGCACGGGATTATCACGGCGCAGGAGCGGGAGGGAGTGGACCGGGTGCTGAACGCCGCCGCACTGACCTACGTGGCAGCCGCGGTGAGTACGCTGCTGACGCTCCTGTACTTCCTCTGGCGGGCGGGTCTGCTCGGCGGACGGCGCTGAGCCGCACGCTACCTTGAACGATGCTGGTACAGCGAAAACACTCCTCATACACAGTGGCACAGTGGAAGTGGTGGAGGCGGCGTCCACCATCTATAATGGTCATACGTGTTCCCATGGTGTCCAACCAAGTTCATGTAAAATACGTTAGTTAAACTTGTTAATAACTTGATGGCGTCTTGACGTGGTGCCACGATGTCCGGTATATTCATAAATTATTGTGTATAGTTCACTGTATAGCGACAAGCGCGAGAATCGATCGATGCCGGCAACGCCGCCGCGCCGCCTCGCGCACCGCTTGAGCGCCGCCGTTGTGCGGACCGCCGAGCCCGGGTTCTATTGCGATGGCCACGGGCTGAACTTGCGCGTGGATCCGTCCGGGGCGCGGCAGTGGGTGCAACGGCTGGTCATTCGGGGCCGGCCCCGGATGCTCGGGCTCGGCGGCTACCCGCTGGTGTCACTGGCCGAGGCGCGCAACGCGGCGTTCGCCAACCGCCAGCGGGCGCGGGCGGGCGGAGACCCGCGGGCCGAGGAGCGCCACGGCCAGGGCGCGCCCACGGTCGAGGAGGCCGCCGCCGCGGTGTTGGAGCAGCAGCGCCCCGGCTGGCGCAATGCCAAGCACGCGCGGGACTGGCCACGCAGTCTGCGCGCCTATGCGTTCCCGCGCATCGGGGCGATGCCCGTGTCCGAGGTGACCACGGCCGACGTGCTGGCCATCCTCACCCCGATCTGGCACGACAAGCCCGAGACCGCACGGCGGGTGCGGCAGCGGATCGGGGCCGTGATGAAGTGGGCGGTCGCCATGGGACACCGGCCGGACAACCCGGCGGGCGATGCCCTCGGGCAGGCGCTCGGGCGGCAGCAGGCCATCGTCCAGCACATGCGGGCGCTGCCCCACGGCGCGGTGGCAGACGCCCTCGCGACCGTGCGAGCCTCCCAGGCCTCGGTCACCACCAAGGATGCGTTCGAGTTCCTGGTGCTGACGGCGGCGCGCTCCGGCGAAATGCGCCTGGCGACGTGGGACGAAATGGACCTGGACGCGGGCGTGTGGACCATCCCCGGCGCGCGCATGAAGGCGAAGCGGGATCACCGCGTCCCGCTTTCGGGGCGGGCGCACGCGATCCTGCACGACGCACGGAGACGCAGTGACGGCACGGGCCTCGTATTCCGCAGTCTGCGCGGGAAGCCACTCTCCAACACGACGCTATCGAAATTAATCAAGGAACTCGGCCTCGCCGCCGTGCCGCATGGGTTCCGGTCGAGCTTCCGGGACTGGGCCGCGGAACGGACGAACACACCCCGCGAAGTGGTCGAGGCCGCACTCGCCCATACGGTACAAAACCCCACCGAGGCAGCCTACGCGCGCAGTGATCTCTTCGAGCGCCGGCGCCGCCTGATGGACGAGTGGGCGGCCTATCTCAGGGAGGCCGGCGGGCACGTGGTGGCTGACGCCGGCAACCATCCGTCGCCGAGTGGGCTTGATCAGACCGGATCGACCTCGTGCCCATGAAACCAGCACATCAACCGGACCACGGCACACGCAGGACAGCCGCGGCAGGTGAACCACGACGATCCACGAAACCAGAACCACATCGATCCTCGGAACATATGTGCGTCGCGTCATTGTCCTTGCGCCCGCCGTAGGCGTGATGGTCGGGACGGCCGACCTTGATGCCTAATGCACAGTGGTCCACGCGCCCCGCGTCGGCTGCAGCGGTGTGTTCGCCAGCCACTTCGCCCGCAGAACCTCCGGTGCCTTCTTTTCCGGAAATATCACGCAGTCCCAGGAGAGCGCTGCGTGGCACGGAGTCGCGGCAAGGCGCTCTTCCACGATCCGCAGGGTGGTTTCCCCCCACTGCCCAGGCTCAAGGTGGTAGGGAACAGCCTTCGCGAAGTCGACCATGATGCCGAGCACGGACCGATCGACCGTCGGACCGACCGCCACCGAGGCCATTGCCAGAGTCTCGGCGGCGATCGTCCGATCGTCGAGCCCGCAACGTCTCAATCTTGCCTCGACGAGCGCAGCGAGTCGGGCTGGGAGGCCCCGCACATTCTGTGCCGGAATCAGCATCGGCAGCAGCGAAGTAGAACTCACCAAGAGGAGAAGCGGCTGCCGATCCACCACAACTCGATTGACGTACCAATCGCCGAGCGCCGTATCGGAGCTGGTCGGGATGACCTCCGTTGCCGGCAGCAACGAGTTCAGCTTTCGTGTCGGCCGAAGTATGACCATGTCTCAGTCTAGCTGTGGTACCTCCGACGTTGCCTCCATGGTCATCTTGAAGCATTGCAACCGCAATCAGTGGAAACACGATTGTGAAGCCACGTGACCCGAATTGCGGCGGGCGGCACTGCACCGCCGACGTTTTTGCGGACACCTCGCCCGTCTTATACCCTCTCTTCGCCCAAGTCTTCACCAGCAGCTCCCGTCGTCAGCCGGTCGGCACCGGCAAGGCCCAGATCCGCTGGAGCATCGACCCGAACAGGCGGCGGGTCAGGTGGCTTTCGGCCAGCAGGAGCCAGTAGTAGCAGGCATGTTTCACTAGCCGCTCACCCGTCTTGACGAGGCGCTGCTGGAGGCTGGTCAGCGACCACGTGTCGATCCGCGTCGGGAGCACCAGTCGTCGCCAGAGGTTGCCTAAGGTGTACGCGAGCACGCTCAGCTGCAAGCGGACCTCGTTCGCCGGAACCGGTGGCACGACGTTCGTGAACCGTGGAGAAATAGTGGAGACGGCGGGAACCTGTTCCCGATCCGCCTGGCGGCGGGTGCAGGTCCCGCCTCCTCCACAGGACCATGACGGTCACTCCCGCTCGCATAAGACAAGCGAATCGGCCTGACCTTGCACACGACGCCTCCGGATGCGACGCACAGGAGCGTGCGGACGATGGCCAAGGCCGAGGCCCTCAGTCCAACCATGTGTCGGGTCGTCTCGCAGGGACCTCAAGAGATTTCCGCAGCCGGTGCGCCGCGATTTCGGCCCGACGGTCTATGCAGCGCAGCGGGACGAGACCGATCCGGCGGCGAAGCCCCTGAGAGGCTTCGGTGGGACACGCGTCATGGAGATAGTCGATCAGCACGACACCAACACGTACCGCGCGGTGTACACGGCTCAGTTCGACGAGGCGATCTACGTGCTCCATGTCTTCGAGAAGAAGTCCACGGGCGGCATCACGACCCCGAAGACCGAGATCGACCTGATTCGCCGCCGGCTGACCGAGGCCGCGCGGCTTCATCGAGAAAGGCAACGCTGATATACCGGGACTTAGCGACAGTCGAAGACGGTGTGCCCGTAGCTCAGTTGGATAGAGCATCGGCCTTCTAAGCTGGGGGTCGCAGGTTCGAATCCTGCCGGGCGCGCCATTTCTCGCCAGATTCTGCAGATTGTGCGGAGTAATGACCACCGCTGTGGTCATTCCTTTCAGTTCCGACCGGTCACATCAGGTCGACGATTAGCGTGCTGAAGTACGGAGGCGCTCAAGGTTCTGCTTCACTTCTGGTCCCTCCGACGGCATGGTGTGGACGTCATGGTTGACGATCTGGTGCCACCACCCACTCTCGAAGAAAGGCTCCAGTCTGCGCGAACCCGTTTCGCACTCTTTGCTGAAGTACTTGATCTCCACGCGCTCGGCATCGAACACATGGACCATGCCCTGGGGCCGGACGCCGCCCGTGCGCTGGCCGAGACGTGTCGACAGGCCGCCGGGGATCTCCAAGGACTCCTCGCCTCTCTCCCGGTCGAGCGACTGAACTGGTCGAATGCGAACAGAACAATGAAACGGAGACGGCAACGATGAGCCTGATGCGAACATACCGCGCGGCTCTCACATTGTCGCAGTTAGCGTTCGCGGCGCGACTGAATGTGCCGCTTGAAACCTATCGCACATGGGATTCCGGCAGGCGAGAGCCATCGAAGGAGTTTTTGAGCAGAGCCAGGACGCTGGCGGCGCACCCGGACGACACCGTGTTGTTGTCGTTGCGGGTCCTCGCCTTGATGATCGGTGTGCATGTTCGGACGCTGCAGACCGCTGCACGCTCCGGTCGGTTGGCTGTTGTCTATGATACTCGGACAACGTTCCGCCGCTTGCGACCGCGGGCCACCCTCAGGGAGGCACTGGTCTTCAAACGCAACTATTACGGCACTCAACGGCGCCCGCCCAGTAAACCGACGTCGCTCGCTTGGGAAGCGGTTCCAACGAACTACGACCTCCGCATCAAGACGCTACGCCGTCGCCTTGGCCTGAGTCAGTCGCGGCTGGCTCATCGGATCGGCGCGGCAGGGAAGGCGGTCGTGTACCAATGGGAGTCGCGGCGCCGAGTGCCGTCACCCGTCTTCTGGCGAAGAGTTGAGGAGTTTGAATCTAGGTAGCCCGAGGTCACTGCCTTAAGCAGCCGTTGGGTTGCTTCGTCTCTGTTCTGGGCAGGGAGCGTGAAGATCAGTAAGCGCCGATCGGTAGCGATACATGTATGGATTTCGTTGACTACAGGTTCCGTAGTCATCAATGGGAGGCGCGCAAACGTACGCCGTCGCCCCTGTTCTGGCAACGCCTCACCACGTTCTTCACGACAGCGGCCAGCCCGTGACAACAGGATCGGCGTCAGCCAAGCACAGCGTGCAGCCCTGATTGGGGCTTTGTTGCATGAATCGAACGTAGCCCGCAACGATCCCGACCCAGTTGTTGGTCACCGCCTGATCGCGTACGACGCAGGCCTGCCCAAGTCCCTCATCCGATTCAGCACGTTACACGCGAGGACCGCCTCAGTCCCCTGCCCTGCTGAACTCCGCGCGCGAAAGCCCTCTCCGATGATGGACTTGTACCGGAAGAAGACGTTCTCCACGCGCGCCTGCCGATGGTAGCCCGTCTCCTTCTTCCATCGCCGCCGCCCGATCTCCTGCACCCGCTTGACGGTACGATCGCGAGCGAGGGATCGCGGCCGTCGGCGAGACACGGCGGCGGTCCTCTTCGGGGGAACGACGACCTGCGCACCACGCGCGCCCGCCGCCTCGTAGACCGCGATCGTGTCGTAGGCGACATCCGCGGTGACGCTCGAGATATCGCCATCGACGACGGGGATCAGATCGACCGCAGTCGTGGCGTCGTCGACATGCGCATCGGTGAGGGCCTGCGCCACGATCACACCCGACCGGTCGACACCGAGATGGAGCTTCTTCCACCGACGCTCGCCGTGTCCCCCGTGTTTCGCGGCGGCCCACGCGCCTTGGCCCACGATCGACAGGCCGGTGCTATCGACGATGAGATGGATGGGGTCCGTGGCCGGGATGCGACGGAGCATCACAGCGAGCTGCTGACTCCGCCGCGAGAGTGTGGTGTGGTCCGGCGCGTCCAAATCGGCGCCCATCAAGGCCAGGACCGACCGCACGAACCCCTCCGTCTGGCGCAAGGGCAAACCGAAGACGAGCCGGAGGATCAACGCGGTCTCGATCGCCACATCCGAGAACCGCTTCTGCCCACCGGGGCGACCGGAGGGCGACGGTCGCCACGCGTCCGTGGCAGCGGCCGAGAGCCACAGGGTCACGTCACCTCGTTGGACGAGCGCTCGCTCGTACTCCCGCCAGTTCCCGACGCGATACGTTGTCTTGTATTTCGGATGCACCTTCGACTTCGTAAGCAGGATCGTGCGCTGGCCGCGGCCACAGGACCAGCCGGTTGACGATGCCCGCCGAAGTAAGGGTCAGGAGCCATGCACCAAAGCCCGTCGTTGATGCAATGCGCGCGGTAATGCGTCGGTGGCAGCTCGTCCCTCGCCCATGGACAGATGGCGTGTTCGAGGCGTCCAGGACGACCATAGAATGCCGCACGCCCCGAATCTGGGACCTTGCCCCCTAAATCCGATCCAGTCCGAGCGTTAGGATTGGGGCGAGAGGTGACCGGAACAGCTTTGGAGGTTATCGGGACGTCGGCTGCAGGGTTGGCAAGACTCCTGACCGTGACGCCCGGTGTGCAAATTCCGGTCACAGCTGAGGCCGCGCTCGTTCAGGGGCGCGCCCCGCTGATCAGCACCGGCGGTGTCTCTGCCACACGCCTGGCCAGTAACTACGACAGCGGGAACGACCTGACGAAGCGGCTGGAAGACGCCGGCTGCGCCGTCGACAGATCGGGATTGAACTAGGCAACGACCGGCGACGTCAAGCCCTCGGAAAGCCCGTCATTCGCCGATTAGTTCGACACTTTCGATGTCCGCCAGGGGCAGCTCGAACCCTCGGAAGCCCTGGTAGCCGCCCGCGTTCCTGTGGTGTGCGTTCGAGGAAAGCCAAAGGCCCGTCTCGTCGTGGCAGATCCACGCGTCGGCATTCTCGTCGTCCTCGGCGAATCTCACCTGTATGCCCCGCGGCGGTGCAGTGATCTCACCGTCCGAATAGGCGATCCTTGAGACCAGCTTGCACGACGTCAGCCTGTCGAAGACCTCGATCAACATGACCGATATGATCGCACAGGGCTTAAGTTCCGAGGAGCCCCACCCGATACGCTTGGAATGACAGAGGACCAAGGCGCGGATCTTGGCCCTCAGGGCCGACGGCCTCAGCTACCCGGCGATCTGGGCCGGGCGGGACCTTGGCCTATTATAGGAACCGTAAATGCAGCCCCTCCTGTCCGTCTCCAAGATAGCTTCGGCCGTCGTGCCCAACCATGACCCGCGTGACGAGATCACCGAAGAGGACGTTATCTTTGACTCGACGCTGGTCGCTCCCACCGCGGACTGCCAGCGCAGCACCACAATCACCCAGGTCCCCAGGGAGACTTCGGATGAAAACTGATCGGCTGCGAGTCGAACCATTACTCGCGCAATTGAGCGTCCAGATTCCGCCTGAGAAACCGCAGGACGGAGAGCAACGTCCCCCACGCGACACATTGCACACCCGGGTTGCGCGCGAAACCACGGATGACGACTGAGGATGTCGATGTCCTCTTGGTCACCACCAGGCTTGACTCAGCTTCAGACGCCGTTGCCGACGCCCTAAAAAGAGCCGGAGTCAAGTTCTACCGATTGAACACTGAAGACCTACCGCTCGGCGCGAAGTCTTCGTATGAACTCCGAACCGGCGCACGCCGACTCCGCTGGCATTCGGAAGACTGCGCCGTTTCGCTTGACGGCGTCAAGCGCGTCTGGTTCCGTCGGCATCGCTTGCCCGCTTTGCCGCCGGATACGATCCGCGCCCACGCCGAGTACTGCTTGAGGGAGTCCCAGTGGTTTCTGCGCGGCATGCTTTGGAATCTCGCCGAGCAGGTGCCAGCGGCTAACTGGATGAGCCTTCCCGTCGACATCCAGCGTGCGGAGTCCAAAATGCTCCAATTGCAGGTTGCCGAGACCGTGGGATTCACCTGTCCTGAGACGCTAATCTCCAACAACCCGGACGAAATCCGGGCATTCTTTGACCGACAGGAAGGCAGGGTTGTCGCGAAGCCCCTCCGGCTCGGCTATTTTGACTACGGTGACGTCCAGACCGCTGCCTACACTACCGCTGTGAGCACGGCTGACCTCGCCAGCGACGAGGCGCTGAAAGTCGCGCCTGTGATCTACCAGCGCCATTTGGAGAAGCGTTGGGACATCCGCGTCACGATCGTCGACAATTCAATTTACGCTGCGGCCATTCACTCCCAGGAAGCCGACTCGGCCAAAGTGGACTGGCGCCGAGCAGATGAGGAACTTGAGCACAAAGTGCATGCCTTACCAGAGGAGATAGACACGGCTTGCCAGCGCCTAATGAAGGCACTGAACCTACGCTTTGGCGCCGTCGATCTCGTGCTCGCACCGAACGGTCAGTACTATTTCCTGGAGATCAACCCGAATGGGCAATGGCTGTGGCTTGAGGACAAACTCGGATTCCCGATTACGAACAAGATCATGGAATGGCTCCGCAACATCTAGCCGCAGCACGTGACTCTTGCGTGAAGTGGGTCGGACGGTGGCTGTGGGACGGAGTCTGGCCTACTCTTGATCCGCCATCGACGAACTTGACTGACGACGTCGAACAGCCAAAACCGGAAATCGACGCGGATGCAGACGAAGATGTTGTGCGCACGGTGTACGAGCGGCTATGCGCCGAACTGGAGACAGAAGCCGAAAGGAGGCGCGCGGTAGAAAACAAGCTCATTGCGGCTGGTTCGGTTGCTCCGATCGCCGTAACAATCATGGTCGCCGTAGCCACGTTCCTGTCTCGCGGCCGACTACAGGAATCCGTGTCAGAAAGCGCCGTAATAACATTTGTGGCGTTTTACGCGGCGCTGCAGTTCCTGCGCGCCACGTTGGCCGCGATCAACGGGCTGTCCAGGAAGAGCTACAATGTGCCGACCGTATCAGAGATCCTGCCGGCAAGCACAGAAGCACTGGTCGGGTATCTCCGCAATGCCTGCAATGACCACGTGCGCAGGCTTGAGCAGCATCGCGAAACGACGAACGAAAACGTGAGCCAGCTTGCGCTCGCTCACAAGTCGATTAAAAATGCAGTGACTGCGATCGTCATCGCGCTCTTAATCCTCGTCGGGCTTATCGCATGGGAATACGTAGGCTTGGCGCGAGAAGGCCTAGCAGCCTGTATATGGACTCCTCCCGGTGATCAAGCGAGTGGGTCGTGACGGTCGGTCCTTCGCGTCGGTTGCGGTCGTATATCGGCGTTGGTGCGCTGATTCAGCGTGGTGGGCGAGCAGTGGCCGGCATGTTGACTATCGCGACCGCAGGCGGGTCATGATCTCGATGTGAAGTCGAGAGTGCATCCGAAGGACAAGACACAGTATCGCGTCGGGAACTGGGCCGAGTACGACCGAGCCCTCGTGCGGCGAGGCGACGTCACCCTCTGGCTCACGCCCGACGCGATCGCCACGTGGGCAGCGGCTGGCGTCGGCAGGCGGAGCGGGCAACTCCAGTATTCCGATCTCGCCATCGAAACCGCCCTGACGCTCAGTCTCAGCTTCCACTGACCGTTGCGTCGGACCGAGGGCGTCTTGACATCGATCTTCGGGATGCTGGGCGTTGATCTCACGGCATCCGATCACACTACGCTCTCGCGACGCGGTCAGCATCTCGCCCTCGCGCTTCGGCGCGCCCGCCCGGGCACCAGCCTGCCCCTCATCGTTGACAGCGCCGGACTGTCCATCGTCGGCGAAGGTGAGTGGGCCGCGGCGACACATGGGGGCCGAGGGCGACGCGGCTGGAGGAAGCTCCATCTCGGCGTGGACGGGTCCCGTGTGATCGTGGCCTGCGCGCTGACTGAGCCGACGGCCGATGACGCGATGACGGGGGTCAGTCTGGTCGACGAGGTGGATGGACACCTCACCAGAGTGACGGCGGATCCGGCCGACGACACGCTCGCGTTCTATGGTGCGGCCGGTGCGCGAGGGGCGAGGGTCGTGGTGCCGCCGACCAAGACCGCGTCGTTGTCTCGACGGGGCGCCCGATCAGGTGCCCGCGATCGGACGATCAGGAGGGTGAAGGCGCTCGGACGGCGACGGTGGACGAAGGCGTCTGGTTACCCTCAGCACGCGCGCGTGGAGAATGCGTTCTTCCGGTACACGTCGATCGTCGGCGACTGTCTTCGGGCACGCAGTTCATCGGGGCAACAGCGTGAGGCCGTGCTCGCGTGTAACGTTCTGAACCGGATGACCGAGCTTGGCAGACCCGTCTCGTACCGCATCGGTAGGTGACGGGCTCGACGGTTTGAAGCGCGTAGGCCTGCCCGCATCCGCGCACCAACGCCGTTGCTGACGAGTTGACGACGAACGTGATCTGTGGCGTGCGTCGACCACCAATGGCCGCGAAGAGTCGATGCGATGCCGTGATCATCGCAAATCGTCGTCGGGCAGCGCTCATGAACATCAACAACGTGGCGAGAACGGCCGCCAGACGGCCCTGCAGCCCACGCGGCGTGCCGGCGCCGATCAGCTGACGCATGACGAGTCCGAGATTGAAGCCACCAGCATGAATCAGCACGCGCTTCAGGATGTTCGTGTGGCCGCGCAGATGCGTACGGCGCATGCCCCCCGTGTCATAGAGGTGCGCGAACGAGCGTTCGATCGTCTCACCGCGTCGCCGCATCAGGCGCCGTCCGCGTCGTCCATGCATCCGGCGGCGATTGCCATAGACCGGCGCCTGCGCGTCCGGCGCCTCCGACCAGTCGCGGCGGCCTCGGTCCGGCTCGGCGATGTACGACCGGATACCGACCGCGTCGAGGTCCACCATCGTCTGGTTGCTGTGATACCCCTTGTCGCCGACCAGTTCGTCCAGTGCCTGTGGCGCCTCGCCGTCCCGCTGCGCGTCTTCGACTTGCTCGGCCGCGGCCGTCACCGTTTCGACGATCGTCGTCGTGTCGCCTTGGTCGGCGCCCTGCAGCGTGACGGCGACAATGGCGCCGGTGTCCAGGTCGACCGCATGCTCGGCTTTGTGGGCCAGATGCGTCCGGCCGTCTTTCATCTTCGTGACCTTCGCATCGGGGTCGTGCGGGTTGGTCCACTCCGTGTTCGACGTCTTCTTCTTGCGCTTCTTGTCCACCCGTGCCAGGTCCTCGCGCGTCGGGGTCTCGATCCCCGAGGCCGTGGCGAGCCCGGTCAGAAACGCCTGATAGCTCTCGCCGGTGTCGCGCCGCACGATGCTGCGCATCGCGGCGTTCGCCTCGAGCGTGGTGGCATCGATCGCCACGGTCTTCCCCTTGAGCAATCCCACCTCGACGAGTCGTTGTTGCACCCACGTGAAGATGGCGCGGTGCGTCTCGACATCGATCAGGCGCCGCGTCCGCGAGATCGTCGAATGATCGGGCGGGGCGTCCTCCAGGCCGAGCCGCAGAAAACTGCGCACCGCCAACGAGTCGGTCGCGCGCCACGCGATCCCTCGTTCCGAATCGATGCCCTCGAAGTAGCCCACCAGTAGCAGCCGAAAATACCGGCCAGGCGCCAAGCTCGGTCGGCCCATGACCTGCGCGTAGAACCCGCGGCACAGGCCTTCGACAAACGGATCGAAGTCGTGCGCGTCGAGCAGCGCATTCAGCCGCATGTAGAACGGATGGCCGGGCGACTTCGGCAGTTCCGCGGCCGCGACCCACAACAACGATTGCTCGCTCTCTCGAATACCCATCGCCATGCGCGACAGTGTAGTACACGGAATCGACCTTGTCGATCCCCTCGACCTTCATCAACTTGTGATGGATCGACTTTCACCACGGGCTGCTAGGCCGTAGGGCGCCCCACACACCCGGCATCGCTTCGTCGGAACCGCCATGCACTCGACGCAAAGTGCAGGGCGGTCATCGCGCAGGTGATCCCGTTCGTAGGGTTGTGTTGCAACTGTGGCCGACGGCGGCTGGTAACCTGAAGAGATCATGAAGCAGGCAATCCGACCGGCGATCTTCAAGTGGCGACAAACCGAGCCCGAGCTGATTGTGTGCGCCGTGCGCTGGTACCTTCGGTACTCGCTCTCGTTCCGCGATGTCGAAGAACTGCTCAGCGAGCGCGGTCTGGAAGCGGACCACACGACCATCTGGCGCTGGGTCCAGCGCTACGGTCCCGAACTGGAAGAGCGGCTGCGCCGTCATCTCAAACCAACCAACAGGTCCTGACGTGTCGATGAAACCTACGTTCGTGTCAAGGGCCGTTGGTGCTACCTCTACCGAGCCATCGATTCCACCGGCGCCACGATCAACTTCGTGCTCTCGGGCTTGCGCGATGCCGCTACGGCCAAACGCCTGTTTCGCAAGGCGCTCACTGATCCGTCGCATCCGCAGCCCCGTGTCATCAACACGGACCAGGCCCGCCTTTACGGCTCGGCGATTGCAGGGGTGAAAAAGGAAGGACTCCTGCGACGCCGTTGCCGCCACCGGCCGGTCCAATACTTGAACAACATCGTGGAGCAGGATCATCGAGCGATCAAACGACGCGTGAAGGCCAAGCAGGGCTTTCGTGCATTCCACGCGGCGCGGCGAACGATCCAAGGCTACGAGGCCATGCACATGATCCGGAAGGGGCAAGCGAGGTGGGTGAGCGGTTCGGATGTTAAGCGACAGATTCAGTTCATTAACAACTTGTTCGAGGTGGCGGCATGAGACGGAGCCCGGCCAACTCGACCAATCGCTCTCTTGCCGCTTTTGGAAAGTTGCAACACATTCGCTATTAAGCTATTCCCGGTTCGTCTCTCGGATAGTCGATTCGGCAAGATCGATAGATCGCCGGGTGCCGAGTTGCAGTAGATCGGCAACCTTCGAGGGAATATTTGACACAGGAGAGAAAAGGTAGCCGTCGATTTCCGGCACCTTACGCAACGCCAATGCGGTAAGTGCCGCATCGATGTCCTCGCAACTGTTGCCACTGGAATGCTTTTCCCGAATCTTCGCTGAGAGTGTCTCCATGCAGCGAGTATAGGGCGCCGCTACACACTAGAAGTGGACCCCGAAACCTGGACAGCGGCTTAAGTGAAATCTCCATCGTGTTTCAGGCCGCCGTGCCGAAGCTGGTTGCGTCGAAGTACACCACATCCGGCGTCCGCCGACCAAGTGCACTATGACGCCGTCGCCCGTTGTAGAACTGAAAGTAGCAGGGCAGCCCTGCCCGGAGCGAGGCGGGGGTCTCGTATGCATGGAGATACACATCCTCGTATTTGACGCTGCGCCAGAGACGCTCGACGAACACGTTGTCGATCCAGCGTCCCTTGCCGTCCATGCTGATGGCCACCGCATGGGCTTTGAGCACCGCCGTAAACGCCTGGGACGTAAACTGAGCGCCTTGGTCCGTATTGAAGATCGCCGGCGGTCCGTAGTGGGTGAGCGCGTCCTCGAGGGCCTCGACACAGAAGTCGCTGTCGACGGTGTTTGACACACGCCAGGCCAGGACCCGGCGCGAGTACCAATCCAGGATGGCCACCAGATACATGCACCCCTGCGCCATTGGGATGTAGCAGATATCGCTCGCCCACACCTGATTCGGCCGCTCGATGGACAGGCCCTTCAGCAGGTACGGATACACCTTGTGTCCGGCCCCGGGCTGGCTCGTGCGCGGCTTCGGATACAGGGCACTCAGGCCCATCTGGCGCATCAGGCGCTGGACCCGCTTGCGATTCACCGGGTGCCCCTGGGTTTCGAGCTCGTCTCGAAGGCGGCGACTGCCGTAGAACGGACGCTCTAAGTGGATCTCGTCCAGGAGGCGCATCAGGGCCAGATCCTCCGATGGGATCCCGGTGGGGTGGTAATACACCGTCGACCGCGCCACATCGAGCAGCTCGCAGCGTCGTGTGACGGTCAACGGGGGGTCAGCTTGAATCATCGCTCGGCGCTCGCTCACCGGTCTCGACCGAGCGCCTTGGACAAAAAATCCTTCTCCCTCGTCAGCTGACCAATCTTGGCGTGGAGTTGCTGGGTCTCCTGCTCGGAATGCTCAGCCTCGACCGCACCGGCGCCGAACACATGCTCGGCATCCGCCACTAGCTTCTTCTTCCAGTCCTGGATCTGATTCGGGTGCACCTCGAACTGCTCGGCGAGATCGGCCAAGGTACGCTCTCCTCGTACTGCGGCCAACGCGACCTTGGCTTTAAACACTGGTGAATGATTTCGTCGTTTCCTCTTCGTCATCTTCTGCCCCCTCTCATCTTGACGGGAATGTGACGCAGAAGATTCCACTTACCGATGTCGATCAGCTGTCCAGCCGATAGGGTCCACCTCTACTCGCCCAAACCTGTGCCTATGCTTTCAACTAAAGCATGGAACAGCTCAAGCCCACTCTAGACACAGATTCCCGAGGTTGTAAGCCATTACGCTCAGCCGGGAGAAGTCGATATACCGCGCACCGTAGCTGCCAGTCATGAGGATTGGGCCTGATCCGTTTCGGCGTGGCCGCCGGCCCTTCGTCGTGTCTGTCGCCATCGTATTCGCCTTTCGGAATGTGTCCACGAAACCGGATCAAGCCCATCCAGGCCGCGATCGCTTCCGAGGACAACCACACCGTCACATCGCCGCGTCGAACGAGGGTCTGGTTATAGGCCGGCCAGTTCGCAACGCGGTACTTCGTCTTATACGTGGGATGGACCTTCGACTTCATTCCTGTAGTGTGGCTCCTGCCAAAGGTCACGAGAAGTGCGCCCCCCCGCAGGGTCTTCATGCAACAATGCCCTCGTGCAACCGCGCGTCACTCGCGTCACCGGTTGCGGGCAATCACATGAAAGGACACAGTTACAGAGACCGCCCACCGGCGGTCGTCGCGGCCGCGTTGACCACCGTGCTCGCGGTCTCGATCGCGGCCCAGCCCGCCTCGGCGCAACCAACCGGGGTCGACCGCGTCGCCATCACTCCCTTTACCAGCATCTCGGGGACGCCGGGGGACGAGTGGATCGGCGCCGGCATCGCCGCCACCCTCGCGGCCGAGCTGGAGCAGGGTGGCGATCTGTCGGTGGTCGTGGACCAGACGTCCGCGCTCGCCGACGGCAGCTCGCCGGACGCGATCGTCGAACCGAACGACATCGGGACCGGACGAGCCCTCGGGGTGCGTTGGATCGTCAGCGGTGGTTACCAGCGGCTCGGGGAACAGATGCGGATCACCGCCCGCGTGGTCGAGGTGCCGACCGGCGCGGTGACACACACGGCGATTGTCGACGGCACCGTGGCGGAGCTTTTCGATCTGCAGGACCGGCTCGCTGCCGACCTCAGACGTGCGCTGACGGCCGGGGGGAGTGCAGCGCCCGCGCCGGCGCTCACCGCGAGCGAGCCCCGCGTCGAGCCTGCACCCGCCGCCGCAGCGCGACCGGCGGCGCCGCGCGCCGAGCCTGTCGCCGAGGCCGGCCGCAGCGGTTTCGCGGTGGTCCCGACCATCATCATCGATGGGCCCCCGCCACCGGACGCGCCCGAGACGATCGCGCGCGATGCGGCGGGACGCGTCACGGTGCGTGCGGTCCGGCTTGCCGAACCGCTGCGTCCGGACGGGACGCTTGACGAGGGCGTCTATGAAACGGTGCCGTCGTTCGGTGGGTTCATCCAGCAAACCCCCGACGAGGGGGCGCCATCGACGGAGCGCACCGAAGCGTGGGTCTTCTACGACGAGCAGAACGTCTTTGTTGCGGCGCGCCTCTGGAGCTCGGCGCCGGAGTCCGAGTGGGTGGCCAACGAGATGCAGCGTGATTCGTTCCAGCTGATCAGCAACGACTATTTCAGCGTGACGTTCGACACGTTCTACGACCGGCGCAACGCCGTCTTCTTCCTGGTCAACCCCATCGGCGGTTTCTACGACGGCCAGGTCACCGACGAGAGATTCTCCGGCATCGACTGGAACCCGATCTGGGAGGTCCGCACGGGACGCTTCGACGGTGGATGGACCGTCGAGATGCGGATTCCCTTCAAGTCAATCCGCTTCAGGCCCGGCACCTCGCAGGTGTGGGGGCTCCAGCTCGGGCGAAATATTTTCTGGAAGAACGAGGCGACTTATCTGACCCCGGTCCCCATCTCCGGTGGTCCGGGGGAGTCCCGCATATCGGCCGCCGCCACGCTCACCGGCATCGAGGTCCCGCGCGGCAACCGGACGCTGGAGATCAAGCCGTACGCGATTGGCTCGCTCGCCACCGACGTCAACGCGGTTCCGCTCGTCTCGAACGACGGCGACGGTGACTTCGGCTTCGACGTCAAGGTGGGCGTGACCCAGAACCTGACGGCGGATTTCACGTACAACACGGATTTTGCGCAGGTCGAGGTCGACGAGCAACAGGTGAACCTGACGCGGTTCAGCCTCTTCTTCCCCGAGAAACGCGAGTTCTTCCTCGAGGGACAAGGGATCTTCGACTTCGGTCGCGGCGCGGCCTTTGGCGGCGGCGGGGGTGGTCCGGGCGGCGGGACCCGCCGACAGGCAGGAGGCGGCGGTTTCTTTGGCGGCGGCGATGTCCCGACGCTCTTCTTCAGCCGGCGGATCGGCCTCGAGGGTGGGCAGACGGTGCCGATTCTGGGTGGCGGCCGACTCACCGGCAAGACGGGCAAGTTCACGGTCGGGGCGCTGAGCATCCAGACCGATGACGCATTGAGCGCCGAGGCGGTGTCGACCAATTTCACGGTGCTGCGGGTCAAGCGAGACATCCTGCGCCGAAGCAGCATCGGCGGCATCTTCACCGGCCGGTCGGTCTCGACGACCGGTCCCGGCTCGAATGAGGCGTACGGCGTCGACGCAACGTTCTCGTTCTACGACAACGTGAACTTCAACGGCTTCTACGCTCGCACGCGCACGCCCGGTCTCGTGGGCGACGACGCAAGCTACCAGGGGGTCTTTACCTACAACGGCGACCTCTACGCCTTCCAGTTCGACCACCTGCTCGTCGGCGACAATTTCAATCCGGAAATCGGCTTCCTGCGACGCGACGACTTCCGGCGCA
This sequence comes from Vicinamibacterales bacterium, assembly GCA_965229885.1. Lineage (GTDB taxonomy): Bacteria > Acidobacteriota > Vicinamibacteria > Vicinamibacterales > CAVVIG01 > DATLLJ01. The sequence goes on from CBDDJX010000002.1 coordinate 543,196, forward strand.
CGTTCACCACCGGCAAGTACAGCCCGCGCCCGCGCTCGATTGGGGCGGTGCGGCAGTTCACCGTTAGCGGCAGCCTGGACTATATCGAGACCGGCGCCGGGCAAGTCGAGACGCGGATCGTGCAGGCGCGCTTCGAGACCGAGTTCGAGAACAGTGACCGGATCGGGTTCGACTTCCAGGACAACTACGAGTTGCTCGTCAGACCGTTCCCGATTGCGTCGGATGTCACCATCCCGGTGGGCGCGTACGGCTTCCAGGACTTCTTCGCGTCCTACTCCATGGGGGGACAGCGCCGGTTCTCGGGTACCTTCACCCTACAGCGCGGCGGGTTCTTCAACGGCAACATCACGGCCTACGGCTACCGGCGCGGCCGGATCGAGATCACACCGCAGTTCTCGTTCGAGCCGGGCATCTCGCTCAACCGGATCGACCTCCCGGAGGGGACGTTCACCGCGACGCTGATGCAGAGCCGCGTGACCTATACCCTGACGCCGCGCATGTTCTTCGGCGGCCTGCTGCAATACAACAACGGCACCAACTCGCTCAGTACCAACCTCCGGCTTCGCTGGGAGTATCAGCCGGGGAGCGAGCTGTTCGTCGTCTATAACGACCAGCGTGACACGGCAACGCTGCGTGGCACGCCGATGCTCCAGAACCGCGCCTTCATCGTGAAGTTCACCCGCCTGTTTCGTTTTTAGATGGGGCTTCGCCCCATGCCCCACGCGGCCGCTCCGTGGGGACCCCGAGAACCTGTCCGTCTCGAATTCCCAATTCTCTCGCTGAATGCAGGGCGAAGGCAACGTTGCGTGCCGCCGATCGTGTGCCTACGCTGTCGCGTGTATGGAAGCCGTCGTGCTCACCCTGCTCCACCTGGCCGTCACGGCCGCAAAGCTCTGTCGGCCCGGCGGCGTGCGAGCCGTGATCGCGGAGAATCTCTTACTGAAGCAGCAACTGATCGTCCTGCGTCGACCGCGGCAGCGGGCACCGAACTTGACCACGGTCGACCGCCTTCTCTGCGGATTCGGGTCCATCTTTCTCGGGCCGGGGAGGCTCCGAAAGGTCGCCATTGGCGTCCGCCCCTCGACACTGCTGGCGTTTCATCTGGCGCTGGTGCATCGGAAGTACCGGCGCTTGTTCTCGTCGAGCCATCGCCCGAGGACGCCCGGACCGAAGGGGCCGAGCGACGCGCTCATCCGGGCGATCGTTGAGCTCAAATCGCGAAATCCCCGGTTCGGCTGTCCACGCATTGCACGCATCATCTCGCGGACGTTCGGCGTCGACATCGACAAGAACGTCGTCGCTCGCGTGCTGGCGAAACACTATCGACCCGCCCCGGGCGGCTCCGGGCCGTCCTGGTTGTCGTTCATCGGTCACGCGACGGACAGTCTCTGGAGCGTCGACCTGTTTCGCTGCGAGTCCATCGTGCTCCAGAGCTACTGGGTGCTCGTGGTCATGGACCAGTGCACGCGGCGCCTGGTCGGCTTCGGTGTACACCGCGGGTCGGTCGACGCGCCCGGCCTCTGCCGCATGTTCAACGCCGCCACTCACGGGCAGGGGGCACCGCGACATCTCAGTACGGATCATGACCCGTTGTTCGAAGCCCATCGCTGGCAGGCGAATCTTCGGCTTCTGGAGATTGATGAGATCAAGACGGTGCCGCACGTGCCTCTCTCACACCCCTTTGTAGAGCGCCTGATCGGCACGATACGGCGAGAATTTCTGGACCTGGTGTTCTTCTGGAATGGGCGGGATCTGGAGCGGAAACTCGCCGACTTCCAGGCCTACTACAACGCGGCACGGAGCCACGCGTCCTTGGACGGCCACACGCCGTTCGCCGTGGCGAGCGGACACCCGGTAGCCCGTGCGGACCTCAACAACATACGGTGGGCATCTCACTGCCGGGACCTGGTTCAGTTGCCAGCGGCGGCCTGATAAGGAATTCGAGACCCACAGCGTGCCCCGCTCGGCAGCACCAGCACGTACAGCCCCTGCCCGTCGCAGTACCGCCCAGGCCGTGTCACGGTGCGGACAAAGGCCGCGCTCAACGCCTTCTCCGGGTGCTTCCCGTGCTTGCGCCCAGGGTTGCTTCGCGTCGCATCCAGCATGTCTATTCACCTCTTTACTCACACCATTATAAATGGGAATGCGGCGGATGCAATCGGAATGTACGGGACAGGAGAATGCTATGTAACTACTGTAAATACAAATATTTATGGATGTCATCGGCTGTCAGTGGACAGTGTCTGAATATGATGGGTGGTGGATGATGCGACCACCGCCCTCGATCTGCTCACCGCAGTCGAGGGCCCTCTCGTGCGCGTCACCGCTGACGTCGCCTATGACACGGTCGCCGTCTACGAGACCGCAAAGGCGCGGGGTGCGACAGTCGTCATCCCACCGGCCAGGACGGCGAACGTCTCTGGCCACGGCCCGCGGTCGCCCGCGCGGGATCGGACGATCACGTTGGTGAGGCAGCTCGGCCTGCGCCGTTGGAAGAAGGTGTCAGGGTACCAGTCCGGGGACGTCAGCCACACTCGGCCCGGGTGGAGAATGCGTTCTTCCGATACAAGTCCATCATCGGCGATGGCCTTCGCGCCCGGAGCCCAGCTGGGCAGGGGCGCGAGGCCGTCCTCGGCTGTGAGATCCTCAATCGAATGACCGCCCTCGGCCGACCAGTGTCATACCGCATCGGCAGGTGAGGACCCTGTCGATTGGCATCGTGCGGGCTAGTCACGATTCGTGCAACAACGCCACGTGCAACCAGCACCGTTGAGACAGATATTGTCCCCGACGATCTGGGCAGAAGTGTTTGTCAATGTCGGTGGCGTCGTGCCGCGCGTCACAATTCGGGCCGCTACCGGCCGGGACGACTACGGAGCCCGCCAAGAACGCGCGCTCCTCCGCTCTCACACGGCGTGGTAACACCCACCAAGTGTTACCCATGTCCCCGGACTGATCTGTCACTCATGTCCCCGGCCGCTCATCGTCAGGGCCGGGTGGAGAATGCGTTCTTCCGATACAAGTCCATCATCGGCGATGGCCTTCGCGCCCGGAGCCCAGCTGGGCAGGGGCGCGAGGCCGTCCTCGGCTGTGAGATCCTCAATCGAATGACCGCCCTCGGCCGACCAGTGTCATACCGCATCGGCAGGTGAGGACCCTGTCGATTGGCATCGTGCGGGCTAGTCACGATTCGTGCAACAACGCCACGTGCAACCAGCACCGTTGAGACAGATATTGTCCCCGACGATCTGGGCAGAAGTGTTTGTCAATGTCGGTGGCGTCGTGCCGCGCGTCACAATTCGGGCCGCTAGGTGGGTTATTCGATGCGAGATCCATGCGGGAAGGAATCCTGCCCCGCGCCCGTGATGGCTGGTGTAGGATGCGACCGATCAACGGGCGTCAAATCGGAAATGCCGAGCTAGAGAGTCCACAGGCAGATCCCATGCGGAATCCGGGCGAATGAGCGAGGAACTGACGATACCGGCCGCTCATCGGCCGCGTGGGGGCGCCACCCAAGGGGTTGCAGATCCGCGGTCTACCGGCCCGATCGATCGCTTCTTGAAGAAGCCGCTCGACGAGCTGCTCGGATCGTTCAGGCCGGACCCCGGGTCGCCCTACACGGAGCTGGCGCAGAAAGCCGCCTTCCTGGCGCGGCGTCTTCAGGAAATTGCGGCGACGCTGCAAACCCCCGTAGAAGAAAAGCAGCAGGCCGAGCTGGAGCGGATGGTGCAAAGTCCGCACGACAAGGCGACCCTTACCCAACTCACGGACCAGGCCTTCCGCTCTCGCAACCCGCACCGCGCCGCCGACCAGATTCTGCACATTTTGGACGTACAGGGGATCCCGCACTTCTTCAGCGGCCTGGACCGCACGCTGCTCAAGGGATTTCACTCCTTCGGCGGCTACCTCCCGGGCGTGGCGGTGCCGCTGGTCAGGGAGCGGATGCGGGAAGAGACCGCCAACGTCATTCTCCCCGCCGAGGAGAACCTGCTGGTCCCGCACCTGGAGGGGCGCCGCCAGCACGGGTTGCGGATGAACGTCAACGTCCTGGGAGAGGCCCTGCTGGGAGAGGCCGAGGCCCAGAGACGTCTCGAATCGTATCTGCGCACGCTCCAGATCCCGGAGATCGAGGTCATCTCGGTCAAGATCTCCACCATCTACTCGCAGATCTCGTCGCTGGCGTTCGAGCACACCGTCTCCGTGCTCTGCGACCGGCTGGAGCTGCTGTATCGGGCGGCCGCCAGGGGACGCTTTCGCCGCAGGGACGGCAGCGAGGTGCCCAAGTTCGTCTACCTCGACATGGAGGAGTACCGCGACCTGGCGGTGACCACCGAGGTTTTTCTGCGGACGCTGGCCCGCAAGGGGCTCGAACAGGTCGGTGCGGGGATCGCGCTCCAGGCCTACCTCCCCGACTCCTACTTGGCGCAGAAGCGGATCAACGCCTGGGCCAGGGAACGGGTGCGCAACGGAGGAGGGCCGGTGACAATCCGGCTGGTGAAAGGCGCCAACCTCGAGATGGAGAGGGTGGAGGCGTCGCTGCGGGACTGGCCGCAGGCGCCGTTCACCTCGAAGCCGGTGACCGACGCCAACTACAAGCGCATGCTGCACGATGCCCTGGCGCCGGAGAATATCGCGGCCGTGCGCCTGGGGGTGGCGTCGCACAACCTCTTCGACATCTCGTACGCCCTGCTGCTGGCCGCGGAGGCCGGCGCCCTGGACCGGGTGCAGTTCGAGATGCTCGAAGGGATGGCCAACGCACAGCGCCGGGCTCTTTCCGAGCTGACGCGCAACCTCCTCCTCTATGCCCCGGCGACGCGGAAGGAAGACTTCATCAACGCCATCGGATACCTCTTTCGCCGTCTCGACGAGAACACGGGATCCGACAACTTCCTCAGGTACGCCTTCAAGCTGGTCCCGGACAGCCCAGAGTGGAAACGGCTGGAAGCAGGATTCCTCGAATCCTCCCGCCGCCTCGACGAGGTGCCGGAAACGCCGCGCCGCGTCCAGAACCGCCTGTCCGAGACCGGCGAGTCGCCTCCGGCGGGCTCGTGGGACCGATTCGCCAACGAACCGGACACCGACTTCTCGCTGCCCGCCAACCGTGAGTGGGTCCGCGGGATCATCGAGCGCTGGCAGCCCAGGCACGGCGCCAACAAGGTCGAGGTTCCCCTGGTAGTGGACGGCGAGGAGATCTTCAAAGATCGGGAGTTGCGCGACTGCCGCGACCCGTCCCGGCCAGGGCTTGTCGTCGGCCGCTATCGACAAGCCGGCCGGGAGGACATCGGGCGGGCGGTGGCCTGCGCCCGCAACGATGCGGACGGCTGGCGGCGGATGCCGGCGGCGGAGCGCTCCCGCGTGCTGGCGGCGGTGGCGCGCGAGCTGCGCCGGAGCCGGGGAGACCTCATGGGCGCCGCCCTGGCGGACGGCGGCAAGACCCTGGCCGAATCGGACCCGGAGGTGAGCGAGGTCGTGGATTTCGTCGGCTTCTACGACCTGGCAGCGCGCTACTTTAAGAATCTTCCGGGCCTACAGGTCGAGCCGAAGGGTATCGTGGTCGTCGTCTCTCCCTGGAACTTCCCCATCGCCATTCCGGGAGGCGGCATCGCGGCCGCGCTGGCGGCGGGAAACACCGTCATCCTCAAGCCCGCCCCGGACACCGTGCTGGTGGCCCACGAGCTGTGCCGCTGTTTCTGGAGAGCCGGTGTTTCCAGCCGGACGCTGCAGATGGTCACCTGCACCGACGAGCTTGCCGGATCCTGCCTGGTCACCCACCCGAAGGTGGACGCGGTCATCCTCACCGGCGGTACGGAGACCGCCCTGCACCTGCTGCGCGCCAAGCCGGACATGAATCTCCTGGCGGAAACGGGCGGCAAGAACGCGACCACCCTGACCGCGCTGGGGGATCGGGAGCTGGCGGTCAGCCACGTCGTTCACTCGGCCTTCAGTCACAGCGGACAGAAGTGTTCCGCCACCTCCCTGCTCCTCGTCGAGGAAGAGGTCTACCGGGACCCGAAGTTCAAGGCAACGCTGTGTGACGCGGTGAGCAGCTTGGAAGTCGGCTCGGCCTGGGACCTCCGTAATCGCATGGGTGCGCTGATTCGCCCCCCCTCTGGCGCCCTGGAAACCGGCATCAAGGAGCTGGAACCCGGCGAGTCGTGGGCCGTCATGCCCCGGCCGCTGGAGGGCAATCCGTGTCTCTATTCCCCAGGGGTCAAGTGGGACGTCCGGCCGGGCAGCTTCAGCCATTTGACCGAGCTGTTCGGTCCGGTGCTGGGCGTCATGCCGGTGAAGAATCTGGATCAGGCCCTGGAACTCATCCGTCAGACCGGGTATGGCCTCACAGCCGGCCTGGAGAGCCTGGACGATCGCGAGCAAACGTACTGGTGCGAACGGGTCGCGGCCGGAAACCTCTACGTCAACCGGGGCACCACGGGGGCCATCGTGCTCCGCCAACCGTTCGGCGGCATGGGCAAGTCCGCCTTCGGCCCGGGCATCAAGGCCGGCGGACCCAACTACGTGGCGCAGCTCATGGACTTCAAGGATGGCGAGCCGTGCGCCAGGCCCGTCGAGATCGGCGATGCCGATCTCGCCGCATTCCGCGCGCGCCTGCGACGGCCGGGTCCGCCCGGCGTGTCCGCATCCCGCAGCGACATCCCGCGGGTGGTGGCCGCCCTGGAGAGCTATTGGTCGAACTTCCAGGAGGAATTCGGCCGTACCCGTGACCACTTCCGCCTGGTGGGCCAGGACAACCTGCGGCGCTACCTGCCGGTCCGCCGGCTCCACATCCGCGTGGATCCCGCCGACTCGCTGTTCGACATCTTCGCGCGCGTCTGCGCGGCCAGATCAGTCGGCTGCCGGGCGACGGCCAGTCTCCCACGGGGCTGGTCGTCGGCGGCCACCGACTGGCTGCAGGAGCTGACCGGCTCGTGGACTGCCGCCGTCGAATTCGTCCAGGAGACCGACGAGGAGCTGGCGGACCAAGTCCGCACAGCCGAGACCGAACGCGTCCGCTTCGCGGCGCCGGAGCGGGTGCCGGAGATTGTGTTTCGGGCGTCGGCCGCGTCCGGAGTCTACGTGGCGCGCGCCCCGGTGCTGATGCAGGGCCGGGTGGAGCTGCTGTGGTATCTGCGGGAACAGAGCATCAGCATCGACTACCACCGCTACGGCAACCTGAGCGCCCGGGAGGCGGAGCAACGGTTGGAGGGGTCGCCCGGTCACCACGCCGGATGAAACGCGGTAACGTGGAGAGGCGTTGTTGCATGAATACCCTGTGGGGGTGGGGTCGCGTGTCGTGGGCCGGCTGTGGCCCTGACGTGAGGCGGGGCGGGCACCCGGAGATCGACGCTAATCATGGGATATTCGGCCGATAAGAGCCCGCTAATCGGCCATTTAGCGGGCCCCATCCGGCGGCTGAAGCCACTGGGAGCACAGCGTCAGGAGAAGTGCGGGCCAAACCACCTCACCCGCGAGGGGCTTCATGCAACAACGCCTGAATCCAGGCTTGAGGCAACGTTGTGTGGCGCCTGACGCCTGACCTACGCTGTCTCGCGCATGAAGGACCTCCTGCTCACCCTGCTTCACCTGACCGTCATGACCGCGACCCTGGATGCAGCGAGAGAATTGGGAATTCGAGATGCACAGGCCCGCGTCGAGAACGCGTTCTTCCGGTACAAGTCGATTCTCGGCGATCGACTTCGAAGTCGGACTCGCGCAGCGCAAGCTGTCGAATCGGTGCGTGCGTGCCACGTGCTCAATCGAATGACCGAGCTTGGTCGACCAGAGTCGTTCGCGATCGATCGGTGACGAACCTACGCGTGGGAGGCTCGGGGCCAGTTTCGATTTACGCAACAACGCCCCGAATCGTCTTGGTGGGAAAAAGTCTGCTGACTAATTGGTGTAATTCGTCTTCCCGTACCCATCGGCTAATCGACAACCGACGCATCGCCTCCGCCCTGGCCGTTCGGAGATCGATATCCGTACTGCGGACAAGCAAATCGACATAAGGTTCATAATGCTTCTGGACTTGAGCTCCATACCATTCAATGGGTGCGTCCTGTCCGTGCCGCTCAGAAACGCAGAAACGACAGAGGCCGTCAGCGTAGACCGCGTGCTCAAGCAAACCGATCACACGATGAGGCCATGAATCTGGGACGAAACTATGAGCCAGGGCCTTAGCGTCCGAGAGCATTGCGGCGTGTGCATTAGAGTGGCAATGGCAGAACTTACGTTCGCCAGTCACAACATGATCAAATGCAACGGTTCGAAACCCTTCGATTCTGTCGTCTGTATAGTGCTCACATCCGACTGTTAGGTTCGCAATATAAGGTGCGGTCCGGGGAGAAGGGTAACAGAAGAGTCCGGGGACATGGGTAACACATTCAGCCACACTCGAGCCGAGGTGCTCGATGCCATGGCAGGAGACGTTACTCATGGACCAACGCGTGCAGTTCATCGCCGACTACCAGCGCGATGTGTTCGACGTCGCGGAGCTGGCGCGACGCTACGGCATCAGTCGGAAGACCGCCTATAAATGGATCGAGCGCTATGAGGTTGGGGGACCGGCCGGGCTGGTCGATCGGTCACGGCGGCCGGCGCATTGTCCGCACCGGACGCCCCCGCCGATCATCGCGGCCCTGCTGGACGTGCGCCGCCACCATCCGACCTGGGGCGCCAAGAAACTCCTGAAGATCGTGGCCACGCGGCACCCGACGTGGACACTCCCGGCCCGGAGTACGGTCTGTGATCTGCTGGATCGCGCCGGTCTCATCACGGGGTCGCGGCGGCGGCCGGTGCCCGCACACCCGGGTCGGCCGCTGATCCCGATGACGGCCCCCAACGGGACCTGGACCGCGGACTTCAAAGGGCAGTTCAAAACCCGCGACGGGGTGTATTGCTATCCGTTGACGATCGTCGATGGCTTCAGTCGGTACTTGCTGACCTGTCACGGCCTGCTCTCGACCGCGATCGTTACGGCTCGCCCGCTCTTCCTCCGCCTCTTCCAAGAGTACGGCTTGCCGGGGATCATCCGGACCGACAATGGCGTGCCCTTCGCCACTACCGCGCTCGGGCGCCTGTCCACGTTGTCCGTCTGGTGGATTCGGCTCGGGATCCTCCCGGAACTGATCGCCCCCGCGTCCCCGCAGCAGAACGGGCGCCATGAGCGGATGCATCGGACGCTGAAAGCCGAGGCCACGCGTCCCCCGAGCGCCAATCTGCGCGCCCAACAGATCCGGTTCAATCGGTTTCGTCACGAGTACAACGACGAACGCCCGCACGAAGCATTGGACCAAGAAACGCCTGGCTCCGTCTACCAGCCGTCACCGCGGACGCTGCCGCGCACGCTCGCGCCCGTGGAATACCCCGGCCACTTCGAAGTCCGCCTCGTCAGTCGCAACAGCGGCATCCGGTGGAAGAAGCGCTGGGTCTGCGTGACGCACACGCTGGCGGGCGAGTACGTCGGACTGGAAGAAGTCGACGATGGGCTCTGGGACGTATACTTCGGGCCAGTGAAGCTCGGACGGATGAACGAACGCATTCTCCGCATTGAAGATCACAAAGGCCGCACCGTCAGGAGAGGACCGGCCGGGACGACTACGGAGCCCGCCAAGAACGCGCGCTCCTCCGCTCTCACACGGCGTGGTAACACCCACCAAGTGTTACCCATGTCCCCGGACTGATCTGTCACTCATGTCCCCGGCCGCTCAATATAAGGCTGATCTATTCAATTGAACTTGTTTACGTCACAAATCGTCTGTTCAAACACATCGGAAGGAATTGTCACCTTGTTTAGGCGAATGATGTGATTTGCCTGTGTTTGTAATTCCTTCCGTCGGTACAAGTATGGCCGTTCGATTCCGCCACCATTCCTTATACGCTTAATGTGCGAGCCGCGGCTTCAAGCTGAGGCCCTCTCGGAGGCGTGCGGCGTGCCGACGTTGCGCCTCGATCACGCCGCGCGTTTCGGTCAGCCGCTGCCTCAACTTGATAATACCCGGAGAACATTGAACGGAATCGTCCTGAGCCGCAAGGCAGCTCAAAACCTGTAGGTATAGACGAACTTCGCCGCGCCACGTCGATCCTGCGTGACAAAGCGGTCCATCAGCGCATCGTCGCGCCAGTTCTGCGTATAGACGACGAAGAGGTCGTTGCCGGGCTCGAGGATCCACCGCAGCCGGAACTGCCAGCCGAGGACATCGCTGACTGAGTCGAACTGGATGTTGTTGACGAGAGAGATCCAGGGGCCGAACTGCGTGTCGGCGATCACGCGAAACAGACGCGTCTCGAAGCGCCCCTCGGGCAGATCGACGCGGTTCCATTCGTTCTCGAGGTTCACCCGCACGCCGGGACGCGGCCGGACCGCGAGGTTGACAACCACTTCCTGCCGATCACCGGAAAAAAAGCTGCCCAGCTCGACGCTCGACGTCGTGGCGAGCACGCGCCGGTTCGCCGTGCGCACCTGGAACCGGTAGCGGGTGAAGGTGTACTCCTCTCCGGCCGGTAATATCACGCCAGAGCTGATCCTGAAGTCGCGCTCGAGCCGCTCATAGCTCGGGATGACGTGCACCTCGACGTCGTCCTGGGACTGCATCTCGACCTGGAAGACGGTGAAGTCCAGACTTCGGCTCAGCAGGCGGTCTTCCAGATCGGTCCAAATGTCGGCGCTGCTGCCGAACCTCAGCTGGCGGATCCAGGGATGGCGGTCCGGCCGAGGGCCAAAGTGCAGGATCGAGAGGTATTGACGGAACCCGCGCCGCGGCACGAACCCAATGGCCGGATCGTGGTTCGGCTGCACCTCCATGAACAGGAAGCGGCCGTTCCAGCGGTCGTTTGGATAAGCGAGTTGCGCCGTGTAGGCCAGGTTGTCGCCGGTGTTGAGCGGGTTCGTGGCCCAGAAGATGTAGCCGGAGAACTCGAGGGTCTTCGATTCGCGAAACGTGGAGGTTTCCAGATGGAAATCGAACCCCGCGGTCTGGAGATCGTCTGGCATGAGGGGGCCGCGAGCCTGGCGACGGCTGTAAAACGTTCCGACGTAGGACTGCGTGAGCAGCCGCCGCTTGAGGCGAAACACGGTGAAGTCTTCGCCCACCGCGTCCCTCTCCTCGCCGGTCCGGACCTGCAGGAACCCGACGTCGTGGGCCCCTACCTGACCCGTCAGTTTCGCCCCGACGTCGATCTGCTGCGGCACGCCGTTCTCGTCGAGCCCGATCCGTCGACTGAAGAACGGCCGCACGGCCCCGGTCGACTGCTCGGGGACGAAGAACGTCGACCCATCAAGAAAGAAGTCGCGCTTCTCGGGGAAGAAGAGCGGAAAACGGGTCAGATTGACCAAGCGCTGGTCGACCTCGATTTGCGCGAAGTCGGTGTTCAGCGTGAGGTTGGCGCGCAGGTCCGGCGTCAGGTTGTAGAAGAGATCGACGCCCACGTCCGCGCTCGTCTCGAGCGACGTCGGCACCGCCCCGCCGGGGGCATCGAATGTCGTGGAGGCGACGTACGGTTTGATGTCTAACCCGTGCCCCTGGCTGACGTCGCTGATGCCGACGAGCAGGCCCGCGTTCGACATTCGCTGGAGCCCCTGATTGCGCCCGTACCCTGTCCAGAGGTTCTCCTCGTTCTTCCGCCTGATCGTCCGTTGAAAATTGATCCCCCAGGCGGGGGCATTAGGGTCGAAGTTCAGTGTGCGGAACGGGATCTCGATCTCGATCGTCCAGCCGATCTCGCTGCGCCGCACGTGCGCGTCCCAGATCCCGTCCCAGGCCCTGTTGTCGGGGATACCGAAGCCCATGAGCGAGTCGGCCATGAGCCCCGACGGGTTCATCTCGAAGAGATAGCCGGACTGCTGGTCCAGGAACGTATCGATCGTCCACATGAACCGGTCGTCGGACAAGAGGTCCTCGTCGCGCTTCATCGTATTGCCGAGCAGGCGGTCCGGTTCCGAATCGAAGCAGAGCACGCCCATGTAGAGCCGTTCGCGGTCGAAGAGGATCCGCACCTCGGTCCGTTCGGTCGGCGTCCCGCCATTGTCCGGGTCCTGCTGGATGAAGTCGGTGGCCGGAACCGCGCGATCCCAGGCCTGCTCGTCGAGAATGCCATCGAGCGCGATCCGTTCGCCTTCCTGCAGCCGCTCGGCCGTCATCGCCCGGCGGTTGGGAGGTAGACCGTCCGCCTGCTCCTGCGCCACCGCGAGGCCGGCGCCCAGCACCACGACAAAACCAACGAGACGGGCGACACACCGGGCGCAACACGGGACGAAACGGGATTTGTCCGATCGATTGCCCAATCGAGAATGCCGAACGGAAACCCTCCTGGTGCAAGACCTAAGTGTGCTCTTGGGAAAGAGCCTCACCGGAACATGTACTGAAGATAACTTAGTGTGGTTCAACGGAACCTCTTTCTCAGCATCGCCGCAGCGCCGATCGGTCTCACCCCTCGCTGTGGAGTCGCGTCACACGGCGCCTAGCCGCAACGTCAGCGCGTCCATCCACGATCATTGTTGTCATCATGAAAACAATGAACACTACTATGATGCCTAAGGGGACCGCAATAAGCAGCCACAGTACAGTCCGCAACGCAGGAACGAAGACAGCACCCGGTGAAGGGCTACGGACAGAAAGAATCCAGCCCTTGGGTCCGGGATTTCCGATTTGCTTGCCCTAGATGGCACCTTTATACACCTATACACCCGAGAGCCGCCGAGCGCGCGAAATTCTGTTCGGCGCACAATCGTCCAGCTCCAGAGGCCGTCACCTCAGCCCACGCTGAGGCGTTGTTGCACGAATCGTCACCGGCCCGCACGATACCCACCGACAGGATCCTCACCGGCCGATGCGATACGACACTGGTCGGCCGAGGGCGGTCATCCGATTCAGGATCTCGCAGCCGAGGACGGCCTCACTCCCCTGCCCAGCTAGACTCCGGGCGCGAAGGCGATCCCCGATGATCGACTTGTACCGGAAGACGGCGTTCTCCACGCGGGCCTGCCGATAATACCCAGCCTCCGCCTTCCACCGACGGCGCCCGATCTGCTTCATCTTCCGGATCGTGCGATCCCGAGCGCTCGACCGTGGTCTCCGTCGCGACACCCGTGCCGCCTTGTTCGGAGGGACCACGACGATTGCGTCCCGGGCCGTGGCCGCCGCGTAGAACGCGATCGTGTCGTAGGCCGCGTCGGCCGTGACGCGTGCGAGGTCGGCGTGGAGCGCCTCGATCAAACCGACACCGGTCGTCGCGTCGTCGACCGTCGCCTCGGTCAACGTGTGGGCCACGATCACACCCGCCCCGTCGACGCCGAGATGGAGCTTCTTCCAGCCGCGCTGGCCGCGACCGCCGTGCTTGGCCGTGGCCCACTCACCTTCGCCGGCGATCGAGAGGCCCGTGCTATCGACGATGAGATGAATCGGCCCCTTGGCCGGGACGCGGTGCAGCCCGACGGCCAGGTACCGACTCCGGCGAGAAAGCGTGGTGTGATCGGGCGCCTCGAGATCGACGTCCATCGAGGCGAGGACTGACCGCACAAAGCCCTCCGCTTGGCGCAAGGGCAGACGGAAGACAAGTCGGAGTGTCAACGTGGTGCTGATCGCGAGATCCGAGAACCGCTGCTGCCCGCCCGGTTGACCAGACGGCGACGGTCGCCACGCGTCCCGCGCGTCGGCAGACAGCCACAGCGTCACGTCGCCTCGCTGGACCAGCGCTCGGTCGTATGCCGGCCAATTCCCGACGTGGTATTTCGTCTTGTACTTCGGTTGAACCCTCGACTCCATAGCGAGATCGTGCGCCACGGGCCCTCAACACGGCCAGGACCTCGACGCTCGCCCACGGGCGCCAAGCTGAGGAGCCGTGCACCAACGCCGCGGCGGCGGGTGGCCACGCGTCGCCTCCGGCCGCAGCTCCCGACCGCGAGGAATCACGTGTGGGCCTATGACTTCGTCTTCGATACGTGCACGGATGGCCGATCGCTGAAGTGCTTGACGATCGTCGATGAGTTCACGCGTGAGTGCCTGGCGATCGATGTGGCGGGAAGCATCCCGTAAGGTACAGATAATCAGCCGCCACAGAGAATTTGGAATTCGAGACGCACAGGGCCGCGCTCGTCTCGCAGAGCCCCTACATCGTCGTCTCGGACGTCGACGCGCACCACGCTCGCGCCGCAGCCGAAGGCGCCGAGATCGTGCTGGCGCCAAAGGATCAGGATCACGGCGGGCGGCTCTACTCCTGTCGCGACCCGGAAGGCAACCTCTGGAACTTCGGCAGCTATGATCCCTGGGAAACGGAGTGACGCGTTGAACCTGGGATGTCGCGAGGCTCGACGTCCGTCGCGGACCGCGACGAGGCATGCGGATGACCCCGGTCTGTGCCTGTTCGACTGCGCACATTGTGCTCGATGACTGGTGGGCACAGAGCTGCAGGCTTGAGGCGATCCGGACTCTCGTGAAGGATTTTGATGAGCAAGTCCAATAAGAGGAAGAAAGTGGCTCGGCAGAGGACACGCCAGCACAAGCGTCGCAACCCGGCAGCGGAGGCCAGAACATCGACGCTGAGCGACTTGATGCTCTACAGGCCAGTCTCACAGATGCTGAATCTCTTCGTCCTGCCTGAGGTCGACAGACGTGTCGCATCTGGTCAACTCGTAGAGGACGATCTACCGCTGCACGTGCACACGTTGAGAGTAATCCAGCCAGGCGCCGATCATGTCGTGGAGATCAACGAGCAGGTTCAGCTCACGATCGACGTCGTGGCGACGAGGCCCATCGAGGCAGAAGGACTTGTACGCCTCGCCGACATCGATGCAGAGAAGTGCGTGCTGCATCCACCTCTTGTTGACGGTAAGGCAAGGTCATACTTCCTGGTCCAGACGAGCTTCTTGAATCTTCAGACGATGTTCGACTTTACGCAGAACTCGCCGTCTGGTCTCGATATGACTCCCGCGCCTCCGATGCGCTACCCGATCGCCGAGTTTGTTAGGGCCCGCGAATTTCTGCAGGTGATTCGCCCTGTCGACAAGTTCCGCCAGTTGGCCGGTGCTGACTGGCCCCCTGCCCCGGGCTATTACCCGAACGTCGTGGCCCTTCTGCATAAGAACCCTGAGTCGTTGCAGGGCGCTACGCTCGCGGACGCCGTAGCGGGCGCATACGGGAGAGCTCTGTGGACGAGTAGGCTCGAGGTCTGGGCGGAGGCCAAGTTTTTTCCCGAACGGCTCGAGTATGTTCGGAAGGCCATCGACGAGTATCTCGAGGGCGACTGGGTGAGTTCCACATACGTCATCGTACCGCAGTTCGAGGGCATCATTAAGGACTATTTGGAGGCGAGTTCGGCTTGCCGGGTTCAATGAGACGTAGGGAATGGTGCCGAGGGAGTCGTTCAGAGAACAGATGGGGCAACTTAGGAAGTTGATCTTCTCGCGAAAGGTGCTGATGTTCCCGCGCGAGGTACTCGAGCTAATTCTCGAATCCCTGGAAACCGGAACATTCTGGCGGAAGACCCCGAGGATCAACGACCCAAGGCAGGAAGTTAACAGGCACGGGATCGCTCACGGTAAGTTCACGGGCTTCGAGTCACGTGACATGGCGCTCAAGTATCTTGTGCTCCTGGACGGGCTAGCACTGCTCCTTCTGCACGACAAGATGTTGACCGATCAACTGAAGTAAACCCGACGTCCCCCGTAGTGTGCGAAAACTCCGCCGAGCAGGCGTTGCGCGAGGCGACCCCGGCCGCCAGACCCGCTGACGCCCGATGCGCGAGACTCAGGCGCGCCCCGCGCCAGCCCTCCGCCTCCGAATCGGTCGCCGACTAAGTGTTGAAGTCAAAGGCGTCGAGCAGTTCCCGCTCGTGGATGATGTTGTCGCCGTCGAACATGGCGCGGGTCTTGTGGCCGGTCAGGCGCATGGCGACCCGCTCGGGAACGCTGGCGCGGATCAAGTTGCGGGCGGCGGTGCGGCGGCAATCGTGGAGGAAGCGGGTCGGCACGCCGGCCGCCTGACAGGCGGTGCGCCAGGTGCGAGGCCAAGTCGAAGAAGCCCTGGCGGGGGGGGATTCTCGCGCAGGCGGTCGGGGGAAGCCGGGCACAGTGTCGAGCCAGCCCCAGTGGACGGCGAGGGTACACATGCGGTGGAGGGCCGAGGTCTCGCTATTGATGGTGCCGGTGGCCGCGTCGGGCGAGTTAGTACTGGCGGATCTGATAGGTGGTCAGCGTGGCGGCCTGCGCCTCGCGGCCGAAGAAGGCGACGAGATGGGCGATCCGGTCGCGGGCGGTGCTCTGGAACCGGAACTGCCGGACCTGGTAGTCCTGGAGGTAGGCGTCGCTGAGCTCGCCCAGAGTCGGCCCCCAGGTGTCTTTGCTAAACACGTTGTTCATCCGGAGTGCTCTGAAAAGAATGGAGTTTCCACACACCCGTTCTGATCAGAGGAGACCCCGAATGAAGCTTCATCGTAATGCGAAGAGTACCCCGTCCTCGCGGCTGGCCCTGGTGTGCCGCGTCCTGTTCGAGGGCCACAGCTATGCCGAAGCGGCTGCAGGCTTTGCGGTGAGTACCCGGACCGTCGCCAAGTGGGTCCGGCGCTTCAAAGACGGCGGCGTGGCGGCGCTGGAGGACGGCTCGTCGCGCCCGGGGGCACCACCTCATCAGACCCCGCCGGCGGTCGTGGCCCTGATCCGGCTCCTGCGCGTGGAGCACGGCCTGCCGGCGTGGGCGATCGGTCGGGCGCTTCGCGTGCCCCGCTCCACCGTGAGTGCGTGGCTGCGGCGGTTGGGCGTGCAGCGGTTGCCCGCGCCCCCGCGGGTCCCTGTCCAGCGGTACGAATGGCCGCGGCCCGGCGATCTCTTGCACGTCGATATCAAGCCGCTGGGGCGCATTGGCTGTGTCGGCCATCGGATCCGTGGCGACCGGCGGCGCGCGACGCGGGGGATTGGGTGGGAATACGTCCACGTGGGCATCGATGATCACACTCGCCTTGCGTACGTCGAAGTTCTGGCGGACCAGCTCGGCCCCACCTGTGCCGCCTTTCTGCAGCGAGCGGTCGCCTGGTTCCGGGCGCGCGGCATCACCACGCGGCGCGTGATGAGCGGCAACGGGAGCGGCTATGTCTCGCGGGCATGGCGTACCACGTGCGAGGCGCTTCGGCTCCGGCATCTGCGCACCAGGGCCTACACCCCGCGGACCAACGGCAAGGCGGAGCGCTTCATTCAGACCCTGCTTCGGGAGTGGGCTTACGCCAGGCCCTACGCGTCCTCGCAGGAGCGCCGCGTCCAGCTCCGCCCCTATGTGCGGTTCTATAATCGCCAGCGACCACACGCGAGCCTCGACTACCAGGCTCCCTGGTCCCGGCTTACGAGCGCTGCGTGATGAACAACGTGCTTGAACTCAACACCTAGGGGCCGAACGTGCGCGCGGGCGGTGCCGTCGCGCGGGGTGTACCGGGCGTGCCGGTCTCGTGCGGGGTCATGGAATAGGTCCCTCCTTCGCCGTGGCCGCAGGCGGGCGGCTGTGCGTCTCGAATTCCCAATTCTCTGGCTGAATCCAGGCTTGAGGCAACGTTGTGTGGCGCCTGACGCCTGACCTACGCTGTCTCGCGCATGAAGGACCTCCTGCTCACCCTGCTTCACCTGACCGTCATGACCGCGACCCTGGATGCAGCGAGAGAATTGGGAATTCGAGATGCACAGGTCGCCATGGAGGCGCTTCATCAGCGCCAGGTACAGGCAGACTCCCATGCCATCCTGGTGGCCCTCGCTGTGGTAGGCGCCGGGTGGGTACATTCCCTTGTCGTAGAACGCAACCTCCAGATCGAGCTTACCCTCGGTCGGTTCAAACTTCGCCTTGAACGCCTCTTCGTCCTCCCCGTTGATCTCGCGGTAGAAGTCACTAAAATCACCTTCGACCGCGTCATACAGGGCGCTCAGACGCTCCTCCGCAACGTTACAGTAGGTGTCGTAGACGCTCTTGCCGACCTGCGCTGCCTTCTGCGCCCGCTTTTCGGCCCGGCGCGCCTGGCGGGAGGTTTCGAGGCGGTCGTGGGCGAGCGTTAGGAAACTGTGTGCCGCCACGGAAGCGCTCTGGTCCGGCTTTGCTTTGACGGCCGCCGCGAAGGTTTCGAGCTTCGCTGCCAAAGAAGGCGGCGCTGCGATCCAACTCTGCTCAAAACGAGCCTTATAGCCAAGCACCTCTTCCACGGTTCCCAGGGATTTGGCGAACGCTGTAAGCTGTTCCACCCACGCGGACAAACCCTTTGAGAATCCAGCTGGGCCATCTGCGGCGGCATACCGGTAGCACTGCCCCGACCAGGGCGGCAATGTGCCGGGCGTGAGAGGCAATCGCGCCCGCATTCTCCAGGACGCGTTTCTGCAGGGCTTCCGCTTGCGCCGTCTTCGCGAGCTTGGTCTTCAAATGGTTCTTGAGGTGTTCTTCGTCCTCCCACTCCATATCGCAAAGCGGGCAGCGCGGTCCCTCGACCAGGGCGAGGCCACGTTGGAAGAACGACCGTTGCTTGACCGCGTCCAAGAGCGCTAGGTCTTCTTCAAGCTTCGCCAGATCGGCAAGGATGGCCTTGGTTGCGGTCCCGCCGAGGGCCGCGAATCCAGCCTGGCTCTCTCTGACAGCTTCCAGATCTTTCATCGCCGTTGCCTTGTTGAACGCTGGCTGCGGTCCTCCTTCGGCCAAGCCTGCGTTCAGCACGGTGTCGGCCGTGAGCTCCATGATCACGGGGAGGGCTAGCACCTTCCGTCGTTGACTGACAGCAGCGAGCACGTCTTCGGGCGAGAGAGTCTTCACATCAAGATGGCGGCGCAGCGCATCGTCCGCATTCGTCGTATCCTTGTGCCCAGCTGTATAAGCGCTGGCCACCTTGTTCTTTGCCGTCGCGAGAACACTACGGATGTTGCCGATCGCTTCGAGCTTAAGGAGCGCCTGAATCTCTTTCGACCGCTCGCCGGCCTCGACGAGGATGTACTTGATAATCTCCCGGCGGGACAGAGTCAGCTCCGGGTGCTGGGCTGCTTCTTCGAGCAGCGCCCGCACACCAGCATTCTCAGGCTCCAGCGTGAATGTCTTGGCCGTCTTGACATTGCGTGTTAGGACCGCCGTCTTGCCAAGGTCCGGGAAGTGCAGAGTCAGCGACACCTCGGCCGCCGCCGGATCGTCCCGGCGGTCGACATGCGGACCGTGCTTTTGGACGCTCAACCCCCCGGTGCCCTTCCCCGACAGGCGCGAGATCTCCCCGGTAAGTCCGAACTGGATCGCATCGACGACGCCGCTCTTACCGGAGCCATTGGGTCCCGAAATCACGAAGCTTTCTCGCTGGGGCGTCAACTGCAACTCGCGGATGCCTCGCAGCTCCATGATCTTGACGGCCTCAACCTGAATCACAGCGCGCCTTCTTCCTTCTTCCGGGCGGAGAAGATGGCGACCAGATCCCCAGCCTTCATCGTGTCACCGGACTTGAACAGGGCACGGAGCGCCTTAACCTGTTGTGCGTCGAGGTCTTCGGCATTACCAAGCCTGGTGAAGAAGCCCTCAAGAATCTCGCTCTGGACGGTCGCCATGTTTTACCTTTCTGGAAGCGCCAAAGTGACCTGCCGGCTTTCTTCGGACCAGTGATTACTGGAGAACAGCGCCGGTTAGCGTTCGTCGTGCGTGTCCGTGTTCTTCCTGGACAGCGCGAGCCGGCATCGCCGGCGAGCGCCCTCCGTCATCCGGGCCAGCACCGAGCTGCGCTTTGAACTCGGTGGGCGTCAGATAGCCCAGGCTCGAGTGTGGCCGTACCTCGTTGTAGAGCTGCCGCCACTGTTCGATCCCGACCTTCGCGTCCATGCGGTTCCGAAACCTGTGGGTGGCGAATTGCTAATCAGCCCCACAATCCGTTGAGATTATCAAGTCTTGTGATCCTGGGCGTGGTCGCTAGGATGTCCCAATGCGCGACCCGATCATCCTACTGGTTCACCTGATCGCCACCCAGGCGCGGCTCATGGGCCCCGGCGGTCTACGGTCTGTCGTCGCCGAATCGCTTTTGGTCAAGCATCAACTGCTGATTCTCAATCGCTCGCGACACCGGGCGCCGAATCTCCGCGTGTCGGATCGGATCCTCGCCGGTGTCTGTGCGCTGTTCATGCGCCCGGCTCGTGTGTTCCGCTCGGCGATCGTGCTCAGACCGTCGACGATCCTGAACTTCCATCGAACGTTGCGCCAACGTAAATACCGACTGCTGTTTTCACCGAAGCGCCGCCGCACAGGACCCAAGGGTCCGCCCAAAGACCTAGTCGACGCCATCGTCGACATGAAGCGGCGCAACCCCAGGTGGGGCTGTCCGCGGATCGCACAACAGATCGCGCTCGCCTTTGCGGTCGACATCGACAAGGACGTGGTGCGCCGAGTGCTCGCCACGCACTATCGACCGGCACCCCGCTCGGGTGGTCCGTCCTGGCTGACATTCCTGGGGCATGCGAAAGATAGCCTGTGGAGCATCGACCTGTTCCGGTGCGAGTCGGCGACCCTGCGAAGCCATTGGGTGCTGGTGGTGATGGACCAATACACGCGGCGGATCGTCGGCTTTGGCATCCATGCTGAAACCGTGGATGGCCGCGCCCTGTGCCGCATGTTCAACCATGCGATTCGAGGGCTCTCGCGTCCGAAGCGCCTCAGCTCCGACAACGACCCGCTGTATCGGTTTCACCAATGGTGCGCCAACCTGCGGGTGCTGCAGGTGACCGAGGCGAAGAGTGTGCCGTATGTGCCGCTGTCGCATCCGTTTGTCGAACGGTTGATCGGCACGCTGCGACGAGAATGCGTGGATCAACTGCTGTTCTGGTCTGCGTCAGACCTGGAAGACAAACTGGTGGCCTTCCAGGACTTCTACAATGCGCATCGGGCCCATGCGTCGTTGGACGGGCGGACGCCCGTCCCGATACGAAAGGATGTCGCACGGCTCGACCGCTACCGCTGGGACGAGCATTGCCGCGGACTCTATCAGACGCCGATCGCGGCGTGAATCTGAACAGCGAAGACGGTGGCGAGCGTGGCGACGCGCCCGCCTGCAGAGTCTGCCGCGTTCCCGCCATCGCGCAGCAGGGCAGTACTTCAGCAACACATCTCAAGCACGCCATCGCGAGAACTTCGCGGATGGTTCCGGCTCCCGCGACATGAAGATCGAGCGATAGATCGAATTCTTGCGAATTCGCCACCCACAGGTTGCCGCCAGGTGGGCGTAGCAAGATAGGAGCGATTATTCGGCAGTGCGGTCTTCTCGTCAGAAGCAGCCGGTTGGAGGAAGCAGAGACGCTAATGAGCAACGCACTTAGAGATCGCCCAGGTGACTCCGATTTGTACGGATTTAGCGGATGGATCTACAAGTCCTGGCAGCCGCCCAGGCTTGCAGATGCGCGACAGCAGTTTAACCGAGCTGCTGAGTTGAGAAGCGTCAAGGAAGACATGTACGAGCACTGGGCGCGGATGGAGATGAGCCAGCGAGAATGGACAAAGGCGGCAGCGGCTGCGGAGAAAGGGTTAGAGTTGATGCCTGACTCTGCGGTTTTAAGTTACCTTGCCGGAATGGCGCGAAGCCAAACGAGTAGAGAGCTTCTTGGTGGGCTGCACCACGATCGGGCCACGAAAGAGAATGAGCTTGCCCACGCCCATCTCGATCATGCGTTTGCCGTATTTGAAGAAGGTGACAGAGTCAGCAAGGAGGATATTTGCCGAGCCCTGGTTCTGCTTTGTGAAACAGTGAAGGACCCGCGCGGGATCCGTCGCTTTCTTAGGTTGTGGAAGCGGGAAGCACCGGGTGACTATCGCCTCGATACTGAGACGCAAAGGTTGCAGCACAAGTTCAAGACAACTTTCGATCTGGACAAAGACCGTTCGTCGATGGATTCCTTCATACGCTATTAGCCTCAATGTGACAAAAACTGCTGCAGTCGTAATCGATTCTGGCCCGCAAAACACCGTCCGGTTTGGGGCTGGCCCGCTCCGGTTCAGGTCACAGGTCGTGGCGCGGCGGATCGACGTTTTCGAGCCGTTCCGTGCGGTGATGGCCGGTCGAATCGGCACATGGGTCGCGCGGGATTGTCACATTAGGGTTAGTTAAGGACAAGCGTAGGGAGGTCGGGGGTGTAGGAAATTCCGACCTCGCTGGACACATTGTGTAACCGTAGGTGTCCAGAATCTGGAGGTCGGGTCCGACGTCCCCCCGTCTTCAGTAGCACTTCGGTTGAGAGTCCGATCATCCGGAAAGGGAGATCGGACGTGAAGAAGCGATTTACGGAAGCGCAGATCATCGGGTTCCTGCGGGAGGCCGAGGCAGGCCTCCCGAGCTAATTGTTCGTCACCTTGACAGGGCTCGGTGTCCAGGTTAGCTTCGGACGAAATGTCAGCCCACAACCCACGAGAACGGCGCCTTTTCAGAGACTTGCAGGAGAAAAACGTTCTGACCCAACAGATTCAGCGTTTGGCTAGCTCCATGCGGCGTCTGCAGGCCCGCGCCGCCAAGAGACGAAGCCATCACTGGAGGGCCCGATACACCAATTCCATCTGGCGAGCCGCGACGAAGGTGGAGGAGCTCGAGGAACAAGTATTGTCCCGGGCACAGGAGCTTAGGTTGCGTGTGCAGGAGGAACTTGAAATCTCGGTTGAAGAGGTTCAGGCCTTCGAGGAGCAACACAAGAAAGAGGTCATGGAGCTGAAGGAGGCTCACCAGGCGCTACGCACGGCCGAGCAAGCGCTGAGTGGCGCTGAGCTCGCGTCCGAAGCGAAGGACAAGGCAGACCGCCTTGCCGAGCTTCGGCACAAGCATCGGCGCGCCGAACGCCAGGCTCGCAAGGAAGCGAAGGACGTCG
Organism: Vicinamibacterales bacterium; assembly: GCA_965229885.1. GTDB lineage: Bacteria > Acidobacteriota > Vicinamibacteria > Vicinamibacterales > CAVVIG01 > DATLLJ01. Next base: position 566,012 of record CBDDJX010000002.1, read on the forward strand.
AAACAGTGGAGCAGGAGTTGGCGTCCGAGGCGCGCGACCGAGAGATTCTTACGGTTGAACTCCACAAGCTTCTCGAAGAGATCGAGTTACTTCGTCCCGAGGTCGCTGAGAGCAACACGTAGACTGGCCTTGTCAAGTGAGGGATTCGCCCATGAACGCCCCCGGCGTTCGGCTTGGTCCGTATGAGATCGTCTCCGCCCTCGGGGCTGGCGGCATGGGCGAGTGTAATGTAGCGGACCTTGTAGGACAGTCGCCACCGCTACGACTGTAACCGTTCCCGTAATGCCTCGTACGGGGTCCCGCCCGCAAACGCCCCGTGCGGGCGATGGTAGTTGTAGAAGTGCTCCCACTCGGTCAGCCGCTGCTCAAGATCGACGTCGCCTTTGTAGCTGAGCAGCTGATAGAACTCCTGCTGGTCGGTGCGATGCGAGCGCTCGACTTTCCCGTTGAGCTGCGGTGTGCGCGGTTTGATATAGACATGGCGGATCCCCTGGTCGGCCAGATGCCAGTGAAACAAGGCCTGGAACTCATGCCCGCGATCCGTGCGGATGGTGTGAATCCGGAACGGAAACTTCCCCACGACGTGATCGATGAACGCGATGGCGTTCTGCTGCGTGTGTCGGCGGTAGACGCGCAGCGCGCGGATCCGCGTGGCGTCATCGATGGCCGTGTACTGGTAGCGTCGGATGTGGCGCCCCGCCGGCCCTTGCAGCGTCAGAAACTTCACGTCCACCTGCACGTGATGGCCGGGGACCTGCTTCTCGTAGCGATGGGTATGGACGGCCCGGCGGCCCACGCGGGTCGGCAGGCGGTGTAGCCCGTGGCGGCGCAAGGTGCGGTAGACGGTGGCATCACAGACGGCGATCCCGTGGTAGCGCTCGAGGTACCAGACGATACGGATCGGCCCCAGATGGTACGTGCGTCGGAGATGAAGGATCAGTTCGACCACCGCAGGCGGGGTCGCATTGGGGTGAGACCGAGCGCACGGGCGCTTGTTGACGAGCCCGGCGTCTCCCTCACGCGTATGCGCGCCCCGCCAGAGGTAAAACAGGGAGCGGGGGATGCCGAAGTGACGGCAGGTCTTCCGGACGTTGCCGTGCTGAGCGGCGTAGTCGAGTACCTGCCTCTTCCGCCGGATATCGTGCTGGGCCTTGGACACCATCTCCCTCCTTCGTGGGCGACATAGGGTGTCCAACAAGGTCTGTAATGTCTACAGGATTTGAGTCGTTCGTCCTGCTGTGGCCGCTGACCTACCTCGGTGCGGTGGTGATGTGGTTTTACGTGTATGGCAAAGCCCGTGCCTGGTGGTACTGCTACCACACTCTGCTGCTGGCTGTGTGCGGCGCCCACCTGGCGATCGTGCTGACGAGCGCCCGTGAGTTGTGGCCGCTCTTGGTGGTCCAAAGCTGGCAGCTTGGTGGCTTTGCCATCTACGCGCTCGGGATTCTGCCCTTTACCGTATTGATTGTGGCAGCACCGCTCTTGCGAGACCGAGTCCAGCAGAAGCGAAGTGCTGTAGAAAGCATCCTGCCTGGGGACGCCCGGTTGCCGGCGTGAGCATCGCGATCACGCAAATTTCAGCGACTGCCGCCGGCCAGCGACCCATCCGTGTGCGTGTCTGTTTCAGCTCTTCCTGAGTGATGTCGGTAGCGCAGGGCTTTACGCGGGTTATGCACGAACTGCTCGCCGCCCCGTGCGGCTCGCTCCGCAAACCGCCAGCGTGTTTGACCCTCCGCTGATCATCGCGCCGCCTCCAGGGTTTGGGTGCGGCGGATGAAAAGACGAGTTATCGTGATATCTTCGAGCAGATTCACCGGAATGGCAGGAGAGCGTCTTGAGGCGTTGCGGAGGATGAGAAGACAGCCTACAACGGCAGCGGGGCCACCATGGTCGGTGCCGCGTGGCGCGGTGTGTCTGGTCGCGCTGTTGACGATGGCCTGTCAGGCGGCGACGGACGTCGAGGAACGAGCTGGGGAGTCGGTGCCGGCGGTCATTGACCAAGGCGATCTCCCGAGCATCAGAGCGCGAGGCACGCTCCGCGTGCTGGTGGGCGCAAGCGGCGAAGAGGAGTTTCTTCCGAGGCAGGGGATGCCAGCATCCCTGGACAAGACCCTGGCGGAAGAGCTCGCCGGGCGCCTAGGCGTCGACATGGAGTTCGTCCTCGTCGACCGCCGCGACGAGCTCATCCCGATGCTGGTGGAGGGGAAGGGCGATCTCGTGGCCGCTCAGCTCACGGTCACCGACAAGCGAGAGCAACAGGTTGCGTTCGCGCGACCAACAGCAACTGTTGAGGAATGGGTCGTTGGACAAAGGGGCGCCGAGAACCTTCCTCGATCTCCGGTAGCGCTCGCGGGACGTGAGGTCCACGTCCGGCCGAGCTCGTCGTTCGCGGAGACCTTGGAAGCGCTGCAGGGCTCGGACATCGCCACGTTCAAGGTGGTCTTCGTAGAAGAGCATCTGGACACCGAGTCGATCGTCTATGAAGTGACACAGGGCAAGCGACCGCTCACCGTCGTCGATAGCCACACCCTCGATGCTATCCAGGCGTATACCGACGCCGTTGAGCCTTTGTTCAAGATCGCCGAGGGACGCCAGATCGCCTGGGCCGTCCGCCGGCAGAACCCAGAGCTGCTGGCAGCCACCAACACCTTCCTCGTCGAGAAGTCCTTGACCGGACATACCAATGAACGCTTCCTTGGCGATCTCGAGGGCATCCGGGAACGGGGCGTGCTGCGGGTGCTCACCCGCAACAATCCAGTGACCTATTATCTTTACCGAGGTCGGCCGATGGGCTTCGACTTCGAGTTGGCGAAGCTCATCGCCGAGGATCTCGACGTGCGTCTGGCGATGGTTGTGCCACCTTCCCGTGACCAGCTGATCCCGTGGCTCGTGGAAGGCCGTGGCGACATCATTGCAGCCTCGTTCACGATCACCGAGGAGCGCGGCGCACACGTGGCATTCAGTCAGCCATATCTCTTCGTCGATGAGATGGTCGTGAGCCGGGCGGGGGATCCCCCGATGACCACCCTGGCTGACTTGAAGGGCACGACGCTCCACGTGCGCAGGTCGTCGAGTTACTACGACACGCTCGAGCGCCTGCAGGGCGACTACGGCCCGTTCACGATCGTCGAGGCCCCCGAAGATCTCGAAACCGAGCAGCTCATCGGCATGGTCGCTCGTGGCGAGATACCGCTCACTGTGAGCGACAGTCACATTCTCAACGTCGAGCTGACGTATCGTGACGAGATCGTTGGCGCGCTGACGCTCTCTCGCGGCGGAGACGACGAGAAGGCGATCGCCTTTGCCGTACGCCAGCAGAATACCGAGTTCGCAGCGTACCTCGATGGTTTCGTGAAGAAGACCTATCGCGGCCTGGAATACAACCTGGCGAGGAAAGCCTATTTCGAGGACAAGCACCGGATCGCGGTTGCGACAACGCGTCGGACCGGCGTGAGCGGCGAGCTGTCACCCTACGACGGCGTCATCAAGAAGTACTCCGAAAGCTACGGGCTCGACTGGCGGCTGATGGCAGCCCAGGCGTTTCACGAGAGCGGCTTCGATCCGAACGCGAAGAGCTGGGTCGGCGCGTTAGGGCTCTTCCAGGTCATGCCCGCGACCGGACAGGAAATGGGCATCACGGAGCTGGTCGATCCGCCAGAGGGCGGGGTGCGTGCCGGGATTATGTACCTGGATCGGCAGATCAAGCGCATGGATCCCACGATCCCCTTCAGGCAGCGGGTGCGCTTCGCCCTAGCCGCCTACAACGTTGGGTACGGTCACCTCGTCGATGCACGGCGCCTCGCGGCTGAGATCGGGCTGGATCCCGATCGCTGGTTTGGCAACGTCGAGAACGCCATCGCTCTGCTGGAGGATCCCCAGTATCACACGAAGGCACGCTACGGCTATTGCCGGGGCACGGAGCCGGCCCTGTACGTCTCTCGTATCCAGAACACGTACGACAACTACGTCAAGATCGTGCAGTAGCGCACGTGGGAGCACTGGGTCAGCCAGATCTCCAGGGTGCTTCCGGCAGGAGTATCCGATCTTCGACGTCCCGATGGACCATACGATCTTTCGAAGCCTGCTCCAGGTGGATGACATCCCTCGGATCCCCTCCATATCAGTACGGAGGCAGAGCGGCGGCGGCACGTCGGACCAAGGCTACTCGAGCGAAGCCAGCGTTTTTGAGGCATCGCCGACGAGCACGGCCGGCTCATGGTGGCGTTGGTGCACGAATCGAAACTGGCACGCCACGGTCCCAACCACCGGTGCTTCATCGACCGACGGCGTAGGAAGCTGGGCGGCCCATATCGGTCATCGCATTCAGCATATTGCACGCGAGCTGCGCTTCGACCGTTCTCCCACCGGGTGTCCTGGCTCGAAGACCATCGCCGCTGATCGACGTATACCTGAAGCAGGCGTTCTCGACTCGCGCGTGCTGATGGTCGCGTGACGTCTTCTTCCACCGTCGCCGTCCGATGCTCTTCACCGTGTTGATTGTGTGATCACGAGCGCTCGACCGCGGCCTCCGTCGGGACACCCGGGCCGTCTTGGTCGGCGGGACCACGCCGGTCGCGCTCCGTGCACCGGCCGCATCGTAGCAGCCAACCGGATCGTAGGCTGCGTCCGCGGTGACGCTCGCGCTGTCGTCGTTGACGACCTCGATCAGCTCGACGCCCGTCGTCGCGTCATCGCCCGTCGCGTCCGCGAGCGCGTGCGCGACGATCACACCGGTGTGATCAACACCCACATGGAGTGTCTTCCACCCGCGCGTGCCACGGCCTCCATGTTGCGCCGTGGCCCATTCACCCGCGCCGGCCATCGACAGGCCAGTGCTGTCGATGATGCGATGAAGGCCTGCGCGCCGGGGAACGCCCCGAAGCCTGAGGTCGAGGTGTGGGTCACGACGAGACAGCGTCGTGTGATCAGGCGACCGACGGTCGAGTCCCAGCAGCACGAAGAGCGACGTGAGAAAGCCCGCTGTCTGACGGAGCGGGAGATGGAAGAGAAAACGCAGCGTCAAGGCGGACTCGATCGCGAGGTCCGAGTACTTCCGCTGTGCGCCTCGCGTGCCCGCTCCGTCAGGTTCCCAGGCGGCGATGGCCGCCGGGGACGACCAGATGGTGATGTCGCCTCGACAGACCAGAGCGCGATCAGAGGCGGCCCAGTTCTGGACGTGGTACTGTGTCTTGTACGTGGGATGGACGCTCGACTTCATCCATCCAGTCTGGTCTGCCCCCTCGCAACCTCACTCCGGATTCGTGCACCAACGCCCAGGCACGGACCGAGGGGATTCGGAGACATGATTCCTCAGGTGCTAGCGCGTGGGTAGCTGTGCCTGACTCCATTGGGCCGGAGGATGGCATACGCCGTTTTCGGCTGGGGATACGTGGTCCAAAAGTGGCGGCCGCATTCCAGGCAGGTCCAGAACTGATCGGGCTTCCAGGCTTCTCCGGGACCAGGATCCGTGAGGTCCATCACCGCTCCGCAACGTTGGCAGCGCATCTGAAGATCGACGTCACCCACTCGCCCGATTCTAGCACCGAGCCCTCATGGTGCCCCGCCGGGGCGTTGTTGCGTAAATCGAAACTGGCACCGAGCGCTCCCCCGCGTAGGTTCGTCACCGATCGATCGCGAACGACTCTGGTCGACCAAGCTCGGTCATTCGATTGAGCACGTGGCACGCACGCACCGATTCGACAGCTTGCGCTGCGCGAGTCCGACTTCGAAGTCGATCGCCGAGAATCGACTTGTACCGGAAGAACGCGTTCTCGACGCGGGCCTGTCGATGATAGCCGACCTCCTTCTTCCATCGACGCGCCCAATCTTGCTGATCCTTCTGATCGTCCCATCGCGAGCGCTCGACCGCGGGTTGCGTCGGGACAGCTTGGCTGTCTTCGCCGGCGGCACGACGACGGTCGTGCCTCGGGTGTTGGCTGTCTCGTAGCAGGCGAGCGTGTCGTAGGCCGCGTCCGCCGTGACCGTCCGCGCGCTGCTGGCAATGGTCGCGATCAGATCGATGCCCGTACTCGCGTCATCCACCGCGGAATCGGTCAACGCCTGAGCGACGATCACTCCCGCGTGGTCGACTCCCAGATGAAGCGTCTTCCACCCCCGCCGCCCGCGTCGTCCGTGTTTCGCCGCCGCCCATTCACCCTCGCCGACCATCGACAGGCCAGTGCTGTCGATGAAGAGGTGCAGGGCGGCGCGCCTGGGAACGCGTCGGAGTGTGAGGTTGAGATGCTGCCCGCGCCGGGACAGCGTCGTGTGGTCGGGCGACCGCAGGTCAAGGCCCATCAGATGGAAGAGTGAAGTGAGAAAGCCTTCCGCCTGACGGAGCGGCAGATGGAAGAGGAGACGCAGCGTCAGGGCGGTTTCGATCGCGAGGTCCGAGTACTCCGGTGGCGCGCCCCGCGTGCGCGTTCCCTCAGGTTTCTAGGCTGCGATGGCCGCCCTGGACAACCAGATGGTGATGTTGCCCCGACCGATCAGGGCTCGCTCGTAGGACGCCCAGTTTCGGACGCGGTATTTCGTCTTGTATTTCGGATGGACTCTCGACTTCATCCCTCCAGTCTCGTCTGGGTCCCTCTCAACCTCACACTTGATTTGTGCAACAACGCCGCGCACCGCGGCGAGATGCGGATCGGGGGGGCTGACTGTGAGCCAGGATACGTCCGTCGCTGCGTGTGCGCTAGATTTGTTGGATGAATTGTCCGGCGTAGGCAACCGCATGTACTAGGCAGGCAGCTGGTGCGATTGGATGACCTCGGGTACACACCGATGACCCCACCATGTTGACCGCCGCACGAGAATCACGAACACCATCAGGGTTACCGCTGAAGAGCGGCAGGCGCGCCGCGGCATCCGTGTCGGCAAGGATCTGGAGGGTTTGTCCGTGAGGGCGGCGAGGCCGCTGCCGTCGAATGTGCAACATGGTCAATGGGACGATCGTGTCTGATTGTTCATCGAGATACACACCTTCATCGCCACCAACCCCTCTTTGCGTATCCGCTTCTACAACGTCCTTGCCCGACTGGGTGAGTTCGCAGTCACCCGACCGCGCGTCGTTCGTGCCACACGCGAGCGTTGACAAGCCACGCGCCTACATCTGAGGGCGCGAGGGACCACGACGCTATCTCCTTGAGCTGGCTCTTGATCAGGAGTTCTAGCGCTCGAACGTCGTCGCGCTTGTCCACGCGAAGGCACGTCTCGAAGTTGTCACATAGTCCGGGCTTCGTGAAATTCAGGCTACCCAGAAACGCAACCTCCCTGTCGATCACATACAGCTTCACGTGAACGTACGGGCAGTCGGTATGTGATCGGTAGTGTGATGGCAGGATTTTCGTGTCACGAAGCGTTCACGCGTACGTGTAGCGGTAGATACCGCGACGCCAATAGATGGCGAAGACAATCGCGGCCACGGGCAGTAGGTACCACCCGAGAGGCGCCCAAGGAGACACGCCGTTCAAGCCGATGGCCATGCCTGCCGCGCCGATTCCGCCCAACGCGGACCACAGCATCCCCCCTTCTGCGACGCGTGACTGCCGCCTCATCGCGCGAAGGTGTTTGCGAGACGAGTGTCTGCGCGATCTTATGTTTCCTAACCTGAGAGGGCGCAAAGTCCTCCATTGTCACAAGATCCACCACCACTCCCCGCCCGTGCAGCTCGAGCAGGCAGTCCACCTGCTGCTCGCCCAGGTACGGCGAGACCACGAGTACGCTCTCGCGCGCGTTCAACATTCGGTGATACAGCTCGGAGCCTGCACTTGTCCCGATGCTCAATTCAGCCGAGAGAGAGGCGCTCCGTTCGGGTGACACACCCGGCCCGGTGAACTGGCGGCCCTGGTCGGTCTGTTGGGCGGCATGGGTCGCGAGGGCGTCCCATGCCTGGGCCGGGCTGGGCGACCGCTCGGGCGCGCGCCGCACGGCGGGCGGACGGCGGAGCCAGCCGCGCATGAGGGCGCGCAGCACGAAGGGCAGCGCCAGGATTGCGGGCGCGGCGAGAACCATCGAGCCGTCGTGGATCACAACGTAGTAGTAGAGCGCGGCCAGCCACGCCGGGGGCACCACGGCAACGACGGCCATCGCCATCAAGAACGCACGCCAGCGCGGGCGCGCCGGGTGGCGGACGCGACCGGCGTACCAAAACACGAGCACGGCGGGGACGCCCCAATTGACGGCGATCATGGCGAAGATGCTGCTGATGGTGATGTCGGGCATCTGTTCTTCTACCGGTGTTCCCCACACTGTGGAGCACAGCTGGCGGCGACACGTGTCATAGGTGGTTGCTCACACTCTGGATGACGAAACCAAGAACCACGCGCACCACGGCAACCCACGACCATGGCTCGACTCGATCCAAGGAACCCCACGGTGGACCGGCACTGAAAAACAGCAGCATGACACCCAGGAAAAAACAGTCCAATGGCATTGACGATGTGAGGCAACAACATCTCACCGCCGCTCATTCGGTAGCGAGGGCCATGCGGTGGAGCTCCGGGAGGTGAGGCAGATGACGGCGTTATCCCGTTCAGCCGTCTACGTGCTGATGGGCACCGCGCAGTTTCCGCCGCCGATTCGCATCGGCCGTCGCGCCGCGTGGTGGGTCGAGCAGGAGGTGCTCGACTTCATCGCCAGCCGCCCCCGGGGCGGCTCCGCATGGCCTCCCGCGTAGCGACGCCACGCTCACGGGTGTGTCCGTGCGGCCTGCGCGCCCGTCCCGTTCAGATAGGCCGCCCAGTCGTCCATCAACCGGCGGCGGCGCGCGAACAGATCCGAGCGCGCGTAGGCCGCCTCCGTCGGGTTGCGCACCGTATGGGCGAGCGCGGCTTCGACCACCTCACGAGGGGTAGTCGTGTGCTCCGCCGCCCAGTCCCGGAAGCTCGACCGAAACCCATGCGGCACGGCGGCGATGCCGAGTGCTTTGATCAGCTTGCTCAGCCGTTTGTCGGAGAGCGGCTTCCCATGCGGGTTGGGGAACACCAGGCCTGTCCCCTCGCGTCGTCCACCCGCGTTAGTGAGCATCGCCGTGGCGCGCGCGGAGAGCGGGACTCGATGATCGCGTTTCGCCTTCATCCGCGCGGCGGGGATGGTCCACACACGCTCGTCCAGGTCCATCTCGTTCCACGTCGCCAGGCGCACTTCGCCGGACCGCGCCGCCGTCAGTGAGCATCGCCGTGGCGCGCGCGGAGAGCGGGACTCGATGATCGCGTTTCGCCTTCATCCGCGCGGCGGGGATGGTCCACACACGCTCGTCCAGGTCCATCTCGTTCCACGTCGCCAGGCGCACTTCGCCGGACCGCGCCGCCGTCAACACCAGGAACTCGAACGCCTGCCTTGTGGTGACCGACGCCTGGGATGCCCAGACGGTTGTGATGGCGTCCGCGACCTCTCCGTGGGGCAACGCCCGCATGTGCTGGACGAGGGCCTGCTGCCGGCCAAGGGCCTGCGCCAGGACATCGCCCGCCGGGTTGTCCGGCCGGTAGCCCATCGCGACCGCCCATTTCATCACGGCGCCGATCCGTTGCCGCACGCGCCGGGCGGTTGCGGGCTTCGTGTGCCAGATGGGGGTGAGGATCGCCAACACATCGGCGGTGGTGACCTCGGAGATCGGCGCCGCGCCAATGCGCGGGAACGCATAGGCGCGCAAACTGCGCGGCCAGTCCAGTGCGTGTTTGGCATTTCGCCAGCCGGGGCGCTGTTGGTCCAGCACACGGGCGGCGGCCGCCTCGAACGTGAGCTGCCCGTGCACGCTCCGTCTGGTGGCCAACGGATCCCCGTCCGCCCGTGCCACCTTGCGCTGGGCGAACGCCATCTCGCGGGCCTCGGCCAGCGACACGAGGGGGTAGCCGCCGAGCCCGAGTTCCCGGCGGCGGCCCTTGATCACCAAGCGTTGCACCCAACAGCGTGCCCCGCTCGGCAGCACCAGCACGTACAGCCCCTGCCCGTCGCAGTACCGCCCGGGCCGTGTCACGGTGCGGACAAAGGCCGCGCTCAACGCCTTCTCCGGGTGCTTCCCGTGCTTGCGCCCAGGGTTGCTTCGCATCGCATCCAGCATGTCTATTCACCTCTTTACTCCCACCATTATAAATAGGAATGCGGCGGATGCAGTCGGAATGTACGGGACAGGATAATGCTATTTAACTAGTGTAGATACAAATATTTATAGATGTCACCGGCTGTCAGTGGACAGTGTCGGAATATGATGGGTGGTGGATGACGCGACCACCGCCCACGATCTGATCAACGCGGTTCATGGCAACCTCGTGAGCGTCACCGCTGACGCGGCCTACGACACGGTCGCCGTCTACGAGACCGCTGCGGCGCGGGGTGCGACGGTCGTGGTGCCACCGGCCAGGACGGCGAACGTGTCTCGCCACGGGCCGCGGTCGGCCGCTCGGGATCGGACGATCACGTTAGTGAAGAAGCTCGGACGGCGCCGCTGGAAGAAGACGTCCGGCTACCATCGTCAGGCCCGGGTGGAGAACGCGTTCTTTCGATACAAGTCGATCCTCGGAGATGGCCTTCGAGCCCGGAGCCCGGCCGGGCAGGGGAGTGAGGCCGTCCTCGGCTGCGAGATCCTAAATCGGATGACCGCTCTCGGCCGACCAGCGTCGTATAGCATCGGCAGGTGAGGGCCCTGTCGTTTGGTATCGTGCGGGCCAGTTACGATTCGTGCAACAACGCCGCGCACCCGCGTGAGCCGTAAGCCCGGACCCCACTAAGTTCAGGCTATCGACTGACTGTCAGCGCGCGCCGCGCCGGCCTCCTTTGAATCCGGCGAAGGTCGCACATTCGTCGCACAAAACGCTATTCGGCCAGGGAAGCGCATGAGCTGAAAGGCATGGCTCACGCCTCTAACTAGCTTGTAATCTGATATTTAAAATGGAGCCGGCGAGCAGACTCGAACTGCTGACCTGCTGATTACGAATCAGCATAAGGGGTGTTCGCCGGCATCCACCGGTGTCCTCAGCGTTGGAATTGCTGGCCTTTCCAGTCCGTCGGAAGGTAAACCGTCCGCCCGCGTCTGTCGCTTTGGCTGTCAGATTGGCTGTCAACGGACCGGCAGCAACGTGCGGGGAAATCCGGCTCAGTTCGTCGGCACCAGCCGCCGCAGTTCCTCGAACCAGTGCTGGACGAGAATCACTGGCCTGGTCCGGGAGCCGACTTCACCTCACCGAACACTTTCATGGCGGTCGCCACCATCGATGCGACGTCGGCGACGTTAGCCGGCAGAATCATGGTGTTCGTGCTTTTCGCGAGATTGCCAAACTGTTCAACGTACTGTTCCGCGACGCGCAACTGAGTCGCCTCAATACCGCCGCGTTCGTTGATGGCCGCGGCTACCTGACGGATGCCCTCGGAGGTCGCCTTCGCCACGGCGAGAATCGCCTGGGCTTCACCTTCCGCCTCGTTGATCTGCTGCTGCCGGCGCGCCTCCGATTCCTTGATGGTCTTTTGCTTGTGCCCTTCAGCGTTGTTGATGGCAGCGTCGCGCTCGCCTTCCGAGGTCAGAACCACGGCACGCTTCTCGCGCTCGGCCCGCATCTGTTTCTCCATGGCGGCCAGCACATCTTGCGGCGGCGTTATGTTCTTGATCTCGTAGCGCAGCACCTTCACACCCCACGCTTCCGTTGCTTTGTCGAGCTCGGCCACGACCAGTTGATTGATGCTCGTGCGTTCCTCGAAAGTCTTGTCGAGGATGATCTTCCCGATCTCGCTACGCAGCGTCGTCTGGGCCAGCTGAGAAATGGCGAAGAGGTAGTTGGTGATCCCGTACGATGCGCGTTCCGCATTCAACACCTTCATATACAGTACCCCGTCCACGCCGACCTGCACGTTGTCTCGGGTTATGCAGACCTGTTCCGCGATGTCGAAAGCGGACTCCTTCAGCGAATGGCGGTACCGAACCTGATCGAGAAACGGTACCAGGACGTGAAACCCTGCAGCAAGTGTCTCCTGGTACTTGCCGAGGCGCTCGACAACGAAGGCGCTCTGCTGGGGCACGACGATGGCGGTTTTCGAGATGACCATCAGGATGAAAACCGCCAAAACGCCTAGCGCAATGAGTTCGCCACTCATGAGTGTCTCCCTTCGGGCTCGACATGAAGCGTCAGCCCATCAACCCGCACGACTCGACATCGTACATCACGCCGAATGGCTATGCCAGACTCGTTCTGCGCAGCCCACGAACTGCCGCGAAGCTCTACCTGGCCCGAACCGCCGGGCCCGAACTCCTCCAGCGTCCGGCAGACGTGTCCGACCAACGTGTCAACCGCCTGGGCACTTGAGTCCTTCTGAAACCAAGCAAGCAGGCGACCGCGAAAGATCAACAGTGATCCGACCGACAGGATTGAAAACAGCAACACCTGCATCCAAAGCGGCCCAATTACCCCGACACTCGCTAGTAACCCGACGACGATCGCCGCCATGCCGATGAAGATGATGTAGAAGCCACCGGGTGCCACCAGTTCACCGGCGGCCACAATCAACCCGAAGACTACCCAGTGCCACCAGAGAATCGTCATGCTTACGCTCCGTCCGAATTATGTCTCGGTCGTGCGCAAGCGGCAATGCCCGTGAGCGTTCCGCTCTGGGATGATGGGTGACCGTTCCGCTTTCGGTCGTCCGACTCTCTTCGCGGTTCCTCCAGGCCGTAGATGGCTGCGATATTGGGACGATTCAGCGACGCGAGGACTTCGGCTTCGCGTTGAAAGCGCGCAAGGCGTTCCGGGTCAGAAGCGAGCGAGTTCGAGCTGCTCACGATTGCGGCCGAGGGCGGCGGGACCGGCGTCGCGGCGGCGTTGGGTGACCCGACGAAGGTGCTCCCGCTGCCGGGTCGGCTGATGCGAAACCTCCGCGCGATTGTTCTCGCACTGCCGGGTGCTGTGCACCACGGACGGCATCACGGTCCGATGCGCTGCCGAGTAGCTGCGCAGCTTGTCCGTGATCAGCCGTCGCGGCACAGCCCCCTGGCGTTTCAACAACTTCCGGAAGAAGCGCGTCGCCGCGTGCCGATTGCGCCGTGACTGGACCAGGATGTCGATCCCATCGCCATCCTCGTCGACCGCCCGCCAGAGATAGTGTTGCCGACCATGAATCGTGACGAACAGTTCGTCCAGATACCAGGTGTCGCCCATGCGCCCGCGGCGATGCCGGAGCCGCCGGGCGTAGGCGGGGCCAAAGGTCTGACACCAGTGTCGGATGGTCTCGTACGTGACCACGAGGCCCCGTTCGGCCAGGAGATCTTCGGCGTCGCGGAAGCTGAGACAAAAGCGGTGGTAGAGCCAGACGGCGTGACTGATGATGGCCGGGGGAAATCGGTATCCGCGATAGCTGGGCGGCTGGCTGATCATCGATCTACTCTGCCACCCGGAGCCTCCACTTGACAGTGCCCGCAAGGCTTGACCAGGTGAAATCTGTCGCGCGAAAATCCCAGCAATCCATGAGCGAGCACACCATACCGGATGCTCCGATCCGCCAGCTGTCAGCGCCGGAGCTGAAAGCGTTGATCGAGAGCGGCACGCCGTTCGAACTGGTCGATGTTCGCACGGACGAGGAGCGCGCGCTTGCGCGGATCGACGACTCTCGCCTTCTTGATCAGGCGTACCACGATGCGCTGCTCCGCATGGATCGAAATACGCCTATCGTGTTCCAGTGCCACCACGGAGTACGCAGTCAACATGCGGCGGATTACTTCCGACGTGAAGGATTCCGTAATCTTTCCAACCTGCAGGGCGGCATCGACGCCTGGTCACTACTCGTGGATGCTTCCGTCCCTCGCTACTAACGTCTCCGGGCAAGGGAAGGGGCCAGTTGGAAGACATTCCGCTACTCATCGAGTTCGCCGAGCCAACGTCCCTTCTTCTGGAGCAAAGCCGCATTTCGACGCTTCCGATCATCGGAAACGGCCCACCAGGTACCTTCGTCCTCTTCCCGAACGGTCTCAGGGTGTCTCTGCCGACCGATCAGATCGTCTTCGCCGACGATTCCGACGGCCACGTCCGAGTTGGATTTGGCGGGATGCGGTTCGTCGGATCCGAAGATGGGGGCCTCGTGTTCGTACGGATTCGCGAACTGTACCCTGAGGATCAGCTCTCGCCGGCTCGCAGTCACACGATGCGGCTCGACCCACAGTGGGTTACCTCGATTGCAGTAGAAGGCTCTCGCGTCTGGCCCGGTGATTTGCCGTTGCGCTAGAACACGTCCTGTACAGCAGCGAGTCCGCCATGCTTTGCGAGTAGTCGTCAAAGGATGGGCGACGGGGCTGGGTGCAGTCTAGCGAAACGCGCAGACAGCGCAAGGGCTAGGCCGAGCGAGGCCCTCATCCAGGCCATCGTCGAGCTCAAGTCGCGTAATCCTCGGTTCGGCTGTCCACGGATTTCGCGCATCATTTCGCGAACGTTTGGGGTCGACATTGACAAGCACGTCGTGTGCCGCGTGCTGGCGAAACACTCTCGCCCCACCCCGGGCGGAACCGGGCCCTCGTGGTTGTCGTTCCTCGGACACACGACAGACAGCCTGTGGAGCGTGGACCTCTTTCGATGCGAGTCCATCGTGCTCCGGATCTACTGGGTACTTGTGGTCATGGACCAATTCACGCGTCGCCTCGTCGGAGTCGGCGTGCACCGCGGTCCGGTCAATGGCGCCGACCTCTGCCGCATGTTCAACGCCGCCATTCATGGTCGGGGCGCACCGCGACATCTCAGTACCGATCATGATCCGCTGTTCGAGGTGCACCGGTGGACGGCGAACCTTAGAATTCTGGAGATCGACGAAATCAAGACCGTGCCTCATGCGCCCCGGTCACACCCATTCGTGGAGCGCCTGATCGGGACGATACGGCGAGAATGTCTCGACCATGTGCTGTTCTGGAATGCCCGTGATCTTGAACGGAAGCTTGCCGACTTCCAGGCCTACTACAACGCGACACGCCGCCACGCGTCGTTGGAGGGCCACACGCCGTTGACCTTCGCCAGCGGGCACACAATGGCCCGGGCCGAACTCAATAATGTGCGTTGGATCTCCCACTGCCGGGACCTGGTCCAGCTCCCAGTGGCGGCCTGACAACGAATTCGAGACGCACAGCTTGATCATTCGGTGCCTCCAAGCTCAATTCTCATAGGACTGGAATCACGGCAAGCGCCAGAGTCTAAAAATGGATTAATTCTGAGTGCCACGCTGCTCAAACGCCGCTTGCCATTCACGCGCCAGCTTCTGCGCCTCGGCGATCTGACCTGCCGGCTTTCTTCGGACCAGTGATTACTGGAGAACAGCGCCAGTTGAAGTTCGTCTGAGTGCCACGCTGCTCAAACGCCGCTTGCCATTCACGCGCCAGCTTCTGCGCCTCGGCGATCTGACCTGCCGGCTTTCTTCGGACCAGTGATTACTGGAGAACAGCGCCAGTTGAAGTTCGTCGTGCGTCTCCGTGTTCTTTCTGGTCAGCGCGAGCCGGCATTGCCGACGAGCGCCCTCCGTCATCCGAGCCAGCCCTGAGCTGCGCCTTGAACTCGGCTGGCGTCAGATAGCCAAGACTTGAGTGCGGCCGCACCTCGTTGTAGTGCTGTCGCCACTGCTCGATCCCGACCTTCGCGTCCATGCGGTTCCGAAACCACTGGAGGCTCAGGAACTCGTCGCGGAACTTCCCGTTGAACGATTCGTCGGTGGCATTCTGCCACGGCTTCCCCGGGTCGATCAGCGCCGTGTCAATGCCCGCGTCACCGAGCCAGCGCAAGATGGCGGTGGCCACGAACTCCGGTCCGTTGTCCGACCGCAGGTGCCGCGGGGCGCCGTGCACGCTGACCAGCTGGGCGAGCACCTCGATCACGCGCCCAGAGCGGATGCCGCCGGCCACGTCAATCGCCAGACATTCGCGGGTCCACTCGTCGACGATCGTCAGGCATTTGAGCGTCTGCCGATTCGCACAGGTGTCGAACACGAAGTCGTACGCCCACACGTGGTTCCGGGCGGTCGGCGGCAGCGGCCGGGGCCGTCCCGTGGCCACCCGGCGCCGGGGGCGCCGCCGCGGGACCTGCAACCCCGCCTGGCGCCAGAGCCGATGCGTGCGATCGGGGCTCATCACGTGCCCCTCTCGTCTCAGGAAGATCCGGATCCGGCGATACCCATAGCGGGGATACTGGGCCGCCAAGCGGCGCATCGCGGTCAGAGCGGGGGCATCCCGCACCGTCAGCCGCGACTGATAGCCCAAGGTCGACCGCGCCACCGAGAGTACGGCGCACGCGCGGCGGTCGGACAGACCGCGTGATCGGGTATACGCGACCTGCTGCCGGCGCACGCGTGCGCCTACCATTTTTTTCGCGTGATCTCCTTGAGGACGTCGATCTCCAGGTCCCGGTCCGCCACCATCTTCTTCAGGCGGCCGTTCTCCTGCTCGAGCTGGCGCAAGCGCTTCACGTCGGCCGGTTCCAAGCTGCCAAAGTGCTTCCGCCAGCTGTAGATCGTCTGGCCGCTGACACCGTGCTTCTTCGCCACGTCCGGGACCGGTTTCGTGTCGGCCTCCCGGAGGATCGTGACCATCTGTTCTTCGGTGAATCGGGTCTTCTTCATGGCTCCCTCACTTTCCGAGGGCGCCATTCTCTCAAGCGTCAGCTGGTCCGAAAATCGCCAGGCAGGTCACCGCGGCTTGGCGATACCACGACACCGCTTGGGCGTAATCCTGCGGCACACCCTTCCCGATGCTGTAGTAATACCCGAGCAGCCATTGAGAATCCGCGTCCCCAGCGTTCGCCTTCACGCGGGTCGCCGCCAGTTCAGCACTCTCGCTTGATGTCGTCGGTGTCTGCGCCCACGCCACGCCGCTCACCAGCAGCACCAACACCACAAGCGCGACGGACAGGCGACGTCTGGTCATAGCGAGTCTCCCTCAGCGGTCACCGGCATGGACGGGCGACGGGTCTGGGTGCAATCTAGCGAAACGCGCAGACGGCGCAAGGCCTCTGTCGAGCGGGGGCGTGAATGGTTGGCGATGCGGATGTCTACGGCTATTTCCTCGACGTACTCGAAGACTATGGCCCTGTTCGTTACTTGCGGTTGGCCTGTGCCCGTGGGCCGGTAGGTTTCTTCTACTGCCCCTGTTTTTTCGACTGCTTCTGCTTGTTGCTCTTGTCCCTGTCCTTCTTGCCGCCCTTGTCTCCCATGGTCTCTCCTTTCGGTCATTATGGCCTGTCCCCGACGACGGGTCTGGGTGCAGTCTAGCGAAACGCGCAGACAGCGCAAGGACTCTGTCAAGCACCCGTTCGCCATGCGCCTCCAATAGTTTGTCTGGCTCGGTTTGGTTCCGTTTTCGAATTTTCATCGCGCGCGAGGCTGACGCTGAGCAACGGCGCGCTCGTCCTGGTCCGGGTTAACGTTTCGTGGCCCGGGGTGCAGTTCATTGACGAGTTTCCGCGCCAGCGCGTCCCGCATGTCCACGACGTGCTCAGGGGCGCCGAGGCTCTGTTCGATCACGAGGCGGAGATAGGGGAAGGAACTGGGCGGGCGGGCCTGCAGCCCTTTCGTGAGCACCGTTTCCAGTAACGCGGTGTCCGTGCCGAACCGCTCAAGCAGCGCGACCACGGCCCGCTTGGCGCTGCGTGGGAAGCGGTCTTTCGCGCCCTTGGGCTTGCCCGCCGGGTTGCCTGAGTGGCCCTTGGGGAAGCAGGGCCTAGGCATGGGCCCTGCTGAATTGTGCTGTATTCATGGGGTCACCACTTCGGCGCCTGAGCGTCCACGATTTGCTCGCCGCCGGCGCGACGGTCTTCTTCAAGCGTTTCGGCATGACGGTCGGACCTCGTCGTTTCTCTCTGGGGGGAAGCAACGAATTAAACGAATAAACCCCAGTGCCAGCGAACAAGTTCGTTTAATTCGTGCTCCTCGTGCCGTACCAACACTCAACCGGACGCCCCACACCAGACCGATCGACGTCGCCCCACGCAAGACGGTGTTCGCTCAGGACCGCGAGCGCCTGGGCAATCTCGCGCGCCGACCGGTTCCGGCCGAAGACCTCCCGCGACATCTCGCTCCGGGACAGCCCGGAGGCTCCGGCCATGCGCAGCGCCTCCAGCAGGTCGTCGGCGACTGGGTTCCCCAGGGAGTCGCCGAAGATGAAGCGCGCGGAGTCGAAGCAGTAGCGCCACAGCGCGAGCGCCGCATTGAGGTGCTCGACACCGATGTACGGAGCGGCGTCGCCCAGGGCGTAGAGGCACGCCAGGCGCATCACCTGTGCCTCGGCTCGGCCGGTCATGCTGCCGAGCAGGCCGGGCCGTCCGTCGCTGAGATCGTGATACACCGCCCGCCAGTGCTCGCTCGCGGCCGTGTCGCGGCGAAGCTCGCCCTGGCCGCGCGCATGGTCGATCGCCGAGGCGAAGTCGCGAGTGAGCGCCGCCAGCGCCGCGGCATCCGGGCTCCCGCCGTCGGGCAGGTATTTGGACCGCTTCGCGCACGCCCACAAGAACCGGTTGCCGAAGCCGTTGCCCGCCTCCGTCGCCGTCAGATACCGGCGGAGTTCTTCAGCCGTGATGTGCCCGACGACCGAGACGTGCGCGTCCGTGACCTTGGCCGGGCAGTTCTTCGTCAGACTCGCCAGGTTGCCCGAATCCCATGCCTCACGCAGGACTGGCGACAGCGTGGAGCCTTCGCGCTCGCCCACGCGCAGCACCCGCGCGAACTCCGGCTCGGCCACGAATAACCGCTTGTCCTCGACGCCGGCATCGTCGAGCACGGTTTCCCGCTCGCCCGTGGACCGACCTGAACGTCGAATCTCATGTTCGCTGTAGATCGGGTCTCGAACGTTCCAGATGAGGCCCTCACCGCTTGAGAGGCCACTCACGATTCGCCAGCTCGGATCGATCGTGGTGAAGCCGTTCCGTACATGCGACCATGCCGTGCCTTTTCGACCTTTGGAACTCGCCGCGACGATCACCGCGAATAGGTTCGTATGGTGGCGTGTGCCGTCGGCCACGAAGTACGCGCCGCGACCAATCAGGCTCCCGAAGGCGGCGAGGGCTTGGACCAGAATCGCCACCGGGTCGGCTTCGGTATGGGGTTCGAGCGCCGCGACCAGCTCGCCAAATACCCCACGAAACGCTTCCGAGCTCGGCGGGTCCGGGTATCGCCGTCCCGTGAGCAGGATGGGCGCGACGCTGCCACGGTCCTCGTGATCGATTGTCCCAACGTCGCGGTAGTTCTCTGCGATCATGCCACCCGCCGTTCGTGCCCACCTTCACGCCGTCGAGCGGCGTTGTTGCATGAAGACCCTGCAGGTGTGGGGCGGCGTGGCCCGGTCTTCTCGGATCCGTCCACGGGGGCCACACTACGGGGATGCAGTCGAAGGGCCATCCCACGTACAAGACGAAGTACCGCGTTGCGAACTGGCCGACCTACACCCAGGCTCTCGTTCGCCGCGGCGATGTGACGTTGTGGTTGGCACCGGAAGCGATCGCCGCCTGGACACCTCGCCGGAGCGGCAGGCAGGGTGGGCAGCGGCGGTACTCGAATCTCGCCATCGAGACCGCCTTAACCCTGCGGCTCCTCTACCATCTCCCGCTCCGGCAGGCCGAAGGGTTCCTGCACGCGCTGTTCGTGCTGATGCACCTCGACCTCTCCGCACCCGACGACACGACGCTCTCCCGGCGCGGTCAGCATCTGCAGCGTCGTCTTCGACCGGTACCGTCCGGCAAGCGCATCCATCTCGTGCTCGATAGCACGGGCCTGTCCATCCTCGGCGAGGGGGAGTGGGCCGCCGCGAAATACGGTGGACGCGGCAGGCGGGGCTGGAAGAAGCTTCACCTGGGCGTCGATCGGTCAGGCGTGATCCTCGCCCACACGCTGACCGAGGCGACGGTGGATGACGCGACTACCGCCCTCGATCTGATCACCGCAGTCGAGGGCAACCTCGTGAGCGTCACCGCTGACGCGGCCTACGACACGATCGCCGTCTACGAGACCGCGGGGGCGCGGGGTGCGACGGTCGTGATGCCCCCGGACAAGACGGCACGTGTCTCTCGACGCGGACCACGGTCGCGCGCTCGGGATCGCACGATCAAGAAGATGCAGACGATCGGCCGTCGTCGGTGGAAGAAGGAGGCGGGCTATCGTCGGCAGGCCCGGGTCGAGAACGCCTTCTTTCGGTACAAAGCGATCATCGGAGGTGGTCTTCGTGCGCGCGCTCCAGGCGGGCGACGGACCGAGGCGGTGATCGCGTGCAACATCCTGAATCAGATGACCGCGCGTGGTCGGCCAAAGTCGTACAGTATTGGTCAGCGAGTGGCCGCTCGGTGGGGACGACCGCGAGTCAGTTTCGATTCATGCACCAACGCCAGACGCGCGCGTCGTGACGCTCGTCGAGGCGCCCAAAGCGATCGGTCAGGATGATTCGTGCATACTCGCGGTCGCGAAAGTCAGGATGCCCGACCTGAACGAAGGTCGCTGCGGCGACGCCCGTTATCGGCCCGGAATAAGCTTGGGGAACTAGGCTCGTGTATGAGAACGGTAAGCTGACGGACGAGGCGAAGCGCTCCCAGATTGCCTGTGCTTCGGAATTTCGTTCCATTTGACCATTGTCGAAGCCCACACAAAGGTTCATTGACTCAGCTCGCGCCCTTTGGCTTGCATCTCTTCGTCGGTCATGGGTGCTCGCTCAACTGGCTTCCTGTCCCGCGCCGATTGCAAAATCGCGATGACCTCTTGGTCGATCTCCTCACTGGACGGTCCTGCGGTCGCAGCCAGCCGCTCTACCCGGCCCCGTAACGCTCTCAGCGATCTTCGCATGCGCTACCACCTCCGTTGGCCGCCCGTTGCCGTTCGTAAACCTCGATCTCGTCGATCTTCCGCAGAATGGTGTCGGCGTCATGCTGATGAATGCCCAACTCCGCGACGGTGCGGGCCGCGCCCAGCCGCACATTGGGCGGCATCTGCCGGTCCGTCAGCTCGGCGAGCGTGTCGATGGCTTCGGCCGTGAGCGCCTGAATCCGATTCATGCCGGCCTGGTACATCGTGCCTCGCGCCTCCGCCAACTCTCGCTTGAACTCGTCGTCCTCGGCCATCTGCAAGACTCTTTTGGACGCGACGCCCTCCGAAACGTGCCACTTCTGGCAAAAGGAACGCGTACCGGCGGATAGGCGCTATACTGAAAGCGTGAGTAGCTTCAGGCAAAGTGGCACGGTCCTCGTCCTGACCGTGATGCTCACCGCGCTCCCACTCGGTGGAACCGTGTGTGCGGTCCTTTGTACGGCGGCTCCGAGTTCTGCCTCGGCCCAGGAAACCCTCGGCTCTGGCCATCATCACGGAAGCGGCACGACGAGCCACCACGAAGCTTCCCCTTCCAGGCAGCCTCAGATTGCCGGTCTACCCGGGCATGACTGTACTGATCACAGCAGAGTTGGCAAGGCCACTGAAGCGCTGATGGCAAGCCGCGCCGACAAGGGTTTTACTTGCGTCAGTCTCAATCTCGGTCCTTCGACGCTGGCCTTCGTGAACGTGACATTGATTCGCGAACACGCGGGTTACAGTCCACCCTCCGCCACCAGCCCTCCGACACGCGCGCCGCTCGTACTGCGCATCTGATCACGCCTGCCTGAGGCGCGTTTCCGCGCCGAGTCTCCAATACCTAACTCTTCGCGGTTACACCGACCGCTGGCTTGTCCGTGCCATCCGGTTGCGAGAAGGATTCGATCATGAAGACGGTACTCCGTGCCTCGGTGGTGCTCGCCGCCATTCTTGGCGTCATTGGCGGCATCGTCGCGTACTCGATCGCGCGTCGTGGCCTCAGCACGAAGACCGACCCGAGCCGCGTCGAGGAGCTCCTCGCGCGCGGCATGCGCCGTCTCGCCACGCCCAGCGCCGTGCGCGCGCAGACGAATCCGGTCGACGCGTCTGAGGCGGTGTTCACCGAGGCGATGGCGCACTTCGCCGACCACTGTGCCGTGTGTCATGCGAACAACGGCAGCGGAGACACCGACATCGGGCGCCGCTTGTATCCGAGAGCGCCCGACATGCGCACGGCCGAGACACAAGCGCTGTCGGATGGAGAGCTCTTCTCGATCATCGAGAACGGCATTCGATTGACGGGCATGCCCGCCTGGGGCACGGGCTCGCCGGACGGTGAGCGCGCGAGTTGGGAACTGGTTCACTTCATCAGACGCCTTCCGACGCTGACCGACGAGGAGATCGGCCGGATGGAGGAGTTGAACCCAAAGAGCCGAGATGAGCTGCGCGAGGAAGAAGAGACCCGCCGTTTCCTTGCGGGCGAGGGTACGCCGGGGCCGTCGTCGGCCCAACCCTCCCACGAGGGGCGGCACGAGTGACACGTTCAAAGGTTCGGCGCGAGGCCGTATGAGTTCGCAGAACAACACCTCACGGCGTGTAGACCTCACGCGACCGGCGCGGCGGACCTTTGTCAAGGGTCTCGCCATGGGAGGTGTGGTCGCCAGCTTCGACCTGTGGACAGGCACAGCCTGGGCGCAGCCCGCCATCGCGCAGCAGTCCGCCGTACTCTCGGGATCGAACTTCGACCTGCGCGTCGACGAGGCGCTGGTGAACTTGACCGGCTCACCGACGGTCGCGCACGTCGTCAACGGCTCCCTCCCTGCGCCGACGCTGCGTTGGAGAGAGGGCGACACCGTCACGCTGCGTGTGTCCAATGCGCTCCGTGACCATCAGGCGTCGATTCACTGGCACGGCATTCTCCTCCCGGCAAACATGGACGGCGTCCCCGGGCTCAGCTTTCACGGCATTGGTCCGGGTGAAACCTATGTGTATCGGTTCCAGGTCCGACAGGGTGGCACGTACTGGTATCACAGCCACTCGGGCTTTCAGGAGCAGCGCGGCCTGTACGGCCCGCTGATCATCGAGCCTCGGGAACCCGAGCCCTTCCGCTACGACCGCGAGCACGTCGTGATGCTCAGCGACTGGACCGACGAGAAACCGGAACGCGTGTTCGCCAAACTGAAGAAGCGGTCTGATTACTACAACTTTCACCAGCGGACGGTCGGTGACTTCTTACGCGATGTTCGAGCACGCGGGCTTGGCCGCACGGTGGCCGACCGAAAGGCGTGGGGCGAGATGCGCATGAACGCGACCGATCTCGCCGACGTCTCCGGCTACACCTACACGTATTTGATGAACGGTGCCGCACCTGCCGGCAACTGGACGGGACTGTTCCGGTCAGGCGAGCGCGTTCGGCTGCGATTCATCAACGGGTCGGCCATGACGCACTTCGACGTTCGCATCCCGGGCCTGAAGATGACGGTGGTTGCGGCTGACGGCCAGTACGTGCACCCGGTGACCGTGGACGAGTTCCGAATCGCCGTTGCGGAAACGTTTGACGTGATCGTCGAGCCGTCGGGACAGGACGCCTTCACGATCTTCGCCCAATCGATGGACCGTGCGGGGTACGCGCGCGGCACGCTCGGCACACGCGAGGGCCTCAGTGCGCCGGTGCCGGACCTCGATCCGCGCCCGCTGCTCACGATGGCCGACATGGGCCATGGAGGTATGGGGAAGGATCCCCAGGCCGGCCACGCCATGCCCGTGCAGGCGCCCGCTACTCCGGATCCACACGCGGAGCACAACGTGCCTGCCCAGGCGCCCGCTACATCGGACCCGCACGCCGGTCACGACATGTCGGCCATGGGAGGCAGCGTGCAGACTCACCCTGCCAGTGAGGACGGCAATCCGCTGGTGGATATGCAGGCGATGATGCCGACCTCGCGCCTCGACGATCCCGGCATCGGGCTCCGAGACAACGGCCGCAGGGTCCTGACGTATAGCGCACTGAAGAGCCAGTTCGATGATCCCGACGGCCGCGACCCGGGCCGCACGATCGAGCTGCACTTGACCGGACACATGGAGCGGTTCGTGTGGTCGTTCAACGGGATCAAGTTTTCCGATGCGGAACCACTGCGACTCACGTACGGCGAACGCCTGCGTATCGTGCTCGTCAACGATTCGATGATGGCGCATCCCATCCATCTGCACGGCATGTGGAGCGACCTCGAGGATGACGCGGGACAGTTCCTCATGCGCAAGCACACGATCGATATGCCGCCGGGCACGAAGCGAAGCTACCGTGTCACCGCGGATGCGCTTGGCCGCTGGGCGTATCACTGCCATCTGCTCTTTCACATGGAATCAGGCATGTTCAGGGAAGTGCGAGTGGACGAATGAGCGCCTCCCACAGACTCAGAACCGTGCTGGCGGTCGTGCTCGCGCTGGCGCTGTGGCCCGTCGCATCAAGCGCGCAGGGGAAACCAGCGCCGAGTGCACCTAGTGAGGACTCGACGCAGGTGCAGGACCATCCCAGGCACACGAGCGACCAGGCGCAGCCGACACCAGCGGCCAGCGGCCAGGTGGATCACTCGGCGCATGTGAACCCTTCGCCCCAGGCGCTGCCCGCTGGAATTCCACCGATCACGGACGTCGACAGAGCGACAGCGTTTCCCGATGTGGAGGGACACGCCGTTCACGACAGTGCGGTGAACTCCTACGTTCTGTTCGATCAACTGGAATGGCAGCATGGCGACGGCGGCAATGGCGGGAGTTGGGACACCAAGGGATGGATCGGACGTGATCGGGATCGACTCTGGTTCCGCACCGAGGGGTCTGGAAGCGGTGGCCGCCTGGGCAACTCGCAGACGCACCTGATGTATGGCCGTGCCATCGCGCGCTGGTGGGACGTCATGGTGGGCGTTCGTCAGGACGTCCGGCCAGGACCCGCCCAGACCTGGGCCGCCGTCGGCATACAGGGATTGGCCCCGTACTGGTTCGACGTCGAGGCCACGGCGTATGTCGGCGCGTCCGGGCGCACGCATTTCCGGTTCGAGACCGAGTATGAGCTGCTGCTGACGAACCGCCTCGTGCTGCAGCCGCTTCTGGAAGTCGAGATCTACGGCAAGTCAGACCTGGAGCACGGCATGGGCGCCGGCCTGAGCACGGCCGACACCGGGCTTCGCCTGCGTTACGAGTTTCGCCGCGAGATCGCGCCGTACGTCGGGGTCACGTGGAGCCGAAAGTTCTTTGAGACTGCGGATTTGGCGGAAGCCAACGGCGACAGGGCCGAAGGGGCTCGCCTGGCGCTGGGGCTTCGACTCTGGTTCTAGCGCTCTGGATGGGAACAACAGTGTGGGAGCTGCTCAAGTACGAGGATGTGTCCCGAATCTTGTGGAAAAATGAAAATGGCGTAACCTCCTGCTGACCCAAGCAGATCGCCGTTAGCAGCGGCGACGGAGGTACGCCATGCAGGAGACTAACACAGGCCTCGTCACGATCCTTGAGTTCCGTCGGGACATCGAAGCCCAGTTCCGCCGCCACATTCGGGAAGCCTTAGATGTCGCGCTTGCGGAGGAGATCGCCGCGGCGCTCGGCTCCGCCCGGCACGAGCGCACCGATCGGCGTCGGGGTTATCGCAACGGGAGCGTCGAGCGGATCCTCACCACGCCCGAGGGGACGCGGATGGTCACGGTGCCGCGCGGCCGGATCGTCGGTTCCGATGACGGGACCACGGAATACCGCAGTCAGTTGCTGCCTCGGTACGCCCGACGGACCCGCGAGATCGATGACGCGATCCTCGGCTGCTATCTGGGCGGCATTAACAGCCGGCGGATCCGAACCGCGTTGCAGCCGTTGCACGGCGTTGTTGCATGAAGACCCTGCAGGTGTGGGGCGGCGTGGCCCGGTCTTCTCGGATCCGTCCACGGGGGCCACACTACGGGGATGCAGTCGAAGGGCCATCCCACGTACAAGACGAAGTACCGCGTTGCGAACTGGCCGACCTACACCCAGGCTCTCGTTCGCCGCGGCGATGTGACGTTGTGGTTGGCACCGGAAGCGATCGCCGCCTGGACACCTCGCCGGAGCGGCAGGCAGGGTGGGCAGCGGCGGTACTCGAATCTCGCCATCGAGACCGCCTTAACCCTGCGGCTCCTCTACCATCTCCCGCTCCGGCAGGCCGAAGGGTTCCTGCACGCGCTGTTCGTGCTGATGCACCTCGACCTCTCCGCACCCGACGACACGACGCTCTCCCGGCGCGGTCAGCATCTGCAGCGTCGTCTTCGACCGGTACCGTCCGGCAAGCGCATCCATCTCGTGCTCGATAGCACGGGCCTGTCCATCCTCGGCGAGGGGGAGTGGGCCGCCGCGAAATACGGTGGACGCGGCAGGCGGGGCTGGAAGAAGCTTCACCTGGGCGTCGATCGGTCAGGCGTGATCCTCGCCCACACGCTGACCGAGGCGACGGTGGATGACGCGACTACCGCCCTCGATCTGATCACCGCAGTCGAGGGCAACCTCGTGAGCGTCACCGCTGACGCGGCCTACGACACGATCGCCGTCTACGAGGCCGCGGGGGCGCGGGGTGCGACGGTCGTGGTGCCCCCGGCCAGGACGGCGAACGTGTCTCGCCACGGCCCGCGGTCGGCCGCTCGGGATCGGACGATCAGGTCCGTGAAGAGGCTCGGACGGCGCCGCTGGAAGAAGGCGTCGGGTTACCATCAACAGGCCTGGGTAGAGAACGCGTTCTTCCGATACAAGTCGATCATAGGAGATGGCCTTCGAGCCCGGAGTCCAGCCGGGCAGGGGAGTGAGGCCGTCCTCGGCTGCGAGATCCTAAATCGGATGACCGCTCTCGGCCGACCAGCGTCGTATAGCATCGGCAGGTGAGGGCCCTGTCGGTTGGCATCGTGCGGGCCAGTTGCGATTCGTGCAACAACGCCTTGGTGAGCCGCTCCTGCAGCTTCTCACGGCCGTCACTCGGACGTCGTGTCCTCGATGCGGCTGCCAAGGCCAAAAGGCGCGCTCGGTCTTCGAGCGGTACACATCGGGGCTTTGCGGGGGCTCGCAAACACCATTATCTGTAGCTGTGGCGGTTTGGCGGAGAGGGTGGGATTCGTTCCTGCGATTCCCTCCACCATCAACGATTTAGGCCTGATTCGAAGCCCTCAAACCGCCAAATCCACTCAAAACCTGAGTATCAGGTACAAAACAGGCACGGCGATTCTACGACGCCTTCCGCCCCTCTCGGTGCAGCGCCTGGTGAGGAGTGCACGAGCGGCGTGGTCGCTATCTGTTGCGTCGGCCACCGTTGAACCGAGTGCTTCTCCTGCAATGGCTCTATACGCAGAGCGCGTGGGCGGTCTACGTGCCGCAGAACGTACGGTAGGGCCGCTCGCCCGAACTGGACGTGCTGAACATCGGCAAGTCGCGCCCGTGGTCGTAGGGTGTCGCCAGCACGTCAAGCAATCGCTCCATCACGGAGAAGTCGTCCGCGCTGGTCGCCGCCTGGAGCGCCTCCTCCGGAGAAGTCGTCCGCGCTGGTCGCCGCCGTTCCACGTTGTGATTGCGCGGGATGAACGCCGGGTTGTGCCGCCGCATCAGGTTTTCGGCCTCGGCGGGCGACTGCGGCTGTCGCCCGCGGCGCGCCGCCAACCGGCGATGCCACGCCTCGACTTCGGGATCGGCGTTCGTGGGGTCCCCGACCAGGCGCCCGCTGGTCAGTGACCGGAAGGTGTTCGTAAAGTCGGCAGACCGCCGCTGCATCCAGGCGAGGAGGTCGTCGACGAGCACCTTGTCTCCATCTTCCTGCGTGAACAGTCCAAGCTTCGCTCGCATGCCGTCAAGCCAGTGCCGCTCGAACAGGTCCGGGAAACGGTCGAGCGCCGCCGTGGCACGCTCCACTGCGCGATCGACGTCCCGATCGAACAGCGGCAACATCGCTTCGGCAAGTCGGGCGAGGTTCCACTGCGCGACCGACGGCTGGTTACCGTACGCGTATCGCCCGCCATGGTCGATGGAGCTGAACACTGTGGCGGGATCGTACCTATCCATGAAAGCGCACGGGCCGTAGTCGATCGTTTCGCCGGAGAGTGCCATGTTGTCGGTGTTCATCACGCCATGGATGAAGCCGACCAGCTGCCAGCGGGCGATCAGGTACGCCTGCCGTCCGAGGATCGCGTCAAACAGCGCGATGTGGCGCTCTGGCGAATCGGCGAGCTCCGGGTAGTGTCGCGCACGCGTGTAGTCCGCAAGCGCCCGCACGGCTTCCTGATCGTCGTGTGCCGCTGCCCACTGCACGGTACCGACGCGAATATGGCTCGCGGCAACGCGCGTAAGCACTGCGCCGTCGAGCACCGTCTCGCGGTGGACAGGCTCGCCCGTCTTCACCACTGCCAGGCTCCGAGTGGTCGGAATGCCGAGCGCGTGCATGGCCTCGCTGATGATGTATTCCCGCAGCATCGGCCCGAGCGCGGCGCGCCCGTCACCCCGGCGGGAGAACGGAGTCTGCCCTGCCCCTTTCAGTTGAATGTCCACGCGATCGCCGGATGGCATGATCTGCTCGCCAAGCAGGATCGCACGGCCGTCGCCGAGGGCCGTGAAGTGGCCGAACTGGTGGCCGGCGTACGCCTGCGCGATGGGTCGCCCGCCTTCGGGTACGGCATTGCCCGCGAAGATCTCGGCGCCTTCGGGCCCCTCGAGCGCCTCCGGCTCGAGTCCGAGGATTGTCGCGAGCGGCCGGTTGAAAGCGGCCAGGCGCGGCTCGCGAACCGCCGTCGGTGCCGCATGCGAGTAGAAGAGCTGCGGCAGCTCTTCGTAGGTGTGCGCAAGGTGCCAGCCTGCCATGTGACTATCATAGCGGGCGAGCATCGTCCTGCCGTGGCTCGACGGAATGCACGCGTGACATACGGTGCTCCTGCGGTACGCGTCAGGTTTCATGCGCGGGTCAGTTGAACGACCTCCGGTTCTACTCGACAGCGGTGGCAACGGCGCGCGGGATCGTGAAACAGACAAAGGAGCGTGAGGTTGTCTCATCGAAGCATCGGGATCAGATTTCCCCTCGACTCCATAGCATTAACGTGCCCGTCATCGATGAATGGCGTTGTTGCATGAAGACCCTGCAGGTGTGGGGCGGCGTGGCCCGGTCTTCTCGGATCCGTCCACGGGGGCCACACTACGGGGATGCAGTCGAAGGGCCATCCCACGTACAAGACGAAGTACCGCGTTGCGAACTGGCCGACCTACACCCAGGCTCTCGTTCGCCGCGGCGATGTGACGTTGTGGTTGGCACCGGAAGCGATCGCCGCCTGGACACCTCGCCGGAGCGGCAGGCAGGGTGGGCAGCGGCGGTACTCGAATCTCGCCATCGAGACCGCCTTAACCCTGCGGCTCCTCTACCATCTCCCGCTCCGGCAGGCCGAAGGGTTCCTGCACGCGCTGTTCGTGCTGATGCACCTCGACCTCTCCGCACCCGACGACACGACGCTCTCCCGGCGCGGTCAGCATCTGCAGCGTCGTCTTCGACCGGTACCGTCCGGCAAGCGCATCCATCTCGTGCTCGATAGCACGGGCCTGTCCATCCTCGGCGAGGGGGAGTGGGCCGCCGCGAAATACGGTGGACGCGGCAGGCGGGGCTGGAAGAAGCTTCACCTGGGCGTCGATCGGTCAGGCGTGATCCTCGCCCACACGCTGACCGAGGCGACGGTGGATGACGCGACTACCGCCCTCGATCTGATCACCGCAGTCGAGGGCAACCTCGTGAGCGTCACCGCTGACGCGGCCTACGACACGATCGCCGTCTACGAGGCCGCGGGGGCGCGGGGTGCGACGGTCGTGATGCCCCCGGACAAGACGGCACGTGTCTCTCGACGCGGACCACGGTCGCGCGCTCGGGATCGCACGATCAAGAAGATGCAGACGATCGGCCGTCGTCGGTGGAAGAAGGAGGCGGGCTATCGTCGGCAGGCCCGGGTCGAGAACGCCTTCTTTCGGTACAAAGCGATCATCGGAGGTGGTCTTCGTGCGCGCGCTCCAGGCGGGCGACGGACCGAGGCGGTGATCGCGTGCAACATCCTGAATCAGATGACCGCGCGTGGTCGGCCAAAGTCGTACAGTATTGGTCAGCGAGTGGCCGCTCGGTGGGGACGACCGCGAGTCAGTTTCGATTCATGCACCAACGCCAGACGCGCGCGTCGTGACGCTCGTCGAGGCGCCCAAAGCGATCGGTCAGGATGATTCGTGCATACTCGCGGTCGCGAAAGTCAGGATGCCCGACCTGAACGAAGGTCGCTGCGGCGACGCCCGTTATCGGCCCGGAATAAGCTTGGGGAACTAGGCTCGTGTATGAGAACGGTAAGCTGACGGACGAGGCGAAGCGCTCCCAGATTGCCTGTGCTTCGGAATTTCGTTCCATTTGACCATTGTCGAAGCCCACACAAAGGTTCATTGACTCAGCTCGCGCCCTTTGGCTTGCATCTCTTCGTCGGTCATGGGTGCTCGCTCAACTGGCTTCCTGTCCCGCGCCGATTGCAAAATCGCGATGACCTCTTGGTCGATCTCCTCACTGGACGGTCCTGCGGTCGCAGCCAGCCGCTCTACCCGGCCCCGTAACGCTCTCAGCGATCTTCGCATGCGCTACCACCTCCGTTGGCCGCCCGTTGCCGTTCGTAAACCTCGATCTCGTCGATCTTCCGCAGAATGGTGTCGGCGTCATGCTGATGAATGCCCAACTCCGCGACGGTGCGGGCCGCGCCCAGCCGCACATTGGGCGGCATCTGCCGGTCCGTCAGCTCGGCGAGCGTGTCGATGGCTTCGGCCGTGAGCGCCTGAATCCGATTCATGCCGGCCTGGTACATCGTGCCTCGCGCCTCCGCCAACTCTCGCTTGAACTCGTCGTCCTCGGCCATCTGCAAGACTCTTTTGGACGCGACGCCCTCCGAAACGTGCCACTTCTGGCAAAAGGAACGCGTACCGGCGGATAGGCGCTATACTGAAAGCGTGAGTAGCTTCAGGCAAAGTGGCACGGTCCTCGTCCTGACCGTGATGCTCACCGCGCTCCCACTCGGTGGAACCGTGTGTGCGGTCCTTTGTACGGCGGCTCCGAGTTCTGCCTCGGCCCAGGAAACCCTCGGCTCTGGCCATCATCACGGAAGCGGCACGACGAGCCACCACGAAGCTTCCCCTTCCAGGCAGCCTCAGATTGCCGGTCTACCCGGGCATGACTGTACTGATCACAGCAGAGTTGGCAAGGCCACTGAAGCGCTGATGGCAAGCCGCGCCGACAAGGGTTTTACTTGCGTCAGTCTCAATCTCGGTCCTTCGACGCTGGCCTTCGTGAACGTGACATTGATTCGCGAACACGCGGGTTACAGTCCACCCTCCGCCACCAGCCCTCCGACACGCGCGCCGCTCGTACTGCGCATCTGATCACGCCTGCCTGAGGCGCGTTTCCGCGCCGAGTCTCCAATACCTAACTCTTCGCGGTTACACCGACCGCTGGCTTGTCCGTGCCATCCGGTTGCGAGAAGGATTCGATCATGAAGACGGTACTCCGTGCCTCGGTGGTGCTCGCCGCCATTCTTGGCGTCATTGGCGGCATCGTCGCGTACTCGATCGCGCGTCGTGGCCTCAGCACGAAGACCGACCCGAGCCGCGTCGAGGAGCTCCTCGCGCGCGGCATGCGCCGTCTCGCCACGCCCAGCGCCGTGCGCGCGCAGACGAATCCGGTCGACGCGTCTGAGGCGGTGTTCACCGAGGCGATGGCGCACTTCGCCGACCACTGTGCCGTGTGTCATGCGAACAACGGCAGCGGAGACACCGACATCGGGCGCCGCTTGTATCCGAGAGCGCCCGACATGCGCACGGCCGAGACACAAGCGCTGTCGGATGGAGAGCTCTTCTCGATCATCGAGAACGGCATTCGATTGACGGGCATGCCCGCCTGGGGCACGGGCTCGCCGGACGGTGAGCGCGCGAGTTGGGAACTGGTTCACTTCATCAGACGCCTTCCGACGCTGACCGACGAGGAGATCGGCCGGATGGAGGAGTTGAACCCAAAGAGCCGAGATGAGCTGCGCGAGGAAGAAGAGACCCGCCGTTTCCTTGCGGGCGAGGGTACGCCGGGGCCGTCGTCGGCCCAACCCTCCCACGAGGGGCGGCACGAGTGACACGTTCAAAGGTTCGGCGCGAGGCCGTATGAGTTCGCAGAACAACACCTCACGGCGTGTAGACCTCACGCGACCGGCGCGGCGGACCTTTGTCAAGGGTCTCGCCATGGGAGGTGTGGTCGCCAGCTTCGACCTGTGGACAGGCACAGCCTGGGCGCAGCCCGCCATCGCGCAGCAGTCCGCCGTACTCTCGGGATCGAACTTCGACCTGCGCGTCGACGAGGCGCTGGTGAACTTGACCGGCTCACCGACGGTCGCGCACGTCGTCAACGGCTCCCTCCCTGCGCCGACGCTGCGTTGGAGAGAGGGCGACACCGTCACGCTGCGTGTGTCCAATGCGCTCCGTGACCATCAGGCGTCGATTCACTGGCACGGCATTCTCCTCCCGGCAAACATGGACGGCGTCCCCGGGCTCAGCTTTCACGGCATTGGTCCGGGTGAAACCTATGTGTATCGGTTCCAGGTCCGACAGGGTGGCACGTACTGGTATCACAGCCACTCGGGCTTTCAGGAGCAGCGCGGCCTGTACGGCCCGCTGATCATCGAGCCTCGGGAACCCGAGCCCTTCCGCTACGACCGCGAGCACGTCGTGATGCTCAGCGACTGGACCGACGAGAAACCGGAACGCGTGTTCGCCAAACTGAAGAAGCGGTCTGATTACTACAACTTTCACCAGCGGACGGTCGGTGACTTCTTACGCGATGTTCGAGCACGCGGGCTTGGCCGCACGGTGGCCGACCGAAAGGCGTGGGGCGAGATGCGCATGAACGCGACCGATCTCGCCGACGTCTCCGGCTACACCTACACGTATTTGATGAACGGTGCCGCACCTGCCGGCAACTGGACGGGACTGTTCCGGTCAGGCGAGCGCGTTCGGCTGCGATTCATCAACGGGTCGGCCATGACGCACTTCGACGTTCGCATCCCGGGCCTGAAGATGACGGTGGTTGCGGCTGACGGCCAGTACGTGCACCCGGTGACCGTGGACGAGTTCCGAATCGCCGTTGCGGAAACGTTTGACGTGATCGTCGAGCCGTCGGGACAGGACGCCTTCACGATCTTCGCCCAATCGATGGACCGTGCGGGGTACGCGCGCGGCACGCTCGGCACACGCGAGGGCCTCAGTGCGCCGGTGCCGGACCTCGATCCGCGCCCGCTGCTCACGATGGCCGACATGGGCCATGGAGGTATGGGGAAGGATCCCCAGGCCGGCCACGCCATGCCCGTGCAGGCGCCCGCTACTCCGGATCCACACGCGGAGCACAACGTGCCTGCCCAGGCGCCCGCTACATCGGACCCGCACGCCGGTCACGACATGTCGGCCATGGGAGGCAGCGTGCAGACTCACCCTGCCAGTGAGGACGGCAATCCGCTGGTGGATATGCAGGCGATGATGCCGACCTCGCGCCTCGACGATCCCGGCATCGGGCTCCGAGACAACGGCCGCAGGGTCCTGACGTATAGCGCACTGAAGAGCCAGTTCGATGATCCCGACGGCCGCGACCCGGGCCGCACGATCGAGCTGCACTTGACCGGACACATGGAGCGGTTCGTGTGGTCGTTCAACGGGATCAAGTTTTCCGATGCGGAACCACTGCGACTCACGTACGGCGAACGCCTGCGTATCGTGCTCGTCAACGATTCGATGATGGCGCATCCCATCCATCTGCACGGCATGTGGAGCGACCTCGAGGATGACGCGGGACAGTTCCTCATGCGCAAGCACACGATCGATATGCCGCCGGGCACGAAGCGAAGCTACCGTGTCACCGCGGATGCGCTTGGCCGCTGGGCGTATCACTGCCATCTGCTCTTTCACATGGAATCAGGCATGTTCAGGGAAGTGCGAGTGGACGAATGAGCGCCTCCCACAGACTCAGAACCGTGCTGGCGGTCGTGCTCGCGCTGGCGCTGTGGCCCGTCGCATCAAGCGCGCAGGGGAAACCAGCGCCGAGTGCACCTAGTGAGGACTCGACGCAGGTGCAGGACCATCCCAGGCACACGAGCGACCAGGCGCAGCCGACACCAGCGGCCAGCGGCCAGGTGGATCACTCGGCGCATGTGAACCCTTCGCCCCAGGCGCTGCCCGCTGGAATTCCACCGATCACGGACGTCGACAGAGCGACAGCGTTTCCCGATGTGGAGGGACACGCCGTTCACGACAGTGCGGTGAACTCCTACGTTCTGTTCGATCAACTGGAATGGCAGCATGGCGACGGCGGCAATGGCGGGAGTTGGGACACCAAGGGATGGATCGGACGTGATCGGGATCGACTCTGGTTCCGCACCGAGGGGTCTGGAAGCGGTGGCCGCCTGGGCAACTCGCAGACGCACCTGATGTATGGCCGTGCCATCGCGCGCTGGTGGGACGTCATGGTGGGCGTTCGTCAGGACGTCCGGCCAGGACCCGCCCAGACCTGGGCCGCCGTCGGCATACAGGGATTGGCCCCGTACTGGTTCGACGTCGAGGCCACGGCGTATGTCGGCGCGTCCGGGCGCACGCATTTCCGGTTCGAGACCGAGTATGAGCTGCTGCTGACGAACCGCCTCGTGCTGCAGCCGCTTCTGGAAGTCGAGATCTACGGCAAGTCAGACCTGGAGCACGGCATGGGCGCCGGCCTGAGCACGGCCGACACCGGGCTTCGCCTGCGTTACGAGTTTCGCCGCGAGATCGCGCCGTACGTCGGGGTCACGTGGAGCCGAAAGTTCTTTGAGACTGCGGATTTGGCGGAAGCCAACGGCGACAGGGCCGAAGGGGCTCGCCTGGCGCTGGGGCTTCGACTCTGGTTCTAGCGCTCTGGATGGGAACAACAGTGTGGGAGCTGCTCAAGTACGAGGATGTGTCCCGAATCTTGTGGAAAAATGAAAATGGCGTAACCTCCTGCTGACCCAAGCAGATCGCCGTTAGCAGCGGCGACGGAGGTACGCCATGCAGGAGACTAACACAGGCCTCGTCACGATCCTTGAGTTCCGTCGGGACATCGAAGCCCAGTTCCGCCGCCACATTCGGGAAGCCTTAGATGTCGCGCTTGCGGAGGAGATCGCCGCGGCGCTCGGCTCCGCCCGGCACGAGCGCACCGATCGGCGTCGGGGTTATCGCAACGGGAGCGTCGAGCGGATCCTCACCACGCCCGAGGGGACGCGGATGGTCACGGTGCCGCGCGGCCGGATCGTCGGTTCCGATGACGGGACCACGGAATACCGCAGTCAGTTGCTGCCTCGGTACGCCCGACGGACCCGCGAGATCGATGACGCGATCCTCGGCTGCTATCTGGGCGGCATTAACAGCCGGCGGATCCGAACCGCGTTGCAGCCGTTGCACGGCGTTGTTGCATGAAGACCCTGCAGGTGTGGGGCGGCGTGGCCCGGTCTTCTCGGATCCGTCCACGGGGGCCACACTACGGGGATGCAGTCGAAGGGCCATCCCACGTACAAGACGAAGTACCGCGTTGCGAACTGGCCGACCTACACCCAGGCTCTCGTTCGCCGCGGCGATGTGACGTTGTGGTTGGCACCGGAAGCGATCGCCGCCTGGACACCTCGCCGGAGCGGCAGGCAGGGTGGGCAGCGGCGGTACTCGAATCTCGCCATCGAGACCGCCTTAACCCTGCGGCTCCTCTACCATCTCCCGCTCCGGCAGGCCGAAGGGTTCCTGCACGCGCTGTTCGTGCTGATGCACCTCGACCTCTCCGCACCCGACGACACGACGCTCTCCCGGCGCGGTCAGCATCTGCAGCGTCGTCTTCGACCGGTACCGTCCGGCAAGCGCATCCATCTCGTGCTCGATAGCACGGGCCTGTCCATCCTCGGCGAGGGGGAGTGGGCCGCCGCGAAATACGGTGGACGCGGCAGGCGGGGCTGGAAGAAGCTTCACCTGGGCGTCGATCGGTCAGGCGTGATCCTCGCCCACACGCTGACCGAGGCGACGGTGGATGACGCGACTACCGCCCTCGATCTGATCACCGCAGTCGAGGGCAACCTCGTGAGCGTCACCGCTGACGCGGCCTACGACACGATCGCCGTCTACGAGGCCGCGGGGGCGCGGGGTGCGACGGTCGTGGTGCCCCCGGCCAGGACGGCGAACGTGTCTCGCCACGGCCCGCGGTCGGCCGCTCGGGATCGGACGATCAGGTCCGTGAAGAGGCTCGGACGGCGCCGCTGGAAGAAGGCGTCGGGTTACCATCAACAGGCCTGGGTAGAGAACGCGTTCTTCCGATACAAGTCGATCATAGAAGATGGCCTTCGAGCCCGGAGTCCAGCCGGGCAGGGGAGTGAGGCCGTCCTCGGCTGCGAGATCCTAAATCGGATGACCGCTCTCGGCCGACCAGCGTCGTATAGCATCGGCAGGTGAGGGCCCTGTCGGTTGGCATCGTGCGGGCCAGTTGCGATTCGTGCAACAACGCCACGCGGAGCACCTGCCGGCACTCTCGTTTCACTCGCTGCGGCATAGCTGTGCGTCGATCCTGCTTGCCCAAGGTGTACCGGTCCGCGACGTCGCGGAGATTCTGGGCCACAGCGACGTCCGGCTCACGCTGGGCACCTACGCTCACGTCATCGAGGCGGGTCGAAATCGCGCCGCCGGCGTGATGGACCGCGTGCTACAGGTTGGGGCCTGATCTACACCCTGTGGCTGTCAGATTGGCTGTCAATCGTCTGATCCGGTGCGGTCCTCTCACTGGAGTGGCGTGAATTGCTAAGGAAAGATGGAGCCGGCGACCCGACTTGAACGGGTGACCTGCTGATTACGAATCCGCACAACCGGCGTCCAGCTGTGTCCAGGGGAGGCCGTTTCT
The DNA here is from genome assembly GCA_965229885.1 of Vicinamibacterales bacterium. Taxonomy (GTDB): domain Bacteria; phylum Acidobacteriota; class Vicinamibacteria; order Vicinamibacterales; family CAVVIG01; genus DATLLJ01. The sequence goes on from CBDDJX010000002.1 coordinate 602,733, forward strand.
TCGGGAATTCCGCCGAGTATGCTGGGTTATCGTCCGCCGCCGTCCAGCCCCATCCACCCGTGTGGCTCTCAGATTGGCTCTCAGCCCGTGGGAAGGTCGTCCGTCCACAGCAGAGCATTCATTCGGTGCGCCGCCTCCGTCTGGAGGCTGGGGAGTACGTGCGCGTAGGTGTTCATGGTCAGGCTGATCTGCGAGTGGCCGAGGATCTCCATCACGACTCGGGGGCTCACGCCTTGCGCCAGCAGGAAGCTGGCGCACGAGTGCCGCAGGTCGTGAAACCGGAGCGGCGGCAGGCCAGCCGTCGCCAGGAGTTTTTTGAAATCTCGCGTGACGTTACCGCCGTCGAGCGGCTGCCCGTCCCGCGTGGTGAACACGAACCCGGTTTCGTGCCACTGGGGACCGGCCGCCAGCCGCCACTCACGCTGACGCGTCCGATGTGCGCGGAGCAGCGTGACGAGCTCTGCCGGGAGCGTGATCGTGCGTCGGCTCCGTGCAGTCTTCAGTTCGACGAGCCGGCGGGTCCCGTCGACCGTCTGGAGCGCGTGTCGTACGTGGAGCACGCCCTGATCGAGGTCGACTCCATCCACCCACCGGAGTCCTAATGCCTCGCCTTGGCGCAGGCCACAACTGAGCGCCACCGCGATGAGCGGACACAGCCGATGGGTGGCAATCATGCCGAGAAAGTCGCGGGCCTGCTGCGGCGTGAACGGCTGGACCTCCTGTCGGATGACTCGCGGTGGGGTCACCAGCGCCGCGACATTGCGCGGGACCATGCCCCAGCACGTCGCCTGATTGAGCGCTCGCCGGAGCACAGCGTGGATGTACTGGACCGTGCGCGGTGTCAGCGTCCGCGGGGACTCCTGGTCCTGATACGACTTGAGAATCCGTCCTCCTCGGTGCTGGTCATTGAGAAAGGTCTGCACCTGTTGGGGGGTCAGCTTCGCGAGCGGGTAGCGGCCCAGGCCGGGCTTCAGATGGAGATCGACCAACTGCTGGTAGCTGCGATACGTCTTGGGCCGGACAGACGGCTTAACCGAGTCCTCCAGCCACCGCGTGAGAAACGTGCCGACCGTCTGTCGATCCGGGGCGACGGGCAGGCCGTGCTGATGATCGTGGAGTGCTTGGGTCAGCTGGGCGGCGACTGCGCCCCGGGTGGCACCGAAAAACTTCTTTCGGCGGCGGCGGCCGTTCCGGTAGCCGACCGAGATCGCGGCGACCCAGCGGCCGTCGGTCTGTTGTCGATAGATCGATCCCTCATTGCGTGCACGCTTGGCCATGTGATCCTCCTGCGCTGCGATCCAGACGAAGTTGCCGTGCGAGTGCGGGTCTGCATCTCGCGCGACGCGTGTGAGTGGCTGGTCTCTTCATCGTCTGTGGCGTCCGGGCGTCCTGCGCGTTCCCGATGGCCCGGTGTTTGCGCTCTGTGCGGTCGTCCGGTTGTGCTGCGATACGTCGCGTCGTCATCGGGCGCTTGGGCGTCGTGCCCGCACTGCGCCTTCATTGGCTCTTACGCCTTCTGCCGCGTGTCGCCGGGCGCTTCCGCCGCCGCCGGCTTTTGCTGGCCGCACGTTTTCGGTACGTGCGCTTGTTCATCGTGTGGCGACATCTGAGCGAACAGTAGCGTGCCTGGTAGGCAGGCGAGACGAAGAGCCGGCGACAAGTCAGGCATATCCTGGGCCGTTTCGCACCCGCCACGTCCTGTAAGGCCATCAGCACGAGCGACGTGAATAATGACGGGGACGCCCACCGTTGCACCATGCCGCCCGGCGTTTGCTGGAGATGCCACCGGACGGTCTCCACATATTCGTTGAGTGCGTGAATGGCCAGCGCGTAGTCGTCCACAGAACGTGTCGTGAGCCCAGGGACCGTCTCTCGGTCCTTCGCCAGCGTCGTCAGGGGTCCCTCAAGCAACGCCGCCGTTCTAATGAACTCCTCAATCGGTTCGCAGTAGAGGGCCCAAAACTTCTCCGACAGCGGCATCGGATAGCGATAGGACTCCCATTGATCGCGGGGGACCGACGGAAAGAACCGTGCCCAGGTCTCCCCGAACGGCTCGGAGACCATCTCGACCGAGTCGTCGATGGGATGCAGCATGACCCCGGCCGCCTTGGACCGAGGTGATTTCCCCTCAACAATCGCATCTCTGCAGGTCTCCCACTGCCACCCCTGGGGATTCCGTCGGAACTGCATCTGAATCTGATCCGGATACCACCTCTCCTCCGTTCCGTTCCATTCTTGCGGGGTGACCCCCTCGTTTTCGGTCCAGGCCTGTAGGAAGACCTTCTCGATTCGTTGCAGCAGCACGCCGAGGAGCCCGTACTGTTGGCACCACGCCAACACGGCAGCTGCGGTGTCGGGGGGTACCGTCTCGTTGTTACCCGCATTCCATCCCCGCGGCACAAGGTTGGCCAGTGATGCGTAGGCAGTGTCCGCTCCCGGTGGGGGTTCACTCCACGGGTCGTACTCAGAGAGTGTGGCATCGGGTGCGGGGCGGATGTAGCCGTCCTTGAGCTCGTACCGAGTGAACTTCCACCATTGACCCACGAGTGGCTGAAGTGGTTGTCGTGTCCTATGCATAGTCTTATCTTGTTTAGACAAGGGTATCACAGTACCGTTCGGCACGAAAGGACGTCGAATGGACAGATTGTTACTCCGCCCCGCAGAAGCGGCCGAGGCGATCGGCATCGGCCGCAGCAAGGTGTACGAGTTGCTCGCGTCTGGCGACCTGCCGTCGATTCGGATCGGGGGGGTCATTCGCGTGCCAGTGACCGCGTTGCATGCGTGGATCGAGGGCAAACTCGCCGAGGGCGGTGAGTGCACCCGATGATTCGCGATGATCGTGACACCTTGATCGAGCCCCTCGCCCATCAGGAGGGTGTTCGCAAGACCTACAGAATTTGCGCCGATGACGACACCCTCGTGGCCCTGCATATTCGGATACAGTGTCCGGGCTCAAAAAAACGATTCGTGTGGCAGCAGCCGGATGGTTCGAGCGGCCTCAGCCGGTCTGTCTACGAGCTGCCGCTGTATGGTACGGAGCAACTCCCGGTCTCGAGTCCGGAAGGTTGGTGGTCGTCACCGAAGGTGAGAAGGCCGCCGACGCGCTCCGGAGGCGCGATATCCCCGCGGTCGGCACCGTCACGGGCGCCACTGGCTGCCCATCAGACGATGTGCTCGCTACGCTCGACCGCTTCGCCGTCGCGGTGTGGCCAGATGCTGACACGCAGGGCCGCAAGCATGCCGCGAAGCTGCTTCATGGCCTCCTGCGCACCCCGCGAGGGGAAGGCCGAGGGCCTCTTCGAGGTCGATCTTGCGACCCTCGGGCTCACAGCGAAGGGCGCTGACGCCGACGACTGGCGCCCGTCCGACGCCCTCGATGAGTTCTTTGGTGCTCTCCAACCCTACACCCCACCTTCGCCTCCGCTGCTAGACGTGCCCGCGCCGCCAGCCGAGAAACGAAAAGCCCCGACTCGCACACTGGTGAAGGGCGGGAAGAACCGCAAAGGTCTCTTGAATGCGTTTGGCGTCATGGCGATTGATCTTCGCTACAACGAACGAGCCGCGCGCCTAGAGTTCCTGAAACAAGCCGAAGACTTCCCACGGTGGGCCAACAGCGACGACATGATCCGCGCTGGCCTCCGCGAGCGCATCAGCGAAGAATTCCTCTACACCGCGAAGGAGGGCTCCGTCCCGCTCACCATCGGGAAAGAGCGGTTCGCGGATCTCATCGACGCCCTGCTCGACAGCCGGCGCGTCGACCCGTTCAAGGTGTGGCTCGACAACCTGCCGAAGTGGGACGGTGAAAAGCGGCTCGACACGTGGCTCTATGGCTGCTTCAAGATCGGCGACATCGACGCCGAGCTGCTGCGCTGGGCGTCGTATTCGGTGCTCATGGGCGCCGTCGCCCGGACCTACGAACCAGGCGAGAAGCATGACGAGATGGTGATTCTCGTCGGCCCGCAGGGCCTCGGGAAGTCAACGGTCTGGGCGTGGCTGCTGCCGCCCGGCGACCGGCGGCAATGGTTCTCGGACGCCCTCAAGTTTCATGCGGACGTGAAGGCCCAGGTCGAAGCCCTGCAAGGCCGGGTGATCGTCGAGGCGGCCGAAATGAGCGGGTCGACGCGCGCCGAGGTCGAATCGATCAAGGCGTTTCTCGCGCGCCAGGACGACGGCGCCGTCCGGCTCACCTACCGCCGCGACCCGATTGACCTGCCACGCCGCTGCGTCATTGTCGGCTCGACGAACGACCCACGCTGTCTCCCGAACGACCCCTCGGGCAACCGCCGCTTCGTGCCGGTCCCGGTGTCGGCCGGGAACCCGCGCGAGATCCGGAAGTTCATGAACCAATGGCGCGAGCAGTTGTGGGCCGAGGCCGTGTATCGGGTTCTCACGCTGAAAGAGCCGGCGTGGCTCCCCGACGAGCTGAAGGCGCAGCAGCTCGCGCACAACGAACAGTACCGGGCGAACGACGAGATCGCCGAGGACACCGTCCAGGAGTGGTTGTTGAGCCACCCTGGCGAAGTCACCATCCGGCAGATCGCCGACGGGATCAAGTGGGACATGGGCGGGCGAAGCGCCTATCGCATCACGAACGTCCTGAAGCAACTCGGCTACACCTACTCACAAGTTCAGGTCCGGCAGGCCGACGGCAGCCGCCCCCGAGTCTGGTCTCCACCTAGCGACACGCTGCTCGACCAAGCCGTCCCGAAAGGAAACAGCAATGAGTAAGTTCACGCGCGACCCGGAGATCGAGATCTTCGTGTCCGCGGCCGGCACGATGGCCTCGGCGACAGGGGCATCGGTGTATATCTTCAGATCCAGGGTGAACGGTGGATGGACACTCGGCCTCAAAGGGCTCGATGTCATCGCCCATGTAGCCAACCCGCCCTCGATCGTGGCATGGTGCGGAATATTGTGATCTACAACACGTACGATGAGGGGAGCCGGCCCAAGTCGAAGCCTGCATGGCGTCCGAGGATGAGAGTGACGACGGGATCATCGGTCGACACCTGATGCGGATGTTGCGGGACGACCTTGTGCAACGGGCACGGTCGGAAGACATGCGGGTGCCGCGGCAGTGGGCGTTTCGGATCACCGACATCGACACACGGATCACGGCGTAAGCCGATGCGCCGAGTTCTCCAAACCCGCACCGGTGCTCCCCACGGCAACTGCACCGCCGCCTGCTACGCTTCGATTGTCGAGGTCCCGCTGTCGGAAGTGCCCGACCCGCGATGGCCGGATGACGTACCTTTGCAGGAAGGGCAAGACGAAACCCTGACGAAGCGCGGCCTTCAGTATGAGGTGTTTCAGGACTGGCTCGGCGGCTTCGGCCTGCGCTCGCTCCGGATCACGTGCAATGGCTCGCTGTTCATTCTTGGCTACGCCATCGGCATGGTTATCAACCCGAGGAGCATCCCGCACGCCGTCGTTTGCTACAACGGCAAGGTCGCCCAACCTGCTCCAGGATTCCTACGACGCCGAGAGGGGCTCGACCTCGAAGTCTTCATTCTGCGCGACCCGGCGCTCGCGAAGCGGTGGTCGTTTCGAGCTAGCCGTTCCAGGAGGAGGAACGACGATGGACGTGAGTATGTCTTTTGCCGCGTTCGGATTTGGGATCTGGATCGGATGGAGGCTGCTCGACATCTTTACTGTTGCCCCTCGGGTGGCCAGATTCTTCATTCGCCTCGCCGTGTGTGCCTCAATGGCCCGTGTCTACGGTGAGGTCGCCGCCTCCTCCTTGGACTAGTGCTTCTGCCAGCAGTCATCGGACCGGCGGGCGCACCTCGCACAGAAATACTTCGACGCGTCCATCGGGCTGCGCCAACTCCCACTCTTGTAGAAGAGGGGCTTCCGACCGCAGCCTGCCTGCGCTCGTCCAGCCCCGCCGCTCGCCACGCTCGTCTTTCGCCATGCCCGCCAGTACGCCGCTTCGCCGCCGATGAACAAGGGCTATGATTTGCCCCCGGGAGGTCGATGTTGATCCCACACTTTCGCCCCGCTTCGTAACGCCTACTGTCACAGGCTGGCACAGCTTCCACTATAAAACCCTCTTTTCTCCTTTTGTCCTCCATAGGCTACACTTTTGCCACAAACTAGCCCCTTTTTAGGGGGTTACAGTACAAAAGCCTGGGCCACCCTGTGACATAAAAATAAGTCTAATATTATTAATATGTTACAGTTGTCACACGCCACTTTTGGGCTGTAGTTCCTGATCCGGTAAATCTTTACGTGGAGGTAAAAGCCTGGGCTACCCTGGGCCACCCTGTGACAAATTTTTTCCCCAGTTTTGAGCCCATATTTTGCCCCGCCAGGAGACGAGAACCCTGAATTTAATTCGCGCCGGCCGATCGGTTACGGGCAGTTTTCGCTTTCGCCCCGCATTCAGCCGACTTTTGTCCGATCGTCGCCCAATAGTCGAGCGAATCTGCCAGTGTGCGCCGGTCGGCTGGACGTTCTGGGGTGCGAAGTCTCATGGGGTCGTCGAGTGTGGGAAGCGGGCTGAATGTCAGCGAAGAAAAAGCGATAAACGTGTTAGTGGAGGTATCCTCCGCCGTGATTCTCATAATTACTAAGTATTTTTGCTTATACCTGCTTACATATACAATTATATACACAATTGCTAGGCCGGGTCGCCACCGAACCTCGGCCTGGGTGGTCTGGACGTTCGTGGTGAGCGGGCTCCATGGGGTCGTCGGGCTTGGTGAGTCGGGCAGCGGTCAAGCCCGCGGCCGTTCCTCACGTGCGCGAGGGCTCGGCTCTTCCGCTCACGATGACTCCCCGTGGGGGTCTTGACCGGGGCGGGATGGGGGTGGGCGGCCGAAGGCGCGCCCGTTCCGGCTGGACCCGTCGGATGTGCGCGGAGTCGAGGACAAGGCGCGGTCTGCGTCGAGGGTGCGCTCGACATCGCCGAGGCCAGGGTCACAGGCGTCCGCCCCAAGGCGCTGATTATGGAGCACGGGATTATCACGGCGCAGGAGCGGGAGGGGATGGACCGGGTGCTGAAAAGCCGCCGCACTGACCTACGTGGCAGCCGCGGTGATTACGCTGTTGACGCTCCGGTACTTCCTCTGGCGGGCGGGCCTGCTTGGACGATGCTGTTTACAGAGGAAACCCTCCTCATACACAGTGGCAGTGGTCAGTGGCAGTGGTGTAGCGGTGGAGGCGTCGTCCACCATCTATCATGGGTCTACGTATTTCAATGGTGTCCAACCATGTTCATGTAACATACGTTAGGACAACCTGTTAATCACTGGCTGGCGTATTGACGTGGTGCCACTACGTCCGGTATATTCCTAAATTATTGTGTATAATTAATTGTATAGCGCAAAGCGCGAGAATCGATCGATGATGGCACCGCCGCCGCGCCGCCTCGCGCACCGCTTGAGCGCCGCGTTTGTGCGGACCGCCGCGCCCGGGTTCTATTGCGACGGCCACGGGCTGAACTTGCGCGTGGATCCGTCCGGGGCGCGGCAGTGGGTGCAACGGCTGGTCATTCGGGGCCAGCCCCGGATGCTCGGGCTCGGCGGCTACCCGCTGGTGTCACTGGCCGAGGCGCGCAACGCGGCGTTCGCCAACCGCCAGCGGGCGCGGGCGGGCGGAGACCCGCGGGCTGAGAAGCGCCACGGCCAGGGCGCGCCCACGGTCGAGGAGGCCGCCGCCGAGGTGTTGGCGCAGCAGCGCCCCGGCTGGCGCAATGCCAAGCACGCGCGGGACTGGCCGCGCAGTCTGCGCGCCTATGCGTTCCCGCGCATCGGGGCGATGCCCGTGTCCGAGGTGACCGCGGCCGACGTGCTGGCCATCCTCACCCCGATCTGGCACGACAAGCCCGAGACCGCACGGCGGGTGCGGCAGCGGATCGGTGCCGTGATGAAGTGGGCGGTCGCCATGGGCTACCGGCCGGACAACCCGGCGGGCGATGCCCTCGGGCAAGCCCTCGGGCGGCAGCAGGCCGTCGTCCAGCACATGCGGGCGCTGCCCCACGGTGAAGTGGCAGACGCCCTCGCGACCGTGCGAGCCTCCCAGGCCTCGGTCACCACCAAGGATGCGTTCGAGTTCCTGGTGCTGACGGCGGCGCGCTCCGGCGAAATGCGCCTGGCGACGTGGGACGAAATGGATCTGGACGCGGGCGTTTGGACCATCCCCGCCGCGCGCATGAAGGCGAAGCGGGATCATCGCGTCCCGCTCTCGGGGCGGGCGCTCGCGATCCTGCACGACGTACGGAGACTGAGCAATGGCAACGGCCTGGTGTTCCGCAGTCCGCGCGGGAAGCCACTCTCCAACATGACGCTATCGAAATTGATCAAGGAACACGGCATCGCCGCCGTGCCGCATGGGTTCCGGTCGAGCTTCCGGGACTGGGCCGCGGAACGGACAAACACACCCCGCGAAGTAGTCGAGGCCGCGCTTGCCCATACGGTACAAAACCCCACCGAGGCGGCCTACGCCCGCAGTGATCTCTTCGAGCGGCGGCGCCGCCTGATGGACGACTGGGCCGCGTACCTCAGTGGGGCACACGAGCACGTGATAGCGCCGTGAGGCCGAACAGGATGATCGTACTGAGCGTACCGGCGCCGGTGGCATGGTGTGACGTCGTGGAGCTACGAGCCGAGCGTCGACGACGCGACGACTAGCATCAGCCGAATAGAGCGGGCGATACCTTGGCGACCTTCGACCGTCTCGTGGTCGCTGGAGACGCCAGAGCCCCTGCGGCTTGGAGTTCTCCTATGCCGATCGTGGGTCCGGCGCAGATCTGTTCCAGTAGCGCAGCCTGCTGCGGTTCAATTTCGACCAGCCAGCCAAGAACGTTCAGAACGTTGATCAACTCGGTCGTATACGTCGCCAGCCAATGGTCTGGTTGGATGTTCCCGAGCGGCGACGGCGGGCGACGGTCGCCAATGATCGGGCGTGTGCGGTCGCGCTTTCGATAGCTGAACCAGTGCAGGAGCACGCGCTTGCCAGAGACTTCATAACACCACACCGCTGGCGGGACGTTCTCCACGTAGCCGGTCCCGACCAACAGGCGCTGCGTGTGTTCGTCATAGTCGATCGAGTTCGGCATTGCGTCCGAGATCTGCGAGATCGCGCCGTCCTTTGGAATACTCGGCCGCCTCTTCGCTGACAGGCGAGGCGGCTGCGCTGGGCGTCCCTGGTCAGGATCGGCCATACGCTCGCCGAAGGTGTGCAGCCAGATGACCTCGCGCCCGAGCGCGACGGCTTCGAAAAACACGTCAGCGTCTGCGGTGATCGGGAGGCGCAGGCCTGGTGTCGCGAGGTCATCGTGAAAACGCGCTGTGAAGGCCGGGTGAGCCGCCACGGCGGCCACGTAGGCGACGACATCCTCAGCGCTCACGGCTCTGCTGAGACGTTGCGCGACGAAGGGCAGCAGCTTCGGCGGAAGATTCGGGCTGCTCGCGTCGGCATCGCTCCAGAGTGGGAAAACACGGCCACCGCGTCCGTTGTAGTGGTGAAGGTCGGGAATCACCGCCGTCATCGTCAGAGCGGGGCCGTTTGTCGGAGAGCGGTCGCTGGGGGCGGTGATGAAGATCTGATGATTCGAGCGGACTCTCCACAGTTCGGGGTTCGGCCGGTTCACCAAGCGGTTGTCTGGATGGATCCATTGCCTGTCGAACGAGCGGAAGCCGTAGAGGACTGGCGGTGTGCACTCGCCATGCTCATCGGAGACTGGTGTAGGTCGGGCCGCATAGCCGGGAAGGCCATTGTGCACAACGCGCTTGCTGTGCCTGTCTCCGTGTCCGTGCGGATGAAAGAGGACCTCCTTTTCGCTGGCTGGGGCATTGGTGAGCTTCTGCCAACGTCGCTCCAATGACTCTGAGTCCGGTGCGATGATCCACGTTCGCCCGGGCATCACGCCGGAGCCGTTGTAGGTGAAAAGATCTTCGAGTTTCGGATAGGTCGCCCATGCCCCAGTGGGGGCAGGAAGAAACGGCGCACGCCAATCGGTCGGGCAATCGGTCCACGCCTTGGCCTGCAGCCGCAGGCTGCCGAGCGCCGTGAACTTTTCTGTGCGATGCCCCGCGGGCAGAGCGTGGAAACGCACCTTCGCCGGACTCGTTGGATCGTTCTTCGCGGAGCGCGAGGCGAGCACGATGCAGACGGGCTGCTGGACCCCTTCGAAGATGCGCGTGGATACTTCCGGCTGATGTCCCTCGGGCGAGCAGTCGATGACCCAGATGTCGTCACAGGTGCGTCGGAGGTAATCCCGCATCTTCTGAAACCCAGGGCCACCAAGGAAGCCGGCAACCGTGATGTAGCAGACGATGCCAGCGCGGCTCTCTGGGTGGTGATCGAAGACTTTCCACGTCGCCCAACGCCAGAAATAGATATACAGATTTCGCAGGTGCTTGCTGTGAGCGCCTACTCCCCATTCACGCGGGGGCATCCATTGGGCGAGTGGGGCAGTCTTCTCCGTCTTGCGCGTCTCGCCCTCGATCCAGCCGCCGCGGCCCTTGGCTTTCTCCTTGTATGGCGGATTGCCGAGCACGACAGTGATGGGCTCCTCGCGCTTGATCGTGTTTGCGGCTCTTCGTGACTGCGCGATGGGCGCCAGCATCCCGGGAATCCAACCCTCGTCGTCGTCGGGGTTTCCGAGCGTGTTGGTCACGAACATCCGCACGGGTTCGGTTGGCTCGGTGCCGGTCAGCGCTACGATACTCTGCCAGGATGCGAAGCTGCGCAACGGCAAATGGGCCGAGCTGCATCTCGAAGGCGATGAGCCGCTTGACGGCGGCGTCAATCGCGCCGTGTACGGCTCCCGCACCTTCATCGGCCTGGACAGTGTCGGCAATCTTGCGTAGCACCCCGAGCAGGAAGGTGCCAGTTCCAACGGCAGGATCGGCGAGCGTGACGGCGGGCGATCCTAGTCCAGCGTGGAGTCGAAAACGCTTGGTGCGCAGAACGTCGTCTACGAGGCGGACCATGGCGCCAACAACCTCAGGGGGCGTGTAGTAGGAGCCAGTGAGCTTGCGCAGATCGTTGTCGTAGATCTCGAGGAAATCCTCGTAGAAGTAGAGCCACGCGTCCGGGTTGCCTTTGCCAATCGCCTTCCAATCCACGACGTCGAGGACGCGCGTCAGTGTGCCGAGCGAGGTCTTGAGTGTGGCTTGGTTCTCGGTGTTGTCGGTGAGCAAGCGGAGGGCAGCACCGATGAGCGAGTTCGACTTCGCCAGTTCAGTGGCGACGTGTTGGAGGTCTGTCGTGAGGGGGATTCCCTTCGCTCGCGCCATGAGAAGTCCGAACGTGACGGCCTGTGCGTAGCCATCAGCGAAACGCTCGTCGGTGGCGTCAGGAAAAAGAAGCTTGCGCCAGTCGGTTGCCAGGGTTGTGAAGGCCTCGCTGCCGAGCGCCAACTGCTCCGTTACTTCATCCCGCAGGAGTCGGCAGAGACGCGCGCTGGTCTGGGCGAGTTCCCTTGCGCTGCGGGGCGGGAGAGGCTGCCACTTGAGGAAGCTCTCGAACAGTGCGAGCAGGCTGGACGGGGCGGCGAGATTCTTGCCTGAGGTTTCGATATCGCCAACGAGCGGAACGACAGCGCCGACCAAGTCACCAGCCTGCCACAAGCTGAAGGCGTTCCCGTCCGTATACAGTACGTTGGGTAGCGAACGCAGCTTCCCCCATTGCGCCCTATCGTGCTGCTCTCGGAACTTACGCGGATCACCACCTTTGCCCGGTGCTTTCAGCTCCACGAAGCCGACAAGCGCGGTATGGACCGTAACCGCGTAGTCTGGCCGCGTATTCAGCACGCTGAGCGCTGATTCACCGATGGCAGAAACTTGCTTTCTCGGAATACCTGCCAGCTCCGCCATGTCAGCGAGGAGCTGCTCGAAGGGTGCCCGTAGTTGGTCTTCGGGCTCGCCAGCTACGGCGATGCTGGCGAGTTTTTGCTTGGCTGCGGCTCCAAAGGCGGAGATCGCCGATGCAAGGGTCAGGGTCATCCTCGAGGAGTCTACCGAAGAATTATGGCGTTGGATCCTCCGATCGGAACCCTCCACGAACGCATCGAAGGCATGGACAGTCGAGCACTTGGATGGACGATTGGGCGGCCTACCTCAGGGGAGCACGCGAGCCCGTGGTGCCTGACGCCGGCAACCATCCGTGGCGTTGTTGCACGAATCGTCACTGGCCCGCACGATGCCCACCGACAGGATTCTCACCTGCCGATGCGGTATGACACTGGTCGGCCGAGGGCGGTCATCCGATTGAGGATCTCACAGCCAAGGACGACCTCGCTCCCCTGCCCGGCTGGACTTCGGGCGCGAAGGCCATCTCCGATGATGGACTTGTAGCGGAAGAACGTGTTCTCCACCCGGCCCTGATGATGGTACCCGGACGCCTTCTTCCACTGGCGCGGCCGAGCTGCTTCACCAACGTGATCGTTCGATCCCGCGCGGGCGACCGCGGGCCGTGGCCAGAGACGTTCGCCGTCCTGGCCGGTGGGATGACGACCGTCGCACCCCGCGCCCCCGCCGTTTCGTAGACGGCGACCGTGTCATAGGCGGCGTCAGCGGTGACGCGCACGAGAGGGCCATCGACCGCGGTGAGCAGATCGAGGGCGGTGGTCGCATCATCCCCCGTCGCCTCGGTCAGCGTGTGGACACGGATCACGCCGGACTGATCGACGCCAAGGTGGAGCTTCCGCCAGCCACGTCTGCCGCGGCCACCGTGTTTCGCGACCGCCCACTCACCGGCCCCGACGATGGACAGACCCGTGCTGTCGAGCACGAGATGGATGGCCTCGCCGGGCGGGACCAGTCGCAGACGGCGCCTCAAATGCCGACTGCGCCGGGAGAGCGTCGTATAGTCTGGGGCGGAGAGGTTGAGGCGCATCATCCCGAACAGCGCGTTCAGGAACCCTTCGGCCTGGCGTAGCGGGAGATGGTAGAGGAGCCGCAGGGTCAGGGCGGTCTCGATGGCGAGATCCGAGTAGCGCCGCTGCCCACCCCGCCGGCCGCTCCGGCCGGGCGTCCAGGCAGCGACCGCTTCCGAGGGACAACCACACCGTCACATCGCCGCGGCGAACGAGGGCCTGATTGTAGGCCGTCCAGTTCGCAACGCGGTACTTCGTCTTATACGTGGGATGGACCTTCGACTTCATCCCTGTAGCGTGGATCCTGCGGAGGATCACGAGAAATGCGGGCCAAACCGCCCCACCGCAGAGTCTTCATGCAACAACGCCGTCGATTGCCACCGCGACGTGGACATACTTATGCGTATCAACACCGACGATCACCGTCCGCGCTTTGGGCGGCGTAGTTATGCGGTTGGTCACGGACTGGCCTCCTCGGATTGCGGCCCCGAGCTGGTCCGGGTGGGCGGACAGGACTGTGACGGGCCGTGGGTACAGCAGGCCCCTATTGGGTCACGGCCATCCGGTCAACTGGCTGCCGTACGAGTTGCCAGCGGGCGATGACCGACAGGTCAGTAGCCAGGACCGTAGGTCAGTCAAGTTGCGGGTCAGGCCACCACCCGCCGGCACCCACCAGTGTCACCGAGCGACCTCGGCAGGCAGCGGAATGATGCTCACAGTCAAGTTGACGTTGAACGGACAGGTTCTGCCGCTGAGGGGGCGATGATGCAGCCCTCCGATTCAGACATACGTCACCTCCCGCCAGGCCCTAAAAGCTCGCGTGCGCAACAAGCGATGGTAGACGGCTCGCAGGAGGTGACGACCGACACGAAACAGATTCAACACGACGCCGTGCACCGACAGGAACCGTTGCGCCTACGCAGCAGAGGTGAACCTCCGCATCTGTCGCTCACGCTGGCGGGTCGGTTGGTGCGACACTTCCGCCCGATTGTTCTCGTATTGCTGCGTGGTGTGCATCACTGAGGGCATGACCGTGCGGTGCGCCGAGGCATAGCTGTGTAGCTTGTCCGTGATCAGACGCCGCGGTTCACGGCCTTGCCCTGTCAAGAGCTTGCGGAAGCACCGCGCCGCAGCGTGGCGATCGCGTCGTGACTGCACGAGGATGTCGAGGACGTCGCCGTCTTGGTCGACGGTCCGCCAGAGATACTGCCGTCGGCCCTGAATAGTCACGAACAGCTCGTCCAGATACCAGGTGTCACTCATGCGCCCTCGTCCGCGCCGCAGCCGCCGAGCGTAGTCGGGCCCAAACGCGTGACACCAGTGCCGAATCGTCTCGTAGGTCACGGTGACGCCTCGCTGGGCCAGCAGATCTTCTGCATCGCGGAAACTGAGACAGAAGCGGTGAGAGAGCCACACGGCGGGACTGATGATTGAAGTGGACCCAAAAATCTGGACAGTCGTCTAAGTTAAGGTCGTGAGCCGGCGGGCGAGGAGGTCCGACGATGGCGACACGACGACAACACAGTGCGGCGTTCAAAGCGAAGGTGGCCGTTGCGGCGCTGCGGGGCGACCGGACGTTGAGCGAACTGGCGTCGGCGTTCGGCGTTCACCCGGTGCAGATCGCACAGTGGAAGAAGCGGGCTCTAGCGGCGGTGCCCGAGACGTTTACGACTCGCCGGAAGACCGTTGATGCGGACCAGGCGGCGGTCCAGGCGGCGCTGTACGAAGAGATCGGGCGGTTGAAGGTCGAACTGGATTGGCTGAAGAAAAAACACGAGGTGGTCGACCGTTGATTGCCGGGCGGCGGTCGACCCGACGCATCCGGATCTGAGCATCGCACGTCAATGCGCGTTGTTGGGAATTCCCCGTTCGTCGTTCTACTACCGGCCGCAACCGGTCGGCTCGACCGAGCTCGCGGTCATGCGCGCGCTCGACGAAGTGTACACGGCGACGCCGTTCTACGGGTCGCGCCGTCTGCAGGTCGCTCTCCGGCGCCAGGGACAGTCGGTGAACCGGAAGCGGGTGCAGCGGTTGATGCGGGTGATGGGCATCGAGGCGGTAGGCCCGAAGCCGCGGTTGAGTCAGCGGCATCGAGGGCACCAGGTGTATCCGTATCTGCTGCGCGAGGTCTCGATCGAGCGGGTCGATCAGGTCTGGAGTTGCGACATCACGTACATCCGGCTCCGGTCGGGCTTCGTGTATCTGATGGCGGTCCTGGACTGGTTCAGCCGCTACGTGCTGGCCTGGGAACTGTCGGTCACTCTCGACGGACAGTTCTGCCGGGACGCGCTCGAGGGAGCGCTGGCGACCGGGCGGCCGGAGATTTTCAATACCGACCAGGGCGCGCAGTTCACCAGCGACGCGTTCACGGCCCTATTGCGGACGGCCGGCGTGCAGATCAGCATGGACGGCCGCGGCCGGGCGCTCGCCAACGTCTTCGTCGCGCGGCTCTGGCGGTCGGTGAAGTACGAAGAGGTCTACTTGAAGGACTACGACTCGGTGCCCGCGGCCCGCGCCGGGTTGGGGGACTACTTCGCGTTCTACAATCACGAGCGACCGCACCAGGCGCTGGCGTATCGGACGCCCGCGGAGGTGTACCGCGAGGTTCCTGCGGTGGTGCTCGCCAGCGCACCGTCAGGATGCTGATGGGAACGAGGTGTGGGCTTGTGGAAATCTCGCAGACGAGATTCCCACAAGCCCACACCCTTCTTCATCTCAACAAGACGGAGACGACCTTAACTTCCTCAACCCCGTAAGCTGTCCAGACAACGGGGTCCACCTCAGATCTCGGGCGGGAATCGATCGCCGTGATAGTTCGGCGTCTGGCTGGTCATGTGCCTCCTGTGCCACCCCCCGCTCAACTTGACTGTGAGCATCATTCCGCTGCCTGCCGAGGTCGCTCGGTGACACTGGTGGGTGCCGGCGGGTGGTGGCCTGACCCGCAACTTGACTGACCTACGGTCCTGGCTACTGACCTGTCGGTCATCGCCCGCTGGCAACTCGTACGGCAGCCAGCTGACCGGATGGCCGTGACCCAATAGGGGCCTGCTGTACCCACGGCCCGTCACAGTCCTGTCCGCCCACCCGGACCAGCTCGGGGCCGCAATCCGAGGAGGCCAGTCCGTGACCAACCGCATAACTACGCCGCCCAAAGCGCGGACGGTGATCGTCGGTGTTGATACGCATAAGCATGTCCACGTCGCGGTGGCAATCGACAGCTGGGGGATCCGTCTGGGCGATCACGCGTTCGTCGCGGACTCGGGTGGCTACGAGGCTCTGGTCACGTGGGCCGAGACACACGGCCGGATTGAGGCGTTCGGGATCGAAGGCACCGGGAGCTACGGCGCTGGCCTGGCACGGGCCGTCCACCGAGCCGGGCATCATGTCGTGGAAGTGAATCGGGGCGACCGCCGTACACGCCGCGCCGCCGGCAAGTCCGACACCATCGACGCCGAGGTGGCGGCGCGGTCCCTGCTTGCGGGGCAGTCGACGGCCATCCCCAAGACCGCGGACGGCGCCGTCGAGATGATCCGCCAGCTCAAGATCACACGGGATACCGCCATGAAAGCGCGCACCACGGCGATGCACACGCTGAAGCAGATCATCGTGCAGGCCCCGCCCGTCCTGCGAGAAGCCCTCCACGATCTCACCGATCACGGCCTGCTCACGCGCTGCGCCGGACTCCGACCGGGCCCCATCGACACGCCCATCGCGTCCGCCAAGCACACCCTCCGGTCGCTCGCCCGTCGGTGGATGGCTCTCGCCGAGGAAATCGCGCTGCACGACCAGCACCTCGCGCGTCTCACCACCGCGACATCACCGACCCTCTGCGAGGGCTTCGGTGTGGGCGCCCACACCGCGGCTGAGCTGTTGATCATCTTCGGCGATAACCCCGACCGGATTCGTTCGGAGGCCGCCTTCGCGAAGCTCTGCGGCGCCTGCCCGATCCCGGCCTCGTCTGGGATGACCACCGGGCGGCACCGCCTCAATCGAGGCGGCCACCGACACGCCAACGCGGCCCTCTATCGAGCCGTCATCGTCCGGATGCCATTCCACCAACCGACCCGCGACTACGTCGCCCGACGCATCGCCGCTGGCCGGACCAAACGCGACATCATCCGCTGCCTGAAACGCTTCCTCGCGCGAGAGATTTACCAGCGCGTCATGACCGACTTCCGCGCTCGTCAAGAGATCATCCAGGCCGCCTGAAGGAGTGTCTTGACATATAGGGGCGTCAATGCCTGTGGGCGGGCTGACGTGAGCCTGATCCGATCTGGTGAACAGGTTCACTACGCTGTTTGAGTGGCTCTTCGTTCCTCATTTCCAGACAAGAGCGATGGGTGTGGGCGCTGTGGGAAACCGCGTTCTGTGCGGTTTTCCATGGCGTCCATGCCCTCTGCCCGCGCGCGCCGCTCGTACGCCGCCGGACTGATCTGGCCGATCGTCGAGTGCCGGCGACGTTGGTTATGGAACACCTCGATGTAAGCGAACAACTCCCGCTTGGCCTCGCTGCAGCTGTCGAAGCGATCGGCGAGTTCCGCTTTGATCGTCGAGAAGCAGCTTTTCATCACCGCGTTATCGTGGCAGTTGCCCCGCCGGCTCATGCTGCACACGATGCCGCGCGCCTCGAGGACGTCCTGATAATCCTCGCTCGCGTATGTCGAGCCCCGGTCGGAGTGCTGGAGCAGGCCGATCTCGGGGCACCGGCGCGTGAGCGCCGCCTCCAGGGCGGTGATCGTCACATGGCGGTCGTTCACGGCGCTGACGGCCCAGCCCACGATGCACCGCGAGAACAGATCTAGGATCGCCGCGAGGTAGAGCTTGCCGCTGCTGCCGATGACGAACTCGGTCGTGTCGCCGACCCACCGCTGATTCGGCGCGTCCGCCTCGAACTGGCGGTCCAGTAGATTCGCCGCGACCGGTTGGTCGTGATCACTCATGGTTGTCAGCTTGTAGCGCTTCCGGCGCCGCGCCTGCAGGCCGTCTTCCTGCATCAATCGCACGACCCGTTTGCGGCTGACGTGCTCGTCCTGCTCGATCAGATCCTCGTGAATGCGCGGGCTGCCGTACCGCTGCGTACTCTCCTCGAACGAGGCCCGCACCAGCACGGTCAGCCGACGATCATCACGGGTGTGCGTCGATTCCGGACGACGCGGCCAGGCGTAGAAGCCGCTGCGCGTCACGCGCAGACATCGACAGAGAATGCTCACCGTATGCTCGGCCTTCTTCGCCGCGATGAAGGTACACCTCATCGGCTCTGCTTCGCGAAGAAGGCCGCCGCTTGTTTCAGGAATGTCGCGCTCCTCGGCGAGGATCCAATTCTCTTTGCGGAGCCGTGCCAGCTCCTCCCGCTCCGCCGGCGTCCGGCCGGTCTTGCCTTTCGTCCGATCGGCTTGGGCGTGTCGGACCCAATGCGCCAGCGATGACGGCGTCAGATCCAGGTCGCGCGAGCCGGCACCGATCGTCTTGCCCTCATCCAACACGAGCCGGACCGCGCCGGCCATGAACTCCTCAGTGAACTGTCGTCGCGCGCGTCGTCCCCGCTCTGCGTGATCCCCTTCTGGACATCGTATCCACTTTTCGGATTGTGTCCACGAAACCGGATCAAGCTCAACGCGCCCGCCCTCTACGCGAAGCAACTGGCCGCGGAAAGCAGTACAATCACCCCCGGACTCTAAAGTTGACCGCTACTCAAGGCGGGGGGACGTCGCTCCAGGGTTATGACATCTGCGAACAATTCACGCTGCTATCAAGGGATTCAACGCATCTACAGGAATGCTGTCGTTCAACATATCCGCGACAGAATGTTCAAGGCATTCGAAACGGAAGCCATTAAGAAGCTCCGCGAGCCGTTCAAGACGGACGAATGGGTCGCAATCGAGTTGGCCGCTCGGGCTTCTCGCGAGAGCGGAGAACTTGATGCTCCCATCCGAGACGATTTTGACCTGCTTGGCGTGAACCATTTCTTCAACATCTTTGACAAGCACTGGAAAGTGCTTATGGGAGAGGCTCTGGAGGAGCTAGCGGAGAAGAAGCTTAGACAAGCTGTACTTGGCTGGATGAAAGAGATTAAGACTCTTCGAGATCCGTTGTCCCATCCGGCAGAGGCTGACTTCACCCGTGAGGATTCGTTCCGGTTGTTGGACTGCGGTCGGAGAGTCCTATCTCGTCTTGACCGTGCCGACGAAGCGGACGAGATCGCCAGACTGATAGACCAGATATTGGAGCGCCGTGGCGCTGACGATGAGCGCATGACCTTGGATCACCGGTTGCCCTCCAAGGAGTCGGTTGTCGTAGGGTTTGTCGGCAGGAAGACGGAACTATCTGAGTTGCGTGACTGGTTCGATGAACCGACGAGCGCACTGCGGGCTTTGGCAGGAGAAGGAGGAAAGGGCAAGTCGGCTATCGCATATCAGTTTGCATGCGAAATACAGGAGAGAGCACCGGCTCCGTTTCAGACAGTCCTCTGGCTTAGCGCCAAGAAACGGCGATTTATTGAGGGAGTAACTGCTGACATTGGTAACCCGGATTTTCAAGATCTGGAGACAGCACTCTCTCAAGTGTTGAGCCAACTTGGCTGGGCTGAGGACTCCGACCTTCCCTTGGAGAGCCGGAAGGCGCGAGTCTTGGAACTACTTAACGAATTCCCTGCGCTAGTGGTAGTGGATGACATGGATAGTCTCGACGCCGAGAGCGAGGATGCCATCGCGTTCTTTGTTTTGCAGGTGTCAAAGACGCGCTCCAAGATACTACTTACCTCCCGACGCACGGTCTTTGGAATGGGTTCGACCACGACTCATGTGAGTGGCTTCACTGAGGGTGACGCCAGGGTGTTCATCCAGAATCGGGTTGAACTCATGGGTTTGGATGAGTCGGCTTTCACGGAGCCCGTAGTTCGAGAGATCGTCAAGCTGACAGATGGCTCGCCGCTCTACATAGAGGACCTTCTCAGGTTGAGCATTAGCGCGAAGTCGCCAGGGGCCGCTTTGACGATGTGGCGAGAGAGCAAAGGGTCAGAGGTTAGGCGCTACGCACTTGAACGAGAGTGCGAGCTTCTAACTCAGAACGCGAGGGATGTACTCCTTGCTGGGTGTGCGGCCAAGGGCTCCGTATCATTTTCTGAACTGTCCAGCATTGTTGGGGTCGACGATGAGAGCGTGAGCGTAGCACTACAGGAACTAAGGACTCTGTTTCTGGTTCCAGCACCGAAGTTTGTCGAGGGTGAGCAGCGATTCAATTTGAATGTAAATACTCGATCCTTAGTACGAGAGGTGTACGGGAAGACAGATCAGTGGAGAAGGATACATGCGGCCTATCAAACGATCACGAAGGGGCTGCCGTCAGGTGGGCGTAGCAAGACAGGAGCAATTATTCGGCAGTGCGGTCTACTCGTCAGAAGCAGTCGGTTGGAGGAAGCAGAAACTCTGATGAACAACGCACTTAGAGATCGACCAGGTGACTCCGATTTGTACGGATTTAGTGGATGGATCTACAAGTCCTGGCAGCCGCCCAGGGTTGCAGATGCGCGACGGCAGTTTAACCGAGCTGCTGAGTTGAGAAGCGTCAAGGAAGACATGTACGAGCACTGGGCGCGGATGGAGATAAGCCAGCGGGAATGGACAAAGGCGGCAGCTGCTGCGGAGAAAGGGTTGGAGTTGATGCCTGACTCTGCGGTTTTATGTTACTTGGCCGGAAAGGCGCGAAGCCAAACGGGTAGAGAGCTTCTTGGTGGGCTGCACCACGATCGGGCCACGAAAGAGAATGAGCTTGCCTTCGCCCATCTCGATCATGCGTTTGCCGTATTTGGAGAAGGTGACAGAGTCAGCAAGGAGGAGATTTGCCGAGCCCTGGTTCTGCTTTGTGAAACAGCGAAGGACCTGCACGGGATCCGTCGCTTTCTTGGGTTGTGGAAGCGGGAAGCACCGGGTGGCTATCGCCTCGATACTGAGACGCAAAGGTTGCAGCACAAGTTCAAGACAACTTTCGATCTGGACTAAGACCGTTCGTCGATGCGACCGTCCTCGCCCCGCCTGTCCCAAACGAGCGTTTACGACGGTATTGTCAACTTGTAGAGGGCAGCGCGCTCTTGCCCCGTGACATCGACGCCCTCGATCGTTCTCAACAGGCGCACGTCACCGCATCCCATTCCACGAACGTGCGGGTGCGGAGCAGACGGTGATGCGCGGCTCGCAGCAAATGGCGCCCGACGCGGAAGAGATTCTGCACGATACCGTGAACCGACGCGAACCGCTGGAGCTGAGCGGCCGACGTGAAACGCCGCATCTGGCGCTCCCGCTGGCGGGTCGGTTGGTGGGAGACCTCCGCGCGGTTGTTCGCGGAGATATTGTCAAAAGTTGTGGATGGGGTTAGCTCAGGCGGCTTCCTTATCTGATGCCATCGACGAAGGGCACGCCATTGATGACCTCGACGATCAACTGAGCCCCATTCAATGTTCTCCATTGTTTCTGCGCGGCCAGGGCCAGCTTGAAGACCATCGTTAAGCAGGCCAGCCGACTGCCCGCGCCCTTCGTCTTCTTCGTGCGTACCCGCACGGTGGCGAACGTCGGAAGACCGCGAGGAATTGGCGCGACTCCGCAAGGAGCTGCGCATCGTCCAGGAAGAGCGTGAAATCCTAAAAAAAGCGGCGGCGTACTTCGCGACGCAGAGCCGATGAGATTTACCTTCATCGCGGCGAAGAAGGCCGAGCATACCGTGACGATTCTCTGCCGGTGTTTGTGCGTGACGCGCAGTGGCTTCTATGCGTGGCAGGCCCGCCCCGAATCCCTCCATGCCCGCGACGATCGCCGATTGAAAGTGCTCGTGCACACCTCGTTTGCGGAAAGCCGGCGGAACTACGGCAGTCCGCGCGTCCACGATGATCTGATCGACTGGCAGGAGCGCGTGAGCCGGAAGCGCGTCGTCCGGTTAATGCAGGAAGAAGGCCTGAAAGCCCGGGTCCGCAAGCGGTACACGCACACGACGATGAGCGACCACGATCAACCGGTGGCCGCCAATCTGCTCGACCGGCGGTTCGAGGCGGCGGCGCCGAATCAACGCTGGGCCGGGGACACGACCGAGTTCGTCATCGCCACCAGCGGCAAGCTCTATCTGGCGGTGATCCTCGATCTGTTTTCCCGGTTCGTCGTCGGCTGGGCGCTCAGTGCCGTCAATGACCGCCACCTGACCATCAAGGCGCTTGAGATGGCCCTGAAGCGCCGGTGCCCCGACTTCGGGCTCCTGCAT
>CBDDJX010000003.1:0-465000 GCA_965229885.1 Vicinamibacterales bacterium
TCATGAAATGACATTCGTGGTGACGTTTCCCGATGGCCGGGAGCAGATCGTGCTGAGCAACCTGAACTACGACTTCAACTGGCAGCTGTTCTACGATTTGAAGGAGCCACTTAAGATACCGGCCGGCAGCATGATCAAGGCGATTGGATCCTACGACAACTCTGCGAGGAACAAGAATAGCACCCAGTCTGACAAGGAAGTTTACTGGTCCGAGCAGTCTTGGGATGAGATGTTCTCGCCATTCCGCGATGTCTCGATGGACAAAAACGCCCTCGAATTGACGAAGGCGCTCAAGTCGTCGACCGACGGCGGCCGGCAGTAGTCAGCTATCGCGATCGCCATATCAACGCCGTCGCTCAAGGCTATCTGGCGTGGCGGCATGAGCCCTGTCAACAGCCAACGGGGGAGCTCACGGTCAGTCGCGCGGCGCAGGCAGGAGCGCTTCGGCGGCGACTATCTGCAACCGGGCCTTCGAGAACGGCGGCCCTCCGAAGCGGTCATTCAGCTCGATCGTCCGCGTGTCGCCCGGCTCGAAGATGTCCTTGAGCCACCCATGTGTTTCCTCGACCACGCCGCCACGATCGTCCAGGTACGTTGCCGTATACAGCGGATCGCGGAAGGCAACAACGGCGCTGCGGTTACGGACCGTGATCGTCCAATGGACGGATCCCTGCGGCCCCATCCTGCTACGCAGGCTCGAGCACCTCGAAATCGCGCGTGGGATCGTAGGGGCGCGAGAGGTCCGAGAGGACAGCGGGGCCGCCGTCGATCGCGAAGTCGCGCCGGTGCGCGAACATCTCCGGCTCCTTCAGGCGCACCGCCGCCGCGACGACCCCGCGGTTCTTGTAGAGTGACCGCTCCGGCGCCTGCGTCCACGTCAGCCCCGCGTGGAAGGCGACGTTGAGGATCAGGACGCCCGCCGCGATCTGCCGCGCCCGCGGCGAATCGACGAACGTCCACCAGGACGCCGCGAACATGAACGCGATCGGCGCCAGCACGTAGAACGCGTGCGCCTGGGGCGGCTCGATCACGAACCAGTAGCTGGCGTAGACGAGCAGCACGCTCAGGCCCACGAGCCGGCAGAGCGCCGCCCACCTGGGCCGCAGTATCGACTCCGGCCACCTGCGAATCGGCCGGCATCCGTCGAGGCACATCCACACCGGCTGCATAACGCCGACGCTCAACACGACGAGTGCGATCGGAACGAGCCACAGGTGGCGCCCGAGGAATTCGAGCCGCTTCGCGCCGTCTTGCGCGACAAACCGGTTGATCTCCAGGCTTGCAAACGGCAGGAAGCGTGCGAGCGTCGTCACGATGATCCACGGGTTCACCCAGCGCGGGTGAATGTTGCGCATGACGCCGCCCGATCCGGTGTCGATGCCGTAGCGCGCGAACGTCGGCAGCAGCAGCAAGGCGGGGATCAGCGCGCCGGTGAAGAAGGCGACGGCATCGATCGCGAGCGCCCGGATACCGTCCGACCGGCGGCTCACCCACGCGACCGCGGCATAGGGGAGCAGCAGCGGCCACGACATATGGATCTGCATCAGCCAGGCCGCGGCGAATCCCATCAGCGCAAAGGCGACCCGAGGCGACAGACGCCGCAGGCTGAAGCTCGGGGCCGCTTCGAAAAAGTCGAGGAAGAACAGGATGGCCGGCGCCAGGATGTACGACGTGTTGATGATGTGCGTCGAGAACTGGAGGGTCCACGGAACCGTGAGGAACCATCCCCAGATGAGCCAGCGCGGCGCTTTGGGGAGCTGTGCGCACGTGTACGACGCGAGCGAGCCGATCGCGGCGAACGGCAGCAGGTTCAGCAGCACGAACGGCGACTCAGGGATGGCGAGCATCCTGAGCGGCACGCCGACGAGCAACGCCTGCAGCGCGCCCGGAATCTCGCTGCGGGTCCACACGACGTCGGGTCCGAAAAACGGCTAGGCGCCGGTGGCGTAATAGCGGAAGCCGAGCAGGAAGGTCTGTGTTTCGTCTTCGAAGTAGAACTCGCGGGAGAGTCCGAACAGCAGGCTGAACGCGAAGCAGGCGGCGAGGACGAGTGGAATGCGCCAGCGCGTCCATCGTTGGGGCACCATGGTGACAAATACCTTCCAGGGGTTCATCGAGTCAGACCGAATCGCCCCACCAGAGTGGCGGCCTCCGAAGCATACTGCGTGTGACGGCTTCGAGGTAATCGAGCGGCTGGGGCGCGAGCCGGCGCGGCTCCAGGCCCACCGCGGCTACGGTAATCCGTCGGTCCAGGAGATCAACGATTTCCTGGCGATGCTGAAGATGGTCAACCAGGCCAGCTTCCGGAGCGCGTGTGGGATCCGCGGCTCGGCCGATCGATTCCAGAGAGCGGTCAGGCTCAGTCGATCCGTGCTCGCTTGGAAGCACACAGAAGACATCCTATCAGCCATCACTTGGCTTTCGCCACTCGGCACCGGCCCTGCGGCGGGCGGCTCTTCACACAGCCTCCTCGCGCCGCGACGGCGACGGGTGTGGCGAGGCTGTCCCATCGCCGGCTGGGGCTGACCATGCTGGCGGTGTTTGGCGTGCTGCTGGTCAGGACGGCTCCCAACCGGTGGGGCGCAGGTATCGCGCTCCACTACTGGTCGCGCGTGTACTGGCTCGATCCGGCCGACCCGATTCCGCCGCCGCGGACGTAGTATTCTTCCGACGCATTTCACCGTGGCTGACCAAAGCGATCACAGCTGGCTGATGGACGCGGCGCTCGAGCAGGCCGCGCTCGCCCGTGATGCCGGCGAAGTGCCGGTCGGCGCCGTCGTCTCGTTCGACGGCGAGATCGTCGGCCGCGGATTCAATCAGCCGATCCGCGCCGGCGATCCGACCGCGCACGCGGAAATCGTCGCGCTGCGGGACGCCGCGCTGCGTCTGGGCAACTATCGTCTGACCGGAGCGACGATCTCTGTCACGGTCGAGCCATGCCTGATGTGCGTCGGCGCGATCGTGCACGCGCGGATCGGAACGCTCGTGTACGGCGCGGCGGAACCGAAATCAGGCGCCGTGGTGTCGGCGGTGCGGGGCGGCGAACTGCCCGGCCTCAATCACCGGTTCGAGGTGGTGGCCGGCCTCCGGGAGGATGCGTGCCGGGAGCTGATGCAGGCGTTCTTCCGCGGCCGGCGAGCGTGACGCGCCTGGTGCAGGGGCGTCCGGCTTCAGCCATGTCTATGCCGGACTCCTGGGGGACGCTATAATTGACGGTTCGGAGAGGTACCGAAGTGGTCGTAACGGGCGCGCCTCGAAAGCGTGTTGTCGGGTAACCGGCACGTGGGTTCGAATCCCACCCTCTCCGCCAATACATCGATGTAAGTTTTGTGAATTAAACACTTAGCTTATCAATACGCAACTCAATCCCTCGTCTTATCCCACATTAGTTCGCGGTTCGGTACTCTCCAGGCCGCCCCATGTAGGGACGTAGTCGTCGAGAAACGGCGGGACATGCGAGTGGCTCCCGTCCGGCACTTCCGGGAACCGGTTTCGCGGGGGGACCCTGCCCGGCCTGCGTGTATGGGCAGGTGCGGCTAGCGGTACTGGTGACCTGCCTGAGTTCTTCGGACCAATCGTTACTGGAGAATGGCGCCAGTTGCAGGTGATCCATCTTCCGGTCTTCGTTCGTGTTCTTCCTGGTCAGCGCGAGCCGGCATGGCCGGCGAGCGCCCCTCCCCGAGATTGGCTGTACCGGTCGCTTTGAATGCCAGCGGCGTCAAATAGCCGAGACTCGAATGGGGACGGACCTCGTTGTAGTGGTGCCGCCATTGCTCGGTCCCGACCTTGGCGTCGACACGATTCCGAAACCATTGCCGCGTCAGGAACTCGTCGCGGAACTTCCCGTTGAACGATTCGTCGGCGCCATGCTGCCACGGCTTCCCCGGATCAATCAGCTCCGTCTCGATGCCGGCCTCATGCAGCCAGCGCAGAATGGCGCAGGCGACCAACTCCGGGCCATGGTCCGATCGCAGATGGCGCGGCGCCCCGTGGACGCGGACCAGCTGCGCTAGGATCTCAATGACACGGCCCGATCGAATGCCGCCCGCCACGTCGATCGCTAGGCATTCCCGCGTCCATTCGTCGATGACGGTGAGGTATTTCAGCTGCTGCCCATTCGCGCACGTGTCGAACACGACGTCGTACGCCCACACGTGATTCGCGCCGGAGGCCGGCACGGGCCGTGGACGCCTGGCGCCAGAGGCGATGCGTCCGGTCGGCGCCCATCGCATGGCCGGCCCGCTTCAAGAAGATCCGGATCCGCCGATAGCCGTAGCGCGGGTACTGGCCGGCCCACTCGCGCATGGCCGTGATCGCCGGCGCATCCCGGACCGCCCACCGCGACTGATACCCCAACGTCGATCGCGCCACCACCAGCAGGGCGCACGCGCCGCGGCTCGACAGACCGCGCCCCTGGGCGTAGGCGACCTGTTGCCGGCGCACGCGTCCGCCTACCATTTTTTCGCGTGATCTCCTTGAGGACGTCAATCTCGAGATCCCGGTCGGCGACCATCTTCTTGAGCCGGCCGTTTCCGTGCTCCAGCTGGCGCAGCCGCTTGATATCGGCCGGGTCCAGTGTGCCGAAGTGCTTCCGCCAGCCGTAAATCGTCTGGGCGCTCACTCCATGCTTCTTGGCGACGCCCGGGACCGATTTCTCGTCAGCCTCCCGGAGGATCGTGACCATCTGCTCTTCGGTAAATCGCGTCTTCTTCATGGCTCCCTCATCGTGGTGAGGGCGTAAGCTTCCCCGATCGATTGACAGCTAAAGATAGACTGCTCCGGGTCAGGAGCGGTCATGCGGAAGTCGAAGTTCAGTGAGAGCCAGATCGTCGGGATCCTGAAGGAGGCGGAGAGTGGCGTGCCGGTCGCAGACCTGCTGCGGAAGCACGGGGTCAGCAAGGCCACATTCTTCAAATGGCGGAGCAAATACGGTGGGGCCTCGGTGTCGGATGTGAAGCGGCTGCGAGAACTCGAATCGGAGAACGCCAAGCTGAAACGCATGTATGCGGATCTGGCACTCGAGAACGCGGCCATCAAGGACGTGCTGAACCGAAAGCTGTAAGGCCGCTCGCGAAGCGACAGATCGCCGAAGGTACTCGTGGGCGAGCACCGGCTGCCGGTGCAGCAGGCCTGTCGCGTGGTGAGGCTGTCGCGGGCGGCGTACTACCGGCCTCCGGTTCCAGCGAGTCGACGAGACGCCGCGGTCATTGCGGCCCTGACGGACGCCGTGGCGCGGTATCCACGGTGGGGCTTCTGGAAGCTCTTCGATCGGTTGCGCGTTGAAGGTCGGCCGTGGAATCACAAGCACGTGCACCGGGTGTACTGCGCGTTACGGCTGAATCTGCCGCGACGCACGACGCGGCGGGTGCCGCGGCGCGTGCGGCAGCCACTGACAGCTCCACCGGGCCTGAACCGAACTTGGGCGCTCGACTTCATGACCGAGACGCTCTACGACGGGCGGCGCGTCCGCTTGCTGACCATGATCGATGAAGGGAATCGGGAAGGCTTAGAGATCGCGATGGGACTGTCGTTGCCCAGTCGGCGCGTGACGCGGACGCTCGAGGAGCTGGTCGCTGTACACGGGTGCCCGTCGGCGGTCCGCGTGGATAACGGCCCTGAATTCACCGCCCAGAGCTTCGTGGATTGGTGCACGGGATGCGGCGTGGCGGTCCACTACATCCAGCCCGGCAAGCCCGATCAGAACGCCTATATCGAACGCTTCAATCGCAGCTACCGGACCGAAGTGCTCAACGCGCATCTCTTCGAGTCGGTCGCGGAGCTGCGAGCGCTGACGGATACCTGGTTGCGGATCTACAACAGCGAGCGGCCCCACGATAGCCTCGGCCGGGTGCCCCCGCTCACGTTTCTGCCGAGGCCTTCATCAGCCGGTCAGTCTTTCTTGACGGTGTCTACTTGACGGGGAAGCTTACGAGGGCGCCATGCTCTCAGGCTTCAGGTGGTCCGAAAATCGCCAGGCAGGTCACACGGGCCACGGCGTATGCCCCGGGCGAAGCGCATGACCTGGTGGCCATCAATCCACATGGCCAGCTCGCCGTCGTGCTTCTCCGGCGCGGAGTTCAACTGGATCATCAGTTCCACGCAGACCCACTTGCCGCGGGGCACAGGCGCTGGTTTCGCCGGACTCAGCACGTTGCCCCAAAAGTGGCCGTCGGCGGACACCTTCATGTCGGGCCAGTACGTATAGAGGCCCCAGATGCCCGGCGCCGGGTAGCGTCCGTACCAGCCAATGGGATCAATGAAGACCAGCACCCGTTCATCGCCGCCCGGGGGCGTGCCGGCCCGCGGGGCTGGCCAACGCAGCGGCGGATTGTATCCGCCCAATTCGACGAAATGGTGTTCGTACCCGTGGTCATCGGCGAACTTCGTGTAGAACCTCACGAACGCCTTGTCCAAGCCCTGTTGGAAGGCCGTGTAAAGGTGCCCGCCGGAATTCGCGCCGAGCGTGCCTGTCATTTCAAGGGAACGCTGGCCCGCATTGCCTGAATCGTACCGGGTTCGTCGGAGGGCTCATTGCTTGAGAGGATGGAGCCCATGGCACGACCGAGGAAGTATCCAGCTGAGGCACGAGAGCGGGCCATTCGGATGGTCCGCGCGCATGGTTCCGAGCATCCGTCGCAGTGGGCCGCGATCACGGCGATCGCGAGCAAGTTCGGCTGCACCGGTGAGACGCTGCGGAATTGGGTGCGCCAGGCCGAACGCGATACGGGCCAGCGGGGCGGCCTGACGACCGACGAGCGCCAGCGCCTGAAGGAACGGGAACGCGACAATCGCGAATTGAAGACGCGCGAATGAGATCTTGCGGAAGGCCTCCGCATATTTTGCCCAGGCGGCGCGCGACCGCCGAGTGAAGTAATGGTCCAGTTTGTGGATGACCACCGGGCCCACGTAGGGGGTTGAGCCGATCTGTGCGGTGTTGCCGATCGCCCCCTCGACGTATTTTCTGCACCACGCCCGGCAGGTGGACCCGCCGCCGCGGCCGGCGCGCGCCAAGCGCGACGACGACTTGCGGATCGCCATCCAGCGGGTCTGGGACGCGAATTGGCAGGCATACGGACCGCGGAAGGTCTGGCAGCAGCTCGGCCGCGAAGACGTCGACGTCGCGCGCTGCATGGTCGAGCGGCTGATGGGGGCGATGGGCTTGGCCGGCGCGGTCCGCGGCCGCGCATGGGTCACGACGCCCGCCGCTGCGACCGCCGGCGTGCGTCCCCCGGCTTTGGTCGACCGCCAGTTCACCGCGCCGCGGCCCAACCAGCCTCTGGGCCTCCGACTTCCCCTACGTCGCCACGTGGAAAGGCTTCGTGTATGTCGCGTTCGTGATCGCTGTCTTCTCGCGGCGCATCGTCGGCGGGCGCGTGTCGGCGTCGCTGCGGACGGACTTCGTGCTCGATGCGCTCGAATAAGCGGTGTGCGAACGTGGCGCGGATCGCGTCAGCGGCCTGGTGCATCACAGCGACCGGGGTACGCAGTATCTGTCGATGCGGTACACCGACCGGCTCGCCGACGTCGGCATCGCGCCGTCGGTCGGCAGCCGAGGTGACTCCTATGACAATGCCCTCGCCGAGTCGGTGATTGGGCTCCTCAAGACGGAGGTGATTCGACGGCAAGGTCCGTGGCCGCATCTGGCGCAGGTGGAATTCGCGACGCTGGCGTGGGTGGATTGGTTCAACAACCGCCGGTTGCTCGAGCCCATCGGCTACGTGCCGCCTGCGGCATTCGACGCGTACTACTATGAGCAGGTTAAGGTGGCCTGACTCAACTAACTCGCCCTCCGGGATTCCCGGTACGATTCATCGTGCAGAATCTCTTCCGGGTGGGTCGGCACCTACTCCGGGCTGTGCACCACCGGCTACTGCGCACCCAGGCGTTCGTCGCGTGGGATACGGTGACGTGCGCCTGCTGACCGAGCGCGGGCGCACAGCGCCGAAGGGGAGACACGCGCCGTTTCCGCCACGGGCGCGCGTTCGGGCAGCCCTTCTTTCGCTGGTACAACTATGAGCACCGTCACAGTGAGTGCCTCGACTGAGCCCTCGAATCTCGACGTAACGTACTGAATCTATCAAGGATGGTGCGGAAGGGGGGATTCGAACCCCCACGCTCTTGCGAGCGCCAGCCCCTCAAGCTGGTGCGTCTGCCGTTCCGCCACTTCCGCGTTCCGAGCCCTAAACTGAAGGGGCCGACCGCACTATGATAGAATTCGCACTTTATCTATTGCTTGGGAGGCCCGCGGTGCAACTCCTCGACTCCGTTGAATCCATACCTCAGGCCCAAGGGACCGCACGTGTACTCCATCACTCCCGAGGCCACGGTCTACGAGGCTCTCGAGCAGATGGCTGATAAAGATATCGGAGCGCTGGTCGTCTTGGACGGGAGCGATCTTGTTGGCCTTGTTTCCGAACGCGACTACGCGTGCCAGGTGTTCCTCAAGGCGTTCCTCCAGGGACATGAAGGTCCCCTGAGATCATGTCCAGCCCGGCCGCTGCCGTGGAGAGGGGGACGGTCGTGGGAGTCGTCTCGATTGGCGACCTCGTCAATTGGATTATTTCGGCCCAAGACCTCACGATCGATCACCTCCAAGATTACATCTGCGGCAAATACCCCGCCTGATGGCCGTCCTTGCGGGCCAGATTGCTTTCTACTATCTAGCGGCCGCCAGTGTCGCGAGCGCGATCCTGGCAGTGACTCGCAGAAGTCCCGTGCACAGCATCCTCTGGGTGCTCGCCCTTTTCTTACATGTCGCTGGAATATTTCTGCTCGTGGGAGCCGAATTCCTGGCAGCGGTGCAGGTCATCGTGTACGCGGGTGCTATTTTGGTGTTCTATCTCTTCTTTATCATGCTCCTCGACTTGCCACAGGAGGCGGCGGGGCCACGATTCGGCGCTCATTGGCCATTGAGCGCGGCCGCCGGGTTAGTTTTCGCGGCGCTGGCGTGGTACGCCAATCAATCGGGGCTCGCACCGACCGCAACGCGTGTGGCGACTGAAGGACCTGCGCTAGGGAGCCTGTCGGCTGTCGGAACGGTCCTCTTCACCCAGTTCGCGCTTCCCTTCGAGATCGTATCTCTCATCCTGCTGGCCGCCATCGTGGGCGCGGTGGTGATAGCCAAGAGAAAGACAGAGGCCTGATGGTACCTGTCGGCGCGTGCCTGGGACTGAGCGCGGTCCTGTTTGGAATCGGCCTGATCGGCTTCCTCAGCCGACGCAACATTATTCTGATGCTCATCTCAGTCGAGATCATGCTCAATGCCGTGAACGTCAGCCTGGCGGCCTTCAGCCGTAACCTGCAGGACCAGCGCGGCCAGATCCTGGCTCTCTTTGTCATCGCCGTCGCTGCCGCCGAGGTCGCGGTCGGTCTGGGGCTGGTGCTCGCACTGAGTCGGAACAGACCGGGAATCAGTGTCGAGGACCTGACCCAGCTGAAATGGTGACGCCAGGCATGGCAGCGTTTTTTTCGATCACGCCTCTCCTCGCGATTCTCGTTTCGGTGGCGGGCACTTTTCTCATCGTGGCTACGGGCGAGCGCCGCCGCAACCTGAGGGAATTCTGGTCGGTCGCCGCCGGAGTGCTTCAATTCCTACTGGTGGTGTCGATGGCTCCAGCGGTCCTCGCTGGTCGCACACCGCAATTGGTGCTCTTCCGACTCCTTCCTGGAATCGAGCTCGCATTTCGCGCCGATGCCTTCGGCCTTCTGTTCGCCGGCGGGGCGTCCCTTCTGTGGATCGCAACCTCGTTCTACTCAATCGGCTACATGCGCACTCTCGAGGAGCACGCGCAGACTCGCTACTTCGCCTGCTTCGCCTTGGCCTTATCCGCCACCATGGGCGTGGCCTTCGCGGCGAATCTCTTCACGCTGTTCCTGTTCTATGAAGCCTTGACGCTGGTGACCTATCCCCTCGTGGGGCACAAGGAGACAGAGGAAGCCAAGGCCGGCGCACGCAAGTACGTCATCTATCTTCTGGGCGCTGCGAAACTGTTCCTCGTCACCGGCATCATCTTGATTTACAACGTGGCGGGCACACTCGACTTCAGGAGCGGCGGAATCATCTCTGCTACCGCGGTGGCCGCTCAGCCGACGCTGCTCTATGTTGCCTTCGCTCTGCTCCTGTTTGGGCTTGCCAAGAACGCCGTGATGCCCTTGCATAGCTGGCTGCCCGCCGCCATGGTGGCGCCCACGCCGGTCAGCGCGCTCCTGCATGCCGTGGCTGTCGTGAAGACCGGAGTCTTCTCCACGCTCCGGGTCTTTCTCTTCGTGTTCGGCGCAGCGGCCATGCAGGAGCTCGGCGCAGATCATCTAGCGTTGGGCCTTGCCTCGGTGACGATTCTTGTCGGGTCGCTCTTGGCCCTCGGCCAGGACAACCTGAAGGCCCGGCTGGCCTTCTCGACGATCAGTCAGCTTTCCTACATCGTCCTCGGAGGAGCGCTGCTCACCACAAGCGGGGTCCTCGGCGGTATCGTCCACATCACGAATCACGCGGTCTCGAAGATCACGCTGTTCCTCTGTGCTGGTTCGATTTACGTGTCCACGCATAAGACCGAGATCAGCCAGATGTCAGGACTGGCCAGGAAGATGCCGTGGACGATGGCCGCGTTTTCCGTGGCGTCCTTGAGCGTGATCGGCATACCTCCCTCGAGCGGCTTCGTCTCCAAGTGGTATCTGGCCCTCGGTGCACTGGAGTACCAACGTGTGTGGGGTCCGTGGCTGCTGGGCGTGCTGCTGGTTAGCTCGCTGCTGAACGGGGCCTACCTTGCCCCAATCGTGTACAAGGCGTACTTCGAGGAGGCTCCTGACGCCGGCCACGCCGAGGTCCGCGAGGTGCCTTGGATGGTCGTCCCCTTGGTACTCAGCGCCGTGGCCAGCTTGGTCCTGGGTATGTACCCGGGTCCTGTCCTAAAACTCGCAGGGATGGTAATGCCGTGACGTGGCTTGAAACGTATCTGGAGGATCCCGTCCGGTTGACGCGGCTGAAGCGCGGGTTCTACGTGATTCTCGCGGCGATCCTCGGCAGCGAGGCCGTGGCCGCAGTGCCGGAACTTCTTTACAAGGACGAGCCACACTTCACGTTCGAGAACTGGCCGGCCTGGGGCTCTCTCTACGGTCTCGTCTCCTGCGTGCTGATCATCGTGGTGTCCAAGCTCCTCGGCAAGGTGTGGCTCATGCGTCGGGAAAACTACTATGACCGTTGAGTGGGTACACCCAGGCCTCGTACTGATCGTTGGTGCCTGGCTCCTGCCCTTGCTCAAGGGCCAGACCAAGCGCCTGTTCATGGTCCTGCTGCCGGCCATGGCTCTGGTCGACTGCGCGATGTTGCAGCCGGGGACCTACGGTGTGGTGCCCTTCCTCGGACAGAGTCTGGTGTTCGGCCGCGTGGACCGGCTGAGCCTGGTTTTTTCGTACGTCTTCGCGATCGTGTCCGTGGTGGGGATGGTCTATGCACTCCACGTGGACGATGACGCTCAGCATGTGGCGGCGCTGACGTACGCAGGCGGTGCGCTCGGCGTCACCTTCGCGGGGGACTTCCTGTCGCTCTTCCTGTTCTTTGAGCTGATGGCCGTGTCAGCCGTAATCCTCATCTGGCTGCGCCGCCAGCCGGAGGCCGTCGCCGCTGGATTCCGCTACCTCCTGGTCCATCTCGTTGGAGGATTGTGCCTGCTCGGAGGGATCGCCCTCCATTGGTCCCGGACCGGGTCGCTCGCCTTCGGGGACATGTCGCCCTATGCAGGAAGTGCAGCGTTCGCGCTGATCCTCGTCGCCTTCCTCATCAATGCGGCCGCGCCGCCCTTCGGGGCCTGGCTTCCAGATGCGTACCCGGAGGCGTCGGTCACGGGAGCGGTGTTTTTGACTGCCTTCACGACCAAGGCTGCCGTCTACGCCTTGATCCGCGGATTCGCCGGCACGGAAATCCTTATCTGGTGGGGAGCCGCCATGGCGATCTACGGCGTGGTGTACGCCGTGCTCGAAAACGACGCGAGGCGGCTTCTTGCGTACCACATCATCAGCCAGGTGGGCTACATGGTATGTGGTGTGGGAATTGGTGTCGAGCTGGCCCTAAACGGCGCAACCGCCCACGCCTTCGCGCACATTCTCTATAAGGCGGTTCTCTTCATGGGAGCGGGCGCTGTACTTGAAGTGACTGGCCGGCGGAAACTCGGCGAGATGGGCGGGCTCTACAAGACGATGCCGGTCACGCTCACCCTCTACATGATTGGTGCGTTCGCCATTTCTGCTGTACCACTCTTCAGCGGCTTCGTGAGCAAGTCGATGGTCATTGCCGCCGCAGCTGGAGATCACAACGCGGCCATTTTCCTCATGCTGACGCTCGCTTCGGCCGGGACCTTCCTCCACACGGGGCTCAAGCTTCCGTACTACATGTTCTTCGGCAAGGACTCCGGCCTGCGCGCTCACGAGCCGCCCAAGAACATGCTCGTGGCCATGGGTCTGGCTGCAGCCGCGTGCGTGCTCATCGGGATGTTCCCGTCGCTCTTGTATTCACACCTCCCGTATCCCGTGGAGTTCGTTCCGTATACCGTCCGGCACGTCATGTCCACCATGGGGCTGTTGAGCTTCACGGCGCTCGGATTCTTCCTGCTGCTCAGCCACCTGGATCCCGAGCCCAAGATCAGCCTGGACACGGACTGGTTCTACCGTCGCGGCTCATCGGCCGTGATGACTCTGTCCCGTGGCGCGCTTGTGCAGGTCGAGGGCGTCGTGGGGCAGGTGTACGAAGTCGTGACGCAGCGGTGCGTGCTGCGCGCGGCCGCGCGGCTGCGCGATCTTGACACTCGTGTGATCGACGCCGCCGCGGTCGGCGTCGGCCGACTCACCCAGGCCTTGAGCAAGGGCTTGAGCACAACGGTGACCGGCAACACCCAGTACTATGGACTCCTCATGGCAGCCGGCGTCGTGGTTGCTATGGCGCTTGCAGTCTTCGGCCGGTGATCACATACCCCATCCTCACGGTCGCGACCTTTCTGCCCTTAGTCGGGGCGGCCGCCATCCTCTTATTCGGCGATCGGCTGGCACGGTGGATAGCTCTGGCGACAACCCTGGCTACGCTGGCTGTCTCCGCGCCGCTCTATCTGCTCTTTGACAAGACTTCGAGCGCCCTGCAGTTCGTCGAGGTCGTGGACTGGATTCCGTCGTGGAGTATTCGCTATGGGATGGGCGTTGACGGCATCAGTCTTCCCTTCATCTTCCTATCAGCAGTGCTGAGCGTGCTGTGTGTGGGCGCTTCGTGGACCGCGGTGCAGACGCGCGTCCGGGACTTCTACGCCGCGCTTCTCGTCACCGAAACAGCGATGATCGGTGTGTTCGCTTGCACTAATTTTTTCCTCTTTTACGTGTTCTGGGAACTCATGATCGTTCCCATGTTCCTCCTCATCGGCGTGTGGGGAGGACCGCGCCGCACGTACGCCGCGGTCAAGTTCTTGATGTTTACGCTCGCGGGAAGCGTGCTGATGCTCGTGGGCCTCATCACGCTCCTATACGCGGCCGGTACTCTGGACTTCCAGGCCCTCGCCAAAACGACGCTGAGCCCTCAGCTCCAGACGTGGCTCTTTCTGGCTTTTCTGGCTGCGTTTGCGGTCAAGGTCCCCATGTTCCCCGTGCACACCTGGTTGCCGGATGCCCACACCGAAGCGCCAACGGCAGGAAGCGTGATCCTGGCAGGCGTTCTCCTCAAGATGGGTGCCTATGGCTTCTTGAGAATTTCTCTGCCGATACTGCCCGACGCCGTGCAGATTTTCCGCACCTCCATGCTGGTGCTGTCCGTCGCAGCCATCGTCTATGGCGCGTACGTGACGCTGGCACAGACGGATATCAAACGGCTCATCGCCTACTCCAGCATCAGTCACATGGGCTTCGTCACGCTGGGTATCTTCACGTTGAACCGGAACGGCGGGAATGGCGTCGAAGGCGCGATCCTCCAGATGGTGAACCACGGGATCGTCACCGGCGCCCTCTTCTTGTGCGTCGGCATGATCTACGAGCGGACGCACACGCGGGAAATCGCGGACTATGGGGGACTCTTCAAGCTCGCACCGATCTACACTACATTCCTGGCGCTCTTCTGCCTGGCCGCTTCAGGATTCCCGGGCTTGAATTCCTTCGTGGGGGAGTTCCTCATCGTCAGCGGAGCCTTCAAGGCCTGGCCTTGGCTCGGCGTGATGGGTGTCTGGGGCGTCGCGTTGGGCACCACCTACATACTCTGGCTCTACAACCGGATGGCGCTCGGTGATGTCAAGCCAGGACTGCGAGAGCTGCCCCTCGAGCTCAACGCCCGGGAGATGGCGACCCTGGTCCCCCTGGCGATCCTGGCCCTGGTCATCGGCCTCTACCCCGAGAGCGTGCTGAGCTTTCTACGCGCGTCCGTGGAACAGTTGCCAGGTGTGGTCGCGGCCAGCGCGATGGGGCGCTTGTGACTGTGACTGATCTGAGTCTCCTGCTTCCGGAGCTCATTCTTGTCGGTGCGGCCCTGGCGCTCCTGGTGGTGGCGCGTCGCGTGCAGCACGCCCGGTCGGCCGCCACCTGGGTGGTGATCGCTGCCTTCGCCGCCGCCATTGGCTCCGTGTGGATTTTTTCGTCGGGAGGTCCAAGAACCGGGTTTGGAGACACCATTGCGAGCGACAGCTACGGGCTTTTTTTCAATGTGCTTTTTGCTGCGACCCTGGTCCTGGCCGCGCTCCTCTCGGTGAAGCACGTCGACGCGGAGCATGTCCGGCCTGGCGAGTTCTACGCACTGCTCCTGCTGGCCGTAACAGGCATGATGCTGGCGGCGTCAGCCCTGGACCTCTTGGTCGTCTACCTGGGGTTGGAGCTGATGACTCTCTGCTCGTACGTGATGGTGGGGATCACGCGTGAGCGATCCATCTCGAATGAGGCTGCGATCAAGTACTTCCTCTTGGCTTCCTTCGCATCGGCTCTGCTTCTCTACGGGATCAGCCTCACGTACGGTGTCACAGGCGCCACGGGCTACGGGGCCATCGCTTCCTCTGGGCGCACCTTGGGGCAACACCCGCTCTTGCTCGCAGGCGTGGCGCTCGTGGCCGTCGGGCTCGCCTTCAAGATCGCGGCGGTGCCATTCCATGCCTGGGCCCCGGACGCCTACCAAGGTGCAGGCACGCCGGTCGCGGCATTCCTGGCCGCCGGCTCCAAGGCGGCGGGCCTGGCGGCTCTGGGACGAGTTGGTCTCGTCGCGTTCGCGCCTGAGCAGCGCCTCTGGTCAGAGATTCTGATAGGGCTTGCGGTGCTGTCCATCGCAGGAGGGAGCCTGCTCGCGCTCTCTCAATCCAACATGAAGCGCCTGCTGGCCTATTCGTCCATCGCGCACGCTGGGTACGCGCTCCTCGGCCTTCTCGCTGGAACACCGGGCGGAGTCTCCGCGACCATGACGTACGCGTTCGCCTACGCCTTCATGACGCTCGGTGCCTTCGGCATCGTCATCGGCTTGGGACCGCGCGGCGAGGATCTGTCAGGGTATCAGGGCTTGGCGACAACCGCTCCGGGGACGGCCGCCTTGATGTTCGTCTTCCTGCTGTCGCTGACCGGCATCCCGCCAACGGCGGGATTCACGGCCAAGTTCGGCGTGATCCTAAGCGCCGTGCAAACGGGCCATACGGCGCTGGCGGTCCTCGCGGTGGTGTGCAGCGTGATATCGGCGTTCTTCTACCTGCGGGTGGCCGTCCTGATGTACATGGCGGAACCACAGGGCTCGGCGCCGGGACGCCTTCCGGCTGCCGTGACTGCAGCCCTTGCGGTCGCGGCGTTTGTCACGATCGTCGGGGGGATCTTTCCCGGCGTTTTTTCAGCGTGGGCAGTGGCACCGTACTAGCAAGCATTGTATGTACAATGAAGCCATCCATAACCTGTCGCAATGATTGAATATATCGGCGTCGTGATCTTCTTCGTCCTGGCCGGGACGGTGGCCGGCGCGTTTATTTTTCTGGGATCGATTCTCGGCCCGAAGAAACCATCGAAGGTGAAATTAGAGCCGTTCGAGTGCGGAGAGGTTCCGTTCGCTCTGCCGACCGGCCACCTGTCGGTCAAGTACTACCTCACCGCGATGCTCTTTATTCTGTTCGACGTCGAGCTCGTTTTTATTTTTCCGTGGGCCGTCGCCTATCGTGGGCTCGGTGTCTTGGGTCTCGTGGAGATGATCATCTTTCTCGTGATCCTGATGTCAGGATTCTTTTACGCCTGGGACAATGGCGCCTTGGAGTGGCAATGATGAATGAGCTGTCGAGCGAAGCCGGATTCTTCACGACTCGAGTCGACGAGGCCCTTGGCTGGGCCCGGAAGTTCTCGATCTTCCAGTATCCGTTCGTGACGGCCTGCTGTGGGATGGAGTACATGGCCGCGGCCTGCTCGCATTACGACGTCGACCGCTTCGGCGCCGGCCTGCCGAGATTTTCTCCGCGCCAGGCGGACGTGCTCTTCGTGGTCGGCACGATCAGCCATAAGATGTTGCCGGTGCTCAAGCGCATCTACGATCAGATGGCCGAGCCCAAGTGGGTCGTCTCGTTCGGCGTCTGCACCTGCACAGGCGGCTTCTACGACAACTACGCGACGGTCATGGGAATTGACACGATCATGCCGGTGGATGTGTACATCCCGGGCTGTCCCCCCCGGCCGGAGTATGTCCTCGACGGGTTGATCAAGCTCCAGGCCAAGATTGCTGCCGAGCACTCGAGCGGCCAGCGTTCAGCCCCGGAGATCAGGCCGGCGGAGTTGGCGCGATGACGACCGCGGCGCTGATTCAGGCGGTCAGAGACCGCTTTCCGCATGCGGTCACCGCCTCTCACGCGTACCGGGGCGATGCCACGGTGATCGTCAGCCGCGAGTTCCTGCTCGAGGTGGCGCGGACGCTCAAAGACGACCCCGCGTTCCAGATGAATTTCCTGATGGACCTCACGGCCGTGGACTTTTCCACGTTTGGGACGAAGCAATCGCCAGCCTTCTTTGCCCACGCTGGCGTCGCCGTGAGGCCTAAACCGGAGATTCCGGACGAGGATCCCTGGCCCGGCCCCCCGGTCTCCCACCCCAGCGCGGGTGCCGCGCCGGGGACCCCGGAACCGGCGCGCTTTGTCGTCGTCTACCATCTGTTTTCTCTGCCGCTCAAACACCGGCTGCGCGTCGAGGTCCCTGTGGACGACGTGGCAGACGCTGAGGAAGCTGACCTGGAGGTCGATTCGCTCAGCGCCCTGTGGGCCGGCGCGGATTGGCTCGAGCGGGAGGTCTGGGACATGTTCGGCATCCGCTTCCGGGGACACCCGAATCTGAAACGCATCCTCATGTACGACCAGTTCGTCGGCCATCCGCTCCGGAAGGATTACCCGGTCAACAAGCGGCAGCCGTTGATAGGGCCGGTCAACTAGATGTCTCAGGCGCCTCCACCAATGGATCTCGCCCAGGAGCCTCGGGCTCCAGGGGAGCTGGAAACCCGGGAGATGCTTCTCAACGTCGGTCCCGCGCACCCGGCCATGCACGGGATCATCCGAATCGTCACCAAGCTCGATGGGGAGGTGGTGAAGGACGTCGATGTGCAGATCGGCTATCTCCACCGGGGCTTCGAGAAGATGGCCGAGACGGTGGACTACAACGGCGTCATTCCTTATACCGACCGGCTCAACTATGTCTCCCCGCTCATTAACAACATGGGCTACTGCATGGCCGTGGAGAAGCTGCTGGGCCTGACCGTTCCGGATCGTTGCCACTATATCCGCGTCATCGTTTCAGAGATCTCCCGGATTACCGATCACCTCACCTGCGTGGGCGCGAGCGCCATGGAGTTGGGGGCCTTCAGCGTCTTCCTGTACATGATCAAGGCCCGGGAGTTTCTGTGGGAGCTCGTCGAGATGGTGACAGGCGCGCGTCTCACCGTTACCTACTGTCGGGTGGGCGGGGTGAAGGCCGACCTGCCTGAAGGGTTCGATGCGCAGTGCCGGAAGGCGTTGCAGGAGACCCGAAAGGTTATCGCCGAAGCCGACGCGCTGCTCACGCGCAACCGCATCTTCGTGGACCGCATGTCAGGGACCGGCAAGATTTCTGCGGAGGACGCTATCTCCTACGGCATCACCGGGCCTTTCCTGCGTGGCTCAGGCGTGGAGTACGACGTCCGCAAGGATTGCCCGTACGCCGTCTACGATCGACTCGAGTTTGACGTCCCTGTCGGCACGCGAGGAGACAACTTCGATCGGTATCTGGTGCGGATGGAGGAAATGGAACAGTCCATCCGGATTGTGGAACAGGCGCTGCGGGACATCCCACCTGGCCCGTTCATGGCCCACCCCGAGACCGGTCGTCCGATTCCGGCGGCGGAGATGGTGGATGAAGGCAAGATGGGAAATATCCTTTCCATCGTGGACCACCGAGCTGTCGTCGACCCGACACTCGAGGGTGCGGCGAAGTCCCAGCACGCCGACATCGAAGCCGGCGAAAAGCGCGTGTTCCTGCCCGCGAAGGAAGATACCTACGGCAACATCGAAGGGTTGATGCAGCATTTCAAACTGGTCATGTACGGCCACGGCATCCGGCCGCCCAAAGGTGAGGTGTATTTTCCAGTGGAAGGGGCGAACGGAGAACTGGGATTTTATGTGGTCAGCGACGGGACCGGCGGTGCCTTCCGCGTGCGGGTGCGTCCACCCTGCTTTGCGATGATGTCGGCTCTGCCGAAGCTCCTCATCGGCGACATGATCGCTGACATGACTCCAACATTCGGGTCGGTCAACATGATCGGCGGCGAGCTCGATCGGTGAATCTCGCAGCACTCGAACCACAAGCTCGAGAGACTATCCAGCACTACGACCAGCCGCGGGCGGCCATGCTGCCGCTGTTGTGGCTGGTCCAGCAGAACTTCGGCCATATTCCCTCGGAGGCTGAGTTCTGGGTGGGGCGCCTCCTGGGAGTGGCTGTGTCCCATGTTCGGGAGGTGGTGTCTTTCTACACCCTGTTCCGTACGGAACCATCCGGGCGCCGCGAGCTTGCGATCTGCACGAGCCTGCCCTGCCTATTGCGTGGCGCAGGTGAAGTGCTCGCCCACCTCAAGGAGCGCCTGAACATCAGCCCGGGTGAGACGACCCCGGGCGGCGAGTTGACTCTTACCGAAGTCGAGTGTCTGTGCGCCTGCGAAATCGCTCCGATGGGCCAGCTGGACGAGGAGTTCGTCGGTCCGCTGGAGGCGGGAACGCTCGAGGCCATCCTGCGCGAAGCGCTGAAGGCCCCCAAGGACTCAGGCCCGATCCGCGAGGCCCAACCGTTTGTCTCGACTGACGGCCCCGTGATCTCGACGCGGTTTCGGCACGCCGAGGGAGCGTGGTGCGATTCTTACGTCGCGGATGGTGGCTACGTCGCGGCGAAGAAGGCGCTCTCGATGACGCCGGCGCAAATCATCGACGAGATCTTGCGCGCCAACCTCCGTGGTCTCGGTGGTGCGGGGTTTCCGACAGGGCGAAAGTGGTCCTTCATCCCGAAGGACAGCCCCCAGGCAAAGTATCTGGTGGTCAACGCCGACGAAGGGGAGCCAGGGACCTTCAAGGATCGATACATCCTCGAACGAGACCCCCACGCGCTTCTTGAAGGTATGTTGATCGCGGCGTATGCGATCGGCAGCCACAAAGCGTACGTCTACATTCGCGGCGAGTACTACCGGTCAGCCCACCGCTTTAATCGTGCGGTGGAGGAAGCCTACGCAAATGGTTGGTTGGGCAAGAACATCCAAGGAAGCGGCTTCGATCTGGATGTCGTGACGCATCGCGGGGCAGGGGCCTATATCTGCGGCGAGGAGACAGCGCTGCTGACTTCGCTGGAAGGGGGCAAGGGGTTTCCGAAGCTCAAACCCCCGTTCCCCGCGATCTCCGGGCTCTTCCAGTGCCCGACCATCGTCAACAATGTGGAAACCCTCGCGTGTGTGCCGTTTATCCTGCGCGAAGGTGCCGAACGTTTTGCTGGAATGGGAACGCCCAAGCAGGGCGGCACCAGACTGTTTTCGCTAAGCGGGCACGTCAACCGGCCCGGCCTCTACGAAGCGCCGGCGGGCGTGACGTTGCGGGAGCTCATCGAACGCTACGGCGAGGGTGTGGCAGGGGGTCGGAAGCTCAAGGCGGTGATTCCCGGTGGGATCTCCGCCAAGGTGCTCACGGCAGACGAAATCGACGTCCGCATGGACTTCGATTCCCTCATGGCCGCCGGCACGATGGGCGGCTCGGCGGGCGTGATCGTGATGGACGAGACAACCTCGATGGTCGAGGCCCTCCTGTCCGCGTCGAAGTTCTTCGCTCACGAGTCCTGCGGTCAGTGCTCGCCCTGCCGCGAAGGCACGGGCTGGGTGCACCGCATCATGCGTCGGATGGCCGAGGGCAAGGGCCGGCTCAAGGATCTGGATGATCTGCTCGGCATCGCCCGCGACATGGAGGGCAAGACGATCTGTGTGTTCGCGGACGCGGCGGCCTGGCCGGTCCAATCCTACATTACGAAGTTTCGCGCCGAGTTCGAGGAACACATCCGGAGCGGGCAACCCCTCCGGCATCAAGAGGCCACGGCATGCCGACCCTGACGATTGACGGCCGGCAGGTCGAGAGCGCCGAGGGCACCACCGTTATCCAGGCGGCCGAGAAGCTGGGGATTTTCATCCCGCGCTACTGCTATCACCCGGGGTTGTCCATCGCTGGAAACTGCCGGATCTGTCTGGTGGATATCGAGAAGAACCCGAAGCTTCAGATCTCGTGCAATATGCCCGTGGCTGAAGGGATGGTCGTACACACCAAGAACGCGAAGGCTGAAGAGGGTCGGAAAGCGGTCCTGGAATTTCTCCTCGCCAATCATCCGCTCGACTGTCCGGTCTGTGACCAGTCGGGAGAATGCGACCTCCAGGACTTCTATATGAACTTCGGCCTGTACGATCCCAGATTTCGGGAGCAAAAGGTCAAGAAGAAGAAGGCCGTGGCCATCGGCCCGCACGTGTTGCTCGATCAGGAACGGTGCATCCTCTGCTCACGCTGCGTGCGTTTCACCGACGAGATCTCCAAGACGGGCGAGTTCGGCATTTTTGATCGAGGCGATAGGGCTCAGGTAGGCCTCTATCCCGGCCAGCGGCTGGAGAATCCCTACTCGGCCAATGTGGTGGACATCTGTCCGGTCGGCGCCCTGACCGAACAGGAATTCCGTTTCAAGGCCAGGGTCTGGTACCTCTCGAGCGCGCCAACGCTGTGCAACGGCTGCGCGCAGGGGTGCAATGTGGACATCCACTACGTCCTCGACCGACCCCATCTCAACGACGGCGCGCGGGTGCTCCGTGTGAAGCCCCGTTACAATGCGGACGTCAATCAATGGTGGATGTGCGACGAAGGACGCTATGGTGTTGGCTGGATCGATAAAGGACGCCTGACCAAGGTCCGCCATCAGGGAGTCGACTCCTCCTGGGAGGAAGGCCTTGCAGCGATCGGAGCGGCACTCCAGCAGATTCGACAGAACAAGGCTGGCTCCCGCCTCGGTGTGATCGCATCCACACAGCTCACCACCGAGGAGCTCTTCCTGATCAAGGAGATCTTCCATGGCGCTCTGGGCGCTCACCTGACGGCCTCCGGCACGAGACCACCCGGCTACAGCGACAACTTCCTCATCAAGGCTGATAAGAATCCCAATACCCTCGGCGCGGCGTTGCTGGGGTTGTCCGGCCCAGGCGCGCCAACAGCCGCCAGTCTCGTTGAAGACGCTCTCGCGGGACGCCTCGACGCCTTGTGGGTGTTCGGGCACGATTTGACGACGGTCGTCGACGAGAAGAAGATTCAGGAGCTGTCGCGCAAGCTGGCTCTCTTCGTTTTCTCAGGGACCAACGACAATCCCACGGCGTCCTCGTCTCACTGGGCGCTGCCTGCGGCAGCCTATCTCGAAAAAGACGGGACGTTTGTGAACGCCCACGGCCGCATTCAGCGCATCGGTCGCGCCTTCCCGGCTCTGACAGACTCCCGGGAAGACTGGAGTGTGCTCCTCGAAATCGCCAAGCGGCTCAATCAC
This sequence comes from Vicinamibacterales bacterium, assembly GCA_965229885.1. Taxonomy (GTDB): domain Bacteria; phylum Acidobacteriota; class Vicinamibacteria; order Vicinamibacterales; family CAVVIG01; genus DATLLJ01. Next base: position 22,024 of record CBDDJX010000003.1, read on the forward strand.
CCGCTGGCCTGGCGCAATCCTCAGGAGATTTTCCTCGGGCTGGCAATGGCCCTGGCTCCCTTCGCGGGCTTGAGCTACGAAACAATCGGATCTCAGGGAGTTCAATTAGACCTGCCCGCCTCCGCTCTGCTTTCGGCGGGCCCGGCAGGGCAGCCGCGCCATGATTGACGTCGCCATCAAACTGGCCGTCGCCTTCGTCATGTTCTTCGGGGTGATGAACCTGGCCGGACTGCATACCTGGATTGAGCGCAAGCAATCGGCCATCATCCAGGACCGCATCGGGGCGAACCGCGCCAGCATCTTCGGGTTCACGGCGATGGGGCTGTTCCATCCCCTTGCCGACGCCATCAAGATGTTCACGAAGGAAGACATTGTCCCAGCCGGCGCGGACAAGACTCTCCATGCCCTGGCTCCCTTCTTCTCGGTGTTCTTCGCCATCGCCGCGTTTGCCGCAATCCCGTTCGGGGATCGCCTTGTGCTGGGCGACCGCATCATCGAGCTTCAGGCCGCCAAGATCGACATCGCGCTGCTCTATGTTTTTGCAATGCTCTCGTTGGGCGTCTACGGAGTGATCCTTGCCGGATTTGCCTCCCGGAATAACTACGCGCTGCTCGGGGGACTGCGGGCGACCGCGCAGATGATTTCCTACGAGATTGCCCTCGGTATCTCGATCATCGGCATCGTCATGGTGTACGGGACCATGGACCTGCAGGAGATCGTGCGCGGTCAGGGAGGAAACCTTCTTGGCTGGATTCCGCGATGGGGCATCGTCTTTCAACCGGTGGCGTTCTTCGTGTTCCTGACGGCGGCCCTGGCTGAAACCAAGAGGATTCCGTTCGATCTTCCAGAGGGGGAGTCTGAAATCATCGGGTATTTCGTCGAGTACAGCGGGATGAAATTCGGGATGTTCTTTCTCACCGATTTCCTCGAAACCATCATGGTGGCCTGCCTGGCGACCACGCTCTTCTTCGGCGGATGGCAGGTGCCGTACCTCCTGCGGGACGGCTTCCACTTCCCGTGGGGAGCGATGCTCCCCGTTTCCCAATGGATCTACGTCCTGCTTGGGGTTTCCAGCTTTTCGATCAAGGTCCTGGTCTTTTGCTTTCTGTTCATGCAGATCCGGTGGACGTTGCCGCGTTTCCGCTACGATCAGCTGATGCGGTTGGGTTGGCTGGGACTGTTTCCGATCGCGGTGGCCAATATGCTGTTGACGGCCCTCGTGCTGGCATTCTACGGTGGGAGGTCCTGATGGCCGTCAAAGTGATGCGGAGACGGGAACTGACGTTTTGGGAAAATCTCTATCTTCCGCAGATCCTTTCCGGCCTGAAGATCACCTTCGGACACTTCTTCCGGAACATGTTCTTTCACACGGCGCACAGCCTGGGTTTACTGAAGCACATCAGGGCTTCAGTCACCGTCCAGTACCCCGAAGAGTCCAGGGCGCTTGCGTCGCGATTCCGGAGCCGCCACCGGCTCACGGTCCGAGAGGAGGGCACCCCCCGCTGCGTGGGGTGCATGCTCTGCGAGACCGTGTGCCCGGCCAAGTGCATCACCATCGTGGCTGGGGAACACCCCGACCCCAACGTCGAGAAGTACCCCGTGCGCTTCGACATCGATCTTGGGGTGTGCGTCTACTGCGGATACTGTGTGGAGGTATGCCCCGAGGACGCAATCCGTATGGACACCAACATCCTCGATATCGCAGCTTACTCGCGAGACGAGATGAAGCTCGACATCCATGAATTGATGGACCCGACGTTGCGCAAACCAATCGGGGCATGCAATTGCGACCTGAAGTTCCCCCACCAGTGCCGACTCACCGGTGGGCAGATGAAGGGTGACTGGAATGAGATATACGGGGCGAGCTCCTAGCGACGCTAGCATCCGGGTTTATTCCCCTTTCTGCGCCAGATAAAAGGACAGGCTCTCGAGCGAGACTGTGAGGTCTACGCTCTTCAGCTTGATGTCTTTCGGCACACTGAGTGTGCCGGGCGAAAAGTTCAGAATCGCTTTGATGCCGGCGGCCACCACCTGGTTGATCACGTGCTGCGCGGAATTGCCGGGTACCGCGATGACGGCAATGCCGATCTTCTCGCGCGCGGCGATGCGGCTGAGGTCCTTGATATCGAAGATGGGCCTGCCGCCACGGGACCGCTGGCCCACTTTGGCGGTGAGCGTGTCGAACAACGCGACGATCTGAAATCCCTCCTGCCGGAAGCCGGGATAATCGGCCAGGGCGAGTCCGAGGTTGCCGGCCCCGAGAATGGCGACCTTGAGCCCTTGGTCGAGACCCAGGATCTGCCGCAAATGGCGCTTCAAATCCTTGAGGTAGTACCCCACGCCTCGCACACCAAACGCACCGAAATAGGCGAGGTCCTTGCGAATCTGCGCGGCGTTGAGATGAAACTGCTGCGCAAGCATCTGCGACGACACGGTCGTGACTCCGGCAGGATCGAGCGCATTCAGACAACGAAGGTACACGGATAGACGGTTCGTCGTGAGCTCGGAGACCTGTTCGATAAGGAATTTGCGTTTGATCGCCAATTTCACAAGCTTCTGATCGCGATTGTAGATCAGCCTCCCATTGCGAGGTCCTGTGGCGACGTGGAAGTCGATCCGCACGACGAACATGCTCGAGAATCTCAATCGTGAGTTTCGTCGACGGACGAAGACGCAAGCGTCGTTCGGCACCGAAGCGGCGGCGTTGACGGTGCCTGTACGGGCTCGTGGCCTTCGGACAGATTGCCTTGCGACGGATCAACGGTGCGAAGCACCTGCCATCGTTCCTCGAGAAGAGCTGGCAGAAAGTTACATGAGGACGTAGAGTGGTCAACCGATCAGTGGGAGTGTTACGCCAAGAAACCTATTTCCACAGAACTCGGGACGGATCCGGCGCATCAGTTTGGAAACTGCGCTGGATGATGACGCGATTTCTACTTTTCCACCAGACTCAAGACACTACCTTCTTGCCCCCCAGCTGTATACTTGGGCGACCGTGCTGAAAGATGGAGCCGGACTTGGGAGGCCTACCTCCGGCGGTGCCTCCCCGTGTCCGGCAGGTGATTCGCGCTGGCCTTCACACGAACGTCAAACAGCGCATCGGAGATGTGCAGGACGCTCGTCCGGCGCTGGAGGGCGCGTTCGAGACGGATGCGTCTCACGTGGCGGCGGCACGCCCGAGCCGCTGACGACGGTCGACGGGGCCCAGAACGAGTTCAACCATGAATGGCCGGAGCCGGGCGGGGAGGCCGTGCTTTTCACCATTCGCCGTGGTCCAGGCGAGGACGCCGACGCGGCCCAGATTGTCGTGCGGCATTTCGGGACCGGGGAGCGGCGGGTGCTGGTGTCGGGCGGGAGCTACCCGACGTATGTGTCCACTGGGGCGCGGTCGTGTTGCGGACGCCTTGACGCGGCGGCGGGCGCAGCTCCCTCCTTTCTTCTCCCGGCATGAAACTCCTGGCCAGCCAGTTCGCTTACCTCTTCACGACGCGCGAGATGCAAGGCAACCTGCGCTCGCTGCTGAAGTACCTCGGTCTGGTGGCTGCGATCATCACGCTCTACGCCGCCGTGTTCCACCTCATCATGGTGCGGGTCGAGGGCCAGTCTCACTCGTGGATCACCGGCCTTTACTGGACGCTGACGGTGATGACCACGCTGGGCTTCGGCGACATCACGTTCACGAGCGATATGGGCCGCCTGTTCAGCATCGTGGTGCTGCTGTCCGGGGTCATTCTGCTGCTCGTGATGCTGCCATTCCTGCTCATCCGCCTCTTTTATGCGCCTTGGCTCGAGGCCAAGATGCGGACGCACGTGGCTCGGCGTCTGCCCGAGGACGCGACGCAGCACGTGATTCTGACGCACTACGATGCCGTTGCGGTGGGCCTGATTGCGCGTCTCGGGACCGAGCGGATTCCATACTGCGTGATCGAACCCGATCCGGCGGCGGCCGCGGTCCTAGCGGCCGACGCGGTGAACGTCGTGGCCGGCGACATCGACAGCCGGGCCACCTACGAGCGTGTCAACGTCACGAGTGCGCGTCTGGTTCTCGCCAACTGTGCGGATACCACGAACACGAACATCACGTTGAGCATACGGGAGGTGTCACCGACGGTACCTATCGTCGCCATCGCTGAAAGCAAGGACTCGGTGGACATCCTCGAGCTGAGTGGGGCGACGCGGGTGCTGTGCCTCAAGCACGAACTGGGTGAGTACCTCGCCAACCGCGTGAGCGTGGCGCGGGCCGAAGCTCACATCATCGGGCACTTCCGGGAGCTGGGCATCGCGGAGCTGCCCGTGGTGGGTACGTCGTTCGCCGGCCGGATGGTGCGCGACACACGGCTCCGAGAGACCTGTGGGCTGAACCTCGTGGGCGTGTGGGAGCGCGGCAGGCTTCGTCCGGCCTATCCTCACACCGTCATTTCGGCGCAGGGCGTGATCGTCGTCGTCGGCACCGAGGCACAGATCCGCGTGCTGAACCGCCTGCTCCCGGACCACAAGGAGCCCGGGCATCCAGTGATCGTCATCGGGGCCGGGAAAGTGGGCGACGCAGCGGCCCGAGCGCTCAGGCGCAAGGGCGTGCCGGTACACGTCGTGGACCGTGAGTCGAGGGCGATCGAGGGGCTCGAGGGCGTGGTCGATGGCATCTTCGTCGGCGACGCGGCCGACCGCGCCGTGCTGGAGCGGGCCGGGCTCGAGCACGCCCCGTCGGTCCTGCTCACAACCAACGACGATGCAATGAACATTTACCTGGCGGTGTACTGTCGCCGACTCAACGCCGACCTCCGCATCGTCAGTCGGATCACCCATGAGCGGAACGTGGAGGCCATTCACCGCGCCGGAGCCGACTTCGTCCTCAGCTATGCGTCGCTCGGTGTGGAGGCGGTGCTCTCCGTCCTCCGCGGACATGAGCCGGTGATTCTCGGCGAGGGCGTCGACCTCTTCATGCTGCCGGTGCCGCGATCCCTCGAGGGCCGCACGCTCAGGGAGACGGAGATCGGATCGCGCACCGGCCTGAGCGTCGTGGCGATTCAGCAGGACGGGCACCTCGTGACCCACCTGTCCGCAGATATGCGGGTGGGCGTTGGAGCCGAGTTCGTCATGCTGGGCGGCCTGGAGCAGCGCCGCGCCTTTGTCCAGGCATTCGGGTAGGGGGAAGGTGATCAGGATTCACGATCCCATCGAGATCCCGCGTGGCCTTCGGGTGATCGGGATTCGGGGTCGAAGGCGCTGCAACGGCGATGAGAATACGCATCTACCACCTCCTGCCTAAGGGTGTAAAACTGAGCTTGATCCGGTTTCGTGGACACAATCCGAAAGGTGGATACGATGTCCAGAAGGGGATCACGCAGAGCGGGACGACGCGCGTGACGACAGTTCACGGAGGAGTTCATGGCCGGCGCGGTCCGGCTCGTGTTGGATGAGGGCAAGACGAATCGGTGCCGGCTCGCGCGACCTGGATCTGACGCCGTCATCGCTGGCGCATTGGGTCCGACACGCCCAAGCCGATCGGACGAAAGGCAAGACCGGCCTGACGCCGGCGGAGCGGGAGGAGCTGGCACGGCTCCGCAAAGCGAATCGGATCCTCGCCGAGGAGCGCGACATCCTGAAACAAGCGGCGGCCTTCTTCGCGAAGCAGAGCCGATGAGGTGTACCTTCATCGCGGCGAAGAAGGCCGAGCATACGGTGAGCATTCTCTGTCGATGTCTGCGCGTGACGCGCAGCGGCTTCTACGCCTGGCAGCGTCGTCCGGAATCGACGCACACCCGTGATGATCGTCGGCTGACCGTGCTGGTGCGGGCCTCGTTCGAGGAGAGTACGCAGCGGTACGGCAGCCCGCGCATTCACGAGGATCTGATCGAGCAGGCCGAGCACGTCAGCCGCAAACGGGTCGTGCGATTGATGCAGGAAGACGGCCTACAGGCGCGGCGCCGGAAGCGCTACAAGCTGACAACCATGAGTGATCACGCCCAACCGGTCGCGGCGAATCTACTGGACCGCCAGTGCGAGGCGGACGCGCCGAATCAGCGGTGGGTCGGCGACACGACCGAGTTCGTCATCGGCAGCAGCGGCAAGCTCTACCTCGCGGCGATCCTAGATCTGTTCTCGCGGTGCATCGTGGGCTGGGCCGTCAGCGCCGTGAACGACCGCCATGTGACGATCACCGCCCTGGAGGCGGCGCTCACGCGCCGGTGCCCCGAGATCGGCCTGCTCCAGCACTCCGACCAGGGCTCGACATACGCGAGCGAGGATGATCAGGACGTCCTCGAGGCGCGCGGCATCGTGTGCAGCATGAGCCGGCGGGGCAACTGCCACGATAACGCGGTGATGGAAAGCTGCTTCTCGACGATCAAAGCGGAACTCGCCGATCGCTTCGACAGCTGCAGCGAGGCCAAGCGGGAGTTGTTCGCTTACATCGAGGTGTTCTCTAACCAACGTCGCCGGCACTCGACGATCGGCCAGATCAGTCCGGCGGCGTACGAGCGGCGCGCGCGGGCAGAGGGCAGGGACGCCATGGCAAACCGCACAGGACGCGGTTTCCCACAGCGCCCACACCCGTCGCTCTTGTCTGGAAATGAGGAACGAAGAGCCACTCAAACAGCGTAGTTGAATCGTACTGGGAATCCCGGAGGGCGAGTTAGTTGAGTCAGGCCACCTTAACCTGCTCATAGTAGTGCGCGTCGAATGCCGCAGGCGGCACGTAGCCGATGGGCTCGAGCAACCGGCGGTTGTTGAACCAATCCACCCACGCCAGCGTCGCGAATTCCACCTGCGCCAGATGCGGCCACGGACCTTGCCGTCGAATCACCTCCGTCTTGAGGAGCCCAATCACCGACTCGGCGAGGGCATTGTCATAGGAGTCGCCTCGGCTGCCGACCGACGGCGCGATGCCGGCGTCGGCGAGCCGGTCGGTGTACCGCATCGACAGATACTGCGTACCCCGGTCGCTGTGATGCACCAGGCCGCTGACGCGATCCGCGCCACGTTCGCACACCGCTTATTCGAGCGCATCGAGCACGAAGTCCGTCCGCAGCGACGCCGACACGCGCCCGCCGACGATGCGCCGCGAGAAGACAGCGATCACGAACGCGACATACACGAAGCCTTTCCACGTGGCGACGTAGGGGAAGTCGGAGGCCCAGAGCTGGTTGGGCCGCGGCGCGGTGAACTGGCGGTCGACCAAAGCCGGGGGACGCACGCCGGCGGTCGCAGCGGCGGGCGTCGTGACCCATGCGCGGCCGCGGACCGCGCCGGCCAAGCCCATCGCCCCCATCAGCCGCTCGACCATGCAGCGCGCGACGTCGACGTCTTCGCGGCCGAGCTGCTGCCAGACCTTCCGCGGTCCGTATGCCTGCCAATTCGCGTCCCAGACCCGCTGGATGGCGATCCGCAAGTCGTCGTCGCGCTTGGCGCGCGCCGGCCGCGGCGGCGGGTTCACCTGCCGGGCGTGGTGCAGAAAATACGTCGAGGGGGCAATCGGCAACACCGCGCAGATCGGCTCAACCCCCTACGTGGCCCGGTGGTCATCCACAAACTGGACCATTACTTCACTCGGCGGTCGCGCGCCGCCTGGGCAAAATATGCGGAGGCCTTCCGCAAGATCTCATTCGCGCGTCTCAATTCGCGATTGTCGCGTTCCCGTTCCTTCAGGCGCTGGCGCTCGTCGGTCGTCAGGCCGCCCCGCTGGCCCGTATCGCGTTCGGCCTGGCGCACCCAATTCCGCAGCGTCTCACCGGTGCAGCCGAACTTGCTCGCGATCGCCGTGATCGCGGCCCACTGCGACGGATGCTCGGGACCATGCGCGCGGACCATCCGAATGGCCCGCTCTCGTAACCTCAGCTGAATACTTCCTCGGTCGTGCCATGGGCTCCATCCTCTCAAGCAATGAGCCCTCCGACGAACCCGGCACGATTCAGTGTCAACCCGGCGACGCCGGCTGGCACGGAAATCGCCGAGCGCTGCCAAATACGAGCAACTGGGGTTTGTCGGCGACCTGTTTGAGCGCCGCGTCGTCCAGCTGCAGCTTGGTCAGGAATGTTCGTTGCCGCACGGGCAATAGCGGACGACGACCGTGCAGATCTCGTGAGCTCTATTCGAAAGGTCGCGCTTAGACGGCGATGGACAACGGCTGTCGGTGATCCTTCGTCGCGGACAACGTATCGACCCTCCCGCACAGATGCGCGCCATCGGCCATCGTCACTTTGGGTGCGTCGATGTTTCCCTCAACCGATCCCGTCTTGCTGATATCGACGTTGTCGCTGGCCGTGATGTGGCCGGTCACGTCCCCCATGATCGTGACGGTCCGCGCGACCACAGGGGCCTGGACCTTGGCGTTGGGCCCAATTAGTAAGCGGTGACCGCGGAGCTCGATCCGCCCCTCGACTTGGCCGTCGATGGTCAAGTCCTCGGAACCGGTCACGTCGCCCCTGATAACTACCGACTTCCCGATAGTGGCGGCTCGGGTGGCTTCGAGCGGCCGGTGCGGCGGGCTCGTTGGCTCTCCGCCCACGGCCGGCTGTTTCGGGGAGGGCGTTTGATTCCACATCTGAACCTCCAGTCAGACAGTCGTTGTCCGAGGTGTGTATCGGCTCGGCGGCTCGTTCCATTTAACTGCTAAGTGGCGCCGTGCATTGACGCCACGGCCGCGACTCGCGCCAACCGGGCGGTACAATGGGGCGAATCGCAGGGCTCTGGCCAGCGGACGCGACGGTTACACGTCCGGTGACACATAGCCGGTTTCTGTGCCTATGAACGGGGAAGCGCACGAATTCTTTCGACATTTCGACGCGGAGGGCGAACGCGAGTCTCCTCACCACGGTACGCCGCGCAGAGCGGAAGGCGTTCGAGGAGGCATCGCATCAGGCGCGGGATACAATCGTGATCGGGGCGGATTTAGGCGGCGGTTACACTTCCGGTGACACCGGGCGGTTCGCTGGCAGCGACAAGAGCGAACCGCGCGAATTCTGGCGACATTTCAACGCGGAGGGATGGCCGAGTGGTCGATGGCGGTGGTCTTGAAAACCGCTGCACCCGAAATGGTGCCGGGGGTTCGAATCCCTCTCCCTCCGCCAATTCAAAATCCAGCGACGTTCGATAAGTTCCAGTAAAGATCTACTGAATAAGCAGATAACGGCGATTATCGGTCCCGCGTGAGCCGTTGACGTCCAGCGCATTCCCACATAAAATGTGGGAGGTAATGAGGGAGCAGGAGCAAGCTCGCCGTCGCCACCCCTACAAGGAGCTGACCGCGCGGGAGGTGCAGGCGCGCCACACGCCGGGGCGCTTGGCCGACGGCGGCGGCCTCTACTTGCTCGTGGGGCCGGGCGGGTCGAAAAGCTGGATGCTGCGCACGGTGGTCATGGGCACGCGCCGGGACATCGGCGTGGGCGGCGTCACGCTGGTGTCGCTCGCCGATGCCCGCGAAGAAGCCCGGCGGTTGCGAAAAATTGCCCGTGACGGGGGCGACCCCTTGGCCGAGCGGCGGCGACGGAGCGTCCCCGCCTTCGAGGACGCGGCTAAGAAAGTCCACGCGGCACACTCCGCGTCGTTCAAGAACGAGAAACACCGCAAGCAATGGCTGGCCTCGCTCGGGGACGTGTTCAAAGCGTTTGGCGCGAAGCGCGTGGACGCCATCACGAGCGCCGACCTGCTCACCGCACTCAGTCCGAACTGGCTCAAGCGACCCGAAACATCCAGCCGCGTGCTCCAGCGCGTCCGCGTGGTTTTCGAGTGGTGTAGGGCGCAAGGGTACTGCTCGGGCGACAACCCGACGGCGGGCCTCACGAAAGTTTTGCCCAAGCACCGAGTCGCACCGGTGCATCATGCGGCGTTGCCGTACCAGCAAGTTCCTACGTTTCTCCTCGCCCTGCGGGAGAGCGGGGCCGGGGAGATCGTGAAACTCGCGCTGGAGTTCACGATCCTCTGCGCGTCGCGCACGTCCGAAACGCTCAACGCGACGCGGGCTGAGATCGACACGGAGGCGAAGACGTGGACCATTCCCGCGGCGCGGATGAAGGCCGGGGTTGAGCATCGCGTGCCCCTGTCGGCGCGCTGCGTCAAGATTCTCCAACGCGCGCAGGCCCTATCCGATGGCGGGCCGTACGTGTTCCCCGGCCGCAGCCAGGCGCAGCCCCTCTCGAACATGGTGTTCTTGATGGCCCTGCGGCGCATGGAGCGCGCCGATCTCACAGCACACGGCTTCAGATCGAGTTTCAGAGACTGGGCTGCCGAGTGCACCAGCGTCCCACGGGCCGTCTGTGAAGCCGCACTGGCGCACGCTCTCCTCGATAAGACCGAGGCCGCGTACCACCGGACGGACCTCTTTGAGCGCCGGCGTCAGCTCATGGAGTCGTGGTCACGCTTCGCCACCGCGAAGATCGCCGATGTGATCCCGATCCGCGCCTGATACGGGATCGCCGCGGTGAAACAACAAACATTTCCCATCGGCAGGCGGGACACGCCACTGCGGATCGAGAGCCTGCGGCAAGCCCGACGGGCCTTCTTCTGTCAATTGTGCGAAGTCGTTCCAGGCGCTCTGAAGGAGCTCCGGGCCTCGCCGACACGCAACCATGAAGGGCGGATCGTGAATGCCGCCGAGTCCCTGCTCCCGACGCTCACCCACGGCGTCTGGGTCGATACGCGGCCACTCGCCCTCCCGTCTGATGTTGCGGCCACGCTGGAGGCGCACGCGACAGGGCGTGCGCGGCCGACCCGGGCCGGTTGGTCGCCAACGCTACTGGACATCGACGTCTACAGAGCCTTCGCGGACCATGTCTTTGTTTCAGACAGGATCCTCAAGTGGGCGAAGAAATGGCACGTCGATGTCAATTGGGTGGAAGCGTTCGCGACGCTGGTTCGCGCTCGGTGGCGGCACACGCCGGAGCAGTCACTTCGCGAGGTACTCGCAACCCTCCCTGCGTTCCCGCGGTTGCACCCCGTCAGCGCGATGACTCCGTTCGTTGGCCCGATCTCGGAACTAGCCGGAGGTCCCGTGATTTCCGCCGATCCCAGAAAAGAAACCCAAACGCAATTTCTAGCGCGTGCCAAACGGCATTACCAGCAGCGTTCCGCGTTTCTGGACGCGGTGTCTGTTGCGATTCCACGAGACACAGACCTTGATCGGGATTGCGCGTGGCTCGTCCGCGCACAGGTGCGGGGCGAAGCGATCAAGAACATCGCGGGAGAGGCTGACGTTCGTCGTCAAGCTGTCGATAGGGTGATCCGCGACCTCGCGCGTTTGATCGAGATCCCGCTGCGCCTACCTCGAAGGCCGGGCAGAGCGCCCGGCCGTCAGGAGCACGCACCCCGCCACCGCGCCAGCCGTTAAGCAAGTCTCAGATTAACTCCAGTCTTGCTCTCTCTACCGGCGGGTTTTCCGCTATGAAGATGGTGTGTCTATTCACTAGAGGTGCAGATGACGATGCAAACCATCTTGAGGCGTCCCACTGTTGAGGCCGAATCGGGCAACCGCCGTTCGACCCTCTACCTTCGCATCAAGCAGGGCCTTTGGCCCAAGCCGATCAAGCTCGGAGCACGCGCGGTCGGGTGGCCCGCAGGAGAGGTCGCGGCGATAAACGCGGCCCGCATCCAGGGCCGATCAGACGCTGAAATCCGCTCACTCGTGATCAAACTCGAAGCGGCGCGAACGCGTGCGGCGCATGAGTAATTCACTCGTTCGTGGGTTCGAGGCGGTTAGCCCCCACAATCTCGAAGCTGAACGGTCCGTCCTCGGCGCCATCCTGCTCCACGAGGAGCGGCTTATAGACGCGACCATGGTCATCGACCCGTCCGACTTCTTTCGAGAAGCCCACCAGCGCATCTTCTCCGCCATGCGGAACCTGGCCGCGCGCGGCGACGCGATTGATCTGGTAACGCTGAAGGAGGAGCTGGGGCGGGCAGGCGTGCTCGAGGCGTTGTTGCGCGAATCGTAACTGGCCCGCACGATGCCAACCCACAGAGCCCTCACCTGCCGATGCGATACGACGCTGGCCGGCCGAGGTCGGTCATCCGATTCAGGATCTCGCAGCCGAGCACGGCCTCACTCCCCTGCCCGGCTGGACTTCGGGCGCGAAGGCCATCTCCGATGATCGACTTGTAACGGAAGAACGCGTTCTCCACCCGGGCCTGACGATGGTACCCCGACGCCTTCTTCCAGCGGCGCCGTCCGAGCTTCTTCACTGACCTGATCGTCCGATCCCGAGCGGGCGACCGCAGGCCGTGGCGAGACACGTTCGCCGTCCTGGCCGGTGGCACCACGACTGCCGCACCCCGCGCCCCCGCGGTCTCGTAGACGGCGACCGTGTCGTAGGCCGCGTCAGCGGTGACGACGGCCAGGTCACCATCGACCTGTGTGATTAGATCGACGCCTGTGGTTGCGTCATCGACCGTCGCCTCGGTCAAGGCTTGGGCGACGATCACACCGGATCGATCGACACCCACATGGAGCTTCTTCCAGCCGCGCGGGCCGCGTCGTCCATGTTTCGCGGCCGCCCATTCCCCTTGGCCCACGATCGACAGGCCGGTGCTGTCGATGATGAGATGCATACGTTCGCCCGGTGGGACTCGTCGAAGCGTGAGCGTGAGGTGCTGCCCTCGCCGAGAGAGCGTCGTGTGATCGGGCGCGCAAAGCTCGATGCGCATCATCCCAAAGAGTGACGTCAGGAATCCCTCGGCCTGGCGGAGCGGGAGGTGAAAGATGAGCCGAAGGGTCAGCGCCGTTTCGATGGCCAGGTCGGAGTACTTCTGCTGTCCGCCGCGCGCGGCGACCCCCGCGGGCTCCCATGCGGCGACGGCCTCCGGTGACAACCACACGGTGACGTCACCTCGCTGGACCAGGGCGCGATCGTACGAGGCCCAGTTCGCGACGCGGTACTTCGTCTTGTAGGTGGGATGAACTCTCGATTTCATCCCCTCAGCGTAGTCGTTGGATCCGTTCCCCCGAGCAGATCGAGCGAACACCCGTCTCTGCCAGGCCACAAGGATTCATGCACCAACGCCCCGACCGCCTCAACTTGACAATGCCCGAGCCGTGACCGCGCCGTCGAAAACAGTCCGACGTTGTGTTAGCCTCTCAGGTTATCGTGCGGAGGCTTTGCAGACGGCCGGAGCAAAGGAGGTCGGAAATGAGTCGACGATTTCAGGTATTCAGTGCGGCGGCGATTACCCTGTCTGTGGCGCTGTTACTGCAACTGGTGCCGGTCTCGGCCCAGGCCCCGGTGGCGACGGGGGCTGCGGCTAAGGCGAGCGGCCCCGAGCTTAGGACAATCTGGGGTGACCCTGATCTGCAGGGTCTCTGGACCGACGGCGTGAGTACGCCGCTCCAACGCGACCCGAAGTTGGGGGACAGGGAGTTCTACACCGACGAGGAGAGGGCCGCGATAGACAAGGCTCGGAATCCGGCTCTGCTGACCGTCGGCGACAAGCGGCCGACGCGCGGAACCCCGCAGGACGTCGGCGGCGCGTACAACAGCGTGTTCCGGTCGCAGCTGTATAGCAGCAAGCGCACGTCCCTGATCATCGATCCGCCCGATGGGCGAATTCCGCCGCGAACCGAGGAAGCGAAGAAGCGAAGACAGATGGTCGTGGATTTCGAGAATGCCCTCCTGGCTCCCACTGATATCTGCAAAAACAAACTCGTGGGCTGCTCGGGTGGCACGTACGGGCCGACCTCGCCGTTACGCGAGACCACGCCTCCTTTCTACGTGTCGACTAGTGCGCGAGGCGGTACGTCGGGCGCCATCAATCGCGCTAACGGTCCCGAGGACCGGAACCTGGGTGAGCGGTGCCTACGCAGCCGTTTTCCGGGATTTACCGGCGGGCTCGGTTTCTTCCCCCGCATCGTTCAGTCGCGAGACGCGGTGTCGATCTACTACGACATCAGCCAGGGCGGGGGATTCGAGCGCATCATCCCGATCAGCAACGCCCCGCATCTGCCCGCAGCTATTCGCCAGTGGTGGGGTGACTCCCGCGGCCACTGGGAAGGCGATACGCTGGTCGTCGATGTCACCAACTTCAATCAGAAGAGAGACTACCAGGGCGCCCGCGAGAACTTGCATTTGGTCGAACGCTTCACCCGTCTCGACGCGAACACGATCGAGTACGAAGTGACGATCGAAGATCCGACGACCTGGACACGGCCGTGGACCGCCAAGGTGGAATGGACGAAAACGAGCGACGAGCTCAATCGCCACTATATGGAGCCTCGGTGTCACGAGGGGAACTACGGCTTGGCGGGACAGCTCATCGGTGCCCGCCATGACGAACGCAACTTCGCCGAGGGAAAGGGCCCCGACCCGGCCACGCTCTGCTCAGCAGGATGTGGATCGACCCTCCCCGAGTAGCGGTAGCGAGCCGTCGATCCGCCAGTGTGATTTCGGGCCGGCCGACAGGATACCGTCGGTCGGCCCACTCTTTTTCGATCGCGCCCAGGCCGAGGGGCGGCGTTGGTGCACGGCTCCTCAGCTTCGCTCCGGTAGGCTGGTCTTGTTGATGGCCTGACGGCCCGCGGCACACGATCTCGCCATGAGGTCAAGGGTTCATCCGACGTACAAGACGAAATATCGCGTGGAGAATTGGCAGGCGTACGAGCGAGCGCTGGTCCGGCGAGGCCATGTGACGCTGTGGCTCTCCCCAGACGCCATGGCTGCGTGGGGAGCTTCGCCGTCCGGTCGACCGGGCGGACAGAAGCGGTTTTCGGATCTGGCGATCGAGACGACGTTAACGCTCCGGCTGGTCTTCCGATTGCCATTGCGTCAGACGGAGGGCTTTGTGCGGTCGATCCTGGCCGTGATGAGCGCCTGTGCGTCTCGAATTCCCAATTCTCTCGCTGAATCCAGGATCGAGGCAGGGAATAGGCGGTATTAGTGGGGGTCGAAAGTTAACCGAATGCCTGTTCTGCGACCCTGGCTGTTGAGCATCGACGCAAGGCGCGTGGCCGGCGAGAGCGCCGCGTCGGGGCTGGTCCAGCTCCCGACGGCAGCCTGACAACGAATTCGAGACCGACAGGACACCTAGCGAGGCAGATCGGGGCATTCTAGTCCCGAACCGCGCGGAGGCTTGCGGGTCAAGGACCCGGGTGTTGCACGTCGGCTCACGCCGTCCGACAGACGGTCACAACCCAGTGTGACAAGCCCCACGCGGGATACAATGCGGGCGATCGGTCGAGCTACCGGAGGTCGACCGAGCTCTACACGGAACGGAGAGAACATTCACCATGTACACGGCCAAAATCGATGCCGCGAGTCGGCAAATCGTCTACGCAGTTCTCGTCGCCGTCGTCCTGACGGTCCCCGCGGCCGCCCAGGAGTTTGCGGCGGGTGAACCGATCGGCGCCCTTAGTGAGGCCGGAGACTGGCGACCGATGTCGGACAACGTCACGGTCTTCGGCAGTTTCTATTTTTCAGAGAGTTGCACGTTCGATCCCGGCAAGAACCTGATTCTGGCCATGAATGCCGGCACTCGGGGAGACAACGGTCAAGACGATGGCTACGTCTCGCTCATCAAGCCCGACGGCAGCGTGCACACGCCCAAATGGATCGGCGCCACGCGGGATGGGCTGAACCTTGACGACCCGTTGGGTAGCGCCATCAGTAACGGCGTGCTCTACACCGTGGACTCGGGTCACGTTCGTCTCTTCGACCTGGAAACGGGCCGACCACTGCGATCCATTCCCGTTCCCGACTCGACGCTCCTGAACGGCATCGCCGTAAACGACGCAGGGACAGTGTACGCCTCCAACACCCGGCCTGTGGGACAGATCTGGAAGGTGACGAGCGACAATGAGGTGTCACTGTTCGCGGACGGCGCGCCTCTCGACGGTCCCAACGGACTGGCGATCGACCAGGACGGCAACGTCGTGGTCGTCAACGTCGGTAACAATGCCGTCCTCACCTATGACCAAGACGGAGCGGTCATTCGGACCGAGCACAGCGTCGAAGGTGGAAACGATGGCGTCGTCGTCACCGCCGACGGGACGAAGTACGTGAGCAGCGTGCGGCATGGCAGCGTGTCGCGTATCCGCCCCGGCCAAGAGGCGGAAATCGTCGCCTCGGGTATCCCGAGCGCGGCGTCCATGTGTTACGACTCGACCCAGAACCAGTTGGTCATTCCCTTGAATGGTAACTACGCGCTCGCGTTCGTGACGCTCGACTAAGCTCCCTACAGCGATGGGTGACGATAGCCGATATTAGTGGCCTCCCGAAAGTTAACGGAAGACCTGTGGGTCTCGAATTCGCAATTCTCTCGCCAAATCGAGGCCCGGGACAACGTTGCGTGCCGCCTGAGTTCTGACCTACGCTGTCTCGCGCACATGGACGCTTGGGACAAGGGCTGGGCCCGGAATGCCGCAGCGAACTCGGCGAGGGCGGCGTTGATCCTTTTATGGATTCGCGTCTGGTGGACTAGACCAGCCACTCTCAATCAGCGAATCGGCTCGATGCACTGATGCCCGGCAGTCTGGTGCGGCCTCCGACCGCTCCCGTTCCCGGCGCCGGGAGCGGGAGTCTCTTCGAAAGCCGCCCGATCAAGCTGGCCGGGTTCCATCTCCGCGCGGCGTTGGTGCACGGTTCATGCCCCCTCGGCGAGAACCGTCGATGCCTGGCCATCGTGACGGGCGAAGGAGCATGATCTCGACATGAACTCGAGAGTGCACCCGACGTACAAGACGAAATACCGCGTTGGGAACTGGCCGGCGTACGACCGCGCGCTGGTCCAACGAGGTGACATCCCGCTGTGGTTCGCCCCGGAGGCACTCGCCACCTGGGCGGCCGTGGGCGTCGGCACGCGTGGCGGGCAGCTGCAGTACTCGGACCTCGCGATCGAAACCGCGCTGACACTCCGGCTCCTCTTCCACCTGCCCCTGCGCCAGACCGAGGGCTTTGTGACGTCGATGCTTTAGGATGCTGGGCCTCGCCCTCTCCGCACCCGATCACACGACCCTCTCACGGCGTGGCCAGCATCTCGACCTCACGATTCGCCAAGCGTCGGCGTACTTGCGTCGGCGCTCGCCCTGCCACGCCCGTGGCGCCGACCAGATCCGCAGCCACGTCGAGCTCGTGCGTTGCCACTACAACTTCGTCCGACCGCACCGGGCGTTGCGATTCGGGCGCGAGACGAGGACGCCAGCGCTGCAGGCCGGTTTGGTGACCACGCGACTGAACTGGAGCGACATCTTCACGGCGCCGGGTCTCTCTCTACGTATGCTTGTCGTGGTCGTGCGCATTCCCGTGATCGTCCAGCGCAGAGAAACTGACGCAGCTGAGCTGCCGACTTTCCTGTGGCCGCACGAACAACGAACCGCGGCGTGATCAACAGCGAATGGCGCAAGCACCCATTCACGCCCCCGCTCGACAGAGGCCTTGCGCCGTCTGCGCGTTTCGCTAGATTGCACCCAGACCCGTCGCCCGTCCATGCCGGTGACCGCTGAGGGAGGCTGACGATGACCAGGCGGATACCCGCTGTGTGTGTGGTGTTGGCGCTACTCGGGGCAGCACCGGCAATAGCGCACGCGCAGTCACTCGACATCGGCGGCATTGAATTACGCATCGGACAGAACGTAGATGAGGCTCTTCGCTCGCTGTCGTTATACGAGGTGCGTTACACCGACATCGGCGACGGCTTGGCGCACTGGGCGGTGATGGAGCGCAACGGCGATTACTGGTAATCGCTCGTCTCGGTGCGACGCCGGATTTTGACCACGGGCTGCTAGAAGTCCTCTTTTCCGACGTCGACTGTTTCTCCCTTATCGTTCTGGTGAAACTTCGCCCAGGCGGTGTTCATCGAGAACATGAGCTGCTTGCCGACTATCTTTTCCGCCCAGAGCGGGATGAGGAAACCTCTTTTGGGGCTGAAGTATCGGTAGTAGTACTTGTCGGATTCCCGCTCCTTGTTGAGTACGTGCCGCGCGCAGAAATCTCCGCAGAAGCTGGCCCAGGGCAAACCCACACAGCCCATGACGTGATGGATCCACGGGTACTTCCTATCCCGGACAATCGTGGGTAGAAGGTCTCGGGTCATGTCGATGCGGCCGGGCCAATACTGTATGAACTGGATATGGTCCATATCGGGGTAATGCCTGCGCCAGCGCGCGATGACGCTCTCGATCACACTCGGCGTAGTGACGTCCTTGCGCGCAAAGGCCGTCAGTAGGCTCCCTCCGCCCAAGAGTAAGCGGCCGTCGCCGGTCAGACGCCAATAACTGTAAACCAAGTCGGAATCCCAACATTGCAGCGTCCCGGTCGGGAAGAGCCGCTCGATGTCCTTTTGGGATAGAGGTTCGCTGACGGCCAGAAAAGTCTGGGCGTGATAGACGTTCCATGAATACGACGTCAGGCTCGAAGGCGTCTTGTCGGCGCAGAGTATTATCTCATCGGCCGTGACCGAGCCCAGGTCGGTATAAACGGTATGGCCCTCGATCTTGTTGACCCTGGAGGCCTCATGGATCATGACCCCATCGTCGAGGAGACCCCTTTTGACTCCCTGCGAATAGAGGAGGGGATTGAGGGTATAGGTGCCGGAATACCGGACGCCACCAGAGAAACCTTGAGAGCCCATCGCCTGAGGAAGACGCTCGGCGTCATAGAGCTCGGACTGAAGGCCTAGTTCGGTGCGCGTCTTATGCTCGTTTTGGACATCCAGCCATTGTTTTTTGGTCTTGCTTAGATAGAGGCAATCCTGTTCGACGAGGTCGCAGTCGAAATCGTATCTCTTGACGGCGCCGCGTATGATGTCGACTCCCACACAGGGAACCGCCCACAATCTCTTGGCGGCCTCGACGCCAAACCGGCGCAGGATCTGGTGGAGTTCGAGTTCGCTGTCTGGCGTCAGGAAGCCGGCGCTTTTACCCGTTGTGCTCCCTCCACAGACATTGCTTTCAAGAAGGACAGTCTTGACGCCGGCTTGGGAAAGCCTCAGCGCCGCCGAAAGGCCCGCGGTCCCTCCACCTATAACGACAACATCGGTCTTCTTTTCGCCGCGAAGCGGTGGGGCCATCGGACTTTTGACCCCCATCAATGTCGTGAACCACCAATTCTGCAGAATCATGATCGCATGAGCTTAACACCTCAATCGGTGGTGCTTGCGCTGTCAGCGCGTTTCGCTAGACTGCACCCAGACTCGTCGCCCATGCCGGTAACCGTTGAGGGAGGCTGACGATGACCCGACGGATACCCGCTGTGTGTGTGGCGTTCGTGCTGCTGGTGGGCGGCGCGGTGGGTGCGCAGACACCGACGGCATCGAAAGAGAGCGCATCCGACTACATCGTCAGCGCGCCGTCACGCACAATCCGTCTGGCGCGCGCCGACTGGACAGCGATGACGAATGACTACGAATGGGCAGAGAACTTTGAGGAGATTCGCAAGGGTCCACGCGAGGAGTTCGAAAGAGTGGTGACTGTGTTCAAGTTGCCAATGACCGAGGACCGCCGAATTGGCGAAATGATTAGCCCGAACGAATACGTCGAGATGTTCGTCGTGCATACGGGGGTGCTCACCGTTCGAGTCCGCCTCGACAAGGGCAGCTACTGGGTAATGAGTCGGCAGACATTTACCGCTCCGTCAGTCCCCGGGGTCGACACTGCGCGCCTGTCTGCTTTGGAGTTCGCCAGAGCGCGCGAGGCGTTCCAATCTGAACTAGACACCACGCGGTATCTGCTCCAATCTACATTCTGACCTCGCGCCGACAATCGTTCGGAATCGACGCCCAGCACCCCCACAGCAACACCCGCACCCTTCCGCCACGCCCCCGCTCGACCTAGGCCTTGCGCTGTCTGCGCGTTTCGCTAGACTGCAGCCAGACCCAGTGGGCAATCTGCTCGCGCGATCCGCTCTCATCCTGGCGCTGGTCCTCGCGCCTATTTCCCTGGTCTATGCTCAACTCGTCACGCGGGTGGTCGATGGCGACACGCTGATCGTCCAGGGCGTCGGGAGGGTGCGGTTGATCGGGGTGGATACGCCAGAGACGGTCGATCCCCGTCGGCCCGTGCAATTCTTCGGGAAAGAGGCGAGCGCGTTCACGCACCGTATGGCCGAGGGCAAGGTGGTGCGGCTGGCGTTCGATATCGAGCGGACAGATCGCTTCGGCCGGACCCTGGCCTATGTCTACCTTTCAGACGGCACGTTTCTCAATGCGGAGATCGTCAAGCAAGGCTACGGGCACGCCTACACACAGTTTCCGTTCAAGTATCTGAGACAGTTTCAGGACTATGAACGTGAGGCACGCGAGGCAGGGCGGGGATTGTGGACTGAGGCACCAGCCGTCGAGTCTCCGAGCGTCATGGCCGATGTGCGTGTATGGGTGAATACCGCATCAGGCGTCTATCACTGCCCAGGCACGCAGTACTACGGCCACACGCGGCGAGGTAGCTACATGACACAAGATGAGGCGCAGGGAGGTGGGTATTCGGGCGGCGGCTGATCGAATCTGTCAGTGAGTTGATCGCGTCGATCTTCACGCGCCGGTGACGCCCCCGCTCGACAGAGTCCTTGCGCTGTCTGCGCGTTTCGCTAGACTGCACCCAGACCCGTCGTCGGGGACAGGCCATAATGACCGAAAGGAGAGACCATGGGAGACAAGGGCGGCAAGAAGGACAGGGACAAGAGCAACAAGCAGAAGCAGTCGAAAAAACAGGGGCAGCAGAAGAAACCTACCGGCCCACGGGCACAGGCCAACCGCAAGTAACGAACAGGGCCATAGTCTTCGAGTACGTCGAGGAAATAGCCGTAGACATCCGCATCGCCAACCAATAACGCCCCCGCTCGGCCTAGCCCTTGCGCTGTCTGCGCGTTTCGCTAGACTGCACCCAGCCCCGTCGCCCATCCTTTGACGACTACTCGCAAAGCATGGCGGACTCGCTGCTGTACAGGACGTGTTCTAGCGCAACGGCAAATCACCGGGCCAGACGCGAGAGCCTTCTACTGCAATCGAGGTAACCCACTGTGGGTCGAGCCGCATCGTGTGACTGCGAGCCGGCGAGAGCTGATCCTCAGGGTACAGTTCGCGAATCCGTACGAACACGAGGCCCCCATCTTCGGATCCGACGAACCGCATCCCGCCAAATCCAACTCGGACGTGGCCGTCGGAATCGTCGGCGAAGACGATCTGATCGGTCGGCAGAGACACCCTGAGACCGTTCGGGAAGAGGACGAAGGTACCTGGTGGGCCGTTTCCGATGATCGGAAGCGTCGAAATGCGGCTTTGCTCCAGAAGAAGGGACGTTGGCTCGGCGAACTCGATGAGTAGCGGAATGTCTTCCAACTGGCCCCTTCCCTTGCCCGGAGACGTTAGTAGCGAGGGACGGAAGCATCCACGAGTAGTGACCAGGCGTCGATGCCGCCCTGCAGGTTGGAAAGATTACGGAATCCTTCACGTCGGAAGTAATCCGCCGCATGTTGACTGCGTACTCCGTGGTGGCACTGGAACACGATAGGCGTATTTCGATCCATGCGGAGCAGCGCATCGTGGTACGCCTGATCAAGAAGGCGAGAGTCGTCGATCCGCGCAAGCGCGCGCTCCTCGTCCGTGCGAACATCGACCAGTTCGAACGGCGTGCCGCTCTCGATCAACGCTTTCAGCTCCGGCGCTGACAGCTGGCGGATCGGAGCATCCGGTATGGTGTGCTCGCTCATGGATTGCTGGGATTTTCGCGCGACAGATTTCACCTGGTCAAGCCTTGCGGGCACTGTCAAGTGGAGGCTCCGGGTGGCAGAGTAGATCGATGATCAGCCAGCCGCCCAGCTATCGCGGATACCGATTTCCCCCGGCCATCATCAGTCACGCCGTCTGGCTCTACCACCGCTTTTGTCTCAGCTTCCGCGACGCCGAAGATCTCCTGGCCGAACGGGGCCTCGTGGTCACGTACGAGACCATCCGACACTGGTGTCAGACCTTTGGCCCCGCCTACGCCCGGCGGCTCCGGCATCGCCGCGGGCGCATGGGCGACACCTGGTATCTGGACGAACTGTTCGTCACGATTCATGGTCGGCAACACTATCTCTGGCGGGCGGTCGACGAGGATGGCGATGGGATCGACATCCTGGTCCAGTCACGGCGCAATCGGCACGCGGCGACGCGCTTCTTCCGGAAGTTGTTGAAACGCCAGGGGGGCTGTGCCGCGACGGCTGATCACGGACAAGCTGCGCAGCTACTCGGCAGCGCATCGGACCGTGATGCCGTCCGTGGTGCACAGCACCCGGCAGTGCGAGAACAATCGCGCGGAGGTTTCGCATCAGCCGACCCGGCAGCGGGAGCGCCAGATGCGACGTTTCAAGTCGGCCGCGCACGTGCAACGCTTCGCGTCGGTACATGGGCTCGTGCAGAATCTCTTCCGGGTCGGCCGACATCTGCTGCGATCGGCTCACCACCGGTTGCTCCGAACGCGGGCCTTCATCGAATGGGATGCGGTGACGTGCGCCTGCTGAAGGAGCGCTGGTGCGCGGCCGCGAAGGGAGAGGCGCGCGCCGCGTTCGTCAACTTGACAGTGCCGCAAGGAGGACGCGCACTGAGCGTTAGTGACGGAAGGCGTCATTGACAGATCAAATAGCTCTGAACTCCGGTAGGCGCATCGTACGCCGGAAAGGTCGCGCGCACCTTTGACCAGATCGCCAGCCCGTTCCTCTTGTTCAGGACGAAGGTATTCATGGAGTCCCCGTTAAAGTAGTTCGCCACCAACTGGTCCTGTGTGTTCGCGACGATCTCGAACGGTGACCCGCTTGCGATGCCAGCCGAAAACGCCGGCCCTGAAAGGAACCGCAACAGGCTGGCGTTCTCTATCGACACAGAGGCATCATTTGCGCCCTTGGTTATCTTGCCTTCAAGCCCCCGCGTCAGAGCGAGATCGTAGCTCCCTGTCATGTCCGCCTCCATGAGAGATCGTCAGTGGAGGGAGTCTCGGCCACCGACATCGCTTCCGGCGGGCAGGTCAACAGACATGTACGGATCAGGCCCAGTTGCCGTCTTCTGCCGCTGGGCATAGGTTGGCATGACCGCCAATGTGGCGACGACCATCGCGGTGACCAGTGTCCCGATAAAGAAAGCGCGGTGGTTCATCTGTATCCTCCAGCCAAGGAATAAAACCGCTGCGATGGTCAGCGGCACGTCTGGCCGAGGGTAGCACCTCTCACGGCCCCAAGGGGTCGAAGAACGTCCTAGACAGTACATACTCGCAGGCACCGATGCTGGCGTGTCGCTGGTCATCGTTTAGCCTTCATCATCTGGACGACCGCGGCCGTGACATCCGCTTCCGACCGGCTGGCCGTCAGGTCGGGATGCGCCGTCTGGAGCGCGGCGACCAGCGCCCGGATGATTTCTGTCCGGCGCACCTTCCAGCCCGTCGTCGCCCGGATGTCCAGCGCCAGGCGGTCCAAGAAGGCGACCTGGTCGGGCGGGAGGATGACCGTCAGCTTGTCGGCGATGGAGACGGATACGACGCCGGGACGGCGGTCGCGGCGGTCGTCTTCGTGGTCGGCGTGAAGTTGCTGTCCGTCTTCCCTAGTCGTGATTTCGCCATGCGGTCGTCCCTTTCCGTTTGATGACTTCGTCGGCCAACTGGCGATAGGCGTCCGCGGCGGATGAACCGGGCGCGTAGTCGAAGATGGCTTGCCCAAAGCTCGGCGCTTCGACCAGGCGGACATCCACCTTGATTTCAGCGCGGAAGACCTGACGGTCGTAATGCTGGCGGATCACGTCGATGATTTCCGCGGTCACGCGGCGGCGAGCATCGACCTTCGTCAATAGGATGCCGAGATGATGACAGCGGTCGCCAAGCCCGGTGCGAGGCTGGGCTTTTAGGGCCGCGTCGCTCAGCGCCGCGAACATGACGGCGCCGTGATGCTCGACGGTGTCTTTCGGTTTGCCCTTCGCTGAAAGAACTTAGGAAGCGGGAAGGCTTGTCAGTCAGCCGGGGTACGGAATGGATGTTCCGATCGATGTTCCGATCACGGTCAGGATCAGGTACAACCCGCCGATCACGATAGTCGCGACGTTTGCTCTGGTGTAGTTGTCGTTCAGCCCTTCTGTGCTCAGCGCGGCCTGATGCTCGTTGACGCGCGCCTGATGCTCGTTGACGCGCTGTGCGGCCTGCAGAACGGGAATCATGGGAGACACAGTGGTGAAGCTTAATAGCCACCACGGGGCGGGAAGTCCCTGGGTCAGGTTCAGAACCAGATAGAACGTAGCGAGAGTGCCAGAACTCCAATCGACCGGCACCCCCGCTGATAACGCCGAAGCGCGGATTCTCTTGAATAAGGAGAAGCCCCAGAGCGGTGCGAAGACGGCTCTCCAGAAGGGGCTCATGTTCTCTTCGGACGCGCTGCTGAGCCGCTTCCAGGTCTGGTAGGACCAATACAGCTCGTAGATTCCGAAAGTGCAGATGGACAGCACGATGAACTTGTGGGTGGCCACCGGAAACAGCGGAAGCGGGCCGACGCGGGGGGCCGCTGGGGAATCAGCCTGCTGATGGGCAGGTGCTTCGACCATTGAGGCGAAGGCAGCTTGTGGCAGATGAGGGGGCGTGGGTGGCACCGCTCCCAGCGGGCGCCCGCATTGAACACAGGCCGGAGCCCGGTCAGACACGCTATGTCCACAGTCTGGGCAAGTGCTCAAGGTCACGCTGCCTCCCTCTCCATGCGGCTGATGGGCCACCCCTTCGTGCGCCTAACGCTGCGCATCAGCCGCGGCGCTGATTCATCATGTTTGACGCGTGCCCTGCCCGATGTTTTATGCCAGCGGGTATGAGAGTCTATATCAAGGTTGAGGCCACCGATCTCGATTCAGCGGGTTGGGGTATGGCCAGGCTGTAAGCCCTCGGCGCCGGGGGGCGGTAGCCCAGCGAGGAATGCGGGCGCACGGTGTTGTAGTGGACGCGCCGAAGCTCGCCGGGACAGTAGAAGTCGATGAGGTGTACATCGGCGGCAAACCGCGTTACCGAGGCGGCAAGGTCGGCCGTCCAGGTCCTGAGAGCAACAAGACGCCGGTGCTCGGTATGGTGGAACGGAATGGTGATGTTCGGTTTCAGATGATGGAACGGTTGACGGCGGATCGGATGCGCGAGGTGATCATGGAGAACACAGACCTGACTTGCCGCGTTATAACTGACGATTTCCCGCGCTATCGGCGCATCGCACGGCAGTTTAAGGGGGGACACGAAGTCGTCAGTCACAGCACGAGAGAGTACGTGCGGTCGGGCAGGGTCCCCGACCGCAACCGATTGCCGGAACTGGCGGACGTGGCGCGACCGGCGCAGAACGTTGACAGCCAATCTGACAGCCACAGCGTTGGACGTGGGCGGACAGTCTATGGATTGCTGGGATTTTCGCGCGACAGATTTCACCTGGTCAAGCCTTGCGGGCATTGTCAAGTTGAGGCGGAAGCTGGCAGTGTAGGGTGATGACGAGCCCCGCGCCCAGCTACCACGGCTACCGCTTCCCGCCCGAGATCATCAGTCACGCCGTCTGGCTCTATCACCGCTTCTGTCTCAGTTTCCGCGACACCGAAGATCTCCTTTTACTAGGAATTCGTGGTGAGCCGGGGGGGATCGAACCCCCAACCCGCAGATTAAGAGTTCGAGTAGCGCCCGTCCACCGAGAGTCGTAGCGTGCTATTCCTTCGATATCTTACCGGTCTGAAGCCCAGCACCCCGCCCGGTAAGCCCGTTAACTGCACCGTGCCGCCTCACAGCGGTACGCCAGAGTCCTCTCTTAGTCGTCCGGCAATTCGTGAATGAGCCGGTAGATGACGTGCGTCAGGGAACAGCGGGCAATGCCGGCGTGGTTTCGGGTGGCCGACGCCGTTGGGTCACCATCCCCTGCGGAGAACTAGCCGATGACCGACCAGCTTACGGCTGCACATGCCCTCCAGAAGGCTTACCTTGAGGCGGCGTCCCCTGACAGTGTGTACCGCTGGCTTGAGGCACACGTGCCGTCGTCCGCTTATGGAGATAGCCCTCCTCTCCCGACGCTTGCCGCACTGCGAGATCGTCGAAACCCTCTGATTGATCTGGCACTCGGTCAGTTCACGACGAGCGCAGACCTTCTGAGGGAGCTGTACTGCCAGGGCGATGTTGCCGTTTGCTGTGCGGTCCTCTCGAATCGCTTCTTCGGCGAGATCTTCACGATGGAAGGCAATTTCATAATACAGCCGTTCTTCAAGTCGGTCGAGGAGTTCGACACGTTCCTGGAGGAGGCACCGTATTCCGCGTTGGAAGCGCTCTTCACCAACCCCAGCCTCGACCCTTTGACGCTCGCTCGTGTGTTCACACGAGAGGACCACTACGCGGACCTTCCCGATGAGCGCTGGCAGCGCATCGTGGCCGTAGCGGGGCGAAATCCGTTGCTGCAGCATGAGTACGAGCTAGACGTGTACTCTGACGGCTGGGCGGCGTACGAACACGGCAAGGCCATCAGGGCGGCGTGGTCGCTGCTCGACACGATTCCGCCAACTGAGAACTGGGCCACGGTTCTCTGCCAGGTGTTCCAAAACGCGATCTTCGAGGATGTCCCCCGCGAGTATCGTGCGCCCAGAACAGAGGAAGAGGACGCGTTCCTAGCGGATGGGCCACCGTCATCGGATGAAGAAGCTGACAATGAGAACTCAGGTCTAGACTCTTGGCACGAACGCGAAGTGAAGCCGATCGAAGTCAGTTTCTTCGGCGACGTCTTCTCCCGATGGACGTCGTCAGAGGAGCACCGACAGGAGTTCTGGAACGACTTCGGGTTGCTACGGCAACTTGTTGCATCCAAAGCGCCATCCAGCAACGAAGCGCTTCAGGACTTCCTACGCGAACATCCAGACCGCTACGTGCGGCAGGGTTACTACCAGAGCTTCCGGCCGTCGGATGTCGCCGCCGTGCAGGCCGCGTACGCTCGGGACAAAGAGCACTTCATCGAAGCCGCGATCGCGAATCCCTGGTTCTACCGCAAGGACTCTCGCGACCTTCGTCGGCTGTTTCAGTAGCTCGTTGATGGCAGAAGGGTCGACGATCGACTTCGATCGCGCTACTACGACCGCGTCGAATACTGGGCCAAACAGAATCCCAGGGAGTACGTCGATCGGAAGTATGACGACTTCGAGGAAGACTCGGACAATGAGAAGACCGATCAGCGATGGCCGACCCTGGTAACGGAGCTTCGCGATCTGATCATGGCAGCAACCGATCGGGACACCGACCCAAGGATGATCGACGATGCAGTAATCCGCCTGCGAGACCGAGTGAAGGCCCTGCAAGACAGACACGAAGCTCGCCTCGCTTCTCTCGACACGAGGCTCACCGAGATTCAAACCACCGTGAAGGCCATCTTCGCGGTGGTGCTGATCGGAATCGTCGGCCTGCTCCTTTCCCGATAGTGACGCTCGCCGCGCTGGATTGAGGCGCGAACCTCAGCACTTCGCGCCAGGCGCTGGCGGTCCTGCTCTCGGGCGTTTTCGAGGTCTACCAGTCGTTCCTGGAGCTGGTTTTGGCGGCTGTTATTTCGCCGGCTTGCGATCGCCGACGCGATGGACACCAGCAGGGCGAGAACGCCGACGGTAAGGGTGATCGGGTCCGGCACACACCAAGAATAGATCCGACCAAGAGGCGCTGGCTCAGTCTCGTACGAGCGTTCCGTTGAAAGACGTGGCTGAGCTCCCGCTCAGACGCCCCTTGTCAGATCTGGATGTGGGTAAGAATGTGGGAGCACAACCAACGAGAGATACATAACGGCTTGTATAGCAACAGTTTAGTGACGTACCGTGGCGGACTCTCCCTCCGCCAGTTATGTTCAATAAGTTACTTTGTACGAGTAACTTATTGGTCAAGCGATCATTCAAATCCCACATTCTAGCGGGTCCCGGGCATTGTCAAGTTGAGGCCCTGACTGGCAGAGTAGGCTGATGACGAGTCAGCCCCCCAGCGGCGTTGGTGCACGACTCCTTCGTGTCGGGCTGGTAGGCAATCGACGATCCGCTGGCCCTTTGACGCCTGCAAGCGCACGATCTCGACATGAAGTCGAGGGTGTATCCGAAGTACAAGACCAAATATCGCGTCGGGAATTGGCCCAAGTACGAGCGGGCACTCGTCCAGCGAGGGTGACGTGACGCTGTGGCTCTCTACCGACGCGATTGACGCGTGGAGGCCTTCGCCGTCCGGTCAACCAGGCGGGCAGAAGAGGTTTTCGAATCACGCGATCGAGACAGCGTTGACGCTCCGGCTCGTCTTCCGGTTGCCATTGCGCCAAGCGGAGGGCTTCTTGCGGTCGGTCCTATCCTTGATGGACGTCGATCTCGAAGCGCCCGACCACACGACGCTGTCTCGGCGGAGTCAGCACCTCGAGGTCGAGTTTCCCCGCATCCCAGCCAAGGGGCCCATCGATCTCATCGTCGACAGCACGGGCCTCTCGATTGTGGGCGAGGGTGAATGGGCCGCCGCGAAACACGGCGGTCGCGGCCAGAGAGGCTGGAAGAAGCTCCATCTCGGCGTCAACCGATTGGGTGTGATTGCTGCCCAAGTGTTGACCGATCAGACGGTCGATGACGCAACGACTGGCGTCGACCTGATCGGGGCGGTCGACGACGACATTGCGCGCGTCACGGCGGACGCGGCCTACGACACGATCGCTTTCTACGATACTGCGGGCGCGCGTGGCGCGACCGTCGTGGTACCGCCGAACAAGACCGCGCGTGTATCTCGACGGCGACCACGGTCGAGCGCTCGGGATCGCACCATTGAGGCGGTGAAGTAGATGGGACGGCGCCGGTGGAAGAAGGCGTCGGGCTACCAACGGCAGGCTCGCGTGGAGAACGCCTTCTTCCGGTACAAGTCGATCTTCGGGGGTGCTCTTCGAGCTCGCAGTCCAGGAGGGCAAGTAGCCGAGGTACTCGTCGCGTGCAACGTCTTGAATCAGATGACCGACCTGGGAAGGCCAGACTCGTACCCCATCGGTCGGTGAGGGGCCCCCGGGAGGGGGATTGTTGCGGGCCAACATCTATTATTCATGCACCAACGCCCCCGATCAGCCTGGCCGGCCCGGATGTAATATTTGCGGACGACAGTCCAGAAATCTTTCAC
Organism: Vicinamibacterales bacterium; assembly: GCA_965229885.1. GTDB lineage: Bacteria > Acidobacteriota > Vicinamibacteria > Vicinamibacterales > CAVVIG01 > DATLLJ01. The sequence continues at coordinate 51,053 of CBDDJX010000003.1, forward strand.
GTGACTTTGCTCGCCAGTCGATAGAGCCAGGCGCAGATGAACGCGAATCCTGCCAGCCCCAGTATGAGGGCGGCTTGGTCGAATCCCTCCGGGGCCAGGCTGAGCACGTCGGTACTCTGCGCTGCCGCGAACGGGATGGCGAGTAGTATGCCGACTAGTGCCTCCCCGGTGATGAGCCCAGACGAGAACAACAGCCCCCGGCTTTCCGACGCTCGGACGGCGCCGTCGTACCCGTCGGCCAACTGCGCACGCCGCGCCGCGAGGGAGCGCGCGATGGCCCAGGCGATGATGCCACCGATCCCGATCGTCATGTCCAGCTCGAGGGGCAGGTAGATTCCCACCGCGACTGCCAGGACGGGCGTCCGGAAGCTCGACTTCTTGGACTCGAGAACCTTGTCGAGCACGATAAGGGCGACGGCGATACCGGCCCCGATCCAGATCATCGTCCAGGGCAGGTTGCGCTGGAAGACTCCCTCGGCGACGGAAGCCATCAGCGTGGCTTGCGGGGCACGGAGCGCCTCGGACGGGTCCATGCCAGCTCGGGGAAAGACGTCGCCCAACCCGTAGGCCTGGAAGAGCAGGCTGAGCACCGGAGCGATAACCAGCGCGGCGGCCACCACGCCGATCATCTGCATGATCTGCTGCTTGTAGGGGGTCGCTCCTACGATCTGCCCGGCCTTGAGGTCCTGCATGTTGTCGCCGGCAATCGCGGCGGCACACGCTACGACGCCCCCCACCAGAATGGCGGTGGCCGCCGCCGCGGTGGCCCGGGCGGTGTCGACCGTGAAGTCGAGCTGCGTACCAAGGACCACGAGTAGCACGAGCGAGACGGTCAAGACCGTCGCAATCGTCACCCCGGAGATGGGGTTGTTCGATGAACCGACCAACCCTGCCATGTACCCGGCGACCGAGCTGAAGAGGAAGCCGGCGACGAACGCAAACAGCACACCGATCACGATGGTGGTCCAGTAGAGCCCACCGGCGATTCCCAGCGTGTCCTGATCGACGACGATCATGAAGATCACGAACAGCGGGATGACCATGATCGCAGTCAGCTGGACCACCCTGGTGATGGGCGTGTCCCGATCGGTACGCAGGAGGTTGGACTCGGCTCCAGAGCGCGCCTGTCGCACAACCTGGAGGGAGGAGCGCACCCCGTCGCGGATGGGGCCCATGAGGGAGATCAGGGCCCAGAGACCACCGGTGGCCATGGCGCCGACGCCCATGTAGCGAATCCGAGCGCTCCACACCGCTTCGGCCAGCGCGTAGCCCGTCGCACCACCCCTAAGGGCGTCGAGCGTTTCCGGCGTCGCGAGGGCGGTGTAGATGGGAATGCCAAAGAGCCACGAAATCAGCCCGCCGCCGAATACAAGCATGGCGATGTTGAGACCAACGATGTACCCGACCGCCAGCAGGGCCACCGACAGATCGGCCCCGAACCCAAAGATTGCCCCGCCCGGGGAGATCGCACCCGTGACCCGGTCAGCAGCCAGTTTGAACCCGGTCTGGCAGAGCTTGAAGAATGCACCGGCCAGGCCCGCGACCGCGATCAGGTGGACGCCTTCACCGCCTTCCGTTCCGGCCTTGAGCACCTCTCCGGTGGCCACGCCTTCCGGGAACTTGAGATCGGCTTCGATAATGAGCGCTCGGCGGAGCGGAATTGTGAAGAGCACACCGAGGATGCCGCCGCACAGCGAGATGCCCATCGTGGGCAGGAACTCGAAGTCGGCCCAGTAGCCGAGCATGATCAACGCGGGGAGCGTGAAGATGACTCCCGCCGCCAGCGACTCGCCCGCAGACGCGGCCGTCTGCACGATGTTGTTCTCGAGGATGTTGTGTTCCCGGAACATGCGCAGGAGGGCCATGGACATGACTGCGGCCGGAATCGACGCCGACACGGTCATCCCCACCTTCAGGCCCAGGTATGCGTTCGCACCCGCAAGGACCGCCGAGAGGACGACCCCGAGCACGACCGCTTTGACGGTGATTTCTGGGAGCGAGGTGGACGAAGGGATGTAGGGCTGGACCTCGCCGGCCGGGTCTCCGGACGCGTCCGCGTCGGTACCGCTGGAAGTGCGCATTCACGAAGGTCCCTCACCGTCCTGACCGTTGTCAAGGAGCAGGACGCGGGGTATTGTCAAGTTGATGAGGTGCCTGGCAGAGTATGACGATGACGAGCCAGGTTTCCAGCTATCACGGCTATCGATTCCCGCCCGAGATCATCAGTCACGCCGTCTGGCTCTACTATCGCTTTTGTCTCAGCTTCCGCGATGCGGAAGATCTCCTGGCGCAGCGAGGCATCACCGTGTTCTACAAAACGATTCGGTACTGGTGTTGGACCTTCGGTCCCGCATATGCGCGCACGCTGCGGCGACGTCGTGGACGCATGGGGTACACGTGGCACCTGGATGAATTGTTCGTGAACATCCAAGGCGAGCGCCAGTATCTGTGGCGGGCGGTCGACGAGGACGGCGAGTGATCAACATCCTCGTGCAGGCCAAGCCAAGCGCGATCGGCGTGCCGCGGCGCGTTTTTTCCGGAAGTTGTTGAAGGGGCAGGGATGTGTACCTCGCCAGCTGATCACGGACACGCTGCGTAGCTACGGGGCGGCCCGCCGGACCGTGATGCCGTCCGTGGTCCACGCCACGGACCAGGACGCGAATAATCGAGCCGAAGTCTCCCACCAACCGACCCGTCAGCGCGAGCGCCAAATGCGGCGCTTCAAGTCGGCTGCCCATGTGCAACGCTTCGTGTCGGTGCACGGCCTCGTGCAGAATCTCTTCCGGGTGGGCCGACACCTGCTGCGGTCGGCTCACCACCGTTTGCTCCGAACGCGGGCGTTCGTCGAATGGGATGCGGTGACGTGCGCCTGCTGAACGAGAGCGGGTCCTCGGCCTCGAAGGGGAGAAACGCGCCGTCCTGATCAACTTGACAGTGCCCAGAATCGAACGAGTTACCGCATTCTCCGTGCGACGGTCCTGGCCGGACTCGCCGCTCTTACCCTGTCGACGCACGTCTTTGTCGCAGCTGATCTCGTAAGGGCGAAGGTGCTGCAGGTGCCAACCACCGCGACCGCCGGGCTAGTACGAGCGACCGCCGCTGGTTTCCCTCAAGTGAATGCGTTGCAGCCGCCATTCGCGCTCATCGCTCGAACCAATAACCCCTCTGCAGAAGCCGGTCGATTCTCGATTACGGTCGATGGGTGCCAGTCTGCGAGCGCGCCCCCAGGCCTCGCGGCGCATAATATTCTCCAGTGGAAGGACTGCCAGTCCCTTGCGGATCTTCCCCCCGTTCGTCCTCCGGTGCGGTAGGCACGGAAGGTCTCCCCGCGGCCATGACCGCTTGTCGCGATGTCAGGACGGCCGCTGCCGGCGCGTGAACCAGACGTACAGCGGCACACCAGCCGCCATCACGCCCAGGCCCGCCCCGGCCGGACCGGGATCGCTGTAGACGGCGTTCACGACGATGGCCAGGCTAGCAACGATGAAGATGGCCGGAGCCACAGGATAGCCCACGGCGCGAAACGGCCGGGGCGCCGACGGCTCACGAAACCGCAGCACGAAGAGCGCTGCCACGGCGACGCCAGAAAAGAGCACCACGACGAAGCCCGTATAGCGGGTCAGCGCGTCCGCGCCGCCGGACAGCACCAGCACACCACTCCAGATCGCCTGCGCGACAATCGCCGCCGCCGGCGTCCGATAGCGCGGATGCACGCGGGCGGCCGCGGGGAAGAACAAGCCGTCGCGCGCCATCGCGTAGTACACGCGCGGCCCCGCAAACGTCATCGCGCTGATCGTCGCCGCCAGGCTGATGATTGACACGATGCCCATGATGTTCCCGGCGCGGGCTCCAAGCAGCCGATCGGCAATCACGTCGAGCACGCTTCCCTGCACGCGCGCGAGCGCACCGACCGGCAACACATATAGATAGAGCACGTTGAGCGACAGATAGATGGCGACCACCGTCGCCGTGCCGAACAGAAACGCGCGCGGCACGTTTCGGCCCGGGTCGCGAAGCTCCTCCGCAATGTAGCCGGCGGCGTTCCAGCCGGAATAGGTGAACATCACGGGAATGAGCGCCAGCAGCCACGACGTTGGCGCCACCGGCCCGGCCGAGACGCGGAGGTTGGCCATCGAGCCGCTGCCGATCGAAAAGCCCAGCGCGATAAACATCAGCAGCGCCGACACCTTGAGCGCGGCCAGCACATTGCCCACGATGCGACCGGGGCCGACGCCGCGCACGTGGATCCACGAGAGCAGCACAATCGCTGACAGCGCGACGAGGGTCTGCCGTGAGACCGTCAGCGGGATTAGAGGAAGCGGCACGACAAAGAAGGGCGTGCTGTCAGCCGCGGCCGGAACGAACCGGCCGAGGTAGAACGTGAGCACGATCGCGCTCGCCGCGATGGCGCCGGTAAAGCCGGCAATAAACGACGTCCAGCCTGTCAGAAACGCTGCGAGCCGCCCAAATGCTGCGTTCAGGTAGACATACTCACCGCCGGCCCGCGGCCGCAGCGCCGCGAGCTCGGCGTACGCCATCGCTCCCGCAAACGCGAGCCCGCCCCCCGCGAGCCAGGCGGCAAGAAACCACCACGGATGGGGGACGGCGGCGGCGACCTGCGGCGGCGTAAACAGAATGCCGCCGCCGATCACGTTAGCCACGATGATCGCGGCCGCGTCGACCGGCCCGAGGCGGCGTTCGAGCGACGAGGTCAATGGAGAGGTCACTTCATGGTGGACGTGAGCGTCACCTGGGCCCGGATTTCCATCTGCCCGGCTGCGATCGGCGGCGCGTCGGATGCGGCCTGCTCGCGCAGTAGGGCCATGCGGGGCATCGGGACGGGCGCACCGCTCGACTGAGCGTCGATACGCAGTACTCGATCAATCGAGCGCCCCGCCCCGGCGGCCGCGGCGTCAGCGCGGGCGCGTGCCTCCTCAACAGCGAGTCGAAGCGCGTCGCGCTCCAGCTTCGCCCGATCCTTCAGATCGAACCGCACGCCGCCGACCGATGTCGCGCCAGAGCCCACCGCCATCTCGAGCAGCTCGCCAACGCGGTCGATCGTATCCACGCGCACGTCGATCGTATTGCGCGCGACATAGCCGCGCGACACGCGCTGGTTGACCACGTAGTCCCACTCCTGCTGCAGGTCGTAGCCGATCGTGCGAATGGCACCGGCCGGAATCCCGGCGGCGCGGAGCTTGTCGATGACGGGTGTCATCGCCTCCGCGTTGCGGCGCTGCGCGTCGCGCGGATTCCCGGCGCGCGATTCGGCCGTGATGGTGATCCAGGCGCGGTCCGGCACGGCCTGCACTAGGCCTTCACCCGACGTGACGACGACGGACGGCTCGGGAGGAGTCGTCTGCTGCGCGCTCGTAGCGGCAGGCGCGAGCAGCAGAAATATCAGAGGCAGCGTATTCACACGAATCACGTGGCGATCCCTCCCTCAGGGCTGACCGGTTACCACTGTAACCGAAGCGGATGGCAGGACTGAAGTCCTGCGCCACTTTGAGCGGTCATGAAGCCGTTTGGAGGGTGGTGCGCAGGCGGCCGAGCGTGAACTCGAGCGATTCCCGCGGAATGCTGGTGACGGAGGGGTCGACGAGCCATCGCTGTCCAGGCCAGCTGGCGCTTCTCTTTCGTCGGTCGTGCCGGGGTCCTGCACTTCGGCAATGCGTGTGCTATAGCTGCGGATGTGCACGCGCGAGGCGGTGACGCGCTCGTATCGAACGTCGTACTCGGTGTTGAGCACCACGCCGATGACCTTGTTCATGAAAAGCTGCAGGTAGACCCTGAAGGTCTCCCCCGCTCGACTGAATCGATCTCGCGGCCTCGATCTCGCGTGACAAGCCGGCTGACCACAGTCTCGCCGCGTTTCACAAGCGCGTACGCCTCGCGTCGCTCGGCTTCAGGCGGCCGATCAATCCGGAGGAACGGGACCTTGCCGTGAAGCTCGCCGTCCATTCGCGATTCGGTCACCCGCACGTATCGGTTAAAGGCCTCGAGCGTGTCGGGGCGCAGCTCGGCGGCCTCGACGTCGATTCTCGCAGGGCCGGCCGCGCCGGTGACGAGCAAGGCGACAGCCATCAGGCAGACTGCTCCCTGCAAGCGAGATAGCGCGATTGGCGATGTGAAACCGGACGAAGCGGCGAAGGGCTTCCTGGTCGCCGGCCGGCCGATCCGACCAGGTCCACCATTCGTGGCCGAAGAAGTTCAGCAGGATGGCGAACTCGGTCCCCACGGTGGCGGCTGCGAGGTAGTGAACGCCGAGGCGACTGGTCAGCAGCCAAAGCGTCCCGAGTTGCAGCACGAACCCGATCGCGCCGACGGCGCTGAATGCCGCGAACCGGACCTTCATGGCAGCGGCTTCGCGCGGTAAAGGATCCGAACGTTTCGCGCCACCGAGACGAGGAGCGTGACGAAGATGCCGACGGTCGCGACCGCGCCGCCCACATCGAACAATCGATATAGGGCTCCCCGAGGACCTTGACCTTCGGATCGGAGAGGAGGGCCAGCGTGCCGGCCGCAAGGACGAGTCGAAGCTCTGTCGGACCGATGCCCCAGAACGACAGCCTGGACACGGTCAGGCAGTACGTCGCGAGATAGACCTCGATCGACAGCATGAAGTACGCGATGAGAAGCGCCATCGCGACGAACGGCGTCATGGCGAGGTTGCTGTTGCCGACGGACCCGCGCGTCCTTCGCCGGCGCCAGGCCAGACGGTAAGCGGAGCGTGGTCGCTCGCGCTTTCAACACCGGCATCGGCAAGGTAGACCCAGCTTTCCGTCGATCGTGACGATCGAAACGCGGCGCGCACGACAGCTTTGTGAAATGCGGGACCTTCCGGCGCCGGCATCCAGGCCGTGGCCGTTCCCGCAAGCGACCAGCGGTCGTCAAGCCAGCGGCGCTCGAGCGACCCGCCAACGAAAATCGTCCGTCCTTCGTAGGCGGCGCCGCTCCACGAATCAATTCCGGCGCTGGCCGAGTAGCGAACGTTCGCGGTAAGCCAGTCGCTGACTGTCAGCGCACCATGCTCCCACGACTCGTCGAGCAATGAATCGATCGTGTCGTTGGCACCGCCGCGGTACGTTTGCGACTCCCAACTCGCATCCACCCGCCATATGCCGGGCAGGCGCCCACGGCGCGGCGAGGCAAACCCGACGGCGACCCGTGGCCGGCCATTCCACCACCGCCAGCTCCCCGACCACACCTCTCCCTGTCCGGTGGAGCCCGGAATCGCCATGCGCGCCTCGCGATCAATCCCAGCCTGAAGTCCGGCGGCGGTCCACGCGACGGCGCCCCTCGGCGGCCCGTCGCGCTCGACGACGACCGCCCTGACGGTGACGAAGCCGTCGAGCTCGGGCCGAAGCGTCAGCCGGACGGCGGCGCCATTGGGGAGATCCCGAAGGCGGCGTTCCGCCAGACGAAACGCGCTCTCGGTCAGCAGCATGTTCGGCCGCAGTCCCATCAAGGCGGCAATCGTCTGAAAGCGCGCATGCACGAGCCCGTCGATCGCCACCAGATTGATGCGCGGCTTCCCGATGCGATTCCATGCTCGCAGCGCTCCGCCAACATCGTCCTGCATGAAACGGCTCGCGGCGAGCACCTCCCAGGCGTATCGGTCGGTGGCGTCGCTGGCGGCCGCACGCCCGGCAAGATCGGCTGCCTCGCGCCAGCGCCGCTCCGCAAAGCGCTGACCCGCCAGCTCGCTGAGCGGTCCGGAGACCTCCAGCGTTGTCGCCGGCGCCACATCGCTCGTCGCGCGGCTTTCGGCCGGAAGAATCACCATCGACCAGAAATCGGTCGGCCGCCACATTCGCATCAAGTCCGCGAACAGCAGGCGCCGGGACGGACCCCATGCCGGGTTGTGGACGATGATCGCGCCCGGCTGGATCCCGGTCACGACGAGATAGTGACTGAGAGGCCCGCGGTCGGCAACGAGGATCACGAACGGATGCCTGCTCCGAATCTGCTGGCTCAATTGATCGATCGATCCCGGAGCCACGACCGCCCGCCATCCTCGTGCTTCAACGGCCTTCACCAGGACATCGTTGGCGATCCCGCCCGCGTGCTTGTTCACGAGCGGGGTGAACTGTTTGATGTCCGCGTGCACGTCCCCCCAGTAACGGAAAACCATCGCGGACGCCGCGCCGCCACAGAGCGCGTCGGTTTGCGGCAGGTAGGGGACCGCCAGCGACAACGACCCCAGGGACGCCAGGGACAACAGCGACGACAGGGCGACGGCCAGCGAAGTCAGCATTGGCGCTACCTGAGGGCGACGATGAGGAGAATGAGGACGAGCAGGCCGATGATGATCGCAGTGGTTGACAGGGTGATCGTTGATGCGCCGCCGACCAGTTGCTGATTCACTTGTCGCGCGGCGGACGCCGCACGATCGAGATCGCCCCAGGCGAGCGTGTCCACCCCCGCCGCAGCGCGGCTGACATCGAGGCCCAGACGGTCCGCCATGTCGCGGACTTCAGGTCTGGCGAGCGCCCTGCGAACCTCGGCGCGCTGGGCGTCCTGTTGATCGACGTGCTGCGCGAGGGTGGCCGCAAGCGCTGCCGGGTCGGCCGCATGGCGCCCATCGGCGAACACTGGCGAGGGCACGGCCATCACCATCGCAGTCACACATGTGATGAGTCTTCGCACGGTATGCATCCAAAATCCTCCTTTTGAGGGACAAACCTCTTATCCCTCTTATCGGAAGCAATGGGGATACCGGTGAGGGCAGGGTAAGCTCATCGGTGCGTTTTTGTGAACCCGCAGGACGATCGATTCGAGCGTTGGCTGCATGAAGGCGAGCAGCGTCACCTGGCGGACCTGACGTTTCCACAGCTGTCCGCCGGACTCCGCGCGCTATCGTCGACGTATGTCGAGCGCCGGCAGCGCCTCGGTGAGGGCGCCGCGCTGGACGGCGCGGGAAAACGCGCGGCCTTCGCGCTCTTCTACGGGCCGCTGCATTTCCTGCTTGTACGTGCGATCGTGCAGGCGCTGCCAGGCGCGTTGCAGGAAACGCGGGAGAACGCGACGCTTGTGGATCTCGGTTGCGGGACGGGAGCAGCCGGCGCTGCCTGGGCCACCACCTGCGCCCATGCGTCGCGCGTCGTCGGCATCGACCGTCATCCGTGGGTGCTCGGCGAAGCGGTGCGGACGTATCGCGCGTTCGGATTGACGGCTCGCACGGTGAAGGGCGACATCGTCTCTGTTGCGCTGCCGAAAGGGCCGGCGTTGATCCTCGCGGCATTTGCGTTGAACGAGCTGACTGATGCCTCCCGCGACGTGCTCATGCCACGCCTGCTGGAGCGCGCCGCCGGCGGCGATCGATTGCTCGTCGTCGAGCCAATCGCCGGGTTCGTAGGACGTTGGTGGGACAGGTGGCGCGCATCGGTCGAGCAGATGGGAGGCCGCGCGGACGAGTGGCGTTTCAGGATCGAGCTGCCCGCGATCGTCGCGAAGCTCGATCGCGCGGCGAAACTCGATCACCGGGAGCTCACCGCACGATCGCTGTGGGTGGGATAGAACGGGCAGGTCTGAAGACCTGCCCCGGCAGGCGGGAGTGAGCGTAGAATCCGGCGAGCGTGACTGTCCTTGACGGGGAGGCGGTCGGTTGGTCAAACTAGGCGCCCGCGACCATTAAGGGTCGGGCGGGCTTCAGGTCTGAGGAAGATGCGGGTTTGATGCCCGCCAATGAGGGTCCCATGAAAGACGATTTCGATAACGGAATGGGCCTGCCGGAAGATGAGCTGACCGGCAGCGCCTCTATGTCCGACCCTGGCGATCGCGGCTTAGGTGGCATGGAGGTCGAGGACGAGACGGACAGTGAGGCGCCGGGCCGGCCCTCGGGCGGCGTGCGCGCGCGAAGCTCATCCGGTTCGCGTCCTCGCGGGCCGGCGGCGGCACCTGCCGCGCGCAAGCGCGCGAGTAGAGGGGCGAAGAAGAAGAAGAGCGCGGGCCGGGGCGGGAAGAAGAAGACCGCGAAGAAGTCCGCCCGCAAGCCGGTGCGCAAGCCGGCGCGCAAAGCCGGAAAGAAAGCGGCGCGCGGTCGCAAACAGAAGCCTGGCCGTAGGCGCTAGATTAGACCGAAGTTCCCCTTCCTAAATCCCTAGAAAGCACAATGTTTTCAAGGAGATTAGGTGAGATGCGCAGTGCATTAGGTAGCCATGTAATATACTGACTATGACTGATGATATGTGCACAATGTAGCCATACACATCGACATTGTGCCGAACCGCCATTCGCGGCCGGCGGTCCTGCTGCGTGAGTCCTACCGGGAAGGCCCCAACGTCCGCAAACGCACCTTGGCGAATCTGTCCGCCCTGTCTGCCGAGCAAGTCGATGCGATTCGCAGAACACTGAGGGGCGAGACGCTCGTGCCCCTCGCCGATCTCTTTGCGATCGTTCACTCGCATCATCACGGCCATGTGCAGGCCATTCGCACCGCGATGCACCAGCTGGGCTTCGAGTCCCTCATCGCGTCTCGCCCCTCTCGCGAACGCGACCTGATCGTGGCCATGGTGATGGCCCGCATCATCGATCCCACCAGCACACTGGCGACCACGCGGTGGTGGCACACGACGACGCTTCCCGACATCTGTGGGGTGGCCGACGCCGATGAAGATGATCTGTATGCGGCGCTCGATTGGCTGATCACGCGACAGGCGCACATCGAAAAGAAGCTCGCCGCCAGACATCTCCACACGGGCGGATTCGTGCTGTACGACTTGAGCTCGAGTTACTTTGAAGGAAAGACCAGCCCTCTGGCCGCGCTCGGATACAACCGCGATGGCAAGAGCGGCAAGCGCCAAGTCAACTACGGCTTGCTCACGGACCCGCGGGGGTGTCCCGTCGCCGTGTCCGTGTTCAAAGGGAACACCGGCGACCCGAAGACCTTGATGCCGCAAGTCGAGAAACTACAGAAGACCTTCGCGATCGCACCGCTCGTCCTCGTGGGCGATCGTGGAATGATTTCACAGAAGCAAATCAATGCACTCACACAGAGAGAGGGCATCGAGTGGATTACGGCTCTCAGGATTGGCGCCATTCGAAAGCTTGTCGACAGCGGGCACATCCAGCTCGGCCTGTTCGACGCGCGCAACCTGTTCGACGTCACGCATCCGGATTGTCCCGGCGAACGCCTGGTGGCGTGTCGAAACCCGCAGCTTGCCCTGCTGCGTGCACACAAGCGCCAGTCGCTTCTGCAAGCCACGTCCAGCGAACTGGAGAACGTGCGAGGTATGATCTCGCGCGGCACAATCAAAGGGAAGGCCGCCATCGGCGTGCGCATCGGAAAAGTCGTGGACAAGTACCAGATGTCCAAGCACGTGGTCTTGGACATTCGCGAGGAGGGATTCGACTTCCATCTCGATGACGACAAGGTCGCAGCGGAGGCGGCCCTTGATGGACTCTATGTCATCAGGACCAGCGTGCCAGCTAAACGCCTGGCCACCGACGATGTGGTACGGAGTTACAAAATGCTCAGCCAGGTCGAGTGTGCCTTCCGCTCACTGAAGACCATCGCTCTCGAAGTCCGACCCAGCCGACACCGGCTCGAGGATCGCGTCAAGGCCCACATCTTCCTGTGCATGCTGGCGCACTACGTGGTGTGGCACCTGACTGAATCTTGGCGTCCGCTGCTCTTCTGCGATGAAGACCAGCCGGCCAAGCACACGCGCGACCCGGTCGCGCCCGCAACGCGATCGAGTGCCGCGCTCGACAAGGTGCATGCGAAGGTCCTTGACGACGGTACACCCGTCCACAGTTGTCAGACCCTGCTCAAAGATCTGAGCAGCATCGTCAGCAACGCCTGCCGCCGCCCGGGCGCATCGACAGCCGGCGAGCCGACCTTCGAGGCCGTCACCACGCCAAACTCAACGCAGCAGCGCGCCTACGACCTGCTCAAGTCCATCCACGTGTAGCCAGAAGCCTGCACGCGTATCCCGATCTATCTCATAGACTTCAAGGGAGATCTTGCCCGATGATGACGGTAACTTCAGGCTAGAGCGTTTCTCACGCCAGGCGGCGCTACCCATCGCCGGAGCGATCGGGGGCATCGTGGTCCCGGCGTCCGTCTATTTCCTGACCAACGGCGGAGGGATGGAGTCGCGGGGGTGGGCGATTCCGATGGCCACCGGCATCGCCTAGTCACGGCCTCATTTCGGTACCGTTGCGCGTTCGATGTCCAGTCGCCGCAACTTGACGGTGTAGGACACAGGAATCGAGCGCGGCGTAAAGCACAGTCGATCGTCGCACGCTTGATACTCGAGCGTGCCGGCAATCGTCACGGTATCAACGCCCTTGAGCGCGGCTCTGGCTTCGGGCGACGCGCTGACTGCCATGCTTTGCACGAATCGAAACGGCTTCTGGAACACCGGCACGTGTTCGTCGAGCGGCTTGAAGTGGTAGATGTCTGACGCGGGATACTGCAGGACCCTCGTCGACAGGATTGGATTGGTCTCGATCCGGAAGTTGATGATTCTGTAGTCCTTCGCGCCGGGCGCGTATACATGGATGCCGACGTTCGGCTTCACGTCGAGGACGACCGAGAACAAGGAACCCGGGGCCACCACTTCATCGCTGACATAGCTCGTGATATCGAGGTGATCCGTCTCGATGCGCTTCGCTGTTGCCGGCGTCCTGGCGTTTCCAAGCGCGATCATGATCGTCGAGACAGTATTCCGCTCCTGGTAGGCTTCCTCGAAAAAGCGCGATGTCACTTTGCCGGTTCGGTCGATCAGAAATGTGCCTGGAAATGGTATGCCGTAGTTGCTCGTGCCTGCGGCCACTGTGGTGTTCAAGATGCCGTATGCGTTGATCGTCTGAGAGCCGGGATCGGACAGGAGCGGGAACGTAATGCCGCGACGGCGGCTAAAGTCGGCCATGATGGCGGGCGAATCATAGGTGACAACCGCAAGGCCGAGTCCCTTCTCCTTCAGCTCCCCGAGGCGGCTCTGCAACTCGATCATCTGCGTCTTGCAGTAGGGGCACCAATCCACGGATCGGGAGAACACCAACATGGCGCCGCGCGGGCCCATGATCGAGTCGCGCGTCCACGCTTTCCCTTGCGCATCCTGCAGGCGAAAATCGGGGACCATCTGGCCTGGCTGCGGGCCCAATCGCGACACGTCGATTTCCTGCGGAGGTTGCTGCGCCAGGCCTGGCAGGATCAAGAACAACAGGAATGCGAATGTAGAGCTCATCGCTCTCATGATCATCAGACGCCTCAATGTGAGCAGGGAACGCTCGACTTCAGTATCTGGCCTCGGCACTCAAGGGAGCAAGGAGTGGACGAAGCTGCTGCTCGAGTTCTTCCTTCGTCATTCTGTCCGGATGTTACAACTTGACTATCCCCTGACGATCAACAACGACGACGGTCGGCGTTGATGTCACGCCGTGCAATTTGTGGTTCGCCTCGCTCACCGGCACTGGCAGGTCGGCAAGAAACCCGTAGTACGTGTCGCGTACCTGTTGGATGTAGCGAAGCTCCTCGTCAGGGCCGGCCGACGCGCCACCTGCCACATAACCGAAGCGCTGAGTCGGCGCCACGACGGCGAATCCCTGCGTCTGGTATTTGGCGAGCAGTTCCGACAGGATCGGTCCTTGAATCTTGCAGTCCGGGCACCAGTGCGCCCAGAAGAACAGCACGAGAACTTTCCCTTTCAACGCCTCGAGCGTTGGTGGCGGAGACCCGATGAATTCGGAACGATCGAGGGTGGGTACTGGCTGTCCCTCGAGGCCAAGAAGGTTGATGTTCTTCTGAATCCGCTTGTGGATGGACGTATTCTTGTAGATCTCAAGCTGCCGCTGCAGAAAGTAGACCGCGTCTGAGCGCTGCCCGCGTTGGCCTCGCACCTGTGCCTGCACTTCGATGCCGGCGCCCAGGGCCGTAGCCAGGCGGGGCTCGCCGTCGAGCGCGCGGTTGGCGAGCGACGCCGCGGTGAGTCGCTGCGCCTCTCGCGCGTAGCGGGCGGCTCGGTCCAATTGTCCTTCCGCGAGGGCTCCACGGCCGAGCCAGGAGCGCGCCTCGACGATCTCGAGGACGTTTCCGCGCTCGCCGCGACGCTCCGTGAAGATCGCGTCGGCGCGATCAAGATCGTGTGCGCCAATTGCAGCGCGGACCTCGGATACGACGTCTGCGGCAGCGGTCGTCTGACTTGCAACTGGAGCGGCAAGCAGGATCCCGAACAGCACGAGGCAGACAGACTTCATACCGAGCCCTCCGATGTGTCAGCAGCGCTCGCTGGGGTCCGCCACGCTGCGACGAGCTAACCGCACTCTTCATAATCACATGACTGGTCAGAAATATTCCACCCTGTGCCATGTCGCAGTCGCCCGCTGGAATAATCTAGGCACCTTCGAGCGTTTGTAGGGAGTTCGGGCGAAACCGGCGGTCTTCTAGATGCGATGGGCGCTCGATCAACTGCCGGACGCCTACCGATGGGCGGTGCGTGTCGAGCCATAAGTAAGTGTTACCGGGCGGCGCGTCGTCGCGCCATATTTGGTGTTACCGACGGGGAGAGGTCTTTGAGCGACAGGGCCGCGGAGACTCGCGCGGTCTTTGCGTGTGTCTCCGCGGCCCCCGCCGTCGAGGGCACCAGCCCGCGCCGATGATTCGCGAGGGCATAGACCCGCGCGAGCTTGCGGTCAATGCGCGCCGCGAGCGCGAACGGATCGAGCCGGTCCCGCTGGCGCACGAGCGCCACCACCTTCGCGGCGTGGGCCTGCGGGCAGGCCTGGACGCGCTCCAACGGGGTCTGCGGCGCGTCGTAGTACCGGCGCCGGCGGGCGCCGATGCGTTCTTTGCGCTGGAGTTGCACCGACGGCAGAAAGAGATTCTGCAACAGCCGCAGGTCGGCCTACACATCGTTCATCGCTGCGAGGGCCCCCGCCGAGTCATACCGCACATAGCCCATCAGCTTCCGGACGTGGGTCCAGTTCTTTTGTTCGATATGCGCGTTGTCGTTCTTCTTGTACGGCCGCCCCCGCGTGAATTGAATCTGCTGCGCCCGGCAGTACCGGTGCAGATGCGCGTTGATGAACTCCGAGCCGTTGTCGGAGTCGATCCCCCGGAGCGCGAAGGGCAAGGCCGCGCGCAAGTGGTCGAGCCGTTCCTGGACCCGGACCTGACTTTTCCCCATGACGGCGCCGTGTTCGACCCAGGTGGTCTGAATGTCGGTGAGATTCAGCGTATGGAGGAAGTCCCCATCGGCGCGGTCGCCCGAGTGACTCACCAGGTCCACCTCGGTGAAGCCGGGCTCGGTGACGTCCCAGTGATCGGTCTTGCCCAGAATGTGGTGCTTCAACAGCGGGCCGGGTTTGGTGCGCCCATACAGCCGTCGGCGGATCGTGCGCTGGTCGGGCGCCAGCAGGCGATCGATCTGGCGCGGGCTGATGGTGCGCACCTTCGCTTCGGTGGCGGGCGACACCGCGAGGCGGCGGCGGGCCCACGGCAGCCCGTCGGCAGCAGGGCCTTCAGGCGGCGGGCCCACGGATCGCCCGCCGCGACCCAGACCGCCCGGAGTGCCCGCACCCCCGCGGCGTCATAGCGCGTGGGTCGGCCCCGACGCGGGCCCCGCGGGGGCCGCACGGCTGGCCGCCGCCAGGCCCGAATGATCGCCTTCCGATGGTAGCCCGTCACCGTCACCGCCTCTGTGAGCACGCGCCCCTTCTCCGTCCGCGAGGCCCCCACGTACCGGTCCCGCATCGGCGCCAAATACTCCGGCCTCGCCTGTGGTCCCACGCGGGTGCCCTCCTGTGGCACACCCGCTTGGGTAACACCCTTTAGGGCGCGACGATACTTTCCTTCGGTCACACTTACCATGGCGCGATACGGCCAGTCGACAAGCTCACCGATTTCACCTAATGTTGACGCAACCGCGCGATTGTCGCGCCGAGTAGCGCGGCGGGATCGTCCCAGAATTCGAGCACGCGCGCGTGCCGCTCGAGTGCCGCCTGCACGGCGGCGCGCTGCACGCCGCGTCCGCGGCCGTGAACGAGGCGCACTTCGCGCAGCCCCAAGGCCGCTGCGGCGTCGACGTAATCGCCGACGACCGCGACGATGTCGGCAGGGGCGAAGGCGTGGAGATCGAGCTCGGCTTCAATGGGAATGCGAATCGGTAGGTCATTCATTGTTGGATTTCAGCCGGCGACGTACGTCGCCGTCACCACCGTTTTGATTCCGCCGCGTACCGAAAAGTCTCCGACGACGGTCATGCGGCGGGGCCGGAGCGCCGCGACAAGGTCGTCGAGGATCTGGTTGGTGACGTTCTCGTAGAAAATGCCGCGGTTGCGGAATTCGATCATGTAGTATTTGAGGGATTTCAGCTCGACGCACAGCGCGTCCGGGACGTACGTCATGCGAATCTCGCCGAAGTCGGGAAGGCCCGTTTTGGGACAGACCGACGTAAACTCCGGATAATTGATGGCGATCTCGTAGTTGCGCCCGGGCCGCGGGTTGGGGAAGGTCTCGAGCGTCGCGCTTGACATGGCCGAAAATTCTAGCATTCCTGGCCGAAATGCGCTGTTTTCAACCCGAGCCCGTTTGACACTGGCTGGAAGCGCGGACTAAGATTCGTCGATTTTTCCCAACAATACCGCGGTCTCGCTGCGCGCGCGACGGCGACGCGGTAAACATCCCACGCGCGTGAAGTTGAGGGGAACGCATGACTGACGCCCGCAGAATGGGCAAATCAGAACTCTTTTCGCACTTCGCCGAGCGATTCGAAGTGAAGCGGACCCAGGCCCGCGAGTACTTCGACGAACTGGCGGTGTTGGCGGAGAAAGAACTGAAGCGCTCTGGTGAGTTCGTGCTGCCTGGAATGGTGAAGCTGGTCGTTCAGAAGCGCAAGGCGCGGATGGGCCGTAATCCGGCGACCGGCGAGGCGATCAAGATCGCGGCAAAGACCGTGGTGAAGGCGAGGATCGCAAAGCAGCTGAAGGACGCCGTGCTGCCTCGCCAGTAGCGCGGGTCGTATTAGCCCCGGCCAACCGCAAGAGCCTGAGATTGCTCCCCCAGCCGTCGATCATTCCCGGCTGAGAGCAGCGGGGCGGCGAATAGACGCGCCGCTGCGCTCGCTCTCAACGGGAGGCTTTTGCGCTGCCGTCGGCTTCGCAGCGAGAGCCCGGCTGTACACCGTCGCCGGCACAAGGCAGGTCATACCCCGCGCAATCGTTTCGCCAGTTGACGCACATCGAGCTTGTCCATCTTGTATTTCAGCGTGCTGAGCGGAATTCCAAGGTATTCAGCGGTTCCTGTGACGTTCCACCCGCACTTTTCGAGCGATCTGAGAAGGAAATTTCACTCGAACGTATTCGTTGCCTCCTCGAACAGCGAGTCGTGACCCCGTCCGCGTGGCTCGAGCTGGGCAAAGTGAAATTCGAGCGGCAAGTCTTCCTCTGAGATGTATTCCTTGTCGCTGACGGTGACCAACCGCTCGATGAGGTTCTCCAGTTCGCGGATGTTGCCCGGCCACCAGTACTTCTTCAACATCGCCATCGTCGAATCGGTGATGCCCTCAATGCGCTTCTGGAACCGAGCCGTGTAACGCTTCAGGAAGAACTCGGCCAGCTGCGGGACGTCGTCGGCCCGTTCGCGCAGCGGGGGCAGCTTGATCGGGATGACGTTGATCCGGTAGTACAGGTCCTCGCGGAACCGTCCCTCCTTCACCGCTTTTTCGAGATCCACGTTAGTCGCTGCGATCAGCCGGAAGTCGGTCTTGATCGGCTTCATGCCGCCAATGCGCTCGATCTCGCTTTCCTGAATCGAGCGCAGTAACTTAGCCTGGAGGTCGATCCGCAGGTCGCCGATTTCGTCGAGGAACAGCGTGCCGTTCGAGGCCAGCTCGAACTTGCCGAGCTGCTGGCGATGAGCGCCGGTGAAAGCGCCGCGTTCATGTCCGAACAGCGCGCTCTCGGTGAGCTCGCGCGGGATCGCGGCAAGGTTGACCGCGATGAACGGGGCCTCCGGATCGCTCGCCTCGCGGTGAATCAGCCGCGCCAGCAGTTCTTTGCCCGTGCCGCTTTCTCCGAGGATGAGCACCGTGGCCGACAGCTTGGCGACCTTGTGAACGAGATCGATGATGTCGCGCGTGGCCTTGCTCGAGCCGACCACGAACTGGCGATCGCCCTGGTCGAGGACCTGGGCCGACAGTGTCAGGACCTTCCGGTTCAGGTCCTGCCGCTCGCCCGCGTTGCGCACGAGGGAGCGGAGCTGGTCGTGGTCGAAATCCTTAGTTGACGTAGTGATAGGCGCCGTGCTTTATGGCCTGCACGGCCGTCTCGACTTCGTTGATTGCCGAGATCATGATGACTTCGATCAGGCCGTAGTTCTCTTTGATGATCAGCAGGACTTCGAAGCCACTGATGCCCGGCAGGCGAACGTCGAGCAGCACCAGGTCGACGTCTTCGCGGTTCAGAATTGGAAGGGCGGCTTCGCCGCTCGACACGCGGAGCACGCGGTGCTCACGCTTCAGGATCGCCGTCAGCGTGTCACGCATGCCCTCGTCGTCGACGACGACGAGGACGGTTTTTTGTTTATGAACCATTGGATTGAGGGAGATCCCGCAGTCGCGCGGTATTGTGGCAGGCGGTTGACACTGTTGCAAGCCGTTCGCTAAGGTACGGGTCTGTTGAGCGTTCAGTGGCTGCTCATCGGCGCAGCCCTCCTTATTGCCCTTGGCGCGTTCCTGCGTGCGCGGCGAGTCGCCAGGCGGCTCGAGCGGCTGACTGACTCGTACTGGGAGTTGCGGTATGAGTACGGGCAGCTGCGCGCTCGCGTCACCCACCTCGAGCCACCCGCAACCGAGCCCGGAACAGCTGATCCGCAGGAACCGGCTAGCCCGACCCATTTTGTCCCGCTGTCTTCGCTGAAGCGATAACCCTTGAGAGACTACGACGTCGTCGGGATCGGCGCAGGGACCGGCGGCTACGTCACTGCCATCCGGGCTGCCCCGCTCGGTCTGACCGTGGCGGTCGTGGAAAGACAGAAGGTACTCGGCGGGACGTGTTTGTTGTGGGGCTGTCGAAGCCGCACACGCCGTGCGCGGCACGGCGATCCATTTGTGACACTGTGGGAAATGTGTGAAAAAGGGGACGGGAGTCGTTTCGGAGTACGCAGAAACTGAAAATGACTCCCGTCCCATTTTTGGAGATTTATGCCAACCGATGTCGTGATGCCGCAGATGGGCGAGTCGATCGCGGAAGGCACGATCGTCCACTGGATCAAGAAGGTCGGGGACAAGGTCGATCGCGACGAACCGCTCTTCGAGATTTCGACGGACAAGGTCGATGCGGAGATCCCCTCCCCAGCCGCCGGCGTGGTGACCGAGATCCGGCACAAGGCAGGTGAGACCGTTCCGGTCAACACGGTCGTGGCCGTGATCGGGCAGGCGACCGAGAAGCCGGCCGACACGCCGCCAGCCGTCCCGACGCCGGAAGCGACCGCTGCCGCGCCTGTTCCGACCGCGAAGCCGTCGCGGCCGGCGCAGACAGAGGACGTCATTCGCCAGCGGTCGTCGCCCCTGGTGCGAAAGATCGCCAAGGAACACCACGTCGATATCTCTCAACTTCAGGGGACAGGGATCTCCGGCCGGGTGACGAAGGACGACATTCTTGGGTTCTTGGGGCGGGAGGGGCAGGAGAGGCAGGAGAGGCAGGAGAGGCAGGAAGGGCAGACGACCGAAGGATCAGAGATCGTCAAGATGTCGGTGATGCGGAAGAAGATCGCCGAGCACATGGTCATGAGCCGGCGGACGTCGGCGCATGTGCACTCGGTGTTCGAGGTCAACTTCTCATGCGTCGCGAAGATTCTGGAAGCGAAGAAGGCGGAGTACGAGCTCGCGGGCACCAAGCTGACCCTTCTCGCGTTCATTCTGAAGGCCATCGCCGAAGCGCTTCGCGCCGTACCCGTCGTCAATGCGTCAGTCGACGGCGACGACATCGTCTTTCACCAGGACGTTAATCTCGGCGTCGCGGTCGCGCTCGACTGGGGACTCATCGTGCCCGTCGTCAGGAACGCGGACCAGAAGAACCTGCTGGGCCTGAGCCGTGCGGTCGCGGATCTGGCGGCGCGCGCACGAGCGAAGCAGCTCACGCCTGAAGAAGTGGCAGGCGGCACGTTCACGATAACGAACCCCGGTGTCTTCGGGGTGCTGTTCGGGATGCCGATCATCAATCAGCCTCAAGTGGCGATCCTCGGGATCGGCAACGTCGAGAGGCGTCCAGTGGTGGTCGATGATGCGATTGTGATCAGGCCGATGGGGTACCTTACGCTCGGATTCGACCACCGGCTGATCGACGGGGCGGTGGCCGATCGGTTCATGTCGCACGTGAAGCACGCGCTGGAGAACTGGGATCCGGAGGCAGCGTAAGGATGCGCCCGATCGAAGTCCGCCGGCTGGGACGCATTCCATACGCCGATGCTCTCGTGTTGCAGCGGTCGCTCGTCGAGGACCGGCGCGCAGGGCGGATCGACGACCTGCTGCTGCTCCTCGAGCATCCTCACGTGCTGACGCTCGGTGTGCGGGGCGACGGCGGCCGTTCTCATATTCTCGCGACATCCGACGCGCTTGGCTCGCGCGGCGTCGAAGTGCACGAGTCCGGGCGCGGCGGCGACATCACGTACCACGGCCCGGGCCAGGTTGTCGGCTATCCCATCATGGAGTTGCAGTCGGATCGGTGCGACGTCCATCGTTACGTTCGCGACATCGAAGAGGTGCTGATCCGGGTCGCAGCGGACTACGGTGTTGAAGCGGGACGCGTCGAGGGACTGACCGGCGTGTGGGTCGGTCGCGATAAGCTGGCGGCGATCGGCGTGCGAATCGCACGATGGATGACGAGCCACGGCTTTGCGTTCAACGTGACGACAGACCTGGAGTACTTCACCTTGATCGTGCCGTGCGGCCTTGGCGATCGCGGCGTCACATCACTCGCCCGGCTGCTCGGCCGCCCCGTCGACCGCCTCGAGGTCGAAGACCGGATCGTCGCGCACTTTGGTGACGTCTTCGCGCGAACCCCGAGCCTGACGCCCGCGCCGGTGACGGTGGAAGGCTGAAGCGGGAAGGGCAGGCGGGGCGGGAAGATCAGAATAGAAACTCCCCGATCAGGACACCGCATAACAACGTTCCCAGCGGAACCACGTGTTCATCAGTTTTGTCGAACGAATCAGCCCCACAAGCGGCGCCCCGTTCGAACGCTGGAAACTGCTTTATCGTAAAGACATGCACCTTGACGAAAACGCGTGACCAATCCAAGACTCGTGCGGTTCCCCCTTCGCGCGCCGCTCCTGCCCCGCCCGCCCCCTGCTCTCTTAGAGCATCATCGCGTTGTCGAGCGCCACGCGTTCGACGACGCTCAATGTCGGCATCATCACTTCAACGATTCCACTCGGGCCCAGTCTGACCGGCAGCGCCGTCGCCCGTGCTCGGACGCCTGCCTGATCATCGGGCGCCACGAAGCAGGTCACCGGCCGGCGCGAGTTCCCTGACACGGCCTCAACGACCTTGCACGCCGCCGCCGCGAGTGCGTACGGTCCGACCGGCCACAGTGCGCCGATGCGCCGAGTCAATTGCCGTCGGATGGGCTCACTCATCACCCCGGTCAAGGCAAACCCGGCGACAGCCGCGTCTTCCCATGCGATCACGATGTGATGGGGCGGAACGCCGAGAATCGAGAGGGCCACCTCGCGAGGCGACACATCGATCTCGAGCGCAACGATAGCTGTGGCGGCAGCGACCAACGCCTCGCTGGCGGAGCCAAGGATTCTGGCGCGGGGGACATGCAGCTCGCGGACGCTCCGTTCGACAAGCTCACGATGGGGCACGCCCGCGCACAGAAAGAGGGCACGGGGCGCGATGGCATTCAGTTGCCTGATGAGCGTCAGGCCTTCTTCACCCCGCCAGATATCCGCACTCACGCGATCCGCGACTACCACGACGCCCGCGCCTGCCGCTGCGGACAGGCCGGTCGAACTGGCGACGGCGGTGGTGAAGCCTTCGACAGGGGCGGCTTGACTGATGTCGAGCGCCTTACCCTCCGCCACGCGTCCGCCGTCATCGATCAGCCGGACGACGTCGGCGGCGTTCCGTCGCGCGAGCGCGTGCGCAATGAGGCCGCCCAGTTCTCCGGCTCCGACGATGGCGACCTCGCGCATGCAGTGCGATATTGTAATGGCGGGAGGGGTTAATGTGATGGGGATGCAATCGCTGATTGGAAAGGTGGCGGTCGTCACCGGCGGCTCGCGCGGCATCGGCTTCGCCATCGCGCGCGCACTCGCCGCAGAGGGCGTCAACGTGGCGATTACGGGCCTCAGCGACTCGCACCTGGCCGATGCGCGAGACAAGCTTGAACACGCAGGCGCAGGCGGTTCAGGCGGCGTGGAGACCGCACGCGCCGACGTGCGACAGCACGCCGACCTCGAGCGGGCGATTGGCGCCGCCGTCTCCCGCTTCGGCGGCCTCGACATTCTCGTGAACAACGCCGGTGTCGGCGTCTTCACCACCGTGGCGGAGATGACGCCCGCTCAATGGTCGGAAGTGCTCGAGACGAACCTGACCGGTGTGTTCAATGCGTGCCACGTGGCGCTGCCGCATCTACGCCGGCGCGGCGGCGGCTTCATCATCAACATCAGCAGCTTGTCTGGGAAGAACCCCTTTGCGGGCGCCGCGGCGTACTGCGCGTCGAAGGCGGGCCTCAACGCGTTCAGCGAAGCGTTGATGCAGGAAGCCCGGTACGATGGCATCCGCGTGAGTTACGTCATGCCGGGATCGGTCGCGACCGGATTCGGGGGCGGCGATCCCTCGAAGGGTAACGATTGGAAGATCGCGCCTGACGAAGTGGCCGACGTCGTCGTCAACCTGCTGCGACACGACCCGCGCAGCCTGCCGAGCCGCGTTGAGCTGCGGCCGTCAAAGCCCCGGAAATGAAAACATCCATATTCGACAAGCACCGCGACACGCTCGAACGCCACGAGACGATGATGGGTATCTCGCGCGGGCGTCTGGCCGTCGCCCTTGATCTGCTGACCGATTCGCTGGCGCTCGTGGGACAGCACGGCGTGTATTGCCGCAGTGAACGGTTCCCTGGCCAGCCGCGCATGGATATCGCGCTTGTTCTCGAGCAGCTGGACGATGCTAAACAGCTCGTGCAGAGCGCGATGGAGGAACTCCGCGGTCCAGGGCGACAGGCAGGCGGACCATGACCGAAACCCTCGGACACTACAAGATCCTCGAGCCGGCCGGATCGGGATCGCTCGGAGACGTCTATCGCGCCCGCGACACACGGCTCGGGCGGACTGTCGCAATCACGGTAGTGTCGGATCAGATCGCGTCCGATCCGGAGCGCCGTGAGCAGTTTCTCCTGGATGCCCGCGCCGCCGCCGCCGTCTCGCACCCGAACATCGTGACGCTGCATGAAGTCGGCGAAGAGGACGGCCGGCCGTATCTCGTCTACGAGTTCGTCCAAGGGCAGACGCTGAAGACCACCATCGGCGGCCGGCCGCTCAATGCGCGCCGCGCCGTTGACGTGGCGGGCCAGATCGCCGAGGCACTCGCCGACGCGCATGCCGCCGGCCTTGTGCACGGCGCGATCACGGCTGACACGATTGTCGTCACGCCGAAAGGCCACGCGAAGATCGCGGATTTCGGACTGGCTGCATTTTCAAAATGGGCCACGAGAACAGCAGGCGCATCGAAGCGCGCGCCTGGCGACTCGGCGGGTTCTCGCGCCGACCTCTTTTCGCTCGGCGTCATTCTTTTCGAGATGCTGACCGGCCGCGCGCCGGCTCCCGGCGCCCGCGTGCCGAGCGCGGTCAACCGATCGCTGCCCAGGGAAATCGACCCGATCGTGGCGAAGGCCCTTGGTATGAGCGGTGGTTACGAGTTTGCGGCCACGCTCGCCGCGGAGCTCCGCGCCATCGGCGCCTTGCTCGATATCCGGCAGGAGGCCCACGAAGCCGCCGCCCCTGTCGCCCGGTCTACGCGATCGTACGTGGTCTGGATTACCCTTGCGCTGACGCTGGCCGCGGGCGCGGCGACGGCGTGGTGGTATGTCACGGGCGCCTGAGAATATCGCCAAGCTGCATCGTAAACGCCGACCGCGCCAGCACTTCAGTGACCCCGGCCTGTCGCGCCGCTTGAATCACGTCGGTGTCGACGTGCGAGGCATAGCCGACCGTGGGAATCGCCGAGAGCGCCGGGTCTGCATGCATGGCGTTGACAATGCCCAGCGGATCGGTCCGTGGATTGTTCAGGTCAAAGATGACGAGCGTCGGCGCCTGCTTACGCATCTCCGCCAGTGCCGCGGCGGACGATCGGGCAAAGGTCAGCGGTACGCCGAGCTGGGTCGCGGCCGTCTTAATTTTCGAGCTGAACATGAGATCATCGAGAACAGCAAGGATCATATGACAACCATGATAGTCGAGAGCCGCGCCGTCGGCCCTTTCATGAAAAACGGCTTCGTCGTCGGCTGCAAGGACACCCGCGAGGCGGTGATCATCGATCCGGGAGATGAAGTCCAGAGCCTACTGTCATTCATCGACCGGAACGGGTTGTCGGTTCGTCACATCCTGCTGACGCATGCGCACGTCGATCACGTCACGGGCGTCTCCGCAGCGAAGAACGCGCTCGGCGTGCCCATCTACCTGCACCGCGACGATCTATTTCTGTACGACCACGCCGTAGAGTCTGGAGCCAGCTTCGGCCTGCAGGTGGAGCCGCAGCCGCCGATCGACATCTACTACCAGCCGGGTCAGGTCATTCCTTTCGGGAAGCTTGAAGCACGGCCGCACCATACGCCGGGACATTGCCCGGGCGGCGTCTGTCTGCAGATCGGAAGAAGCGGCGAGGTGGGCGAGGAGCTATTCGTCGGCGACACGCTTTTTGCGGGGTCGATCGGCCGCACGGACCTACCTGGCGGCGATTACGCGACGCTCATCGCGTCAATCCGTCTCGTGCTCTTCGCGTTCGGCGACGATGCGATCGTCCATCCGGGTCACGGCCCCGACACGACCATCGGCCACGAACGGCGGACCAATCCGTTTCTGATCACCGCGTAAGACGCAGAGCTCGCAGAGCGAAAGCTAGAACTTCTCTGCGTGCTCAGCGGTCTCGGCGTTGATCGTTCTGTTCCCGCTCGACCTTCAGCTCGATCCGGCCCACCCGAAGCCTATCGCCGCAGGCGACTTGTGCGCGCTCCACGCGCGTGCCGTTGACGAACGTGCCGTTCGTGCTCGAGAGATCCTGAACCTCCAATTGCTCGTCGCCGGCGGTCAGGCGGCAGTGAAGGCGCGAGACGAGCGCGCGGTCGACGATGAAGTCGGCGCCCGTGGCCCGGCCCATCGTCTTGATGGCGCCCGAGCTGAGCCGAAACGTCAACGGGGTGTCGTCGGGCCCTGGGGTCCCTGGGGTCTTCGTCGTCTGCAGAACCCACACGCTCATCTTGCGAGCGTCGTCTGCAGCCAGCTCACGATCGCCCCGGACACATCAGCGCTGACGCGTGCGTCCTTCAGGGTGGGATACTCGTCTGCCTCGCCCGTGGTGGCGGGTACCAGGAGGTGATTGACCCCGCCAACCCTCACCACGTGTGCCGCGGGCCGATTCTTCCGCTGACTCGCGAGCGCCTCGAGGCGTCCTGCGTTCGCGGGCGCAACCTGGGTGTCGAGCTCGCCCTGAACGATGAGCACCGGCTGCCGGATGTTCCGCATGACCCTGGCTGGGTCGAACGCGAGGAAGCTCTGGAACCATGGCGTGTCCGCCTGCTTGCGATACGCCGCCAGTGATTCCCAGCCCGTTCCGGTCAGGACGGCCTGCTGAATCCTATTCTGCAGCTCCAGGGTCGCCTGTTTTTCGGCCGCCGATCGACTGGTGCGATCGAGCGCATGCCTCACCTGTTCCAGATAGAGCTCCGCACCCGTCACGCCGGGCGTCGCCACGAGCACAAGCGCGCCGATGCGTCTGTCCCTGGCTGCCGCCATCATCGCCACGATGCCGCCCTCGCCGTGGCCGACGGCGGCGACGCGTTTCGGGTCGACGTCCTTGCGATCCGACAGGAACTTCACGGCGGCGCGCGCATCATCCGCGTAATCGGCGATCGTCGCCGCTTCGTCGCGGCCGCCGCTCCTGCCAACGCCTCGCCTGTCGTACCGGAGGACGATGAACCCCGCGTCGGCGACGGCGCCAGCGAGTTGGCCGAAAATCGGGATGCCGAACGTCAGCCCGTCGCGGTCCGCCGGGCCGCTTCCGCCGACGAGCAGAACGGCCGGCAGTCGCATCGTTCCGCCCTGGCCCGCCTGGGCGGGTTTCGACAGCGTGCCCGCCAGCACAAACCCATTGCCCCGGATCCTGACCTGCTCGTCGTTCGGCCGGGAGATGGGGACGGGACGGGTCGCCACGGACGCGACGTCCTCGCGTACGACCTCGAGTTCCTGCGCCGGGAGGCTGACGCGTAGAAGCCGGCCGTTCGGGTCGCCCCAGATATCGGCTTCGACAGGGGCGGAAATGACGCCCTCTGGCGTGATCGTCACGTGGGTGCGCTTCGCCTCGATCGTCTCCTCCGCGGTCTGGATGCGCTCGCTCGTCGAATCGCCAACACGAATCGTGAGCTCGGTCTGGGCAGGCGCAAACGCGACAATCGTCGATCCCGGCGCCGCTGTTCTGAGGCGCGCCGCCAGCGCTTCGTACGGCGCGAAGAACAGACTCGGGAGAAGAATCTCGGCGGTCGTCGTCGCGGTGAGCACGCTGGCCTGGCCGGCAATGTTAACCTGGCTCGTGGCCGTGTTGCCGCTGATCGTCGTGTGGATCGTCTGGGCCTGTCCGCGGATGGTGGCGTCGAGCGTCAACTCCAGCGGCTTCCAGTTGAGGTCGTACCGGATTTGCATCCGGCGGCTGACGATATTCAGTGGCGCATTGAGGCGGCCGGAACTGGTGATCGTCCAGCCGGCGGCGTCGCGCGTCACCGTGCTCTGTTCCGAGCCGACGAGCACCCCACGTGCGAAGAACTTGAGAGTCGCCTCGCCGCCTGCGGTGGCGGATGCCGGCTGCTGCGCTGCGGCGGTTGAGGGGAGCACGGCGGCGGCCAGAGCGGCCAGAACAGCAAGGACGGGGCGGATACAATGGCGTGAAGGCGTCATTCCTTAATAAACGACTTTATAGCATGATCGACCGAGTTTCCCAGGCGGCGTACGAAGCGGCGAGGCGAGGCGCCGGCCTGATCGATCGCTCGGATCGCGGTCGCATCGTGGTGTCAGGCCAGGATCGGGCGGAGTACCTACAGGGCCTTTTCTCGAACGACATCGTCGCGCTCGAACCGGGTGGCGGATGCTACGCCACGTATCTCACGCCGCAGGGCCGGATGATCGCGGATCTGTGTGTCTACGAGCTCGGCGATCTGATCCTGCTGACGATGTCCGGCGACGTGACGGCTGCCGTGCTTGGCAAACTCGATCAGTTCATCTTTTCGGAAGACGTCACGCTGGGGGACGTCACGGATACATTCGACCAGGTTGCCGTCATCGGCCCGGGCGCCGCGAAGGTGGTCGCGGCCGTGGTGACCGGGGTGCCGGCCGACGTCCTGTCGGCGCTCGACGAGCACGGCAACATGCGCGCCTTCGCCGACGGGCGGCCGGTGATCGTCGCGCGCGTCACCGACACCGGCGAGCCGGGATTTGATGTCTTCGTGGAACGCGCGCAGGCGGGTGCGCTCGAAGCGAGGCTGCAGCACGCCGGCGCGATTCCGATTGACGCGGCCACGGCCGACGCCATCCGGATCGAATCGGGAGTCCCGGTCTTTCATCGCGACATGGACGAGGAAACGATCCCGCTCGAAGCGGGCATTGAGGGGCGCGCGATCAGTCTGACCAAAGGATGCTACGTCGGTCAGGAGGTCATCATTCGCGTACTGCATCGCGGCCACGGCCGGGTGGCGCGAAAGCTCGTCGGCCTCGTGATCGAAGGCGGTTCGACGCCGCCGGCCGGCGCGCTGGTACGGTCTGGCGACCGCGAAATCGGCCACGTGACGAGCGCGGCCCTCTCGCCTGCGCTCAATCGTTCCATCGCCCTGGCGTACGTGCAGCGCGATTTCGTGCAGCCAGGCACCGCGGTGACGATCACCGATGGCATGCCCGCCGTCGTCAGCGCGCTGCCGTTCGTTCCCAGGGTTCAGACGCCGATCAAGATCTGAATCAACTTGGTATCAGCGGGCGGAAACGCGAGGGTTGCGAGCTCTTCGCGCGCCACCCACCGCATCTCCTGACCGAGCTGCGGCGCCGGCGCCCCGCCGACCTCGCAACGCAGGAAGTGCAGCTCCACCTGCCGATCCGGATACGCGTGCGTCGTGGTGAGCAGCTCGTCTCCGGCCGCAGCCTCAACACCGAGCTCCTCCAGAATCTCCCGTACCAGGCAAGCGGCATGCGTCTCTCCGGGCTCGCACTTCCCGCCTGGAAATTCCCAGTAGCCCTCGAGATGGACGCCTCGCTGGCGGCGTGTCAGCAGAAAGCGACCGTTGCGTTCGATGACCGCGGCGGCGACGACGAGGGTGGTCATGACGTGTCGGGTTTGAACGGGAATGTTCGGCAGTTCTTCGCCATCGGACACACGAGGCATTTTGGATTCCGAGCCACGCAGACCATGGCGCCGAAATCCATCAAGGCCTGATTGAAATCGAACACGTGCCGTATTGGGACGAGGGTTTCCGATACGCGCCACAAGTGACGCTTCATCGCGTGGCCCTTCGGGTCGCCGTCCCCGATAAAGACGCGGAAGAGCACACGTGCGACGTTGGTATCAAGGATCGCTGCGCGCTCGCGGAACGCAAAGCTACGGATCGCGCCAGCCGTGTAAGCGCCGATGCCCTTGAACGACAGAAGCGTTTCCTCGTCGGCCGGCAGCTGGCCACCGTAGCGGGCGACCGACTCGCGCGCGATCGTCTGCAACCGCTTCGGTCGGATGTTGTAGCCGAGCGGGTACCACGTGTCGGCCACCTCGCGCTCGGGTGCGGTCGCCAGCGCTTCGAACGACGGGTATTTGATGAGCCACTCGGCGTACTTCGGCAGTACCCGATCGACCTGCGTCTGCTGCAGCATGATCTCGGAAACGAGGATGTGGTACGGATTGCGGGTTTTTCTCCACGGCAGATCGCGCCCGTGGCGCCGGTACCACGTTAGCAGCCGGTCGCGAAATCGGCGCCGATCGGCCGGCACTGGCAAGGCCGGCGGTGCCCTCCGGCGCGCGGGCCGACAGGCGCGCCGTGCGGTCCTATCGGTCATATAATGAAACGCTCGTCCCCAGCATCGTGAAGATCTATACGCGCACCGGCGACACGGGCGAGACATCGCTCCTTGGCGGCACCCGCGTCTCGAAGGGCGACCCGCGCGTCGATGCGTACGGCGAAGTGGACGAGCTCAATGCCTTTCTCGGTTTCGCGCTCGCATCGTTCGGCAGTCGTCCCGACCGCGCCCAGTTCGCCGACATCAGCGACGCGCTCGTCCGGATCCAGCGCGATCTGTTTGCGCTTGGCGCCCGGCTCGCCGACCCTGCCGACACGATTTCTGCCCGCGTCACGAAGGCGGCTCTTGATGATGCCGATGTCGAGCGGTTGGAGCATCTCATCGATCAGCTCGAGGCCGCTCTCCCCGCGCTCGCGCATTTCATCCTCGCCGGCGGCATCGAGGCTGGCGCCGCGCTGCATGTGGCGCGGGCGGTCTGCCGCCGCGCGGAGCGACGCATGGTGACGCTGCAGCCGCCAATCGATGAGACCCTGATTCGGTATGTCAACCGACTCTCCGATCTGCTGTTCGTGATGGCCAGGTCGGTCAACCATCGAGCGGGGGCGTCAGAAACGAAATGGTAGTCAGCGATCGCGCCGCTCCACGTCGTCTTTGATTGCGTCGAACACGGCGCGCGCCAATTCCTGCGACACCCGCTCCCGGACCGCGCCGCACTCAATCAATATGGTCTCTGCGACCGTCTCGACGGCCACATCCCAGCGATCGCGGGCGATGCCTTCCGGAGGGTCCTTAAAGCTGGTCGGCTGCAGCGGCGTGCTGGCCGCATGACGTCGTGACACGGAGGAGGCGATCGGCGACCCGTTGATCAGCACCCGCACCGCGACAATCAGATCCTTGTCGATCGCGCGCTCGCCGTAATAGAAGCGCTGGTCGTCCTCGCTGACGAGCATCAGATCCTCCGCCGTCGGCAGCTCGGCGATGACGGCACGCCCGAGTGCCCGCGCCGAGTCGCGCGCCCGCAGCTGGCGACGGCGGTAGGCCCGGAGCGTCGTCGCAAGGCTCGCGGCGACCAGCAGCAGTACGACCGCGACGATGCCGGCGATGAGGTCACGCATTAGAATGCGTCGGTGTCACCATTGGCGCGTGCGTACGCGGCGTGTGAGGCGCTGGCGCGATCGCACTATGAAAACTTTCCCGTCGCCTCGCGCCTGCTGCCCGCCCCGATGAGGCCGCACGTTGCGGCCGTCTATGCTTTCGCCCGCGTCGCGGACGACATCGCCGACGAGGGAAGCGCGCCGCCGGCCGCACGCCAGGAGCAGCTTCGTCTGTGGCAGGATCGCATCCATCGTGCCGCGGAAGGCGCTGGGCGCGCCGATGATCCGGCGGCATCGGGTCATGACGAGTTGATTGCGCTGGCGCTCGGCCATTCGATTCGTTCGCTCGATCTTCCGCTCCAGTTATTCGACGATCTCTTGAGCGCGTTCGGTCAGGATACCATGACGACCCGGTACGCTTCGTGGGCCGACGTGTTCGACTACTGCCGCCGCTCGGCGAATCCGGTCGGCCGACTCGTCCTGCGCATCGGCGGCTATCACGACGAGGCGCTCGATCGATCGTCGGACGCGTTGTGCACGGCGCTGCAGCTGACGAATTTCTGGCAGGACTTTGGCCGGGACTGGCGGGTTGGGCGGCTCTACGTGCCGCGCGACGAGCAGATCGCGTGCGGCGCCGTCGAAGCGGAGCTCGAGGCCGGACACATCAGTCCGGCCTGGAGCGGCGTCCTAGCGCGCGCGGTCGCTGTCACGCGCGAGAGGTTCGACGAGGGGCGACGCGTGTGCGACGGCGTGACCGGCCGGCTTCGCCTGGAGCTGCGCCTGACCTGGCTCGGCGGCGCCCGCATGTTGGAGCGCGTCGACCGGGGGCGCGACCGATTGCTCGACATTCGGCCGGCGCTCGGCGCGGGCGACGTGCCGCGGCTGCTGTGGCGCGCGGCAAGGTGGTAGCTGACACAACGTTGACGGGGTTGCTTGATGGCCCATCAGACCAGTTTCTATTATGCGTTTCTCGTTCTTCCGCCCGACGAGCGGCGCGCCATCATTGCTGTCTGGGATTTGTGCCGCGCGGTCGACGATGCCATGGACGAGGAGCCGTCGTCAGCCTCCCTCGGGCTTCCAACAGGACGGCAGGCCGTCGCGTTCTGGCGGGCGGAGCTCGCGCGGTGTTACGACGGGGCCGTACCTCAAACCGCGCAAGGCCGTCGGCTGCAGCCCTTCGTGGGGCGCTTCGACCTGCCGCGCCAAGCGTTCGAGGACGTCATTGATGGCGTGGCGATGGATCTCGATGCGACGCGCTATGAAACCTTCGGCGAGCTCTTCGAGTACTGTCGGAGGGTCGCGTCGGCGGTCGGCCTCGTGTGCATCAGGATTTTCGGCTGTCGAGGCGCGGCGGCGCGTGAATACGCGCTGAACCTCGGCGTCGCGTTGCAGTTAACCAATATTATCAGGGACATCAAGGACGACCTCGCCCGCGGCCGCGTGTACCTGCCGCTCGAGGACCTCGCCGCACACGGCTGCACGATCGCCGATCTCGAAGCGGGCGTGGTCTCCGGGCCGATCCGTGCGCTGTTGGCGTTCGAGTGCCGGCGCGCACGCGACTTCTATCAACGGGCGACCGACGCGCGACCTCCGGAGGATCGGCCGAAGCTGGTCGCGGCGGAAATCATGCGGGCGGTGTATTTCGAAACGCTGAAGCGAATCGAGCGCAGTGGCCCCGGTGGTTACGACGTGTTCAGCGACCGGGTGCGGGTGGCCCGGCCTCGGCAGGCGGCGATCGCCCTGAAAACCTGGTTGTGGCCGGCTGGCGATGGACGTTAGCCTCGGTCGCCCATGAAGCAGTCATTCGACGCAATCGTCATCGGCGCCGGGTTTGCAGGACTGAGCGCGGCTGTACGGATGACGAAGAACGGTGCCCGCGTTCTCGTGCTCGAGGCCAGAGCGCGACTCGGTGGTCGCGCGACAGCGTTTCCCGATCGCGAAACGGGCGAGATCGTGGACAACGGCCAGCACGTGCTGCTCGGGTGCTACGCCGCCACGTTCGACTTTCTCCGGGAGATGGACGTCCTGGATCACGTGCGCGTGCAGCCGGAGCTTGCCGTCACCATGATCGACCGCGCGGGGCGTCTGTCTCGCCTCGCGTGCCAGACGCTGCCCGCGCCCTTCCATCTGCTGGCGGGGGTGATGGATTGGGACGCACTCGACTGGCGGGACAAGCTGGCGGTGCTGCGCATGGCGACGCCGCTCGGCATCGCTCGCCGACAGCTGGCAGGAGGCCACGACATCGCGGCGTCGCCAGGCGAAACGGTTGACGCGTGGCTCGTCCGCAACGGCCAGACCGAGCGGCTGCGTGAGATGCTGTGGCACCCGCTCGCGCTGGCGGCGCTCAATCAGCGGCCGGAGGCGGCGGCCGCGCCGCCGTTTGCGCGCGTGCTGGCTGAGATGTTCGGCTCCGATCCGCGGGCTGCGGCGATCGCGCTGCCGACCAAGCCGCTGCACATGATGTATGCCGAGCCGGCGAGGGCGTACGTCGAAGCCCGAGGCGGGAACGTGATGACAGGAGTGACGGCACGCGTATCTGTCGACGCGAGTGGTGTCGCAGCGGTTGATGGTGGGGGCGAGCGCTGGGCCACCGACATCGTCGTGTCCGCAGTGCCGTGGTTCGCGCTCTCCGGCTTGTTCGAGATCGCGCCACCTGCACTTTCGACGATTCTTTCTCGCGCGAACGCCATGGCGTCATCGCCCATCATCACCGTGAATGTGTGGTTTGACCGGCCTGTCATTGACGTGCCGTTCCTCGGCTTGCCCGGCCGCGCGATGCAGTGGGTGTTCGACAAACGCGCGGCCTTTGGCGATGGCGCGTCGCACCTCTCGCTGGTGTCGAGCGGTGCGTCGCCGCTCGACGGCCGCCGGACGAACGAGGAGCTCATTGCGGCTGCGTACCAGGAATTGCTCGATGCGCTGCCCGACATCAGGTCGGCGCGCCTGCTGCGCGCGACCGTCATCCGGGAACCGAGGGCGACCTTTTCCTTGGCGCCGGGGCAACCGGCGCGTCCCGCAACGAAGACGCCAGTCCGCGGACTGTTCCTGGCAGGCGACTGGCTCGATACCGGTCTCCCGGCTACGATCGAGAGCGCGGTCCGCTCGGGTCACAGAGCAGCGGACCTGGCCCAATCACCGGATTCATGACCTCGATAGTCATCCACTACAAGGAACTGGCGCTCAAAGGCCGCAATCGCCCGTGGTTCGTCAAGATTCTTGTCCGCAATTTGAGAGCCGCGCTGGCCGACTTCGACATTCGGTCGATTCGATCGGTGATGGGCCGTATCGAGATCGATCTCGGCGCCGCGGCGTCCTGGGAATCGGTTCGCGAGCGGGTGCGGCATATCTTCGGCATCGCGAAC
Organism: Vicinamibacterales bacterium; assembly: GCA_965229885.1. GTDB lineage: Bacteria > Acidobacteriota > Vicinamibacteria > Vicinamibacterales > CAVVIG01 > DATLLJ01. Next base: position 84,721 of record CBDDJX010000003.1, read on the forward strand.
TTCTCCTATGCCGCCAGGGCACCATACGATTTCGAGACGCTTGCCTCCGCGATCCTCGGCGATCTGGGCGATCGCGCCCCGGCCTCGTTCCGCGTGTCGGCGCGGCGCGCCGACAAGCGCGTGCCGTTCACATCACCCCAGATCGAACGCGAAGTGGGTGGCCTCATCAAGGAGGCCAGGGGGTGGCATGTCGATCTGGACGATGCCGAGTTGACGATTCATCTGGAGGTGATGTCGGATCACGCTTTCTATTTCTTCGGCAAGGAACCAGGTGCGGGCGGACTGCCAACCGGGACCGGCGGCCGCGTGGCGTGTCTGCTTTCGGGCGGCATCGATTCACCGGTCGCGGCCTACCGGATGATGCGGCGCGGCTGCTCGGTGCTGCTCGTCCACTTTCACAGCTATCCTATCCTGTCCCATGCGTCTCAAGAGAAAGTGCGGGAGATCGCGGCGCTGCTGACAAAGTACCAGCTTCGATCGCGGCTCCTGCTCGTGCCATTCGGCGAGCTGCAGCAGCAGGTCGTGCTCGCCGTGCCTCCCGAGCTTCGCGTCGTCATCTACCGGCGTTTGATGCTGCGGATTACCGAGCAGCTCGCGCGAGGCTGGCGGGCGCGCGCGCTCGTGACGGGTGACGTCATCGGCCAGGTCGCGTCGCAGACGCTCGAGAACATGACCGTCATTGGGGAGGCGACGACGATGGAGGTCTTGAGACCGCTGGTCGGGATGGACAAGGACGAGATCGTCGCCCAGGCCGAGCGGCTCGGCACGTATCCGATCTCGATCATTCCCGACCAGGATTGCTGCCAGCTGTTTACGCCGCGGCACCCGGCCACGCACGCCTCGCTGGCCAACGTGGCGGCGGCGGAGCAGGCGCTGCCGATCGGCGACATGGTCACCGCGGCCGTCGCGAAGGCCCGCGTCGAAGATTTCCGATTCCCGGTGCTAGAATACGCGGTGGCGGAGGGATAAGACCATGCCGGCCCAGGAAATCAGCTCTCAATTGGAACAGATCCTAGGAGAGGACGCCGCCCCGCTTCTCCGTCATCAGTGCAAAACCGTTCCTAAAGAGAATCTCCACCTGCCGGGGCCCGATTACGTCGAGCGTATTTACGGCGCCTCGGATAGGCCGGCGCGCGTGCTCAGCAGTCTGCAATCGCTCATCGATCACGGCCGGCTTGCGGGAACGGGGTACGTGTCCATTCTGCCGGTCGATCAGGGCATCGAGCATTCCGCGGGTGCGTCATTTGCGCCGAACCCGATGTACTTCGATCCCGGAAATCTCGTGAAGCTGGCGATCGAAGGCGGGTGCAACGCCGTCGCCTCGACGCTCGGCGTCCTCGGGTCGGTGTCGCGGAAGTACGCCCACAAGATTCCGTTCATCCTCAAGGTCAATCACAACGAGTTCCTGTCCTACCCGAACGCGTTCGATCAGATTCGTTTCGCGAGCGTCCGTCAGGCGTTCGACCTGGGCGCCGTGGGTGTCGGCGCGACGATCTATTTTGGTTCGGAAGAATCGAAACGCCAGATTCAGGAAGTCACCGGGATGTTCCAGCAGGCGCACGAGCTGGGGATGTGCACGATCCTGTGGTGTTACCTCCGGAACAGCGCGTTCAAGACGAAGGAAGCCGATTACCACACGGCTGCTGACTTGACGGGACAGGCCAATCATCTCGGCGTGACGATCGAGGCGGACATCATCAAGCAGAAGCTGCCCGACAATAATGGCGGGTACAACGCGCTCAGCTTCGGGAAGACGAGCAAGAAGGTCTATTCCGATCTCACGACAGATCACCCGATCGACTTGACGAGGTACCAAGTGGCAAATTGCTACATGGGCCGCGCCGGCCTGATCAACTCCGGCGGCGCGTCGTCGGGCGACAGCGACCTGAAGGAGGCGGTGAAGACCGCGGTCATCAACAAACGCGCCGGTGGAATGGGATTGATTTCGGGTCGAAAGGCGTTTCAGCGCCCGATGAAAGAAGGCGTTGGATTGTTGAACGCGATCCAGGACGTCTACCTGGACAAGGACGTCACGATCGCGTAGCGGAACGGCTCGAGCGCGTGCTGTTTCACGTTGCCAGGAGGACTTCGCCATGAAACGCCTGCCTGCCCTCGCCCTCGGACTGTTCTTCGCGCGATCTTGATGATCGTGCCGACCGCAATCTTCGGATCGAGATAGAAGACAAAGCCGCACCGCGTGCAGACGGGCCGCTCCGGTTCGGTGCCTTTCAAGAAACGGCGTTCGAGCCCGCCGCCGCAGCGCGGGCAGAAAGTGAACGCGGGGGCGTCGTCCTGCGGGTCTAAAGGCGCGGCCATATTCTCAGTATAATTCCACCGTCATGTCCATCCTGAAGGTCGCGCGCATGGGTCATCCCGTGCTGCGCGCCAAGACGCGGCCGATCGAACGGGGCGACATCAAGACCGCCGCCATTCAGAAGCTCATCGACGACATGCTCGACACGATGGCGGAGTATCACGGCGTCGGCCTGGCGGCGCCACAGGTGCACGAAGGATCGCGGCTGTTTGTCGCAGCGCTCGATGACGGAGAGGACGGCAAGCATAACGCGCCGTACGTGATCGTCAACCCGGAGATCTCCATCGTCGGCAGCGACATCGTCGAAGACTGGGAAGGATGTCTGAGCATCCCCGACGTGCGGGGCCGCGTGCCGCGGGCGCGGGAGATCACCGTCCGCGCGCTCGATCGCCATGGGGAGGGCCTTCAGTTGAGCGCACACGATTTTGCCGCACGTGTCATCCAGCACGAAACCGATCACCTCGACGGCATGCTGTTTTTCGATCGAATGCGTTCGCTCGAATCGCTGACGTTCCTCGACGAGTATTCCCGGTACTGGACCAAAGACTAGGAAAGGTGCTCTATGAACACACAATGGCGGCGCCGCCTCCTTTTGCTGGCTCTCATTGGTGCCATCAGTCCGTCGGTTGCGGACGGACAGACGAGTGTTCGTTACTACCGTTACGAATTGCTGACGCGAGCACAGGAGTCCACGTACGTGAACGAGGTGCCGTCCGACGCGCGTGGCAGGCACCACGCAGTCGAAACCGACGTGCAAGGACGCGTCACGCGGACCGTGGTACTGCGCGGCGAGCGGAAGATCTCCGAGCGCGTGTATTCCTTTGCGGCCGACGGGAAGACTCCGAACGAGTACGAGACGTTCACGGGCTCCGAAAGAACGGGACGTGTGCGCATTCAGCGGAACGCCGACGGCGGGAGAACGCGTGAGGATTCCTTGACCGTCACCGGAGCTCTGACGGGGTACACGCTGTACTCCTACAATGGCGATTCGGTCGAGGCCACGTCTTATTCAAGCGACGGAAAGAAGCAGGCCGTTAATGTCTATTTCTATTCGCCGAAAGACATTCTCACCCGCGCGACTACATACTCAAATCCAGACGATCAGAGCTTCCACGTGGAGTCGGACTTCGACGACAGGACCGGCGTCAAGAAGGGGAGCACGCAGTTCGAGGGCGGAGACCTCAGTAGCAGCGGATTGTTCAACTACGACGACGATGGGGATTTGATCCGCCAGGATGTGTTCGACCCCGCCGGCAACTGGTTCGCCACCGCGGAGCTTGCCGATGGGCTGACGACGAAAAGACTCTACGGCTCCTCAAAGGAACTGCGATACAGCTACGATGAGAGGCGCAGGGTGAAGGAGACGACGCTTTTCTATCACGACATGTTCGTCTGTCGCTTCACCTACGATCGGCTCCCTGACGGCACGGCGAAGCGGACGCTTGCCTTTGGGCCGGACGGCGCGCTGTGGGCGGAATACCCCGATATGGAGATTGTGGACGTCAGGCAGAACGGCCACCCGATCAACGGAAGGCCTGCGGTCATCAACAAGGCTGGAGACTGGTACTAGACCTGTCGTTTTCGTTCCATCGCCCGTTCCGACTGTAATCGTTCGAGCTCGACCTCGGAATGATCGGCGAAGTGCATCGCCGCGGCGATGGCGCGGTGACCGGCGATGTCGGCAATCGCGCGGTGCATCAACTGGCAGACGCGCCTGTAGGCGGGATGCCCCTGGGGCGCGGTCCGCAGCTCGATGACATGCATCGCCTCGCGGGCGTTCATCTCCATGTAGAACCGCACGCGGTAGGCCATGACGGCCGCATACGGAGCAGCCTCCCGTAATCCATTCGCGGTAAGCGCGTCGTAGAGCTCTGCCGACTGGCTCATCACCGTTCGCCACTCACGCTGCGCGCCCGCTTCTTCGATCGCCGCCGGCTCGGTGTAGCCGTGGCGCGTGCTGAGCGGTTGCCACTCGAGTGTGAGCATCCGGTGTCTCTGCAGATCGCGGAACGCACCGTAATCCGTCAGGACGTCAAACCGGTAGCTGGTGCGTTCGAATGCTCGGCCCGGTTTGTGGCGGCGATTGCCCCGCTCGCCGACGTAGGCCTTGAGGAACGCCGCGCGGTCGTCGATTGAGAGCCGGCGCGCCAGCGCGAGAAGCTGGGCGTCAGGCAGCGCAGAGTGCGCGTACAGCGCCGCCGCGACCACTTTCAGCTCGCCGTCCGGATCGAAGTCGGTGAGCGTCACCTCCTCGCTCGCCGCCGCCGGCAGATTCGCAAGAAGGCCGCGGGCGGCCGCATCGAAGTCGCGTCGCGTGTGCGCCAGATATTCGATCCAGCGGCCTCCTCGATTCGGCTGATCGACCCGTGCCATGAACGCGGGGATCACCTGTCGCAGTTCGGCGAGCATCAGGTCTGCATGCGCGCGCACCTCGGTGAGCGGGTGGGCGAACATGCGAAGCAGCAGCGCTTCGAACGCCTGCCCAGTTCCGAACAGCCCCACGTTGGAGATCGTCGCCGCCGGCAGCAGTCCGCGCAGCGTGTCGAGTGCTTTCGCGCGGATGACCGACCGGTAGACGCCGTCGGAATCCCCTGGAGCCTTCGGATACTTGGCGCGAAAATGCGCTTCGAGCGCCGGAATCCATCGCGCGTAGGTGTCGAAAGCGCCGTCCAGCGTGCGCACGAATGTGTCGCGGAGCGGCGAGCCCTCCAGTTCGGCCGGCACGTGGTACTTCCAGCGGCCGTTCAGGCGATCCGTGTAGGGCACATAACGCGTCGACTGTTCGAGGTAGGCCATCAGGCGACCCCACTCGAGTACTTTCGTCAGGAGGTTCGACACGCCTTCGCACGCGAGATGGGCGCCGCCCAGTTGCGCGACCGAATCGTCGCCGTACTCGTTCAATACCTTGGCGTACAACTTGTCCGCACGGCTGGTGCCCGTGCCTTCGCCGCTCCCGGCTTCACGGCTCCCGGCTTCGCGGCGCCCGCCTCGAGGCGGATGGTCAGGGCGAACGTCGGCAAGAAACTCGTCGAGGAACAGCCGCCGAAGCGACTTCGCGGAGCGCGAGTAGCGTGCGAACAGCGCGCCTTTGACGGTCTCCGGCAGATTGATGAGCGCGAAGACCGGCCCGTCGGTGTTCGAGAAGTACGGCGCGAGAGCCCGGGTCTCGTCGGGCGTGAAGCAGTCGGTTGTCAAGGGAGCGGACACGCTGGGTGCGGTATTCTACGGCACATGAACGACACCGACAAGGTCATCGACTTCATCAACCTGAATCGCGATCGCTACCTCGAGGAACTGAAAGGCCTCCTGGCGATTCCCAGCATCAGCGCGCTGCCCGCACATGTCGGCGACGTGAAGCACTGCGCCGACTGGTGCGCCGGCGAGATGCGCCGCATCGGCCTGCAGAACGTTCGCCTCATCGAGACGCCAGGCAACCCGGTCGTGTACGGCGATTGGCTCGGCGCGCCGGGCGCGCCGACGATTCTGTTCTACGGACATTACGACGTGCAGCCGGTCGATCCGCTCAACCTGTGGCTGTCGCCGCCGTTCGAGGCGACGATTCGCGACGGCGAGATCTACGCGCGCGGCGCGGCGGACGACAAGGGCCAGGTCTTCATGCACTTCAAGGCCGTGGAAGCGCATATGAAACAGAACGGCCGTCTGCCGGTGAACATGAGGTTCATGATCGAGGGCGAAGAGGAAGTTGGCAGCGGGCATCTGGACGACTTCGTCCGCTCCCACAGGAACGATCTGAAAGCCGACGCCGTCGTCATTTCCGATTCGGGGATGTTCGCGCGCGGGGTGCCGTCGATGTGTTACGGACTGCGGGGGCTCGTGTACTTCCAGATCGATCTTCGAGGGAGTCACACCGATCTGCACTCGGGATCGTTCGGAGGGGCCGTGGCCAATCCGGCGTTTGTGCTCGCGCAGCTCCTCGCGCAGATGAAGGACCGCGGCGGGCGCATCAAGATTCCAGGCTTTTACGACGATGTGGAGCCGTTGAGGGAGGAGGAGCGGCAGGCGTGGACGACGCTGCCTTTCAACGAGAGGCAGTACAAGAAGGACTTCGGCATCCCGAAGCTGTTCGGCGAGGCCGGATACACGACGCTCGAGCGGACGTGGGCGCGACCGACGTTCGAAGTCAACGGCCTGCTGTCCGGATTCACGGGCGAAGGCGCGAAGACCGTCCTCCCTGCGGTCTCGATGGCGAAGGTCAGCATGAGGCTCGTGCCCAACCAGGATCCGAACAAGATTGCGGAGCTGTTCGAGGCGCACGTGCGGACCGTAGCACCGAAGACTGTGGAGCTGAAGATTACGCGCATGCACGGCGGCAAGCCCTGGATGACCTCGTTCGATCACCCCTTCGTGCAGGCCGCCGGCCGCGCGATCGAACGCGGTTTCGGCAAGAAGCCGGTCTTCACGCGCGAGGGCGGATCGATCCCCGTCGTGTCGACGTTTCAGGAGGAGCTGGGTCTGCCGTCGGTGCTGTTCGGCGTCGGGCTGCCGGACGAGAACGCGCACGCGCCGAACGAGAAGCTGGATCTCGGGAACTTCCACAACGGAATCATCGCGTCGGCGATCCTGTACGACGAGATCGCGCACGTCGGAGTGCCCGCCTGAGCTAGCGGCAGACAGTGTCCCGCCTCGAATCGCTGATCGACGCACTGCAGCACTTTTACGGTGCGCTTCCCTCGCCGCCGCGCGATCCGTTTGGGCTGTTCGTCTGGGAGGTGCTGTCGGTCCGCTCCACACCACGGAAGCGCGACGCGGCGTTCGGCGCGCTCAGGCGGATCCAGGCGCTCAGGCCTGACGCGATGTCGCGCGCGCCCCAGAAGAAGCTCGAGGAGAGCGTCGCGCTTGCCGGTCCGTACGCGGGGCAGCGGCTGCGCGCCCTTCGAACGGGCGTTGACAGATTCCGTCGTGTGCCGAATCTGCCGAACGTGATTCGGGGCCCGCTGCCGACTACCCGCCGATCATTGAAAGGCCTGCCGCAGATGGGCGAGGGCGGCGCCTACCGGATGCTGCTGTTTGCGGCGGACCATCCTGTGTTGCCGGTCGATGCGCCGGTCAGCCGCGTCGCCAGAAGGCTCGGCTACGGCCGGGAGCACACGGACCTCACGAAGAACGTTCGGTCGGTCCGAGACGCGCTCGTCGGTGAGCTGCAGGGCGACGCCAAGACGTTCCGCCGTGCGTTCTTGTATCTGTCGAATCACGGCTCCGCCACATGCACGGAGCGCGAGCCTCACTGCGCAGTCTGTGCGCTACTTAAGGACTGCCCTTACGGACAGGGACAATCAGGGAAGTCCGCAATTAGTTAAGCGCCGCGACCCGTCGTCGGAGCATTTTCACGTGCTCCCAGATCTGTGCGTGCTCTTCGCGCTCGTCCTCGTCGAGCTGGGCCGATCCTGACAACTGCAGGTACGCCTGCAGATCCCGCAGCGCACTCGAAAAATCCTTCAGGTGATAGGCGAGCAGTCCGCGATCCCTCAGCTCGTTGATGGCAGAAGGGTCGACGGCCCGCAGCAGTTCCGTCACATCGAGCGCCTGCGGAAACGAGTACATCTGCGCGTAGAGGCGCTTGAGGTTCAACAGCATGCGCGCGAGGATCTGCGGCTTCGTCGCGTGCACGAGCAACGGCGATTCGAGGCCGGCCTCGTCGCCGGCGTGCCGCCTCAGTCGCTCGCGACAGGCGCCCTCTGACAGCAGCGCGCCGCCGTGAAACGCGTCGATGATGAGGTCGTCTGTCTGCGGCAGGCCACGCCGGGTCGGACATCGCAGGAGGAAGTGGCCGGGAAAATTCACGCCTTCGACGTGCACGCCGGCGCGCCGCGCGACCTCCATATACACGAGTGCCAGCGCGATCGGAATGCCGGTACGTCGATCCAGCACTTCGTTCAAGAAGCTGTTACGGGGATCCTCGTACGTAGTGCTGCCGACAAAATGCAGCTCCCCGAAGAGATACTCGTTGAGCGCCATGACGCGCGCGTAGTCGTCCGGATCGGCGCGAGGCGGCGCCCCGCCGGCCGCTTCTCTGGCTCCATCGACGCGCAGCTTCGCTTCACGGCCGATCGCGTCCAGCCGATCCAAGTACGGTCCCGCGTCGAGGCGGGGATAGTCAAGCCGGGCAATCATCAGCGCGGGAATCGCGAGATCGGGATCCGGACTGAGCGCCGCGAGGGTGAAAGCGCGAACCAGCTGGGCTTTAATCATTTCGTGCGTCGAGTACAGGATAGCTCAACGCTCCGGGCAACGACATCTATCCCGTCCGGTCGCCGGACGGCACCCAGATCATGTTCGGCTCGGATCGCGGCGGCGTCTTCAACCTGTATCAGAAGCGCGCGGACGGCGTGGGGACCGACGAGGCCGTGCTCAAGTCGAGCACGGGCATGGCGCCGTTCAGTTGGGCGCCCGACGGGCGCTTCGTCGTCTACCGAACTGTCGCGAATGGCCCGATTAACCTCGGCGTTCTGCCCCTCGCCGGGGAGCGGACGCCGCGCGTCTTTGATCCGTCAAGGTTTGCCCAATCCGTCGGCCAGGTGTCGCCGGATGGCCGCTGGCTGGCGTACTCTTCTGCCGAATCGGGACGCCACGAAATCTACGTGCAGAGCTTCCCGCGCCGGGTGGTGGGAAGTGGCAGGTCTCGAGAGACGATGCCGTCTTCTCCCGGTGGCGGCGTGATGGCCGGGAGCTCTTCTATTACGCCCTTGATGGGCGGCTCATGGCCGTCCCCGTCATTGTCCCCAGGGGCACCACCGCGCTCGACGTGGGGGCCGCGGTCCCGCTGTTCGAGGCGCACCTGGACGCCTGCTTCGAGGATGCTTCTGGCGACGTGGCCGCGCGTCCTGCCGCGGCGGCGGGCTTCACGTCCAAGCTGGCGGTCCAGCCGCTCCGGCACGCGGATGGTCAGCACGGTGGAGTCGGTTTTCGCGCGAGCCATAGTGTATGACAGGATGCACCATCCGAGCGGACTCGTTAGCGTGAGCAGAGCCGTTCCATCAACCCGATATCCAGTTCGTCGAGCGACGAAATCACCGCATCGGCGTCGAGCGCGGCACGGTCGTACGTGTGGGCGACAGCGACCGTATGAAGTCCTGCCGCCTTTGCCGACTGCAGGCCCCACGGCGAGTCCTCGACGGCGACGCACTCAGCCGGCTGGAGCGAACCGCATGCCTCTGACAAGAGGGCCAGCGCCCGTCTATAAGGGTCAGCCGCGGGCTTGCTAACGGGGGCGTCTTCGGCGGCCACGATCGCTTTGAAGTACGACGTCAGGCCTTCGCGATCGAGCACGCGGCGGATCTCGGCGCTGAGCGCACCGGACGCGATCGCGAGCGGCACCAGCGCGGCAGCGCGGCGGACCGCGGCTTCGGCGCCAGGAAAGAGGATCGAGGCGTTCTGTTCGAGCCGCTCCATCCTCTCCCCCTTGGACGTCACGAGCTTGGCGACGCGATCGCTCGTCCACGCCAGCTGGCGGTCGGCCGCGACCGCCTTGAAGACGCCGGCATCGTCGAAACCGAGATACCGGCCGTAATAGTCCTGCTCGGAGAAAGCAATGTCGGACTCATCGAGCACGTCGCGGAAGGCCCGGTAATGCAGCGGCTCGCTGTTCGCGATGACGCCGTCGAAGTCGAACACAATGGCACGCAACATTAAAAGGCTAGAACTTCTCACTTCTTGAGCCGTTCGCCGACGCGAATCGGAACCTTCAGGCGGTTTTCCGGAGGCGGGTACGGGCACTCGTAGCTTTCGTTGTAGTAGCAGTAGGGGTGGTATGCGCGGTTGAAGTCGAGCTCATAAATGCCCGACCTGTTCAGATCGAGATCGATGTAGCGACCCCCGGGATACGTTTCGGTGCCGCTCGTGAGATCGCTGAACATGAGGGTGATGTAGTCGAGATTCGCCGCGCCAGCGTCGACACTTGCGGTCAGCTTGAGCGGCTGCCCTTTGAGGACGAATTCCAGAGTGCCGACGATCCGCTGGCGGCGCGAGGTGCCTGTCGACGTCGGCATTTCAATGATGGTCTCGCTCGCTGCCGGCTTCAAGGCAGATGGGACGTTGTACTCCGGATCAATTGGGAAGTAGGCGAGGGGCAGCAACGTGGCCTTGCGGCTCTTGGGCACCGGCCCGTCCGCTTCCATGAACTGCGTATCCTTCGTCTGTCGATCGCCGGTCAGGCGAGAGGCGTAGTCCTTGTTCTCTGGCGGCTTACCGCTGCAGGCGGCGGCGACAATCACGACGAACAACGCAGAGACCGCCATTCGACGTCGTTCAGGGCAGGCAGAGCGCGCAGAGATCAGCTGTTTCAAAAGATATACCCTCCGCGAGTCACAGCCTCGTCAGCCAGCCGGCGCCGCAGCGTAACGGTGCTGACGGGTGTCAGCTTCGATAAACGACGCAGGGCGGCCAGAGCCATTCGCAGGTTGTCGCCGTCCGTCATCGCCGCGAACGCCTGCCGCGCACAGCCATCGATGCGGATCGCGGCGTCGCTCACGAAGACGCGCGCCGCATCGACGTGCAGCGAGCCACGCGCCGGATTCGCGGCAGTGGCCTGCGTGGCGCGAAGGACGGCGCTATCAGCGGCGTACACGTCGATCAAAATATCGGCCGCGAGCATCAGCACTTCCTGCTCGTCCCCGAGCTTCTGGCCGTAGGTGTTGAGCGCCAGTCCCATCACCATCAGCCCGATCTTTCTGAACGCGTTGACCGCACGCCTTTCTTCGGCCAACGGAGCGTCGTCGACGACCGCCTGGACCTGCGGCCCCAGCAGCTCGTCCTGCAGCGCCCTGGAGGCGGCAATGATCGGGAGGTCGCCTTTGGCGGCCCGACGGGCGAGAATGCCGCCGACGAGCAGGCGGTTGATCTCGTTCGTCCCCTCGAAGATGCGGTTCACGCGCGAGTCGCGATAGTGGCGTTCGGCCGGGTAATCGCGAACGTATCCATTGCCGCCGTGCACCTGGATGTTTTCGTCGAGCACGTCGTTGAGGACTTCACTGCCGGCCACCTTCGCGATCGATGCCTCGATGGCGTACTCCTCAAGAGCCGCAAGCGCCGCTGACGAGTCGGTGGGATTCTCGGTCGCCCGTCCGATCCGCGCGTCGATCATGCCCGCCGTTCGATACAGGAGGCTTTCGATGGCATAGGTGCGCACGATCATCTCGCCGAGCTTGTGCTTGATGGCGCCAAATGACGCGATGGGCTGTCCGAACTGTTTCCGCTCGGCGGCGTACCGCGCCGACTCGCCGATCGCGTGCTTTGCACCGCCGCCGCACATCGCGCCGAGCTTGAAGCGGCCGAAATTGAGCACGTTGAACGCGACCTTGTGTCCCTTGCCGATTTCTCCAAGCAGGGCTTCGCCTGGCACTCGCACATTCTGAAGAAGGATCGGAGTCGTCGACGAGCCATGCAGGCCCATCTTACGCTCTTCCTTGCCGCTCGCGACGCCGGCAAATGCGCGTTCGACGATGAAGGCGGTGAAGTGCTCGCCGTCGACTTTGGCGAAGACAATGAAGATGTCGGCGAAGCCGCCGTTGGTCGTCCACATCTTCTCGCCGTTCAGGACGAAGCTGCCGTCCGCCTGCCGCGCAGCCGCGGTCTTTGCGCCAAGCGCGTCGGATCCCGATCCAGCCTCACTGAGGCAGTACGCGCCGACGATTTCGCCGGTCATCAACTTCGGCAGATACTTGCGTTTCTGCGCATCGGTTCCGAAAAGTGACAGCGGCAGGATCGTGAGATTGGCCTGCGCGCCGAAGGTCGTTGCGAAGGACGCAGACCGCGCCATATGCTCGCTCACGATCATCGACGTGACCTTGTCGAGCTGCATGCCGCCGTACTGTTCCGCGACGTCGACAGAGAGGAGTCCCAGCTCGCCGCATCGCATCAGAAGCTTCCGTGCGACAGACCAGTCCTTCTGCTCCATGCGATCGAGTTGCGGAAGGACCTCGTTCGCGACGAACTCTTCGGTCGTACGGGCGACGAGGCGCTGTTCCTCCGTGAGGCGCTCAGGCGTCCACACGGCCTCCGGCTCCGCGGCGGTCAACAGCCACTCACCGCCCCGCAGGACGGCGACCGGTCGGTCGGTGGTTGACCCCATCACGACATTCTCTCAAAGATACCTGCCGCGCCCATACCGCCGCCGACGCACATGGTGACCATGCCGTATCGGACGTCGCGCCGCTTCATTTCGTAAAGAATCGTCGTCGTCAACCTGGCGCCCGTGCATCCGAGCGGGTGGCCAAGCGCAATCGCGCCGCCATTGACGTTCAGCCGGCTGGAATCGATCGGCATGGCTCGCAGGCAGGCGAGAACCTGCGCGGCGAACGCCTCGTTCAGCTCGACGAGGTCGATCTGATCGAGCGTCAGGCCCGCCAGCTTCAGGACCTTCTGCATCGCCGGTACGGGACCGATGCCGAACCGCTCGGGTTCGACCCCTGCGGTCGCAAAGGCGACGAGCCGGGCCAGCGGCGTCAGTCCTCGGTCCTTCGCGATGCGCCCAGACGTGACGACGACGGCCGCCGCGCCGTCGCTCATTTGGGACGAATTGCCGGCCGTGACGGTGCCGTGCGCGTGGAAGGCGGGCCGCAGTTTGGCAAGCGCGTCGGCCGTGGTGTCCCGCCGCGGCCCCTCGTCGATGGCGAACGTCAGCTCGCGAATGGCGGGACGCCCGGTACCCCCGTTCGACGGTTCGACCACGGCGGCTTTGATCGGGACGATCTCGCTGGCGAAGTGACCGTCGTCGATGGCCGCGAGCGCGCGCTGATGGCTGGCGAACGCGAAGCGGTCCTGCTCCTCCCGGGTGATACCCGACTCGCGCGCGTGATTCTCGGCGACGAGCCCGGTGCTCAGATAGACGTCGGGATACTGATCCATCAGCGTCGGGTTCGGCGCAATCTTGTGGCCGCCCATCGGCACGAGGCTCATTGACTCCGTGCCGCCCGCCACGATGGCCGAGGCAAAACCGCACATCACGCGCTCGGCGGCATAGGCAATCGCCTGCAGACCGGACGAGCAGAAGCGATTCACCGTCACGGCGGACACGGACACGGGCATCCCGGCGCGGAGACTCGCGATCCGGGCGACGTTCATGCCTTGCTCGGCTTCCGGCATCGCGCAGCCGAGAATCACATCGTCCACGTCGGCGGGATCGATCCCCGGCGCACGGCGAACGGCTTCCGCGATGACGGTCGCGGCGAGATCGTCCGGCCGCGTGCCGCGCAGCGCGCCGACGCGCGCTTTGCCGACGGCGGTGCGAACGGCTGAAACGATAACGGCCTCTTCCATCACTCGGGCCAATCCCCAAGCAGATCCTCAATCGCGTCCGAGACGTCGCTGACCTGGCCGTCGAACAGATGGTCGGCGCCGTCGATGACCACCAGCTCTTTCGGCTCGACGGCACGCGCATAGAACTCGCGCATATCCTTCAGCGGGCAGAGCTCGTCGCGTTCTCCATGAATGAAGAACTTCGCCTTCGTGCTGGTCCGTACCGCTTCGAAGTCGTAGACCGCGAGCGGCGGCGCGATTCCGATGAGCGTCGAGACACGCGGGGCCTCGGCGCCGACCGACAGACTGACCCACGCGCCGAACGACATGCCCGCCGCCCACAAGCGCGCGTCGGGATACCGCTCGTGCATGAAGTCGAGCGCCGCCCTGAAGTCGTCCTTCTCGCCGGATCCACCGGTAACGCTGCCCTCGCTCGCGCCGGCACCCCGGAAGTTGATGCGGAGAACGGCGCAGCCGATGCGGCTCAGGGCTTTCGCGGTTTGGTAGATAACCTTCGTGTGCATCGTGCCGCCGTACTCCGTGTGCGGATGTCCGAGCACCACTGCGGCTCGTACGTCGCCGGGCTGGCCGGCGTGCACGAGTCCATCGGCGTCGACGACCCGGGCCGGCAGTGGCTCGTCGAGCAGCGCTTCGAGGCGTCCGGCCGGGCCGGCGATCTCACAGAGGGCCATCTAGGCGACCTCCGGACGAGCGGTCCCAACGAGGACGCTGCGATCGCAAAAGTCTCGGACGATCTGAGCGAACCGGTCAGGCCGCGTGATGCAGCCGAGGTGGCCGGTTCGCTCGAGAACGACGTGGCACGCCCCGCGGATGAGCGACACGTAGCCCATCGAGCCGTCAACCGGCACGACGTGATCGAGCGCGCGTTCGCCGGTCACAATCAATGTGGGAGCGGTGACGCGCGCACAGTCGGCGACCGGCGCGGTCGCCGCAATCATCCGCGCGCGGCCGGCCATCCGCGCAAGCGACAGCGGGGCGCTCACAAGCGTCTTGAGCTGCAAACCGGCGAAGCCCAGCCGGGCCGGAAGCTCCGGGAGCGCCGCGGCCATCTCGCGGCGGAGCCGCCAGGGCGTCTCGGCGAGAAACAGCGGGCCGAAGAATAACGGCAGGCTCGCGTACAGCTCGTGTCGCCGTCGCAGGCGCCACCCAGGCCCTGGCGTCGAAGCGAGAACAAGACCGCACGTCCGGTCGGCATGCGTCGCCGCAAGACGAAGCGCGACGAGGCCGCCGAACGAGATGCCGCACACAATCGCCTGGTCGATTCGGCAGTGATCGAGCGCAGCCCGCACCTGGTCCACGTAACAATCAACGCCCCGATTCGAATCAAACGCGAAATCGGCGGACGGTTCATCGCAGAGCGGAAACGTGATGACGTGGAAGGCGGAGGACAGTGCTTCGACCGCTGGTCGGAAGTACTCACAGCGACCCTGGAGGCCTGGAATCAGCACCAGCGCGGGCCCGGCACCTTGTTCGACGATATGCACCGATTAGTTCCTCAACGTCTTTCCTGTCTTCAGAGTGTACTGAATCCGCTCGAGTGTCTTCCGTTCGCCGCAGAGCTTGAGAAACCCCTCCCGTTCGAGGTCGAGGAGATGCTGCTCGCCGACCGTTGCCGCGTGCGGGAGCGAGCCCCCGGCCATGACGAGCGCCAGCGTCCGGCCGACGACGGCATCGTGATCGCTGATGCGACCGCCGCGCCAGGCCAAATGGATGCCGAGCTTGAGCGCCGCCAGCACGGCGTCGCCTCCGACCGGGATCGTCCGCCGCGCGGGACGCCGATACCCTTCGCGCGCCCGCTCGAGCGCCAATGCCTTCGCGTCGCTCATCAATCGTTCCCGATTCATCGTGACGCGATCGGCATCGCCGACGAAGCCGAGACGACGGGCATCGAGCGCGCTGGTCGACACTTTCGCGAATCCGATCGTCTCGAACGCCTGCTGCACAAACGGCAGCACATCCGCATTCGACCGCGGCAGGTCGCTGACGCTTCGTGCCAGCATTTCCTTAACGCCGCCTCCGGCTGGAATCAGGCCGACGCCCGCTTCGACGAGGCCGATGTAGCTTTCGGCCGCAGCCTGCAATCGGTCGCCGTGAAGCGCGATCTCGCAGCCTCCGCCGATCGTCAGCCCCGCCGGCGCGACGACGACCGGGACATCCGCATACCGCAAGGCCTGGGTCGCCTCCTGGAACGCGCGGACCATCAGGTCGATTTCGTCCCAGTTGCCCTCCTGCGCCTCGAGCAGCACGAGCATCAGGTTGGCGCCGGCAGAAAAATTAGGTCCGTCGTTGCCGACGACCAGCGCGGCGAAATTGCGCGCGGCTTCCGCCACCCCGGCTTGCAGCATCTGCACGGTGTCGCCGCCGACGGTGTTCATCTTCGAGTGGAATTCGACGGCGAGCACACCGTCCTCGAGATCAACGAGGCTTGCGTCGGCGTGGCGCCGAACGACTCGATTCCGCTCCCTCGCCGCTTTCAGAATCTGGAGGTCCGGGGCCGCCGGCGGGACGCCGCCGCTTCGGAAGCGATTGCCGCCGGCGTCGAGAATCGTCTGGACCGACGGTGGTACGTCGAGGACATTGGACATTACTTCCGGGACCCCCGAGGCCCCCAGGGCCCGCATCGTATCGAGCACCTCACGCACGCCGATCGCATCCCAGACCTCGAAAGGTCCGAGCTCCCAGCCGTACCCCCACTGCATCGCACGGTCGACGTCATCGATCGAGTGGGCAATATCAGGCGCGACTCGCGCAGCGTGGAGCAGCGTCGGGCCAAGGGTCGCCCGAAGAAATCGGCCCGCTTTTCCCTGATCCAGGAACAGGAGCTTCACCCGCTCGGCCGGGTTGTCGATGTTTCGAGCCGCTTCGAGGACCGGGATCTGGACAGGCTGCTTCGGGCGGTATGTAAAGGTTACAGGATCGAGCACGAGGATGTCCGACCCGATTCGCTTGTAGAAACCCTGTCCTGCCTTTTGACCAATCCAGCCACGTTCGATGAGCGATCCCAGGACAGACGGCAGCGAGATCCGGAGGTTTGCCGCCACGTGGCCGATGACGTCGAGTCCTGCGATGTCCATGGTCCGGAACGTGGCGCTCCTGGGCCGGCCGAGGGCCGGTCCCGTCAAGGCGTCGATGTCCTCGATCGTGCACTCGCCGGACTCGAGCGCTTCCAGGATCCGAATGGCGGAGAAGATGCCGATGTGGTTGGCGATGAAGTTCGGCCTGTCCTTCGCAATCACAACGCCTTTGCCGAGGCGCAGGTCCGCGAAGCGGGACACCCGCTGAACGATTGACGGATCGGTCTCCGGCGTCGGGATGATCTCGAGGAGGTGCAGATATCGGGGCGGATTAAAGAAATGCGTGCCGAGCCAGTGCCGGCGAAAGAGGTCGCTCCGGCCTTCTGCGAGCACGGCAATCGGAATGCCTGACGTGTTCGAGGACACAATCGTCCCGCCCCGTCGCTCGTCGTCAACGCGCGCGAGCAGCGCGCGCTTCACGTCTATCTGCTCGGTCACGGCTTCGACAATCAGATCGACGCCGGACAGCCGCCCGAGGTCTGTGTCGAAACCACCAACCTCGATCAGCGAAATGACAGCAGAGGAAACAAATGGATCCGGTTTGAGCGCCCGCGCCCGGCCCAAGCCCTCCCGCGCGAGATCGGTCGTGAGATCGAGGAGCAGCGAAGGAACTCCCGCATTGGCGAAGTGCGCGGCGATTTGAGATCCCATGACGCCCGCGCCCAAAACGGCAGCGGATCGAATGGGAGAGGAAATGGGCATCGAGCAAGCGTAGTCCGGGGGACCTTTCGGATGCCAGGTGCACGGCGGGGGCATTGCCGAGACACCGCGTAAGGGCTCGCCGATATCGAGTCTCGTCCATGAACTGCCGCCAACCCGCCTCAACTCGGTCATAACTTCTGCCGCATTGACATCCACCGCTCGTGCGAGAGACGCTGTCGTTGATGCTCCGCGCGCTGACACTGGCCACGCTCTTCGCTGTCTTGCCTGGCGCCGCGTCGGGCCAGGTGCCCGGCGTTCTTCACATCAAGGTCACGCTGACGGACGCCTCCCGGGCGTCGATGCCCGTCCCACGCCACGCGCTGCTCATCAGCGACAATCCGGCCACCAGTTCACCCAGGCGGGTCGTCACGGCGCCGGACGGCACCGCCGACGTCAGGCTTCGCCCGGGAAGCTACACCGTGGAGTCGGACGAGCCCGTCGCATTCGGCGGCAGGGGCTATCAATGGACGCAGACGGTGGAGATCGCGGCCGGCCGCGACTTCTCGAACTGACCGCTGAGAATGCGGAGGTCGGCGCCGAAGGGGGACGACCCGTCGCTCCTCCTACCCCAATGGCAGGACAGCGTCGTCGCCGTCTGGACGCCGGACTCGCGCGGGTCGGGATTCGTGGTCGATGCCACGGGCCTCGTCATGACGAGCCAACGCGTCATCGGCAGCGCATCGGCGGTGGAAGTGCAGCTCACGCCTTCCGTCAAAGTGGCGGCGCGCGTCCTAGTGGCCGATCGCGTGCGGGATGTCGCGGTCCTCTGGATCGATCCCGCGACCACCGCATCGGTGCGGCCGGTTCCGTTGGACTGCGCGGACGGGTCGAAGCCGCCCTTCGCAGAAGGGCAGAGGGTCGTCGCCATCGGCGCGCCGCTCCGCGGGCAGAAGGGACGTGTCATTTGGAGAGGTGGTCCGCGTCGAGCCGCATGCCAGCGTGGCCAACTTCAGGCTTGCGCCCGGCAGCACTGGCGGACCGGTCTTCAGCACCGGGGGCGGCGTCGTTGGAATGTCCTCGGTCGTGGACGACCAGGATGAGAGAAGGCGCAGGGACGCCCGCATTGTCCCCGTCGAGGATGCCTGCGAGGTTGTCAGGTCTGCGGAGAAGGCGATCGCGGCGGTGCAGCGCCACGAGGGCAACCTGAGCCTCTATCGGATGTCATCGTCCGACTTCGACATCGCCTTCTCACGCCCGTGTTGGTCTACGGCGCGCAGCACAACCCGCAGCAGGCGAACACGCGCGCGGGGCGCGGGAGCACGCGTGGTCCGGAGGTGCAGCAGGGAAGGCTGGCAGCGCCCACGGACTTCGGCGTCTGGTCGGATTACTTTGCGGACGTCCCGCCGGTCCTCGTGGTTCGCGTCACGCCGAAGTTGGCAGAGAGCTTCTGGACGACGGTCGCCCGCGGCGCTGCGCATACGCAGGGCATCGCCTTGCCGCCGATCAAGCATTTTAAGCCAGGTTTTTCGCGGCTGCACGCCTTTTGCGGCGATGTCGAGGTGACCCCCATCCACCCGATCACCATCGAGCAGCGTGTGTCCGAGACCGACGCCATTCGCGAAGGCCTCTACGTCTTCGATCCCCAGGCGCTCGGGCCGCACTGCAAGTCCGTCAAGCTCGTGCTGCACTCAGAGAAAGCGCCGGAGAAGCAAGACATCCGGGCGGTCGATTCGCAAGTGATCGAACGGATATGGCAGGACTTCGCCCCCTCCGAGCGCTCGTTGCGACCAGCAGCGACGGCCGTCCTTAGCGGCGGGCCAAAGCCACAGCGTGGCCGCTGTCCCGAGCGCGCTGTTGGCTGCGTGCCCTGCCAGGCCTCAGTCCGTTCCCCCGGGCGCTTCGGCAAAGTCGGCCGGCAGTTCACTGCAAGAGTCCAGTAACGTCAAGATCGTACTCGTAGATTTTCTCGCCTTTCATTGAGAACCCCCGCTTTGTTTCCGTGAGCATGTTGGTGTCAACTGCCTCTGCTACGTCGACCGCCTACGTTGCCATCCGCAACGGCGACGCCTTCCGGCCGCCCCTCGGCGTCGATTCTACTCCGGCGCCCTGGGCCAACAAGAGCGCCGCCATGTTGACGCCCCGCGTCACCAGCTGCCGCGCGCCCTCCCGCAAGTCCTCGCTCTTCTCCACCACGTCCATGTTGCGCTCCATGTCCTCCGCATCCCATCCCCGGCTGTGCGCGATGAACGGAAACTGCGGGAACTGAAATCCGATCTCCGAGAAGAACGTCAGCAGCTGACCCACCACTCCCTGAATGTTGTCCTGGCCCCCCGTGATGATGAAGGTCGCCACTTTGTTCCGGATCAGCACCCGATTGTTGATCGTGATCTGGTTCTGAATGCAGTTCATCCGCTCCGCCATCTTGTAGAACAGACTGCTCGCATTGCCCCAGCGGATGGGCGTCGCCAGCACCAACACGTCCGCCCAGAACACCAGCGCCTCATAGACCTGCTGCATCTCATCCGCCGCATCGGCCTGAGTGATCGTGCACGGCCACGTGCACGACTGCGCGCTCTTGGAGTAGTACCCCTCGCAGTTGCGAAACTTCAAGTCGTTCAGCTTCAGCAGACGTGTCTCGGCGCCCAGCTCGGACGACGCGTGTTCGAGCGCCACACCGAGCAGTCGCTCCGACGTCGAGTAGCGCGGCGTGTCCCGATTCATCACGGTCGTAGAGATCCCGACGACATGGACAGGCCCTGCCTCGCGCACGATCGCCCGCTCCAGCGGGTGCGTTGCCGTCTCGACGACGGCGTCGCCGCGCACGCGGCCCTCGCGCACCTCCACCTCATAGGCGACGACACCCGCGGGACGCCCTGGAATGCGACCCGTGACGCGGTTGTACTTCCACTGGTGCCACGGGCAGACGATGCAGCCGCCGTCGAGCACCCCCTGGTCGAGCGGACCGCCTTTGTGCACGCACGTGGCGGCGACGGCCGCGAAGGTACCGTCGGCACAGGACAACGCCAGCGCGAGACCCGCGGCCTCGACGCGCGTGATGGGCGTGCCGCGTAGATCGGACGCGGCGCCGACATCGATCCAGTTGCGATCCGCCTTGGTCTCCTCCAGCCAGCCCAATCTTAAGCCTACCCGAGCGACGAGTGCGGGCGCATGGTGTTGTAGTGGACCCGCCAGACGCGAAGCGCAGGACAAGCCCCGCGCCCGAGATCATCTCCACCTCGTGAGGATGGCCTCGCGCTCGAACAGCGCCACGCTGAAGAGAATCAACAGGATCCATACGCCGAAGAGTCCGAGCGCAAGAAACCCGAGAGTGCTGCCGGACAGCCACAGCGTTCCGCTGACCTGTCCGATCACGAGAGCGGCGATGGGCGCGACGATCAGCACGCCGAACTGCTGCGCCGTTCGTGGGTCGTTGACACGGGAGGAAACGACAATCGCCATCTGCAGCGAGACGAGCGCGCACATCGGGCCGACGCCCAGGACGAGCACGAGTGTTCTCGGATTCAGCATGGCCGGCATGACGCCCGGCTCGGCGGACCCGGCGATGATGAGGCCGTACGCGACCAGTCCGACGGTTGAAATCGCCAACGTCGGAACGAGCGCCCCCATGACTTTTGCCATCAGCAGCTCGAGCGTCGTCAGCGGCGTCGCGAGCAACGGCTCGAGGGTGTGGGCCTGTTTCTCTCCGACGATGGCGTGAGCGGCGAGAGCCATCGCACCGGTGACCGGCATCAGCAGAAACACGATCAGGAACTGCTGAAAGATGAAGAGCTGCACGCGGCCGTTCGTCGTCAGGTTTTCGTGCGGACCGAGCAGGAGGCTGACTCGTGCGAGCCCGGCGTCATCGCCAAGAGAATGGCCGGTCAGCGAGGGGATGGCGATGGCAATGACGAACGGCAGCAGAAGAAAGACAAGCGCCGCAATCACGACGGGCAGGAGGACGGCCCGGTTTCTGGCCACGTCCAGCAGTTCCTTGTCCAGAAGCGCTCGGAGTCGAATCACGACCGCACCGCGGCCACCTGGGTCTCGCCTGCCATGAGATGAAGATACACGTCTTCGAGGGCCGGGACTTCAGGCCGGACTTCCAGCACATCGGCCCCGGCGGCCACCAACGCGCGGACGAATGCCGGCGTTTCGTGCTCGCCGTGCGGCAAGGTGAGGACGATGGCGCCGCGGCTAATCGCGGCGCCGCTGTCGAAGCCGCGCGCGGTGCTGAGATACACGGACGCATCGCCGGCGATCCGCGCGATGACGCGGCCGGTCGTCAGCCGCTGGCGCAGGGCGGCAGGACGATCGAGTGCCAATAACCGCGTGTGAAGCACGGCGACGCGGTCTGCCAGACGCTCAGCCTCGTCGAGATTGTGGGTCGAGACGAGTACCGCGCATCCTGCCTGCCGCCGCTCGGCCAGCATGCTGCGAACGCTGCGAGCGGCCTCGGGGTCCAGGCCTGAGGTCGGTTCGTCGAGTAACAAGATGCGCGGCGCATGCAGTAGGGCGCGCGCCAGCGCCGTCCTCTGCCGCAGCCCCTTCGAGAGCTCGGCCGCCCGCGTGGCGGCATATGGCACGAGGCCGAAAGCCTCGAGCGTCGACTCGACGACGGAATGAGGATGCGCGAGAGCGTAAAGGGCGGCGTAGATCCGCAGGGTTTCGCGCACGGTCAGGCGGTCCCACAGTCCCGGCGCTTCGGGGAGAAAGCCGATGCGGCTACGCAACGCGCTGCCCGTTGCCGGTGTCAGAAGGATTCCATCAATCGTGACCGATCCGTTGGTCGGCGCGATCAGCCCCGCCAGCATGCGCATCGTCGTCGTCTTGCCCGCGCCGTTGGGGCCGAGCAGAGCGACAATTTCGCCCTGCTCGACGTCAAGGCTGACATCGTCGACGGCGAGGCGGGGGCCGAAGCGGCGAGTAAGGCCACGCGCCGCGATCATCAGTATCGCGCGGTTTCGCGGATGGCTCTCAGCACGTCGGACGGCTGCGGCAGAATGGCCTCTTCGAGATCCGGACAGTAGGCCACGGGCGTATTCAGCGCACCGACCCGTCTGACCGGCGCGTCGAGGTATTCGAATAACTCACCCGCGATGCGGGCCGCGATCTCGGCGCCGAAGCCGCACAGCAACTGATCCTCGTGCGCGACGATCACGCGGTTCGTGCGTTTGACGTACGCGGCGATGGTCTCCCAGTCGTAGGGCACGATCGTCCGCAGGTCGAGGACGGCGACGCTGATGCCCTCATTGCCCGCCTGGTGGGCCGCAAGCAGCGAGCGCTGAACGAGCGCGCCCCACGTGACGATCACGACGTCGGTGCCGTTCTGCCGGAGAGCAGCCTTCCCGAACGGGATCATGAAATCCTTGCCGGGATACTCGCCCTTGTTGTGCGTCTGCCGGTACAGATGTTTGTGTTCCAGGAACAACACCGGGTCATCGCAGCGGATGGCGGTCCGAAGCAGTCCCGCGGCGTCGACAGCGGTTGACGGATACGCGATCAGGATGCCCGGACAATGCGCGAAGATGCTCTCTCCGGATTGGCTGTGATACGGTCCGCCGCCGCGCAGGTACCCGCCGATCGGCACGCGGATCACCATCGGGCATGAGAACTCGTTGCCCGACCGGTACCGCAGCACCGACATCTCGTCGCGCATCTGCATCATCGCGGGCCAGATGTAATCGAAGAACTGAATCTCCAGGACTGGTTTCAGCTTGCGCGTCGCCATCCCGACGCCGCGGCCGATGATCGCGGCCTCGGCGAGCGACGAGTTGAATACGCGATCGTCGCCGTAGAGGCTTTGCAGGCCGTGCGTGACCTTGAAGACGCCACCCTTACCGGGGACGACGGCCAGGATCTCTTTCCGGCTGGCGTCGGCGACGTCTTCGCCGAAGACGACGATCCGCGGGTCGTGCGCCATCTCGTCCTTGAGCGTCCGATTGATCGCGCCGACCATCGTGTCCGGTTTGCCCTCGGGTCGCGCCTGCGTGTCGAACGCCGCCGAGGTCGGGTCGAGATCCGGAGAGTAGACCCAGAGCCCGGCGGTGTCTTTCGAGGGCTTCGGCGCCTGCAGCGCCGCGCCGGCGGCCTCGTTCAGCTCGCGGTCGATGTCGGCCGCAATCGCCGATAAATCTGCGTCGGTCGCCAGGCTGTTCGTACGCAGGAACTCGGAAAGCCGACCGATGGGATCGCGCCGCGCCTCGGCTTCACGTTCGGCCGGCGTCTTATACAGCTTCTCGTCGTCGGACAGGGAATGCGAGTAGGGCCGAATCACGTGCGCGTGGACGAGCGCCGGACCCTTGCGCGCGCGGACGTACGCGGTCGCATCCCGCATCGCGCGGAGACTGGCGAAGAAATCAGTGCCGTCAATCGATTCAACGTGCAGTCCAGGAAACGATCGGACGAGTCGCGAGATATCGCCGCCCGCCGTCTGGAATTCCACCGGGACCGAGATCGCGTAGCCGTTGTCCTCGATGAGAAACAGCACCGGCAGGTGCCTGAGGCAGGCCGTGTTGAGCCCT
This sequence comes from Vicinamibacterales bacterium, assembly GCA_965229885.1. Classification (GTDB taxonomy): domain Bacteria; phylum Acidobacteriota; class Vicinamibacteria; order Vicinamibacterales; family CAVVIG01; genus DATLLJ01. The sequence continues at coordinate 108,546 of CBDDJX010000003.1, forward strand.
TCCCAGAACTCGCCACCGCTCGTCGCGCCGTCGCCGAGCGAGACGTACACGACCTCGTCGGACTTGAAGCGCGACTCGCGATCCTGGATGGCGGAGACGCGACTGTAGATCACGCCCGCCTCAGCGGCGCCGACGGCCTGCAGTACCTGCGTGCAGGTGGCGCTCGACTGCGAAATAATATTTAGATCGGGCCGTCCCCAATGCGACGGCATCTGCCGCCCGTGCGAGCTCGGGTCGTCTTTGGCGCCGACGCCGGCGAGGAGCATGTCGAGCGGCGTCATGCCGAGTTGGAGGCACAGCGCGCGATCGCGGTAGTACGGATAGAACCAGTCATGGCCCGGCTTCAGGGTGAGGCCGGCCGCCACGAGAATGGCTTCGTGGCCCGCGCCGCTGATTTGGAAAAAAATCTGGCTTTGCTGTTTGAGCTGGATTTCCTTGTCGTCCAGCTTCCGCGACAGCAGCATCGTGCGGTAGACGGCGAGCAGCTCGCCGCGGGATAAGTCCTCGGCTGCCTTCACGCCGGCCACGCTCACACCGGTCGGTTGACTTGCGGCGTCCGAGGCGGCCGGCACGTCGCGTCCGTTGACGACAGCGCCTTTCATGCCGGCCATTTTATAGCAATGGTATATGCTCGTCGAATCGATGAACACAGCGGTCGTCAGACTCCATCGCTGGGACGAAATCGCCCTCGAAAAGGTGACCGAGCTGCTGTCGCGGAAGATCGTGACAGGCGAGCGCGAAATGCTCGCGCAGGTCTACCTCAAGGCCGGCTGCGTCGTCCCGATGCACGCGCATGAGAGCGAGCAGATGACGTACATCCTGCAGGGCGCGCTCAAGTTTCTCGTCGGCGGGGAGGAGTTCACGGTGCGCGAGGGCGAAGTGCTGCATATCCCGTCGCGGATCGAGCACCAGGCCGAAGCGCTCGACGACACATTCTCCCTCGACGTCTTCAGCCCCATCCGTCGGGACTGGCTGGTTGAGGGCGATGATACTTAAGTGGTGAGGACACGATGGCATTCGACCGTCACGGCGCCGGCCTGACGCTTCTGAGATTTCTGCTCGGAGTGTTTTTTCTCTTTGAAGGTCTGGGCAAGCTCCGTTGGTTCCTCGATCCGTCGCTGCTGTCGCAGCAACTGGCGACGTGGGAGCACAGTGTCTCAGCCGGCTCGCCCGCCTGGTCCCCGTTGCCGAGATCGGCGCCGGAGTGGCGATGATCGTCGGATTCTGGACGGCGTTTGTCGCCTTCCTCGCGTTCGTGATGGTCGTGAACTTTCACATCGCGAGCGGTGTGATCTTCAGGTACGGCTTCTTGACGAGCGGTTACGGCTTGCCGATGCTTGGCGGGACGCTCGCGCTTGGAGGCGTACGCCTGCCGTGGAGCATTCGCTAAATTAGTGTACTCGTCCATCCCAATCGTCGGCGCGGCCGCCTGAGTAGACGTCGAACTTCTTGCGGCTGCGGTTGATCTTCCACCGCAGGTACCGGTACTTCAACTCGCCGAGCGGATTCATGCGCGCGCGCTTGAGGTACAAGTACGCGACCAGCAGCCCGCCGAGGTGCGTCGCGTTGGCGGTACCGCCGCCCGCGCCGGCGAACGACGCGTAGAACGCCATGCCGCCCATGATCATGACGAAGATCTTCGCGGGGATCGGGAATACCAAATACATGTAAATCGGACGATCGGGGAAGTACAGGGCGTAGGCGAGCAACAGCCCGTAAATCGCACCCGACGCACCAATCACATTCGCCCCGTAGAGCTGCTGTGACGCGCTGAAAGGGAGCAGCGAGAACAGGACGGTGAGCATCCCTGCGCCGATCCCCGTCACGAAGTAGAACTTCAGGAAGTATCGTGTCCCCCAAATCCGCTCGAGCTCGGCCCCGAACATCCACAGCGCCAGCATGTTGAACAGGATGTGGAACACCCCGCCATGTAGGAACATGTAGGTGCCGAGCTGCCAGACCCATGAGTTCTGGACAACAGCTGAGGGATGGAGCCCCAACATGCCCATCAGGACCGGCCCTTGCACTAAAAAAATGACAACGTTGGCGCCGATGAGCGCCTTCATCGCGGTCGACAGCGGGCCTGGACCGAAGGAGAACGAGGAGGCGTACGGGGAGGAACGGCGCATTCGCATTAAAGGAGAAACCCTGAATCGTAACTATAACGTGAACGGCACTCCGAAGACCCCTACGGCATCGTCGAACTCGTCGATTCGCAACAGTTTCGCGGCGACGGCCAGCACGACCAGCCCGCCTCCAATCGCCGTCAACAGTCGAACACCCCGCAGCAGAACGTGCTGGCCCGGCCACAACGCCGTCATCACGTACTCGATCCCCAAGGCGGCGACCGCCATCGCGGCCGCGGCAGCGAGGACTTTCGTCCACACGATCGTCAGGCGGGCGCCGTCGATTCCCTTCAGGCGTCGTCGTAGCAACAGCAGCAGCAGGCCGCCGTTGGCGAGCGCGGCCATCGATGTGGCGAGTGCGAGGCCGCGGAAACCGATCCATGCGGCCAGGGGCACGCTCAGGAGGATATTGGCGACGATGGCGGCGATGCTCGCGGCGACAGCGGTCCGGCTCTGCTGCAGTGCATAGAAAATGGGCGACACGATGCGGGCGGTGGAATAGCCGATCAGGCCGACGGCGTACAACCGTAGCGCCGCAGCGGTCGCCTCGGTATCTACCGCGGTGAAGCGGCCATGCTCGAACAGCAGCTCGACGATCGGCCTCGCCAGCACCAGCAGGCCGAGCGTGGCGGGCACGTTGAGCATCAACATCATCGACAATCCACGCGACACGGTTCGGCGTATTCCCGCGAGATCGCCGACCGCCGCGTGGCGCGCCACGGCCGGCAGCGCCGCGGTGGCGATCGAGACGCCGAACAGTCCGATCGGCAGATACGCGAGCCGGAACGCATAGGTCAGCCACGACACGGCGCCGGGTCCCTGACTCGTGGCGAGCAGCGTGTTCACGAAGATGTTGACCTGCGTCGCCGCCAGTCCAATGGTGCCCGGGCCCATCAGCACCACCACAGCCCGCAGCGCTTGGTCGCGCGGGTCGAGCACAGGAGAATATCGAAAGCCCTCGCGGGTGAGCGGCGGCCATTGGATGAGGATCTGACCGAGCCCCCCCAGTAGCGCGGCTATGGCAATCGCCATGATCCGGGGCAATCCGAGCGAAGGCATCAGCGGGACCAGCAGCACCGCGCACCCGATCGTCGCCACGTTGAACATGGCCGGCGAGAGCGCGGGCACGAAATAGTGGTGCAGCGAGTTCAGCATGCCCATCGCCACGGCGGCGACGACGACCGTCATCAGGAACGGCAGCATCACGCGCGTGAGCCGGATCGTGAGCTCGAGTTTCCCCGGCACGTTCGCGTAATCGCCGGCGTACAAGGTGACGAGCGGACGCGTGAAGAACAGGGCGGCAACGACAAGCGTCAGCGTCACGAGGAGCAGCGTATTCAGCACGTTGTTGCCGAGTCGCCAGGCTGCGGGCTTGCCATGAAGCGTCAGGTGGCGCGTAAACGCGGGAACAAACGCGGCACTCATCGCCCCTTCCGCGAAGAGATCGCGGACGAGATTGGGAATCCTGAACGCGACAATGAACGCGTCCATCTCGTTGCCGGCGCCGAACAGCGCCGCGAGGACTTGCTCGCGGGCGAGCCCGAGGGCGCGGCTGGCCAGCGTGGCCGCACCGCTCAGACCGGCTGAGCGCGCCAGCCCGGGATGTCGTTCGCGGGGCGCTGGGGAGGGCGGTTCGGAAATGGACAACGGCGGCGCGCGGACTCAGGCGCCGGCGAGTTTATGGCGCACGAGCTCGTTCACGGTCTTCCCGTCAACGCTCTGTCCAGCTAGCTTCGCCATCGCCGCTTTCATCACGCGGCCCATGTCTTTCGGCGACGTCGCGCCGGTTTCGGAAACGGCCTCGACGACGGCCCGTTCGACCGCGGCAGGATCGGCCGAAGGCGGCAGATACGACTCGAGCACCCGAATCTCTGCCGCTTCCTTGTCGGCCAGATCCTGCCGGCCGCCCTTCGTAAACTGCTCGATCGAATCCTTCCGCTGCTTGACGAGCGAGCCGACCACCTGTCGCGCTTCGCTGTCGTCGAGCGCACGTCCCCGGTCGATCTCACGATTCACCAGTGCCGCCTTGAGCATTCGAAGCGCGACCAGACGGATCGGATCCTGACTGCGCATCGCATCCGCGATCGCCGTAGTCAGATCGTCGATGAAAGCCATCAAACGGAACTAATTCTCGGGCGAAGGTAAGGGCTGTCCTAGTTGCCCCGGCAGGATCACGCCAGGCTGCCCGGGCGGCAGGACGACCATGCCGGGCCTTGGGGTGCCGACGGCAGCTGCGCCAGGAAACGCGCCGAACGGTGGCTCGGTTGCCGGCGTGGCCGGCTGCGGCGGAATCGTGCCGGGAGGCGCCGCCACGCCGTCCTGCTGCGGGTTCACGGGTTGCGGCGGCTGAAATGTCGGGAAGAGCGGGCCGCGAGGGGGTTGCACCGGTCTCGGCTGATCATCGCTGTCATTGCTGTCACCGTTGGTTGACCGCGGCGCCGGCTGCCGCCGGAGCACTGGCGTTGGCGCGGCCCCGGCAGACGGCACGCGCGGCGTTGCGGCCGTCGGCAAGACGAGGATGCGATCGTAATGCGAAAGATTGGCGACAGCCACCGGCCGCGGTGCAGCCATGTAGCCCGTCACAGAGCGCAGCAGGAGGTCGAGCGCCTCGTGTTCGGGCATGTTCGTGAGTTGGAGCGTCAGCGGGCCGCCGGGAATGCGGTCGACGTTGACGATCTTCGTCTGGCCGATTCGCGCCCACTCGGTGAGGATCTGCCGCACCGTCGCGTTCGTCGCCACGAGCGTCACGCGCCCGTTACGGATCGAGAACCGCACCTCCGCCGAGGCGGTCGAGGTCGCGAGGACCACAAGAATGGCGCCGCGCGCGATGGCTTTCGCAGTCCGCATGGGTATCAGCCAGTATACGCGTCCCGGGGTCTATTTCTTCCGAAAATACTCGATGACCTGCGTGAGGATGTCGTCCAGCGAATACCTGGGCCGATATTCGATAAGGCCTCCTATCTTCGTGAGATCAGGCACACGCCGCGGCATGTCCTCGAAGCCGGATTCGTAGGCTTCGTCGTAGGGAACGAGCTTGATCGGAGACTGCGACCCGGCTAGCTCACGCACGCGTTCGGCGAGTGCACGGATGCTGGTCTCCTGCGTACTGCCGATGTTGATCACCTGACCGATGGCCCTGGGCTTGGCGACCAGCTTCAGCAACGCGCCCACGATATCGGCGACGTGGCTGAACGAGCGCGTCTGCGTGCCGTCCCCGAACACGGTGATCGATTCGCCGGCGAGAGCCTGACGGACGAAGTTGGGAATGACCATCCCGTACGTCCCCGTTTATCGCGGCCCGACCGTATTGAAGAAACGCACGATGATGACGGGCAGCTTTCGCTCTTTCCAGTACGCGAGCGCGAGGAACTCGTCGATCGCCTGGCTGCACGCATAGGCCCAGCGATGCTTGGGGGTGGGGGCCATCACCAGATCTGAATCTTCGCGGAACGGGACATCTTCACTCTTGCCGTACACCTCCGACGTGGAGGCAATGACCACGAGCTTCTTCTTGTTCGCGTGCTTCAGCACGACCTCGGTGCCGTGAACGTTGGTTTCGATCGTGCACACCGGCTGCTCGACGATCAGCTTCACGCCGACCGCTGCGGCGAGGTGGAACACGACGTCGCTGCGATCGACGAGTTCGGCCAGCAAGGGCTCGTTGTTGACGGTGTCGATGAAGTACTCGAAACCCTTGCGTCCCTTCAGGTGCGCGATGTTGTCGATCGAGCCGGTCGACAGGTTGTCGAGCACCAGCACCTCATGGCCGCTATCGAGCAATGCGTCGGAGAGATGAGATCCGACAAAGCCCGCTCCGCCCGTAATCAACGCAACCACGTGTCCGTCCTTTCGGCCGGGGCCCCGGCGCGGCCGCCGCGCTGGGGAGCCTCTATGAGAGTTGCCGGTCTACTCTGATGGACGCCGCGACCAAGTCCACGTCCGTCTCGCTCAGCCCTGGATAGAGCGGCAGCGACAGCACTTCGTCGCACGCGCGTGCGGCGACCGGGCAGTCCGCCGGCTGCACGCCCGCGAGCGCCGGGTGGCGCGGGATCGGAACCGGGTAATGGATCAACGTCTCGATGCCGCGTGACGCGAGCGACGCCTGCAGATCCGCCCGCGCACTTTGGTTCGGCGGAAGCCCGACGCCATGTCCGGCGCGAACGACGAACAGATGATAGACATGCCCGGGATCGCGTTCAGCTGGGACATCGACGCCGGGTGCGTCCTGCAAGAGGCGGCGATACCGGGCGGCCAGCGCGCGCCGCCGGTCGGTCCACGCCCCAAGGCGCGGCAGCCGGGCACGGAGGATGGCCGCCTGGATCTCGTCGAGTCGGGAGTTCACCCCGGCGTCTTCGTGATGATAGCGGTCGCTCTGACCGCCGTTCCGCAGCCGCCTGATGCGTGCCGCCAGTGCGGGATCGCTGGTGACGACGGCGCCGCCGTCGCCGAGCGCGCCAAGATTCTTGGTCGGGTAGAAGCTGAACGCACCCGCGACGCCGATCGTTCCGACGGGACGCCCCTCCGCCGTCGTGAGATGTGCCTGGCAGCAGTCTTCGACGATCGCGAGATTGTGATGCCGAGCGACGCGCTCGAGCGCAGTCATCTCGGCGGGCTGGCCATACAAGTGCACCGGCAGCATGGCGCGCGTCCGAGGTCCGATGGCCCGCCTCACCTGCTCCGGGTTGATCGTAAGGCGAACCGGATCTATATCCGCGAAGACTGGGCGCGCGCCGGTCATCATGATCGCGAGGGCCGTGTAAGCGGCCGACAGCGGCGTCGTGATGACCTCGTCGCCGGGGCCGATGCCCAGCGCGCGAAGAATCAGCGCGATCGCGTCGGTGCCTGTGCCGACACCGACGGCATGCGCCGCTCCCATCGCTCGCGCGAATTCAGATTCGAAGGCCTCCACCTCAGGGCCAAGGATGTACCAGCCGCTCGCGATAACCCGTTCGACGGCCGCGCGAACATCGTGGCGATCGTCATCGGGTACGAGCGACAGGAACGGGATGCGCCACGTCGATCCCTGGCCCCCAGGGGTCACGCGCGCTCCGGCGACTGGGACTCGCGGGCGTTGACATAGCGATCGAGATACTGCCGATAGAACGCCACCGCCTTTCCGAGGCCATCACGCACGGTGACGCACGGCGACCAGCCGGTCGTGCGCTTGAACTTCGTCGAGTCGGCGTAAAAGCTCCCGATGTCGATGGCCTTCTTGTTCGACGGCCAATCGACATACTCGACGCGACCCGATCCGGCGACATCGACCAGCATCGTCGTCAGCGCGCGATGACTGAGCGGCTCGTCGCCGCCAACGTTGAACACGTCGCCGTTGCACCCGTCCATGGCGCCGGCCCGCAGGAACGCATCGGCGGCATCGTCCACGTAGACGAAATCGCGAAGCTGGGATCCGTCTCCATAAATGGGGATGGTCCGGCCTTCGATGGCCAGGCGAATGAACCAGGCGATGAAGCCCTGGCGATCGTGCTTGATGAGTTGTCGCGGGCCGTAGACGTTCGTGAGGCGCAGTGAACAGGTGCGGACGCCAAAGACATTGTTGTAGACCAGATGGTAGTACTCGCCGGCGGCCTTGTTGATCCCGTTGACGTCGGTCGGCCGCACGAGCTGGTTTTCGCTGACAGGCAGCGTATCGGGGCGCCCGTAGACCTGGCGGGTGCCGGCAAACACGACCTTCACGCCGGGATTGTGGTACCGACACGCCTCGAGGATCGTCAATTGACTGCGGCAGTTGATTTCCAGATCGGTGTACGGATCGCGCATGCTGTCGATGTGGCTGACCTGCCCCGCGAGATTGAAGACCACATCCCTGTCGCGCACGAGGAAATTCATCGTCGATTGCTGCCGGACGTCGGCGATGTTGACGTGCACGCGATCGGCGATGCCATCGATGTTGAACAGGTTCCCGCCGTAGTCGGGGATCAGTGAATCGACCAGGAGCACGTCAGCGCCCAGTTCGACGAGTTGGCGCGCGAGATTGCTGCCGATGAACCCAAGGCCGCCGGTGATGAGCACCTTGCGGCCGCGGTAGAACTCCTGGTAGGACAGGGTCACGGACGTGGAGAGCTCGGCGAGACGGAGTCCGCGGCTTCAGCGCCGCGGCCCGCAGCGGTGGCCTGTCGCCGGTGCTGGTGTCGTACAACGAGCGTGAACCAGAGGCGCATGACGTCGATCGCGGTCCTGAAGATGCGCCGGAAGTTGAAGAACTGCGACTTGCCGAACGCCCGGTGATAGTGATGAACCGGGACCTCGGCGATCTGGAAGCCCGCATCCTGAATCTTCTTCATCATCTCCAGGCAGATCACGCCGCTGGTCTTCTCCAGCTGGACGCGCTCGAATATCGATCGACGCATCAACCGGAAATCGCAGTCGAGGTCGCGAACGGTCAAACCGAAGAGGATGCTGACGATGTGATGGTACAGACGGCCGATCACGATTCGATGCAGCGGGTCGGACCGGCTGATCTTGTAGCCGTTCACCAGATCGACACCGGGGCCCAGCATCGCCCAGAGCGCAGCGAACTCGGTGGGATCGTATTGTGCGTCGCCGTCAGTGTAGAAAATCAGATCCTTGGTCGCTGATCGGAATCCGGTCTGCAGCGCGCCGCCATACCCGCGGTTCCTGGGATGGTGCACGACGCGAACATTGGGGTACGTCCTCGCGAGCTCGTCCGCGATCTCCGCGGTCGCGTCCGCGCTGCCGTCGTTGACGACGATGACCTCGAAGTCCGGCGTCAGCTCTGAGGCGGCTTGAACGGCGCGAATCACCATGCTCGCGATGGTGCCGCTGTCGTTGTACGCCGGAAAGAAAACACTCAGACCCGCGGGTGTTCTGGCGGGATCGGCTGGCATCGGAAACCCTTTTACCATAGCACGGAACGATCTAATTCAGGGGCGGTTCTGCGAGGACCGGCCCCGCGCAACGAGCCGCCACGGCGTGGCCGCCGATTCGAGCAGCACGGCACGGGACAGCTTTGATTCGCCCTGGCGGCGCTCCACGAACGTAATGGGCACTTCGGCGATCCGCGAGCCCTGCCCGGCGGCGACAAACAGCATCTCAACGAGAAACGAGTAGCCGTCGGAGATGAAACGACCGAGGGGCATGGCGGCAAGCGCCTCGCGTCGCCAGCATCGGTAGCCGCTCGTGCAGTCACGGGCGTCGAGCCGCGTGATCTGGCGGATGTAGATATTGGCGAGACGGCTGAGCAGCCGCCGCCGGCGCGGCCAGTTGCGGATGGCGCCGCCGGGGACGTAACGGGAGCCGATCACGACATCGGCCTGCCCGGCCGCAGCAATCAATGCCGGGAGATGACGAGGATCGTGCGACAGATCCGCATCCATCTGGCAGATCACGTCCACCGGTTCATCGATGGCCCGCGCAATGCCATCGATGTACGACCGTCCCAGGCCACGGATGCCGGCACGATGCATGACGTCGATCCGGCCGGCGTGCGTGCGCGCGAGACCGTCAGCCAGGTCACCGGTCCCGTCCGGCGACTGATCGTCGACGACGAGAACGCGGACGTTGGCCTGCCGCATCAGCTCGTCGATGAGCAACGGCAGATTCTCGCGCTCGTTGTAGGTCGGCACGATGACGAGCGCGCGCGCCTGCCCTGAGCCCTGTCGAAGGGTCTGCCCTGCGCTCGGTCGAAGGGTCACTCCCGCCGGCCCTCGAAGCGCAGCGACGCAATCTGCTCGGACACGAGACCGACGAGGAAGATGGCGACGCTCAGCAGAATGAGCAGCACCGACGAGTGCGTCACGTGCGATTGCGTGAGGATGGTCCAGGCCGCGTATATGGCGCCAGCGAGAAACGCCGTGGCGCTGATCGGTAGAAAGATCCGCAGCGGGCTGAAAATCGTGATCACCTTCAGGAGGATGAGCAGGAAGGCGACGCCGTCGGCGCCGAGGTGGATTTTCGACTCGCCCGCGCGGCGTCCCGCATCGATCGGCTCGAACCGCACGCTGTAGCCTGCCTTCAGAAATGCGAGCGTCGTGGTGGTCGGTGTCGAGAAGCCATTCGGAAGCAGGTGGAGGAATTCGACGAGGCACGAGCGGCGCGCCGCACGGAATCCCGAGGTCAGGTCTGGAATTGGCCGCTCCGTCAGATAGCTGGCCGTCCAGTTCAGCATTGCATTGCCGTACCGGCGCACCGAAGTCGCCTGCGTCTGCGGCGACCGCGCGCCGACGACCAGATCGTACGCGTCCAGGTGGGCGACCAGCCGCAGCGCATCGGCCGGAAGGTGCTGCCCGTCCGCATCGATGATGAGGATGAAGAGCCCCGTGGCATTCCGGATGCCGGTCTTGACGGCGGCGCCGTTGCCCTTGTTGTACGGGTGGTGGATGACGCGCGCGCCGGCCGCCCGGGCGCGCTCCGCGGTCCCATCCTGCGATCCATCGTCGACGACGAGAATCTCGCCCCAGTCCGCGGCCGCGCGCAACCCGCTGACCAGGGGGCCGATCGACACGGCTTCGTTGAAAGCAGGGACAACGACCGACGTGGCCGCGGCGTTCATGTCGCGAATCGGAAGTTGACGATGTCGCCGTCCTGGACGACGTACTCCTTGCCCTCGAGGCGGACCTCGCCGTGATCGCGGCACGCGGGCATCGAGCCGCGTGCGATCAGGTGATCGTACCTGACGACCTCGGCGCGGATGAATCCCCGCGCGATGTCGCTGTGGATCTCGCCGGCGGCCAGCTGGGCCGGCGTCCCGCGAGGAATCGACCAGGCGCGGCATTCGTCCTCGCCGACCGTGAAGAATGAAATGTAGCCGAGCAGATCGTAACTGGCGCGAATGACGCGGTCGAGTCCCGACTCTGTCAAACCGAGATCGGCCAGAAACGTCGCCGCATCCGCGCCGTCAAGCTGCGCGATCTCCAGCTCAATCTTCGCGCAGACGGCGACCGCCGCCGTCCCCGCCCGCGACAGGAAGGGTTTTAGGCCGGCCGCCTCGGCGGCCCTCTCGACATCGGTCGCCGTGTTTCTGCCGGCTCCGAGCTGCGACTCGTCGAGATTGATCACGATAAGGAGTGGCTTGGCAGAGAGAAACTGAAACCCGCGCAGCCGCTTGAGATCTTCGCCCTTGAGATCGAGCGCACGCAGTGGACGTCCTTCTTCGAGGGCCGCGCGGCACACGGTCAGCACGTCGCGCTCGCGTTCGAGATCGGCGGTTCTGGCCTTCTTGAGGTCTTTCTCGAGCCGTTCCAGGCGGCGCTCGGCGACCCCGAGGTCCGCCAGGATCAACTCGTCTTCCATCGCCTGCGCGTCGCGCGCCGGATCGATCGACCCGGCGGGATGAGGGACCGCTGGATCCTGAAACGCGCGGAGCACGTGGACGAGTGCGTCGGCATTCTTGTACGCGACGACCTCGACGAGCGTCTGGGCGCCGGCCGTCTGACCGGTGGCGGCCATGTCCGAAAATTCGACCGTGGCCGCCACGCGCTTGCGAGGGTTGAACATCAGTGTCAGTCGGTCCAGACGCGCGTCGGGAACTTTAGAAATGCCGACGAGGGTTTCGCCCTTGCCGGTGCCGCGAGCCGACTCGCGAACGCTCGTCATGAGCTGAAAGAGAGTGGTCTTGCCGCTGGAACTGAAGCCGATGAGGGCAGCCCGAAGCATGAAATGGAATGAAGCCCCGCATGGTAACACGCGGCCCAGATGGTCTGCGGCAGGCCACAGCCAAGAGGGCGATTGGAAGGCGAACATTTGGCATAACTTACTGACGGGTTGATATTTGCGGTTGACAACAGCCTGAGCCTCTTCTACTATCCGAGTGGACTTTTGTGGTCAAAAGTGGAGTAGCTACACGTGTTTAGGGGCAACGCGCCGGCTCGCATCGACGAAAAGGGGCGACTGAAGGTACCGAATACCTTCAAATCCTTGCTCGAGAGCAAGTACGGCCGTGAACTGTTCCTCACCAGCCTGACCGGCGAATACGTCCGGATCTATCCGATGCCCGTGTGGCTCGAGACGGAAGAAAAGCTCAGCCGCATGCCGTCGACGCATCCTTCGCGGCTGCGATTTCTCGATCGCGTCAACTACTTCGGCCAGGCCGGCGAGCTCGACACGCAGGGACGCGTGCTGATCCCCGTGCGACTGCGTGATGCCGCGACGATGGCGGGGGGCGTGGACGTGCTGGGGCAAGTCAACTGCCTCGACGTCTGGAACCACGACCGCTTCCTGACCAAGCTGCAGCGTGACGCCTACACCGATGACGACGCGCGGGCGTTGTCGGAGTTCGGGATATGACCGGCCACGTGCCGGTGATGACAGCCAAGGTCCTCCAGATGCTGCGACCCGAACGCGGTGGCCTCTTCGTCGACTGCACGGTAGGCCTCGGGGGCCACGCGCGCGCGCTGCTCGAGGCGGGCGCGACCCGGCTCATCGGGCTCGATCGCGATCGCGACGCGCTCGAGCTCGCGCGCGCGTCGCTGGCGCCGTGGAGCGATCGCGTTGAGCTCGTTCATGCGGACTACCGATCGCTCGGCGACGTCCTCGACCGCCAGCAAATCCGCCTGGTCGACGGGGCGCTCGCGGACCTGGGCGTCTCTTCGCTTCAGTTCGACGCCGACGGGCGGGGGTTCAGCTTCCAGCGCGATGAACCGCTCGACATGCGCATGGACCGCAGCGAGGGGTACACGGCCGCCGATCTTGTCGCGCGCGCCAGCGAGCGCGAGCTGGCTGATGCGATCTTTGCCTACGGCGAGGAGCGGTTTTCACGGCGTATCGCGCGCGCGATTGTCGAGGCGCGGAGCGAATCGCCCGTGGCCACGACGGAGCGGCTGGCGGCAATCGTCCGTCGGGCGGTTCCCCGACGCGGATTCAGGCGCATCGATCCGGCGACGCGCACGTTTCAGGCGCTCCGTATCTGGGTCAACCGCGAGCTCGAAGATCTCGATCGGTTCGTCGAGGTGGTCGCCGAGAGGCTGACCGTGACGGCGCGGCTGGTCATCATCACGTTCCATTCGCTTGAAGATCGCGTTGTGAAGCACACACTCCGCGCGCTCGATCGTGGAGGGGCCGGAATGAAAGTGCTGACGAAGAAGCCGTTGGTGGCGGGCGAGGAAGAGGTCCGCCGCAACCCGCGAGCCCGGAGCGCGAAACTGCGCGCCGCAGAGCGAGCAGCATGATACGAGGGAGGAGCAGGAATAAAGATGGAACCGTTTGAGTACGCCATCAAGAAGGACGTCCGTAACAACCCGATCGTGCGCGAGGTCGACGACGCGCGGCAGCGCGAGCTGTGGAAGGCGGCCGGCGTTGCGGGATTCCTCGTGATGGTGCTCTTGTTCTCGGCGTGGCAGCACTTCGAGCTGCTGCGGCACGGCTATCAGATCGAGGAGCTGAACCGCGCGCGCGCCGTCGAAGAAGAAGCGGGACATCAGCTGCGCCTCGAAGTCAACACGCTCCGATCGCCCAGGCGCATCGAGACGCTCGCCACCGAACGTCTCCACCTGGTCGCGCCGTCCGCCGAGGAGGTTGTCGTGCTCGAACGCGTGCAGCCGGCCGACCCGCCGGCGACGTCGGTGATCGTCAGGCGATAGCATGAGCGACCCCGGACTGGAGTGGCGCGTCACGCTGAAGCGGCGGGTTGTCGTCGCCACAGCACTGCTCGGCCTGTGGGTCGTCGGTATCGAGGGGCGGCTCGTCCAGCTGCAAGTCTTCCGTCATGCCGATCTAATGGCGCTCGCCGTGCGGCAGCAGTCGAGGACACTGCGGACGCCGGCCAAGCGCGGCGACATCCTCGATCGCCGCGGCCGCCTCCTCGCCACCACCGTCGACGTCGATTCGATCTACGCGGTGCCATCGGAGATCAACAACGACGAAGAGGCGGTCGCGAAGCTGTGCAATGCCCTCGGCGACTGCTCCGCCCACGAACGGGAGACGCTGAGCGATCGCCTGAAGAACCAGCGCGACTTTGCCTACGTGCGGCGGCAGGTCTCTCCGGACGAAGCGCGCCGTGTCGCGGCGCTCGACCTCGACGGCATCGGCTTCATCAAGGAGAGCCGGCGTTTCTATCCGAACAAGGAACTGGCCGCGCACCTGCTCGGCTACGTCGGCGTCGACGGCAACGGCCTGGAAGGGCTCGAGTGGGCCTACGACTCGCAGATTCGCGGTAAGCCCGGCACGGTCCTCATTCACACCGACGCCAGACGGCACGTCTTCAGCCGCTTCGAACGGCCGCCGACGACGGGCTCGACCATCGAGTTGACGATCGACGAGTACCTGCAGCATGTCGCCGAACGGGAGCTGCGGCGGGGGGTGATGGAAAACCACGCGGCTGCCGGCAGCGTGATCGTCATGGACCCGCGCACTGGCGAGATTCTCGCGATGGCAAACGAGCCGACGTTCAATCCCAACGCCTATCGACAGTTCGGGGAGCTCGAACGCCGCAATCGCGCCGTGCAGGATCTCTACGAGCCAGGGTCCACCTTCAAGGTCATTACTGCGTCGGCGGCCATCGAAGAGCGGGTGATGCCGATTGACACGCTGATCGACACCAACCCGGGCCAGATCAGAATCGGATCCGATGTGGTGCACGACACGACGAACCACGGCGTGCTTTCGTTCGAGGACGTGATCGTCGAGTCGAGCAATGTCGGGGCGATCAAGATCGGCTTCAAAGTCGGCACCGGGCGATTGGGCCGGTACGTCTCGCTGTTTGGCTTCGGCCAAAGGTTGTCGCGGGATTTTCCAGGCGAGAGTCCCGGCATCGTGTGGAACCCCGACAGGTGGACCAAACGGGCGCTCGCATCCGTGTCGATGGGCTATCAGATCGGCGTGACGCCGCTCCAGATGGCCACGGCCGTGAGTGCGATCGCCAACGGAGGCGAGCTGATCGAACCGCGCGTCATCCGCGCGGTGTCCCAGGACAACCGCCGGTACGCGGTGGAACCGCGGGTGCTGCGGAGGGCGGTCAGTGCTGAGACCGCGTCCGTCATGACCGGAATCATGGAAGGCGTCGTCGACCGCGGTACGGCAGAAGCGGCGCAGATGGCCGGCTACACCATCGGCGGCAAGACAGGTACAGCGGCGAAATTGATCGACGGCCGCTACTCGCACTCCGACTACAACGCGTCGTTTGTTGGATTCATCCCGTCCCGCAATCCCGCGGTCGCGATCATCGTGGTCATCGATTCGCCACACGGACCGAACGGGTACTTCGGCGGCCCCGTGTCGGCGCCGATCTTTAAGCGCATCGCCGAGCCGACACTGCGCTATCTCGGCATTGGTCCGACCATCAACCCTGAGCCGCCCGTGGTCGTTGACCGCCGCGACATCGCTCACGTACGGACACGACCGCGGAACGCCAGCCAGTCCATCGTGAGCCTCGCTGCCGACGGGCCGCCCGGCACGGTCCCGAACCTGTATGGAATGAGCGCCCGCGAAGCGGTTCGAAAGCTGGCCAGGCTGGGCCTGACGGCGCGCCTCTCGGGCGATGGCTTCGTCAGGTCACAGGATCCTCCCGCGGGCACGGTACTCGAGCCGGGCGCGGTGTGCAGGCTCGTGCTGAATCTGCGGGTCGCGCGAAGCGGGCAGGTCGTCCAGCCATGACCTGGGCGGAGCTGCGCGGCGTCTTGCTGGCAAGCGGTGTCATTCGCGCAGGCGCCGTCCTGTCCGCGGACGCGAACCGCATCATCACCGGCGTGGCGTACGACTCGAGGACGGTGGAGCCAGGCGCCGTGTTCGTCGCCTTGAAAGGACTCCACGCCGACGGAACCAGCTTCGTACGGCAGGCACTCGACCGTGGTGCGGCCGCGATCGTCTCGGAGCAGCCGCCGCCAGCCGATGTTCGTGTGCCCTGGGCCGTCGTACAGGACGCGCGCCTCGCGCTGGCGTACATGGCCGAGGCGTTCTTTGGTCATCCAAGTGCCGAGATGCGGGTTGTCGGCATCACCGGCACGAACGGAAAGACGACGACGGCGCATCTCTTGTCGTCGATCTTCGAGGCCGCAGCGGTTCGGTGCGGCGTGCTGGGCACCGTGGTGTACAAGATCGGCGACGAGCTTCGCGAGGCGACCCGCACGACACCCGAGGCGCCCGATGTGCAGCGGCTTCTCCGCGAGATGGTCGACCGCGGGTGCCTTGCCTGCGCGATGGAAGTGTCGTCGCACGCGCTGGCGCTGCGCCGCGTCGATGGAACGAACTTCGCGGCCGCGGTCTTCACGAATCTGACGCGCGACCACCTCGATTTTCACGAGGACATGGAGCAGTACTTCCAGGCCAAGCGACGGCTGTTCGAGATGCTGCCGCGCGACCGGCCGAGCCTCTTGAATGTCGACGATCCGCGTGGGCGGTCGCTCGCGGGGATCGCGGGCCGGCCGGTGACCTTCGCGATCGACCGGCCCGCGGACATCACGCCCGGCCCGCTGTCGTTTTCGCTCTCCGGACTCACGTTCGACGTCCGCACGCCGCGCGGCACGCTGCATCTGCGCTCGAAACTCGTGGGCCGCCCCAACGTGTGCAACATTCTCGCGGCGGTCGCGACCGGCGTTGCGCTCGACGTACCGTTCAATGCGATCGAACAAGGCGTCTCGGCCCTCGCCGGCGTGCCGGGACGTTTCCAGATCGTCTCCAGCGTCACAGACGGCGTCACGGTCGTTATCGACTACGCCCACACCGACGATGCGTTGCGCAATCTGCTCGAGACCGCGCGGCCGCTGGCCCGCGGCCGCCTGATCACGGTGTTCGGCTGCGGCGGCGATCGCGATCGAACCAAGCGGCCGTTGATGGGCGCGGTGGCCGGGCGGCTGAGCGACCTCATCATCGTGACGTCCGACAACCCGCGCAGTGAGGATCCCGATCGGATCATCGAGGAGATCCAGCGCGGCATCACGCCCGACACGAGACGTGACGGTGGCCAGCGGCTGCTGTCAGTCGCCGATCGGCGCGAAGCGATCGAGAAGGCCATCGAGCTCGCGAAACCGGACGACGTGGTGGTGGTCGCAGGCAAGGGACACGAGAAGTTTCAGGTGATCGGCGATCAGGCGATCCCGTTCGACGACGTGGCGGTGGCGCGAGACGCGCTGACGAGACGCCGGACCGACTTGGGCGTCGTGTAGGAGGCCGACCGTGGCCGACGCGCCAGAAATTCGGTTGACCACAGAGTGGGTCGCCCGCGCAATGGGCGGAACCGCGCGGCCTGGCGATCCGGACCGTGAGTTCAGCGGCGTCTCGATCGACACGCGAACGCTGGCGGCGGGCGAGCTGTTCGTCGCGATCCGTGGCGAGCGGTTCAACGGTGCGGACTTCGCCGCGGCCGCCATCGACGCCGGAGCAGGCGGGGTTGTCGTGGAGCGCGGAGGTGGCCGCGAGCTCTCGGCCGCGGACACGAGGCGATCACCGTTCGTGGTCATCGAGGTCGCGGACACGATCGCGGGACTGCAGGCGCTGGCGCAAGCGGTCCGGCGGGCGTCGGGCACCAGAGTCGTGGCCATCACCGGCAGCGCCGGGAAGACCACGACGAAGGAAGTGACGGGGGAGTTTCTTGCGGCGCGGTACCGCGTCGTCCGCAACCGCGGGAACTTCAATAACCACATCGGGCTGCCGCTGTCGCTCATCGAGTTGAGACAGCGGCCGGAGATTGCCGTCGTCGAACTGGGGATGAATCACGCCGGCGAAATCAGCACGCTGGTACGCATCGCCGAACCAGATGTACGGGTGTGGACCAATGTCGGCGAAGCACATCTGGGTTTCTTTCACTCGGTGGATGCCATCGCCAATGCGAAATCCGAGATCTTCGAGGGCGCGACGCCCGCGACGCTGCTCGTCGCCAACGCCGACGACGATCGGATTGCCCAGCGGGTGTCTCGCTTCGCCGGACGCGTCGTGACGTTCGGGATTGATCGCTCCGCTGACGTGCGGGCGACAGAGGTCCGCAGCCGTGGCATCGAGGGCACCGATGCTCGTGTCGCGACGCCGCGAGGAGCGTTCGCGCTGACGACGCCCCTGATTGGGCGGGGAAACCTCGCCAACATTCTTGCCGCCACCTCTGTCGCGATCGAATTCGATGTTCCTCTCGCCAGCGTTGTCGAGCGTGCGGGCCATTTGACCCCGGCTTCCCGTCGCGGCGAGGTGCTCAGGCTGTCGAACGGCGTCACGGTCATCGATGACAGTTACAACGCCAATCCCGCCGCGACAAAGTGCGCCCTTGAAGTGCTCGGTGAAACCAGGGACCGATCGCGACGCGTGGCGGTGCTTGGCGAGATGCTCGAGTTGGGCGAGCGCGCCTCGGCGCTCCACGAAGACGTTGGCCGGGCGGCGGTCGATGCGAAGGTCGATGTCGTGATGGCCGTCGGCGGCGAGCCGGCCAGGGCGCTGGCGGAGGCGGCGGTTGCGGCCGGCATGGCGCGCGCAAGCGTCCTGTATGTCGCCACGAGCGACAAGGCGGCAGACGCCGCGGCAACGCTCGTGCAGCACGGTGACCTCGTGCTGGTGAAGGGATCGCGCGGCGTCGGGACCGATCGCGTCGTGGATCGGCTGAAGGCGGAGTTCGCCTGATGCTGTACCACCTGCTGTTCCAGTTCGTCTATCCGAGCGTGCCTCAACTCTCAGTGCTGAATGTGACCCGTTACATCACGTTCCGCACGGCGGCCGCCAGCCTGTCTGCGCTCGCGATCAGCCTGGTGCTCGGTCCGTGGATGATTCGCAAACTGCGTGACTTTCAGATCGGCCAGGTCATCCGGCAGGAGGGCCCGAGCTCGCATCGGCCGAAGGAAGGCACGCCGACGATGGGCGGACTGCTGATCCTGACGGCTGCGCTCGTGCCGACGCTGTTGTGGGCCGACCTGACGAACGTGTACGTCTGGATTGCCGTGCTGACGACGGCCGCGTTCGGCGCTGTCGGCTTTGCCGACGACTATCTGAAGATCATCCATCGATCGCATCACGGTCTTCGGCCGCGCTACAAGCTGCTCTGTCAGGCGCTGATTGGGACAGCCGTGGGCCTCGCGCTGGTCACGCTTGCGGACTACGGGCTGTACAGCCTGAAGCTCGTCTTCCCATTCTTCAAGAATGTGATTCTGGATCTGGGCTGGTGGTACCTGCCGTTCGCTGTCTTCGTGCTCGTCGCCGAATCGAACGCGGTCAACCTGACGGACGGCCTGGACGGTCTCGCGATCAGCGTGTTTGCGATTGCGGCCGCCGCGTACACCGCGCTGACGTACGTCGTCGGCAACCGCGCTCTCGCCGACTACCTGCTGCTCGTCCATTTCTCTCCGGTCGCCGAGCTGACGGTGTTCTGCGGATCGCTCGTCGGCGCGTCGCTCGGCTTCCTTTGGTACAACTCGTACCCCGCCGAAATATTCATGGGCGATGTCGGATCGCTTGCGCTCGGGGCCGCACTCGGCACCGTGGCGATCCTGATCAAGCAGGAGCTCCTTCTCGTCATCGTGGGCGGCGTCTTCGTGCTCGAGGCGCTGTCGGTCGTCATGCAAGTCGCGTCGTTCAAGTTGACCGGCGGGCGTGTGTTTCGCATGGCGCCGATTCACCATCACTTTGAATTGTCAGGGTGGAGCGAGCCCAAAGTGATCTCGCGGTTCGTCATCGTCGCGATCATCTTCGCGTTGTTCAGTCTGACAACGCTGAAATTGCGCTGAGGATCAGGGATTTGGGATTCGATGTGAAGAACAAACGCGTGACGGTCGCCGGTGCGGCGCGAAGCGGGATTGCCGCCGCGGAGCTGCTGGCGCGCCGTGGGGCGCGTGTGACGTTGTCGGAGGCGCACACCGAGGCGCCAGGGACCGAGGCGTTGCTTGAGTTGGGCGTGAACCTCGAACTCGGAGGGCATCGGACGGAGACGTTCGCCGGCGCTGACCTCGTCGTGTTGAGTCCTGGCGTGCCGCCGACTCAGGACGCCGTGCGGGCGGCGCGCGCGGGGGGTGTTCCCGTTATCTCCGAGATCGAGCTGGCTTCACGCTGGCTGCAGGGGCGCGTCATCGCCATCACCGGCACGAAGGGGAAGTCGACGACCACGGTGTTGACGGGGCGCATGCTCGAAGCGGCGGGATTCAAAGTGACCGTCGGTGGCAACATCGGTGCGCCGCTCTGTACCCAGGTGTCGGTGTCGACGCCAGAGACCCTCCATGTCGTGGAGACGAGCAGTTTTCAGCTCGAGCAGCTCGATCGGTTCCATCCATGGATTGCCGTGATGTTGAACTTTTCTCCAGACCATCTGGATCGACATCCGGACGTTGCGGCCTATGGCGCCGCGAAGCGCCGCATGTTCGAGAACCAGGATGCCGGCGACTGGGCCGTCATCAACGCCGACGACCCTGCAGTGCTGGAACTGGCGCGACGAGGCAGAGCCACGACGCGCCTGTTCGCACGTGAAACGTCGATCACTCGAGGCACCGTCGTGGACGAGGGATGGATTGTGGATCGGCAGGCGGATGCGGATCGGCGCCTCGTACCGCTCAGTGCCATTCATCTGCTGGGAGCGCATCTCGTCACCGACGTGATGGCGGCTGCGACGGTCGGTGCGATCGCCGGCGCGGCGCCGGCGGCGATGACGGCCGCGGTCGACGCGTTCCCGGGTCTCGAGCACGCGATAGAACTCGTCGCCGAGGTCGGCGGCGTCCGGTTCGTCAACGATTCGAAAGCCACGAATGTCGAATCGGCGCTCCGGTCGATCGAGAGCTTCGGGAGCGATCTCGTGCCGATTATCGGCGGTCGGTTCAAGGGCGGCGACTTTGGCTTACTGCGTGAACCGCTGAGAACACGGGCCAAGGCGGTTGTCGCGATCGGCGAAGCAAAGGCGCTCGTGCGCCAGGCGCTCGGTGACGTCGTGCAGGTGTACGAAGCGGCGTCCTTCGAGCAGGCGATCGTGCGTGCGTACGGGATCGCGAAGCCTGCCGGTGTCGTCCTTCTGGCGCCGGCCTGCGCGAGCTTCGACATGTTCCGCGATTACGCGGAACGCGGACGGAAGTTTAAGGAGGAAGTCGCGCGGATCGCGCGGGGAGGAGACGACATGTAGGTCAGGCGTGGCGCAGGTCGTGAGACCTGCCGTGTGTGAGCGGTGAGCAGTCGTCAGTCGGCGTTGCGGTTGGGGACTGGCTGCTGGGAACGCAGGCTGCCCTGGCCTGCGAAGCTGGTGCCCCGGCCCGAGGCCGGCTGATGACTGCTGACCGCTCACGGCGAGCCGGCCGATGCCCGGCGAGCGTTTCTCAACGATCGTCATACGCCGGTCAGCCAACGTTTCGGGCGAAGTGCGGTTCAGCTGTAGGGGATGGCTCCAGGGTCGTCCCGAGGTGACATGGCTCGTAAGCTCAAGTCGGATCACGTGCTCTTCATCGCGACCATCCTGCTGGTCGCTCTGGGCGTCGTCATGGTGTACAGCGCCTCGGCGCCCGTGGCGCTGCAGCGGTACGGCCGGCCGTCGGTCTTTCTGATCAAGCAGGGAATGTGGGCGGCGCTCGGACTGCCGATGCTGTGGTTCCTGATGAAAGTGGACTACCGCACCTACCGCGAGCCGGTCCTCATCTGGAGTTGCCTCGGACTCGTCACCCTGGGACTCCTCGCGGTGCTCTTCAGTCCGCCCGTCAACAACGCCCGGCGGTGGTTGGGGATGGCCGGGATTGGCGTACAACCGTCGGAGTTCGCGAAGCTGGCGGTGATCATCTTTATCGCCGCGATTCTCGAGCGGCGGATGCATCGCATCAACGAGGTGACGTACTCGCTCATGCCAATAGGGATCGTCGTCGCCGTGTTCGTCGGCCTCGTTCTGCTCGAACCGGACTTCGGCACCTCGATGTCGCTGGTCCTGATCGCGGCGGCTATGGTGTTTGCTGCCGGCCTCAACTATCGATACATCTTCGGTGCGTTTCTCGCCGCACTGCCCACCGTGTACATCATCGCGATGGGTGCGCCGTATCGCCGGCGCCGGCTGCTGGCGTTCCTCAATCCATGGGACGACCCGCTCGGTGACGGCTTCCAGATCATTCAGTCGCTGATTGCGGTCGGCACTGGAGGCGTCTGGGGCCGCGGGCTGATGAACGGCGTGCAGAAGCTGTTCTACCTGCCGGAGCCGCACACCGACTTCATCTACTCGGTGATCTCGGAGGAGCTGGGTCTTGTCGGCGCAACCGCCGTCATCCTGTGCTTCTCGATTATCACGTGGCGCGGCATGCGCGCCGCATTGCACGCGCCCGACAGCTTTGGCGCGTTCCTGGCGGTCGGCCTGACGACGATGATCGCCGTGCAGGCGCTCGTGAATATCAGCGTGGTCCTTGCGTTGATGCCGACCAAAGGCATTCCGTTGCCGTTCATGAGCGCGGGTGGCTCGTCGCTGCTCGTCAACCTGGTCGGCATGGGCATGCTGTTGAACGTGTCGCAGCACGCGCATGAGTAAAGGGGCCGGGTCGATTTTCTTCAGCGGTGTATCGCTGTTTGTGGAGCGTTTTCGTGGGTTCTGGAACGGATGCCGTGGATTCGGAAAAGAGACCCGTCCCCTTTTCCGTCGTCATCGCGGGCGGCGGAACTGGGGGGCACCTGTATCCGGGGATCGCCGTGGCGCGCGAGCTGTTGTCACGGCAGCCGACGGCCGCGATCTCCTTTGCCGGCACGGCGAACGGCATCGAGGCGCGAGTGGTGCCGCGCGAAGGCTTCGCGCTGGATCTGATTCGCAGCGGCGGACTGAAGGGCAAGTCGGTGGTCGATCGAGCGCGGGGCGCGGCGCTCTTGCCCGTCGGG
Source organism: Vicinamibacterales bacterium (assembly GCA_965229885.1). Taxonomy (GTDB): domain Bacteria; phylum Acidobacteriota; class Vicinamibacteria; order Vicinamibacterales; family CAVVIG01; genus DATLLJ01. The sequence continues at coordinate 131,372 of CBDDJX010000003.1, forward strand.
CTCGTCGACGCGTGGCGCGTCGTCACCGCACGGCGGCCGGATCTGGTGATCGGCGTGGGCGGGTACAGCTCGGGCCCCGTGGTGCTTGTCGCGGCCCTTCGCGGCGTTCCCACCATGGTGCTCGAACAAAACGTGGTGCCGGGGCTCACGAACAGGATGCTCTCGCGGTATGTGCAGGCGGCGGCGGTCTCGTACGAGTCGACGCGGCGGTTTTTCGGGTCGAAGGCGTTCGTTAGCGGTAATCCGGTCCGGCCGGAGTTCGTCGACGCGGCCGGATCAAAGGAGTCGAGCCGAGACGGCGCGACCACGAGGGTTCTAGTCTTTGGCGGCTCTCAGGGCGCGCACGCGATCAACATGGCCATGGTGGAGGCGGCGGCGGGGTTGGCGGCCCAGGGTTCGCATCTTCGTATCACCCATCAGACGGGAGAGCGAGATGTGGCGATGGTGCGCGCCGCCTACACGCAGGCGGGGCTGGCGGCCGACGTCGAGCCGTTCCTCGATGACATGGGGCGGCAACTCGGACAAGCGGACGTCGTCGTCTGCCGCGCCGGCGCGACGACGCTCGCGGAAATCACGGCGACCGGAAGGGCGGCGATTCTGATTCCGCTGCCGACGGCCACCGACGAGCACCAGCGGAAAAATGCCGAGGCGCTGGTGGCGAGGGGCGCCGCGGATCTGCTCCTGCAATGCGACCTGAGCGGCCGTGTGCTGGCGGAGAGGATTGTTACGCTCGCCGCCGACCGGCCGCGCCGCGAGCGGATGGCCGCGGCCGCGCGCGCGCGCGCGCGGCCCGACGCGGCACGGGTGATCGTGGACCGGGCGTTGGAGCTGATGGAAGGTCCGGCCAAAGCCGGCCCCACTTCAGTCGGACCGTGTTAGGCAAGACGCGCCGGGTGCATTTCATCGGGATCGGCGGGATCGGGATGAGCGGCATCGCCGAGCTGCTCGCCAACCTCGGCTATCGCGTCAGCGGATCGGACGAGAAGCGCTGCGCGCTGACGGAGCGGCTTGCCGCGCTGGGCATTCGCGTGGCGTACGGGCATCGGCCCGAGAATGTCGGCGATGCAGACGTTGTGGTGACGTCCTCGGCGGTCCGGGCGACGAATCCCGAGATCCGCGAGGCCGTCGAGCGGCGGATTCCGGTGATTCCGCGCGCGGAAATGCTCGCGGAACTGATGCGGCTGCGCTACGCCATCGCTGTCGCGGGCTCGCACGGGAAGACGACGACGACGTCGATGATTGCGTTCGTGCTGGAACGGGCCGGACTGGACCCAACGGCGGTGATTGGCGGGCGGGTCAGCGCTTTCGGAAGCAACGCACGCCTCGGGCAGGGCGAGTACATGGTGGCGGAAGCGGATGAAAGCGATCGGTCATTCTTGAAACTGTTTCCAACGATTGCCGTGATGACGAACATCGACCACGAACACCTTGAGAACTACGGCGGCTTCGGCGACCTCCAGCAGGCGTTTGTTGATTTCGCCAATCATGTCCCGTTCTACGGCGCGGTGATCGTCTGTGCGGACAATCCAGCCCTCGCGGCGGTGCTGCCGCGCCTGACGCGGCGTGTGACGACGTACGGTCTGACCTCCGCCGCGGCCGATTTCGCAGCAAGCGACATTGTCACGAGGCCGATGGGCATCACGGCGATCGTGAAGCGGCGCGGGCGCCGCGCGGACGGTGCTGCGGGCTCTTCGGTGACGCTGGGAGCGCTGACGCTGCAGGTGCCCGGACGGCACAATCTGGAGAATGCGCTGGCCGCCGTCGCCGTCGCGGCGGAACTGGGGTTATCCTTCGAGCAGGCCGCGGCCGGCTTGGCGGATTTTCGCGGCGCGGAGCGGCGATTCGAGGTTCGCGGCGAGCCGAACGGCATCCTCGTCGTGGACGACTACGGACACCACCCGACAGCGATCGCGGCGGTGCTCGCGGCAGCGGGCTCATTCGGGCGGCGGATTATCGTGGCGTTTCAGCCCCACCGCTTCACGAGAACCGCAGCGCTGATGGACGGGTTCGGCGCGGCGCTCGGTGGCGCCGATCACATCGTGCTGACCGACATTTACGCGGCCGGCGAAGACCGCATTTCCGGTATCACGATCGAGGCGCTGGCGGATGCGATTCGCCGCGGCGTGACCGTGCCGGTCGAGGTCGTGGCGGCACTCGATCGGGTCGTTCCGGCGATCGTTCGCATCGCGCGCCCTGGCGACCTCGTCATCACTCTCGGCGCCGGCTCCATCGGCACGCTACCCGACCAGCTGGTCGCGGCGCTCAAAGGCCCATCATGAGCGCGGTGGCCGCACCGGCCGATCGCCGTTTCCGACGCGCGCACGTCAAGCCTTCGCGCACGCGGCGCCGGTGGGCTGGCCGCGCCACGCCGCTCGTCCGGTACGGGCTGGCCGCCCTCGTTCTGGCGTACGGCGTCTACCTTGGATTGAGCAGCGTGGCGCACGCGCATGTGTTGAGAGTCGATCGCATCCTCGTGCGGGGCAACGCACGGTTCTCACAGGGCGAGGTACTCGCGGTCCTGAGCGGATTGCGCGGAGAAAGCCTCATGCGGGTCGACCTGGATCGCTGGCGCCAGCGTGTGTTGACGTCGCCCTGGGTGCGCGAGGCCGCGCTCCGGCGCTCGCTGCCGTCAACGGTGGAGGTGGTCGTGTGGGAGCGGCAACCGATCGCGATCGGCCGTCTGAGCGACGACATGTATCTCGTCGACGAGCGCGGTACGATCATCGATCAGTACGGGCCTCAGTACGAGGACCTCGACCTGCCCATCGTCGACGGCCTGGCTGCCGGGTCCGTGACCGGCAGTGGGCCGATAACCGACATGGCGCGCTCGGAACTGGCCGCACGGGTCATCAACGCGTTCAAGGCACAGCCGGACGTCGCCGGGCGCCTGTCGCAGATTGACGTATCGGATCTCCACAACGCGCAAGTCATCCTGAGTGGCGACGCCGTGGTCATTTCACTCGGCGACGATCAGTTTCTCGCGCGGCTCGAAAGCTATCTCGATCTGGCGCCGGCGCTGCACGATCGGGTTGCCGAGATCGACCATGTCGATGTCCGGTTCGAGAACCGGATTTACGTGCGACCGAGGAAGCGGTAACCCGGAGGCAGCGTGGCACGCAAAGAACGGTACCTGGTGGGGCTCGACGTCGGCACCTCGAAGGTGACGGCGGTGGTGGGCGAAATGCTCGACGGCGTCGGCCTCGATATCGTCGGCCTCGCTGTCGCCGAGTCGCGCGGCATCCGGCGCGGCGTCGTCGTCAACCTCGAAGCGGCGGTCGATTCGATCAAGAGGGCGATCGAAGAAGCCGAACTGATGGCCGGGGTGAATATCGATTCTGTCCATCTTGCGCTGTCGGGCCCGCACATCAAGGGTTTCAATAGCCGCGGTGTGATTGCGGTCGCTGGCAAGAACCGCGAGATCACGCGTGAGGACGTGCGACGCGCGATCGACGCGGCGAAGGCCGTCTCGCTGCCGACCGGCCGCGAGATTCTGCACGTGCTGCCTCAGGACTTCGTCGTCGACGAGCAGGACGGGATTGGCGCGCCGGTCGGCATGACCGGCGCGCGACTCGAGGTAAACGTCCACATCATTACAGGCAGCCAGAGCTCGACGCAGAACATCGTGGCTTGCGTGAACCGCGCGGGGATGACCGTCGCGGAGACGGTTGTTGAGCAGCTCGCCGCGAGCGATGCCGTGCTGACCGAAGACGAGAAAGAGCTGGGCGTTGCGCTCGTCGACATCGGCGGGGGTACCACGGACATCGCGATTTATGAGCGCGGCAGCCTCTGGCACACGGCCGTGATCGGCGTCGGCGGCGATCATTTCACAAACGACATCGCCGTCGGGCTGCGCACGCCGGTGCCGGACGCGGAAAGGATCAAGCGCAAGTGCGGCTGCGCCCTCTCAGGCATGGTCGACGAGGACGAAACGATGGAGGTCGCGAGCGTCGGCGGCCGTAAGCCGCGTGTGATGGCGCGCCGGATTCTGTCGGAGATCCTTCAGCCGCGCGCCGAAGAGATCTTCCACCTCGTCTGGGACGAGATTCGGCGCGCCGGCTACGAAAAGAGCCTGAATTCCGGTATCGTGTTGACCGGCGGCGGAGTGATCCTCGACGGCATCCCGGAAATCGCGGAGCAGATTTTCGACTTGCCGGTCCGGCGGGGGTGTCCCACCGGCATAGGCGGTCTAGCAGATCACGTCAACAGCCCGACGTTTGCGACCGGTGTCGGGCTGGTGCTCTACGGCTATCGGAACAGGGTGGGGGGACTGGCGCGGACGCCGGTCGGCGCGGGCGCATTCGTGCGCGTCGCCGGACGGCTGCGCGGGTTGTTCAAGGAATTCTTTTGATGGGGGAGTGTTGAATGGCCGGTCACAAGACGTCGGACGCGGATGCCAACCGGCAGGCCAGCCACTTGCGGCTGCAGATCGACGAAGAGCCCCATGCGTGCGCCAGGATCAAGGTGATCGGCGTCGGGGGCGGCGGCAGCAATGCCGTCAACCGGATGGTGCGCGCCGGCGTCGACGGCGTCGAGTTCATCGTGGCGAACACCGACATTCAGGCGCTCCAGATGAACGCGGCGTCGATCAAGCTGCAGATTGGCTCGAAGCTGACGAAGGGGCTCGGCGCGGGCGCGGATCCCACCGTCGGCCGCCAGGCGGCGCTCGAAGATACCGGGAAGATCATCCAGGCGCTCGACGGCGCGGACATGGTCTTTATCACCACCGGCCTCGGGGGTGGGACCGGAACCGGCGCGGCGCCCGTGATCGCCAGCCTGGCGAGCGAACTCGGCGCGCTGACGATCGCCGTGGTCACCAAGCCGTTCAAGTTCGAGGGCAAGAAGCGCCAGCTGCAGGCCGAGCGCGGCCTCGAAGCGCTGCGCGACTGCGTCGATACGGTCATCACGATTCCGAACGAACGGCTGCTGACGATCATCGACCGCATCACGCCGCTGACCGATGCGTTCGCGACGGCCGACGATGTGCTGAGGCAGGCGATGCAGGGAATTTCGGATCTAATCCTCGTCCCAGGCCTCATTAACCTCGACTTCGCGGATGTGAAGACCATCATGTCCGGGATGGGGCTCGCGATGATGGGCACCGGTATCGCCGAGGGCCAGGACCGGGCGGTCGAGGCGGCGCGTCGCGCGATTTCGAGTCCGCTACTCGAAGGGGCGTCGGTGAACGGTTCGCGCGGCGTGATCATCAACATCACCGGCGGACCGGATCTCTCGCTGGTCGAGGTGAGTGAGGCATCGTCCATCATTCAGGAAGCGGCGCACGAAGATGCCAACATCATCTTCGGCGCGGTCATCGCCCCGACGCTCAAGGGCAAGGTGAAGATCACGGTGATCGCGACCGGCTTTGGCCCCCAGGCGGCGGCCCGTCCGGCCGCCCCGAGCTCGGGTGCGCAGACGCCCGTCGACATGACGCAATACGCCGATGCCGGACGTCTGCGCGCCGAAGCCGCCGCGCCTTCTGCGGCGGGCGCCGAGCGCGGCTCGGCTACTCAGCGGCTGTCTATCGCGCGGCGGCCGGCGTTCGATCTGTCGCCGTCGCCTGCGCTTGCGACGGCCGTTGATGCCGACTTCGATGGGAGCTCGACGTTCGACGTGCCGGCGTTCCTTCGACGGCAGGAGGGCTGAGCGATCGGCGTTCGCGGTGGTAGAATACGTAGATCCACGACACCCGCGAACGTCGACGTCTGAGCCTGAGCGGCCGGACTGTTTCGGCGGACGCCAGGGCAGACCCTCGATCCGATGAATTCCTGGACTTTACGAGAACGCGCACGCGAAACCCTCGCGAAAGAAGTCGGCTACGTCACCAAGCCGCACGGCGACCGGCTGCGCGTGGCGCTCGCCTTTCCGAACACCTACTGGGTCGGGATGTCGAACCTCGGCTTCCAGACGGTCTACCGGCTCTTCAACTCTCAGGACGACATCGTGTGCGAGCGGTTCTTCCTGCCGCCGAAGCAGGAACTGGCTGAACTCGTCGCGACAAACACCCGGCTCGTGACGCTCGAATCGCAGACGCCAGTGGCGGACTTCGACGTGATCGCCTTCTCGGTGTCGTTCGAGTGGGATTACGTGAACGTCCTCACATTGCTGCGCCTCGCGGGCATTCCGCGCTATGCCGCCGAGCGCACCTCCCGCCATCCGCTCATCGTCATCGGCGGCGCGGTGACGTTCGTGAACCCCGAACCGCTGGCGCTGTTCGCCGACGCGGTTGCCGCGGGCGAAGGCGAGGCGCTCGTGCCGTCGCTGCGGAGGGCCTTTAGCGCCGCGAGCGACCGCGCCGATCTCCTGCGACAGTTGTCCCATGAGCGCGGCTTCTACATCCCGTCGTTTTACGATCCGTATTACGGCCCGGACGGGGCGCTGGCCGGCTACCACGTGTCGGGCGACGCGCCGCTGCCGGTCCACAAGGCCGCGCTCAAGACGACCGAGGCGGTGGATCCGCCGGTGACGAGCATCTTCACGCCGGACACGGAATTCGGCTCGCGCCTGCTGATCGAGGTCGTTCGAGGCTGCGCGAACCTCTGCCGATTCTGCTGGGCCGGCTATAACTACCTGCCCGTCCGGCCGTTTCCCACGGAACGAATCCTCCAGCTCGCCGAAGCGGCGCGTCCCTTCGCGAAGCGCGTGGGGCTCGTGTCGATCGCGCTCTGCGATCATCCGGACATCGAGCGCATACTCGTTCGGCTGAAGGAGATGGGTTACTCGATCAGCCCCGCCTCTCTGCGCCTCGACGACCTGACCGAACCGATTGTCCGTGTGCTCCGCGAGAGCGGCGAGCGCACGATCACGATTGCCCCGGAGACCGGTTCCGATCGACTGCGACGCGTGATCAACAAGACGGTGACCAACGACGAAATCCTCGACCGCGCGGAGCTCATCTTCTCGAACGGCATCGAGAACCTGAAGCTCTATTACATGCTCGGTCTGCCGACCGAAACGGACGGGGACCTGGTGGCGATTCGCGATCTGACACTCCAGATGCGCGACATCATGCTGAAACACGCGCGCCCGAAGGGCCACGTCGGTCGCATCGGGGGCAGCGTGAATCCGCTGATCCCCAAGCCGGGTACCGCCTATCAATGGCTGGCCATGACCGACGCCGCCACGATCGACAGGAAATCCAAGCGCCTGCGCACCCTGATGGCCGACATGGACAACGTGTATTTCAACATCAAGTCTGAGCGGCATTCGTACTACCAGGCTCTGCTCTCGCTCGGCGACCGGCGGGTCGCGCCGGCCATCGAGGCCGCCGAGCGCAACGGGCAGGACTGGCGCGCGGCGGTCGCGGAAACGGGCGTGGATGCCGGCCACTTCCTTTTCCGCGACCGCAGCCGAGACGCCATGCTGCCCTGGGACATTATCGACGGCGGCATGAAGGCCGCCTTCTTTAGATCGGAGTTCGAGAAGGGCCTCCGCGAAGAATGGACGCTGCCGCCGAAGCGGGCACAGGAGAATGCGCGCCTCCTACCAGTGATCCAGTGAATCTGGTCATCAGCTCGCAACTGCCGCGTGCTCTTCGTACTCCTGGAACGCCTCGAGAATCAGTTCGCGCAGCTTGTTCTGCGACGTGACGTCGATGACCGGACGCAGCAGCGCGAAGCTGCGCCGTTCGCCGTTGACGCTGTACTGCCGCGCGGGGAACATGACATTTCTGCCCGATCCGCCGCCGCGCCGCTCCCAGATGCTAAATCCAATCAGCTTGAGGCCCTCGAGCGGACCCTCGGTGAAGTGCAGTTCGGCGTCTGCCAGTTTGCCGGGCGGGTTCCCCTTGTCGTTTGGCGTAATCTTGACGGTCATTGTTCTACTCCGTTCGCGCGACGCGCTCGTTGAGCCGTCCGCACTCGGACGGCTGATAGGCGGCAGGCGACACGACTGGAGATCAAGCGTCATGCCCGAGCGGGAGGCGCGATCGTGCGGCCACAAGCTGCTCGGAAAGAGGGAAGTTACGCGCGAGGAGTTACCCGATCGCGACCGGACCGGAATCGGGCCGCCAAGGATGTCAACGGGAGTTGCGCGCGCGGCCCAGAATGATCACCTGGGCCAGCGCCAGGGCATCGGAATGCGTGATCGTCACGAGCGACGAAAGCCCGCCCAGCGACGCGAACCGCCGCGCGGCTCCGCCGTGCAACTGCAGTTGCGGAGGGCCGTCGCGCCGGACAACTTCGACGTCGCGCCAGAGTACCCCGTGCGAATGGCCGGTTCCGAGCGCTTTCATCGCCGCCTCTTTCGCGGCAAACCGGCCGGCAAAGTGGATCGCCGGCACCCTGCGGCGGGTGCAGTAGGCCACTTCGCCTTCCGTGAACACGCGCCGCAGGAACCGCTCGCCGTATCGCTCGATCGTGTCGGCGATGCGATCGATGTCGGTGGCGTCCAGGCCGAGCCCGAGAATGTCAGACACGCGACTGCCTCAGCCTAACGACAGTTGTCGATGGGTGCAAGCGGCGCCGGGTGCCGCGCTGGCCTGCCGCGGCCTCGAGCCCTTCGCCTACCACGTGATCACGACGCGTACGTGGGCGCTCGGCGCCCGGAGCCACAGCGACACGGACAGCGCATGGGCGGAGGTTGCAGCCGCCCTTGGCAGGCCCATCGTGCGCGTGCATCAGGTGCACGGCGCAGACCTCATGGTCCGGCGCGCCGGCGATCCCCCACTTGGCGCGCTGCCGGATGCCGACATCATCGTGTCTGATGACCCGACCGTGGCCATCGCGATCCAGACAGCCGATTGCGTACCGATCCTGATTGCCGATCGGCGCACCGGCGCCGTCGCCGCGGCCCACGCGGGCTGGCGCGGCCTGGCGGCTGGCGTGCCTCGCGTCACTGTCGAGGCTCTCGCTGACGAATTCGGCAGCCGTCCTGCCGATCTGATGGCTGTGGCCGGTCCGTCGATCGGCGCCTGCTGCTACGAAGTCGGTCCTGACGTGCGCCGGCGTTTCGAGGAAGCCCGATGGCCGGAAGCGACGGCGAGCCGATGGTTTTTCGCGGGACCGCAGCCGACGATCGATAATCCGTCGATCGCGGGACTGCGAGCGGCGCGGCGACCCGACCATTGGTACTTCGACAGCGGCCGCGCCGCGGGCGATCAGCTCGAATCGGCTGGTGTGCCGCGCGATCAGATCTTCGTCGCGGACTTGTGCACGGCGAGCCATCCTCGCGTGCTCTGTTCCTATCGTCGCGACGGCGCGGAGGCCGGGCGGATAGCCGCCGTCATTCGTCCGCTCGGTACTCGACGCTGAGTGCCTTCTTGCCGGAAACTTCCCGGTGGGCGATCCGCCCGGTCCGGTTCGTGAGTGCGCTCCCCCGACCGAGCGGAAACTGATGGACCCGCTGCTTACCGCGACGAAGCAGTCGTGGCGACGCCGCCTGTCAGCACGTTGTGCTTGGTGAGGAATGCGCGAATGGCCGCATAGGCCTTGATGTTCTCCGCGTCTGTAAAGCCCCCATGCTTGCCGCCCGGCACCGTGACGAACTCGTGAGCCGCACCGATCTTTTCGAGCGCCTGGTGCAAGCGCTCCTTCTGGGTGTAGGGAACAATCGGATCCGCATCGCCGTGCACGCTGATAATCGGCGGAAGTCCGGCCCGCACGTATGTCAACGGTGAAGTCTGCTTCGCAATCTCCTCGCGATTCAGCATGGAGCCGAGCCAGGCCACAGCGTACGACCTCCTGTTCGGACCGGCCAGCAGTTCGTTGACGTCGGTGATGCCATACCAGTCAACAACGGCTGCGACCTTCAGTTCGTCGGTGTTGTTCGGGCCGGGGGGATTGGAACCGCCTGCGCGGTCGCCCGCACACGTGTTATCCATGCCAGCCGACGCCGGGAGCATGCCCGTCGTCAACGCCAGGTGGCCGCCCGCCGACTGACCCGTCGTCACGATCTTCGTCACGTCGAAGTTGTACTGCTTGGCGTTCTTGTAAACCCATCGCAGCGCGCAGCGGACGTCTTCGACCGCTGCTGGCGCCAGAGCGACGTTGCTCAGTCGATACTCGACGTTGACCACGGTCCAGCCCATTTGGAGGTACGGCAGCGCCGCAAGGGTGCTGGCTTCCTTGGCGCCCGCCGTCCAGCCTCCCCCATGGTAAAAAATCAGGGTCGGCGTTGGTGCCGTCAACCCGCGTGGCTGCATGACGTCGAGCTTGGCATCCCAGCCGCTGACGGTGCGATACGTGATATTTGGGGTGAATCGGTACGCGTTGGCGATGTGAGTGATGGTCGCCGTGGCATCGCTCTGGGCGCGCGCGGAATCTGGCGCCGCACAGAGCACGAGCGAAAAGACCGCGATCGTCGCGAGACACTGTTTCTTCATAGCCGCTCCTCTATTGCGTCGCGTATGACATCGCGCGGCTGGCTCCCCGCGTGACGCGTTTCCGCGTCGGCCCGCCAAGCCGGCGGCAGCATACCCTTCAAGCCCAGCCATGCGCAACCAGTCTTCGGAGCGATTTGGCTCGGTCGAGGACGGGCGGGGCTTTTAGGCAGGGGTTCGACCGTGGTGGAAATCACCACAGCGAAACCTTACACGTCGTGGAACGGTAGTGTTCAGCCGCCCATGAAAGATCCGTATGCCGCTGTATCGCCGGATTGAGCCCAACGTGCAAATCCTGGAATACAAGTGCCCTGAGTTCGTCGAAGAGCTGATGTACGGGAAGCTTCGCAAGGAGCCGCTGCCTGTCATGGCGGACTTCCAGAAGTGGTACAACGACCAGAAGTGGTACAACGACTTCAAGTCGTACCCTGGGACGCAATAGGGCGGGCGCGGCCCAGCCAAGTAAGGCGCATTTCGAGCCGCATTGGCGCCTGGCGTTACACCTCATCCCGCTCACCGCTTCCCCGTTCGGTCCGCCTCGTCCATCGCGGCGTTGGCGAGCCGATCCGCGTGCGCATTATGCGCGCGGCCGACGTGCTCGAATGTCACGCGGCCGATCTCGTGCGCCAGCAGGCGTGCCTTCACGTGCAGCGGTTGCAGCCCCGGGTGCTTGACCTTGAAGCGGCCGAGCAGTTGCTGCACGAGCAGCAGTGAGTCCGAACGCACGTGGACCTTTCTGTGCCCGTGGCGTTTGGCCCACTCGAGTGCGCCGACGAGCCCCCGATACTCCGCGACGTTGTTGGTCGCGATTCCAATCGCCTCGCAGAATTCTTCGATGAGCGTTCCGTCTGGTTGTTGGATGCGGACGCCATAGCCGGCAGGACCGGGATTGCCGCGGGCGCCGCCATCAATGTACGCGACGATCGCGTCCGCGGGCGTCGTCATGGCGTTACTGCGTCGATTGAGGAACGGAGCCTGAGGTCGCCTGGGCCGCGGCCGGCATGTAGTACAGGATGCGCTGACAGCTGTCGCACTGAATGATCTGGTCGTTCCGGAGGACCGTGTTGAACACCTGCGGCCGCAGCCGCACGTGACACAGGGTGCAAATGCCGTCACGCGCCTGGGCGACCGCGACGCCGTTGCGGCGGTCGAGGACGAGCTCGAAGATCGCGAGCGCCTGCGCAGTGAGCCCGCGCACGACCTCCGCGCGTTCGGCGGCGATTCGCTCGAGCGACGACTTCAGCACCGTGAGCTCAGTCGCCATGGCGCGGCGGTCGACCTCGACGGCCTTCTGCTCGGAGGCGAGCTCCGCTTCTGAGTGTCTGACGGTCGCCGTCAGATCGTCGGCATGAACCATGAGCTTAAGGATCGTATCCTCGATCGTCTTGATCTCGCCCTCGGCGAATCCGATCTCCTTCTGTACGGCGTGGTATTCCTGATTGGTCTTGACCGCCATGGCCTGTTCGCGGAACTTCGAGAGCCGGCCCTGGTGCATCGTCACGTCCTTCTCGACGGGGCGGCGGGCGTTCTGGTTTTCCGCGAGACGTTCCTTGGCGGTCGCGACGCGCTGGCGCGCGGCTTCAAGCCGCGCGTCGAGCGCTTTCTCGCGCTCGGGCTCATCGGCGAGCCGCCGCTCGGCATCGTGCGCCGCCGAGACGAACTTCTGAAGCGCGACGATGCGTTCGAGGTCAGCGATCAAGGGGGTCAGCGATCATTATTGGGTCCGTCTTCGCCAAGGCTTCGGCGGACACCTTCGCGTGGACTTGCCCGCCTTCGCTCGCGCGGTGAGCGCGAGCGAAGGTGGGCCCACCAGGATTTGAACCTGGAACCCGCCGATTATGAGCCGGCTGCTCTAACCGTTGAGCTATGGGCCCGCTCAATTCTACGACGTCCGCCCTTCGAGGAACGCGCGCAGTTTGCGGCTCCGCGAGGGGTGCCGCAGCTTCCTGAGTGCCTTTGCCTCGATCTGACGGATGCGCTCGCGCGTGACGGCGAAGCTCTGGCCCACTTCTTCGAGGGTGTGCTCGCTGCCGTCCCCGACGCCGAACCGCATCTTGATGACCTTCTCCTCGCGCGGCGTCAGTGTCTTCAGGACCGATTCGGTCTGTTCCTTGAGATTCAGGTTGATGACCGCCTCGGCGGGCGAGATGACCTGCCGGTCCTCAATGAAGTCGCCCAGATGCGAATCTTCCTCCTCGCCGATGGGCGTTTCGAGCGAGATGGGCTCCTGGGCAATCTTGAGCACCTTTCGGACCTTCGATACCAGAATGTCCATCCGCTTGGCGATTTCTTCCGAGGTTGGTTCGCGGCCGAGCTCCTGCACGAGCGCGCGCGAGGTGCGAATCAACTTGTTGATCGTCTCGATCATATGGACCGGGATGCGGATCGTGCGCGCCTGGTCCGCAATCGCGCGGGTGATCGCCTGGCGGATCCACCACGTCGCGTACGTCGAGAACTTGTAGCCGCGCCGGTACTCGAACTTATCGACCGCCTTCATCAGGCCGATGTTGCCTTCCTGAATCAGGTCGAGGAATTGCAGCCCGCGGTTGGTGTACTTCTTGGCGATCGACACGACCAGCCGCAGGTTGGCCTCGACGAGCTCCTTCTTGGCCTCCTCGGCCTGGTACTCGCCGCGGAGCACCGTGTCGAGCGTCTGCTTCAATTCCTCCGGCGACTGCTCGAGCGAGTCGGTCATCAACGTGAGCTTCGTCTTCAGCTCCTTGAGCTGACCCTGAAGCTTCTTGCGGTCGTCTTCCTTGAACTTCTGCTTCTTGTTCCTGGGATTGAGCAGGCCATCGGTCGCTTCGATTTCCCGCTGGACCGTCTTGACGTTCCCGACGGCGTCTTTCATGTCGTCGATCAACCGGCGCTTGACCGCCTCGGTGAACTCGATGCGGCGGACCGCCTGGGAGAGCTCGATGTGCGCGCGCATCGCGGCAAACCGTGCGCGACGATATTTCCGCTTGCCCTTGGTCGTGGCGCCCCTGGGCGTCTCGGCGCGCTTCTCCTCGAGTCTTTCTGAGCCGGCGCGGGCCTTCCGCACGGCGTCGATCTGCTCCTGGACCTGCCGGCGGCGCTCTTCAATGCGCTCGTCAGTAATCTCCTCGTCGTTGAAGATGACGAGCTCGCGAATAGTCCGCTCGCCCGCGTGCAGGTCGTCGCCGTACTGGATGACGCGCTTGGCGACGAGCGGCGTACGCGAAATCGACTTGATCACAGCCAGCTTGCCGCGCTCGATCCGGCGGGCAATCTCGACTTCGCCCGCGCGCGTGAGAAGCGGGACGGTGCCCATCTCGCGCAGGTACATCCGCACCGGGTCGTTCGTCTTGTCGAGCGTCCCTGGCGTGAGGTCGAGTTCCAGTTCCTCGGCGCCTTCGCTCGTCCGGTCACTCGGCTTGGCACCGTCGCGCAGGTATTTCTGGTCCGAATCGATGACCTCGATGCCGGCGCTACCGAACGTGTTGAACAGGTCGTCGAGCTCGTCGGACGACGTGATCTCCGACGGCAGGAGCTCGTTCACCTCGTCGTAGAGGAGGTAACCCTTTTCCCTGCCGATATTGATGAGCTGACGTACTTCGTCGTACTTCTCTTCGAGCGACAGGTGACCGCCCGCTACGTTAGGTCCTCGATGCGATGGAGTAGGTCCTTTTTCCGCTGCCATAAGTTATCAATCTCATTCCCGTGTTGAGTTGCGCCAAGTTCTTGAAGCCGATCGATTTCCCGTTGAACGGCGGCGCGCTCCCGGTCAAAACGCAGCCGTTTCATGGCCCGCACACACTCGCCAACCAATGTCGCCGGCGGGGCTGGTTCGGACGCGATGGTTGTGACCAGCTGCGCATCCAGTGTACCTAGACGCTGGATCAGGGCTGATGGTAACCCCTCGGCTGTCTCGCCGCGCAGGCTCTGCGCCATCTCGAAGATCCGCCGCGCCGCCAGCGCCCGCAAGTCCTCCTCATCAAGCGTTCCCAGGACGTCCCGGGCTTCAGCCGGGCGCTGGATCAGCCACCAGATCAGTGCTTGTTCCGCCTTTTTTACGTCCCCCAAGCTGGGTAGCTCGGCCGGGGAGAGGGTCGTTTGCCGTCTGGCCGCGATCTTCCGAAATTCCGCGTGCACGACCTCAGCCGTAATGCGAGCGGTGTGCGCCACTTTATCGGCAAACTGGTCACGCATGGCCGGTTCGGGCAGCCACGCCGCCACGGCCAGCATCTCGGCGAGAAAGGTACGCTGCGTCTCCGGGTCGCCGAAGTCCAACCCGGCGGCCGCTCGATCGCGTAAATATTCGAGGTAGGGACGTGAACCGCGCAGTCTGGCGCGGTACTCGTCTGGGCCCGTCCGTCGGATAAACGTATCGGGATCTTCGCCGCTGTCGAGCACCACGACGTTGACGTCGAACCCTTCTTTGACCAGCAACTCACACGAGCGCGCCGCGGCGCCTTGTCCGGCCGCGTCGGGATCGTAGCTGAGTACGACCTTTGACGTAAATCTCCGTAGCAATTGCGCCTGGTGCGGCGTCAGTGCAGTGCCGCAGGAGGCCACCACTGGCGCGGCGTCGGACTGAAACAGCTGAGCGAAATCGAAGTACCCCTCAACGAGGACCACGAACCCGAGCTTCCGGATCGCGGCCTTCGTCAGATTCAGTCCGTACAGCGTCCGCCCTTTCGAGTAGATCGGGGTCTCGGGAGAGTTTAGATATTTCGGCACCTGTTCGGCATCCATCGACCGGCCACCGAACGCGATGACCGACCCGGCGTCACGACAGATCGGCACCATCAAGCGATGGCGGAACCGATCGACGATCTCGCCGTTGTCGCGCGCGAGGACCAGGCCGCTCTGGATCAGTAGGCCCTGTGCGAATCCCTGCTTCAACAGCCGTGCCCTCAGGCCGTCACGACTGGATGGCGCGTAGCCGAGGCCGAGCTGCTCGATCGTCTTCGCGCTGACGCCGCGCTCGGCGAGCTGCTGGCGGGCGCGCGTGCCGGCGGGGCCTGCGAGCTGCTCGCCGAAATATTCAGCCGCGACCTCGTGGATTTTCAGCAACGCCTCGCGCAGGCCTGAATCACACCGCGCGGCTTCGTCTTCACTGCCCTCGTTTCGCTCTGGCAGGGTGACGCCAAACTTCTGCGCGAGCATCTTGACGGCGTCCTGGAAACCCACCTTCTCGTGCAGCTCGAGGAACTTGAATACGTCGCCGCCCACGCCGCAGCCGAAGCAATGGAAGAAGCCCTTGTCGGGATTGACGTGGAACGACGGCGTCTTCTCAGAATGGAACGGACAGAGGCCCTTATACGTGGTCCCCGCGCGTTTCAGCGGGACGTACTCCTGCACGACCTGCATGATGTTCGCCTGCAGGCGAAGGTCGTCGATGAACTGCTGCGGAAATAGACCCATCAATCCTTCAACTCGACGACGGTGACGCCACCTCCGCCCTGCTCAGGGGGCGCGGTCGCGAACCTGGCGACCAACGGATGCTGCTGCAGGAATCCGCTCAACGCCCACTTCAACTGGCCGGTCCCGTAGCCGTGAATGAGCCGTACGGTGTACTGATCGGTCAGCAGCGACTCGTCGAGGAACCGCTCGGCGCGGGCGATAGCTTCGTCCACACTGCATCCGATTACGTTCAGATCCGAAGGTGTCGTCTCGCGCGGCTGCAGCTCGACGTTCACGTGGACGCGGGCCGTGATGTTGCTTCCGTGGCTTCCAGGATTTCCGGGGCCGGACCCGTCGACGACGCTCAGATCGCGCGCGCTAGCGCGCATCCGCTTGCCGCGCACGTCGATCTCCGCGGCGCCGTCGTGAAGGCTTGTCACGACACCCTCGAGCCCGAAGCTGCCGACGATCACGCGATCGCCGACCCTCGGCTCGCGCCCACCGGCTGCCGGCTTCGCGGGCGGAGGTACTGTGGACAGGAGCAGACGTGTCACCACCTGATCGACGGCCGCCCGTGCGTCAGCGCGCACGGCTCCCGTGTCGCCCGTCGCGATCGCGTGCCGCCCCGCCTCCTGGGCGATCGCCGTGGTCTTCGCCTTCAGATTGGCGATCACACCGTCTATCTCCCGCCGCGCCTGGCGTACCTGCGTGTCGAGTTCCTCGTTCAGACGGCGCCGAAACGTTTCCTCGCGCTGACGAAGGGCGTCCTCGCGCTGGCGCATGCGCGCGCCGGCGGCTTCAACTTCCTCGCGTTCGCGCGCGGTAATCCGGTGCTCGTGATCGAGCGCCCGCATGTCGCGGTCGATCTTGGCGAGGTGTTCGGCCAGCCGCGCCTCCCGCGCGCTCAGGTTCTCGCGCGCGTGGGTGACGACGGTCGAATTCAGGCCGAGCCGCGCGGCGATCTCGAGCGCTAGGCTGCGGCCGGGCGAGCCGTAGATGAGCTCGTAGGTCGGCGCAAACGTGTCGGCATGGAAGCCGAACGCCGCACTGGTCACGCCGTCGGTGGTCGATGCGTAGGTCTTGAGCTGGTCGTAATGGCTCGTCGCGACGATCGTGGCGCCGCGCTTTCGGAAGTGATCGACGATGGCGACGCCGAGCGCTCCGCCTTCGATGGGATCGGTGCCCGACCCGACTTCGTCCAGCAGGACGAGTGCGGGCGTGACCAGCGACTGGTCCATCGACACGATGTTGGCGATGTGCGCCGAAAACGTGCTGAGGCTGGCTTCGATCGACTGCTCGTCTCCTATGTCCGCGAAGAACGATCGGAACACCGGCACACGCGATCCCTCGGCCGCAGGAAGACGAAGCCCCGCTTGCGCCATCATCGCCAGGAGCCCCGCCGTCTTGAGCGCGACCGTCTTGCCCCCCGTATTCGGACCGGTAATCAGCAGAAGGGTGGCCGGCGGAATCACCTTGATGGTGACCGGAACGGCATGCGCGAGCAACGGATGGCGCGCGGCGAGCAGCTCGAACCGTCCGTCGCTCGTGAGCACCGGCTCGATTCCGTCAATCGATTCAGAGAATCTCGCGCGCGCCTGCACCACGTCGAGCTCGGTGGCGGCCTCGATGGTCTGCTGCATCTCGGCGCTGCGCGCGCGGAACAGGTCGGTCAGCGCGAGCAGGATGCGTAGGACCTCCGCGTGCTCCTGCTCTTCGAGCGTGACGATGTCGTTGTTGATTTCGACCGTGCTGAGCGGCTCGAGAAAGACGCTCGCACCACTCGTCGACGACCCGTGGACGATGCCCGGAATGGCGCCGCGATGTTCCGCCTTCACGACCAGGACGAAGCGGCCGTTCCGCTCCGTGACGACCTGATCTTGGAGGTGCTTGGTCGTCTCCTTGCCGCGCAGGTACGACTCAAGCGTGCTGCGCAGCCGTGTCCGCTGCTTGCGCAGCCGCTCGCGAATGGCCTTGAGCTCAGGGCTCGCGTGATCGACGACCTCGCCCGATGCGTCGATCTTGTCGCGCGTCGCCGCCGTCTCGCCTTTGAACGAGGCCGCGCCGCTGCCAATTGTGTCGAGCCGCGGGAACGATGCGGGCGCTCGGCGGATCGCCGCGCGCAACTCGTCGATCGAATCGAGAAATGCGGCGAGTGCCAGCAGCCGGAGCGCCTCGAGCGCGCGTCCCTCGACAGCCAGCGCGGCGAAAATCTGCGGGAGGTCGTCCGATGCGCGAAGCGACAGCGACCCGTTGGCCGCCAGAAAACGTGCGGCTTCGGTCGTCTGCGCGAGCAGGCCCGCAACGTCCCAGGGGTCGATCGAGGGTTGCAGCGCGCCGAGGCGCTCGGTGCCCATCGGGGTCAGCGCGAAGGTCTTGACGGCCTCGACGATCCGATCGAATTCGAGGGCCCTCAGGGCGCCTGGCTGCATAGGTAATATTCGGAAAAGCTGGCCGCGCCGAAACGAGGCGGGGGACCGTAAATATTATCGTGCATCGGGTCGTTGGATAATCGGTCATTCGGGTCGAGGCAGGAACGGCGAAGCTGAGGCCATCACCCGGCTACCAGACTACCCAACTGACTCGATTCTACCTACAGGTGGTTGATCAAAGAGGCGACATTGGCTGCCCCGAAGCCATTATCGATGTTCACGACCGACACGCCCGAGGCGCAACTGTTCAGCATGCCCAACAAGGCGGCGATACCGCCGAAGCTGGCGCCGTAGCCGACGCTCGTGGGCACGGCGATGACCGGCACGCTGACCAGCCCTGAAATCACGCTCGGCAGCGCGCCTTCCATGCCGGCGACGACGATGACGACACGCGCCGCGGCGAGACGCGCCCGCTCGCCGAGGATGCGGTGAAGCCCGGCGACGCCGACGTCGTACAAACGGGCCACGTCGTTTCCCATCAGCTCTGCCGTGCACGCCGCCTCTTCGGCCACCGAAAGGTCCGACGTGCCGGCGGCAGCGACGACGATGGTCCCCTTGCCGCGCGTCACGTCCTGCTGGCTGTAACTGATGATGGCGGCATCGGCGGAATAGGTGGCGGCCGGCACCTTTTCGCGAACGGCCTCGAACGCCGCCGCGCTCGCGCGGGTCACGAGCAGCGTCCAACCGTGTGCGACAATCTCAGCGGCGATGGCCGCGATCTGGCCCGGTGTCTTGCCCAGGCCAAGAACGACTTCGGGGAAGCCCTGGCGCACGGACCGGTGAAGGTCGACGCGCGCGAACCCCAAATCCTCGTACGGTCTGGCACGCAACTCGTCCATCAGCCGGGCGTGCGCCGCGGCTGTATCCACCTCGCCGCGCGCCACCTGTTCGAGCAGTTCCAGGAGCTGTTTATTTGACGTCATGCGGACCCGACAGTAATATATAAGTAACTGCGCCGTTAGAATTATGACGCCTGCTGAAACCCTGACGCTCGCCGCATATTTCTTCGTTCTCATTATCCTCGCGATTTACGGCTGGCACCGCTACTACCTCGTTTACTTGTACATGAAGCATCGCGGCAAGCGTCCGACGGCGATGGCCGCCCTCGATCCCGCGCCGGTCGTGACGATCCAGCTGCCGTTGTACAACGAGATGTACGTGGCCGATCGTCTGATCGAGGCGGTCAGTCGGATCGAATACCCGCGCGATCGTCTGGAGATCCAGGTGCTCGATGACTCGACCGACGAGACGCAGAGCATCGCCGAGTTCGCGGTTCGGCGTTTTGCGGCGCAGGGGGTCGACATCAAGTACTGCCACCGCGCCGATCGCGGCGGGTACAAAGCCGGGGCGCTCGAAGCTGGGTTGAAAGTCTCGCGCGGCGAGTTCGTCGCCATCTTCGACGCGGACTTCATCCCGACCGCAGACTTTCTGGCGCGGTTGATGCCGCACTTCGCCGATCCGCGTGTCGGCATGGTACAGGCACGCTGGGGCCACATCAATCAGGACTACTCGCTCCTGACGAAGATTCAATCGATCCTGCTCGATGGCCACTTCGTCCTCGAGCACGGCGGGCGGAACCGCAGCGGGCGCTTCTTCAACTTCAACGGCACGGCTGGCGTATGGCGCCGTGTGGCGATCGAGGATGCCGGCGGGTGGCAGCACGATACGCTGACTGAAGATCTGGATCTTAGCTACCGCGCACAGCTTCGCGGCTGGCAGTTCGTCTTCCTCCCCGACGTGATTGCGCCCGCCGAGGTGCCGGTCGAGATGAATGCCTTCAAGTCGCAGCAGTTCCGCTGGGCGAAGGGGTCCGTGCAGACGTGCCGCAAGCTCCTCCCGCAGATCCTCCGAGCGAAGTTGCCGCTGAGCGTGAAGGTGGAGGCATTCTTCCACCTGACGGCGAACTTCAACTATCCGCTCATGTGCATCCTCTCGGTGCTCATGTTCCCGTCCATGGTGATTCGCTACAACATGGGCTGGTACGAGATGCTGTTGATCGACGTCCCGTTGTTTTTCGCGGCCACGTTCTCGGTCTGCAACTTCTATATGGTCTGCCAGCGCGAGATTCATCGCGATTGGCTCGCGCGCGTCAAGTACCTGCCCTTCCTGATGTCGATCGGCATCGGTCTCTCCATCAACAACACACGCGCGGTCTTCGAAGCGCTGTTGAACAAGCCGAGCGAGTTCACGCGCACGCCGAAGTACCACATTGAGGGAGCCGCCGACGAGTGGCGCGGGAAGAAGTACCGGCAATCTGTGGCCGTGCAGCCGCTCATCGAGCTGGCGCTGGGGCTGTACTTCACCGCAACCGTCTTCTACGCGCTCGCGAACCAGATTTACGGCACCGTGCCCTTCCTCGTGCTCTTCCAGGTCGGATTCCTCTACGCCGGGCTCCTCTCAATCGTCCAGCAGCACGCCAGGGATTCCGGTGTCGTCACGGCCAGGTTGGCGCCCGGCCGTCAGGGTTCATGAAGGCCAGGGTCTCCGTCCTTCGGGTGACGCCCGACACCATCCTTTCCGACATCGACCGCCTCGTTGAGCTCGGCGGCGTGTCAGCGGCGCTCGCGCGGGGCAAGACGACGATTCTGAAAGACAATATCTCGTGGCACTTCCCGTTTCCCGCGGCCAATACGACGCCGTGGCAGCTCGAAGGAACGATTCAGGCGCTCGCCCGCCGCGGTTTCACCGATCAGGTCTGCGTGCAGAACAAGACCGTCATGACCAACGCGTTCAAGGGCGAGGATCTGAATCATTACGTGCCGATCTTCAAGCGTTACGACATCCCCGTCCGCTACAACTTCAAGGACGGGGACATGACGTGGGTGCATTACAAGCCGAAGGCGCGGATGCGGGTGCTCGATCGCATTTTCCCCGAAGGCATCCACGTGCCCGACTACTTCTTCGGGAAGAACATCGTCCATCTCCCGACGACCAAGTGCCACATCTATACGACGACGACGGGCGCGATGAAGAACGCGTTCGGCGGGCTGTTGAATACGCGGCGGCACTACACGCATTCGTGGATTCACGAGACACTGGTGGATCTCCTGGCGATTCAGAAGGAGATCCACTCGGGACGCTTCGCGATTATGGATGGGACGACGGCCGGCAACGGCCCCGGTCCGCGCACGATGTACCCGGTTGTGAAGAACGTGATACTGGCCTCCTCCGATCAGGTGGCGATCGACGCGGTGTCGGCGAAGATGATGGGCTTCGATCCGATGTCGTTGCAGTACATCCGCCTCGCCCACGAGGACGGGCTCGGCAAGGGCGATCCGCGGGACATCGAGATCGTCGGTGACGTGGATGCCGCCGATGAGAACTGGAAGTTTCACGTCGGCAAGAATCTCGTTCGTATCGGCGGCGGGGATCTCATCTGGTTCGGTCCGCTCAAACGGTTCCAGAAGCTGTTCTTCCACACGCCGCTCGTCAACGGCTTCATCCTCGCCTGGACGTGTATCACGACTTCTACCGCTGGCCGCTCATCGATCGGCGCGTGTTCGAACGCTGGTGCGAGGCGACCGGCTGGGGGGCAGCTGTTTCTCCGCTACGCTCAGGTGGGGCCGCAGGGGCAGCCGCCCGTCGAGACCGTCCATCCACCGACCGCACCTGTTCCGACACGCATTCACTAAACCGCGTATATTGAGACGATGAGCACGGCTGCAATACCGAAGGCGGGGCTCGAAGATACCGTCGCGACTTCGTCGTCTATTTGTTATCTTGACGGCGATCGGGGCGTACTGGCGTACTGCGGATACGACATTCACGATCTCGCGCGGCACACGACGTTCGAGGAGGTGTGTTACCTGCTGTGGCACCGCCGGTTGCCGACACGCGCCGAGCTGGGCGACCTCCAGTCGGCGCTCGCGGCGGCACGTCCGCTTCCCGAGCCGATCCTGCGCCTCATGCGTACGCTACCGTCCGGGCAGCCGATGGACATGCTCAGGACCCTCACGTCCGCGCTCAGTCACTGCGATCCCGACGCTCTGGACAATTCACCTCAGGGCAACGAGCGCGGAGCGATCCGTCTGACGGCGCAACTCGGTTCGATCGTCGCCACGCTTGGCCGGCTGAACGCCGGCGGCGGTCCGATTCAACCCGATCCGGTGCTCGGCCACGCCGCGAATTTCTTGTACATGCTGAGCGGCGAGCGGCCAAGCGGTCTGGCCACGCGCGCCTTCGATGTGGCGCTCATTCTCCACGCGGATCACGAGCTGAACGCCTCGACGTTCGCGGCGCGCGTAGCGGCGGCGACGCTCACGGACCTCCACTCGACCATCGTCGCGGGGATCGGCACGCTGAAGGGCCCGCTGCACGGCGGCGCCAACGCGGACGTCATGCGCATGCTGCGCGAGATTGGCCTGGACGCGCCGCCCGGAAAGACCGAGGAAGCCGTGCGCGCGAAGCTCGCGCGCACGGAGAAGATCCCCGGCTTCGGCCACCGGGTGTACAAGACCGTCGAAGATCCGCGTGCGACGCATCTGCGGCAGATGTCCCGGAATCTTGGCCAGCGGAGCGGCGAGGAGGGCTGGTTCGAGATGTCCCAGCGCATCGAAGCGTTCATGAAGACGGAAAAACATCTCAACCCGAACGTGGACTTCTACTCCGCGACCACGTACCACGCCCTCGGCATCGACAGCAGTCTCTTCACGCCGGTTTTCGCCGTCAGCCGGGTGTCCGGGTGGACGGCTCACGTGCTGGAGCAGTACGCGAACAACCGGCTCATTCGGCCGCGCGCGGACTATATGGGTCCCGAGTATCCGCAGCGCTATCTGCCGCTCGAACAGCGCTAGGTCGTGGATCCGCAACGCATCCGCAATTTTTCGGTCATCGCGCACATCGATCACGGCAAGTCGACGCTGGCCGACCGCTTCCTCGAGCTGACCGGCGCGCTGCAGGCCCGAGAGATGGAAGCGCAGGTGCTCGATGCGATGGACCTCGAGCGCGAGCGCGGCATCACGATCAAGGCGCACCCGGTTCGACTGAACTACACCGCGAGCGACAGCGCTCGCTACATCCTGAACCTCATCGACACGCCAGGGCACGTCGACTTCTCGTATGAGGTGACGCGATCGCTCGCCGCGTGCGAGGGCGCGCTGCTGCTCGTGGATGCCTCGCAGGGCGTCGAAGCGCAGACGCTCGCGAACGCCTATCTCGCGGTCGAGAACGGCCTGGAGATCATTCCCATCATCAACAAGATCGATCTCCCTGGCGCGCAGCCGGAAGAAGTGCGCCGTCAGATCGAGGAGATCATCGGCCTCGACGGGGCGGGCGCGATGCTCGCCAGCGCGAAGCAGAGCACCGGCGTGCCGGAAATTCTGGAAGCGATCGTACACCGGCTGCCGCCGCCCGCCGGCAATCCCGACGCGCCGCTGAAGGCGCTGATCTTCGATTCCTGGTACGACGCCTACCGCGGCGTGGTGATCGTCGTACGCGTCATCGACGGGACGATCCGGCCAGGCATGAAGATCCGCTTGATGGCGGAGGGCCAGGACTACGAGTCGCTGCGGGTCGGCATCTTCACGCCGAAGGCGATCGAGATCGACGAACTCGGTGTGGGCGAGGTCGGCTTCCTCGTCGCCAACATCAAGAAGGTCAGCGACGCGAAGGTTGGCGACACCATCACCGAGATCTCGCGCCCCACACTCGAAC
Organism: Vicinamibacterales bacterium; assembly: GCA_965229885.1. GTDB lineage: Bacteria > Acidobacteriota > Vicinamibacteria > Vicinamibacterales > CAVVIG01 > DATLLJ01. Next base: position 155,135 of record CBDDJX010000003.1, read on the forward strand.
CGTTCCCTGGCTTCAAGGTGCTGAAGCCGATGGTGTTTGCGGGCCTGTACCCGGTCGAAGGGCACGAGTATCCCGAGTTGCGCGACGCGCTGGAGAAGCTGCGGCTGAACGACGCCTCGTTTTTCTACGAGCCGGAAACCTCCACCGCGCTCGGGTTCGGGTTCCGCTGCGGCTTTCTCGGTCTGCTCCACATGGACATCGTCCAGGAACGGCTCGAGCGCGAGTTCAAAGTGGATCTGGTGACGACGGCGCCGGGCGTGTTGTACCGGGTGAAGACGACCGACGGCGCGCTGCAGGAAATTGACAGTCCCGCGAAGCTGCCTGATGCCAGCCGGATCGAGCAGATCGAGGAGCCGGTCATCACGGCTATGATCCTGACGCCGGCGGAGTTTGTCGGAGGGATCCTGCAGCTCTGCCAGGACAAGCGCGGCGTGCAGAAGACGCTCGAATATCTCGCGTCGGACCGCGTCCTCGTCACGTACGAGCTGCCGTTCAACGAAGTCGTGCTCGATTTCTACGACAAGCTGAAGACGATTTCCCGCGGCTACGCCTCGCTCGATTATCATGTGACTGGGTACTGGCCGTCGCCGCTCGTCAAGCTCGACATCCTCGTGAACGGCGAGTCGGTCGACGCGTTGTCGATCATTGTCCACCGCGACTCGGCGTATGAACGGGGCCGCGCGCTGGCGGCCAAGATGCGCGAACTGATTCCGCGGCAGATGTTCGAGGTCGCCATCCAGGCGTCGATCGGCAGCCGCATCATCGCCCGGGAGACGGTCAAGGCGATGCGGAAGAACGTGCTCGCGAAGTGCTACGGGGGCGACATTTCCAGGAAGCGGAAACTGCTCGAAAAACAAAAAGCAGGGAAGAAGAGGATGAAGCAGGTCGGCCGCGTGCAGATTCCGCAGGAAGCCTTTCTGGCCGTTCTCAAAATGGGCACGGAAGAATGACGACGCCGTTCAAGAAATCGACGGCCCGCGAATACGTCGAGTCGGTGATCATCGCCGTCATTCTGGCCCTGTTTATCCGGACGTTCGGCGTGCAGGCGTTCAAGATTCCGACCGGCTCGATGGAAAACAACCTCCTCATTGGCGATCACCTGCTCGTCAACAAGTTCATGGTCGGCCCGACGCTGTCGTCGCTCGAACGGACGCTGCTGCCAATCCGCGCGATCAGGCGGGGTGACGTCATCGTCTTCAAGTTTCCGGAGGAGCCGAGCCGCGACTTCATCAAGAGGGTGGTTGGCCTGCCTGGAGAGACGCTCGAGTTGCGCAACAAGAAGATCTCGATTAACGGTCAGCCGCTCGACGAGCCGTACGTGCAATTGCTCGAGCCCCCTGGGGCGACGTCACAGTTCCTGGAGGTCACCTCTTACGACGTGCGCGAGCGGTACGGCCCCGTGACCGTCCCGCCGAATCAGTATTTCGTGATGGGCGATAACCGTGACAATTCCCAGGACAGCCGCTACTGGGGGTTTCTGCCCAGGGACTACATCAAGGGCAGGGCCCTGGTAATTTACTGGTCGTACGACGCCGGCGTGGTGGATTATCATGAAGAGAGCACAGGAGAGGCCTTACGGGGCCTTGGGTCCGTGTTCGTCCACTTCTTCACGCGGACGCGCTGGGACCGGATGCTGCATCAAATCCGTTGATCGAGTTGATACTCAGGCTGGCCGTCGCTGCGCTCGTGGCCAACCCTTCGTGGCGCGTCGGGAGCGCGTACGTCTCGCACTACAAGTTCCAAGACGCCGTTCAGCAGGCGGCGCTGTTTCGCGGGAGCACGGCGGACGACGCGTTGCGGCAGCGCATTTTCGAATTCGCCTCTGACTTCGATATTCCCGTGGCTGACGACGAGGTGACGCTGACCACGACGCCGCGTCACACGGTCATCGAGGGTGGTTACACGCGCATCATCGAACTGCTGCCAGGCTTCAGGTATCCCTGGGAATTCACCTTCCAGGCCGACACCCTGCGGGGCACGCTGTAGCCGTCGGGCTTATGTGTTTCCGGCTGCGGACCGCTGACTGCTGACTGGCGACTGTTCGGTGTGCCGCGGCCGATGGAGCAGGACGCGTTCATCGTGCTCGTGCGCTTCCTGCTCGTGGACGAACTCGATCGTGTTGCGCAGGCTCTGGATCGTCGCCAAGACCGTCGTTTCGACGTCCTTGCGTTTGAGCCTCAGGCCGTCGATGCCGCGCTGGATGTCCTCCAGCCGCGCCTGCGTTTTCTCGAGGATCAGATCGGAGCGTCCTTCGGCCTCGCGCACGATGCGCCTGGCCTCCTGATCGGCCTGGGCCTTGATGTCGTCGGCCAGCTTCTGCGCCGTCGTCAGGGTGGCCTTTAGGTTCTTCTCAAGCTCGCGGTGCTCGTTGAGCGCCGCTTCCGTCGTCGTGAGAGCCTGGCGCAGCCGATCAGTTTCGCGGAGCGCCTGCTCGTAGTCGTCGGCGACGGCGGCGAGGAACGACGCGACCTCGACTTTATCGAAGCCGCGGATAGCCGACCGGAATCGCTGCTGTCTGAGGTCGAGGGGGCTGACGTTCATACGGGATCGCTCTCCTAGAAGGCTTTTCTGCTTATCGGCTTGAGGTTCCCGGGACGACAGCGCCCGGGTCACACGCAGGTGCGGTGTCCAAAAATGGCCGTTCCGACGCGGAGAAGGGTGGCCCCCTCCTCGACGGCGACCTCGAAATCGTGGCTCATCCCCATCGAGAGCTCGCCGAGCATCGACTTGTCCACGTCCCGTGCCACGAGCTCGTCCCTCAGGGTCCGGGCCGCGCGGAAGAACGGGCGCGCCCGCTCGGGGTCGTCGACCTCAGGCGGCAGCAGCATCAACCCGACGAACCGGGCGACGCTGAGGCTGGCTGCGGCATGAAACAGTGCGGGGAGTTCGTCGGCGCGAGCACCGTGCTTCGAGGGTTCGCCCGCCAGATCCACCTGGACCAGTAACTCGATCGACCGCCCAGCGGCCGAGGCGCCTTCGTCTAACCGCGCCGCAATTGCCGCCTGATCGACCGAATGGACCACGTCGAACCGGGCTCCGGCCTTCCTGGCCTTGTTCGACTGCAGATGGCCGACCAGATGCCACCGAATCGGCAGGTCGGCTGTCCGGTCCATCTTATCCAGAGCTTCCTGAAGCTTGTTCTCTCCGAAGTCGACCTGCCCGCCGTCGGCGGCGGCTCTGACGTGGTCGGCGGTGAAGGTTTTCGAGATGGCGATGAGTCGAACGGTCGCCGGGTCGCGCCCGACCCGGCCAGCCGCTCGCGCGATTCGATCGCGGACATCGACCAGCCGGGCGCGGAGCGCGGCGGGGTCAGTCATGCAGCCGCGGGCGCTACTTCACCAACGGTTTCAAGGCGGTGACGTTATCTTGAGCGGTCTTGGCGTTCGGGCCTGCGGGCGCGAGCCTGAGGTACGTCTCGAATTCCTTGACAGCGTCCGCGAAGTTGCCTGCACCGACGAACACATTGCCGAGCTGATAGTGCGCCTCGGCATGGTCCGGCTTCGCTGCGACGGTCGCCTCGAACTGCTTCTTTGCCTCGGCCATATCCCCAGCGTTCAAGGCGACAACCCCTTGGTTGTACGTCGCGTCGGGACTGACCACGCTGCCCAGAGTGGTCGGCGTCAGTTCGGCGACCTTCTTTCCTGCCGCTGCCGCCTCATCCACTTTCCTCTGCCTCGTGTAGACGTCCACGAGGCCGTTGTATGCCTCGACGGTGGGCTTGATTTCAATCGCCTTATTGAATGCCTCCACCGCCTTGTCCAAGTCCTTCTTGTCTGTGTACGCGACGCCGATGTTGTAGTAGCAGTCGGAGCATTGCGCGTTGGCCCCCAGCGCCTCCGTGAACTTGGCGATCGCTTCGTCGAAATTGCCGGCGTTACTCGCTGCCACACCCTCATTGAACGTCTTGTTCAGTCCCTCGCTGGCCGTCAGGCCGATCACGAAATTAGCGGGCACCGTGCCGCCACGAACCGAAACATTTCCCTTTGCCGAGCCGACGCCCTCCTTCGTGACGGCAACGGAGTACAAACCCGCGATGAGACCGATCTGCGTGTACGCACCGGTCTTGTCGGTCTTTGTTTCGTAACGTCGGCCGCTACTCGGTTGCTCGATGGTGACCGTCGCGCCTTCGACAGGCTCACCCTCCACATGAGTGACTATTCCGACAACTATGTTTTGCGCGGTGACCGGCAGCGCGAATCCCAGCGCGACAAGCGCGACAAGAACAATCATCCGCAAGTGGCAGCCATCGTATCGGCAGACCATGAAACTCCTCCTAAACAGGAAAGACAAAATAAGCTAAATGACAGTTTACCCTTATTTCTATACCATCAGGTTAGGGCAAAAAAGTCCTCAATCGATGCGAAATTCTGCACCACCGGCGCTGGCGGCAGCGACGCGATGAACCGCCGCCCATAGCCCTTGGTACGCAGCCGCGGGTCGAGGACCGCCAGCACACCGCGGTCCGTGCGGTGGCGGATGAGGCGACCGAGACCCTGCTGTAAGGCCAGGATGGCAAGAGGAACCTGATAGTCGCCAAACGGGTCGCCGCCGCGCTCGCGGATGGCATCGATGCGCGCCGCCGTGACCGGGTCGGCCGGCGACGCGAAGGGCAGCTTGTCGATGATGACGCAGCTGAGCGCCTCGCCGACGACGTCCACGCCCTGCCAGAAGCTGGACGTGGCGAACAGCACCGCATGCGGCGTCTCGCGAAACTGCTTCAGTAGCTGGGTCCGGGGGGCGGCGCCCTGCGCGAAGATCGGATAGTCCAGCGCCATTCCTGCGATCCCCAGCACCTCGCGCATCGTCGCGTAGCTGGTGAAGAGCACGAACGCGCGGCCGCGCGTCCGCCTCAGGATTTCCACTACTTCACGCGCGGCCGCGATTGGGAAATCCGACGAACGCGGGTCCGGCATGCGCGGCGGCAGGTACATGAGGGCCTGCCGCGCGAGATCGAACTCCGATGGGAGGCGGATTTCCGCCGCATTCTTGATTCCGAGCCGTCTCCTGATGTACTCGAACGTGCCGTCGACGGTCAGCGTCGCGGACGTGAGGACGGTGGTGTGCATGCGATCCAGCAGAAGCTCGCGCACGATGGCCGAGACATCAACCGGCGCCGCTCGGAGAAAAATACCGCGTCCTCTGAACTCCACGAAGTACGCATAGTCCGAGTCGCCCGCGCGCAGCAGCAGCCTGATCTCATCACGCAGTTCGCCGGCGCGGCGCACCAGCGTCGCAATAACCTCGCTCTGGTTGGAGTCGTTACGGGCATCAAGGTCCACCTGACCGCCTCCGCCAGGACTGCGGCGGTCCGCCGAAGCGGCGAGCGCGCCTTCAACGAGATCGAGCGCGCCCGTCAGCTGGGCGGCGGAGTCGGCCGTGGCGGCGAGCGAGGCGGACGTGGCGCGCACGCGTTCCTCGCCGCGGATGCGCTCCGTGCTCCGGTGCGCGAACGCCAGCTCCGTGAAGAAGGCCCGGGCGCTGTCGCGCAGACAGTCGATGGCCTTGGCGATGTCGTCCGTCACGCGTGCGTCGGTGATCAATCCGGCCGCGGTCGCGCGGTCGACGTCCCGGGACAGGTCCTCGAGCCGGTAGTTGCTGACGCTGTAGCCGAAATACTGCGTCGCGACATCTTCCAGCTGGTGGGCCTCGTCGATAATCGCGTTGGCGCAGGCCGGAATCACCTCGCCGAACGCGCTCAGACGAACGGCGGCGTCAGCGCAGAGCAAATGATGATTGACGATGACCACGTCGGATGCGGCGGCGCGCTGACGCATGCGTGTGACGAAACACTCGTCGTAGCGCGGACAGTCGGCGCCGAGACACGTCTCGGCGGTGGCAGACACGTCATTCCACGCCGGCACGTCCTCGGGCAGGTCGGCGAGCTCCGCGCGATCGCCGGTCTCGGTGCGCGCCGACCACTCGCGGATGATCGGCAGAAATACATTCGCCGCAGAGTCCGCCGGCGATTGTTCCAGCTGATCCAGGCGATGGAGACAGAGGTAATTCGCCCGGCCCTTCATGCAGGTGGCGGTGAACGACAGGCCGAGCGTAGCGCGAAGCGCGGGGATGTCCTTGAAGTAAATCTGTTCCTGGAGATTCTTGGTGCCGGTGGAGACCAGCACCCGCTGGCGGCTGAGAATCGCTGGGATCAAGTACGCCAGCGTCTTGCCGGTGCCGGTTCCCGCTTCCGCGAGCAGTACGCCGCCTTCTTCGAACCGGCGCGCGACGGCGGCGGCCATCTCGATCTGGCCTGAGCGGGCCTCGAAGTCGGGGATCGTGCGCGCCAGTGCGCCATCGGGCGCGAATACCGCGTCGACCAGCCCCGACAGCGTCGCGGACGCCTTGAGGTCTGCTGTTCCAGGCGCAGCGCAGGTCTTGAGACCTGCTACTCCGGATACAGCGGGAACTTCCGGCACAGCGCTTCTACTTCCATCCGGATCATCGCCAGCACCCGTTCGTCATCAGGTGCCTTGAGCCCGCGTGCGATGAGGTCGCCGATGATCTCCATTTCGGCCTCACGCATGCCGCGGGTCGTCACCGCCGGCGTGCCGACGCGGATGCCGCTCGCCACCATCGGCGGATTCTCGTCGAAGGGAATCGCGTTCTTATTGACGGTGATCCCCGCCTTGCCAAGCGCGGCTTCAGCCGCCTTGCCGGTGATGCCCTTGGAGAAGACATCCACGAGTATCAGGTGATTGTCGGTGCCGCCGCTCACCAGACGGAAGCCGGCCGCCGCGAGCACCGTCGCCAGCCGCCTGGCGTTCGCCACGATCTGCTGCTGGTACTCCTTGAATGCCGGCTCGGACGCTTCCTTGAAGCACGCCGCCTTGGCGGCGATGACGTGCATCAGCGGTCCACCCTGCACACCGGGGAACACCGCCTTGTCGAGGTCCTTCGCGTACTGCTCGCGACAGAGCACCATCCCGGCTCGCGGCCCTCTCAACGTCTTGTGGGTCGTCGTGGTCACAAAGTCTGAGTGGGGAACGGGACTCGGATGGATACCGGCCGCGACGAGGCCCGCGATGTGCGCCATATCTGTCATGACCGCTGCACCGACGGGATCAGCGGCGGCGCGGACCCGCGCGAAATCAATGACGCGCGAATAGGCGCTAGCGCCGGCGATGATCATGTTCGGCTTGTGCTCGTCGGCCAGCCGATCGAGCTCGTCATAGTCGATCCGCTCGTCGGACTTCCGGACGCCGTAAGGGACGATCGTGTAGAGCTTGCCCGAGAAGTTCAGCGGGTGACCGTGCGTGAGATGGCCGCCGTGCGCGAGGTTCATGCCGAGCACGGTGTCGCCCGGCTTGAGGAGGGTGAAGTACACGGCCATGTTGGCCTGCGCGCCAGAGTGCGGCTGCACGTTGGCGTGAGCGGCGCCGAAGAGCGCCTTGGCGCGCGTGATGGCCGCGCGCTCCACGACGTCGACGAATTCGCAGCCGCCGTAATAGCGCCGGCCCGGGTAGCCTTCGGCGTACTTGTTCGTGAGCACCGATCCGGCCGCCTCGAGGACGGCGCGGCTGACGAAATTCTCCGACGCGATCAACTCGATGCCGCTGTTCTGCCGCTGGCGCTCATTGTGGATCGCCTCGGCGACCTCGGGATCGGCCTCGGCCAGCGTCCGCAGCATGGCGCTGATGGTCTGCGTGGTCATCGGCTCCGCCTCTCTTCTTCACTGATTTGGTCGAGACGCCGCTGATGCCGTCCGCCTTCGAATGCCGTCTCGAGCCAGACTTTCACGATCTCGTCGGCAAGCCGGAAGGCGACGATCCGCCCGCCCATGGAGAGGACGTTCGCGTCGTTGTGCTCCCGCGACAGCTTGGCCGTATAAAAATCGCTGCACAGCGCGGCCCGGATGCCCGGGACCTTATTGGCGGCGATCTGCTCGCCCTGGCCGCTGCCGCCGAGGACGATACCGCGGTCGGCACGCCCCTCTACGACCGCGCGCGCGACGTTGATAGAGATCGGCGGGTAGTCGACCGAGGCCTCACTGTGGGTCCCGTGATCGTCGACGACGTGTCCGAGCATCTGAAGCGTCCGCCTCAGATGCTCCTTCAGTAAAAAGCCGGCGTGATCGGCGCCGATAGCGATGCGCACGACGCGCGATTGTACTATGAGTGGCATGAACCCCGTCGTTGTCATCTCGGCTCGCGGCGAGGAGCGGCTGAGGACCGGCCATCCCTGGATTTATCGCGCGGATCTGGCCGATGTCCGCGCCGAAGCCGGCGATATCGCGCTGGTGCGAGACCCGCGTGGCCGTCCGCTCGGACACGCCATGTACAGCAGCGCGTCCCAGATCGCGCTTCGGATGCTGACGTACGGCGAGAAGCCGGCGGACGAAGCGCTGATACGCCGCCGGATCGAGTCCGCGATCGCATTCCGGGAGTCGCTCGCCATCGACGCGACGGCATACCGCCTCGTGCACGGCGAGGCCGATTTGCTCCCGTCGCTCATCGTCGATCGTTACGGGGAGTATCTCGTCGTGCAGGCGCTGTCCCAGGGCATGGATCGCCTGCTGCCGGCCGTTGTCGCGGCGTTGAACGATCTCCTGCATCCGCGGGGGATTCTCGCGCGCAACGACCCTCGCACGCGAATCCTGGAGGGCCTCGAGCAGCGAGTGGAGGTCCTTTCGGGAGAGGTGCCGGACACGGTCGCGGTCAGCGAGCGCGGCGTCGAGTACGACGTCGACGTACGCAAAGGCCAGAAAACCGGGTTGTTTCTCGATCAACGCGAGAACCGGGCGGCCGCCGCCGGGTACGCACGGGGACGCCTGCTCGATTGTTTCAGCTACCACGGCGGCTTCGCGATCGCGCTTGGCCGGCGGTGCCTGGAGACGATGGCGATTGACGCGTCCGACGCGGCCATCACCCAGCTGCGGGCGAATGCCGCCCGGAACGGCGTGGCGGTCGACGCGCGCGTCGGAAACGTCTTTGACGAGCTGCGCGGACTCGAGCGCCTGCGTGAGCGATTCGACACGATCGTCCTCGATCCGCCCGCGTTCGCGAAGAACAAGGCCTCGGTCGCGAAGGCGGCATCGGGCTACAAGGAAATCAATCTCCGCGCCCTCAAGCTCCTCAATCCTGGCGGCACGCTCGTAACCTGCAGCTGCTCGTACCACATGGGCGAGGCGGCATTCGCCGAGCTTGTGTACGAAGCGGCGGTCGACGCCGAGGTTCACGTGACGGTCGTGGAGAAGCGCATGCAGGGCCGCGATCATCCGGTGCTGCTTGGCGTTCCCGAGACCTATTACCTGAAGTGTTTCATCCTCAGAAAAGTCGGATGAACGATACGGCGGTCCCGGTCCAGGCCTCGTCGTTGAAGAGTCGGGTAGCAAGGGGGTCGCGTTGGCCTTGGCGCCCTCGTGACAGAATCTGCGTGGCCGCCGCGCCAATTACCCAATTACTCAATTACCACATTCACGGTATAGTCGGCGAAGGGAGCGCGGAGATGTCAACGTTCAGTGAAGCTTTTCCCAACTCGACCAAGATCTACGTCGACGGTCCACTCGGCGTGCGCGTGCCGATGCGCGAGATCGCCCGGGTATCAACGTCATCAACGTCATCACAGTCCAGCGAGGACCCCGCGCTCCGCGTGTATGACACGAGCGGCCCCCAGGATCACAATGTGACAGACGGACTGCCGAAGCTGCGCGTCCCGTGGGTCGGCTGCCGGCGCCACGACCCGTGCGTGACCCAGCTTCACTATGCGCGCAAGGGCGAGATCACGCCGGAGATGGCGTTCGTCGCGATCCGCGAGGGGTTGCCGGCGGAGTTCGTCCGCGACGAGGTGGCCCGCGGCCGCGCGATCATTCCTGCGAACATCAACCACCTCGAGCTTGAGCCGATGATCATCGGCCGTAATTTCCTCGTGAAGATCAACGCCAACATCGGCAACTCGGCTGTCTCGTCGTCGATTGAAGAAGAAGTCGAGAAGCTCCGCTGGGCCACGTTATGGGGCGCCGACACCGTCATGGATCTATCGACGGGCAGGAACATCCACGAGACCCGCGAGTGGATCATCCGGAACGCCGCGGTCCCGATCGGGACCGTTCCGATCTATCAGGCGCTCGAGAAAGCTGGGGGGCGTCCGGAGGATCTGACCTGGGAACTCTACCGCGACACGCTCATCGAGCAGTGCGAGCAAGGCGTGGACTACTTCACCGTCCATGCCGGGGTGCTGCTCCGGTACGTGCCGATGACCGCACGTCGTCTCACGGGCATCGTGTCCCGCGGGGGATCGATCCTGGCGAAGTGGTGCCTGGCGCATCACCAGGAGAATTTCACGTACACGCACTTCCGCGAGATCTGCGAGATCATGCGCGCGTACGACGTCTCGTTCTCCCTCGGCGATGGCCTGCGTCCCGGGTCGATTGCCGATGCGAACGACGACGCGCAGTTCGCGGAGCTCAAGACGCAGGGCGAGCTGACGCGCATCGCGTGGGAGTACGACGTGCAGGTCATGAACGAAGGCCCCGGCCACGTTCCCATGCACCTGATCAAAGAGAACATGACGAACCAGCTCGAATGGTGCGGCGAAGCGCCGTTCTACACGCTGGGCCCGCTGACCACCGACATCGCGCCTGGCTACGACCACATCACGTCGGCGATCGGCGCCGCCATGATCGGGTGGTACGGCACGGCGATGCTCTGTTACGTCACGCCGAAGGAGCACCTGGGCCTGCCCAATCGAGACGATGTGAAGGCCGGCGTCATCGCGTACAAGATTGCTGCGCATGCCGCCGATCTGGCCAAGGGGCACCCGCACGCCCGCGCCTGGGACGACGCGCTGTCAAAGGCGCGGTTCGAGTTCCGGTGGGAGGATCAGTTCAATTTGTCGCTCGATCCGGCCACGGCGCGCGCCTTCCACGACGAGACGCTTCCGGCCGACGGCGCCAAGGGGGCGCACTTCTGCTCGATGTGCGGGCCAAAATTCTGCTCGATGGAACTCACGCAGCAGGTCAGGGAAGAGGCGATGCGGGGGATGGAGGAGATGTCTGTGGAGTTTCTGAAAAATAAGGAACTGTATGTGAGGCCCTGATCTATTTTCCAGCAACCGCCACTATCTGAATGATCGTCGGGAACCTGGCAGGCTGGCCGGCCGGCTTCGGGTTGGGAAAGCCCGGAGACACGTCAGACTGAAAGTCCTTGATTGTCACGCCAGGCGGAAACGCCATCGTCGCCTTGTCGAACCTGCCCACGTCGAATTCGTGCGTCGCGGGAACGTCGTAGACCAGTTCGCCCTTCTGTTTGAGCACCGTTCGATAGTACGCCACCAAATCGACAAACGACGCGGCCGCTCCGAAGAGGTAATACCGCTGGCCGCGTCCCGCGTCGTACGCTGTGATGAACTGCGCGGCTGGATAGATGGGGACGCCGAGCAGCGCCTCGGTCGGCGCGACGTTGACTCCAGGCGGTGACGACGGCTGGGCCGGCCGCGCGGGCGGCGCCTGCACCGTCGGGGATCCAGGCCTCGGGAACGGCCGCGGCACCGGTTGGCCCTGTGATGGAGCCGCGAGGGCCATGCTCACAATGAAGGCGACCAGCATGACCAGATTATACCGCCCGGGGAAACCACACGCGCCAGCCGGGCGTCTCTACCATAGAGACACGTCCAACGCTCTCAAGGCCGCATTTCTTCTCGGCGCGCTCAGCGCGTTGTTGCGGTTCATCGGTGAGTCGCTCGGAGGCGCGCAGGGGCTGGTTCTCGGACAAGATTGTCCTGAAGATATACGGGGCGAAGGAAGTTGGTCCCGACCACCAGCTCTACTAGATCGTCACCCGCCTTGCGACTCGCGCCGGCCTCCCGCGGCCCCGCTGCTACGTGCATCCCTCAGGCTTCGCCGAACGCGTTTGCAGTAGGATGCAATCCAGAGCACGCGGCGGTCGCGGCGACGGAAGGCATTCTGCAGCTTCTCAGCGAGGAAGAACTCGAAGGCGTGCACGCCCACGAGCTCGCGCACGTCGAGCACCGCGACATCCTGATCAGCTCGGTGGCGGCGACCATTGCCGCCGCGATCATGATGATCTCGCGCCTCGCGATGTTTTTCGGCGGCAGTCGAGATGACGACCGCAGGGGCTCGAACCCGATCGCGCTGCTGGCCACGATGATCCTCGCCCCGGTCGTGGCGATGCTGATTCAGGCGGCGATTTCGCGCTCGCGGGAGTACGAAGCGGACGCCGGCCGATCGGCCATTGCGGGCAGCCCGCGAGGTCTCGTGAGCGCGCTCAGGAAGATCGAGGCCGCGTCGCGGGCCGCCCCACTCGACGCCAACCCGGCCACAGCGCATCTGTTCATCATCAAGCCGTTTTCCGCTGCAGGGCTACTGGGTCCTTTCAGCACCCATCCCCCGACGGAGGCGCCCATCCAGGCGCTGCTGAATCCGGCCCGTCCGTAGGCTGTCGTCTTGACGGGCCCCGCGATCCTCACCGCACTTCCCGACGCCAGTACTGAAGGACGTCGTCCAGCGTCTGCTCCAGCGGGATCTTCGGGATCCACCCCAGTTCGTCGCGCAAGCGGCTCGGATCGCCGAGCAGTAGCGGCACATCGCTGGGACGGAAGCGGGCTGGATCCACGTGCACGCGGATAGGCACGCGCGCGCGCGCGACGAGGCTGTCGAGGACTTCGCGAATGGCGACGGCGTGGCCTGAACAGACGTTGTATGCGCGTCCCGGTTCGCCTCGTTCCGCGATGGCGCGGTACGCACGAACCGTGTCCCGAACGTCGGTGAGATCGCGTCGCGCGTCGAGGTTGCCAACGGAGACGTGCGGCGGCTGGAGTCCAGCCTCGATCGACGCGATCTGGCGCGCGAAGCCCGAGGTCGAGAACGCGGGATCCTGCCGGGGACCGAAATGGTTGAACGCGCGCGCAATGGTGACCTGCACGCCTGACGCGGGGAGATGGCTTGCGAGCAGTTCCTGCGCCAGCTTGCTCACGCCGTAGGGACTGGCCGGGATGAGCGGATGATGCTCAGTCAGCGCCTCGCTCGCCGACCGGTAGACGAGAGCGGAACCCGGAATGAGCAGCCGCGTCTCTGCGCCCGCCTGGCAGAGCCCATCGAGCAGGTGATGCGTCCCGCGTACGTTCGTCGCAAACGTCGCTTCCGTCTGCTTCCATGCCTGCCCGACGTGGGCCGCACCGGCGCAGTGGTACACCATCGCTGGCCGCAGCCGTGCGATGGCTTCGACGACCGACGATCGATCGAGGAGGTCCACCGCTTCCCAGGTGACGGTGGATCCGTGGGCCGGGACGGTCCCGACAGTCTCGCCAGGCCCGCCAGGCCGATGCCAACCGACAATAGTCGAGCCGGCATCAACGCCGGCGTCGGTGAGGAGATCGAGCAGGTGACTGCCGGCAAAGCCGGCGGCGCCCGTGACGAGCGTCACGCAGGGCATTCGTCCACGCGAGGGTCCATCAGCGGGGCACGCCGCCGAGCGCGCCGTTGAACGGCGAGAAATTGCCGAGGCCCGCGAGCGTGAATGACATGAAAAAGCGATGGTCGACCGTGACCGGCGTCACGCCGCCGCTGCCGAAGCGGAAGTTCTGGAACTCGAACGCGATGCCGCAGCACTGCGCGTTGTAGAAACCTGAGATCAACTGCTGAATCATTGTCGCGTGCAGCACGTCGTAATTGAACGAATGAATCGCGCCGTACTTATTGTCTCTCGTGCGCACCGTTGAAGATACGTTGATGGATTGGTCGAGAAAAGTCGGATCGTTGAACCCGGGAAGCTCTGGAATGAACCCTCTCTTGCTCCAGCCAACCATGGATTGCAGCTGCGTGCTCCACGAGTACGTGCCGGTCGCGGAAATCGTCCGGAGCGACCGATACCGGCTGTCGAACTCGGCCCTCGCCGTCGCATTGAAGTCGACGGTGGGCTGAGCGCGCAGCCTGAGCGCGATCGGCGAGAAATGGCTGGCTGGGGCGCCACTGTTGCTCGTCGAGTACTGCGGATCGACCCTCGCGGCCCTTGGATCGGAGTAGTAGGCCTGCCGCAGGTCGACCGTGAAGATCTCGCGAGCCTGCGCAGCCTGCCCGGGCGTTGCCGAGCGCCGTTTCGCATAAAAGCGATTGGCGACGCCATAGGTGTACTGCGTGGCACCGCCCAGGATCTGATCGATCCCTTCGAGCTTCACGATGCGCGCATAATTGCCGATCGCAGAGGTGCGTATTACGTTGATAAACGGCTCGACCGAATGCTTGAATTTCTCCGCGTACCCATTGTTCGGCGCGTCCCAGACTCGGTTGAACACCGGGCCCGTCAGCCGGGTCTGAAGCGTCAGATATTGCCGATTTAGATTGTCATCGACAATCGCCGGGCGGTTGGTGACGGGATCGATGGTTGTCGGGTCGTAGCTGCGCGAGTAGTAGGTGTCGCGCCAGCTCAGTGTCGAGTTCACCGTGAACCACTGCCACTTCTTGAAGGGAAACCGAATCTGCGGCATGAAGTCGAAGCGTTGCAGGCCCAGATCGGTTTCGCCGAGGGTATCGTCCTTCCGGTCGCTCAGGATGCTGGCGTACTCGCTGCTGGCTGACAAATAGAACGGTGTTCCCTGAATGGGCCGTTCGTTCCTCGTGACGCTGACGCGCGGCCAGCTTCCGGAGACCGCGGAGCTCGTCTGGCTGTAGAAGTATTCCCTGTGTTCGATCGTGCCATTCAAGTTGTACGAACCCCACGCGCCGACGACATTGCCGCCGAAGCTGCGCTGGCTCCGTGAGGAATCATTGATGTTGGTGTTGAAGGTCTGATTCGTTTGGATGCTCGAGAAGTAGTCCACACGCGCCATCGCGCGCAGTCGGCCTGGCAGCAGCTGACCGGCCGAACCGTTGAGCTGATAACTGGTAATCGCTGGGAGCTCTGTCGTTGCGTGCTGGTCGAGCAGATAGCCACGGAAATCGCCATTCGAACCGCCGCCGAAGTTATACCGATACTCGGTGCCCACGCCCTGACCGGTCTTCGAGAACCAGTCGTGCAGGATGGTCGCGTCCTGGCTGCGATTGATGGCCCAGAAAAAAGCGTTATGCAATGATCGCCCTCGAAGCGTCGACGTTCCGTACGTGGGAAGGAGAAATCCGGTCGCGCGATCTTCCTTCGTCGTGGGGTAGTAGAGGACCGGCAGATAGAACAGCGGCACGCCCTTGACGTTCATGACGACCTGTTTCAACAGCGTGTAGTGATCGAGGTTGAGGATGATCGTGTCGGCGTGCAGGTCCCACCTGGGCGTCGGCTGGACGCAGGTCGTGAAGCCGCCCTGGATAATCTTGTATTTTTTGGGGCCGATCTTCTCGACGGTCTCGCCGAAGAAGTACACGGTCGTGTCTGTCCCTGTCAGCGGAGGAGGAGCCACGATGCCAGGAGTCGTCCTCTGGCGCGCCGGCCGGGCCGTCGCCACGCCGCTGGCGTTGTAGAACGTCCCCAGGCGCGTCTTCGTATCGAAGTCGGCGCGGTCCGCCGAGATCTGGCTGGTCCCCTGGCGAAAGACGACATTGCCCGTGGCAACGGCGCGATTTTCATTGACGTAATACCAGACGTCGTCCGCATAGAGCTTGGTACCGTCGATCTCGAACTCGACGTTGCCGATGTAGTGATGCTCCTTGTCGTTGATCACGTCGTGCCGGTCGGCGATGGTGGTGTCGGTCTTCCGGGCAGACTGCTGCGCGACGGCGCGCGGGGCGCCGCCGAGCAGGACGGTCAGGAGGCAGAGGGCCGCAAAACGTCGCCGCATTCAGTCGCCGTTTTCGAAGGGTATCACGGCCTGCCGGGCCAACTTCATCACGTCACCAAGAAGAAAAACGGATCCGGCGACGATGATGCGCGGAGCGGTACGCCAGGCGACGTCGAGCGCCTCGATGGGGGACGCCGCGACGGTGACGGAGGACTCCGGGGCGACCCGATGCGCGAGCCGAACGAGCTGTTCGGGATCGGTCGAGCGACGATTCGACGCGCGGGTCACGACGAGCGGTCCCACGACCGGCAGAAGAGCGCGCAGCATGCCCTCGAGGTCCTTCTCGTGCATGCCCGCGAACACGAGCGGCAGGCGTGGAGCGTCGAGCTCTCGCAAGTAGGACGCGAGAGAGGCGGCGCCGGCCGGATTGTGGGCCGCGTCGAGCAAGATCTCGCGACCGTCCGCCAGCCGGCGCAAATCGAGCCGCCCTGGCCATGAGGGCCTGGCGAGCGCCGAAGCGACGGCGTCGCGTGGCACCGCAGGACCCTGGGAGTCCAGCAGCTCGAGTATCCGGACGGCGACCAGCGCGTTGCCGATCTGATGCACCCCCGGCAAGCCGATCAGGACATCCCCGTAGTCGCGCGTGGGCGTGCACACGGCGATGGTGCCCGGCAACCGTCTAGTGAGCGTGACTCCGTCGGCCGCGCGGACGAACGGAGCGCCGCGATCCCGGGCGATGCCTGCGATCGCAGTGAATGCCTCCGGCTCGAGCTCCCCGACGACGATCGGGACGCGCGGTTTGATAATGCCGGCCTTTTCCCGTGCGATCTCGGCTAGCGTCGACCCGAGGTACTGTTGATGGTCGTACGCGATCGATGTGATGGCCGTCGCCACCGGCTCAATCACATTTGTGGCATCGAGGCGGCCGCCGAGGCCGACCTCCAGCACCGCCGTGTCGACGCCGCCGCGGCGAAAGAGCTCGAACGCGACGGCGGTCGTCACTTCGAAAAACGTCGGGTGCGCCTGCAGCACGCCTTCAGCCAGCAGCGCTTCGATCGCCGACCGCACGTCGGCGATGGCGGCCTCCATCTGGTCCACGGGCACCGCCCGGCCGTCAATCACGAATCGTTCAGCCAGATCGACGAGGTGCGGTGACGTGTAGCGCGCGGATCGGCGACCGGCGGCGCGCAAGCCGGCGTCGATCATCGCCGTGACCGAGCCCTTGCCGTTCGTGCCGGCGATATGGACCGATCGGAATGTCCGCTCGGGATGCCCGAGGCGGCCGACGATCGCGAGCATGTTCTCGAGACCGAACTTGACGCCGAACTGTCCGAGGCCGAAGAGGTAGGAGAGCGGGTCGGTCACCGCAGAGGTGATTCGGGTGGCGGCTCGATGTGGCTGGCGGGGCTGGCAGGGTTGCCAGGCGCGCCCGTCACGCCGGCCGACGTCAGCTCCGTCGCGTCGACGCCGGCCGGTTCGGCGCGATTCGCGCCCATGAAGCGCAGCGCGTTTGCGATAACGGACCGCATCTCACGACGATCCACGACGAGATCCAGCATGCCTTTGTCGAGCAGAAATTCGCTTCGCTGGAACCCTTCGGGCAGTTTCTGCCGGATGGTCTGTTCGATGACGCGCGGCCCGGCGAAACCGATGAGGGCTTTGGGCTCGGCGATGTTCAGGTCGCCGAGCATCGCGAAGCTGGCGGTGACGCCACCCGTCGTGGGATCGGTCAGGACGGAAATGTACGGCAGCCGCTCGCGGTCGAGCCGCGCGAGCCCACCGCAGATCTTCGCCATCTGCATCAACGACAGGGCGCCTTCCATCATGCGCGCTCCACCCGAGCAGCAGACGATGATGACCGGCGAGCGCGACTCGATCGCGCGTTCGATCGATCGCGCGATCTTTTCGCCCACCACGACGCCCATGCTGCCACCGATGAAACCGTACTCCATCGCCGCGACCATCGTCCGCACGCCGTCGATGGTGCCGGACGCGGTAATGACGGCGTCTTTCTGGCCCGTCGCCTCGATGCCTGCCTTCAGCCGCGCCTTGTACGGCTTTGTGTCGGTGAAGCCGAGCGGGTCCGTCGAGATCAGGCCGCGGTCGTACTCGACCCACGCATCGTCGAACAGCATCCGCAGACGTTCGGTGGCGTTCATGCGGAAGTGATGCGCGCACTTGGGGCAGACGTTGAGGTTTGTTGTGAGGTCCTTGTTATAGAGGACCTGCTCGCAGCCGGGACACTTCACCATCAGCCCCTCGGGGACCCGGCTGGGCTTCGCGGTCGGCGTCTTGATCTTCTTGCGGGTCTTCTTGAACCACGCCATAAGGAGGTCAGCTTATCAAGGCCAGAGCCCAAAGCCCATACCTTGTGGGCTTCAGCTATTTCGTTCGGGGGACGTAATACCGCGTGCCCGGACCCATGCTGCGGATCTGCCTGATGAGGTGGTCGACCGCTTCGTCGCCGCCAGGGCTGCCGTCCGAATCGAACTGGGAAGTCTCGACGACGAGCAACGGGGTCGCGTTGTAGTGAAAGAAGAAATGGTGGTACGCCTCGTTCAGCTCACGAAGGTAATCATCGTCCGGCTGCAGCGCGACCGATTCGGGGTCGCGCCGGCGCGTATGGATCCGTCGCAGCAGGACGTCGGTCGGCGCCTGGAGAAACACGACCAGATCAGGCGACGGCACGTCGCGCGCGAGCAGATCGTACAGCCGCTGGTAGATGAACAGCTCGTTATCGTCGAGGTTCAGGTACGCGAAGATCTTGTCCTTGTCGAAGAGGTAGTCGGCGATCGTGATTCGGCTGAACAGATCCGCTTGCCTCAGCGCGGTCTGCTGGCGATGGCGGTTCAACAGGTAGAAGAGCTGCGCCTGCAGGGCGGAGCCGGGCTTGTCGGCGTAGAAGTCGGCAAGGAACGGATTCTCCGCGTCCTCCAACACGATCGTCGCATCGAGCCGTGTGCCGAGGCGCTCGGCTAGTGCGGTTTTGCCTGTACCAATCGGTCCTTCGATCGCGATGTGGCAGAACTGCAACGCCGCACGATGATATCATCGCGGACGGCTCCTGAGATGGTGCGGAACATGCTGCGCAGGACGATCACGATCACGTTCGCGCTGGCCGCGGGGGCGTGCGCGAGCGCGCCGCTCGCGCCGCCCGTGCCCGTGCCCACCTTCGGGCAGAAGATGGCGTGGATCCTCCGATTAGAGGATCAGCGCGTGCTGCGCGATCCCGCGCCGCCCGTCGCACCCGCGCTGCGTCGCGGCGAGAAGGCGCCCGCCGTTGTTCCGCCACCACCGTCCCCCGATCTCGCGCGCCTACTTGGCGACGGCGAGGCGCGTGTCAGACGCCGCGCCGCGCTGGCAATCGGACGCGTCGGCTTGCGGGACGGCGTAGAACCGCTTGTGACGCTGCTCGGTGACGACGACCCTGAAGTGCGGCATATGGCCGCGTTCGGCCTCGGTCTCATCGGCGACAAGGCCGCCGTGGCTCCGCTGGTGCTGGCGCTCGCTGACGGGTGGCCCATCGTGCAGGGCGGCGCCGCCGAAGCGCTCGGCCTCATCGGCGACACCTCTGCCGCCGACGCGGTCGGCCGTCTGGCATCGCAAATCGTGCAGACCGGTACGCTCGCGCAAACACCTGGCGAAGACGTGGACGCTCGGCCGGATCTTCCGGCGTCGGCGTTCCGGTTGGCGATCTACGCGCTCGTCAGGTTGAAGGCGTACGATCAGCTTGCGGCCGCCGTCCTGGATCCATCAGGCCAGCCGAAGGTGCGGTGGTGGCCGGTGGCCTATGCCTTTGGGCGTATCGACGACAAACGCGCGCTCGGCGCGCTGCTGGCGCTGGCGAAAGACACCCATCCGTATACGCGCGCCTTCGCCGCGAAAGGTCTTGGCGGATTGAAGGACCCCTCCGCCCTCCCGACGCTGCTGGGGCTCGTCACAAGCGGCGATCCCGCTGTGGTCATCGAGAGCGTCCGCGCGCTTGGGCGGATCGCCGATCCGTCTGCCGCGCCGGCGTTGCTAAAGCTCGTCCAGGCGAAGGACGCCAGTCCCTCCGTGCGGTTCGAAGCGCTGCACGCACTCGGCGGCATGCGCGTTCCCGGCGTGTCCGACTTCCTGCTTGATTCGTTTACCGATGCCAATCCTGCGATCCGCGCCGCCGCGCTGAAATCCGCCGCTCGGCTCGATTCCGAACAGTTCGTGGCCGTGCTCTCCGGTCTCGATCCCGATCCCGTCTGGAGCGTGCGGGCCACGATCGCCTCGACGCTCGGCACGTTGCCGCCCGACATCGCACTCCCGGTGTTGAACACGATGCTGGGCGATCAGGATCAGCGTGTGATTCCAGCGGTGCTTGCGGCGCTCGTCACCCTTCGCGCGCCCGGCGTGGCGGCGGTATTGCTGCAGCGCTTGAAAGATGACGATCCTGCCGTGCGCAGTGCCGCCGCGATGGGGCTCAGCGAGATCAAGCCGCCGGATGGCGAGCGGGCGCTCGTCGAGGCGTACCAGTTCGGCCAGCGGGACGCCGCCTATTCCGCCCGGACGGCCGCGCTGGCCGCGCTCTCGAAGTACGGAGCGGCGGCCGCCACGCCGGTGCTGAAAACGGCGCTGGCCGACAAGGAGTGGACCGTCCGTCTTCGCGCGGCGATGCTCTTGAGGGTGCTCGACCCGGCGTCGGCTGCTGACGTCGACCTACAGATTCGTCCCGCGCCGACGACGGCAGCGACGGCCGTGTATGAGGCGTCACGCCTCACGAGCCCGCCAGTTTCGACGGCCGCCTACCTTGACACCGATCGCGGAACCATCGAGATCGAGTTGGCCGTGCTGGACGCTCCGCTGACGGTTGAGAATTTCGTGACGCTCGCGCGCAACGGCTACTTCGACGGCCTCAGCGTTCACCGAGTGGTGCCTGATTTTGTCATCCAGAGCGGCGATCCGCGCGGCGACGGCGAGGGAGGGCCCGGCTACACCATCCGCGACGAGCTGAGCGAGCGGCCCTACCTGCGCGGCACCGTCGGCATGGCGCTGGACCTCTGGCGCGATACGGGCGGCAGCCAGTTCTTCATCACGCACTCACCGCAACCGCAGCTTGACGCGAAGTACACGGTCTTCGGGCGCGTGATCGCCGGCATGGACGTGGTCGATCAGATCCAGCAGGGCGATATCATTCGCCGGGTACGTGTGAATGACGGCCAGACGACGTCGCGTCGTACGAACTAGGAAGTCGGTTCGAAAGGCGGGTGTACGTGGAAAAGGGGGCGACGCGGCGCCCCCTTTTTGTCGGGTGAGGTCAGCTTACCGTTTCTTGCCGGCCTTCTTCTTCCCGCCCTTGGCTTTCTTTGCCATTGTCTGTTATCCCCCCCTTCATCTTGGCTTAATTGCGAGAGCGCTCTCGGCACTAATCACTCCGGGGTCCCTACCCCGGACGCTTTGGTGGCTGCCGCCTGGCACGCCCACCCGATGCCGGCCCTCTTCGCGTCGAGGCACCTTCCAAGCTGGTTCAGTTTGGGGAAGGGCGAGGCGA
Source organism: Vicinamibacterales bacterium (assembly GCA_965229885.1). Classification (GTDB taxonomy): domain Bacteria; phylum Acidobacteriota; class Vicinamibacteria; order Vicinamibacterales; family CAVVIG01; genus DATLLJ01. Next base: position 176,316 of record CBDDJX010000003.1, read on the forward strand.
AAATGTTTTCGACCTCACTAGGGATGGCCTTAGTTCGCCATCCTCATACCAGATATAGATTATGGACGAGAAACAACGAGTGTCAAGCACAATGTGCACGAAAAGTCAAAAAAGTCACAGCACCGCCGGACGATTACGGCCGAGCACTCCGAGCGATCGCCGCGCGCAGCTCTCGCTCCGCGCGTTCGCGCGCACCGATCGGTTCGATCGGACGCATGTCGACGATGCGCTGCAGCTCGTCGATGGCGTCGGCGGAGCGATTCATCGCAGCGAGCTCCGACGCGAGGCCGAACCGCGCACGGACTTCCGTCGTTCGCGCGGAGTACACCGTGCCGGCGACCGCGCGAGCGACGAGCGAGCGCCATGCGGCGGCGCTGGCGACGCGATCATGGAGGTACGTGTCGCGAATGTCGGCGCTGAGCTGGAGGAAGAGCGGATTGTTGGGGTAACGGGCATCGAGACGCGCCAACAGGTTGAGTGCGTCCTCGGTCTTGTGTTCGTACCGGAGATACACGACGTGAAGCTGAAAATTGGCTTCCATTCTGAGCAATTCGCCTTTGTCGCGCGCCTGCAGCATTTCACGCAGTCCCGTCGCCCGGTCTCCACCGGGAAGGAACAGAAGCCACCGCAGCACTTTCGCGGCGGCCGGGGCGACGTCGGCGTAATAGTGATAGAGGCCGACGCCGAAATGGGCGTCGCTCAGCCGCGGGTCGAGCTGGAGGGTGCGTTCGAGCGCGTTTTTGATCCGTTTGCCGTCCCTGGCGGCGCTGAGCCACTCACCGCGAAGGACCCGCCACTGGACGCGCGGCGCGTAGGCCCCCGCAAGATAGAACCACGCTTCAGCACGTTTCGGCTCGCGGCGCGTCCAGGTCTCGTTCGCCGCGATGGTGGAGCGGGCCAGGTCGATGAACCGGGAATCGAGCGCCCGACTTTCAGGATTGAGCTGAATCTGCCACCACAGGGAGACGAGGCGGAGCACCTGACACGCGCCCTCAGGAGCGGGGGGGCAGGCCTGCTTCAACTGCGCGTCCGCCTGATCGAAACGGGCGTTCAGGATCGTGTCGTACACGGCTGCGAGGCGCGGCGCTTCCGTCAGCGCCGCGTATGCCGGACTGGCGCAGGCCAGCAGCAGCGCCGATGCCGCGAGCATGGGTGTCATGACCAGCCTGCTGCCAATGGCATGCTGGTTCGCAGCTGTTGCTTCTCAGCGTGGCGCTCGATGGCGAGCGCGATGAGACGATCGAGGAGCGTCGGATACGACACGCCGCTGGCCGCCCACATCTTCGAGTACATGCTGATCGTCGTGAAACCGGGAATCGTGTTCAACTCGTTCAGGTACAACGACCCGCTGTCGCCAGCGAGGAGAAAGTCGACGCGCGCCATGCCGGCGCAGTCGAGCGCCTTGTACGCGGCCACGGCCAGCGTCCGCACTTCTTCGGCCTGGGCCTCCTTCAACGGCGCCGGGACGAGCAGCTCCGAGCCCGCGTCAATGTATTTCGCCTCGTAGTCGTAGAACTCGCGCGATGGGACCACCTCGCCGGGCACGGATGCCTCGGGCTCGTCGTTGCCGAGCACAGCGCACTCAATCTCGCGCGCACCGGGCACCGCCGCCTCGATGACGATCTTGCGATCGAACTCCGCCGCGAGGTGCATGGCGGCCCGCAGCTCGGTCGCGTGCTTCGCCTTCGAAATGCCGACGCTCGAACCAAGATTCGCCGGCTTCACGAAGACCGGGAAGCCGAGCTTCGTCGCGATCGTATTCATGATGCCGCGCTCGTCGCGCTGCCATTCGCGCTTGAGCACGACCTCGTAGTCGCAGATGCGGAGACCCCGCGCCGCGAATACCAGCTTCATCGCCGCCTTGTCCATGCCGACGGCGGACGCCAGCACGCCGGCACCGACGTAGGGTACGTTCGCCAGCTCGAGCAACCCCTGCACCGTCCCGTCCTCGCCGTAGGGGCCATGCAGCACCGGGAACACCACATCGAGTGAGAGTCCCGAGACGACCGGCTGAAGGGGGCGACCGCGATCGATCGTGATGAGCGTGTCGCCGCCCGGGCGTGCGACGACGTGCGCTTCGAGCGCGGTTTCGGCCGGTTCGTTCCCGCGCGCCTGAATCACGTCGGCGGCCGAGACGAGAGACGGTGGCCGGTCGGGCAGCGTCCACCGGCCGTCTTTTTCGATGCGAATTGCAACGGCCTCGTAGCGCGTCGGATCGAGGTTGGCGAACACCGCGGCGGCGGAGGCGAGCGAGACCTCGTGTTCGCCGGATCGGCCGCCGTAAATCACGCCGAGGCGAAGCTTTTTCATCGAAGGTTAAACTTAGCACGTGTCCTTCGCCTTTCGCGTGACCCACACCGATGGCTGCGCCCGGCGCGGCGTGATGACGACGGCGCACGGCGAGGTCCAGACGCCGGCCTTCATGCCGGTGGGGACGCAGGGCGCCGTCAAGGGCGTCCTCCACAGGGATCTCGAACAGCTGCGCGCCGAGATGCTCCTGGGCAACACGTATCACCTCTATTTGCGGCCTGGTGACGACCTGATCGCGAGGCGCGGCGGCCTCCACGCGTTTATCGGCTGGCCGCGGCCCATCCTCACCGACAGCGGCGGCTACCAAGTGTTCAGTCTCGCCGCACGGCGCACGGTGGCTGAGGACGGCGTGCAATTTCGATCGCATCTTGATGGCTCCGCGCATCTGCTGACACCGGAGAAGGCGGTCGACATTCAGGCTCAGCTCGGATCGGACATCGCGATGGTGCTCGACGAATGTGTGGCGCATCCGTCCGGGGAGGAGCTGGTGCGGCCGTCCATGGAACGGACGCTGCGGTGGGCGCGCCGCGCCCGCGATCGGTTTCTTACGTTTTACGGAAAAATGGGACGGGCGTCATTTTCGGGTGAGGGGTGCCTCTTACGAGATGGCGTAATTGTGACCAATTCGGGCCAGGCGCAGTTCGGCATCGTCCAGGGTGGTATCTCTCCGACGCTGCGCGAGGAAAGCGCGCGGGGCACGGTCGGGATTGGCTTCGAGGCGTACGCCATCGGTGGACTGAGCGTCGGAGAGCCGGCAGATGTCATGTACAACATCGTGGCCGGTACGACACCCTGCCTGCCGGAGGACCGCCCTCGCTACCTGATGGGCACTGGGACACCGCAGGATCTGGTGGAGTCGGTGGCGCGGGGCATCGATCTCTTTGACTGTGTGCTTCCCACGAGGAACGCCAGGAACGGCCAGCTGTTTACCAGGGAAGGGCCCATCAATATCAAGAACGCCCGGTACGCCGAGGACGACCGGCCGCCCGATCCCGAGTGCGGTTGCTATACCTGCCGGACGTTTTCGAGGGCCTACCTGAGGCACCTTTTTCAGGCCGGCGAAATCAACGCGTCGACCCTTAACACGTTGCATAATCTGCACTTTTACCTTGACACACTCAGACAGATTAGGGACGCTATAGCGTTCGGGCGGTTCGAAAGTTTCAGGGCAGCGTTCCACCAGAGCTTGTCCCGCCGGCCTCACGTTTCATGATGACCATCCCCGTCGGCTCCGTGTTCGCGCTGGCCGCCACACCTGAAGGGAGCCCCTGGTTTCAGTTCATTCCGTTCGCGCTAGTTCTGGCGATTTTTTATTTCATCATCCTTCTGCCGATGAAACGCAAGCAGCAGAAGGTCCAGGCGTTCACCGGCGGCCTGAAGGTCGGCGACAAGGTCATCACCACGGGCGGCATTCACGGGCAGATTACCCGCCTTGGTGACGTGAGCGTTCAGCTCCAGATCGCGGATAAAGTACGTGTGGAAGTCGCCCGGGCGGCCATCGGCGGCTATCAGGGAAAGGAGCCGGTCGTCGAGCCGATTGGCGGCGCGACCGAGCAGACGAAGTAGATTGTCATGACGCTACGCTGGAAATTGATCGCGATTCTCGCTGTCGTTGTCGCATTCGCCGCGGTCGGCGTCTACCCGATCGTGGCCGCTCACTACGGCGTTCAGTCGCCGGCCGTGCTGATAGACAGGCAGCTCAAGCTCGGTCTCGATCTCAAAGGCGGCGTGCACCTCGTCCTCCGGGTGCAGACCGACGATGCGTTGAGGCTGGCAACCGAGCAGGAGATGGAGCGTCTGCGAGCGGAGCTCATGACGCGCGGCACCACCCACGGGAACATCGCGTCGCCCGATTCGACACACTTCGTTGTCGAGGGGGTGCCTCCCGCCCAGGACGCCGCGTTCCGGCAGGCGGCGGCGGAAGTGCAGGCGAGCTTCAATCGCAGCGCCGGCACGAATGGCACCTACACCTTCACGATGAAGCCGAACATCCAGGTGACCCTGCGGGAAGAGGCGGTCGTGCAGGCCCGCCAGACGATCGAGCGGCGCGTCAACGAGCTGGGCGTGACGGAGCCGAGCATCGCGCAGCAGGGAACCAGCGGCGATCAGATTCTCGTGCAGCTGCCGGGCGTCACCGACGTCGATCGGGCGAAGGAAATTATCCGTTCGACCGGGCTCCTCGAGCTGAAAATTGTCGAGCAAGGGCCGACCGCGACGCGCGAGAGCCTGCTGGTCAACGGCCAGGAGCCTCCGGGCATGGAAGTTGTCCCTGGAGTCAGCGGCGTGCCCGGCGATGTGGCATCGGGCACTGTGTACTACCTCTTGCGGAAGGTCGCGGCGGTATCCGGAAAGGACTTACGGAACGCACGCCCGACGATCGACGAGAACAATCAGCCGGCCGTCAGCTTCACGCTGAACAGCGACGGGGGCCGCCGGTTCGGCACGGTCACGGGAGAAAACATTGGGCGCAGTCTCGCGATCGTGCTCGACGGGCGCGTGCAGTCGGCGCCGCGCATCGACGGCCGGATCACCACAGAGGGCCGCATCACCGGCAGCTTCACGCAGCAGGAGGTCCAGGATCTTTCCCTGGTCCTGCGCTCCGGTGCGCTGCCGGCGTCGCTCACGTATCTCGAAGAGCGCACGATCGGCCCGAGCCTCGGGGCCGACTCGATCCGTTCGGGCGTGACCGCGTCCGTCGTCGGGCTACTCCTCGTCATCGGCTTCATGCTGGTGTACTACAAGCTGTCGGGCGTGAACGCGGTAGTGGCGCTGACGCTGAACCTGCTCATCCTGATCGGTCTGATGGCGTACATCGGCGCGGTGATGACGCTTCCGGGCATCGCCGGCTTCGTGCTCACCATGGGGATCGGCGTCGATTCGAACGTGCTGATCTTCGAGCGCATCAAGGAAGAGCTCGCGGCAGGGCGCGGGGTGCGGGCGTCGATCAACGCCGGGTTCAGTCGCGTGTTCGTGACGCTGATGGACACGCACATCGCGGCGCTCATTTCGTGTGCGTTCCTGTTCCAGTTCGGCACCGGCGCGATCCGCGGTTTTGCCATCACGCTGGTCATCGGCCTGATCTCGAACCTGTTCACGTCGATCTTCGTGTCGAAGACGGTGTTTGAGCTGGTGCTCGATCGCCGCCATCAGGTCGCGACGCTGTCAATTTAGCCATGCATATCTTCAATAAACCGAATTTCAACTTCCTCCGATGGCGCTGGCACGCGCTCACGCTCTCCGGGGTCGTCATCCTCGCCGGGATCTTCGTGCTCGTGACACGCGGCATCCCGAAAGGCGTCGAGTTCGCTGGCGGCACGGTCGTCATCGAGCAGTTCGAGCAGCCGGTGTCGGTGGAAGAGGTGCGAAGGGAACTTGAGCGTAGCTACGCGGGTGGCGGGCGGAACGCCCTGGTGCAGTCCTATGGGGACGCGTCGCTGCGGATGGTGATGATCAGGGTGCCGTCGGTGGGCGCTGAAGCGGGTGCGTTGTTGAGCACCACGGCGCAGCAGGTCGAAGAGGCGCTGCGGAAGGGCAACCTGGCGGCCTTCCGCCGACAGGGCGCGGAGATCGTCAGCCCGACTGTCGGCGCCGAGCTTGAGAGGAAGGGGCTCCTGGCAACGGCGTTGTCGCTCGCCGGCATCCTGCTGTATCTGGCGTTCCGATTCCAGTTCAGCTTTGGTGTCGGCGCGGTCGTTGCGACGGCTCACGACCTGCTCATCACGCTCGCATTTCTGGCGTTCTTCCGGTACGACCTGACGCTGAACGTGATCGCCGCGATTCTGACGATGACCGGCTACTCGACCAACGACACGATCGTCATCTTCGACCGGATCCGCGAGAACCTGCGGTCGATGCGGCGCGACGCGCTCGGGGATGTCATCAACGTCTCGATCAACCAGACGCTCGGCCGGACGGTCATTACCTCCGGCACGGCGCTGATGACGGCGCTCTCGCTGTTCTTCTTCGGCGGCGAAGTGCTGCACGGCTTCGCGTTCACGATGGTGGTCGGCATCATCACCGGGACCTACTCGAGCGTGTTCATCGCGGCGGCCATCGTCAGTTTCTGGCGCGGGCAGGGACCGACGGGGGCCGGCGCGCATGCGCCGGCCGTGGCGACGGCGCCGCAGCAGCCAACCAGGCGGTCGAAGCCACAGCGCAAGGCTCTGGCGTCGTAGGCTCATTGCCGACCACTTTACAAGCGGCTCTCCTGGGTGTCCTGCAGGGAGTCGCCGAATTTCTCCCTGTGTCATCAACAGCCCACCTCCGTCTCGCCGAGCGGTGGCTGGGTTACCAGGACCCGGGCGGCGTATTCACGGTGACGATCCAGCTCGGCTCGATCCTGGCGATCATGTGGGTCTACCGCGTCAGAATCGTGAACATCGTTGCCGGACTGCTATCACGGCAGGAGGCGCGCCATTTCGCGCTCGCGATTATCGTGGCCACGATTCCCGCGCTCCTGGCAGGTGCGTTTCTCTCCGGCTTCATCAAGAACGTGCTGTACGAAAGTCCCGCGGTCTTCGCGGCCGCGTTCATCCTTGGCGGCCTGGTGATGCTCGTCGTCGAGCGGGTGCGCCCGTCGCCTGTCGTGCGGGATGCGGAGCGCACGCCCGTTTCGCGCTCGCTCGGCATCGGTCTGTGTCAGATGCTGGCGCTCATTCCCGGCGTGTCGCGGTCCGGCGCGACGATCGTGGGCGGGATGGCGATGGGCCTCGACCGGCCCGCCGCGGCGGAGTTCTCCTTCTTTCTCGCGATACCAACGATGACCGCGGCATGTGCGCACGATCTCTTCGAGGTCCGTCACCAGCTGACGGCAGACCGCGCCGTCGAGATCGGCATCGGTCTGGTCGCCGCCTTCATCGCGTCGCTGGCCGTCATCACGCCGTTCCTGCTGTTCGTCAGGCGCTCGGGGTTTGCGCCGTTCGCCTGGTATCGGATTGGGCTGGGACTGGCGCTCTTCGCTGCGATCGCAGCGGGCTGGTTGTAACCATGCAGTGGCTGCGGCGCAGTTTCATCGCCGGCTTTTTCGTGACGGTGCCGCTCTTCATCAGCGTCGCCGCCTTCATCTGGATCTTCAACGTCGTCGACGGTCTGACGGGGCCCTTCTACGATCGCCTGCTCGCAACCCGGCTTCCCGGGCTGGGGATAGCGACGACGGTCGTCGCGATCATTCTGGTCGGCGCGTTCGCGACCAACGTGATTGGCAAGCGCGTTCTGCAGCGCGCCGAGGCGTGGCTGCTGCGCGTACCCGTCTTCCGGACGATTTACGCGCCGGTCAAGCAACTCATCGTGGCGTTCTCGCCTGACAATGCGTCCGGTTTCAAGCGCGTCGTGATGATCGAGGATCCGAGGCGCGGCGGCTACATGCTCGGCTTTCTCACGAGTGAGTTCACGGTGGATCGCGGCCGCGGCCCTGAACCGCTGCTGGCGGTTTACGTGCCGACCAACCATATTTATTTAGGCGACATCGTGTTGTGCGAACGCGAGCGCGCGATGTTCCCGGACATCACCGTCGAGGACGGTATCAGGATCTTCCTGACCGGGGGTATGGCGCTGCCGCCCCAGCTGAAGTTATAATCCAGGCTTTTGTGCGAGGAGAGATGACCGTGTCTGTACAGAGATATCTCGGACGGGCGAATACTCCTGACTGGCGGCAAGGCGCGACCCGGTCCTATGCGCGGTCGCGCGGCGGACGAGCAGGTCTAAGGTCATCACGCTTCGGCATCTGAGGACAGAGTCACCAATTGGATACGTCAGTCATCACTTATCTCGTTCCGGTCTCGGGGCTGCTGGCCCTGGGCTACGCGTTCACTCGTGCCCGCTGGGTCGGACGGCAGGATGCCGGCAACGAGCGCATGGCAGAGATCGCCGCGGCCATCTCGGAGGGCGCCCGTGCTTTTCTGAGTCGGGAATACCGCGTGCTGGCGGTCTTCGTTGTTTCAGTGGCGGCACTGCTCGCCGCGGTGAACCTGAACAACGCCCAGTCGTCGCCGCTTGTCGCGGTGTCGTTCGTGACCGGCGCGTTCTGTTCGGCGTTGGCCGGGTTCATCGGGATGACGGTGGCCACCAAGGCCAACGTGCGCACGACCCAGGCAGCCCGCACAGGGCTGGCTTCGGCACTTGCCGTGGCCTTCTCGGGTGGCCTCGTCATGGGTCTGAGCGTCGTGGGCCTGGGGTTGCTGGGTCTCGGGGTGCTCTTCATCGTCTATAGCAACGTGGGATGGGACACGATTCGCGTCGTCAACGTAATTTCGGGTTTTTCTCTGGGCGCTTCATCGATCGCCCTGTTTGCGCGCGTGGGAGGCGGCATCTACACCAAGGCGGCCGACGTGGGGGCGGACCTCGCGGGCAAGATCTACGAGGGCATTCCGGAGGACGATCCGCGCAACCCGGCCACGATTGCCGACAACGTGGGTGACAACGTCGGCGACGTCGCCGGCATGGGAGCCGACCTGTTCGAGAGCTACGTCGGGTCGATCATCGGCACGATGGTGCTCGGTACCGCGTTCATCGCGACGTTCGAAGGGCTGGGCGTGGAGCCGCTGGCCGCGGTGCTGCTGCCGCTGGTGATCGCTGGCGTTGGCATCGTGGTGTCGATCGTCGGGTCCTTCTTCGTGCGGGTCCGGGAGGGCGGCAACCCGCAGGCGGCGCTCAACGCGGGCGAGTTCGGAGCCTCCGGCATCATGGCCGTGCTGGCTTTCTTCATCATACGGTGGATGCTGCCGTCCGAGTGGGTCGTCGACGGCACGACCTATACATCGATGGGTGTCTACTATGCCGTACTCATCGGCCTGATGGCCGGCGTCATGGTCGGTCTGATCACCGAGTACTTCACCTCGATAGACCATGCACCCGTGCTCGGCATTGCTCGGCAGAGCGTGACCGGGGCGGCGACCTGCATCATCGCGGGCCTGGGTGTCGGCATGTATTCGACGGGGATTCCCGCCCTGATCTTGGCCCTGGGCATTGTCGGGGCGGCGTCGGTGGCTGGCCTCTACGGCATAGCGGTCGCCGCCCTCGGCATGCTTTCGGTTACCGGCATTCAGCTCGCGGTCGATGCCTATGGCCCGATTTCGGACAACGCCGGCGGCATCGCCGAGATGGCGCATCTGCCGCCAGAGGTTCGCGAGCGAACGGACAAGCTCGACGCTGTCGGCAATACGACCGCCGCGATCGGCAAGGGCTTCGCCATCGGCTCGGCCGCCTTGACCGCGCTCGCTCTCTTCGCGGCGTTCATGCAGCAGGCCGATGTGGACAATATCGACGTTGCAAACCCCGTGATCCTGGCCGGCTTGCTGCTTGGCGCCATGCTGCCGTACGTGTTCAGCGCGATGGCGATCAATGCCGTGGGCCGCGCGGCCGGCGAGATGATCAAGGAAGTGGGCCGCCAGTTCCGTGACATCGCGGGCCTTCGGGAAGGCACGGCCAAGGCGGACTACGCCAAGTGCGTCGACATTTCCACGAAAGCGGCCATCAAGGAGATGGTCCTGCCGGGCGTTCTCGCGATTTCCGCGCCGGTTGTCGTGGGTCTCATCGACAAGTACATGCTCGGTGGGATGCTTGTCGGCGTGACCGTGTCTGGCGTGTTGCTGGCCATCTTCCAGTCCAATGCCGGCGGCGCGTGGGATAACGCCAAGAAGCGCATCGAGGGTGGCATCGAGATCGACGGCGTGACCTATGCCAAGGGCAGCGACGCGCACAAGGCCGGCGTCGTCGGCGACACCGTCGGTGATCCCCTCAAGGACACGAGCGGGCCGAGCTTGAACATCTTGATCAAGCTCATCGCCGTCGTCGCCCTCGTCCTGGCGCCCCTGATTCGCTAGGCGCCGCTCCGCGACGCCGGTGTCGCGGGGGCGGCGCCACCAGCAGGGAGCCGAAGGCGAGGGTGGTGGCGGAGAAGGTAGGGTGTCGAACCCTCCGAGGACCTTACGGCCCCCAAGACTGATTTTGAAGACCAGCGGCGCGCTGGGATCTGGTGGTCCCGCCGCCGCTGTTGGAGTGGCCCAGGTGTATGCCCAGGGATTTCCATCCGCGGGCAGCCGGTGGCAGATTTCGGTGGCCGGTGGTTTTCATCCCCGGTGGCGTCGCGACGGGAAGGAACTCTTCTTTGTGGCTGGCGCCGGGGCCAAGCGCATGTCATGGCCGTAGATATCGCTGTCTCAACCGAGGGAGCTGTGTAGGCCGGCGTTCCGCACAAGCTGTTCTCGGGAGCCCCGACTGCCGGTGACAATTGCGGTCGATTCCTACGGCCCGGTCACCACGCCCAGTCGGTATTCGAGCTGTCGGTCATCGAAGGCCTCCCGGGCGTGAAGGAGAGCTTGAAGCGGGACTACGGCTTCGACGTCCGCTTCGATCGCGCGAAAGACCTACTAGAGGAGAACGACGGCGCTGGCAACACGTTCAAGGCGACCGCGAAACCGGTGCTCATCGGCACCGCCGTCGTCGGATCGACCACGATGATCTTCATCGATCATCATGTCGCTGACGGCCGAGCTGACGCGCGACGTCGACAAGCTATCGATTCTTCACCCCCCTTCCTGTTGGGCCTCGTGACGGGCGGCGCGGTGATCTACTGGTTCACGGGAGCAGCGACGCAGGCCGTGAGCACCGGCGCGTATCGGGCGGTCGAGTTCATCAAAGCGAATATTCGATTGGAAGGTGCAGAGAAGGCGTCAGTCTCCGACAGCAAGAAGGTCGTGGAGATCTGCACGCTGTACGCCCAGAAGGGCATGTTCAATATTTTCCTCACGGTCTTCTTTTCGACGCTCGCCTTTGCCTTCCTCGAGCCCCTCTTCTTCATCGGTTATCTCATCTCGATTGCGCTCTTCGGACTCTTCCAGGCCATCTTCATGGCCAACGCCGGCAGCGCCTGGGACAGCCGCGAAGAAGATCGTCGAAGTCGAGCTGAAGGCCAAGGGGACGCCGCTGCACGCGGCGACGGTTGTCGGGGATACGGTCGGGGATCCATTCAAGGACACCTCATCGGTGGCGATGAATCCGGTCATCAAGTTCACGACAAGTTCACGACCTTATTCGGTCTGCTCGCCGTGTCCCTGGCGGTCAATCTGTCCCGGGAGTCCGGCCCGATGGTCGGCCACGGCCTGTCGGCGGTTTTCTTCGCAATTTCGCTCGTGTTCGTGTGGCGTTCGTTCTACGGGATGCGGATCGGCTCGACGACCTGACGGCTGCGGGCCGGGCGCCGGCCCCAGCCGTTTCGCCGGAATTCGGTGTCTAATCCCCTCATGGCGAGGGTCGCGGGATTCCCGGGTCCGCGGGCTGGTTTAGAGATTTCGCCCCCGGCCCTAATTCTTCATTGACACACCGTTTTGGTACTGACTATAATCCGGCCCCTTGGCCTAGCGGTGCTGTGCGGGCCTGGCGTTTGGCATTTCAGAAAGCTGAGGAGGACTCCCCCGTGCCAGCTGATTTATTCGGCGAAATTGTCAACCCACAGATCATGATAGGCGCCAAGAAATGGTACACGCTTCCGCTCTCGATCATCGTTCATACGGTGATCGTGGGCGCCATTGTCATCATTCCCTTGATGGCGGTCGGCGCCGTGCCAACGCCGAGCGGGATGGCTGCCTTCGTCGCAGCGCCGCCACCGCCACCGCCACCGCCGCCGCCGCCGCCGCCGCCGCCGGAAGCCCAGGCGCCTATCGCCGACGTCAATCCGGCCGCCGCGCCTGTTACGGCGCCTGCCGAAATCCAGCCTGAAGCGATCACGATCAGGAACGTCGCGGTCTCGGAGGGCGTCATCGGCGGTGTCCTCGGCGGCGCCTCCGGCATCCTCGACTACCAGCCGCCGCCGCCGCCGCCTCCGCCGCCGGTCCGCGTCGGCGGGCAGATCAAGGCCCCGGTGCGGGTGAAGAACGTGAACCCCGTGTATCCGACCATCGCACAGGCCGCGCGCGTGCAGGGCGTCGTCATCATCGAAGCGACGATTGGGCAGGACGGCCGCGTCACGGACACGAAGGTGCTCCGCTCGATTCCGCTGCTCGATGCGGCGGCGGTCGACGCGGTGAAGCAATGGACGTACACGCCGACCTTGCTCAATGGCGTGCCGGTGCCGGTCATCATGACGGTGACCGTCAACTTCACGCTGACGAACTAGGGATCGCGAAAGCTGAGCTCGTAACAAGCACTCGGAACAAGAGAAGCCCGAATACGTAATCTCGTCTCGATGGAGGATGGACTGTGGATTTATTACAAATGTGGCAAATGATGGGTTACACCGCCAAGGGCGTGGCGGTTGTGTTGTTTATCATGTCGATGTGGTCGTTCGGCGTCGCGTTTGAGCGCATCTTCACGTTCGCTCAGGCGCGGAAACAGTCCAAGCTGTTCGCGCCGCAGGTCGCCAAGCAGCTGAAGGACGGCCGCCTGAAGGAGGCGATCACGCTCGCCTCGTCGAAGAACTATCGGTACAGCCACCTCGCCAAAGTCGTCCTCGCGGGGCTCCAGGAATATCAGTTCCAGCAGGACAGCGGCACCGGACTCGATCGATCTGACGTCATGGACACCGTCCGTCGCGCCATTCAGCGCGCCGCGGCGCTCACCGCCGCGGATCTGAAGAAGGGCGTACCGGCGCTCGCGACCATCGGATCGACGGCTCCCTTTGTCGGGCTGCTCGGCACGGTCATCGGCGTCATCAACGCGTTCCAGGGCATCGGGGCCAGCGGGTCGGCCGGCATCGGCGCCGTCTCGATCGGCATCTCGGAGGCGCTTGTCGAGACCGCGCTTGGGCTGGTCGTGGCCATTCCGGCGGTGTGGTTCTACAATTACCTCTCCGGCCGCTGCGAGTACTTCACCACCGAGATGGACAACTCCTCGTCGGAGCTGGTCGACTTCTTCATCAGGAAGACCGCGTAAGGTTCAGAGTTCCAGGTTCGAGGTTCATGGTTCGAGCCGTCGTGCCGAACCGCTGAACCCGGAACCCGGAACCTTAGGAGTTTTTTATGTCAATGGATCTTGGAGGCGCCCAAGGCGGAATCAAGTCCGACATCAACGTGACGCCGCTCGTCGACGTCATGCTGGTGCTCCTCATCATCATAATGCTCGTGGCTCCGCTGTTGAATCAGGGCGTTCCTGTCGTTCTGCCGAAGGCGACGAATTCAGCCGACAAACCGGAGACGCGCGGCCAGACCACCATCGCGATCTCCGCTGACAAGCGCATCTACCTGAACGCGAACGAAGTCCCAGACAAAAACAGGCTCGGGGAGATTGTCAAAGCTCTCCTCCAGGACAAGCCGCAGGACGAAAGGATCATCCTCATCAAGGCCGATGAAAGCGTCGACTACGGCACCGTGATGGCGGCGATGGACCAGCTTCGAGCCGGGGGCATCGAAGACATGGGTCTCGTCACTGACTTGCCTGAGGGCACCGCGGCAGGAGGCCTGCACTAATGGCAAGCGGACACGGCCACAAACCCGGCGACGCCGACGACTCGGTCGTCAAAGCCGAGGGAATGCATTGCCTCATCGACATGAACGTCACGCCGCTGATTGACGTGCTCCTGGTGCTACTCGTCATCTTCATGGCCACCCTGCCGCTCGGAACGCAGGGCCTCGACATCAACCTGCCGACCGAAACCCGCGCGTCGCAGCAGGCGCAGACCGCCGATGTCAATCAGATCGTGCTCGAGTACACCGCGGATCGCCGTATCGCGATCAACAAGCAGGATGTCGCCATCCTCCAGCTCCAGACACGGCTGCGGAACATCTTCGAGCAGCGTAGCGAGAAGACGATGTTCATCGTGGGCGACGCCTCGCTGCAATACAAAGACATCATCGACGTCATCGATGCCGCTAAGGGCGCTGGTGTCGAGAAGGTCGGCATCGTCACCGAGGGCATGCGGAGGGCCGCTGGCGTCGCCATCGGCGGCTAGTTTTCCGATTCGTTTCGGCCGGGGGTTCATCCTCAAACGGCCGGCTCGCTCAGACAGCGAGCCGGCCGTTATCTTTTGCATCCGCACGCCAGATCCGAGTCCCGCGTCAGCCGACGGCTGGGCAACTGGAACGGGGCCCGCCGCCGGGAGTCGCCGAGCTGCCCCGCCTGGGCGCTCGGCGTAGACGCGGTATCGATTACGCCGCGCCAGGCGTGGGCGACTGCCTCGCACGGCCGCGTGTACGACAGCATTGTGAGAAGCGCTCTGGGGGCCGCCTGAGCGGCAGAGACCGGGGCGGTGGATGTGGGTGGCGACCGCGGCCCGCTTCATTCCAGGGCCGCGGCGCCTCTGCCGCGCAGACTGCTAGACGCCGGTTGCCTTCTGCTTGCGAACCTCCTCAGCCTGGTTTTCGAACGATTCAGCCTGCTTGATGAGGGCCTGCTGCCTGGCCGGGTCCGTCTCAAGGAGCGCCTGGCTGCGGAGCAGCAGGTTCTTGTAGACGAGCGCTTCCACGTAGTCAGGCCTGAGCTGAATCGCGAGGTCGATCGCGGTGAGGCCCTTCTGCACGTAGGCCTTCTTGTCCCCTTCCTTCACGCCCACACCGCGATACGCCTGGTCCCAGTACTGGGTGGCGACGGTGTAGAACCCCTCGGGGTTATCGGGCTCGCGGTCAGCGCGCTGCTCGTACGCCTCGATCGCCATGGGGAAGTTGCCCTGGCGGTTGTAGAAGCCGGCAAGCTGAACGAACGTGTTCACATCGCTCGGCCTTGCGTCCTTCGCCGCGATGTACACTTTCTCGGCCGCCTCGCCCTCACCAGCGTCCTCGTAAAGCTTTGCGAGCTGGTTGTAGCTGGCGGGCTCACCTGGGTCGAGCTGGATCAGGTTAATCACCAGCGGCTCTGCCTTCACCGGGTCATCCAGTTTCTCAGAACCGTAGGCCGCTATGAGGAACTGCAGGGCGAGCGTCGCGATCTTGCCCTGGACGGGGTCCTTCGCGTCGAGTTTCTCGATGGCGATCTGATAGTTTTGAACAGCCTTTTCTATAAGCTCGTCGTTGTCCGGCGTTCCCTTCGCGCCCGGGTTGTAGAGGTTGTCGTAGCTGTTGCCCAGATAGAAGTACACGATCGCATTGTTCGGGTCGTTGCTGATCGTTTCTTCGTAGAGCGTGGCGGACCGCTCGTAGTCCTGCGCCTGGTACGCCTGGTTGGCCTGTTTGAACTTGAACATGCCCATGACGCTGCCAATCTTCGCGCAGCCTGCCGTCGACAACCCCATGATGGCCAGGCCCATCAGCAGCGATGCCGCCTTCATCCGTCCCCGCCGACCATGCACTGCCGCGTCCGTATCGCCTTTAATCAACATATCTTGTTCCTTGTGGCAAAAAGCGGCGACGATCTTGGCCTGAGACCCACAGCCGATGCCGCGTGTTTCGATAACCGATGAACATTGCTCTTGGCCGAGCCGGGCAAGTATAGTGAACTCAAAAAACACAAGTCAAGGCCGCTAAGTTTACGCCCCGTAAGCGGTTAGCCGACGCCGCAGGCTGCCGTAGCCCTTACACTATACACAGTGGCGCCCGAAATGGCCGGATAACGGGTTAGACACCCATTTTCATGATTCGCTTCGAGGACCTCCTCGAAAAAGTCCAAGCCTACAGCCCGGACGCCGACGTCGAGTTGCTCCGGCGGGCGTACGTCTTCTCTGCATTCGAGCACCGGGGACAGGTCCGCCACTCCGGCGAACCCTACCTGATTCACCCCCTGGCTGTGGCCGACTTCCTGGCCGACATGAAGCTCGACGCCGTGGCGATCGTGGCCGGGCTCCTCCATGACGTCGTCGAAGACACGCTGACCACCATCGAGCGCATCCAGGAGCTCTTCGGCGCCGAGGTGGCCCACGTCGTCGAAGGCGTCACGAAGATCAGCGCCATCCCGTTTTCGTCGAGCGAGGAGCGCCAGGCGGAGAACTTCCGCAAGATGCTGCTCGCGATGGTCGACGATATCCGCGTCATCCTGGTGAAGCTGGCCGACCGCCTGCACAACATGCGCACACTCAACCACCTGCCGGAGGAGCGCCGGATCAAGATTGCGCAGGAGACGCGCGATATCTACGCCCCCATCGCCAACCGGCTCGGCATGAGCAAGGTCAAGAACGAGCTCGAGGAACTGTCGTTCCGTTACCTCGAACCGCAGCTCTACGAGGCGCTCCGCGGCAGCGTCGACGCCAAGCGGCGCGCGACTGAAGGGCTCATTGAGCAGCTGAAGACGACCATCGCCGGCAAGCTCGCCGAAGCGCAGGTCCCGGTGGTCGAGATCGATGGACGCATCAAGCGTCTCTGGAGCATCCATCAGAAGCTTGGGCGGCAGAAGATCGAGCTCGATCAGGTGTACGACCTCATCGCGCTCCGGATCGTCACCGAAGGCGTGAAGGATTGTTACGCCGCGCTCGGCATCATCCATCAGACCTGGTCGCCCGTGCCTGGGCGGATCAAGGACTTCATCGCGATGCCGCGGCCCAACGGCTATCAGTCGCTGCACACCTCCGTCATCAGCCAGGACGGCATGCCCTTCGAGGTGCAGATTCGGACGATCGAGATGCACCGCAGGGCCGAAGAAGGCATTGCGGCGCACTGGAAGTACAAGGAAGGGCGCATCGGCGACGAGCGCGACGAGCGCTATTTTCAATGGATGCGCGAGCTCCTCGAGTTCCAGCAGGAGGTCCGCGACCCGCAGGAGTTCATTCGGAACCTCAAGATCGACCTCTATCCTGAGGAGGTCTACACCTTCACGCCGAAGGGGCGGGTCAAAGCCTTTCCGCGGGGCGCCACGCCGATCGATTTTGCGTACTCGATTCACACCGACATCGGCCGGCAGTGCGTGGGCGCGCGCATCAACGGCAAGATGGTGCCGCTCCGTTCGCGGCTCAAGAACGGCGACATCGTCGAGATCATCGCGTCGGCTGGCCACAGGCCGAGCCGCGACTGGCTGAACTTTGTCGTCACGTCGCATGCCCGGTATGAGATCAAGCACTTCATCCGCATCGAGGAAAAGGCGCACGCCCGCGACCTCGGCCGCAGGGTGTTCGAGAAGGAGGCGCGGCGCTACAACCTCAACCCGAAGACGCTGGTGGACAGCGATGGGTTCAAGAACGTCCTCGGCGAGCTCGGCGGTCACAAGCCGGACGACGTGTTTGCGGCGATCGGCTACGGAAAGGTGTCGCCGAAGCAGCTGCTGGCCAGACTCGTGCCTGCCGACACGCTCCGTGAGAAGGCGCCCGAAGGGGTCGTCAGGGCTGCCGTCAAGCGCGTGCTCGGCACCGGCGAAGAGAAGATCAAGGTCCGCGGCTTTGACGACCTGATGGTGTTCCGCGCCCGCTGCTGCAATCCGATTCTGGGCGAGAAGATTGTCGGCTACATCACGCGCGGTAAAGGGGTGTCAGTGCACTCGGCGACCTGTTCCAACGTCGTCAACCTTCTCTACGACCCGGAGCGCCGCATCGACGTGGAATGGGACAAGGGGGACGCCGTTGCGCGCTATGTCGTGAAGCTGACGATGGAGGTGGAGGATCGAAAGGGGGTACTGGCCGCGGTCAGCGCGAAGATCGCAGGCATCAACACCAACATCAAGAACATGGAAGCCCACGCTGGCGACGACCGGCACGCGCGCATCGACATGACCGTCGAGATCAGCGACATGAAGCACCTCGAGAAAGTCATGAAGTCGCTGCGGGCGGTCGACGGCGTGCTTGAAGTCGAGCGGGCCGGAAAGGCGGGCTAGACTGGACTAAATTAGTGCCCACGTGCCAGGTTTAATCCCACCGCCTTTCAGGCGGTAAGCTTTCAGCCTCCGACTCGGGTCGAAAGGGGGCTGCCGTGAGTGAGTGCCACCATAGCGGCTTCAGCCGCAAGCCGACTTTCAGTCGACATCGGCGTCGATCGGCTTTAGCCGATAGTCGTTCAATAACTCGCGATCGCGTCGATCTCGACGCGCGCATCCCTGGGCAGCCGTGCGACCTGGACCGTTGCTCGCGCCGGATACGGTTCGTCGAAGAACCCGCCGTACACCTCGTTCATCGCTGCGAAGTCGTTCATGTCAGCGAGGAACACGGTGGTGCGGACGACGGCGGAGTAGTCGAGACCGCCGGCTGTGAGCAGCGCGCCGATGTTCTCGAGCACCCGCCGTGTTTCGGCCTTGATGTCGCCCGCCATGAAGCGGCCTGACCGGGGCTCGATCGAGATCTGTCCGGAGATGAAGAGCAGCTGTCCCGCGCGAATGGCTGGGGAGTAGGGACCGATCGCCTCGGGTGCGGCGGGACTCGAAACAGCCTGCTTCGCCAACGACTAAGCCGCCTTGACGACCCTATTCGAGCGCAAACACCGCGTACACACCCGGATGCGCTTGACCCCGCCGTTAATCAGCGCCCGCACCGTTTGAAGATTCGGCTCGAACCGGCGCGCGCTGACGTTGTTCGCGTGGGAATGCTGCCGGCCGACGACTGGGGTCTTTCCGCACATTGCGCACTTCTTAGCCATGATGGACCTATGGTTCAGATGTCGGGCACGGTCTTCAGACCGTGCCGCGACGGGCCGACCAAACCCCAAGTATATCTGACCCGTTTCGGCATGATCAATCGAGGCGGCCCTGAAGTGCCCGCCTCGCCCCCGACGCCTGGATTCTTGTCCTCCCGTAACACGCGGCCCAGTAAGTCGAAATATGCCCGGCATTGGGTCGGTTGGCCACGCTGGTCTCGTGCGCCGCCTCCCCGATCCGTCGCAGGACGACCGCCGCGTCGCGCTCGAACGCCGATCCTCCGCCCATGCCAGCTTCGACGATCACCGGCTTGAGCGTGGTCGCGAGGCGATCGGCCGGAAGCGCCGCCGGTCGATGATCGTAGATCACGCCACGAGCCGCTGTCTCGAATGTGCCGGCGAGGGCCGCGACGCCCTCGATCGCGTCGTCATCGATGAGCGAGTGCAGCTCCGGAGGCTCGTACTGCTGAAGGAAGCCGTTGATGAGAAAAAACATCTGCGACTGGCGCTCACTGAGATCGCGCATGCCGTGCATGAGCAGTTCCACGTCCTGCTGCTGCTGGCGAACGGCCACCGGCGGCGGATGCTCGCGCGCCGTTGCGAGGTACGCGCAATCGGCGGGACATGGGATCTGGACGAGGCGCTTCGTGCCGCAGCACACGGCGCAAATCTGTTGGCCGAGCGCGGGGCAGCCGCGTCTGGCGCGCCGTGTTCCACACAGGGGACAGGCCATGTGCGCAGTATTGTATAATCGGGCCGAAAAACACGCAGAATTCATCGGAACGACGCTTGCGGTCGCCCGTGGTGTATGTCGCCGGTGAGGCCGTTCGCCTATGAGTGATGCCGTAGTTCGGCGTGAATCGGCGGCCGAGTATTTCAAAGAGCTCGTGGAAGGCGCGCTCGCGCATCAGCGAATCGCCGGCGGCGAACTCACGTCGTTTTACGTCGTCAATCTGCTGACCGGATTTCTGCAGCGGCCGGATGAAGAAGACCAGACGCCGCTCGCGTTCCGGCTCGCCGAGGCGCTCGATGCGGCAGATATGCGCCAGCGCGCGAGCCTCAGGCAAATCGGCGATCGCTCGCTCTTCATCTCGGGGTTCTTCGCCGACTCCCTCAACCGGAAGCTCGTGGACGTCGACTACTACGTGAGCATCGGCGGCACCGCCTACACGGCCTTGAGCCGGCACGAGACCGACGCGTTTTCGCCGGTCTTCACTGAACTGGCCGAGAACTTCGTCCGATTCGTGGACGTGCTGTCCGAGGTCAGCGAACGGGCCTCGTGCTGCTCCAACGCCGATCTGCTGCGGATCTACGAGCGATGGCTGAGGACAGGCAGCCCCCGGAGTGGCCAACTGCTGGCCGAGCGCGGCGTCGTGTCCAACGGGGCGGCCAGGAACAACCGGGTCCAATGATGGTACGGTTATCGTAATTTCGACCGTCGCAGTTTGGGCACACCTTGGCAAATTCACGACAGCCGTACGTCTATCCTGGAGGACACCCTTCCTTTGCGTTCGACAGAACCGTCGCGCCTGTCACGGCGTCTAAGAGATCATCAGATTTGAACGATCGGTCGACATAATCGAACAGCTTTCTTTAAGTCGATGTTAAGACAAGTGTTAGCTGCTTCGCCACGACGGACCTGCCCCGGTGCTGGATGCGCTGGTCCGTCAGCCTTCCGACGGGTGGCGATCGCCGCCAGAAATCGGCCAGATTTGCATTAGGACTCTAGTTTCGTATAATGTTGGCAACTAATTTGCAACACGGTTCGGTAATCTTACTGGCGGGACCAGGGATCGGCACGGAAGGAGCGGCGCTATGGCAGGCGTGAAAGAAACACAACATACAGCAAGCAGGGACCGTATGGCACGGTCTCGCTATGCCGAACTGAAGCAGATGCTCGACGCGCGCCGGCGTGAAGTCCAGGCCGAAGTGCAGGGTAAGATGCGGGACGCTAGGGAGGAGGGCGCCTGGGGCGGCAAGATCCACGAAGTGCTTGACGCCGTCGAGAGCTCCGAGGCCGACATTCAGGAAGACATCGAGTTCGCCCTCATCCAGATGAAGTCCGAGACGCTCGGCAAGATCAATGACGCGCTGGCGCGCCTCGAACACGGGAGCTACGGCAACTGTTTCGATTGCGGAGAAGAAATCGCGGAAAAGCGTCTTCGCGCGTTGCCCTTCGCGGTCCGCTGCAAGGACTGCGAGGAAGCTCGTGAAGTCGCCGAGCGGCGGCAGCGGCAGCTTGTTGCCAGGCGCGGGGCGAGTTCTCTGTTCCTCGACATGTAAGCATCCGGCGCGTCTCCGACGGGCTTCGCCGGTGGTGGAGCCCGTCCTCCCACCGGCGTCTCCCTGATTCAGCGTTCGGTCCGGACCGACCGGGCCAGAAATGAGGTCGCGATGAGCGATCAACTTGAAAACCTCAAGGCCGAGGACATCGCGATTGGCGATCGACTGCTCTCGATTCCACCAGAGCTGCCGATTCTGCCTCTTCGGGACACGGTCCTTTTCCCGAATTCGTTCATGCCGCTCGCTGTGGCCAGGGAAAGCTCCGTGCGCCTGATTGACGACGCGATCGCGGACGGCAAGATGATCGCCGTCTTCACGCAGCGTGACCCGGCGGTCGAAGAGCCGAAACAGGAGGATCTCTTTCCGGTCGGCACCACGACGCACATTCACAAGATGTTCAAGCTGCCTGACGGCAGCCTCCGCCTCATCGTGCAGGGACTGGCGCGGCTCACGCTCGACCAGGTCGTGCAGACCGGGCCGTATCTGCGCGGGCGTATGAGCACGGCCGCGGACGACTTGAAGCATGCCGATCGCCTCGAAATCGACGCGCTCGCGCGTAACATCAAGACGAACTTCCAGCAGGTGGTGTCGCTGTCGCCGCTGCTGTCAGACGATCTCCAGACGCTGGCGATGAACCTCACGGAGGCCGGACGGCTCGCCGACTTCATCGCGTCGTCGCTCTCGACGATCAGCACGGCCGTCAAACAGGAGGTGCTGGAAACGCTCGACATCCGGGCGCGGCTGGACAATCTGAATCGGATCCTGATCAAGGAGCTCGAAGTGCTCGAGCTCGGCTCGAAGATTCAGTCGCAGGTGCAGTCCGAAGTCGGAAAGAACCGGCGCGAATATTTCCTGCGCGAGCAGATGAAGGCGATTCAGAGGGAGCTCGGCGAAGGCGACGAGCAGACCAGGGACGTTGACGAGCTGACGGGGAAGATCGAGGCGGCCGGCATGCCCGAACCGGTCAAGAAGGAAGCGCTGCGCGAGCTCGACCGACTCGCGAAGATGCCGGTGGCTGCCGCCGAATACACCGTGTCGCGGACCTACGTGGATTGGCTGGTCGCCCTGCCCTGGAGCAAGCGCAGCGACGAAGTGATCGATCTGGCGCGGACCCAGGGCGTGCTCGACGCCGACCATTCGGGTCTCGAAAAGGCGAAGGATCGCATCATCGAGTACCTGGCCGTGCGCAAGCTGAACCCGGGCGTCAAGGGGCCCATCCTGTGCTTCGTCGGACCGCCCGGCGTCGGCAAGACGTCGCTCGCCAAGTCGATCGCCCGTTCACTCGATCGCAAATTCGTGCGCGTCTCGCTCGGCGGGATGCGGGACGAGGCGGAGATTCGCGGGCACCGGCGGACCTACATCGGCGCGCTCCCCGGACAGATCATCCAGAGCCTGCGCCGCGCCGAGACGAAAAACCCGGTCTTCATTCTCGACGAGATCGACAAGCTGGGTTCCGACTTTCGCGGGGATCCATCGTCGGCGCTGCTCGAAGTGCTCGATCCCGAGCAGAACCACACGTTCCGCGATCATTATCTCGACGTGCCGTTCGACCTCTCGGAGGTGCTGTTCATCACGACGGCGAACATTCTCGATCCGGTTCCGGCACCTCTGAAGGATCGGATGGAGGTGCTCGAGATCGCCGGTTATACCGAAGAAGAGAAGCTGGAGATCGCGACCGATCACCTCGTCGACAAACAGGTCAAGAACCACGGGCTCACCTCCGACTACATCCGCTTTGCGCAGGAGGCTCTGCGACAGGTGATTCGCGGGTATACGCGCGAAGCCGGCGTGCGGAATCTCGAGCGCGAGGTCGGCGCACTCTGCCGCAAAGTAGCGCGCCGCCGCGCAGAAGGCAACGAGACGCCGATCGAAATCACCCCAAAGGTCGTGGTCGAACTGCTCGGCGCGCCGAAGTTCCTCGACGAGGAGATGGAAGAGCGCACGAAGGAGCCGGGCGTCGCCATCGGGCTCGCCTGGACGCCGGCCGGCGGCGAAGTACTGTTCATCGAGGCATCGCGGATGGCCGGCACTGGCTCGCTGACGCTGACCGGCCAACTCGGCGACGTCATGAAGGAGTCGGCGCGGGCGGCGTTGTCCTGGCTGCGCACGCACGCGAAGGAATACGGGATTGAGCCGGACTTCTTCAAGAGCGCGGAAATACACGTGCACGTGCCGGCGGGCGCTATTCCGAAGGACGGCCCGTCGGCTGGCGTGACGATGGTGGCGGCGATGGCGTCGCAGTTGACGGGACGGCCCGTGCGAGGCGACGTCGCGATGACCGGCGAAATCACGCTCTCGGGCCGCGTCCTGCCGATCGGCGGCGTGAAAGAAAAGGTGCTGGCCGCCCGGCGCGTCGGGATTCGTGAGGTGATTCTCCCAAGGGCGAACGCGAAAAACATCGATGAGGACCTGACGCCGGAGCTTCGTCGCGACATGACGGTCCATCTGGTGTCGACGATTGACGAAGTGCTCGCCCTTGCGCTCCTGCTGGTATCGTCGGATGTCCATCCCCTGAAAAAGGAATCGAAAGAGTCGAAGTCGAAGGACTCGAAGCCGAGCGCTCCGATCGCCGCGCGGCACTAGCGCATGAACTCTTCGGCTGTGGTGACCATTCTGACAGAACCGATGAACATGGGTGTGCGCTGGTGCAGAGATGTTGGCACGAGGTCGAGAATTCTGCGCTGACCATCGGAGGCTTTGCCGCCCGCCTGCTCGATGATGAAGGCAAGGGGATTGCATTCGTAGAGGAGACGCAGTTTTCCTTTTGGTGCTTTGGCGGTGGAGGGGTAAATGAAGATGCCGCCTTTGAGGAGGTTGCGGTGGAAGTCGGCAACGAGCGAGCCGATGTAGCGTGACGAATAGGGACGGCTGGTTGCGTCATCTTCGACCTGGCAGTATCTGATGTATTGCTTGACGCCCTCGGGGAACCGGGCGTAGTTGCCTTCGTTGATGGAATAGATGCGTCCGGTCTCCGGGCATTTCATGTCGGGGTGGGAGAGGCAGAACTCACCGATGCTGGGGTCGAGCGTGAAGCCGTTGACCCCGCGCCGGGTGGTGTATACGAGCATCGTGGACGAACCATAGATGACATAGCCGGCGGCGACCTGCGCGGTGCCCTGCTGGAGAAAATCTGTTTCTGCAGGCGGCTTGTCAAAGGCGGCTCTACGATAGATGGAAAAAATCGTCCCGATGCCCACGTTGACGTCAATGTTCGACGAACCATCAAGCGGGTCAACACAGACGACGTATTTTGCATGCTGGGACACTTTCGTCGTGATGGGAACCAGGTCATCGTTTTCTTCGCTGGCGATGGCACAGGTTTCACCGCCCGAGCCAAGAGCGGTAATGAATTGCTCGTTGGCATAGACGTCCAGCTTCTTTACTTTCTCGCCCTGTATGTTTGTGGTGCCGTGTTCGCCGAGGATGTCAACGAGTCCGGCTTTGTTCACTTCGCGGTTGATGATCTTGGAAGCGATGCCGATGTCGCGCAACAGGCGGGAGAGCTCTCCCTTGGCATATGGAAAATCAGCCTGGCGTTCGATGATGAACTGACCGAGGGTTGTGAGCTGTTTCATAAGGGCGTAGGAATAATCTTAACCGACAGTGCCGATTCGGCCATTTATGGTATGTCCGGTCGGTCTGACCTGACGCAAGCTTCTGCGTTCAGATCAGCGTGAGGGCATAGGCGGTCTTCAGATCGACAATCTCGCCGCGCGCGACCATGACTTTCGCGTCGCCCGGCCACATCGCCCGCGTCGTGATCTCCTCGTCGTCGTCGGGCCTGTGCGTGGAGTCAGCCGCGGGTAGTCGCAATCCGGAGACACGGAAGAAGATCATCTCCTCGTCGCAGTACCCAGGCGTCGGATAGAAGGCACCGAGGCGTTCGATTCGCGTCGGCATCCGACCGATCTCTTCTTCGCACTCGCGCGCGGCGGCGGCCTCCGCTGACTCTCTATCGTCAACATTCCCGGCTGGTAGCTCCCAGATGTCGCGCTTGAGCGCGTGGCGATATTGGCGAATCATCACGATTCTCCCGTCGTCTTCGACAGGAATGAGCACGACCGACGGGTGATGGCGCACGATGGCGAGGTCGGCTTCGTGTCCGTTGGGCAGAACGACCTTGTCTACTTCGACTGAGAACACGCGACCCTTATAGACGACCATCTCGGCTCCTTGAATGTCACGTCGTCTCCCTGAGTTCGTCGAGGACGCGCTGCAAATCGTCCGGCAGCTCGCTCGTGAATTCCATCCGTCTGCCGTCCCGCGGATGTGTAAACACGAGCTTGGCGGCATGCAGGAACGGCCGCTCGAGACGGGCGACGGCGCGCACATCGCCAGGGACGCGGCGGTGTACCCCGCCGTAGAGTGGATCGCCGACGATCGGATGACCGATTGCGCTCAGGTGGACGCGGATCTGGTGTGTGCGGCCGGTATGAATCGCCACCTGCAGGAGCGTGAGCACCCGCAGCCTTTCGGCGCGGAGGATCCGGGTGGCCGCTTCGCGGCTCCGGCGCACCCGCGCGGGGTCCCCCGCTCGCGTACCGCGCTGAGGGTCCCGGGCGGACATCTTCTTCCGATTTGACGGGTCGCGGCCAATCGGCGCGTCGATGCGTCGTCCCGCCTGCACCTCACCCCACACCAGCGCGAAATATTCCTTCTCGACCTCCCGGTCGTGAAACTGGCGCGACAGCTCCTCGTGCGCCTTGTCGTGCTTGGCCACCACCATCAAGCCGGATGTCCCGCGATCGAGTCGGTGCACGATCCCGGGTCGCTTCTCGCCTCCGATGCCGCTGAGATCGTCGGCGTGATGAAGGAGCGCATTGACCAGCGTGCCGCTCGTGTGTCCGGCAGCAGGGTGCACCACCATGCCGGCCGGCTTGTCGACGACGATGAGGTCCTGGTCCTGGTAGAGGATGGGCAGCGGGAGGGCTTCCGGCCGCGGCACCGGATCGATCGGCTCGGGGAGCTCGATGTTGATTGCCTGTCCAGCTTTCACGGGCTGGTTGGCCTTTGTCCCGCGGCCATCCACGTGGACCAGGCCTTCCTTGATCAGACGTTGAATCTGCGACCGCGAGTGCTCGGGCAGAACGGAGGCCAGAAAGCGATCGAGCCGGAGGCCCTCGCTGTCGTCGGTGACGGTCACGGTGTGGTGTGGCATCGATCTCGGCGCGTCCGACAGGACGCGCCCGGTATTACGCGGCTCTGCGAGCGCGTTCCGGCTCGGGCGTTGTCGCACGAGACAGACGAACGAGCATCATGATGGCCAGGGGCGTCAGGATGATCGAGATGAACTGCGAGGTCGAGAACATGCCAACCGATCCCCGCGGGTCGCCGCGATAGAACTCGATGATGAACCGCGAGATCGCATAAAGCAGCAGGTACAGCCAGAATGTTCGACCGGCAAACCGGCGGCCCTTCGGTTCCGTGCCGAGGAGAATCATCAGGATCAAGAACTCGGCGCCCGCTTCGTAGAGCTGTGTGGGATGCAGCGGGATGCCGAGAGGTGTTCCCACGTTGGCAGCCGCGAAAGGATCGATGAACGTGATGCCCCAGGGCCTGGACGTCGGCTTCCCATAACAGCAGCCGGCGAACAGACAGCCGAACCGTCCGACGACGTGACCAAGCGCGATTCCTGGCGCGAAGGCATCGCAGGTCGTCCACAACGGCAGCCCCGCGCGGCGGATGTACCAGAGCGCGACGGTAACCGCCAGAATCAATCCGCCATAGAACACGCCGCCCGAGCGCACCAGGGTGAGGAGTTCCGCCGGGTCCGCCCGAAACACACGGAAGTCGGTGACGACGAGCAGGAGCTTTGCCCCGATGAGCGCGCTGATGATGATGTAGATGCCGAGGTCGAGCACCTTCGCGCTGTCTAGACCCTGAGCCTCTGCCCTGACCATCGCGAGCTTGAGGCCCACAAGGTACGCGGCCGCGAGCAGCACGCCGTACGTGTAGATTGTGATTTGTCCCACGAGCGGGACCGTCCATGGCAGCTCAAGGAGTCTTGGATACATGCGTTCTTATACCAAGCATATCGAGGATCATGGCCGCGGCGCCCACGGTAATGGCCGAGTCAGCCACGTTGAACGCCCAGAAATGATGGGTCCGCCAATACACATCGACAAAATCGACGACTGATCCGACGACGACGCGATCGATGAGGTTGCCGGCGGCGCCGCCGATGATAAGCGCCAGCCCTGCTCGCGCCATGATATCATGACGCGCGAGGCCTGCCGCGTACAGTACAACGCCCACGAGCGCCGCCAACGCGACGAGCCCCATCAGTACCGTCTTGAACGGAAAGTCCCACGCGTTGAGAATGCCGAACGCGGCGCCCGTGTTCCGCACATGCGTGAAATCCATCAAGCCGGGAATGACGGTGACGCTCTCATGCAGCGGCAACGTGGATCGGACGACGGCCTTCGTGAGCTGATCGAGGACGATCAGCACGGTCGGCACCCAGATCTCCAAGCGGCGCGGCGATTCCATCATGCGCCTTGATTGCCAGGCGAGAGAGCCTCCTGACACCGCTCGCACAAGCCGGCCCGGACCGGGTCGCTCGATACCGTATCCACGTACCGCCAGCAGCGCTCGCACTTGACGCCGCCCGCCCTTTCGATCGTGACGCGCGGCACCGCCCCTTCGTGCGCGACATCGTGACGCCGCAGCTCGACCTCGGACACGATGAAGAGCATCGGCAGGTCTTTGGCGTAGCGCTCGAGCAACTCCAGCTCCGCCGATGTGGCCGACAGCACGACTTTTGCTTGCAGAGAGCTGCCGATCTGCTTGTTCTTGCGGAGCGGCTCGATTTCCGCCAGCACCTGTTTGCGGGTGGCCACAAGCTTCGTCCATCGTTCGAGCAGCTCGCCATCGGCCAACCGAGACAGCTCGGCGTCGGCTGGGAACAGCGCGAGGTGGACCGACTCCTCGGACGTGCCGGGAACGAACCGCCACAACTCATCGGCCGTGAACGGGAGAATCGGCGCCATCAGGCGTGCCAGGCCTTCGGCCATCACGTACATGGCGGTCTGCGCTGAACGCCGCTGCGGCGACCGGGCAGCGAACGTATACAGCCGGTCTTTGGAGACGTCGGCGTAAAACGCGCTCAGGTCGACTGTCGCGAAGGCGTTCAGTCCCTGGAACACGATGGCGTAGTCGTACTCGGCGTAGGCCTTGACGATGCGCTGACCGAGCGCCCCGTAGCGGCCGAGGATGTACCGGTCGATTTCCTCGAGGCGGTCGAGCGGCAGGCGATCGACCGCTGGGTCGAAATCGTACAGATTCGCCAGTAGATACCGAAGGGTATTCCTGATCTTCCGGTACGCCTCGACCGATCGCGCGAGGACTTCTTTTCCGAGCCGGATTTCCTGCGTGAAATCGCTCATCGACACCCAGAGGCGCAGGATGTCGGCGCCGCTGGCCTTGATGATTTGCTCAGGTTCGATCGAGTTCCCCAGCGACTTCGACATCTTCCGCCCATCGTCGGCGACGATGAAGCCGTGCGTGACGACCTGGCGGTAGGGGGGACGGCCGCGCGTGCCGAGGCCGACGAGTAGCGAGCTCTGGAACCAGCCGCGGTGCTGATCGCTGCCCTCGAGGTACAGGTCAGCAGGCCACGAAAGCTCGGGCCGGACAGACAGCACCGCTTCATGACTCGAGCCGGAGTCGAACCATACATCGAGGATGTTCATTTCGCGTTCAAAGCCCGTCCCGCCGCAGGACGGGCAGGAGAGTCCCGCGGGCACAAACTCTTCGAGAGGCCGCTCGTACCACGCGTCGGCGCCGTACGTCTCGAAGACCTTCGCCGCCTTTTCGACGAGGGCGGTCGTCAGAATCGCCTCGCCGCACTTCTGGCAATCGAGCGCCGGAATCGGCACACCCCAGACGCGTTGCCGCGAGATACACCAGTCGGGGCGGTTGGCGACCATGTTGTAAATCCGGTCGTGTCCCCAGGCC
Source organism: Vicinamibacterales bacterium (assembly GCA_965229885.1). Classification (GTDB taxonomy): domain Bacteria; phylum Acidobacteriota; class Vicinamibacteria; order Vicinamibacterales; family CAVVIG01; genus DATLLJ01. Next base: position 205,274 of record CBDDJX010000003.1, read on the forward strand.
GGGATCCACTGGACCTGATGATCGATGGCGTCGAGCGCCGCCGCGCGCAATGTCTCTTGCCCCGAGCCTTCAGCCCTCAGCCCTTTCACGGGATTCCCGTCCAACCTGATGAACCACTGTGAGGTCGCCAGGAAGATCACCGGATGGTGGCAGCGCCAGCAGCGCGGGTACTGATGGGAGAAGGATTCACGATGCCAGAGGCGCCCGCGTTCCTTGAGCGCCTCCTCGACCTTCGGGTTCGCGTCGAAGACGCGCTGCCCGCCGAAGAGCTCGACGCTGTCGAGGAAATGTCCGGCGGGTCCGATCGGCGCGTAAATCTCGAGCCCGTACTTCACGCCGGTGTTGAAGTCGTCGGCGCCATGGCCGGGTGCGGTGTGCACGGCGCCGGTTCCGGCATCGAGCGTCACGTATTCGCCGAGGACGCCAATGGAGTCCCGATCGTAGAGCGGGTGGCGGAAGCGGATGCCTTCGAGCGCGTCGCCCTTCATGCGCGCCACCGGCCGATCGAAGGCGCGACCGACGACGTGTCCGACTGCCGGCGCCAGCGCCTCGGCGAGAATCACCGTGCGTCCATCCACGTCGTACGCCGCGTAGTCGAACTCAGGATGAAACGCGACGGCGAGGTTCGACGGAATCGTCCAGGGTGTCGTCGTCCAGATGAGAACCGATACGCTCCGGCCTGCCAGCGCCGGCACCCGAGCCGCTAGCTCGCCCTGACTCGACGGCGCCAGAGGGAATTCCACATGGATGGACGGCGAGATGTGAACTTCGTACTCGACCTCGGCCTCCGCGAGCGCCGTGCGGCAATGGATGCACCAGTGAACGGGCTTCTTGCCCTTGTACACGAGTCGCTGCTCGACAAACGTGCCCAGCGCGCGCGCGATGGCGGCCTGATAGCGAAAGTCCATTGTTAGGTACGGGTCGGCCCAGTTGCCGAGGATGCCGAGCCGCTGGAACTGCGCGCTCATCGTGCCGACGAACCGCTCGGCGTACGCGCGGCACGCACGGCAGAAATCGGCGACCGACATGTCGCGTTTCTTCGGGCCCAGTTCGCGGTCCACCTGCAGTTCGATCGGCAACCCGTGACAGTCGTACCCCGGTTCGTAGGGCGCGTTGTAGCCGGCCATCGCCCGCGATTTGACGACGAAGTCCTTGAGAATTTTGTTGAGCGCCGTGCCCATGTGGATGTTGCCGTTCGCATAGGGCGGGCCGTCGTGCAGTACGAACTTCGGCGCATCCTTGCAGCGCGCCTGGATCTTCCCGTAGAGGTCCATTGCAGCCCAGCGCGCGAGCGCCTCGGGCTCGGTCGTCGGCAGGCTCGCCTTCATCGGAAAGTCGGTGCGCGGCAGGTTGACGGTGTCTTTCCACTCCTGCATGGGTATCCGACGATTCTATAATGAACCGATGGCCAACCCGGCAGAGGCGCGCCAGCTCGATAACGGGCTGAAAGTGATCATCCAGGAAGAACACACCGCGCCGCTCGCGTCGGTCTGGTGCTGGTACAAGGTCGGATCGAAGGACGAGCGGCCGGGTCTCACTGGCATCTCTCACTGGGTCGAGCACATGAACTTCAAAGGGACGACCCGCATCCCCCGTGATCAGGTAAAAGGGATCATCGAGCAGTTCGGTGGAAGCTGGAACGGCTACACCTTCATCGACCAGACGGCCTATGTCGATACCGCCACACGGGACGCCCTCGACCGCATGCTGTTCATCGAATCGGAACGCATGGCCAGCTGCCTCTATCATTCCGACGATTGCGAGTCGGAGCGGTCGGTGATCATTTCCGAGCTCCAGGGCGGCGAAAACGATCCCGATCAGCTTCTCGAGCAGGAGCTGACGGCGACCGCATTCAAGGCGCACCCGTACCGGCACCCCACGATCGGATGGATCTCGGATGTGGAATCGATGAGCCGCGACGACCTCTACGGGTACTATCGCCGCTACTACGTGCCCAACAACGCGACGTTGGTCATTGTGGGCGATGTGGACACCGCCAAGGCGCTTCGGCGCGTTGAACATCACTTTGGCGGCATTCCAGCGGGCGAGCTCGCGCCGCGGTTGCACACGGTCGAACCGGAGCAAACGGGCGAACGCCGGCTCACGATCCGGCGCCGGGGAACGACTGGCTACCTGAAGGTGGCGTACCATGCGCCCGGTGTTGCCGGGCCGGGCTTTTTTCCGCTCCTCGTTCTCGATGCGGTCCTGACGGGCGCGAAAGGGCTGAACCTCTGGTCCAGTTTCGGTGTGCCCCCGCCCCAGCGCAGCGCCCGGTTGTATCGCGGCCTCGTCGAGCGCGGGCTCGCCTCGTCGGTCTGCGGCGCGCTACTGCCCACCGAGCACCCGTTTCTCTATACCGTTTCGGTGACCGCGACCGAAGGGACCGGACTGGCTCGTGTGGAATCGGTTCTGCTCGAAGAGCTCGATCGCGTGCGTCGCGAGGGCATTACCGCCGGGGAGCTGACGCGAGCGAAGGCGCAGCTCAGAGCGAGGCTGGTGTTCGAGAGCGACGGCGTCACGAATATCGCGCACCAGCTCGGCTATTTCGAGACCATCGCGACTGTCGGCCTGTTCAATGCCCTGCCGGAGCGCATCGCCACTGTGGCCGTCGAGGAAGTGGGCAGCGCCGCGGGGGCGTTGCTCGGCGACGCGAATCGAACGGTCGGATGGTTCGACCCGACGTGAGCGTTGTCGGCGGCCTCGCTCCGACCCGCGTGGCCTTCAACAACGGCGCGGTCTTTCTCGGCAAGCACACCCGTACGACATCGGCCGTCACCATCAGCCTGATGATGCGGGCAGGCTCGATCTGCGATCCCGATGATGCCGTGGGCGCGACGTGGTTGCTCTCGCGCGTGCTCGATCGCGGGACCGCGACGCGATCGGCTCAGGGTATCGCCGAGGAGCTCGATAATCGCGGCATCAGCCCGACGATCGCGGTGGCGCGGCACGTCCTGTCTCTCGTCTGCACGTGCCTGGCTGAAGATTTCGAGCCCGTGTGCTCGCTCCTCGCCGACATGCTGATGCAGCCGTCACTTCCTGACGACGAAATCGCGACGCGCAAAGGCGAGATCGTGACGGCGATTCGGCAGGACGAAGACAATCCGGCCGTACGAGCGACCGAATCACTGATGGCGCTGCTGTACCCGAACGGTCATCCATACGGCCGCCCGACGAAGGGCACCATCGACGCTGTGGAGAGCCTGACGCGGGAACGGCTGCTGCGGCTCCACGCGGAGCGTTTTGCCCCGGGCGGCCTAACTGCCATCATCGTCGGCGACGTCGACGTGGGCCGCGCCCGCGATCTGGTCGAGCGCGCGTTTGGCGAGTGGCGCAAGCCACGCCCGGCACCCGTTCCGCTTGCGGCGCCGGCGCCCAAGAGCAGTCGGCAGCGCCTGGTCATTCCGATGATGAACAAGGCGCAAGCCGACATCGCATACGGCTTCACGACCCTTCGTCGTGCCGATCCCGCGTATGAGGCGCTGCGGCTCATGAATAATGTCCTCGGCCAATACGCGCTCGGTGGCCGGTTAGGGGACAGCATCCGCGAGCGGCAGGGCATGGCGTACTACGTCTCCAGCGCTGTTGATCCGAACGTGATCGAGGGTCCGCTGCTGATTCGCGCAGGCGTCGGCCCGGCAAACGTCGAACGGGCGGTCGCGTCGATTGACGAGGAGCTGACCCGCCTCGTCAAGGATGGCCTTACCGTCAGGGAGGTCGATGATTCGCGGCGGTATCTGATTGGTTCGATGCCGCGCGCGCTCGAAACCAACGCCGGCATCACCACGTTCTTGCAGACGGCGGAGTTCTTCGGGCTGGGGACCGACTACGACGTGCGCACGCCGGAATTGCTGCGCGCGGTGACACTGGACGAAGTGAACACGGTCGCCCGCCGCGTCATCGATCCCGCCCACGCGACGCTCGTCATTGCTGGGCCATATGAGGAATCGTGAATTCCTCGCGGGCCAATCGGGCCTTTGGGCAGAAGAAGCCGATACGTTCCGCACCGAGGACGTGACGCCGGAGCGCTCACTCGAGCTGTATCTCACGCGCCATCACTGGACGGATGGCTTTCACACGCCAGCCGTTCAACGCGGCTTCTTACGGCGGGACTCCAAGCGCGTGACGCGCGTCCAGTCGTACAGGTTGGCGAACTGATCGCTGATCGCGGAAGGTCTCGGTCACGATGTCGAAACGCCTCCTGAGTTCGTTGGTCGAAAACTCGACGCAGGCGCGGATGTCGGCGAAACCGGCGGCCATTTCTGCACGCAGGGCCTCCAACTCATCTTTGGTGGCGAAGCGCGCTTCGAGGTCCGCACGAAACTCGCGAAATTCGCCGACCGTCAACGGTCCATCCAGGTCAGTCATTTCCCGAGGCGGCGGCATCTTGCCATCGTCTGCAGCGTGTGGCGTTCCGGCGGGAACGCCGAGCGCTCGGCATTACTATTCAAGACCGCAGATTGTGCGCGGTCCGTTCCGGGCGCGGCTGGACGAATTTCAAATGGCCCGATGACCCCATTCATGACTCGAGCGGTTCTGTTTGATGTGGACTTCACGCTGATTCAGCCAGGCCCGATGTTTCGGGCCGAGGGGTATCAGGCCTTCTGCGCGCGATACGGCATGGAGGTGGACGCGTCGCGGTTCGACACGGCGGTAGCGAGCGCGGCGGCGCTGCTCGACGTGGCAGGGGAGACGCCGTACGACGCCGAGATCTTCGTGGCCTACGCCCGGCACATCATCGGGCAGATGGGCGGCGCCGGCGCGAAGCTCGATGCGTGCGCCCGCGAAATCTACGACGAGTGGGCCTCCTGCCGGCACTTCGAGTTGTATGACGAAGTACCGGCCGTGCTTGGCGCGCTCGCTGGCAGCGGCCTGCACATTGGCCTGATTTCGAACTCGCACCGCTGCCTCGAATCGTTTCAATCGCACTTCGAGCTGGGGAGTCTGATTGACGCGACCATCTCATCGCCCGACCACGGCTTCATGAAGCCGCATCCAAGCATCTTCTCAGAGGCACTGCAGCGGCTGGGCGCTCAGCCCTCCGAGGCCCTGATGGTCGGCGACAGCGTTCGAGATGACGTCGAAGGCGCGCTCGGCGCCGGCATGCGCGCGGCGCTTGTCCACCGGTCGGGCAGTCCACACCCTCGTGCTCCAGAGCTGGCAGCGCGGGGAGTGCCGGTGATCAGCTCGCTTCGCGAGCTCATCAATCTGGTCTAGCCGGGCGGCCACTGCATCGATCGGCCGCCCAGTAAATGCAGATGGATGTGAAACACCGTCTGGCCGGCGTCCCGGTTCGTGTTGAACACCGTCCGATACCCACCGGCGGCGATGCCGCGTTCGTTGGCAATCGCTGCGGCGCGCCTCGCCAGCTCGCCGACGATCTGGTCGTCGCCTGGCGTCAGGTCGTTGAGCGAGGCAATGTGCCGCTTCGGCACCAGGAGCATATGCGTCGGCGCCTGGGGGTTGATGTCGTTGAAGGCCAGCACATGATCGTCCTCGTACACGATCGAGCCAGGAATCTCTCGCTTGACGATCTTGCAAAAGAGGCAGTCGGTCATCGCAATCTCCTCCACGGAGGACACCGAGGACACCAAGGACAGGAGGTCAACTTCTCACAGCGACGGCCGTGCGGGCGATGCCCTGTAGATCTCGCCGCAGGTCGAGCAGCCTGAGGCCATCGGTGCCCGCGATCAGCGACTCGATCCGCTCGTCCTGGCCCAACCCGAATTCGAACAGCAGGTAGCCGCCAGCCCGCAGGTGGATCGGAGCGCCATGCACCAACCGCTCGACGAAGTGGAATCCGTCGGCGCCGCCGTACAGGGCGACGTCGGGTTCGTGGTCACGAACTTCCGGCTGGAGGCCGCGCCTGTCGCACTCGGCGACATAGGGAGGATTGCAGGCGATCATGTCGAACGACCCTTCGAGGCCGTCGAGCAGATCCGCCAGGCGGAATTGAATGCGGTCGGCGACGCCGTGGCGCGCGGCGTTCTGCCGTGCGACCGCGAGCGCGGTGCTCGAGATGTCGGTCGCCATGATGCGGGCGGCGGTCCGCTCGGTCGCGAGCGCCACGGCGAGGCAGCCGCTTCCCGTACCGAGGTCGGCGGCCTTCACGCTGCGGTCCAGATCCGGAAATAACTCGAGCGCGACCTCGACGACCAGCTCCGTTTCGTGGCGTGGGATCAGCACGGCTGGAGAAACCTCGAACGGCAACCCCCAGAATTCCTGCTGTCCGACGATGTAGGCGAGCGGCTCGCGGCCGAGGCGCCGTTCGACGAGCGCGTCGTAGCGGGCCGCGAAATCTGGCGGCCCGGGATCGTGTCCGCAGGTGATCAATCGCTCGGCGGACCATCGGAGCACGAATTGGGCGAGGAGCCGGGCGTCGAGCTCGGCGCCCTTCGAGGAGCCTGCGTCGCGGAGCCGCGCGCGCGCATCCGCGACCTGCTGGTGAATGCTGGTCACGGCAGGAGGGGCAGGAAAGGCGGCAGCCCTTCCCGCCTCAAGAAGCCACCGTCGCATCTTTCAGCTTCTCGGATTGGTAATGGGTGCTCAGCTGATCCAGCAGTTCCGCCAGATCGCCGTTCAGCACCTCGGTCATCTGGTGCGTCGTGAAGTTGACGCGGTGATCGGTGATCCGGCTTTGCGGGAAATTGTAGGTCCGGATCTTTTCCGAGCGCTCGCCGGTCCCGACCTGGCTGCGGCGATCTTTCGCGATCGCTTCATGCTGCTTGCGCAGTTCCATCTCGTACAGCCGCGATCGCAGCACCTTCATCGCCTTCGCACGATTCTTCACCTGGGATTTCTCGTCCTGCTGAGAGACCACGACGCCGGTCGGAATGTGGGTGAGACGAACGGCCGAATAGGTCGTGTTCACGCTCTGGCCGCCGGGTCCGCTCGAACAGAACGTGTCGATGCGGAGATCCTTGGCGTCGATCTGAACGTCGACCTCTTCGGCTTCCGGCAGCACGGCGACGGTGGCCGTGGACGTGTGAATGCGTCCGCTCGCTTCGGTGGCCGGCACACGCTGCACGCGGTGCACGCCGCTCTCGTACTTCAGCTTGCTGTACGCGCCGCGGCCTTCGATCGTGGCGATCACCTCTTTGAGGCCGCCGACGCCGGTGTCGCTCGACGACATCAACTCGAGCCACCATCCCTGCCGCTCCGCGTACTTGCTGTACATCCGAAACAGCTCGGCGGCAAAGAGCGCGGCTTCATCGCCACCGGTCCCGGCGCGAATCTCGAGGACGATGTTCCGTTCGTCGTTCGGATCTCTGGAGACCAGCAGGACCTTCAACTCGGCGACGAGGGCGTCACGCCTGGCGGCCAGCGACGTGACTTCCTGTGCCGCCAGCTCGCGCATGTCGGCGTCGCCCGACGAGGCCAGCTCCTCGGCCTGTGGCAGGTCCCGGATGACCGTCTTGTATTCGCGAAAGCGCTCGACGAGCGCCTCGACGTCCGAGGCAGCCTTCGCGTGCTTCCTGAATTCGGACGGATCGCTCTGGACCTGGGCCGTGCCCAAGAGGTTCACGAGCTCGTCATACCGCTGCTCGGCCGCAGTCAACTTATCGAACATACAGAGACGACGTTGATCGTCGTCATCCTCCTGAGACTGGTGGTAGAAACGCGACTTCGTCGCCTTCGCTCAACACCCGATCCATCCGCGCGTAGTCCGCGTTGACGGCGGATGAAATCGACCGCTCGTACTGCCCGAGCTCGGGATATTCGCCCGCAAGCTGACGCCACACACTCGCTATCGTGGCGCCCTGCGCGATATCGCGTGTGAGCTCGACCGCGCCCGCGATGTCGCGGAGCCGGGCGAACAGCCGGACGGTTACGCGCATGCCACGCGCTCCGCCTCGGCGCGCGCACGCGCGTCTTCAGGATCGGCGGTCGCTCCTTCAATCCACACGTCGCCGCCTTCGAAGAACTCGCGCTTCCAGACAGGGGCGATCTGCTTCACGCGTTCGATGACGTACCGGCACGCGGCGTAGGCCTCGGCGCGATGCGCGGAAGCGACCGCGATGGCAACGCTCGCCTCTCCGATTTCCACTCGTCCGATGCGGTGGTGCAGCGCGACCCGTGCCCCAGGCCAGCGCTCCTGCAGCTCGCCGGCGATCTTGGCGAAAACCTTCAACGCCAGCGGCTCGAACGCCTCGTATTCCAGATGTTGAACCCGGCGGCCGGCATTGTGGTTGCGAACCAGCCCCAGAAACGTCACGACGGCACCGTCGACACCGCTCCGATCACCAAGCGCGGCCACGAGCGCGGCGAGCTCGAGCCGAGCGGGACCGATGGCCAGGAGGGGCATGTCTTCAGTATACCGAGGTAACGGTCCGGCCTCAGGCGGACCGTGTCTGCCAGAAGTGATTGAGAACGCGGGCGCCGTGGCCGATGGCGACGCCGTGAAGGATGGCACCGGCGACATACCGCTGGGCGCGAGCCGCCGCCATCTCGAGTGGTTCGCCGAGCGCTAGGCCAGCCGCCAGCGCCGACGAAAAGGCGCAACCGGTCCCGTGCGTGTCATGATCACCGCCGGCCCCGACCCGCGGTGTTCTCAGCTCGGTGAACGTCGCGCCATCGAACAGCAAATCGACGACGATATTGCTGCCAGGGCCGCTCGAGCCATCAACACCGTCGTCATGGCCCCCTGTGATGACGACGGTCGCGGCGCCGAACGCATGAATGCGTTCGGCCGCACGTCGACGATCGTCAAGCGATACAATCCGGCAGCCGCTCAATACTTCCGCCTCGGGAATGTTCGGCGTGACGACGCGGGCCCGCGGCAGCAGTTCGAAGCAGAGGGCTTGGATGCCGTCCTCGTCGAGCAGGCGTTCGCCGCTCGATGACACCATGACCGGATCGAGGACCACGAGCGGCAGATCCAGCGCTTCGATCGCCGCCGCCACCGCCTCGACGATCGCCGCCGTCGCGAGGATGCCGATCTTCGTGGCGTCGATGCGGATGTCAAAGGCGATCGCTTCGATCTGCGCGGTCACGAGGTCCGCCGACAACACCGCCGCAGTGCTGATGCCGCGCGTGTTCTGGGCCGTCACGGCGGTGATGGCGCTCGTTCCATACACCCCGCACGCGGCGAAGGTTTTCAGATCGGCTTGGACGCCAGCGCCCCCGCCGGAATCGCTGCCGGCAATGGTCAGCGCGTGGCGCATGGCCTTACCGGGCCGCGCGCGGGACGATCGCCACGGGGCGCCCTGGGACCACGGGGGCCCTGCCGAAGACGAGAAGGAACTGAAACTGATTGACGTGAGGTTCGCGCGCGACGAGTTCCAGCCCCGCCGCGGCCGCCGCGCTGATGATGGCCTCGGCATCGACGCGTTGATCGCGCGAGGGTCCGGGCCCACCGTCGCCGGGATTGAAGTCGACGACGCCGACCCGCCCGTCGGGCTTGAGCGATAGAGCGAGGCGCCGCAGCAGCACGACAGGATCGGCGGGAGGAATTTCCATTTCACGATACGCGTCGACAATCAATGCGGCGTTGATGTCCGACGGCAACCGCGGATCGTTGGCGGTTCCGAGCACGGGTCGCACGTTTCTCAAGTTCTCTCGTACCTTGCGTCGTTCGATCACTTCGATCATCGCCGGCTGGATGTCTTCCGCATAGACGACTCCGTTCGGCCCGACGCGCGCCGACAGCCGTGCCGTAAACCAGCCGCCGCCGGCCCCCAGGTCTGCGACGACCGATCCTTCGGCAATCAGAAGCGAATCCATGATCTGATCCGGTTTCTGCCACTGGTCGCGGTCAGGGCTTTCGAGCAGCCCGAGGTCCTGTGGTGCGAACAGGTGGTCCCGGGATCTTTGGGCAGGAGGGGCAGGAGGGGCAGGAGGGGCGGGAAGGCCACGAAGGGAGACCCCGGCGACACACAACACGAAAACGCACGTAAGCACCCGAAGCCGCCCGCGTGTCATGACGCTTCCACCTTTCCCGCTCCTCCCGCCTTTCCTGCCCCTCCCGCCCCCGGAATCCCTCCACGCGTCATCGCCTCGACCGACAGAATCGCGTCGAGCTGCTTCGCGTCGAGCAGGCCTCTGGCGAGCACGAGCTCGCGGATCGATTTCCCTGTCTTGACCGACTCCTTCGCGATTTCGGCAGTCGCCGCGTAGCCGACATAGGGGCTGAGCGCGGTGGCGGTCGCCGTGCTCCGTTCGAGCAGCTCGCGCGCGCGATCCGGATTCGCCGTCAGGCCGTCAACGGTGAGCGTCGTGAGCGTCCTGATGGACTCGCGCAGAATCGTCGACGCGTGCAGCGCATTCCATGCGATCACCGGCATCATGACGTTCAGTTCGAGCTGTCCCGCTTCGGCGGCCATGGCGATCGTCATGTCGCAACCGCTCACCTGAAAGCACACCTGATTCACCATCTCCGGCACTGAAGGGTTGACTTTGCCCGGCATGATGGACGATCCGGGCTGAACCGCCGGAAGCGTGATCTCCGAGAGACCGGCGCGCGGGCCCATGCTGAGCAGGCGCAGGTCGCTCGCGACTTTCCCGAGCTCGACGGCGAGCCGCCGGATCGCGCCGGAATACGCGACCACGTCGCCCATGCTCTGCGTGACGCGAAACAGGTTGATCGCGGGCGTGACCGGCAATGTCGTGTCGCGCGCGAGATAGCCGACGACGAGACGGCGGAACTCTTCCCCCGCGTTCAGGCCGGTTCCAACGGCCGTGGCGCCGATGTTCAATTCGCGCAACTGTCCGGACAGAGCGGCGACGTCCTCGGCGCCGCGTTCGATGCAGGCCGCATAGCCACTGAATTCCTGACCGAGCGTGATCGGCACGGCGTCCTGGAGATGCGTGCGGCCGGTCTTGATCACGGCGGCGAATTCATCGGCTTTGCGGTTGAGGCTGAGGGCGAGATTGCGGCCGGCGGACGCGAGCGGGCTGGCGCCGAACAGGAGGGCCAGACGCGTCGCCGTCGGAAAGACGTCGTTCGTGGACTGGCCCATGTTGACGTGATCGTTTGGGTGTACGCGCTTGTAAGTACCCCGTGGCTCGCCGAGCATCTCGGCCGCTCGGTTGGCGAGCACTTCGTTCGCGTTCATGTTGTGCGACGTGCCGGCGCCGGCCTGGTAGACGTCGACGACAAACTGGTCGCGCAGCTGACCGGCGAGAACCTCGTCCGCGGCGGCGATGATGGCGCGCGCGATGTCGGCGTCGAGGCGCCCGAGCGCCGCGTTCGCTTCGGCCGCCGCCTTCTTGATGAGAATGGTCGCCGTGACGAGATCGGCGTGCGCGCGCAGGCCGCTGATCCGAAAATTCTCGACCGCGCGCATCGTCTGCACGCCGTAGTAGGCCTCGGAGGGAACCTCGAGCTCGCCGAGCGGGTCGCGTTCGGTCCGGAAGGACATCGGCTCAGAGTTGATTATACTGGTCCGTCATGATGCCAGCGTTTTTCGACAGCGTTCTCCAGCTTATTATCAAGACGTCGACCGACCTGCCGCCCGATGTCCGCGCCGCCATGAAGACCTCGCTCGACGCCGAGCCGGCCGGCACGCGCGCATCGCAGGCGCTGACGATCATCGCGGAGAACATCGACCTTGCGGCGGACGGGGAGGGCGCGATCTGCCAGGACACGGGCATGCCGACCTTCGAGGTCAAAGTGCCGGTGGGCGCCAATCAGATCTGGATGCGCGACCAGATCCGACAGGCCATTGCGGAAGCGACCCGCCGCGGCAAGCTGCGGCCGAACTCGGTCGATTCCATCACCGGCAAGAATTCGGGCGACAACCTGGGCCCTGGAACGCCGATCATCCACTTCGAGCAGTGGGAGCGCGGTGACATCGAGGTCAAGCTGATTCTCAAGGGCGGCGGGTGCGAGAACACGAACGCCCAGTACGCGGTGCCGGTCGAACTGCCGCATCTCGGCCGGGCGGATCGGACGCTGGACGGCGTGAAGAAGTGCATTCTTCACGCGGTGTGGCAGGCACAGGGAAAAGGCTGCAGCCCCGGCGCCGTTGGCGTGTGCATCGGCGGCGATCGGACGTCCGGTTACCTTCACGCCAAGGAGCAGTTGTTTCGGTCGCTCGACGACGGAAATCCTGACGCGCGATTGGCTGAGCTCGAGGCGTCAATCATGTCGACGATCAATACCCTCGAGATTGGCGCGATGGGGTTCGGCGGGAAGGTGACGCTCATCGGCTGCAAGATCGGCGCGCTCAATCGGCTGCCGGCAAGTTTCTTCGTATCGGTGGCGTACGACTGCTGGGCCTTCCGGCGCCTCGGCGTGGCGCTCGACGGAACCACCGGCGCGATCACGAGCTGGCGGTACCGCGACCCGGCGCATCCGATCATCCCGATGCTCGATCAGGCAGGCTTCACGCGAACGGGCCGCGAAGTCCGATTGAAGGCGCCGCTCAGCGCCGATGACGCCCGAGCGTTGAAGGTGGGCGACGTTGTTCTGGTATCGGGCCAGATGTTCACCGGGCGTGACGGCGTCCATTCATATCTCATGAAGAACGCCCCGCCAGTCGATTTGCGTGGGTCGGTGCTGTACCACTGCGGCCCCGTCGTGGTGAAGGAAGAGGGGAAGTCGGAAGGGAAGTCCGGTGCGGGCTGGCGCGTGACGGCGGCCGGGCCGACCACCAGCATCCGCGAGGAGCCGTATCAAAGCGACGTCATCAAGCGGTATGGCGTGCGCGTGGTGATTGGCAAAGGTGGGATGGGCGCGAAGACGCTGGCCGCGTTGAAAGAGCATGGCGCGGTCTACCTCAACGCGATTGGCGGCGCCGCGCAGTTCTACGCGCGGACGATCAAGCAGGTCGATGGCGTGTCGCTCCTCGAACTGGGCACGCCCGAGGCGATGTGGCATCTGACGGTCGAGGACTTTCCCGCGATCGTCACCATGGACGCGCACGGCAACAGCCTGCACAAGGACATCGAACAGGAATCCGGAGCGCGCCTCGCTACGCTCGCGCAGGCTTAGCGCCCGCCCCGAATTCCCGAAGCGCCGGCCTGCCGTAGTGGTGGTCCATCGCCGCGATGTCGAGATCCATCGTCTCCATATCGGCGATGGCGACGAGCGGGAAAGGTGAAATCTCCGCCGTGTCGATGGTTTTCAGATACGTGCCGCACGAGCTGCAGAGTTCGGTGCGGCGGTCCGTCCGTTCTTCGTCGGGCGCAGCCGTGACGAACGCTTCACCCTGCTCGTCGCAGTAGACGCACGCATAAGTCGTCCGCTCCCACGTGGCGGCGCAAAACGCACAGCGCAGAAGGCGGTGGCCGCCGACGACCTCTGCCAGCGCCGGCCATGAGCCGCAGGCGGGGCAGTAGCCGTGATTCCACGCGGCCAGCGCCTCTGCGAGCGGCCCGCCAGACGCGCCGAGCCCTGGCGTGGCGAACAGCGTTCGCTGCAGCGCATGGGCCACCGGCCCGACCGCGAGCTCCGCGACCAGCCAGGCGAGATCCGGCGCGAGCCCCATATGTGTTGCGCCGGTCCGAATCGCCTCCTGGTCCCGTGCGAGCGACGCCGTGAGCAGCGAGCCGGCGTCCATCCTGCCGCTCTCGATCGTGGCGCCGATGCGGGTGGCCACATCGCCCGCGCCGCCAGCCGCCAGCTCGTCGCAGAACCTGACGAGCGCAGGCTTCAGCAGGGAAGCGGGCAGCGGGATCGGTTCCCCAGACAACACCGGCACGCCGCGCGATAACTTGGCGGCGAGGTATTTCGCCGGCAGCGACAGCCTCGGCAGCCGGCCGTTGTCGATGGTCCGAGCCAGGTCGACGACCAGCGTTAGCAGGCTCCGCTGGAGATTCACGGCCGCCCGCAGCTCTGGTTTGGCCTCAATAAGGGCCCGCCAGCGGCGTTCAGCTGAGGCCAGCACCTCGGCCTGAGGGGGGTGGGCAACCGTGAGGTACGGCATGGTACTGCTATAATACGGGGCAATCCTGAAGGACTTGAGAGGTACTCATGATCAACGTGTCCGAAACGGCGGCGTCGAAGATTAGCGAATTACTGTCGGAAGAGAACAAGGGCGGAAGTGGCCTTCGCGTGTTCGTGCAGGGCGGCGGCTGCTCGGGGTTCCAGTACGGCCTGATGATCGAGGAAAACGGACAGGGCGCGGGCGACATGGTCTTCGAGTCGCACGGCGTCAAGCTGTTCGTCGATCCGATCAGCGTGCGTTACCTGAGCGGTGCGGAAGTCGACTTCGTCGACACCATCACGGGCGGCGGCTTCACCATCAAGAATCCGCAGGCAACCTCCACTTGCGGGTGCGGTTCGTCGTTCTCGGTCGACTAAACGAGGGGGGAATTGGGTAGTTCCCTCCCAGACTATTCCAGCCTTCGTCCGGCCGGCGGGAAGCGCTCGGGCAAGCGCGACCGTATCCTCAATATTTTCCTGCGCCAGCAAGGCCATCTCAGCGCCGACGATCTGTTCGACGTCGTGCGCCGGGAGGAGCCGGGTATCGGCCGCGCCACCGTCTACCGCACGCTCCAGTGGATGGTCGACGCGGACATCGCGCGCAAAGTCGATTTCGGCGAGGGCCGGTCGCGGTACGAGGCGTCGTACCGTCATCCCAGGCATTTTCATCTCATCTGCACCGAGTGCCATCGCTCGTCCGAGTTTCTGAGCTCCGACGTCGAAAGCCTGATGGAAGAGGTCGCGTCGGCGCGCAGATTTTCGGCCACGCGTGCGGTCGTTCAGATCTACGGGACGTGCGACGATTGCCGGACAGGCAAGAAGACCGCGCCAATCGACGGCGCCACCACCGAGCTCGTGTTTGCTCGTGACGCGCTCCGCATGGCGATCACGACGGAGCGAAGCGGCCTCGAGTTCTACACCCGCGCCGCGACGCTCACCAGGGACCAGCGCGGCCGGACCGTCTTCGAGGAGCTCGCCGCCGAGGAGCGGCATCATCTCGGCGTGCTCGAGCAGCGGTACCGCGAGTTGACGGCGAAAGATCCGCAGCTCGAATCCCGTCCGGCGTTCCTGTTCTTCAAGGGCGCTGCGAGCGGTCTGTTCGATGCCGGCACGGAGCAGCTGCGCGGCGGGGGCGTCAATGATGCGCGGGCGCTGCTCATCGGAATCAAGTGCGAGCGGGGCTCGCACAAGTTCTTCAAGCGCTATGGCGAGCGGTTCGAGGACTCTGAAGGGAAACAGGTCTTCCTGGAGTTTGCCGAGGAGGAACGCGCCCATCTCAATCTGCTGATTCGCGAGTACCGCTCGCTGCGCGAGCGGCAGGGTTGGCCGCGGCGCCCCCCCGCAGGAAGATCAAGAAAGGCAGTCAAGGCGGCAAAGTCCGCCAGGTCGACACGCCGTTGATCGATCTGCACACACACACGACCGAGTCCGATGGCTGGTGCGCGCCAGTCGAACTCGTAGCCCGGGCGGCCGCGGCGGGCGTCACCGTGCTGGCCGTGACCGATCACGACACCATGGGCGGCTGCGAAGCGGCGGCCGTCGCGTGCGCCGAAGCCGGGGTGACGTTCGTGACGGGAATCGAAATCACCGCGATGCGCGGCGATCAGGACGTCCACGTGCTCGGATATTTCATCAATGTGACCGCGCCAGGCCTTCACGCGTTTCTGTCCGAACAACGCCGCCGGCGCATCGATCGCCTGCGTCAGATGGTGGCGAAGCTCGCCGCGCTGGGGATCGAGCTGGACACGGAGATGATCCTCCAGCCGGCCCTTGAGGATCCCAGAAAGTCCGCGGGCCGGCCGTGGATCGCTCGTGCCCTCGTCGCCGGCGGGCATGTCGCGAGCACAGGCGAAGCCTTCGATCGGTGGCTGGTGCGGGGCAAACCGGCATTCGTGCCGCGGCTCGGCGCATCAGTCGCCGAGGTGATCGCACGCATTCACGATGCGAACGGCATCGCCTCGCTGGCGCACCCGGGGCTCGTCGGCCACGATGAGTGGATTGGGGGCCTGGTCTCTGAAGGTCTCGATGCGCTCGAGGCGTACCACAGCGAGCACGACAGCGCGGCGACGGCGCGATATGCGGCGATGGCCTCCGCGCTGGGCATTGCCGTGTCGGGCGGATCCGATTTCCATGGCGACCCAACGCATGGCCCCAGGGAGCCGGGCGCCGTCTCAGTCCCGCGCGATGCCTACGAAACACTGGTTCGGCGGCGGGCCCGTCTGGCAACGATACGCGCCACCGCTTCCGGTGCCCGCACCTCTTCGTAGAACAACACCTCGAATCCGTCGAAGCGCTGCAGGATCGTTTATGATCGTGCCCTGGCTCAAGCGCTGATCACGGCCGCCGGCGTCAGTCTTTTCGGGCTCGTCAGCGCAGCCGTGCTTGGTTTACGGGGCACCGATGTCGGCCGCCACATTTCGTACGGCTTCTTCTCCACGCTGATCATGCTGTTCGCGCATTCGATGATGATGTTCTATCTCATCGGCAAAGGAAAGGCCGTCAAGGACGCGATGGCCGAGGGCGGCCTGACCGGCGACCAGTATCACCGCATCGCCATGGTCCGGAAGCCGGTGTTCTCCGTGGGGACGCTGGCGATGGCCGTTACGATGGTTGCGGCGATCCTCGGCGCGATCGTGGACACGCGTGTGCTCCCATCCATCGTCCACGGGATGATCGCCTACGGTGCGATCGCCTGCAATGTCGCGGCGTTGAAGGTCGAGATTACCGCGCTGACTGCATCATCCCGCATCGTCGACGAAGTGAATCGGCTGCTCGGCTCGTGACGGCGTGACAACATCTCCACGGTGTTCCGGCCCGATCATCGAGCTCACGGCACTCTCCAGGGACTACCACGGCCTGAGGCCGCTGCGGAATCGAGAAGCTCACCCTCGCCGAGGGCGAGCTCGTCGCGATTCTCGGACTGGATCAACCGATGGCGGAAACGTTCGTCAATCTCGTCACCGGCGCCACGTTGCTCGGAGCCGACGTTCAGCAGACCGCGTCCAAGCGTGGATGTGCGCTCGTCGCTGTGACAGCGGACCCGCGGCAAGCGTGGTCCTTGAACTTCGAGCGCGCCTAGCCCTAGCTTAGCCATAGCCAGTAGAATGTCACCCTAGGAGAGCCAGTCATGAGCGTGAAGCGTCATTTCGTGCTGTTTATTCTGATTGCGACAGCCTGGGCCTGTGGAACCGGCCCGAAGGCGCGGGTCTTCTTCGTCGCGCCGCAGGACGGCGCCACCGTGAAGAGTCCCGTCCACCTCGAGTTCGGCGTCGAGAACTACCAGGTCGCGGCGGTGCCGCAGGGCACCGTCGAAACCTCGCGCGCAGGCATGGGCCACTACCATGTGGCCGTCGATGCCGAGTGCCTCCCAGCGGGCACTGCGATCCAGAAGGCGGCGCCCTGGGTCCACTTCGGCGCCGGGAACTCCGAAATTGACATGCAGCTGCCGCCAGGGATGCACAGACTGACTCTGCAGCTGGGCGACGACAGGCACGACGCCGTCGAGGGACTGTGCACGAGCATGACGATCAACGTCACGGAATAACCCGCGGTGGGCGGGCAGCGCGTCCTCCTCTTCGACATCGACGGCACGCTGGTGCTCACCGGTGGTGCCGGCCAGCGGGCCATGGCCCGTGCGTTCGAGGAACTCTTTGCGGTCTCCGCCGCGTTCGGGGACATCGAGATGGCGGGCCGCACCGACACATGGATTCTGTCTAGCGCGGCCGCAGCTCACGGGATCCTTCCATCCGCACTCTCGGCTTTCCAGGACGCGTATCTCGCGCACCTCGAGCGGGAGCTCGAACCGCCGAACCCGCGAAAGACCATCATGCCGGGTATTCGTCCGCTGCTCGATACGCTTGCCTTACGTGAGGACACGTATCTCGCGCTGTTGACGGGCAACTACGAGAAAGCCGCGCGCCTGAAGCTCGAACATTTCGACTTGTGGCGGTATTTTCCGTGCGGCGCCTTCGCCGACGACGGGTCTGATAGAAACAGCTTGTTACCGAAAGCGCTGGCGCGCGTTCGCGCCTTCGGCGGTCCAGCCGTTCAACCCGTCGAGGTGATCGTGATCGGCGACACGCCGCATGACGTGGCCTGCGCGCTGGCCTGGGGCGCCACGCCAGTCGGCGTGGCCACGGGGCCTTTCAGCGCGCAGCAGCTCCGCGACAGCGGTGCTGCAACGGTCTTCGAGGACCTGAGCGATAGCGCCGCGTTTCTAGAGTTGCTATGAGGGAGCGTTCAGCTTTCGATCAGCCGGACGTCGCCCGCGCGTGGCCCCTTCTGGGAATCCTCAGGGGTAAACTCCACACGCTGGCCTTCACGCAGTAATTCAAACACCGCGCCCCGCACCGAGCTACGGTGGAAGAAATGCTCTGTTCCCCCCTCGTCGCGGATGAACCCGAAGCCCTTGTCGATCAGCAGACGCGCGATAGTGCCGTTTGGCATACCCAACCCCTCCGTTCCGACCCCCAAAGAGATCCTCTCCCCAGGAGACTCAGCCGGTTCGGGCGACCGCGAAAGTGGTGCCACGCTGTCGGGATGCGCGCCGGCCGAGGCGTCCCAGCTCCAACTCCGCGGAGCTCGAACTCGCGCCAGTCTAGGCAGTTCAACGTGGGAAAGTCAAGCGGAGGCACGACTTGCCACGTTTCGACGTCGTCTGCCGCGTCGCCCCCGTCCTCGTCGTCTTCCTCGTCATCGTCATCGGAATCCTTCTCGGAATCCTCCTCGGAGTTATCGTCTTCGTCGGGATTATCGTCGTCGACGTCGTCATCGAGTTCGAAACGAGGCATGGGTTGGCGAAAGATCGTCAGGCCGCCGGCTCAGTCGTCGGCTTGGGCGCGGCGGTCGAGTAGGTCGACCAGAAATGGCGGCCGCACTTCGGACAGGTCCAGAACTGGTCGGGTGTCCACGGCATGCCGGGCCCTGGGTCGCGCATGTCCATCTCTGTGCCGCAGCGCTGACAACGAATGTGACGATCGAGGTCGGCCATGGGGGGATTCTAGCACTGCAATCGTATGATGCTCGTGTGATACCTGCCATCGTCCTCGCGGCCGGCACGTCCTCGCGCATGGGCCGTCTCAAACCGAACCTGCCCCTGGGAAGCCGTGGAGGCCCTGGAGACCCTGGAGATCACGACACGTTCCTGACCCGCATCGTCAGGACGCTGCTCGACGCCGGCATCGACGACGTGGTCATTGTGCTCGGGCATGAGATGGATGCGGTGCTGCGGAACGTCGCGGAAAGCGGCCTGCCTGCCCGTTTCGTGGAGAACGCCGACTACTTGAGCGGTCAGCTTTCGTCCCTCGTGGCCGGTCTGCGGCTTGTCGATCGGCCAGGCGTCGCGGCGACGCTCGTCACCCTGGCGGATGTCCCATTCGTCTCTGCGGCGACCGTACGTGCGGTCGTCGAACGCTACCAGCGGACACACGCACCCGTCGTCCGGCCGACGCGCGGCGGCCGGCACGGACACCCACTGCTCGTCGATCGCTCCTTGTTCGATCAACTGCGGCACGCCGATCCACGGGAGGGCGCCAAGCCTGTGGTACGTGCGCACGCGTCGGCCGATGGAGACGTCGAGGTTGATGACGAAGGCGCGTTCGCGGATATCGACACGCTGGAGGAGTACGAGCGCGCGCTCACGTCGCCGTGTCGCCTCTTCTACCCTTTCAAGCCGAGCATCTGAAGGCGCCCGTACTGTCGGAAGTGGTGGTCGAAGGAAAAGGCGCTGGCCACGTGACCGCGCCGAAGGTGGGTCTCGGCTCCGTCTATGAGTTCACCGCGCAGGACGGGAAGGGCGAATACCTCGACGGCGGCAAGACCCACAAGGTCACCTTGCCCGGTCCGGTCCAGCTACAATGTGCTGCTGCGCCTCTACGGCCCGCTCGAAGCCTTTTTCGACCAGACCTGGAAACCTGGCGATTTCGAGCTGGTCAAGTTTAGGATATCGTCGATCGGACTGCACAGTCCTTTGACCTGAAAGCGAGATGACCATGAAGAACATGTTCGGAATTGCCGCCCTGGCCGTCGTGGCTTCGGTCACGTTTCTCCAATCCGGGCTCAGCGCCCAGCCGCTGGCCAAGGCCGCGGTCGGGGAGAAGATCAAGAAAGTCGAAGACGGCGTCGACGCATTCTGAGCCTGATCCGATCTGGTGAACAGGTTCACTACGCTGTTTGAGTGGCTCTTCGTTCCTCATTTCCAGACAAGAGCGACGGGTGTGGGCGCTGTGGGAAACCGCGTCCTGTGCGGTTTGCCATGGCGTCCCTGCCCTCTGCCCGCGCGCGCCGCTCGTACGCCGCCGGACTGATCTGGCCGATCGTCGAGTGCCGGCGACGTTGGTTAGAGAACACCTCGATGTAAGCGAACAACTCCCGCTTGGCCTCGCTGCAGCTGTCGAAGCGACCGGCGAGTTCCGCTTTGATCGTCGAGAAGCAGCTTTCCATCACCGCGTTATCGTGGCAGTTGCCCCGCCGGCTCATGCTGCACACGATGCCGCGCGCCTCGAGGACGTCCTGATCATCCTCGCTCGCGTATGTCGAGCCCTGGTCGGAGTGCTGGAGCAGGCCGATCTCGGGGCACCGGCGCGTGAGCGCCGCCTCCAGGGCGGTGATCGTCACATGGCGGTCGTTCACGGCGCTGACGGCCCAGCCCACGATGCACCGCGAGAACAGATCTAGGATCGCCGCGAGGTAGAGCTTGCCGCTGCTGCCGATGACGAACTCGGTCGTGTCGCCGACCCACCGCTGATTCGGCGCGTCCGCCTCGCACTGGCGGTCCAGTAGATTCGCCGCGACCGGTTGGGCGTGATCACTCATGGTTGTCAGCTTGTAGCGCTTCCGGCGCCGCGCCTGTAGGCCGTCTTCCTGCATCAATCGCACGACCCGTTTGCGGCTGACGTGCTCGTCCTGCTCGATCAGATCCTCGTGAATGCGCGGACTGCCGTACCGCTGCGTACTCTCCTCGAACGAGGCCCGCACCAGCACGGTCAGCCGACGATCATCACGGGTGTGCGTCGATTCCGGACGACGCTGCCAGGCGTAGAAGCCGCTGCGCGTCACGCGCAGACATCGACAGAGAATGCTCACCGTATGCTCGGCCTTCTTCGCCGCGATGAAGGTACACCTCATCGGCTCTGCTTCGCGAAGAAGGCCGCCGCTTGTTTCAGGATGTCGCGCTCCTCGGCGAGGATCCGATTCGCTTTGCGGAGCCGTGCCAGCTCCTCCCGCTCCGCCGGCGTCAGGCCGGTCTTGCCTTTCGTCCGATCGGCTTGGGCGTGTCGGACCCAATGCGCCAGCGATGACGGCGTCAGATCCAGGTCGCGCGAGCCGGCACCGATCGTCTTGCCCTCATCCAACACGAGCCGGACCGCGCCGGCCATGAACTCCTCCGTGAACTGTCGTCACGCGCGTCGTCCCGCTCTGCGTGATCCCCTTCTGGACATCGTATCCACCTTTCGGATTGTGTCCACGAAACCGGATCAAGCTCACGAGGACCCTCGACCGAGCAATGAGACACTACGCGCGCCGCCAACGGCATTCTACTTATACGCCAGAATCACCGCTCGATCGTCGCTGCCTTCCGACGTGGCAACGAGCTTGACGTCACGAAATCCGACGTCTAGAAGCATCAGTTCGACGCAAGACAAGGATGGTCCCCAATAGTTCGTTGTGTCCGAGTTGAGGCTGTCGGCTGGGTAGAACTGCAGGACCGGCTGGTCTTGTCCCTTGAGGTAGTGGGTCTCGATGACTGCGCACTCGTTCGTGACCCTGGACAACTGTTCCAGAGATTGAATGGGGTTACGTTGGTGATACAGGACGCCAAGAAACAGTGACACATCGAACGTATCGTTGACCTGGGTGATGTCCAGCCTCTTCACCTTCAGGGCCGACCCGAGGTGGCGCGCGGCGACCCGAAAACCTGCTCCGCCTTTGAGTTCAACTCCGTATTTGCTCTTGACGAACTCTGTGTGCTGGAAGGTGTCAATGGCCGTGACGGCAGCACCCCGCCCTTCGCACAAGAACGAAAACACGCCGTCCCAGCATCCGATGTCCAAGACGCTTTTCCCTTTCAGGGAATGAGGGATCCCAACGGCCCGGAATTCTTGTTCCGCGAGGCTCGAGTGCCCCGGGGTGACGACTCCGTCTCCCAGGTCGATCGTGTGCCACCAGAACGGCACGCGCCGAATGCCCGCCAGTTTCGCGTCTCTGTCGCTACGAACCATCTCCACCAGATCCCACTGTCAGCAATTCATCCACGTCCCCGACGTCCTCCCGTAAGCGAGTGCGGCTTTGGGGGTTGTCGAGCCGCAGACACGCGCTGGTGTCGGAAGCCGTCAGGTCATGAACTAGGCCAAGAGAGTCTTGTGGTCAGCTGCTCGGTCGATCCGCGTTCGACCAGCGTGCGATGCATTCAGACTCGCCGGCCCGAGGATTTCAGTATGATAATCCATTATGCTATTCGATAGGCTCCCCTTCAGCCTGGTGGTCTCGACGGAGCACTCGGGCATCGGCCGATACTCGCAAGAACTGGCAAAGCGGCTGCCGGTCTCGCCGATTTACACCGCACGATACGGGTCCATGCGTCAGGACCTACGCCTTGGATGGGATCTGATGCGCGCTCGGCATGCCGTCCATCTTTCGAACCACCACCTGGGGCGTTGGGTTTCGTGGTTGTCTCAGCCGTGCGTCGTGACGGTCCACGACCTCGTTCGGCTGGCGTTCCCATACGCTCCCGAAGACCGGATGGCAGCTGTCGGGCTCGCGCTCGACCGACGAGGAATCCGTAAGGCAACGCATGTCATCTGCACCTCCGAGGCAACCAAGAAAGACCTCATGCAGCATTTGGCCGTGGCGGCAGAGAAGATCACAGTGATCTACAACGGGATAGATCACAGCGTATTCAAGCCGTCCCCGGTGAACGATGGACGCTTCTCTGCACCGTATGTACTCTACGTTGGTTCGGAACGGCCGCGGAAGAACCTGGTGTGTTTGTTGCGCGCTTTTGCCGCCCTCAAAGACCGCGGACCAAGATTCGCGTCACTTCGATTGCTCAAAGTGGGCTCGGCCGGACGCTCGGATGGGTACCGCACGGCCACGCTCGAAGAAGCACGGCGGCTCGGGGTCGACCACGACATCGACTTCGTCGACCACGTGTCTGATCAGGACCTTGCTGTCGTCTATTCGAACGCAATTGCGCTCGTCTACCCTTCGCTGTACGAGGGATTTGGCCTCCCCGTCGTCGAAGCTATGGCCTGTGGCTGTCCCGTTGTCGCCAGTAATGTTTCGTCCTTGCCCGAAGTGGCTGGGTCGGCGGCATTGCTGGTCGATCCCAACGATCCTGTCGGGTTCGCTGAAGCACTGCACGGCGTGATTCTGGATCGAGATCTCAAAACGCGCCTCCGCGGCGACGGATTACGTCGTGCGGGTGATTCTTCATGGGACAAGACCGCTTCGGCCACGTATGCGGTTTACGAAGGAGTGCTTGCTGGCGCGAGCAGGTCCGTCGGGGGCCCGTTATCAGCGCAGGACGACGGGGCGCCTGTGCCGAGCTGTCAGAGCCCCGGCGAGCCGAGCAGGGCCCCCAGCTGGGGTCGCACATCGTAGTGATAGCTGTCGAAGTGAATGACGTGCATGCCGAGCCGCCTCGCCGCGGCGATGTTGGGAAGCAGGTCATCAATGAACACAGTCTCGTCGGCTCGCAGACCGAGTGCCTCCAGGGCGGCTCCATAGGCTTGAGGGTCGGGTTTCATCACCCGGATCACCGCCGACGCAACGATGACATGGAACAGCCCGGCAATGTGAAAACGGTCGCGCAGCTCCGCATGCAACGACAGCGGTGCGTTGCTCAAGATGGCTTGCTTGTAATGTGAGCGGAGATGCCGAATGACCTCGGTCGCGACCGCGTTCGCGCGATCGCCAGCGTAGAAGTCGCCGCGGAGGCTCCGCAGGGATTGCTTGTCGAGGCCCAGCTGGTTCTGGATGTCACTCCAGTATTGGTTCTCAGTGATGTCGCCGCACTGTGCCTGAATCCACGACTCACTGCCCATCACGATCCGGTCGAGCTCATGATGTGCCAGTCCAAGCCTCCGCTCCCATTCGCGGCGACCCCGGTCGTCCTCAGTCCGGATGATCACGCCGCCGCAATCCCAGATCACAGCCTTGATTGAACAGTCGGGACGCACGATGGGATGACCAGGCACTGTCAAGTTGACGAAGAGAGGGCGTGACGGTCCTTCGATGGCTCAGTGTTCCTCATCGTTCAGCAGGGCGTTGGGGCATTGTCAACTTGAGGCGACCGCGGGCACAGTAGTCGAATACCCGATGGTGTCATCCGCTATCCCCGCTACCGGTTTCCCACCCGCGATCAGGTGCTTGCGTCGGTCACTGTTCATCGGTCTGTGCGTCGCCAGAACCTGATCGCCGCCTCCGCCGGTTGATCTCAGATCGATTGGACGACAGGATAGCGCATTCTAGCCGCGCTTATCGTTTTGCTTCGAACGCTCGGGCTGCTCTGTAGTGGACACCGAGCCGTCGCGCTCGAGAACGTGGCGCTGCGTCAGCAGTTTGCGGTTCTCCGGCGCACGGTCGGGCGTCCGCACCTCCGCGCGAGCGATCGACTGTTTTGGGTCCTGCTGGCGAAGGCGTGGCGGGATTGGCGAACGGCATTGATCGTCGTGCAGCCCGACACGGTCGTTCGTTGGCATCGCCAATGGCTCCGGCGCCGTTGGACCGAACGCTCAACCCGTACACGTCCGGGCCGCCCGAGCACCACCGCAGCCATTCGAACCCTCGTCGACCAGATGACTGTGGCGAATCCTCTCTGGGGAGCCCCTCGAATCCATGGGGAATTGGGCAAGCTGGGCATCGTCGTGTCGGAGCGGACTGTGTCGCGACTCCTGCGACGACGCCGTCGTCCACCGTCATAAACGTGGCGGACCTTCCTAACGAATCACGTGGCGTCCCTGGTGTCGGTGGATTTCTTCGCCGTGCCGACCCTCACCGACCGCGTGCTGTTCGTGCTCGTGCTCCTCACCCACCACCGTCGCCGAATCGTCCACCTGGCGGTCACCGAACATCCCACCGCCGCATGGACCGCGCAACAGATCATCGAGGCCTTTCCAACGACACTACGCCGCGGTGGCTGTTGAGGGATCGTGATGCTATCTACGGGGACGTGTTCCGGCGCCGTGTCGCCGGCATGGGCATCACGGAGGTCATCACCAGTCCATCAAGTCCTTGGCAGAATCCGTATGCGGAGAGACTGATCGGATCCATTCAGCGCGAGTCTCTGGACCACGTGATCGTCCGCGGCACGCGGCATCTGCGACGTCTGCTGGCCGCGTATCTCACCTACTATCATGACGCGCGAACACATCTCGTCCTGGAGAAGGACGCGCCGACGACACGATGCGTTCAGACGCCGACGGAAGGATCCGTGGTCGCGTTCCCGGAAGTTGGCGGACTACATCATCGCTACGAACGACGGGCAGCCTGACGGGCACCGTTGACCGTCGACTCGATTGTTGCGGTCGGCTACGTGTCTGCGCGGAGCGACCGTGCGTGGGCGTCCCGCGTCGCTTCAAGAAGAATCGTTTCGTCACGGCATCCGCTCGGGAGGCATCGGCGGCGTCCCGCGATGGTATTGACGAAGCACAAGCGGCAAGGGCGGCGTGGGGAAGTCGATCGTCAGCGTGAATCTCGCGTTCGCGCTCCAGGCGCTCCGCAGTCGTCAGGCCTGTCTTGCCTTCGTCCGATCCGCGCGTGCGTGTTTGACCAATTGGCCAGCGACGACGCGGTCAGATCCAAGTCGCTAGCAGCGCCTCGCCAGAGGGGTTCGCGCAACGATCATCGCTCGATCCATTCCACGAATGATCCAAGGCTGTCGGTGACCACCATCACGCGCAGGACGCGATCGTTCTGATACATCAGCTTTGCACCGGCTCGGGCTTCCTCGACAGACGGATAGTGTGTCCACGTTTCGGGAATACTCGTCGCCGTCCCCTGCTTCATGATCGGTCGGAGCCTGAACGAATCCGTCGCCATTCTTCGCCCTTGCTAGTTCGGGAGTATTGACGCGGGAACTGGAGACGATGCTCTAGTAGAGGGCATGGGGCTGCGCACTGGGCCTCGATCGAACCGCCGTCGGCGCAGAGCTTTTGATGATCGCCGACTCATAGCGTGGCCCGCGCCGCCGCAAGCTTCGCGCAGCGTGTTCCGTTTCTCTTTGCGGTGCCGACGTCGATGGATTTCGGTGGGTTGCAGAGTCTTTACTCGGTCGAGAAGGACGACCCGCAGCCGCAGGTCGACTTGGCGTTCGGGTTCTTGTATGGTGAACCCGCCGCCCGTAATCGTGTCGACGAAGTCGACCTCGGCGTTCTTCAGATACTGGATGCTGATCGGGTCCACGAACAACTTCACGCCGTGGGACTCGAAGACCTGATCACCCGCGCCCTGCCCGTTCTCTTCGATCATCATGCCGTACTGGAATCCCGAGCAGCCGCCGCCCTGCACGAACACGCGCAAGCCGCCGCCGGCCTTCTGTTCCTCGACCAGCAGCTCGCTGATTTTCGACGCCGCCGTTTCGGATACGTTAATCATGACCCCAGTATACTCATTCGTTTAGACCTACGCCTGGGTCGTCGCACGAAGCGAGCCCCAAGCTCCCCGATCCCGACGCGCCCGGACAGAGACGTAGGGTGGCAGCAGGGTCCCGCCGACGCTCTCGGTCACTACGCCTTCGGCTTGGGGGACGGTGTTTGCGCCATTCGCTGTTGATCAGGCCGCGGTTCGTTGGTCGAGCGGCCACAAGAACGTCGGCAGCTGGGCTGTGCCAGTTTCTCTGAGGTGGCCGATCACGAGAATGCGCACGATCGCCACAAGAATGCGTAGAGAGAGACCGCGCGCCATGAAGATGTGGCTCCAGGTCAGTCGCGTGCTGACCATACCGGCCTGCATCGCCGGCGTCCTGGTCTCGCGCCCGAACTTCAATGCCCGGTGCAGCCGTACGAAGTTGTAATGACAACGCAAGAGCTCCGCGTGCCCGCGGAGCTGCTCTGCGCATCGGGCATGGCACGGCGATCGACGGCGCAGGTACGCTGAGCCTTGACGAATGGTGAGGTTGAGGCGCTCCACGAACGACGTGTTCAGGTGCTCGGAATCCTCCGACTGCAGCAGCGCGTCCGTCAGCCGCTTCGCGGTACCGATCTTTACGCGCCGCTCGACTCGGACGACACGATCGTTCCGACGCGTCTTGATCACTTGACCGTAGACGTAGACGGGACCTATGAGGCGCCGGATCGCCGCGAAGTAGTACGCGAAGCCATCGGTCGCGAGCAGCGGGCATCCAGTAAGGCGTCCCCGGAGGATGACGTCGTTGAGGACCGACGGCGCGATTTCGGCGTCGGCGAGCCGGTCGGTGTACCGCATCGACAGATACTGCGTACCCCGGTCGCTGTGATGCACCAGGCCGCTGACGCGATCCGCGCCACGTTCGCACACCGCTTATTCGAGCGCATCGAGCACGAAGTCCGTCCGCAGCGACGCCGACACGCGCCCGCCGACGATGCGCCGCGAGAAGACAGCGATCACGAACGCGACATACACGAAGCCTTTCCACGTGGCGACGTAGGGGAAGTCGGAGACCCAGAGGCTGGTTGGGCCGCGGCGCGGTGAACTGGCGGTCGACCAAAGCCGGGGGACGCACGCCGGCGGTCGCAGCGGCGGGCGTCGTGACCCATGCGCGGCCGCGGACCGCGCCGGCCAAGCCCATCGCCCCCATCAGCCGCTCGACCATGCAGCGCGCGACGTCGACGTCTTCGCGGCCGAGCTGCTGCCAGACCTTCCGCGGTCCGTATGCCTGCCAATTCGCGTCCCAGACCCGCTGGATGGCGATCCGCAAGTCGTCGTCGCGCTTGGCGCGCGCCGGCCGCGGCGGCGGGTCCACCTGCCGGGCGTGGTGCAGAAAATACGTCGAGGGGGCGATCGGCAACACCGCACAGATCGGCTCAACCCCCTACGTGGCCCGGTGGTCATCCACAAACTGGACCATTACTTCACTCGGCGGTCGCGCGCCGCCTGGGCAAAATATGCGGAGGCCTTCCGCAAGATCTCATTCGCGCGTCTCAATTCGCGATTGTCGCGTTCCCGTTCCTTCAGGCGCTGGCGCTCGTCGGTCGTCAGGCCGCCCCGCTGGCCCGTATCGCGTTCGGTCTGGCGCACCCAATTCCGCAGCGTCTCACCGGTGCAGCCGAACTTGCTCGCGATCGCCGTGATCGCGGCCCACTGCGACGGATGCTCGGGACCATGCGCGCGGACCATCCGAATGGCCCGCTCTCGTGCCTCAGCTGAATACTTCCTCGGTCGTGCCATGGGCTCCATCCTCTCAAGCAATGAGCCCTCCGACGAACCCGGTACGATTCAGTGTGTTAGTCTCTGAGATCATCGTGGAGAGTCTTCCGTAAAGGGGCCGGAGCCCCGGGAGGGGAAAATGAGTCGACGATATCAGGGGTTCAGTGCGGCGGCGATTACCCTATCTGTGGCGCTGTTACTGCACCTGGTGCCGGTCTCAGCCCAGGCGCCGGCGGCGACAGGGGCTGCGGCTAGAGCGAGCGGCCCCGCGCTCAAGACAGTGTGGGGCGACCCTGATCTGCAGGGTCTCTGGACCGAGGGCCTATGGACGCCGCTCCAACGAGACCCGAAGTTTGGAAATAGGGAGTTCTACACCGACGAGGAGAGGGCCGCCGTAGACAAGGCTCGGGATCCGGCGCTGCTCGGCGTCGGCGACAAGCGGCCGACGCGCGGAACCCCGCAGGACGTCGGCGGCGCGTACAACAGCGTGTTCCGGTCGCAGCTGCGCGGCAGCAGGCGCACGTCCCTGATCACCGATCCGCCCGATGGGCGAATTCCTCCGCAAACCGAAGAGGCGAAGAAGCGGAGACAGATGGTGGTGGATTTCGAGAATGCCCTCTTGGCTCCCACTGATATCTGCAAAAACAAACTCGTGGGCTGCTCGGGTGGCACGTACGGGCCGACCTCGTCGTTACGCGAGACAACGCCTCCCTACTACGTGTCGACTAGTGCGCGGGGCGGCACGTCGGGCTCCATCAATCGCGCCAACGGTCCCGAGGACCGTAGCCTGGGTGAGCGGTGCCTGCACAGCCGCTTTCCGGATTTCAACGGCTTCGCCGGTTTCTACCCCCGCATCGTTCAGTCGCAAGACGCGGTGTCGATCTACTACGACATCGGCCAGGGCTGGGGATTCCAGCGGATCATCCCGATCAGCAACGCCCCGCATTTGCCCGCAACGATCCGCCAGTGGTGGGGGGACTCCCGCGGCCACTGGGAAGGCAATACGCTGGTGGTCGATGTCACCAACTTCAACCGGAAGAGAGTCTACCTGGAAGCCCGCGAGAACTTGCATCTGGTCGAACGCTTCACTCGCCTCGACGCGAACACGCTCGCGTACGAAGTGACGATCGAAGATCCGACGACCTGGACACGGCCGTGGACCGCCAAGAGTGAATGGACGAAAGAGAGCGACCAGTTGAATCGGCACTATATTGAGCCCCGGTGTGCCGAAGGGAACTACGGTTTGGCGGGACAGCTCATCGGCGCCCGCCAGGACGAACGCAACTTTGCCGAGGGAAAGGGTCCCGATCCGGCCACGATCTGCTCAGCAGGATGTGGATCGAGCACCGGCGAGTAGCAATAGCGAACCGTTGATCCGCCAGCTTGAGTTCGGGCCGGCCGACAGGATACCGTCGGTCGGTCTACGCCCGCCGTTGGCGCCGCG
This sequence comes from Vicinamibacterales bacterium, assembly GCA_965229885.1. Classification (GTDB taxonomy): domain Bacteria; phylum Acidobacteriota; class Vicinamibacteria; order Vicinamibacterales; family CAVVIG01; genus DATLLJ01. The sequence goes on from CBDDJX010000003.1 coordinate 234,925, forward strand.
CGCGACTTCCCGCGGGTCTACTTATTTCTGCTGCTCTGTCGATAGGACACATTAGAGGCCTGTCGCGTTAACCGATCCCCGTTATGGGACTCCGGTCGGCCGGTCGCAAGCCCCCCCAAACACAGCGTTGTGACCGACAACTGTCAGCCATATCAACGCCCGGCCATCGCGCGATGGTTAGTTAGCGTGATTGGCCTTGCCGCTAGTTAAAGATAATCTCCCTAGATGTTACGGTCACTCGCCTCATGACGCACCGGGGGTACGGGAGAAGAGTGTTGCTGCAGCTGGCGTCTGCGGGTGTAGCCTGCTACCGATCCTAGCGGCCAAAACGGAAATCCCGGGTAATAAGGGAGGCAGCAATGGCGACAGAGACGACGGTCAAAGGAATCAATGCAGGACAACTCGAAGCCTTCAACAAACAATACGCGGCCGCTCCCACGAAATTCACACTTGGGCTTCAGGCGAAAACCACGTGGGGAGGTCGAGGGCTCGGCAACCTCGGCAAGGTCGGCAAGTGGACACTCGGAGGGCAGCCAATCGAGAAGCCGACGCGAGATTTTTCGGTTCAACTTGGCTCGTGGAAAGAGGTCGGTGACGCCATCGGCGTCGAGGGAGCCGATGACCGAATTGAGCCGGTCGAAGCGGCGCTTGTGGCTCTCTGTTTTGCATGACCGAGGCCATTACGTTGAACTGCGCCCGCACTGGAGCCCCACTGGAGGGACTCGAAGTGACCGCCAAGGTTGATGTGGATCCGGGACCGATCATCGGCGTCAAAGATCCGAGCGACTGGAGCAACAGCCTCAAGGCGATCAACGTCGATGTCACCGCCCGAGGAAAGCTGTCGGAACAGCAGCGAAAGATGGTGGAAGAAGGAGCCACACGGTCGCCGGTTCACCACATTTTCAGTAGTGGAAAGCAGGTCAAGAGCACCTTCCACTACGAATCGTAGCAACCCTCCGGGCCCGCCAGCGTGGCATCACGCTGCCGGGCAGCAGAACCAAAAAATAATCCCTAAGCACTTGTCCTTGCCGAAGGCTTGACTCTGTCTAGGAAACTCATCCCACCCCTTGAATTCAGCGCTAGAAGCATCATTGGGTTTGTCCGGCAGAAGAAAAACATCTGCCTGACAGACTGAGAAATCGCGATCCCTTTCTGAAACACGACAAACCTCACCGCCGGTCTGAAGTCGATAGGACACATTAGAGGCCTGTCGCGTTAACCGATCCCCGTTATGGGACTCCGATCGGCCGGTCGCAAGCCCCCCCCAGACACAGCACAATCGTCGGCGGCAACCGATGGCCGCCTTTCAAACACTACTCGGCCTCGGGACAGGACGCGCTCCCACGCCGTACCGACAGATTCGAGGCGCCCGGGACGTCGCCGCTCATAGTGATCGCAACCCATTGGGGCCTGTTGAAACAACCGGATAAGCAGGAACCGACTAACTGGCAGATGGTCGGGTGCCTGAGGGCCTGGGTCTTTGACAACTGAATAGCCGGCGGAGACGGAAGCCATCTCCGTCGGCGCGGACTGGATCTCGATGGGATCAGGGATCTTCAGGAGTTTCTTGGCGCCCCAGGCTCGGATGGTGGCGGCGCACGTCCCAGCAGGGCCGCGATGATCGGCGGGGGCGTCCTTTGTGTCTTGAGGGATCTCCCGCCCCTTCCCCCGCCCCCATAAACAACCGCGGGGAATCTCACATCAGCGAATTTCCGAATGGCATTGCTCCTAGACTCGGGAACGCTGAATATTCCAAAGAGCTTCCGATAACAGTAACAACCCAGCGCATCCGCCGCCGCCGCAGCGGTTGCTCGCGGATGCGAGCCAATACTAGCGCGCCTCGACCGTTCGCCTCGAAGCCGCGCCGGACGTGAACAGCGCGAGATCGATGATATCGACCATCGCCTTGTATCCGGCTTCGTTCATGTGCAGATGGTCTCCCGGGTCGAATTCGGGCCGGATTTTCACCGGCTCCTTCGGATCCCGCACGGCCGCCTCGAAGTCGATGACCCCGTCGTACATCTTGCTCGTCCGAATCCACTGATTGAGCGCCTGCCGCTTCGCCTCTCTCTCGAGCGTGAACGCACGGGAGCCGCCGGACGGCGTCAACGTCGCACCGTAGATCTTGATGCCGTGCGCGTGCGCCCGCTCGATGATCTGCCGGTGGGCAGCGATGAGGTCGGCGGCGCTCGGCGGGTTCGGCGCGTTGCTCTGGATGTCATTGATGCCTTCGAACAGGATGACGTGCGCCACGCCGGTCTGCGCAAGTACGTCGCGATCGAAGCGCGCCAGCGCGCTGATGCCGCTGCCGTCGCTCAGCAGACGGTTGCCGCCGATGCCGACGTTCAGCACGCCCAGCTTGACGTTCGCCTGCGCGAAGCGTCGGGCGAGATGATCCGGCCACCGGTTATTGGTGTTGTTGCCGGACCGAGTGCCGTCAGTGATCGAATCGCCAAGCGTCACAACCGCTGCACTCTGCTCGGGGGCGACCACTTCGACGCGCGACAGGAAAAACCAGCTGGAGCTGGGTCGCTCGGCCCGAACGTAATCGGTGGTCGTCTGCACGGGAAAGGCTGGGACGCCGGAAAAGTTGCCGGTCCCCGATACATAGCCGCTCTGCCATGCCGCAGCATGGATCGTGACCGGCAATTTGTCGGTGTTGCCGGGCAAGTAGAGGTCGATGGCCAGGTCGGCAAGAGCCGGCACGGTCAGATTCACCGGATCACTCACCAGCAACGCTCCCGGCGGAATCGCTGCAGTGGAGCTCCCGCTGAACATCAGCGGCCGAGCCGATAGCGGCACGATTGCGGCGTCTTTGTCACGGAGGGCGACGTGCGCGGCACCGATCTGGAGTGGCGCTGTGCCGTACGCGTTGCTGAATACGACCCGCACCAATTCGCCACCCAGGCTGACGTGCACGATCTGACGCAGCGTCTGGTTGTTGAAATTTAAGGGCGAGGCGCGCAGACGCGCTTGCGCCTGCGGCGCCTGCCCGGGTAGCGTTTGGTCCGGTGGGACGCGAACCATCACTGCAGTTGCCCACGTGCCGACCCAACGCTCTCCGGCTCGCGGTCCTTGGGCACGTACGGAGACGTAGGCTGCGAGCACCGCAACAGCCAGCGCACCGCCCAGAAGAAGTTTCGAGGAGACGCGTCGCACGATCCTGCGATCTTTCGTGATGATCATCGGCCGACAGTCCTTTCGGAATTGGCATCATGGCGGGCGTCCATGCGCGCCGCCGGGCGTTTCATCCGTTTACCCAGGATTTCCGTCTTCGCCGCCAAGATGGGCAGTATATTACACGCGCACACGCCCGGTGCGACGAATTTTCGTCGCGTTCGGTCGCGCGTCCGCCAGTAGCAGCCAGTAGTGTGATTGTGGCCCATCTCGAAGTGCACCGCCCCAAACGCCCAAATCGCGGGCTTCAGATCGCGGCCGGCAGCACCTTGATGGCGACTTGGCGCTTCAGGTTGGTGTCCGTCGCCTGATACACATCACCCGCCCTTACACTTTGCGCTTTGCACTTTGCACTCCTCAAAGTACCTTCTCCCGATGCTAGCGCTATGGCTTCTTGGCGCCTTTCTCGTGTGCGCGGGCACGGCGTGGGCGCAGACGTCTTCGCCGGCGGCGGGGGTGTCGCTCGACGTGGCAGCTAGCCGCGCCGCGGTCATCTCCGACCTCCGCTATCACCTCACGCTTAACGTCCCGAAGGCGCTGGCCGAGCCCATCGCCGGGACCACGCGCATCACATTCGATCGGCGCGACAACACCACGCCGCTCGTCATCGATTTCGAGACCAGCCGTGACCACGTCAAGTCGGTGCAGGCCAACGGCGCCGCGGCGGCATTCGAATACGTGAACGGGCACATCGTCGTGCCCACCACCGCGTTGACGGTCGGACCGAACGAGATTATGGTGGCATTCAACGCCGGCAACGACCCGCTGAACCGCAGCGCCGATTTCCTGTACGCGCTGTTCGTCCCCGCGCGGGCGCGGCAGGCTATCCCCGTGTTCGATCAGCCGGACCTGAAGGCGCGCTGGACGCTGACGCTGACCTACCCCGCGGGCTGGCAGGCAGCGAGCAACGGGATCGAGTCATCGACCGCCCTCGCACCCGGGGCCGTGACGGCGACGTTTGCCGAGACCGAGCCGCTCTCCACCTACCTCTTCTCTTTCGTCGTCGGCGACTTCAAGATCGAGACCGCTGCACGCAACGGCCGCACGTTCCGCATGTTCCACCGCGAGACCGACGCCGCCAAGGTGACGCGGAACAAGGACGCCATCTTCGACCTTCACGCCTCCGCGCTCGCATTCATGGAGCGCTACACGGGCATCCCCTACGCCTTCGGCAAGTTCGATTTCGTCCTCATCCCCGCCTTCCAGTTCAGCGGCATGGAGCACGCCGGCAAGATCCTCTACGGCGCCGCCGGCCTGCTGCTGGACGAGTCGGCGACACAGAACCAGTTACTGGGCCGCGCCTCGGTCGTCTCGCACGAAACCGCGCACATGTGGTTCGGTGATCTGGTGACAATGAAGTGGTTCAACGATGTATGGATGAAGGAGGTCTTCGCGAACTTCATGGCGGCGAAGATCGTGAACCCCTCGTTCCCCACCGTGAACCACGACCTGCGCTTCCTGCTGTCGAACTATCCGGCGGCGTACGAGGTGGATCGCACGCCGGGCGCGAACCCCATCCGGCAGTCGCTCGACAACCTGAATGAGGCGGGCAGTCTCTACGGCGCCATCATCTACCAGAAGGCGCCCGTCATCATGCGGCACCTCGAAGCGCTGCTCGGCGAAGAGTCGTTCCGCGACGGCCTCCACGAGTATCTGAACGCACACAAGTTCGGCAACGCCACGTGGAACGATCTCATCGAGGTGCTGGACCGCCGCACACCCACCGACCTGCGCGGGTGGAGTAAGGTGTGGGTAGAACAGCCGGGCCGGCCGACCGTCACAACCGAGCTGACCGTCGCCAACGGGCGTGTCTCGCGCCTCGCATTCCGGCAGCGAGATCCCTGGAACAGAGGCCTCGTGTGGCCTCAGCAGTTGCGCGTGGTCCTCGGGGGCGGTTCCGGCCAGCGAACGTTGCGCGTGGCGCTCGACGGCGAGGTGGCCGAGGCCAGAGAAGCCGTGGGGTTGCCAGCGCCGGCCTTCGTGCTGCCGAATGGCGAGGGCTGGATGTACGGGAACATCGAGCTGGATCCTGCGTCGCTCGACTATCTCTCGCGATCGCTCCCCGACATCGCCGATCCGCTCACGCGCGGCAGTGCGTGGGTCACCGTGTGGGACGGGCTGCTCGATGGACGCCTGCAGCCAGCGGTCTTCATGGATCTGGCGACCGCGGCGCTGCCGAGGGAGACCGACGAGCAGATGACCTCCCGCGTGCTTGGCTATGCGGGCAATGCGTGGTGGCGCTTTCTCCCGGCCGCCGAGCGCACGCGCCGCGCGGCCGCGTTCGAGCGGCTCCTCCGGGAAGGCCTGACGCGGGCAGGAACAGCCAGCCAGAAAGCAGCGTGGTTCGGTGCGCTCAGAGATGTCTCGCTCACGGCGCCGACGGTCGATTGGCTGCGCCGAGTGTGGGCGAAGACCGAGACCGTGCCAGGACTGCCTCTGGCCGAAGCCGACTACACGACGCTCGCGCTGGAGCTCGCGGTGCGCGAAGTGGATGGATGGCGCGGCGTTCTCACCGAGCAGCTCGGCCGCATCGAGAACCCCGATCGCAAGGGCCAGTTCCAGTTCGTGATGCCGGCCCTCTCCGCCGATCCCGCCGAGCGCGATCGCTGGTTCCGATCGCTCTCCGACGTCAGCAACCGCCGGCGCGAGCCGTGGGTGCTGGCAGGTCTCAGCTACCTGCACCATCCGCTACGGGCGCGGGCCTCAACCGGCTACGTGACGCCGAGCCTCGAGATGCTGTGGGAGATCCAGAAGACCGGCGATATATTCTTCCCGAAGCGCTGGCTCGACGCCACACTCGGCGGCCACAACTCGTCTGAAGTGGCTGCAATGGTGCGGCAGTTCCTGGCGTCGTTGCCGCCGAACTACCCGGAGCGGCTGAAGAACATCACGCTGCAGTCGGCGGACGAGCTGTTCCGCGCGGAGATCGTTCAGAAGAAATAGCGATCCGGTTGCACGGAAGATATTTCGGTGTGCAAGGGCACTGTCGCCACGTGCCGCCGACAGACCGCCCGGAAGGCCGTCTGCACGTTCCAATCGCTCACCGGTACCTCGATGGCCGCGCCGCACGTTGCCGGCACGTGGAGCCTGTCGAGGGAGGCAGTGCCCGGAGCGAGCGTGGGAACGATTCTCAGCGCGCTCGGCCAGACCGGCCTACCTCGTCGGCCCTGACGTTCACGATACGATCCGCCTGCGACGCTGGCCGTGAGCGCATCGACTGTTGCGCCGGCGGCAACGGTGACGGTCACGCTGGCGAATGGATTTGGCGGCGCGCAGGACTGGATCGCACTGGCAGCGGCTGGCGCGCCAAGTACCAGCAACGTGGGATGGACCTGCGTCGGCGCGAACCTGACGACGCGCGCGTGGAGCGTCGCGATGCCCACAACTGCCGGCATCTACGAGTTCCGGCTGTTTCTGAATAATGGATTCTCGCGCGTGGCCACGAGCCCCGCAGTGATGACGATTTCGCCGTGACGGGCTCGCTCGGGCGAGCGATACAGAGCGTCGCTGGAAGCTGTCTGGCGTGCGAAGGGATGGCCGAGTGGTCGATGGCGTGAGCACGATGTAATTGCTACTGACGCGATTTGCGACAGTGCTCGCCGTGACCAGATCGAGCAAAGGTCTTCAAATCAACAAGTTACGTGGGCCTCGTCATGGGCCCGAATATCGCGGGCGAGCTTGCGATGACTCGCGCGCCGCGCCGTCTTCTGTCTGAGGCGTCATCTGGGCCGGTCGGGGGCCGGGGAGTCGCCCTGGCCGCATCAGCCTGCGAGGCTCCTACGCTCCGTAGCGGTACCCCGCACATCCTTCTGGTCGAACCAGGCGAGGCTCTGCGGCAGACCTTGAGCGGTACCTTGTCCTCGATAGCGGCGGTCGAGTCCCACGGCCAGTTCACAACGGCAAGAGAGCGGCTTCGCGCTGAGTCATTCGACTTCCTCGTGACAAACATACGGCTCGGCGCGTACAACGGCCTGCATTTGGCGTATCTCCGCGTGCCCGGGCATCGAATCCGCGTCATCGTGTACAGCGATGTGCGAGATCCCGGCTTGGCGCGAGAGATCCATCGGGCCGGGGCGTTTCATGAGGTGGGCGCTTGCCTGCCCGTCACTCTGTCGGCCTACCTCACCCCCGCGCTTCCGAAATGGGACCGGCGCGACCCAGCCATATCCGATCGACGGAGTCTCGGCCGCGGCGGCCGTCGCAGCTGGGACCGCCATCTGGTCAGTCAGATCCACTAAGCCAACTCGTAGAGACCCGCAACACACTTCGGGAAGACCCCGAAGATCGACTTTTTTAGACATTCCGAACTCCTCGTCGGAGCAACCGCAGGCGATGCGTCGTGTCGGCCGGCCGCCGGCAGTTGATCGCAATGCGAGTGGACCCGGGTGCCTGGGAGGAAGCCCGGCTTTGACGGACTTCGCTCGCCACTTCGCCGTCAGTGAGGACCTATCGGAGCGGAGGCCATTGGCAGGCCTGAAAGTATCCACGCCCCACGTCATTGGACTGACGAAGCCTTCTGGAGGGGGAGGCATGAACGATGAGCTGATCTTCAGCAGCTAGGACACGAATGACGTTGGTATCGTTTGGGATCCAGTTGCCCATCACGATGCGACTATCTGATTTTGTGACCCGGACCACAAACGAATGGTCGCTGACCCCTTCCAGGTTGCACGCATCTCCCTCTTGGAATGTCAGTCGGTTGAGACGCTGGCCGCATTCACGGCCATGAAGGGCACACTCGATCTCAGAGTGACAAGGGTCCTTGAGGCAAGTGATCTGGCCCTCGTCATTGGGGTGTGGTCATTCACGGGAACCGGGCCAGACGGCGGACCGGTGAAACTGACGGGATACAACGCGGATGTTCTGCGTCGTCAACCAGACGGCTCCCGGCGCTTCGTGATCGACAACCCCTGGGGAACGGACTGAATATGTGAGTGGGGCATGACGACCCAAGACACACAGAGGCAAATTCAGATGGGTGCGCTTCTCGCCTTCTCACCGCGCGCGACCACGAACTCGCCCGGGACGCGGTACGCGGCACCGTCGCGATAGCCGTCGATCGACTCGAGGTATTCGGCACGGGCCGCATCGCGCGTCGCCTGATCGAATCTCGAGTACGCCATCGCCACAGGGCCGCCCGCAAATGCCGCATCCGCCGCCTCCTCGGCCGACGCGTAGACCAGGATCGTTGAGATGCGCTCGGCCAGTAGGTTGCCGAACCCGGCCGCTCCGAGCGCATGTGCCAGCGTGTCGGCTGTGCCCAGGTTGAAGAACATCGGGCACACGTCCGACTTCACACGCGCCTCGACAATTGAAAAGATGTCGGCCCATCCACACCCGCGGCGCGTACCCCAGACGGCCGCGACGAGTCGCCCGCCTGGGGCGAGCACACGATGCGACTCGCGGAGCGCGATCGCGGCGTCGGGCACGTACATGAGGCCGAGGGCGCAGAGCACCACGTTGAACGTGTCCACGGCCTCATCGATCGACTCGGCGCCCATGCGCCGGCACGAGACGTGGCCGAGACCTCAGCGCGCGGCCTCGGCGGCCGTGCGCTCGACCATGCGATCGGCGATGTCGGTGGCCACGACGCGGCCGGTCGGGCCCACGGCTTCGGCGGCCGGCCACGTGACGAGCCCCGTGCCGCAGGCAATCTCGAGGACGCGCTCGCCTGGTTGGAGCGCGGCGAGCGCCAGTAGACGATCCTGCGCCACCGCGAGCTGATCGGCCCACAAACGCTCGTAGAGGTCGGCGGCCCGATCCCAGCCGTATCGTTGAATCCGTCGCTGGAGTGGGGCGTCCATGCGTTACTCGGCTGACGTAGTCGAGCTGATGTGCAGCTCGCGCACGAGAGGTACCGGGTTCGCAAGGTTGTCGCGCCACGAGCTGCAGCGATTGGCCGTATCAATCCAGCGGCGGACATCGTCCTCGCTCGCCGGGCTCGACACGTGGATGATGTAGCGGATCTCGCTGTGGCCGGGGCGCACCTCATCGCTCACGCCCAGTTCGCCGCGCACGTCGTAGTCGGCGTGCACTTCGATCTCGAGTCTCGCGATCGGCACGCCAAGCCGCGCAGCCCACATGGCATAGCCGATTGCCAGGCACGATCCGAGCGCGGCCCGACCGAGCACGCCGGGGTTGGGGGCCGACCCGTCGCCCCCGTATTTCTCGGTCATTCCGGCGGCGAGCGTCCAGGGCCCTTCGCTGATCTCGCAGGACAGGCTCTCGCCGAGGCGCACTCGCGTCACGGCCGTGCCTTGCCCGACCGACGGGCGCAGGGTCACGGCTTTCACGTTGCGTTCGAGCACGGTCCTGATCTCAGTGGGTGTGGTCATGCGGTCTCCTGCGCCGGCATCGTTCTACGATCGCTCGACACCGTTCCTGGCACGAGCGCCAGTTGTCGTCCGGGAAGAGACGCTTGATGAGCTGGAGCTCACCCCTCACGAGGCAGTCCTGCGCCTGGCGATCGCAATATCGCAGGGGGAGGTATACTCGGCGGCATGGTCCCAACCCCGAAGCTTTCCAAGTCTGAGCGCGCCGCCGCACGCCTGAAAAAGAAAAAGAGCGGTCCGAGCGCGGTGAAGCGCGCCGCGGCGAGGCAGGCGCTGCAGTCCAAGAAGCCCGCAGACGAGGTCAGTCGCCTGTGATAGTAGGACGGCGGTTCGTCACGGGGCGTCTGGTGGCTTCTGCTGCACGAGGAGGTGTCGCATGCTGATGAACGAACTCGAGATGTTCCTGGCCGCGTGGGATCGCGAAGCGGAGAGCACCCTGAAACTCTTGCGGGCATTGCCCGCGACGCAGTACGACTTCCGGCCCGATGCAGGCGGTCGGTCGCTCGGCGAGCTCGCGTGGCACCTCGCGGAAGGCGACGCGTACATGAGCCATGGCATCGACGCCGGCCGATTCGCCATGGACGCGAAGCCGCCCAACATTGAGCGCCCGCGCACGGTCGAGGCTCTCGCGCCCGGGTACGAGCGGATCCACCGGGAGGCCGTGGCGCGGATCCACAAGCTGAAGCCTGAGGATCTTGTATCGTCCGGTTCTGTTCTTCACGGGCCAGCCGCTGCCGATTCGGGACATCTTGTGGAGCATGATCATCTCTCACGGCACCCATCACCGGGGCCAACTCACGCTCATGTGTCGGCTGGCGGGGGGACAAGCGCCGGGGCTCTACGGGCCCAATCGTGAGGAGATGGCTGCCCTGCGTGGCGGTGCGCGCGCTTCTTGAGCGGCTGAGATCCGCAATGACATCCAGCCTAGCGGCGAAGCCCGTCCGGTGGCGCGGTGTTCCCCTGTCGATACTGTCGACAGGCCTCGCTCTCGCTATCGTGCTGTCCCCATACACCGGCCCGCCGGTGAGGGCGCAGGCGCCGGTCGCGACGCGGCCCACGGTTCCGGACGGCGTGACGCGCGTCACATCCGTCGAAGGCATCACGGAGTACCGGCTGATCAACGGCCTGACGGTGCTGCTGTTCCCCGACCCCTCCAAGCAGACGATCACCGTCAACATGACGTACAAGGTCGGCTCCCGCCACGAGAACTACGGCGAGACCGGGATGGCGCATCTGCTCGAACACCTGCTCTTCAAGGGGACGCCCAGGCACCCGAACATTCCGCAGGAGCTGACCGAGCACGGCGCCCGCTCGAACGGCAGTACCTGGTATGACCGCACCAACTACTTCGAGACCTTCACGGCCACTGAAGAGAATCTCAGATGGGCGCTCGACCTCGAGGCCGACCGGATGGTCAACTCCTTTGTCGCCAAAAAGGACCTCGACAGCGAGATGACCGTCGTCCGCAACGAGCTCGAGCGTGGCGAGAACAACCCGCTCGGCGTGCTGTTCGATCGCGTGATGGCCACGGCGTATCTCTGGCACAACTACGGCAAGTCGACGATCGGCTCGCGCTCGGACCTCGAGCATGTCCCGATCGAGCGGCTCCAGGCGTTCTACCGGCTCCACTATCAGCCCGACAACGCCACGCTGCTCGTCGCGGGCAAGCTGGACGAAGCGCAGACGCTCGGTCTCGTCAATCAGTCCTTCGGTGCCATCCCGCGACCATCACAGACGCGACCCGACTTCTACACCTCGGAGCCGACCCAGGACGGCGAGCGGAGCGTCACGCTCCGTCGCGTTGGAGATGTGCAGTACGCGGCTGTCGGGTACCACGTACCGTCCGGCGCGGACCCCGACTACGCGGGCATCAGCCTGCTGGTACGGATCCTCGGCGATGAGCCGTCGGGACGCCTCTACAAGGCGCTCGTCGAATCGAAGAAGGCCACGGCGGTCACCGCGCGGAGCTACCAGCTCCACGATCCGGGCCTCGCGCTGTTCTCCGCCGAAGTGCGGCAGGACTCGTCGCTCGACGCCGCGCGCGACGTGATGCTGCAGACGATCGACGACATCGTCAGGACCCCGCCGACGAAGGAGGAACTGGAACGGGCTCGCACGTCCCTCCTGAAGCAGATTGAGCTGAACCTGAACAACTCCAACCGCGTCGGGTTGCGGTTGAGCGAGTGGCTCAGCATGGGCGACTGGCGGCTGTTGTTCCTCCACCGCGACAGGCTCCGCAGCGCAACGGCCGCCGACGTCCAGCGCGTCGCCGCAACGTATTTCAAGGCATCCAATCGCACCGTCGGCCTCTTCGTGCCGACGCCGCATCCGGATCGCGCCGACATCCCGCCGGTCCCCGATGTCGCCGCCGTACTGAAGGATTACAAGGGCGACCCGCTCGCCGCACCTGGTGAAGCCTTCGATCCGTCGCCCGCCAATATCGACGCGCGAACGGCCCGGGCGACTCTCCCTGGCGGCCTGAAGCTCGCGCTCCTGCCGAAGAAGACGCGCGGCACCACGGTCGTCGCGGAGCTGACGCTGCGGTTTGGTGACGAAAAGAGCCTGATGAATCGCAGCACCGCCGGGCAGCTCGCCGGCGCGATGCTGATGCGCGGCACCACGAAGCGGACGCGCCAGCAGATCCAGGACGAGGTCGATCGGCTGAAGGCACGCGTCAGGGTTGGCGGCAGGGCCACCAACGTCAATGCCGCCATCGAAACCACGCGCGAGAACCTTCCGGCCGTTCTTCGGCTGGTCAGCGAGGTGCTGCGCGAGCCGTCGTTCCCGGCCGAGGAATTCGAGCCGCTCCGGCAGCAGCGGCTGGCCAGCCTCGAAGAGCAGCGGAGCAATCCGGTCGCCCTCGCGTCGGTCGCGTTTCAGCGCCATCTGTCACCGCAGGAAAGAGGGGATGTCCGCTACGTGAAGACGATCGACGAATCGATCGCCGATCTGAAGGCCGTCACGCTCGATGACGTGAAGACGTTTCACGCCGACTTTTTCGGGGCGTCGCACGGCGAGCTCGCGGTCGCGGGCGACTTCGATGCGAACGAAATCACCTCGCTCGCCGGCGATCTGTTCAACGGCTGGAAGACGCCGCGGCCCTACACGCGCGTCGGCGACACGTTCAAGGACGTGCCGCCGATCAATCAGTCGCTCGAGACACCGGACAAGGCCAATGCCTACTTCGTTGCGGGCCTGAAACTGAATATCAGGGACGACGACGCCGATTATCCGGCGATCGTGCTGGCCAATTACATGCTCGGTGGCGGCTTCCTGAATTCGCGGCTGGCCACGCGGATTCGCCAGAAGGACGGCCTCAGCTACAGCGTCGGGTCTCAGCTGCAGGTCAGCTCGCTCGACAAGAGCGGCATCTTCACGGTGCGGGCGATCTACGCGCCCGAGAACCGGGCAAGGCTCGAAGCGGCGGTCGCCGATGAGATAGCCAAGGCAGTGCGCGACGGCTTCACCGAGGAGGAAGTGAAGGCCGCGAAGACCGGCTGGCGGCAGGGGCGACAGGTCAGTCGCGCGCAGGACGCCGAGCTCGCTTCGAGACTGAACGCGCTGCAGTTCCTGGGCCGGACGATCGCGTGGGACGCCGACCTGGATCGGAAGGTCGACGCCTTAACGCCCGCCGTCATCAAAGCGGCGCTCGTCCGGCATCTCGATCCCGCCAGGATCTCGACCGTCAAAGCGGGCGATTTTGCGAAAGTTGCTGCCGCGGTGCGGCCGACGCAGTAACCCCTTACTTCACTCGGCCATGGATCCCTGGGTGAGCATTCGCACCTTGACGGCGGCCGAGCTTGATTGCGGCGTAGAGCCCGGGTACAAACGAGCAGCGTGACCGGCGTCGACAGAGATCGCCTGAATTTAGCCCGCAATCGGAATCGCTTGCCTTGGGGACGCCCGGTAATGCGCTTGAGGGCTCGAAAAGGCTCGCGGATGTCGAGCGGGCACGGTACAGTGCTCGTCATCGCGACCTGTACCGCGGCGCGGGCAGTCCGCACGCCGACACGCTGCTGATGGCCTATTTCCAGAAAGAGCGGATTCTCGTCGACGTCGACGTCTACAACCCGGGCGCCACCGTGATTCCGTTTGCGCCGAACCTGCTGGAGAACATCACCAAACGCAAGCTGCGCATCGACCGCATCGTGCCGCTGCACGCGGCGATCGGTCCGTACAGCGAGTTCGTCAACGTCGTGCAGCCGGCGAAGGCGACCACGAATTAGCCGTACGCTTCCGCCTCTGACGGAATCATACGAGGTGGCGATCGTCGGTGCCGGCGCCGCCGGCCTCGCGACCGCCATCTTCGCGCGACGACAGAATCCGGCGCGATCGGTCGTGCTGATCGAAGGCGCGCGGAAGCCTGGCGCCAAGATTCTCGTCAGCGGCGGATCGCGCTGCAACCTCACCAACGCTGTCGTCACCGAGCACGATTTCTGGGGAGGGCGATCGACGATCGTCCGTCGGGTGCTGCGTGCGTTTCCGGTGGACGAGACGATCGCGTTTTTTCGCGAGCTCGGCGTGTCTGTTCACGAAGAGCCCGGCGGCAAGCTGTTTCCCGACAGCAACCGTGCGCGCGACGTGCTCGACGCGCTCGTTCGCGAAACCGGCCGCGTCGGCGCGACTCTGTTATCCGGCCACCGGGTCCTCGATGTCGTACCGGCCGGCGACCTCTTCGAGCTCACGACCTCGACCGGCCGTCTTCACGCGAAGGCCGTCGTGCTCGCGACCGGGGGTCAGTCCCTTCCGAAGACCGGAAGCGACGGCACCGGGTTCGTCATTGCGCGCCGTCTTGGTCACACGATCGTCCCGCCGACGCCGGGGCTCGTGCCGCTGCTACTGGACGATCCTCGAAACCCTGGAGACGCCGGAACAAGCGTCCCGCTGCATCGCACCCTCGCGGGAGTCTCACAGGATGTCGCGCTCACGATCTGGGCCGACGGCGCGGCTCGGACGCGGATCGAGGGTGCATTGCTGTGGACGCACATCGGCGTCAGCGGTCCTGTGGCGATGAATGCGTCCCGACACTGGCTCAGGGCCGAGCTCGAAGGACGAACAACCACGATCACGATCAATTGTTTCCCAGGGCTGTCGTTTGAGGCGCTCGACCGCCGATGGACAGCGCTTTCGGGCGAGCGGCCCGCCGCGACGCTTCAGCATGCGCTAGCGACCATGGTGCCAGCGTCGGTGGCAACGGCCCTCGTCGCGCAGCTGGATCTGGATGGGACGAGACCACTGGCGCATCTGGCCCGCGACGATCGACGCCGCCTCGTGCATGCGCTCGTCGCGTGGCCGCTCGCCATCACCGGCACACGCGGCTACAACTACGCGGAAGTGACGGCCGGCGGCGTCTCACTGAGCGAGATCGAGCCGTCGACGATGCAGTCGCGCGTCTGTGCGGGGTTGTATCTGGTGGGAGAGATTCTCGACATCGATGGCCGCATCGGCGGCTTCAACTTTCAGTGGGCGTGGTCGAGCGCGCGGGTCGCTGGCTCCGCGCTTGGGCTAGCGGAGCCGTAAGCCTACCCAGGTTTTTCGACTTTCTTCTTCTTTGCGCGCGCTTTCGCCGGCTTGTTCGGCGCCGGATCGCTCGTGGCCTGAAGGACCACGATGCGGCTCGCGAACGTACGGCGGCCGTGCCCGTCGAAGTCGATCACCGTGTGGTGCTCGTTGACCTCCACGAGCGTGCCCGACCCATACGTGGCCTGCGCGACGCGATCGCCTTTGCTCCAACCCTTCATAGATTTACCACCGCGGCTCACGGCGTCCGCCGCCGCCTCCACGATTGCCCCCGTAGCCACCGCCACCACCAAAGCCGCCCTCGGGCTTCGGCCGGGCTTCGTTGACCGTCAACGCGCGGCCACCGAGCTGATACTGATTGAGTTCGGTCGCCGCCTTCTGCGCTTCTTCGTCGGTCGCCATCTCGACAAACGCGAAACCGCGGGCGCGTCCGGTCGCAGCGTCGCGCATCACGCGTACCGTTTCGACCGTCCCTGCCTTGCTGAAGAGCTCCTGTAGCTCCGCCTCGCCGGTCGTGTAAGGCAGGTTCCCGACATACAGCCTTCGACCCATACCGTCTCCTCTTGCCTACTCCGGGTTATTCGGGGTCGCTGCCCCGGTCCTTACCTCCGGGATCCCGTTCCCGGCGCTCACTCCGGGCGGTCCCGGAGCGGTGGCGCACGTCGGCTCGGCATTCACGTAGACGAGGGAACGAGTCAGGACTGAGGCTCGATCGGCTCTCGGCGCGGGCGAAGCCGGCTGGGCTGACCACCAGACGCCGCGTAGCCTATCAATTCCCCCGACGGCAAGCAAGGGGGCGACGAACCGCGAACTATAATTCGCCCCGATGCGCGTCATGCCGGGATCGGAACGCCTCCTCGAATCAGGCCTGCTGGCCGGCCGCCGCGTGGGCATCGTCTGCAACCCCGCCTCAGTTGACGGCGAGCTCCGGCATGTCGCTGACCGCCTGGCGGCCGATGCGGGCGTCCAGCTTGCCGCGCTCTTCGGCCCTCAGCATGGCTTCAGGTCCGACGTGCAGGAAAACATGATCGAGACCGGTCACGGGCGGGACGAGATCCGGCGCGTGCCGGTGTATTCGCTGTACAGCGAGACACGCGAGCCGACCGCCGAGATGCTCGGCGACCTCGACGTGCTCGTGATCGATCTCCAGGACGTCGGCACCCGCATTTATACCTACATCTACACGATGGCGAACTGCCTGCGCGCGGCGCGCCGGCACGGCGTCAAGGTGATCGTATGCGACCGGCCGAACCCCATCGGTGGCGTCGGGGTGGAAGGGTCGATGCTCGAGCGCGGGTTCGAGTCCTTCGTCGGGCTGTATCCCATTCCGATGCGACACGGGATGACCATCGGCGAGCTCGCGCGGCTGTTCAACGAGCATTTCGGCATCGGGGCGGACCTCGAGGTCGAGACGATGGAGGGCTGGAAGCGGGAAATGTATGCGGACCAGACCGGCCTGCCGTGGGTGCTGCCGTCGCCGAACATCCCGACCGTCGACAGCGCAGTCGTCTATCCGGGGACGGTGCTGTTCGAAGGGACGAACGTCTCGGAAGGACGCGGCACCACGCGTCCGTTCGAGCTCATCGGCGCTCCGTGGGTCGTCGCGGAGCCGTTTGCCGACGCGATGAACCGCCTCGAGTTGCCAGGCGTCCGCTTCCGGCCGGCACTCTTCGAGCCGGCGTTTCACAAGCACGCACAGACGAGCTGCGCGGGCTGTCAAGTCCACGTGCTCGATCGCGAGACGTTCCGCGCCGTCGAAACCGGCGTCGCGCTCGCCGGCGCCTTTCGCGCAAGCGATACGAGAGGCTTCCAGTGGCGCGAACCCCCGTACGAATACGAGCACGAGAAGCTGCCGATCGATATCCTGGCGGGGTCATCCGAGCTGCGGGAGCAGATCGACGCCGGCATGCCCGCACGCGAGATCGCCCGCTCGTGGGAAAAAGGCGTGGCGGAATTCCACAAGATCCGGCGCCGCTTTCTCTTGTATTAGCGCTCGGCCCTAAGCCTTACGCCCTCAGCCTTGTCATCCTCGTGTCTTCGCGATTCCCGGCACCGCCCCCTCCTGCCCGGTGCGCGGTGTGAGATGGTGGGCGATCAGATGGTCGCGTAGTTGCTCGAATGCGTCGGACGCGGTGTCCGCATATTGCAGCAGCTCCAGATCCTGCTCGGCAATCGCTCCCCATTCCGCCATCGGCTGAAACGACAGGACCTGATCCCAGTAGTCGCGGCCGTACAGAATGACGGCGATCTTCTTCGAGAGCTTGTCGGTCTGCACGAGCGTGAGGATCTCGAACAGCTCGTCCAGCGTCCCGAACCCGCCAGGAAAAATAACGAGCGCCTTCGCCAGGTACGCGAACCAGAACTTCCGCATGAAGAAGTAGTGGAACTCGAACTGCAGGCCGTCGGTGATGTACGGGTTCACCTCCTGCTCGAACGGCAGGCGGATGTTCAGACCGATCGTCTTGCCCCCGGCTTCGTGCGCGCCCCGGTTGGCCGCTTCCATGATTCCCGGCCCCCCCGCCCGACGTGACAACGAAGCGATGGTCCTCCGACTGCAGCGTGCTGCTCCAGGCGGTGAGGAGGCGGGCCAGTTCGCGCGCCTCTTCGTAGTACCGGGCCCATTCGACCGCCTTCCGAGATTTCTTCAGCTCGATGTCATGGTTCTCGTCGGCGTTGCGAACGCCGCGCGCCCTCAGCGTCTGGAGCGCGCGCTGGGCCCGCTCACGGCTGTCGACGCGGGCCGACCCGAAAAACACCACGGTGTCCTGAATCTTCTGGTCCCTGAACCGGCGGAGCGGCTCGAGGTACTCGGAAAGGAGACGGATGGGCCGGGCTTCGTTGCTCTCGAGAAACTCGCCGTTCAAATAGGCCAGCGGCTGTTGCAGCATACGTTCTCAATGTACCACCAGTGTTATGATTCGCGCTTTCCGAGGAGTCCCCAATCGCGACAAAGCCCGCGACGGAGCCCAGCGTCGACATCTCGATCGCGATCGTCGCCCCACTGGCCCTGGTGCTCAAGGCGTTTTTCGACGCCGCCGCCTTGGGTGCGTGGTGGCAGGCTAAGCATTCCGTCACGACGCCTCGCGCCCTTGGACCGTACGCAATCGAATGGAGGCCAACTGATTTCAGCGACCAGGTCCTGGGCCGCCTGGGCGGCGTCTTCCGCGGCACGGTGATGCAATTCGACCCGGGACGCGGCTTCTTCGTCGCCGATTGCTTCTGGCTGCCTCCCGACGGCGATCCGATCGGTCCCATGGCGCTCGAGGTCGCCTGCGCGCTGGCCGGCCCGGACGCCGCGTCGCCGACGCTGCTGCACGTGAGGCAATCGGGATTCGAAGAAAGCGTTCGCTGGCGGCGGTACTACGAAATCGTGGGGCCCGGCTGGGAGCGCGCACTCGTGTCGCTGCGATCGCTGCTCGAGAAATGAAGGTTCAGAGTCGTTGAACCTTCAGATAGTTCGCGTCGCTGCGCGTCAGGTCCGGGCTGATGCTGATCAGCACGACGACGGAGCCGGCGGGCACCAGGCCGCGGGCCACGAGCTCCTGACCAATGAGCGCCCCCGCTGCATCAACGTTCTCGCCGATGTCGGTGCACACCGGTATCACGCCCCAATACAACGACAGCCGACGCGCCATCTCGACACGATCGGTTGTGGCGAAAATCGGTGCCCGCGGACGCAACGCCGACAGCCGCCGGGCGGTCGTTCCGCCACGCGTCACGGCGAGAATCGCCTGCGCTTCGTCCCAATTGGCAAGCATCACGGCCGCCTCGCACAGCGCCTGCGCGTGATCGGCCTCGTACATCGAATCGGCCGGCGCTGAGGGGGTGAACGACGGCGTCAGCTCCGCGTCGCGGATGATCGCGTCGAGGGTCTGCACCGCACGTGCGGGAAACCGGCCGATGGCTGTTTCGCCCGCCAGCATGATCACGTCCACGCCGTCGGCCACCGCGCTGGCCGCGTCATTGACTTCGGCGCGCGTGGGACGCGGCTCCTCGGTCATCGATTCGAGCACCTGCGTCGCCACGATGACCGGTATGCCGTACTGCCGCGCACCGCGCGTGATGGTCTTCTGCGCCCGCGGGACCTGCTCGAGCGGCATCTCGAGCCCCAGATCGCCCCGCGCCACCATGACGGCGTCGCACGACTCCAGAATGTCTTTGAGATGCGTGAGCGCTTCAGGCCGCTCCAGTTTGGCGACCAGGGGAACACCCGCGGCGCTGGCGTCCGCCATCAACCGACGCGCCCGCTGAAGGTCGGCCCCGGTCTGTACGAAGCTGACCGCGACCATGTCCACGCCGAGCGACAGGCCGAACCGCAGGTCGTCAGCATCCTTGGGCGTGATGGCCGACGCTGCCAGCCGGACTCCAGGTGCATTGATCCCCTTGTGCTCGCCGATCTCACGTCCTTCAATGACCGTGGTGTGGATTTCCTGGCCGTCGGCCGCATCGACGCGCAGTTCGACAAGCCCGTCGGCCAGCAGTAGTCGATCCCCGGACTTGACACTCTGAGCGAGGCCCGCGAACGTCGTCGAGATGCGGCCCGGTCTGCCGACAAAGCCGCCTGTTGCGATCGTCAGCCTGTCCCCGGCCTTGACGGAGAGCGGTCGGCCTCCTTCGAGCGCACCCGTGCGAATCTTCGGCCCGCCAAGATCCTGCAGGATCGCCACCTCGCGGTGCGCGCGCGCGGCCGCCGCGCGCACCCGCGCGAACGCGGCGCGGTGCCAATCGTGCGTGCCATGCGAGAAATTCAGACGGACGATATCGGCGCCGGCGGCGATGAGCGCATCGAGGACCGCGTCGTTGTTGCTCGCCGGGCCGACCGTCGCAATGATCTTGGTATGTCGCATCGGAGAAACGAGTCGTTCATCGATAGAATAGCGAAATGGGCTCTATCGTATCTGAACCGCATGACTGTTGACTCCTGGCTCCAGGCGGCGATCGCCGACGCCGCGCGCCGCGGGCTGCCGGAGCTCAAGCCGCTGCTCGAAGCGCTGGCGCGCGCCACGACGCTCCTGCGCGACGCTGACTGGAACGAAGATGCAACGGGCCGGCGCACACCTCATGGATAACGTCGGTGCGTTGACCCTCGAGGCATTCGGACGCCGCCTACGCGCACGCGAGCTGACGGCGGAGCAGGTCACCGACGCGTGCCTCCGCCGCATCGAGGAGGATAACCCGCGGCTGAACGCGTTCATCCTCGTGATGGCCGGCGCGGCGCGGCAGCAGGCGCGCGAGGCCGACCGCGAGCTGGCCGCCGGGCGCGATCGAGGGCTGCTCCATGGCGCCCCGATCTCCATCAAAGATCTCATCGATGTCGCCGGCACGCCGACCACGGCGGCGTCCCGCGTGCGGGAAGGGCACGTCGCGCTGCACGACGCGCCGGTCGTCGGCGCCCTGCGGGAAGCCGGTGCGGTGATCATCGGCAAGACCAACCTCCATGAATTCGCGCTCGGTACGACAAACGAAGATTCTGCGTTCGGGCCTGCTCACCATCCGCGCGACATCAGTCGCTCGCCGGGCGGCTCGAGCGGCGGGTCGGCGGTCAGCACCGCCGCCGGCATGGCGCTGGCCACGCTCGGCACCGATACCGGCGGATCGATCCGCATTCCTGCGGCCGCCTGCGGTATTGTCGGCCTGAAGCCGGGGCACGGGGAGCTTTCCACAGTCGGTGTCGTCCCGCTTTCCCGCCGGCTCGATCACGTCGGCCCACTCGCGCGGACGGTGGCCGATGCCGCGCTTCTGTATCGCGTACTTCGCGGTGGATCGCGATCCAGGTCCACGGCGCCCGTTCCGATCAGTGGTTTGCGACTCGCTCGGCCGTGCGGTTATTTCTGCGAGCTGCTCGACGATGACGTGCGCGCCCGCTTTGACGACGCCGTCGATCGGCTCTGCGCCGCGGGAGCGCGGGTCACCGACGTCACCATCCGCCACGCGAGTCTGACGCCGGCGATCTATCTGCATCTCCTGTTGGCCGATGCGGCGGCCTATCACGCGCCAACGATCGAGCGTACGCCGGAGCGGTACACACCGCCGGTGCGTCTGCGTCTCGAAATGGGGCGCTATGTGCTGGCCGAAGATTACGTGCGGGCGCTGGAGGGACGGGAGATTCTGCGCCGGGAAGTCGACAGCGCGCTCGCGGGGCACGCGGCCCTGGTGCTGCCGACCCTGCCGATTCCGGCCCCGCCGATCGGCGCCGCATCAGTCCAGGTCGGCGCTGTCACGGAACCCGTCAGAAACCTGATGCTCCGGCTGACGCAGCTCTTCAACGTGACGGGGCACCCCGCCATTGCGCTGCCTGCGGGCGACACGCCGGCCGGGCTGCCGTGTTCGGTTCAGCTTGTCGGCGCCGAGACCGACAAGCTTCTGCCCGTGGCGCTCGCCTGCGAGGCTCACATCGCCGGGCCGCCACAGCGCTAATTTAGCGCGCTATACGCCGATGTCCTCCTTCCATAAGTCGAGGTGCGCGCGAATGAAATCGGACATGAGTCTCAGGCAGGCGGCGTCCTGGAGCACGTCGACGGACACGCCTCGCGACCGGAGAAGCTGCTCTTCGCCGACAAACGTCTGATTCTCGCCGACGATCACACTAGGAATTCCATACAGCAGTATCGCGCCGCTGCACATCGAACACGGCGACAGCGTCGTGTACAGCACACATTCGCGATAGATGGCGGCCGGCTGCCGGCCGGCATTCTCGAGCGCATCCATCTCACCGTGCAGCACCGTGCTCCCGCGCTGCACGCGCCGATTGTGGCCGCGCCCGATGATGCGGCCACGATGCACGAGGACTGAGCCGATGGGAATCCCGCCTTCGCGTTCGCCGCGCCGCGCTTCGTCGATCGCCGCCTGCATGAAGTCGTCGACCATCTCGCGCCGATGCTACAGCCGCTCGAGCAACCGTGTCGCGATGGTGACATAGTGATCGACGGCGGCGGACAGTTCGGCCAGAGACACGGACTCGTCGGACGTATGCGCGCTGTGGATCGAGCCGGGGCCGAACAGCAGCGGCTCTCCCCATTTCGCCAGGAACGGGATATCGGTCGTATACGGGAAGACCGCGGTGTCGAAGCCCGGCACAGTGGCCAGACGTACCGGCGGAACTTCGAGAACGTGCTCGATCCGGACGCGCTCTTCCAGGGCGGCGATCGCCTTCCGAATCACGTCGCCTGCACTCACCGTTCGAAACATCACTTCGGCTTCCGCCGACGGCGAGATGACGTTTGGCACAACGCCTCCGGCAATAAGCCCCACGGTGTAATGCGTCCGACCGAGAACCGGATCCGCCGGCAGCTCGATCGCCCGGAGCGCCACGAGCGCGTCGATCAGTTTGTCAATCGCCGATTCTCCGAGCTCGGGTGACGACGAATGCGCCGCGCGCCCCGCGGCTCGGAATTTCAATCGAAGGATGCCGCGCGTTGCCAGGCCCAGCCGGTTGTCGGTCGGCTCGCCGTCGATCAGAAACCTCGATGATCCGTTCGCGGCCTCGTTGGCGATGCGCGCGCCATCGCTTCCACGCTCCTCGCCAACAACGAACAACAGGCCGACGCGCGTCTCGCCTGCGCGCCTCAATCTGTCGGCCGCCGCGACCTGCGCGGCGAGAATGCCCTTCGCGTCGCACGCGCCGCGGCCGTACAACCGATCGCCCTCGATGCGGCTCGGGAAGAACGGCGGGACGCAATCAAAATGCGTCGAGAAGACGACCGACGGCGTGGGGCTGGTCGCCCCGGCAGTGGCAATAATATTGAATCGGCCCGCATCGACCGGCTGCTCGGCGACGGTGTAGCCAGTCTGGCGCAGATACGTCGCCAGCCACCGCCCGGCTTCGCCTTCGCGTTCCGTCGTCGAATCGATGTCAACAAGCGCACGAGCGAGATCGACGAGGCCTACCGGATCCACGCCTCGAGCTCCGTGCGCGTGTCGGTCCGCGAATCGCGGTACTTCACGATGACCGGCGTCGCCAGCGCGAGACCCCATTCGGGGCCCTTGCCCGCCGTGACGGCTCTGGCGCCAGGCACGACGACGGCGCCTTCGGGGATGACGAGCGGCCGGTCGGCGGTCGGGCGAATGATTTCTCCGCGAACAAGGTCATAAACCGGCGTCGATCCGGTCAATACGGTACCGGCGCCTATGACGGCGCGAGCCTTGATGACCGCGCCTTCGTAGATTCCGGTATTCCCTCCGATCAGCGCATCGTCCTCGATGATCACCGGCAGCGCGCCGACCGGTTCGATGACGCCGCCAATCTGCGCACCGGCGCTGACATGGACGCGCGCGCCGACCTGCGCGCACGATCCCACGAGCGCGTGCGAGTCGATGAGCGACTGTTCGCCAATCCACGCGCCGATGTTCACGTACATCGGCGGCATGCAGATGACGCCCGGCGCCACATACGCGCCGTCCCGAATCGCGGAGCCGCCCGGAACGATGCGGATGCGGGCGGCGAGGCCTGGACGCTTCAGCGGCAGCGTGTCCTTGTCGTAGAAGGGAAGCTTTCCGTGATCCATCGAGGCGTCGACGATGTCGCCGAACCTGAAGCCGAGGAGAATGCCCTGCTTCACCCAGGTATTCACGCGCCACCCGCCGGGACTGCCGCCGTCAGGCTCGGCGGCACGCACCGCGCCGGACGACAGCGCGTCCCGCAGCCGCGCGAACACCGCGCGCGCGGCGTCACGATCGGCCGATGACCCCGCCGCCGCAAGCTCGGTGATTTCGGTCTCGAGGCTCACACGTACGCTCCCGTGACGAGCCCGAGAGCCTTCAGCACTTTGACGATCCTTTCCTTCGATTCCGGCTTCGGGCCGACGAGCGGCAGGCGATAGGTTTCCTCGACCAGTCCCATCGCCGCCATCGCGGCCTTGACCGGGACGGGGTTGGCCTCGATGAAATTGGCGAGCATCAGCGGCATGATGCGGTGATGAATGGCGCGCGCCGCGGCTAAGTCGTTACGCTCGGCCGCTTCAATCATCCGGGCGACCTCGGACGGCAGTTCGTTCGAGATGACCGAAATGACACCGCGTCCGCCCACCGCCATCAGCGGCAGCGCCATCGCATCGTCGCCGGACAGCACGAGAAAGTCGGACGGCACGGCGCGGCAGATCTCGCACATCTGCTGCATGTTCCCCGAGGCTTCCTTCACGCCGATGATGTTCGGAATCGCGGCCAGGCGCAGAAGCGTCGCAACCTCGACGTTCACGCCCGTGCGGCCCGGCACGTTGTAGACCACGATCGGCAGCACCGTGCTCTCGGCGATCGCGCGGTAATGCTGGTACAGCCCTTCCTGCGTCGGCTTGTTGTAGTACGGCGTCACTGAGAGGAGCCCGCCGGCGCCGGCCCTTGCGAGCTCGCGTGCAAGCTCAATGACTTCTTTCGTGTTGTAGCCGCCCGCTCCAGCGAGAACTGGGAGCTTGCCGCCGGCTTCCTCGACGAGGATCTCCACGATGCGCCGGCGCTCGGCCGCCGTGAGCGTCGGATTCTCGCCGGTCGTGCCGCAAGGCGCCAGGAAGTGGATGCCGGCATCGATCTGGCGGCGGCCCAGGCGTCGCACTGCGGCTTCGTCAAGATCGCCGCTCCGCGTGAACGGCGTGACGAGCGCCGTGCCGGCGCCAGTAAATGGCGTTCTCATGGTGTAACCCCAATCGTGAAACCACGATCAGCGCAGAGTTCACTAAGCACGCAGAGTAATCGCATTCTCTGCGAACTCGGCGGTCTCTGCGTTGAATTTCGTATCCACCTCATAATCCCAGCACATCGCGCATCGTGAACCAGCCCCTCCGGCCCTTGACCCACAGCGCGGCCGTCAGCGCCCCGCGCGCGAACGCGCTCCGATCCCGGGCCGTGTGCGTCAGCGTAATCGTTTCGGCCGGGCCGTCGAAGCCAACCGTGTGCGTGCCTGGAATCTGGCCCGCGCGCGTCGACGAGACGTCGATGGGGCGCACGAACCCCGCCTGGTGCATCGCGCCCTTGAGGTGCAAAGCGGTGCCTGAGGGCGCGTCCTTTTTCGCGTGATGGTGCGCCTCGTGCAGGTACGCGCTGAAATCACTTTGGGCGGCAAAGAGTTTTGCCGCGTGCGCGACAACGGCCTCGAAGACGACGACGCCAGTCGAGAAATTCGGCGCGGCCACGATGCCGACGCCGGCTTCGCCGATGATCTTGCGCAGCTCCGGCTCGTGCGAACCCCAGCCGGTCGTGCCGACGACGACATTGAAGCCCCGCCGAGCCAGCGCCGGCACGTTGGTCATGACGGCGTCGGGCGAGGAGAAATCGACGGCGACATCTACCCCAGGTACCCCAGGCACGCCGGCCCAGCGCTCCGAATCGACATCGTCCTTGCCGACCAGCGGATCGACGATCCCCGCGATCTCGCACCCGTACTCGCCGGCCAGGCTTTCAACCAGCTTGCCCATGCGGCCGTAGCCGACCAACAAGATCCCTGTCACGACGAACTCTCCACCACACTCGTCGTCGTCACCACAATCCCTCTCGATGCATCAGCTCGGCGTTGAGAATCGCGGCGCCGGCCGCTCCTCGAATCGTGTTGTGGCCGAGCGCGATGAACTTGTAGTCGAACAGCGAGCACGGACGTAGCCGACCAACGCTGACGGCCATGCCGCGGCTGCGATCGACGTCGAGCGTCGGCTGCGGCCGGTTGCGTTCGGTCAGGTAGACTACCGGCTGCGCGGGCGCCGACGGCAGGCCAAGCTGCTGCGGCTTGCCCTTGAACGAGTTGAACGCGTCAATGATCGCTTCGGCAGGCGGGCGGTTGGTCAACGCGACCGAAATCGACTCGGTGTGTCCATCGTGCACTGGCACGCGCGTGGTGGTCGCGCTCACCGTGACGGGATGCGGATCGACGCGCTTGTCGCCGTAGCAGCCGAGAATCTTCCTGGTCTCCGTCTCGATCTTATGCTCTTCCCCGTCGATGAACGGAATCACGTTGCCCAGGATGTCCCACGAGGCCACGCCAGGATACCCGGCGCCCGATATCGCCTGGAGCGTCGTGATCATGGCGCTCTTCAAGCCGAACGGCCGAAGCGGCGCCAGCGCCATCGAGAGCACGACGGTCGAGCAGTTCGGGTTCGTCACGATGCGGCCCTTCCAGCCGCGGGAAGCGGCCTGCACGCCGAGGAGCGCGAGATGGTCCGCGTTGATCTCCGGGATGAGGAGCGGGACGTCGGCCTCCATCCGATAGTTCTTCGAGTTGCTGATGATGAAGTGGCCGGCCTGCGCGAACGCGCCTTCGATCTCGCCGGCCACCGATGAATCGAGCCCCGAGAACACCAGCTTCGGCGCGCGGTCTGGAGTCGCCGCGTCGACCATCAGGCGCGCGAC
Organism: Vicinamibacterales bacterium; assembly: GCA_965229885.1. GTDB lineage: Bacteria > Acidobacteriota > Vicinamibacteria > Vicinamibacterales > CAVVIG01 > DATLLJ01. The sequence continues at coordinate 261,282 of CBDDJX010000003.1, forward strand.
GTCATTAGGCAGCGGCGCCGACAGACGCCACGCGGCGGCGTCCTGATAGACCTTGCCTTCCGAACGCTGGCTGGCGCCGAGCCACTTGACCTTGAACCAGGGATGGTTCGCAAGCAGGGCGATGAATTGCTGGCCGACCGCACCGGTCGCGCCGAGAATGCCGATCTCTATCTGGCTCATCGTCGTGTCCTTCGTTCCTCTCTTCGTGTTCTGTGTTCCGTCTTCGTGTTCTTCACGTGATCCAAAAAAAAGCCGACTCGGTCAAGAACCGTGTCGGCTGCTATGGCTCGATGAATCCTGGAATCAGTCGTCGAGCACACATGCGGCGACACGGCCGCCCCGCTTCAGGCCGCTTCGCTTTCGCGTGTCGAACATCGTCCGCATGGGCCGTTCAGTATAGCATGGAGCGCCGATGCTTCAAGCCTTCTTCCATGCGTGGGAACGCCGGCTCGCCTCCGTCACCACCGATCGCCTCGTCCGGCCCTTCGAGTGGGGACTCGAGTGGATTCCGCACAACGGTCACCAGCATCAGGACCCGCGCGACACCCTGCGCGACTGGGTCTCGCACGTGATGTCGGACACGGACGGGTTCTTTACTCCACCGCCGACGAGCGACTATCACTTCGAGGCGGAAGCCGACGGAAGCGGGCACCTGACATTTCTGAGTGCGCTCGTCACGCCCCATCCCGACAACAACGTGGTGCGCTGCCGCCTGTTCCCGGCTCGACACCAACGCCCGGGGCGGAGGCCCCGCGGGAGGCAGCACAGCCCTGCGGTGCTGGTCATGCCGCAATGGAACGCCGACCCTGGGGGCCACGTCGGGTTGTGCCGCCTGCTCGCGTGGAACGGCATGAGCGCGCTGCGCCTCAGTCTCCCCTACCACGACCAGCGGATGCCGCCCGAGCTTCACCGCGCCGATTACATCGTCAGCGCCAACGTCGCGCGCACCGTGCAGGTCTGCCGCCAGGCGGTGCTCGATGCGCGACGGGCGATTGCCTGGCTCGCCTCGCAAGGCTACGACCGCATCGGCATTCTCGGTACGAGCCTCGGCTCCTGCCTCGCGCTGCTCACAACGGCGCACGAGCCGCTTATTCGGGCCGAGGCGCTCAATCACATCTCGCCGCAGTTTGCCGACGTGGTATGGCGCGGCCTGTCGACCCGCCACGTGCGCGAGGGGCTCGAGGGACATATCGAGCTCGAGCTCCTGCGGGAGCTGTGGAAACCGATCAGCCCGCAGTGGTACATTGACCGCCTGCGCGATCGGCAGACGCTGCTCGTGTACGCGCGGTACGATCTCACCTTTCCGCCCGATCTGTCTGAAGATCTCGTGCGTGCATTCCGGCAAGGCGGCATCGCTCACGACGTGGCGGTTCTGCGCTGCGGTCACTACAGCACCGGGAAGGCGCCGTTCAAGTTCGTCGACAGCTGGGTGCTTACGAGCTTCTTGAAAAAGACGTTGCTTAAGCCCTGAACCCTACAATCACACCTCGAGCACGATCTTTCCGAAGTGTTCGGACGCCTCCAGCCGCAGCTGCGCCTCAGCCGCATCGGCGAGCAGAAACGTCCGGTCGATGACCGGCTTGAGCTGCCCAGCGAAGAAGCACTGAGCCGCGCGCAGCAGTTCGCCTTTGGTGCCGACGTACGTCCCGAGCAGCGACAACTGCTTTCCGAACAAGGCCCGAAGATCGATTCCGACCTGGGGGCCGGTCGTGGCGCCGCACGTCACCAGGCGGCCGCCGCGCGCCAGCGAGCGCACGCCCTTGGCCCACGTCGCGTCGCCAACATGTTCGACGACGACGTCGACGCCGCGCCGGTTCGTGAGGCGCATGATCTCCGCGGCCACGTCCTGCTTGCGATGGTGAATGACGTCGTACGCCCCCGAGGTGCGCGCGCGTTCAAGCTTCTCGTCCGAGCCCGCGGTCGCGAACACGCGAGCGCCGTGCAGGACCGCGATCTGGATGGCGGCCTGGCCGCCGCCGCTGTCGGCGGCCAGCACCAGCACATCCCCACGGCGCTTCAACTGCGGGCGCGGCTGAGGCAGCGATTTCACCCGCCACATCGCTGCCCGAGATGTGCGGCATCGGGATCGCGACCTTCTCGAGCCCGCGCCGCTCCCACACGTCCAGGAAATTCAGGGCGCAGGCGCGCACTCGGATCAGCACCTCGCCGGGCTTGAGCTCCGGCTCGGGTGTTTCCTCGTACCGCAGGACCTCGAGTCCGTCGTGCTCGTGGAATCTGACGGTTTTCATACAGAGAACGGTGGATCAGAAGGCGTCCGGGGACAAGACGAGCGGGTCGCCAAGTCCAAGACGGCCGAGGTCGGCGCCGACCGCGTCGTAGTCGCCGACGACGACCGTGGTGAGGCGCGAGGGGTGCAGATGGCGCGCCATCGCGACCGTCACGTCCCCGGTCGTCAGCCGCTCGATCCGCGGAACGAACTCGGCGAAATAGGTGTCGGGCAGGTCGTACAGCGCAAGCTGAGTGGCGGCGCGCGCAATCTGATCGGCCGTCTCGAAGTTGCGCGCGTAGCCGCGCGTCAGCGACGCGGACGCCAGCCGCAGCTCCTCCTCGGTGATGGGCCGCGTACTGACCATTGCCGATATCTCGCCGATTGATTCCTCGATCGATTGCGCCGTGGCGCTCGTCTGGACGCCGACCTGCAGCACGAATGGACCGGGGCGGCGGCGGAATTCAAACGCCGTGCGCGCGCCGTAGGTGAAGCCTTTGTCCTCGCGCAGGTTCAGGTTGATGCGGCTGCTGAACTGGCCGCCAAGCACCATGTTCGCCGTCACCAGCGCGTGATAATCGGGCGTGTTGCGCGCGACGGCGACGTGGCCAATCCGCAGCTCGGACTGGGGCACATGCGCGCGGGGGACGATGCTCAGCCGAGGCGGGTGCGGGAGTCCCGGATCGCCAGGCTCGCCGTCGGCGGCCGCTCCGCGCCACCCGCCGAACACCTCGAGCGCCAGCTGATGGATGGTGTCATGATCGCAGTCTCCGACCGCAATCAGCGTGGCTGCCGACGGCCGAATCGCCCGCTCGTGAAACGATCGGACATCGTCGACGGTCATCGACGCGAGCGAGAGCTCAGTGCCGATCGGTGAGTGACCGTACGGATGTTCGCCGTAGATCAGACTGATAAAAGCGCGGTCGGCAATCGCCGACGGTACGTCCCGAAGCTGCGTCAGCCGGTGCAGACGCAATTGCCGCACACGCGCCACGTCGCCGTCTCTCATCGCCGGCCGGACGACGACCTCGGCGAGCAGTGCCAGGGCCCGGTGGGCAAAGCGCGCCAGGACGGTGAAGCCGGCCACGATACCATCCGACCCGATGTCGGTCTCGAGTTGCGTGCCGAGCCGCGCGATGGCCTCGTGTATCTCAATCGCCGACCGGTCGCCGCTCCCTTCGTCGAGCATGTCGGCCGTCATCGCGGCGAGGCCGTGCTTTCCCACGGGATCGGTCGATGCCCCACTCCGGATCAGCAGGGAAAACGCCACGACCGGGACCGCAACGTGGCGCACGGTCCACACGTTCAGGCCGCTCGGCAGCGCCGACTTCTCGATCGTGGGAAAACTGACGGGCCCGGACGGCCCCGGTTCGGGCAGCCGCGAGCGATCGATCGTGACGAGACGCCCGACCTTCACGAGACGACCGCGGGAGCGGAGTCAGGGGCCGCAAGCTCGAAGCGGCCGCGCGGCACGATGCTGAGCGTCACGCGCCGAGCCGGATCGAAATAGTGGCGCACCGTCTGCTGCAGCGACCGGTTCGTGACCGAGTAGTAGCGCTGCAAATCGCGGTCGAAGTACGCAGGGTCGCCGAGAAACACGTTATAGGCGTTCAATTGATCGGACTTGCCGCCGAAGCCGCCGACCGTCTGCAGCCTGAACACAAACTGGGTTTCCGCCTGCACCCGGCCCCGCTCGATCTCGTCGTCGGTCGGCCCATCGGTACCCAGCCGGCCGATTTCTTCCAGAATCACGCGTTCGAGCTCGCCAAGCGTGTGGCCGGGCGCCGCCGTGGCCGCGAGCTGCAGGTATCCGCCGATCTCTCGAGAATTCTGTGACGCCGACACGTCGGTCGCGATGCGTTCCTCGAACACGAGCCGGCGATACAGGCGTGACGTCTTGCCGTTGGCGAGCACGTCGGCCGCCAGGTCGAGGTCCGCATCGCCCTCGGCAAACATCGCCGGAGACAGCCACGCCATGTAGAGCCGCGGCGGCTCCACGCGGTCCTCGAGCAGGATCCGCACATCGCGGTCGAGCGACGCCGCAGCCCGCACGGGCCCGACTTTCTCGCCGGCTGGAATGCCTTCGAAGTACGCCCGCACGAGCGCGAGCGCCCGATCGGGGTCGATGTCGCCGGCGAGCGTCAGCGACGCATTGGCTGGATGGTAATACCGCGCGAAGAACGCGTGGACCTCGTCGAGCCGCACCTCGTTCAGGTCCGCGACCTCGCCGATGGTCGTCCAGTGATACGGATGATCGGGCGGAAACAGCGCCGCGACAATCGCCATCGCGCTGAGGCCGTACGGCCGGTTCTCGTAGTTCTGCCGCCGCTCGTTGAGGACGACCGCCCGCTGGTTCGAGAACTTGGCTTCGGTCAGGGCCGGCAGCAGGTACCCCATCCGGTCCGATTCCATCCACAGCCCGAGCTCGAGCCCGACGGTGGGAAGGACTTCCCAGTAGTTCGTCCGATCCGAGTTGGTCGATCCATTGATCGAGGCGCCGGCGCCCTGGAGCGGCTGAAAGTAGCCGTGATCGTGGTGCGCCGACCCTTCAAACATCAGGTGCTCGAAGAGATGAGCGAAGCCCGTGTGTCCGGGCCGCTCGTTCTTGGAGCCGACGTGATACCAGACGTTGATGGCGACGATCGGGCAGTCGTGATCCTCGTGGAGGAGCACGTCGAGGCCGTTCGCGAGCGTATGCCTCGTGAAGGAGAGGTTCACCGGAAGCTCATCGAACCACGGTCAGCGGAATCGTGGGCCTGGAGTAGCTCGCAATGGAGACCTGGGCCGCTGCGCGTTCAGCAACCTGGACGAAGGCGTGCGCCGCAGGCGAATCGGGATCGCCGATGAGGAGCGGGACACCCTTGTCGCTGCCCTCCCGAATCGGCTGGTAGATCGGCACGCGGCCGAGAAACGGCACGCCGACGTCGCTGGCCATGCGCTCGCCCCCTCCGTGCCCGAAGATGTCCGCTTCGTGCGAGCAGCTCGGGCACGTGAAGTAGCTCATGTTCTCGACGATGCCGAGCGTGGGAATGTTGAGTTTCTTGTACATCGCGAGCGCTCGACGGCTGTCGGCGAGCGAGACCTGCTGCGGCGTCGTGACGACGATCGCGCCGGCGACGGAGACCGTCTGACTGAGGCTCAGCACGATGTCACCCGTTCCTGGCGGCAGATCGATGATCAGATAGTCGAGGTCGCCCCACCGCACCTCACGGAAGAACTGCTGCAACGCTCCGTGCAGCATCGGTCCGCGCCAGATAATAGGCGCGTCATCGCCGGTGAGAAACGCCATCGAGATGACCTGCATGCCGAACTTTTCGGCGGGCACGATCTTCTGGCCGTCTGACGCGAGCTCGGCCTTCAGGCCGAGCATCATCGGGACGTTCGGACCGTAGATGTCGCCGTCGATGATGCCCACCTTGCTGCCGCACTGGGAAAGCGCCAGCGCGAGGTTGACGGCGACCGTGGTCTTGCCGACGCCGCCTTTGCCCGCGCCGACCGCGATGATATTCTTGACCCCTGGCACCGCGGCGCGCCCGGCCGCTGGATCGACCGCTTCACGCACGCGTGCGCTCATCTGCACGTCGAGGGCGGTCACACCGGCGATCTGCATCACGGCGGCCCGCGCCTGGTCGCGCATCTGGTCCTTCACCGGGCAGGCCGGCGTGGTCAGCTCGATGGTGAACGCGACGCGGCCGCCGTCGATCTTCAGATCTTTGATGAAGCCGAGACTCACGATGTCGCGATTCAAATCGGGGTCTCGGACGACCTTCAGGGCCTCGAGCACGCTCGCCTGATCAAGTGGCATGCGGGACAGAATATCGTACCTTCGGCTGAGATCTTGGACTGCAGGTTTCAGGCGGCAGATTCAATTCAGCCATCAATCTGTAATTTCAACCCAATTACCGATTACTCAATGACCCGATTCGTGTTCGTGACCGCATGGGCGATCGCGATCCGAATTTCGACGCGGACCGAATCGGCGCCCGGTGACGAGACGCGGAAGCGGATACGCGCGCCGTCGGCGACCCCTCGCGGGAGGGCGACGCGCACGGAGTGATGCTGAAGCCACGCGCCGGTGCCGCGACAGTCGGCGCACGGCTCCGTCCAGGTTTCGCCCCGCCCGCCGCAATGCCGGCACAGCCCGCGAAGCGGCACGTCGATCGGCACGACGAGTCCGTCCCAGGCCTCCCGACGCGACACCAGAACCTCTCGTCGCAGTAGGTCATCGTCTTTATGCTCGCCGAGAAAAGCGTCGCGCATGCGCTCGGGAAGTCGATGGCGATTTCGCCCGCGAAGCAGCCCAGAGGCATTGAAGTTCCGCTAACGATAGGGAGCGCCTCTCGTCTTGTCAAGGCAGCCGAGCCGGTGTTAAGTTCAACGAAGCCTCGAAACTCATGCCTGAGGATCATTAGCCAAAAGAGTGCCCGCTCTGCGGCGCCACGATGCGCCTCAAAGTCACAGAGACGGTGTCGCAGATTCCGGGTGACCCGAAACCCACCAGGCACCCGCACCGGGAATGGCTCTGCCCCGAGTGCGACAACTTTGAGGAAATCGACGACGAATGAATGGAGGGACCGGCGTCATGTGTCGCTGTAGTCGATATTCAGCGGGCGCCGATGGTCAGCAGGACTTCTCTGCGTAGGGTGTCCTCGAACTCCGCGAAGTTGAGCGCGGATTCACACTCGTCGCACAGCACTTCCAGTACGGCGGGACGGCTTTCCTCGGACACCTCGACGCGGCTGCCTTCGATATTAACAACATGCATTTGCAGCGTTTTGACCAGAAAGTTCCGGTCGTTGCCGCAGTCCGGACAAGTCAACGTCACGCACCACTCCCTACCCCAGCGAAGGGCGTCAAAAAGCTTCGAGCGTTTGATTCTATGTAATGGCTGTGGCCGACGCAATGTAAAATCGCCCAGATGGCCTCATACCAGGTATTTTGTGAAGCTCGCGGCCCTCACTGGATTTCGTGGATCAGCCGCGATGAGGGCGGAAAACCCCACCAATCGGTGATTCTCATCGCCCGGACGCAGGAAGAAGCCGAAGCCCGGGCCCGGGCGTGGGCCGAGCGGCAAGCGTCATGTGTTTAGGGCTCAAGGCCTATGACTTAGGGCCCGAGCCCTAAGTCAGGAATTTGTGAACGCGGCCGCTTGTGGCCTTCCACGTTGCCGTCTGGCCGCTTTCGGCCGCCACGAAGAGCGACACCAGCGACCGCGGGAGCACCTCGCCCAGGCTGCCGCGACCGGTCCGGCAGACGCCGTTCTGCGCGGTTGCGGACAGATACAGCCGATCGCGCGGGCGGGTCAGCGCCACATACAGCAGTCGCTTCGTCTCTTCGCGCTCGCGCGCCTGCGCGTCCTCGTCACTCTCGGCCTGGTAGTCGGCGATCGCCACCGACGGCTCGTCGGCGGCATCGAGCCCGACGCGAACCGGCGCCCGCGCGTTGCCGGTGCCGCGGCCAATGTTGACGACAAACACCACCGGGAACTCGAGTCCCTTCGCGGCGTGCACGGTCATCAGGCTCACCGCGTCGACCGCATCGATCGCGGCGTTCGATTCGTCGCCGACCGCCAAACGATCGAGATGTTCAGCAATCCGATCGAGCGTGGCGTACCCGCGATTCTGAATGCGCCGCACCAGACCGCGCAGCTTCTTCAGATTCTCCCGCGCCTGGAGCGGCCGCGAGCCGCGAAGTTCGCAGGCATATGCGGTCTTCCGCAGAATTTCGTCGAGCAGCTCGGCCGGCGTCATCAGGTCCACCTGCTGCAGCCAGACAGCCGCCGACGCGCGCACGCGTTCGAGCACCATTTGATCTTCAAGACTCAAGGCGCCGAACGCCTCCGGCACGCTCGAGCCGGCGACGGCCTCGGCCAGCCCGGAGGTCGACGGCCTCGACAGCGTCATCAGGCCATCGTCGGACAGGCGCACGATGCGCGATCGTAGGAAGGCGGCCGCCCTGAGATCTGACGTCGGCTGCGCGAGGAATCTGAGCAGCGCAACTGCATCCTGAATTTCCGGTGCGTCAAAGAAGCCGAGACCTTTGTACACGTACGTCGGCACGCCGTGACGCTCGAGCGCGGCCTCGAATTCGCGATGGCTCTCGCGCGACCGGAACAGGATGCCGATGTCCGCGGGCCGGGCCGCGCGCCTGACGCCTGTCTGCCGATCGCGCACCGTCGCTGATGACAACAACCGGACAATCTCCTCGCCGATTGCCTCGGCCGACGCTCGCACCGTGCCGGCGGCGATCAGCCCGAGCGGGACGTCATCGTCGCCGCGATCGTGCGTCGTGTCCGGAAATCGATCCTGCGCGTCGTACCTGAACCCGTCGCGGCGGGTGGGAGCCTTGTCCACCTCATCGAACACGTCGTTCACGAAGTCGAGGAGCGCCGGCACGGCGCGAAAGCTGACCGAGATCGCCTGCCGCGGCCGGCCGTCTGGACGAAGCGCTTCGATGAAGCCGGCTGCGTCTTCCAGCACGGCGACGTCGGCATCGCGAAACCCGTAGATCGATTGTTTGCGATCGCCCACAACGAAGATGGTTGGCGCCAGCGCGTCGGCGGACGCGCCGAGGCCTTCCCCCCAACTCCGCACCAGCTGTTCGATCAGCTCCCACTGGGCGCGGCTCGTGTCCTGAAACTCGTCCACGAGGACGTGGTGGTAGCGCGCCTCGAGACGGTAGCGGCTGCGCGCGAACTCGTCCATCTGCTTCAAGAGATCGACCGCATGTTCGAGCACGCCAGGAAAATCGAGCAGCGCGTGCGCCTCGAGCGTCTGCCGATACGTCGTGAGCGCAACGGCGAAGATGCGCCAGACCCCTCGGGACAGCACGACGTTGAGGTCGCGCCGAAACGCCCGAACGGCCTCGGCCACGGCAGGCGCGAGCCCGGCGGCTCGATCGCGATGGCGCTTCCACGAAGCGGCCGACGCGCAGTCGCCCGCACTGAACCCGGTGCCCGCAAAGCTCGCCTTCCGCGGCTCGCCCTGCTGGGTCAGAAAATAACCGCGCAACCGGTCGATCAATCCCCGAAGCGCCGCCTGGTCGGCGCGGGCGTCACAACGGTGTCCGGCGGGCGTTGCGGGACCCGCCGACATCGCCCGTATGTCCGCCGCCAGCATCGCGAACGCGGGGCGGTGAACCGGTCCGTCGTTCAGGAACTGATCGGGCCCCCCAGGCATGTCGGCAAAGAGGCGCTCCAGTCGATCGGAGGCGTTTTGACACGCGCGCGCCGCCGACAACTCACGTGGCCCTTTCTGCAAGTAGCGGCGCAGAACGCCCGGCGCGACCAGCCGCCGGTCGAGCAGCGTGCCGAGCCCCGCGCGCAGACGCCGCTCGCCAAGCTGCGCAAACACGAGCGCGACGTCGTCGTCCTCACGCGCGTGCGCCCTCGAGATTCGAAGCGCGCGATCGAGCGCTGCCTCCATCAAACGAGACACCTCGGTCTCGTCGGCCAGGGCGAAGCCCGGATCGACGTCCGCTTCCAGAGGAAACTCTCGCAGCAGCGACAGACAGAAAGCGTCGATCGTCGAGATGGCGATGTCGCTCAATCGCTCCCGCAGCTCGCGCCATCGTCTGGCATCGAGCTCGAAGGACCGGCTGGCTTCCCTCAGCCGCTCGACGATGCGCTGGCGCATTTCGGCGGCGGCTTTGCGGGTGAAGGTGATGGCCAGAATGTGGTCGGGATCGACACCGGCAAAGAGCAGATTGACGTAACGCTCGACCAGCACCCGCGTCTTGCCGGTGCCCGCAGAGGCTTCCAGCACGATGTTCTGCGACGGGTCGACCGCGGCCTGTCGTGAAGCCGCATCTGGCAGGACCGGGTCAGACATCACCGACGTAGTCCTTTCGACACACCGCCGCATAGGTGCACGTCTCGCAACGATGCACATCGTCCGGCGCCGGCGGAAAATGGCCGGCACTGATCGCATCGACCGTGTCGGCAAGCCGCTGTTGCGCGTCCCTGAGGACCCTGGCTCGCTCGTCTGCCGAGGTGAACAGCCCGACGACGCGCTTGGGGCCCTTGAATGCGAGGTAGGCAGCTTCGCCGAGCGTCCACGGCCGTCCGAGATAACCCTTCAGGCTCTGCTCGGCGCACAATCCGTAGATCGGCAGCTGGAGCGCGCGCGCCCTGTTGGGTGGCCAGCCCAGCTTGTAGTCGATCACGCGGAAGGTGCCGTCGGCGAGAAGGTCGATGCGATCCGCTTTGCCATGAATTGACAGGCGTCGCGGTCCCTCTGCCGTCTCGAAGGCGAATTCGTCCTTCAGGCGGTGCTCGAGCAAGCGAGCCACGACCGGAACCGGGCGTTCGGCTTCCATCCGAAACACGGCCTCACCAAGGCCCGCGGCCGCGGGAGAGCCCAGCAGTCGGGTCCGCTCGAGCGCGGCCTCCGTGTCTGACAATCTCCCGAGACGCTCTTCGACGACCTCGCCAAACAGCGTCCGCGCGGCGTCGATTGTGTCCGGCGTGATCGTCCGGTGCCCTTCGTGCTGCCAGCGTCTGAAGAACGCCTCGAACACCTCGTGCACGAACTGCCCCGCGGTGCGGGGATCCATGACCTCTTCGTCTTCGGGCTCTCCCTCCAGACGGACGACGTACTGCGCGAAGAACTTAAAGGGACAGCCGAGGTACGTCTCCAGCGCGCTGACCGACCAGATCAGGGACGGGTCTCCGCGCCCCGTACGGAGACCCGTCCCCGGCGGGCCAACAAAGCCGTGAAACGCGGGCGCGTCCCGCGACGACCGCGCGGCCCGCATTGAAAGCCACCCCCGGGTGTCTGGATCCACCGTTTCGTGTTCTGCCACGTCGACACGGGGGTCGGGAGTCGACGCTTCTTCCGGAGGCAGCTTCGCCCGCAGGATTTCGTCGACGAACGTGGACGGCTCCACGAGCGCTTCGTCGTCCAGGCTGACGGTCGACACCCTCACACGTTCGGACGGCGACTGGAGCAATTCGAGGAACCGCGCCTCGGCGGCCCCGCGGCGGTCCTTTTCCATGGGCCAGCCGAGCGACGCCAGCAGCGACGCCGGATAGAAGATATTCCGCTTCGGGCGCTCCGGCCACTCGCCCTCGATGAGACCGACGACCGTGATGTCGTCGAAGTCGCCGTATCGCGCCGCCTGATCATCGACACATTGGATACCGGTTGTGCCCGAGTCCGGCACGAGGGTGTGTTCCTCGATCCACCGGCGCACGCTGGCCGCCATCTGCGCGATGGCGATCGGCGGATCGTCGTGGGCGGCATGCGCGGCCGCAAGCGCGGCCAGCACATCATGCACGGCCGCGCGGCCGCGCCGCAGGCGTGAGGCGTGTTCCCCGATTGGCGCTTCGCAGGCGTCGAGAAACGCGGTGAGACATTGGAACTGTGCGGAAGCCGGCGCCGCCGTGGCGAGCGGCGCCAGCATGTGTGCCGCGGTCAGCACGGCACCGAGCGCCGGTGCGGCGTCCGGCTTTCCCGGCCGGACCGTGCGCGCCATCTCGGTCAACCGTTCCAGGTCGCCCAGATATCGCGCGTCGCCGAGCGCACGGTCGAGTGCGGCAATCGCCTCTCGATCGATCGGTCGGCGGCCGTGTCGAAATACGAAATGCGGAGATCGCAGCAGCGCGACGATCGACCGTCGGGTCAAGCCTGATTCGACGAACTCGAAGACGAGATCGAGCGCTGCCGCGAACGGCTCGGCCGCGAGAGGCAGCGCGTCGAAGGCTTGATACGGAAGGCCGGCGCCCACGAAGACTTCGCGGGCAAGGTAAAGGTAAGGCAGCGGGCGCTTGAAGACGACAGCAACCCGATCGAGCGACGCGTGGTCCCCGGCGCCAGCCTGCAGCCGGCGGGCGACCGCAATCAGTTCCTCCTCGCGATCGCGGTGGACGAACACCGGCCGATCTGGATCGGCGCGCGGCAGGGCCAGCCTGGGCCGCGCCGTCACTGGCGCGCCGAGATTCAGATCGGCGGCTTCAACCTCCTCGATGCCCGGCAACCATTCGTGAATCCGCTGATGGAATCCTGATTCCAGTACGCCCGTGGTTGCCACGAGGTCAACGGCCTCGACGCCGGGCAGCCTGGTCAACAACTCGAAGTCGGCCAGGTACAGCCCGCCCGGATCCCCGATCCAGTCGCCAAGCGTCACAACGACCTCACGAATTGGACTGGGTGAGGAACGTGTCATCAGCTGTTCGCGGAGCCCGTGCTCGTCACAAGCGCCACTGGCCTCGACGCGGCGCTCGTACCCGCGGAACGTCTCGGCGAGAAACCGTGCCTGGGCGAGCATCCGCTCCGCGCCGCGATCGTGCTCCGAGTCTCTCGACAAGGTCTCGTCGAGGAGCTGCTCGAAGCGCGCGACGTTCCGCGCCTGGCGGCGAAGCTGATCGTAGAACCGCAGCATCTCGGCCACGAGCCCTGGTCTCAGTCGCGAGCCGCCGGCGAAGCTGAGCAACGTCGAGGCATCGCGTGCGGCCGACTGCACCATGACGTCGCGGTCGTACACGGTCACGCGACGAGGTGGGTTGTCCAGGCGCGCATGAAGGCCATCGTAAAACTCCTCCCGTGTCGCGAGCGTCGGCGTCGGCTCGTTCCGCATGCTTCGCCGGAGCTGGCGTGCCGCGCCGGCGGTCGGAACGAGAACAACGCGCGACGTCAGCTGCCGGGGGTCGCCCCCAAGTGAAAGTCCAACGATGGCGTGCCGGAAGGCGTGGAGATCGGGGACGCGAACGAGTCGCGTCCGGCGAGGCGTAATCACCGGAGCTCAGGCGGGCGCAGCAGGCTCTGCATCTCTGTTCTGGCGCGGGTACCCAGCATGAGGGCGCCGGCCGCCGCCGACGAGGCGTCCCAGGCGCGCGCGATATCCGCGGCGAGCGTCGCCTCGCGCCGGATCTGGCCGGCTCGTCCGGCCAACTGCACGGCGCTGACGAGCAGCGCCTGTGCCGTACGGAATTCCGGAGGCGGCGCAATCGCTCGCGCCTGCTCCAGGATCCGCGAGACCGCGCTCGCAATCGTCCTGAGGCTAGATGGAGGGCTGCCCGCCAGTAATTTGATCTGCTCGAGATGGGGCTTCAGGCTGGTAAACGTGGCGAGCGGAGCTCTCATCACCTCACGGTACTGACGGAATTCCGGCGCACGCAGCGCCCACCGATCCCGCGCCAGCTGGAGCCGCCGCGCGGCGTCGAGCCGCGCCTCCACGGCCGCGACGAGCGCAGCGACCGTTTCAGGACGCTGACCGCCGAGCTCGCGATCTCTCAGATGCACGCGGTCGACCAGCCGCACGAGGCTGCCGACATCGGCCAGGCGTGCCTGACGGTCAGCCCGCCCGATGATCCGGGCGATCAATACCCGATACGCACGATCGGTCTGGCGCTCTGCCTCAAACTGCGCCTTTGTCTCGGCGCGCGTCGTCGCCACCCACTCGGCCGGCAGAGTCGCCGCGTCGCGGTCAAGGCCCACCAGCGCTGCCTCGAGAAGCGTCGTGCGCTCGCTGGCGGTATCGGCGACCCGGGCCGCAATCAATACCTGCTCGATCGTCTCTTTCGACGTCGGCGCCGCAACAAGCGGCTCGCCGACTGGTGGGGGATCCGCGAAGGCCGTCAGACTGAGATCGAATCGCCCGTCGCCTGTCACCGCGCGGAGGTCGGCAATCGCCTCGTCGAGAAGCGCCAGCATCTGCCGCACCTCAGTGAGGCGGTAGTCGTAGTGGGCCTGCGGCCAGGCGGCCAGCATCCTTCTTGCGTTTTCAGCAATCGCCAGGCGTCTGTCGGCGTCGTCGGTCTCGAGCAGCTGGTTGAGCGCCTGCGTCATTCGAACGGAAAGCGCCGCATAGTCGACCTCAGCCCGCGTACTGACGTATTGCGCGGCGCGCGCAGCGTCCGCATAGTGGTTCGTGCGCTCCCAATCGACGCGCGCTGCGGCCAGGTCGACGAGGTGCAGCGGCGGGTTCGGCGTCGCAGCCGTCGGCATCGAAAACACGACGCGGTCGCCGATGCGGGCGGGCTCGCCGTAGCTCACGAGCTCTGAGCCGTCGGTCGAGAAGATACGCTGCAGCGTGACATCGTCGGCAGCCGAGGCCGTGACCGAGCGCGCGACGAGCAGCAGCGCGGTGAACCAGCCCGACCACGTTCGACTGTTCATGAAGTTTCAAGCGTAGTGTGCCCCGAACTGACGGTCAAGACCCACCACGCCGCTCGGCCGTGCAAAACCTGTTGATGGATGGTGAATTTCCTGTGGATGGAGCGATAGCAAAAATATATTTCGCGACAGATGATTGGATAAATCCCGCGATGGCGGCGTGTGCGCGAGTCTTCGTCTCTCGCTTCGCTTGTTTGCGCGCTGGTAACGCGTAGAATCCATTCCACCCCCAGCAGATTGTCGTCAGACTATTGTGGCCGGAACCGTACATCGCTTTGAAGAATCAATCGCGGGTCGCGCGTACCTGATCGAGGTCACGGCCGTCGCCAAAGATCGCTGGCGCGCGCACATCGTGTGCGTGCCCGGCGTTCCCACCGCGCTCATGCCGTTTTACGGGCGTACGCCGGTCGAGGCAGCGCATGGGCTGAGCGAATGGCTGACCCGTGCGCACGCGCGCGCCGCGTCGCCTTCGACCTGACCCCGGCCTGGGGCCTCCGGAATCGGATACATCGGATACAATTGAAGACTGCCTTGCGGCAGCGTGGGCCAGTAGCGCAGTTGGGAGCGCGCATGAATGGCATTCATGAGGTCACCGGTTCGATCCCGGTCTGGTCCACCAACTTCCTTCCTTCTTTTCGGGTAGCACCGGGGTAGCACCGCGCGGCCGCGTCCCGTTCTGTGGAGTGGCCGCGCCCCCGTGACAGCCTCGCACGTTTCAGCGACACTCTTGATTGGAGCCTCGACGCGCCCCTTCTCTCCGCCTGCTCTAGCGAGTGGAACGCTTTGCAGAAATCGTTGACGAAACCACTCTCGCCGCGACTCGCGTAACAAAGCTGTAGAGTCCCACGGTCCGGTATAGAGCGAATCCCAGGCGCGTCCCTCCGCGATCGACAGCAGCAATAGCGGCAGCCAGGCGAACGACGCCAGTACCAGGATGCGGCGGTGCAGCAGCTGCAGGACATCGCCGGTGAGCCGCGACCGCCGCCACCGCTGATAGAGCGGCCCGCCGAGGACGAGCGAGAAGTCGGGCGGCGAGCGCGTTCTGAGTCACGTCGGGAGATGGGTTCGACATACTGACCAAGTCCCTGCGCGTGGAGGCCTGGACTGAGCCCCGTCCGCAGCCAGATACCGCCGAGATCAGGACCGAACGCGAGAGCAGCGACGACTGCTGAGCGGTGTGGGATTGGTGAATGTCTTTCCACTTCTACTTGACTGGCTCCGGATCGCCCGGACGCCGGGTTGATCCAGGGTCCTGATGACGGGCCGCACGACGCGGGTGCGGCTCGTCACCGTTCCCATCTAACCTACTGCCGAGCCATCGCGATCTTGAAGCGCTCCTCGGGCGAGATCAGGTGATCGGAATCCGCCTTCTCTAAGGTCGATCTGGACCCAGTTGACGGCGCCACTGAACTCGTTGCCTTTCACACCGTAATCCGTAGAGACGGGCGAACCGGCGTCCCTGCCGACGTCGCAGGTTTCGAGACCGAAGATCATCGGCACCGTCTGGTCCACGCGGCCTTCGCCGTCTTTCTTCCCGTCCACATACAACGAGACAGCACCCCCCTTGCTAAGGCCGCCGTCGTCGTACGCAAACTCCATGCGCACCTGGTGCTTGCCGACGGGGATCGCCTGCGTGCCTTCGGCAAAGTACCGCTCGATGCCGAAGAAGTTGTAGCAGTGCTTGAGCTTGCCGTCCTTAGGCGTAGAGACTAAAGCCGCCGATTCCGGCGCCCATGGAAACGATGACGCCGTTGGCGCCGGATTTCGGCACCTCGATCTCAGCGGTCAGTGAATACGACTTGTTGTGCGTGACGATGATCGAGCCCTCGGGCAACCGGGACATGCCGCCGTACAGCATCTGCGTGTTCCCCTTGATGAGCTGCGGCCGGCCCGCGAGGTCCGCGTTGAAGCGCTCAAACGACCGATCGTCCAGCGGAATCACGTTGTACTTCGTCGCCTCGATCAGGAAGAGTCGCTGCAATTCGGCCAGCTTCTTCGGGTTCTTCTTGGCGAGATCCTTCGACTGCGTCCAGTCGGTATTCGTGTCGTACAACTCCCAGACATCGTCGTCGAAGGCACGCTTGTAGGCACCGACCCAGGGCACGCCGTGCCGGGTCACCGCCGTCCAGCCCTTGTGGTAGATGCCGCGGTTGCAGAACATCTCGAAGTACTGCGTCTCGTGGCGCTCGGCCGCCTTAGTGTCGTTGAGCGCATACAGCATGCTGACGCCCTCGAGGGGCGCCTGCTGCACACTGTTCACGATCGTCGGCGCGGGGATGCCCGCAGCCTCGAGGACCGTCGGTGCGATATCGATCACATGATGAAACTGCGACCGGATCTCGCCCTTCGCCTTGATGCCGTTCGGCCAGTGCACGATCGTGCCGTTGCGGGTACCGCCAAAATGCGACGCCACCTGCTTGGTCCACTGGTAAGGCGTGTTCATCGCATGCGCCCAGCCCACCGCGTAGTGGTTGGAGGCTTTCGGACCGCCGAGCTTGTCGATGTTGGCCATCAGGAATTCAGGGGTCTCGATCCCGGCCAGGCCGTTGAGCACGGCCATCTCGTTGAAGCAGCCGTTGGGGGTCCCCTCGGCGGAGGCGCCGTTGTCGCCCAAGATGTAGTAGACCAGCGTGTCGTCGAGAACTTCGAGGTCCCGCAGGGAATCGAGCAGCCGGCCGATGTAGTGGTCGGTGTGCTCGAGGAACCCGGCATAGATTTCCATCTCGCGCCGCAGGATCGGCTTGAGCGCCTCGGGCATGGCGTCGAATGCCGGTATCTCGGCGGGCCGCGCGGTCAGGACGGAATCGGCCGGGATCACGCCCAGCTTCTTCTGCCGGGCGAAGGTTTCCTCGCGCAGCTTGTCCCAGCCGCTGTCGAACTTGCCCTTGTGCTTGTCGATCCACTCCTTCGGCACGTGGTGCGGGGCGTGGGTCGCGCCGGGTGCGTAGTACATGAAGAACGGCTTGTCGGGCATGAGTGCCTTCTGCTGGCGTACCCACCCGATCGCCTTGTTGGTCATGTTCTCGGTGAAGTGGTAGCCCTCCTCGGGCGTCTTGCCCGCTTCGACCGGCGTCGTGCCTTCGTAGATCCCCGGATACCACTGGTCGGTCTCTCCGCCGATGAAGCCGTAGAAGTACTCGAACCCGCCGCCGCCGGAGGGCCACTGGTGGAACGGTCCCTGCGGGCTCGTCTCCCAGATCGGCACCTCGTGGCACTTGCCGAACTGTGCCGTCGAGTAGCCGTTGAGCTTCAGCGTCATGGCGAGCGGCGCCTTGTCCTTCGGCAGCACCGACGTGTAGCCAGGCGCCGAGGTCGCGATCTCGCAGATGCCGCCCATGTTCACCGAATGGTGATTGCGCCCGGTGAGCAGTGACTGTCGCGTGGGCGAGCACAGCGCGGTGGTGTGGAAGCGGAGGAGCTTGACGCCGGTCTTTGCCAGGCGCTCGGCCGCCGGGGTGGGGATCGGACCGCCAAAGGCGCTCGAGGCGCCGAAACCGCAGTCGTCGATCAGGACGATCAGCACGTTCGGCGCGCCCTTGGGCGGCCGCAGCTGCTCGATGGACGGAAACTTGGTGTCCGGCTCTTTCGCGTCATAGGTCGTCAGACCCACGTGCTTCACGTCCGGGATGGGAAGAATTGACCGTTGAATCTTGTCACGCTCGCTCATGCTGGATGCTCCTTGGGATTAGTTCGCGTTAGACGCCGAGCGGCGTCCGGCCGTAAGCCCTCGCTAAATCGTTGATGTTCGTGCGCAGAGCGGCCCACAGACGGGCCACGTCGCTTCCATACTTTCCACGCGTCACCGCCTGGTTGATTCGCCGACCATCGTCCAACGCGCGCTCCACCCCAGCCCGGGTCTCCTGCCACTTGTCGGATGGGTCGAACCTCCGCCGCAAGCGATTCGTGGACCTGTTGAGATCGCCCAGCGCGTCGTCCAGTTCGTCTTTCTTCGTCTCAGCCACCGCTTTCTGCGAGTCAGTGGCCGATCGCCGCCCACCCTTGCGAGCCTGCGCCCCTGGCGCGGCTGCCGCCGACTTTGCGTTCTCGCCGCGCCGCTCGAGGTAATCGCGGAATGAGCTTGATCCGGTTTCGTGGACACAATCCGAAAGGTGGATACGATGTCCAGAAGGGGATCACGCAGAGCGGGACGACGCGCGTGACGACAGTTCACTGAGGAGTTCATGGCCGGCGCGGTCCGGCTCGTGTTGGATGAGGGCAAGACGATCGGTGCCGGCTCGCGCGACCTGGATCTGACGCCGTCATCGCTGGCGCATTGGGTCCGACACGCCCAAGCCGATCGGACGAAAGGCAAGACCGGCCTGACGCCGGCGGAGCGGGAGGAGCTGGCACGGCTCCGCAAAGCGAATCGGATCCTCGCCGAGGAGCGCGACATCCTGAAACAAGCGACGGCCTTCTTCGCGAAGCAGAGCCGATGAGGTGTACCTTCATCGCGGCGAAGAAGGCCGAGCATACGGTGAGCATTCTCTGTCGATGTCTGCGCGTGACGCGCAGCGGCTTCTACGCCTGGCAGCGTCGTCCGGAATCGACGCACACCCGTGATGATCGTCGGCTGACCGTGCTGGTGCGGGCCTCGTTCGAGGAGAGTACGCAGCGGTACGGCAGCCCGCGCATTCACGAGGATCTGATCGAGCAGGACGAGCACGTCAGCCGCAAACGGGTCGTGCGATTGATGCAGGAAGACGGCCTGCAGGCGCGGCGCCGGAAGCGCTACAAGCTGACAACCATGAGTGATCACGCCCAACCGGTCGCGGCGAATCTACTGGACCGCCAGTGCGAGGCGGACGCGCCGAATCAGCGGTGGGTCGGCGACACGACCGAGTTCGTCATCGGCAGCAGCGGCAAGCTCTACCTCGCGGCGATCCTAGATCTGTTCTCGCGGTGCATCGTGGGCTGGGCCGTCAGCGCCGTGAACGACCGCCATGTGACGATCACCGCCCTGGAGGCGGCGCTCACGCGCCGGTGCCCCGAGATCGGCCTGCTCCAGCACTCCGACCAGGGCTCGACATACGCGAGCGAGGATGATCAGGACGTCCTCGAGGCGCGCGGCATCGTGTGCAGCATGAGCCGGCGGGGCAACTGCCACGATAACGCGGTGATGGAAAGCTGCTTCTCGACGATCAAAGCGGAACTCGCCGATCGCTTCGACAGCTGCAGCGAGGCCAAGCGGGAGTTGTTCGCTTACATCGAGGTGTTCTCTAACCAACGTCGCCGGCACTCGACGATCGGCCAGATCAGTCCGGCGGCGTACGAGCGGCGCGCGCGGGCAGAGGGCAGGGACGCCATGGCAAACCGCACAGGACGCGGTTTCCCACAGCGCCCACACCCGTCGCTCTTGTCTGGAAATGAGGAACGAAGAGCCACTCAAACAGCGTAGTGAACCTGTCCACCAGATCGGATCAGGCTCAAGGACCAACTGCCGGGCAAGCACCGCCTCGTGTTCGACACGACCAGCCCGGTCGGATTCGGCGCCGCCCTCTTGTACGCGAATAAACATTTCATCGCGAGCCAGAGCGGGTATCAGCTCGGCGATCCGGATGCCGCTCGCGCTGGCCGCCGTTCATGTGGCAGTTGGAGCACGACATCCCGCCGGGCGCCAGCCGAGGCGCCTCACGAGGCGTGTTCGTAAAGATCCTGAAGCCGCGCCTGATTTCTTCGGACAACGGCAACGTGTCGAGCGAGGGATCGGCGAGCGGGGTCTTCGGGAACTCCCACGCGACTACCATCGTGGCGCTCGCGGCGATAAGCGGCCCGTTCCGCTTCGCGCCGCTTGCCTGGTGCCGTCCAGGCGCCCGCGAACATGCCACCGCGAGGTGGACGACAAGCACAAGGCAGGCACCCACTCCCAGCGTCATGAGGCGTTGGCGGTCCGGGGCGTGTCGAGCCATAAGCAAGTGTTACCGGGCGGCGCTCGAGCGCGTGTCGGTGAGGTGGCTGAAGCTGCTCATGGCGACAATCCTCGTCATCGTCGCGGGCTTGATGTTCGTGCGGAGCCTGCGGTGAAGCGGGACTGGCTGTTCGTGGCGCTCACGCTGATCGTGCTCCGTACGCTCGCCCTCAGCGTCGCCGTCGCTTTCTAGAATCCCGGCCAGCCCGGCAAACGGAAGCCGCCAAAGAGAACGACCAGCGTTTGTCTCCGCGATGTCCAGACCCACAAGGGCCAAGCGGAGGGGGGCCAGCTCGTCCAGGATCAGCTACGCCACTCTCACCTTCCGCGGCGCCTGGGAATCCTCCTCAAGGAACGATTTCCTGGTGTCGTTGTCCTGCGCCGTCCGTTGCACCCTGCCGTTGACGTCTGTCACGCGTGAGATGAGCGTGTGATCGCCAGGCGCCGCGCCGGTCCAGTTGTGCGTGAAGAGCTTCCAGCCGTACTTCTCTTTCGTCGACGGATCGAGGGTCGCCATCTGCCACGGACCGTCATCCACCTTGACTTCGACCGACCTGATTGGCGTGCCGTCGTTCAGCACGACGCCCATCACTCTGTACTGGCTGCCGGTCTTGGTGACGCGTGCGATGAACGATTTCAGGTTCATGCGACTGACGGAGGATTCCTTCCACATCATCTCGCCGTCGATCATTTCGCCGCGCAGTGTCCGGTACCAGCGAGCCTGGAACCGGCCCAGATACTGGTCCTCCTGCAGGTGGATGTGCGAGAGCCATTTGACATTGCATACGCCGTAGTAGCCCGGCACCATCAGCCGAAGCGGCGCGCCTTGATGCTTCGTCAGTGGATCGCCATTCAGCGCGTAGGCCAGGAACGACTCAGGCGACAACGCCTGCTCGCGCGGCAAGCTGCGGCCGAAGTGCTGTTCGAGCGTGAATTTCCGCGTGCGCCACTCGATCTCTTCCTGGCCGTGATCGGCACCGAAGAAGACGAACTCCTTCGCGCTGGCCTTCGCGCCAGCGGCATCGAGGACGGTTTTGAGTCGCAGGCCCGTCCAGCGTCCGTTGCCGCACAGCGACTGCAACGGGCCACGGTTGCCCGAGCATTCGAAGCCGGCGACTAGTTCCTCGCCGCCCATCTTCTTGAGGTCATTGAGCGAAAACGACTTCACCTGGTTCACCAAGCCGGTGACCTTCAGCGTGTAGGTTGCCGAGTCCACGTCGGGGTGGCCGTAGTGCTGGGTCGTGGCGAACTTGTCCTTTGGCGTGAACGGGCCGTCGATCGTTCGGATGTCGAGCGTGCGCCGGTCGGGCGGGATCTCCCATCTGACGTTGTCCGGGATGTCGAGGAAGGGCACGAGGGTTTCGCCTTGCGCGAGGACCGGCAGGGCCCAGTTCGGCAGCCCCAGCACGCCGAGGCCGGCGGCGGCCAGCCCGCCCCTGAGAATGTTTCGACGAGAGCGTTCAGTTTGCATTGTGCTCGTCCATTTCGGCTCTGAGCGTAGACGATCCTGGCCCGTGGGGCCGCTGCCCGCCATGAAGTTCCCCCGCGCGCGGCGACGAGCCACGGACTGAGGACCCGTTCATATCTTCCTGAGATCTAACTCTAACTAAACTAGAGCCTCAACAATCGATTGATCTTGATGATAAGCGCGCGATTGGCGAGGCTGGGAAATCGCACTGACTGCGTATCGCGCTGTTCATTGAACACGACGAAGAACTCGCTGCCTGCGCGATATTCCCAGCGAAGGCGAACGTTTGCCGTGATGGCATGGCTCGTTGAGTTGTATTGGATGAGCGCGCTCGTGAACATCAGCGGCGTCATCGTGTACGTCACGCGAGAGCCGAGCAGGTGCGCCGTGAACGAGCCGCTCAACAGCTCCACGCGATTGATCGAATACGATGGCTCAATCGACAACTGCGACGATACGTTCATCCGGCCCCGACTAATTCCCACCGTTGCCTTGTGACCATTGTAGTAGGTGCCGTAGGCAGCGGAGAAGCTGCCGGAGATCTTCCGCTGTCTGCCCAAGTTATAGGCAACGCGGGCATTGGCGAAGCTGTACCCCCCGATCGGAACCGACACGCCGGACGGCAGGCTGAGCGGCTTCGGCAGGAACTCGTAGACGTCGTCGTACGTGACCGTAAATCTGTCGCCGTTCTGAAAATCAACATCGAACTCGCCGTTGATATCACGCGTTTCGAGCCGTCCGGCGGCGTTCTCGACTCGTGAGCCGCTCCCAATCCACGAGAACTTGCGGACCGCCTTGATTGATTTCGGCCGCGGGCTGAACCGAATCAGTCCGGATGTCTTCCGCATGTCATAGCGACGCACGAACCCGACCTGGGGATCGAAGTTGTCTCCGATCACCAGCCTCTCGGCCTGAACACCGTACCGGTCGCCGGCGTAGTCCAGCTGCGCACGATAGCTCGTGTCCACGCGCGGGCGGCTCCCCTCGGTGCGTGCCCAATACGACGAGATGGTGAGATTGTCGAAAAAGGCGAGTGTGCTGTCGATGCCGTACGCGCTGCTGCTTTCGGTGCCGTCGGTCCCCGGAGAACGTCGCGTGGCAATCAGTCCGACGCTGCTTCGGCGCAGCAAGTCGCGCTTGAGTCGCATCACCGAAAAATTGGTCGCACGAATTCCAGCCTTCGTGTCGTCGTCGGTCCGAATATTCAGGGCACCGATGCTGAATCGACCGACTCGTCCAGTGAGTCGTCCGCCCCCCTGAATGGGAACGACGGCGCCCTGTTCCAGGCCGATGCGGCGGCTGTAGAACAGCAGTGGGGTGTCGCCGGAAGCGTTCATCGTGGTTACGTTACCGAAATTGAACAAGCCCTGATTTTCGAGGAAGAATTCGCGTTTCTCTGGAAAGAACAGACTGTAACGCGTCAGGTTGATCTGCTGCTCATCAGCTTCGACCTGCGCGAAGTCGGTGTTGTACGTGAAGTCGCTCGTTAGATTCTGGGTGATCCCGTACTTCACATCGAGTCCAACGTCGCTCGAGAGATCGTCCGAAAGTGGCGGGCGTAGGTTGCGGTCGGTCGTCAGGCTCGAGGTCGCGTACGGCTTGATCTCGAGGTTCTTGGATCCCGGAGGGGTTTCCAGACCAACCAGCGTGGCCGCGAACGACGCCTGCTGATAGGCCTGCGGGCCCCTGGCGGCGGGAATCCGCGTGATGTGAGAGAACTCGTTCTTGTAGCGGTTGTAGCGTCGCACGTTGAAGCCCCAGACTTGTGAGCGTCCGGGCCTGTAGCGAAGAGACTTGAACGGAACCGAGGCCTCAATCGTCCAGCCATTCTCGAATCGTCCGGCTTTGATTTCCCAGACCGGGTTCCAGTCGCCGCTGTACTGGCGCTCGTTCGTCACCTGACCTTCCATACGAGCGCCAAGCGGGTTCGTCGTGAAGACAAAACTGTTGCGGCGGTCGTAGAACGTGTCGAACTGAAACAGCACGCTGTCATCCCCCGTGAAGATGATGGCGCCGTCGCGGCGCATCTCAGTCGCGACGATCTTGTCTGGCTGGCTCTCCCAGCAGCGAAACGAGACGTACACGTTCTTCGAGTCGAATGTGACCCAGACATCCGTCTTTTCGGTCGCAGGCTGGCCCTCGTGCGGCTCACCCTGAATGAAGTCGGAGATGGGCGGAGTGTCGTGGTAGACGGATTCGTCGAGTTGTCCATCGATTCGGAGAGGCGCCGCAAGACGCACGGCGCGAACGGTAGCGCGGCCAGACTGATCGCGAGATATCGTGGCAGGAGGCACGGGCGGTGCCGGGCCGTCGATGGCAAACGGCAGATCGACCGGCTTGGCAGACGGCGACGACGCAGGGGAGCCCGTCTGGGCCACAGCCGGGGGCGCGAGAAGTAAACCGATGACAAGGAACCAGGCTGTGACCTGAATCATCGAGGCGCTGACGTAACCTCCTTCAGTGGGGAGCGCTAGTATACACAGTCCCTAGTACTTAACTTGTACAGTTCGACGTTAATTACGTAGACTGGCGGCATGGGCCGTCCAGTCACGGCGAGCAGTTGGCCCTGCGCCCGGCGACCGTGAGTAAGTGGCGGCACCGGTTTGCGACGCAGGGCGTGGCCGGCCTGGCCGATGCGCCGCGCCCTGGCCCCAGCCGCCGCTACGACGCCGCGAGCGAGCGACGGATTTTGAAGCAGTTGGATGCGCCGCCGCCGGAGGGCCATGCGACGTGGACGGGGGCGATGGTGGCGACCGCGTTGGGTGAGGTCTCGCCTGACGAAGTGTGGCGCGTGCTGCGCCGCCATGGCATTCACTTGCGTCGTCGCCGATCCTGGTGCATCAGCACCGACCCGGAATTTGCGCCCAAGGCCGCCGACATCGTCGGCTTGTATCTCGCGCCGCCCGCCAACGCGGTCGTGATCTCGGTCGACGAGAAACCGCACATTCAAGCCCTGGAACGCGCCCAAGGCTACCTGCGGCTGCCGAACGGCACGGCGCTGCGCGGCTTCAGTCATGAGTACAAGCGCCACGGCACCAGTTACGTTGTTCGCGGCACTAAATATCGCGACGGGGCAGCTCACGGCGGGGCACTACGCCCGGCGGCGCCGGCGCGAGTTCCTGGACTTCATGAACGACGTGGTCGCCGGGTACCCTGACCAGGAGTTGCATATCGTGTTGGACAACCTCAACACGCACAAACCGAAACACGACCGCTGGCTCGCGCGCCATCCCCGCGTGCATCTCCACTACGCCCCCACGCGGGCCAGCTGGCTCAATCAAATCGAGTGCTGGTTCAGTATCCTCAGTCGGCGGGCCTTGCAGGGCGCAAGCTTCACCTCGGTGCCGCAGTTGCGCGAGGCCATCGACCGCTTCGTCAAGACCTACAATGCGCACGCCACGCCCTTCGAGTGGCGCAAGCGCGTGGTGCATTCCGTCGGGCTCAAGCATTGTTACGCCGATTTGCGCAGCTAAATACTAGCTTAGTACCACGCGTTGTGAAAGCCGTGGAACGTTTCGCGCGGAACAAAGGCGAATGTGCCTGCTCCAGCGGTGTGTCTCTCGTCGCCGATGCGCAGCACCACCTCACCTTCGAGGACGTAGAAGAACTCTCGTCGGGAGCCACCACAACGGCCTTCATCATATTCCTCCTCATCCGTAGATTCCGATGACAGCCTCACGGGATCGCCATTCCTGGTCTGCGAGGCTCAGTCGTGAGTCGTCCAGGCCAATAAGCGACTCTGGCTCGCAGTGCGCTGTTACGGCGCCGGGGTGATGGCGGTGCTGCAGTTTCCGGGCCCGGATGGGGTCCGCCCTGGCATGCTCGCCGAGCGCGCCTGCATGAGCAAGCAGGCCATGAACCAGCTTCTTCGGAGCCTCGACGCTCTCGGGCATATCGTGCGGTCCGACGCACCCGATGAAGGCCGCGCGCGAATTGTCCGCCTCACCAAACGCGGACGCGCCGCGTACGCGAAAATCCACGAGATCCTCCGGGACATCGAGCGCGAGTGGAGCGCTGAACTTGGGCCCAAGCATTTCACGCAGCTCAAAGAGCTGCTGCTCCGGGTCTGGGAGAGCCCGTTGACCCGCTAGCCGCCGGAAACCCTATCAGCGCAGGTACTTGAACACGCGGAAGTCATGGCACGCCCGTAGCTCAGTTG
Organism: Vicinamibacterales bacterium; assembly: GCA_965229885.1. Taxonomy (GTDB): domain Bacteria; phylum Acidobacteriota; class Vicinamibacteria; order Vicinamibacterales; family CAVVIG01; genus DATLLJ01. The sequence goes on from CBDDJX010000003.1 coordinate 287,154, forward strand.
GATAGAACATGGGACTTTCAAGCCGGGGGTCCCGAGTTCGAGTCTCAGCGGGCGCGCCATTTCCCTGAAGAATTCGCGGATTTCGACCACGAGAATAGTTGCAGGCGAACGTTCATCGAAGAGAATGACCGGTCTCGCGAGTGTGCGCCACATTCCTGCGAATTCGCGATCGGCAATTCTCGGCCCAATTCACACGATGCAGAATTCAGCCGCATGTGAGCATGCGCGAACGCTATCGTGATCACCGGGCATCGAGGCCGGTGGTCGCTTTACGATCGCCGCCGCGGATGGCATCGTGTGCGCAGCAATGAACGAGCTGCGCGAGTTGCGTCGAGGGATCGGCCTGGGACAACGCGAGTTCGCCGCGCTGCTGTCGATGCCGCTCGAGACCTTCCGGCCATGGGATAGCGGACGACGCGTGGTGTCCGTTGCGGTGCTGCAGCGTGCCCGCGACGCGGTCGCCCATCATCAGCGACAGCACGAGCGGCTGCCGCTCGACCAGCTGGCCAAGGAACTCCACGTCCACATCCGCACGTTGCGGGCCGCCGTCCGAACAGGAAGACCCGCGGCGCACTTCTCCGTGCTGTCCGTGTTTGGTCGACCCAGACGATTGGCCACGCGCGCCGCCGCCGAGCAGTTCATGAACACGCACTACCGCCGATTCAGCGGGCAAGCAGTCTGCCCGGCTCCGCTGCCAACCGTCCCATCCGATTACGACCAGCGACTCCGGGCGGTTCGTCGTCGGCTCCGATTGACGCAAGCCGGCCTGGCCCGACGCATCGGTGCCGCTGGCAAGGCCGTCGTCTATCAGTGGGAGTCGAGGAAAAGAACGCCGTCGCCGGTCCTCTGGCAGCGCGTCCTACAACTGGAACGCCGCGCTCCGCGACCGGTGGAAGTGGGGACGTTGGTGCACGGATCCAACGCCCCCAAGCGCCGTGAGGCGCTGAGTCGTGCATACCGGGTCTTCAGATCCGGTGTCAGTCGCTCATGATTGGCGGCATCGGGCAGCTCATCGAGGCTGACACCGCGCGCAGCAGTTCCGCCTCTTCCACCGTGACGGCATGGTCGGCGGTGATACACGCCACGGCCGCCTCCAGAATCTGCCGTTTGACCTGCGGCGAAGCTTCGTCGAGGTGGTGCAGGGCGGCGTCCAGTGCCGCCAGCCCGCATCCGTCCCGGGGCTGCAGTCGGGCATCAGCCAGCCCGAGCACCAACCGGGCCTGTTCGAAGGCGTGCGCAGCGCCTGCCGTGTCGGGATGCCCCCCATAGGCCAGCGTGGACATCAGCCGTTCGCAGGACGCATGGACAGCAGCGACAGACCGGTGCCGGACCCGCGCCCGCTGGCCTCTTCCGCTCAGCGCTTCGAGATTCTGGTGGAGGATCCGGTGCACCGCCCATTCGAATAGGTCGATCGTGTTGTCGGCTTCCGCCAGGACCACGATGTTGCGCAGAAAGAGGTCGTGCTGGCTCTTGCTGAGTGCGCGTAGCGCCGGGAGCGCGATCTCCAGCAGCGGCAGCCGCAACTTGGCCTTCAGAGGTTCGACGACCCGCGCCAGCTTCAGCGTTTCTTCGAACACCCCAGTATCGGCCGCGGCCTCGAGGTGCGCCAGTTGCTGCTGCCGGGGCCCGGCCGACCGATCGAGCAACAGCGCGAACACGACGGCCCGCGCGCCATACGGCTCGCGCGCGGCGGAGCGCAGCTCGGCCGGGAGGCTCTCGATCAGGCGTGCGGCGTATCGGATGTGCGCCTGACTCGGCTGGCCGATGCTGGCCACCGCGCCCGTGAGGCCGGCCGCCGTCGGCGCCGCCCCCCCGATGCCACCGGCGAATGCCGCCGCGCCCGGCACCGCCCGGCGCGGCGCGACGCCGGCGTCCGTCGTGGGCACGCCTTCCGGGAAGTGGCCATCCCAGGACGGGTCGATCCGCCGAATACGTTCCTCGAGCGGCGGGTGTGTCGCGAACAGCGCGCTGAACCCGGACGTGGCGCGGCCGAAGAATAAATGGCTGGCTTCGGGTGCATTGGGATTCTGAATGGCCGACCCCTTCGCGAACCCGCCGATCTTCCTGAGCGCTCCCGCGAGGCCGTCCGGCTGACGCGTGAACTGCACGGCTGACGCATCGGCCAGGTACTCGCGCTGGCGACTGACCGCCGCCTTAATCAGGTTGCCGAAGAACGTGCCCGCAAAGCCAATCACCGCCAGCCCCGCGCCCAGCGCCATGATCGGCAGCCCGTCCTTGCCGTCTCTCGATCGTCGCCGGCCGCCCGTGAAGAACGACATCCTCAGGATGAAGTAGCCGAGCATCCCGATGATCAGGATACCGTTGAGCAAGCCCATCAGCCGGAGGTTTAGCCGCATGTCGCCGTTCAGGATGTGGCTGAACTCGTGCGCAATCACGCCCTGCAGTTCGTCCCGGTCGAGCCGCGTGGCCGTGCCGCGGGTGACGCCGATGACCGCGTCGCCGGGAGCGAACCCGGCCGCGAAGGCATTGATGCCTTCCTCCTGATCCATCAGGTACACGGGCGGCGTCGCTGTGCCAGACGCAATCGCCATCTCTTCGACGACGTTGAGCAGTCGTTGCTCGATCGGGTCGGCGATATCGGCCGTGAGCAGCCGGCCACCCAGGTGTTCGGCCACCACCCGGCCCCCCGCGCGCAGTTGCGCGATCTTGTACAAGCTGCCGCCGCCGATAATGATTAGGGTACCGAGGATGGAGACAACCAGCAGCTGGGGGTCGGTCACCGTCGCCCAGTCCACCGCGCCGGTGTCTGGATTCCGGCCGAGGAATCCCATCGTGGCAGCGAGTAGCAGCTCGATCGACGCGATGATGGCCACCACGGCGAGTCCGAAGAGCACCACCAGGCGGGTCGTCCCTCGCCGTGCGGCGTCTTGCTGCTGAAAGAAGTCGGTGGCCAATGTTCCTAGAAGGAGACCTTCGGGGGTTCTGCGATGGCCACGCTATCAAACGCCAACAGCGTCGCGTCCTGGCGATGACCGAACATGCCCGCGAACATGGCCGGCGGGAACGTCTGCTTGTAGGTGTTGTACTGGGTGACCGCGTCGTTGAACGCCTGCCGTGAGAACGCGACCTTGTTTTCGGTGGAGCGCAGTTCCTCGCTGAGCTGCATCATGTTCTGGTTAGCTTTGAGGTCCGGGTAGCTCTCGGCCAGCGCGAAGAGGCGGCCGAGGGTGCCGGTGAGCGCGCCTTCCGCTGAGGCGAGTCCTCGTATCGCCGCGGCATCGCCCGGATCCTTGGCGGCTTGCTGCAGACCGCCGGCGGCCATGTTCCTCGCCTGAATCACGGCCTCGAGCGTTTCTCGCTCGTGCTTCATGTAGCCTTTCGCCACTTCGATCATGTTCGGGATGAGGTCGTACCGGCGCTTGAGTTGGACCTCGATCTGCGCGAACGCGTTCGTGTAGCGATTCTTGAACGTGACGAGCTTGTTGAAGATCCCGACGATCAACCCGCCGACCAGGATGGCGAGCACGGCCAGGACGAGAACCGTGGTGACGAGCGTGCTCATAAGCAGCCTCCGCAACAGGTCAGTCGGTGACCTCCGCCTCCCATCTTGTCACAACGGCGCCCCATTCCCGCGGACCAATAGGTCGAACGGCTTACTGTAGGTGGGACAGAGGGTTCCGCGGTCGAACGTGCAGTTCGAGAGCACCGTATCGAGCAATCGACGCTGTTCGGGCGGTGGCCGTGCGACCCTGACGCGGTTGCGTCAGCGCGGCCACGCGTTGGTGCTGCCCGTCCGCGTCGGTCGCGCGCAGCGCGGTGGCGATGTCCTCGGCAATCGCCGGCGTAATGGTGATGGGCGTGAGGTCCCGAGCAAGGCGGCGAGGCGCTCTTCCCGCATGTAGGTGTTGCCGCAGGCGCCGTGGCGGGTGTCGTGCGCGACGTGCTGGCACGATGAATTACCGCTCGTCGCGTTACGCCGGGCCCGCCCCCTGCGTGCTCGTGTACACGGCGTACAGGGACTGACTCGCCGCCATGAACAGGCGATTGCGTTTCGGTCCTCCGAACGCGATGTTCCCGCAGGTCTCAGGCAGACGGATGCGGCCGAGCAGTTTGCCCTGCGGATCCCAGACCGTCACGCCGCTGTAGCCCACGTTGTTGCCCGCATTGCTCGAGCACCAGAGGTTCCCGAACACGTCGCAGCGGATGCCGTCGGCCCCGCACCGGATACCGTCCACCATCATGGTGTGGTGCTGCTTCATGTTCGAGACGGTGTTGCCGGCGCCGATGTCCCAGCTGTACACCGCGCCTCCCCTGACGGCATAGAGCTTCTTGTAGTCGGGGGAGAAAGTCAGGCCGTTGGTGCCCCCGCCAGCTTGCTCCTGACTGACGATCATCTCCACGCGTCCGCCCGGATCCACGCGGTACAGGTTGGCCGGCAGCTCGCGCACCAAGGTGCCCGCCTCCGGTGGCTGGCCAAGGCGCGGCTTGAGCACGCCAAGCCTGTTGCTGAACCCACCCGGGGGATCGGGCGTGCCCTCGTAGAGTTGGCCGCCCGCGCCGAGATCGGTAAACCAGTAACTGCCGTCCGGATGCGCGGCCACATCATTCGGCGCGATCAGGTGCTGCCCGTTGTACGTGTCGGCAAGCACGGTCACCGAGCCGTCGTGTTCGTAGCGAACCAGCCGCCGGGTGAGATGCTCGCAGGTGATCTGCCTCCCCTGGAAGTCAAACGTGTTGCCGTTGCTGTTGTTCGAGGGCATTCGATAGACGGTCACCCTCCCGTCGTCCTCGAGCCAGCGAAGCTGACGGTTGTTGGGAATGTCGCTCCACACCAGAAACTTGCCGACACTGTTCCACGCCGGACCTTCCGACCACAGCGCGCCGGTCCAGAGCCGCTTGATCGGCGTGACGCCGGGGCGCAGCATGTTGAACGCCGGGTCGATCGTGATGATGTCCGGATCCGGGTACGGCGTGATCGCTCCCTCGCTGAAGTCTCGCGGGGGGGACGAGATGACGCTCGGCGGCCGGCCCGGCGACGGAGGAGCGGCCTGCGCGGGCGGTGCCGCCGGCGCCTGCTGGGCCGCAAGGCCCGGCGCGAATACCGCCACACCCGCAGCGGCTCCGATCTTCGTGATCACCGACCGCCGCGAAATCCGCGTGTGGCCCTCGAAAGCAAGTCGTTCGTCAGTCATCACAGGCCTCCAATCCCCAATTCCCAGTCCCACTCAGCTGACATTCCGATTTGACGACCCTTGATCGGACGCATCCTACACCAACCAGCGCGCGCTGTGATCAGGGCTCGTCCCAGCATGTAAGTTCCTCCCTGCAAGGGTCTCGCATCGATCAGATGGCCCTCCGCCAGCAGGAGCCAGTAGTACCGCGCGTGCTTGACCAGCCGCCCGCCCGTCTTGACCAGACGCCGTTGCAGGCTGGTCAATGACCAGCTGTCGATCCGACTTGGCAGCACAAGCCGCCGCCACAGATTGCCGAGGTTGTAGGCGAGCACGCTCAACTGCAACCGGACTTCGTTCGCCAGGAACCGGTGACACGACGGCGCAGATCATGAACCTGATGGACCGGCTGCGGCGGGAGTGGCATCTCACGTATCTGTTCATCTCGCACGATCTGCGCGCCAATCGCCACACCTCGGATCGGGTGGCGGTCATGTATCTCGGGAAGATTGTCGGGCTGGCGAGCGCGAAGACGATCTACGACGAACCGCTCATGCCATACACCCAGGCGCTCATCTCGGCGGTGAATGGTCCTCGAAGGCGACGTGCCCTGGAATCGCCGAGGGGTCGGCGCAAGATGGTCGTTTATATGACTATGTAGGTGACTAGGAGGCATTACTTGCAACAAAGTGTTCTGAAACAAGTCATATTCTGGACGGCCGCCGTGCGACCGACCTGACGGTTCCGTGTCGCAAACGTCGGTAGGACCGTGGGTTCGTCCGAGCAGACGAGGTTGGCCGTTCCGTTGCGCAATGACGTTCGGGCACTGCACATAACTGTGAAGGCCGAATCTCAGATGAGCGGATCACGACAGACAAGCGTCACTCCCCGCCGTGCCGCTCCTCGTCCTGTCGGAATTGCAGCAGTTCCTGGTTCTCTTCAGCATGGCGTTCATGGCGATCATCGGCCGGGCCACACCGTGGGCCTCCACCTACCGGCGTCTCGCGCTCGGCATGCTGGTGAGCTTTGTGACGCTGACGCTCAGCAACTTCGACATCTGGCAGGGAGCGTACCGCACCGCGTTCGTCTACGACTTCACCTTGATCCTGCCGTTTGTGTTCTATCCGTGGGCCGCTCCTCCTGAGCCGCTCGACGGATTTCGCGATCTGTCGACGTCGGTCACTATCGTCTCGGCGCTCCCGCTGCTCATGGCCCGCCTCGCCGTGGAACGCAGCGACCGGCAGCAAGCCGACTCGCGGCTCCGGCTCATGGCCGCCGCCACGGAGCAGGCCGACGACCTCATCTTCATCCTCCAGCAGAACGGCCGCTTTCAATACGCCAATGCGGCATTCTGTCGCCACGTGGGCTACTCGCTCGCCGAGCTCGGCGCGGTGGCCTTCGGCGACGTCCTCGAGGGGGAGTCCGCACGGCAGGCCGACGCGATCCTGGACACGCTTCGTGCCGGCACGAGCTGGCACGGAACGCTGACTCGCCAGCGGAGGGACGGATCCACCTTCCCTGTATCCTCCACGATTGTCCCGCTGAGCGACATCCCCGTCGGCGTCGGGCACTTCGTCGGCGTGGAGCGGAATGTGACGGAAGACTTGCGGCTGCGCGAGCAGCTCATTCACAGCGAGCGCCTGTCGGCCGCCGGACAGCTCGTGTCGGGTGTCGCGCACGAGCTCAACAACCCGTTGCAGTCAATCGTCACCTTCTCCGACCTCCTGATCGAGAGCGAGCGCAGAACCGAGACTCGTCGCGATCTGCAGCAGATTCACAACGAGGCCAAGCGCGCCGGTAAGATCGTCCGGAATCTCCTGACGTTCGTCCGTCGGTCTGCCAGCCAGCACACGACGGCCGATCTGAACGATATCGTCCGGCGGACCGTCGCCTTGCGCGCCTACGAGCTGACGATGGCCAGCATCACCGTTGAAGAACGCTACGCGAGCCAGCTGCCGCCGGTGGCTGTCAATCGTGAAGAGATCCAATAGGTGATGTTGGACCTGATTCTCAACGCTGAGCAGGCGATGCGCGACGCTCATGGGGGCGGCCGCCTGGTCATTTGCACCGACGTCGGAGACACCGGTGTCGTCTGCGAGATCGCAGACGACGGTCCGGGGATTCCTCCCGCCCTGGCCGGCCGGATCTTCGAGCCATTTTTCTCGACAAAGGAGGTCGGCAAAGGAACGGGCTTGGGTCTCTCGATCGCGCACGGCATTGCCGAAGCGCACGGCGGTATGCTCGAACTGACGCCAAGAGCGGCCGGCAGTTGCTTCCGGCTGACGCTGCCGGCGTCGCAGGTCGCCGCCGAAGCCAGCGCCGAGCCCGCACGCTCGACCGGAACGCTCCGAAGCGGAAAGGGGCGCCACGCGCTTGTCGTCGACGATGAACCCGCGGTCCGGCAGTCGCTTCAACGTCTGCTGCTTGGTCGCCAGTTTTCGGTCGATCTGGCGAAAGACGGCGAAACCGCGCCGCTCCGTTAAACGAGAAATAGTACGACGTGGTGCTCTGCGACGTCCGCATGCCGAAGATGGGAGGAATTGATCTCTATGCCTCCACTCACAGCCGCCAGCCAGAGGCCGTGAGAGGATTTGCCTTCATCAGCGGAGACATTCTCAACGCCGAGCTTCAGCGTTTCGTGGAACAATCGGAAATTCCGCTGCTCTCTAAGCCATTTACCGCCGCACAACTCGACACCGTCCTGAAGCGACTTCGTCCACCAGTCTGTCCTTACCTGAGCCGGGATGCGTAAGATGGCGCATGACGCCCACGCGCACGTACGCGGGACTTCTCGTTCTCGCGGTGCTGCCTCGCCTCGTGTGCCTCCTCGTCGCGAAGCCACGCTTCGACAGCGATTACTGGGCGCGCCGTCGGACAGCGCGAGCAGGGCAAGCGACGCCACGATCCGGCGAGAAGACGAAGGCGCAAAGACGCACGGTCACCTTCACGCCACGCGCGCGGAGTCGCCGTCAGGGGCGCCCTTCCTAACTTCCGTTGCAATCTCGTTACAAGCGATTGAGTGGAATGTGGCTGGGAGGCAGGGATTCGAACCCCGATAACATGCTCCAGAGGCATGCGTCCTACCGTTGGACGACCTCCCATCACCAGTCGAGGCGCTTCGAAAGGGATTGAACTTCTGATTATAGCCGCTCGCAAGCCGAGCGCCTACTCGTTGCCCTGTTCTTCCTGCTTCCGCCGATGGCTGGCCCGCCCGCCCTTGCGACCCGCCTCGCGCGCCTCAGGGCTGCAACCGATGTGCCAGAAGGATGGCTCCGACGAGCCGCTCGTGCACACGCCTGCGGCCGAGCAGGGCGAGCACTTCGAAGAGTCCTGGACTCACCGCTTTTCCCGTGACTGCGACACGCGAGGCGTGAATCAGCGAAGCGGCTTTCACGCCTCGCGCCTCGGCGACCTGCCGCAACGCGGCCTCGATCGCCGCGGCGTCGAACTGAGCCAGCTCGGCGCATACGGCATCGAGCGCGACCAGATGCTCAGCCATCCCGCCCAGATGCTTCTTCACGGCGTCCGGGTCGTACTCGATCGCGTCGACAAAGAAGAACCGCCCCTGGGCGCCGAAGTCCCCGAGCCGTTTGACGCGCGGCTTCAGGAGCTCGAGCACGGCAAGAAACCACACCTGACGCTCCGCGAGGGAGGCCTCGTCCCACAGTCCGGCCGCCTGCAACGACGGCTTCACGCGCCGCGCGAGCTCGTCAGGCGCCAGCCGCACCATGTGCTGCTGGTTGAACCAGTCGAGCTTGTCCGGATTGAAGACGGCGTTCCCGCCGTTGATGCCGTCGAGCGAAAACGCGCGGACCAGTTCTTCCTTGCTGAACAGCTCGCGGCCCCCCGCGCCGGGCGACCACCCGAGCAACCCGAGAAAATTCACCATCGCTTCAGGAAGGAACCCCCGGCTCGCGTATTCCATGACGGACGTCGCGCCGTGACGTTTGCTCAGCCGCTTCTTGTCTGGGCCGAGAATCAGCGGCACATGCGCGAACTGCGGCACGGACGCCCCAAGCGCGCGGTACAGCAGGATGTGCTTCGGCGTATTCGAGATGTGATCGTCTCCGCGCACCACATGCGTAATCGCCATCTCCATATCGTCTGACACGACCGACAGGTGATACGTCGGATGTCCGTCGGATCGGATAATCACGAAATCTTCGATGTGGGCGCCGTCGAACTCGATCGGCCCGTGCACGAGGTCTTCAAACCGTATCGTTGTTTCCAGGGTTTCCAGGGTTTCCAGGCCGTCGGGCACCTTGAATCGTACGGCGCGCGGCACGCGATCGCTCTCGCGGGCGGCAATTTCCTCGCGGGTCAGCCTACGGCAGGTTCGATCGTACCGCCACCCCGATCCCCCATCGCCGGAGCCCCCCGCGGCGTCCCGCCTGGCTTCCAGGTCCTCAGGCGTGCAGTAGCAGTAGTACGCGTGGCCTTCGGCGACGAGCCGTTCCGCCATCGCCCGATGTCGGTCGAATCGCTCGGATTGAAAGTACGGCGCATATGGTCCGCCGACGAGCGGTCCTTCGTCCCAGTCAAGACCGAGCCATCGCAGACCGTCGAGAATGCTCTCCACCATTTCCGACGAGGAGCGTTCGGCGTCCGTGTCTTCGATCCGCAGGACGAAAACGCCGCCGTAACGCCGCGCGAACAGCCAGGTGAACAGCGCCGTACGGGCGCCGCCGACGTGCAGGTAGCCGGTCGGCGACGGGGCGAAGCGGACGCGTGGGGCCATGAACCGTCGAGGTTAGCGGATCGCCTGTGCGGAGGAAAGGGCCCTCAATGATACGATTCCGGGCTGAACAGACCGTCAGTCAGCTGTTCCAGTCATGTCGTCCCACGTTCTCGAGCTGTTCCTCATCACCCTTGGCGCCGCCATCGTCAATGGCGCGCTCGGGTACGGGTTCTCGTCGATCACCGTCCCGCTGGCGTTGCTGTTCCTGACCAACCGCGTCCTCAACCCTGCGCTCGTTTTGATCGAGGTCGCCCTCAACGCCTGGGTGCTGTGGGTCAACCGCAAGGCCTTCACCGTGGTGTGGCAGCGAGTGCTGCCCATCGTGATCGGGCTGGCGCCTGGCGTCGTCGTCGGCACGGTGATCGTGTCACGCGTCAATCCGGATTGGCTGAAGCTAGTGACGTATTTCACGCTGCTGCCCCTGATCTTCTTTCAGGCCGCCGGGTATCGGCGGCCCATTCGATCGGAGAAATCGGCAGGCTTCGTGTTCGGCGGCGGTCTTGGCGTGCTGTATTCGGTGACGACGATTTCAGGTCCGCCGCTCGCGGTGGCACTGAGCAATCAAGGCTTCGCCAAGCAGGAGTTTCGCGCAGCGCTCGGTATGATCCGTCTCGCGGAATCGAGCCTGACCGCCATCGCGTACGGGTCCGCGGGGCTGCTGACGCCCGAAAGCCTGGGACTCATCCCGCAGATTCTGCCTGGCGTGGCGATCGGCGTTCCGATCGGTGCATTTCTCATTCGCCACGTCCGCGTCGAAACCTTCCGCCGCATCTGCATGAGCTTCGACGCCTGGATCGTGGCATTTGGCATCTCGACGCTCTTCCGTTCTCTGCATCTCGTTGAAAGCTACAGTGCCTACCTGATCATGGGCGTGGTCGGATCGATCGATGCCTGCATGCTCTATCGCTTCTTCTCGAACCGGCCTACCGGATGCCGGTGAAAAGTGCGCGTCTGCCGGAACGGCCCCGCACCAGAAAGGGCTGAGTCTCATGGCCATACCCCCGACGCTTCTTGACTTGCTGCGGTCGAGTCCTGCCGAACCCACGCGCATGGTCTCGTGGCCTCGACGCTCGCGACCCTGGCCACCGGCGGCACGGTGGTCGTGCCGGGCAAGTTCAGCCCGTTGTCGTTCTGGCGTATCGCCCGCGACCACGCCGTGACGTGGTATTCCGCGGTGCCGACGCTGCACCAATTGCTCCTGGCGCGTGTCGAACCCGGCTCGGCCAGTCCCGCCGGCGCCGAATAGCTGCGCTTCATCCGGTCGTGCAGCGCGTCGCTTCCACCGCGCGGGTGATGCACGATCTGGAAGCCGCGTTTGGCGCGCCGGTGCTGGAGGCGTACGGCATGACCGAGCCCCCCCATCAGATGGCGTCCAATCCGCTGCCGCCCGGCGAACGCAAGCCGGGATCGGTGGGCACGCCGAAGCGAACGCAGCTTGCTGTACAGATGGATGGTTTCGGACCGGCGACCAGGGCGTTCTGGACGCCGCCGGCTACCTGACACTCGTCGGGCGCCTGACGGAACTGATCAATCGCGGCGGCGAGAAGATCTCGCCGCCATCGGGACGGCCGATGTCGTCTTCCTCGGCGTGAAGGCCCACAGCCTGACCGCGTCGGATCGTGGGATCGCTCGCCTCCAAGGTTGTGTTGTCGAGCCCCAGATTGAACCACAGCTGACCGCGTAATTACTGCTCGGTCGCGCCTGTCGGCTGCAATCCGCTTGTTTAAAAGCACTTAGAGTGTGCAGATGGCCGCCAAAGCTGGTGCACAATTTGCTGCAGTGCTTGGATCCGCAGGTCGTCATCCACGAGGTCGCCATCGGGGTCCAGTTGAAGCGAGACGAAGGGTGTGCCGGCGACGGGACATGGGGACACCGTCATCCGATAGGGATTGCTGCCGGCCGACTGGAGGAGCCGCGCGATCCAGTCGAGGGTGTAGCGGGCTTCTTCCTGGACCAGCGTGTCTTCGAGTTGTGTGGAATAACCGCGCTGCACCTGGGTGCCAATGCCAATCGCCGTCCCCAGCATCGCCGTCGCGATGCTGGGGACGATCAGGATCTCAACCAGGGAGAATCCGGACTGACCGTCGAACACGATTTCTGGACGGGACATTGTCACCATCTGCGGCCTCACCATCGGCGGATGACCGTGACGAGATCGATCTGCCGGCCGTTATTGGCGGCGGAGCTGTTGAGCACGCGTATCGTCAGCAAGCGCGTATCGTCGGAGGGCCCGGCCTGCACGAGCCAGCGCCGGGTCAACCCAGGCGCCGGCTGGTCGAAGTAATTCGCGACGTTGGCGTTCAGACTGTCCGTTCCAAGAGGAGTGAGCTGAATCTCGGGCGCGCGGGTGAAGTTCAGCTTCATCAGCCCGTCGACTTTGGCCTGCGCGTCCCTTGTCGCACGCGCCGCCTCGCGCGCGCCTATGTGCACCGTGGTCGTGACCGCGAGCAGCTGTGCGACGCTCACCAGACCGAAAGCCAGAATCACCGTCGAAACGAGGACCTCGACAAGCCCGAAGCCCTGTTGGCCCTGTTGGCGAAGTTGGCCGGCGCCGCGCTCAGTGCAGCCGGACTTGGCCGCTGCCTGAGATCGTAATTGTCTGATTCTCATAAGAGTTACTCACGGTTACCAGCGCGGGCGGCGGCGCCGTTGCGCAGTTTGGACAGTTGATGAGCGGCGTGATTCGCCCCGTCGCGTCGATCTGAAGATCTGACACCGCTGCGACGACGGCCTGCCGGGAAAGGATCTGCGCGGGGCCGTCGAAGTCGGGTCGCACGGCCGCATCCTGATCGGGAAACGGGTACGCCGTCTCGCTACAGCGGTCGACCGCTTGATCGATGGCCGGATCGTTGACGAACTCCACTAGGCGAATCTGCCCGGGGCCCGGGCAGTTGAAGCGAAGACGGAGCGTGCGGTTCTTGGCGATCGCCTGGTAACGCGCCGCCCGAACGGCGGCGCTGACAGTCTGCGTGGCGGTCGTGAGCGTGTAACGCCGCATCGCCGCCTGGATCTGAATCCCCGCCATGGACGAAGAGGATGGAACTGAAGGCGAGCACGGCAATTAATTCAAGCAGTGAGAAGCCGGGCGACCCGCCGGCGAGACAGCTGCTGCTTTCTCGGGAGACACCGCCAAGGAGCCGGGGACGAGTGCGTTTGCCCATGATAAACGTTCCGCCATGGGAGTCAGCAAGAAGCGGGCCCAGGATCATGAGGCTGACTTGTTAGTGTGCTGGATTCGTTAATAGGACACAAGGTGACACTTCGTCACGCTAAGAGCGCCCGCCTGCGAGCGAATAAAACTGACGAAACTGCGAGCCCGTTTTCACTTTGGACGCTATGATCGACCTAACTCGTTTTCAGAGGAGCTCACAACAATGAAACGTTTCGTCTATCTCACCGCGTTCGCCCTGCTCGCCGCCATTCCGCTTGGGGCCCAGGCCCCCAAGGGCTGGATGCTGCGAGCCGATCGCAGCACCAGCGCATCGGATCCCGACGCGGCCGGCGCCATCAAGTTCATGGCGATGGGCACGGGTTTCCACGCAGTCACGCCGCAGGCGGCGGTCTTCTGGAACCCGGCCAACAGGGCCACCGGCAATTACACGCTCAAGGGCACGTTCACGTTGGTGAAACCGAGTGGCCATACGAATTACTACGGTCTCGTCTTCGGCGGGAGCGATCTCGAGGGCCCCAAGCAGGCCTACCTCTACTTCATGGTCGCGCAGAACGGGTCCTGGCTTCTCAAGCAGCGCGCCGGGGATGCCACCGCGAGCCAGGTGGCGAAAGGTGTCAACCCAGCCGTGAAAAAGCCCGACGCGAATGGGACGTCCACCAACGCGCTCGAAGTGCGTGTCCTGGCCGATAAGATCGACTACGTCGTCAACGGCACGGCCGTGCATTCGACGCCCAGGACCGGAGCGACCGCGAAGACCGACGGACTCTACGGCATCCGTTCGAATCACCTCCTCGAGGTCATGGTCGACGGGCTCGCTGTCGTCAAGTAGCCCCAGCCCTCCGGAGGTCTGAGCGACGGTCCCCTCTCGGCGTGCTAGGCGCCTCAACTGCTGACGCGAGATTCTCTGCGCTCATCCCTCGTCGTCAGCCGGGCGTGTTCCAGCGCACGTTCACGTGGGCCGACAACAGAATGGAAGGCTCCGGCGACGCAAAGGACGGTTTGTACCCGCAACTCGGCCAACGATTTCGCGTCCGGGTTGGACGTGTTCGTCAGCGTGGCGTTCTTCGACCGCCCGGGATAGGGGTCCCCGGGATCGCCGCGGCTCGTGCCATCGTACAGGTCGTTGAAGCCGTCGGCCTCCAGAAGCTTGATGAACGGGTGGTTCTCGTCGCCGTTCCCGTCGATCGCCTCGTCGACGTGGTAGACGATGTCGCCGTTTCCGTTCCAGCTGCCGCCGCCCATCAGGCACCTCCGGAGTCGCGGCCATCGGCGCTTCGGTGAAGTCCGGCCGGCGCCAGATCCGGATAGTGACGCTTCAGCGCCGTCAACAGAATCCGCAAAAGGGTCTTTGTGCGGCAGCCGGTGGAACTGGTTGTACCCCGGCACGCCGCGCTCCCGGTCCCGGAAGTGGCCAGAGTCGAACTTGACCACGACCGCCGAGCAGAATTCGTGTTCGCTGTTCCCTAACGAGACATCGGTGACAGCCATCCGCATGATTGAGTCGCTCTAAGTTATTGGCTTCACGCATGTTGCGAGAGTTCGCAAGATGGCCTATGTCTTGCAGATCAACAATGACCAATACTTCCATGCCCGCTATCGTTGATCATTCTATTCGAGGCGCGCGAGATGATGGAGCGTCGGCGAATAGGAACCGTGACGTGACAGGGTGACGGCCGCGCTCGGCGCATTCAACCCCGCGATCACTTCCCAGCCGGCGGAACCGGCCGGGGAGACGCTGCACCTGCGCCGGTTCATTGAACGGCAGCCAGCCTGCGTAATGCGCGTCGGCTCCGACGGGCTTCTGTTAGCCGCCAACGAAGCCGCCCTGCGACTGCTCGGGGCGGAAAAGCTCTCCCAGATCCTTGGCGCCAAGCTCACCGGGTTGATCATCCCGGAGCATCGCCAGCGATGGGAGGAGGTGACTGCTTGTGTTCGAGATGGCGCCTCAGGCTCGATCGAGTGCGACGTGACCGACTTGGCGGGCATTCGCCGGACCGTTCTGCTGCAGGCTGTTCCTTTGCTCGATCACGCAGACGGTATCCCGTCGATGATCCTGGCGGCCCGGGACACTTCTGCGCCACCAGCACCGTCGGGTCCAGCGCACCGTCTCGTGCCGGCGTCGGCTCAGTGGCAGCCGCAGACTTCTGGTTCCGGCTCATCGCAACACTCAGCCTTGTGGGACGAATCGCAGCACGTCTCCTGTTCGGTCGGTGAGCAGCACGAGCGTGCCGGCGACCTGCTTCTGAAGAACCGCTGGAGGTTCTCCGGCACTCCAGGATACACAGCCGCGCCGCTGCCGGACGTGTTATCCCGGCCGAAGAGCTCGCTGAGTATGGATTCCACGACGAGCCCAACGGGCGCTTCCGTATAGTCCTCTCCCTGATAGCGCCACACGCGGCAGCTGGTGCCTTCGTCGCAGCCGCATAGATCGGTGCACGAGTCGCATGTGCTCTCCAGTGCTCCGAAGTCAATGTCTCGGCCGTCGATCCGGACGGTCGGCGACGTCACGAATCTGTGCTGGCGCGCCTGTTCGTCCGATTCTATGACCAACGTGCTCACGTGCACCTGCGCACCGTTCATCTCCAACACCGGCCGAACGGTGTCGATGGCCCGCTGGATGTTCTGAAGAGTTCCCACACAGCGCGTACAGCTAGTCAAATCGAGTGCCAGGAGCTCGATCTCGATGACCCGCTGCGTCCCCGCCTCCCGCGTGGATGGGTGATGGCCCGTCTGCATGATTCGCTCCTTCGTTTCTGACTTCGCCGGATGCGAGGTCTTCAGTGTGGAGACGTCACGGGCGCCAAAAGGACGCAAGAAGAATGATTCTGATGCGGATCACTCCTGATAGACGCCGTTTTGTAGACGGACGAGCACAAGCACCGCGGGAAGGTCAATGTCTTGTTAACCTCGCACTTTCTGCCGCCAGTTGCGCCCGGGACGTCAGCCCCAGTCGGACGAGCGCGAGCAGGTCCTCCAATAAACGGCAACCGGTGCGGAGATAAGGAAGGCCGACGGTTCGACATGGCCTCGTATCGTAGCCGCTCGGGCTCAGCCGGTGCTCCCGTGACGCGATGGACGTGACAGGCTCAGATTTAACGGGCGGATGTAATATTGCCGAGCACACGTGGGGCAGTCAGTCCGTGCTGCCGTCACGCGCGCGTCCTGTCCACCCAGCGCATCATGTCCGGCGCATAGCGATCGCCCGCCGCGACGTCGGGCGGAAACGCCCCCTCGATTTCTGCGAGTTCGCTCGTCGTCAGCTTGACGTCGGCGGCCGCCGCGTTGCTCTCGAGATAGGCGCGACGCTTCGTGCCCGGGATCGGCACGATGTCGTGGCCCTGCGCGAGCAGCCAGGCGAGCGCGAGCTGCGCCGGCGAGCAGTGCTTCTTCACGGCGATGGCCTCGATCCGCGCCACGAGCTGCAGGTTATGCTGCAGGTTCTCGCCCGTAAATCGCGGAAGATGTCGCCGAAAGTCGTCGGCCGCGAGGGCGTCGATGCTCGTCAGCCGACCCGCCAGGAATCCCCGGCCGAGCGGGCTGAAGGGCACGAAGCCGATTCCGAGTTCGCGACACACCGGCAACACCATCGACTCCGGCTCGCGGCACCAGAGCGAGTACTCGCTCTGCAGGGCGGCAATCGGATGGACGCGGCAGGCACGCCGGATCGTGGCAGGTGCGGCTTCCGACAGGCCGAGGTACCGCACCTTGCCCGCTCGCACGAGATCGGCCATCGCGCCCACGGACTCCTCGATGGGCGTTCGGGGATCGACGCGGTGCAAGTAGAAGAGGTCGATGACCTCGACGTTCAGCCGCTGCAGGCTCGCGTCGCACGACACCTTCACGTGTGCGGGCGACCCGTCAAGCGCGTTCGGCAGGCCGTCGGGACCCCGGACGATGCCGCATTTAGTGGCGAGCACGACATCGTTCCGCCGATCGTGAATCGCGCGCCCCACGAGGCGCTCGTTCGCGCCGCCGCCGTACGCCGCGGCGGTATCGAAAAACGTCACCCCGATATCGATCGCGCGGTGCAACGTGCGAATCGACTCGTCGTCATCGCCCGGCCCGTAGCTCTGGGACATCCCCATGCAGCCAAGCCCCATCGCCGAGACCGTCAACCCGCTCGTGCCCAGTTGTCGCTGCTTCACGGTCGCCTCCACCCTTTCACGATATCAGGGAAGGACAATCAGACACCACAGGACGCGATGCGACTATCGAGGCCGATCGTCGCGACCCGTGCGGACTTCTGTCCCCGGTCCTGGGCTGGGATGCCGACCGGAAGATTGCCGGTCGCAAATTTCGAAGGCACGGCCATCGCCGCCGCCCCGATTCTCCCTTCTTTCATCGCGAGCTTCTCCTTGAAGCGACACGGGATCCTGAGATGGACGAGCGCATGGCGAGGGCAGCGCCTTGCCACGCGGGGAACCTCTCCCGGTTGGGGGATCACGTATTTCGCGATGTCCTCGAAATTGTCCAGCTCGCTCTTGAGTTGCTTCAACGCGTCTTCGCTCACATCCGGCTGTGGCATAGGTTGTCCACAACTTTGCAGGAGTTCGTTCAACGCTTCCCTCAGTCCTGCAGGGCGTTCAGTGTGATCCACTTCCCCATCGCCTTGCACATCGGCGGAGCTGCGATTGACTGGGTGGATGCCGTGTTCAAGCGTCCCGCGTGGCTGCGCGGCGCGCGGCTCGTGTACGAGCACGGTGTCGGTGTGATCGCCGCCCCGGGCCGCGCTGACCCTCTCGCCGGTCAGGTTCCCGCCACGAGCCCGGGGGCGAATGGCTTCTACCGCCCGCGCTTTGCCAGCAGCGCTTCCATCTCATCCATCACGCGCGTCATCGCCTTCATCGTCAGATCGAGCGGCTCGCCGGTGGTCATGTCGACGCCGGCATCCTTCAGTAAGTCAATCGGATACTTGGAACCGCCCGCGCTCAAGAACGCGAGGTACTTGCGCTTCGCTTCCGCGTCCCCGTTCATGACCTTCTCCGCGAGCGCGGCCGACGCCGTGAACGACGTCGCGTACTGAAAGACGTAGAAATCGCGATAGAAGTGCGGGATGTAGCTCCACTCGTTCGCGATGTAGTCGTCGACGATAGAGATCCCCTGGTCGTGGCCGTAGTACTTCTTCGTGATGTCCGTGTACAGCTTCGAGAGCGAGTCGCCCGTGATCGGCTCCCCCTTGTGCGCCATCTCATGCATCCGGAGCTCGAACTCGGCAAACTGCGCCTGCCGGAAGACGGTGGCCTTGATGTTCTCAAGATAGTTCCCGAGCAGCGCCAGCCACGTCTCGTCGTCCCTGATGATGTTGTCGTTGGCGAGCATGTACTCGATGAGGAGCGTCTCGTTGAACGTCGACGCGACTTCGGCGACAAATGTTGGATAGTTCGCCAGGGGATAGGGCTGCATCCTGTTCGAGTAGTAGCTCTGCATCGTGTGGCCCAGCTCGTGAGCCAGGGTGCTGACGTCGGTGTACTTGCCGCTGTAGTTGATCAGCATGTACGGGTGGACGTCGTAGGCCCCGCCTTCCGAATAGGCGCCGGACGCCTTTCCCTCGCTCGGGAAGAGATCGATCCACCGCTCGGCGAAGGCGCGCTTGATCACGTTCTGGTACTCCTCGCCGAGTGGGGCGACAGCGGCCAGCACGTGCATCTCGGCTTCCTCAGGCGTGTACTCCAGCTTCACCGATCCGACGAGGGGCGCATACAGAATCGTAGTAGTGCAGCTCTTCGAGGCCCATCATCCGCTTGCGGAGTTGCAGATAGTGCTGGAAGACGGGCAGGTTCCTGTTCACGCCGTCGACCAGGCGCGTGTAGACCGCCGTCGGAATGTTCGCTCCGTCCAGCGAAAAGGCGAGCGCGGACGGATACTTCCGCTCCTTCGACAGAAAGGCCACCTTCCGCACTTCGCCATTCATCGTGGTCCCGAAGGTGCGGCTGAAGCCGCCGAGCGTCCTGAAGAAGGCCGACATCACCTGTTCCCGGTCGGCGCGGTTCGGTAACGCGCGCAAGTCGGCATACGCCGCCTGGTCAATCTTGACCGACTTGCCGTCGCCGAGCGTGACGGTGGGAAACGGCAGGTCGGCGTTCACGATGATGCCGTAGGTGTTCGAAGAGCTTCCGGCAAGCGGACCGACGTTGGCAAGAAGTCTTTCCTCTGATTCGCCGAGCGTGTGTGCCGCACGGCGCGCGATGTCCTTCAAGTAGAACGAGTAGACCTTCAGCCGCGGCTCGGCGGGCACGAACGTGTCGATCGTTCCAGCGGGGAAGCGGAGAATTTCCGGTTCGACGTACGAAGCCTCCGCGCCGAACGCCGAAGAGAGTTGCACCATTTCCTGCTTCATGCCCTGGTACGCCGAGTCACGGGTGTCCTAGTCCGCGAGCATGTGGGCATAGGCGTACAGGCGCGACAGCGGCTTGTCGAGCGCCGACATTTGTTCGAGCGCGTCGGCGAGTGTGCCCGCCGAGCTCGCCAGCCTGCCCTTGAAGGCGCCGAGCTGCGGCAGCTCGGCGGCCAGGTTGTCCTTGGCCGTTCGCCAGTCGGCATCGCTCGGGTAGAGCTCCGACAGATTCCACTTGTACTTGTCGGCGATCTTCGAGCGCTCGCGCTCCTGCGCGCGTCCGGTTGAGGTCAACGCCCTGGAATGAAAGAAGACAAGGACGACGACGGCGGCAAAGACGGCGAGGAACCGCCGTAATGTGGAGCGAGCGAACAGGTTGCGCATAGCTATCCTTTCGGACCGATGGTCTCGCGCCCGTCCATGTAAACCCTGAGCGCGGGCGGAACCACCACGGAACCGTCCTTCTGCTGGTAATTCTCGAGAATCGCAATCAGCGTACGGCCCACCGCGAGCCCCGAGCCGTTCAGCGTGTGCACGAAATCGGCCTTTCCCGTCCCGCCGGCGCGGAATTTGATGTTCGCCCGGCGTGCCTGAAACGCCTCGGTGTTGCTGCACGAAGAGATCTCGCGGTAGGCCTTCTGGCTCGGCAGCCACACCTCGATGTCATACGTCTTCGCCGCCGCGAACCCGAGGTCTCCCATACAGAGGAGCATGGTCCGGTAGGGCAGATCGAGCCGCTTCAGCACTTCTTCCGCGTTCGCCGTCAGCGATTCGAGCTCCCCGTACGACCGTTCCGGTGTCGTCAGCTTCACCAGCTCGACCTTGTCAAACTGGTGCTGCCGGATCAGGCCGCGCACATCCTGGCCGTACGACCCGGCTTCGCTGCGGAAGCATGGCGTGTACGCCGTGTACCGGATCGGCAGCTCGCGGCCGTCCAGAATCTCGCCTCGATGCAGGTTGGTCAGCGGCACCTCGGCGGTCGGCACCAGATACAGATCCCACTCGCCGGCGATCTTGAACAGATCCGCCTCGAATTTCGGCAGGTTGCCGGTACCGACGAGCGCCGCCGCGTTCACGAGGAACGGCGGTTCGATCTCGCGGTAGCCATGCTCGCGCGTGTGGAGATCGAGCATGAAGTTGATGAGCGCGCGCTCCAGCCGGGCGCCGGCGCCGCAGAGCACCGCGAAGCGCGCCCCGGACATGCGCGTCGCCCGCTCGAAGTCGATGATGCCGAGCTCGGGGCCGAGATCCCAGTGCGCCTTCGGCTCGAAATCAAACACCCGCGGCTGGCCGTGCCTTCGCACCTCGACGTTGTCCGCGGCGTTCCTGCCGACGGGCACCGCCGGGTGCGGAAGATTCGGCAGCATCAGCAGCGCCTTGTCGCGGTCGATCTCGACCGAATCGAGCTGGACACTGAGCTGCTTGATCTGCAGCGCGCGGACCCGATTGGCGTCCTGGATATCGCTCGTGTCCTTCCCCTGCCGTTTGCCGCGCGCGACCTCGTCGCCCGACGTGTTCTGCAGCCGCTTGAGTCCCTCCATCTCGGGAATCAGCCGGCGGCGCGCGGTTTCCAGCGTGGCGATCTCTTCCAGGGACTTGTCGATATCGAGGCCCCGGTTCTTGAGCCCGGTCCGAACCTCCTCGATGTGATCGCGCACGAATGCAGGGTCGAGCATGCTATCTCTGCCGTCCATTCTATATTCGCGCCACCGCGGCGTCTTCTGTTACGATCCCCCCGTGGCAACCATCGTCCGCAAAGCCGTCTTCCCTGCCGCGGGACTGGGCACGAGGTTCCTGCCCGCGACCAAAGCGCAGCCCAAGGAGATGCTGCCGCTCGTCGACAAACCGATCATTCAGTACGGGGTCGAGGAGGCGGTTGCCTCGGGGGTCGACAACATCATTCTGGTCACCGGTCGCGGCAAGAACGCCATCGAGGATCACTTCGACGTGTCGGTCGAACTCGAGTCGTTTCTCGAGGCGCGAGGCAAGCGCGAACAGCTCGCCGAAGTCCGGAAGATTTCCAATCTGATTCATTTCGCCTACGTGCGGCAGGGCGGGGCGCTCGGCCTCGGTCACGCGGTGCTCGTGACCCGCGAACTCGTGGGCAACGAGCCGTTCGCGGTGATTCTGGCCGACGATGTGATCGATGCGGATTCGCCGGCGATCAAGCAGCTCATCGACGTGTTCGCGCGCGTCAATGGCCCCGTCCTCGCCGTTGAGCGCATGCCGCGCGACGAGATTTCGAATTACGGTGTGATCGCCTTCGAGCCATCCGCCGCGCTGGGTGAGGGCATCTACCGGGTGACGGATCTTGTGGAGAAACCGCCGAGAGACGAGGCTCCGTCCGACCTCGCCATCATCGGCCGGTATGTGTTGACGCCCGATATCTTCCCCGCGCTGGCCGCCACCAAGAGCGACCGCGCGGGAGAGATTCAGCTCACCACTGGCCTGCGCGAGCTCCTGAAGTCGCGGCCGATCTACGCGTGCGAGGTGAAGGGCGTCCGGCACGACACGGGCAATAAACTCGGATTCTTGAAAGCCGTGGTGTACTTCGCGCTTCGGCGACCGGACCTTGCCGACCAGTTCTCGGCCTACCTGTCGCTCCAGCTGCCGGCGCCGATCGAGAAGCGGTAATCGGGTCAGCTTCCGTCTTTAGGAGCCGCCTTTGCCGGCGCACCATCCGTCTTCGCGCTCGTCTTGTCGTCCTTGCTCGTCTTCTCGCTCTTGTGGCTTTTCTCGGTCTTCGCGCTGTTTTCCCCGCTCTTTTCCCCGCTCTTTTCCCCGCTCTTTTCCCCGCTCTTTTCGCCCGCGCCTTTGTCTTTCGACGCCGCATCCGGTTTCGCGTCGTCAGACGGCGGCGTCGGCGTCTGCTCTTTCTTCGCGTAGTCGGTAATGTAAAAGCCACTGCCCTTGAACTGAATCGCGGGCGATGAGAACAGCTTGCGCACCGTGCTGCCGCAGTGCGGACACTTGTCGAGCGGCAGATCCGAGAATTTCCTGATCAGCTCGAACTGACGCCCGCAGGCGTCACAATGATATTCGTAGAGGGGCATCGGTCATTCCAGCAGATCGCCGGCATCGGTGCCGTCTGGACCGGCCAACATCAGCTGGCGATGGAGCCAGAAGGGGGCGGTGCCGTAGCCGAGCAGCGTGTCGTGAAACGTGCGCAGCGAAAACGATTTGCCCTGCTGCTGCTTGTAATCATCCCGCAGTTTCATGAGCATCAGTTTGCCGACGCTGTAGACGAGGTACGTCGGGTCGAAGGTGCCGCGCTCGGCTTCGCGCCGCGCGCTGTGCTCTTCCATGAAGGCTGCGTCACGGAAGAACCGCACCCCCTGCTCGACCGACATGTCCTCCGTATGCAGCCGGATGCACACGATGAACCGGGCCAGACGAATCAACGCCTCGGCGAGCTGGCCCAGCTTCACGCTGTAGTCCTGCCGGCCAAAGCCAGCGTCCATCATCATCTCTTCGCAGTAATGCGCCCATCCTTCGACAGACGAGGCCGGCGCAAACATGATGGACTTGCGCACCTTCGATTCGACCCGACGCAGATGCTGGAACTGCAGGAAATGCCCGGGGTAGACCTCATGGATTGAAATCGACCAGAGCGTCGGGTAGTTGTAGTCGCGCAGGTGCGCGTCCTGGCGCTCACGCGGCCATGAGGGATCGACGTCAGTCACGTAGTAGTACGCACGCGACGGCTTGGCTTCGAACGGCCCCGGTGTCCACATGCTGGCGAACGACCAGCGGTAGAAGTCAGGTGTCGGCGCGACCGTAATCTGTTCGCCCGCAGGAATCGTCATGAGCGCCTGCCGCTCGAGGAACGTGGCGAGCTCTTCGAGCTGTCGACGGGCGACGTCGACCAGTTCCCCCGGTGCCGGGTGGTGCGCTTTCGTCCGCTCCCAGGTGTCGAACGGGTTGCCGCCGTTCATGCGGCCCGCCAGGCTCTTGAAGGCTTCCTGCGTTTCTTTCAGTTCGCGCGTCGCGATCGCCAGCAGCCGGTCGACCGGTATCGCCAGCCCTTCGTCGAGCTTCAACTTGTGCTCGAACTTGTCCTTCCCGAGGCGGAAGGAGCCGCGGGCATGCGGGCCGATCTCGTGCTCGAGGTCGTGCACGTACGAGCGGACCGCCTGGCTCGCCTCAGCCTGCGCGTCGGCGAGTTCGCCGAGCAGGTGCAGGTCGTCGACATCCGTCAGCGCGCGCGGCAACTCGTCGTCGATAAACGTGAGCGCCCCGCGCATTGCCTCGATGCCGACCTTGACGAAGATCCCCGGCGGGTCTTGGATGTTGTCGCGCGCCGCCTGAATCAGCCGCGGCGCCTGGCGGAGCTTCGAGAGGACGCGGCGGGCGCGTTCGTCCTGCGGTGCGTACGTGAACAGGACCTGGCCGGCCAGGCTCGTTGACAGCAGATCAGAGTAGTGCTGCGGCTGACGCTCCCACGTCCGCACGTCTTCGAGCTCGAAGATCCGGCTTTTGACGTGCGCCGCGAGCATCCGGTGTTCGAGCCGCTCCACGGGCGTCAACGCCTCGGGCTTGATCTCCTCGAGCCGCCGCAGGTAACCAGTCAGTGCGTGAACCTGACCCTCGATCGCCTGCCGACTCTGGTCCTCGAGGAGATCGTCGTACGTGTGCACGCCGTCGAGCGTGGCGTAGGTCGGGTAGCTTTCGTGAAGATAGGCGAGCAGATCGTTGATGAGATGAGGCAGCGGTTCCGAAACGATCATCGTTGACGAGCCTGTTCAGCTGACCGGCGGTTGCGAGCCGTCAATGGTACAATAAGTGGCGCGTTCGATGCCCGGCACCCTGTTCGTGGTCGCCACGCCCATCGGCAACCTCGAGGACATTACGGGGCGGGCGCTGCGCGTCCTGCGCGAGGCCTCGATTATCGCCGCCGAGGACACGCGGCGAACGTCACATCTCCTGGCGCGTTACGCCATCACCACGCCCACGACTAGCCTCCACGAGCACAATGAAGCCCAAAAGACAGGACCGCTTGTCGCACGACTCGAGCGTGGGGAGAACGTCGCGCTCGTGTCAGATGCCGGCACCCCGACGATCTCCGACCCCGGGCACCGGCTGATTAGGGCCGCGATTGATGCCGGTATCCGCGTTGAGACGATACCTGGGCCCAACGCCGCGATCGCAGCCCTCGCCGTGTCGGGTCTACCGAGCGATTCCTTTTCGTTCCTTGGATTCCCACCTACTAGGTCAAAAGACCGATCTGAATGGTTTACAAGGGCGCGAATGATCGGCGGAACGATCGTGTTCTTTGAGGCACCCCACCGGATTCGCGACACGCTCAACCAGCTTCGGCGAGAAGTCGGGGATTGCCAGGTCGCGGTGTGCCGAGAGCTGACGAAAGCACACGAGGAATTGGTTAGAGGACCAATATCAGATGTTCTGTCAGAGATTAGCTCTTTACTAGGGGAATTTACGGTTGTTGCATATATAGGGCATAAGGTAGAAAGAGCGCCAGAGCGCGCCCCCGCGCCGGCCGAAGTCCTCTTCGAATTAGGGGTATTGACAGAGCGACGTGAACTCTCGCGCCGGGCGGCCGTCCTAACTCTTGCTAAACGCTACCGGATGGGTGCAAACGCCCTCTATAAATTAATCGAGGCTGGCAAGAAAATGGCCGAATGACCACATTGTATCTGGTCAGCCGATCGGGATCCGCGTCGCTTGACCGCTTCGTAACCTTTTGTTAAGTTACCCGCCGCTTCCCCGGGTGAGATCGCGCCCCACGCCTCCAGGAGTCATGATTGGCGACGAAGCAGCGGCGGCCCGTACCGAAATCGCCTAAGAGGCCACGGCCCTCTTCGCCGGCACAGGCCGGGCGACCCGCCAGGGCCCTGTCCCCGCCGGCCCAGCCGGCCCCACAGCCACCGCAGCGACGGACGACATACGTGGAGGCCGTCGTGCTCTACGAGCGCGCCCTGGAGGCACTGCAACGGCATGACTTCGCCGGTGCGACGGCACTGTTCGAGTCTGTGTTGCGGCAGTATCCAGAAGAAAAGGAGCTGCACGAACGCATACGGCTCTACCTGAGCGTCTGCCAGCACCAGGCCACACCGAAGGTGTCCACGCCGCAGACCCTGGAAGAGCGGCTCTATGCGGCGACGCTGGCCATCAACGGTGGCCATTACGATCAGGCGCTCGCGAACCTGCGGCTCGTCCGCGACGAAGATCCCGACAACGACCACGCGCTCTACATGCTTGCCGTCGCGCACGCACAGCGCGGTGAACTGGCCGAAGCCGTCGCGCACCTCGAACGCGCCCTGGCGCTCAACCCCGAAAATCGTGCGCTCGCGAAAAGCGACCCCGACCTCGAGCCACTGCGCCGAGACGATGCCTTCCGGACAGCGCTCGACGCACCGACCGCTCCGCGCGCAGACCGCCGCCGCTCCATCCGTTCACGCAGTTCGCGCTACACGATAGATAATTAGCACGGTCGAGAAATGCCCGACGTTCACCACGACGTCCATATTGTGGTCCTCGCGGCCGGCATGGGCACGCGCATCAAGTCGACGCGAGCCAAAGTGCTGCATCGAGTGGCCGGTACACCGATGGTCTCTCACGTTCTCGAGAGCGCCCGGGCGCTCGAGCCGCGCTCGGTGACGGTGGTCGTGGGCCACCAGGCCGATGCGGTCAGGTCCGCTCTGTCAGAGCAACGTAGTCTCACGTATGTGGTCCAGGAGCCACAGCTCGGCACCGGCCACGCCTTGTTGATGGCCGAGCCGGTGCTCGGCGGGTCGACAGGCACGGTCGTTCTGCTCTCCGGGGACGTCCCGCTCTTGACGCCGAAAACGCTCCGCGAGCTGCTGGGTCGCCATCATTCGACCGGCGCCGCCGCGACCGTGTTGGCTGCCGTTGTGGAGAGGCCAGACGGGTACGGGCGTATCGTGCGGTCCGGCGAGGGGATTGCACGTATCGTGGAGGAGCGGGACGCAACTCCGGCTGAGCGGAATATCCGAGAAATTAATTCTGGAATTTACGCCTTCGCGCTCGAGGGCCTGTTCGACGCGGTACGAGGGATCGCCAGCGAGAACGCGCAGCGCGAATATTACCTGCCCGACCTGGTGGCCATCTTCCGCCACCTCGGGCGCGGCGTCGAAACGATAACCGTCGCCAACCCGGATGAGATCCGCGGCATCAACAGCCGCGGCGAGCTCGCCGAAGTGAGCCAAATCGTGAGACAGCAGAAGAACAGCGAGCTGATGGCGTCCGGGGTCACGATCGAAGATCCGGCGACCACGTACATCGATCGGAGCGTGGCAATCGCCGCCGACACCATTGTCCACCCGGGCGTCTCGCTCGAAGGCAGGACAACCATCGGCGCCGGCTGCGAAATCCACAGCGGCGTGCGCATCGTGAACTCGCGCATCGGCGACCGCGTGACGATCCTCAACCACTGCGTGATCGCGGACGCCACGATCGGAAACGATGTGAGTGTCGGGCCGTTTGCGCACCTGCGTCCGGACACCGACGTGCGCGACCGCGCGCGGGTGGGGAATTTCGTCGAGTTGAAACGCATGGTGATCGGGTCCGGATCGAAGGCGATGCACCTGGCGTATCTCGGCGACGCGACAGTCGGCCAGAACGTCAACATCGGCGCCGGCACGATCACGTGCAACTACGACAGGGCGAAGAAGGCTCAGACGGTGATTGAGGACGGGGCGTTCATCGGCAGCGACACGCAGCTCATCGCGCCCGTCACCGTCAGGAAGGGCGCCTACGTCGGCAGTGGCACCACTGTGCGCGAAGACGTTCCCGCCGGCGCGCTGGCGGTCAGCGCCGGGAAGCAGCGGAACATCAACGGCTGGGTCGAGCGCAGGGGCAAGAGGAAGAAGTAAGGCAAGAGGAAAAGTAAGGAACGAAGAGGTCGGAAGGCAAAAGTATGTGCGGGATTATCGGATACGTCGGACCGAAGGACGTCGTCCCCGTGCTCATCGATGGGCTGCGCCGGCTTGAATATCGTGGCTACGACTCGGCCGGCGTCGCCGTCGTCCGTAACGGCGTCGTCGAGCTTCGCCGCAGCGCCGGCAAGCTGTCAAACCTTGAGGCCGTCATCGGCGTCGATCCGATTGCCGGCGACTACGGTATCGGCCACACGCGCTGGGCGACGCACGGACGGCCGACTGAGGAGAACGCACATCCCCACCGCGACTGTACCGGCAGAATCGTCGTGGTGCACAACGGCATCATCGAAAACTACCTGGATCTGAAACACGAGCTTCAGCAGCAGGGCCACACGTTCGTCACGGAAACCGACACCGAGATCGTTGCGCATCTCGTCGAGCGCGAAATGAGGGACGACGGCCTCGAGAACGCTGTTCGGCGCGCGCTGCTGCTGATGCGCGGCCTGTTCGCGCTCGTGCTGATTTCGGCCGAGGACCCGGAGAAGATCGTCGCCGTGAGACAGGGCCCGCCGATTGTCGTCGGCCTCGGCGACGGGGAATTCTTCGTCGCCTCTGATGTTCCCGCGATCCTGAGTCACACGCGCGACGTCGTCTTCCTCGGCGACGGGGAAATGGCCATCATGATGCGGACCGGCGTCGAGTTTACGGACGCCGTCGGCCGGCCCATCTCGAAAGCGACCGAGCGGGTGTTGTGGGACCCGATCATGGCGGAAAGGGGCGGCTACAAGCATTTCATGCTGAAGGAGATCTTCGAGCAGCCGACCTCCGCGCGCGAAACGATTCTCGGCCGCGTCTCCCAGGACTCCGGCCAGGTGTTTCTCGAGGAGATCAAGATTGAAGACGCGCAGCTCAAGTCCATCGAGCATGTGACGATCCTGGCCTGCGGGACGTCGTGGCACGCGGCACTGGTCGGTAAGTTCATGATCGAGCAGATCCTGCGGATATCGGTCGAGGTCGACTATGGTTCGGAATACCGCTATCGACGCCCCAGCGTCACCCCGCACACGCTGGTGATCGTCATCACGCAGTCGGGCGAGACGGCCGACACGCTGGCGGCGCTTCGCGAAGCCAAGCGGCACAGGCCGCGCAGTATCAGCATCTGCAACGTCGTCGGCAGCATGGCCACGCGCGAAACCGACGGCGCGTTGTACACCCACGCGGGGCCGGAAATCGGCGTCGCCTCAACGAAAGCCTTCACGTCGCAACTCGTCGCGTTGTATCTGCTCGCCTTGCGCCTGGCCCAGGCGCGCGGCACGCTGTCGCTCGCGGATTCCAAGGCTCATGTCGACGCGCTACTGCAGCTTCCTCAGCTACTGGATGAGACGTTGAAGCTCGCGCCCGAGATGGAGGAGATCGCGGCGCGGTTTCATGCGCGCACCAACTTTCTGTATCTCGGACGCGGCATCAATTATCCGATCGCGCTCGAGGGCGCACTCAAGCTGAAGGAGATTTCGTACATCCATGCCGAAGGCTATCCGGCCGGTGAAATGAAGCATGGCCCGATCGCACTCATCGACGAACGGATGCCCGTCGTCGCCCTCGCGCCGGCCGATCACGTCTTCGAGAAGATGATCGGAAACATGCAGGAGGCCAAGGCGCGCGGCGGCTCGATCATCGCGGTCACCACCCGCGGGAATCACAAGCTGTGGTCGATTCTGGACCGCGCCCGCGACGTCGTCGTCGAGGTCCCACCGACCCCTGAGCTCCTGACACCCATCGTCATGGTGCTGCCGCTGCAGCTTCTTGCCTACCACATCGCCGTGCGACGCGGGTGCGACGTCGACCAGCCACGGAATCTGGCCAAAAGCGTCACGGTAGAATAGGGCTTGGAACGTTTTGAGCCTGAAGCCAATGCAGTTCTTGGACGCCCTAAACCCCGAGCAACGCGCCGCGGTCCTTCACATCAACGGGCCGCTGTTGATCCTCGCCGGCGCCGGTTCCGGCAAGACCCGCGTCATCGCCAGCAGAATTGCGTACCTGGTCGGCGACGGCCACGCGCAGCCCGAAGAAATTCTCGCGGTCACCTTCACGAACAAGGCGGCGGGAGAAATGCGCGAGCGCGTCGCGGCGCTGCTCGGCTCCGACTGCAGCCGCATGTGGGTGTCGACATTTCACTCCCTGTGCGCGCGGCTACTGCGGCGTGAAGCGCCGGCAATCGGCCTGTCCCGCGATTTCGTCATCTACGATTCGGCCGATCAGCTGTCGGTCGTCAAGCAGGCGCTCAAGGCGCTGCACATCGACGACAGCTACGTGCAGCCGCGGGCGGCGCTGTCGCGCATCAGCCATGCAAAGAACCGGATGGAGAGCCCCGACGACATGGTCGCCGAGGCCGCCGGCCCTCGAAGCGCTGTCGGCTGGAGTCGCCCCGGAAGTCCTGGAAACAACGTTGAGGAGATCGCGAAGATCTACCGCTACTACCTGAATGCGCTCAAAGAGAGCAACGCGCTCGACTTCGATGACTTGTTGCTGAAGGCGGTCGAGCTGTTCGAACAGTCTGGGAGGGTTCGCTCGCAATATGCCCGGCAATTCCGGTTCGTCATGGTCGATGAGTATCAGGACACGAACCGCCCGCAATACCTGCTGATTCGCCGTCTCGCCGAAGTGCATCGCAACCTCGCCGTCGTCGGCGATCCGGATCAGTCCATTTACAAGTGGCGGGGGGCCGACCTGCGCAATCTCCTCGATTTCGAGCACGATTTTCCGGAGGTGACGACCGTCAAGCTGGAACGCAATTACCGGTCGACGCAGATCATTCTCGACGCCGCCTCCGCGGTCATCAGGAAGAACCGCAACCGCAAGGATAAGCATCTGTGGACCGACCGCACCGGCGGCGCGCGCGTCACATACTTCCGCGGCCGCGACGAGCTCGAAGAAGCCGACTTCATCACGCGAACGGCTCGAGCCGCGTTGGCCGAAGACGTCGAGGCGACGGTCGCCATGCTGTATCGCACGAACGCCCAGTCGCGGACGATCGAGGACGCGCTGATGCGCGAGAGCGTCGCCTATAAAGTCGTCGGCGGCGTCAGATTTTACGAGCGCAGGGAGATCAAGGACGCGCTGGCGTACATGCGTCTTGTCATCAATCCGCATGATGACGTCAGCCTGCGGCGCGTCGTCAACGTGCCGGTGCGCGGCGTCGGCAAGGGCGTCATGGACGCGCTCGAGAAGATTCCTCCGGCAACCGATGCCGGCCTGCCGTTGCTGGCCGCCGGCCTTCAACCGGCCGTCTCGGCCAATTCGCTCTGGGCGCGCCTGCTACGCGGCCTCGAGGAGGGCGCGTTTCCCAGCCGCGCCGCCGCGTCGCTGACCGTCTTTCGCGATTTGCTGGTTTCGCTGACGGACATGGCGCGACGGGAGGCGGTGTCCATCGCGATCGGCAAGATGCTGGATCAGACCGGCTACCTGCAGGATCTTCGTGACGAGCGCAGCGAAGAAGCCGACGGACGCGTCGAGAATCTGGCGGAGCTCGTGTCGGCCGCCCGCGAGTACGAAGGCCGCGAGGTCGAACCAGGCCTTGGTGGCTTCGTCGATCGGCTTTCACTCCTGTCCGACGTTGACGAAGAACAGGGGACGCGAGACGCCCGCGTGTGGCTGATGACGCTGCACAGCGCAAAGGGCCTGGAGTTTCCTGTCGTCATCATGGCCGGCCTCGAAGAAGGATTGTTTCCGCACGCGCGGTCGAGCGACAACATCGAGGAGCTCGAGGAGGAGCGCCGCCTTTGCTACGTGGGCATGACACGCGCGCGGGCGCGGCTCGTGCTGACCGGGGCGGCGCGACGCCGCATCTTCGGCGAGTACCAATCGAGCGAGCCGTCGCGGTTCATCGATGAAGTGCCCGCCGAGCTCGTTGACCGCGTCACGCCTTCCGTGTCGGCGTCTCCCTATCAGGGGAATTTCCCACACTCCGAACTTCGCAACAATCCCTCCGGGCCCTCCGGGCCCTCCGGCCGCGGCCGGCGCGGGGGCCGGACGCGTGAAGAGGCGCCTGCATACGCCTACGAGGACGAGGATCAGTCGACCGGCCTGGCGCTGCGGCCGGGTATGCGGGTGCGCCACCCGCAGTTCGGCGTCGGCAGCGTGATCAGCGTCGAGGCACTCGTGGACGACACCAAACTCGTGGTGAGATTCGCCGACATCGGCCAGAAAATCTTGCGCGCGAGATACGCCCGCCTCGAGCCGGCGTAACCTAGCAGGACTCAAGTCCTGCGCCACGACAGCCAGAGGCGCAGACAGGGTTGTAGCGCAGGTCTTGAGACCTGCAATGAGATGAAGCAGAACGGATCAATCTACGTCTCGATCGTGCTGTCGCTGCTGGTGGCGTATTTCACCTATCAGTGGTGGTTCAACCCGCGACGCGCGATCATGCGGCAGCTTGGCGCGCTGGCGGCCACTCTCTCCGTCCCGGCGGGCAGCCGTGGCGAGGTGGACCGTCTCGCGCGCGTCGCCCGTCTCCGGAACTATTTCGCGCCGGATGTGCACGTGACCCTTGGCGGCTCCGCACCCGCACTGACCTCGCGGGATGCGCTTGTCGGGGCGGCGAGCGCTTGGAGTCCCCCGCCAGGCGACTGGAACGTCAGTTTCGTCGATGTCCAGGTCGCGCTCGATTCGGGATCGACGGCGCGTGCCTACATGACGGTCGAAATCGAAAGCCGCGACCCCGGCACCGGCCAGCCCGCGCTCGACTCGCGCGAGATGACGGTGGGAATGGCCGCCCGCGACGGGGCGTGGGTCGTTACGACGGCGGAGCCGACCCCGACGCCGCAGCGTCCCTGACGCCCTTGACGATCCAACGACGCGAATCGCCTGCGGAACGTCCTGACAATCCCCTACTGCAGCGGTTCGAAGGTGACGGTGGAAACGCCCTGAAGGGCGGTCGCGTCGCGGAGTCGTGATGCGGCGAAGAACGCCTCGAGGAGTGCCTACTCGGGCGCTGCATACCCGGCAAGCGTCACGGCGCTCGCGATCACGACGGTCGCCAATCTGCAATCTGCGATCTGCACTGTCAGACGTCAGCGACAGCGTCTCCAGGGTCGCCAGGCTCCTCTTTTTCGACGAGCCTGGCGATCGACACGACGCGGTCGTCGCCCTCGATGTCGATCAAGCGGACCCCTTGCGTCGCGCGGCCGATGGCCCGCACGTCGTTGGTCTGCATGCGCAGAATCATGCCCTGCTGCGTGATGACCAGCAGTTCGTCGCCTTCCTGCACGTAGGCGACGCCGACGACGTGCCCGTTGCGATCGCTGGTCGCGATGTTGATGACGCCGACACCGCCCCGCGATTGGACGCGGTACTCATTGATTTCGGTGCGCTTGCCGTATCCGTGCTCGGTCACCGTCAGCAGCGTGCCTCCGGAGCTGACCACTTCCATCGCAACGACGTAGTCGTCGCCCCGGAGCGTGATGCCGCGGACGCCGTACGCCGTGCGTCCCATCGGCCGCACGTCGCCCTCCCCGAACCGGATGGCCATGCCGCCGCGGCTGCCGATGAAGATCTCGCCCTTGCCGTCGGTGACCTGCACGGCGATCACGGCGTCGCCGTCCTCGATCCCCATCGCGATGATCCCGCCGGCGCGGGGATTGCTGAACGCCGACAGCGCCGTCTTCTTCACGACGCCGCGGCGCGAACCCATCACGACGTAGCGGCTCTCGTCGAATTCCTTCACCGCCATCAGCGCCGCGATCTTCTCGTCTTCCTCCATCGACACGAGGTTGGCAATCGACTTGCCCTTGCCGCCGGGGCCGACGTCGGGGATCTCGTGGACCTTGAGCCAGTACGCGCGGCCGCGGTCCGAGAAGATCATGATGTACGCGTGCGTGGAGGCGACGAAGAGATGGCTGACGAAATCCTCGTCGCGCGTGCGCATGCCGATGCGCCCCTTCCCCCCGCGCCGCTGATTCCGGTACGTCGTGATCGCCGTCCGCTTGATGTAGCCCGTGTTGCTGACGGTGATCGCCATGTCTTCTTCGGCGATCAGATCCTCGATGCTGATGTCGCCTGCCTCGCCCTCGACGATCTCCGAGCGGCGATCGTCGCCATACGTGTCGCGCACCGCCTTTAACTCGTCGACGATCATCTGCATCAACAGCCGCTCGCTGGCGAGCACGGCCCGCAGCCGCTCGATCGTCTTGAGCAGCTCCGCCAGCTCGTCGAGGATCTTCTGCCGCTCGAGGCCGGTCAGTCGCTGTAGCTGCATGTCCAGGATGGCCTGCGACTGGATCTGCGACAGGCTGAACCCGGCCATCAATCCGTCGCGCGCTTCGCCGACGGTCTTCGATCCGCGAATGAGCTTGATGACGGCGTCGAGATGATCCAGGGCGATCTTCAGCCCTTCGAGAACGTGATAGCGAGCCTCAGCCTTCCTCAACTCGAATTCGGTGCGGCGCCGAACGATGTCGCGGCGGAACTCGACGAAGCTTTCAACCAGCTCCAGAAGGTTCAACACCTTCGGGCGGCCGCCGACGATCGCCAGCATGATGATGCCGAAGCTCGATTGCAGCGGCGTGTGCTTGTACAGGTTGTTGAGGACGACCTCGGCCATTTCGCCGCGCTTCAGCTCGATGACGATCCGCATCCCGTCGCGGTCGGATTCGTCCCGCAGGTCCGAAATGCCTTCGATGGTTTTCGCGCCCACTAGGTCGGCGATTCGTTCGACGAGCTTCGCTTTGTTGACCTGATACGGAATCTCCGTCACGACGATCGCCTGCCTGTCGCCCTTCTTGTTGGTTTCGATCGCCGACCTGGCGCGCATCAGGATCGAGCCGCGGCCGGTGGTATAGGCCTGGACGGCGCCCTGGCGGCCGACAATCTGGCCGGCCGTCGGGAAATCAGGCGCCGGAATGCGCCGAATCAGGTTTCGCAGCTTTTCGCCTGTCGTCACACGGACGCCCGCCTCGGCGAAGTGCGTGTGCTCGATCAGCCAGACGCAGCCGTCGATGACTTCGCGGAGATTGTGCGGCGGAACGTTGGTCGCCATGCCGACGGCGATGCCGGCCGAGCCGTTGACCAGAAGGTTCGGAAAGGGCGCCGGAAGAACCGTCGGCTCCTCGGTGGTCTCGTCGTAGTTCGGCACGAAGTCGACGGTTTCCTTATCGAGATCGCCCATCATGTCGTCGGCGAGCGCCTGGAGCCGCGCTTCCGTGTACCGCATCGCCGCTGGCGGGTCGCCGTCGATCGAGCCAAAATTCCCCTGCCCGTTCACGAGCGGGTAGCGCATGTTGAAGTCCTGCGCCAGCCGCACGAGCGTGTCGTAAATCGACGCGTCGCCGTGGGGATGGAAGTTGCCCATTACCTCGCCGACGATCTTGGCGCACTTGCGATAGCCCCGGGTGGAGGACAGGCCCATCGTCTTCATGCCGTAGAGCACGCGGCGATGCGCCGGCTTGAGGCCGTCGCGCGCGTCGGGCAGCGCTCGTCCAATGATCACGCTCATGGCGTAATCCATGTACGACCGCTTCATTTCGTCTTCGATGTTTACGGGGTGGAGTGCGGGAACGAGATCAGCCATCGTTGTGCCGTGTGCCTCGTGCTAAGTGCCTGGTGGCGTCATACATCCAGGTTTTTGACATCCAACGCATTGTCTTCGATGAATTTGCGGCGCGGCTCGACCTGGTCACCCATCAGCGTCGTGAACATGAGATCTGCTTCGGTGTGATCCTCGGCCCGCACCTGCAGCAGCGTCCGCACCGCGGGATCCATCGTGGTCGCCCAGAGCTGATCGGGGTTCATTTCGCCGAGCCCTTTGTACCGATTCACGGCCACGCCCTTCTTGCCGGCGGCGATGAAGAACTCCACGAGTTCGTCGAGCGAATGCAGCGTGGTGATGTCCGGCTGTCGCACATGCTTCGCTCCGGGGGCCCCTGCCGTTCGGTCAACCGGCGCTCGCGTCGTGGCTTCGTCGCCACTCGCCGCACCGTCCGTTGCCGCCCCGGCCTCAGCGACGTCCATGACGTCTACGACCGGGGCTGTCGTCGAGACGATGATGTCGCCCGCAAGCGCCGGGATGTCGCGGTGGTTTGCCAGCAGCGTTCGGTATTCGCCCGCCGTCACGAAGTCGACGCCGATCGTATGCTGCCGCGGGTAGCCGCTGGATCGATCATTGACGTGCAGCAGGTACCGGTTGTGCTCCTCGTCGCGCTCCACGGTGACAGTCCGCGTCGGCGTGGTCAACGCGTGCGCGACGCCGTCGAGCTTGTCCTTGTCGGCGAAGTATTCGCGATCGGCGCCGGCGCCGAGGAGCGCCTCCACGATCTCGCGCGGATGGCCGCGCCGCTCGACGACGTGCAGCAGCTTCTGGTGCGCGATTATCCTGTGCAGGAGTTTCTCGAGCTCGCTGCCGGAGACCTCGACCCCTTTCGACGGAATCCGTACGACGCGTGCCTCCGTGGCGCGCTTGATGAGGAACGCGTCGAGATCTCGCTCGTCCTTGATGTACGTTTCCGACTTTCCGCGCTTGGCTCGGAATAGCGGCGGCTGCGCGATGTAGACGTAGCCGTTCGCGATCACCTTCGGCAGCTGTCGATAGAAAAACGTTAGGAGTAAAGTCCGGATGTGCGAGCCATCGACGTCCGCGTCGGTCATGATGATGATGCGATGGTAGCGCAGCTTGCTGATGTCGAAGTCGTCGGCGCCAATACCGCAGCCAAGCGCCGCGATCATGGTCTTGATTTCGTCGCTGCCGAGCATCTTGTCGAAGCGGGCCTTCTCGACATTTAGAATCTTGCCTTTGAGCGGCAGGATGGCCTGGAATCGCCGATCGCGCCCCTGCTTGGCCGAGCCGCCGGCCGATTCGCCCTCAACGATATACAGCTCACTCAGCGCGGGGTCGCGCTCCTGGCAGTCCGCGAGCTTGCCGGGCAGCGAGCTGCTGTCGAGCGCCCCCTTGCGCCGAACCAGATCGCGGGCCTTGCGCGCCGCTTCGCGCGCCCGCGCCGCGTCGATCGCCTTGCCGACAATCCGGCGCGCCACCGACGGGTTCTCCTCGAGATAGGCGCCCAGCTTGTCATTGATGATCGCCTCGACGATGCCCTTGACTTCGGTATTGCCGAGTTTTGTCTTCGTCTGTCCTTCGAACTGCGGCCGCGGAATCTTCACGCTGACGACGCCAGTTAGGCCTTCGCGAATATCATCGCCCGTGATGCTTTCCTTTAGGTCCTTCGCCAGTGTGTTCTTCGTTGCGTACGAATTGATCGTGCGCGTGAGCGCGGCGCGGAAGCCCGAGAGATGCGTGCCGCCCTCATGCGTGTTGATGTTGTTCGCGAAGGCGTACACGATTTCTGCGTAGCCGTCGTTCCACTGCAGGGCGATCTCGACGTCAATTCCTTCCTTCTCGCCGTGCATGTGAATCGGCTTCTCGTTGACCGCCGCCTTGTTCTTATTCAGGTGGGTAACGAACGAGACGATGCCGCCTTCATAGTGGAACCTATGAGACTTGCCGTCGCGCTCGTCGTCGAGCGTGATTAGTAGGCCGCCATTCAGGAAGGCCAGCTCGCGCAGCCGCTGGGCGAGCGTGTCGAAGCTGAACACGGTCGTCTCGAACACCTGCGTGTCCGGCTTGAACGTGACCTTGGTGCCGCGGCGCTTCGTCGTGCCGGTCATTTCGAGCTCGCCCGTGGGCCGGCCGCGCTCGTAGCTTTGCTGGTAGACCTGACCATTACGCCAGATTTCAAGATCTAGCGCTTCCGACAGCGCGTTGACGACTGAAATGCCCACGCCGTGGAGCCCGCCCGACACCTTATAGCTGTCGTTGTCGAACTTGCCGCCTGCGTGCAGTACCGTCATCACGACTTCGGCGGCCGATTTGCCGCTGGCGTGCCGATCGACCGGGATGCCGCGGCCATTGTCGACGACGGTCAGTGAACCGTCGATGTGAATCGTGACGGTGACCTGGTCGCAGAAGCCGACCAGCGCCTCGTCGACGGAGTTATCGACCACCTCGTACACTAGGTGGTGCAGGCCCGCCGCCCCCGTCGACCCGATGTACATTGCGGGCCGCTTCCGCACCGCCTCCAGCCCTTCAAGGACCTTGATCTTGTCGGCCGAATAGTCGTCCGCACCACCAGGCACGCCCTGGCCGTTCGGGCCTTGTGGCGCGTCCGCCGCGAGATCGGCTTGCTCGGAATCCGGGGCTCGGTCTGTGTATTCCATCACACTCGCATCGGCATGATCACGTACGTATAGTCGTAACCTTCAGCTCCGACCGGCTTCATCACCGCCTGACTGACTTCGTCCTTCAGTTCAAGCGACACCACATCAGTGGCGACAGCGGTAAGGAAATCGAGCACGTACTGCGCGTTGAAGCAGATCTGGAGTGGTGGTCCACTGTAATCAACGGGTAGTGTTTCCGTCGCTTCGCCGATCTCGGGGCTGCTCGACGTCACGTCAACTTTTCCCTTGTCAATCTGAAACTTGACCGCACGCGAGCGTTCATTTGACAGCAGTGCCACCCGCTTTATGGCGTTTGTTAACCGGTCGCGCTCGAACTCGATGTGTTTGTCGTTGCCCTTGGGAATCACCCGTTCGTACGCGGGAAACTGCCCGTCGATCATGCGGGAGATCAGGAGCCGTCCGGCCACGCCGAAAAATAAGTGGTTCTCGCCCCGCTCGTAGCTGATATCGCCGTCGCCTTCACTCAGGAGTCGTGCGAGTTCACCGAGAGTCTTCTTCGGTAGGATCGCCTTGTTTTCTTCCTCTGGTGATCCGGCCGCGCCCTTCGTCGCTTTACTGTCACGCGGTGCCGTGACTAGGGCCAGGCGGTGGCCATCGGTTGCGACGAGGCTCATTGAATCCGGTCTTAACACGAACTGCGCACCGTTGAGAAAATAGCGTGTGTCCTCTCCTGTGATCGCGAACTGCGTCTTCGCGACCATCTCCTTCACCGCGGTTCGGGGCAGTATTGCGCTTATGGTCCCGCCGGTTTCGGGCACTATGGGAAAGTCTTCACGCGGTAGCGTCTGTAGCCGTGAATCGAATCGATCGGCGACCACTTTGGCGCCTCCCTTATCCTCCGCGAGGAGGATATCGGTTTCGGGTAGGGACCTGACGATCTCGTAAAGTTTCTTCGCCGGTAGTGTCAGTGAACCTGGTTTTACCACGGTCGCAGGGCATTGACTACGCAACGCCACTTCAAGGTCGGTTGCGAGAAAGTGTAACTCATTAACTTTCGCGTATATAAACACGTTTGCGAGAATAGGAATAGTGTTCTTGCGTTCGACGATGCCTTGAAAGAGCTGTAGTTCTCGTAAAAGGTCGTTTTTACGGACGACAAGTTCCATAACTGTGATGGCCTCACTTAAACCGGTGTGCGGACCCGTGATCCCCTTAAGTTAGGGAGGAGAGATTAGAGGATAGGAAATTATATAGGAAAAGAGGGTGCGTTGAAAAGCGCGGTTACAGTATTAACCCTTATTTCCGAATCAGTTAAGTTGTGGAGAAAGAGTAATTTAAAAGCGCGCCTCGAGTGCAGTTTATGAAACCTCAGCCGGAGCGTATGCGATATCCATAGGCTTCCCCGTGAAGGGTGTTGGAAAGGGCGTAAATTCAGCGAAATCCTTCCATAAAATTAACTATTAACGTGTTGAAATCTCCATCTTTCTTCCTCAGATCTTCAACCTTCCTAATCGAGTGGATTACCGTTGAGTGATGTTTTCCGCCGAAGCTTCGGCCGATCTCTGGTAACGACGCGCGAGTGAGTGATTTACAGAGATACATCGATATCTGCCGAGGTAAAGCGATTGATTTTGAATTATTGCGCGATTTTAAGTCAACAAGCTTTAAGTTATAGTGATCGGCGACGAACTTCTGAATGATCTCGATCGTCACCGCCTTCTCTTCATGCTCGAGGATATTCTTCAATACCTCGTGCGCGAGCGGAAGCGTGATTTCCTGACCAGTCAGCGACGCGTAAGCAATCAACCGAATCAGCGATCCTTCGAGTTCGCGGATATTTGATTTAATCCGTCCCGCAATATAGATCGCGACATTATCAGGAAGCGGCACAGCTTCCGTGTCCGCCTTTTTTTTAAGGATCGCTACCTTGGTTTCGAGGTCCGGTGGTTGAATATCCGCGATCAAACCCCATTCAAATCGCGACCTTAGCCGCTCCTCGAGTCGTGGAATTCCATGGGGAGGACAGTCACTACTGATGACAATCTGCTTCTGTGAGTCATACAGCGCGTTAAATGTGTGGAAGAACTCCGTCTGGGTGCCCTCTTTGCCCGCAATGAACTGCACATCATCGACGAGCAGCACGTCGACCGTGCGATAGCGTTCGCGAAATTCGATAATACGATCATAGCGGACCGCGTTGATCATCTCGTTCATGAACCGCTCAGCGGAGATGTAGGTCAGTTTTAGATCGCGATCGTGCTTGAGGACGTACTGCCCGATCGCGTGCATCAGATGCGTCTTCCCAAGTCCCACTCCGCCGTAGATATACAGCGGGTTGTATGATCGCGACGGCGCCTCGGCGACAGCGCGGCACGCCGCATGTGCAAACTGATTCGAGGTGCCGACGATGAAGGTGTCGAACGTGTAGCGAGGGTTAAGGCCAGGCCCCGGGACCGTGGCCGCCGCGCGCGTTTCGAGTGCGACCGCTTCGTCGGGGATAAGCTGGGCCGCCGGATTGTCCGAGGGCGTCTCAGAGAGAAAGCGAACGATAAGATTCGGCCGCTTCGCCTCGATCATCGCTTCGGTGATGACGCCCGAGTAGTGCTTTGTCAGCCAGTCTTTAAATAACCCGTTCGGAACACGTACCGTCACCGACGTACGATCGTCGCAGACGAAAGTCGTCGGCTTGAACCAGGTGTAAAAGCTATGCCGGTTCACCTTAGTTTCGATGTGCGACAGAATTTCGTCCCAGAGGTTCATTTCACCATTAAAACCAGGATTCGGTAAACTTTCGCCGTCGATTTCCGCGATTTCCCACAGCTTTTTCCACAGGTGTGGAAAACTATGGGAAGAGACCAAACGCGCATGGGTTGGGGCGCCCGTGAGATTGATTTGAAGGACGCCGACTGTAACACAAACCACTTCGATTGACACGCTCGTGGACGGTCGCTAACATTAGCGGTTCGCCGTCAGGAGTAAACGCATGAAAGGGAAGCGCACGTTCCAACCGAACAACCGCCGCCGGGCGAAGGCCCATGGGTTTCTCGTGCGTATGAGCACGAAAAACGGGCGGCTCGTACTCAAACGCCGCCGGGCGAAAGGCCGCAAACGCCTGACCGTCAGCAGCGAATAGAGAACAGTGCCTCGATTCCGGCCCCATGAACGCATCCGGCGCCGCGCCGAGTTTCAGGAAGTCTATAACCGCGGCGCCCGAATCCACGGTCGGTTTGCGACCGTGTTCGTCCTGGCCAATAACCGCGCGGTTGGACGTCTGGGCATTGCGGCGACGAAAAAGCTCGGCGGGTCTATTCAGCGGAACCGAGCTAAACGACTGATTAGAGAGGTTTTCCGTCACAATAACATCGCGCCAGGGTTTGATGTCGTGGTCGTACCCAGACGCGAGATACTCGACGCCACCCTGACCGTCCTTGGAGCCGACTATCGCAATAGCCTTGAACGCCGTGTCCGTCCGCATCGCCCTGATGGCGCTTCGCGCCTATAAACTCTGTATTTCTCAGTACTTCTGGGGATCGTGCCGCTTTCTGCCGTCTTGCGCCGACTACGCGGCTGAGGCGATTGAGCGGCACGGAGTCGCCCGCGGTAGCTGGCTCGCCGCCCGCCGCCTGATGCGCTGCCATCCTCTTTGCGCGGCCGGCCACGATCCGGTTCCGCTTCCGGAGTAGGCATGGAACGCCGCGTTCTTTTCGCCATCTTTCTCTGCTTCCTGGTCTTGTACCTGTGGCAGTCGCTCGTTGTGAAACCTGTACCGAAGCCGGTGCCAGGCACCATACCGGGGACGACGGCGGGGAGGAGTACGCGGGCTTCCGGCGCGGCGCCGCCCTCCCTGCCGTCGTCAGCCGGCGCGCGGTCGACCCCGGAGGCTCCTTTAGCGGCCCCGGCTGCTCCCGCGGTAGCTGCGGTCGTCGGCGACACTGCCGAGCGTGACATCCGAGTGGAGACCGGGAACGTGACCGCGGTGTTTACGAATCGTGGCGCGCGATTGAAAAGCTGGAAGCTGAAACACTATCTCGACGCACAGAAGCAACCGCAGGAGCTCATCGAGAGCGAATCGCAGGTACTGCCGTTCACCCTGCGGACGCCTGACGAGCCGGTGAATGCCACGCTGAACAGCGCGCTGTACGCCGTGGAGGGTGCGCCCCCGAACAGAAGGTCCGGACCGTTCTCGTCGTCTTCGAAGTCCGCGCCAGGCCCCACCAATCTGCGATTCGAGTACCGCGATAGCGCCGGCCTCTTCGCTGTAAAAGAGTTCCACCTCGATCCGTTCTCCTACATCGTCACGTTTCGCGCCACGGTGGGCATTGGCGATCGCACGCTGCCGGCCGCGGTCGTGTGGGGACCAGCCATCGGTGATCGCGTCGAGGGCAGCAGCCTGATCCAGGGGGCGCAGGGCCTGCTGTTCGAAAATGCTCGGGCCGTCCGGCTGACCGCCAAGGACATCGCCAGCCAGTCGACGCATGAGGGCGATTTCCGGATAGCGGGCGTGGACGACAACTACTTCATGGTGGCGGCGATCGATCCGGGACCGAGCAAGATCACGTATGAGCCCGTGTCGCTGCCGTTGCCCGCCGGCTCGAAACCGGCGACACGCGAGCTGCTGTCGTACACGATCGAGCCGCGCCAAGACACCGCGGTGGAATTTTTCATCGGGCCGAAGGACATCAACGTCCTCACCGCGATCGATCGCGAGTTTGCGAGCGCCATCAATTTCGGATGGTTGGCCGTGATCGTCGCACCGCTGCTGCAGTCGCTGAAGTGGGTCCACGGCTACGTCGGTAACTGGGGGTGGTCGATCGTGATCCTCACGATGATCATCAACCTGGTGCTGGCTCCACTGCGGCACAAGCAGGTCGTGTCGATGCGGAAGATGCAGGAAATTCAGCCGGAGGTGAAAGCGATTCAGGCTCGCTACTCGAAGCTGAAGACGACCGATCCGGCGAAGCAGAAGATGAACCAGGAGATGATGGCGCTGTACCGCGAAAAGAAGGTCAACCCGGCCGCCGGCTGCGTGCCCATGCTTCTGACGCTCCCGATCATGCTCGCGATGTGGGCCGTGCTGCAGGTGTCGGTCGAATTGCGCGGCGCGCCGTGGTTCGGCTGGATTCAGGATCTGTCGGCGCCTGATCCGTATTACCTGCTCCCGATTCTCATGGTTATCACCCAGTTTGTTCAGCAGAGCATGATGCCGATGGCGGGCAGCGATCCGGTGCAGCAGAAGATGATGAAATTCATGCCGCTCGCCATGGGGTTCATCTTCTTTTCGTTGCCCGCCGGCGCGCTTCTCTACTACGTTGTGGGCACCGTAATCGGCATCGGGCAGCAGTCTGTGACAAACCAGATCATTGGACCGGCCAACGTGCGGACGGTGAGGCCGGCTGCCGAGCGCCGTGTCAAGCGCAAGGGCGAGGGTGGAATTGGGTAATCGAGTCGCGGATCTGCTGTGAGCAACGATATCACGCAATCCATCGTCGAATTTCTCGAGCGCTTCCTGTCTGCGATGGGCGTTCGCGCCACGGTCACGATCGAGCAGCGCGTCGAAGGCCCGCGGCTCAATCTTGACGGCAAGGAAGCCGAGCTCCTGATCCGCCATCGGGGCGAACCGCTCAAGGCGCTGCAGCATGTCGTGGACATGGCCTTCGGCCGCAAGCTGCCCGATGATCAACGCGTGTTTGTCGACGTGCTCGACTATCGCAAGGGCAAGGACGTCGAGCTCCGGCAGACGGCGAAACTTCTCGCCGAGAAGGCGAAGCAGGCCGGGCTCGATCAGCAGATCGGCCCGCTCAATCCCTACGAGCGCCGGCTCGTGCATCTCGCCGTCGCGGAAGTTCCGGGCGTCACGACGGAGAGCGTTGGTGACGCGTTTTCGAAAACCGTTTTCATCTCGTTACGGAAGTAGGGCCCGTCTATATTTTGGCCCCGGCGTCCGCCCGTGAGCTTTTCGACCAGTGACACGATCGTGGCGATTGCCACGCCGCCCGGCAGAGGCGGCATGGGGGTCGTGCGCCTCAGCGGCTCCGACGCGCGCGCGATTGCAGCCGGCTTGATCGCACGCGCGCAGCCGCTCGAACCGCGACACGCGACCTTTACGCTGGTGAGGTCGGCAACAGGCGTGGCGCGGGACGTTGGTCCTGCAGACGCGATCGATCACGTCGTCGTCACCTATTTTCCAGCCCCGCATTCGTATACCGGCGACGACGTCGTCGAGTTGAGCGCGCACGGAAGCCCGGTCGTTCTGCGCGCGATCGTTGGCGCGAGCATGGCGCGCGGCGCGCGCCTCGCCGAGCCGGGTGAGTTCACGCTGCGCGCCTTCCTCAACGGCCGGATCGATCTACCGCAGGCGGAGGCGATCGGCGATCTCATTGACGCCGTGACCCCGCTGCAGGCCCGCGCTGCGTTCGATCAGCTGCAGGGAACGCTGACGACGGCGATCGCCGGCATCGATGCGGCGCTCTTCGATCTGATCGCCAGGCTCGAAGCGTCGGTCGATTTTCCCGACGAGGGATACCACTTCATCGATCCGGGCACGCTCGTCCGCGCGATCGACGACTTGCGTGAGCGGACGACAAGGTTGCTCGCGGACGGCGGGCGGGGCCGCCTCGTGCGTGAGGGTTTTCAGGTCGCCATCGTCGGCAAGCCGAACGTCGGCAAGTCGAGCGTGTTCAATGCGCTGGCGGGCGGCGCCCGCGCGATCGTGACGGATATCCCCGGGACCACGCGCGATCTCGTGACGGAAGCGATTGACCTCCATGGCCTGCGCGCGACCCTCGTCGACACTGCGGGCCTTCGCTCGA
This sequence comes from Vicinamibacterales bacterium, assembly GCA_965229885.1. Classification (GTDB taxonomy): domain Bacteria; phylum Acidobacteriota; class Vicinamibacteria; order Vicinamibacterales; family CAVVIG01; genus DATLLJ01. The sequence continues at coordinate 331,362 of CBDDJX010000003.1, forward strand.
CCACCGATATTGTCGAAGCCGAAGGCGTAGCCCGCTCGAAGCAGGCGCATCAGGTGGCCGACCTGACGCTTGTCATCCTGGATCGATCACGGCCGCTCGACGGATGCGATCAGGACGTGATCTCGCAAACTGTAGATAACAATAGACTTATCGTCGCAAATAAGGCCGACATGGTGTCGGCGTGGCGCGATGGCGAGCCTGGCGGGGCCGTGTCCGTGTCAGCAACGACGGGCGCCGGGCTGGACGAGCTGCGTCGACGAATTGCCACAGCACTCGACGTCGATCTGCTCGCCGACCGGCCGGCGATCACTAACGTGCGGCACATTGCGCTGGTGCAGCAGGCGCACGACGCGTTGGCGCGCGCTCGTGCGGCCGCCCTCGCAGACGGCGGAGCGTTGTCGGAAGAATTCGTGCTCGCCGATCTTCAGGACGCGCGCATGGCGCTCGAGCAGGTCAATGGACAACGAACGACCGACGACATGCTGGCGCATATTTTCTCGCGATTTTGTGTCGGGAAATGAAATGCAGAACGCGCGGCCACGAGAACACGAAGAAAACATCTGGTCACGAAGAGCAACATTAACGCAGAACTCACAGAAGCCGCAGGGAAGGCCTTACTGTGCGCGCCTTGCGGTTTCTGCGTTGATCGTCGGTTGCGTCTTCGTGGCGGCACTTAAGCTGGTGCGCACGACGTGAAGAGCGCATTGGACGTGATCGTGATTGGCGCCGGCCATGCCGGATGCGAGGCCGCATTCGCCGCGGCACGCCTGGGCGCGCACGTCGGCCTGTGCACGCTGTCGCCCGACACGGTCGCGCACATGCCGTGTAATCCGGCGGTCGGCGGGACCGCCAAGGGTCATCTCGTGCGCGAGATCGACGCGCTCGGGGGGCTGATGGGGCGCGCGATCGACGCGACAGGCATCCAGTTCAAGATGCTCAATCGCAGCCGCGGGCCGGCGGTGTGGTCGCCGCGTGCGCAGGCGGACAAGAAACTCTACGGCCGCTGGGTCAAGGCCGTGCTCGACGCGGAACCGAACATCGAGTGGCTCATCGGCAAAGCGGGCCGCGTACTCGTGGAAAATGGGCGCGTTGTCGGCCTCGCGATGGAAGACGGCGACGCCTATGCGTGTCGCGCCCTCGTGATCACGACCGGGACGTTCCTCAATGGTCTGATCCACATCGGTACGGAGCAGCGACCGGCCGGGCGCGTGGACGAACCGCCATCGAGCGAGCTCGCCGAATCGCTCAAGGCGATGGAATTCGACTGGGGCCGCCTGAAGACCGGGACGCCGCCGCGACTCGATCGAGAGAGCATCGATTTCGAGCGCCAGGTCGAGCGCGGCGTGTTCAACGTCGAGCGCGGCGACGATCCCCCGGTGCTTTTTTCGTTTCTGTCGCCGCCGGTCGCGCGGCCGCAGATCGATTGTTATCTCCTGCACACCAACGATCGCGTGCGCGATCTCGTGCGAGCGAACATCGATCGATCGCCGCTCTTTAACGGCCAGATTCGCGGAATCGGGCCGCGCTATTGCCCATCACTCGAAGACAAGATCGTGCGATTCCCCGACAAAGAACGTCATCAGATCTTCCTCGAGCCGGAAGGCCTCGACGCGCGGGAGATCTACGTGAATGGCTTTTCGACGAGCCTGCCTCGCGAGGTGCAGGCCGATCTGGTGCATGCGCTGCCTGGACTCGAGGACGCCGTGCTGCTCCGTCCCGGCTATGCCGTCGAGTACGACTTCATCCAGCCGACCGAGTTGACGCGACGGCTCGAATCCAAGCGCGTCGCGGGCTTGTTTCTGGCGGGTCAGATCAACGGGACGTCCGGTTACGAAGAAGCCGCCGCGCAGGGAATTGTTGCGGGCATCAATGCCGCGCGACTGTCCGCGGGGGGCGAGGGACTCGAGCTTGGTCGGCACGAGGCGTACATCGGAATCCTCGTGGACGATCTGATCACGAAGGGGTGCCTCGAGCCTTATCGGATGTTCACGTCGCGCGCCGAGTACAGGCTGTTGCTCCGAATCGACAACGCTGACCTCCGTCTGACCCCGCGCGGCCGGCGGACCGGTCTCGTGGACGATGAGCGGTGGGAATCTTTCTGCGGAAGGAAAGCGCGTTACGAGAGGAACGGCCTGATGCTGGATGAGACGCTGGTCCGATCGGCGTCCGGCGATCGCGTACCGGCCAGCCAGCTGCTGCGCCAGCCGGAGATTCGGCTCAGCGATTTGATCGCAGAACAGCGGCTGCCGGGCTTCGAAACAGATTCAGCCACCGCAGCGGTCGACATCGCGTCGATCGAGACGACGATCAAGTACGCGGGGTATCTCCGGCGCCAGGAAAGCGAAATCGAGCGTGCGCGGAAGGACGAGCGGCGGCGAATTCCAGTGGATTTTCCATTCGAGCGGGTTCCCGGGCTGTCGAAAGAGATCGTGCAGCGACTTTCGCAGATACGGCCGGATACGCTGGGCCACGCGCTGCGGATACCAGGAGTCACGCCGGCCGCAGTTGCCGTCCTGTCAGCGTATGTCGTCCGGCACCCTGTGTGACTTCACACGAATTTCGAGAGCGGCTATCCGTCCGCGCTGGGACTGCTGGGGTATCAATAACGGCGGAGGCACAGGCCCAACTCGAGGCGTACTTTCGGTTACTGGCGAAGTGGAACGCTAGGATCAATCTGACTGCGCTCCCCTTGCTCCGGCCGACTGATGAAACGTTCGATCGACTGTTGATTGAGCCGTTGGCTGCCGCTCAATACGTTGCAGATTCTGCGCAGAGCTGGTTTGACGTCGGATCCGGCGGTGGCTCTCCAGCCGTTCCGCTGAAGATTGCGCACCCGCAGGCAAAACTGACCATGATCGAGTCGAAAACGCGGAAAGCCGCATTCCTGCGAGAGGCTGTTCGAGTTCTGGAGCTTCCCGACGTCAATGTCGAGAACCTGAGGCTCGAAGATGTCGTCCGGCAAACTCGACCCCGGAGCCTCGATTTGGTGACCGTGAGAGGGGTCAAGAGCGATTCGTCGCTGTTTGCTGCCGTTTATCGCCTCCTGGCTCAAAACGGGCGCGCTTTCCTCTTCCATTCGCCTTTTGGTGCTCCAAAGGCCCCACCGAGTTTCGTTATGGTCGAGATGGCCCGACTGAGAACGAGCGGTGATGCCAGACTCAGCATCTTGAAGCCAGTGTTCCACGTGGAACAAAGCGGTTGACGCCTGCGCTGCCCCTGCCGTATCCTCCATGGGGACAGCCTGGCGATAACGAGCGTTGCTTTATCTCATTAGACCTATAATGTGTGCCCGTAACCTCCGCGCGCTCAGTTAACTCTCTGATTATAAACACATTATGGCAAGAATTGTTGCCGTCACCAACCAGAAGGGCGGCGTTGGTAAGACCACCACCGCGATCAATCTGGCCGCGTCTCTCGCCGTGGCCGATCGGCGTGTCCTGCTGATCGACCTCGATCCGCAGAGCAACCTCACGAGCGGCGTCGGGCAGAAGGGCAAGGCCGGTCCGGCCGGCAGCATTTACGACGCCATGATCGCGCCCGACCTCCTGTCAGATCCGAACCCGTTCATCATCCCGACCGTCGTCGATGGCTTGATGCTGATGCCTTCCGATCGACAGCTGACCGGCGCCGAAATCGAAATGGTGCCGCTCCCGCGTCGCGAAGAACGGCTACGCACCTTGATTGCGCCGGTGCGCGATCAATACGACTACGTATTCATTGATTGCCCGCCCTCGCTCGGCCTCTTGACGCTCAACGCCCTCGTCGCCGCCGACGCCGTGCTGATTCCGCTGCACTGCGAATATTTCGCGCTTGAAGGGCTGGCCGAACTCGTGGGTACCATCCGTCGCGTCCGCGCGGCATTCAACCCCGGGCTCGACATCGAAGGCGTCCTGCTCACGATGGTCGATGAGCGAACGAACCTGGGCCAGCAGGTCGCCGCGGACGTGCGGCAGTTTTTCAAGGAGAAGGTGTTCCGCACGGTCATTCCTCGCAACGTACGCCTCGGCGAAGCCCCGAGTCACGGCATGCCCGTGCTGTTGTACGACGTGAAATCGCGCGGCGCCGAGGCGTACCTGGCACTCGCGCGCGAGGTGTTGGAACGATCCGCTGCTGCCACTGCAGCATGACGACAATTAACGCAGAAACTGCAGAACCAACATTCGCTCTGCGATTTCCGCGTTGTACGTAGTGACTTATGGACAAACGGCCTGCCCTCGGAAAAGGACTGAGCGCACTCATACCCGACGAGCCCGCGCTCCGCGCGACGCCGACCGAGGTCGAGATCGATCGCTTGACGCCGAACCAGTTTCAGCCGCGCGTCTCGGTGGACGATGCGAAGCTCGAGGAGCTGACGCGGTCGATCATGTCGTACGGCGTCATTCAGCCGATCGTCGTGCGCAGGATCGGCGATCGGTTTCAGATCATTGCCGGCGAGCGCCGCTGGCGGGCCGCCAGGCGCGCCGGCCTGATGCGCGTCCCGATTGTCGTGAAGGAGGTCGCCGCCGGGCGCGAGCAATCGCTCCTCGAAATGGCGCTCATCGAGAATATTCAGCGCGAAAATCTCAATCCGATCGATGAGGCGCTCGCGTATCGCCGCCTGGCCGACGACTTCCAGCTGAAACAGGAGGAGATCGCGACGGCGGTGGGGAAGGACCGCGCCTCAGTCGCGAATTATCTCCGGCTGCTGAAGCTGCCCGACGAAGTGCGGCACGAAGTCGCGTCGGATCACCTTTCGATGGGCCATGCCCGCGCGATCCTCGCCCTTGGCAGCGAGGCCGATGTGCTGCGTGTCGCGCGCGAGATCATCGCCCGCAGTCTGTCGGTCCGCGAAACGGAGTCGTTGGTCAAGCGGACCATCGAAGGCAAGGAACCACAGGCGCTGACTGAGCCCCGCCCCACCGATGTCCATACGCGGGCCGCGGAGGACCGGCTGCGGCTGCTGCTTGGCACGCGCGTGCGCATCGTTCGGAGGGGCGCGCGGGGGCGGATTGAGATCGCCTTCGGATCCGAAGACGAGCTGATTCGCATCTACGAGCAGCTCACGGACAAGGGCTGAGGATCGACGGTGAGCTGGACTTGTCGCGGCGCGCCGCGAATGGTATAAATTGTTGTTTGTCTCGAGTTGGAAAGAGGCGCTGAGTGCTCCCGGGTTTATCAGTTGCGTGGGTGATCGGCTTGGTGCTGGTGTTGGCGATCGTGCTCGATCGGCTCCTGCTCAGGCCCATGACCGCGGTCATGAAGGCCCGCGAGAGCGCGATCGGGTCGGCGCGCGAGCTCGCCGAGACGTCGCGCACGCGCGCCCAGGCCGCCATGGACGAGTTCGACGCGAAGACGCGCGCGGCGCGCGCCGACGTGTACCGCCAGATGGAGGAGAACCGACGCGCGGCCCTGGCCACGCGCGCCGAGCTCGTCGCTGACACCCGGCGCGAAGTGGAACGATCGCTGGGAGAGGCCACCGTGCGACTTCGAACCCAGGCCGCCGCCGCCCGCGCCCAACTCGAACGCGACGCCGACGCCCTGGCTGGCAGCATCGTCGAGCGCGTACTCGGTAGAAGGGCCTCGTAGTGCCGCGCCGCCTGATGTTCCACCTCCGTCGAGCCGCTTGTGAAACCGAGCGCAAGCTGAACGGCCTGACTGCCTTCACATTCGCTCACGGTCGGGAAGCCGGATCCCGCGCACGGTTCGCAGCCGTGCTGTGCACTGTCGTCGCACTTTTGCTGGCGGGCTCCCCGAGGCTCGCGTCAGCGCAGACCGACTCGTCGCCGACGACCGCGGCGGAAACGCAAGCCACCCCGGAGTCGTCGGCCGCGGGCGAGACCGAGGAGAGCGCCGAACACCAGGAGGGCGCCGAACACGAAGAGGGCTTCCTCCCCGTCATTGCTAGGTTCGTCAACTTCGCGATCCTCATCGGCACGCTCGTCTACCTGTTGCGTTCGCCGCTCGCGACGTATCTGAACGATCGCGGCACGCAGATTCGCAGCGATTTGGTCAACGCCACCCGGATGAAACAGACGGCTGCGGCGCAGCTCGAGGAGATCGATCGCAAGATGAAGGCCTTTCCCGGCGACCTCGACGCGCTGCGCGCGCAGGGCGCAGAGGAGATTGCCGCCGAGGAAGTCCGCATCCGGGCGGCGACCGCCGCCGAGCGCGACCGCCTGCTCGAGCAGGCACGCCGCGACATCGATCAGCACGTCAAGGTCGCCGAGCGCGCGCTCGTGAACCACGCCGCGGATCTGGCGGTCGGGGTGGCGGCCGAACGAATCAAGAAGACGATCACCGACGACGATCAGAAACGGCTGGCCGATCGGTACGTACAGCAATTGAAAGGCTCGGCGGGCGGACGGCCATCATGACCAATAAGACGGCCGCCACGCGCTACGCCCGCGCCCTCCTCGACGTCGCCGTCAAGGAGAAGGACGATCCGAAACGGATCGAGGAGGAGCTCGCGGCTTTTGTCGATCTGTTCGCCGAGCACCCGACCCTCGAGAAGGTGCTCTTAAACCCGGCGATCCCAGTGGGGCGCAAGCAGGCCGCCGTGGCCGCGCTGACCGCCCGCCTGAAGATGTCGTCGATCCTCGCCAAGCTCATCACGGTCCTCGCTGAACGCGACCGGCTGCTGTTGCTGCCGGAGCTCCTTGCGTCCTACGGCGAGCGGCTGTTGGATCACCAACACGTCGTGCGGGCTGAAGTGACGACGGCGGTGCCGCTTGCGGCGGATCGCACGGTTGCGATTGAGCGCGGACTGGCCCAGCTTACCGGCCGGAACGTGATACTCGCGACCAGGGTGAACCCGGCGATTATCGGCGGCGTCGTCGCGCGCATCGGCAGCACGGTGTACGACGGCAGCGTCACGACGCAGTTAGAGAAGATGAAACAGAGGCTTGTAGAGGGCGTCTAGAGGTTACAGATGGACATCAAGGCCGAAGAAATATCCAAGATCATTCGCGAGCAGATTGGCAGCTACGCTGTCGACGTCGACGTGGCCGAGGTCGGCAGCATCATTACGATCGGCGACGGGATCGCGCGCGTCCACGGCGTCGAGAACGCGATGGCGGGCGAGATGCTCGAGTTTCCGCACGGCGTCTACGGGATTGCGCTGAACCTCGAAGAGGAGAGCGTCGGCGCCGTGCTCCTCGGAGAGTTCAAGGAGCTCAAGGAAGGCGATCTAGTCAAGCGGACCGGCCGGATTATCTCGGTTCCGGTGGGGGAGGCGCTGCTCGGCCGCGTGGTCAACGCCCTCGGCCAGCCGCTCGACGGCAAAGGCCCCATCGTGTCGAAACAGTTCTCGCCCATCGAGCGCCTCGCGCCCGGCGTCGTCGATCGCCAGCCGGTCAGGGAGCCGCTGCAAACCGGCCTGAAGGCGATCGACGCCATGGTGCCGATCGGTCGCGGCCAGCGCGAGCTGATTATCGGAGACCGGCAGACAGGGAAGACCGCCGTCGCCATCGACGCCATCCTCAATCAGAAGAATACGGGCGTCATTTGCATCTACAACGCCATCGGCCAGAAGCAGTCGACGGTGGCGCAGGTCGTGCGGACGCTCGAGGAAGCCGACGCGATGCGGTACACGATCGTCGTGGCGGCGACCGCGTCGGATCCGGCGCCGCTCCTGTACATCGCGCCGTACTCCGCGTGCACCTTCGGTGAGTTCTTCCGCGACAGTGGCCGGCACGCGCTCGTCATCTACGACGATCTGTCCAAGCACGCGCAGGCCTACCGCGAGATTTCCCTGCTGCTGCGGCGGCCCCCGGGCCGCGAGGCGTATCCAGGCGACGTCTTCTACCTCCATTCGCGCCTGCTGGAGCGCGCGGCCAAATTGAAAAACGACGCCGGCGGCGGGTCCCTGACCGCGCTGCCCATTATCGAGACGCAGGCGGGCGACCTGTCGGCGTACATTCCGACGAACGTCATTTCGATCACCGACGGCCAGATCTTTCTTGAATCTGATCTGTTCAACCAGGGCGTCCGCCCAGCGATCAACGTCGGCAACTCCGTTTCGCGCGTGGGGGGCTCGGCGCAGATCAAGGCGATGCGCCAGGTGGCCGGCACGCTGCGGCTGGACCTGGCGCAGTACCGCGAGCTGGCGGCGTTCGCGCAGTTCGGCAGCGACCTCGACAAAGCGACGCAGGCGCAGCTCAATCGCGGCGCGCGTCTCGTGGAACTGCTGAAGCAGCCGCAGTACGAGCCGCTGCCGGTCGAGCGTCAGGTGGCCATCATCTACGCGGGCACTGTGGGACATCTGGATGCCGTTCCCGTATCCGAGCTGAGGGCCTTCGAGACAGGGCTGTACAAGTTCCTCGAAACCCGGCACGCAAGCGTCCTCAGCGGAATCGCGGAGAAGAAGCAGCTCGACGATCAGCTGAAAGCCGCGCTCGATGCAGCCGTCAGGGAGTTCGCGGGCGACTTCGCAGGCAGAAAAGCGAGCGCAGCCTAGCACATGCCCTCACTGATCGATCTCCGGCGGCGGATCCGCGCGGTCAAGAACACGCAGCAGATCACGAAGGCCATGAAGATGGTGGCCGCGTCGAAACTTCGCCGCGCGCAGGAGCGGATGATGAGCGCGCGTCCGTATGCGCAGCAGATGCAGCGTGTGCTGGCCAGCGTGGCCGCGCGCGTCGACCCATCCATTCATCCGTTGCTCGTCGCGCGCGAACGCCGGCCGGATAGCAAGACGCTGGTGGTCGTCGTCACCGGCGACAAGGGACTCTGCGGCAGCTTCAACACGAACGTCGTCAAGGGGGCCGCTGGCTACGTCCTGGCCAGCGCCGAGGCCTGCGCGGTTGGACTGGTCGGCCGAAAAGGGCGCGACTTTTTCGGCCGCCGCGGCTTCTCGGTCCTTTTCGAGCAGGTCGGCATCTTTCAAAAGCTGCGGTTCGACGATGCGCAGACGATCGCGCGAACCTCGATTGACGCGTTCATCTCCGGGCAGGTCGACCGCGTCGTGCTGGTCTACAACGAGTTCAAGTCGGTCATGACGCAGCGCGTGGTCATCGACCGGTTGCTGCCCATTGGGCGCGGGGACGTTGAGGCCCAGGAGGCCTCGCCCTCGCCGAATCAGGTTGATTACCTGTACGAGCCGTCGCCGCAGGAGATCTTCAACCAGTTACTGCCGCGCTACGTCGAGGCGCAGATCTACCGGGCGCTGCTCGAATCGAACGCGGCGTTCTATGCCGCGCAGATGACAGCGATGGATATGGCGACGAAAAATTCGGCCGACATGATTTCGAGCCTGACGCTCTATATGAACAAGGTCCGACAGGCAGCCATCACGCGCGAAATCATCGAGGTGGTCTCAGGCGCGCAGGCATTGTAGGGCGAGAAAACATATGGCTAAGGAAAACGTCGGCACAATTGTTCAGATCATCGGGCCGGTCATCGACGTGGAGTTCGAGGCCGGTCACCTGCCGGCCATCTACAACGCGCTGCGCGTGGTGTCCGACGGCAAGAACGGATCGGCGGTGCTCGACGTGATCGTCGAGGTGGAGCAGCACCTCGGCGAGAACCGCGTGCGAGCGGTCGCGATGAAGCCGACCGACGGCATGCAGCGCGGCATGGCGGCGACCGATCTCGGCCACCCGATTGAGGTGCCGGTCGGCCCCGGGACGCTCGGCCGCGTCATGAACGTGCTCGGCGAGCCGGTCGATTTTCCGGATCGGCCGGTCGAGGGGAAGGAGCGGTGGTCGATCCATCGCGCGGCCCCGAGCCTCGAGGACCAATCGACCGAGCTTAAGATGTTCGAGACCGGCATCAAGGTGATCGACCTGCTCGAGCCCTACCTCCAGGGCGGGAAGATCGGCTTGTTCGGCGGCGCCGGCGTCGGCAAGACCGTCGTCATCATGGAGCTGATTCACAACATCGCCCTGAAGCATGGCGGCGTCTCGGTGTTCGGCGGCGTCGGCGAACGCACGCGAGAGGGCAACGACCTGTGGCTCGAGTTCCAGGAAAGCGGCGTGATCGACATCAAGGATTCGAGCAAGTCGCGCGCCGCGCTCGTCTACGGCCAGATGACGGAGCCGCCGGGCGCGCGCCTGCGCGTCGGGTTGTCGGCGCTCACTGTGGCGGAGTACTTCCGCGACGCGGAAGGGAAGGACGTCCTGCTCTTCATCGACAACATCTTCCGGTTCACGCAGGCGGGCTCCGAGGTATCGGCGCTGCTCGGCCGCATGCCGTCAGCTGTCGGTTACCAGCCGACGCTCCTCAGTGAGATGGGCGAGCTGCAGGAGCGGATTACGTCGACGAAGAACGGATCGATCACGTCGGTGCAGGCGATCTATGTGCCCGCCGACGATTACACCGATCCGGCGCCGGCGACGACGTTCGCGCACCTCGACGCGACGACGAACCTCTCGCGCGCCATTTCGGAACTGGGCATTTATCCGGCCGTCGATCCGCTGGCGTCCAGCTCGCGCATTCTCGACCCGCGCGTCATCGGTCAGGAGCACTACAACGTCGCGCGCCAGGTGAAGCAGATTCTTCAGCGCTACAAGGACCTCCAGGACATCATCGCGATTCTCGGCATCGACGAGTTGTCCGAAGACGACAAGTTGACCGTGTCGCGCGCCCGCAAGCTTCAGAAGTTCCTGTCGCAGCCGTTCTTCGTCGCCCAGCAGTTCACGGGTCTCGAGGGCAAGTACGTGACGATCGCCGACACCATCCGGGGCTTCAAGGAGGTCGTCGACGGGAAGCACGACGAAATCCCCGAGCAGGACTTCTACATGGCCGGGACGATCGACGACGTGCTCGCGAAGTTCCGCAAGCGTCAGGCGGCGTAACAAGGGTAGAGCGCGAAGGGCAGAGGAAGAGATGGCAAATCCGTCGCACTTGCAGTTGCAGATCGTTTCGGCCGACCGCCTGCTGGTGAACGAACAGGTCGACGAGGTGCAGATCCCCGGTTCGGAGGGCTACCTTGGCGTACTGCCCGGACACACACTGCTTCTGGCCACGCTGCAGGTCGGCGAGCTCTGGTATCGTCAGGAGCCTGGAGATGGTGCCAGGCATTACCTTTCCATCGCATTCGGGTTCGTAGAAGTGCAGCCCGATCGCGTGACGATCCTGGCGCAGATTGCGGAACCGGCGCACGAAATCGACCTGGCTAGGGCTGAAGCGGCCAAGCGGCGGGCCGAGGAGCGGCTCTCGAGGCCGACGATGGACGTGGACATTGAGCGGGCGCGGATTGCGATGCTCAAGGCGCTGATCCGGCTGCAGGTTACCAGTCGCGCTAGAATCCGCTCGTAATTGTTTACCAATCTTGCCAATCTCTTTCGATATCGCGGCCTGATCTGGAGCCTCGTGGCGCGCGACCTCAAGGCGCGCTATCGCGGATCGGTGCTCGGATTCGCGTGGTCGTTCATCAACCCGCTGCTCCTGCTGTTGATCTACTCGTTCGTGTTCACGACGATCATTCCGAACGATACGCAGAGCGTTCAGCCCTTTGCCGTCTTCTTGTTCTGCGGCATTCTGCCGTGGACCTGGTTTGCCGCGTCGCTCTCCGACGCCACCGGCTCGCTCATTGCCGGCGGCAATCTCATAAAGAAGGTCCTGTTCCCGGCCGAGGTGCTGCCGCTCGTCAGCGTGCTGGCGAACATGGTCCACTTCTTCCTGGGCCTCCCGATTCTCATCGTCTTTCTCCTGGTTTCGCGACACTACCCCGATCCCTCCGATCTCATCTGGTTTCCCATCACTGTGCTGGTGCAGCTGATTTTCGCGTCCGCATTGGCCTTGATCCTGTCAGCGCTGGCCGTGCACTTCCGCGACATCCGCGACATCGTGGCGAACGTCCTGCTGCTGTGGTTCTTTGCGACGCCGATCATCTATCCGTGGTTCCAGCCGAACGTGCAGCGATTCAGATGGCTGTTCAACCTGAACCCGTTCACGCACTTGGCCGTGTCGTACCAGGAGATTCTATTTTTTAACGGGCCGATCGGCCACTGGAAATGGCTGCTCGCTCTGGGCGCCGGCTCCGTGCTCCTGTTCATCGCCGGCTACTGGCTGTTTGATCGGCTGCGCGATTCCTTCGCCGAGGCGGTATGACGGCTGCCATCGAGCTGGTCAACGTCTCGAAGATCTATCGCCGCTACAGCGGCCGGCAGTTCGCCACGCTCAAGAGCGCGCTGCTGCAGCGGAGCCTTGTGCGCGATCTTCGGCCCAACGAGACGTTCCGGGCGCTATCGGATGTGTCCTTCAGCGTCCCGAAAGGATCGACGTTCGCCGTCATCGGACGGAACGGCTCGGGCAAGAGCACGACGCTGAAGCTCGTCGCCGGCATCACGAAGCCGACGATGGGCACGGTGCGGGTCGTCGGACGGATATCGGCGCTCATCGAGCTTGGCGCCGGGTTCCATCCCGAGATCTCCGGCCGGGAGAACGTGTTCATCAACGGCATCATGCTGGGCCTGACCAAGCGCCAGATTCAGGAGCGATTCGACGATATCGTCGACTTCGCGGAACTGCGGGAATTCATCGACGCGCCGGTCAAGACGTACTCGTCTGGCATGTACATGCGTCTCGGGTTCGCCGTGGCGATTCACGTCGATCCCGACGTGCTGCTGGTTGACGAGGTCCTCGCGGTCGGCGATGAAGGATTCACGCACAAGTGCCTGGACAAGTTCTCGGAATTCAGGCGCCGCGGCAGGACGATCCTGCTCGTGACGCATTCGCTCGGCCTGGTTTCGACGCTTTGCGACGAGGCGGTGTGGATTGACGCTGGACGCGTTCGGGCACAGGGCGACCCCAAGCGCGTCGTCGGCGCGTACCTCACCGCGGTCGAGAAGGGGGAGCAGGAGCTGATGGCGGCAACGACGGCAAAGGCCGTGGAGGGCGTTGAGGCGGCAGGCGCGACCGATTCCCCGCCCGACATGTTCAAGGCGGCTGAGGGACGGTGGGGATCGCGCGAGGTTGAGATCGTGGACGTCGCGTTGCTCGATCGCCGCGGGGAGCCGTCGTTCGTGCTTCACACCGGGGAGGCGCTGCACGTTCGCCTGAAGGTGCGCGCGCACCACGCAACCGACGACTTTGCGTTCGGCATCGGGTTGTTCAACGCCGACGGCGTATGCTGCTACGGGACGAATACGTACGTGGAGGAGATGAATCCGGAACGGCTGAGCGGCGAGGCCGAGGTGACATTCGCGATCGACAGCCTGGATCTGGTCGAGGGCACCTACAAACTGGATGTCGCCGTCCACAAACGCGATGGCTTTCCATACGACTACCACCGCCTCCTGTACACGTTTCGCGTCAAGTCGCGTACGCGGGACGCCGGCATCTATCGGCCCCCGCACCGCTGGATTTTCTCACCCTCCGTTCGATTCAAACCGAATCAACCGATGTAGCGCCCGATCAACCGTTGTGGGGTATCAACGATATTTCCTCACAACATGCACCGCCCACCGGAACCGCGCGTTCGAAAGAGGACGTCGCGGAAGGCCGTGCGTCGGAATTTCGGCGACGTGCGGCGCTCCATTATGATGTGCGTGCGATTCTCACGGCTTGGGACAAGCAGGTCCAAAGAGGGCGCTACAACCACCGTAGGCACCGTAGCGCAGAACTCTGGTTCTGCGGGCTTGCTACACTGGAAGTTTGTCGTCCATGACACTTTCGTGACCACCTCGACCTCGCTCAACCTTCGGGCGCTGCTCAAGGCCGCCGTCGCCAGGTGCGGAATGGAAACGCCGGCGCCGACGGTGTCTGGCCTCACGCCGTCCGCCAAAGCGCTGTACGTGGCCGCGGCCGCGCAGGCGTTGCCGGACGGCGTCGTGTTGTACGTGGTGCCGAGCGATGCCGAGCTCGAAGAGGCCGTCATTGACGTCTGCTTCTTCGTGTCTGCGCTCGAAGGTCTCTCGCCGGAACGCGCGGATCGCGCGGCCCTGCCGTTTCCGTCGCATGAGGTCGACCCGTATCGGGGACTGGCACCTCACGTCGGCGTGACGTCGGCCCGCGCCAGGGTTCTCCATGCGGTCGCCCGCGGTGCCGCACGGGTTGTCGTCGCCTCGGCGGCATCGCTGCTTCCGCGGGTGAGCGCGCCCGAGCGCCTCCTCCACGCGTCGATCGATTTGAAGCCTGGCCAGGACATTTCACCGACCGAGCTGGCCGAGCTGCTCGTCGACGCGGGATTCACCCGTGAAGATCCCGCGGATGAGCACGGCGAGTTCGCCGTCCGCGGCGGAATTCTCGACGTGTTCCCTGCAGGTGAAAGCCAGCCGGTTCGACTGGAGTTCATCGGCGACACCATCGAGTCGCTGCGACGGTACGACGCCTCGACACAACGGTCTATTGAGACGATCGATCAGATCTCGATCGTGCCGCTGAGAGATGTGCTGACGGCAGGTCTGACCGCCTTAGCCGGGGCGCCGGCGGTCAAGAAGAGCTGCGCGACCCCTGAGGTCGATCGAAGCGCGACGCTGTTCGAGTATCTGGCGCTGGCGAAGGATTATCGCGTCATCGTGTCGGAGCGCGACGAGGTCGACACGCACGCGTTGAAGCTCGTCGAACAGGTCCAGCATAGCTACGACGAGGCGACGAGCCGGCACGAGCAGGTTCCCATGCCGGGCGAGTTGCTGGCGGAGTGGGGAACCATTGCTAGCCGCCTGGCGCGCGCCACGAGTCTCGTCCATCTCGGCGTCGGCGAGGAATCCGGATTCACGCACATCCGTGCGCAACCGGCCATCGAGCTCAAGGGGCGGGTTGCCGACTGGGTTGCGGAGATTCGCCGTCTGCGCCACGAGGGGCACACGACGCTCTTCGTCGCGCAGACGCCCGGGCGTGCGGAGCGGACGATCGAGCTGTTGAAGGAATACGACGTCTTCGCCGTGCCGATTGATCGCGCCGAAGAGGCGCGGTACGCGGCCGTGCTCGTCGCCATCGGTGGGCTCTCTCGCGGCTTCCGGCTGCCAGACGCCGGTCTGCAGATCTATGCGGAGGCCGACGTCTTCGAGGAGGAGCGGCGCGCGCCCGAACGGCGCAAGTCGGCCGTGAAGGCGTTTCTGTCGGACCTGCGCGATCTGAAGATCGGCGATCTCGTCGTCCACGTCGACCACGGGATCGGGGCGTTCGTCGGCCTCAAGCAGATCGGCGTTGGCGACGCCCTGCAGGAGTTTCTCGAGCTGCGGTACGCCGGCGACGACAAGCTGTTCGTGCCGGTCGAGCGTCTGGATCTGGTGCAGAAGTACACCGGCGCGACGTGGCCGCCTGTCGATCGCCTGGGCGGCACCTCATGGGAGAGGGCCAAAGGCCGGGTCAAGAAGGCGATGCGCGACATGGCGGAGGAGCTTCTCAAGCTCTATGCCGCGCGCAAGGCCGTGCCCGGCTACGCCTTCAGCCCGGACTCTCACTGGCAACAGGAGTTCGAGGACGCCTTCGCATACGACCTGACCCCCGATCAGGTGACGGCGGTGGCCGACATCAAACGCGACATGGAAGCGCCGACGCCGATGGACCGGCTGCTGTGCGGCGACGTCGGATACGGCAAGACAGAGGTCGCCATGCGCACAGCGTTCAAAGCGGTCATGGATGGTAAGCAGGTGGCCGTTCTCGCGCCAACCACGGTGCTGGCATTTCAGCATCAAAAGACGGTCAGGGAGCGGTTCGCCGGCTTTCCCGTACGCGTGGAGATGGTGAGCCGCTTCAGGAGCAAGGCAGAACAGACGGAAGCGCTCCTCGACCTTGGCGCCGGAAAAGTCGACATCATCGTCGGCACACACCGGCTGTTGTCAAAGGACGTGCAGTTCCGCGATCTCGGACTGCTCGTCGTCGACGAGGAACAGCGCTTCGGCGTCGGTCACAAGGAGAAGATCAAGCAGCTCAAGAAGAAGGTCGATGTGCTCACGATGAGCGCGACCCCGATTCCGCGGACGCTGAACATGTCGCTCATCGGCATCCGTGACATGTCGATTATCGAGACGCCGCCGAAGGATCGCCTGTCGATTCAGACCAACGTCGTCAAGTTCGATCAGGAAGTCATCCAGCGCGCGATCCGGGGCGAGCTGGCGCGCGGAGGACAGGTCTATTTCGTCCACAACCGGGTCGAGTCGATCTTTTCGATCGGCGATCTGATTCAGCGATTGGTCCCGGAGGTTCGCCTCGTCGTTGGCCACGGGCAGATGGAAGAAGACGCCCTCGAGCGGGCCATGGTCGATTTCGTTGCCCGCAAGTACGATGTCCTGCTGGCGACGACCATCGTCGAGAACGGCCTCGACATCCCGAACGCCAACACCATCATCATCAATCGGGCGGACCGGTACGGACTGTCGCAGCTCTATCAGCTTCGCGGCCGCGTGGGCCGATCGGATCGGCCTGCGTACGCATACCTGCTCATTCCACCCGAGGACAACCTCGCGCCGAGCGCGAAGAAGCGCCTGGCGGCGATCAAGGAGTTCAGCGATCTCGGCAGCGGCTTTCGCGTGGCGGCGCTCGATCTGGAGATTCGCGGCGCCGGGAGTCTGCTCGGGGGAGAGCAGAGCGGGCACATCGAGGCCATCGGCTTCGAGATGTATATGAAGCTGCTCGAAGAGGCCGTTCGCGAGCTGAAGGGCGAGGCGATCGACGACGACGCGAGGGCGACGGTCAATCTTGGGGTCGACCTCCGGATTGACGAATCCTACGTCGCCGACATGAACCAGCGGCTGATGTTGTACCGCAAGGTCGCCGCCGCGCGCCGTGAGGCCGAGCTCGATCGCATTCTTGATGAAGCCGCCGACCGCTACGGGCCGCTGCCGCCGTCGGTCTTGAACCTGGCCGATTACGGACGCATCCGCGTGATGGCCGATCGATTGGGTATCGAGAGCATCGACCGGGAAGGGCGGACGGTCGTCTTGAAGTTCAGGCCGCAGACCACCCTCGATCCCGTTCGGCTGGTGGCGCTTGTCCGATCGCGGCCTGACTTGACGCTCGTGCCGCCGGCCGCGCTGCGGCTGTCGCTGGAAGAGGTGAGAGGCTCGGGGCCAGAGGTCAGGAAGGGGCGCCCTGCCCGGCCGCACACCGCGCCCGGTTGGTGGACAGCGAAGGCTCTCGAGCGCGAAGTGACGCCGGGCTTCAGTAAGAACGAGATCCTCAGGCCCGCCAAAGAGGATCCGAGGGTGTCAGGCGGTGTGTTCGAGAGCGTCGGCGGCGTGTTGAGCGAGTTGCTCAATCAAGGGTAAGATACGTGGTTCTAAAAGATTCAAGTATGAAACGAAGAAGCGTGATCCTCTTGGGGCTCCTGGCTCTCGCCGGCGGCGTGATGCGCGCTGAAATCATCGAGCAGATTCTCGTCAAGGTAAATGGCGAGGTCTTCACCAAGTCGGACCTCGAGGCCCGTCAGGTCGTCCGGCTTCGGGAGCTGCAGGGTCAGAACCCCGATCGCGCGGGCGATAACAGCGAGGAGCTCCGGAAGAGGCTCGATGACGTCACGCCGGAGATCCTCGTCGAGGTGGTTGACGAGATGCTCGTCGTGCAGCGAGGCAAGGAACTCGGGTACACGCTCAGCGACCCGCAATTCGAGAGCGTTCTCGACAACATCAGAACCGAGAATAAGCTCGAGAGCGAGGACCAGTTCCAGGCCGCCCTCAAACAGGAAGGACTGACGCTGGCGGATCTCAGAAAGAACCTGGAACGGCAGATGATCCAGCAGCAAGTCCAGCAGAACGAAGTGGTGAACAGGGTGGCGATCACCGAGGATGAGGAGCGCGCCTACTACGACTCGCACCTGACGGACTTCACCACGCTCGCGTCAGTCACGCTGCGCGAGATCCTCATCAGGCGGCCGGCCGATTCGAGGGGCGTGAACGTCGCCGCCGACGAGGCAGCCAGGGCCCGCGCCGAGGCGGTCCGCGCGCGCGCGGTCGCCGGCGACAACTTTGGGAAGCTCGCCGCCGACGTCTCGGATTCGGCCTCGCGCGCCAACGGCGGCCTGATTGGTCCGATCAAGCTCGACGATCTGTCGGCCGACCTCGCAAAGATCATCGAGGCGATGACGATCGGCGAGGTGTCCGAACCGCGGCGCACCGCGCGCGGCTATCAGATCCTCAGGCTCGAAACGGTGAGCCCGAAGCAGACGCTGGCGTTCGAAGCGGCGCGGGAGCAGATCGCCGACCGCCTCCTCGCCGGCAAGCGCCAGCGCGAATTGGTGAAGTACCTCGAGAAGCTGCGAGCACAGGCGATCATCGAGTGGAAGAACGGGGACATCAAGAAAGCCTACGATGAAGGCCTGAAACGACAGGCCGGCACCGGCGCCGCGGCCAGCCTGCCGTCGGACTGACGATGGATGACCGCGATTCCGGGGCGCAGTGGTTCGCTGTCTGGACCCGCTCGCGCCATGAGCAAGTCGTCCGCGAGTAGCTCGATCGAAATAATATCACCGCGTTTCTGCCGACGATCACGCGCTGGAGCCGGTGGAAAGATCGCAAGAAGAAGATCGACTGGCCGCTGTTTCCCGGCTACTGCTTCGCGCAGTTCCATTCGGACGATACGCTGCCGATCCTGAAATGTGCCGGCGTCGTCAACATCGTGTCGGTCGAAGGCCGGCCCGCGCCGATTCCTGAGTACGAGCTCGATAGCATCCGGCTGCTCGTCGGCAGCGACCTGCAATTCGATCCGTGTCCGCTCATCCGCGAAGGGACGATGGTCGCGGTGAACCATGGGCCGCTCCGCGGCGTTGTCGGCCGGCTGCTGCGGAAGGACGCGCCGAAGGCGCGGCTCGTGCTGTCGGTCGACCTGATCGGTCAGGCTGTGAGCGTCGAGGTGGACGCCGCCGACGTCAAGGCGTATTGAGCAATGAAAATCGGTTCCGTTAGTCTCCCGTCGCCCTTCGCCATCGCCCCGATGGCGGGCATGACCGATACCGCATTCCGGCGGCTGGTCAAACGTCACGGCGGCTGCGGGCTCGTCGTCACCGAGATGGTGAGCGCGGAGGGCCTCGTCCGTGGGATCGATCGCACACTCGAGTACGCCGAGTACACAGAGGAGGAGCGGCCAGTTGCGATCCAGATTTTCGGCGGCGACCCAGACAAGATGGCAGCCGCTGCGCAGATTGTCGAAGGCATGGGAGCCGACATCGTTGACGTGAACATGGGCTGCCCGGTGCCGAAAATCGCGAAGCACAACGCCGGATGCAGCCTGATGCGTGAGCCGGAACACGCCGCGGGCGTGATTGCCGCGATGGCGAAGGCCGTGAAGATTCCGGTCACCGTGAAGATGCGCGCCGGATGGAGCGATGGCGAGCGGAATGCGCCGACGCTGGCGAAGATGGTCGAGGACGCAGGTGCGGCTGCGATTGCCGTCCACGGCCGTACGGCCGCGCAGAGCTACAGCGGATCGGCGGACTGGGACCTCGTGGCCCGCATCGCCGGCGATCTCAGCATTCCGGTGTTCGGCAGCGGCGATTGCGTCGAATCGGAGCAGATCGTCGAGCGGCTGGCATCAGGCGTCGACGGCGTGCTCGTGGGCCGTGGGATCCTGCGCAATCCGTGGATTCTCGCGCAGGCCGCGGATCTGGCGGGCGGATTGCGGCCGCGTCCCATCACGCTCGAGGACCGTGGCCGGTTCCTTCTCGACTACATCGACCTACTGATGAAGGAGCGCATCCGCGAATCCGAAGGGTTCGGGGCGGGTTCCCACGACCGCTGGGTCATCAACAAGGTTCGCGCGCTCGGGTCCTGGTACACGAAAGGGCTCGAAGGTGGGTCGCACCTGCGGACCGCGATCAACGGCTCGGGCTCGTTGGACGAACTGCGCGAGTTGATCGGCGCCTTCTTCCTGTCGGCCGTCTCGATCGCCTGAGCGAAGGCAGCGGAGCGCATCAGGTTCGTCCTACCTGTTGCCCGGCCGACTCGGGCCGATACGAGGGATGGCTTGTGCGCTCTGTTGAAACGCCGGATGTTCGCTGCGCTCTCCCTCGTGTGGCTCGCCGCGCCGATTGCGCTCGCCCAGACGACGGGAGATGGGGGTCCAGATCCCTTGGTGGCCCGTGTCCGCCTCGGCCCGTTGTGGATGAACCCGACCATCTCGATGCCGAACGTCGGCATCGACACGAACGTGTTCAACGAGACGCCGACGGTGACGCCACAGAGAGATGTTACGGCGACGGTGTCGCCCAAAATAGATCTGTGGCTGCGGATGGGACGAACGTGGCTGTCTGGTACCAGGAGTACACGGCCGAACGTTCGGCGAACGAGACCTACTCAGTAAGCTGGAAGGCTCCGCTCCATCGCCTGGCGCTGGGGACGAGCGCCACGTGGGTGAGCACCAGAACCCGTCCCGGATTTGAAATTGACGCACGCGCCCAGCGCAACGAGCCGACGTACGCAGCGAGCGCCGAGGTGCGGGGCTCGGCGAGGACATTCATCGGAGTCCGAGGGGCGTGGACCCAGGTGAGATTCGACGAGAACGCGACCTTCGAGGGCGACAGTCTGTAGGAACAGCTGGACAGGACAGCCACGATTGCCGCCATCACGCTCCGGCATGAACTGACGCCTCTCACGAGCATCACGTTCAGCGGAGGGCGTTCCGGGCAGCGATTCACCTTCGCCGGGTCACGCAACGCGACCTCCACCGATTATTCCGTGATGATCAGTTTTGACCCCGCAGCGGTGCTCAAGGGAAGCGCGAGCATCGGGTACACGCAGTACACGCCGGAGTCGGCCGATCTTCCCGGCTATAGCGGGCCGATCGCCAGCGTCGGCCTGACGTACACGCTCCTGGGATCAACGAGATTGGCTGGAAACATCACACGCGGTGTCGAGTTCTCGTACGACAGCGACCAGCCCTACTACGTGCTCACGGGTGCGACCGCTTCGATCGAGCAACAGATATTCGGGCCGGTCGATCTGGTGGCTCGCATCGGTGCCGAGGGCCTCGAATACCGGTCGCGCGTCGGCGCCTCCGTCAGCGCGCCCGATCGGACCGATCGCGTCCGGAGTTACGGCGGCGGTGTCGGCTACCGGATGGGGCGGGTGTTCCGTCTGGGTTTCAACATCGACCAGGAACGCCGAACGTCAGTGGTGCCTGACCGGCAGTATGAGGGCCTGAGGTCCGGGACGTCGATCACGTATGGGCTGTAAAGGGGCCGCCTCTCTGTTTTGCGCCCTAGCGTTGGGCGCGAGCTGTCGCTCGCGGGAGTCGAGCAGGATCGAGCCGGTTTACGATAAGTTGACCGGCAAGCTCCAGTTGCTGAGGTACGACTCCAACGGCGACGGCAAGGTGGACACGTGGAGCTACATGGACGGGACGCGGGTGCTGCGCGTTGAAATCGACAAGGACGAGGATGGCACACTCGACTGGTGGGAGTACTACGGCGCCGAGCAGAAGCTCGAAAAGACCGGAACGTCCCGCGCAAACAACGGAAACGAAGATGCCTGGCCGTACGCCGGGCCAGATGGCGCAATCGTGCGGATCGATGTTTCCACCAACCACGACGGGAAGGTCACGCGGACGGAGCACTATGAGAAGGATGCTCTCGTCCGCGCCGAAGAGGACAGCGACGCAGACGGCAAGCCGGACAAGTGGGAAACCTATGAGGCCGGCCGGCTCATTTCGGTCGCGTTCGACACGCTACACCGCGGCACTCCCGATCGGCGCGTGATTTACCGCGCCGACAGATCGGCCCACCTTGAAGTCGACGCGAACGGCACCGGCGAATTCGTTGCGTTGAAGACACCTCCCCCACGACGGGCGCAGAAGTAGCGCAGACGCTGGACGATCTGGGTCCATGTTACAATCCGGCCAGCTCAAGCCACAGAGTCGGGCAGTCGCGGCGGCGCCGCTCAGACGTATCTGCTCTCTTTCCAGTGTCACTCCGCATTGCATTCGATTTAGACGGCGTCCTTGCCGACATGGAATCGGAGCTCGTCCGTTAGGCCGAGATCCTTTTTGGCGAGGTCATGACCCGCCGCCTGCAGGAACGCGCGGCTGACCCTGAACACGCGACCGCGGTGGTCGCGAACAACGCCGGGGACCAGTCGACCGAAGCCGCCGTAGACGGCCAGTCGGGCACAGAGGCACTCGAGAACAGGCCGCCGCTCCTGAAATTGAATATGACGTCGCGCCAGCAGCGAAAACTGTGGCGACACGTCGAGACCATCGAGAACTTCTGGGAGACACTCGCGGAGCTCGAGCCGGGCGTCATCAAACGGCTCGCTCAGGCGGCCGCCGATCACCGATGGCAAGTCATCTTCCTCACACGACGTCACGAGACCCGGGGGGTGGCCGCGCAGGTACAGTCACAGCGCTGGCTCGAGTCGAAGGGGTTCGCGTTGCCGAGCGTCTATGTCGTGCAGGGGTCGCGCGGGCGCATCGCCGCGGCACTCGGCATCGATATCGTGGTCGACGATCGACCGGAAAACTGTCTCGATGTCGTCGCCGATTCAAAAGCGCCCGCGATTTTTGTGTGGCGCGAAAGCGACAAGCAGTTGCCCGTGGCGGCAAGACGCCTCGGGATCGGGATTGTGAAGTCTGTCAGTGAGTGCCTCGACATCCTGACGGATATCGACACCGCCGCGCGTGAGCATCGAGGCGTCATGGATCGCGCGAGGCGGCTGTTGGGCCTGAAAGAACCGACGAGTGTGTGACCTGTCGCGACCCGCGTGACCACGTAGCCCCCGGAAAGGCGTGATCACGACTCCTGTCGGCTGAACGTGTCGTCGCAGCGCGTCTTGAGGGTTTCTTTGGCTTTCGGCGGGAGCTCCGTAAATGCGAGCGCGACTGCGTATTCCTGGTGTTGCCAGGATGAGTCAGGCAATGGCACCGACACGGCGTGTGAGCGGATCACGCGAACGCGCACGTCGACGGACTCAGGCTCGATGTCGATGTGCATCGGTGATTCGTGTTCCGGTTTCAGTCCTTGCTCTGCGTACACGAGCGCACCGCTGGCGCTGACGTTGACAAGCCGACCGGGAGTTTCGGCGATGCGCACGTGAAGCGGTGGAGTGGGAACACGGACGCTTCGGTGCTGCGCCTTGTCCGTAAAGATCGCCCGATCCAGCCGGGGGACATGTCGGAAAAGTATAAGCGAGACGGCCTCGAGCAGCCCCCTCATGTTGACCGGCTTCTCGACAAACGCCTCGTTTTCCCACAGCGTCGCCTTGTCGGCGAAGAGCTGATCGCTATACCCCGTGAAGTAGAGCACCTTCAGATCTGGATTGACGAGGCGGAGTCTGGCGGGCCAGTTCGTTCCCGTGCATGCCGGGCATGACCACGTCAGCCAGCAGGAGATCGAAGGGACCCTGGTCGTTCCAAATCTTGAGCGCGTCTGGACCGTTGGCCGCCACCACGGTTTCGTACCGGACGAGGCGAAGCGCACGTTCGGCAAACGTGCGAACGGATTCTTCATCGTCCACAATGAGCACGCGGGCTGTCTGATTCATCGTCGCTTCCATCCAGACCGACAAGTGTATCGCTACACGAGCCTGTCAAGGCCTTCTATCCCACCGACCTCGAAGTCGTAAATCAACGCGGAATCGAGCGATTGATGAAATCGCGCGCCAAGCTCCGCATGCGCGGGATGCCGGAGGTACGCCTGCAGGCCGGCGAGATCGTCGAAACCGATCGACGCGATGTAGTCGGCCGAGTCCGGCGCGGTAGCCTCGTAGGCGGCGCCGTGGGTAACGCGGCGGCCAACCCGCACGTCACGGACGGTCGGAATCTCTCGGACGGCGCGATTCAAGGCGTCGACGAGCGCCTGCCGGTCGGCGGGCGACAGGTCTGTTCTCGGCTTCATCAACACCAGATGCCACACCATACTCAGTCCCGCCACCAGCCATCAGCCGCGTTCCGGCGGCTTGGGCCTGGTCACCTTGCTGCCCCACGGTCTGGCGGCCCGCGGCGGCCCGCTCTTCGGCTTGCCGCTCTTCTTGAATCGATCGCAGGGATCGCCATGTTCGCCGCCGGGCCGCCAGTCGCGGCCACGCCTTTCGCGCGGCGCCTTCGGCGCGCGCTGCGCGGCAGCCGCCTCCTCCGGCGATTCCCACAGCCGTCCGCGTGCGAACCACTTCATCACGACATCGGCGTTCTTCCGCTTGAGCTGGTGAAACGTCGGCAGGAGCTCTTCGCGCTCCCGCGCGCGGAAAGCCGTCGCCTTCTGATCGATGAGGATGGTCCAGTACGCGTAGCGCGGCGGCATGCCCTCTATTCTGGCACGAGCAGGTAGGGGTCACGGCACGTCTCAAGAGCTGCGCTACACCTGCTGGGTCCCCAGCCGTTTTAGCTTTTCAACGAGCGTCGTGCGATTCAGGTTGAGGAGCTTCGCCGCGCGGCCTTTATTGCCTCCGGTCCGCTCGAGCGACCGCTCGATGAGCTCGCGCTCGATATGCGCGATGAACGCAGCGAGGTCGAGGCCCTCCTCGGGCAGCGACACGGTCGAGGGCAGCGCGGGCTCGTGCGCCTGTTGAATTTCCACAGGTAGATCGGCGACGTCAATCTGCGACCGTCCGGCGCTGATCGCGACCCCGCGCTCGATGGCATTCTCGAGCTGCCTGACGTTGCCAGGCCACGAGTACGCCATGAGACGCCGCATGGCATCCTGCGCGACCGTGAGGGGCGCGCGCGGTTGTCCGGCGGCTGCATCGGCGGCGCGGAACTTATCCAGGAAGTGCTGAACCAGAAGCGGAATGTCTTCTTTCCGGTCCCGCAAGGGTGGGAGCTCCACGGGGATCACGTTGAGCCGATAAAACAGATCTTCGCGGAACTGGCCGTCGGCCACCATGCGCAAGAGATCGCTGTTTGTCGCGGCGATGACGCGTACATCGACTTTCGTCGTGTGTGAATCGCCGACGCGCTCGAATTCGCGTTCCTGCAGCACCCGCAGTAGTTTGGTCTGCAGCGCGGTGCTCATGGTCCCGACCTCATCGAGGAATAGCGTTCCCTTGTGTGCCTGCTCGAGCCGGCCCTGCCGGTTGCCGACCGCGCCGGTGAATGCCCCGCGGACGTGGCCGAAGAGCTCCGCCTCGAGAAGCGTC
This sequence comes from Vicinamibacterales bacterium, assembly GCA_965229885.1. Taxonomy (GTDB): domain Bacteria; phylum Acidobacteriota; class Vicinamibacteria; order Vicinamibacterales; family CAVVIG01; genus DATLLJ01. The sequence goes on from CBDDJX010000003.1 coordinate 356,282, forward strand.
TCGGGAATCGCGGTGCAGTTGAGGGCAACGAAACGGGACATGCGCCGCGGGCTGTTGTGGTGAATCGCGCGGGCGACGACCTCCTTGCCCGTGCCAGTTTCCCCGGTAATAAGGATGGTGCTGTTGGTGGGCGCCACGGTTTCGAGCAGCTGAAACACCCGCGCCATCGCGCGGCCCTTGCTGACCACGCCTTCGAAACGGTAGCGCTCCTGGAGCTGCGCGCGCAGATAGGCGTTTTCGGATTTCAACCGCCGCTGTTCGAGCGCCGAATCGAGCGCGTGAAGCAGCTCGTCGATCTGAAAAGGCTTGTTGACGAAGTCCGACGCGCCGCGCTTGATCGCCTCGACCGCGTCCTTGACCGTGCCGTAGCCGGTCACCACGATCGCGATGATGTCGGGGTAGCGCGCGACAGCGGCTTCGACGACCGCCGAGCCGTCGATGCCGGGCAGGCGGAGGTCGGTGACGACCACGTCGAACGCGAAGTCGGCGAGGCGGGCGAGCGCCGCTTCGCCCGATTCAGCCTGCTCGACCGAAAAGCCGCGATCGGCGAGCTGCTCGGCCACGGCCTGCCGCAGGGGGCCTTCGTCCTCGACGAGAAGCAGATGTTTAGACGAATCAGTCATTCATGGATCGCCAATATATTGACACAGAACGGATCTAATCCCCAATCCGGCCCCCGCCGATAGACCATGCGGAGGCAGACCGCCGTGGAAGGAAAAACGATTTCGATCATGAAGGCGTGTGAGCTCGTGGGCGTCAGCCGCCGGACTATTTACAACTGGCTGTCGAGCGGCAAGATCGAATACGTGCGCACGGCCGGCGGCTCAGTGCGGATCTTCGTCGACACGCTGTGGCGCGACGCGAACGACAGCAGTCGACCCGCCGTTCGGTCGATGTGGCAGGCCGAAGGACGGAACCAGGCCTGATGCCTGGAGCGCATTGAGCGTCGAGGAGCTCCAGGCTAGGGGACCGATGGACGAATCTCCCGAACTCCGGACGCTCTTCCACCGCTTGAACAACCAGCTCGGCATCATTCTCGCGTACGCTGAACTGCTCGAATCGAAGGCCGTCGACGATCGGGATCGCGCCCGGGCGGCGCAGGTCCTGGCGAGCGCGCTCGAGGCGATGGGCACCGCCAAGGAACTTCGCCGCCTCACGATTCCCACTGTCGATTCCCAATAAGCCAATCTATAAATGTAATCAACCCGTCAATGAAATGGCGGCTTAAGCCACGAATCCGTCATATTGTTGACGAGCCTAATGCTCAGGCGCGGTCCGCCAAGAATCGGTCCAGAATCAGGACTCGGCAATAACGTCTTTTGAATGAGTATCTTATAGTCGATATCTTAATCGATGTGTTACGTCACGGCACACGGGCCGTGTTGTTGGTATCGCCATTGCGAAGATGCGCACCAACCGAGGAGATTTGAAAATGCACGCCCAGCCCGCTACCGCCCATCAGAGCCGTCGCGTCGTCGCAGGTATCCCGTTTGTCGAGGCGCTCGCGCGACGCATGGCAGCGACCATGCCGAATTCGGTCGATATCGGCGACCTCGTCCAGGACGGCGTCATCGGCTTGATTGATGCCGCAAACCGGTTCGACGAAGACCGCGGCATCAAGTTCGAAACCTTTGCCGAGCGGCGGGTGCGCGGCGCCATGATCGACGCGCTCCGGCGCGGTGCCTGGCCACGAGGCGTCCGCCGCCAGAGACGCGAGCTCGACGCGGCGCGCGAAACGCTGCGGCGTGAGCTTGGCTACGAGCCATCACACGCTGAGCTCGCCGCCAAAGTGGGGTCGGACGAAAAGCGACTGAGTCGAACGATTCTGCGGATCAACACCATCGAGTCGACGTCGCCGCTGGCGACCGGGGAGCACATGGACGAGAGCTCGCTGCCGGCGGCGCTGGTGCCGTCGGAGCCTGAGGCACCCGACGCCGCGTACGAGAGACTCGAGACGCGCGAGCGCGTCCGGACCGCCATTCAGTCGTTGCCGTGGCGCGAGCAAAAAGTGATCGGCCTATATTACTATGGCGAAGTGACCATGAAGCAGATCGGTGCCGAGATCGGGGTCAACGAATCGCGCGTCTCGCAGCTTCACGCGCGGGCGATCCGTCGCCTGAAAGACGCGCTCGGCGAGATGAACCCGCAGCAGGTGGTCGAGATGCGTCGTCGGCTCATCGCGTTCACCGCAAAGCCGAAGATGGCGAAGATGCATATGGCTCCAGAGCACCAGGTGACGTTGCCGCAGGCCGTCGTGCTGACATACAAGCCGGCAGCGAAGCGTGCACTGACCCGGGCGATGAAAGTGGGGCGCACGCTACACGCGGTCGCCGCGGCAAGATAGCCTCTCCACCACGGAGGACGCCGAGGTGTTTACGCCAGCACTTCTCTTAACACCCGCAACAATTCGCCGAGCCTGAACGGCTTCGCGAGCCAGCGGCAGCCGCTCTGCTCGAGGAAGCCTTCGGCGTCTGTACCGGCCACGTCGCCGGTGACGAAGATCACGCGACTCGCCAGGCCTGGCGCTCCGGCCGAGAGCGTCCTGTAGAACGCTTTCCCATCGAGGCGCGGCATTTTCAGATCGCAGATCACCGCATCGAATGCCTGGCTCTTGACTTTCGCCAGCGCTTCCTCCCCGTCGGACGCATGCTCGACCAGATAACCGGCGTCGCGAAGGGCGTCGGTGACCGCGCTCGCGAGAGCAGCTTCATCCTCCACCACGAGCACGGACGCGCCCGCCATCGCATCGATCGGGTCAGACACACGTCTGCGGATGATCGAGCCGGGCGGCAGCTGACCTCCACTGACCGGCAGCTCGACGTAGAACGACGCGCCGGCGCCGGGCCGCGACTCGAAGCGGATGCGGCCGCCATGCTCCTGTACGATCGCGTAGGCGACGGTCAGGCCGAGACCCGTCCCCTGGCCAACCTCCTTCGTTGTGAAGAACGGGTCGAAGATTTTCGGCTGGAGATCGTCCGGAATACCGGGTCCGTCGTCGTTGATTTCGAGCACCACTGATTCCTGATCCGTGTCGTGCCAGGTGCGGACGACGAGGATGCCGCGTCCGTTGGCGGAGAGCATTGCCTGCTCGGCGTTGATGATGAGGTTCAACAGGACCTGCTGAAGCTGATAGCCATCGGCGAACACCTGCGGAAGGCCGGCGGCCAGGGCGTCAATTACGCTGATGTTCGACACCCGCTGCTCGTAGGTGCGCAACGCCAGCGTTTCCCGCGCCACCTGATTCACGTCGACCATCGCGCGCGTCGTCTGCCGCTTTCGCGCGAAGGTGAGAAGGTTGCGCACGATTCTGGCGGCGCGCTCAGACTCGCCGAGAATCATCTCCAGGCCGCGACGGACCGCGTCGTCGAGGCTCGGACGCTGCGACAGCCGTTCGGCCCAACTGAGGATTGTGGCCAGCGGGTTGTTGAGCTCGTGCGCGACGCCGGAAACGGTCTGGCCGAGCGCTGCCATCTTCTCGGCCTGCAGCAGCTGGTGATAGATGTCGCGCGTTTCGTCGTCGAGCTTCTTGCGCTCGCTGACGTCGCGGACGAGCGCTTCCATCCGGAGGCTGCCGTCCGGCGCCGGCGTATCGGCCGCCGCCGTCAATTCGACCCACACGGCGCTCTGATCCGCGCGCCGGAGGCGCAGGAGGTAGTCGGTGACCGAGCCGTCGGTGGCCAGGCGTCCGAGCAGGGCGACGCGGGACTGCGGATCGACGAAGCGATCTTTGTCGAACGGCCGCACGTCGGCTTCGGGCGCTTCGCTCGGGTAGCCGAAGACGAGCTTCAGATGAGGGTTGGCGGCGATCGTCGTGGTCGACTCGGGGCCAAGCATCCCGATGTACACGCCTTCGTGAACGGCTTCGAACAGACGCGCGAATGCTCGGGCCCGTTGATCCACGAGGGGGATTATACGAGGTGAATCTGGAAATCGAAGGATCGAAGGACTTGGGGATCTGAGGATCTCATTCGAAGATAGATTCTCAAATCCTCAGATCCTTAAATCCTCAGATGCATGATCGCCATCAGTGGCCGTGCGGCGCCGCGGGCGTTGGCGTGTGGCTCGTGGAGAGCGGCGCGAACTCCTTCTCGATTGCCGCGCGGATGTCGCTGACCGACGCGCCCGACGTGTACAGCTGCAGCGATCGCGTCGCCACATCGAGGCACACGGCGCATTCCATGCCGTGGTCTTCCCACTGAACGACGTCGCCGTTGATGTCGCGGGCTTTGACGAAACAGTCTTCATTGCCACGATGTCCCTGGCGCTCGCAGCCGCAGAAGCACGGCACATAGCTCAGGACTTCCGGGTGCTCGGCTGCGAACTTATACGCCGCTTTGACGACTTCCGTCGAACGCGCCATCGGGTAGCCGGGGAAATTAAGCGCGGGCAAGTTTTCCTGTAGGTGCGGCTTCAGGTCGGTCGGGACCGGCCGATCGGGGACCTGGAGGGCGGCGGATGTCCCGGCCTGTTCAGCCTCGGACGGAGTCGGGTCGCTCAGATACATGACGACTCCGACGGCGAGCGCGACCACGATCAGGCCGGCGAAGGCAACGGGCGCTTTGGCACGCGGGCGGTCGGGCGGCGGGGCGCTTGTCGGCGGCGTGGCTTTGCCTGAAGATTTTTTTCCCATGAATCATTTTACCGCGCGTCTAGCGGTTTCGACTACAGTCGGTCGAAATCCTATGAACGCTGTTGTCTAAGAGCCGCGCCTACGTGGCCTGGGTCGTCCTGTGCCTGGTCTGGGGGACGATGTATCTCGCGATTCGCGTCGCTCTTGAATCCATCCCGCCACTCCTCATGGCCGGAGTCCGCTGGATCGTGGCCGGCAGTCTGCTCATCGCGTTCTTCCGCATACGCGGCGAGCCCCTCCCAGATCGGCGGCAGTGGCTGTCGCTCGCTGTCCGCGGCGTGCTCCTCATCGGCGTTGGCAATGGCGCTGTCGTCTGAGCCGAGCAGACGGTGCCGAGCGGCCTGACGGCGGTGCTGGTTGCGGTGAACCCATTCTGGATGGTCGGCGTCGAGGCGCTGATGGGTGACGGAAAGGCGCCCACCGTCCGACAGGTTGTCGGTCTATTTGTCGGGTTCTCAGGCATCGTGCTGCTCGTGTCTCCAGATACCAGGATGGCTGCCGGCAGCGGATTCTGGGGCGGGTTCATCGCGACGTAACTCGCCTGCGCGGGCTGGTCGTTCGGATCCATCTACGCTCGGCGGCGCGCCGAACGGCAGGAGGATACGCATACGCTTGTCAGCGTCGCGTTCGAAATGCTCTTCGGAGGGGTCGTCCTGCTCTCGTGCGGGGCGATGCTTGGCGAGAAGCTCGATGTCGTCGTGACGTCCCGGCCTGCGGGCGCTGTCGTCTATCTGATCGTGTTCGGCTCAATCGTCGCCTATTCGTCCGCTATGCGCTTGAGCATCTGCCTGTCGCGACTCTGTCGCTCTACGTGTACGCGAACATCGTGATCGCGGTCTTCCTGGGAACGCTCCTGCTGGCAGAGCCGTTCAACTGGTGGATGGGTACGGGCGCGGCCGTCGTACTTGTGGGAATCGGACTGGTGAACGAGCAGGGCGGCTGACTCAAACAACCCGACGTCCGCTGACCAACCGCACCAGAAACAGTACGATCGCGACGACCAGCAGCACGTAAATAAAGTTCCCCAGGGTGTAGCCGCTCACCACTCCGACGAGCCACAGCACGATCAGCATGATCGCAATGGTTTCAAACATACGCTCTAGCCAGCGGCCTGGTCGGGTTCTGGGGTGCCGAGCTGCCTGGCGGGCCCGAGCGCGAACGTCATGGTGCCTTCGATCACCACTTTGCCGTCGACGCGCGCGTCGCCCTTCAGCAGTCCCATTCGACTGCGCAGCCGCAGCACTCTCGCTTCGATGACGACGACATCACCCGGGTGCACGGGTCGGCGGAAGCGCACGCGTTCGATACCCATGAAATAGATCAGACGCTGACGATTTTCCGGCTTCGCGAGAATCATGATCGCGCCCACTTGCGCGACCGCTTCGGTGAGGATCGTTGGCGGCAGCGCCGGCGGCTCGTGGTTGCCGTGCGAGAGATAGCGCTCGTTGAGCGACACGTTCTTGATGCCGACGATGCGTTTGTCGACTTCGAATTCGATGATGCGATCGACCAGCAGGAACGGATAGCGGTGTGGCAGAATCCGCTCGATCGCCGCGTAGTCGAGTGGCAGCGTCAAGTCCATGACGCGGACGATTATATCTGAGGACTTGAGGATGTGAGGATGTTCCCCTATCGCCGAACTGATGAGGACGTGGCCGCGCGAGCATCGGAGCTTTCGGTAAGAGGCGCGGCGAGGACTCCCGCGAGCTGTGCCGCGACGACAGCGACGAGGGCCTGCACGCTTTCTGACGCTTCGCCGCCGTCACGGATTTCGGCTGAGAGTGCGCCGATGCAGCCCTGGACGCCGAGGATGGGCGCCACAATGGCGCCTGTCGCTCCGCCAGGAGGCGACAGGACGACTTGCAGGTCGCCGGAGCGATACGCGGCCGCTGCCGCGTTGTTGGCCGCGCGCGGCACGTTCGGCAGCCGCGCCCGCGTGCTGTCGCTGTACCCGTGCGTGAGCACCGGGTGCAGTTCGGAGCCGCTCGAGTTGCCCAGCCATACGACGAGTCCCGCGGCGTCCATCACGTCGCTGGCGCGCGCGAGGAGCTGCGGGAGGTCGTGCACGTCACGGATGCAGGCGAAGTCGGTGCAAAGCTGCGCGGCCGTCTTGAGCACCGACGACACCGCGCGGCTTGGCAGGGGCTGGCTCGGTTCCGTCGGCGTGATGGAGAGCGGGGATTCCGATTCAGATGGCACGCTGCCAATCACGCCGAGCAGCAGCACAACGAGGGCGGAAACACCTCCAGCGCCCGCGAGCGCAATCGCCTCCTGTCTCCGGACGCTCCCTTCGGAGACGTCGAGGGCCTGATGTTCGGCGAGCCGGGCGGCCTCCACCTGCCGCGCGGCTGATGCGGCTGTCCGATCGCCTTCCGTAAAGATGACGTCACCGGCCATGAGCAGCTGGCCAGACCGCAGGTAGTCGCGCACGCGCTGGTCGACCTCCACGAACTCGGCCAACGTGGCCACGGCGTCGTCGATGGCCGATTGGGCCCCGAGACTGGTTCCCGCAGCGCCGAGCGTCGCAATCGCCGCGCCGATCGCATCCGACGTCTGGGCGACCTTCGGCATCCAGAACGCGACGCCCTGGCCGGCAGCGACGTAGGCTTGTTGTGCGGCGCGGAGGTCGGAGAGCGCGTCGGTGACTTCGCGCGCGTGGAGATCGAAGGCGCGACCGTCGGCGCGCAGCGCGGCGATCTGTCTTTCGGAACGAACGACGAAAACGGCAGCGGCGACGATCGCGATCCACGCGACCGCGCCTGACGAGAGTCTCACTGCACGTGATCGCATCAGCTGCCGCGCAGAGGGTACCATAGAAAGCAGGTCTAACGTTTAGTCCTGCCTGACTTTCGGTCGGAGGATTACGTAGGCTGGAAGACCTACGGCGCCGAAGCGCTGCATGACTGCTCGCGCCGGCTCGCGATCGGGATCTTCGGCTTGAAACTTGATCTTCACGTACCCGTTGAGCGCCGCCACGACCTCGGGCGCCTTCATCGTCGTGACGTCCATGGTGAGACAGTTCTTGCACCAGGTGGCCCACAAGTCGACGAGGACCGGCTTACGCTCCCGCGTCGCCACGTCGAGCCCCGCGTCCAGCGATGCATACCACCCTTCCTTGAGTTTTTCCTGAACGCTTGATGTGACGGCCGCCCGGTCCACCCACCGATTCGCGAACAGCGTGTAAGTTGCGTACCCGTAGTAAGCGGCCGTCGCCAGAATCAACACGCCAAGGACCTGCTTGACGCGGACCATCCACGCGCCCGGTTTCGGCATGGCGGTGAGACCTGCGCCGGCGATGGGCCAGGGAATCGCCATGCCGATACCAAGACAAAACGGGAGCGCCAGTGCGATCGTCGTTCCTCTGGCATAGAGATCGCTTGAAAACAGCACGACCTGGATCACAACGGGCGCGACGCAGGCGCCGGCCAGCAGTGCCGCGATCGCGCCCATGCCAAAAGCGAGCGGAAAGGAGCCGCGGCCGGATGGCCCGATGTTCATCCGCCTGGAAAAGCGCGAGAAGTCGATGGTGACCAGATCGAACATCGCGAGGCCGAGCGCCACAAAGAGCAGGGTGATCGTGAGATTGAACCAGGGCGATGAATTAATCGTGCCGAAGGTGCCCGTCGTCAGAATGACCACGACGCCGAGCACGCCGTAGACCAGCGCCATGGCGGCTCCGTACGCGCCGCCGATCAGGAACCCGCGGCCGCGCGAGCGGGCCGTCGAGCCGGCGCCGATGATGGCCAGGTTGATCGGGATCATCGGCAGGACGCACGGCGTCAGGTTCAGCGCCAACCCGCCAAGGAACACGATCAGCAGGATCGCCAGCGGCCCGCGTCCCTCGAAGAGCCCGGGCTCCTTCACGCCGTCTTCGGCGTTGCGGATGAATTTCAGAAAGTCCCGCGTTCCCAAATATCCGCCGGTCGCCGCCAGGATGGTGAAGTCGTCGAGGGACACAACCCGGGCCGCGGCGTCGACAGCGTTCCCGGGATTGATGAAGTCCGTCGCGTTCACGGGGGCGGCCCTGGGGGTCCTGACGGTGATGTCCGGTGGCCTGCCCTGCCCGAAGGCGATCCGGTCGAAGACATCGGTATGCTGCCGCGCCCCCGCGGCGTTCGCCGGAACGATGCGGATCCTCCATTCGGCGTCGGCCGTTTTTGGGGCGAAGCAGGTCGTGTCGTTGCACGCCTGATAGCGCAGACGCGCCGGTACGACGAGCTCGCCTTGCGCGACAGTACGCGCCACGGTGAACTGCACACCGATCGGGAAGACACGTTCGAAGACCGCGAGCGGCTGATCGATGCCGGGCTGCCTGAGATCGACTGGAGCGGGGAACACAATCTCGGTGACCGTCACGTCTTCAGGCGGATTGATCGTCAGTACTGTCGGGATGAGCGTGGGGTCGCGTGGCTTGTCTGACTGGATGTGGAAGCCTTCGGGCAGAGCGACCTGGAGGGCCGCGCGAATCGTCTGGCCGCCGGCCACGCCGTCGCGCTCGACAAGCGGCGTGAGGGTGGCGGTCACGCCGCGAGTTTGGGCATGTCCGAGGGCGAACGTGAACAAAACAAACGCCACACCACAGAGGACACGGAGAAGAACGGAGGTCAGGAGTCTTCTCGTACGCCCCTGTTTCCGTGTCCTCCGCTTGCCTCCGCGTTCTCCGTGGTAGTGCTTCTGCCTCACTTCACTTCCTTGAGTTGAATCGCACCGGGGTCGGGCGTCCGCGTGCTGACGACCATGCCCTCTGTGCAGACGGTCGAACACGACGTCTACAGCTCCGGTATTTTTTCGATCTTGACCACACAGCCGCGGCACGACCCGTCGATGCCGATGCCCGGGTGGTAACAGTAATAGGGGACGGAAATCCCGAGCTCGATCGCGGCCTGGAGGACCGTCTTGCCCTTCGCGACCGTGAGGTGCTGCCCGTCGATCGTGAGCGTCACAGAGTCCATGGCACATCGATCATATCAGCTCAAGGTTTATGCAGAGTTGCGAGGGAAAAGTCATCCTTACTGATCTCGGCGGTTCGAAGCGTGCCTGTCAGCGCGACGCGCAGATCGACGCTGCGGTCGGTGACCGGGATGAGGACATCAGTCGATGTCCTGTCCGCGTACTGCAACGTCACCGTGACCGGCAGATCGAAAACATCGCCGACCTGCTCGATGTGAAGCACGACGTCTCCGCCTTCGACGCGATAGTCGAAAGTCAACTTCGGGAGCGTCGAGCCGTAGATCCAGCGGTCAAAAAACCTGTCGAGCGAACGGCCGGTTTCCGCCTCCATGGCCACCTTGAAATCCACAGTGCCGACGCTGCGAAAGCGGGACGCGCGATAGAAACGTCGCAGTCCACGGAAGAATGCCTCGTCGCCAACGAGGTTCCGCAGCATGTGCAACACGAGCGCCCCCTTGTCGTAGACGAGCGCCCGCATGATCCGGCTGTCTCCCTGGAGGTGACCCAGTCGAGATCCGAGAGAGATGGGTCCCTGATCGGTCTCGTCGATCGCCCACTGGCGCATCCGCCGCATCATGTGGCGGAACACATCGTCGCCCCCTGGCCCGCGCTGTTTGGCGTACATCGCCGCGAAGTACTGCGCGAACGCTTCGCTCAGCCACTGTTCGTGGTACGAACGCCAGCCGACCGCCTGTCCCCACCACTGGTGAGCCAATTCGTGAGCGAGGAAGAAGTCAGGATAGTTCTCGAACGACGCCGGGTCGCGTCGCCGGGCGAAGGCAGACAGCCAAGGCGGCGGGTCGCTGAGCACCGCGAAGTATCCGGGACTATGGCCGCCGGGCCGATCGCCTTCGACGAGCGCCACCGTGAAGCTTGGGTAGGGAAAGTCGTCGAGAAGCGACTGGTAGAACTGCGCGATCTCAACCGCGCGATCGGCCACGACGCGACCGCGTCTCGCGTGCCCGGGATTGGCTTCGACCGACACCTTCAACCGGCCGGTCGTGATGGTCTTGGCCGTCTCCAGGCGGCTGACGACGAACGCCAGATACCGAAGCGGCTGCGCGGCGTTGAACACGTACGCCTTCCGCCGGGATGAGTCTTTCCCGGTCACGAGCGTGGGCGACTCCGGGTCCCGCTCGCCGCTCGCCACGCACGCAAGATTGGCGGGAACCGTGATGCGCAGCCTGGCCGTCGCGTAGTGGCTCCCGGCGCGTCGCGGATACCAGTTACTCTGGCTGCTGTACACAAAGCTCGGTTCCAGCCTGTCGAACCTGTCTCCCGTGAATCGTGGCAGCGGCCGCAGCTCGGCGTCGAAGCTTTGCGGCTCGAGCCGGCCGGCGTACGTCACATCGAGCGTCAGTTCGGCGCCGCGAGACAGCGTGGTCGGAAGACTCACCACCACGCTGTCCTGATCCTTCAATCGCATACTGAAGAGCTGGCCGTATTCGTCGCTGACGACCGATTGCACGACGAGCGGGTCGGCCAGCCGCAGGGTGAGGCTGCTGATCGTATTCGCTCCCACGCGAATCGACAGTCGAGCACGGCCTTCGATCCAGCGTTTGTCCGGCGTGGCAGACACATCGATGTCGTAGTGCCACACCTCGAAATCCCAGGCGTCGTCGTCGGGACCGAGCGGCACGTCCCGCCGCTCGTTCAGCGGCGATGAGTACTGCGAGATCGTCTTCTGACGGTCTCGATCGCGCAGGCTGATATCCTCCCGTGCGGAAGAAGAGCGCGAGTACGTCAAGGTGCCGAATCGCCGCGTATGGATTTCTGCGACGAGATCACGCGGCCGCGGCGCAAAGGACCAGGTATCGCGTGTCAGGTCGCCAAGCTCCAGGCTGTACGATTTCCGGAAGTCCTCGCGAAAGATCCGGTCCGCGGCTCGGAAGTCCTTCTGATTGACCGGCCTGCTGACCAGTTGCGCGCTTGAAATCAGCCGATCGAAGTCGCCGGGATTGACCCGAAGGTACACGGCGTCGAAGCGAGTGTCGATCCCGTCCGCGCCGCTGAAGATCCTGACCTGGCTCTTCTCCGTCTCAGGCGCTGGATGAAAGCTCATGTCGCCGCGCCCGATGAGCACGAGCGCCGTCGTGCCCTGATCGGTGTTGGCCACGAAGACGGAACCGACCGGCAAGGTGAGCGTCAGGTCCTCATTGCGGAATTCCAGATTGCGCGCCGTAAATTGCGTCGCAGGATCGAGTGACAGCCTGTACAGCTCCTCCACTGAGCTGATGCGTCCCTGATCGGCAATCAGCCACGCTGCGCCGGCCGGCGTGCTGCGATCGCGCGTCAGATCAAGCCACCACGTGGAGACGCGTGCGCGATCGCCGTACTCCTGGAACACGTCCACGACAAGGCTGTATCCGTCCCCGGCCGACGTCCCCGCCAGTGGGCTGCGGGCGCGTTCCCGGATGACCGCGCGTGTCATGCCGCGTATCAGCTCGGCATCGATAAATCGAGCCCCGCGGAGGCGGTCCGCCGATTCGATGAGCAGGGCGTTGTAGGCCGCCGGATCGGCCTGCTGCACGACCCGCTCGAGGCGGACGAGAAACAGCGGGATGCCGTCGCCCGAGGCGTCCTGCGCCGAGACGCTGAACCGGGGTCCGCTTCCGCCGGCGATGACCGCCAACGACGCCGCGAGGGCCGCTACCTGGAGGCGCATGTCCTTGGGATCTAGATTATGCCGAGATCCCGGCCAACGGTGGCAAAGACGTCGAGGGCAAACTGCAGCTCGTCCCTCGTATGTGTGGCGGTGACGATGGTCCGTACGCGCGCCCTGTCGCGCGCGACGGTCGGAAACGCGATTCCCTGGGCGAACACCCCCTTCGCGAACAACGAATCGGACAGCTTCATTGCGAGCGCCCCCGCGCCGACGATGACGGGCGTGATCGGGCTCTCGCTCACACCGGTGTTGAGCCCCAGTCCCGCGAGCCCGGCCTTGAAGAATCGGGTGTTTTCCCACAGGCGTTCGATGATTTCCGGCTCTTGCTCGAGGACATCAATTGCGGCGATGCAGGCCGCGGCAACGGCTGGCGGGTGGGAGGTCGAGAACAGAAACGGCCGCGCCCGGTGGTGCAGAAAGTCGATGAGCGCGCGGCTACCGGCCACGTAGCCGCCGAGCACGCCGATCGCCTTGGACAAAGTACCAACCTGAATATTGACGCGGCCGTGAAGCCCGAAATGATCGATGGTGCCCCGCCCGTTCCGTCCGAACACTCCACTCGCGTGCGCGTCGTCGACCATCATGATGCAGCCGAACTCTTCGGCCAGCGCAGAGAGAGCCGGCAGCGCGCCAAGGTCTCCGTCCATGCTGAACACGCCGTCCGTGATGAGCAGCGTGCACTGGCCGGCCGGCAGCGTGGCGAGCACCTTCCGCGCAGCATCGACATCTCTATGGGGAAAAATCTTGATCGTGGCCCGGCTCAATCGGCAGCCATCGACGATGCTCGCGTGATTCAACTCGTCGGACACGACGACGTCGTCCTTCGTCAGGATCGCTGCGACAGTGCCCGCGTTGGCGGCGAAGCCGCTCTGGAAAACGACAGCCGCTTCAGTGTTCTTGAATGCGGCGAGGCGCTGTTCGAGCTCCACGTGGATGGCCATCGTGCCGGCAATCGTCCGGACCGAGCCTGAACCGACCCCGAGCGTGCGCGTCGCGTCCAGCGCGCGCTCGCGCAGGCGGGGGTGCGTGGTGAGACCAAGATAATTATTCGAGGAGAGGTTCACGACCTGACGATGGTCAAATGTGGTCGTCGGCTTCTGCTCCCCCTCGAGAACCCTCAACTGCCGATACAGCCCCTGCTGCTTGAGCGCGTCGAGTTCGGCCGTGAGGTAGGCGAGCGGGTCGGGACGCATATGGCGTTAGCCGCTAAGTCTACCCGCGACGAATGACCAACGGACCAATGACCAGCGATTAATGAGACAGGAACATCGCCGTCCAGGGAACAATGGCGCCGACGACATAGATGCCGGTGAGCAGGGCGAGCACGTTGTGGACGCGGTTAAAGGTGCAGCGCGATGCCGAGACCGACCGCGAAGAGCTTCACGCCGGCCAGCCCCGGTCCGAGACCGGCCACGAGCACGGCTGAGCTGACCAGAGGATTCCCTTCCGCTCCGAGCCCCCAGAAACTGACACCCAGATACGTGAAGACGCCGGCCAGGCCTTGTGCGAGGACGAAGGCCAGAACAACGACGTCGCCGAAAACGCATCGCGGTGTGTCCCAACGCCGGTTCAAACGTGACATCCGAATGCCCCTGAGGAGAAAATGTTTGGCGCCTGCGCGGTGAACTCTACACCTAATTTTGCGCATCAAACCCAGGTTCTCAGAAGGCCTTCATCAAGATTGATGCCCAGGCGGGCAGACAGACAGATTGAAGATTTCAGGTCGCAGATTGAAGGTAGTGCTTCGTGAAGTCGGCCATCAGGCCGTAGGTCGTTCGAAGCTCCTCAGGCGAGGCAAGAAACACGACGCGCATGTAGCCGTCTTCCGGCGCCGTGCCGAAGCCCGATCCGTAGACGCACAGCACGCCGGTCTCGCGCAGGAGGGCCAGCACGTAATCCTCGTCGCTTCGTCCCTTCGGCAGCGCGATCCTCGGCATGGCATAGAAGCCCGCTGTTGGCGCGACGGACGTGACTCCGGGGATCGCGTTCAACAGGTAGGTCGTCAGCGCCGCGCGTTCCTTCAGCGCCGCGCGGAACGACACCTGATGCGATCGATCGCCGGTGAGCGCCGCAGTGATCGCGCACTGCATCGGCAACGTGCTGCACAACCGGCCGTCGGCCAGCTTCGCGACCGCCTTCACCACCATGTTCAATCGAGGCGATCGTCCGATGCCCATCCAGCCCGCGCGCCACCCCGGCGCGAGGTACGCCTTCGACAGGCTGGAGAACGTGATGACTGACGCATCCGGATCGAGGCTCCCGATCGGCGCCACGGGGCCGTCGTAACCAAGGTCTCCGTAGACCTCGTCGGCGACGATGGCGAGGCCGTGCCGGTCTGCCAGATCGAGGAGCGCGCGCCGCGTCGCGGCGGGGTACGACGCTCCAGTCGGGTTATTGGGATCGATGATCACCAGCGCGCGCGTCGCCGGCGTGACGATGCTGCGGAGATGATCGAGATCCGGCATCCAGCCGCGGTCGGGATCGGTCCGATAGAAGAGTGCTCGCGCGCCGAGCTTGGCGATGACGGCAGTGTAGAGGGGATAGTTCGGCATCGGCACTAGCACATCGGTGCCTTCGTCGAGGAGCGCGCCGAGCACGAGTTCGATGCCTTCGGACGTCCCCGCCGTGAGGAATGTGCGATCCGGCGTGACGGGGAAACCTCGTGACGTGTACTCGGCGGCGACCGCTTCGCGTCCAGAAGCGATGCCCGCCGAGGGCCCATACCCGTTGTGCCCGTCGCGCATCGCCCGCTCCACCGTGGCAATCAGGTGGGGCGGCGTGGTGAACCCGAAGGCGACCGGGTCGCCGATGTTCAGGTAGCGCACGTGCCGGCCTGTGGCTTCGACCCGCTGCGCCTCGACGATGATGTTGCGAATGGCGTAGGAGAAGCGACTCAGGCGGGCTGCGGTAGGAATCGGCGTGGAGATTTTCGCGGGGGGCACGTTCCATCTTACCGTGGAGTGCATCGCGTAACTCTTACACCGACCGGAACCTGTCGAAAGGATGAAAGCGTGTAATTCCTGCTCGACTGACCTCAAAATACGGCGGTATCAGCGCGCATATATGAGAAGTAAGTTCAACATTGTCAATAAGTTGCATATTTGGCAAGACCTTTGGTACACATCTCACCGAATGGCGCTGCCAAACCTCATCAATGCAGGCGTGTGCATGGCAGTGGCCGTTGGCACTGGCTCGGCGGCGATGGGCGCGCAGGCCCCAGTCGCCACGTTCACCTCCGGGATCGACCTCGTCCGTATTGCCGCAATCGTCCGGGATCACAAAGGCCGTTTTGTCCAGGACTTGTCGGCGGGTGACTTCGACGTCCTCGACGGAGGCCAGCTCCGGCCTATCGCCGATTTCCGACAAGATCTTGCCGAGGTGAGCGTGGGCCTGCTTTTCGATGTGAGCGGCAGCATGGAAAGCGCGCTGCCGGATGCGCGCGAAGCGGCTACGCACCTCTTGAGCTGGCTGGAACCGAAGGACGAGGTGGCCGTTTTTACGTTCGACACCAGGCTCGACGAGATCGTGCCCTTTACCAGCGGTCTCAAGAAGCTGCCTGACTCGATGTCGACGATGACGCCATTCGGCGCCACCTCGCTGCTCGATGCGATCGTCCGGATGGCTGAGCGTGTCGGCACCCGTGAAGGTCGCCGCCGCGCCGTCGTCGTCTTGACGGACGGCCGCGATACGTCCAGCCGGCTCACGCCCAGCCAGGTGTCTGGGATCGCCAGCTCGATCGACGTGCCGGTCTACGTCTTTGCCACCGTTCCCTCGGTCGACAACCCGTCCACCGAGTATTCGACGAACGCGGACAGCTCCCTGGCGGGCCCCCTTGGCGATCTCACGGCCTGGACAGGCGGCCACGTCTTCGTAGCCAGTACGCCGGCCGCGCGCGGCGCGGCTGCGCGGCAAATCGTCGACGAGCTGCGGCATCAATATCTGATTGCCTTTGAATCGAGCGGCACATCGGGTTGGCATCCGCTCGTGGTCCGTGCGCGTAACAAGGACCTGACGGTACGAGCCCGAAGTGGATACATCACTGGGCAATCTCGCCCGAATTCGGATTAGGGGGCTCGATCATGTTGCGGAAGTTTTTCATGGCGGTACCGGTCACGATTCTGGTCGTTGGCGGCACGGCCGCGTGCGCCAGCAAGAAGTTCGTCAGGACGAGCGTCGGGGACGTGAACAGCAAGGTGGACTCACTCGGCCGCTCGGTCGAGGAAACGCAGGAGCGGACGCGAAGGAACGAGGGGAAGATCACCGAAGTCGACCAGAAGGCGCAGGCGGCGGCCCAGTCGGCGCAGCAGGCCAACCAGGCGGCGGCTGCGGCGCAGAACAAGGCAAACGAGGTCGGCAGCCAGGCCAACGAGAGGTTCAGCGCGATCGAGGAGGCCACTCACAAGCTGGTGTACGAAGTCGTCCTCAGCGAGGGTCAGGGCAACTTCAAGTTCGGTCAGTCAACGCTTCCGGATGAAGCCAGACACCAGATCGATGAGATGGTCCGCCGGCTGAAGTCAGGATCCGAAAAACGTGTTCATTGAAATCGAAGGACACACGGACGCCGTCGGCGACCCGGCCATCAACGAAAAGATCGGCCTTGATCGCGCCGAGGCGGCGCAGCGATACCTCTATGAGCAGCACCAGATTCCACTGCACAAGATGAGCGTCATCAGCTACGGCGAAGACAAGCCGGCGGCGCCGAACACGACGAGGGCGGGCCGCGCGCAGAATCGGTGCGTGGTGATTAAAGTGCTCGCCTAGCCTCAGGGCAGGAAGGGCAGGAGGGGCAGGAGGCCCTCCGCTGCCGCTGCTGCCCGACCTGCCTTGTTTCGCGCTCTCGCCTGTCTGGCCCCTCCAGCCCTTCCTGCCTTTCTGATACGCTCTTCCGCATGGCGATTCGTACCGAGGTCACCCTCAGGCTCCCCAACAGCCCGGGCGCGCTCGCAGGCGTGTGCCGGCTGCTGTCCGACGAACGCGTGAACATTACGGCGATGGCGCTCGACGCCGCGGGCCAGCTGCGTCTCGTGCTCGACAATCACGTGCACGGAGCCGCCCTCTTGCGCGAGCATCATCATCAGGTCGTTGAACGCGACGTGATCGTCACGTCGATCCCAAACGCGCCTGGGTCGCTCGGGCCGGTGCTCCGGCTCGTCTCGGATGCCAACGTGAACGTGGAATATGCGTACGGCGGGGCTGCCGAAGGGAGTCCCACGGCGACGCTCGTCCTGGGCGTCGAGGACGCGGCCCGGGCGTCTGCTGCCGCTGGTGTGTGATGCGCCTGTACGTCGAACCGATGGACGCCGTCGTCGTCGACATCGACGACAACGGGCGCGTACTGCTCGAAATCCTCGATACGCCCCCGTAAACTGTTTCTTCGTGTTGTCGTGGTTGCATTCGTGTTGTGGAACTCACCAATAAAGTCGCGTTGATCACCGGCGGCAAACGGATCGGTCTTGTGGTGGCCGGGCAGCTTGCCGCGCGCGGCGCCGACGTGGTGCTCGGCTACGCACGGTCGCGCGAGGAGGCGGAACAGGCGGCCCGCAGCGTTCGCGCGTCGGGCAGGCGCGCCGAGATCGCGCAGGCGGACCTCTCGCAGCCGTCCGGGTGCGAGGCGCTTGTCCGCGCGGCCGCCGAGACATTCGGACGCATCGACGTCCTGCTCAACATGGCGTCTGTCTATGCGCGGCGTTCGTTCGGCGAACTGACCGCAGCGGATTGGGACGGGACGCTCAACGTCGACCTTCGCGGAAGTTTCCTCTGCGCGCTCGCGGTGGTCCCACACATGCGCCGGCAGGGCGGCGGTCACATCATCAACTTCAGCGACTGGACCGCCAGAAGCGGTCGCCCGCGCACTCGAAGCTACCTGCCTTACTACGTGGCGAAGGCGGGCGTTATCGCGCTCACCGAAGCGCTGGCGCTCGAGCTCGCTTCCGACAACATCCTGGTGAACGCCGTCGCGCCGGGGCCGATCCTGCCGCCCGAGACCATGAGCGATGAGGAGCGCCGCGAGGTTGAGAAGGCCACACCGCTCGGCCGCTGGGGCGGCGAGATCGAGATCGCCAAGGCGGTTCTCGCGCTGATCGACGGCGACTTCATGACGGGTGAAACGCTTCGCGTCGACGGCGGGCGCCACGTGAAGTAATCGTTAGATAATCGCCCCGGCTAGGGGCGGTCGGGATCGAGCGTCGTGCTCTTCTCGAGAATGGTCCCCAGCACGGCCTGGGCGCGCGCCGGCGGCAGATTACTGATGTAGAAGTGCCGTGCGCCCGCCTTCATCAGCGCCCGAATGGTTCGCGCGCAGATGTCTTCAGGTGTCGATCCTTCCGCGAATTCACGCGTGAGCCCGTCGATCGGGACCGGCAGAAAGCTTCTCAACGCCTCGAGCGTGCGCCGATTGCCGCTTCGGTAGAAAAAGACCCCGAAGAGTCCCGGCAACGTCAGGCCGCGCCGGTCGGCGGTTTCGATAAACCGGCTAGCCGCGTCGATCTGGTGGCGACTCACGATTTGCGTGAGAAAGAATTCGGCATGGACGGACGGGTCGGAGAGGTAATCCACCTGCCGGTCGGGATCCGCATGCGGATTGGCCCATCCGCCGAGGCGGATGGACTGATCGCGCTCCCGCAGCAGGCGTCGCAACTGCCAGGCATGTTCAACCGCGCGGGGAGCGCCCACGCCCCGGTCGCCGCCGAGCACCACCAGCGCCGGAAAGCCGCCCTGGCGGGCGCGTTCGGCGTACGACAGGCAGTATTCGAGCGAATGCTTCGTCGTGAGAAACGGCACGATGCGCGATCGCGGCACATCCTGGCCAAGATTGGTCACGAGGTGGCGCAGGTTATCTTCCTCCTGCGCACCGACGGCGCTGTCAGTGAGAAACACGAAGGTGTCGTGCCGCGTCAGGCGCCGGACGGCGTGGTACGTGTCGATCCAGGCGTCCATCCCATCGCTGGCGGCGAGCTCGGCGCGCGGGGGTCGCAGCTCCGCCGCGAGGACCGATGTACCCGAACGGAGCGCGGTGAGAAGATCAGGGGCAGGCATCGCGGTGGAACCTTCACTATACAATGCACAACGATGACGACCTCGCTGACGTTTCTCGGCGCCGCCGGCACCGTCACCGGCTCAAAACATCTGCTCGATCTCGGCGACCATCGGATTCTCGTCGACTGCGGCCTCTTTCAGGGCCTCAAAGAGCTGCGGCTGCGCAACTGGGCGGCCTTTCCGATCGACCCGTCGCGGATCGACGCGGTCATCCTCACGCATGCTCATCTTGATCACTGCGGTTACCTGCCTCGGCTCGTCGGCCAGGGCTTTCGTGGCCGTGTCTTCTGTACGCCAGGCACCCGCGATCTATGCACGCTCGTGCTCCCGGACTCGGCGCGCATTCAGGAAGAGGACGCGCGCCAGGCCAACAAGCACCGCTACTCGAAGCACGCCCCCGCCGAACCGCTCTACACGGCGATCGAAGCGGCGCAGTCGCTCGATCGGCTGCAGCCGGTCGGCTACAGCCGTCCCGCGCCGGTGATCCCTGGGGTGCCTGGAATTGACGTCGAGTTCGTCAGCGTCGGGCACCTGCTCGGATCCGCCTACGCCCGCGTCAGAATCCGGGACAGATCCATTCTGTTTGGCGGTGATCTCGGCCGCTACGGAAGACCTGTCCTTCCAGCATCCGACGGCGGTGACCGAGGCAGACATCCTCCTGGTCGAATCGACGTACGGCGATCGGCTTCACGCGGCCGACGACGATGGGGAGCGGCTGGCGAGGATCGTGACGGACGTCGCGGCCCGAGGCGGACGGCTGATCGTGCCGTCATTTGCCATCGGACGCGTCGAAGAGGTGCTGTGCTGGCTGAAGCGCCTCGAAGACGAGCGCCGCATCCCGGCGCTGCCTGTGTACCTCGACAGCCCCATGGCCCTCGCCGCGCTGCAGTTCTATGCCAGCCGGATGACCGAACTGGACGAGGAGGTTCGTCCGGCATCGCGGGCGGTGAGGGCGTTCTACACCTCCCGCACGGTGATGGTCACCTCGGTGCAGCAGTCCAAGGATCTTGTCGCATCGCGAGAGCCGGCGATTGTGATCGCGTCGAGCGGCATGGCAACCGGCGGCCGCGTACTGCATCATCTGGACGCCGCGCTCCCCGACCCGCGAAACACGGTGCTCTTCGTCGGCTTTCAGGCGGCTGGTACCCGTGGCCGCTTCCTGTGCGACGGCGCGAAGCAGGTGAAGATGCACGGGCAGTTCGTTCCTGTCGCCGCGCGGATCGAGAGAATCGACTCGATGTCGGCGCATGCGGACGCCGGCGAGATCATGCGATGGCTGTCAGGCTTCGTCCGGCCGCCGTCGATGACCTATCTCGTGCACGGAGAAGCCGGCCCGGCTCACGCGCTCGCCGACCGCATCGCCTCCGAGCGGCAGTGGCCGGTTCACGTGGCCAGGTACCTCGAACGTGTCGACTTGAACTTGGGATAGTCTAGAAAGTCCGGCAGGTCTCAGGGCCTGCGCTACTGGTGTTGTGGAGCCGGACTTCAGTCCTGGCTGGTGTGCTACACATGGCAAAGAGGATCATCGCCGTTATGACGATAGCTGGAACCGCTGCCTGCGGGCCGAGCGATACCGCGAATACCCCCGCGCCGGCGGCGTCGGCGACGTCGGTCCCAGGGGCCCCGCCCCGGGCGGTCGAACGGCCGTACCTGCTCGAGCGCGTGGACGAGGCGGCCGTCGTGCAGGTGTACGCCGACGGATTTCAGGCGCTTCCGCTGAAGGAAAAAACGCTCATCTGGCATCTGTACCAGGCGGCGCTCTCGGGGCGCGACATCTTCCACGATCAAAGGTACGCGCCGAATCTCGACATGCGAGACGTGGTCGAAGCGATCGTCACCCATCCGGCGGCGATCGATAAGCCGACGCTCGACGAGATCACGCGCTACACCAAGTTGTTCTGGATCAATACCGGTCCGCACAACAACCTGACCGCCCGCAAGTTCGTGCTGCAGTGCACACCGGCCGCATTCGCCGCCGCGGCGCACGCGGCGGAGCAGGCAGGCGCCACCTTCCCGCTGAAGGCGGGCGAAACGCTCGATCGGATGCTCGCTCGGCTCCAGCCTAATTTCTTCGATCCGAACGTCGATCCCATCGTCACCAGCAAGACGCCGCCAGCGGGCAAGGATATCCTCACCGCCAGCTCGAACAATCTGTACGCCGGCCTGACGATGAAGGATCTCGAGGGGTTTCGCGAACGGTATCCGCTCAATTCACGTCTGGTGAAGAAAGACGGGAAGATCGTCGAAGAGGTCTACCGCGTGGGCGGGCGCTACGGCTCCCAGCTCGCTTCCGTCGTCAAGCACCTGGAGAACGCCATTCCGTTTGCCACCGAGCCGATGGCGGCGGCCTTGCGCGCGTCGATCACGCTGTACCAGACCGGGGAAACGAAGGACCGCGAAGCGTACGACATCGCGTGGGTGCGCGACAAGGCGTCGCCGGTCGACACGATCAACGGCTTCACGGAGGTGTATCTCGATGCGCGCGGCATCAAAGGCGCGTGGGAAGCGCTCGTCTTCTACGTCAACACCGAGAAGACCTCGGAGATCAGGAAGCTCGCGGCCAACGCCCAATGGTTCGAGGACCGGATGCCGTGGGATCCCAAGTACCGGAAGTCTGGTGTGCAGGGCATCACCGCCAACGCCATCGACGTCGTCATCGAGACCGGCGACTCGGGTCCTGTGACACCGGTCGGCATCAACCTGCCGAACGATCAGTCAGTACGCGAGCAGTACGGCAGCAAGTCGGTGTCGCTCTCGAACATCAGCGAAGCCTACGACAAGTCGACGCTGCCGGAATTCCGTACCGAGTTCGCCTGGACGCCCGAGGAAGCCGCGCGGGCGGAAAAGTGGAGCGCGTTCGCCGGCGAGTTGACGACAAACATGCACGAGGTGATCGGGCATGCGTCCGGGAAGATTGAGGAGCGGCTGAAGGGCAGGCCGCAGGCGGCCCTGAAGGAGCAGTATTCCGCGCTCGAGGAGGCGCGGGCCGATCTCGTGGCGCTGTACTTCCTGCCCGACGCGAAGCTCGTCGAGCTCGGCCTCGTCACAAGAGAGGATCACGATGACATCGTGCGCACCGAGTACGAGGGGTACACGCGCACCGCGATCGTCCAGTTGCGCCGGGTCCGCGAGGGCGCGCAGCTCGAGGAAGACCACATGCGGAACCGCCAGATGGTCGTCCGCTGGCTGATGGCCAACACGAAGGCGATCGACGTGCGGACGCGGGACGGCAAGACGTACTACGTCATGACCGATCCGCAGGCGTACCGCGAGGGGGTGAGCCGGCTGCTCGGCGAGGTGCAGCGGATCAAGGCGGAAGGCGACTACGCGGCCGCGAAGCAGCTGTTCGAGACCCACGGCGTGCACTTCGATCCGAAGCTCCGCGACGAAGTGGTCGCGCGCGTGGATCGGCTGCACCTGCCGTCCTATACCGGCTTCGTCATGCCGAAGCTCGAGACGGTGACCACCCCTACCGGCGAGATTACCGACGTGACGATTTCGTACCCGCGCGACTTCGCCAGGCAGATGCTCGAGTATTCGGCCGCGACCCGGCCGCTGCGACAGTGAATGTTTTCAAGCCGCACTCCGGCTGACCTGACGCTCAACCGCCTCGCCGAGGCGCTGAAGGCGGCCCGGGCTGACGGCCGATCGATTCTCGACCTCACGGAATCGAATCCGACGCGCGCCGGATTCGACTATCCGGGCGACCTCCTGCGTCTGCTCGCCGATTCCCGCGGTCTGATGTACACGCCGTCGCCGTTCGGCTTGGTCGAGGCCCGCGCGGCGGTCGCGCACGACTACGAACGACGCGGGGTCGACGTGAGCCCCTTGCGGATCGCGCTGACGGCGAGCACGAGCGAGGCCTATGGATGCCTCTTCAAACTCCTGACCGATGCCGGCGACGAGGTGCTCATCCCCCGGCCGAGCTACCCGCTGTTCGACCATCTGGCCAGCCTCGATCGCGTCACGGCCCGCCCCTACGATCTCGACCCCGACGCGGGCTGGCGCATCGACTTCGAGTCGCTCGAGGCTGCTGTCACGCCGCGTACGCGCGCGATTCTCGTCGTATCGCCCAACAATCCCACCGGCTCGTTCGTCAAATCGGACGAGCTCGAGCGCCTCGCAGCGCTCGCGGCGGCCCACGATCTGGCGCTGGTCGCGGACGAGGTCTTTGCCGACTACGAGCTGACGCGCGGGGCCCGCACGTCCGCCGGTCGCATGATGGAACGTCGCGGTGCCCTGACGTTCTCGCTCGGAGGTCTGTCGAAGTCGGTGGGTCTTCCTCAGCTGAAGCTCGCGTGGATCGCGGTCGGTGGTCCGGCTCGACTTGTTCGCGCGGCGCTCGAACGGCTGGAGGTCATCTGCGACACCTATCTCTCCGTGTCGACGCCGGTGCAGATGGCCGCTGCCGAGTTGCTCGAGCGCGGCGTCTGCGTTCGCGAACAGATCGCCCGCCGGGTCTCGGCCAACTACCAGCGCCTTCGGGAGAGGGCGGCCTCGATCCCGGCGTGCCGCGTCCTCGCAGGCGAGGGCGGCTGGTCAGCCGTGCTCGAGCTGCCGTCGCTCGAATCAGAAGAAGCCCTCGTCCTCAATCTTCTGCAGAACGAGGGTGTGCTGGCGCATCCCGGATACTTCTTCGATTTTCCGCGTGAGTCGTACCTGGTCGTGAGCCTGCTCGTTTCCGAGGCGCAGTTCGCCGAGGGAACCGATCGCGTTCTGAGACGCTTTGATTGCCCGGTCGGAAGCCGTGGGTGATCCGGCCCGCCGCCGCCAGTCAGGCGTGCTCATCCCGCTCGTTTCCTGCCCGTCGTCAACGAGCTGGGGCGCGGGTGATATCGGCGATCTCGTGCCGCTGACCGCCTGGCTGGCCGGCGCCGGTCAGCGTATCCTTCACCTCCTGCCGATGAACGAGATGGCTCCCGGCCAGGAGTCGCCCTACTCGGCGATCAGCGCCATAGCCATCGACCCTCTCTACATTCGGGTGACAGACGTCCCGGAGTTTGCCGCCATGGGCGGGGAAGGATCCCTGACGGCGGCCGATCGCGAGCTGCTCGACGAGATGCGCCGCGCGTCCCGCGTCGACTACGGGGGCGTCCGGCGGCTGAAACGCGCGTCGCTCGGAGCCGCGTTCGAGCGGTTCAGCTCCGACGAGTGGCGTCACGATACCGGGCGC
Source organism: Vicinamibacterales bacterium (assembly GCA_965229885.1). Classification (GTDB taxonomy): domain Bacteria; phylum Acidobacteriota; class Vicinamibacteria; order Vicinamibacterales; family CAVVIG01; genus DATLLJ01. The sequence continues at coordinate 380,735 of CBDDJX010000003.1, forward strand.
GCGCGCGAGCTAAGGGGGTTCATCAGCGAGCAGGCGTGGTGGATCGAGGACTACGCGCTGTTCCGAGCGATCCACGCGAGCCAGGGCGAGCGTCCGTGGACCGAATGGCCGGCGGCGCTGCAGCGCCGCGAACCGGCGGACATCGATCGCGTGCGGCGGGAGCTGATGCACGAAGTGCTCTTCTATCAGTACATGCAGTGGCAGGCGACGACCCAATGGCGCGCGGCGCGCGGGCAGACGCGTGGGGTGGCGCTCTTCGGCGACCTGCCGTTCATGGTCGACGGCGACAGCGCCGACGTGTGGGCGAGGCACTATCAGTTCCGCCTCGACGCATCGATTGGGGCACCACCGGACGCGTTCACGACCCAGGGTCAGAACTGGGGCATGCCGCTCTATCGCTGGGACGTCATCGCGGCCGAGCATTTCAGGTGGATCCATGAACGCGTGCGGCGCAGCGCGGATCTCTACGACGGGTACCGCGTCGATCATCTCGTCGGCTTCTACCGGACGTTCGCGTGGCCGCAGGACGGCAGCGAGCCGTTCTTCACGCCGGCTGATGAGCAGACGCAGACCGCGCTCGGCGAACGACTGCTGAACATCTTCCGCGAGGCCGGATCGAGGATCATCGCCGAGGATCTCGGCACGGTCCCCGATTTCGTGCGCGCATCGCTCGCGCGCCTGAACGTCCCGGGCTTCCGCCTGCTTCGATGGGAGAGGCGCTGGTCGAGCGACGGCCAGCCGTTCCTCGATCCCGCCGAGTACCCGGCGATCTCGGTCGCTACTTCCGGCACGCACGACACCGAATCGATGGCCGTCTGGTGGGCACACGCACCCGCGGAAGAGCGCGAACAAATCGCCGCCCTGCCAACGGTGCGACGCATTGCGGACGGGACAGACTTGCTGTCGGCGGCTTTCAATCCGACGGTCCGCGACGTGCTGATCGAGGCGCTGTTCGCCTCCGGATCGGACCTGCTGCTGCTGCCGATGATTGACGTGTTCGGCTGGACCGATCGGATCAACGTGCCGGCCACGATCGGCGGCGATAATTGGACGTTCCGGCTGCCCTGGCCGACGGATCACATGGGCGCGATCCCCGCCGCCTGTGAGCGCCAGGAGGCGTTGCGCCGCTGGACAGCCGCGCACACACGGTAGATGGCGACCCTCTATCCGTTCCGCGCGCTCCGCCCTCGACTCGCCGAAGCCGCTCGCATCGCCGCGGTTCCGTACGATGTCGTGAATACCGACGAGGCGCGGGCGTTGGCCGACGGCGACCCGCTCAGCTTTCTCCGGGTGTCGCGCGCTGAAATCGAGCTTCCGCCAGGCACGGATCCCTATTCGACGGCTGTCTACGAGCGCGCGGCGCGGAATTTCGGCTCGCTCAGGGAGTCGGCGCTCGTGCTCGAAGAGGCGGCAAGCCTCTACGTGTACCGGCTCCGCACGGGTGGGCACGAGCAGACCGGCGTGGCCGCCTGCTACTCGCTCGATGAATACGATCGCGGCGTCATCAAGAAGCACGAACGGACGCGACGCGATAAGGAAGACGATCGCACGCGGCACATGCTGGCGCTCGGGGCGCAGACCGGGCCGGTGTTTCTGATCTATCGTGCGCGCGCAGACACCGATCGCAGCGTGGCGGAGGCGGCGCAAGCCGAGCCGCTCGTCGATTTCGAGGCGGTTGACGGTGTCCGTCACACACTCTGGCGCGTGGGCGGCGGCGATCGCGACAGGCTGGTTGAGGCGGCAGGACGAATTCCCGCGTTGTACATTGCCGATGGTCATCATCGGGTGGCCAGCGCGGCGAGGGCACGCGCCGAGATGCAGGAGCGTGGCCTGGCCGGCGTCCCGCTTGGCGACGGCGCCGATCGCACCACGTTCCTGGCCGTGGCGTTCCCGGACAATCGTGTGCAGGTCCTGCCGTACAACCGGATCGTGAAGGACCTTGGCGGACTCTCGTCTGATGATTTCCTGCAGGCGGTCCGCGGCCGCTTCGAACTGAAGAACGGACCGGCGACTCCGGCGCGACGGGGCGAGATCGCGATGTATTGTCGGGGCTCCTGGCACACGCTGCGGGCTCGGGTGCCGCCGAACCAGGGCGACGGAGTCGCCTCGCTCGACGTCAGCGTGCTGCAGGACGGCCTGCTCGCGCCCGTGTTGAAGATCGTTGACGTGCGGACCGACAGCCGCATTGAGTTCGTCGGCGGCTCGCGCGGGACGGGCGAGCTCGAACGCCTCGTCGACTCCGGCCGCGCCGTCGTGGCCTTTTCACTATTCCCCGTGGCGGTCGCCGATTTGATGGCAGTATCAGATGCCGGGGCGATCATGCCCCCCAAGAGCACGTGGTTCGAGCCGAAGCTCAGAGACGGATTACTGATTCATGTCCTATAAGCGCATCCACAATTTTTCTGCCGGACCGGCGATGCTGCCGGTCCCCGTCCTGGAAGAGATGCAGCGCGATCTGGTCGCGCTGCCAGGCGTGGGGATGTCGATCCTCGAGATCAGCCATCGCTCGAAGACGTTCGAGGCGATTCTCGCGGAGACCGAGGCCGACATCCGTGCGCTTGCCGCCATCCCCTCGAATTATCGCGTCTTGTTTCTTGCGGGCGGCGCCAGTCTACAGTTCTCCATGGTGCCGATGAACTTTCTCGCCTCGTCGGCGACCGCCGACTACATTGACGGCGGATCGTGGGCCGAGAAGGCGATCAAGGAAGCCAGGAAGGTCGGGACGGTCAACGTCGCGGCGAGCACGAAGGGCGAAGGGTACACGCGCATCCCCGGGCGGGCCGAATTGAAGCTGACGCCGGGCGCCGCGTACGTGCACATCACGTCGAACAACACCATCGAGGGCACGGAGTACAAGCAGCTTCCCGACGTGGGTGCGACGCCTCTCGTCGCCGACACTTCATCGGATATGTTCAGCCGCCCGCTCGATGTCTCGCGGCACGCGCTGATTTACTCGGGCGCGCAGAAGAACATGGGCCCCGCCGGCGTGACGGTCGTCATCGTCCGCGACGATCTCGTCGCGCGATCCGCGGCGCGCAAGTCGTCGCTGCCGACGATGATGAGCTACGCCGTACACGCGGAACACAACTCGCTGTACAACACGCCGGCGACCTTCGCGATCTATGGGGTCGGACTCGTGATGAAGTGGCTGGCCGGTCAGGGTGGCCTTGCGGCGATCGCCACAATCAACGAGCGCAAGGCCGGCAAGCTCTACGCGGAGATCGATCGCACGGGGTTCTACCGCGGCACGGCGCGAAAAGAACATCGGTCGCTGATGAACCTCACCTTTCGGCTGCCCAGCGAGGACCTCGAGAAGGCGTTCGTCCAGGAATCGGCCGCCGCGGGTCTCGACGGTCTCAAGGGGCACCGTTCGGTCGGGGGCATCCGCGCGTCGCTCTATAATGCTTTTCCGGAGGCCGGCGTGGATGAGCTCGTGAATTTCATGAGGGAATTCGAGCGCAGCCGCGGGTAAGAACGCGGGGAAAAAGCCGACCGCGGAGGGGGGCCGGTACTGTGATAGCGTCGCCAAGCATGTCTGGTTCCCTTTTCTTGAGTCTGGCTGTCGCCATCGTCCTGACCCAGGTGGCTGTGTTCGGCACGACCATCTACCTGCATCGCACCGCGACGCACCGCGCGCTCACGCTGCACCCGGCCGTGGCCTGGCTCTTCCGGTTCTCCCTGTGGCTGACGACCGGCCTGTCGACCAAAGAGTGGGTGGCTGTCCATCGCAAGCACCACGCGTTCACCGACGAAGAAGGCGATCCCCACAGCCCTTTGCTGATGGGTTTCTGGTCCGTTCAGCTCGGCAACGTCTTCCTGTATCTCAAGGAGGCGAAAAACCCCGTCGTCCTCGAGAAGTACGCGCGCGATATCAGCGATGACTGGTCGGAGCGCGTGCTCTTCCGGCACGGCCTCCTGGGACTCACGATCGGCACTGTTTCACTCTGCGCGATCATCGGCACCGGCCCGGCGCTCGTCGCGGCCGGCATTCATGCGACCACGTATGTGTTCGTGCTGTCGTCGTCGATCAACGGACTGTGCCACGTCGTCGGGTACAGGAACTTCGACAACACCGCGACCAACCTCCGTTTTCTTGCGCTGCTGACCGGCGGCGAGGGCCTTCACAACAACCACCACGGCTTTCCGCGCAGCCCGAAGTTCAGCGTCCGCGCGAGCGAGATCGATCCGGCGTGGCCGATCATCAAGCTCCTCACGATGCTGCGCCTCGCGACGCCGAACAAGACGATCGAAGAAGTCGCCGCCTAGAACGGGGTCTCAGGATTGAACAGGCCCGACTGGGCGGCCACGCCGCCGCCGTCGTCGTCGGCGGCGTGGCCCGGCCCCGGGGCTTTCCGTCGCCAGGTCCTCGCCCTCGACTGGCCCCCCGGCCAGAACGGCCTTCCACTTCTCGAGCGTGACGCGGTCGCCGCCGTGAATCTCGAACCACGTCAGCGTCTCTGGAAAGAGGCTCCGGTGCGCCAGGGCGCGCCGGGGCCGCGGGCTGGCTGCGACATCAAGCAGGCGTCGCTGCAATCCCAGAATGTGGCTGAGCCGCTCTACGTCGCGGCGCGCGAGCGGCAGCGCGCCGAGCTTCGGCACCGGTTCTTTCGGACGACTTGACCCCAGCAGGATCCCGAGCGGGACGAGCAGGCTACCGAGGAGAACGGCGTTGGTGAGCGTGTCGGGCGTCGACTTGAAGCGGCGGCGATATGCGTCGAGATCGGCAAGCGATCGCCATAACGGATCGGCCGCGCCTCGATGCAGCTCGTCCGAAATTGGTTCGAGAAGGCCTACCTCGGCGAGCATGCGGAATGTCTTTTCGGCGGATCCGGCGCGTAGGATCTTGTAGTACTCCTCGAGCAGCCGTGGCGCCGAGCTGCGCGTAATTTCATGGCGATGCGTGCGGATGGCGTCGAGGACCTGCCGGTCGACTGCGAAGTTTAGGCGGGCGGCGAGCGCGACGGCGCGCAGCATGCGGACGGGATCTTCCCGCAGCCGCACCTCCGGATCGCCGATCGATCGCACGACGCCAGCGCGAAGGTCGTCGAGGCCGCCGACGTAGTCGATGATCGAGAAGGTCGCGATGTCGTAGACCAGCGCGTTGATCGTGAAGTCGCGCCGGAACGCATCCTCTTCGGGCGTGCCGAACGTGTTGTCGTGGTGGATCAGATGTTCGCTTTGGGGCGCGCTCGGATCCGGGGCGGGGACGCCGTCCTGCACCACTTCTTCGCCGGGCGCCACCTGCCGGCGGAATGTGGCGACCTCGATCACCTTCGGTCCAAATTTGACGTGGGCCAGCCGGAAGCGCCGGCCGATGATCCAGCAGTTGCGAAACAGCTTCTTGACTTGATAGGGGTGCGCCGACGTCCCGATGTCGAAATCCTTGGGACGCCGTCCGAGCAGCAGATCGCGAACGCTGCCGCCGACGAGATAGGCAACGTGATCGAACTTCCGCAGCCGGTAGAGAACTTTGAGCGCGTCGGGATCAATGTCGCGGCGCGAGATCGGGTGCTCGGCGCGCGGAATGATCCTCGGGTCGACCATCGGTAGGCATTGTACCAAAGGCGCAAACAACGGCGATTAACCACATATAAATCAACGGGTTAGCCCGCCGTCGCTGGCATGCTACCATCGGCACATGCGTCGCCCGGGCTTGACGGCGGTCTTTCTTCTGGTCGCGTGGCCCGGGGCCCAGGCCGCTCAGAGAGAGGACCCCCTCTCTGAGGCGCGCCTCCTCGTCTACACCCACCACGAGCGGTGGGACGGCACCGGGTACCCGGAAGGCCTGAGCGGCACCGCGATTCCGCTCGAAGGGCGGCTGATGGCGGTGGTCGACTTGTACGACGTCGCCGTCGCCCGGAACGTGTATCGCCGGTCGATCTCGCACGACGAGGCAGTGGATTTCATCGTGGCCGCAAAGGGCACCCATTTCGATCCGGCCGTGGTGGACGCGTTCGTCCGGGTCGCGGCGGATTTCAAGAACATCTTGCAGGAAAGCACGTCCTAGCGATAGCTACTCTATCGCTAGCTCACGCTCCGCCGCGCAAAATCCGAGCGGTCACCAGAAGCTGTCCGACGTGACGCTGCATATGCTCCGCCGCATGCACGATGAGCCCCAGCGTCGTAGACGGCAGCTTGGCCCGGCCGATCGCACGAGGCTCGGTGAGCGTCCGCTCGTCGGTGGCGCGCAGCTCTTCGAGGGCGCGATCGACCTGCTGACGGAAGCCCTGAACGAGATCCTGACCGGTGACATTTGCGCGCGAAGGTTCCTGCTCTGCCGCGAGCGCCGCCCGCTGCGCCGCGTCGAGCGACTCGCCGCGCGCGTACGTGAACAGCCGGCTCAACACGCCAGAGAAATGCTGCAAATGGAAGCCGACCGGCGCCACGCCGGCCGGCCGGTCCCACAGTTTCTGCTCGGGGAAGTCCTGCATCAGCGCCTCGACCTCCTCGCGCGCCTGGAGCAGCGCGTGGGCGACGGGTTGAAGGGCCGGCGCGATACCAGCGACCGGGCCGCGGAGCCACACTTCGGGGAGCGCGTCAGTCACTTGTGTACGTCCTTGAAGGCATTAATCAGCCATTCATCACTGTTTCGCGTCTTTCCAGCTCTCGCCAATTCCGACGTCAACCGTGAGCGGGACCTTCAAGGCCGCCGCTGATTCCATCCGCTCGCGGACGATCGCGCCGATCTCCACGGCCCTCGCCTTCGGAACCTCGAACAGCAGTTCGTCGTGGACCGTGAGGATCATACGCGCTTCGCGATCCGATTTCAGGGCGGCGTGGACCTGCAGCATCGCGCGCTTCATGATGTCGGCCGCGCTCCCCTGAATCGGGAGGTTGACGGCGACACGTTCCGCCGCCGATCGTACCTGCCCGTTTCGGCTCGTCAGCTCCGGCACGAGCCTGCGCCGCCCGAATATCGTCTTCACGACGCCGGTGATGCGCGCTTCCTCGAGCGTGCGGTCGATGAACTCGCGGACCCTCGGAAAACCGGCGAAGTACGCGTCGATAAACTCCTGCGCCGCCTGCGGCGTGACGCCAATGTCCTTCGAAAGAGTGAACGCCGTCTTCCCATAGAGCAGCGCGTAATTGATCATCTTGGCCGTGCTGCGCAACGTGTGCTTGTCCACCCCGCTTGCCGGTCCGAAGACCTTGAGCGCCGTCTGATCGTGGATGTCGTCGCCGCGGCGGAACGCTTCGATCAGCACCTCGTCGTCGGCAAGATGCGCCAGCACACGCAGCTCGATTTGGGAATAGTCGGCCGAGATCAGCACGTGCCCGGGGTCCGCGATGAAGGCCCGGCGGATCTCGCGGCCGAGCTCAGTGCGAATCGGAATGTTCTGCAGGTTCGGGTCGCTGCTGCTCAAGCGGCCGGTTGCCGCCACGGCCTGATTGAAGCACGTATGGACGCGACCCGTTTCCGGATTCACGAGCTGCGGCAGCGCGTCGATGTACGTCCCCTTCAGCTTCATCAACGCGCGCCACTCGAGAATATGGCGCGGGAGATCGTGCGCGAGGGCAAGCTCCTCGAGCACCTCGACCGCGGTCGATGGCGCGCGTGAGGTCCCGGTCCGCTTCAGAACGGGCAGCTGCAGCTTGTCGAACAGAACGTCCGCGAGTTGTTTCGGCGAATTGATATTGAACTCGCCGCCCGCCATCCGGAAGATCTCCGCGGCTCTCCGGACGAGCTCCTGATCGATCCGCTGCGACTGCGCGGCCAGCGCGGGCCGATCGATCCGGACGCCGGCGCGCTCCACGGCGACGAGCACGTGTATGAGTGGCAGCTCGAGCGACGTGTAGACGTCGTCGAGCTGCTCTTTCTTCAGCAGATCCCGCAACAGCGGCGCCAGCTGTCCAGCAAGATCCGCACGCTCGCCCGCGTAGTCGATCACCGCCTCGACCGGCACGTCCGCCAGGGAGATCGTCCTGGCGCCGCGGCCGCAGACATCCCCTTCCGCGAGCGCCTTGTAGCTGGTGTGCTCGAGGGCGAGGTCCTCGAGCCGGTGCTCGGATCGCGTGGCATCGAGGAGATAGCTCGCGATCATCGTATCGATGTCGAGGCCCCGCAGCGCGACGCCATGACGCTCTAGTAGGATGGCGTCGAACTTCAGGTCGTGCCCGACTTTCTTGATTGCCGGATTTTCGAGGACCTTCTTCAGCGCGGCGAGCGCGGCCTCGAGGGAGACGGCGGCAATGGGACTGAGTCCCCGATGTCCGGTCGGGACGTAATCGGCGTCCCGCGCGCTCGTCGAAAACGCCAGCCCGACAATCGAGGCTGTCATGGCCGACGCGCCCGCCGACAGGACGCGCAACGCGAACGCGCCGGCCGCCTCGAGTCGGGCGGCCAGCGCCGCGACCTCCTCGGCGGTCGAAACGATGCGGTACACCTTCGCAATGGTGGCAGCGGTCGGCGCAAACTCTGACGCCAGGCTGCGGAAGGCCAGCTCGTTGAAGATCTGAAAGCAGCGTTCGCGGGACTCGCCGATGTACCGAAGGGCGTCGGGATTGAATTCGACCGGCACATCGGTCCGTATGCGCGCGAGCTCGCGGCTCTGCCGCGCCGATTCCATGTTGGCGAGCAACGGCTCTCGATAGCGCTTCTGCTTGATCTCCGCCGCGTGGGCCAGCAGGTTGTCGAGGGAGCCGTAAGTGGCCATCAGCTCCCGCGCGCCTTTGTCGCCGATGCCGGGTACGCCCTTGATGTTGTCTATCGTGTCGCCCATCAAGGCGAGCACGTCGACGACCTGGCCTGGCGTGACGCCGAACTTGTCCTTCACGCCCTCCGGGTCGTACCACGTGCCTTCCTCGCGCGGGTTGAAGACGCGGACGCCGTCCCGGACGAGCTGAAAGAAATCCTTGTCGCCGGTTACGATCGCGACGTCGAACCCGGCGGCGGCGGCCTTCACCGTCAACGTGCCAATGACATCGTCGGCTTCGTAACGCTCGGAGTTCAGGATCCGGACGCCGAGCGCCTCGCACGCGGCATGCACCATCGGAATCTGCTCCGCGAGCTCGTCGGGCATCGGCGCGCGATTGGCTTTGTAGTCGGCCGCGAGATCGTCACGGAATGTCCGCCCCGGCAGATCGAACGACGCGGCGACGTACTCCGGCTTGTGGTCGTTCAGCAGCTTCCGCAGCATCGCCACGAAGATGTAGACGGCGTTGGTCGGATGTCCCTGCGCGTTGCGCAGGAAGCCGCCTTCCGGCGTGCGGATCGGCGCATGGAACGCGCGGTACATCTGGGAGCTGCCGTCGATGAGATAGATGGTGGGTTTCACGGGAGGCGAATTTTTTACTATATCATTCGAGGCTATGCGGATCCCTGCGGTCGTCGCCGCTAGATCACTCGCGCTCGCAGCCCTGGCGGTCCTGGCAGCGCTGGCGGTAATGACGGCTGTGGCGGCGTCGGCGTGCGGCAGCGGCGGGGATGGAAGCACGAGCGGCGGCGGTCTGTTCCGGCAGTACGAGTACGAGGAAGAGGTGTACTTGTCGCTCGAGGGCACCGCGACGGTGTACGTCCACGCGTCTCTGGCGGCGCTCAATGCGCTGCGCGGGACGTCATTCACAACGGCCCCCAACGCCCCGCTCGACCGTGAGGCCGTGCGCGCCTTCTATTCAAGGTCGCCTGTGGCGGCTGTCAACGGTCAGATCAACGCGTCGCGCCGCAGCAACCGCAGGTTCATCCACGTGAAGCTCGACGTCGACGACATCCGCCGACTCGGCGAGGCGGCGCCCTTCGCGTGGTCGAAGTACGAGTTCAGTCGCGATGGCGATCTGTACGTGTATCGACAGGCGATCGGGCCTGCGGCAGGGAAGGCCAAAGGCAACGTCGGGTGGAACGGACGGGAAATCGTGGCGTTCCGGCTGCACCTGCCGAGCAGAATCAAGTATCACAACAGCAGGCGCGAGATCGGCCGCGGCAATATTCTCACGTGGGAACAGCCGCTGGCCGACCGGCTCCTCGGAATGCCGCTGGTGCTCGATGCCCGCATGGACCTGGAGTCGATCCTTTATCGCACGCTCCGGCTCTTTGGCTGGACGTTCGTCGCGGTGGCGATCACATTCGTTCTCGTCATCTGGTGGATTCGCCGTCGGGCGCCTGCCGAGCAGATCGCTTGAGCGAGAAACCTGGTCCTCGGTCGCTCGAGTTGTCGGCCGCCGAAATGCGCGCGATGGCCGACGAGGTGGTGGCGCGCTCGGTCGAGCACGTCGCCTCCGCCGGGCGCCAGCCAAGCCGCGGGGACGTCAACGCGGGCGCGCTTTGCCGTTCGCTTCGGGAACCGGCGCCGGAGCAGGGCACCGCGCTCAATCCGCTGCTCGATCACCTGTTCCGCGACTGCATCCCGCGCTCGTTCACGACGATCGGACCGGGCTATCTCGCCTACATTCCCGGCGGCGGGTTGTTTACCGCCGCGCTCGCCGACTTCATCGCGGATACGACCAACCGTTTCACGGGCATCTGGCAGGCCGCGCCGGTGCTGGTCCAGCTCGAAGCAAACGCCCTCGACTGGCTTCGCGACTGGATGGGGTTTCCCGAGAGCACGCGCGGTTTGTTTACAACCGGCGGATCGATGGCGACGTTCAACGCGATTCTGTGCGCGCGCGAGCGTCATCTCGGCGCCGACATCCGCCGTGGCGTGCTGTACACGTCAGACCAGGCGCATCACTCGGTGCTGAAGTCGGCCAGGATGGCCGGCATCATGCCCGATCGCGTTCACCCGATTGCTACCGGTGATCGCTATCGGCTTGACGTGGACGCTCTCGCCGCCGCGATCCGGGAAGATCGCCGGCAGGATCTGACGCCGTTTGCCGTCGTGTCGAGCGCCGGCACGACCAATACCGGCGCCGTCGATCCGCTCGACGCGGTGGCCGACCTTTGTGCGCACGAGGGACTCTGGCACCACATCGACGGGGCGTACGGCGCGTTCTTTCATCTCTCCGACGACCTCCGGCCCGTGCTCAAGGGCCTTTCCCGCGCGGACTCGCTGACGCTCGATCCGCACAAAGGGATGTTCCTTCCCTACGGCACGGGCACGCTGCTGGTACGCGACGGGGCGGCGCTTCGCGCCGCGCACGAGGCCACGGCCGCCTATCTTCCCGCAATGCCGCATCCGGACGATTTCTACGACCCCAGCCAACATGGTCCGGAGCTATCGCGGGCGTTCCCTGGCCTTCGCGTCTGGCTCTCGGTGAAGCTTTTCGGCGCGGCCGCGTTTCGTGAAGCGATTGCCGAAAAGCGGCGGCTGGCGGTCGACGCCTGGCGCCGAATCAGTGGGCTTCCGCACATCGTCATCGACGCCCCGCCCGAGCTGTCGCTCTTCGCTTTTCACGTCACCTGGCCAGGCGCGGCTCACGCGGAGGAAGATGACGCGACGCGCACGCTGGTCGAGAACACGACGAAGCGGGGACGCGTGATGCTGACGGGCTGCACGACGCGAGAAAGATTTCTCGGCCGCGTGTGCGTGTTGAGCTTCCGAACGCACCAGCAGCACATTGATCATCTCGTGGAGGATCTCACGGCGTCGCTTCGCGAGGTCGTGCCGGCGGGGCCCGCTAGGTAATGACAATCTCCCTCGAGGCATTCATCGATGGCTTGAAGTACCAATCCGGGTTGGTCAAGATTCACAAGAATGTTCTGGCGGGCGTAGAATCGGAACGTGATCTCACGAGCGTGTTCACCGATCCGTTCGCGCTGACGTTCGACGATCCGGATCATTGTGCGGACTATTCATTCGCGGTCGGTGTACGGCCTGGCCGCATCGGGCGTTGGCCTCTTCAATGAGTCGATCCTTGTCCAGCCACGCTCCTGATTCTCACCGCTGCTCTAGCGGCGCTGGTGCACGTCACGACGGTGGAGCAGGTCATGGCGCAGGCAGTGGCGATGGGCATCGCGGGCGGCTTCGTCGGTCGCTTGTTTCTGGCGCTCTCGGTCGCGGCGGGATGAGTCGATGAGGCCGAACCGGCTCGTCCTTCGCGGCTTGACGTATTACTGGCGTACCAACGTGGCGGTCATACTCGGGGTCGCCACCGCGGTGGCCGTGCTTGCTGGGGCGCTGCTCGTAGGCGACTCCGTGCGCGGCAGCCTGCGCGATCTCGTGCTGCAGAGACTCGGCAGAACCGACCTGGTCGTCGTTTCCGCGACGTTCTTCCGCGGCCAGCTTGCCGACGCGCTTCGAGTACATCCCTCGTTCCCTTCGACGTTCAGCGGCGTCGCTCCGGTGATTGTCGCGCAGGGCTTTGTCACAGGACAGGAGAGCGGACGCCGCGCCGGTCAGGTCCGCGTCTACGGGGTCGACGATCGGTTCTGGCTGTTCCACGGCGTTACCGAGATCGCGGGTCCGCTCGGCCGCGACGCGCTCGTCAGTCCTGCTCTTGCACGCGACATCGACGCTCAGGCCGGCAGCGCGGTGCTCGTACGCGTCCAGCGGCCGTCGGAGATTCCGCTGGAGTCGCTCTACGGCCGCAAAGAAGACCTTGGTAGCACGCTCCGCCTGACTGTTCGCGCCGTTGTCCCTTCGTCGGCGCTTGGCGAGTTCTCGTTGGAAGCGCAACAAGGGGACGTCCGCGCCCTGTTCGTGCCCTTGTCGCGCCTTCAGGAGGAGCTCGAGCTCGGCGACCGCGTGAACACGCTGCTTGTTTCCACCATGCCGGAACGCTCCACCGGCGCAGCGGGCGTGCTCGAGCAGCTCGTGAGAAGCGAGGCGAGCCTCGAAGATATCGGCCTGACGGTGAAGACGCTGGACGAGCGGCGGGCGATCGTTGTGGGCTCTGATGCGGGACTGCTGGGCGACGCTCAGGCAGCGGCGGTCCAGGAGGTGCTGCGGGGCCAGCCGGTGTTCACCTATCTGGCGAACACCCTACGCAGTGGCGATCGCGAGATTCCGTATTCCCTCGTCACCGCGATCGATCTGCGCGCGATTGCTCCCGCGGTCCCTCCAGCGCTAGGTGCGACGACTTCTCCCATCGTGTTGAACGACTGGGCTGCCAGGCAGTTGCAGGCGGAGGTTGGCGATCCCGTCACGATGGAGTATTACGTCTGGGAGGAGCCAGGCCAGCTCGCGACCCGGACCACCGAGTTTCGCGTCGCGGCCGTCGTGCCGATCGCCGCCGGCGATCGCGACCTGGCGCCGGTGTACCCCGGCATCAGCGATTCACCATCGCTTGCCGATTGGGATCCGCCGTTTCCGGTCGATCTGCGCCGCATTCGCCCGGCAGACGAGGTGTACTGGAACGACTACCGGACGACCCCGAAGGCGTTCGTGCCGCTGGAGGTCGGTCAGCGTCTCTGGCGGTCACGGTATGGCGCGCTGACGTCCATACGCGCGACGCTCCCTGAGGGAGGATCCCTCCAGGCCCTCCAGGATGCCCGGGAGCAGATCGAGCAGCGTCTGCGGGCCCGGATCGATCCGCTGGCCACGGGACTTGCCGTCCGCGACGTGCGGGCCGAAGGCCTGTCGGCGTCCCGGGGCGCCACGGATTTCGGAGAGTACTTCGTCTACTTCAGCTTTTTTCTGGTCGTGTCCGCGCTGCTGCTGGTGGCGCTATTCTTCAAGCTCGGCGTGGAACAGCGCGCTCGCGAGGTTGGACTGTTGCGGGCGGTCGGCTTCAAGCCGGCGGCGGTTCGACAGCTGTTCCTGTACGAAGGGTTGCTGCTTTCGATCATTGGCAGCGGCGCCGGGGTCGCCGGCGCGCTGGGGTATGCCTTCCTGATCGTGACCGCGCTCGGCACGTGGTGGGTCGACGCCGTGGGAACCACCGCACTGACGCTGCACGTGTCGTGGACCTCGCTCGCCGCGGGCGCCGCCGGGGGAGTGACAGCGGCGGCTGCCTGCATCTGGTGGACGCTCGGCAGCCTCGCGCGCATTTCCGAACGGAGTCTGCTGGCAGGACAGATCGAGCTGCAGTCGCCCGGTCTACAAAGCAATGCTTTGATTACAGGGCCTACAGGGCGTAGGGCGGGTCCTGCGTTGTGGACCCGCCAGCTGTTTGCCGCCGTCTTCCTGTCACTCGCCGGTGCGGCGTTGATGGCGGGCGCCGCTCGCGGCCTGCTCGATCGGACCGGTGCCTTCTTCGGCGCGGGCACGGCACTGCTCGGGGCATCGCTGTGTCTCTTCGCCGTCGCGCTCAGGCGGCCACCCCGGCATCCGCTGGCGGGCCACGGGTGGCGGCCGGTGTCGCGGCTCGGCCTTCGCAACGCCACGCATCGGCCGGGGCGCAGCGTCCTCTCCGTGGCGGTCATCGCGTCGGCCACGTTTATTCTCATTTCCGTCGACGCGTTCCGCCGCGACGGCGCCGCTGCAACCGATGATCCGCACTCGGGCGTTGGCGGGTACCAGCTCCTCGTCGAGTCGCTGCTGCCCATCGTCCACGATCCCAACTCGCGCGAGGGACGCGAGGCGCTGAACCTCTCAGATCTCGACGAGTCGGTGACGATCGAGCCCTTCCGGCTGCTGCCGGGAGACGATGCGAGCTGCTTGAATCTGTACGAGCCGAGAAATCCACGGATCCTGGCGCCGCGGGATTCATTTCTCGCGGCGGGTCGCTTCGCCTTTCAGGACTCGCTCGCATCGACCGAGGCGGAGCGCGCCAACCCCTGGCTGCTCCTGAATCGCGACGGTCCTGTCGGGCCGGACGGGGTCATTCCTGTAATCACTGATGCGAACTCGATGACGTACGTCCTGCACCGCCGTCTCGGCGAGGACATCGTGGTCACGCGCGGGGCACGGGAGATCCGTCTGCGGCTCGTGGGGGCTCTGCGCGACAGCATCTTCCAGCGGGAGCTGCTGATGTCGCAGGCGCACTTCCTGACGCTGTTTCCAGAGCAGGAGGGGTATCGGTTGCTGCTCGTCGAGACGCCGGCCGGGCGCGCGTCGGCCATTGCCGCGGAAATGGAGGACGCTCTCAGCGATCTGGGCGCCGACGTAACGGGCACGGCCGAACGGCTCGCCGAATTCCACAGGGTCGAGAACACGTACTTGTCCACGTTCCAGACGCTTGGCGGTCTCGGCCTCCTGCTTGGAACCGTCGGCCTGGCCACGGTCCTGCTTCGCAATGTGCTCGAGCGGCGGCGCGAGCTGGCGTTGCTCGGTGCGGTCGGCTACCGCCGCCGGCACTTTCTGCTGATGGTGATGGCCGAGAACGCCCTGTTGCTTGCCACAGGCCTCGCGGCGGGCGCCGTCTGCGCGGGCCTCGCGATTGCTCCGGCCGTCGCCGAGCGGGGCGGCCGGGTTCCGCTGACGAGCGGCGGCGCGCTGCTGCTGTTCGCCGTGTTCGTGACGGGTCTGTTATCCTCAATGATCGCGACGAGAGCCGCCATTCGCGGACCGCTACTGGAGTCGTTGCGATCGGAGTAGTACGGATGACCAATCGCAGCATCGTCGTAACCGCGCTGTTCGCGCGGGTACTCGCTTCGGCGGGCGTGGCGCTGTTCGCGTTCGGCGCCGTGCCGCTCGCCGCGGAGCACTGGCCGCAGTGGCGGGGCCCGCAGTTGAACGGCCTCAGCGCCGAGACGAATCTGCCCGTTCGCTGGTCGAAGACCGAGAACATCGCCTGGAAGCTCGCGCTGCCCGCGTGGTCAGGATCCACCCCCATCGTCTGGGGCGACCGCGTCTTTCTCAATGTGGCGGAGGGCCGCGATCTGTGGCTGTGGTCGGTCGATCGCGCGCGCGGCGTCGTCCTCTGGAAGCGGCAGCTCGGCGGCGGCAACGCGCGGAGGCGAAAGCAGAACATGTCTTCGCCGTCTCCGGTGACCGACGGCCGGCACGTGTGGGTGATGACGGGCACCGGCGTGATCAAGGCGTTCGACTTCGAGGGCAGGGAGCTCTGGGCGCGGGACATTCAGAGGGACTACGGCGAATTCGGCCTGCAGTGGGGCTACGGGTCGTCGCCGCTACTGTTCGAGGATTCGCTGTACGTGCAGGTACTGCACGGCATGTACACCGACGATCCCTCCTACGTCCTGCGCATCAGCAAGGCGAACGGCCGAACCATCTGGCGGGTCGAGCGGCCGACCAGTGCGCGGCGCGAGTCGCCTGACGCCTACACGACGCCCGCGCTCCTGCGGTATGGCACAACCGCCGAGATCGTCGTCTCTGGCGGCGACGTGGTCACCGGCCACGACACGAACAACGGTCGAGAGTTGTGGCGAGCCACCGGTCTCAATCCAGACAACGCTGGCAGCCAGCGCATCGTCGCCTCACCCGTGATACACGGGGAGATGATCTTCGCGCCGTCGCGCGAGCGGCCGATGCTGGCGCTCAAGCCGGGCGGCCGGGGCGACGTCTCCAGGTCGCACGTCCTCTGGACGTTCATGAATGGACCGGACGTGCCCACCCCGGTCACCGACGGCAGATATCTGTACGTGATCAACGACCGCGGCATCATGTGGTGTCTGAACGGCAAGACCGGCGAGCAGGTCTACGGCCGCCAGCGGCTGCGCTCGGCCACCTACAGCGGCTCTCCCGTGCTGGCCGACGGCAGGATCTACATCACCGACGAAGACGGCGTGACGAGCGTGGTGCAGGCCGGCCCGACGTTCGCGCTGCTCGCGGAGAACGACCTCGGCGAATATACGCTCAGCTCGCCCGCGGTCTCCGAAGGGCAGATCTTTATCCGGACCGATTCATTTCTCTACGCCATCGGGCAACGAAAACAGTGAGGGTCGCCATGCGGGCCATTCGCACGCTTGCGATCGCGGCAACGCTTGTCGTGATGCTGTGGCCGCCCGAACGGCTCGGGGGGCAGGCGCCTGCCGTCAGCATGGTCGCAGACGAGGGCGAAGCCGCGCGGTATTGGCCGCGCTGGCGCGGGCCATCCGGCCAGGGGCTCGTCAGCGACAGCGGCTATCCGGATCGCTGGTCGGCGACCGAGAATGTCCTTTGGAAGACGCCGGTTCCAGGCGGCGGCAATTCGTCGCCCATCGTGTGGCGCGATCGCATTCTGCTCACGACGGCGTATGAGGGAGGGCGGCGGCTGTCCGTCCTCGCGTTTCGACGTTCCGACGGCACGCGGCTCTGGGAGACGTTTGCGCCCGAAGGCCGAAGAGACGGCGGCGCGCATCAGAAGAACGGTCACGCATCGGCGACACCAGCGACCGATGGCGAGCGTGTCTACGTGTCGTTCGGCACTCGCGGACTGCTGGCGTTGGACCTGAACGGCAAGATCGTGTGGCACCAGGATCTCGGCCAGCTGGACGCGTACCACGGGACGGCCGGCTCCCTGCTGCTCTATAAAGACCGAATCATCTTTTACCAGGATCATTATGCGGGCTCGTTCATCGCCGCGTTCGACACTCGTACTGGACAGCAGCTGTGGCGGACCAGCCGCGACGCATCGGTGGGATGGGGAACGCCGATCGCGGTCCGCGTGGGTGATCGCGACGAGATTATCGTGAACAGCCAGAATCGCGTGCACGCGTACGACCCTGCCACCGGGCGCGAGCTGTGGCGCTGCGGCGGGACCACGTACGAAGTGATCCCGACGCCCGTCGTCGGGTACGGGATGGTGTTCTGCCCGTCGGGGCGCGCCGGCCCGACGCTGGCGATTCGTCCGGGAGGCCGAGGCGATGTCACGCGCTCTCACCTCGCGTGGTCGAGCCCGAGGGGGTCGCCGTTCGTGCCGTCGCCGATTCTGTACGGCGAGTCCCTCTATATGGTGAACGACATGGCGAGCATCGTGACCTCCCTCGACGCGAGGACAGGGCGCCTCATGTGGCAGGGACGACTCGGCGTCGCGCAGCGGGAGGGATTCTCAGCGTCACCCGTCGCGGTCGAGGGCAAGGTCTTTTTCACGAACGACGATGGTGAGACGTTCGTGCTGCGCGCCGGTCCGACGTTCGAGCTGCTTCACGTCAACAGGATCGGCGAACAGACCCTCGCGTCCCCTGCCCTCGTCGAGGGCCGCTGGTACATCAGAACCGGCTCACGTCTCGTCGCCATCGGCCGACCGAACTGAACTTCACGCCACGTCGGTCGCTGGTCCTTGGTTCTTTGTTCCTGGCCCGTCCTTGGTCCGTGGTCCTCAGATCCCGGTTCCGGGTGCTTGGCCCTTGGGTCGGGACAATGACAACGCTTGAAGGGAGCAACAGACGAGCACCACTTGTCCTACTCGAAACTTGCCCATGGATGCTACTTGTAGCACGATGGCTTCATGAAGCAGGCCGGCGTTCGTGACGCGCGACAGAACCTCTCGGCTCTCATCGACGAGGTTCGGAAGGGACACGAAATCACGATCACGGATCGGGGGCGGCCGGTCGCCCGGCTGGTTCCTCCACTTCCCCCAGCCGCGAAGCCCTTTCCGGGCCTGTCTGCTTTCCGGCGCGGTATGCCGAGACTCAAGGCGTCACTGTCCCAGGCAGTCATTGATGGCCGAGAAGAGCGACTCCGATGAATGTGCCAGCCGAGTCGTCCAAGGCGGCCGTCGGCGTCTATCTCGATTCGAGCGCCTTGACCAAACTCTATGTGCCCGAACCTGGAAGCGAGCCTCTCGATCGCTTCCTTCGCGGTCGGCGCGACCTGATGATCTCGGAGCTGTCGGTCACAGAGGTCATTTCGGCAGTTGCTCGCAGGAGGCGGGAGGGCAGCCTTGGTGCGGAGCAAGCCACTCGAATCCGCGACGCCGTACTGTCCCATGCCGCATCGGCATCCTTCCGGCGACTGGACTTGAACCCGGTCGTCCACCGTGAGGCCGAGCGAATGCTGCTCACGACGGAGTCGGTTCCGCTTCGAACCCTGGACGCGCTGCACATCGCGCTGGCGCTCTCCGGCGGAGCGAAGGGCGTCATCACGTTTGACAGCCGCCTGGCGGAAGCCACCGCGCTGCATGGGCTACAGGCCGGCCAGATCTGAATCGTTCCGGTGGCTCGGGCTGTGATTATTTCTTCACCCCCACGCCGCCCAAGGATCGCGAGAGCGATGAACCCAGGCCTCGCCGACGCCGCCGGCCTGAAGTCGAGCACGAGCCCCGCGCCGAGCGCGCCCGCGATCGTCGCGGTGATGAGGCCCGCCGTGTTCGAGCCCGATAAGTCGCCCTGCGCGCCGAGGCTGACCACCGGTACGATGACTCCAATCAGGCACGTGGTTTCCGGCGAACCAAGCCGCGGACGACGCTATTGAAGTTTTCGTCTGCCGCCAATTCACGCCGCCGTCAGCCGATGACGAATCGTCCCACGTGCTGGAGAAGCCTACACTCACTGCTGACGGCCGACTGGAGCCGCAATGGACCCATTTCCAAACAACGGTTTCGGCTCATTCTCATGACGAACGGTTCTGCCGGAGAGACGCCGGAGGTAGGCTATTCTCACTCCCTATGAGCACATCGCGCGGCCGTCAGCTTCGCGCTGTTCTCACGATCCTGCTGCTGCCGGCGTTCTTTGCGTTCGCGGGCATCCGCACCGAGATCGGCCTGCTCTCCGGATGGGAGGCTTGGCTCGCGTGCGTGCTCATCATCCTCGTCGCCACGGCCGGCAAGGTTGGCGGCACGCTGCTGGATCGGATGGCGCCGCGAAGCTATCCGAACGCGTAGAGGCGGCCGTCCTGCGAACCGACAACGACGCGGCCCCCAGCGATGGCGGGTGAGGCGGTGATGGCGGCGCCGGTGTCGAATTCCGAGAGCTTTCTCCCTGACGCGGCGTCGAGCACGTACAGCCGGCCGTCGCTCGAACCGACGTAGACGCGGCCTCCCGCCACAACCGGAGAGGAGTCGACGCGGGCCCGTGTCGCGAACGTCCAGGCGGCCTTGCCCGTGGCTGTGTCGATCGCGTGGATGATCTTGTCGCGGCCACCCACGATCACACGACCATCGCTGAGCGCGGCGGACGAATAGTAGGGAAACTGCGCGTCCGGCTGGGAGTACCGCCAGAGCACCGTGCGGCGCTTCAAGTCGAGTGCCAGCACCTCGTAGTTGAAGGTGCCGAAGTACGCGCGATCGCGGTCCAAGACGGGTGACGAGGCGGTGTACGCGCCGGACTCGATCTGGTACGCCTCACGGCCGTCGGCGATGCGGATCGCCCTGAAGATGGCGTCGCAACCAGCGATGAACGCGAGCCCGTCCAGCACGGCAGGCGTCGCGTGCACCTGGCCCTTGGTCAGCACTTTCCAGCGCACCCGACCGGTGCGCGCCTCGAGCGCATAGAGGTGGCCGTCGTAGGAACCGATGAGGACGACGTCGCTGACCCCAGTGACCCCAGGGACCCCAGGGACAACGACCGGCGAGGACTTGATCTCCGACCCGGTCTTGAACGTCCATAGCGCTTTGCCGTCGCGGGTGCTGACCGCGTGAAGGATGCCGCCGAGGTCGCCGATGTAGACGGCATCCGGGCCGACCGCGGGCGAGGATTCGCCGATCAGGTTACCGGTCGCGTATTTCCAGCGGAGCGCGCCCGACGCCAGGTCGAGGGCGATCAGATCTCCATCGCCGCCGCCCACGTAGACCACGCCGTCCGCGATCGCCGCCGACGAATCGATGACGTCGCCGGCCTCGTGCGTCCACCTCAGCTTGAGCGTCGCCGGGGGAGTGCTGGCAGAGACGCCGGTCAGCCGCGGGTTACCGCGGAACTGGCGCCACTCGTTGGCCGGCGCGACCACCGGTCCCTGGCCGACGGCGGGCAATATTGCGACGAGCAGTAACAGCGAGATGACTGACTTGCCGGCCCTCACAGGCAACTACTTCACCGCGAGGGCGAAGAGCTGGCTGCGGTTGTTAATAAATAAAGTCCCGTGAGCCGGCACGGGGGTGGCGTAGACGGCGCTGCCCATGTTCATCTCTGCCAACACCCTCTTTTCTTTCCCGTGCGCCATGACCACCACGTCGCCGTCCTCGTCGCCGAGGTACACCTTGCCGTCAGCCACAAACGGCGATCCCCACACGGCGGCAAATGTGTCGTAGGTCCAATACAACTGCCCGGTCTTCGCATCCAGGCAGTGGAGGAACCCGCTGAAGTCAGCGATGTACACAAGTCCGTCGGCGATCGCGGCGGTCGAGATCGTGCGGCGGATCTTGTCGAAGTGCCAGACGCGCCCAGTGGTCGTGATGTCGCCGCGTTTGGTGGCGTCGATGGCGTAGAAGTGCCCGGTACCTTCCCCGTGCTCAGGGTCCTGGCCGTTGGCGATGTACACGAGGCCATCGACGACCACGGGCGTGGCAATCAACTCGTTGCGTGTCCGCGGCCAGACGGACTCCTTGGGGTTGGTGTCGAACTCCCACAGCTTCCTGCCGGTCTCTGCCTCGTACCCGCGCACCCAGCCGTCGCCCTGCCCCGAGACGACCTGGAGGACGCCGCCGATCGTGCCAACCGACGGCGTGGACCACTGGCCGTGCAGGATGCGATCTTCGACGGAGTTGTCCTCCCAGATGAGCGCGCCCGTCTGCTTGTTCAGCGCAATGATCGACGGCGCGCGCGGGGACGGGATGTTCACGTGGCTCTCGTCCTGGCCGTTCGACGTGCTCACGTACAGCATGTTGCCCCAGACAACCGGGGACGAATTCGACAGGTTGTGCGGATACGCGCCGACCTGCTCCATCATATCGAACGCCCAGATCACGTCGGCGTCAAGCTGGCCGGTCAGCTTCTCGTCCTTGACCGCGCCGTCGTTCTCGTTGTCGCGAAAGCCCTGGATGTCGAGGCAAAAGACCACGCCGCGATTGCTGACGTAATAGAGCCGCTCACCCTCGACGAGCGGGGACGAAGCGATACCCTGAAACGGCCAGTCGTTGGCCCGTCCGGCCTCCAGTTTGACATGTGTCTGCTGCCACAGGAACTCGCCGTCTGATTCGCGGAACGCCATGAGCACCCCGCGGTCGTCGGGCTGCTTCGGATCCCGCACCAGCTCGTTGTTCGTGCCGACGAACACCATGCCACCCGCGACGACCGGGTTGCCGTAAGTCTGCGAGCCGAGGTCCGCCACCCACTTCACGTTCTTGCGCGTCTTCACGTCCCACTCGCCGGGCAGCCCCTTCATGGCGGACACCATGTTGCGGTCGGGCGTGCCGCCCCACATCGGCCAGTCGCCGGTGCCGGGATCGGACGCCGCGAGCTGCGCTGGCGCGAGGCCAATCGTAGAGGCCAGCGCGACGATGAGCAGGAACGCCGAGGGACGTTGCGGATGGATGGGCGGATGGATGGAATGGATTCGCATGGCCCCTACTGATTCTGCGTAATCGTGAAGTTGTCCAGGTAGGCGCCGAACTGGGCATCGATGAACAGCCCTGGCGCTCCCTGGCGGTTGCCGATCGGATCCGTCTTGTCGATCATCCAGACTGTGGGCTCAGCCTCGCCCACCGGCCATGCCTTGCCGCGCACTCTCACCCGGCCGTTGGGCAGGTTCTCGACGCGGAGCTTCAGCCGGTACCAAGAGTCGGATTTCCAGGCAAACGGTACCGTGACCGTCCGCGCTGTCTCCGGTTCCCACGGCTCGAGCTTCAGCCGCTGCGACGTCCCGTACAGGACGAGCGAATAGCGCTGGGCGGTGATCCCGACGTCGGCCATCTGCCGCCGTCGCTCGGCCGCCCGCACGTCGGCCTCGAACGTGTAGTTCGACCAGGTCGTGGGCCCGAAGAACACTCGGACGCGCTTGAAGATCGTGTCGAGCGGCGCCTTCCGCAGCACCTTCTGTCCGTCGACCGTGGCGACCGCCACCTGACTGCCGGTGACGATGGCCCATCCAGGAGGAGCCGTGCCGTCCGCGTACGAGTCGAACGTCTGGTTCCACGGGAGCGGGCGCACGACGCGCGCGCGGGCCTGTCCGGTCAACCCGCCGGCCGACGCACTGATCGACCCCGCCTGTTCCGCCAGATCGGCCGCGACCGTGAACGCGCCATTCGACACCGTACCCTTCAATCCTTCGAGCGTCCAGGCAGCCGCGGTCTCCTCGCGGAGAAAGCGTCCCTTGTCGTCGAAGAGCCGCGCGCGCAGCTTCACGGTCTGCCCGGGCGTCAGCACCAGTTCGGTTGGCGAAACCTGGAGGTGCGTCGGCATGCCCGCACCGGCCTGCGCCGGCTCGGCTTCGTCTACGGCAAATCCCGTCACCGGCCGTGCCTGCCTCGAGCCGATGGCGTAGACGGCGTCGCTCGAGACGAAGAAGATGCGTCCACGTGACACGGCAGCACCGCCGAGAATCTGCTCGGGCGTTCCCTCGGAGCCGCAGCAGCTGTTCGTGCTGTTCGGCAACTCCACGTTGCTGAGCACTTCCGCGCGATCGGCGAGCGGTCGCACGATGAAAAAGTTCCCGCCGTCGGTGCCGACGTAAATCTTGCCGTCGGCCAGCACGGGCGGCGCCTTCTGCGCGGTGCTCAGTGCCTGCTCCCACAGCGGCTTGCCGGTGTCGATGTCGAACGCCTTCAGCGTAGAGCCGTTGTCGATCTGATACAGACGGGCACCATCCGTCAGGGGCGAGGAGAATCCAAACTTGGTTCCCCTCGTCGCCCACTTTGTGGTCCTGATGTCGCCGGTTTGCGATCCGTCGATGGAGGCGAGCAAACCAAGATCGGTCCCCTCGAGGTTCTCGTCGCCGTGCGAGACGATGACGCTCGTCCCTTTGACCACGACGCCGGTATTGATCGCGCGCCTTGCCGCGGTGAAGCTCCAGACCTTCTCGCCCGTCTGCGGCTTGATCGCGTGGACCGCGCCGTCGCCAAGCCCGGCGATGAGGAGCCGCATGCCGTTGATGGTGGCGATGAGCGGCGGGGCATATGCGGTGTCGTACGGACGTCCGGCCGGGCTCGCCACATACACCACGTCGCCGGTCCGTTTGTCGAGCGCGATGAAGCGATGCCTCCGGTTTGCAAACGTGCCCCAGTTCGAGACGGCGGCGCTGACGATCACGAGGTCGCCATCGACGATCGGCGACATCGTGCGGCCCCCGTGCGTGGTGAACGCGGTAAACTCCTCGCCGAACGAACGATCCCACAGCAGTTTGCCGTCCCGGCTGAGCGCGACGACCAGCGCGCTCCCGCCGAGCGCGTAGATGTTGCCGGTTTCGGGATCGGCCGCGGGCGACGCCCACCCGACGCGATGCGACGGCACGTCACTTTGGAACAGGTTGAACCGGTACTCCCAGACGAGCTGGCCGGTGTCGGCATTGAGGGCCATCACGCGTTCCTGCAGGTTCGCGCCGCGGCCCGCCGGGTTTTGCACGTACACGCGATTGCCCATGACGATGGGTGCGGACCGGCCGCCGTACGGTGCACGCCAGAGGAAGTTCTCGCCGTTTGGCGTCCATTTCTCGATGAGATTGGTCTCGCGGGACACCCCGTCGCGACCGGGTCCTCGCATTTCAGGCCAGTCGCCGAGCGCGACACGGCGCGGCCCCTGAGCCGAGAGCGAGATACCAATCGCGAGTGCCAGCGCAGTCAGAAGGGAGCACTTCTTGAGCATTAGGGCGTCCTCACGCTTGCCGGGGGATTCCTTGTAGATACGCTCGACACAAACGAGGTGCTTACACGACGCACGGGATGATCGTCCAGCGAACCCGGGAGGCGATAACCGTATTCTACATCGCAGACCGGCCGGTGGGCATCAGGAACTGCGCGCGCCGCTTCTCCACTACTTCCGAAGATCCAGGCACACGAGCGTGTTCTCGTTGCGGAGGTAGACAAAGCCGCCGGCGATGGCAGGAAGGGCGCGAACGGTCCCCCGAAGAATCTGCGCCTGGGCCAGTGGGCGGAACGCCTCCGGCGACGCGGCTGCGAGGACGAGCTCGCCGGTTTCTCGCGCGATAAGCAGCCGATCGCCGGCAAGCGTGACCGAACCCGCGCGATATCGGTCGACACTCCATTTGACGGCGCCCGTAGTCAGGTCGACCGCGCGAAAGCTCGGGTTGAATTCCTGGCGCCCGTGAAATCCATACAGGTAGCCGCCGGCGTAGACGCTCGTCGCATAGTGATTCGACATCACGTCGTCTGACGACCAGAGCTCGGTGAGCGCGCTCCCGTTCACGCGCAGCGCGAGGGCGCCTGTCTCGTACGTCGCCGACGCGAAGATCACATCGCCGATGACGAGCGGCGTCGCGGCGTTGACGGAAGAGGCCGATCGGGACCGCCACGGCCGTTGAAACAGGATGGCTCCCGTCGCGGGGTCGAGCCCCACGAGGCCGCCGCGCGTGAAGAACACGGCGTGGCGCCGCCCGCCGAAGGTGGCGCCGACCGGTGACGAATAGCTCGCCTGGTGATCGGTCGCAGTCCAGAGCACGGCACCTGTCTCTGCGTTGAACGCGACGATGCCGGCGCCCTTCGCGCCATCCGTTCCACCCACGTTGGCGATCACGCGGCCGTCTTCCACCAGCGGCGAGCCCGCGGCGCCGAAAAATCCTTTGCGCACGCCGAACCGAGCCGTCGTATCCACGCTCCAGATGCGTTGACCGGTCGCCACATCGACGGCGTGCAGCTGTCCTTCTGCGCCAAACGTGTAAACCCGGCCATTCGCCACGACGGGGACGGCCCGCGGTCCCTCGTCGAACCCGAAGTCGTCGCGGTAGGCGGTGTTATACGCGTAGCGCCAGCGCGTATTACCAGTTCGCGCGTCAAGCGCTTCGACGACTTCCTCGTACTTCACACGATGAAACAGGATGACGCGATCGCCGCCGACGACCGGGCCGGCGAAACCTTCCCCAACAGATTTCTGCCACACCTTGCGCGGACCCGAGGCCGGCCAGGCCTCCGCCAGCGGCGGTCCGCTGTAGACACCGTTTCGCGCCGGTCCCAGAATCTGCGGCCAGTCGGGCGCGGCTCCATTCAGCGCCTGATGGTCGACGACCAGAGCGGCTACGAGTACGGACACAGCCACAAGTGCGAGTGTGATTTGACGCATCGTGCAGAAAGATACTATGTCGTATACTGCCTTGATGCTGAAGAAAGCCGCGCTTTTCGCGTTGGCGACCGCGATCGGTGCCGCGGGTCTGTACCAGGTCAGCGGCCGACGGATCGCGCGCGACGGATCCGGCATCTGGCCGCGGTTGTTCTCGAGCGAAGCCAACTACGACGCGCTCGAGACCGACCGGGCGCGGCGGCGTCAGCAGGCGTTGCCGGCATCCAGCGCGGCGAACCCTTCACCGAGCGCACCGATCGTGCCCGCGGCGCCTGGCGCGGGGGACGCCGCGCCTGATAAGGCCAGGCCTGCAGGAACAGGGACAGCATCAGAAGGCGGGCGGACCTCATCAGGTTCGCCACCAGGGTCCTGGCCCGACTTCCGTGGGCGGAACCGCGATGGCCGCTACGACGAGACCGCCATCCGGACGGATTGGCCGCGCGAGGGACTGCCTCTGATGTGGAGGCAGCCGATCGGGCTTGGCTACGCGTCGTTTGTCGCGGCGGACGGCCGCGCGTTCACGATCGAACAGCGCCGGCGTGAGGAAGTCGTCTCGGCGTACGATGTCGGCACGGGCCGCGAGCTGTGGACCCACGGCTGGGACGGTGAGTTCACCGAATATCAGGGAGGCGACGGCCCGCGCGCGACACCGACCTACCACGAGGGCCGTCTCTATGCGCTCGGCGCGCTGGGAGAGCTTCGATGCCTTGACGCCCGAACCGGCGCCCTCGTCTGGCGCCGGAACATTCTCGCTGATAGTGGCGCGTCGAACCTGGACTGGGGCATGTCCGCCGCTCCGCTCATCGTCGACGATAAAGTGATTGTTCTGCCGGGCGGTCCGCGCGGCAGCTCGGTCGCGGCGTACAACAAGACGACCGGCGAGGCCGTGTGGAGGTCCCTTGATGATCAGCAGGCCTACACGTCGCCGATGCTGGTGACGCTTGGCGGCGTTCGGCAGATCCTCGTCGTCAGTGCGACGCGCGCGACCGGCCTCACGGTCGACGAGGGAAGACTCCTGTGGGAATATCCGTGGCCGACTCAGATGGGGATCAACGCCGCGCAGCCGCTGCTCCTCGGCAACGATCGCGTCTTCCTGTCCGCGGGGTACGGGCACGGCGCGGCCGTGTTCGAGGTCGCGCGCACGGACGACGGGTTTTCAACGCGCGCGATTTGGCAAAACACGCGCATGAAGAACAAGTTCACCAGCTCCGTGCTCCATCAGGGTTACATTTACGGGCTGGACGAGGCCATCCTCGCGTGCCTTGATGCGGCCACCGGCGAGCTGAAGTGGAAGGGAGGCCGGTATGGGTACGGCCAGATCCTGCTCGTCGGCGATCATGTGATTGTGCTGACCGAGGACGGCGACGTCGCGCTCGTCAGGGCGACGTCCGAGCGGCACGACGAGGTGGCGAAGTTCCCGGCGATTGACGGGAGGACCTGGAACCATCCGATCATTACCGGAGGCCACCTGATCGTCCGTAATCTGCGGGAGATGGCTGCGTTCGACGTGCGGCCGTGATGGCGTCGAGTCGCGGGCGACATGTCGTCGCGCCGGTCCAGCTTGTCCTACTTGCCGGGCTGAAGGATCCCGAGGTGCACGCGCGCGACCGCGTGCATGTAGCCTCCCACAGCGGCGTATCGGTCCGCGGCTGCCTCCGTGATGTGCTCGAGGGCGTGCGCCTGGTTCCCGAGCGCTTCGAAATACAGGCCGAGATACAAGTGAGCGTAGAACACGGATTCCGGCCGGGCGCCTGCCTCGGCCAGAACCTCTTCGGGCGTGAGGGCGCCGCGGAACAGGGAGTAGATCTGGCTCATGGGCACACGCGAATCGGGACCGACCGGCAGCAACGCCGCCCTTGCCTCTCCGGGTGATTCAGAGCGGGCGACGCACAGGAAATGCCACGCGGCGTTTTCGACGTCGTTCGGATTGACTTGGCGGTGCGCTTCGAACTGCGCGCGGCACTCCTTGTAGCGACCGGCGTAGTAGAGCGCGATGCCGCGCTGCCAGAGCTCCGGCGCGGAGTCAGGCGCGAGCCTGGCCAGGTTGTCGAATCCGTCCACTGATTCCGCGATGCGGCCGCTCATGAAATCCCTGACCGCGCGATCGAAAATCACCTGTGGAGATCCCGCCGCCGACTGCGCAGGGGCTGCGGCGCTTCCGATGCGATACAGGTGGGTGCCGGTGCGAATGAAGATCGAACGGTCCGATACGGCCATCGAGGCGAGCGTCTCGCCATCGACCACGTTCGTCGCCAGTTTCTGGAATGTCGTCCCCGGCGCGATCACCGTCGCCAGACCCTCTTCGCTGAGGAAGTAGATTCGGCCATCGGCGAAAATCGGCGACGCGGAGTAGTTGCCTTCCAGTCGCTGCTGCCAAAGCGTCTTTCCTGTTTTCGCGTCGAGGCAGGTGGCGACTCCGATGTCGCTGACGACATAAAGCAGATCGCCGACGAGCAGAGGCGAAGGTGTCCGCGGTGCGCCTCGCCGCAACGTCCAGGCCACGTGCGTTCTGGTGACGTCGCCCTTGCCGTCCGCGCGCACCGCCAGCAGCGACGGGTCGTTGAAGCCCGTGGAAATAAAGACGAGCCCCTGGCCGTACACCGGACGGGGAACGTTCGAAAAACCGTCCGGATAGCTCACCCGCCAGATCTCTTTGCCGGAAAGCGGATCATAAGCGGCCGCGCGAAACGCTCCCACGCTGACGACTTGGTCCTGGTCGCCCACCCGGATCACGAGCGGGGTCGAATACGCTTGACTCCAAGGCTGGCGGCGTGACGTTCTCCATCGCACCTTCCCGGTCTGCTTGTCGAGCGCCACGACGAATGCCCGGTCGAAGCCGTCACAGCTCAAGATCAGCAGATCGCCGTACAGGATCGGCGATCCGCCATTGCCGTGCTCCGAATCGTACGGAAACTCCGCCTTCCACACGATCTCGCCAGAGGTCGTAAGCGCCGCGGTCCCGTCAGCGCCGTAGTGCACGTACACGCGGTCGCCGTCGACGATGGGCGTCGGGGAGGCGCGGCTGTTCTTGATATTGATGAACGCTGCGTTCCTGATCCGAAACACCTCGACATCGACCACCTGGCGTCCGGTTTCGGCGTCGAAGGCGAGCACCCGAAGCGACACGCGAGTTGACGCACCGGAACCCTGATCGGCCGTCGTGACCCAGATGCGGCCGCCCGCGACGACCGGGGACGACCACCCTGACCCGGGAACGCGCGTTTTCCACAGCACGTTCCGCGTCTCGCTCCACTCGATTGGCACGCCGCGCTCGGTCGAGTGCCCCTGACCGGTGAGACCGCGGAACTGCGGCCAGTCTTCGGCGCTGGCCGCGCTCGCGGTCAAGGCGAGGAGAAGCGTGAGGACAGGTCGGCGGACCATGAAAGGCGTGTGGATTTACGGCCCCGCGATGCTGTACAGGTGCTTGTACCCGCGCAGGTAGATCTCGTTGTCCACCAGCGCCGGCGACGCATCAAAGCCGTCGTCGAGCGTATTCTTCGCCAGCACGTCGAAGGTCGACCCGGAACGGATCACCAGCGTGCTGCCTTCGCGGCCCGTGAAGTACACGCGCCCGCGCGAGGCGACCGGCGACGAAAAGACGTTCGGCAGGCCGTCGAGCCGCTGATTCTGGTAGTGCGGCTTGCCCGTCTTCGCGTCAAACGCCGAGAGGATGCCGGAGTTGGTCTTCAGGAAATACAGAACGCCGTCGCTCAGGATCGGCGACGGCACGTACGGCGTATCGCGGTCGAGCGACCAGGCCACCGCGTTCGTGCCATCGATGTTGCCACGCGCCTGAGCGATGCGGACGGCCCTCAGGTCGTTGCCCTGGAATCCGCTCATCAGATAGACCATCTCGTCGTCGTACACCGGCGACGGGATGGAATTCATGGTCAGGCCGTCGCCATCCCAGACGACCGCGCCGGTTTCGAGGTCGTAGCCTCGAATACGCCGCATGCCCGGGACGATAGCCTGCGCACGTCCGTTCACCTCGAGGACGAGCGGCGTCGCCCAGGTGTCGATCTCCTCCCTGGGGACTCGCCACAATTCCTTGCCGTCGCGCTTGTCGAGCGCCGCGATGAACGACTGTCCGTTCAAGTGGTCCCAGACGACGACGAGCGTGTTCCGGTACAGAGTGGGAGTCGAACCTTCGCCAAACTGGTTCCTCATCCGCTTGTCGCCGAGGTCCTTTTGCCACAGCAGCTTGCCGTTCATGTCGTACGCATACAGACCGAACGACTCGAAATACGCGAAGACGTTCTCGCCGTCGGTGACCGGCGAGCCCGATGCCCACGTCCCGTTCTCGAAATGCGCCTGTTCGTGCGGCTCCTGCTCGGCGGCGACCCGCTCCCAGATGGTCCGTCCCGTCTTTCGATCGATCGCCATGACGACGAAGCGATGGACACCTCGAGGCTGCAGGCCGCCGCGCGGAGCGTGCTGCGCATCGCCGGCGACGCCGACGGGTACGGCGGTGGTCACAAAGAGCCGATCGCCCCAGACGACGGGCGACGAGGAGCCGCGGCCGGGAATCGGTACCTTCCAGCGGATGTTCTTCGTCTCGCTCCACTCGAGTGGGGGATTGCCGGTGAGCGACACGCCGTTGGCGTGAGGTCCGCGCCACTGCGGCCAGTACCGGGCGGCCTCCGAATTCTGAGCCACAGGAGCCGATGACAGCGGCATGAGGGTGATGAGGCCCGTCAGGCCTGCCATCAGAATTTGCGTCTTGCTCACGGGCGTCCTCCTCGCGCCAGTATAGTATTGACCGCCTGCCTGACATGCGGCCCTTCGACTTCGAGCCTCGCACTCGTGTCGTGTTTGACGAAGGCGCGCTTTTCCGCCTCGGCGCGCTCGCGCGCGAGCTCGGGTTCGTGCGAACGCTCGTCGTGTCCGACCCTGGCATTGCGGCGACCGGGTTGGTCGATCGAGCGGCCCTCGCTCTGCGCGGCGCGGCTGTCGCGCCCTTCTTTTTTCACGACTTCGGCGTCAACCCTGACGCGGCGATGGTGGAGGCGGGCCGCGAGCGCGCCGCCGCCTGCGAGGTCGATTCCATCGTGGCGCTCGGCGGCGGAAGCTCGCTCGACTGCGCGAAGGGCATCAACTTCGTGCTGACCAACGGCGGAACGATGCGCGACTACCGTGGCTGGGGCAAGGCCTCCCGGCCGATGCTCCCGATGATCGGCGTGCCGACGACGGCAGGCACCGGCAGCGAGGCGCAGTCGTACGCGCTCATTTCCGACCCCGTCACGCACGAGAAGATGGCCTGCGGCGATCCGAAAGCGGCGTTCCGAATCGCGCTGCTCGATCCAGTCGTGACCGTCTCGCAGCCGCGACCGCTGACCGCGATCGCCGGGTACGATGCCCTCTCGCACGCCGTAGAGTCGTATGTCACCTCGTCCCGCTGCGGCATGTCCGATCTGTTTGCCAGGGACGCGTGGCGGCTGCTCGAGGCCCACTATCAGCGGGTCCTCGACGAGCCGAACGACCTCGCCGCTCGCGGCGCTATGTTGTTCGGCGCGCATGAAGCGGGTTTCGCCATCGAGCAGTCGATGCTCGGCGCCACGCACGCCTGTGCCAACCCGCTGACCGCGCGTCATGGGACGACACACGGCGTCGCGATCGCGGTGATACTGCCGCACGTCGTGCGTTGGAATGCCGCGCACGTCGGCCAACGGTACGCCGAATTGTTGCGCGTCTCTGGCCTCGACGGCGGGGATGCGCCCGGGGAACGCCTGGCCGGGCGGCTCGAGGAGCTGGCGCGAGCCGGCGGGCTGCCGGCGACGCTCGGCGAGCTGGGCGTGCCGCGCGACGGCTTGTCGGTGCTGGCGTCGGATGCGGCGACGCAGTGGACCGGCACCTTCAACCCGCGGCCGTTCGATGCCGCCGCCGCACTCGCACTCTACGAACGGGCGTACTAGATCTAGTACGGTCCGAAGTGTGCAGTTTCTGCCGCGACCTGACGCACGGAGGACGGCAGAAACTGCCACATGGGAAAGGGGTCGTGGTGATTATCGTGAGTTGTTAGCGTGCGGCTTGGCATGAACGTCGCCAGTGTGTCCGGGCGTGGTGTGGCAGTTCGTGTTTCCAGCGAAACGGATTTGCCGTAATTCGCGATTCGGGCCGCCGTCGCGGTATCATCTGCGCGAGTCCGTGGTGCAGAAGGCTCTGGCCGCTGCGACGCGGTCGGCTGGCATGACGAAACGCGTCAGCCCCCACGCGATGCGTCATTCGTTTGCGACTCACTTGCTTGAAGGATGGGTACGACACTCGCACGGTGTAGGAGCTGCTCGGCCATCGAGACGTCCGTACGACGATGATTTATCTCCACGTCATGCAACGTGGCGCGCTGGGCGTGAAGAGTCCGATGGATCGGCTGTGACGTGGATATGCGCGAGCCTCGCGCGTATCCAACGGAGCACTGAACGCCCGATCTGCCTAGAAGCCGGCGCCGCTGAATCAGTTGCGGGCATCGAGCCTCCCTGGTTCTTCCTGGTTACGCGCGGGCGCCGGCGCGTAACCAGCACGATCGGCCGTTCGGCGGAGGTTTTCGGGATCGCCTGCGCGCGGAACCACCTCGGGAAGCGGGCTGACATTCCTGCTCGAATCACTTTCGATGTCGTGGTTTACGACTGCCGGACGCCGGTGCAGGAAGGCTGTGGATACGCGCGGCTTCGCAGTCTACTAACAAGTTAGGCGGACGTGAGGATCTAACTTGACTACACAGACGAATCAAATGAATCTTCCCGATGCGCCTGTTCCCGCCGAAGGGTCTTCCGTAACCCACTTTCTGGCGGTGAACGATCAAGCGAGATCGCGAGAATTCTACGCTGGAGTCTTAGGCGGCAAGGTGCTGATACGAGAAAATCCCTGCATCATCAAGCTGGCGAATTCGTGGATCATCCTGAACAATGGAGGCGGCCCCACACCGGATAAGCCGGATGTCACTCTGGAGCCACCGTCGAGCCGGACTCGCATCAACAGCTTCCTGAATCTCCGCGTCGCCGACGTTCACGCCCGCTACGCGGAGTGGAAGGGGAAGGGGGCTGAATTCATCACCCACCCGCTGGACAATCATGGCTGGGAAACGAGATGTTACATGCGCGATCCGGACGGGTACATCATCGAGGTAGGTCAGCCAAGCCAGAAGATGGTAGAGCTGTTCAGAAGCGACGTCACATGAACGTGGGTGTTGAAAGCCGCCTAACATGGCATGCAGCCGACGGCGGGAACCTCCCTCGATAAAGTAGACACTTCCGTCTAACAACAGGAGGTGTCAGATGCCCCGAGCGGGTCCTCGGAAGGTGCAGCGGTACAGTCTGGAGTTCAAGCTCAAGGCTGTGAAACTCAGTCAGTTGAAGGGTATCGAGGTACAGGCCGTGGCCGATGCTCTCGAGATTCATCCCTTCATGTTGTCGCGGTGGCGGAAAGAAGTGCGTGATGGTGTGCGCCGTGGCCGCGTGACCCTCCCATCGGCCGTGAAGAAGACGCCGCTGGCGCGGGACATGAGACGCTTTCAGGCGCTGCAGCGCGCCCATGCCCTGCTCCAGGAGGAGCACGCGCTGTTAAAACAACTCATTCGGTTCACCTCCGCACGAAAACCGACGGCTTTGCGTTCCTCGACGAAGAGCGCGGGAGATTCGGCGTGACGCGGCTCTGCCGGTTGTTCGGGGTCACGCGGCCCGGGTACTACGCGTGGCGCCAGCGACCGGTCAGTACGCGTCAGAGGCAGGACCGGGTCATCCTCGAAGAGATGCGTGTGATCTTCGAGCACAGTGGCGGGACCTACGGGAGTCCGCGACTCCATCAGGCGCTACCGCACGTGGCGACCGGATCAGTCGTCGACGGGTGGAACGGCTCATGCGCGAGGGCGGGATGCGCGCACGCGTGGTGCGGGTCTATCGGCGCACGGCCGGCACCCATCGATGGTTCAGCCAACATCCGAATCGTGTAGGACGGACGCAAGCGAGCCGCGTCAACGAGATCTGGGTGGGCGACCTCACAGATCTCGGCGTCGCCGGTCGGTGGTGGTACCTCGCGGTGGTACTGGACCAATACTCGCGGCGCGTGCTGGCCTGGCGGCTCGCCGCGACGCGAGATTCCGTGTTGACCCGCGCCCTGGTAGACGCGGCGCTGCGTCGCCGGCGCCCACGGAGTCCTTCTTTCACTCACTCAAGGCGGAGCTGATTCACGGTCGGTCATTTCAGACCGTCACCTCAGACACGAACCAACGAAGGTGAGCAAGAGTCGCATCAAGCGACTACGTGGCCTCAGTCAACCTCAGTACCGACTACGGGTCGGCGACATCAGGGTGTTCTATGACGTTACAGAAACGGCGGTCGAAGTCCTTGCCATCGTCCCCAAGGCGCAAGCGCAGGCTTGGCTCGCGGCAAAAGGCACCCCCGGTCCAGGCGGTGGCGTTGGCGCAGGTGAAGGATGACCTGTCCAAGTATCTCCGACTCGCTGCGCAGGAAGAGATCGTGATCACCCGGCACGGTCGACCGGCGGGTGTGCTCATCGGGTTTGCCTCAGATGACGATTGGTTCGAATATCGCCTCGAGCATCACCCAGAATTCCTCCGACGGGTCGCGGAGGCCCGGAGGGCCATGCGCGACGGTCGAGGTATTTTGCTAGAAGAGCTTGAATAGATGGCGGTCTAACAGCAACTGGAGCCGACGGCGCGAACTGACACAAGGCGGCAACGCGCCGCGGCTCAGTTGCGGCCGTTAGACCGCTTCAACTGGGATTTCCGTGTTCGCTGATCGAGGAGATCGAAAGATGTCAGACAGAACGCACACCGAAGCTGGAGCTGTGGCTTCTCTCTGGCGATACCCCGTCAAATCCATGATCGGAGAAGAGCTGAATGCCGCTCGCGTATTGGATCATGGGCTTCTCGGTGATCGCGCCTACGCCTTGATCGACCATTCCGATGGAAAGGTTGCGACCGCGAAGAACCCGCGAAAATGGCCGACCCTGTTCGCGTTCGCCGCCAACTTCATCGAGCGTTCAGACAGCAGCCCGCGGGCGTCTGCGGTACGCATTAGGCTGCCCGATGGCACGCTGGTGACTGGCGACCAGAGCAATGTCAACCAGGTTCTCTCGATGTCGGTCAACCGACAAGTCACGCTCGCGGCAATCGAGCGCGGAGGTGGGGCGCCGTCCTCGGTGCCCGCATCCCCGGCCGCAAGATCCGAAGAATACTGGCCAGATATCGATGGCCTTGACCACCGGGATGCTGTCACCGATTTTGAACTGCCAACGGGAACGTTTTTCGACTGCGCAACTGTCCACCTGCTGACGACGGCCACGCTTGATAGCCTGCGGCAGTTCTATTCGCAGGGTCGTTTCGAGGTCCAGCGCTTCCGTCCCAACATCGTAGTGACGCCTGCGGAGCGTACTCAAGCATTTGTGGAGGATTCCTGGATCGGTCACACGTTGGCTATCGGCGACGAGGTTCGGTTAAACGTCAGCGGACATTGCGGTCGGTGTGTCATGACAACGCTGGCCCAAGGAGATCTTCCGATGGACAGTGGCATCCTGCGAACGGCGGTCCAGCACAATCGGGCCAACGTTGGCGTGTACGCGACGGTCGTGCGGGGTGGAACGATTCGCTGTGGTGATCGTGTAAGGCTGAGCGCGGTCTAACAGGTACTGGAGCCGTCGGCGCTCAGGGCTGACGCCGAACCGCGCCGCGGCTCAGCGCGAACGTTGGGCAGACTCGGAGCGGTGCGCAGACGGACGATTTCTGGGCACGGTGAACGACCATGGAAGTTGACGTTTCGAGCGAGATCACCATTCGACGGCCTCGACACGACGTCGCCGCGTATTCCTCAAGTCCTGACAATGCGCCAACGTGGTACGTGAACATCAGAACCGTCGAGTGGAAAACACCACCGCCGGTCAAGGTCGGGTCACAAAGCGCATTCGTGGCCCACTTCCTCTGGCGACGGATGGCCTACACCTATGAGGTCGTTGAACTGGTGCCCAGTGAACGATTCGTGATGCGGACCGCAGAAGGGCCGTTCCCGATGGAGACGACATACACCTGGGAAACAACCGCTGACGGCGGTACTCGGATGACGTTGCGCAATCGGGGAACTCCCACTGGTTTCTCGAAGTTAGTCGCACCGTTCATGGGGCGAGCGGTCCGAAGTGCCAACCGGAAAGACCTTGCTGCTCTCAAAAAACTACTGGAAGCCCCTGGCGACGCTGCGGCAGGAACACCCTGACGGCACCTTAACATAGATGGACACCCTTGACAGTCGGACGTGTGCGGCGGGCATCCGCCGTGAAGTTCATGCGCTCTCGCGTGCTGCCCAACACCGAATGGAGCCGTCGCACCGACTGTTCCGTGCGATCATGTGAATCGTACCGGGAATCCCGGAGGGCGAGTTAGTTGAGTCAGGCCACCTTAACCTGCTCATAGTAGTGCGCGTCGAATGCCGCAGGCGGCACGTAGCCGATGGGCTCGAGCAACCGGCGGTTGTTGAACCAATCCACCCACGCCAGCGTCGCGAATTCCACCTGCGCCAGATGCGGCCACGGACCTTGCCGTCGAATCACCTCCGTCTTGAGGAGCCCAATCACCGACTCGGCGAGGGCATTGTCATAGGAGTCGCCTCGGCTGCCGACCGACGGCGCGATGCCGGCGTCGGCGAGCCGGTCGGTGTACCGCATCGACAGATACTGCGTACCCCGGTCGCTGTGATGCACCAGGCCGCTGACGCGATCCGCGCCACGTTCGCACACCGCTTATTCGAGCGCATCGAGCACGAAGTCCGTCCGCAGCGACGCCGACACGCGCCCGCCGACGATGCGCCGCGAGAAGACAGCGATCACGAACGCGACATACACGAAGCCTTTCCACGTGGCGACGTAGGGGAAGTCGGAGACCCAGAGGCTGGTTGGGCCGCGGCGCGGTGAACTGGCGGTCGACCAAAGCCGGGGGACGCACGCCGGCGGTCGCAGCGGCGGGCGTCGTGACCCATGCGCGGCCGCGGACCGCGCCGGCCAAGCCCATCGCCCCCATCAGCCGCTCGACCATACAGCGCGCGACGTCGACGTCTTCGCGGCCGAGCTGCTGCCAGACCTTCCGCGGTCCGTATGCCTGCCAATTCGCGTCCCAGACCCGCTGGATGGCGATCCGCAAGTCGTCGTCGCGCTTGGCGCGCGCCGGCCGCGGCGGCGGGTTCACCTGCCGGGCGTGGTGCAGAAAATACGTCGAGGGGGCAATCGGCAACACCGCGCAGATCGGCTCAACCCCCTACGTGGCCCGGTGGTCATCCACAAACTGGACCATTACTTCACTCGGCGGTCGCGCGCCGCCTGGGCAAAATATGCGGAGGCCTTCCGCAAGATCTCATTCGCGCGTCTCAATTCGCGATTGTCGCGTTCCCGTTCCTTCAGGCGCTGGCGCTCGTCGGTCGTCAGGCCGCCCCGCTGGCCCGTATCGCGTTCGGCCTGGCGCACCCAATTCCGCAGCGTCTCACCGGTGCAGCCGAACTTGCTCGCGATCGCCGTGATCGCGGCCCACTGCGACGGATGCTCGGAACCATGCGCGCGGACCATCCGAATGGCCCGCTCTCGTAACCTCAGCTGAATACTTCCTCGGTCGTGCCATGGGCTCCATCCTCTCAAGCAATGAGCCCTCCGACGAACCCGGTACGATTCATGACGTGGGAATTCATCGACTCGTCCGAAGCTGGTCAAAAGCGTTCACTCCAGCTTTTCTCAAAGTGGCAGCCTGGACCTGGGCGATTCCAGGCGTTCTATGGCTTTGCGGACGGAGGCGGCGGTGTCGCCCTCATCGAAGCGGGTAGCGCCACCGACCTAGCGAAGACGATCGCACCGTGGACGCCGTTTCTGAAGTTCACTACTCGCGTGATCCTCCCGATTCAGGAGTCCGCTGAGATCGACAGTGCGGCAGCGACCTGGCGCGACGCGATCTGATCATTCAGACAGGCACTGCTCCAGAGAACGGGAAGGCGGGACCACCCAGATGGCGATCCCGCCGGCACAACTCACATTCGCCGGCTTCGTACTTCGCCAAGTGCGGACAGCGAAGATGGGAAGGCATCCTCGAGTTGCTCCAGCAGGAGAGAGGCATGCGGATTGCGACGAACGGGGCCGGAATCGCAGGCCCGACGCTCGCATACTGGCTGCAGAAATCGGGTCATACGGTGCTCCTCATCGATCAATCGCCGCAGCTTCGCAGTGGCGGCTACATGATCGACTTCTGGGGGGTCGGGTACGACATCGCCGAGAAGATGGGCGTTCTGCCCCGAGTCCTAGAGCTGGGCTACCAGGTGAGCGAGGTGCGCTTCGTGGGCAGCGATGGCCGCAAAGTCGGCGGCTTTGGGGTTGACGTATTTGGCCGCGCCACGAGCGGCCGGTTCACGAGTCTCAGGCGTTCAGACCTCGCGGCTACCATCTACGATTCGCTGAACGGAACGGTCGAAACCATCTTTAGCGAATCCATCGCCGAAATCCATGAGGAGCGCGATCGCGTGCGAATCAGCTTCTAACACGCCGACCCACGCGAAGTTGACCTCGTCATCGGCGCTGATGGGTTACATTCGCGCGTCCGCCAGCTTGAGCAGCGAAATTCGCTTCTTCCTTCGCCCCGAAGAGCTCATTTGGCATCGCGTTCCGCAACCTCATTACGTACCTCTTGCGGTTCCCCTTCGTCGCAGAGTTCTTCATCGGCCGCGACCTGCACGACGACATCAAGCTCCCCGACTACGGGTTTTAGCGGACGTGGCTTTGGCCGTACGGGTCCTGCTCCTTCGCGCCGGCGCCCAGAAACGACTGAGGGCTGAGACAATCGTGGAGGACTTGTGCCTTCTATCCACTGAGCGGCCGGGGACATGAGTGACAGATCAGTCCGGGGACATGGGTAACACTTGGTGGGTGTTACCACGCCGTGTGAGAGCGGAGGAGCGCGCGTTCTTGGCGGGCTCCGTAGTCGTCCCGGCCGGTCCTCTCCTGACGGTGCGGCCTTTGTGATCTTCAATGCGGAGAATGCGTTCGTTCATCCGTCCGAGCTTCACTGGCCCGAAGTATACGTCCCAGAGCCCATCGTCGACTTCTTCCAGTCCGACGTACTCGCCCGCCAGCGTGTGCGTCACGCAGACCCAGCGCTTCTTCCACCGGATGCCGCTGTTGCGACTGACGAGGCGGACTTCGAAGTGGCCGGGGTATTCCACGGGCGCGAGCGTGCGCGGCAGCGTCCGCGGTGACGGCTGGTAGACGGAGCCAGGCGTTTCTTGGTCCAATGCTTCGTGCGGGCGTTCGTCGTTGTACTCGTGACGAAACCGATTGAACCGGATCTGTTGGGCGCGCAGATTGGCGCTCGGGGGACGCGTGGCCTCGGCTTTCAGCGTCCGATGCATCCGCTCATGGCGCCCGTTCTGCTGCGGGGACGCGGGGGCGATCAGTTCCGGGAGGATCCCGAGCCGAATCCACCAGACGGACAACGTGGACAGGCGCCCGAGCGCGGTAGTGGCGAAGGGCACGCCATTGTCGGTCCGGATGATCCCCGGCAAGCCGTACTCTTGGAAGAGGCGGAGGAAGAGCGGGCGAGCCGTAACGATCGCGGTCGAGAGCAGGCCGTGACAGGTCAGCAAGTACCGACTGAAGCCATCGACGATCGTCAACGGATAGCAATACACCCCGTCGCGGGTTTTGAACTGCCCTTTGAAGTCCGCGGTCCAGGTCCCGTTGGGGGCCGTCATCGGGATCAGCGGCCGACCCGGGTGTGCGGGCACCGGCCGCCGCCGCGACCCCGTGATGAGACCGGCGCGATCCAGCAGATCACAGACCGTACTCCGGGCCGGGAGTGTCCACGTCGGGTGCCGCGTGGCCACGATCTTCAGGAGTTTCTTGGCGCCCCAGGTCGGATGGTGGCGGCGCACGTCCAGCAGGGCCGCGATGATCGGCGGGGGCGTCCGGTGCGGACAATGCGCCGGCCGCCGTGACCGATCGACCAGCCCGGCCGGTCCCCCAACCTCATAGCGCTCGATCCATTTATAGGCGGTCTTCCGACTGATGCCGTAGCGTCGCGCCAGCTCCGCGACGTCGAACACATCGCGCTGGTAGTCGGCGATGAACTGCACGCGTTGGTCCATGAGTAACGTCTCCTGCCATGGCATCGAGCACCTCGGCTCGAGTGTGGCTGAATGTGTTACCCATGTCCCCGGACTCTTCTGTTACCCTTCTCCCCGGACCGCACCGAGCAGGCCGTGACAGGTCAGCAAGTACCGACTGAAGCCATCGACGATCGTCAACGGATAGCAATACACCCCGTCGCGGGTTTTGAACTGCCCTTTGAAGTCCGCGGTCCAGGTCCCGTTGGGGGCCGTCATCGGGATCAGCGGCCGACCCGGGTGTGCGGGCACCGGCCGCCGCCGCGACCCCGTGATGAGACCGGCGCGATCCAGCAGATCACAGACCGTACTCCGGGCCGGGAGTGTCCACGTCGGGTGCCGCGTGGCCACGATCTTCAGGAGTTTCTTGGCGCCCCAGGTCGGATGGTGGCGGCGCACGTCCAGCAGGGCCGCGATGATCGGCGGGGGCGTCCGGTGCGGACAATGCGCCGGCCGCCGTGACCGATCGACCAGCCCGGCCGGTCCCCCAACCTCATAGCGCTCGATCCATTTATAGGCGGTCTTCCGACTGATGCCGTAGCGTCGCGCCAGCTCCGCGACGTCGAACACATCGCGCTGGTAGTCGGCGATGAACTGCACGCGTTGGTCCATGAGTAACGTCTCCTGCCATGGCATCGAGCACCTCGGCTCGAGTGTGGCTGAATGTGTTACCCATGTCCCCGGACTCTTCTGTTACCCTTCTCCCCGGACCGCACCCGAAGGCTGGCTAACAGCCGAATGGAGCCGACGCGCCAAGTAGCCGGATTGGTCCGCATGAAGGCGGACCCCACAAAGGCACGACGCGTGGCTACCGCGGCGCGCGCGAGATGAGAAGGGCGCCGAATCCTGGGAGATACGCCGCGGTCCATGCACCGAAGTGCACGGCGTAATCCCATCCTTGAGGATCGAAGGGACGCCAGATGCCGGAAATGGCATAGAACGCAGTGCCGGACGTCACGGCCGCGGCGGCGCCGCGTCCGAGAACAGCCCCCAGACCAACTTGCCGGACATCCAGCACGGCCAGCGCCAGCCATATTGCGATCCACACCACGAACATGGCCGAGTATCCGACCATAGGCGCAAGCACGTAGAAGCTACCCGCGGCGAGGACGCCAAGGGCCGCGCCCCACATCGCGCCCGCCGCGGGGCGACCCGCGAGCATGCCAAGGAAGAGGCCGATCGCGAGGAAGAGCAGTGTGCCGTGGGTCAGCCCGTACTCTGGACGGTGCCGCAGGTTCCCGGCCGCCCAGATGAAGTCGCCCAGCGTGCTGACGGCGGCAATGCCGACAGAGCCAACGACGGTTGCAACCATACCTGTCATCTGCGTCTAATCGGGCAGACTAGACTGTTTCGGGTCGGGAAGCCAGAAGCTCGCTATGAAACCGCCGGGATACGCCTCGGTGCCGATCTTGGCCGTAAAGCTTTCGCCGGTGCCGCGCAGGTGGGTCGGGTACACGCGCGGCAGGTAATTCCCCCAGAAGCTGAACTGAGCGATCGTCGCCATCCCTACGAGGAAGATGTCCCGCTGGGCCAGTATGAGGCCGACGGTCGGCACCGTAAAGAAAATGACCGGCAAGAGCATCAGCAGGGGCAGCGCGTCAGCCCACCTAGAGGCGATCATGTCATGCGCGTTTTTTCAGTAGTCACCCAGTGTCTGGTCGCCGCGTCTTCTCAGTGGTCGCCTCAAGTTGACAATGTCTGCCGTCGCTCCGATCGGCCATCAACCCCGCGCCTTACCAATCGCGAACAGCGCGCCGTCGCTCCGCAGGAAGATCTGTCCGTTCGAGATGGCTGGCGATGCCAGCAGCCGCTCGCCGACATCGTTGCGCGCGACGACTCGGGGCTCCCGGCCGGAACGCAACACGATCACTTCGCCCGTCTCGCTCACGAAGTAGATCTTCCCATCACCCGCAACGGGTGATGCGGTGAAGAGTCCGTTGACGCGCTCCTGCCAAAGGCGTCGGCCGGACACCGCGTCGATCACCGAGATGGCTCCGACATCAGAGGCCATATACAGCAAGCCGCCGTCGTACACGAGCGATGAAATATAGGGCGCGCCCGTGGGAACCTGCCAGACGACGTGCGACGCCGAGACGTCGCCGCGGCCTCCGGGCTTGACCGCCATATAGGGACCGCTGCGGTATCCGCGGGTCATGTAGATCACGCCGTTGTTGAACGTCGGAACCGGGATCGGAAACTGATTTGGTCCGCCCACGTGCCATAGGTAGGTGCCGGTCCTCGGATCGTACGCGTCAACACGCTGACTCGAGTTGACCACGAGCTCAGGGCCGCTCGGCGTCTGCACGACAAACGGCGTCGAGTAGGACTGACGCCCCTTCCCCCGATCGGTTTTCCAGCGATTCTTACCGGTCTTCTTGTCGACGGCGAGCAAGTACGACGCCGGCTCGTGATCGCACAGCAGAATCAGCATATCGTCGTACAGCGTTGGCGAGCTGGAGTGGCCCCAATTGACGTCGAACGGTGAAATCTCGCGGCCAAGGTGGCGTTGCCACACGAGCTTCCCGTTCATGTCGAGCGCAACCACTTGTCCGGTCCCGAACCACGCGTAGACGAGCTGGCCGTCGGTGACGGGACTGGGCGAGGCGAGGTTGTGCTTGTCGTGCACCGACTGCAGCGGTCCCGCCGCTTCCATCCGGTATTCCCACAGCCGTTGGCCGTTGCTTCGATTGAACGCTTCCACCAGGAAGAACACCTTGTCGCCCGCGGCGGAGGCTGCGGCGCCAAGGGAACGTTCCCCGGCACCGGCGGCATCGCCGCCCCGGGAGAGTCGGGGCCCCTGGCGGTTGACGCCAGTGCCGATCTGGGAGGTGACGAACACGCTGTTGCCGGTGACAATGGGTGACGAGACGCCGACGCCCCCAAGCGTGGCTTTCCACGCCACATTCTCCGTGGCGCTCCAGCGCTCTGGCAGGTCCTTTTCGTCAGCCACGCCCGACCCGTGCGGTCCGCGCCACTGCGGCCAGTCGGCCGCGGACACCGATGCTCCGACGATCATCGACAAAGCCAGTCCGATTCGAATTGGGCGCATCATCAGTTCACCCTCAACGCAGAGCCTGTGAATCTCACCGAACCACAAAGGACGCAAAGAATCCTCAAGAGTCACGAAGGACTCGCAGGCGATCTGCCAGAGTGGGGGACAGCCGCCCGCATCAGGGGTCACTCAGTGTATGGTCGCCTCGATCGAGTCGCCGCCTTGTCCAACCGAACGGGCTGGGCATTCTGATCGAGGCGGCGCATGATCGCACCCGCCCGTCGGCTGCAAATCTCCGTTCGCGCTCAGTAGATGCATGCATCCAGGATCGACAGCACTTCCTCAAGCATGCCTGGCGAGGCTTTCCCCAGTCGCCTCGCCTTTCGAGACCGGAAGTCGATCGACTTGACCTGTTCCAACATGACGAACCCGGTAACGCCTTCGCCAGCTGAAATGGCGACATGGAACGGGTACTTGCGGGGAGTATTGGTAATCGGACACGCCATGCACAGGCCAGTGTGCCGATTGAACAGATCGTTGCTGACGACGAGAGCCGGCCGGCGCCCGCGTTGCTCGTGACCGGACTGCGGGTCGAACGTCAAAGCGATCAGCTCTCCCTTCCGTGGGACATAGTCCGCCATCTACCAC
Organism: Vicinamibacterales bacterium; assembly: GCA_965229885.1. Taxonomy (GTDB): domain Bacteria; phylum Acidobacteriota; class Vicinamibacteria; order Vicinamibacterales; family CAVVIG01; genus DATLLJ01. Next base: position 424,305 of record CBDDJX010000003.1, read on the forward strand.
ACCTCACGGCCGACTGGAGCGCCCCAGCCACATTCCTCAGCCTTGTAGCCCTTCGGAACACGGCGAACGAGATCACGCAGATCGTGCCCGCCCCGCACACGCCGCACGGGAGTCACAACGAGGGCGCCCTTGTGCACGGCCACATCCACGGCATCGCCGACATTAATAGCAACATCGGAGAGCAAGGCCTTGCTGAGCCGAAGTCCCTGACTGTTTCCCCACTTCTGGACCTTGGTGATCATGGCTTGGAGCTCCTGGAAGCGGATATCCGAGGTATAGCCAAAGCCAAGGCCAAAGGACCAGGTGCGCGGCCAGCTCGGCCATCCGGCGGCCGCCACAACTTGGACACAGCGCGCGGCTCTTGCAGGAAAAAGGGACGATCCGGTCGAGGCCGCAGCCGCCGCAGCGAAAGCGCGCAAACCCGCCCGCGAGCCAGCCGCACTGGAGAAAGTCCCGGAACTCCTGCTCGACGAAGCGGGGCAGGCCTTCCCCGTCGCGCAAGCTCGCGGCCTGCACGCGGAAGGTCTCGAAGTGATCGTGCACGATCTGGTAGAGCGCACCCTGCGCAGGATGCCGCGGTTCGTAGTCGTCGAGGCCTCGGCCACTCGAGACCAGAAGGCGGGTGCCGTACCAGCAGCCGATCGCGTGAATGTGGTTCAAACCGATGAAGCACATCCGCGCAGGGCGCAATTTCTGCGCGCCGGCCTGTCGGCGTGGATCGCCGTTCCTGCCGAACGTGCCGCTCGCGCAGAGGCCGGCCGTCAGCGGTCGCATACGTGCGTCTCGCGCGCTCCACGTCCACACCAGTGCCGTGGCAATCGTGTCGTGCCCGGCCAGCCGCATGGTCAACACCGCGTCTCGCTAATCCGGCAGACCGGACTGATTCGGCTCGGGAAGCCAGAAACTCGCGATGAAACCAATGAGATACGCGGCAGTGCCTACCAGCGCCGACGCGTAGGCCAGCTTGATCGGCACCGAGGCGCCCGGCATCGAAACCACCAGCTGCGTCGTCACCAGCGCGGCACAGGTGCCGATCATGCGACCGCCGACATTGGCCGCAAAGCTTTCGCCAGTGCCGCGCAGATGGGTCGGGTACACGCGCGGCAGGTAATTCCCCCAGAAACTGAACTGGGCGATCGTCGCCATCCCTACAAGGAAGATGCCCCACTGGGCCAGCGTGAGGCCGGCGGTCGGCACCATAAAGAAGATGACCGGCAAGAGAATCAGCCCCGGCACTTGGAACAGATAGAGGAGGCGGCGCCGGCTGACGATGACGCCCGCGAGGACAGCGAGGAGCAGCCGTCCGGCGAGACCGCCGAACTCCTGAAACGACTGGACGCCGCTGATCGTCTGCTCCTGCGCCGTGCGTGCGAGCCCCTGCAGCTCCGGCAGCCCGGGGACGATGCGTGGCATCTGCTGAATCGCGCCGAACGCGGCCGCGTAGGCGCACGCCATCATGATCGTCGTGACGATCGTCGTCCGGCGGAATTGCGGCTGGAAGAGCGCGGCGAAGCTCGGGCGCCTGAGCGTGCCAGCACGCTTCTTCTCCGCCCAGACAGGGGATTCCGGGAGGAACGGACGGATGACGATGAGCGGGATCGCCGGAATCACGCCCGACATCAACGTATAGCGCCAGGACTCGTGCGCTCCGCGGACTTCGGGAAGCAAGCTGCCGTACGTGACGATCAGATAGTAGGCGCCGGTCACCAGGAGGCCGCCGATCGATCCGAACGCCTGCGTATAGCCGACGACGCGCTCCCGCTGCTTCGGGTCGACAAAGAGCTCCGCCAGCCACGTGACGGCAGCGACGAACTCGACGCACACGCCCACGAACGTGCAACAGCGCCAGAAAAGCAGCCACTGGACCGAGATGGCGAATCCGGCCGCAAACGCCGAGAACGCGTACAACAGAATGCTCCACACCAGCACGCGGCGGCGGCCGAACAGATCGGTCAGGTATCCACCGAGGAGTCCGAACACTCCGCCCGCGACCGCGGGCACGTACAGCATGGTGCCGACCCATTCGTTGACCGCGAGACTGTTCGGGGCGACGCCAAGCAGCTCCGCAAGCGCGGGCCGCACGATGAGGGGCAGCATCAGGAGCTCGTAGGAGTCGAACGCGAAGCCGAGGGCGGCGGTCCCGCAGATCAGCCATTGTAGCGACGTCAACGGGGTCGAGCCCGGGTCCGATCGCGTGGTCACCATGCGGTCCTCACACAGCTAGCCAACGGGAAAATACCTCGCCATCGTGGCGCCTCCCGGCCTCGAGCCGGGCGTCAGCATCGACACGACGGCCATGAGCATCGCCGAGATGATGGTCATGGGGACGACCGGCAGAAAACCGAGCACCATCATACCGGCCGCGGCCCTCGTGACGATATCGGTTCCGCCGATCGAGAGGACCGACGCGGCGGTTCCCGGCGGCGGCGCGGGCACCGTGGTCTGGACGATCGCCACGGTCAGCACGGCGGCGACCGTCCAGAGCGTGACGGCGAGCGCGCCCCACTTCGTGCTCTTTCTCCAGAACAGCGCCGCGGCCAGCAGCGGAGAAAGCGCGGCGTAACCGGCGAAGGCATACTGCGTGGCCAGGTCGAAGATGGACTGCGGCATGCGCAGCGCGATCAGATAGGCCACCAGCGTCAGCAGGATCACGAAGATCCGCCCGGTGCGCACCTGCACGGCCTCGCCGAAGCGGCGGGTGCCTCCATAGAAGGTGAAGACGTCCTCCGTGAACATCGTGGACAGCGCGAGGATCTGCGAGTCGCTGGCCATCACGGCGGCCATCACGGCGGCGCCGAGCAGCGCGGCGAGCCACAACGGCGCGTAGCCTTCCACCAGCCGCAGAATCACGTCGTCTCCGGCCGCCTGGACGCGCAGGCGATCGCGCTCGTCGATCGACAGGGCGGGGCCGCGGGCGGCGAGCTCCGCGCGCGCCTCGATCTTGGTCGCTATGGCGGGCACCTCCGTCGCCTGGTTGGCGACGACGCCAAGAAACACCGACGGGAGCCAGATCGCGAGCATGCAGATCGGATAAAGGATGATCGTCTTTCGGAAGTGTCCCAGCCGGCGTGCCGTCAAGCAAAAAATGCCGATGTGGGGGAACGCGATCGCCGAGAGAGGGATGAAGGTATAGCTCAGAAAGAACATCGGAGAGACTCGCTCCCGCGTCAGGAGCGGCGCGGTTGACGGCGAGGCGAGCATCGATTCCATCGCGGACTGGAAACCGCCCATGCCCGCGCTGACCACCGCGGCGGCAATGGCGCCAAACACGAGGAACAGCACAGTCTGAAAGGCGTTGACCAACGCGGTGCCGCGCATGCCGCCCACGAACACGTAGGTCATGACGACGATTGAGACCACAGCGCCCCCGAGCCAGAACGGCACGAGCCCGTTGCTCACCGCCTGCAGCGTCGTGCCGCCTCCCATCACGGCGATGATGATGTAAGGGACGAGCAGCACGGCCTGCACGGCGAAGATCGCCGTGCCGATGTGGCCGCACTCCCAGCGATCGCGAAACAGCTGCACCGGCGTCATGAAGCCGTACCGCTTGCCGAGCGCCCACAGGCGCGTGCCGATCAGGAGGAGCGCCACGGGAATGACGAGCGCCGACGACGAGGCCATCAGGCCATAGGTAACGATGCCGTTGGCGAAGGCGTGGCCGGACGCGCCGAGGATCGAGAACGCCGTCATGTTCGTGCCGACGAGCGACAGCAGAAAAACGGTCGGGCCGAGCGACCGGCCGGCCAGAAAATACTCCTCCGCGCTCGCGGCGCCGCTCCTCGCGTGGAACGCGAAGATGCCGATGTAGAGCACCAGCGCCAGGTACGCGAAGACGACCGCGGCCGGAATCATTCGTCCGTGCGCCGTGCCGTGTCGAGATGCGACGGCCACAGCAGCCGCACGAGCGCCACGAGGACAAGGGATGTGGCCACCGTATAGGCGGCATGGTAGAAGAGACCGATGGGCAGCGCGCCTAGCATGAACGGGCGTGCGTCGCGCCAGAACCAGACATCCTGGTGCAGGATGTAGAACGTTGTCACGAGCAGAGCGGCGGCAACGGCTTTCATGCGGCGTGTGGTTCGACGTAATACCACACGGGCTGAGCGAAGACAATCGCGTCGGCCACAGCTATACTTCGGGTGAATGTCTTCTCAATCGGCGTTCACCTCCGTGTCTTCGGCGCAGGTGCAGGCGGCACGAGACCTGCTGGATGCGCAGGTCCGCGAAGTGGTCGCCTGGCACTTCGACCCCGCCACCGGCTGCCCCTTCTGGCTCGACTTCGCGAAGCGCCTCGGGTGGGATCCCAGGACCGAGATCAAGGAGTTCGGCGACCTGAGACGTCTGGGACCGTTCGAGGACGAGTGGCTGCGCGGGGGACCGGTGCAGCGTTGGGTCCCTCGAGGCCTGGCCGGCAAGCCGGTGTTCGTCTTCGAAACCGGCGGCACGACCGGCACGCCGAAGACGCGTATCGCCTGCGACGACTTCCTCATCGACTACGAGCTGTTCAGCGCGACGCTGCCCGAAGAGCATTTTCCGAAAGGCACCAACTGGCTGATGCTCGGCCCTTCCGGTCCGCGGCGGCTCCGCCTGTCGGTCGAGCACCTGGCGCAATATCGCGGCGGGATCTGCTTCTCGGTCGACCTCGATCCACGCTGGGTCATCAAGCTGATTAAGAAGGGATGGAGCGAGCACCTCCAGGCTTATAAGGATCATGTGATCGACCAGGCTGTGACGATCCTGCAGGCCAACCACGACATCAGGTGCCTGTTCACCACGCCGAAGCTTCTCGAGGCGCTGGGCCTGCGGCTCGAATCTATGGGCACGACGATTCGGAAGGCCGGCATCACCGGGATCTTTTCCGGAGGCACCGAATTCACTCCGCAGTGGAACCGCTTCGCCCACGAGGAGCTGCTCGACGGCGCCTACATGACACCCACCTACGGCAACACGCTGATGGGGCTGGCCGCGAGCGCGCCGAGCGGACCGCACAACAATTATCAGATCGCCTACTACGCGCCGCAGCCTCGCGCCGCGATCGAGGTCGTCGATTTCGACGAGCCCGACAGGGTGGTGGAGTACGGGCAGACCGGCCGCGTCAAACTGACGACCCTGACGAAGGAGTTCTTCGCGCCAGGGTTCCTGGAACGCGACGAAGGGGAGCGCGAACCGCCGTACGACCGCTACCCGTGGGACGGCATCAGCGGCGTCCGCCCGTATCGCGGCATCGCATCAGCCACAACGGTCGGGGTGTATTGAGGGATGCTTCATCTTCCTGTGCTTCGTTGGGGGCAGCCGTACACCAGCATCGAGGTCGACGAGGTCGCGCACTTCGCGACCGGCGAGCCGATCGCCAGCGTCAGCCGCGCCAACGGCGGGTTGATCCAGCGCGACATGCGGCACGCGCAGCGCGCCCGCGAGGCGCTGCGCGAGATTTCCATCGACGAGCTGATCGCGCGCGCCGGTCGCGCCGGCGAGCTGTACATGAACGGCACGCTGCCAATGGGCGAGCTCACGCAGACGGCCGAGGAGTTCGCCCACGCGCAGTCGGCGACGACCGGCCTGCCGGAGCGGATGTGCCGGGCGAACATGAAGAAGAACGCGTTCGTCCTCGCCGAGATGCGGAACATCCTGACGTCGCTGACCCGCGGGCTGTCGTTCGGTGTGCTCAGCGCCGGCTACGGCGAGGAGCGGCAGGTCCCGATCAGCTATCAGGCGCAGAGCCCGGTGCTCGGGCTCGTCCTCCCCTCGAACTCACCCGGCGTGCACACGCTCTGGCTGCCGATCATTCCGATGCAGATCGGGCTGGTGCTCAAGCCCGGCCCGCAGGAGCCGTGGACGCCGTACCGCATGGCGGCGGCGTTTTTTGCCGCCGGCATTCCTCGCGAGGCGATTTCGATCTACCCCGGAGAGGCGGACGTGGGGGCCGCGGTGCTGGACAGCTGCGCGCGCAGCCTGATCTTTGGCGGCACCCCGACCGTCGATCGCTACCGCGGCAATCCAAAGGTTCAGGCGCACGGCCCGGGGTTCTCGAAGATCTTGCTCGGCGACGATCAGGTCGACGAGTGGGAGCGGTACCTCGACATGATGGTCGAGAGCGTGTTCGTCAACAGCGGCCGCAGCTGCATCAACTGCTCGGGCATCTGGGCGAGCCGGCACACGCGCGAGATCGCGGACGCGATTGCGCAGCGGCTCGCCGGAGTACGGCCGCTCGCGCCGGAGCATCCCGCCGCCGAGCTCGCCGCCTTCACGGTGCCGGGAGTGGCCGCGGCCATCTCCCAGTCGATTGACGCCGATCTGCAGGCGCCGGGCGTGATCGACGCGACCGCCCGCTATCGCGCCGGCGGGCGGGTGATCAAGCAGGGATGCGCCGACTATCTCCTGCCGACGGTCGTCCACGCCGACTCTCCGGCCGCGGCGGTGGTGAAGAAGGAATTCATGTTCCCGTTCGTGACCGTCGTTCGGTGTCCGGAGTCGCAGATGCTCGAGGCGCTCGGTCCGACGCTCGTGTGCACCGCGGTGACCGGCAACGAGATGTTCCGGAAGCGATTGCTCGACTCGATGCACATCGACCGGTTGAACCTTGGCCCGGTGCCTACGACCCAGCTCAACTGGCTTCAGCCTCACGAAGGCAACATCGTCGAGTTCCTGTTTCGCGCGCGCGCGTTCCAGACGGCGGCCATCCCGTCCTAGGACCCAGAGGCCATGCGGATTCTTTCCATTACTGCCGGCGCCGCGGGGATGTATTGCGGGAGCTGCTTTCGCGACAACGCGCTGGCGGCGGAGCTCGTCGCGCGCGGTCACGACGTCACGCTCGTCCCGATCTACACGCCGACACGGACCGACGAGCCGAACGTCAGTCGCCATCGCGTCCTGTTTGGCGGCATCAGCGTCTACCTGCAGCAGCACCTGGCGCTGTTTCGCAGGACGCCGCGCGTGCTGGATCGGCTGTGGGACTCGCCGGTCGTCATCCTGGCGTTCGCGAGCCGTGGAGTATCCACGGATGCGCGGCTGCTCGGGGACATGACGATTTCGATGCTGCAGGGCGATCGGGGTGTGCTGCGGAAGGAATTCGAGAAGCTCGTCGACTGGATCCGCGCCGAGCCGCTCCCAGATGTCATCAATCTGCCCAATTCGCTGCTCATCGCGCTCGCCGAGCCGCTGCGGAACACCCTGAAGCGTCCCGTATTCTGCACGCTGCAGGGGGAAGACCTCTTTCTGAACGGACTTGCGGCGCCGTACCGTGAGCAGGCGATCGCCTTGATCCGGCAGCAGACGCCGAGCGTCGACCGCTTCCTGGCGGTCAGCGAGTATTGCGCGACGTTCATGTCGGAGCTCCTGGATATTCCGCGCACGCGGATGTCCGTCGTACCTCTGGGCATCAATATGGATGGCTACGAGCCGCGCCGGCCAAGCCGCGACAAGTTCTCGGTCGGCTATTTCGCGCGGGTCACCCCCGAGAAAGGGCTGCACGTGCTCGCCGAGGCATACGTCCGGTTCCGCAGCCGCATTGGTAGCGCGCGGGCGCGGCTTGCCGCGGCCGGTTACATGGCGCCGGTCCACGCGGCGTACCTGAGCGACGTGCGCCGGATCCTCGACATGGCGGGGCTGGCGGACGAGTTTTCCTACGGCGGCGCGCTCGACCGACCCGGCAAGCTCGCCTTTTTGCGCGAACTGGACCTTCTTTCCGTGCCGGCGACCTATGACGAGCCCAAAGGGATGTTCCTCCTGGAAGCGATGGCAGGCGGCGTGCCGGTCGTGCAGCCGCGCCGCGGCGGCTTCACCGAAATCGTCGAGAAGACCGGCGGCGGTCTGCTCGTCGATCCCGACGATCCCGGCGGTCTCGCCGAGGGCCTCTACGCGCTGTGGAGCGACCCGTCGAGGAGGGAGACCCTGGGAACGCGCGGATTCCACGGCGTCCGCGCCCACTACACGATCGCGCAGTCGGCCAGCCGCCTGCTCGACGTCTACAACGCGGTGCTGACGAGCGAGTCGTCTCTGAGCGTGGCCTGAAGCCTGTGCTGGAAGTCTCGAACGTCAGCAAGGACTATCCCACGCCGCGCGGTCCGTTGACCGTGCTCTCCGACGTCTCCTTCGCGCTGTCCCCCGGCGAGGCGGCGGCGATCACGGGGCCGTCGGGCAGTGGCAAGAGCTCGCTGCTGTACGTGCTTGGCGCGCTCGAGCCTCCCTCCGCGGGCCGCTTCACCCTGGACGGCCGCAACCCGTTCGCGCTCGGCCCCTCGGATCTCGCGGACTTTCGCAACCAGGAGCTCGGCTTCGTGTTTCAGGACCACTGCCTGCTGCCGCAGTGCTCGGTGCTCGAGAACGTCCTAGTGCCGACACTGGTGGCCGGCCGCAATGACGGGGATCCTATCGACGACCCGGCGGCGCGGGCCCGATCGCTCATCGAACAGGTCGGCCTCGGCGATCGCATCGATCACCGGCCCGGTGAGTTGTCGGGAGGGGAGAAGCAGCGCGTGGCGATTGCGCGCGCGCTCATTCGGCGGCCGCGACTTGTGCTCTGCGACGAGCCGACCGGAAATCTCGATCAGGCGTCGGCGTCCGCGGTCGCTGCGCTCCTGATGGATCTCCACCGGCGGCAGCAGAACATTCTGATCGTCGTCACACACAGCGCGTGCCTCGCGGCGGAGTTTCCGATCCGCTTCGAGATTGCGAACAAGCGTCTGACTCGCGTGTCGCCGACGGTATAGTGATGGTGCGGGCGCAGGTGAGTGCCAGGAACGCCGTCGTACACGAACTTGTTGCCGACCGGCTCCCGTGGGTTGTGCTGGCGATCAAGAAACTGCTTCAGGCCGTCGGCCTGAAGCAGAGCACCAGGCCCGCGCCGATCGACGCCAGCGCGAACCCGACGTACAGCAGCGGATTGATGGCCGCCTTCGGCGGATGGATCGCCATCGACACCAGCACGTTGACGATCGGCGCCCCGCCGAAGACGAGCGGCATGACGTAGACCGGGAGGCCGCCGAACCTGAACGACCAGATGATGCAGGCCGCGCCGAGCGCGCCGAGCGCACCCGCGATCGTCGCGGTCACGAGGCCCGTCGTGTTGAAGCCCGATAGGTTGCCTTGCGCGCCGAGGCTCACCACCGGAACGATGACGCCGATCAGGAAGTAGGCAATCCCGACGCAGAGGAGCGCCTTCAACGGGTTGCCGAGCTGTGTTTGGCCCTGGTGCAGCAAAGCGCCGTAGGCGCCCCACGACACGACGGCTCCCGCCACGAAGATTACCCATCCCATACGTTTAGGCCTCGCTTGTCCGGTCATTGCAAACAGCACCTGCGAGAATATGGCAGGGCACTCGGAAGTATGTCAAACGGGCACCGTGCGGTAGACTGAACGCACAGGATTCATCGTGACCGATCGCTTGCCGATGGCCGTCGAGGAGCAGACCGAGGTTGGCAGTTACTTCGTTGCCACGTACCCGCCGTTCTCCGTGTGGAAGAAGGAGAACGTCGCGCGCGAGGCAAGGCCGGCGCTGCACTCGCCACCCGAGGCGGACGTGCCGCTTGGCGTATACCTCCATATCCCTTTTTGCCGGAAGCGCTGCCACTTCTGTTACTTCCGCGTGTACACGGACAAGAACGCGCAGGAGGTCAACGAGTATCTCGACGTGCTGGCGCGCGAGTGGGAGTTCTACACGCAGTTGCCGGCGATCGCCGGGCGGCGGGTGAACTTCGTGTATTTCGGCGGCGGCACCCCGTCGTTTCTGTCCACCCGTCAGCTCGAAGAGCTGGTCACCCGTTTGAGTGCGGCCACGCCGTGGCGCGACGCCGAAGAAATCACGTTCGAGTGCGAGCCTGGCACGCTCACCGCACCCAAGCTGGCCGCCATCCGCCGAATGGGAGTGACGCGTCTCAGCCTCGGCGTCGAGAACTTCAGCGACCGGATCCTCGAGCTGAACGGGCGGGCGCACAGGTCACCGGAGATCTTCACCGCGTACAATCAGGCGCGCGCGCTCGGCTTCCCGCAGATCAACATCGACCTGATTGCGGGCATGCTCGGCGAGACCGAGGAGAACTGGCTCGAGTCGGTCGAGAAGACCGTAGCGCTCCAGCCGGACAGCGTCACCATCTACCAGATGGAGCTGCCCTTCAACACGACGATCAGCGGCGACCTGCTGCACAAGACCGGGCAGTTCAAGGATCCGGTGGCGAGCTGGCCGACCAAACGGCGCTGGACCCAGCAGGCGTTCGAGGCGCTCGAAGCCGCCGGCTACCACATCGGCAGCGCGTATACCGCGACCAAGGATCCCTCGCGCTCACGCTTCGTGTACCGCGACCGACTGTGGCAGGGCGCCGACATGGCGGGTCTTGGCGTGGCGTCGTTCGGCCACATCAACGGCGTGCACATGCAGAACCTCGACACCTGGGAAACGTACAGCGCCGCCATTCGCGCCGGCGAGATCCCGCTCAGCCGCGCGTACAGGCCCACCGGCGAGGAGCGGATGATTCGCGAGCTCGTCCTGCAGCTCAAGCTCGGGTCGGTCAAGCCCACGTACTTCCGCAACAAGTATGGCGTGAATATTCTCGAGCGCTTCCACGATCCGCTCGAGACTCTGGCTGCCGAGGGCTATCTCAACGCCGTCACCGATGATGACGATATTGTCGCCCTGTCGCGACAAGGTCTGTTGCGCGTCGACGTGCTGCTCCGGCGGTTCTTCCTGCCCGAGCACGCCGACATCCGCTACACCTGATCGCCCCGCCGATGCCGTCCACGCGCCCAGTTCTGCGCCTCCAGCCGCCGGCCGCCCGCGCGGCCGCCTTGAGCAACGGGTTCCTGTACCCGCTCGACGTCCTCTATACGCAGGCGGGCATCGCGCCGCCAGTTGCGAAGAAGATCTCCAGCGCCCGCGTCCCGCCGCCGTACGACGGGCTCCTCGTGCACGAGGAAGACATGACGCTGACTCTGGAGCGGCACTGCGGCGGGCGTATCGCGGTCCGCGTGCTGTCGAGCGCGCTCAAAGGACAGTCGTATTTCCGCCGCGTGCTACTGGTCCAGGAGTCCTCCGGACGCCCGCTGGCGATGGGGGCCGTCAGGATCAGACTCGACGTTCTCGGCGCCAGAAACCGCGCGAAAATTCTGCGGCAGCGCGAGCCGGTCGGCCGGATCCTGCGCGACGGCGGCGTCGACTTCCTCAGCCGGCCGACGGCCTTCTTCGAGGTGAGGCCGAACGCCGAGATGATGGGTGTTTTCTGGATGCCGGGGTCGCGTGCCCTGTACGGCCGTCGAACCCACGTGACCCTCGCTGGTGTCAGGATTGGAGATATTGTCGAAATCCTCCCGCTGGTCTGAACACCGGCACCAGCGCCGAGTCCAGTTCCACGAAGTTGATGGGGCAGGCATCGTGCACTTCAGCTGGTTCTTCCGCTATATGGAAGAGGCGGAGCACGCCCTGTGGCGCGCGGCCGGGCTCAGCATCGCGCCGCCCGGATTGGACATCGGCTTTCCACGCGTCTCGGTCTCGTGCGACTTCCACCGGCCGTTGCGCTTCGAGGAGGAGTTCGACGTGCACATCCGCGTGGCGGCAATCACGGAGAAGACGATGCGCTACACGTGTCTCCTGACGCGTGCCGGAGAGCGGATCGCCACGGGTACGATGACGACGGCGTGCGTGAGCAAGCGGCCGGACCAGCCGATGAAGGCCGTCCACATTCCTCCCGAGATCGCCTCGCGATTCGAGGTAGCGGTCGGCGCCGACCACTAATGCGATCGGCCGAACAGCTCGATCGGGACACGCTGTCGGCACTGCAGGGCCGGCGTCTGTCACAGCTTCTCCAGGATATCCACGGCCGGAACGTCTTCTACACGCGCAAACTTGACGCTGCCGGCATCCGGATCGACGCGCTGCGCTTTCCTGGCGACCTGTCGACGCTTCCGCTGACGACGAAAGCCGAACTGATTGCCGACCAGACCGCGAACCCGCCGTGGGGCAGCGTGCTCACCGAGCCGATCGACCGCTACACGCGGTATTGTCAGACCTCGTCGACGACCGGTCGGCCGCTGCGCTGGATCGACACCAACGAGAGCTGGCAGTGGATGCTGGAATGCTGGAAGGCGGTCTATCGTGGTGCTCGCGTCGGGCCGGGCGACCGCGCGTTTTTTCCGTTTTCGTTCGGGCCCTTTCTCGGCTTCTGGACCGGGTTCGAGGCGGGCTGCCAGGTGGGCCTGCACTGCGTGCCGGGCGGCGGCATGTCCAGTCAGCTGCGGCTCAGCATGATCCACGCGGTGGGCGCGACCGTCGTCTGCTGTACACCGACCTATGCGCTCAGGCTGGCGGAGGTGGCCGCCGAGGAGCGCGCGGACCGTCCACTTTCGGACAGCAGCGTCCGCGTATTGATCGTCGCTGGAGAGCCGGGGGGCAGCATCCCCGCGACGCGGGAGCGCATCGAGCAGAGCTGGGGTGCGCGCGTCATCGATCACTACGGGTTGACCGAGGTCGGGCCGACGAGCTTCGAGTGCTGGGAATCGCCGGGATCCCTTCACGTCAACGAGGGGGAGTACATCTGTGAAGTCCTGGACCCGGTCCACAGCGGTGCGGTGCCGGACGGGCAACCCGGCGAACTGGTCGTGACGAACCTGGGGCGTACGGCAAGCCCGGTCATCCGCTACCGCACGGGCGACATCGTCGTCCGGCGCTCCGAGGTGTGCAGGTGCGGCCGGACGTGGGCCCGCCTGGACGGTGGCGTGCTCTCGCGTGCGGATGACATGATCAACATCCGCGGCGTCAACGTCTACCCGGCGACCATTGAGTCGGTGGTCCGGCGCTTTCCGGAAGTGGTCGAGTTCCGGACAACCGTCTCACAGACCGGGACGATGCGGTCGCTGGCCGTGGAGATCGAGGTAGGCCCCCTGGCCGGCGACGGTCCGGTGCTGGCAGCGAAAGTGTCGCAGCGGCTGCGTGAGGCGCTGGGGCTCTCGGTCAGCGTGACGGTGGCCGATGCCGGCACGCTGCCGCGGTTCGAGATGAAGGCCCGCCGGTTCGTCGTGGAGGCGTAATGACCATGTCTATCGAACAGCAGTCGACTCCGGACGTCGTGGTGATTGGAGGCGGTCCCGCCGGCTCCACGGTGTCCACGCTCGTCGCGCGGCAGGGCTACCAAGTCCAGTTGTTCGAGCGCGAGCGGTTTCCGCGCTTCCACATCGGCGAATCGCTCATCCCGGAGACGTACTGGGTGCTGAAGCGGCTCGACATGCTGCCGAAGATGCAGCAGAGCCACTTCGTCAAAAAACATAGTGTCCAGTTCGTCAACTCGAACGGCAGGAACTCGGCGCCGTTCTATTTCTGGGACAACAAGCCGCACGAGTGCTCGCAGACGTGGCAGGTGGTGCGCAGCGAATTCGACCAGATGATGTTGAACAACGCCCGCGAGCACGGCGTCGACGTGCACGAAGGTGTGCGTGTGCACGACGTGCTGTTCGAAGGCGATCGAGCCGTGGGCGTCAGGATCAAGGCCGGCGACGGCGGGTTCCGCGACGTACGCGCGCGCGTCGTCGTCGACGCCAGCGGCCAGAACGGCTTGATCATGAACCGGCTCCAGCTGCGCGTGTGGGATCCCAGCCTGAACAAGGGGGCGATCTGGGCCTACTGGGAAGGAGCGTATCGAGACAGTGGACGCGACGAGGGCGCGACGCTCGTCATCCAGACCGGAAACAAGAACGGCTGGTTCTGGTACATCCCGCTTCACAACAACATCGTGAGCGTCGGCGTCGTCGGACCCTTCGACTACCTGTTCAAGGGACGCGCCAGCTATGCGCAGACGTACGAAGAGGAAGTCGACGGTTGCCCGGGCGTCAGGGAGCGCATCGCCAACGCCAGCAGGGTCACCGGGTATTTCGCCACAAAGGACTATTCGTACCGGTCGAAGCAGGTGTCCGGCGACGGCTGGGTTCTCGTCGGCGACGCGTTCGGTTTTCTGGACCCGTTGTATTCTTCCGGCGTGCTGCTGGCGCTTCGATCCGGAGAGCAGGCTGCTGACGCGATTGTCGAGGGCCTGGCCGCGGGTGACACGTCCGGGGCGCAGCTCGGCAAGTGGGGGCCGCTCTTCAACGAAGGCGTCGATCGCATGCGGCGCCTTGTGTGCGAGTACTACGACGGATTCAGTTTCGGCAACATGGTGCGCCAGTATCCGCACCTGCAGGGCACGCTCACCGATCTGTTGATCGGAGACTTGTTCACCGGCCGCGTGGACCAGGTGTGGGAGCCGCTAGAGTCGCTGTACCCGCCGGGTAAGCGACCCATTCCGAGATGGGATACCGGCACGGCAGCCCAGCTCGCGCCAGGCAAGACAAACGAACTGGTGCTTCCCGAGGGGCGCCGGCCATAGAAAAGCCGGCCCTTCCTCATTCTTTCCTGTGGGATGTATTCTAGCATCGCAGGGAAACGTAATTATGACGCGCGGTGTGCTCCTGACGCTGGTGTGTGTCGCCGCGCTCGCGGCTCGGGCGGGGGGACAATCCGCGTCATTGTCTAAGGGCGGCTACTCGCCGCCAGACGGTGACTGGCCGCAATGGCGCGGACCGGATCGCACGGGCCTGTCGAAGGAATCCGCGCTGCTCCGGGAGTGGCCTTCGTCGGGACCAGCGCTGCTGTGGTCGGCGTCAAACCTGGGCGCTGGATATGGCTCGCTGGCGGTGAGCGGCGATCGTATTTTTGTCCAGGGGACACGAGCCGGACGGAGCATCGTGGTGACGCTGAACCGGGCGGATGGCAAAGAGCTCTGGTCGAAGGCGCTCGGGCCCGAGGGCGACAACGATCGAGGATCCGGGCCGAGAGGCACGCCGACGGTGGACGGCAATCGAGTCTACGTGCTGACGGAGCACGGCGAGCTGGCCTGTCTGCTGGCCAGGGACGGCACCTGGGTGTGGCAGCGAAACATCCTCAGGGACTTTGGCGCCCGGAACATTCCATGGCTCATCAGCGAATCGCCGCTGGTCGATGGCAACCAGTTGATTGTCACGCCGGGCGGACGGAACGCCGGCATGGTCGCGCTCGACAAGATGACCGGCAAGACGATCTGGACCAGCAAGGAGCTGAGCGATCAGGCCGGATACGCCTCGCCTGTCGTGGCCGACGTGCAGGGCGTCCGTACCATCATGACGCTGACCGCCGAGGCCGGCGTCGGTGTGCGCGCGTCGGACGGAAAGCTGATGTGGCGGTACCGGCCGGTGGCCAACAGCACCGCCAACATCACGACGCCGGTCTTCTCCGACAACAAGGTCTTTTATACGTCCGCATACGGCACGGGCGGCGCGCTGCTTGGCTTGCGCGCGGAAGGCGGAGAGGTCAAGGAGCAGGAGATTTATTTCACCAGAGAGATGGAGAACCACCACGGCGGCGTCGTCCTGGTGGACGGTTATCTTTATGGTTACGACAATTCGATTCTGACCTGCCTGGAGTTTGCGACCGGCAAAAGGATGTGGCGGGACCGCAGCGTTGGGAAAGGATCGGTCGCGTACGCCGACGGTCACCTGTACATCCTCAGTGAAGACAATGTCGTTGGGCTCGTCGAGGCGACACCCACCGGATACCGAGAAAAGGGCCGGTTCGAGATCCGCGACCAGCGCTGGCCCAGTTGGGCCAACCCGGTCGTCAGCGGAGGTTGCTTGTATATCCGCAATCAGGGTACCCTGGCCAGCTATGACGTCCGGGCGCGCTGAACATGCTGTAGGCCGGGTCCTTTCGGACCCGGCGTGCCGAGACATCGTTGTCGTAAGTGCTGCTACGAGGTGAGACATGACCGTTACGCGTTGCGCGTTCGTCGCCGCCATCGTTATCGCTGGCTTGGTGCCTCGGAGCGAGGCTCAGGGTCCTTCGGGTGACTCGCTGCAGTGGCGCGGGCCGAATCGCGATGGCGCGATCGCCTCGTTCACGGCGCCACAACAATGGCCGGAAAGGCTGGTTCAGCGGTGGAGAGTCGAAGTGGGGCTCGGCTATGCCACGCCGCTTGTCGCCGGCAACAGGGTCTACATGTTCTCGCGTCAGGGTGACAACGAGACGATGAGTGCGCTCGATGCCGGCTCCGGGAAGGTGCTCTGGCAGACTGGCTATGCGGCCTCGTTCACCATGAACAGCGCTGCCGTGGTCCACGGCGCTGGACCAAAATCGACGC
Organism: Vicinamibacterales bacterium; assembly: GCA_965229885.1. GTDB lineage: Bacteria > Acidobacteriota > Vicinamibacteria > Vicinamibacterales > CAVVIG01 > DATLLJ01. The sequence continues at coordinate 440,432 of CBDDJX010000003.1, forward strand.
CGACGCTTGCCAACGGCAAGCTGTATGCGATCGGAATGACCGGTGTCGTCACCGCCTTCGACGCCGCCACCGGCAAGCAGCTCTGGCAGAAGCCCGGGTCCCGCGTGGTGCCGACGTATACGAGCCACGCCTTCTCGCCCCTGGCTGACCGCGGGCTGGTCATTTTCCACGTCGGCGGCCACAACGAGGGAGCGCTGACGGCGTTCGACATAAACACGGGCGACGTGAAATGGAGCTGGAACGGAGACGGCCCGGGGTACGGGTCGCCCATCGTCGCCGATCTGGGCGGCACCCGTCAGATCGTCACGATCACGCAGGGAAAGCTCGTCGGTGTCGACGCCGCGACCGGCGCGCTGCTCTGGGAGCGTCCGTTCGTCAGTGGCAACAGCACGAACGCGATCACTCCGATCTTGTACGGGCCGACGCTCATCGTGTCTGGTAACGGTGGACCGACCCACGCCGTCAAGGTGAGTCGTCAGGACAACCAGTGGGTGACGGAAACGGTGTGGGAGAACGCCGACGTGCCGCTGCGCTTCAGCAACGGAGTGATCGCCGGCAACCGCCTCTTCAGCCTTTCCAACCGCAACAGCGGGCAGTACTTCAGCGTCGATGCTGCGACGGGAAAGACGCTGTGGCTGTCCGAGCCGCGCCAGGCCGGCAATGCGGCCATCGCCACAGCCGGCGACCTGATCTTCAGTCTCGAGGACGACGGCGAGTTGGTCGTCATCCGAAACAGCGCCACCGCGTTCGAGCCGCTTCGTCGCTACAAGGTGGCCGAAACACAAACGTGGACGCAGCCGGCAATCTCAGGCAACCGAATCTTCGTCAAGGATGTGTCGTCGCTCACTCTCTGGACACTGAATTGATGCCGCGGACACTCATCGTCACCGTATGGATGACGCTTCTACCGTATGTCGCCCTCGGACAGTCAGCGCCTGTCCGCATCGCGGCGCCGACCGTGATCGTCACGGCGCAAAAGGAGCCGGCAGACATTCAGAGCCTGCCCGTGAGTGTGACTGCGGCATCAAAGGACATGATCGCCAACGCCGGCATCCGTATCGTCAGCGACGCGGCCGTGTACGCGCCGAACACATATTTTTCTGAATTCTCGGCCCGGGCGCTCAGTTTCGCTCGCTTCCGTGGCATCGGTTCCAGCCCCGCTAACCCGGGGATCACGACTTACATCGATGGCGTACCGCAGCTCAACACCAATTCGTCGAGCATCGAGTTGCTGGATGTGGAGCAGGTCGAATTCGTGCGTGGACCGCAAGGCGCGCTATTTGGCCGTAACACTCTTGGTGGCCTCGTAGGCGTCACGAGCGCCCGGCCGTCGCTGACGAAGTGGGCGGGCAGCATATCGGTGCCCCTTGGCAATTTCGGAGCGCGTGAGGTACGAGCCGGCGTGTCGGGGCCGCTGGCGGACAGGGTGGCCATCGGCATCGCCATCGACCGCCACGATCGCGATGGCTTCACCACGAATGAGCTGACGGGCAACAACCTCGACTATCGGTCCGCCACCTCCGGCAAGGCCCAGGTTCTCTGGACACCCGCCGACAACTGGGAAGCCCGTGTCATCGTCACCGGGGAGCGAGCGCGGGATGGTGACCTGGCGTTGAACGACCTCGAGGCGCTGCGCCGGGCTCCGCTCCGAGCGGCTCGCGACTTCGAGGGCCGCAACGATCGGAACATCGTGTCGACGACCGTGCTGGCGCGGCGGGAGGGGCAGCGGTTCGCGTTCTCGACCACCACCGGGTTCGTCCGCTGGACGACACGCGGTGTTACCGACCTCGATTACACGCCGTTACCGCTGGTGACGCGCGACAACGCCGAAGAGGATACGCAGTTCACCCAGGAGATTCGGCTGGCGTCGGCAGCCAACGCGCCCGCCAGGCTGTCCGATGCCGTGGTGCTGAAATGGCAGGTGGGTTTCTTCCTGTTCACGCAAAACTACGATCAGGACGCGGTCAACACCTTCGCGCCGTTCCTGCTCTCGCCGTTTCTGGGTTTCCCGGTGAGCCAGCACTCGCCCCAATCCGCGCTCGACGACGTGGGTGTGGGGGTGTACGGCCAGGGCACGATGACCTTCGACGAGAACCTGGACGTAACCGTTGGCGCGCGCGTAGATCACGAGCGCAAGGAGGCGATGCTCGATACGTTTTACTCGCCCGAGATAGCCCCGCCGACCGTGGTCGCTGCCGAACGGAGTTTTTCTAACGTCTCCCCGCAGGTCGCGCTGGCGTACCGCTTTCGGTCAGGCCGGATGGCCTACGTCTCCGCCGGACGCGGCTTCAAGGCGGGTGGCTTCAACCCGGCATCTCCATCGGGCAGTGAAGGCTACGGCGAAGAGCTGGCCTGGCACGTCGAGAGCGGCGTCAAGACGGCGTGGGCGAACGGAAGAGTGGTGGCCAACGCGGCGGTGTTCTCCATCGACTGGGACGATCTCCAGTTGAACCTGCCGAATCCCGCGGTACCGGGACAGTTCTACATCGCCAATGTCGGTGCAGCGCGCAGCGCGGGTGTCGAGCTCGAGCTGAGCGCCCGGCCGCAGTCGAGCGTCGACCTGTTCGGCACGCTGGGCTACACGCACGGACGTTTCACCGAGGGTAGCTTTTCGAGCGGCCTGGACGTGTCGGGCAACGAGCTACCGAGCACGCCCGGCTACACGGGCACCATCGGCGCGCAGTACGCTCGCGCGGTCGGGACGCGCTCCGGGGCGACGCTGCACGGTCGCGCCGAGGCCGTGTTCTACGGCGCGTTCCCATACGACGACGCCAACACCGAGGGACAAGAGGCGTACTCACTCGCGAACTTCCGGACTGGTGTACGAGGAACGCGCGTGTTTGCCGAGGCGTGGGTGAGGAACGCGTTCGACACGCGATACATTCCGATCGCCTTCGCGCACGGCAGCTTCGCGCCGTCCGGCTTCGTGGGAGAGAGCGGACCGCCGCGCACATTCGGGATCACGGGCGGACTGAACTTTTGAGATGTTCCTCCTCGGTCACACGTCGTAAGCCTCGATAGATTTCGCTCGATCGAAACGCTGACTATCAGCGCGCCTTTATCCGTAAGTTCGATGACCTTTGCCAATAATGCGCTACAACATTACCGGACGGTCGCGGTCGCCCGGGCGAGCATTGCCGCGCCGCCGCCGCCCATCTCGTCGTAACACCTCACGAATCGTTCGGGCTCGGCCCCGATCGGCGATGATTTCGGCCATTGGCGTCCAGCTTCGGCCGAATCCGCGGTTCTGACTGAAGGTCTTGCCGAACGCCGTCCGCACGTAGACAGCCTTCGGCACCTTCTGGGTATCAGTCGGGAACTCGGCGCCGCTCCGAATCTGGAGGAAGCTCGAACGCGGCAGACTCAGGGAAACAACCGGTCGAAATTCCCGCCGAAAATCTTTTCGCGCACCTCCACCGTGGCGCCGATCTCATCGAGCGCCGAGGACTGCTGTTCGAACACGCTGCTCACCCAGCCCCTGGGAAAGAACGACGAGTCGCTGCCGAACAGGAGCCGATCGGCGCCGACGACCGATAGCGCCTGTTGAAACACTCCGCTCAGGGTCAGGCCGTGGTGGTACTTGACCCAGCCGTTCGAGCTCGACGTGTCGAGCCGCACGTTGGCGCACAGGTCCGCGACCATCAACGTCTCGTGAAACAGACCCGCGCCAAAGTGGGGAATGATGACGGGCACGGTCGGGTAGGCGAGCGCCAGCGCGTGCAGGTCGAGTGGGTTGCCGTAGCGAATGTCGAAAGGACTGGCCAGCCCTAACTTTCCTCGGACACCGACCGTCAGCACGCCACAGTGCAGGAAGATGGCGGTCCCCGGCCTCGCCGCCGCCAGGTCGAACAGGCGGTAGACGCGGTCGTCGTGAATCGGAAAGCGATGCATCGCCGGGAACAGGCAGATGGCGCGCGATCCACCCGAATCGAGCGCGTCAGTGGCGAGGCTGGCCGAGTCCGGATGGGTTGGATCGGCCATAAAGAACCCGACAAACCGCCTGGGATGCCTCCGCACGGCCACCGCCACCGATCCGGCGTCGCCGGGAATGCTCGCGATGATCGCGGCCCGCGACACGCGTGCTCGATCCAGCTCGCGCACCCACCGGTCGGCGAGCGTTTCGGCCGTGCCGGGCGCTTCCCACCCGAGCTGCGCCAGCGCCGTTTCATGCGGCGCACGTTCGTCGGCATTCTTCAGCTGTCGCCCGAGCGCGGCAAAGAACGGCGTTGAGAAGAAATGACAATGGGCGTCGTTCATTCGTGATCTTCGCGGCGTGCAGTCGTCGGAATCAGGGGGGCTCGAGCGAATCAACCGAGCTCCGACCGCATGGCGTCCGCGAGCTGTCGCGTTGTCGCCGTACCGCCGAGGTCCGGTGTGCGAACTTTGCCCGTCGCGACGACGCGCTCGATCGCGCCGACGACCCGGTCATGCAGATCGCGGTGGCCCAGATGATCGAGCATCAGCGCGCCGGCCCAGATGGCGCCGATTGGGTTGGCGATCCCTTTGCCGGCGATGTCGGGGGCCGAGCCGTGGATCGGCTCGAACATCGACGGGTAGCGCCGTTCGGGATTGATGTTGGCGCCAGGCGCAATCCCCAGGCTGCCCGAGATCGCGGAACCGATGTCCGTCAGGATGTCGCCGAACATATTCGAGGCGACGATGACGTCGATCGTGTGGGGGTGGGTCACCATGCGTGCGGCGAGCGCGTCGACGTGATACTTCTGATATTCGACGGACGGGTGGTCTTTTCGGACGATGTCGGCCACTTCGTCCCACAACACCATCGAGAAGGTGAGAGCGTTGGACTTGGTGGCGCTCGCGAGCATCTTTCGTGGGCGCCTGGCGGCGGCCTCGAATCCATAGCGGAGAATTCTTTCGATCCCGTCGCGCGTGAAGACACTTGTCTGCTGGGCGACCTCGTGCGATGTGCCGACGCGTATGCGGCCGCCGACGCCGGAATATTCGCCCTCGGAGTTTTCGCGGACGCACACCATGTCGATGTCGGCCGGGCCCCGGTTGGCGAGCGGGGAGGAAAGGCCGGCCAGCAGGCGCATCGGCCGCAGATTGACGTACTGGTCGAAGCGCTGACGGATGCGGAGCAGCAGCTCGGCGGTGACTCGATCCGGAACCGACGGCGCGCCAATCGCGCCAAGGTAGATGGCGTCAAAGGCGGCCAGGCGAGTCAAGCCGTCGTCATCCATCATTCGCTGGTGCTTCAGGTAGTATTCACAGCCCCAAGGCAGCTCGGTGAAGTCGAGCGTGATGCCCGTGCCGCGGACCGCGGCCTCGAGCACGGCGACACCCGCCGGGATGACTTCCTTGCCGATGCCGTCGCCGGCAATGATCGCGATGCGATGTGTGGTCATGGCAGCAAGAGACTAATGCACGAATGCACGAATGCACGAATGCGCGGCGTGTGCGCGGCGTTCTGACGTTGGTGCATTCGTGCATTTCATGTTGTCGGCGTGCTGAGCACATTGTCGATCAGTCGGGTCGATCCGACCCACAGGGCGCCGGCAACGCGCACCGGCCCCGTAATCAGTGCGACCGGCTGCATCTCATGGGGATCAACAATCTCCAGGTATTCAAGCCGGAGAGACGGATCAGCGGGTGAAATCTCCGCCGCGGCCATGTGTTTCACGCGTTCGGGCTCCGTGTCGCCAGCGGCGATGCGGCCGTCTGCGGCCTGGAGCGCTCGAAATAACGCGATCGCCGACTGCCGTTCGGCCGGTCCGAGCTGGGCGTTGCGCGAGCTGAGCGCCAGGCCATCGGGCTCGCGCACGGTCGGCACGCCGACGACCTGAACCGGCACGTTCAAGTCCGTGACGAGCCGGCGGATGATCGCCAGTTGCTGGGCATCTTTCTCGCCGAAGTAGGCGCGGTCGGGCTGAACGATCCCGAAGAGCTTCATCACCACCGTTGCCACGCTGCGGAAGTGGCCCGGTCGGTACTTACCGCACAGATGATTGGCGAGACGGCCCACGTCGATGGTGCATTCCGGCGGGACGGGATACATCTCCTCGACGGAGGGGGCGAATACGACGTCAACGCCACGCTCGTCGCAGAGCCGCCGGTCTGCGTCGAGCATTCTCGGATAGCGCCGCAGATCTTCCGGGCGATCGAACTGCAGCGGGTTGACGAAGATGCTGACGGCGACGGCCTGGCATTCATGGCGCGCCTGTTCGATCAACCGCACGTGCCCCGCGTGCAGCGCGCCCATCGTGGGCACCAGAGCGATGGCGACCTGGGATCGGCGGGCTTCGGCGAGACGGTGACGAAGGGATCCGATCGACTCGATGAGCTCCGCGCCCATGTTACGTCGTGCGTCCGGAGACCGCCTTGGCGGGCGCCGCCGGGTAGCGGCCGGCGTGCACATCCTCGATGTACGCCTCGGTCGCTGCGACGATCTCGTTTCCAAGCTGCGCGTACTGCTTGACGAAGGACGGCGCCCGCTCGAACAGGCCAAGCATGTCGTAGCTCACGAGAATCTGGCCGTCGCAGTCCGGTCCTGCTCCGATGCCGATGGTGGGAATGCCGACGCGCGAGGTGACGGTTCGCGCGAGTTCGGCAGGAATCGATTCCAGCACGATCGCAAAGGCGCCCGCTTCCTCGAGGGCCTCGGCCTCCGCGATGATTGCGTCGCCATCCTGGGGCTGCGTGCCGCGTTTCGCGTAGCCGCCCATCTGGTGCACCGACTGCGGCAGCACGCCGAGGTGTCCCATCACTGGAATGCCGACGTCGACCAGGCGCCGCACGACGTCGAGCATGGGACGGCCGCCTTCGAGCTTGACCGCCGCCGCGCCGCCTTCCTGCAGCAGCCGGCCGGCGTTGCGGACCGCTTCGCTGACCGTGACCTGGAAACTCAGAAACGGCATGTCCGTCACGACGAGCGCGTGCTCCGTTCCGCGGCTGACGGCGCTCGTGTGATGGATCATCGCCTCGAGCGTGACCGGCAGCGTCGTCTCGTGACCGAGGACGACCATGCCGAGCGAATCGCCGACGAGCAGCGCGTCGACTCCGGCCCGGTCGAAGAGCCGCGCCATCGTCGCATCGTACGCGGTGAGCATCGTAATCTTCTGGGCGCGCCGTTTCATCTTCTTGAAATCCGGCACTCGGATGCCATTGCCATCCATCGCTCTCATCCTTTCTCTACCTCTTGTCGAGCACCAATTCGACTGCGCGCAGTCTGGCTTCCGGTAGCCCGCGCCGTCTCGCGAGTTGCAACAGCTGTCTGGCCGTCGCTTCGTACAACATCGCTACCGTGGGATCGACGTCTCGCAGCGCTTCCCTGTGCGCCGCAACTGTTACGGCGTCGCCTCTGACGATTGGCCCGGTCAGCGCCGCTTCTGGCCCGCGGCCGAGCGCGTTGTCGAGGCTCGTTCGCGCCAGCGGCCCCACCGCCCGCAACGCAGCGACGCGCTCGACGCCGGCGCGCGCGAGAAGAACCACCGCGGCGTCGAGCGCCGCGACCAGGGCGTTGCTCGCCATCACCGCGCCCGCGTGGTAATAGCTCAAGCGGTCGGCCTCGATCTGCAGCGATTCACCACGCCCGCCCGTGACCATCTCGACAATCTCGCCGGCCCACGCGATCGCCTCTCGATCCCCTGAAAGGCCAAAGGTCACATCAGCGAAGCTGTTCACCCCTTGCTCCGCTGACATGACGGTCTGCAGCGGGTGCAGCATGCCACAGGCGACTCCGGCGGCGCGGAGTGCCCCGAGCGCGCCCGGTCCACGTGCACCGCACGTATGGAGAGCCACGCCAGACCGCATACCAGCGGCTGCCAATGCGTCCGCCACCGGTTCAATTCCCTGATCGCTCACCGCGATGAGCACACGCGTCGCGAGTCGGGGCAGTTCCGAGTACCCGACGACCTGGATGGACGGGGCGGCACGACTGATGAAGCGTGCGGCGTCTTCGGCGCGGGCGGGGCTCCTGCTGGCCAGCGCCACAATCGGCTCGCCGCCCTCGGCCATCAGGCGGCCGAGCGCCTGAGCCACGGCGCCCGCTCCAGCAATCGCGACGGCCGGACGAGTGCGAGCCACTCGGGCCACAGTAGCACCGGACAGTCGTGAGTGTGAAGGCACTCGACCACCGACGCGGTGGCGCCACATAATCAGTGACGTCATGAGATACATCCTTCTTCCAGCGCTCGTCGTGCTCGCCACCGGCTGCTCAAACTCGCCGGTGCCGCCTCCGTCCACGATCGACGCGGGCCCCTCGGTGCCCGGAGGGCACGTCGCCATCGGCCAGCTGCCGGACGTCGACACGTCCGCCGTGCTCGCGCACACGAAGGTGCTCTCGTCGGACGAGTTCGAAGGCCGCTTCCCCGGAACCAGGGGAGAAGAACGGACCGTGGCGTTTCTCGTCGATGCGTTCAAGAAGGTCGGTCTGAAGCCGGGCAACACCGACGGTACGTACGTCCAAAAGGTGCCGTTGGTTGGGATCACCGCGAGTCCGGCGCCGCTCGTCGTGAAGAAGAGCGGCCAGGAGCAGACGCTCAAGTGGCGGGAGGAAGTCGTCGCGTGGACGAAGCATGTCGCGCCTACGGCGAGCATCGACGATTCCGAGCTGGTCTTTGTCGGCTATGGAGTGGTCGCACCCGAGTACAACTGAGACGACTACAAGGGCCTGGACGTGAAGGGCAAGACGCTCGTGATGCTTGTGAACGATCCGCCGGTGATTGATTCGTCCAATCCATCCGAGCTGGACGCGAAAGTCTTCGGCGGCAGGACCATGACCTACTATGGCCGGTGGACGTACAAGTTCGAGATCGCGGCGGAAAAAGGCGTGGCTGGCGCGTTGCTTGTTCACGAGACCGGTCCGGCCGGATACCCGTTTCAGGTCGTGCAGGACGGCTTCACGGGCGAGCGATTCGACCTCGTGACGCCCGACAAGAACCTGGGCCGTTCCGCCGTTGAGGCCTGGGTGTCGCTCGACGCCGGAAAGAAACTGCTGCAGATGGGCGGCCAGGACTTCGACAAACTGAAGGCACTGGCAGCGACTCGGGATTTCAAGCCCGTGCCGCTCGGCGTGACGGCGTCGATGACGCTGCAGAACAAGCTCAACACGATCGACTCGCAGAACGTCGTCGCGAAAATCGAGGGTTCCGACGCCGCCAGGAAAGACGAGTACGTCGTGTACACGGCGCACTGGGATCACTTCGGCAAGCGGGACGAAGGAATCTTTCACGGCGCCGAGGACAATGCGATGGGCACGGCGGCACTGATCGAGGTCGCGCGGGCGTTCACGAAGCTGCCGTCGCCGCCGCGCCGCTCGATTCTGTTCCTCGCGGTCACCGCCGAAGAGCAGGGGCTGCTCGGTTCCGAGTACTACGCGGGGACGCCGATTTACCCGCTGGCCAAGACGGTGGCGAACATCAACATGGACAGCTGGAACCTCTGGGGACGGACGAAAGATTTGACGATCGTCGGTCTCGGCGCTTCGGACCTTGACGACTACGTTCGCGATGCTGCGGCCGAACAGGGGCGCGTCGTCCAGGGAGATGCGGAACCGGAGAAGGGGTTCTACTACCGCTCGGACCATTTCGCCTTCGCGAAGCAGGGCGTGCCCGCGCTGAACCCTGAGGGCGGTACCGATTACCTCGGCAGGTCGGCGGATTTCGGACAAAGGGTGCGCGACGAGTGGACCACGAACCGGTATCACAAGCCGGGCGACGTCGTGCTGCCCACCTGGGATTTCACCGGTACTCAGGAGGATCTCGAGGTGTATTTCGCCGTCGGCTACCGCGTCGCGCAGGCCGACAAGTTTCCAGAATGGAAGCCCGGGAACGAGTTCAAGGCCAAGCGCGACGCGATGCTCAGGAAATAACGCAATCACGCCTCTGAAAATGTGTTACGGACGCGTTTGGAGCGGGTCAGGTACGCGATCCAGATCGCGTAGTACGTCAGCGAGGCGAGCGCGAACAGCGGAGTCGTCCCCGGCAGGCGATTGTTCGGCAAAAACGGGGTCGTGTATACGAAGAGATCCATGACGGCGGACAGGAGAAGCGACCACGTCGCAAAGGTCGGCGCGCCGCGCCGGCGGCCGAGGAGCGCCAGGCCGGCGCCGACTCCGATTCCGGCCACCATGAGCTGGGCGATCACTACGAGCGCCAGCGGCAGACCTCGTATCGGTAGTGAGCCAAGCGCACGCGCCGCGCTGATGGCGAGATTGACAGGCTGCCCGACGAGCAGCAGCAGGCACAGCAGGAGGAGCCACCCTCCCGTGCTGGCGACGCCGGCGTCGTTGGCGTCGTTGACCCGGGGGTCCCGTGGGAATACCATCGGTGCCATGCTAATCGGGACTTGTTCTCTGTCCATTCTCCACCGAACGGTCGCGCTGTCCACCCTTGTCGTCGCCCTTGCGACGACCGCACTGGGTGCCATGGACGCGGCGTCCCGGAAGGAAGCCGAGGAGTGGCGCAAGCGGCACGAGGCGAGCTATCGCAAGGAATACGTGCCGCTCGCGGGCCTCTTCGCGCTCAAGCCCGGACCAAACGCCGCCGGCAGCGCCACGTCGAACGCCATCATTCTGCCGAAGTCAGCACCGGCGATCATCGGCCGCTTCGTGCTGGCCGGTCAGACTGTCAGGTTCGAGCCGCAGCCGGGCGTGACGGTCACGACGAAAGGCCAGCGCGTCAGGACCGGCATCGCGCTCAAGTCCGATAGCGCGGAGGCCCCAGACGAGCTCGCGATTGGCGAGATCACACTGTGGGTACACCTGAGCGGCGATCGGCCCACCATCCGGATGCGCGCTCCAAACGGCGAAACCGCGCGCTCGTTCCGCGGATTCCAGTGGTTTCCAATCGAGGATCAGCACCGGGTCACGGGCCGTTTCATCAGGGATCCCGCTCCGCGCGACGTGAAGGCACCTAATCAGCTCGGCGACGAAGACACCATGCAGACCGAAGGCGTCGTGGAGTTCACAATCGGCGGCCAGGCGGTCCGGCTGCGGCCGATGACGACAAGGCCCAAGCGGTTCTGGTTTATCTTTCGCGACGGCACGAGCGGCAAGGAGACCTACGAGACCGCCCGGTTCTTGTACTCGGACTTGCGCGACGACGGGACCACGGTACTGGACTTCAATCAGGCCTACAATCCGCCCTGCGCCTTCAACCCCTACACGACCTGCCCCATTCCACTGCCGGAGAATCGCCTGAAAGTGCGCATTCCGGCCGGCGAAAGGGCATATGCTGGCCAATGACATACGATCACCGCAGAGACCGCGAAGCGCGCAGAGCAATTGTTTCTCTCTGCGATCTCCGCGGTGATTGTGAAGCTTTTCCTGGTTCATCACGGCGACGCCGTTGGGCCGGACCTCGATCCGCGCCGCCCGCTTTCTGAACGAGGACGCGGGCACGTCGTTCGTCTGGCAGCTGAAGCCGAGGCGCGCGGTGCTCGTCCAGCTGTCGTATGGCACAGCGGCAAGCTTCGCGCCCGTCAGACGGCCGAGGCGTTCTGGCGAGCCTGCAACGCCCTCGCGCCGCTCTCGGCGACGCGCGACCTTCAACCCGACGACCCGCCCGAGTGGATCCGCGATCGCCTGCGCGGTGAGACGCGCGACATCTTAGTCGCCGGTCACTATCCCCACCTCCCTCGTTTGTTGACGCTGCTGGCGGCGACGGCCGGCGATGAACGTCCAGCCTTTCCGCAACACGGCGTCGTCGCGCTCGCGACAGAGGACGACGGGAAGACGTGGAAGGAGCTGTGGAGGTTGGAAGACAGAGGCGAGACTTAGGCTAGGGGTTCGAACGAGTTATTGCTGCTCGACGATCACCGTGAGTGGGGTGAGGAGCCGGACGGTCATCGGCGAGCCTGCAGGCAACGAGACCTCCTGGCGATCGCCGAGCTCGACGGCTGCCACGCCGCCGCCCGCGCCTGCCGTTGCGCCGATGGCCGCACCCTTCGCGCCGCCGAGGATGGCACCGAGAATCGCCCCGCCGATCGTTCCGCCGCCGATCTTCGCGGCGCTGCTGTTGCCGGGCGCCTCGCCTTCGCGATAGATGGTTTCCGTGCTCATCGCCAGGCGGGTTCTATCCGCGAGCACGAGCGTCGTGAACCGGATGCCGAGTCGCGCGCGCTTCTTGTACTTTCCACCTCGTTCGACCTGGACGACCGAGCCAATCGCCCGCGAGCCAGCTGGAATTGCGATCGTGTCGCTGGCCTTCACGTCGCGCGTGACGGTGGCCTCGACGCGGTCCTCAATCCTCGCGGTCTCGCTGGAGATCCGGTTTTCCGTCTCCAGGCCGATCACGGAGTTCGCCGACACGACGAGCTCGCCAAAGACCTTCTGCGGCGGCTCGGGTGCGCGCGGCGATTCGAGCGGCGTGCGATCCTCGATGGGCGCCGCCGTGCTGCTATCAGCGGTGGCCGCCGGGGGACCTGGAACCGATGTCGCCGGCGATGGCGACGGCGTGCTTGGTCGCGGACGTTCGAGCGCTGGAGGATTCGGACGGGCGGTCGCGTTGGCCGATTTTGTTTTCGCTGCAATCGACGTAACAGAAGGGCGGGCAGCCTCGGCGCGTCGCGACGTGGTCCCTGGATTCGTGGCGGTCGCGGTCCCCGGAGTCCCCACGCCGGAGCGGGCGCGTTCCGGGGAGACGACTGCTCCAGAGGCTTCGGTTTCCTGGACCGGATGGTCGAGCGCCGCAGCCCCTGGGGCCCTTGGGGCACCTGGGGTAGACGTTGCGGGCGCAGACGCCGCGGCGGCGGCCGGAGCGGGCACCACGTTCTGCCGCGACGCGAAATAGCCCCCCGCGCCCGCGGCAGCCACGCACGCAACAGCCAGTGCACCAAAGATCAAGCGGCTCGAGACCATGTTGGACTCCTCTTCAGAATTCAGCCGTTCGATCCCGCAAGGCCCGTGCCCGCGATCGCCATCGTACGACATTCGTAACCAACTGCAAATAAAGGAGTAAGAAATACGTCCACCTGCAGGACGCTGTCCCATTCACAGGAACATGTCTACAATCAAGGCCATGCCGCGGCCTCCGGACATCATCGTCGTCGGCGCCGGGATTGTGGGCTGCGCCGTCGCCTGCGAGCTCGCGCGGCGCGGCGCGGCGGTGCAGATCGTCGACGAGCGGACGGTGGGCATGGGGGCGACGCAAGCGTCGGCCGGCATTCTCGCGCCGCACATCGAAATCAGCTCGCCTGCCGCATTTCTCGATCTTGCTGTTCGCAGTTTGAACCTCTTCGACGACTTCATCGCGCGCACGCAAGCCGACAGCGGAATCTCTGTGCCGTACCGTCGCACCGGCACACTTCATGTGGCGACGAGCGACGAAGGGATGCGCGAGCTGAGGAGTGCGGCCGCGCGGCTCGAGGCGCAGCACGTCATCCTTGGCCTGCTCGACGCGCAGACGGTGCTCGCCGAAGAACCCTGCCTGAGCGATGACGTCGTTGGCGGTCTTGTCGTGCCGTCGCATGGATTCGTCGCGGCCGGCGATCTCACCCGCGCGCTGGCCGGCGCGGCCAGGCGGAATGGCGCGCAGGTGATTGAAGGCAGTCGAGTGCGACGCATTGTGTGTACGAACGGCGATGTCATTGTCGAGACCGACCGCGGACCGCTCGCTGGATCGGCGGTTGTGCTCGCGGCGGGGAGTTGGTCCGGACACATCGAGATCGCAGGATTGCCTGCGCGGGCGCCGGTGCGCCCCATTCGCGGTCAGCTCCTTCGACTGGCCTGGAAGGGACCGATGATCCGTCGCGTCGTCTGGAGCGAGCGCTGCTACCTGGTCCCGTGGGATGACGGGACTCTACTCGTCGGCGCCACGGTCGAAGATGCGGGCTTCGACGAGCGGACGACCGCAGCGGGCGTGCGAGGCCTGCGCGAAGCCGCGTGCGAGATCGCTCCGGGCGCGCGGACGGCCGGGTTTATCGATGCGCGCGCAGGCTTGCGTCCAGCGAGCGCCGACCTGCTTCCGATCATCGGCTCGTCGCGGGTGTTTCCGAATCTGATGTACGCGACGGCACACTTCCGAAATGGCATTCTGCTGGCGCCAGTGACCGCGGCCATCGTGGCCGACGCCATGCTCGACCATCGCATCGATGCTGCGCTGGCCGCGGTCAGCCCTCAGCGCTTTGGCGAACTGTAGATTACCCAATTACACGATTTCCCGATGCACCTGAAGAAGACGTATAGCTCTCGCGAGGTTGCCGCGATGACTGGTGTGACGGCGCGCCAGCTGCAGTTATGGGACGCGGGTCGCCTGCTGTCGCCGGCGATTCCCTCGCATCGAACCGCGGTGGGTGGATACACCGAACGTCGGTATACGCCGATCGAGCTGTTCGAGCTGCTCGTCCTCGCGGATCTGCGTCAGCGAGGGTTCTCCATCTTCGACCTTCACGCCATCGTCCGTGCCCTGAAGGACCAGTTCGGCGTCCGCCTATTCGAGGCGACCGGCGGCGGCGGCGGCGTGCAGCTCCTGACTGACGGCCGCGGTATCTACGCGCGTTCGAGAAGCGGCGCGTTTTTCAATCTGCTGGAATCGCCGGGGCAGCCGCTGCTCGTGGTTGGCGACGAAGGATTGCTGAAGGAGCTCAGTGGAAAGATAAAGCCCCAGAAGAAGAAGTCGAAGAAGTCGAAAAAATCGAAGACGCCGAAAGCGTCGAAGAGCCGCAGCCCTATCGGATCGGAAAAATCTTCTCGAGGTCGTCGGCCGGACGCGGGATGACGTGGACGCCGACGAGCTCCCCGACGCGGCGCGCGGCGGCCGCGCCGGCGTCGGTCGCCGCTTTGACCGATCCGACGTCGCCGCGCACGATGGCGGTCACGAGGCCGGCATCGACTTTCTGCCAGCCGACGAAGACGACGTTCGCGGTCTTGACCATCGCATCGGCCGCTTCGATCATGCCGATCAATCCCCGGGTCTCCACCATGCCGAGCGCGTCGCCGACCTCACGTTTGTCTTTTTCAGCCATCGGATCACGATCAACACAGAACACCGAGGGAACCGGGAGCACTATACCTTAGTACCTTAGTTTCTCAGCGAGCTCCTGCGCGATCGCCAGGCTTGAGCGCGGGCGGCCCGGTGACCTATGGCGTCGGCAGCTCGAAATGCGGGTTCTCGATGAGGCCGACCATATTGCCGAATGGGTCGGTGACCGTGGCGACCCTGATCCCGTCACCCACGTCCTGTACGGGCGCAACGACAATCGCACCCGCCATTTCGAAATGTCGGACAGCACTTTCGATCTCGGCAACACGCCAGTACGCGACGCTACCGCCAGGTCCAGCCTTGGTCAGCGTCTGATTCGGATCGAACCCCAGTTCGTAACCAGCGATGTTGAAGCCCACATAGAAAGGTTGGTCGAAGTACGCTTCTGCTGAAATACCGCGGAATACCACGCCTTTGCGCGGTTCAAATCCGTGACGTGATAAATGACGGTGCCCAGTCCTTTCACCATGTCAGTCAGAATCTCCCACGCTGAGGGCGACGACGTTTTGCCGAAGGACCTGCTCGGGCGGGCGAGCCGCCAATCCGCCAATCGTCAAGAAATCACGAATCAATAATCTTCAATCAGCAATTCGTCTAGACATTCTGCGTCGCAACGCAGCGCGATCGACTGCCGTGCCGCGAAGATAGACTGCGCCGATTCGTCGTGTGTTGGTGATGTCCTCGAGCGGATTTGCGTCGAGCACGAGGAAGTCGGCACTCTTGCCCGTCTCAACCGTTCCGATGTCGAGAAGTTGCAGCAGTTCGGCCGACGTGCGGGTCGCAGCGACGGCTCACCTGAGCCGGCGTCATCCCGGCCGCCACCATATCCGCCATCTCGACGTGATGGCCCCACGGGATGCTGCCGTCCGTTCCGAATGCGATTTTTACTCCCGCCGCATTGAGCTTTGCCAGGCTGCGGGCCTGGATGCCGAACGTCTCCTGAACGGCCGGCCGGGTCGTGGCCGCTGCCTGAAGTGGCTTCAACGCTTCGGCTGGGAGGCTGTCGCCGAGCCAGTTCATGTCGGCCGCCACCACTCGATCGGGAAGATTCGGCACGAGAAACACATTCGGGCGCTGCTTGAACAGCGCGAGAATCTCGTCGTCGATATCCCTGTCCCGGATGCCGTGAGCAAATGCGTCGATTCCCGCGCGGAGGAGTCCCTTCGCATCCTCGAGCGCAAAGACGTGGGCCGTGGCGCGGAGATTGTGCGTGTGGGCCTCGTCGATGATCGCGCCAGACAGCGCGGGAGTCAGCTTCTTGTACATGCCGTCCCGGTCGTCGACCCAAATCTTGACCAGGTCCACTTTCCTGATGGCCAGTTCCTGTACGGCCTTCCGGGCCTCCGCTTCGCTCATGATCCAGTACGGGGCCTCCGTGCGGCCAGGCTCCGGCATCGTTATCCCACGGCCTGCCGTGCGCAGCCGCGCGGCGCCAGGTTGGTCTCCTCGCGCATCTGGAACGCGACGTCGCCCGTGTCCTGGCCGAGGCTCATCGCCACGCCGACCCCGTAGTACGCCTTCCGCTGCAGCTGATCGATGAGGGCGTCGCGCGTGACCGCAAGGTGCGTATGTGTGTCGACGATCGTCGGCATGACGGTCTTGCCCGTGAGATCGACACGCGCCGCGCCTGCCGGCACGCTGATCCGTCCTCTTCTGCCAATCTGGGTGAACCGATTGACCTGAACGATGAATGCCGAATTCTCAATCGGCGCGCGGCCGTCCCCGACGATGAGTCGCGCCCCTTCGAAGACTGTGACTCCGGTCTGCGGTGCCTGCGTGGCACCCGGTGTTGACAGAGCCGCCGCGAAGAGTAAACGGATAATCACTCGGCGCATGGACCCGCCCCCCGCAGAATTGCGAATTGCTGGTTGGAGTCACAGACTGTCACCGAATACGGACGCGACTCTGCTCCCGCATGAACTGTTGCACGTAGTAGGGTCCGCCGGTGCCGCGCCCGGTCGCGTCAGCTGCCATGTCCCATCACGCCTTGGACTTCGCGAGCGGCTCGTTCAGGAATCGCATGACTGGTGCGACCCGCTTGAAAACCGTCAGCAGGCTCGTGTAAAACTTGGGGCCGGTGGCGAGGATCGGTTCGAACGCGCGGCCGGCAAGAAACTGTCTGAACTTCAGATACGCCGCTGCTTCGTGATCCTTCGGAAAGCCGCGCGGCACCCGCTGCAGCCGTTCGCCTTCGAGCGTGCCGACGTCGCGGCGGAACGCCAGCGAGTCAACCAGCGTGCGCAGGCGCCTGGAATTCACGGCGATATGCTCGCGGACGGCATGAAGCTGCGGTGGCGGCGGCGCATACATGCCGCCACCAATCCACACCTCGTCAGGCGATACGTGAAAGTACAAACCCGCGCCTTCGTGCTTGGGGAGGCCGCGCGTCGGGAAGTTGGCGGCGACGTGCGTCTTGTAGGGAGCCTTGTTCTCTGAAAAGCGGATGTCGCGGTAGATGCGGTACATCGACGTCTTCGGGTTGGCCACGAACTCGGGACCGAACTCGCGAAAATCGTCCGCCAGCCGCGTGATGATGGCGATCATCAGCTGGAGGACGTGCGCCTCGTAGTCATCGCGGTGCGCGGCAAACCACTCGCGACGATTGTTCCGCTTGAGCGCGCGGAGGAACCGCAGAGACTCGCTGGTGAACCGCGGAGCTGACATCGGGAAGTCGCTACCGCCGTGCCCCCTAGGCCTGTGGCATCTGCGCCATGCGCTCCTGCATCTGCCGCGTGAGGTGCGGCACGAGGCCGACCATCCGCTGCAGCATCATCAGCTGGCCGCGATGGTGCATCTCGTGTTCCTTGGGTGAGAGCAGCATCTCGAAGCGCGATTTCGCCGCCGGGTCGGCGCCGGGCGCCATGGCGACCTTCTCGGCGAGAAATGACTCGGAAAGACCGCCGAGGAATGACGCAAAGCGGTCTCCCTCGGATTTCAGGAATGCGGCCGTTTCCGCCTTATTGCGCGGCTTGGCCTCTTCGGCGCCGAGTTTCTGCATGAGCTCCGGGAAGTTCACCTTGCTGAGGTCGTCAATCTTATTGCTGTGGATGTGGTGCGCGAAGCCCGACGACAGGGCGATGTGCACGAGCGTCTGCCCGATGCTGCGCGTGTCGGGCGCCGCTCGGAAGTCGTACTTATTCTCAGGAATCTCTTCAGCAATCTTGATCGTGTTGCCGCGGACCGTCAGAAACGCCGCCACAAGCTCCCTGCCCCCGTAATACGTCATGTGACCCTCCTCACTGGTAAATGCAATCGATAACTATATTCATTTGCCTGAACTGTTGTAAAGTTCAGGGTCATCCTAGATCTAGCGTCCTGAGTTAATGGGAGGCGAGTGATGTCGCTGCAGATTGGAGCCGTGGCTCCCGATTTTGAGGCCGAGACAACCGAAGGCCGGATTCGTTTCCATGACTGGATTGGGGACAAGTGGGCCGTGTTGTTCTCGCATCCGAAAGACTTCACGCCGGTATGCACGACCGAGCTCGGTCATATGGCCAAGCTCAAGCCGGACTTCGACAAACGCAACGTCAAGATCATCGGCCTCAGCGTTGACCCTGTTGACAAACATGCCGGCTGGGCGAAGGACATCAAGGAGACCCAAGGGTACGCACCAAACTATCCGATGATCGGCGACACCGATCTGAACGTGTCGAAGCTCTACGGGATGCTACCGGCGACTCTCGAAGGCACGTCCGAGGGCCGGACGGCCGCCGACAACCAGACAGTACGCAACGTCTTCGTCATCGGGCCGGACAAGAAGGTCAAACTGATCCTCGCGTACCCGATGAGCACCGGCCGCAACTTCGACGAGGTGCTGCGCGTCATCGATTCCATGCAGTTGACGACGAAGCACAAAGTGGCAACTCCGGTCAATTGGAAGCAGGGCGACGACGTCATCATCCTCCCCTCGGTTTCCGACGAAGACGCGAAGAAGACGTACCCGAATGGCTGGAAGGCGCCAAAACCCTACATTCGAATCGTTCCGCAGCCCAAGGCCTAGGCGTTCCGGAAGAGATCGAGCGCCGCTTCACGTTGTGTTGTTGGGATCAACGGGAACGTCGAGAGCACGTACCCGAACTCCTCGGTCGTGAGTTGATAGAGTGCCGCGACGCGTGCCTGAAGGCGCGCGGCGGCGAGGGGATCGGGTCGTCGCGCAAGGGCACGCGCGAGCGCAGCGACTTCGCAGGCCGCGCCCGGTGCGTGGTCACGCGTCGGAACCGGCAGGCGTTCGACCAGCGCGGTCGTGACATGGGTCGACACGCGGAGCCGTACGAGGTAGTTGACGACGAAGCTGTTGAACAGGCCACACAGCAGGTGCTGATCGCGGAGCGGCGCCGGCGTCCGCAGGCAGAAGACAGTGTGCGTGGAGACACAGCCCGCGGGCAGGAGTGCGGCGATGAGCGTGAGCTGGTTCGTTGCACCCGCCACGTCGCGATAGGCCAGCCGCGCCCGCCTGTAGCGTCTGCCTGGCAGCCGAGCGAGGGCGTCTCGCTCACGAATCGACCACCGGCTCGACGTCAGATTCACGGCGAACGGTCCGATCTGCTTGCCTTCGACAACTGGCAGTCCTTTCCCGGCGTCTCGGAATAGGCGCCCATCTTCCGTGGTGTTCAGCTCCCGCCCGAACCGCGCGGACCATCCATCGTCACTCCCGAGCGGCGGAAACAAGGACGCTGCTCGTTCGGCAATCTCGAGATCCATCGGCGCGCGGAGCCACGGAATCGTCAGGTCGCCGCCAGACAGCCGCTCGAGCAACGGCGAGGAAAGCCTGAGACCGAACCATGGGACCGCCGCCGCGGGTTCTTCGCCGACCGACTCGAGATCGGCCGGGTCGTCCACGCCAAAGCGGCACGCGATGCTGCGTGTGGGCCGGCCGGCAGTTGCCGTCAAGAGCAGAAACCTGATGCTGCGGTGAATCGGAAACACGCCTCGGTGGTTTTCGAAGCCGACCAGCGCATCGACATCGCAGCGCGTCAGCAGATATCGGCGCAGCGCCGCGCTGCCGTTGTCGATCGCGAGGCCAGCCGGCAGGACGAGCCCTACACGGCCGCCGGCACGTGTGAGCGCAGCCGCCCGTTCCCCGAAGAGTTGGTAGCAATTCGCGTGTCCGTCGGACTGCGCCGTGTAGATGCCGGCGTCGCGCGTGAAACGCAGGACGCGGCCGGGATCGTCGGGCGCGATATCGTGACCAGTGCTTCCAGGCTTGCCAGGACGATCAGCGCGAATCATGTCCCACGGCGGATTGCCGAGAACAGCATCGAATCCGCCGGTCGCCAGGCGCGTGCCGTCCTGGGCGAAGAACACTTCCGGACATTCGAGCTCCCAGTGGAAGAACCGCCGTGCCTCGGAGATCTCTTCCGCGGCGCGGAGATACTGATCCGCGACCGGCGGTGGAAGGGCGCCGCCATTGGTGAGGATCGCGTCGGACAGCGCGCTGAACGCCTCGGCCGGCACGCTATTGCCTGCGGCCAGCCACGACGCGCACCAGAGGTCCGCGATCCGCCGCCACGTCTTCAACGCGGATCCGCGGGCGTTCATCGCGGCAAAGGTCCGCTCCTTCTCGCGAACCTGCTCCACGGTGTCGCTCGGAACCGACTCGAGCAAGAATCGCACGGCAGGACGTCACGCAGCACATCGCGCACACGCAACTCATCGAACAACAGCGGTTCACGATCGCTCGACGCTCGCCCTCGTCGACGCCGCGCCGGCGCACAACCAAGAACCGCGAGCCAGGCGCCGATCAAGCTGTTGCTCACCTGCAGCCGATGGTCGAGGAAGCTGAGCGGCCGGTCGCCGGCGAGGGTGGTCAACCACAACGACAACCGCGCAAGCTGCACGGCCATTGGATTGAGGTCGACGCCGTACAAACAGCGTTCGGCCACGGTCCGACGGATCGCGGCGCGCTCGCACTCGCCGATGTCACTCGGATGGCAGCCCCCTGCGCTGATGAGCGCTGCTTCGTACGCCGTGGCCAGATAGCGGCACGCAGCCACCAGAAACGCGCCGCTTCCCATCGCCGGATCGACGATTCGGAGCTGAAGGATACGCTCGGGTTCGGCGTCGTGGACGAGCGGGCCGAGCGTCCGGCGGACGACGTACTCGGCAATCGGCTGCGGCGTGTAGAACGTGCCGGTCGCCTTGCGGGCTCCCGATCCCGCGCGGAGCTCTACCCGTGCGCCGCGCGTCGAAGGCGTGGCAGGGACAATCTCCGGCCTGTAATCAAGCAGCGTTTCGTACACGGCACCGAGCTGCTCGACGCCGAGATCCCGATACCCGATTCGTTCGCGGCCCGCGCGATCGGCCGAGGGTCGTGTTGACAGGGCCAGCATCGCCCGCCGCGCCGCTTCGTCGTCGAGATTCTTGCGCTCGGCGAGCGGCGTGCGCGCGGGTGAGAACAGGCGTCCGTTGAATGGCGTCATCCGCAGGTCGCCGGCGCTGCAGCCGGCATGAGCGAGTCGCGCGATTGCGCGCAATGCGTCCCAGAGACCGAGCGCGCCGTGCGGGCGTTCGGCGGCCGCGCGCAGGGCATCGATGCTGTAACTGTCCCGATAAACCGGATGCCACACAGGAACCAGCGCCCGCGCTTCTGCGAACAAGAGAAAGACGATGCGATAAACGATCATCAGCGCCTGTTCAAAGGCGTCGTCCAGACGTCCAGCTGTCGGCAGCCGCGGTCCGCTCAGGGCGGAAAGGACGTCGCTCGACGCCGCGAGCACGCCGGCCTTGAGAGAGCGGCACACGCCGCCAGCATGCTGATCGGAGGCGTTGACCAGTTCGTGCAGCGAGGGTGCCTTCATGACCGTCGAGAACGCGTCAAAGGCGCGCGGGTCGTCGAGCGTCTGATCGAGGTCGAACTCGACATAGCGACGGCTGAACAGCCGTCCGGCATCGACGATGCGGAGATGTGTGCCGTTGAAGAGTAGGCACCAGGGCGCGAGGCGCTGGATGGTTTCCGTGACGGCTTCGCGCCACAACGGATCGAGCGGCTGTCCCCAGGACGTGACGAGCAACGCGATGGCACGGTTTCCAGCGCGCAGCGTGGCTGCGGCGGTGCACTCGCCTGAAGCGATATTGGACGGGGGCTCGAAGCCAAGCGCGACAACGAGCGGTTCCGCGCCGGCGTTGAGCATGGCGCGCAGACTCGAAGCCGGACCCAGGCCCCAGGTGCGTTTTCGCCACACGACCAGATCTCGATATGTCCGTTGGTCGCCCTCAGACAGCGGTGCGCCGGTCAGTAGCAGCGCTTCAAGAAACGTCTCGGAGAGGAGATGGCCGGCAAAACCGTGCAGCATGTTTACGGTGTGAGCACGAGCAGCAGCCGTGGCTGGAGAAACGAGATAGTAAGGCACCGCTCGAGGGCCGCCATCCGGTCAGCGTGATCGCGTTCGGCGGCCTCCTGGCCGGCAACGGTGAACGAACAGGCGCGCTCGCCGCGCCGTTCGAAGAGGCCGGGCTGAAAGTCGGCGGACGATCGCGCGGCGTCCGGAAGGCGCCGGCCTGCATCGATTGCCTGTTCGCGCGCGAGGCGGGCGCTGATGAACGAGTGGTGGGCGCACGCCGCGCGATCGCGCCACTCGTCGGCCGCCAGATTGACGCGCTCAAGCACCTCCGGATCGTCGAGACGACGGCCATCGGTGACAGTGACGGGCACGACTGTTGATCCCACCACTCGGCCGGATGCATCTACTGCAGCGATTTGCCACAGCATGACGATGCGTCCACCGAGTTCCGTACGGGTTCGCCAGCGGCGAGTCCTGCTGACAGACGGCCCAAGACTCCCGAGCCGGGCAAGTGCCTGATCGTCGTCGCCCTTCGCCAACGTCCGCGTCATGGCCATGCGTTCGGCCTCCGCCTGCGCGTCAGGACCGAGCGACGGTGTCCAGAGCGGTCCGCCCGGTCCCGCGGCCTCAAGCGGGTCGACCCATGGAATCGCCGGCATTGCTCCAGCGATGACCCACCGCGCCATCGCGCTGTCGTCGGCATCTCCAGCCACTCCGGCGATACCGAGCGGGTCGGCGCCGCCAACGTCTCCCCGCACTCTTGCGACACGTGACTGAAGTCGGGACAGCAGCTGCGGCTCGCCACTGCCGCGAGCAATCAGGTGGAAGACATGCACGGAGCGGCCCTGGCCAATCCGATCGACCCGGCCGATGCGCTGCTCGAGCCGCATCGGATTCCATGGCAGTTCAAGATTGATCACGAGTCGGCACGTCCGCTGCAGATTGAGTCCCTCGCCAGCCGCGTCTGTCGCGAGCAGCAGGCGGCAGCCGCCGCTCGTGAACTGCTTGATGGCCGCAAGTCGCTCCTCGCGAGTCATTCCGCCGTGAAGCGTCGCGGACGGAGTCCCAAGAGATGCCTGCACGTGCAGCAGTGTGTCGCGATACTCCGTGAACACGATGGCGGGTTCGCCTACGCGACGAAGAAGACGGGCGAGCGCGGCGATTTTTGTTTCGTGCTGCGCCGCCCTGGCGGTGGCGTCGGCAAGTGCGCCGAGGAGATCGCGTTCGTGAGCCGCATCCTCCAGGCTGAGGAGCGGCGACCAGCCGGGCGCGTCGTCGGCAGATGTCAGTTCGCCGGCAAGATCGTCGAGCGGAAGCGGAAGCTGGCTTACCTTCGGCGCTCTTGCTGACGCCAGCGTCGCGAGCCGGCGATCGACCGACTGCTGCAGCGATCGCGCGCTCGACAGCGCCCGCTTGTGCAGCACGGAAAGCGCGAGCCAGTAGTCGTGTCTGGAATGCGGCTGGTCATGCTGCTGACGTATCGCGCGCGAGAAGCCCGTCAGTAGCGCGTGCATTCGGGCTTCGTCGCGGCTCATCTGTACATGCAGCCGGTGAATGCGCCGAGCGGTTGCGAGCCGCAGAGTCTGACGAGAGCGGCGAAACATCAGCAGCCGGTCGCCAGGTCTCGCACCAATGTCACAGAGAGAGGCGAACGCGCGGTGATCGCCGCTGTGCGGCGTCGCCGTCATGAGGACCACGTAGGCCGCTTGCCCGGCGAGTGCCGCCACGGCCTCGTGTCGATCGCTGTCGCCAGCGACTCCATGCGCCTCGTCGACGATGACGACGTCCCACCTGCAGGCGCCGGCAGCGGCGAGTACCTCGGTTCGCTTGATGTAATCGATAGACGCGATGGCGACCGGCACCGTCTGCCATGGATTGAGTCCAACGGGAAGTGTGGCGATCGAGCGCCGCAGCGCGTGCACATCGAGGACGGCCGCCTCGACGTTGAATCGTTCCGACAATTCGTGGACCCACTGATCCCGCAGCCCCGCGGGCGTCATGACCAGGACCCGCTCCGCCGCGCCGAGCGCCCGCAGTTCCGAGACGATCAGTCCCGCCTGAATCGTCTTACCCAACCCCACATCGTCCGCCAGTAACACGCGCGAGCCGAGGCCGCGGACAAACGCAAGCGCGGGCTCGAGCTGATGTGGCAGGAGATCGATTCGCGCGAGCCGCGCACACTTCAGCGCGCCGGGAGGGGTATCGGCAGCAATGAGCGCTCGGCAGGCGCGTCGCCACAGACGACGCGGAACGCGGGTCAGACCAGGAGGGCGCTCGATGCGCTCAACGACATCGAAAGGCGCGACGAAGTGACGTTCCAGGCCACCACCGTCGTTCGGTTCGACGCCCC
>CBDDJX010000003.1:470000-2067378 GCA_965229885.1 Vicinamibacterales bacterium
AGCCCAAACCAGTGTGCATGCACATTGGGGTTGTAGGGCCTGTTGGGCCGCAAGGCCGGCAAGTGATAAACCAGTTTGCTAATCGAACGATCTGGAATGATCGGCCATAGACGGTGACAGCCCGGTAGATGACAGCGAACTGGCTTGCTGGACAGGTTCCTGAGTACCGCGGGACACGTGAAATCCCGTGGGAATCTACGAGGACCATCTCGTAAGGCTAAATACTCCCTGGTGACCGATAGTGAACTAGTACCGTGAGGGAAAGGTGAAAAGAACCCCTATTAGGGGAGTGAAATAGTACCTGAAACCGTATACCTACAAGCAGTGGGAGGGCTATGCCTTGGCTTCGGCTGAGGAATGCCTGACCGCGTGCCTTTTGCATAATGAGCCGGCTAGTTATTCTCAGTGGCGAGGTTAAGCGTAAGCGAGCCGTAGCGAAAGCGAGTCCGAAATGGGCGAATAGTCGCTGGGAATAGACGCGAAGCGAGGTGATCTATCCTTGGTCAGGGTGAAGCGCGGGTAACACCGCGTGGAGGCCCGAACCGGTGTTGGTTGAAAACAGCTCGGATGAACTGAGGATAGGGGTGAAAGGCTAATCAAACCTCGTGATTGCCCGTTCTCCTCGAAATGCTTTTAGGAGCAGCCTCGGGAGGTCGGCGTTGGTGGTAGAGAACTGAATGGACTAGGGGGCTTACCAGCTTACTGAATTCAATCAAACTGCGAATGCCAACGACACGTATCCCGGGAGTGAGACGGTGGGGGCTAAGCTTCATCGTCGAAAGGGAAACAGCCCAGACTATCGGCTAAGGTCCCTAACTTTGTGCTAAGTGGGAAAGGATCTGAAGACGCCCAGACAACCAGGAGGTTGGCTTAGAAGCAGCCATCCTTTAAAGAAAGCGTAATAGCTCACTGGTCAAGCGGCTTTGGGCCGACAATCCAACGGGGCTTAAGCACAAGACCGAAGCCATAGAATAGACACGATCCCCTGTGAAAACAGGCATCGTATATTGGTAGAGGAGCGTTCTCACAGCCGTGAAGCCAGACCGTAAGGACTGGTGGAGTGGTGAGAAGTGACCCTGCCGGCATAAGTAGCGATAAGAAAGGTGAGAATCCTTTCCACCGTAAGCCTAAGGTTTCCTGAGGAAGGTTCGTCCGCTCAGGGTTAGTCGGGTCCTAACGCGAGGCCGAAAGGCGTAGCGGATGGATATCTGGTTAATATTCCAGAACTACCTAGAAGACGTTATCACGATGGGGAGACGCAGGAGGCTATGTGAGCCTACGATTGGACGTGTAGGTTTAGACATGTAGGGGGATCCGCCAGGCAAATCCGGTGGGTCGTATTCCCTGAGGTGTCATAGCGAGGGCCGCAAGGCCCGCAAAGTCACAGACGCCACGCTGCCGAGAAAATCCTCTAAGGAGTCTTTTGGGTACCCGTACCGCAAACCGACACAGGTAGGCGAGGAGAAAATCCTCAGGTGCGAGTGAGAACCCTCGTTTAGGAACTCGGCAAACTCACCCCGTAACTTCGGAAGAAGGGGTACTCCGTTAGCGTCAGCGGCTTCGCGCCGCGAAGCGTGAGGGAGTTGCAATAAAGAGGCCCAAGCAACTGTTTACTAAAAACACAGGGCTATGCTAAGTCGAATACGACGTATATGGCCTGACGCCTGCCCGGTGCCGGAAGGTTAAAGGGAGAGGTTAGCCGCAAGGCGACGCTTCGAGCTGAAGCCCCGGTAAACGGCGGCCGTAACTATAACGGTCCTAAGGTAGCGAAATTCCTTGTCGGGTAAGTTCCGACCTGCACGAATGGCGTAATGATTTGGGCGCTGTCTCAACGAGGGGCACTGCGAATTTGTGGTACCGGTGAAGACGCCGGTTGCCCGTGGCTAGACGAAAAGACCCCGTGCACCTTTACTACATCCTAGTAGTGAATGCTGGCGCAGTATGCGCAGGATAGGTGGGAGGCTTTGAACCCGGGATTTCGGTCTCGGGGGAGCCAACGGTGAGATACCACCCTTATTGTTCCGGCGTTCTAACCTCGATCTGTCATCCAGATCAGGGACACTGCTAGGTGGGTAGTTTGACTGGGGCGGTCGCCTCCTAAATTGTAACGGAGGCGCGCGAAGGTTCGCTCAGGCTGTTTGGTAATCAGCCCTAGAGTGCAAAAGCATAAGCGAGCTTGACTGCGAGTCCTACAAGACGAGCAGGTGGGAAACCAGGCTTTAGTGATCCGGTGGTTCCGCGTGGAAGGGCCATCGCTCAACGGATAAAAGGTACGCCGGGGATAACAGGCTGATCCTTGCCAAGAGTTCACATCGACGCAAGGGTTTGGCACCTCGATGTCGGCTCATCACATCCTGGAGCTGTAGCAGGTTCCAAGGGTTCGGCTGTTCGCCGATTAAAGTGGTACGTGAGCTGGGTTTAGAACGTCGCGAGACAGTTCGGTCTCTATCTGCCATGGGCGCAGGAGATTTGCGTGGGGCTGTCCTTAGTACGAGAGGACCGGGATGGACGGACCTCTAGTGTACCGGTTATCGCGCCAGCGGTAGCGCCGGGTAGCTACGTCCGGAAGGGAGAAACGCTGAAAGCATATAAGCGTGAAACCCTCCACAAGATGAGATCTCCCGAGCCGTAAGGCTCCTAAAGGCTCCTGGAAGATTACCAGGTGATAGGTCGGGTGTGTAAGCGTGGCGACACGTTGAGCTTACCGATACTAATCGGCCGTGAGGCTTGACCATATTTTCTATATTGATGCACGCAGAAGCACTGCGTGAGTGAGGGTCGGTCAAACTACCGTTTGCAGGATATTCAGTTGTCGTTGTCTTAAGCGACGCATTGAGCCGTCGCTGCTCGCTGGGGGCCCCTAAAACCCGCAGCTCGCTCTTTGAAACTGCCGACGCTTAATGCGTCGGGTTAAGATTGTCTGGGACGACCCACCGTCCGCCTCTGCCCTGCGGGCTCGCGGAGCGAGCGGAGGCGGGACCCCAGGCAGACAAGTTTGCCGGTGGTCATAGGATCAGGGTTCCACCCGTTCCCATTCCGAACACGGAAGTTAAGCCTGATACCGCCGATGGTACTGTGTGGGAAACTGCATGGGAGAGTAGGTCACTGCCGGCATTTATGACCAGGCCCGACGCGAAGAATCGCGTCGGGCTATTCTTTTGTACCCCCTCCTGATTCACCGTGCCCGCCGAGAACTTCCGACGTCGGACCGTCGCTGTGTTAGTCTGTGCCGTGATCACCCTTGGTTTCCTGTAAGCGGGCGGGCAAGGAGGTAGGAAATGTGTCGGCAGCTTCGGATGTTCGGTACGGTGGTGATTGCCGTGTCTATGGTGGTGTTACTGCGACTGGAGCGGGTCTCAGCCCAGGCCCCGAAGGCGGATGGGACTGGGGCTAGGACGGCCGGTCCCGCCCTCAAGACAGCCTGGGGCGACCCTGATCTGCAGGGCCTTTGGACCGACGGCGTGACGACGCCGCTCCAGCGAGACCCCAAGTTCGGAAACAGGGAATTCTACACAGATGAGGAGTCAGCCGCGATCGATAAGGCCCGGGCGGTGCCGAGGGGCGTCGGCGACAAACGGGCCCCGCGCGGAACCGAGCAGGACGTCAGCGGCGCGTACAACAGCGTGTTCCAGTCGCGGCTGCACACCGGCAAGCGCACGTCCCTGATAATCGATCCGCCCGACGGCCGGATCCCGCCGCAGATCGAAGAGGCGAAGAAGCGCAGACAGATGGTCCTGGATTTTGAGAACGCCCTTCTGGCCCCCACTGAGGTCTGCAGAAAGAAACTGGTGGGTTGCTCGGGCGGTAAGTATGGGCCGGTGTCATCGTTACGGGAGACGACGCCTCCCTTTTACGTGGCCACCGGTGCGCGGGGCGGCACGTCAGGTGCCATCAATCGCGCGAACGGCCCCGAGGACCGGAACCTGTCCGAGCGGTGCTTGGGCACGGGTATTCCGGGATTCACCGGCGGGCTCGGTTTCTTCCCCCGCATCGTTCAGTCGCGAGGCGCGGTGTCGATCTACTACGACGTCGGCCAGGGCTGGGGATTTCAGCGGGTCATCCCGATTAGTAACGCCCCGCATCTGCCCAAGCAAATCCACCAGTGGTGGGGAGACTCCCGCGGTCACTGGGAAGGTAATACGCTGGTGGTCGATGTCGCCAACTTCAACCAGAAGAAGGATTACCAGGGCGCCCGCGAGAACCTGCATCTGGTCGAGCGCTTCACTCGCGTCGACGCGAACACGCTCGAGTACAACGTGACGATCGAGGATCCGACGACGTGGACGAGGCCGTGGACCGCCAAAGTTGAATGGACGAAAACGAGTGACGAGTTGAATCGGCACTATATGGAGCCCCGGTGTCATGAGGGGAACTACGGCATGGCCGGGCTGCTTATCGGTGCCCGCAATGACGAGCGCAACTTTGCCGAGGGAAGGGGCCCCGATCCGGCCAAGATGTGCACGGCCGGGTGTGGAACGGACGCCGGCGCGCCTGGGGAGTAGCAGTTGCTGTAGCGGAAGCTGGTACCGCATCCCTGAAGTTGGTTGGCGGAATCGGGTGTATCGGATGCAAAGCTGCTCCACTTGGGTGCCTCTTGGAGCAGCGTGTTCCCGTTCGGCTAGCGACTGGCTGTGCAGCCTGACTTATGACCGATGGCTTCTTCAATCTTCCGCTCATGAGTCTCAGGAATGTCGCACTTGCCGCGGCGTTCGCCTGGGGTGTTGCGGTCAGCGGAATGGCGCAGCAATCTGGCGTCGCCGTCCGCTCCGACGTGCACCCGGTCAGCGGCCGGCATTATGCCGCGGTGATGTCGGCGGCCGGCGCCGCATGGCTCGACCGTCCAGAACGTATCGAAGAGGAGCAGCCGGATCGAGCCCTGGACGTGCTAAGAATTGCCCGGGGCGCGATGGTTGCGGATGTGGGTGCGGGCTCGGGTTACTTCACCGCGAAGCTCGCATCGCGCGTTGGTCCGGCTGGAAAAGTCTACGCCGTCGACATCCAGGCGGAGATGATCCGATTGCTCGAAATCCGGCTGAAGGCCGAACGTATCTCGAATGTGATTCCCATACACGGCGACGTAGACGACCCACACTTGCCGGCTTCGGCCCTTGATCTTGTGCTGATGGTTGACGTCTATCATGAGTTCTCGGCGCCGCAGGCGATGCTGCGGCACCTGCGTGCGGCGCTGAAGCCTGGCGGCCGACTTGTGCTCCTCGAGTATCGAAAAGAAGATCCGTTGATTCCCATCCGGCCCGAGCACAAGATGAGCGTGGCCGAGGCGAAGCTAGAGCTTGAGGCCGAAGGTTTCATGCTGTCGCAGGTCGACGAATCACTCCCGCGTCAGCATATTCTCGTCTTCACCAAACGCTGATCGCCGACCACCAACGATTCGGACGGGCCGACGTTTCCTGCCGTCCGAGCCATCATGCAAGAAATCTTCGCTTTCCCAGTCGAATGTTCGCCCGGCAGTCTTACCGCAGTGGATCGCGTGCCTCCTCGAAACGGCTGCCTGAATCACATCTGACGTAGTTGCAGAGCGTCGCCGGATCGGGGCCGCGTCCCTCGGCAAACGCCCGGTCCTCGGAGCGGGCTCCCGCGAGCTGGCTCGCCAAACCGTAATTTCCCTCGTGGCACCGTGGCTCGTAATAGATCCGGTTCGGCTGCTCGTCTTGCTTCATCAGTTCCTGCTTCACGGTCCACGGTTTCGTCCACGTCGTCGGATCCTCCATCGTGCCGACGAGTTCAAGCGTCTTGGGGCCAGTGCGGGTCCAGCGCTCGATCAAGTGCAGATTCTCTCTGGATTCCTGGTAGTTCGTCTTGGCGGTGAAATTGGTGACGTCAACAACCAGCGTCGCGCCCTCCCAATGGGCCCGCGATCGCCCCACCATTGGCGAATGTTCGGGGGCAGATACGGGGCCGTGGTTACGGGGATCTCGCGGTGGTAGACCTGCCCCTGGCCATAGTCCACGAAAAGCGAGATCTGCCCGGGCGATTGCACGATGCGTCGGTAGTTGCCGCCGAACGTGTTGTGGCCGTGTCCGAAATCCGGCAGTCCGCCCATCAAACACCGCTCCGGCAGTCCGCCCATCAAACACCGCTCGGATGCACCTCGGTCCTCGGGACCGTCAGTGCGATTATATTGCCCGATGTTGTAGATTAAGGAGGAGCCTCCGCCCGCCGCGGTGACGGCGGCCCATACTTGCCGCCCGCACAGGCCGGCTGATTGTCTCTGCAGGCCGGTACGGCTTGCAGGAGGGCCAGGCTAAACTGCCTTTCCTGGTCGATCCGTTTCTGCGCATCGGCCGTGTGAGCTTGATCCGGTTTCGTGGACACAATCCGAAAGGTGGATACGATGTCCAGAAGGGGATCACGCAGAGCGGGACGACGCGCGTGACGACAGTTCACTGAGGAGTTCATGGCCGGCGCGGTCCGGCTCGTGTTGGATGAGGGCAAGACGATCGGTGCCGGCTCGCGCGACCTGGATCTGACGCCGTCATCGCTGGCGCATTGGGTCCGACACGCCCAAGCCGATCGGACGAAAGGCAAGACCGGCCTGACGCCGGCGGAGCGGGAGGAGCTGGCACGGCTCCGCAAAGCGAATCGGATCCTCGCCGAGGAGCGCGACATCCTGAAACAAGCGGCGGCCTTCTTCGCGAAGCAGAGCCGATGAGGTGTACCTTCATCGCGGCGAAGAAGGCCGAGCATACGGTGAGCATTCTCTGTCGATGTCTGCGCGTGACGCGCAGCGGCTTCTACGCCTGGCAGCGTCGTCCGGAATCGACGCACACCCGTGATGATCGTCGGCTGACCGTGCTGGTGCGGGCCTCGTTCGAGGAGAGTACGCAGCGGTACGGCAGCCCGCGCATTCACGAGGATCTGATCGAGCAGGACGAGCACGTCAGCCGCAAACGGGTCGTGCGATTGATGCAGGAAGACGGCCTGCAGGCGCGGCGCCGGAAGCGCTACAAGCTGACAACCATGAGTGATCACGCCCAACCGGTCGCGGCGAATCTACTGGACCGCCAGTGCGAGGCGGACGCGCCGAATCAGCGGTGGGTCGGCGACACGACCGAGTTCGTCATCGGCAGCAGCGGCAAGCTCTACCTCGCGGCGATCCTAGATCTGTTCTCGCGGTGCATCGTGGGCTGGGCCGTCAGCGCCGTGAACGACCGCCATGTGACGATCACCGCCCTGGAGGCGGCGCTCACGCGCCGGTGCCCCGAGATCGGCCTGCTCCAGCACTCCGACCAGGGCTCGACATACGCGAGCGAGGATGATCAGGACGTCCTCGAGGCGCGCGGCATCGTGTGCAGCATGAGCCGGCGGGGCAACTGCCACGATAACGCGGTAATGGAAAGCTGCTTCTCGACGATCAAAGCGGAACTCGCCGATCGCTTCGACAGCTGCAGCGAGGCCAAGCGGGAGTTGTTCGCTTACATCGAGGTGTTCTCTAACCAACGTCGCCGGCACTCGACGATCGGCCAGATCAGTCCGGCGGCGTACGAGCGGCGCGCGCGGGCAGAGGGCAGGGACGCCATGGCAAACCGCACCGGACGCGGTTTCCCACAGCGCCCACACCCGTCGCTCTTGTCTGGAAATGAGGAACGAAGTGAGCGGCCGGGGACATGAGTGACAGATCAGTCCGGGGACATGGGTAACACTTGGTGGGTGTTACCACGCCGTGTGAGAGCGGAGGAGCGCGCGTTCTTGGCGGGCTCCGTAGTCGTCCCGGCCGGTCCTCTCCTGACGGTGCGGCCTTTGTGATCTTCAATGCGGAGAATGCGTTCGTTCATCCGTCCGAGCTTCACTGGCCCGAAGTATACGTCCCAGAGCCCATCGTCGACTTCTTCCAGTCCGACGTACTCGCCCGCCAGCGTGTGCGTCACGCAGACCCAGCGCTTCTTCCACCGGATGCCGCTGTTGCGACTGACGAGGCGGACTTCGAAGTGGCCGGGGTATTCCACGGGCGCGAGCGTGCGCGGCAGCGTCCGCGGTGACGGCTGGTAGACGGAGCCAGGCGTTTCTTGGTCCAATGCTTCGTGCGGGCGTTCGTCGTTGTACTCGTGACGAAACCGATTGAACCGGATCTGTTGGGCGCGCAGATTGGCGCTCGGGGGACGCGTGGCCTCGGCTTTCAGCGTCCGATGCATCCGCTCATGGCGCCCGTTCTGCTGCGGGGACGCGGGGGCGATCAGTTCCGGGAGGATCCCGAGCCGAATCCACCAGACGGACAACGTGGACAGGCGCCCGAGCGCGGTAGTGGCGAAGGGCACGCCATTGTCGGTCCGGATGATCCCCGGCAAGCCGTACTCTTGGAAGAGGCGGAGGAAGAGCGGGCGAGCCGTAACGATCGCGGTCGAGAGCAGGCCGTGACAGGTCAGCAAGTACCGACTGAAGCCATCGACGATCGTCAACGGATAGCAATACACCCCGTCGCGGGTTTTGAACTGCCCTTTGAAGTCCGCGGTCCAGGTCCCGTTGGGGGCCGTCATCGGGATCAGCGGCCGACCCGGGTGTGCGGGCACCGGCCGCCGCCGCGACCCCGTGATGAGACCGGCGCGATCCAGCAGATCACAGACCGTACTCCGGGCCGGGAGTGTCCACGTCGGGTGCCGCGTGGCCACGATCTTCAGGAGTTTCTTGGCGCCCCAGGTCGGATGGTGGCGGCGCCGTCCAGCAGGGCCGCGATGATCGGCGGGGGCGTCCGGTGCGGACAATGCGCCGGCCGCCGTGACCGATCGACCAGCCCGGCCGGTCCCCCAACCTCATAGCGCTCGATCCATTTATAGGCGGTCTTCCGACTGATGCCGTAGCGTCGCGCCAGCTCCGCGACGTCGAACACATCGCGCTGGTAGTCGGCGATGAACTGCACGCGTTGGTCCATGAGTAACGTCTCCTGCCATGGCATCGAGCACCTCGGCTCGAGTGTGGCTGAATGTGTTACCCATGTCCCCGGACTCTTCTGTTACCCTTCTCCCCGGACCGCACCAAGAGCCACTCAAACAGCGTAGTGAACCTGTCCACCAGATCGGATCAGGCTCAGGGCGGGCGCCGATGCGTTCTTTGCGCTGGAGTTGCACCGACGGCAGAAAGAGATTCTGCAACAGCCGCAGGTCGGCCTACACATCGTTCATCGCTGCGAGGGCCCCCGCCGAGTCATACCGCACATAGCCCATCAGCTTCCGGACGTGGGTCCAGTTCTTTTGTTCGATATGCGCGTTGTCGTTCTTCTTGTACGGCCGCCCCCGCGTGAATTGAATCTGCTGCGCCCGGCAGTACCGGTGCAGATGCGCGTTGATGAACTCCGAGCCGTTGTCGGAGTCGATCCCCCGGAGCGCGAAGGGCAAGGCCGCGCGCAAGTGGTCGAGCCGTTCCTGGACCCGGACCTGACTTTTCCCCATGACGGCGCCGTGTTCGACCCAGGTGGTCTGAATGTCGGTGAGATTCAGCGTATGGAGGAAGTCCCCATCGGCGCGGTCGCCCGAGTGACTCACCAGGTCCACCTCGGTGAAGCCGGGCTCGGTGACGTCCCAGTGATCGGTCTTGCCCAGAATGTGGTGCTTCAACAGCGGGCCGGGTTTGGTGCGCCCATACAGCCGTCGGCGGATCGTGCGCTGGTCGGGCGCCAGCAGGCGATCGATCTGGCGCGGGCTGATGGTGCGCACCTTCGCTTCGGTGGCGGGCGACACCGCGAGGCGGCGGCGGGCCCACGGCAGCCACGTCGGCAGCAGGGCCTTCAGGCGGCGGGCCCACGGATCGCCCGCCGCGACCCAGACCGCCCGGAGTGCCCGCACCCCCGCGGCGTCATAGCGCGTGGGTCGGCCCCGACGCGGGCCCCGCGGGGGCCGCACGGCTGGCCGCCGCCAGGCCCGAATGATCGCCTTCCGATGGTAGCCCGTCACCGTCACCGCCTCTGTGAGCATGCGCCCCTTCTCCGTCCGCGAGGCCCCCACGTACCGGTCCCGCATCGGCGCCAAATACTCCAGCCTCGCCTGTGGTCCCACGCGGGTGCCCTCCTGTGGCACACCCGCTTGGGTAACACCCTTTAGGGCGCGACGATCTTTCCTTCGGTCACACTTACCATGGCGCGATACGGGCGCTTGACCGACCTTCTTCGGAGTCGCTACAATCGTACCGGTCGACGCCTTACTCTCCAACGGAACCTTCCGGATTCACGATGGCAAGACGCGCGCTTATTACCGGGATCACCGGTCAGGACGGCTCGTACCTTGCTGAACTCCTGCTGGACAAGGGCTACGAAGTGTTTGGCATGGTGCGCCGATCGAGCGCGCCAAACGTCTGGCGGATCGAGCATCTGCTCGATCGCGTCACGTTGAAGCCGGCCGATCTCCTCGATCAACTGTCAATCATCCGGTTGATCGACGAGGTTCGGCCGCACGAGCTGTACAACCTGGCGGCGATGTCGTTCGTCCCCGCATCCTGGGACCAGCCGATGCTGACCGGTGAGTACAACGCTCAGGGCGTGACGCGCGTTCTTGACGCGATCCGCCAAGTCGACCCGACGATCCGGTTCTATCAGGCTTCGTCGAGTGAGATGTTTGGAAAAGTCCGCGAGGTCCCCCAGACCGAAAAAACACCGTTCTACCCGCGGAGTCCGTACGGTGTGTCAAAAGTCTTTGCGCATTACATCACCGTGAACTACCGGGAGAGTTACAACCTCTTCGCTGTGTCTGGGATGCTCTTCAACCACGAGTCGCCGCGGCGCGGCCTGGAGTTCGTCTCCCGGAAGGTCACGGACCTCGTCGCGCGCATTAAGCTCGGCCTGGTCGATTCGCTGCCTATTGGAAACCTGGAAGCGCATCGCGACTGGGGCTTCGCGGGGGACTACGTCCGTGCAATGTGGCTGATGCTCCAGCAGGAGAAGCCCGACGATTACGTGATTGCCACCGGAATCAGCCATTCTGTTCAGGAGCTCATTGAGATCGCGTTCGGCCGCGTAGGCCTCGACTGGCAGAAGTATGTGCGGCGCGATCCGGCGCTGCTGAGGCCCGCAGAGGTCGAGCACCTGCTGGGCGACCCGTCGAAGGCGCGGACGGAGCTCGGCTGGACGCCGACCGTGAATTTCAAGCAGCTGATCGAGATGATGGTCGATGCCGATCTGCAGCGCCGGGCATTGTCGCCTGGGGTCGCACGGGTGGCGACGCGTTGAGCGTTGACAAGATCGCGCCGCAGGAGAGTGTCTCGAGCGCGCTTCTCGATCGCATCAAGTCGCGGCAGGCGCGGGTCGGCGTCATCGGTCTTGGCTACGTCGGGCTGCCGCTCGCCGTCGAATTCGCCAAGGCTGGTTTCGAAGTGACCGGCTTCGACGTGGATGCGGCCAAGAACGCCGAGATCAACGGCGGCCGCAGCTACATTCCGGACGTGCCCGCATCCGACGTCCAGGCAGCCGTCGACGCGAAGAAGCTGTCAGCGACTGCCGACATGCTGCGGCTCGGCGCGATGGATGTCATCGACATCTGCGTGCCGACCCCGCTCCGCAAGACGAAGGATCCAGACCTCTCGTGCATCGTGAAGGCGGTTGAGGCGGTCGCCGCCACGCTGCATCGCGGCCAGCTCGTGATCCTCGAATCCACGACGTATCCAGGGACGACCGATGAGGTCGTCCAGCCGATGCTCGAGGCGCAGGGCCTCAAGGCGGATGTCGATTTCCTTCTCGCATTCTCGCCCGAGCGTGTCGATCCCGGGAACCGGCGGTTCACGACCCGGACGATCCCGAAAGTGGTGGGGGGGCTGGGGCCCGAAAGCACAACCGCCGCGTCCGCGCTGTATCGGTCGGTCGTGTCGACCGTCGTGCCGGTCAGCTCCACGCGGGTCGCCGAAATGGTCAAGCTGCTGGAGAACACGTTCCGCGCCGTGAACATCGGTCTCGTCAACGAGATCACGCTGATGTGCCGCAAGATGGACATCAACGTGTGGGAAGTGATCGATGCGGCGAAGACCAAGCCATTCGGGTTCATGCCGTTCTATCCCGGACCCGGGCTCGGCGGCCACTGCATCCCCATCGATCCGTTCTACCTGTCGTGGAAAGCGCGGCAGAGCGGTTTCGAGTGCCGGTTTATCGAGCTGGCGGGGCAGGTCAACGGCGCGATGCCCGACTACGTCGTGCAACGCGTCGCCGATGCGCTGAATTCCGTCAAAAAGCCGCTGAACGGATCGCGCGTGCACCTGTTTGGCGTCGCCTACAAGCGCGATGTGAGCGACGTGCGCGAATCGCCCGCGCTCGACATCCTTGAAATCTTGGTCCGGCGCGGCGCGTCCGTCAGCTACACCGATCCGTATGTGCCGCGCCTCACGCACGGCGGCCGGTCGTACGAATCAATTTCCGCCTCCGGCATCGACAGCCATTGCGACTGCGCGGTCGTGACGACCGACCATTCTGCATTTAACTTCGAACGCATAGCCGCCATGCCGCTCGTCGTGGATACGAGAAATGCGCTGACGGCTTTCGCCCGGCCGTCGGTGTTCACTTTGTAGGTGATGAACCGTAATTTTGTGGTGACGGGCGTGGCGGGTTTTGTCGCCCCGCGTCATCTCCAGGCAATCTACGACACCGGAAACCACGTCGTGGCCGCTGTGGATCCCCATGACGCGGTTGGTGTCCTCGATCGCTATTCGTTCGACGTGCGCTTCTTCACCGAGTTCGAACGGTTCGACCGGCACCTCGAAAAGCTCCGCCGCGGCGCGGACAGCGCTCGCGTGCACTAGTATTTAGCTGCGCAAATCGGCGTAACAATGCTTGAGCCCGACGGAATGCACCACGCGCTTGCGCCACTCGAAGGGCGTGGCGTGCGCATTGTAGGTCTTGACGAAGCGGTCGATGGCCTCGCGCAACTGCGGCACCGAGGTGAAGCTTGCGCCCTGCAAGGCCCGCCGACTGAGGATACTGAACCAGCACTCGATTTGATTGAGCCAGCTGGCCCGCGTGGGGGCGTAGTGGAGATGCACGCGGGGATGGCGCGCGAGCCAGCGGTCGTGTTTCGGTTTGTGCGTGTTGAGGTTGTCCAACACGATATGCAACTCCTGGTCAGGGCACCCGGCGACCACGTCGTTCATGAAGTCCAGGAACTCGCGCCGGCGCCGCCGGGCGTAGTGCCCCGCCGTGAGCTGCCCCGTCGCGACATTCACAGTGCCGCGAACAACGTACTGGTGCCGTGGCGCTTGGTACTCATGACTGAAGCCGCGCAGCGCCGTGCCGTTCGGCAGCCGCAGGTAGCCTTGGGCGCGTTCCAGGGCTTGAATGTGCGGTTTCTCGTCGACCGAGATCACGACCGCGTTGGCGGGCGGCGCGAGATACAAGCCGACGATGTCGGCGGCCTTGGGCGCAAATTCCGGGTCGGTGCTGATGTACCAGGATCGGCGACGACGCAAGTGAATGCCATGGCGGCGCAGCACGCGCCACACTTCGTCAGGCGAGACCTCACCCAACGCGGTCGCCACCATCGCCCCCGTCCACGTCGCATGGCCCTCCGGCGGCGGCGCATCCAACTGCTTCAAAATCCGTCGCTCGCTCGCGGCGTCGTAGCGGCGGCTGGGGCCAGGGCGCGGCGCATCGGCCAGGCCGGCCACGCCCTGCGTCGCAAACCGGTGCCGCCACTTACTCACGGTCGCCGGGCGCAGGGCCAACTGCTCAGCGATGCCGTCGGTCGACTGCCCGTCGGCGGCAGCCAGCACGATGCGCGCGCGCACGACCACGCGCTGCTCGCTGGTGGGCGCGCGCAGACGCTGAGTCAACGTGGCGCGATCTTCTGGCGTCAACACAATCGCCGTGACTGGACGGCCCATGCCGCCAGTCTACGTATTAACGTCGAACTGTACAAGTAAGTACTAGGTCAGCATCTGCTCGCCGAACTACCTGCACGATGCGCATGTCCGTTTTGCGCTCCGCGTCGGGGCCGACGCTATCTGCGAAAAGCCGCTGGTCATCAACCCGTGGAACCTTGACGTGCTTCAGGAGCTCGAGCACGAAAGCGACAGGCGCGTCTACACCGTGCCCCAGCTCCGGCACCATCCTGCGCTGACGGAGCTGCAGAGCCGGATAGCGGCCGCGCTGCCGGGCTCCCACCATGACGTGACCCTTACCTACATCACCGCGCGCGGTGGGTGGTATGACGTGTCGTGAAAAGGTTCCGAGGAGCGCTCGGGCGGACTCATCATCAATATCGGTATTCACTTCTTCGACATGCTCCTCTGGCTCTTCGGCCAGGTCGTCGGCTCCGAAGTCTCGGTTCGAACGGGCCGTCGCGCTGCCGGCTGTCTCGAGCTTCAACGCGCGTCGGTACAGTGAGTGCTGTCGAGCGATCCGGCCGATCTGCCCTCGGGGGCGGAGCCGGGGTGGCGCAGCTCGTTTCGTTCGATGACGGTGGACGGCCAGGAGGTGCCATTCGCCGATGGCTTCACCAATCTTCACACGCGAGTGTACGAACAGGTGCTCGCCGGACTTGGCTTCAGGATCGACGATGCGCCGTCGTCGATCGAGCTGGCCTATCGAATCCGCCACCAGGCGTTGGCGGCCTCGACGGTCGCGGGCGTCTAGTCGCGATGGCCGGCTATTTCGCCCACGAATCGTCCTACATTGACCTGGGTTGCAGCATCGGCGAGGGCACGAAGATCTGGCACTTTTGCCACGTCATGGCGGGAGCCGTCATCGGCCGCGACTGCAATATCGGCCAGAACGTGGTCATCTCGCCGGGCGTCGTCGTGGGCAACAACGTCAAGATCTAGAACAACGTTTCAGTCTACGCCGGCGTCGTTCTCGAAGACGATGTGTTCTGCGGGCCCTCGATGGTGTTCACCAACGTGGCGAATCCGCGACGTGAAATCTCGCGGAAGCACGAGTTCCGGTCGACAACCGTGCGGCGGGGCGCGTCGCTCGGTGCCAACTGCACTATCGTGTGCGGGTACACGGTGGGGCAGTACGCCTTCGTCGGCGCCGGCGCAGTGGTGACGCGCGACGTTCCGCCATTCGCGCTCGTCACCGGCGTTCCCGGCCGCGTCACCGGGTGGATGTGCCGCTGCGGCATCAAACTGGCTGATGGATCCAGTGTCCCGCGGCAGGCTGCATGTAAGACCTGCTGGGCGACGTATCGCACGACCCCAGCGGGCGAGCTCGCGCTCGCGAGCGGCGACTCGTTCAGTAAGCCTTGACAAAGGCTACCGTCCCGCTACAATTCCGTAGTTCATTCCTTGAACGATCTCCGTACAACCATCTGATAGTCCAGCACTTCGCCTGTGACTGACGGGCACGAAGTGTTCCCCATGTCCCCTCACGAGAACCAGCACGTCCGTGAAATCCTGAATGTCCTGGAACAGGATCCGACTGTCTCCCAGCGGTCGCTGGCGAGCCGTGTCGGAATCGCGTTGGGCCTGGCCAACCTCTTGCTGAAGCGACTTGTCGTCAACGGTTGGGTCCGGATGGTGCGGGTACGTCCCAATCGTGTCCGGTACTTCCTGACGCCGGCCGGAATTGCGGAAAAAGCGCGGATGTCCCGAAA
Source organism: Vicinamibacterales bacterium (assembly GCA_965229885.1). Taxonomy (GTDB): domain Bacteria; phylum Acidobacteriota; class Vicinamibacteria; order Vicinamibacterales; family CAVVIG01; genus DATLLJ01. Next base: position 485,513 of record CBDDJX010000003.1, read on the forward strand.
CTATCTCCAATATTCGGTGCGATTCTATGGAGAAGCCCGAGACCGTATCCGCGACCGCTTCGCGACGCTTTCCGCAGAGTGGCCCCCAGACAATAGCGACGACCACCGCGGCCCTTCGCCGAAGCGCATCGTCTTTTTCGGCACGAGCGAGGTAGCGGAAATAGGCTACATCTGCCTGCAGGAAACCGACCTGCAGCTGGTCGGCGTCATCGACGACCGCAGCCGGCGCAGGTTCTTCGGCATTCCCGTTCATTCGGAGGTGGATTTGACACCGGACGGGATTAACGGGCAACCCTTCGGCCGGCTGGTCGTCATGTCGTTTACTGAAGCAGACTCCATCCTTCGCACCCTCGATCAGGTCGGCTTTCCCAAGCACCGAGTGTTCTGGATTTGACGGACTGCCGCCATGCGTAACCGTTACATCCTGCTCGCCGACATGCCCATCATCGTGCTGACGGCGCTCGGCGCCTTCGTGCTGAGATTCGACTGGTTCTTCCGAAATTTCCAGCACGAGTTCATCCTTTACGTCATCGCCGCCGTGCTGCTGAAACCGCCGGTGTTCCACCTGTTCTACATGTACGGCCGGTACTGGCGATACGCATCGATTCAGGATTTCATCGCGCTCGGACTGGCGGTCTCGACCTCGTCGATGGTGATGGCGCTCGTTGTCGGCCTTGCACTCTTCACCGGAGCGATCGAGGAGTTTGCGCGGTCCGTGATCCTCATCGATGGACTGTTGACGCTGGTCGCGGTCGGCGCCATTCGCGCGTCTGTGAGGATCATCGGGGAAGCTCGTGCGAAGCCGAACGGCGCAGTTTCTGCCGTCGAGCCGCGGCGCATTCTGATTGCCGGGGCGGGTGATGCCGGCACGATGGTCGCGCGCGAAATGGGCCGCAACCGGCAACTCGGCATGGTGCCGGTGGGGTTCGTCGACGACGATCCGGTCAAGCACGGCAAACGGATCTACGGCCTACCGGTCTTCGGCCCCATCGCCGAACTTACCGACGTTGTGCGCGGGTACCGTATCGCCGAGGTGACCATCGCCATGCCCTCGGCGGCGGGGCGAGTGGTGCGAGCTGTCGCCGACATGTGCCGTGAAGCTGGTGTTCCATCGCGCACGATGCCAGGCGTCTACGAACTGCTCGACGGCAATGTGAGTGTCAGCCGGTTGCGGACCGTCGACATCGCCGACCTGCTTCGTCGAAGCGAGGTTGAGTTGAAGAGCGGCGTCGGCGATTACGTAGGCGGATGAATCGTGCTCGTCACTGGCGCTGGAGGTTCGATTGGTCTCGAGCTCTGCCGCCAGGTCGCTCGGTGGAATCCTGCGACACTTGTGCTTTTCGGACATGGCGAGAACAGCCTCTACGACGCCCACGCGCATCTGCAGCGAGTGTTCCCCACCGTAAAGCTCCGCCTCGTGGTGGGCGACATTCGCGACTCGACGCGGGTGATGCGGGTATTCCGCCGTCTCAGACCCGACGTCGTCTTCCATACCGCCGCTCACAAACATGTGCCGTTGATGGAGGAAAATCCTGAAGAGGCCATTTCCAACAATGTGCTGGGCACCCGGAATGTGATCGATGCGGCGGTCGATGTCTCGGTGCAGCGATTCGTGCTGATCTCAAGCGACAAGGCGGTGAGCCCTGCCAGTCTGATGGGGGCGTCCAAACGGCTGGCTGAGCGTGTCGTCCGTGAAGCCGCACGGCATCATGGCCGCGCGTTCGTCGTCGTGCGGTTCGGCAACGTGCTCGGCAGTCGCGGGAGCGTTGTGCCAGTGTTCAAACAACAGATCGAGCAGGGCGGCCCGATCACCATTACTCATCCCGACATGCGCCGCTTTTTCATGACAATTCCTGAGGCCGTTCACCTCGTGCTGCAGGCCGGCGGGATGGGCAAAGGCGGTGAACTCTTCGTGCTACGGATGGGCGATCCGATTCGTATTGTCGACCTGGCCCTGGATGTTATCCGGTTGTCTGGTCTCGCTGCCGATGACATCCCCATCGTCTACACCGGTGTCAGACGTGGCGAGAAGCTCGAAGAATTGCTATGGGAGGCTCGTGCCGAAATATCTGCGACGAGCCATGCTGACGTACTCGAGGTCCGCGAACCGGATGCGGACGGGACCGAGGATCTTGACCGTGTTATCGCCGAACTGGCCGACGCTGTGGCGGACGGCGATGCGGCGCGTATCGAAGCCATTCTTATGCAATCGATTCCGACGTACACGCCGAATCAGATACGAGCGGTCGCTGCGTTTTGCGTTGCGACGTAACAGCCGGCTTTTCCATCATGAGTTCGACCGCGCGCGCCATCCGGCCCTGATAGAGAGATGCGAGTGCTGGTCGTCGGGCTCGGCAGTATTGGGCGCAGGCATCTCGCCAATCTCGTCCTGATCGAGCCTTCAGCGACGCCGATTGTCTGGCGACTGCGCGCTTTGGACAAAGAGGATCCGACGCCCTACCAGGTCGTGCGGACGCTTTCGGACGCGCTGGCCCTCAAACCCGACGCAGCCCTTGTCACATGCCCCGCGTCGCTGCATGTCGAAATTGCGACCGCCCTGGCTCAACACGGCATCCCACTCTTCGTCGAGAAGCCGCTCTCACACTCTCTGACGGGCGTCGAACACCTGCTTGACCTCTGCCGTGGCAAGGGCGTTCTGCTCATGGTCGGCTACAATCTGCGCTTCTACCCTCCATTACAGACGCTGCGGCGGGCCGTTATGGAAGGTGGCATCGGACGCCTTCTCAGTCTGCGCGCCGAAGTCGGACAGTATCTGCCGGACTGGCGTCCCGGTATCGACTACCGCGGAAGCGTCAGCGCGCGCGCGGAGTTGGGAGGCGGCGCGGTTCTCGAACTCAGTCACGAGATCGACTATGTGCGCTGGATTGCGGGCGATGTGCGTCAGGTGACCGCCTGCGTGGCGAAATTAAGCGACCTGGACCTCGACGTCGAAGACACCGCCGAGATCGTCTGCACATTTGAAAGTGGTGCAATCGGCAGCCTCCATCTCGATATGGTGCAGCGGCCTCCGACACGCAACTGTCGTGTCGTCGGCACCGAAGGCGTGCTCGTATGGGACCATATGACACATGAGGTTCAACTGGTAAGGGGAGACGGAACCCGAGAATCGATCCACCCGCCCGCTGACGTGCCAGTCAACCTCTCGTACCTCGATGAGCTCCGGCACTTCCTGCACGCCGTTCGGACCGGTAGCGCGCCGCTGGTCTCGGGGGACGACGGTTTGCGGACCCTGGTCATCGCCGAAGCTGCGAAGCAATCCTCGCGCGAGCGCCGGGCGGTCGATATTCCATGACGCGCGTCGTCGCGGCGATTTTTGCCCGCGGTGGATCCAAGGGAATCCCCCGCAAGAATCTCCTGTCGCTCGGCGGCAAGCCGCTGCTTGTGCATGCCATTGAGGCGGCTCGTTCCGCGCCCTCGGTGTCGCGGGTCGTCGTCTCGACTGACGATGAGGAGATCGCGACGCTTGCGCGCCAGGCGGGTGCCGAGGTGCCGTTTCTCAGGCCGGCGGAGTTGGCAACCGATGGTGCGCCTGAGTGGCTCGCGTGGCAGCACCTCATTCGGCAGCTCGATGAGCCGAACGGCTCGCCGGGGATGGACATTCTCCTGTCCGTTCCGACCACGTCGCCCCTCCGCGCGGTCGAAGATCTTGAGCGGTGCGTCGCGCTCGTCCGCGACACCGACGCGGACGTGGCCATTACGGTCCGGGCGGCGGAGCGCAACCCGTACTTCAACATGGTCACGCTCGACAGCGAGGGTTATGCGCGATTGGTGATCCCATCGTCCCAGCTCGTTCACCAACGTCAAGATGCCCCCGCCGTGTTCGACATCACGACGGTGGCCTATGCGGCCAGGCCTGCCTTCGTGCTGAGGACGGGCTCGCTGTTCGAAGGCAAAGTCCGGGCGGTCGTCGTGCCGCCGGAGCGGGCGCTCGATATCGACACCCCACTCGATTTTCGCATCGCTGAATGTCTGCTCGCGAGGCCGGCGGGGCGATGACGCCGTCCGATCGAGATCCGGGTTGGTCGTCGACGCAGGCCGCGACGAGCCGATCGCTGGCCGAGCTGGCCAGTCTCCGTGGTCGGGTCGCCCTGGTGACGGGGGGAGCGGGGCATCTTGGTTCGGCCTTGTGCGATGGTCTCGCAGAATTGGGCGCCGAAATCGCGATCGCTGACTTGGCTGCCAAAGACGCGACGTCGCTGGCAGAGGACCTGCGGCAGCGGCGCGGCGTCCGCGCGCTCGCGCTCCCGGCGGATCTTGGGCAGGAGCAGGAGCTTCGGCGGCTCTCGGAGCAAGTCCTCGATCACTTCGGGCGGCTCGATGTGCTCGTGAACTGTGCGGCGCTAGTCGGTACGTCCGATCTGCGTGGTTGGACGGGTCCATTCGAGAAGCAGTCCGCCGAGACCTGGCGACGGGCGCTTGAGATCAACCTGACAGTTCCCTTCCTGCTGACGCAGGCCTGCGCCGGCGCCCTGAGGGCACACGGTTCGGGGTCGGTCATCAACATCGGATCGATCTACGGACTCGTCGGACCGGATATGCGTCTCTATGACGGTACGTCGATGGGCAACCCAGCGGCGTACGCGGCGTCCAAGGGCGGTCTCCTCCAATTGACGCGCTGGCTAGCGTCCGTCCTCGCGCCGACGGTTCGCGTGAATGCCGTGAGTCTCGGCGGCATCCGCCGAGGACAGGCGCCAGAGTTCGTCGAGCGATACCAGGCCCGTGTTCCGCTCGCACGCATGGCCATGGAAGAGGATGCCAAGGGTGCTGTGGCGTACCTCGCGGGCGACGTTTCGGCGTACGTGACCGGACAGAACTTGATCGTTGACGGAGGCTGGACCGCGTGGTAGACGCCGTGCGTCTGGCGGGCCGCTCGGTTGGGCCGGGTTCGCCCGCTTTCGTCATCGCGGAAGCAGGGGTGAATCACAACGGGGACATGGATCTCGCGATGCGGCTGGTCGATGCCGCGCACGCTGCGGGCGTCGACGCCGTTAAGTTCCAGACCTTCAGGGCTGATCGGGTGACCACGACCGGGGCGGTCAAGGCGGCATATCAGAGGGAGCCCGATTTGCCAGGCGAGTCGCAACATGAGATGCTCCGCCGCCTGGAGCTGTCGCCGGCCGCGCACCGGCAATTGCTGGAGCACTGCCGCGCTCGCGGTATCCTCTTCTTGTCGACGCCTTTCGACGAAGAAAGCGCCGATCTGCTCGACGACCTCGATCTGCCGGTCTTCAAGATTCCATCGGGAGAGTTGACGAACCTGCCGTTTCTGTCGCATGTGGGCAGGAAGGGCCGTCCGGTAATTCTGTCGACCGGAATGGCGACCCTCGGCGAAGTCGAAGCCGCCGTTGGGAGTTTACGCGGGGCCGGCGTGCCGGCGCTGGTGCTGCTGCACTGCGTCAGCAACTATCCTGCAGATCCGGCCGATGCGAATCTACGCGCGATGCACGTGCTGTCGGAGACTTTTCAGGTGCCGGTCGGCTATTCCGATCACACGCTCGGCATCGAAGTCTCGCTCGCGGCAGTAGCCCTGGGTGCGTGTGTCATCGAGAAGCACCTGACGCTCGATCGCTCGCTGGCCGGACCGGATCAGCGCACATCGCTCGAGCCGGCGGAGATGCGCGATCTGGTGCGGGGCATTCGTACCATCGAGCAGGCGCTGGGACACGGACGAAAGGAGCCCGCGGCGGCCGAGGCTCCGATCGCCGCCGTTGCGCGCAAGAGCCTCGTCGCCGCGAGGCACATCGCCGCCGGCGTCGTGCTGACCGATCAGATGCTGGCCGCCCACCGGCCGGGGACGGGCCTGCCGCCTGCCGTCATTTCCCAAGTCGTCGGTCGGCGCGCCGCGGTGGCGATCCCGGAGGGAACCCTCATCCACCTCGACATGCTCAGATGAACGCGAAGAAAGTCCTGGTGACTGGCGCGGACGGATTCATCGGTTCACATCTGACCGAGAAGTTGGTGCGGAGCGGGCATGACGTGCGCGCCTTTGTCTTCTACGACTCGTTCAACTCGTGGGGCTGGCTGGACCACTGCGATGAAGACGTGAAAGGGCAGTTCGAAGTGTTTGCGGGTGACATTCGCGATCCGCACGGTGTTCGCGCCGCCCTGGCCGGCTGCGACGCGGTCGTGCATCTGGCGGCCCTCATTGCGATTCCTTACTCGTATCATTCGCCGGACAGTTACGTCGACACCAACATCAAAGGCACGTTGAACGTCGTGCAAGCGGCGCGCGATCTCGGCACCGGCAAAGTGGTGCACACGTCCACCAGCGAGGTCTACGGGACGGCGCGGTTTGTGCCGATCACCGAGGACCATCCACTTCAGGCTCAGTCGCCCTATTCGGCGAGCAAAATCGGCGCTGATCAGATCGCCCTGTCGTTTTGGGCTTCCTTCGGGACGCCGGTCGTGATCGTGCGCCCGTTCAACACCTACGGTCCGAGACAATCGGCCCGGGCCGTGATCCCCACGATCATCACTCAGATCGCCGCCGGTAAACGGCAGATCAAACTCGGTGCGGTGCATCCGACGCGCGATTTCAACTATGCAACGGATACGGTGGCCGGGCTGATGGCCGCGCTCGATTCTGACCGCGCTGTCGGCGAGGTCATCAACCTCGGTAGCAATTTCGAGATCTCGATTGGCGAGACGGCGCGAATAATTGCCGAAGTGATGGGAGCCGAGATCGAGATCGTCACCGACGAACAGCGTCTCCGCCCGGAAAAGAGCGAAGTCGAACGACTGTGGGCCGCCAACCGCAAGGCCTGTGAATTATTGAGCTGGCGCCCGCAGTACGCCGGGGCAGAGGGACTCCGTCGCGGTTTGGGCGAAACCGTGGATTGGTTCAGCAAGCAGGCGCATTTTCTGTCGTATAGGCCGGATACCTACAGCCTGTGAGCCGCAGGATCTGCGTGGTCAGCGGCTCCCGCGCCGAGTACGGGTTGCTGCGCTGGATTATGGAGGGAATCCGGGAAACGCCCGGGCTCGACCTCCAGGTGATTGCGACGGGCATGCACCTTTCGCCTGAGTTCGGCCTCACCTACCGCGAGATCGAGCAGGACGGTTTTCGGATCGATCGGAAGGTCGAGATGCTCGTGAGTTCCGATACGCCAACCGGAGCGGCCGCATCGATGGGGCTCGGGCTAATAGGTTTTGGAGATGCGTTGAGGGAACTGCGACCCAACGTGACGGTCGTGCTGGGGGACCGGTTCGAGATCTTTCCGGCGGCGGCCGCCGCGATGGTCGCCCGGATTCCGATCGCGCACGTTCACGGCGGCGAGGCCTCGGAGGGCGCGTTCGATGAAGCGATTCGCCACTCGATCACCAAGATGTCGCACCTGCATTTCGTGGCCGCGGAGGAGTATCGGCAGCGCGTGATCCAGCTCGGTGAGCATCCGGATCGCGTGTTTTTGGTGGGCGGGTTGGGGATCGACAACATCAAGAAGCTGACTCTCCTCGATCGGCCCGCACTCGAAGCCTCTCTCGGGTTTGAGCTCGGAGCAAAGAGCCTTCTGATCACCTTTCATCCGGTGACGCTGGAATCGGAGACATCCGCCAGGCAGATGTCGGAATTACTTGCGGCGCTCGACACGCTGGCCGATGTTCGCCTGATCTTCACGATGCCAAATGCCGACACTGACGGTCGCGTGCTGCGGGACATGCTGCGGCAGTACGTCGCCGATCACGCCAACGCCAGGGTGTTCACGTCGTTGGGTCAGTTGCTCTACCTGTCTTGTCTCCAGCACGTAGACGGTGTCGTCGGGAACTCATCGAGCGGACTCACCGAGGTGCCGACTTTCGGGAAGAGCACCGTCAATATCGGCGATCGGCAGCGGGGGCGGCTGAAGGCCGCGAGCGTGATGGATTGCGCGCCGGAGCGACGGTCGATCACGGCCGCTTTGCAACGGCTGTATTCGCCGGCGTTCACAGCGACGCTCGCACACGTGCGAAATCCCTACGGTGAAGGGGGCGCCAGCGAGAAGGTGGTGGAGATCCTTCGGCAGTATCCGCTGGAGAACATCCTGAAGAAGTCGTTTTACGATGTTGAAGCGCGGGTAAAGAGCGGACGGTGACAGAGAATAGTTCGAACCCCGGAAAGCCCTGGCGCTCGGCGCTGCTCGCGGCCGATGCATCGGTGCAGCAGGCCATCCACAATCTCAACGACTCCGCGCTGCAGATTGCGTTGGTCGTCACCCCCGACCAGGTCCTGGTTGGGACGATTACCGACGGCGATATCCGGCGCGGTCTCCTCCGCGGTCTCGATCTGAACAGCCCGATCGATTCGATCATCTATCGCGAGGCGCTGATCGTGCCACCTCACTTGCCGCGAGACATGGTGTTGAGTCTCATGCAGGCGAACGACATTAGCGCATTGCCGGTCGTGGATGAAGCGAGGCACGCAATTGGTCTGCATGTGCTCAAAGAACTGCTCGCGCCAGCCATTCGATCGAATCTGATGGTGATCATGGCAGGCGGCACAGGAAGTCGCTTGCGGCCTCACACTGACAACTGCCCCAAGCCTCTATTGCCCGTTGGTGGCAAGCCGATGCTTGAGCACATCATCGAACGCGCCAAGTCGGAAGGTTTCAATCGTTTCGTGATAGCACTCCACTATCTCGGTCACATGATTGAGGACTATTTTGGCGACGGGTCCCGCTGGCAGGTGCAACTCGCTTATTTGCGTGAAGGCTCGCCGCTCGGTACAGCCGGGGCCCTGACGCTCCTTGAGCCGCGACCCGCGGCGGCGATTGTGATTTCCAACGGTGACGTGCTGACCGACATTCGTTACGGCGAACTACTCGAATTTCACGTCAGACACGGGACGACAGCGACGATGGCGGTACGCCCGCACGAGTGGCAACACCCGTTCGGTGTCGTTCGCACCAAGGGGGTCGATATTATCGCGATCGATGAGAAGCCGGTCGCTCGCACCTACGTTAATGCAGGCATCTATGCGCTGGAGCCAAATGCGGTCGAGGCCATGCAGCCCGGCGAGTACTGCGACATGACGACGCTGTTCAATCGTTTGCAGGAGCGCCGCCTGCGGACGATCGTCTATCCGATGCACGAGCCTTGGCTCGATGTCGGCCGCGCAAATGACCTGGAACGCGCACAGGCCAGACATTTGTCTGGGATTCAAGATTGAAGAGTTCTTACATGGATGTCATTCGATACCCGGCCCCTATCGATTTATCACGGTTCCCAGAAAACCTGGAAAGTTCGGAAACACTTTACGGTTTGCCGAACGAGGTCAAGTTCTGTCGTCGTTGTGTCATTTCAAACCAGAGACCCAACTCCGCTGTGGAGTACCAACACACCAGGGACACGAAAAAGGTCACTATCCATTTTGATGAAAACGGCATCTGTGACGCCTGCACCGTCGCCGAACGCAAGAGAAACGACATTGACTGGGATGCGCGAGACAAACAGTTGCGTGAGTTGTGTGACCGACACCGCAGGCGCGACGGCAGGTATGACTGCATTGTACCGGGATCAGGCGGTAAGGATAGTTTCTATGCCTCTCACGTCCTCAAGACGAAGTATCGGATGCATCCACTGACGGTAACCTGGGCTCCGCATGTCTACACCGATTGGGGGTGGAAAAACTTCCAGTCGTGGATTCATGCTGGGCACGACAACTACCTCATGACCCCCAATGGGCGCGTGCACAGGCTGTTGACTCGCTTGGCGACGGAATTGCTGTTCCATCCCTTTCAGCCATTTATGTTTGGTCAAAAGGCACTGGCGCCGAAGATGGCATTATTGTTCAGCGTTCCGCTGGTCTTCTATGGCGAAAACGAAGCGGAGTACGGCAATCCGAGCGCCGATGCTGACAGCTCTCAGCGGGATTGGATGTATTTTTCTGCAAACGATCGGTCTCGGGTCTTTATGGGCGGCGTCTCTGTCGACGATCTAAAGCATCAGTTTGGAATCGACCAGAACGACCTGCAGCCGTATCTGCCAGCGGATCCGAGCCAGCTGGCCGAAAACAACGTGCAGGTGCACTACCTGGGGTACTACCTCAAGTGGCACCCGCAAAGCTCTTATTACTACGCTGTCGAACACGGCGGCTTCCAGGCGTCACCGGAACGTACCTCCGGTACCTACAGCAAGTACAACAGCATCGATGATCGGATCGACGATTTTCACTACTACACCACTGGCGTCAAATTCGGCCTTGGGCGCTCTAGTTACGACGCGGCCCAGGAAATCCGCTCGGGCGATATCAACCGCGATGAGGGCGTGGCGCTGGTCAAACGCTTCGATCACGAATTCCCCGAGCGCTTCGCCGAGGAGATATTCCGTTATCTGAGTGTTGCCAAGGAGTTTTCCGTGGCATGCAGGGCGTTCGAGCAACCAATCATGGACCGGGAATACTTCAAGGTACTGACCGATCAATTTCGTTCCCCTCATCTTTGGGTGAATGCGAATGGAGAATGGAAGTTGCGCCACGCGGTATGGCACGAGAACGCGTTTAATGCGCCGATATCGCTGACAGCTTCCGATGCGGCGCGATGAGAACAATCCGTCTGATTGCCCGGCTCGACATCAAAGGTCCGACTTTGATCAAAGGCGTTCATCTGGAAGGCCTGCGTGTAATCGGGTCGCCGAATGAGCATGCGCTTCGTTACTACCAACAAGGTGCCGATGAACTGATCTACATGGATTGTGTTGCGAGTCTCTATGGCCGCAATAGTCTCGGGGACATCGTCCAGAACGCTGCTCAGGACGTCTTCGTGCCATTAACGGTCGGTGGCGGTATTCGCTGTGTCGAGGATGCCACGCACCTGCTTCGATGCGGTGCCGACAAGGTTGCGGTGAATACGGCTGCAGTGACCAATCCAACACTCATCAGCGACATCGCGCGACGGTTTGGCAGCCAGTGTATGGTGCTCTCCATCGAGGCCAAACAGATCGGTCCCGATCGCTGGGAAGCCTATACCGACAATGGACGTGAACGGACTGGTTTGGATGTGATTACCTGGGTCAAGCGAGGCGTCGCTTCCGGGGCGGGCGAGATTCTTCTGACGTCGGTGGATCGTGAAGGGACCCGCAAGGGGTTCGACATCCCGCTGTTGCGGGCCGTAACCCAGGAAGTCGCTGTGCCGGTCATTGCCAGCGGCGGTATGGGTGCGCCTGAAGACCTGATCGAAGCGGTTCAACAGGGTGGTGCGGATGCCGTCGCCATGGCTGATATCCTGCACTATCGTCGGGCCACTGTGGGCGACATACGCCGTGGCGCGCAAGCTGCTGGCATTGATGTGAGACGTTATGAGCTCACCTGAAGTCGCCGTCATCGACTATGGCGTGGGAAACCTGCTCAGCGTGCGCCGCGGTCTGGAGCAGTGTGACGCGCGAGTGATCGTGACCGCCGATCCAGAAACCATTCTTTCCGCACCTCTAGTCGTTTTGCCGGGAGTCGGAGCCTTTGCCAACGGTATGGCTGAACTGCGCCGGCGAGGGCTCGATGTCGCCGTACGTGAAGTGGCCGCCCGAGGCGTCCCGTTGCTGGGGATCTGTTTGGGCATGCAGATGTTGCTCGACGAGAGCGAAGAATTTGGCGCCACGTCTGGCCTTGGGCTGATTCCAGGCCGGGTGGTTCAAGTTCCATCAGTCACCACTGAGGGCATTCCGCAGAAGATTCCGCACATTGGATGGAACGCCCTGGTTTGTCCCGAGGGACGCAAGAATTGGCAGGGGACATTCCTACAGGATCTCAACGCCGGGGAGGCCGTCTACTTCGTGCATTCGTTCATGGCCAGCCCGAATGACTCCGGCCACCGTATTGCCGATTGCATCTACGGTGGCGTCCCGGTTTCGGCCGTCATTGGGCGTGAGAATGTGGTTGGATGCCAGTTTCACCCAGAGAAGAGCGGAGACGTCGGGTTAAGAGTATTGAAAGGCTTCCTGGCTAACGCGGCGTTCCTCGTGTGACTTCATCGCTCATCCACACTGCCAGGTTCGCCAGGAGCACTCCGTGATCGGCGCGAATCACCTCGAACATTACTTTCAATGCGTCCGCACAGTCGCGTCGCGTCTGGATGCCGAGGCGATCGAGTGGGCTTGATCCGGTTTCGTGGACACAATCCGAAAGGTGGATACGATGTCCAGAAGGGGATCACGCAGAGCGGGACGACGCGCGTGACGACAGTTCACGGAGGAGTTCATGGCCGGCGCGGTCCGGCTCGTGTTGGATGAGGGCAAGACGAATCGGTGCCGGCTCGCGCGACCTGGATCTGACGCCGTCATCGCTGGCGCATTGGGTCCGACACGCCCAAGCCGATCGGACGAAAGGCAAGACCGGCCTGACGCCGGCGGAGCGGGAGGAGCTGGCACGGCTCCGCAAAGCGAATCGGATCCTCGCCGAGGAGCGCGACATCCTGAAACAAGCGGCGGCCTTCTTCGCGAAGCAGAGCCGATGAGGTGTACCTTCATCGCGGCGAAGAAGGCCGAGCATACGGTGAGCATCCTCTGTCGATGTCTGCGCGTGACGCGCAGCGGCTTCTACGCCTGGCAGCGTCGTCCGGAATCGACGCACACCCGTGATGATCGTCGGCTGACCGTGCTGGTGCGGGCCTCGTTCGAGGAGAGTACGCAGCGGTACGGCAGCCCGCGCATTCACGAGGATCTGATCGAGCAGGACGAGCACGTCAGCCGCAAACGGGTCGTGCGATTGATGCAGGAAGACGGCCTACAGGCGCGGCGCCGGAAGCGCTACAAGCTGACAACCATGAGTGATCACGCCCAACCGGTCGCGGCGAATCTACTGGACCGCCAGTGCGAGGCGGACGCGCCGAATCAGCGGTGGGTCGGCGACACGACCGAGTTCGTCATCGGCAGCAGCGGCAAGCTCTACCTCGCGGCGATCCTAGATCTGTTCTCGCGGTGCATCGTGGGCTGGGCCGTCAGCGCCGTGAACGACCGCCATGTGACGATCACCGCCCTGGAGGCGGCGCTCACGCGCCGGTGCCCCGAGATCGGCCTGCTCCAGCACTCCGACCAGGGCTCGACATACGCGAGCGAGGATGATCAGGACGTCCTCGAGGCGCGCGGCATCGTGTGCAGCATGAGCCGGCGGGGCAACTGCCACGATAACGCGGTGATGGAAAGCTGCTTCTCGACGATCAAAGCGGAACTCGCCGATCGCTTCGACAGCTGCAGCGAGGCCAAGCGGGAGTTGTTCGCTTACATCGAGGTGTTCTCTAACCAACGTCGCCGGCACTCGACGATCGGCCAGATCAGTCCGGCGGCGTACGAGCGGCGCGCGCGGGCAGAGGGCAGGGACGCCATGGCAAACCGCACAGGACGCGGTTTCCCACAGCGCCCACACCCGTCGCTCTTGTCTGGAAATGAGGAACGAAGAGCCACTCAAACAGCGTAGTGAACCTGTTCACCAGATCGGATCAGGCTCAGAGCTCAACCGGCTCAACCGGCCAGCAAGCGATAGATGCTTCAGCAGCTACTAAAGATCTTGGTGCATACAGGCTTTAGCAAGGGCCTGACCCTCTGCTCAAGCTTTGTGCTTACGTTGTTACTGGCCCGCTCCTTCACTCCGGCGGAATACGGCGTCCTGGGGCTCATGAATACAGTCATGTGGCTGCTTTCCCCAGTCGCGGGTCTAACGCTGTCATCGTACGTAAGCCGCAGTGTGCCGGGTAGGGATGAACGCGAACAAACCGGTATCCTCAAAGTCGCCTTACTTTCGGAACTAACTCTCAGCGTCGTACTCGGGTTGGTTCTCGTGCTCAGCGGACTCCTGAATACGTTGGTTGATGTAATGCACGTGGGCGACTACTACTGGCTCTTTCTCGGGGTGATCCTGCTGGTCGTGTTCAACTCCGTACAGAGCGAACTGGCACAGTATGCGTTCGGGAAAGTTGAAATTCGACTTGCGAACTACATGGATCTATTGCTTCAGTCAGCTTGGGTCGCCCCCTTGCTGCTCATTTCGCTGGCCGGACACAGAATCGAATTAGGCGTGGTTCTGGTCATGATGTTGGCCGGCAGCATGGCGAGCTCGTTGCTGGGGAGCAGGCTCGTGGACTGGCGGAAGTTCCGGGTGATACCGTTCGACGTGCCACGTCTCAGGCAGGCGCTGGCCTACAGCGTGCCATTGGTCGTGCCAGCCATGAATTACGGATTGCTCCGCTTCGTTGACCGCTTTTTTCTTGCTTCCATGACGAGCATAAGGGAGTTGGGGATCTATACCTTCGCCGGCACGATGGTCAACTTGCTGTTCACGCTCTCTTTTCGAATCTTCTATACGGCACTCCAGCCGTACATTATTCGCGCACATAACGAGGGTGATTTCACGCAGCGCGACCTGCTTCTCACGTACCTGCTGAAAGCCAGCCTCGTTCTATTTGCCTCGACCGTAATTGTGTTCAAGGTAGGTGGTTACATGCTTCTCCTTCCGTTTGTACGGCCGGAATATGCTGACAGTTTACAGTGGGTGAGCCTTATCGCGGTCACACATGTACTGCTCATTTTGAGCTTTCCCGGTCAACTACTGTTGCTCCTTCAGAACCGAACGCATTTGATTATGGTCATCGAATTGACCGCCGCGGTGGCGGTGATTGGACTTTCGTTCATTCTTGTTCCGAGGTACGGCGTGTTGGGTGGAATCCTTGCCAGCTGGGCGGCGTGGACGTTCGTGGCAGTAGCGGAGAACATCGCCTCCGGCGCGCCACGGGTGATCGTCTGGCGACAGTTCTGGGGATACAAACACGAAGTTCGTGCGGGCAGGGAAATGCTGGCGGGAGTGTTGTCGCGCTGATGCGAGTGCTGATCTGTTTTTCGGTGGCCGAAGAATTTTTCTCGAAGGTGGCCAGGGAGCTGCAGGCCGCCGATCCCGATATTCGACTGAATGGTCTAGCGTTGAGCCACTTCGAACACCAGAACGCGCTCAAGAGCGGCGCGCGCTGGGATCATATCGCCGTGTTCTCGGACGCGCTGCGTGAGCGGATGCCGGCACAACCGGACCTCGGGTATCTCCGCGACATCGAGGCACGCTACGGCGTCCCCAACCTGTACCTGATCGCCGCGGGGGACTGGCATGTGAAAGACTATTCGCACGAGCGCATGCTTCGGACCCTGGAGGCGACGTTCCGTTTCTTGCTCGACCTCTGGGATCGAGTACAGCCCGATGTCGTCGTTGCGGAAGGGATCGACTGCGTGTCGAGTTACGGTCTGTGGGCCGTTGCGCGAGAAAAAGGTATTCCGTTTCTATGGCCTACGACGCGCGCGGCAAACCGGATCGCGTTCGTCCGTAATCCCGCGGAACGCTGGGAACGGATGGAAGAGATCCTGACGTCCCTTCAGGATCGGCCACTGGACTCGACTCGTCGCGCCATGGCCGAAACGTGCGTTGCCACATTCCGCGCAGAGTGCCAGAAGCCAACCTACCTGCGGGCCAACCGCATGCCCGACCTCGGAATGCACAGCGTTCGGCTTTTCGTGAATGCCGTGCGGACGTTTCAAGCGGATCGCGGGAGCTATCACATGACGCCGCCCTGGAAGCTGCCGTTTCGGCGCCTACGTCGAATCGGACGGCGTGCCTTTGCTGACGCGCGCTTCTTTGAACAGCCCGATCCGAACGAGGAGTACGTCTTCTTCGGCCTGCACTACCAGCCGGAAGCTTCAACGCTCGTATGGGCGCCGTTTTATGTGGATCAGCCGAGCCTGGTTGAGCGGATTGCGAAAAGCCTGCCTGTCGGTCAGCGGCTCTACGTCAAGGAGCATCCGTTTGCCGTCGGCCGGCGGTCCCTCGCAGAATACCGGCGGCTTCGGCGAATCCCGCAGGTAAAGCTCATCTCACCGTACGTTGACAGCCACAGCCTGATCCAGAAGGCATCTTGCGTGGTGACGATCAACGGCACCGTCGGTTGGGAGGCCATGATGTACGAAAAGCCCGTTGTCACATTTGCCGGGGTTTCTACAGCGCCACGGGGCTGGCGTCTGTGGTGCGCGAAATCGAGAATCTTCCGCACCTGCTGCGGAAAGCCATCTATGTCTGGAAGCCCGATCGTGAACAACTACTCAAAGCCGTTGTCGCCGTCATGGAGGGGAGCTATGAAGGCGATATGGGATATCGGGACGGCGTACCGGAGGCGAGGTCGGATACCAATGCGCGTCTGGTTGCTCGCGCGTTGCTCCAGGAATTCCAGGCTCACGCGTCGGCGTCGGCGCTGCGGGAATCGCTGGCATGACGATTGAAAAGGCCCTGAAGCCGATCGCGATGTCGTCGCCGGACTTGAACGAGCAGGATATCGCCGCGGTCATGGATGTTCTCCGACGAGGGCGGCTGGCCTTGGGTCCTAAAAGCGTGGAATTCGAGCAGGCGCTCGCCGCCTATGTCGGAGTGAAACACGCCATTACCGTGAGTTCGGGTACCGCTGCCCTTCATCTTATTGTTCGGGCATTGGGCCTGGAGCGTGGTGACGAGGTCCTGGTCCCCTCGTTCACATTCGCCGCCAGCGTCAACGTCCTCCTGTTCGAGGGCATCACCCCAGTCTTTGTCGATATCGAGGACGAAACGTTCAATTTGGATCCCGTCGACCTCGAGCGGCGGATCACGCCACGTACGCGGGCGATTATGGTGGTAGACGTCTTCGGACACCCCGCGGAATGGGACACGATCGACGCGATCGCGCGCGAGCACCGCTTGCGCGTCATCGACGACTCGTGCGAGGCGCTCGGCAGCGAGTACCGGGGACGCAAGCTGGGGCAGTTCGGCGACGCCGCGGCGTTCGCGTTCTACCCGAACAAGCAGATGACGACCGGCGAAGGCGGCATGATCGTCACCGGCGATCCGGAAATCGCACGGATCTGTCGAAGCCTTCGGAACCAGGGCCGTTCGGAGATGGGCGCGTGGCTGCATCACGAGCGCCTGGGCTACAACTACCGACTGGATGAGATGTCGGCTGCGCTGGGCGTTTCGCAGATCGGCCGGATAGAGACGCTCCTGGCGAAGCGCGATCGTGTGGCAGATGCGTATACGAGCCGCCTTCACGAGCTGGGATGGGTGCGGCCGCAGGTGATTCGATCCCACGTACGAATGAGCCGGTTCGTATACGTGGTAACAGTGACTGGGATCGACCGGGATGAGGTGCTCGCGGCGCTCGAACGAGAGGGCATTCCGTCCCGGGCATATTTTTCGCCCGTCCATCTGCAGCCCTACATACGGCAGTTCGTGTGTCCAACGGATGCCCCTTTGCCGGTCACCGAATCGGTCGCGCGCCAAAGCCTGGCGCTGCCGTTCCATGGAAATCTGACCGAAAGCGAGGTCGATCGGGTCCTCGACGTCCTTTCCTCACTCTCGCGTGTCGCCTGATGTGCGGGATCGCAGGGATTGTCAGTCCCGCCATTCCCGTGTCATTGCCTCTCCTGGCGGCGATGAACCACACTCTCGTACATAGGGGCCCGAACGACGGCGGAGAATGGGTATCGTCAGACGGCCGTGTGGGCTTGGCGAGTCGGCGCCTCGCGATCCTGGATCTTTCCGCAGCCGGGCACCAGCCGATGACATCGTTCGACGGCGCGCTGACCGTGACGTACAACGGTGAAATTTACAATTACGTCGAGCTGCGAGACGAGCTGCGCTCGAGAGGCCATGTGTTTCGGACACACACGGATACGGAAGTCATTCTGGCGGCCTATGCCGAATGGGGTGAACACGCGGTCGAACGCTTCAACGGCATGTTTGCCTTTGCGCTCTGGGATGCGCGTCGGGGACGGCTCTTCGCTGCGCGCGATCGCTTCGGAGAGAAACCGTTCTACTACACGCAGCTCCCTGACCGGCTGCTCTTCGCATCTGAGATCAAGGCGCTTCTCGCCGACGAGGCCGTCCCGCGTCGGCTCGACGAGATCGTTGTGGACCGGTATCTCTCGCTCGCGCTGGTCGACTGCGACGAGCGGACTTTCTTTGCGGACGTGAGACAGCTTCCAGCGGCGCACACGATGACCGTCGATCGCGACGGCCGGGTGATACTGCGGCGGTACTGGACGCTCGACATGGACGCTCCGGCTCGGAACGGCTCCGACGCCGCGCTCGCCGACGAGTTCCGGGCGCTCTTCACTGATGCAGTCCGCATCCGGCTCCGCAGCGATGTGCCTGTCGGTTCGAGTCTGAGCGGCGGCCTCGATTCGAGCAGCGTTGTCTGCACGATGCGATCGCTCCTCGGTCCTGATTCGAGCACCCGGCAACAGACGTTTTCGGCACGATACGAAGATCGCGCCGCCGACGAAGGCCGGTTCATCGAAGCCGTCGTGCAGCGCGCCGGCGTGACGTCCCATCAGGTGTTCATCGAGGGTCGTCACCTGGCTGACGATCTGGAGCCGTTCGTCTGGCATCAGGACGAGCCGGTGGCACACACGAGTCAGTTTGCGCAGTGGAAAGTGATGAAGCTGGCGCGCGACACCGGCGTCACGGTCCTGCTGGATGGACAGGGCGCGGACGAAATTATCGGCGGGTACCCCTCGCCAACGTTCGGGCATCGCTATGCCGAGCTTCTCCAGGGCAGCGATCTGTTCTCACTCGTCTACGAGCTAACGGCTTACAAGCGCGTGCACGGAGACGTCTCGACGCCCCTGCGATATCTTGCTGGCGCACTGTTGCCGCGGTCCCTCAGGGACACCGTGCGCCAGCGGTTCATGGGAACCGCGGCATTCGGGCGGTCTCTAACTGGAGCCGATTCGCGCGGGAGCCGTCCCAAGACGCTCCGTCGCGCTCTGCACCAGATTCTCACCGTCACGAGTTTGCCCAGTCTGCTCCGCTACGGCGACCGCAACAGTATGGCGTTCTCTCGCGAAGCTCGGCTGCCGTTCCTCGATCATCGCCTGGTGGAATTTGCGTATTCGTTGCCTTCACGCCAACTCGTGCGCGACGGCTTGACTAAGGTAATTCTCCGGCGTGCGATGAGCGGAGTGATCCCCGACGTCGTCCGCGATCGAACCGACAAGGTTGGATTTGCCACGCCGGAACGTGAGTGGCTGATAGGTCCGCTGCGCGTGCAGACCGAAGCCGCCCTCGCCGGCCTGAGACGGCGAGGGCTCGTGCCGTCGTCCGCAATCGACCAGGCATGGCGGCGTCTTCTTTCAGGACGGGGCTCCTCGGGCAACGTTTGGCGGCTCGCCAATCTCGAGCTCTGGATGCGGCAGTTCATCGATCGAGCGGCGTCAATGCCGACGGCCGCCGCATGACCGCTTCCGTCCCAGTCGCCGCCGACGTCGGCGTCATTTACGAGACGGTCCGCGCCCCCGAGCAGTACGTTCGGGCGTACAACGAGCTAATGGCATAGCCCACGAACCGTCTGCGGATTCGAGCGGTGGCCAACGTCCTTCGGCACGTCCGCGGACCTGTCAACCGCGTCGTCGATGTGGCGTGCGGCGGCGGCGCGTACGTCGACGCGGTCCGCGCGGCGCTCGGTGGCAGCCGTCCGCGCTTCTTCGCCGCCGATCGGCAGTTCGCGTGTGTCGGCGGATACCGCATCAATCATTCCTCGATCGCGGGGACGCTCGGCGACGTGACCGCGCTTCCGTTCAAGCCGGGCATCTTCGACTTGGCGCTCTGTCTGGACATCATCGAGCACCTCGACGACGACGCGGCATTTCTGCGCGGCGTCGGCCGTCTGATTCGTCCGGGCGGCTGGATCGTGGTGAGCACGCACAATTCGCGCTCACTGCAGCACATCATCGGACTTGCGACGTCGGCCGTTCAAGGCAGGCGGTGGCTCGGCTGGGACCCCACGCACGTTCGGTTCTACAACGCCGCGTCGTTGCGCGAGCGGCTGGCTGCGGCCGGTTTCGAGACGCTGGCCTTCACCGGCACGTACTTTTTGCCCTTTCACCTGCCCGCCCGCATCGCAAGCTGGCCTCTCGAGCGATTGGGCCTGAAAGGCGTCTCACGCCTGTTATACGACGTCGTGCAGGCGCCGTTCTATGCGATGAATTATCCCCTGGAGATCCTGTCGGCTGCGACGCCGGCCCGGACACTTGGGTGGGGAATCGTCGCGCTTGCCAGAAAACATCGATGAGCCTGGACACACTGTACGCGTGAACGCATGACCGAAGTCCGCATCCCGATCTCACGGCCCTGGTTCGGCGAGGAAGAACGGGCTGCCGTCGCGCGATCGCTCGAAACCGGATGGGTGGCTCAGGGTCCCTTTGTCCGCGAGTTCGAGGAGAAATTCGCCCGCTTCGCCGGAACGCCATTTGCCGCTGCGACGACCTCCTGCACAACGGCAATGCATCTTGCGGTCGCGGCACTCGGGCTCCGGCCCGGCGACGAGGTCATCGTCCCCGCGTTCACTTGGATTTCCACCGCCAACGTCATCGAGTACATGGGCGCACGCCCGGTGTTCTGTGATATCAGTCTCCGCACGTTCAATCTTGACGTGGACTGTGCGCGCGCTCTCGTGAAACCTCGGACGGTCGGCATTCTTCCCGTGCATCTGTTCGGGCTCTGCGCGGATATGGAGCCGGTCCTCGAATTGGCCGCGCGGCACCGGCTGTGGGTCGTCGAGGATGCCGCGTGCGGCTTAGGCGCGCGGCTCGGCGAACGTCACGCTGGAACGTTTGGCGACGCAGGATGCTTCAGCTTTCACCCGCGAAAGGCCATTACGACCGGCGAGGGCGGCATGATCACCACGGCGAATCCTGAACTCGACGCACGCGTCCGATCGCTCCGTGATCACGGGGCCGCGCAGTCCCAGCTGTCGCGGCACAAAGCCTCGGGTGCATTCCTGCTGCCCGATTTCGAGCTGCTCGGCTACAACTTCCGGATGTCAGACATCCAGGGCGCAGTCGGATCCGTGCAGATGGACCGCGCCGAGGCGTTTTTGGCCGCGCGGCGCGCCCAGGCACGCCGATACGACGAGCGTCTGTCGGACGTGGAGTGGCTCGACAGACCCTGCGTGGCCCCGGGCTTCCAGCACGCTTACCAGGCATACGTGTGCTTGTTCCGCCCGGACGCGCCGACACCCGATCGGGTCGACGGCCTGCACGCGCGCCGAAATCTTCTCATGTCCCGTCTCGAGGAGCGCGGCATTGCCACGAGACAGGGCACACATGCACCGCCCTTTGCCGTCTACTACGCGCGCAAGTACGGCTTCCGGCCCTGCGACTTCCCAAATACGTACGCCGCCGAACGGCTCTCGCTCGCGTTGCCGATTTACCCTGGGCTCACCGACGCCGCGATCGACGCGGTCTGCGACGCGTTGATCGAAAGCATCGCCACATAAATAAATGCGAATCGTCTTTTTCGGAAGCTCCGATACTGGATGGCTCTGCTGCCGCGCGCTCCTCGAGCGGCCCGGGCAGGTCGTCGGCATTGTGACAATGCCGAAGCATTTCCGGATCTCATGGTCGCCGGCGGCGGCCGTCGCCAATGTGAGGTTCCGGGACTTCCATGCCCTGGGCGCTGAATTTGGCGTACCGGTCGAAGAAGTGCCGGGGAGCACAAGGGATGAGGCGTTACGCGCACGGCTCGCGGCGCTCAATCCGGACCTTCTGGTCGTTGCAGGCTGGTACCATCTGATCCCGCGCTCGATCCGCGACGTGGCTCGCCTGGGTGCTGTCGGAGTCCACGCATCCCTGCTGCCACGTTACCGGGGCAATGCGCCCCTCGTCTGGGCGTTGATTAATGGCGAGCGGGAGAGTGGCGTGACGCTGTTCCAACTGGAAGACGGGGTTGATGACGGAGACATTGTCGCGCAGGCCAGGTTCGATATCGGTGCCGACGACACGATTGCCGACGCCGTTGAGCGGGCAAACGGGCTGGCCGTCGAGCTCATCCGGGGGTATGTGCCTCGCCTGATAGCGGGAACTGCGCCACGCACGCCGCAGGACCATCCGCAGGCGACCGTGATGCCGCCGCGCCGACCCGCCGACGGCGGAATCGATTGGAGGAGTATGTCGGCTGAGGCAGTGCACAACTGGGTCCGCGCTCAAACGCGACCGTACCCGGGAGCGTTTACCTTCCTCCACGAGAAGCGCGTGATGATTTGGTGCACGCGGCGGTCTCGCTCGCGGGTAGTTTCTGACCGCCCGCCGGGGATTGTTGGCGTTTCTTCCGGATCGGAGGCTCCCTTCAGCGTCGTGTGCGCCGATGGTGCGGAGATCGATGTGCTCGACGCGGATCTCGGGACTCTCAACCTGCGTAACGGCGACCTCTTTCAGAGTCAGATGCCGTTCATTGCCGGAGGACATCATGCCAGTACCGTCTGATGCGCCCGACTGGGGACGGATGCGGATTCCGGTCCGTCCGGTTCCGGCCGACGCGCGTAGTGACGCGGCGGAACCCGAGGCACCGAAGCCACTTAGCGCGCTGCCACCGTCGCTCCCGCTCAAACGCACGCTGCGGCAGCGACTGAAGCAGCGTCTCGTCGTGCTTGCGAGCACACGGCGCACGTACGCGGCCGGAATCGGGTTCGGCCTGGGGCTAGCGGGCCTTGCGCGCCGGCGGCGTGGCAGCGTCGATCACCTGAAGGCGACCCTGTCGCTCGCGCGAGGATCGTCGACGATCGCTGGCCGTCCGATGAGCGTGACGATCGAACCGACGAACGCGTGCAACCTCGGATGTCCGGTGTGCGAGACCGGTGACGGCACGCTCGGTCGAGAGACCGGGCACATGACCTTCGACGCCTTTCGGACGATCGTCGACAAGATCGCGACCACTACGAACACGTTGATGTTCTACTTCATGGGCGAGCCGTTTCTGAACAAGAGCGCGTACGAGATGATCCGATACGCGAAGGATGCTGGTATTCCCTTCATTGATACCTGCACGAACGGCGACTTCACTGATCCGGCGAGTCTCGTTGAATGCGGCCTCGACCGCGTCGCCTTTCAGATCGGCGGCATGACCCAGGCGACGCACGAGATCTACCGGGTTCGAAGCCGCCTCGATCGTGTGATGAAGAATCTGGAGGCGACGCTCCGGATCCGGAGCGAGCGGCGGGCGTCTTTGTCCGTCGAGTGCGGGTTCATCTTGATGAGGCACAACGAGCACGAAGTGGATCTGTTCCGACGGCGAATGGAAGAACTCGGTGTCGATCGGGCATCCGTGATCGATCCGGTGGTGCGCAACATGGAGCAGGGGAACGCCTTCCTGCCGACCGATCGCCGGCACTGGGTGTACGACGAGCAGGCGTTCGCGGGCGGGGTGTTGCGGCCAAAGATCGTCCCCGACAATGTATGCCCGTGGATCTACTACTCGATGGCCATCCACGTGAATGGGAACGTGGTACCGTGCTGTCGCGATCCACGCGGGACGGAGGTCATGGGCAATATCCTCGCGCAGAGCTTGGACGAGATCTGGAACGGCCCACGGTACATGGATCTCAGAGAGCGCATCCGCCGGGATCAGGGGTCGGTCGCGATCTGCAGCCTTTGCTCGAGCTACCCGGTCAGTGTCATACGTTGACCGCTGGCATCCTCCTACACCACACTTTCGTCTGAGCCGATGATTGAAAAATACGGGCGAGGCTGTCTCCTGCACGACACGTTGAAAACCTACGGGCGTACCTGGATCGGACGCTACACGATGATCCTCGAGAACGTCATCCTCGGGTATCCGACGAGCGACTTTCTGCTGAAGATCATGTCGCGGGGGACCCGTCACGAGGATCTCGACTATGTCGGGGTGCGCCTGGGCCACCACTGCGTCATCCGATCGGAAGCGATCATCTATCGCGACGTCGTCATCGGCGACTACGTCCGTACGGGACACAAGGTGCTCATCCGCGAAGGTTGCCGAATCGGCAGCCACGTTCTTGTGGGGACCAACGTGGTCATTGACAGCGATACGACCATCGGAAGTCGCACCAGCATTCAATCGACGGTCTACATCCCGACGGGAACCACGATCGAGGATCATGTGTTCATCGGTCCGAATGCGGTGTTCCTCAATGACCGGTTCCCGGTCCGCGTGAAGACGCCGCTCGTCGGACCGCACATCCGCCGCGGCGCGACGATCGGCGGCAATTCCACCATTCTGCCGGGGGTGAAGGTCGGAGAGGGTGCCTTCATCGCCGCCGGCGCGGTTGTAACCCGCGACGTGCCCGACTGGCACCGGGCCATCGGCGCCCCGGCGCGGTTTGAGCGGCTGCCGGCGAAGTTTCGCCGGCTCAACCGGATCGTGTGATGCGACTGCGGGGCGCCACTGTGCTTGTCACCGGCGGTGCCGGTTTCATCGGCAGCCATCTCGTCGATACCCTTGTCACGCGCGACGTTGGCCGCCTGATCGTCGTCGACACGTTGTGGCTCGGCAGGATCGAAAATCTCGCCGACGCCCGCCGGCTCCGCGACGACATCGTGCTGGTCAAGGAGGACGCGGCTGATTATTTCGCGTTGAAGGGGATCATCGAGCGGGAGCGCGTGGACGTGGTGTTTAATCTCGCCACGCGTCCACTGAACTACAGCTTCGTGCATCCGCGCGGAGCCTACATGACGAGCGTCGACATCGCCGCGAACCTCGGGGAGCTGCTGCGGGGGGGCGCGTTCGGTCGACTCGTGCACTTTTCGACGTCGGAGGTCTACGGCGATGCCATCGAGACACCGATGTCGGAGCAGCATCCGCTACGACCGACCACTCCCTATGCCGCCGGAAAACTCGCCGCCGACCTCCTGCTTCGGTCGTACATCGAGCTCTTCGGCATTTCCGTGTTGACCGTTCGCCCGTTCAATAACTATGGTCCCCGCCAGAACGACGCCGACTACGCAGGGGTGATTCCGCTGACCATCCGGCGGATACGTGCCGGGGAGCGTCCGGTGCTCGAGGGCACGGGCGAGCAGACACGCGACTTCACCTACGCGAGCGACACCGCGCGCCAGGTCGTGGCGCTCGCAGAAACCGACGCCGCCTGGGGGCAGACCTTGAACGTCGCCAGTGCCGGCGAAGTGGCAATCGGGGAGTTGATCCGGATGATTTGCCGCGTCATGGGTTATGAGGGCCCAATCGAGCGGCGGCCTCCGCGTTCGGGCGATCACCGGCGCCACCTCGCCGACACCACGCATGCCAGGGCGCTGCTACCCTTCGATTCGATGACCCCGCTGGAAGGCGGTCTAGCCGCGACGATCGAGTGGTACTTGCGGCGCGTTCCTGCATGACCCCGCGCTCTGACCATTAGCACGACGTTCAGGATGATCAGATCACGCGCGGCTGGGATGCGCTCGAGCGCATCTGGAATGCGCCATCGCCGGTAGAGCGTCTTCATGCGCTCACCGACGAGTTCATTGCCGACAAACACCTGTTGAACGTGCATGCCGTGAGGCGGCGCGCCGAGGCGTTTCGCTGCTCGATGTCGGCTGTGGCGGCGGCGAGCTCCTGAGACGCGTCGGCTCCGCCTTTCCAGCGGCGGAGTGCGTGGGCGTCGACAGCAATGCTGAAAGCGTCGACCGTGCCCGCGCGCGGTGCGGTCCGCGGCGTACTGTGCAGTGTCTCCCATACACGAGTGTAACCGGTGAGTTCGATATCGTTGTGTGCTCTGAAGTGATCGAGCACGTTGCGGATCTCGATCACATCCTTGATTGGCTGTGCGACCGCGTGTCGTCGGGCGGCTATTTGTCGATCTCGACTCCATCAGGCTGGATGTACCGAAGTCCACGGCTCTACAACATCTACAAATGTCTCCAGAGTCCGCGGAGGTTTGTAAGACTGTACTTGCAGCCGGAAAATCAGTGGTGCGAAGCTGTCGTCGTGCATCCCGTCATCCTGCCAGGGAAACTGCGGAGGCGTCTGGAGGCCCGGGGATTCGCGCTGGTGCTGCGGCTCTCGGCGCTGTGGTGGGTCCAAGAGCCTGGAGCGCTGACATGGGTGTTCGGCAGGCTCGGCTCGTCACGTGCCGCCGCGACGTTCTATCACTGGTGCAGGCTCCTCGACTCGCTGTTGAATGTGGCGCCACCGCTTCGGTGCTTCGAATCGCGAGCCGTGCTGTTCATGCAGCGGCGGTGACCAAAGGTCGTCCTTCGCAATTCCGAGTGTACGCCGCTCATCACGCGCCGCGCTGACGATCCCGAAACGATGAAGACATACGTGTGGCGTATCCCCAGCGAGCCGGAGGCGGGGGTGGCGGTGTATCGGTTCCGGGGCGCTGATCGGGTCTGGCGATGGCCCCGCGCCGGGGGGTTCGGACTCGGTGCGTGCGGCATGTGGAACTTCCTGTGGCGTCTCGGCTTCCATCCCCGTCAGGTCGATCAATCGCCGCTGCCTCGGCCAACCGGGAACGACGTGCTGTTCGCACAGCTCGATTCCACGCCGTCCGCTCAGGTGGTCGAAGCCGTCCGCGAGTGGATTGACCGCGGTGGGCGCTTGGTGGCAAGCGGTTCTCCTGAAGCCTGGAATGTCGTGGGCCTCTTCGGGCGCTGGCGGAATGAGTGGCCCCACAATCCGTACTGCGGCCTCGCTTACCGACTGAATGGATCCACTGAACTGGTGGCACCTGCGCGATGGCTGTTCGGCCGTCTCGACAGCGCCTCTGAGGCCGCCCGCCGTATAGGCCAGATCGTTCTGGTGGGAGGGGAGCGGCAAACACCATGGCGCGCGCTTCTTTCCCCCGTGTCTGACGCGCCCGCCGCGATCGTCAGCGCCGATTCGCGGACGTGCTTTCTCAACGCCAATCCCTTTGCGGCGTTGCAGTCGTGGCTACAGGGACAGGAGGATCTGCAGACGTGGTTCGCCTGGCGCCATCGGCTGTTCTGGCTGGACGAATGGGTATCGACAATCGCCTCGTTATTAAGCGACGTGAAGATGCTCGCGCTCGACGTACCGCGGCCGGGGATTGCCGGGCTCGACGCGACGACGGTCGTGCTTCGGCACGACGTCGATCATTCGCGTGACACGAGCTACCTCGAAGAAGAGCTGCACCGAAACGTCGCTGCCTCATATGCGGTGCTCGACGATCGGAACGCCGGGTTCTGGGTACGGACGCTCGCTGCTCATCCCGGACACGAAACAGCGTTTCACTACACGACGGGTCGCCGCGACTGGGTCGCAACGGCCTCGGCTCTAGCGCGCTGGGAAAAGCGTGGATCGATGAAGCCGGCCGTGCGACAGGTTGCCGGCCGAGGTCTGCTTCAGCAGGTACGCCGCGCCCGCGCCCTGGGGATTGGCATCCGGACGCTGCACCGGCACCTGCTCTTTCTGCCGTATCCGGAATGGATCGACGCGCTCGATGCGGTCTTCGAAGCGGAGCCCGAGGTGCTGGGAGCAAGCTCCCTCTTCCGGGCGCAGGTCCTTCGCTGGGGCGGCAGAGCGAGTGATGGGCAGTCCGCGTCAACTGGCGAGTGGCCCGACGCGCAGTTCCCGTTGTGGCTGCCGTTCAAACTTTCGCATGCCGCGGCCGGCGGCCGGCGGCTGCGCGGGTGGGAGAGCACGAGCCTGATGGAGGTCGAGCCCGACCTCGCGTGCCAACTGCTCGACCATCGGGTGGCGCATGTCCCCCAGCGTGTCCTGACCTTCGCGTTTCATCCCGTGCACGCCAACGCGCCCACTTTTTCTCCACACGGCTCGATCGGGTCCTTCAGGTCAATCCTCTCGCTGCTGGCGGAACGACACGTCCCGATTCGGCCGTTGCGCGAGGTGTATGAGCTTGCCGACCGTGCCGCGGCGAGTGCGTGAGTATCGTCGCCTGTCCGTGGTGCGGGTCGGCGTCGGTCCGGATACCGGTCGAGAACGAGATCGCTGGCGGCTGCATCGTGTGCGGACGTTTGGTGCGTCAGAACGGCGTCGCGCTCGTCTGGCCGGCCGAGAACAGCGTCCGCACACCGCCCCGCACGCTGTCTTCGATTCTGCGGACTCAACTGAACATGCTGACCAACCGGCTGTCGCCGCTGCGCCTGCTGAGTGACTGGCGTACGGAAAACTATTATCGCCGGATTTTGCACGATGATCGTCTCGCCTCCAGGTGGGTTGCTCATTACCTGCACGGCCTCGACGTGCCGTCAGGCTCGTGGGTGCTGGATCACGGATGTGGACGCGGCCGACATTCCGCGATCCTGCGGTGCGCAGGGTTCCGCGTTCACGCTCAGGACATCGGAAGCCATCGCTGGTGGAGCAAGCTTTCGGATTGCCACTTCCAGGTCGTGCCGCCAGAAACCTTGCGTCTTCCGTGGTCGGGCCAGGCGTTCCATCTCGTGCTGGACGTCGGGGTCCTCCATTACGTGATGCCGCAGCAACTCGACATGCTCGTTCGGGAGGTCTATCGCGTGCTCGCGCCCGGCGGGTACTGGCTGGCCGTCGAAGCAAATGACGAATCGTACGGCGCGTTCCTGCCGCGCCAGTTCTGTGGTCGGCTTCATCCCTTGTACAAAGTTCGGGAGCTCGCCGCCGAGGCCGGCTTCCAGGAGATTGAGGTTGGCTACGAAGGCTTTTACGCGCCGGTTGCGCCACGCCTGGTGAATTTCATCCGGAAACAGGCATGGCCGGCGCCGTTCGATATCTCCGACTACGGTTCGTGGCTGGAGCAGGCAACGCCTGAACGACGGCGGGGTTTCTGGCGTCTCTGCCTGAGGAAGCCACCGGTGTCATCGTCGTGATGAACCGCGGCACATCGGCGTTTCTCACATACGCAGGCGGTCGCGCTTTCGTGGCGCTGGGGAATCTGGTCGTAACGGTGCTGGTAGGGCGAACGCTTGGACCGGAAGGCCTCGGCCAGTGGGTTCTGATCGTGGCGGCAGCCGCATTCCTGAACACGGCCTTCATGAACTGGGCCCAGGCGGCCACCGTTCGGTTTGGCGCGGAGGAGTGGTCCTCGCGCGCAACATTGTCCACGACGCTGTCGGCTCGCATGCCGCTCCTGCTGATGACCGCGATGGTCGTGACGTTCCTCCTGCTGCTACAGCCATTCGAGTGGCTCACTACAGTCTTCGGACTTCCGGCGTCATCCGCTGCGCTGGTCGGCGCGTATGCCGCCAGTCTCTGGTTGGCATCAGAAGCGCAGTCCACACTGCAAGCTACCGATCGCGTCCGTGCTCAGGGCATTTTGGGGCCGCTTGCGGGTGCCGCAGCGGCGCTGGGCGTCTGGTTCGCCAACCAGTTTTCCGGTGATCGGCTTTCGGCCGTCGTTCTGTGCGTGGCGGCGTTCACCGGTGTTGTCTGGGGCGTCACGTGGTTGCACGCGCTGAGGCGATCGCATGCGGCCTTCGGGCGACCCAGCTTGATCACAATCTCGCGGCACGTTCGGTACGCCGCGCCGCTGTTGGCGGGCTTCCTGATCGGTTACGTCTCGGATTGGGGCGATCACCTGCTATTGCGGCACTTCGTTTCTGTCGCGCAGGTCGGACAATTCGGAATCGCTTATCAGGTATTTCTCACGCTCGCGGCCGCCAGCGGCATGCTGACGACCGTGCTGCTTCCGAAGCTGATTTCCAGTCACGCGCCTTCGGAACACGCCGAACGTGGTTTCGTCGAGGAGACGGCGCCGACGCTCTTCGTCATGTGGGGCGTGGCGGCGGCCCTCGTTGTTGCGCTGGTGCCGCCGGCAATGGCCTGGACCATGGGCTCGGATTTCACCTCGGGCATCGATGCGTTGATCGTGTTGTGTGCCGTGGTACCGGCACAGACCATCACGAGCCTCTACACAGTCTTGTTCAGCCTGCAGAAGCGTTTGAGCCGCGTCCTGGTTTACGGGGCGCTGATGACGGCCGTGAACGTCGCCGCCTCCCTGCTTCTTATTCCCAGGCTAGGCAGCATCGGCGCTGCCGCTGCGACGAGCGCGTCCTACGGGATCGTGCAGATCGCCTACATGCTCGATCAACACCGGCACCTCCATGTCTCGACGCGTCGGATTATGCCGGTGTGGCTCACTCTGCTCTCGCTCGGATTTCTTCAAGTGGCCTTCGGCGTCCGAATCGGACCACGGCTCGTATGGGCGGGCATGACCGTGCTTGCCGTGGCCTGGGCCGCGCGCCGGAGCTCCGCCGTGAGCACTCGCCTCGTCGACCATTTGTTTTCCGGACCTCTATCTCCTGTGGCCGTGCTGGTCAGGCGGACGCTCGTCGCATGACGGTGAAGCTGGCCCTTGGCGTCATGAGCGTGCTGGCGATCGCGTACGTTCTTCGCGTGATCCCCCACTGGCTCGCCCGGTCGGGCGCGGGCGTCGATCACTGGTTCTGGAAGACCTACATAGAAACGTACCGTCGGGAACGGCGCTTTCCGCCGCACCTTCCGCAATACGTCCTCGACGAGGCGCAATGGTATCCACCCGTCTTTCCGATGCTGCTCGCGCGCCTGCCAGCCGTCCTGTTCGATCGTTTCAGCCAGCAGATCGCCACCGTTATCGATCTCGCTCGGATGTCCCTGCTGCTTGGGCTTGCTTACTGGCAGAGCGACGGAACCTTGACCGTTATCGTGGTGGCGGGCCTTCTGTACGCGGCGACGCCGATTCAGGTGTCGTACAACATCCAGCTCAATCCGCGCGGTCTCGGCGCCATCATGCTCGACGCCATGCTCGTGATGCTCTTTTGGTATATGAGTGGCTCGGGTGGGTGGCCCGCCTGGGCGATCGCGGCTGTGCTTGGCGGCCTCGTTTCTCTGACGCACAAGATGACCACACAACTGATGTGGTTCGTTATCGCCGGCACCGCAATCATCTATCAGCGGTGGGAGATTGCCGCGATCGCTCCGGCTTCGGTTGCGGCGGCGATGGCGTTGAGCCGCGGCTTCTACTGGAAGGTCCTGCTCGCGCACTACGACATCGTCCGGTTCTGGGCACGCCATTGGCGCTGGCTCGGGGCCGACCCCGTCCGCGAATCGCCAATCTATGGCGAGGAAGGATATGAGCGGGGACAGAAGCTTCACAAGTCCGGTGTCCGTGGCTTCGCGTGGCACTGCTTCATGCTGTTCGGGTTCAACCCGGCTGCATGGATTTCCTGTCTGCTTCTGTACGAACGCCTGTTTGTCGAGTCGGCGCTGCTCATCTACCCGACACCCTTGCTGGTCTGGCTGCTGCTGCCGTGCGCGTTCGCGTGCCTGACGACCTTCGTTCCGGCTTTGAAATGCCTGGGCGCAGGCTATCTCTATCTGTACAACACGTCTCTCCTGGCGCCATTGATCCTCGCGCTCACGTTCCAGTACACGCGCGCCCCGGAGCTGTCGAAGCCGTTGGTCGCGGTCGCGCTGCTGCTGAACGTTGTCGGTCTGGCGATGTACTACCGCGAGTTCCGTGGCAACAAGCGGACACGCGTCGATGCGAACCTTGCTCGCATGCTCGAGGAGCTGCGCGCGCGGCCGCGCGGTCTCGTGATGTGTCTGCCAACGAACTGGGCGGAGGTCGTCGCCTACAAGACCGGCCATCCGGTCTTGTGGGGCGCCCACGGATACGGATTCAGACGCCTCGAGCCGATCTGGCCGCGACTGCTGCTGCCCATCGCGGAAATCGTGACGCGGTACGACGTGCGCTATCTGCTGACGATGGACGCCATGCTGACGCCGCAGTTCGAGAGGGAGCTGCCGGCAAACGAACCGCTCAGACACGGCGAATACCGCCTCTATCGTTTCGCGGACGGGCGTGATCCAGAGAGGCGCGCCGGATTGGGCGAGATGATCCAAGCGAGCGCCCAGTCGGGCGTTACGAACCGATGATACAGAACGCGGTCGAGCCGGTCGAGAAACCCCGCATTCTCTTTCTCGCGCAGACCGATTACGAAGCGCTCGAGCGCAAAGGCGTCGCGCGCATGGTTCTGGAGCGGGACGAAGACGGGTTCTTCGAGCGAGTCGTTACCGTGCATCCTCTTGCTGCGCGCGACCGCATCGTTGTTCTGGGGCCCGTACATTTGATAGTCGAATACAGCCTGGGCACGACCTTGCTCGAGAACACACCGCCGTGGCTCTGGATGTTCATGGCGCCGGTGCGGTTGAGCGCAGTCGTGGCGCGGCTCGTCCGACTGGTTCGGCGGGAACGCATTCAACTCATTCGCGCAACGGATGCCTACCTGATGGGCCTGCTCGCCTGGATCGTAGCGCGGCTGACCCGGATTCCCTTCTGCGTTTCCGTTCACGCCGATTACGACAAACGGTTCGCGCTCACTCCGAAATCCGGTCTACGCCGCGTCCTTCGATGGCTGGCGGCGCCCCTGCCGTCGTTCGTCCTGCGGCGCGCGGATCTCGTGCTGCCCATTCGGGAGCATCTGGCAGAGTGGGCGGCATCCAAAGGCGCCCGCCCCGGCGCCATCCGAGTGATTCCGCACGGCATCGACTTCGCGCCCTTCGTGCAGGAGCCGGCGGACGTCCGCTCGTGGACTGGCATCGGTCCAGACGCGCGCATCGTCAGCTTCGTCGGAAGGCTCGCGAACGACAATTATGTGAGCGACATGTTGGAGGTGGCTCGCCGCCTGGCCGCACGGCGCTGCGACTTCGTGCTGGTGATGGTGGGGGATGGTCCCGCCGGAGATGATGTCCGTCACAGCCTGTTGGCCGACCGCGCGCTGGCCGCGCGCGTCCGAATGCTTGGATTTCAGCCGTACGAGCGCGTGGTGGCCATCCGCCAAGCCTCGTCGGTGGCATTGGCTCTGATGGGGGGGATTCTCCCTGATTGAGGCGGCCGCCGCGGGATGTCCGGCGGTCGTCTACGACGTCGAGTGGCACCGGGATCTCGTCGCAGATGGCGTGACCGGGTTCGTGGTGCAGGAGGGCGATATCGACCGCGTTGTCAACCGGATTGAGTACCTGCTGAGCCATCTCGAGGCGGCCGCTCGGATGGGAGACGCGGCGCGGCAGCGGGCGCTTGCGGCGCACGACATTCGTCAGACGTCGCGCCGCAAGCGCGAGGCCTACGAAACGATGCTTCGCGTCGCGCCGGCATGAACCCGCGGCGCGCGCTCGCATGAGGCAGGACAACCCGCTCTGGGAGATCGCAGCCAGGGCAGGAAGCGTCCTGGAGAGCGCCCGCTCCTGCGCGCGAACCTGGATGCCCTGTCGTATATGGATGGCCGATTCGACCTTGTGCTCTGTAATCCTGGGGCTGAGTGAGTTCGTCTGGGGCCGTCGGCTGATGACCCCATGCCGTCGCTGCTTTCCGTCGCGGGCGGGCGGTCTCATTGTGGCCTGCGAGAAGGCTTCAGCAGGACTCGATTGACCGGAGCACCACGTAAGTGAGCGCCCGCCGCGTGCTCGTCATCTCGTATTTCTATCCGCCGTTCAGCAGCGTCGGCGCGCTCCGCGTGTCGAAAATGACGCGGTACCTTGGCTGCCACGGCTGGGAAGCAAGTGTGCTGACGACGGCGCATGACGACCGGCCGGCCGATTTAGGGCTGGAAATTCCTGCGGAACGCATCCATCGTGTCGCGCAGTCGTTCGACGTGCTCCGGATCCCGCGGGCAATTCTCGGAAGGAAATCGGTCGAAGGCCGCCGCTTCGGCGCCTCGGGGACGCGGCGATCGGAGGCCCTGTGGCGGATGGGCATGCTGTACCGGAATGTTGCCTGCTTCCCCGATCCGCAGATCGGGTTCCGCGGCCCGGCGGTTCGAGAAGGGCTGCGCCTGATCGAGGAGCTCAAGCCAGCGGTCATCCTGACAAGTTCGCTGCCGAATACGTCGCATCTGATCGGCGCGGCGCTGGCCTGCCGCACGGGCGTGGCCTGGGTTGCGGAGTTCCGCGACTTATGGACGGATAACCACAATTTCCGGCGAATGGCGCCGCTTCGCGGATTGGAACAACTGCTCGAACACCGTGTGCTCGCTAAGGCGAAAGCGTTGATCACCGTCTCGGACGTGTGGGCCGAGATCCTCGAACGCCGGTTTCACAAGCCGGTCCACGTTGTGCCGAACGGATTCGATCCCACGGACTTCCCGGCCGACGTTGAACCCGAGTCGGGGAAATTCTCGCTGGTATACACGGGGATGTTCTACAACGGCAAGCAGCACGCGGGGCCGCTTATCGAAGCCCTCGCTGAATTGAGCCGCGCCAAGGTCATCACGCCGGATAATTTTCAGCTTCGACTCGTGGGACACTATCTCGAACCCGTCCTGAAGGCCGCGGAACGAGCCGGCATCCTGCCCCTCGTGACGCTCGAACCGCCAGTTCCGTATCTCGAATCGCTGCGGCTGCAGCGCGGCGCGACGGCGCTGCTGTTCTTCGACTGGTTCGATGGCCAGGAAAAAGGGTGGTACTCGGCGAAGATTTACGAGTACCTTGGCGCCGGCCGACCGATTCTCAGCATCGGCCCATCGTCGACCGCAGCGGCGCGACTGATCGACAGCACTGGGGCGGGTATCGCAGCCGAGTCGCCATCACAGGCCAGGGATGTGCTTGAACGCTGGTTGCGGCAGCATCAGACCTCGGGTACTCTCAGAAGCGGTATCAATCCGACCACGATCGCTCAATATCACCGACAGGCTGCGGCCCTCCAGATGGCTAGGGTACTCAATCAGTATGCCCAATGATTAACGTGCGCGCGTCCGGCGCGACGTGGATTCTGGGAGCAGCCATCGTGGG
Organism: Vicinamibacterales bacterium; assembly: GCA_965229885.1. Lineage (GTDB taxonomy): Bacteria > Acidobacteriota > Vicinamibacteria > Vicinamibacterales > CAVVIG01 > DATLLJ01. The sequence goes on from CBDDJX010000003.1 coordinate 519,960, forward strand.
GTTGGTCGTGGTTGGTTATGTCCAGCCGCCGACGAGTGTGTTCGTTGTCGCGCTTGTGCCCCTGGCCGTCGCCGCGTGGCTGATGAGCACGCCGCGGGACATTTCCCTCTATCTGCTGCTCCTTGGCGTCCAGATTCCGCAGTCCGCGGTTTTACTTCGCCTCGCGCTGGCAGATTTCTTTCTCCTGCCGCCGATTGCGCGCACTGTGCTTGCCTCGGCGCGTACGCGCAGATGGCCGCACGAAACGACTCTTCGCGGCCCGATGATCGGGCTCTTGGCCGCTCTGGCGTTAGGGACGTTGGTTGCGCTCGCACGGACCGGCCAGGTCAGTTCGTACGCGCTGTTCAATAAGGATCTGGGGCTTCTGTTTCTCATCGCGGGAGCCTTCACGTTGTTGTGTTACATGCGGACGCTCGACGATGTGCGCCGTTGCGTGAATCTATTCGTGGTCGGCGTGTCGGTGGCCAATCTCGTTGCGCTAGGGGCCGCAGTTCTCATCTTTTTCGGTCTCTCGGACATGCTGTATCTCAGCAGCCAGCGGCTCAACGGGCTGATGTTGAACCCCAGCAGCTACGGCGCGTTAGTGACTACGGCGGCGATGTTGGAGCTCCCGCGACTGGCGTCTCGGGACGCGGTGCCGCCTGCGATCCGATGGGTCAATTTCGCGCTCCTGCTTGCCGCGACCGGCCTGACGCTATCACGAAGCGCCTGGGTCAGTCTGGCTGCAGGGGCCGGTGGGCTACTGCTGGTTTGGCTGTGCTCCCGGCGGCGCGCTGACCGTGTGCCATTGCGACTGTGGGCGACAGCGGTAATCACGATGGCCGTTCCGACACTTGTGCTCCTTTGGATCGCTACCGCCCACTCGAATACGCTGGCGATGCTTCGGGGGGATACGGCGGTCCAGCGTGCCGCCGACCTGCAGGCCCAACTCGTTGGTCAATGCGTAACGAGGTGGGACCCCGGTCTGTGCAACCTGATTCCCATCGAACTGATCGAAGCGGAACGCGCCCGGCAGCGCCGCGAAACTGAATCGCCGAGAATTGCGCCACGTGAGTCACCTGTCGAGGCATCGAGGTCCGACGGTGCGCTCATGAACGCACGAGGGCTCGAAGATCGCGTGGCTATTCTGCGCACCGGCTGGAGCGACTATAGGGCAACCCTCGGCACGACGCTGCTGGGAATCGGGCTCGGCTCGTTTTACGCCACGTCAGGACAGACCTTCGGCGTGCCGTTGATTATTCACAACACTGCCGCGTGGTTCCTGATCGAGATGGGCCCGCTCGGGCTTGCGGTGCTTGCCTGGCTGCTTGCTCGCACTGGACTGAACCTGTGGAGGACTCGCCAGCTGCCCACTTGGCAGGGCGCGGTATGTCATGGTGTGACCGCAGCGCTCAGCGGGTGGCTGGCCTTCTCGCTGTTCAACGAGGCGTTTTATCTTCGTCATTTCTGGCTCCTCCTTGTGCTCGCTGATCGTCTGTACGTACTCTCCGGCGTATCCGCGAATCCGATCGAAGCGAGCGCGCCTGAACGTGCAGCCGTCTGATTCATCCAGTCCTGCGGGGACGCCGACCGCGGGCGCGGGCTGTTTGAACGCGTTGACGATCGACGTTGAGGACTGGCACCAGCTCGTCGAGTGGAAATTGAACGGGACGATGCCCGCGTGTTCGCCGCACGTCGTCCGGCAGACCCACGACGTGCTCGCGATGCTCGCGGAGCGGGGCGTGCGGGCCACCTTCTTCGTACTCGGACTGGTCGCGCGCGCATTTCCTCAGCTCGTGCGAGATATCCACTCGAGCGGACATGAGATCGGCTGCCACGGTTGGAGCCACACGCTTGTCTATCGTCAATCGCCTGCCGAATTCGCCGCGGAAACGCGGCAAGCCAAAGATGCGCTCGAAAACATCATCGGCGGAGCCGTCACCGGTTACCGTGCCGCTGAGTTTTCAATTACCGACGCATCAAGGTGGGCGCTCGACGCGCTCGCACAGGCCGGCTTCCTCTACGATTCGAGCATCTTTCCGATGCGCGGGCGCCGTTACGGCATGCCAGACTCGCCGACGTCGCCCTATCGGGTTGAGACCTCATCAGGGAGCATCATGGAGCTCCCGATGACGGTCGTGACCCGGCGGAGTCGACGATATCCGGTCGGCGGCGGCGGGTACTTCCGCCTGGCGCCGTACGCGCTGACCCGCGCGGCTATCAGAGAAGTGAATGCGGCCGGCCACCCGGCGGTGGTTTATTTTCATCCCTACGAATTCAGCGACCGCCTGCTGCTGCCGCGCCTGTCTTCCATCAGCGGTTACCTGAGAGGCGGCCGGTATCTTCTGTTCCACAACATGAACCGCAGGGCCAATCGCCGACGGTTCGCGCGACTTCTTGAGGACTGCCGGTTTGCGCCGGCGTCGGAGATTCTTCAGCTTGGATAGAACCCAACGCTACTTCGACGCGAACGCCGCACAATTCGACTCGATCTATCACGAGGGCCAGCCGGTTTCGCGCGCGTTCAACCGCGCGTTCCGAAGGGCGATTTACGAACGATTTGCGATCACGTTCGGCGAGGCGGAGCCAATCAGCGGCAAAAGCGTGCTCGACATCGGTTGCGGATCGGGGCGATACGCCGTCGAATTTGCCCGCCTGGGCGCCGCGCGCGTCGTCGGACTCGACTACGCCGCCGGCATGTTGAACCTAGCGCGAGAGTACGCGAGGTCGGCGAACGTCTCAGACCGATGTGAGTTCGTGCAGAAGGACTTCACCGCATTCGAACTGAACGAAAGTTTCGATGTCGTTATCGCGATCGGCGTCTTCGACTATCAGGACAAGCCGGCCGAGTTCCTGCGACGGATGGCAGGGCAGTGCCGCGGCCGCATCATCGCGACCTTTCCCGGGAAATCCCTCATCCGAATGCGGATTCGCCAGCTTCGGTACTGGTTGAAAGACTGCCCGGTCCTCTTCTACACGGAAGACGACGTCCGGCGAATCGCGGCCGCCGCCGGCCTCGACAACGTTCGAATCATCCCCATCCACAGCTCCGGAACCGGCTTCGTTCTGAGCGCCGACGTGTAAGATGTGCGGCATCTACGGCCGCCTCAATTTGGCGGCCGACCAAATCGAACGCCTTCCGGCGGATTTCCTCGCTGTCCGGCGACTTCAACATCGCGGGCCGGACGACGAGGGCTTCTGGTACGGCTCGCGTGTGTTCCTCGGAATGCGCCGCCTCTCGGTAATCGACTTATCCACGGGCCATCAGCCGATTTCGAACGAAGACGGGACGATCACCCTCGTCTACAACGGCGAAATCTACAACTTCGCCGGAATCCGGGACGAACTGACCGCGCGCGGTCATCGGTTCACGACGCATTCCGACACCGAAGTGATCGTGCACGGCTACGAAGAGTGGGGTGAGGCGGTCCTCGACCGGTTCAACGGTATGTTTGCTCTGGCGCTTTGGGACAGTCGCACGCAGACGTTGTGGATGGCCCGCGACCGCCTCGGCGTCAAGCCGCTGTACTATTACGAGGATGGGCGACAGCTGCTGTTCGCATCGGAAATCAAAGCGTTGCTCGCCCATCCAGACATTCCGAGGGATGTCGATCCCAAGGGCCTACTGAACTATTTTGCCTACGGGCATGCAGTCGCGCCCGACACGATCTATCGGGGGGTCAGGAAGCTGCTACCTGGCCACACGCTCCATGCGCGGAACGGCGCGATCCGGGTGAGTCGCTGGTGGGACGCGGCCCCTCGCGGCCGCACGACGCTGTCCGAGCCGGCGTGCGCTGAAAAACTGCGCGGTCTGCTCGATGACAGCGTCCGGTTGCGGTTGATTGCCGACGTCCCTGTCGGGGCGTTTCTGAGCGGTGGACTCGATTCGAGCGCCGTGGTGGCGTTGATGCGGCGCCACACATCAGCGCCGGTTAAGACGTTTTCGATCGGATTCGGCGGCGGAGCCGTGTTCAATGAACTACCCGACGCGCGGCGGGTGGCGGCACACTGCGGAACCGATCACCACGAGCTCTTGGTGGAGCCTGGACAACTGCTCGACACCATTCAGACGCTCGTCTACCACTTCGATGAACCCTTCGGCGACGCCGCCTGCTTCCCGACCTATCTGGTGTCGCGCCTCGCCCGCGGCGAGGTGACGGTCGCTCTGACTGGCGAAGGGGGCGACGAGCTGTTCGGTGGCTACAGGCGATACTCCGCGATCCGCTGGCTTCGGCTGTTAAGGACCGTCACTGGAGGTCTGGCGGGCCCGGTACTCGGGGTCGCTGTCGATGCGCTGCCGCGATTTCGACGGCTCAAGAAGCTCGTTGAAGCCATGCAGGTGCAGGACCCTCCGTCACAGTACGCCACCTTACTTCGTGTGTTCAATGACGACGCGCTGCGGAGCCTCGTCGACGCGCGGTTGGAGAGCGCGGCGAAAGCATACGACGGCCTCGAGTCCTACCGCCGCTATTTCGCGGAAGGCGCGGACGGCGACGCGCTCAACCAGCTGATGTACGTCGACATGAAGACATGGCTGGCCGACACGTATCTGGAGAAAGTCGACAAGACGAGCATGGCTGTGAGCCTTGAAGCGCGCGTGCCGCTCCTGGATTATCGAATCGCCGAGTTCGCGATGACGATTCCCTCTGAGTACAAGATTTCCCACGGGGAAACCAAGCGCGTGTTGCGCCGCGCCGTTCACGACCTGCTGCCTCAGGAAACGATGCAAAAAGCGAAACATGGCTTCGCCGTGCCGACCGATCCGTGGTTCCGCGGCGACTTGCGTGAGTTTGCCTACGGCGTCCTGATGGATCCGCGGAGCCGCCAGCGTGGCTACTTCAAGACCGCCGAAGTGGAGCGGCTCTGGCGCGATCACCAGCGCGGGCGCGAAGTCCGCGATTCTCATCTGTGGCTCCTGATGAATTTCGAGCTCTGGGTTCGGGAGTACCTGGATAGGCGGATGGCCGCGTGACCGTCACGGTGGCGCATTTGACGACGGTGGACATGAGCGTGCGTCATCTGCTCCTGAATCAGATATTGGAACTAAAGGAAGCCGGGTTCGAGGTCACCGCAGTTTCCGCAGATGGCCCTGATATCGCGGCAGTACGGGCCGCCGGCGTGGCTCATGTACCGGTGTCGTTCACTCGACAAATGTCACCCATCGCCGATGTCAAATCGCTGTGGCAGCTCTGGCGACTCTTTCGGCGATGTCAGTTCACCATTGTCCACACACATCAGGCAAAAGCCGCGCTGCTTGGGCAGCTCGCCGCGACCCTCTCCGGCGTGCCCATCGTCGTCAATACGTTGCACGGTTTTTATTTTCACGAGCGGACGCCGCCGCTGAAACGCAGGCTCTGGATGGCGATCGAACGGCTACAGGCCACTTTTTCAGACGCGATCCTTTCGCAGAACCCCGAGGACATCGCGACGGCAATCGCCGAGCGCATCTGCCGGCCCGATCAGATCGAGTATTTGGGTAACGGGATCGATCTCGCACGATTTGATCCTGATGCGCTCCCACCTGACTCGCGCAGCCGCACTCGCGAATCGCTCGGGATCGCCGGCGACGCGAAGGTTGTCGGGTTCGTGGGACGGCTCGTCCGCGAAAAGGGTATCCTCGATCTGTTTCGCGCGTTCAGTCAGGTGTCGCAGACAATTCCAGGCGCCACGCTGCTGATCGTCGGACCCGAAGATCTCGTGAAATCCGACGCGGTCTCGGCCCGGACGGCCTCCGACTACGGCATCGCCGGGAAGACGGTGTTCGTGGGTTATCGCCACGACATGCCTGCGCTCTACGCCGCCATGGATGTGTGCGTGCTGCCTTCGCATCGGGAAGGATTTCCGCGTTCCCCGATGGAAGCGTCGGCTATGGGCGTGCCGTGTGTCGTCACGAACATTCGTGGATGCCGTCAAGTCGTGCGCGCAGAAGAAAACGGGCTACTGGTGCCGGTCGGCGACGCCGACGCGATGGCCGTGGCGATCAGCCGCATTTTGGCCGAACCCTTACTCGCCGATCGCATGGGCGCGGCCGGGCACAGCCTGGCGCGCTGCGAGTTCAACGAACGCGACGTGTTCGCACGGGTCATGGCTACCTACCGCCGGCTGCTGAGCGCAAAGGGCGTCGTTGCGGAGTACCGATCCGCGTCCGAGTCCACCTCCGGCCCGTGAGATGTCAGCGATCCCCCCGCCGCGGCTCAAGCGAGCGTTCGACCTGCTGATCGCAGCACCCGCGTCCATCCTGCTGCTGCCGTTTGCGGTGCTGCTCGGAGTCGCCGTCCGGATTGGCTTAGGGTCCCCGGTCCTCTTCAGGCAAATGCGCCCGGGCCTCGGCGGACAGCCGTTCGAACTGCTCAAATTCCGTACAATGATCGACGCGCGAGACGAACGGGGCCGATTGCTTCGGGACGACCAGCGTCTAACCGCGCTCGGTCGGTTCATACGCCGGACGAGCCTCGACGAGCTGCCGGAGCTCGTCAATGTCCTGCGAGGCGACATGAGCCTCGTCGGTCCGCGGCCGCTGCTGATGGCGTATCTCGACCGATACGCGCCGTGGCAGGCGCGGCGGCACGATGTGCTGCCTGGGATCACCGGGCTCGCGCAGGTGAGCGGACGCAACCTCTTGTCGTGGAACGACCGCTTCGCGCTGGATGTGTGGTACGTGGATCACTGGTCTCTGACGCTCGACGTCAAGATTCTGTTCAAGACCCTCGTTAAGGTTCTGACCCGCGAAGGCATCAATCCGCCGGGGCGGGCGACGGTTGATGAATTCATGGGGCCGCATTCGTGAAAATTGTCATCGCTGGCGCTGGCGGTCACGGCAAGGTCGTGTGCGACGCCATTCTCTCGATGGGTGTCGCACCGTCCGACGTGATCGGGTTCGTCGATGATGATCCGCGTCTCGCCGGCCAGACGATGTTGGGGTTTCCAGTGCTCCCGCGCCTGGAGGGCCTTGGCCTCGATCGATCCGTCCGCGTCGCGCTGGGGATCGGTGACAATACGGCGCGGCGGCGCCAGTTAGAACGAGTCCTCGCCATCGGGCACGAACCGCTCACTGTCATCCACGCCCGCGCGGTAATCGCGGCGGCCTGCGTTGTGGGTCGCGGCGTCGTCGCCTTTGCAAGTGTGGTGGTCAATGCGGAGACCCGCCTCGAGGATGGCGTGATCCTCAACACAGGGTGCACAGTGGACCATGACTGCCGCATCGGTGCGTACGTGCACATTGCGCCAGGCGCCCACCTGGCCGGCGGCGTCACCGTCGGCGATCACGCGCTGGTCGGCGTCGGCGCGGTCGTCGTGCCTGGCGTGTCCATCGGCGCCCGATCGGTGGTCGGCGCCGGGGGCGTCGTCATCGAGGACATTGAGGCCGACTGCGTGGCAGTCGGGGTACCGGCACGAATCGTGAGACGTCGTGAAGCGGACGTGCACAGATAACTCTTCCGGCAGGATCTTCGGCTGCGCAACCATTTTCCAGCGTGTCCCAGGTGCCGCGGGATGCTGTGAGGGCCTGGGCCCGTACGATTTCACCGACAGCGCGGATCGTTACCACCCACTCGCGTCCTCGCTCCGACAGCTCCACGCTGGCACTCTCGCGATTTCCCGGACAGTGTCATCGATTATCAGGCTCGTCTTCTCCCACGCGGGAGTGATCTTCGCGCTTGGGTCGGCCACCGTATGGCTCTCGGTACGCCCGGCTTCTCGTGCGGCGCGCCGATTCCTGGTCTGCGTCATGGTCGGATACACACTGGCAAGCCTCTACGCCTTGCCGTACGCGATGAGTCGGGTTCTCGTCGCGGGACTTCACCAGTTCTCACCTGCCGATCTCCGCGCTGGACCGACCGCAATCGTGGTTCTAGGCTCGGGAGCCGTGGTCGCCAGAGATTGGGACCAGAGACAGTTGTCGCTGCCCGATGGTCTCGGCGCTGCACCCGTATTGGAGGCCTATCGCGTGTACTTTCTCGCGGCGGACCAATGGGTGATCAGTTCAGGCGGTGCGGTCAGCGCCCAGATTGGCGCCCCCACTACGGGCGCGACGATGCGAGATCCGCTGGTGCAGATGAATGTTCCAGCGTCACGGATCCTCGTCGAAAACGAATCTCGTAACACGCGCGACGAAGCGGTCCTCGTCGCGCCGATGTTACGGTCCCTCCACGTCAATCAGGTGATTGTGGTCACCTCGGACTTCCACATCCGCCGTTCTCTCGGCGCGTTCCGCGCCCTCGACGTCAGCGCCACGTCGGCGATCGCGCGCGACCCGATGATGTCTCGCCCGTGGTACGAGTGGGTCTCGCCCAGCTACCAGGCGCTCTTGCTTACGGGCAGCGTCGTTCATGAGTTTCTTGCGATCGGCTGGTACGCCCTGCGCGGGTGGCTCGCGTAAATGACGTCGGAAAAGCTCTCAAGAATCGTCGTCCTGGTTTCCGCCGTGGCCGCCGTCGGCGTGACGTTGTATCTGAGCTCAGGAACGATCACAACGCTTCCTGCCTACGGCGCTATCGCTTTCGTACTTGGATTCCTCGGCGCGCGGTTCAGGCCAGGGGCCGCCATCGCCACGGTCCTGCTTGCGTGCTATCTCACACCAGTCGCCATCACGCTCGCATTTGGGCCGCCCTACATCGCAGCGTATTTCTCCGTCTGGCTCGCGGCGATGGTCGGCCTAATTACCGGCTCCAGCGGAGTGACGCGGTGGCGGATCGGGCCCGCGTTACGGGTTCCGCTCGCCCTGTGGGCATTGACGGTCGCGGTCGCGTGGCCGATCGTCGCGCTGCGGGAGTTCGACTTCGCGCCTGTCGCCATCTGGTCGTGGAACGTCAGCAACACAGGAATTGGTGTCCTACCTAAGTTCGCCGCCTTGGGCGTCGCGAACGCCGCGGCGACCCAGCTCGTCTCGTTGCTGTGCCTCGATTGGATCGTCGGCCGGTATTCGAACCAACACGACGCGTGGTACGAGCGCGAGGTTGTGCTCTGGCTGGGCGTTGGGACCCTCGTGAGCATCGCCGTTGCGCTCTACCAAGCGACCGTGGATATCACTTTCCTCAATAGCGGACTGTTTGCGGCAGTCGGAAGGGCATCCGGGACGCTGCGAGACGCAAACCCCTACGGCATCCTGGCGGCGATCTGGGCTCCCGCGGCCGTGGCGCTCCTCATGGCGCTCGGCCACGCAACATGGTTCCCAGCCGTGCTCGTGCTCGTGATCTCCTGGTGCGGACTTTGGGTATCTGGATCGCGCAATGCGCTCGCCGTCAGCGTGATTGGCCTTGGGGTTGTCGTGTGGCATCTATGGCCGACACTGTCCCGGCGCTCGCAGGCCTGGCTCGTGATTGGCTGCGGCGCAATGATTTCCGCGACGGTCGGCTTCGCGGTGCTCGTCCGTGGCACGGTGATATCGCCGGTCGCGCGTTTCATCCAAACGTTCCCGGTCGCTACGCGGACCGCCGGCGGGATCACCGGACTCGTGGCGAGCGTCTGGGATCGATATCACTACGGCGCTATCGCGCGGCGGATGATTCACGACTTCCCCTGGTTCGGCGTGGGCGAAGGGACCTTCAGCCTGATCGTCGTGGACTACGGTCGCGCCGCCGGCGATCGATTGACGGTAGACAACGCGCAGAACTGGTTTCGGCACCAGTTTGCTGAGCTCGGCGTCATCGGCAGCCTGGGTTGGATTATCTGGACGCTGATGTTCGCGTATCTCATTGTGACTGCGCGTTCTCACGACCGATCAAAGAGATCGATGACGGGGATCGTGCGCTTTCTCCCGATCATGTTCACACTGGTCTCGCTCGTCGGCATGCCGACGATGAGCGCACCGGCGGCGATCACGTTTTCCCTGTTCGCGGCCTGGTACCTGCTGCTGATCGATTCATCGGCGCTCGATCGCATGCTGCGCCCAGTCTTGAGTTCTTCTTCTCTATGGATCGTCATGTGGGCACTGGTTGCCATCTTCGCCGCTGGTACCGCCTACTCGGCGCGCCATGGATTGAGGGTTGCCGCACGCGCGGCTAAATTCGACTGGCCCTACGCCTACGGGTTTTCCGGACAAGAAGTCGGCCCGGCTGGCCAGTTCCGATGGACCGAGAGACGAGGCGTCATCGTCCTCGACGCGGCCAAGCCGTGGATGAAGCTCACGGTATCGGTCAATCATGCCGACGTCGCAAGGAAACCGGTCGACGTGAAAGTCTGGCGCGATGGCGAAGAGGTGCTCAGAACGACGCTGCATTCTACCGATCCGGTGACTGAGTACGTCCATGTCCCGGCAGGCGAGCAGCGATTCGTGCTCGAAACCCAGGTGAACCGGGTCGTGCGTCCCGCCGACTTCGGCCTGGCGGATACTCGAGAACTTGGGCTGATGGTGGCGTGGGACTTCGTCGACTCGCCGCCATGACCAAGTACCAGTCCGCGGCCGTCGGAACGAGGCGCAAGCCCGTTGTGATATGGCTGGTAGGCTCGCGTCGCTGGAGCCACGGCCGGCGGAGCCAAACGGGAGGATCCCCGGACGACTCGGTCAGGGGCTCCGCCATCCCACCAGGCCTTCGACAGGACTGCTCGCCGTGGCGTACATCTTTCGCGGAATTCTTCCCGCCAGGTAAGCCAGCCGCCCCGCACTGACCGCCAGCTTCATCGCTTCGGCCATCGCGACGGGATCCTGTGCCCCCGCAATCGCCGTGTTCATCAGCACCGCGTCGGCGCCGAGCTCCATCGCGAGCGCGGCATCGGAAGCCGTGCCCACCCCCGCGTCAACAATCACCGGCACCCGCGCGAACTCGCGGATGATCCGGATGTTGTTGGCGTTCTGAATCCCCAGGCCTGAACCAATCGGCGCGCCGAGCGGCATCACCGCGGCGGCGCCCGCCTCTTCAAGCTTCCGGCACACGACGGGATCGTCGGTCGTGTACGGCAGGACGACGAAGCCTTCGCCGACAAGCGTGCGCGTCGCGGCGAGCAGTTCCTCGTTGTCGGGGAACAGCGTTCGCTGGTCGCCAATCACTTCGAGCTTCACCCAGTTGGACAAGCCGGCCTCGCGCCCGAGTCGCGCGGTCCGGACGGCTTCCTCGGCGCTGTAGCAGCCGGCGGTGTTTGGGAGGAGAAAATACCTCGAGGTGTCGATGTAGTCGAGCAGCGACTCTCCTTGCGATCCGCTCGGGGCCCCGCCCCCGCGCGCCAGAGAAATGTTCACACGGCGCACGGCGACGGTGATCATTTCTGCGCCAGATGCCTCGTGCGCCTTCACCATGACCGACGGCGACGAGTACTTGCCTGTGCCTACGATCAATCGTGAGGTGAAGGTTTTGTCCGCGATTGTGAACGTGTCCATGACTGTCGCACCGCACAAAATAGGATCGAGGCTGCTGGCTTCATCCGCCACCGACGAAATTGACGATTTCCACCTGGTCGCCCGCACGGACCATGGTTTGGTCGAAGGCGGCGCGCTTGAGCACGGTGATGTTGTGCTCCACGGCGACGCGGCGCGCGTCGATCTCGAGGCGACTGAGCAGCTCGGCCACCGTCAACGGTCCGCTGAGCTCGAAGGCTTCCCCGTTCAGAGTAATGGTCACCGACTCCGCCCATCTTATCGCGATCGACAATGTACCCCGAACGGGACAACGATCGGCAGATGCTGAATCGCGAGGCGAATCGCGCGTCGACATGCATGTGATCAGCCGGCGACGACAGCGGGCACCCGTCCCGGCCGCGGACATTGACTTGACCATGAAAGAAGGGGAGGCTTTCTGGCCGCCGAGGAGCGCTTCTTGCTGACGCTCGCCAGGGCCGAGTAGCAGCCTGGCGAAGGTTGACGCGAGACTTTGCATAACCTATGAATCCTGGTTCCGGGTTTCCCGCGGCCGCTGCGTCAGCTGACCTCGGCGTGCCCGGCTATACGTTCGCGGATCTGCACGATCCCGAGCGCCTCGCCTCCTTAATGCGACCGTTTTTGCGAGGACGCGGAGGCGGCCGATCCTGGGTTGTGGGTCCAGTGGGACGCGTAGCGCAAGGCCCCCGACGCGCCGCAGACGCCGCTGGCGCTGTCGCACCGCTCGACTACTGGCATCTCGTCGAAGTGCAGCATCCCGAGCCGGCGCTCCCCGAAGCGATGCTCGGGCCCGACTGGCGCCTGAGGCGGCGCGACGGCTTCAAGCTGACGGACGCGCGCATGAATCCGCGCGAGGCCCTCAGCGAAATCCACTACTGCGTACTGTGCCACGAGCGTGACAAGGATTCCTGCTCCAAGGGGCTGTACGAACACGGGAGTGAGCCCGGGAGTGGGCATGTCGGGAAGGTTGCCGTGAACCCGCTCGGCATCGAGCTCAGCGGCTGTCCGCTCGACGAAAAGATTTCCGAGATGCACGTGCTCAGGAAATCTGGCGATGCGGTCTGCGCGCTCGCGCTTGTGATTGCCATGGGGCGTCGAAATGTACGGCCTACTCACACGCTGGAACCCCTTGAACGTCCGCCGGCCGTACGCGCTGCCGTACAACGGCAAGAACGTCCTCGTCGTCGGGCTCGGCCCGGCGGATACACGCTGGCGCACTTCCTCGTGAATGAAGGCTTCGGCGTCGTCGGCATCGATGGCCTGAAGATCGAGCCGCTGCCGAAAGAGCTGGTCGGCGTCGAGGGTACCAGTGGCACCAACGGCATTCACCCCAGGCCGCCTCGGCCGATTCGCGATTGGAGCGAGATCTACGTCCGCTCGACGAACGCGTGCTGGAAGGGTTCGGCGGCGTATCCGAGTACGGCATCACCGTGCGCTGGGACAAGAACTTCCTGACGCTGCTGCACCTCACGCTGGCGCGGCGTGAAGAGCACGTGGCGGTCGCGACCGGCGCAGGACGGTCGCGAGGATCATCGACATGAAGAACAACTTGATTCGCGGGATGCAGGAAAGCCAGCGATGTCCTGATGGCGCTGCAGCTCGCCGGCGCGTTCAAGCGCGAAGTGCTGCCGAACCTTCAGGCCCGTCTGCCGGCGGTCGTGATCGGCGGTGAGCCTGATCCGATCTGGTGAACAGGTTCACTACGCTGTTTGAGTGGCTCTTCGTTCCTCATTTCCAGACAAGAGCGACGGGTGTGGGCGCTGTGGGAAACCGCGTCCTGTGCGGTTTGCCATGGCGTCCCTGCCCTCTGCCCGCGCGCGCCGCTCGTACGCCGCCGGACTGATCTGGCCGATCGTCGAGTGCTGGCGACGTTGGTTAGAGAACACCTCGATGTAAGCGAACAACTCCCGCTTGGCCTCGCTGCAGCTGTCGAAGCGATCGGCGAGTTCCGCTTTGATCGTCGAGAAGCAGCTTTCCATTACCGCGTTATCGTGGCAGTTGCCCCGCCGGCTCATGCTGCACACGATGCCGCGCGCCTCGAGGACGTCCTGATCATCCTCGCTCGCGTATGTCGAGCCCTGGTCGGAGTGCTGGAGCAGGCCGATCTCGGGGCACCGGCGCGTGAGCGCCGCCTCCAGGGCGGTGATCGTCACATGGCGGTCGTTCACGGCGCTGACGGCCCAGCCCACGATGCACCGCGAGAACAGATCTAGGATCGCCGCGAGGTAGAGCTTGCCGCTACTGCCGATGACGAACTCGGTCGTGTCGCCGACCCACCGCTGATTCGGCGCGTCCGCCTCGCACTGGCGGTCCAGTAGATTCGCCGCGACCGGTTGGGCGTGATCACTCATGGTTGTCAGCTTGTAGCGCTTCCGGCGCCGCGCCTGCAGGCCGTCTTCCTGCATCAATCGCACGACCCGTTTGCGGCTGACGTGCTCGTCCTGCTCGATCAGATCCTCGTGAATGCGCGGGCTGCCGTACCGCTGCGTACTCTCCTCGAACGAGGCCCGCACCAGCACGGTCAGCCGACGATCATCACGGGTGTGCGTCGATTCCGGACGACGCTGCCAGGCGTAGAAGCCGCTGCGCGTCACGCGCAGACATCGACAGAGAATGCTCACCGTATGCTCGGCCTTCTTCGCCGCGATGAAGGTACACCTCATCGGCTCTGCTTCGCGAAGAAGGCCGCCGCTTGTTTCAGGATGTCGCGCTCCTCGGCGAGGATCCGATTCGCTTTGCGGAGCCGTGCCAGCTCCTCCCGCTCCGCCGGCGTCAGGCCGGTCTTGCCTTTCGTCCGATCGGCTTGGGCGTGTCGGACCCAATGCGCCAGCGATGACGGCGTCAGATCCAGGTCGCGCGAGCCGGCACCGATCGTCTTGCCCTCATCCAACACGAGCCGGACCGCGCCGGCCATGAACTCCTCCGTGAACTGTCGTCGCGCGCGTCGTCCCGCTCTGCGTGATCCCCTTCTGGACATCGTATCCACCTTTCGGATTGTGTCCACGAAACCGGATCAAGCTCACGGCGGCCTGATTTAGGATAAAATTCGCGGCACTTTAGCATGAGTCCTCGGTTCAACAAGATCATGGCGGCAAGGTGCGGGGATGGGACGGGCGCGGCAGGTCGACATGTTCTAGTCTAGAAGTGACGGCCTCCTAGAAGCTTTGATGCGGGACTGTAGGGCGTACGGCAGGTGTGATGGAGAGGTTCAATGCGGATCGCGGTGCCCAAAGAGACACTCCCCGGCGAGCGACGCGTGGCGCTCGTGCCGGAGTCGTGCAAGAAGCTGCTCCAGGCCGGTTATGAGATTTCGATCGAGTCGGGATCCGGCGAGGCCGCGGGCTTTGCCGACGCCGCCTACCGTGAGCTCGACGTCGCCGTGGAATCCGATCCGGCGGCCCTTCTGTTCTCCGCCGATCTCGTGCTGAAGGTCACAGCACCCGGCACTCGTCAGTCCGGGCGAGACGAGACGGGATGGATGCGATCCGGAACGATCTATCTCGGCTCCCTCATGCCCCTCCGAAACCTCGAGGTGGTGCGTGCGCTCGCGACGCGGCAGATCACCGCGTTCGCAACCGACGCCATCCCGCGGACGACGCGGGCGCAGGCCATGGACACGCTCTCGTCGATGGCCAACATCGGCGGGTATAAGGGGGTGCTCCTCGCCGCCGTGGAGCTCAATCGATACTTTCCTATGCTGATGACCGCGGCCGGGATGGTGCGTCCGGCCAAGGTCTTCGTCATCGGAGCGGGCGTGGCCGGCCTTCAGGCCATTGCGACCGCGAAGCGCTTGGGCGCGAACGTCGTGGCGACCGACGTCCGGCCCGAGGTGAAAGAGCAAATCGAGAGCGTGGGCGCTAAGTACGTGGGCATCGAGCTCGAGGAGAGTGCGGCTGCGGGCGGCGGTTATGCGAAGGAGCTGTCGGCGGAGGATCGTCAGCGACAAAGCCAGCTGCTCGTGGGGGAGTGCGCCCAGTCCGACGTCGTGATCACCACCGCACTCATCGGCGGCGTGTTCGCGCCGCGGCTCATCACCGCCGACACGGTGGAGACGATGCGGCCGGGGTCGGTGATCGTGGATCTTGCCGCTGATGGCGGCGGCAACTGCGAGCTGTCGAAGCCCGGGCAGACGGTCCACGTCGGGGGAGTCACCATCCTCGCCCCGCTGAACCTCCCGGCCACGATGCCCTTCCACGCAAGCCTTCTGTTTTCGCGGAATCTGACGTCGTTCGTCCAGGCTTTTACCAAGGACAAGACCTTCCAGCTCGACTTCAACGATGACATTCAGCAGGGTGCGCTCATCACGCACGAGGGAGAAGTGCGGCACGCGCGAACGCGCGAGATGCTCCAGAAGGCGGGACTATGACGGATTTCTGGTCGATGCTGTTCGTGTTCGTGCTGGCGTCTTTCATCGGATTGGGCGTGATCCGCAGGGTGTCTCGGCTGCTGTACACCCCCCTGATGTCGATCACGAACGCGATCTCCGGCATCGCCGTAGTCGGCGCGATCATCGTGACCGGCAGCGATTACCCGGACAGGATCCGCCTCCTCGGCGCGATCGCGGTGTTCGCCTCGATGACGAACATTGTCGCCGGGTTTCTGATCACGGACCGGATGCTGAAGATGTTCAAAACGGGCGGCAAACGCGACGGGGATGGCCGGTCATGATTGTCGGGGTGACCCAGCTCGCATACCTCGTCGCCTCGGCGCTCTTCATTTTTGCGCTGCATTGGATGAACGCCCCCGCGACCGCCCGCAAGGGCGTGTTCGCCGCCGTGGCGGCCACCGCTATCGCCGTTGTCTTTACGTGGGCCCAGCCGGTTGTTGTCCACCATCCGTGGATTGTCCTGGCGATCATCGCAGGGTTCATCGTGGGCATCCCCCTCTCCATGGTGCCCCTCACCGCGGTGCCGCAGCGGACCGCGCTCTCGCATGCGTTTGGCGGCGCGGCCGCGGGCCTCGTGGGCACCGCCGAGTACTACCTGCAGCTGTCGGAAGCGCCCGATCATCTGACGACGTTCGTGATGGTCGCGCTCATCGTGGAGATCATCCTCGGGTACCTGACGCTGACGGGCAGCTTGATGGCCGCCGGCAAGCTGCAGGAACTGAAATGGCTGCCTCAGCGACCGGTGACCTACCCCCTGCAGAACGTCAGCAACCTCCTGCTGTTCGGCCTTACCCTGGCTCTGGCGGTAGCCATCACGCTTCATCCGACGGCACCGTGGGCGCCGGTCGTTTTCGCCGTCATCATCGCGTTGGCGCTGCTCTTCGGCGTGCTGCTGATCATCCCGATTGGCGGCGCGGACATGCCGACCGTGATCGCGATTCTGAACTCGTACGCGGGGCTGTCGGCCGTCGCCATGGGTTTCGCGCTCGACAACAAGCTCCTCATCACGGCCGGCGCGCTCGACGGATCGAGCGGCCTCATCCTCGCTATCATCATGTGCAGGGCAATGAACCGGTCGTTTGCGAACGTGCTGTTCGGCGCGTTCGGCCAGGTGCAGCAGGCCAAGGCCAGCGGGGAGGAGAAGGTCTATAAGTCGGAAACGCCCGAAGGGGCCGCGCAGGTATTGGATCAGGCGAACCTCGTCGTGATCATTCCGGGGTACGGGATGGCCGTCGCCCAGGCCCAGCACAAAGTGCGCGAGCTCTACGATCAGTTGAAGAAACGCGGCATCACCGTGAAGTTCGCCATTCACCCGGTCGCCGGCCGCATGCCGGGCCACATGAACGTGCTCCTCGCCGAGGCCAACATCCCCTACACCGACCTGGTGGAGATGGACGAAATCAACCCCGACATGCCCCAGTGCGACGTGGCCCTGGTTGTCGGCGCCAACGACGTCGTCAACCCGGTAGCCCGTTTCGACAAGAGCAGTCCGATCTACGGGATGCCGATTATCGACGCCGACAAGTCGCGGAGCGCGTTCGCCATCAAGCGGAGCAAGAACCCTGGATTCGCTGGCATTGATAACGAACTCTACTTCGCTGACCACACGTGGATGCTCTTCGGCGACGCGAAGAGCGTGATCGGCGACCTGGTGAAACAGCTCGCCGGCGAGAGCGGCATGCACTGAGCACGCGCGGTGATCAGGTGCCGGTTTCACATATCGGCGCCGAACATCGCGGCGCCGAGTAGCCCCGCCTCCGCGTTGAGGATGACTTCGACCGGCATCTTTTCCAACAGGGACTCGAAGGACGACTTGGCGCGAAACGCGTTCAGGAAGGCCCCCGTCTCGAGCGCGGGCAGGATCTTCGGCGCAATCCCTCCGCCGATATAGACGCCGCCCGTCGCGCGATCGATCGACCGGGCCTCGAAGAATGCCGCGATGATCGACGGCAGATTCGGGAAATCGAGCGTCCTGAATACGTGAACGTCGAGCTGGCGCGGACGAAGGCGCACCGGTTCGAACAGGCCGAGCCGCGCGTTCGTGCCGCCGATGTCGCCGACGAGGATCATGAATTACCCGATTGACATTCGCCGTCTTCTCCTTCACCTTGATGCCGTTCCCCCAAGCGTCTCAGCCTGAGCGGAGGACGTTTGCCTTCACCCTCGTCTGACGTGCGTGGTCGGCGTTCACTCAAGCACCCCGGCGCGGCGGCCGAGCCGGGGTTCCCGCTTGCCGGCCAGCTCGTCGTTTTTACCGGAAAACTCAGCTCCCTGGGCAGGCGGGACGCCCGTGCGCTCGTCGCCCGCCTCGGCGGGGAGACCGCCGACGATGTGAATGCGAAGACGACGATGCTCGTCGTGGGCGCCGAAGGGTTTGGCGCCGCGGCCGAACGGGATGCTCCGACAAGCAACAAGCTCAAGCGCGCCGAAGAGCTCGGTGCGGAAGGCACGCCGGTCCGGATCGTCCAGGAAGACGAGTTTTGCCGGCTGGTCGGCGTGCCGACGGTGCAGGGGCTGAGGCAGCAGTACCACTCGACCCGCGATCTGCTGGCGCGCTACCGCTTCCTTCGCGAGGATCACTTGCGGTACCTCGTGAAGTGCGGCGTGATCCAACCGGTTGTGCGAACCAACGCCGACACGTTTTTCGCGTTCGGCGATGTGGCGATCATCAAGCAGGCCAACGACGACCTTGCCGGCCAGGCGTCATTCCGGGCGGTGGCCCGCAATCTGATCGCCTCACGCCGTGGTCAGCTGGCGTTTGACTTCCGCCTCGACGCCGCCCCGGCCAAGATTTTGACGCTTCAGCGTCCAGCGGATCGGCCGCCGGCCAGGCCGAGCGACGCCGAGGGCCGGCCCGACACGGCGCTCGCTGAGGAATATTTCCGTATGGGCTCGGCGCTCGACAACGGCGACGAGTCGAGGCTCGAGCAGGCGGCCGCCGCGTACCGGAAAGCCCTGGAGCTGGATCCCCATCTCGTCGCCGGGCTAATCAATCTGGCAAACGTGTACTACAGCCGGGACGAGGTCGTCGAAGCGCAGGCTTTGTACGAACGCGCCATCGGGCTGGAACCAGATTTTTTCGAAGCGCACTTCAACCTCGGGAACATCTACCACGACCTCGGCCGTTTCGCCGAGGCGCAGTCGTGCTACCGGGAAGCGCTGCGGCTGAATCCGCTGTACGCTGACGCGCACTTCTACCTGGCGGTCACCTTCGAGAAGATGGGGCAGTCGCAGGACGCGAGGCCGCACTGGAAGGCCTACCGGGAGCTCGCGCCGCACGGAGAGTGGGTGGAGCTGGCGAAGGAGTTCTCGGAGTAGAGCCTAGTCCCGATAGTCCTCTGCGCTGCGCTTCTTCGGCGTCCGGCGGAGCTTGTAGAAGGCGCACTCCACGCACCAGGCTTCGGGATCGAAACCGGTCGCGCCGGCGATCGGCAGCACGTCGCGATGACCGCAGCACTCCGTGCCCTCGTCGGGCGGACGGCGCCACCGGCACGACTTGAACCTCATCACCGCGACGCTCTGGACGGGCAAGTCGACCGCCTGTGCGGTCGAGCTTTCCGGATTACGGGGCGCGGCTGGGCCGGGAAACGGTTCAGACATCCGACTTCTTCAATTCCAGACGAACCCCGACGGATCTTTCCAGCTGCGCCAGCGCCCGTTGCTCCTCTGGCGCGACGAGGGTGATGGCTTTTCCCACCTCATCTGCGCGTCCAGTCCGGCCCACCCGGTGGACATAGGCATCGGAAGAGTCCGGCACTTCGTAGTTGATCACCGCGCGGATGCCGTCGATGTCGAGGCCACGAGCGGCGATGTCGGTCGCGATCAGCGCCGTATATCGTCCGCCCCGGAATCCTTCCACGGCAGCCCGGCGCTGTTCCTGTGTGCGGTTGGCGTGCAGCGCGGCTGCCTTGATGCCGGTAGACGCGAGCTTGCGGGCCAGCCGCTCCGCGCCGATCTTCGTGCGCATGAAGACGAGCGTGGGACCGTGCGGGCGGCGCAGGTAGGCGGTCAGCCACTCGACCTTCGCCGACGCCGGCATCACTTCGGCCGTGTGCGTGATCGACTTGGGCGGTGCGCTGCGCTGACCCACCTGAATGAACGCGGGGTTGCGCACGATCTCGAGCGCGAACCGCACCACGTCGTCGGGCAGCGTCGCCGAAAACAGCAGCGTCTGGCGCGCCTTGGGGATCGCGGCAATGATGCGCCGCACGTCTGGCCAGAACCCCATGTCCATCATGCGGTCCGCCTCGTCGAGCACGAGCAGCTCGACGCCCGTCAGATCCGCATTCTGCTGCCGCAGATGATCGATGAACCGTCCGGGTGTCGCGACGATGATGTCGACGCCAGCGCGCAAGGCGCGCTCCTGCACCCCCATGTCCACGCCGCCGTACACCGCGGCGCTCGTAATCGGCGTGTGGTAGGCCAGGCCGTGGATTTCGTCCTCGATCTGCACGGCCAGCTCGCGGGTCGGCGCGAGCACGAGCACGCGGGAAAGGGGACGGGAGTCTTTTCTGGCAGCGTGGTCGAGCCCCTCTGTCAGGGCAGACCTGTCCCCTTTTTCGTTCGAGTCTTGGCCGGAAGTCGGCGAGGGATGGCCGTCGCGAATATGACTCCCGTCCCCTTTTGTCAGTAACCGCTGCAGCGTCGGCACGACAAACGCCGCCGTCTTGCCCGTTCCGGTTTCGGCGCAGGCGATCAGGTCGCGGCCGGCGAGGGCCAGCGGGATGACCGCGGTTTGGATCGGACGCGTCTGGGTGTACGAGAGATCCTTCAACCCTTCCGCGAGCCGTGGATCCAGATCCAGGGAGGCATACGGCACGGGGTTCGTGTCGCACGCGAATGGCTCGAGCGCCGGCGCCCGAGACGCCGCGGGCGCCGCGGGCGACGGCGCGTGCGATCCACGACGCGACTGTCCGCGACCGGCTGGCCGGCGCCCGCGAGGTGGATGGTGTCGATCGGTTGTGTTGGAATTCAAACTGTCTCTGGCTAGCGGGCGCGGAACGTGATGATGCCCCGGACGGGGTCGTACGGCGAAACGCCGACGGTCACCCGATCGCCCGGAACGACTTTGATACGGAAGCGGCGCATCCGACCGCTCAACTGGGCCAGCACCTCGTGGCCGGCGTCACATTGCACCCGGTAGAGCCCGCCACTGTGCACGGCGACGACAATGCCCTGCAAGTCAATGAGATCGTCCTTGCTCAACTGCTAGCGAATCCTTTCTGTAAACAAACATTATGCCACACCCGCCCTCACAGTGCGCGCACGGCGTTTTCGACCTGTTTGGCGAGCGATTCGTAGTCCTCGCCGGTCAAATGGAGGGGCGCGCCGAACGCGACGCGGACGCGGCCTGGCGTGGCCATCCGCCACGTGTGATGCAGGACGCGATCGAGCCCTTCGAAACGCACAGGCACCACCGGCACGTTGAGCCGCGACGCGATCATGCCGATACCCGGGCGAAAGCGATCGATTTCGCCGGTGTCGGTGCGCTTGCCTTCCGGAAAAATTAGGACGGAGAAACCATCCCCTAGGACGTCGCCGATGTATCGCAGCGTCTGCCGCGCGCCGGCTTCGCGCTGCGGGAGCGGAAAGGCATTGAAAAATAACGCTGCGAGGTAGTAGTTGAGTGAGCTCGTGAACCATGCCAGCCGGCCGTATTGGCTTGGAAAGAAGTGGGCTTTAAAGAACTCCTTGGCCATCGCGGGCGCCACGCGGTACCGCCAGCGGGCGGGGAGCGCGGCCATGAGGACCGGCGTGTCCATGTGACTCTGGTGGTTCGCCGCGAAGATGACGGGGCCTTCCAGGCCCTCCAGGTACTCGCGGCCTTCAACGCGCATCCACGCGAATACACGCGCGAGCGGCAGGATCCACGTCGGCAGGCTGACGCGGCGAATCGCACGCGGCAGCCACGATCGGTTCCATGCGGGAAACTCCACCGGGGCTTTTTCATCGGTCGGCACCTGCTCGACGAGCGCGCGCAACTGGCCGATGTCGCGCGCCTCGGCGAACTGGCCTTCGTCGATCGGTGTTTGAAATGCATCTTCGAGCGCGACCATCAGCTCGACGCGTTCGAGCGAGCTCAGGCCGAGCTCTTCGATCGTGGTGCTCGACGGCAGATCGCTGCGGCCGGCGTACTTGGCCAGCACGGCTGCGAGACGGTCGGTCCCTGTCGTCACGAGCCGCGGTGCGCCGCCTTCCTTCACCCACTCGCGAATGAGGGCTCGCCTCAGCTTCCGCGTCCCTTCCGTGCGCGGCAATTCCGGCTCAGGCCACACTAACGCGCGGCGGATCTTCTGGTGATCGCCGAGCTCTCGGTTCGCCTGGCGCACGATCGCGTCGACATCCGCGCCGGCATCGAGCACGAGCACCGCGTGTACGCGTTCCTCCGTTCCGATTCGCGCGCCCACGACGGCGGCCTCGCGCGTCCCCCCCACGCGGGTCAGCACCCGCTCGACATCTTCCGGGAAGACGTTGAGCCCTTCGGGCGTGACGATCATCTCTTTCTTTCGTCCTCGAATGTAGAGCTGACCGTCTTCGGCGAGCTCGCCGATGTCGCCGGTATGGAACCATCCACCCTCGAAGGCGCGCGCGGTTTCTTCCTCCGAGTTGAAATAGCCGGTCGTGACGTTGTCGCCGCGGACGAGAATCTCGCCGTCGGGGGCGATCTTCATCTCCACGCCGGCAATGGCCTTGCCGACCGACCCTTTCTTCGTGCCGAACGGATGGTTCAGGCTGACGATAGGCGCCGCCTCCGTGAGGCCGTACCCCTGGATGACCACGTAACCCAGCTCGGACCACGTCGTTTCAAGGTCGGCGTTGAGGGGCGCGGCGCCGACGACGAAGGCCCAGAATTTCCAGCCAAGCAGCCTGTGGAGCGATCGATACCGCCACCACCGGCGCAGGACATGTTGTCTTGGCCCGGGAACGTCCGGGTGCGGCGCCACTCGGAGGACGTGCTCGCGCAGAACGTCTAGAATCTTCGGCACGCACACGAGCACCGAGATGCGGCGCTTCCTGATCTGCGCCGCGATCTCCACGGGGTTGTAGCCGCGCATCAGAATGACGACGCCCGGCAGCATGGGCGGGATGAAGGTCGCCATCGCCTGGCCGAACATATGGCTCAGGGGCAGGAGATTCAGGAACGCGATCGGCGACACCGGCCACGCCCACTTCCGATACTTCAGGACCTCGTGCTCGACCGGGATGATGTTCGCCAGGACGTTGCGATGGGTGATGACAACGCCTTTGGGCTCGGCCGTCGCCCCCGACGTGAAGATGATCTCCGCGACATCGTCGCGGCCGATCTGTATCGGGGGCGGCAGTGAGGTGCCATCGGACCACGCGAGGTCGTGAAGCTTCCAGACGGGGACGCCGGGGATGTTCACGACGTTCTCCCCGGGCTCCCCAGGCACCCCGGGGCCGGGCGGGGAGACATCCTGGCCGATCAGTACGAGTCTTGCTGCGACGATGCGGCTGACGCGCACGAGAAAGTCTGGCGACGCACGATAGTCGATCGGCACGACGACAATGCCGCCAAGCAGACAGCCCCAGAAGGCGACGATCCACTCCGGGCGGTTCTCGCACCAGAAGACAACCTTATCGCTTTTTCGCAGCCCCAGCTCATGCAGGCGGACGGCGAAGCCGCGTGCCGCGCACGCAACCTGCGCGTAGGTGTGGGAGCGACATCTGAATCCATCGTCATAGACGAGGAAGGGGCCGCGCGCGCGTGCGAGATCGTTGAAAAAGTCGATGAGCGTGTCACGAGGCACGGTTGAACTATGATATACGGCCGCATGCGAATATTCCTCACGGGCGCGACCGGCTACATCGGCGCCGCCGTATTCGACGCGCTCGTGCGCGGCGGTCACGACGTGACGGCGCTCGTGCGCGACAATCAGAAGGTCTCGCGCATCAGCGCGCGCGGCGGCCATCCGATCGTCGGCAACCTCGCCGATCCGGAGTCGTTTCGCGCGGCCGCTGGCGGCCAAGACGGTTATGTCCACACCGCGTACGACTCGACATCGAACGGCGGCCCGACGGTAGACCGCGCGGCGCTCGACGTGCTCATCGCGGCGGCCAGGCGTCGCCGCACGGCCGGATCGCAGGCGCCCCGGAAGCGGTTCATCATCTACACGTCCGGCGTCTGGGTGCTGGGTGCGGCGCCGGAGCCTGCGACTGAGGATTCCCCGGTCAACCCCGTCTCGCTGGTGGCGTGGCGGCCGGAACACGAACAGCTGGTTCTTCGCGCCGCGGGCCCGCGTCTCCGCACGATCGTGGTTCGGCCCGGCATCGTGTACGGCGGCGGCCACGGCATCGTCGGCGACATCCTCAAGTCGGCGTCCAACGGCCTGGTGCGCGTTGTCAGCGACGGGAACAACCGCTGGCCGCTCGTGTACGACCGGGATCTGGCGGACTTGTATGCCCGGCTGGTGGCGGATGAGGGCGCGGCAGGCGTCTACCACGCCAACGACGAAGGGGACGAGCGCGTGAACGACATCGTGTCGGCCATCGCGCCCTATCTTCCGGTCCGTCCCGATGTGCGGCACGTGCCAATCGAAGAGGCTCGGAGCAAGATGGGGGCCTTCGCCGACGCCCTGGCGCTCGATCAGGTGGTCCGAAGCCCGCGCGCCCGCGCGCTTGGCTGGACGCCGACGCTCCATTCGGTCGCCGGCAATGCCGCGCGCCTGCTGGAAGAATGGCGCGCTTCGCGGACCTGACGCATTCCTGCTGAGCTACGGGTCCTTGGCGAGCGGGACCGGGTGGCGTGGCCGCAGATTCAACATCTCCACGAACACTGAGAAGGCCATCGCGAAGTAGATGTACCCCTTCGGGATGTGCTGATCGAGCCCTTCCGCGACGAGCGACAGGCCAATCATCAGCAGAAAGCTGAGCGCCAGCATCTTCACCGTCGGGTGGCGGTGCACGAAGTCGCCGACCGCGCCGGCGAACACCATCATGCAGGCGACCGCGATCATGACGGCCGCCACCATGATCGCGATCTCGTCGGCCATGCTGATCGCCGTGATGACCGAATCGAGCGAGAACACGACAGGTCTCGACCGGAAATGTCACGACCCAACACCGAGAACCAGGGCGTGGTCAGCCGCATGACCGCCGCCAGTGAGAACAACAGGGCGACCAGGTTTCGGGGTCGGTGAACCAGTTCATGTACGACTCCGCGGGACGTGTTGAGGTGGTGGTCGACGAGCGCGCGACGCATCAGTCGCCGAACGCGTCCAGATCCTCTTCTTCAGCACCCGGAAGCAGATCGAAGAACGCATCGAGGCTCCGATCAAGCGATCGCCGCAAGTGAGGGATGGTGCCGTCGGTGGTGTGCAGCGTCAGTCCGGCGGTCGTGCCGTCCGCGAGCGTGAGCGTCGCGTCGGTGACGCCGGCGATCGAGCCTTCCGGGACGAGACGGAGGCCATAGACGAGGGTGTAGCGAGCCATGGGGAGATTGTAGCCTGGTAGCGCTTTATGCCAGTAGCTTGGCTGCGGCCATCGCGTCGTCGATCGACGCGACCTTGCCGTCGAGCTGCTGTTCGTAGACGGCCTTCAGGATCTCGCCCATGCGCGGGCCCGGCTGAAGACCAAGCGCGAGCAGGTGACGCCCCCGAAGAATCGGCGCCGGCGGACGATGCTCCACGCCGAGCGCACGCGCGCGATCGAGAAACCAGTCCATCGCCGTGCAATCAAAGCGGCCGGGCTCCCGGCCGAGGCAATCCGCCTTCGCGAGACGCGCCAGCAGCTCGAGATCGACCTTGTGCGCGAGCCGCCGGAACGCGCCGTCGCCGACCTCGTCGCGCACCTTGAACCACGCGCCGGGCTTCAGGTGCTGGGCGACCAGCCCGGCGACCTGCTGCCGCACGTCGTAGCCATCGAGCGAGTGAATATTGAGGCGGTCGAGAAACGCCAGGGTCGGCGCGACGCCCTGTTCCTCGTGATCCAACGATCGAATGCGGCCGTCGATGGCGGCCGTGGTCGCCGGCTTGCCGAAGTCGTGACACAGGGCGCCCAGCATGACGGCGATCTGCTTCGGTCGATCGAGGTCGTCGACACGCCGCCGCGCCTGATCGACCACCTGTAGGGTGTGGACCCAGACGTCGCCCTCGGGATGCCATTCGGGCTCCTGCGGGCATCCCGCGAGGGCCTGCAGTTCCGGGAACAGCGCGCGGATGACGCCCAGCTCCATCCCGAGCGCCAGCCCAATCGACGGTCGTCCGGCGGACAACAGTTTGTCGACTTCGCCCCAGATTCGCTCGGGGGGCAGATCGTCGAGCGGCGTGTCGCGGCACAACGCATGTGTGCTGTCATCAAGCGTGAATTCGAACCGCGCCGCAAACTGCACGGCGCGCAGCACGCGCAGGCTGTCGTCGCCGAACGTGGCCGGATCGACCACGCGGAGAAGCCGGCGCTCGATGTCGCCGCGGCCATCGCGCGGATCGAGATATTCCTCCGTCAGCGGATCCCACGCGATCGCATTGATGGTGAAGTCGCGCCGCCTGACCGCTTCGCCGAGTTCCATCGCGGGATCGCCGGCGATCTCGAAGCCGCGGTGCCCACGGCCTGACTTGGATTCCCGCCGAGGCAGCGAGACGTCGAGATCGCCGGACTTGTAGACCTGGAAGCTTTCGCCGACGGTCTCCACCCGGCCGAAGGCCTCGAGGAGGCGCTGCAATCGATCGGCCGGCACGCCGAAGACTTCGAGGTCGATGTCCTTGGAGACCGTGTTTCCAGGCCCCATGAGCCGATCGCGCACCCAGCCGCCCACGATGAGCGCGCGACCGCCGGCCTCGTGTACGGCGTTCGCGATCTGCCGTGCACGGAGCAGGGACAGGCTGGTCATCCCGCTCGAGGATAACACTTGGGGCTACCGCTGATCGCCCGCGATGCTCCGGAGCACGAACGCCACGTTCGCGGGGTGCTCCCCGAGCCGGCGCATGAAATAGGGAAACCAGTCGCGCCCGAATGGCAGGTAGACGCGCACGCGATATCCGAACCCGACGAGCATCACCTGCAGATCGCGGCGAATCCCGTACAACATCTGGAACTCGAAGCGATCCGATGCGACGCCGTGGTCGGACGCCCAGCGGCGGGCGAGATCGATCATGGCGGGATCGTGCGTGGCGATCGCCGGGTAGTGGCCATCGGTGATCAGCACTTTCATCATCCGGGCGTAGGCCGCGTCGACGTCGGCCTTCTTCTGATGCGCCACCGACTTCGGCTCGCGGTACGCGCCCTTGACGAGGCGGATGCGCGCCCCGAGCGCGGTGATCCACCGGACGTCCTCCTCGCTGCGATACAGGTCCGATTGCAGCACGACGCCGATCTGCCGGTGGCCGTACCCCCACAGCGTCTCGAAGGTGTCGAGCGTCACCGCCGTGTAGCGTGAACGCTCCATATCGATTCGCACGAAAAAGCCGGCCGGCTCGGCGAGCTCGAGAATCTTCCGCAGATGGTCGACGGCGCTGGCGCGATCGACGTCGAGACCGAGCTGCGTCAGCTTCAACGAGATATTGCGGTCGACCCCCGACTCGATGACGGCCCTGACCATGTCCAGGTAATCGCGGGTCGCGGAGACGGCTTCGGCGAGCGTGGTGACGCTCTCGCCCAGACGATCGAAGGTTTCGGTCAGGCCTTGGGCTTCGAGCACGCGGGCGGCGCGAATGGCGTCCTCGACGGTTTCGCCGGGGAGGAAGCGGTGGACGAAGCTCGCCCGGCCCGGACGCATTGCCAGGCGCGTGGCCAGTGTTTTCAGGGTGCGGCTTTGCGCCAGGAGATGCAAGAAGGCTTTCGAAGCGCTGCCGAGGATCAGCGCGGTCGGCCGGTGGCCACGAGCAGATGTTCGATCGTCCGCGCGTAGTAGCGAAGGACGCTCCGGTCGCGGACCCGGAACCGGCCGCGCTCGAGGACGATGATCCCGCGCGTCTCGAGCGCCTCGACGGCTTCTTCGATCGCCTGCCGTCCGCTGGTGACGCCGAGGTTCGCGCTCCGCGCCCCGAGCTCCGCGATGAGGCGATCGATCCGCGATTCGAGATCGTGCCTCGTGATGGACGGCCGCATCGCCGCGGCGAACACCGAGGTCGGCAGCACCTTGTAGAGCGCGCCGATGCGCGCCCGCACGGCGCGGGTCAGCGCGAGGACGTCGCCGCGCGACTCCGCGTCGCAGTCGCCCGCCGGGATCGGCGCGCCGAAGGTCACGAACGCGCGCGACCGGTAGCCGACGGCGTATCGCACCATTTCGGCCAGTTCGCGCGTGAAGAGCCGCTGCCGCTTCTTGATGCGCTGCCGTGCCAGAATGTGATCCTCGAGAACGAGGTCGTAGGCCACGGCCACCGGAATGATCACGAGATCGGGACGTCCCGCCGTGAGCGCCGCATGGATCAGCCCGGTCTTGACGGGCTTCAGCTCGCCGCTGTAACTGCGGCCGCCTTCCGGATAGAAGAACAAGTCGTGCTTTTTCAGCAGCTCGGCGACGTACGCCTTCAGCGTGATCAGGTACGCCGGATCCTTCGTGTGCCGGCGGATCGGGATCGCGCCGGTCACGTGCCGATGCAGCAGGCCGAGCGGTCCGCCGAAGAGGTTGATCCCGGCGGCGATGAGCGGCGGGCGCACGCCGTTGTCGTCGAGCACCAGCGGCTCGACGAGGTAGTCGGTGTGGCTCTTGTGATTCGAGGCGTAAACGATGCGATGAGCGCGCGTCGCGTTCAGTACATGATGCAGATTCTCTGGCTTGCGCTCGATCTTTCTGAGAATGGGGTACAGCGGATGCTGCAGCGCGCGATAGATGGGATAGCGCTGAGTGGTCCGCAGCTCCTCGAGATAGGCGTAGATGCGCTCGCGCGCCTGCTCGCCGTGCTCTCCGTAATCGCCGCGGAGGTAGCGGAGCACCTCCTCGCGTTCGAGGACGGCCTGGGAGATGTCATCCAATATGGAGCCCGGTGGCGACTATAGCATGGGCATTATTCACGGACGTACCAGAAAAGCAGCACGGACCCGAGCACGATGTCGATCCTCATCGACACCGTGGATGCCTGCGGCCGCATGCCCCCGTAGGTGGCGACGGCGAGCATGAGGGCGACCAGCACGACGCGCTGAAGGAAGTCGTGCGGCGGCGGGCCGACGAACTTGATGACGAACAGGCAGACGAAGATGATCGCGCCGCACAGGTACTCGATCGATTGAAAGTGGCGCAGGTCCGCTTGGGAAGGCGCGCCGAGCAGTGTGAGCGTGACCATGCCGCCGAGCCAGACGACCAGCGCGGCCAGCGTCACGTACCGTATCGCGAGCACCGGGTCATTATAATTGCAGGATTGCACCATGGCAGGATTGCCGGAAGCGACACTCGACAGGGCGACGCTCGACTGGCTGACCGATTGCGTCGTTGACGCGATCGGGGACGCGCTCGCGCGCGACGAGCGGGTGGGTGCGGCCGCGCTGCAATTTCTCCTCCGCCGTTACTCGACCGAGGCCGACGAGCAGCTGACCGAACCACTCGGCGCGGCGCTGGCGCGGGAGCTCGATCGACAGGCGCAGCACGGATGCATGGACGATCGCGAAGGATGGATCGTCGTCTTCAGCGAGGCGGCGGCCATCTCGGACGATCCGCGCCTCTCCCGCGCGGCAGCCGATCTCCTGGACGGCGCCCGAACACGATGGTCGAGCCGCGAATCTGGTGCGGTCGACGACGTCATGCGGGCGGTCGAAGCGTGTCTGTTGTGCGTGCATCTGCCTGAAGCGCGTGAACTGGCGGCCGAGGCCGTCGATGCGCTCGAGCGGGTTGTGGCCGGCGCGTACCGGCCCGGCCAGGGCGTGTCGCATGAGACGGCGCCTGTGACCTTCGTCCGCGGCGGCCTTTCCGACCACGCGCGCTCGGCGTCGGCGTTGCTGACGGCGTACAGGCTGACCGCACGGCTGCCGTATGCGATGCTCGCCGATGAGCTGATGCAGTCGGTGCTGCGGACGTCGCCCGAAGAACCGAACGGCCGCGACGTGCCTGTGGCGCTCACTTGCGAACTGACGCGCGTGTGGTGCCGCCTCGCGGCGCTCCATCGCGACGAGGAGTACCGCCAGACGGCGGTCCTGCCCGTCGACGAAGACTACGCCGAGGCCGCGAGGCGCGCGTTGACCGCGCTACTGCCCTTGGTGCGCGAACGGGGCGTTGAAGCGGCGCCGTTCGGGCTCGCACTCGCCGAATGGCTCCATCTGCAATAAGATCTGCGTCACCATGGCCCTTGACCGTGCGACGTCGATTCCCGCTTTGATTTCCGCCTTGAAAAATGTCGCCACCCAGTTGCGCATCGACTCGATCCGGTCGACGTCAGAAGCCGGGAGCGGCCATCCGACGAGTTGCGCGTCGATCGCCGACGTCATGGCGGCGCTGTTCTTCGCCGAGATGCGATTCGATCCGCAGAATCCCCGCCATCCCGGAAGCGATCGCTTCGTGTTGTCGAAGGGCCATGCCGCGCCGATTCTGTACGCCGCGTGGGCCGAAGCCGGCGCGTTCGATCGCGCCGAGCTGCTGAAGCTGCGGCGAATCGACTCGGACCTCGAAGGCCACCCGACGCCGCGGCTGCCGTTTGTCGACGTGGCGACGGGCTCGCTCGGGCAGGGCATCTGTGCGGCGATCGGCACCGCGCTGAACGCGCACCGGATCAAGTCGGATTACAGAACCTACGTGCTGCTTGGCGACGGCGAATCGGCGGAGGGTTCCGTGTGGGAAGCGGCTGACGTCGCCGCCGTCGACAAACTCGACAACCTGTGCGGCATCACCGATGTCAACGGGCTTGGTCAGAGCCGGGCGACGATGTGGCAGCATGACATGGAGCAGTTCGCGCGCCGCTGGCGCGCCTTCGGGTGGCATGCGATCGTCATCGACGGCCACGACATGGTCGCGATTCTCGACGCGCTCGACGAAGCGCGGCGCACCAAAGGGCAGCCGACGATGATTCTGGCCCGCACGATCAAGGGCAAAGGCGTGTCGTTCGTCGAGGGGAAGGACGGTTGGCACGGCAAGGCGTTCAAGAAGGGCGAGGAGCTCGATCGTGCCCTGGCCGAACTCGAGCGGCAGTTTGTGCCTGGAGCCCCTGGACCGAGCGGCGTGACGGCCGACCTCGCGCGCCAGATTCCCAGGCCGGCGGCGATGCCGAAAGAGGACGGGACGCCGAAATCGGTGGCGCCGCCGGCCTACAACATCGGCGACAAGGTCGCCACGCGCCAGGCGTACGGCACGGCCATCGCGAAGCTCGGCGAAGCTGACGCTCGTGTGGTGGCCCTCGACGCCGACGTGAAGAACTCGACCTTCAGCGAGAAATTTGAAAAAATCGCGCCGGATCGCTTCCACCAGATCTTCATTGCCGAACAGGTCATGATCGGCGCCGCCATGGGGTTGGCCGCGCGCGGCGCCATCCCATTCCCCTCGACCTTCGCCTGCTTTCTCGCCCGCGCGGCCGATTTCATCCGCATGGCCGCGATCAGCCAGGTCGGGATCAAGATGGCCGGCTCGCACGCGGGGGTGTCGATCGGCGAGGATGGTCCGTCGCAGATGGCGCTTGAGGACCTCGCAATGTGCCGGGCGCAGCCGAACATCGTCGTCTTGTATCCGTGCGACGCGGTCAGCGCCGAGCGGCTCGTGACGCTGGCGGCCTACCATTCCGGTCCTGTTTACATCCGCACGAGCCGCCCGCAGACGCCGGTCACGTACTCGAACGACGAGATGTTTTCGATCGGCGGCCTGAAGGTGCTCCATCAGAGCGGGGAAGACATCGCCACTGTCATTGCGGCCGGCATCACCGTCTTCGAGGCGATCAAGGCACACGATGCGCTCAAGGCCTCTGGTGTGTTGATCCGCGTCATCGATCTGTATTCGGTCGCGCCCGTGGACAAGGATGCGCTCGTGGCCGCCGCGCGCGCGACCGGTGGGCGCCTGATTACGGTCGAAGATCACTACGCTGCGGGTGGCATTGGCGATGCGGTGGCCGAAGCGGTAGCCGATGCCGGCTTCGGGGTGCATCGGCTCGCCGTGCGGGAGATTCCGCGCAGCGGCAAGCCCGACGAGCTGCTGGATCGATTCGGCATCTCGGCGAGGCACATCGTGGAGGCGGTGCGAGCAGCCGGGCTATAATCCTGCCCATGCCGAACATCCGCGTGATGCACGTTGGTCTGGGCCCGATTGGCGCGGCCATTCTCGCGCAGATCTCCTCGCGGCCAGGATTCAAAGTCGTCGGCGGCGTCGACGTCGATCCGGCCAAGATCGGGCGCGATCTGGGCGACGTGGCCGGTCTCTCCGGCCGCCTCGGCATCAAGGTTTCGGGCGACG
Organism: Vicinamibacterales bacterium; assembly: GCA_965229885.1. Taxonomy (GTDB): domain Bacteria; phylum Acidobacteriota; class Vicinamibacteria; order Vicinamibacterales; family CAVVIG01; genus DATLLJ01. Next base: position 551,952 of record CBDDJX010000003.1, read on the forward strand.
CCAAGAAGGCCCTCAAGTCAGGCAAGCCCGACGTCGTCGTCCTCTGCACCAGCTCGTCGATCAAGAAAGTCCTGCCGCAGATAGAAATGATCCTGAAATCGAAAGTACCAATCGTCTCGACGACCGAGGAGCTTGCCTATCCCGGCCACACGCACATCCGGCACGCGCGCCAGATTCACGCGTGGGCGAAGAAGGCGAAGGTTGCCGTGCTCGGTACCGGCGTGAATCCCGGGTTCGTGATGGATGCGCTGCCGATCGCCCTCACCGCGGTCTGCGCCCGCGTCGATCGGGTCGTCGTGAATCGCGTCCAGGATGCGCGGGCCAGGCGACTGTCGTTCCAGCAGAAGATTGGCGCGGGCATGACGACCGAGCAGTTCCAGCGGCAGGTCAAGGACGGCAGCGTGCGGCACGTCGGCCTGACGGAATCGATTGCGATGATTGCCGACGCGCTCGGGTGGACGCTCGATCGGATTCGCGACACGATCGAGCCTAGGCTGGCCGTGGTGACGACGTCGAGCGAGTTCCTCGCGGTCGATCCGGGCTACGTCTGCGGGATCGTGCAGGAAGGCGTCGGCTACCGGAAAGGGGAGCCGGCGATCCGCCTGCACATGGAGGCGTATCTCGGCGCGCCGGAAACGTACGACTCGATTAAGATCGAGGGCTCGCCGCGGATCGCGGTCAGGGTGGCCGGCGGTATTCATGGCGATATCGCGACGACGTCCATCGTGATCAACTCCATCCCGAAGGTGCTCGGCGCGGCGCCCGGGCTGCACACGATGCGCGACCTCCCGCTGCCTTCATTTTTCCCAGGCCGGTGAGCACGCCCGTGGCCCGCAGCCGCGCCAGGCTCTAGCCGGACTCCTATCTTGCACATCCTGGCCAGATGCCCGACGTGCGATGCCGGTCTGCCCGTCCGAGGCGACGAGCCGACGGACGCGATCGCGTGCGGCCGCTGCGGGCGTGACATCCCGCTGAAGATCAGCGACGCGCTGGGGTTGGATCAGGGAGTGGATCGCTGTCCGGTGTGTGATGGCGCCGACTTCTATGGCCGGAAGGATTTCGATCCGACGATCGGCCTGACCGTCGTGATCATCGGCGCGCTCATCAGCGGCGCCTTCTACTGGTTCGGACGCGATCTCGTCGCGTACGCCATTCTCGCCGGCGCCGCGCTCATCGATCTACTTGTTTACGGGCGGCTGAAGGATCTCACTGTCTGCTATCGGTGCCACACCGAATTTCGCGGCACGTATCCGCACACGGCGCCGGCGTTCGACCTGCACACGGCGGACGTGCTCGAACAGGAGTACGAGCGACGCATCGGGAGACGTTGAAATCGTCGAACCGATGCGGCCCGGCGTCAGCACGTCGCCGCCCCGGGCGACGAGATCGCCCGTCATGATGTCCGCGCCCCGCCGGCCGATGTTCCTGCCGGCCGCCGCGGCGTCGAGTCGGTGCCGTGCGGACTACTTTGACGCCTGCTGGACGAGGTGTCCGAGCTCGGGGATCACCAGCTTCTCCATGGCGAGCCGCACGGCCCCCAGGGACCCGGGCAGCGCCACGACGATACGGCGGGCGACCAGGCCGGCGCAGGCGCGGGTCATCATTGCCGCCGGGCCGATCTCCTGGTAGCTCAGCATGCGGAACAGCTCGCCAAACCCGTCGAGTCGCTTCTCGAGGAGCGTGCTGATGACCTCATACGTGCTGTCGCGCGAGGTGATGCCTGTTCCGCCCGTGGTGATGATCACGTGAACGTCGGGCTCGGCCAGATGGCGCTCGATCATGCTGTGCACCTGCTCGGGATCGTCTCTGACGACCGTGCGGCCGGTGACGACGTGTCCGGCGGCCGTGAGCAGGTCGGCGATGGCGCGACCGCTGCTGTCGTTCTCGAGCGTTCGCGTGTCGCTGACGGTCAGGATGAAGCAGTGAACGGAGAGGGGAGCGTCGGCCTTGTGCTCGGCGAGAGCCATGGCGACGATTGTAAGGGAGGAACTGTGCCGAGGGTCAAACCGGTCGTGATATATTCATGGTTTCGTCCGACTTCACGAAGGGCCCATAGCTCAGTTGGATAGAGCGTCTGGCTACGAACCAGGAGGTCGCAGGTTCGAGTCCTGCTGGGCCCACCAATGTTTTTAGAATCCTTCGGAAACTCCCAGGTTAGGTTTTCCGTCCCACTTCGTCACACCGCGTCGGGGACCGTCAATTTGCGCGTGGCAGACCGCGGCTTTGCGAAACCACACCGCAGCCTGCGCGTCGTCCTGAGGCAGGCCTTCCCCCCTCGAGTACCGTCTACCGAGGTTGAACCGCGCCTCAGGATCACCGCTTTCCGCACGCTTCCGCAACGCCTGAAGATCCGGCGCGCCTTGCGTGGTCGGAGTGCCTTGAGCGGTCACGACGGGCAGGTGGGTCAGCCCCAGTACGCCACTGAGGACCCATGCGGCGGCGAGTGTTTGAACGCGGACGGACATCGCGATACCTCCCTCCGGAGAGGGCTATCGCATCACCGGGCCAAGATGCCGAAGCCTAACACAGCGGTGGACGTCACGAGCAGTAAGCCGCTGCCAAAGTCACCGGTCGCCATCGTGCGCAACAGACCTACACTCGGTTATGGACTACGAACATGCCTTGGACCGTCTATTCGCTGTTTCTCCAAACTGGAGGCTTTCCATGTATCGACAGAAGACTGGAGCACGCTCGTCGGTTGCTGCGGCCGGTCCCTTGATCGGACTGTTGCTGCTCGGGTCCTGCGCTGCACCGGCGCCAGAGCCGGAGGCGGAAGCCACCGATGCGGTCGCGTTCGAAGGGGCGCGGGTCATCGTGGGGAACGGCGACGTCATCGAGAACGGCACCTTTGTCGTCGAGGGCGATCGTCTGACTGCCGTGGGTGACAGTGCCGCGATCGAGGTGCCGGCCGGCGCTACGCGCGTCGATCTTGCCGGCCGGACGGTCATGCCGGCGATCATCGACACCCACGTGCATCTCAGGAGTACCCGCGAAGAACTGGTCGAGGACCTGCAGCGGAAGGCCTACTACGGCGTCGCCGCCGTGATGAGCCTGGGGCGGGGTGTGAGCGACGTGGCGCACCAGGTGCGCGACGAGGTGATCCTGAACGCGGCCCGATATCGGACCGCCGACCGCGGCATCACGGCACCGGAACCAGGTCGCTCCGAGATCCCTTACTGGATCTCGACCGAGGAAGAAGCGCGCACGGCGGTGCAGGAGGTGGCTGCGCAGAACCCTGAGCTGGTCAAGATCTGGGTCGACGACCGCAACGGGCAATTCGAGAAGCTGACCCCGGACCTCTACGGCGCGGTCATCGATGAGGCCCATCAGCACGGGCTGCGGGTCACGGCCCACGTCTACACGCTGGAAGATGCCAAGGGGCTGCTCCGCGCCGGACTCGACGCCTTCGCGCATAGCATCCGCGACATGGACGTTGATGACGAAGTGGTCGAGCTGTTCCGGGAGCGAGCGAACGTCGTCCTCGTCCCGAACCTGCCCAGCCCTGGTGTTGCGACAGACCTCAGCTGGCTGAGCGGCACCATCCCGCCGGACGAGCTCGAGCAGATGCAGGAAGGCTCGGTGGACCAGCCGGCCGCCCAGGAGGCGTTCGGCATCCAGGCGCGGAACCTGGCACGCCTGCACGCAGAGGGGGTGACGATCGCCTTCGGCACCGACGCCGGTGCCGGCTGGAGCTCCCACGCTGAGATGGAGGACATGGTGCGGGCGGGGATGACACCGGCCGACGTGCTCGTGGCGGCGACTCAGAACTCGGCCGCGTTGCTCGAGTTGGACGACCTGGGCACACTCGGGGCCGGCAAGAGCGCCGATTTCGTGGTGCTCGAGGCGAACCCGCTCGACGACATCACCAACACCCGGCGCATCGTCGACGTGTATCTACGCGGGACGGCCGTCGAACGCGAATCGCTCAGCGCCGCCTGGGTCGGGGGTGCGACGCAGTAACGCAGTCCCCACGGTCTTGGCACTGTAGCCGCGTGGAGCGCCGCCTGCGTCGCGTTGCTGGCGGCTACGCCCGTGTAGCTGGCGATGAACGGCGTCGGCGCTCGCTCAAACCGGTTCGCTCGCAGAACCGCCGCTCACGCTCCGACAACGGCCTCGACGCGGACGTCGGTGTCTGCCGGATCCGCTTCATCGCTGGTCCGTCGCGACTCGGATCTTCCGTATTTTAGACTGGATCGTTCACTGAGCAGGCGCGCGGACGGGTGATTGGATCCCTCGCCGCAGAAGTCCGGGTTGCCTGCCGAAATCTGCTGTCATGACCGCTCCCGAAGCTCTCGACGCCGCGAACGATGCCGATCCCGACGAACGCCTTCGACGCTACGAGACTATCTGCAGTCCGCGCGGAAGCTGTCAGCGATCGCTGTTGGCCAACGATCCTGGCCGATGGACGTGGCGCTCGATTCGTATCCACCCTTCGGAAGATGTCCGCCAAACCGGGCCTCGCGGGCGGCAGGCCCACGTCAGCGCCGGTCGGCTGGTTCCAGCCGGACGATGGGCGTCAGTGCTCCGTCCCTGTCTTCGATGGCCAGATAGATATAGCCGTCCGGTCCTTGTCGGACGTCCCGGATCCGGCCGAGCCCCTGGACCAGCGTCTCTTCTCGCTCGACCTGCCTGCCATTCGCGCTCAGGGTGAGGCGCGCAAGCTGTTCGCCAACCAGGCCGCCGGCGAAGATGTTCCCTCGCCATCCCGGAAAGCGGTCGCCAGTGTAGATCATCAACCCCGCGGTCGCGATCGATGGCACCCAGAAGTGGTCGGGCTCCTCCACGCCCTCCCGCATCGTTCCCTCGTGAATCACCAGACCGCTCCGGTAGTTCACGCCGTACCCAACAACCGGCCAGCCGTAGTTCTTGCCCGGTTGGGCGCGGTTGAGCTCGTCGCCCCCCTGAGGACCGTGCTCGGTGATCCAGACGTCTCCGGTCTCGGGGTGGATCGCGAGGCCTTGTGGATTTCGGTGTCCGTAGCTCCAGATCTCCGGGCGCGCATCGGCCCGGCCAACGAAGGGGTTGTCTTCCGGCACGAGGCCATCGTCATGGAGCCGGATGGTAGTCCCGTGGTGGTTCGAGACATCCTGGGCCGGATGCGCCTCCAGGTCGCCGATGGCCGGCGCCTGCCGTTCTCCCACGGTGATGAACAGGAAGCCGTCCCTGTCGAAGGCAAGTCTCCCCCCGTAATGGCCACGACCTTGTGAGACCGCCTCGAATATCTCTTCGGCTCCCGTGAGTCGATCGTTCTCGAATCGCGCGCGCACAACCCGTGTGGTTGAGCCGCCGGCATTCGGCTTCGCGTAGGACAGGTAGAGCAGGCGGTTCGAGGCGAAATCGGGATGAGGAAGGACATCAAACAGTCCGCCCTGGCCCTCGGCGTGGACTTCCGGAACCCCGGGGACCGGGTCCGGAAGGAGGGCGCCATCCCGAACGATGCGGAGTCGCCCGGGTCGCTCTGTGACCAGCATGTCGCCCCCGGGGAGCCACGTCATAGACCACGGGATCTCGAGCCCGTCCACCACGGTGACCACCCGGTAGTCGTGGAGGGCTGAGCCGAAAACGTGCGGCTGACCCCAGACAGACGTCGCCAAGAACAGGAATAAGCCAGCGGCGGTGAGTGCCAACGATCTCCAAATCATCTCAATCTCCATGATGCAGCCCACGACCTGGTCACCGGACGTCGACGTCGTGAGTCGGAATTCGATCCAAATCTTAGGCCCTTGGGGCGGAGATGGCAACGGTGGCAGGGGCCCGCTGGCCGTCCGCCTTCGGCTGTTGCGTACACGTGGCTTCGGGGTAAGGGCAAAGGCCGAGGCGGTCGTCCGGCGCGCGATCCGTCGGGGGGTCGCACCCCGGCGTGTGAAGAGGCCCTAGTGCCGACATCAACCCGTATTCCAGTGTAGCGACCCATATCTACGAGTTCCGCGTCATTACGTTAATCATAGTTGAATCGGTACGGACGACGGCGCCGAGCGGTTTGTGCGAGGTGCGGGCGGACCTACTGCCGCATTCGTAAGGGGCAGCGCTTCTGCTCCGGGGCCTGTCGGCAAGCCGCCTGGGTTACTAGCGAGGGCGGCGCCCTCCGCGCCCTTGACGCCGACTTGCGCTCCATCGGGATGAAACCCATGCCGCGCTGCCGAGTCACACATGCCTGCCCGCTCTGCGGGCTCGTCCATGAGGCTCGCGCGCTCCGTCGTCGCCGTCGCCAAACCGCCCACGTGGCTGGCTCGGGTGGGCACCGCCGCCTCCGGCTGGTCACAGATGGCTGAGCAACCACGATTCGGCGCCAAACTCCACGCGGAGCGGTTCGGACGTCAGTGATACCGTCGGTGACACCACCGAAAGCATCTCCGTGAACGTGCCTCCGCATCAGGTAAGGGAGATCGATGATTACGTTTCCTTCTCGGGGATCGGCAGCCCACGCATGAAGCGGACGTGGAATTACGAGGTGGTGTCCATTAGCGGCGAATCGCCAGCCCGCTAAATCGCCTGGTCCCACAACACGGTCCAAACGACCTGACCTGCACATAAACCGTATGGTGTGCAGAGGCTGTCTAGCTGGTAGGTCTTGTTGACCGACGCAACGGTTTCAGGGGGTATCGGTGGCAGAGGCCCGTCGAAGGCGAACGGCAGAGCCGTGGCGGCCGTGCCGGAGGTCGAGCACGAAAAGCCAGGATGTAGCGTGTTTCATGTTGTGGCGACTATCCCATCGCGGGTTCTCAATTTCATCGGACGTGTCTCGCTTGGTGGCATTCCCTCGAAAAACTCTGCGTGCAACGGTTCCCCGAGGGAGTTTCTTCTATTAGTGCCCCTTGACGAACGCCGCGATCTTCATCATCCCCGGGTCGTAGTCCTCGCCCATCTTGGAGTTCACGCTAAGGTGGGTGCGGTCCGCGATCTGCTCCAGGGACACCTTGTTGCCATGAGCGATAAGCTCCACCTTGAGGCGGTCGTTCTGCTCCCGCCGCCAGGGGGCGTCCCCGTCCGCATAGATGAACAGCATCGATGGCTTATCCGGACCGATGTACGGCGTCACGGATGCCCGCAGCCAGACGTCCTCGTCCGTGCCCCACACCGTCTTCGGGCGGCTCGGCGCGACGTCCTGCTCCTCGACGTAGAGGAACGAGCTGATCGGAATCGTCCCGCGAATGTCGGACAGCTTCATGCCGTGGGCGGCTAGATACGAGGGGTCGAGCGACATGAGTGCCGCGAGATAGGCACCGGCCGAGAAACCGGCGACGAAGACCCGGTTGGGATCGCCACCGTAGGTCTCGATGTTCTTCTTCGTCCACACGAAGGCGGCGGTCGCATCCTCCATATGCGCCGGGTGCATGACGGCCGGGGAGAGCCGGTAGTTCGCGCTCACGACGCCGATCCCGCGCGCCGTTAGCTGCCTGGCCAGACCTCTACCCTCTGCCTTGGTACCACTTAGCAGGACTCCACCGTGGAAGTAGACCACGACCGGCACGTTCATCGCGGCCTTTGGCATGAGAACGTCGAGCGTGTCCTTGGCGACAGCGTAGTCGGTGCCGCCGATGTAATCGATGTCACGATGCGCAACGGCGCTTTGGGAGGAGCCTTGCGGGGCGGCAAGCGTGGCGAACGCCATGAGGGCCACAGCCGCGAGGGCGAACACACGGACCAGCAATCGCGGTGATGTGATGCTCAGCATGACTTCCCCCCTCGATATGTTGTCGGTGCCGTCGTCGGTGGGTTCCACGTCACGACGTTGGACTCTCGAAATCCCTTCGTAACAGCCTGCATCATACGACCCGCCAAACACGAAGGCCGCGGGCGAGCTCGGAGTAATCGAGGGAGGCGCCTACGCCGACATTGTGCTGGCCGACGGCAATCCACTCGAAGATACAGCGGCAATAGGCGCAAACCCGGGATGGACGAATGCGGAGCCTCGCTCAGATGATGTCAAGAACATCCGCGTCATCATGAAAGACGGCAAGATCTACAAGAACACTTCATAAGAGAGTGACTATGAACAAATTGACCATCGCAGGAATGTCCATCGTATTCGCGCTGGCAGCTTGCGAAGTTACCGTGGACACCGACGACAATACATCGGATGCCGGCGAGACAGCCAGCGCGTCGATAGGCAACGGTAATTTCGATTCGACTGCCTCAGGCTGTGGCCGCGGGGCGGGTCTGAGAACGGGCGTTCGGTTAACTCCCCACCCCTCTAATGCCGGCTAGGCTCACCAACCAACTGGAATCGCCCCCCCCCCTCGTGGGCCAGCATCTCGTCTTCCAGTCACAAGCGGTAAGGCCGGATCTGCCGCCCATTCTGTGGGCGGGGGCGGATCCGATAAGGCCTCTCCCGTCAACCTGGACCCCACTAATGTCGGCTATCGTCATCGTCCAGCAGATAGCCATGTCACGCCCGGGATTCGTTGCTTTGTGGCGACCACCGCTCGAAGAGACGATGCAACAGACCTAACCTCCCGAGCGATTGGAAGTAGGACGCTCAGCGTGGACTTGCCAGTTCACACATCCAGTGCATGGCGGGCCGCGATGCGAGAGAGGGCCTCCTACCGGTCATGTTGGTGGCCGCGTCTGTCTGTGCATACCTTTCCTTTAATGATTTCTGGCCATTCAACGTGCTCAGGTTCAGCCTCATCCACTACATCGTGTGGGCACTGCCGATTCTGGCAGCTGCAGGCATCGCCGGTGGATTGCTCCTCGTGCGGGGACGGCAATGGAAGTCGGCCACGACGACTGTCATCTTCGCGCTCGTGCTGGCATGCTATCGCCTCGTTCCGGCGTCGGTGGAGCCTGACCTGGTGGACATACAGCCTGCCGAGTCTGGTACGACGAAATACGCGATATCGTTTCCGACAGAACGCGACGTTGATGCGATCGACTTACTCGGTGCCTCTTCGGGGGATCCGATCGGTTTGACCATCCGCCAGATTAGGCTGGCTGTCGACGACGAAAAGCTCGAACTCTACAGCGGTTATCGACTGATCGAGCTCCACGGAGGCATCAGAGTCATTTTCAACAAGAATGTGTCGACAGCCCGCATTGAATTCGATCTCAAGGACGATATAGCGAACCACCCGAAGTCGCCGCCGCTCGTGCGGCCTGTTCGATTTCGCGGCACGTTCGTTGCCTTCTAGCACCCGAAACCTGCGGCGAACCTCGCCAGGATCTGACCTCGCCTCCGATCATCGCGCTGGGGCGTGGTTCCTGGTTCGTTCCGTGCGGTATAAATGGGCGTGTCTGGGCCTTCCCTCCGCAAGCCTAACCTGTTCTGCTGCGAGCTCGATCAGGATGATCTCGAAGTCGGGCTGTTCTCGGAGTTCGACGTTCAACCACCGACCACTTTGTTCTTTGGAAATCTCGCCAGGCAGCTTGCAGTATTTTGCTTTGACTCGACAAAACCGGCGTCTCCAGCAGCGCATCCACGCGCTGTATGTGGACAAGCTAGACGGGCGCATCGATACCGACTTCTTCGACCGGATGTCCGCTGAGTGGCGCGCCGAGCAGGACCGCTGTCTGCGGTACATCGAGCGCCACTCGGCCGCCGACCAGTCCTACCTCGAAGAAGGCATTCGCGTTCTCGAACTCGCGAAGGACGGCGAGTTAACCGTCAGCTTGCGCCAACCCTTTGACCTGCTGGCAGATACAAGCGCGCGAACGTTGGACGTGGAAGAGTCTGACGACGCGGATCTGGCGAGAAGAGCGATTTGGCTCGGTCTGACGGCGTGGAAACCGGCCTCCGCGACCGTCGCCGCCTTGTTGCTGCTGCTCGTTATGGCCGCCCAACCTGCGCGTTTTGGATACTCGTAGACGATCAACCACCTACCAACCTACGGCGCCGTTGTTCGCGGTTCACAGGAGATTCGTCGGCGCGCTGAAGAAGCGCAATCGGAGGCGCATATTTGCGAGTTGCCGCTGCATACTTGGAGGGCCGTGCCGGGCTTGAAGCTCAGGGTCTGGCACGCCGTCCGTGCGGTTTGGGACCTGGCGTTGATTTCGAGGCGGTAGCCGAATGGAACAGATCGACGTCGTCATCATCGGCGCCGGCGTGACCGGCCTTGCTTGCGCAGGCTCGGTTGCGCGACGCGGCCATTCAGTCTGCGTCCTCGAGCGCCATCCGCGGCCGGGCCTCGATACGAGCACGCACAACAGCGGCGTCATTCATGCCGGCCTGTACTATCCTCCCGACGCGCTCAAGACGCGCCTGTGCGTCGAGGGCCGCCCGCTGCTCTATGAGTTCTGTCGCGATCACGGGGTCGCCTACGCGCAGTGCGGCAAGCTCGTCGTCGCAACCAGCCAATCCGAAGCAGCCGAGCTCGAGACACTCCGCGCGCGCGGCGCCGCAAATGGTGTTGAAGGGCTGGCGCTCGTCGATCGCGCCTTCATCGCCAGGCGCGAGCCGGCGATCGCGGCGGTCGCGGCGCTCTTCTCCCCCGCAACCGGTATCGTCGAAGCCGAAGGGCTGATCCGCGCGCTTCTTCAATCCGCCCAGTCTGCCGGCGCGATATTCCTGCCCGGCACGCCCATCGTTGGCGCTGAGCAGGCGGCTGGCGGTATTCTTGTACGGACCGAACATGAAACGATCGCGACACGGCAGGTGATCGCCGCCGCGGGACTCTACGCCGACGAGGTGTCGCGGTTCCTTGGAGGCGAGCGCTTCACCATCTATCCGTGTCGGGGCGAGTACGCGGAACTGGCGTCGTCGAAACGATCGCTGGTCAACGGCCTGGTCTACCCGCTGCCTGAGTCCTCCGGACATGGGGTCGGCGTGCACCTCACGCCGTCAACCGGCGGCAACGTGTGGATCGGACCGACCGCGCGCTACCAGGAGCGGAAGGATGACTATGAAAACGACCGGCAGCCGCTCGAAGCTTTCCTGGAGCCCACTCGAGCGCTTTTGCCGGAGATCACGCTGGCGGACCTCCGGTTGTCAGGCAGCGGCATTCGCCCCAAGCTTCATCCGCCGGAAGAATCGTTCGCGGATTTCATGATCCGACGCGATCGAGAAAACCCGCGCGTGATTCAGGTCGCCGGCATTGAGTCGCCTGGCTTGACGGCCTGCCTCGCCGTCGGGCGGCTGGTAGCCGATCTAGTGGACGAGTTCGAGAGGTAGCAGTGCGGGGAATTACGATTCTGGGCCGCGTCCTTCTATGTTCGTACGAACCCTCGGGGCCGCAGCAAGCCAAGATGCGCAGGGCCCGTGGATTTCCGCAACGTTTCGAGGTGGCATGATCAGTGCGAAGCGACGTCTCGATGAGCAGTCGTCCCCGCATCATCATCGCGTCCCCCAATCTTATTGAATGTGAGGCCGTGGCTGACTGGCTCTCTGCCGAAGGCTTCGAGGCTGTCCGGCGAACAAGCCCGAAAGCTGCGGTTGACGAAGTCCTGGCGCGTCCGTTCGATCTCCTGATCGCCGATGCGGCCTTCGCCTTTCGATATGGACTCCACGTCACCAGCCGAGCCCGCCGGCCGCTCACACCAACGGTGGTCATCGGCGAAGCGGCCGCTCAGAGTGAATCGTTGAGCCAGTAGGTCATATATCTCCCCCGGCCTGTCGAGCGTGCCCTGGTGGTGTGCACGGTCTCGATGGCGATCGTGGATAGCCGACCGCTGCGCCGCTCGGCACGAAGGCCGGTGCATCGCTTCGAAGCCCTCGTCAACGGTGCGCCTTCGTACATCGTCGATGTCAGCAACGAGGGTCTTCGGCTGGAAGTCGCCCGCGACCTGCGATCCGTACCACCACCCTAATTTCAGCGTCAGGGTACCGATCGTCGGAGTCGCGGTGATCGTGCAGCGCATGTGGGCGCAAAGGTCAAGTGAGCGAACAGCGGTCACGTGGTGCGGTGGAGCGCTTTCGCAGAATCAGACCAAGGATCTGCTGGCCTGGCGGGCCTTTGTTGACACGATCCCAAGCGCTGGAGCGCCATCCGCGAATTCAGTTCAGATTCGGTAAGCAGGCGGATCGAAGGGCGGGCGCTGCGCGGAACCAGTAGCCAGCGACCGGCGCAATGCGTCGCGCCAGGACGGAAGCGCGACGCCGAAACTCGCGAGCCCCTCGTTTGAGAGGGCGGCGTACGTCGGGCGGGGCGCAGGCAGGGAAGCGCTTTCGAGGGTCATGGGTCTGAGGCGCGCCGGACGATCCAGCAGCCGCGAGGCTTCCTCGGCGAACTCCGACCAGGCACACTGGCCGGAATTCACACAGTGATACAGACCGAACGGCAGCGCGCGTTCGATGACTAGGCGCGTCGCCGTTGCTGCATCGACGACGTACGTCGGCGACACCGTCCGATCCACAAACACCGGAACCTCCTCGCCGGCCTTGAGGCGCGCAACGATCATCGCGACGCTCCCGCGGGTTTCATCATTCCGAGCCTGGCCGAACAGACTTTCCACACGCAACACGTACTGACGACCGGCGTCAGCTGCAAACCATTCGCCTAAGAGCTTGGACATCGCGTACACGCTCTGGGGGTTCGGGCGATCGGATTCCACGTAGGGCCGATTGGTCCGGCCGTCAAAGACGAAGTCGGTGCTGTAGTGGACCAGCGTGGCGTCAACGGCGGCTGCCGCCCGCGCAAGCGCTCGAACACCGAAGGCGTTGACGTGCAACGCCGTCGCCGGGTCGTCCTGCGCGGCGTCCACGGCATTGTAGGCGGCGGTATTGATGATGACGTCCGGCGACTCGGCGGTCACTCGCGTCAGCACGCCTTCATCGTCCGTGATGTCGAGATCCGAGCGACCGAGCGCGACGACATCGGCGTGGGCTCTGAATTCCTGCACGACCGCCGAACCGAGCCTGCCGCGTGCGCCGAGAACGAGAACCTTCATCGGCCTGTTTCCGCCGGGGCCGGGCGGAACCAGCCGCGCGCCCAGTAATAAACGAGACCGGCGTAATCGTAGACGGCAGCGTCCGAGACCTCCAGATAGTCGCGGTTCGGTATGAAAGACAGCGGGATCCGAGGGCGTTCCGGAACGAGCGCCGAAACAGAGGGGACAACGTCCGCGTGCTGCGCCCGAAAGACGGCGAGCGAACGGGCCATGTGCGTGGGCGACGTGACCAGGATGAACCGGTCGATGCCGCGCGACTTCAACAGCCGCGTGATGAAGATCGCCTGCTCGCGCGTCGTGAGGGACGCATCCCCGACCACGATGTGATCAGCCGGAACGTTCAGCTTCGCCAGTGCCTCGGCAATCACGACCCCCTCCGACACTCGTTGCCCCGGGTACGTGACTCCGCCTGACGCAATCACGAGTGGACGGCCGTCCAGGAGTCGAAACACGCGCGTGGCTTCGAGCACGCGCAAGGTCGTGGCCTCGTGTGGATACGCAAGCGCAACGGATCGGGCTTTCAGCGCGCGCATCCCCCCACCGAGCACGACAATTGCGCCCGCCGATCCGGCTTCTCTGGGGTCCTCGATCGAATGGGCGCTGCGCACGAGCGGAGTAACGAACAGCCTGCTGCCGAATGGCGCGCTCACGAACCAGTACCCCAGCACGATGGCGACGATCCAGCGGCGTCCCCAGCGAGGTCGCAGGAACAATAACACCGCACCAATCGCGAGAATGACGACGATGAACGCGATGTTGCCGAGTCGCAGCGTTTCCTTGGCCCAGTCGACGAGGTCGGTCACACGCGTGCCGACCCGCGCGGGATCGCGGTTTCGGTCATCTTGACGAATTCGGCGATGGCGCCGACGACAACACGTTGTTGCGCAGCGGTGAGCTCGGCGTAGATGGGAAGCGCGAGGCTTTCTGCGGCAGCGCGTTCCGCCGCCGGAAAGTCGCCGCGGTGGTGACCCAGATAGCCGAAGCAAGGCTGAAGATGAAGCGGCACCGGGTAGTAGATCTCCGTGCCAATACCGCGCTCGGCCAGGTGGGCTCTGAGATCGTCGCGTCGTGCCGTGCGGATGACAAACTGATTGAAGATGTGGCGGCGTTTGGGAGGCTCGACCGGTAGCGTGACGTGGCCCGTCAGCCCAGCGTCCCGGAACAACATGCCATAGCGCTTGGCGTTCTCACGGCGGGCGTTCGTCCAGGCTGCAAGGTGAGGAGCCTTCACACGAAGAATCGCCGCCTGCAGCGCATCCATGCGGAAGTTGCCGCCGACAACATTATGGTGGTACTTCGGATCCATTCCGTGGACGCGCATCGTGCGCGCCAGGCGGCCGAGCTCGTCGTTATTGGTGGTCAGGAGGCCAGCGTCACCGAATGCGCCCAGATTCTTGCTGGGAAAAAACGAAAAGCAGCCGCACGTGCCGACGCCGCCGGCCAGCCGGCCCTTGCACGTTGCGCCAATCGCCTGCGCCGCATCTTCGACGACCGCAAGTCCTGAGCGGGACGCGATGTCGACGATCGAATCCATGTCCGCTGCGAGCCCGAACAGGTGCACGGGCAGGATGGCCTTCGTGCGCGCCGTGACCGCCGCGCGCACGCGCCCGGCATCGACGTGATAGGTGTCCAGGTCGATATCGACGAACACAGGCGTGGCGCCAACCCGCGCGATGGCCCCGGCACTGGCGAAAAACGAGTAGGCGGACGTGATGACCTCGTCGCCGCGGGTGATGCCGAGCGCCATCAGTGCCAGTAGCAGAGCGTCGGTTCCTGACGACACGGCCACGGCGTGCCGCACGCCGAGCATCGCCGACAGCTCCTGCTCGAGCGCGTCGCTCTCGGGTCCCATGATGAAACGCTGGCTGTCGCACACGCGTGTGATGGCGGCGAGAATATCGTCTCGCAGCGGCGCATATTGCGCCTGCAGATCCAGCAGCGGGACGTGGGTCGACATGGACCGCTATTCTACCGCTGCCGCTCCTTGATTGCCGCGCGCGTTTCGCGCTCGGTCTCGCGCCGCTTAATCGTCTCGCGCTTGTCGTATTCCTTCTTGCCCTTCGCGAGACTGACGGCGACCTTCACGCGGCCGTTCTTGAAGTACATCCTGACCGGCACGAGCGTCATGCCCTTCTCGACGGTCTTCCCAATCAGCTTCAGGATTTCGTGGCGATGCAGCAGCAGCTTCCGGCGGCGCAGCGGCTCGTGGTCGGCGTAGCCGCGATGGCTGTACGGACTGATGTGGACGTTGTACAGGTACACTTCCCCGTCCTCGGCACGCGCGAAGCTGTCTCGAAGATTCACGCGTCCCTCGCGGATGGCCTTGACCTCTGTTCCGAGCAGGACCACGCCTGCCTCAAAGGTTTCGAGCAGGTGATAGCCGTGGAAGGCCTTGCGGTTTTCCGCGATGCTGGCCTGCGCCTTCTCGCGTTCGGTCTTTTCAGCCATGGTGATCGCCGGATGACCTTGCCAATCGTGCGGCCAGAAGAACCGCCGCAATCATGCTCTCCGGGTTCGCGACTCCCCTCCCCGCAATGTCGAACGCCGTCCCGTGATCGACCGACGTCCGGACGATGGGCAGCCCCAGCGTGACATTGACCGCCTCGCCGAACGCGAGGAGCTTCACGGGAATCAATCCCTGGTCGTGATAGCAGGCGACGACGACGTCGAATTCGCCGCGGTGCGCCCTCAGGAACACGGTGTCGCCTGGAAAGGGGCCAGACACGTTGATGCCCCGCGCGCGACAGGCCGCGATGGCGGGCGCGATCACGGTCTCCTCCTCACGCCCGAAGAGACCGTGCTCTCCGGCGTGCGGATTGAGACCCGCAACGGCGAGACGGGGATGCGCCACGCCGTACCGTGGCAGCTCGCTAGCGGTCAGGTCGATCGTCGCCTCGAGGGACGGCTGCGTCAGCGCGCGCGGCACCTCGGCAAGCGCGATGTGGACCGTAGCGAGCACCACGCGAAGCGCCGGCGAGTGAAACATCATCGCCACGCGCGGTGCACCGGTCAGATGCGCGAGTAGATCGGTATGACCGCTCCACGGCAAGCCGGCCAGCCGGAACGCCTCCTTATTGACAGGCGCGGTCGCGATCCCGTCGACCACTCCCTGCCGGGCGTCGTAGACCGCGCGGACGATCGTTTCGTACGCGGCACGGCCGGCCTCGCCGCTCAACTTCCCAGGGGTAAATCGTTCGGGATTCGGCGAGGCGTAGAGGATCGGCTCGCAGACGGCGAGCACACGAGGATTGGCCGCCGCGGCGGCGGCAATCTCCGGACCGATGCCGGCCGGATCGCCCGCCGTAATCGCGATCCGTGGCTTAGGAGTGCGCTCCACAGCTGCCGCAGCCACCGCTCCCGCAACCGCCAGAGCCGCACCCGCTCGGATTGTCGCAGCCGCCTTCGTCGCCGCATCCGCCGTGCACGACGCCTTTGGCATTGGGCAGCTCGTAGCGCAGGCAGCACTTGAGCCGTCCGCACAAGCCGGACAGCTTCGAGGGGTTCAGACTCAAGTCCTGCTGCTTGGCCATCTTGATCGACACCGGCTCGAACGCGGTGAGAAACGTCGTGCAGCACAGCGGCCGGCCGCAGGAGCCGTATCCCCCAATCATCTTGGCCGCGTCGCGCACGCCGATCTGCCGCATTTCGATTCGGGTCTTGAATTCCACGGCCAGTTCCCTGACGAGCTCGCGAAAATCGACGCGGCCGTCAGCCGTGAAATAGAAGACGATCTTTGATCCGTCGAACGCCTGTTCGACGCGCGTCAGCTTCATGCCGAGCCCGCGCTCGTTCACCTTGAGCATGGCGATGCGCTGCACTTCGCGTTCGCGATGCTGCTGTTTCAGGCGCGAGACAACATCCTCGTGTGTGGCCATGCGAACGACGCGTTGCGGCGAATCGGCAGCGGGTTGCCGCCGGCCGGTGACTTGCGACGCGCCGTGGACGACCGTGCCGACCGCGAATCCGTTCTCGTCGTGGACGACGACCGACTCACCGGCGTGTGGCGTCACGTCGGATGGGAGATCGTCGGCGAGAAAGGTCCGCACCCGACCGACGGGATTGAATTTCACCGAAACGAGCCGACCTGGCTTCGCCGTGTCCGGCACCGTCATAACTCCAGCACCAGCCAGTCTGCCACGGCTTTCACGTTGGCATTGCGCTCAAGCGCCACGAGCGCGCGGTCCACGGCGGTAAACGCGCGGATGCCGCGGTCGCCCCGGAACGTCTCGGTCAACCGGTCGAGCGCCGGCCTCACGTCGGGATTAGCGAGGGGGAGCCGGCCGGCGTCGGCGCGCGTCGCCAGCAACTCGATGTCCCGCAGAAGTGATCCCATGGCGCGCAGATGAATGGACAGTTGGGCGCGACCTGGAGCGCCGCCGCTGCCCGTGTAGGCCAGCAGATCTTTCGTGCCTTCGATCCGTCGTCGCGGATCGGGCGTCGATGCCGCATGCACCAGGACCTTTTGCGCCGCATCGCGCGCCTGCACGAACGCTTCGGCGCTGGCTTCGAGTGCGCGACCGAGGCTGCCGTCCGCCGTCGCGCCAACCGCGCGTGCTTCGGCCTCCGTCTGACCACGAGCGACCAGCGCGCCCGCGATCTCGTTCGGCGAAAGGGGACGGAAGTTGAGGCGCGGGCAGCGCGAACGGACCGTCGCCAGAAGCACGTCCGGCCGGGCGGTGACGAGGATGAAGACGGACAACGCCGGCGGTTCTTCGAGCGTCTTCAGCAGCGCGTGCTGCGCGGCGGCCATGAGCGCGTCGGCCTCGTCGATGATGACGACGCGGCGCCGACCCTCGAAGGGGCGATAGGCGGCGCGATCGACGACGTCGCGAACCTGCTCGATCTTGATCGAACCGGAGTCGCCGGGCGCGAGCACGAGAACGTCGGGATGGACGCCGCGGGCAATACGCGTGCACGCGGCGCAGGTCCCGCATGCATCGGACTCAGAAGGCTTCAGACAATTGAGCGCCCGCGCCAGCGCGGTCGCCATCAGGCGCTTCCCGATACCAGCGGGTCCGCTGAAAATCAGGCTCGGCGGCAGCGAGTCGCGCGCGACCGATCGCGCCAGTAACGCGACGATTCGGTGATGGCCGATCACGTCTCGAAATGGCATGGCGTACCACTCTACTACCTAATCGAGCGCGAACTCCTTGCGCCAGGTGACCGTGTAATTCCTTCGTCATGAATCCGTACAGTCGACCTGCCGGTCAAAGTACTAAGTCGTTGACCTGACGGCCCTTGCCGCGACGTTCGGCCTGTCACTCGGTTTGCTGGAGGATCAGGCGTGCAAACCGCCCGCTTGTCGCATGCACACGATTGCACGCCGACGCTGGACGCCGAACGAGCGACGGCGCCAACCCGGCGTCGCCTGCGTTTCGTCGTGGTTCAGGAAACGCCAGGCGTCTGGCTGGTGCGGGGGCTCGAACATGATGTCGTGGTCGAAGGCCGCAGCATCGGTGCGGCCATGCGCGCCACCATGAATTTCGTCCGGGCTCACAACGCGTTCAACGTGGGTCACGCTCTCCCGCCCTTGTCGGCGTTTCCGCCCGCGCCACCGAGTTGCTGGCATGCCTACGGCGCGGGGACGCCGCTGTCGCTGACCCAGCTGGGCATCGCACCGCCCGGCGACTGGGAAATCTGCGCCGCTTTCGCGCATCGTCGCCCGTAGCCACACCCGCTCGAGAAGCGACGTGGTGCGGCCTGTTAGAAGCGAACGAGACGGGGGCTCTCGAACTGCACCTTCGATCGCGGAAGTGTTGTCCCACCTAGTACTTACTTGTACAGTTCGACGTTAATACGTAGACTGGCGGCATGGGCCGTCCAGCCACGGCGATTGTGTTGACGCCAGAAGATCGCGCCACGTTGACTCAGCGTCTGCGCGCGCCCACCAGCGAGCAGCGCGTGGTCGTGCGCGCGCGCATCGTGCTGGCTGCCGCCGACGGGCAGTCGACCGACGGCATCGCTGAGCAGTTGGCCCTGCGCCCGGCGACCGTGAGTAAGTGGCGGCACCGGTTTGCGACGCAGGGCGTGGCCGGCCTGGCCGATGCGCCGCGCCCTGGCCCCAGCCGCCGCTACGACGCCGCGAGCGAGCGACGGATTTTGAAGCAGTTGGATGCGCCGCCGCCGGAGGGCCATGCGACGTGGACGGGGGCGATGGTGGCGACCGCGTTGGGTGAGGTCTCGCCTGACGAAGTGTGGCGCGTGCTGCGCCGCCATGGCATTCACTTGCGTCGTCGCCGATCCTGGTGCATCAGCACCGACCCGGAATTTGCGCCCAAGGCTACCTGCGGCTGCCGAACGGCACGGCACGGCGCTGCGCGGCTTCAGTCATGAGTACAAGCGCCACGGCACCAGTTACGTTGTTCGCGGCACTAAATATCGCGACGGGGCAGCTCACGGCGGGGCACTACGCCCGGCGGCGCCGGCGCGAGTTCCTGGACTTCATGAACGACGTGGTCGCCGGGTACCCTGACCAGGAGTTGCATATCGTGTTGGACAACCTCAACACGCACAAACCGAAACACGACCGCTGGCTCGCGCGCCATCCCCGCGTGCATCTCCACTACGCCCCCACGCGGGCCAGCTGGCTCAATCAAATCGAGTGCTGGTTCAGTATCCTCAGTCGGCGGGCCTTGCAGGGCGCAAGCTTCACCTCGGTGCCGCAGTTACGCGAGGCCATCGACCGCTTCGTCAAGACCTACAATGCGCACGCCACGCCCTTCGAGTGGCGCAAGCGCGTGGTGCATTCCGTCGGGCTCAAGTATTGTTACGCCGATTTGCGCAGCTAAGTACTAACTCAGCCGTTGGACCCGTTCGTACAGGGGAACGAGACTGGAAAGTTGGCGGGGTCGACGGGACTCGAACCCGCGGCCTCCGGCGTGACAGGCCGGCGTTCTAACCAACTGAACTACGACCCCAATTCAAGCATCTTGCGTGGGCGGTACAGGATTCGAACCTGTGGCAGCCGGCGTGTAAAGCCGGTGCTCTACCACTGAGCTAACCGCCCTTACGACATCCTTAACTCACACTATTGGCCGGTCGCTGCCTGCTAAAACGCACCATTATACGCCGCCTTCAACACGAGCAGCAATACAGCCACGGCCAGTCCGACGAGTGCCCGATGCTCACGGTTGGCCGTCGCCTGCGCGCGGCTGAAGCGCCGCTGCGGGTCGGTGCCCGCTGCATCCACTCCCGGCACTCCCGGGCGTCCGCGGAGGTAGCCGTCGTACCGATCGCCAAAGGCATGGCGCAGAAACGCCTCTTCGTTCCTGATGGCGGCGGTCAGCGTCACGGCGAGATACAGGGCGATCACGCCGCCGACCGCGCCGCTGTTCGACGCCACCGCCAGCCCGACGCCCATGACGGATGACCCGACATACAGAGGATGCGCACACCAGCGATACGGACCGGACACGGTCACTTCGCGCGCCTTGTTGAGATGCCCCGAGGCCCACACGCGCAGGCACTCGCCGGCGATGGCGATCAACGTGCCGGCCACGAGCGTGGTACCCGTGGGCCTGGCGAGCCAGAGCACGAGCGCACCGCTGACAAATCCAAGCGGGACCCGCCTTCGTGCCAGCGCGTCGGCGAGCCAGGCGCGCATTCGCGCAGCGGTCACCGTCATATGGCCGCAAGACGGCGCTCGACGGCGTCCAGCACGTCGGCGACCTCGACATCGAGCAGGCACATCCGATCGCGCGTGCAGCGGCGAAGATGATGGCACTGGCAGACGAGGTCGCGCGAGATGGTGATGTCGGCCGGCGCCCACGGTCCGTTGCGGGACGGACGGGTCGGGCCATAGATGCCGACGATGGGCGTTCCGAGGGCCGCCGCCAGATGTGTTGGACCGGTGTCGCCCGAGATCATCAGCGTCGCTCCGCGAACGAGCGCGAGGAGATCGGCGATTGATGTCCCCGGCGACAGCAGCGCCGCGCCGGAGCCCTCGCGCGCGACCTCCTGCGCGAGCGGCTCCTCGCCGGGCCCCCACGACACGATGGTTTTCAGGCCGTGCCGCTCCTCGATCGCGCGCGCCACGGCTCCATACCGCGCGGGCGGCCATCGCTTATTGGGCCAGGCGGCCCCTGGATTGACGAGTACGTAGCTGTTCCCCGCACGCTCGCGCATCGCGCGCGCGATGTCCGTATCAACGCGCTCGATGGGAAATTCTGGCGCCGCCCCTGCGACGCCGACCGTGGTCAGCAGTCCGAGGTTCATCTGCACCACGTGCGACCGCTCGCGCGGATCGAACATGCCGCCGCCGCCCGGGTCGTACACGTCGGTATAGAACGGACGCGCGGTCCGCTCGCGCAGGTAACTCGACGAAAAGCCGACCACGCGCGGTGCTCCCGAGAGGCGCGCGAGAAGCGCCGACTTCAGCAACCCCTGCAAATCGAACGCAACGTCGTAGCGGCTCCGTCGAAGCTCACGAATGATCGCCATCGGCGAGGTGCCCGGCCCGCGATCCCTGATCACCAGCCGGCGATCGACGACCGGCACCAGATCCAGGAACTCGCGATGCTTCGCGCTGACGAGCCAGTCGATCCGCGCGGACGGAAACGCGCGGCTGAGCGCTGCCGCGACCGGGATGGCGTGGACGATGTCACCCAGCGCGCCGAGACGGACGAGGAGGAAACGGGACACCTGGTGGCTAGTCGCCGGTTGCGGGTTGCTCGATCTTCTGGATGAGGTCGCGCGACGCGTGTTGCTTCGCGTCGCCGACGATCGCGATGCGGCCGCCGTACGCCTGCACGACGGCGCGTTCGGGAACGGTGTCCACGCTGTAGTCGGTGCCTTTACAGTGCACGTCAGGCTTGATCCGGCCGAGCAGGCGCTCGACCGTATCGTCGGCGAAGGTCACGACGTAATCGACGACGCCGAGGGCGGCGACGATTTCGGCGCGCTCGCCCGCGGGCATCATCGGCCGGCCCCGGCCCTTCAATCGTGCGACGGATGCATCGTCGTTGACCGCGACAATCAGGCGATCGGCTTCGGCGGCGGCGCCTTGCAGATATCGCACGTGCCCGACGTGCAGCAGATCGAAGCAGCCATTGGCAAACGCGATCGTCCGCCCCGCCACGCGGTCATCCGCGACGGCGGCCATCAGGTCGGACTCGCTCAGCCCCCGTCCCACTCGTTGCCCTCTGCCTTACTTCCGCCGCCCTTGAGCCGGTCCCTCCTGGGACCAGGACTCGGGCGAGGTGTCGTGATCGCTCGCCACGGCTGCGGCCATCTCCTCGGCCGAGACTGTGGCCGTGCCGCGTTTCATGACGACGAGGCCGCCGGCGTAGTTGGCCAGCCGTGCCGCTTCATAGAACGATGCGCCGGCCGCGAGCGCCAGGCCGACAGTCGCGATGACGGTGTCGCCAGCGCCGGTGACGTCGGCGACTTCGTCGGATCCAAAGATGGGAATGTGCGCGGTCGGCTGCCTGGGTTCGAACAGCGCCATGCCGCGACTGCCCCGCGTCACGAGGACCGCGCCCATGCGCGTGCGCTGCAGGAGGCGCCGGCCCGCCTGCTCGAGCGCGGCCGCGTTGTCAGTCACGCGAATGCCGACGATCTGCTCCACCTCCGATTCGTTCGGCGTGCAGCTTGTGAATCCGCGATAGTCGAGCAGCCGATATCGCGAGTCGACGAGCAGTGGCACCGGACGCCGCCGCGAACGCCGGTCAAGCGTGCGGCGCACGAGATCGGCGAGGGCGGGCGTGACGAGTCCCGATCCGTAATCGGACAGTAGCACGGCGTCGCAGCCGTCGAGCGCGGATTTGATCTCTCGGGTGTATGAGCGGCTCTCCGCGTCGGTCAGCGGCAGGTCGATCTCGCGATCGATCCGCACAATCTGCTGCTTGGCGGAATGCACGCCGCCCGCGAGAATGCGCGTCTTCACAGGCGTGCGGTATTCGCGGGCGCGCACGACGGGCGAGCGATCGACGCCGCGATGAAAGCTCGCGAGCAGCCGGCGGCCCTCGGGATCCGCGCCGACCACGCCCACGAGACGCGCGCGGCCGCCGAGGGCCGCGACGTTATTGGCCGCGTTGCCAGCCCCGCCGGCCACCATCTCCGTGGTGTCGTACTTGAGAATCAGGACCGGCGCTTCCCTGGACACACGGGCGACCTCGCCGTAGATGAACTCGTCGGCAATGATGTCGCCGACGACGAGCACACGGCGGTTCGAAAAGCCGTCGATGAGCGCGAGGAGCCGCTCCTTGCGCTCGGCTTCGCCGGGCTGCGGATGAACGGAACGGCCAATCAGCATTGGCGAAGAATCCAACTGACGGCTTCGACGAGATTGTCGACGACCGCATCGGCCGCGAGATCCGGCGGCGGCTCGGTCTCCTGGGTTACGCCGTATCCCGTGCGTACCAGAATGCCGCGCGCGCCGGCGGCACGTGCGGCGCCCACGTCTACCCACTTGTCGTCGACGACGAACGATCTCGCCGGGTCGAGGCCGAGGTCTGCCGAAGCCCGCTCGATCATGCCGCAGGCGGGCTTGCGGCAGCCGCAGCGGCTCCGGTAGGCCTCCACGGTCCCCTCAGGGTGGTGCGGACAATAGTAGTACGCGTCGATACGCGCGCCCCCCGCGTCAAGCAACATCGAGAGATGGCGGCGCACATCCTCGATCATCGGTTCGGTGAGGATGCTGCGTGCCACGCCCGACTGATTGGCGGTGACGACGACCGCAAGGCCGGCCTGATTGAGCGCGCGAACGGCGTCGACCGACCAGGGATAGAACGCCACTTCGTGGGGGAAGCGCGGATACCCGATGTCTTCGATCAGCGTCCCGTCGCGGTCGAGGAAGACGGCCGGTTCCTGCCCTGAGGCTTTGCGAAGGGTCACAGCATCTGCCGAACCGCGCCGACCACGCGGTCAACGCCGACGCCGCGCATGCAGCGATGATCGATGGGACACTCGCGCATCATGCACGGCCGGCACCAGACGGGGTGCGTCAGCACGACGTGCCCGTCGCCCGCCGGCCGGGTGAGGCGCTCGTTGGTCGGCCCGAAGACTGCCGTCACGCGAATGCCAAGCGCCGCTCCAAGGTGCATCGCCCCCGAGTCGTTCGACACCAGCGCGCGACACGCGCTGAGAATTCCTGCCAAGGTCGGCAGATCGGTGCCCATCAGATTCAGCACGACGTCGCCGTTGAGTGCCGCCTCGATCTGTCGCGCGACCGGCAGGTCCGCCCGGCCGCCGACCATGACCGACTGGATGCCGTCGCTCGCGAGCGTGCGCGCCAGTTCGGCGAACGACGCCGGCGGCCATCGCTTCGCACCGCCGTATGCGGCGCCCGGCGCGAGCGCGACGAGCGACCGCGCGCCATGCCACCCCGCGCCTTTCAGCTCGTTCACGCCGATTGCACGCAATTCCTCGGAGATTCCGATGTGCGGCTGGCTCGAAAAATGGGACGGGTCCAATAAACCGAGCGCTCTGACGAGGTGTTGGTAGTACTCGACCTGATGCACGTCCGCCGGCGGATCGATCGCACGGGTCAACAGCGGCCGGCGCCAATCGGTTCGATAACCCCAGCGTTCGGGGACTCCGGCGCGCCACGCCGTCAACGCCGCATGAAAGGAATTGGGGAGCAGAATCGCCGTATCGAAAAGGGGACGGGAGTCGTCTTCGCGAGCGCCCCGCGAAAACGACTCCCGTCCCCTTTTTCCGAGCTCCACGACACCATCGATGCCGGGGACCATGCTGAAGAGGGGCACGATTCCCTGGCGCGCGGCGATCGTCAGCGAGGCGTCTGGGACCGCGCGGCGCACGTCGGCTATCGCCGGCAACGCCATGACGGCGTCGCCGAGCCAGTTTGGAGCGAAGACGACAAACCGGGGCACTGAGGGCTTCACGGGGGGGCTCCATGTTAGGCTGAAGTGAGACCGCACGTAAACGCTGTGAAAATCGCGCTCCTGCAAATCAACCCGCTCGTCGGCGACCTCACAGGCAACGCCAGGTTGATTGCGGACGCCGCGTGCGAAGCGGGCCGTCAGGGCGCCGACCTCGCCGTCACGCCGGAGCTCGCGCTCGTGGGCTACCTGCCGCGCGATCTGCTGCTCGGCAGTGCCTTCGTGGCCGAAAGCTGGGCTATTGCCGCAGCTCTCGCGCGCGATCTTGCCAACCAGCCGCCGATCCTCGTGGGACTGCCGGAGCCCAATCCGTCCGATGCGGGCCGGCCGCTTTTCAACACAGCGGTACTCTTGCACGAGGGCCGCGTCGGCCAGCGGTTTCGCAAGTCGCTCCTGCCTACCTACGACGTGTTCGACGAGGACCGCTACTTTGAGCCGTGCCACGGTGCGCAGATCCTCGAGCTTGGCGGACGCCGGCTCGGCATCAGCATCTGCGAGGACGTCTGGAACGATCGCGACTTCTGGAAACGCCGCCGCTATCACCACGATCCCATCGAAGACCTGATGCGCGCCGGAGCAGACGCGATCGTCAACCTGTCGGCATCGCCGTTCTCGGTCGGGAAACGCCGGCGCCGTGAAGAGATGCTCGGCGGCATGGCGCGGAAACACCATATGCCAGTCGTCTACGTCAACCAGTTCGGCGGCAACGACGATCTGGTCTTCGACGGCCGCAGCCTGGGGTTCAGCGCCGAGGGTACGGCCGTCGCGCGCGGCCGCGCGTTCGAGCCCGACGTGGTCGTCTGCAACCTCGACGGGAGCGTCACAGCCGCCGCCGCCCCTGGGAACAATGCCGGCAGCACGGACACGGCCGAATCCGAGATCTGGCGGGCGCTCGTTCTCGGCACGCGCGATTACGCTCGCAAGTGCGGGTTCGGCCAGGCTGTTATCGGCTTGTCGGGTGGAATCGATTCGGCACTGACAGCGGCCATCGCCGCCGAGGCGCTCGGTCCCGATCACGTGCTCGGCGTGCTCATGCCATCCCCCTACTCGAGCCGCGGCAGTATCGACGATGCGACCGAGCTCGCCGCTTTGCTCGGCATTCGCACGTTGACCCTGCCGATCGAGCCGGCGATGCGCGCGATGGAGGCGACGCTTGACCCGGCATTCGAAGGCTGCCCGCGCGACGTCACCGAAGAGAACATTCAGGCGCGCATCCGCGGCAACCTGCTGATGGCGCTCTCCAACAAGCGCGGCGCTCTGCTGCTCACGACCGGGAACAAATCCGAGCTTTCGGTCGGCTACTGCACGTTGTACGGCGACATGTCGGGCGGGCTGGCCGTGATTGCCGACGTGCCGAAGACGATGGTGTATCGGATCGCGCGATGGCTGAACCAGACGCGCGGCCGCGCCGTGATCCCGGAGCCGACGCTGACCAAAGCTCCGTCAGCCGAGCTCCGACCGAATCAGACCGATCAGGATTCGCTGCCACCGTACGACCTGCTCGATGACATCCTGCAGCGCCACATCGAACAGCATCAACCCACCGATGAGATCACGGCGGCCGGTTTCGACCCGGAAACGGTCCGACGTGTACTGCGGATGGTGCGGCTGGCCGAGTTCAAGCGGAAGCAGGCCGCGCCGGGACTGAAGGTCACCGATCGCGCATTCGGCACCGGCTGGCGCATGCCGATCGCCGCCCGGGTAGATCTTTAGATCCTCAAATCCCTACATCCTCAGATTCAACAGGCTCCCCCTCTTCTCTCCACCTCCGGTGCATCCAGAGCCAGAGCTCGGGATGGCGACGGACGTACATCTCGAGCACGTCGGTGCACCGCTGCGTGAATTCCTGGACGGCGTTTGCGCTGTCGGCGGGCGGCGGTTCAATCGGGTGCTCATAGATCAGGCGGTAGCGACCCGCCCCGAGCGGCAGCGCGAAGCACGGGACGACAGGCGCGCCCGTCCGGAGCGCGAGCGCGGCGACGGCCGACGTCGTCGCGGCAGGCCGTTCGAAGAAGTCGACGTAGACCGCGTCCCGGCCCTGAATGTGTTGATCGATGAGCACGGCGACGCCGTGTCTCTCCTGCAGCGTCCGCATCACGCGGCGGATCATCCCCTGCCGGTAGATCACGGGATTCCCCGTGCGCTGACGGATCTGCTCGAGCAGGGTGTTCAGATACGGGTTGTCGAGCGGACGCGCAATCACGCTGAATGGCTCGAGCGTCAACGCGTGGACCAGCGCGTGCAGCTCCCAGAAGCCGAAGTGACCGGTGAAGAACAGCACGCCTCGCCCTTGCGCGTACGCGAGGCGCGCCCGATCTTCTCCGTCGAACTCGACGCGCGCCAACATCTCTTCGTCCGACAGCGCGCTGAATTTCAACAGCTCGACGAGGAGCCGGCCGAAATGCGCGAACGCCGCGCGGGCGATAGCCTTCCGCTCGCGTTCCGTGCGCGCGGGAAATGCGCATGCGAGGTTACGATGCGCGATCCTGCGGTGCGTGCGGTCGAAGGCGTACACTGTGCGTCCGAGCAGTGTCCCGGTTGCGCGAACCAGGGGGTCCGGCATCAGCCGCACGGCCGCGGACAGCGCCTTGACGAGCGCGTACTCGAGGCGATGCTTCATGACGGGTGCCTGGCGCCGGGGACCACGGTGCCACGGTGCGGTGCCGGGGTGCCGGATGCCGCGTGCGCCACCCGAATGCGTGCGAGCAGCCATTCGCGGAATCGTTCCGCGGGCTCGATGCCGACGATGAGCGGCACGGCCGCGAACGGCAGCCCTGTCAGATCGCACGCTTCCAGCCGGACCGCGTCCTTCTCGGTAGTGAGAATGATGGCGGCCGCCGAGGTGCGCGCGGCCTTCTCGATGCGTTTGATGTCCGACTGCGTGAAGTAATGATGGTCCCGAAAGTTCATGGAGCCGACCAGATGCCAGCCTGCGGCCGCCACATCGGAAAAGAACCGCTCGGACTGCGCGATGGCGGCGACGGCAAACACACGCGCCTGCGGCGGTACGACAACGGACTCGGGTGTGTTCGAGACTGTGCGCGGGGCGCCCAGTACGCGGGTCACCCGAAACGCGGTCGTTAGGCCGACGGTTCGCGCAATGCGTTCGACAGCGCTCAGGTAACCGGCCGACACGAGCGCCGCATCGGCGGCCGCGCCGGCCGTCAACGGCTCGCGTAAACGCCCCCCCGGCAGCGGCCGATCGCGCAAGTCCTCCTCTGAAAGGAGCAGCAGATCGACATCCCGCTCGAGCTGCAGGTGCTGAAATCCATCGTCGAGCACGTGAACCGTCGCGCCCAACTGGCCTTCAGCCAGACGGCCCGCGCGGTAGCGGCTCGCGCTGACGACAACCGCCACGCCAGGAAGAGCCCGCGCCAGCATCAGCGGCTCGTCGCCTGACGAGTAGACGCCGGCGCGAATCGCGGTGCCGTCGGACACGATAGTGACCCCAGGCACGCTCTCGCTGGTTCGGCGCCGCCCGTACCCGCGCGTCAGAATCGCCGGACGTTCGCCGCACTCGACGAGCAGCCGCGCAATGTATCCCACGACGGGCGTCTTGCCGCTGCCGCCGACGCTCAGATTGCCGACGCTGATGACCGGGCGCGACAGCCTCGATCGACGCGACGGCTGGCGCGCGTACCACTGGCGCCGCCAGACTGTGGCCGCGCTGTACATCGCGCTGAGGACGTGAATCAATGCACCAGTCGGAACGGCCGGACCACGCGGCTTCCCCAGGGCGCCTCCGCGCCGGCCGGCGGCAGGACGTCGGCAATCACGGCGAGCGTCTTGTTCTTGGCCCCACGGTTGGCCTCGACGAGCGCCCGCGCCGCGGCGCCGAACCGGGCGCGCCGGACCGGGTCGGTCAGCAGCGTGAGCAGCGCCTCTTCGAGCTCGCGCTCGGACTGCACCTCCATCGCCGCCCCGTTCGTCAGGAAGGTATCAGCGATCTCCCGAAAGTTCTGCATGTACGGGCCGAACAGAATCGGCTTGCCGAACATCGCCGGCTCGAGAATGTTGTGCCCGCCCTGGTCGACGAGACTCCCGCCGACGAACACGGCCGTCGCCACCTGGTAGAGCTGCGCCAGCTCGCCGATCGAGTCGAGCACGACGACGTCGGCCCGCGGCTCCGCGTCGGTCGGCAGCTCGGAGCGCCGCGCCGTGACAAACCCGGCGTCGCGCGACAACCGCTCCACTTCGCCGAAGCGTTCGGCCTGGCGCGGCGCAATAATGGCCAACGCGCCCGGCATCGTCGTCTTGATTCGCGCGAAGGCGTGCAGCACGGCGGCCTCTTCGCCCCGGACCGTGCTGCCAGCGACGACGACAGGCCGATGCGGCGAGATGCGGAAGAACCGCAGCACCCATTCGCGCGGACGGCCATGCCTGGCCGCCGCAGGCTCTTCGAGAGAATCGAACTTAAGGCTGCCGGTGACGGTGACGCGCGCGGGATCGGCGCCCAGGTCGACGAGCCGGCGCGCCGACTCCTCGTTCTGCATGCAGAACCGATCGACATGGTCGAGCACGCGACGGAAGAAGGGCCTGATCATCCGGTACCGAGGGTACGAACGCGACGAAATCCGCCCGTTGATGACGACCGTCTTCACGCCGCGCTTCCGGCAGAGCCTCAGCAGGTTCGGCCAGATCTCGGTTTCCATCATGATGAAGACACGCGGCCTGACGATATTGAGCGTGCGGCGGACGATGAACGCCCAGTCAAACGGAAAATAGAACACGGCGTCCACGTGCTGCAGGCTGCGCCTGGCGACTTCCTGCCCGGCCATGGTGGTCGTCGAAAGGAACAGACGCAGGCGCGGGTAGCGGGCCTTGAGATCCTCGGCAAGCGCCCGAGCGGTCAATGCCTCGCCAACCGATACGGCATGAATCCAAATTGACTCCTCGCCGTCGACATTGAAGGAGATGGGCAGATAGCCGAGGCGCTGCCGGAGGCTGCCGACGTACTTCTTGTAGCGGATCGCCTGATAGACGAAGTACGGCAAGACGACGGCAAAGACGAGCAGCGTCAGCAGGCTATACGTGAGATACATTGCGGTCAGCCATTGTAGAATGAAACGTTTGTCTGGAGGACATCGATGGCTGTAAGCGTTGGCATCAACGGATTCGGGCGCATCGGCCGGAACATCATGCGGGCTGCGCTTGGCAACACGAACATTGATTTCGTCGCCGTCAACGATCTCACGAGCGCGCAGACGCTCGCGCATCTGCTCAAGTACGACTCGGTGCTCGGCAACCTCCACGCGCGCGTCGAGGCCAGTGGGGACCGCATCTCGGTCGACGGCGACGGGTTCACCGTCCTGTCGAAGCGCGATCCCGCCGAGCTGCCGTGGAAAGCGCTCGGTGTCGATGTCGTCTTCGAGTCGACGGGCCTCTTCACCGATCGCACTGCCGCCGCGAAACACATCGCTGCGGGGGCGAAGAAGGTCGTCATCACGGCGCCTGCCAAGGGCCCCGATATCACGCTCGTCCTCGGCGTCAACGACGAGCGGTACGATCCGGCCACGCATCAGATCATCTCGAATGCGTCGTGCACGACCAACTGCCTTGCGCCGCTCGCGAAAGTCATTCATCAGAAATTCGGCCTCAAGAAAGGGTGGATGACGACGATCCACTCGTACACGAACGATCAGAACCTTCTGGACCTGCCGCACAAGGACCTGCGGCGCGCGCGCGCCGCGGCGCTCTCGATGATCCCCACGAGCACCGGCGCGGCGAGCGCGGTCGGCGAAGTGCTACCGGAGCTCAAGGGCAAGCTGGATGGCTTCGCGATGCGCGTGCCGACGCCGAACGTGTCGGTGGTCGATCTCGTCGCCCTCGTTAACAGGAAGACGAGCGCCGAGGAAGTGAACGCCGCACTCAAGGAGGCCTCGACCGGCGCCCTGAAGGGCCTCATGCAGTTTTCGGACGAGGAACTGGTGTCGATCGACTTCAAGGGGAACCCCCACTCGTCGATCGTCGACGCGGCCTACACGAAGGTCATGGACGGAGATTTCGTCAAAGTCCTCTCCTGGTACGACAACGAATGGGGATACGCCAACCGATGCGTGGACCTGCTGCGCCTGTTGGTGAAACGGGGAATCTAGTGGAATCTAAGGATGTGAGGATTTCAGACACTCATGCCCAAGCTCTCGATCAAGGATCTCGATCTCCGCGGGAAGCGTGTCTTCATTCGCGTCGATTTCAACGTGCCGCTGAAAGACGGACGGATTGGCCCTGGAAGCGACGATACGCGACTGCGCGCCTCCCTGCCGACGGTCCAATACGCCCTCGACGCCGGCGCCACGGCGGTGCTCGCGAGCCATCTGGGCCGGCCAAGGGGCAAGAAGAATCCGGCGCTCAGCCTGCGGCCGGTTGCGGACCTCTTCGGCACATTGCTCGGGCGTCCGGTCGCGTTCGTTGAGGACTGCATCGGCGAGGAGGTCACGCGCGAGGTGGACCGCGTCCACGCGGCTTCTCCCACAGGTGGTGGCGTGCTGCTGCTCGAAAACCTCCGGTTCCACGCGGAGGAAGAGAAGAACGATCCGCAGTTCGCCACCGCGCTCGGCGCGCTGGCCGACGTCTACGTCAATGATGCGTTCGGCGCGGCCCATCGTGCGCACGCGTCCGTCGCAGGCATCACCGATTATCTGCAGCCGGCCGCCGCAGGACTGCTGATGGAGCGCGAGCTGCGTTACCTTGGCCACGCACTCGAATCTCCCGGCCGGCCATTTGTGGCCATTCTCGGCGGCGCCAAGGCGTCGGACAAGATCGAGGTGATCGAGAACCTGCTCGGCAAGGTCAATCGCCTGCTCGTCGGCGGCGCGATGGCGTACACCTTCTTCAAATCCCGCGGTGTGCCGATCGGGCGCTCGCTCGTTGAAGACGACAAGCTCGACGCGGCGCGATCGATCGAAGCCCACGCCACATCAGGCGGCGTCCATCTGGAGCTGCCGGTCGATCATGTCGTGGCCGATCGCGTCGAGGCCGGCGCCGCACACGAAGCGCTCGCCATCGGTGACGCGAAGATCGGCGATCGGTACGGCGTGGACATCGGACCGGCGACCGTGCGGGCGTACGAGACGATCCTCGCCGACGCGAAGACGGTGGTCTGGAACGGCCCGATGGGCGTCTTCGAGATCGACGCCTTCGCGGCCGGCACGAACGCCGTCGCGCGGGCGGTGGCGAACGTCAGGGGCACGACGATCGTCGGCGGCGGCGATTCGATCGCCGCCATCAAGAAGGCCGGGATGGCCGACCGGGTCACGCACATCTCGACTGGCGGCGGCGCCTCGTTCGAATTCCTTGGCGGGCGCACCTTGCCAGGCGTGGCCGCGTTGAGCAATAAGTAGTGTCCGGCTTCCCTGGCCTGAGCGAAGTCGAAGGCAGCCGGACCGTGAACAGATGAGAATTCCATTTATCGCCGGCAACTGGAAGATGTTCAAGACCGTGCAGGAAGCGGTCGTGTTCGTCAAGGAGCTGCGACGGCTCGTCAAGGACGTCACCGACGTCGAGATCGTCGTCGCTCCCCCGTTCACCGCGCTGCATGCGGTCGCCGAGGCCGCGCGCAACACGAACATCGGCGTCGCGGCGCAGAACCTCTATTGGGAGCGCGAGGGCGCGTTCACCGGCGAAGTGTCGTCCGGCATGATCAAGGCAGCGGGCGCCGAGTACGTGATTGTCGGGCACTCGGAGCGGCGGCGATTATTCGGCGAGAGCGATCAGATCGTCAACCGCAAAGCGATGGCTGCGATCGCCGGTGGTCTGACGCCGATCGTTTGCATCGGCGAGACGCTCGAAGAACGGGAGCGCGAGGAGACCCTGGCCGTGCTCGATCGCCAGATCAAGGAGGGGCTGAAAGGATTCACGGCGGCCCAGGTGGGCGATCTCGACACGCTCGTGCTGGCGTACGAGCCGGTGTGGGCCATCGGGACCGGCCGGAACGCGACGGCCGCGCAGGCCGAAGACGCGCATGCGCACATTCGCAGGCGGCTGCGGGAGTGGTTCGGCGCCGAGGCCGCCGAGCGTTGTCACGTCATTTACGGCGGCAGCGTGAAAGCGGATAATATCCGCGAGCTCATCGCCCAGCCTGACGTCGACGGCGCGCTCGTCGGCGGCGCGAGCCTCGAGGTGGAGAGCTTTGCCGGGATCGTGACGGCCTGCCGGCCGGCTGCGGTATAATCGGCGTTTCCACCGTGAGTTGAGCTCGAAGTAGATCAATGGTTCTCTATTACCTGATCACGACTTTTTACGTGCTCGTGTGCATGCTGCTGCTGCTGGCGGTTCTGCTCCAGCAGGGCAAGGGTGACATCGCGGCGGCCTTCGGCGGCGGCAGCAGCCAGTCAGCGTTCGGCGCACGGGCTGGTGCGACGGTGCTGTCGAAGGCGACCGCCGTCCTGGCCGCTTTGTTCATGTTCTGCGCCCTGGTGCTGGCGATCCTCGGCCAGCGCGGGCCGGGATCGCTCATTAGCGGATCGGCGCCGCCGCCAAGGCCCGCGAGCGCGCCGGTGACGCCGAGGACCCCAGCGGCGCCGGCCACACCGGCGCCCGCGACACCGCCGAAGTAATCGTTGTTCAATCTGAAATCTGCAATCTGGAATCTGCAGTCTGATATCTGCAATTTCAGACCCTCGCTAGCGGAAGTGGCGGAACGGCAGACGCACCAGCTTGAGGGGCTGGCGCTCGCAAGAGCGTAGGGGTTCGAATCCCCTCTTCCGCACCAACTTTAGACTCAACGAGCTACGTCTGAATTCGATGACTCAGTCGAGGCGCCCGAGAGGGCGCCGTTGTTGTGTTTGTGCGAATGGTGTGCGAAACCGGCGGGCGAAGGACGGAATCGACGAGCCTGATCGAGCCCACGGGCCTTGTCTCCCCGAATCACACTCCGCGCACCCGTCTGCTGAAGACATCACCTAGTGTCGCGTCCCTGAAGTTCGTTGGCAAAATCGGTTGACCTTGTCCAGGATGACGTCGGCGGTCGCGGTCCAGACAAAGGGCTTGCAGTGCGCGTTGTGATCCACCAGGTAGCTCTCGATCGCCGCCTCAAGGGCCGGGACGCTGTCGAACGTGCCGCGGCGGATTCGCCCGATGGACGAATCCCTCCGTACACGCCAGAGGCCGAGAAGCGCAGGGCGGCTATCCTGGAATTTGAGAACGCTCTGCTGCAAGCCACAGAAATCTGTAAGAACAGCCTGGTCGGCTGCTCAGGCTGGAAGTACGGACCGCCATCCCCGAGACGATTCGAGACGCCGCGGTACTACATCACACTGACGGCTCGAAACGGCGGTTCCGGCGGCGCCATCAATCGCACCGATGGTCCCGAGGACCGCACGCTCCTCGAGCGTTGCATGAGCGGCGGCCTGCCCGGTTTTGGCGGCGTCCCTCGGATTGTTCAGTCACGTGGAAGCGTTTCGATCTACTACGACACGGGCCAGGGGCAGGGGTGGCAGCGCATCATCCCCATCACAAATGCTCCGCATCTGCCTGCCACTGTTCGCCAGTGGTGGGGCGATTCGCGTGGACACTGGGAGGGGGAGACGCTGGTGGTCGACGTGACCAACTTCAACGCCAAGCGGGAGTATCTGAGTTCCCGCGAGAACTTCCACCTGATCGAACGTTTCACCCGGATCGACGCGAACACGCTCGAGTACCAAGCCACGATGGAGGATCCGACGACGTGGACGAGGCCGTGGACCGCTAAAGCAGGAGTGGACCCGGCAAGATGCGCGAGCGAACCGGGTGTACTACGAACCCCGATGTCACGAGGGTAATTACGGCTTGGTGGGCGCGCTTGTCGGCGCCCGCGTCGAAGACCGCGCATTCGCCGAAGGACGCGGACCCGATCCGGCAACTATTTGCAGCGGCAACTGCGGAAATGGGGTCGACGAAGTGGAAGTGAATGAGGGGGCCAATTAGGTAGGGCGTGTTCGGTGGTTTATCACGGGCAGTCGGTTTCAAAGGTCGGCTATCGTCACGCGCGGGTGCAAAGGCGTGGCAAGATAGGGGGTGTGCCCAAGGCCCGTCGAGCTGGCGTGTACGCCAGGCAGGAGGCCAAACAGGGCCGTGGGGGGCAAAGTCCAGGCGCTAGCGGGGATACGGCCCCCGCAAGTTCTTCTTGATATTCGGGTCTGACCCTTGCTAAAATCCCGTGTCAGCCCTCCTGTTGTCGCCCAATTTCGGCCGGCAGCGGATCACTCATCGAGTGGGGCCAATGCAGTCGTTTGAGGTGAGCCCATGAATTGGACGAAGCCCGAGTTTGAAGTCGTAGCCGTCACGATGGAAGTCACCGCGTACGCGGCGACACGCTAGGGTCCTGGACGGAGGTGGTGCCGGCAAGGGATCCCACCTCCGTCCCCTTCTCGTGTCTAAGTGCAGGTTGTTCTGCTCGGCACATCCGCTGGCGGAGGTTTCCCGCAGTGGAATTGTTGGTGCCCTTCATGTCGCCTTGCGCGGCAGAACCCTGCCGCGGCTATACCCCGTAGTCAGTCCTCCGCAGCGATCAGCGTCGATGGCCAGCGCTGGTTCCTGCTGAACGCCTCACCCGACGTTCGAGACCAAATCGCCAGGCTGTCCTGCGGACATTCCCTACAGATCAGGCAGGTTCCCATAGAGGGTGTCCTTCTCACCGACGCGGAGCTTGATCACACGTTGGGGCTCGTGTTGCTGCGTGAGGCGCGGCATCTACCGCTGTACACGACTGCGGCGATCTGCGCGATGCTCGAACGAGATTCACGCATTCTACCTGTGACGCGCGCGTTCGCCGAGGTTCCGGTGACCGAGCTGCTGTTGGAGACGCCGCAAGTGCTCCGTTACCGTGACGGTACCGGCAGCGGACTCTCCGCCGAAGTATTTGCCGTGCCGGCGGGCCCTCCGCGTTTCGCAACCAGCCATGACGTCGGACACACGGTCGGGATTGCGCTCCGGGATGAGGAACGCGGCACGGTGTGCGCGTTCGTACCGGGCTGCGGCGATTTGGATGCATCTCTCCTCAATCGCTTCGCGCAGACCGATCTGCTACTCTTCGACGGCACCTTCTGGACCGACGACGAGCTAGTCGCGCTGGGCATCGGCGACCAAACAGCCCGGCAAATGGATCATCTCCCGATCTCAGGCCCTGGCGGGAGCCTGGAGCAGCTCGGGAAGCTTCCGTGCCGACATCGCGTCTACACGCACATCAACAATACGAACCCGATACTCGTGGAGAACTCTCCGGAACACGCATTGGTTGAGCGAGCCGGGCTCACCATCGGGGTCGACGGCCTACGGATCAACTTGTAACGCACGGGGTAGCCGATGACGACGGGCCTGCACCCTTCCTCGCTTGCCGCACCCCCCCCGCCGCCGATTCCGGCGCTGGAACGGCCGCTGACCCCCGAGGCCCTGGCTGACGCCTTGCAAGCGTTTAGCCGCTCGTACTACGCCAACCATCCCTTCCATCAATTGATGCACGAAGGTCGGCTCACTCCTCGGCAGCTGCAAGGGTGGGTTGCCAACCGGCTGGCGTATCAGCGGGCGGTCCCGCGAAAGGACGCCGCGATTCTCTCGAACTGCCCCGATCCCACGGTTCGCCGTCTATGGATGCAGCGTATCGTCGACCACGACGGCACCGAGCCGGGCAGTGGTGGGATTGAGATGTGGATCAGATTGGGCGAGGCCGTCGGCGTGCCGCGTGAAGAGATGGAGGACGAGCGGCACGTCCTGCCGGGCGTGCGATTCGCTGCGGAAGCTTACGTGACCTTTTGCAAGACCAAGCCGTGGATTGACGCCGTCGCGTCCTCGCTGACAGAGCTGTTTGCACCGGATCTGATGCGACAGCGCATCGCCGCGTTCCCTCAGCACTATGGCTGGATTCGTCCCGAGGCGCTCGATTACTTCAAGAGCCGGCTGATCCAGGCGCCGCGGGACAGCCAGCAGGGACTGCAGCTCGTCCAGACGCATTGCACGACCGTCGAAACCCAGCGGCGCGCATTCGACGCCTTGGCGTTCAAGATCGAGATACTCTGGGTGATGATCGATACGATTCATCACGCCTATACTGACCACTGACATGCCGCCTCTGACGAGCGCCGCGGTTCCCGTGCTCTGGCGGCTGGCTCGCTTGGACTTCGACTCCGTCCGCCAGCGGCATGTGTTGCTTTATCCGGAAGGCGCGGTCTTGCTCAACGAGACGAGCGCGGCGATCCTGGGGCTCTGCGATGGCCACCGCACGGTGGACGAGATCACCCAGGTCCTGCAGGAGCGCTATAGAGGCGTCGTTGCTGCGGACGTTGGCGAATTTCTGTCCCAGTTGGCCGAAAGAGAGTTGGTCCGTGAAGCCTGACCGTCCCACCACGCTCGTGGCCGAGCTGACGCATCGTTGTCCGCTCCATTGCCCGTATTGCTCGAATCCCCTTGAAATGAATCGGTCGGAGGAGGAGCTGTCGACTGACGACTGGAAGCGGGTCCTGACACAAGCGCGCGAGTTGGGTGTGCTCCAGCTCGGGCTCTCGGGTGGGGAACCGCTCGTGCGTCGGGACGTCGAGGAGCTGGCCGCGCACGCCCACGAACTGGGCCTTTACAGCACGCTCGTCACGTCGGGCCTTGGCCTGACGCCTTCACGGGCCGAGAAACTACGCCAGGCGGGTCTCGAGCACGTCCAGATTTCGATCCAGGACTCGGACGTCAAGACAGCCGAATGGATCGCCGGAATACCGTCGGTCAAACAAAAGGAGGCGGCTGCGGCCAGCGTCCGGGAACTGGGGTTCGCCTTCTCGATCAACGTGGTCCTCCACCGAGCAAACATCGATCGGCTTGGCGAAATTATCGAGTTGGCCGCCCGACTGGGAGCGGACCGCCTCGAGTTGGCCAACACCCAATACTATGGCTGGGCGCTCGAAAATCGGCGCGCGCTCATGCCTTCACGCGCGCAGGTGGTCGCCGCGGAGACGATCTACCGTGAGGCAGCGGAGCGTCACCGGGGCCGGATGCAGATTATTTTCGTCCTTCCGGACTACTTCGAGCAGTACCCGAAGCCATGCTACGGGGGCTGGGGGAAACACTACCTGCTCGTGGCGCCGGACGGTCGAACGCTGCCCTGTCATGGAGCGACCCACATCACGTCGCTCACATTCGACAATGTACGAGATCGCTCGCTTCAGTGGATTTGGGCAGAGTCATCCGCGTTCCAGGCATTCCGCGGCGAGGACTGGATGCAGGAGCCTTGCCGCAGCTGTCCGCGCAAGGCGATCGACTTCGGCGGCTGCCGCTGTCAAGCGTTTGCCCTC
The DNA here is from genome assembly GCA_965229885.1 of Vicinamibacterales bacterium. Classification (GTDB taxonomy): domain Bacteria; phylum Acidobacteriota; class Vicinamibacteria; order Vicinamibacterales; family CAVVIG01; genus DATLLJ01. The sequence continues at coordinate 589,864 of CBDDJX010000003.1, forward strand.
ACCGGCGATGCGACCAATGCCGACCCGGTTTGCACATTGACGCCGCTGCGCGCCATCGTCGATGAGGCGCTGAAGGAGGAGGTCGGGCCGATCGAGTACCGCTATCGGTATCTGACCTTGGACCCTCAACGGCCGTGAACGGGTCAATCACTGCAATCGAGGCCGCTGGGCTCGGGCGGGACTTCGGCTCGTCCCGCGCGCTCGACTCCCTCGATCTTCTCGTTCCCCGCGGTGCGCTAGTCGGCTTGCTGGGTCCCAATGGCGCCGGCAAGACGACGACGATGTTGCTACTTGGAACGCTGCTCAACCCGTCACGAGGTACGGCCCGGCTGTTCGGTCACGACATCGTCGGTGAACGGCGGGCCGCACGCCGCCGCCTGGGGCTCGTTTTCCACGAACCCAGTATCGATGGACTGCTGACCGTCCAGCAGAATCTGCTGTTCGCCGCTCGACTCGCGGGGTTGGCCGGTCACGAAGCACGACGCGCGGTGGCTGGGGCGCTCGATCGAACCGGCCTCAACGAGCGTGCTTCCCAGCTTGGGCGGCACCTCTCCAGCGGGTGGCGGCGGCTTGCCGACATCGCCCGCGCGACCATACACCGGCCCGACCTCCTCATCCTCGACGAGCCGACCGTCGGACTCGATCCCGAGCATCGCGACCGCATGTGGACGCTGCTCGAGGAGGAACGTCGCGAGCGCGGCGCCACAATCTTGTTTTCTACCCACTATCTCTCCGAAGCCGAGCCGTGCGACCGCGTCGTGCTCCTTGCGCATGGCAGAGTGGTGGCAGATGGCAGCCCGGCCGTACTGAAAGCCAGGGTGGGCACAGAGGTCGCCGAAATCGAGGGTCCCGAGACAGAGCGCCTGATTGAGGCCCTGCGTGACGGCGGCGCAGTTCGAATGGTCGTACGAACGGAGCGCGGGTACCGCATCGGTCTAACTGGTCCCCGCGAGCAGCTGGCCAGACTCGCCGCCGCCCAGCCGGGAATCAGGCGCTTCGCCATTCGACCACCGACTCTCGAAGACGTGTATTTCGAGCGCACGGAGGCCGTGTCTCCGCGACTGATGCGCCCCGTCATTGGAGAACGCGCGTGAGCCGGCTGATCGCTGTTTACGGCATTGTGGCCCGGGATCTCTACCGCACGACCCGGCAGAAGAGTCGGCTCTTGGGCGGGATCGCCCGTCCGTTCATGTGGCTCCTGCTGGTTGGCACGGGCTACAACTCCATCGCCCGCGTCGAAGGCGCGCTGTCGTACAAGGCGTTCGTCTATCCCGGCGTCGTCGTGATGGCGGCGCTGTTTGGCGCGATGCTGACCGCGGTGTCGACAGTCTATGACCGCGAGTTCGGCATGCTGCGCCTGATGCTGGCCAGTCCGGCCGGAACGACGGCCGTGCTCGCGGGCCGCGCGCTGTCGGCGACCCTGGTCGGGATCCTCCAGGGCGGCATCGTGCTCCTGTGCGGCCCGCTGCTGCTACGTCTCACTCTCGGCCAGCTCGTTGTGGCGGCCGCGGCTCTGGTCATCGCCGCTTTGAGCAGTAGCCTGCTGGGACTGCTCCTGGCCGCGCGGCTCCGATCCGTTGAAAACTTCGCCGGCATCATCAACGTCGTCTTGTTCCCTCTGCTGTTCGTCAGCGGCGCCTTGTATCCGACCGCCCAGATGCCCACATGGCTGCGAGGTGCGGCCCGTCTCAACCCAGTGACGTATCAAGTCGACCTGATGCGCCAGGCGCTCGGCCAATCTGGCGAGTTCGAGGTCGCCTATTCTCTGCTCGCGCTCGCCGCCATGAGCCTCGTCGCCTTCGGCCTCACCGCGCTGCTCTTCGATCCTCAGCAGCGCTTCGTCCGGAGCGGCCAGTCTGCAAAGACATGAATAGCTTCCGTGCGCCCGCTCCCGTCCGGCTCGCCGCTGGCGGCATTGCAGGCGGCGGACCCTCGGGGACGAGCCTCCCGCCCAGCCCGGTCACAGCTCGGTGCGGGACGTGGAAATCACCACTCACGGCGCGTACCGTCGCAGCCGGCGGGCTGCAACTGAGCAGCGTCATCCTCGGTGGCGACGATATCTATTGGCTCGAAAGGCGGCCGGAAGAAGGGGGCCGCAGTGTGGCGGTCAAGTGGAGTCCGGGCGGCCGCATCGCGGACCTCACTCCGGCCGGAACCAACGTGCGAACCCGTGTGCACGAGTACGGCGGGGCGGCGTACGCGGTGTCGCGCCATTCAATCTATTACTCCGAGTTCGCGGACCAGCGCGTCTATCGGCTGGCGCCGGGGGGGGCACCCAAGCCGCTTACGCCGCCGGGCGATTGGTACTACGCCGACTTCACGATCGACCCGACGGGCACGCGGATTGTCTGCGTTCGAGAGGACCACACGGAACGGGATCGCGAAGCCGCGAATACCCTGATAAGCCTGGCGCTCGACGGTCCGCCGACCATCGGGACGGTCATTGCTTCGGGTTACGACTTCTATTCAACGCCCCGGTTCAGTCCGAACGGTTCGCGCATGGCGTGGTTGGCGTGGCGCCACCCCGCCATGCCGTGGGATGCCACGGAGCTGTGGACCGCTGACGTGGGCCGAGACGGCCGGCTTGAGCGCCCGACGCGCGTGGCCGGCGGGGACGAGGAGTCGATCTTTCAGCCTGGGTGGTCGCCTGACGGCACGCTGTACTTCGTCTCGGATCGCACCGGCTGGTGGAATCTCTACCGCGTGCGCGCTGGGCAGGTGGAGGCCGTTCACCCGATGCTGGCGGAGTTCGGCCGCCCACAGTGGCAGTTCGGGGCTTCCACGTGGGCGTTTGCCGATGAGTCACGCCTCGTCGTCGCGTACCAGGAACGCGGCCGTGGGCGCGTCGCGACCCTGGATCTGTCGACCGGTGCGCTGGCGCCGTTGGACGCGCAGTTGGAGCCGGGCGACCGCATGGCCGCCACCGACTCGCATGCTGTGTTTGTCGGTGCCTCGGCGCTGACGCCGGAAGCGGTGGTGCGCGTCAATCTCTCGACGGGCGCGACCGAAGTGCTCCGTGTGGCGACCGGAATGGAGATCGCTCCCGAGTATCTTTCGATAGCCGACGTGCTTGAGTTCCCGACCGATGGCGGCCTCACGGCGCACGCGTTCTACTACGCGCCCCACAACAGGAATTTTGCGGTGCCCGCCGACGAGCGCCCGCCGCTCATCGTCATCAGTCATGGCGGTCCGACGGCGTCGCACCGTGCGACGCTGAACTTGGATATCCAGTATTGGACCAGCCGCGGCTTCGCCGTGGTGGACGTGAACTACGGCGGTAGCTCCGGCTACGGACGCGCTTATCGGCGACGGCTGAATGCGCAGTGGGGCGTCGTGGACGTTGCCGATTGCGTGAATGCCGCGAAGTATCTGGTGACACAGGGCAAAGCGGACGCTGACCGCCTCATCATCCGTGGCAACAGCGCCGGTGGTTACACCACTCTGGCCGCGCTGACGTTCCATCCTGAGGTGTTCAACGCTGGCGCAAGCTATTACGGCATCAGTGACCTCGAAATGATGGCGCGTGACACGCACAAATTCGAGTCGCGATATCTCGACACACTCGTGGGGCCGTACCCGGCAAAGCAAGACCTCTATCGCGCGCGATCTCCCATCCACTTCGTGGACAGGCTGTCCAGCCCCCTCATTCTTTTCCAGGGCCTCGAGGACAAGGTGGTGCCACCGAACCAGTCAGGCATGCTGGCCGACGCCACGCGCGCCAAGGGTCTGCCGGTCGCATTCCTCACCTTCGAAGGCGAGCAGCACGGATTCCGCAAGGCCGACACGATGGTCCGCTGCCTCGAAGCCGAGCTGTTCTTCTATGGCGCCGTCTTCCAATTCAAGCCGGCGGACGCGATCTCGCCAGTTCCCATCGACAATCTCGATCGGTGGAAGGTCCCGTCACGTTCCTCATCAGCCGGCACCAACGACAAATAGTCGGATGCGCGGTCAGGGGCTTCGCCGTCCCACCAGCCCCTCGACGGGGCTGCTCGCTTTCGCGGAATCCTTCCCGCCTGGTAAGCCAGCAGCGCACACCAGCAGCGGAACCCCTCCGACGAACCCCAGAGAAAGGCCGCCGCTTGGCTCACGCCGTGCGTCCGATAAGGTCCGATCGTGCCGATCGAGGACCGCTTGCCCGCAGCACGCTGGCCGCCAACCAGCGGTAGCCGTCCAGGTGTGCGGGCGGGGCGGACGGGTGTATGCTCCCCGGAGCGCGACGTTCTGGCGTCGGGTGACGCCCGCGATGTTGGTTCCACGTCCGGAGGAGGAGCAGCCATGACTTACTCAATTCGGCGCGCTCTCGTTCCTGCCACACTCGTTTTGGTCCTTGCTTCGGTAGTGTCGGCGTGCAGTTCTTCGGAGACCGGAGCCGTCGGCACATCCGGTGACGGCGGTTCGACCGCGATCGGCCTTCAAATGCTCTCTGGAGCATTTATCGTCGTCGAGAATCGGGCGGGTCACGCGCTCCTCGATCTGACGGTCAGCATCAACACGATCCGCAAATCGGAGCCCTACGTCGTCAGAATTGGGCGGATGGAAACTGGGGGCAAGCGCGACTTGCCGGTCGGAAGCTTCACGGAATCAGGTGGGGGGAAATTTAATCTCAACTTCGTGCGCCCGAAAGACGTTGTGGCCACTGCAAGCGATCTCGATGGCAAGAAGTACGAGGTTAGAATGGCGTGGCAGAACTGAACCCATCTAACTTCATGATGTGCTGTGCGTCCGCCCTGACCTGGTCAATCACGGGACTCTGTGAAAATGTGCCTGAACGATCCCAGCGCTGCGGAGAAAAGGTGGTCCGAGCGGAAGTTGGAAGGCAACTGACCGCCATGGCACACTCCAGCAGGAACTTCACAAACGACAATGAGTTTTCTCTTGATACGGAAATCTTGTTCGATTGTGCGCCCAACCAGGGAGCCTCCGCAGACATGACACTTGCCGTAGGCACAACGCGTCGGCTACAACGAGGACAACGTGTGGATCGTCGGCAAGGGCTCGGACATGATCATCCGCTTCAACCCTCAACCTAGGGTCGCCCGAAGACGCGCAGCGCTTCTAAACGCAATAAGTTGAGGAGGTCAGGAACTGGACCTCACTGGAGGTCACGAGTCGCGGGGCTCGGGCGGGGTCTTTTGCCGGCTGTCCCAGTCGTAGAAATTGAAAGCGTATTCAGCGAGCTCTCCTGGAGCGGACAAAAATCGGTCCGCCGCTATCATCGCCTCGATGTGGTCGAAAATCAGGCTAACCTGCCAGCGTGCGTTCACCGAGTGAAACCAGATGGCGCGCCCGTCGAACACCAGGCTCGCGACGTTGGCCAGCGCTCGTGCGCCAGCGGGACCGGCTCGATCCGTTCACGCTCGCGGCGCGCATTGACCGCAAGCTCGCGCGGGTCTATGCCCTCGCGAATCATCGGCGCGGGCTGGTGCCCTCGACGGCGGGGGCCGCGGAGACACACGCAAAGACCGCGCGGGTCTCCGCGGCCCTGTCGCTCAAAGACCTCTCCCCGTCGGTAACACCAAATATGGCGCGACGAAGCGCCGCCCGGTAACACTTACTTATGGCTCGACACGCCTCTAAGCAGGCTTGTCTGTGGAATCCTGAATCCCGTCGCGGATGGCGGCGAGCGCGTGCTCGCACGCACGGCATTGCCGGCCACAAGACTTGCCAGTTGCGGTGAAATTGCGTCTCTTTTATTACCGAAGGCGCTGCTCGCGCCCCGGTGTTGCAAGAAGCGTCGAAGCCTGGCCCTCTTCGTTTTCGGCGGGGAGGATTAGATGCTTGGGTGGGAGTTCCTGCGGGGGATGGTCGATAGCGTGAAGAAGGCGGCCTCTTGCCGGCCTTCTCCACGCTTTGCGGGACGATTGCGACGCCTGATTACTGCACGCTGCCGTTGTTTGACGCCTTGCCCGCCTTCGTCAATTCGAGGGCGTTTTTGTCCACCGTGACATCCCGAAATGGCGAGAACATCTCGTCCCAGCTTTGCTCTGACCAGTAGACCTCCTTGTCAGGCTGGCTGCTGTTCTTGTTCCTCGCAGAGTTGTCGTAGGATCCAATCGCCTTGATCGTGCTGCCGGCCGGTAGCTTAAGCGGCTCCTTCAAATCGTAGAACAGCTGCCAGTTGAAGTCGTAGTTCAGGTTACTCAGCACGATCTGCTCCCGGCCATCGGGAAACGTCACCACGAATGTCATTTCATGACCGCGCAAATGCATGTGCGGCCACACGGTGTACAACGTCACGTCGTCTTGATACGCCGAGATTTCCGTCATCGACCAGTCTGCGGCATGCGGCGGAATCACCGGCACGGTGGGGCCCTTGTCGCGTCCCTGCCCTCCTCCTGATACCAGCGGCGTGAAGTCGTCGACCACTAGCTCCCTCCCCTCCGCAAGCGTGCTGTGGCCGCCGTAGCTTCCGAGGACTTCGTTTCTCGGGTCCTTCTGAAACCACAGACCCACTTTCGTCTTGTCCGCGAATGGCTTGCCGATCATGGTGTAGTGCGTGCCCCACACGATGACCCCTTCCTTGGGGATGCGTTGAAATCCACCATCCCGGTATTGCCTGAAGGTGCCTCCGGGAACGTAACAACAGAAGGCGAACGTATCTTGTCGTTCCTCTGGCGTGGCTTCCGCGCCGGCGCCGGCTGTCGTGTTGGCGGCATCCCACAACTTACCGGTTTCGCTGTCGAGCAGCGCGCCTTCGATGACCAGCCCGCCGGGCCACGCCGCGCCCCTGCCAATGTGGGTGCCGGACGGCTGCGGCTTAATGATGAACTGCATGTGATGCACGGCCTCGACCACGCCCGGCAGGATCTGAATGGCCTCGATGAAATGCTCTTCCTTCTTCAGCTCCTCCGGGAGCTCCTGGTAGATGTTGAGCCAGGGCACCTCACCTTCGGCCGGCCCGTTGAATGCGTCTGCCATCTCGATCACGAGGTCGGGATCGCGCCCCGAGGGATGCGTCCAGCCCTCGTTTATCGTTGGCAGCTCGGCCGTCAATGGCGTATCACCTTCAGGAGCGCCCGTGTCTGCCCACGCCGCGATGGTCTGAATCTGGGTGTCGGTCAAGCGCGGGTCGTTGAGGAATTCGCCAAAGCGAGGATCGGCGAACCACGGCGGCATCTCACGCTTGGAGACCTTGTTCTTGATCGCCCGCGCCCAGGGTCGCACTTCCTCGTACGACATGAGCGACATCGGCGCGATCTGGTTGGGACGATGGCACGACACGCAGTTGTTGAAGACGATCGGCGCGACATCCTTGTTGAACGTCGGGCTTGTGGCGGCCGGCGCGGCGGCCGGCGCGGCGGCCATCCTAACGCCAGCGGCAACTGCCACGACCACCACCATCGCACCGAGCATGACCCTGGATTTCATGTTTTGGATCTCCATGCCTGGGATTTCCATTTTGCCTGCCCAGGACGTACCCGCTTATACACCCAAAAGCCGCAGAGCGCACGAAAATCTTCCGTCACTTCTCAGCCCGCGCTGACGTGTGCCCGGGTGGAGGCCCCTGCTTCCAGGGCTTCCAGGGCATTCCTCAGACACCGCTCCTCACTTGCGTCCTTTCTTCGCCAAGGTGGGCTTCCTTACACTCGCTGCGCGTCAACCTGCCGGGACCGGCAGCGCCCCGATCCGCTGCAACATCGCCCAGAAGCAGGTGTCGGGCAGATGACTCTCCGCCAAGAAGAGCCAGTAGTAGCGAGTGTGTTTCACCAACCGTCGCAACAGCCGGCTTGGCCACCATCGATGCTGCGTTCTCTCGACCGCCGAAGACAAAGACAGGATAGAACGTTCTGAGACACACCTGGCGGGCCGCCGGCCCTGGATCTTCAGGGCGGGCCAGTGAATCTTACACGCTGTTGTCGTAGGTCTTCGAGAGGGAACCGCCAAGACGAGAGGAGTTCAGACATGAAATGCAGAGTGTGGGTCCTCAGCGGCGCGATGTCCATGGCCATGACCGCTGGCGTGAGTCTGACGCAGCTCGAGGCCCAGGTCGCCACAAGCCCGACGTTCAACAAGGACATCGCGCCGATTGTCTTCAACAACTGCGTGTCATGCCATCGTCCCAACCAGATCGCGCCGATGTCCCTGATGTCGTACCAAGAAGTGCGGCCCTGGGCGCGGGCGATCAAGAACAAGGTCTCCAAGCGCGAGATGCCGCCGTGGTTCGCCGATCCTCGCTTTGGCGAATTCAGCAACGACCCGCGCTTGCCCGACGAGCAGATTAAGACCATCGCGGCGTGGGTTGATGCGGGTGCTCCGCAAGGCGAGACGCCGTTAGTGGCCGAGCTGCCAAAGATGAACGGCGGCTGGACGCATCCTTCGGGGCGCGATCCCGACCTCGTGGTTGAGATGGCCGACGCATACGAGGGTCCGGCCCAAGGCGAGGTGCCCTGGTTCAACATCTACCAGGAGCTCCCCGCGGAGCTGAAGAAGGAAGAGCATCTCATCGAGGCCATTCAGATTCTTCCGGGCGTGATCGAGGCCATGCATCACATGCAGTTCATCGTCAAGCCGCTGCCGCCCGGCACCAAGCTCGGGAGGGGCCCGGCCTGGCCTGGCGGGCAGGTCATCAACGGCACGCTGCTCGACAGCGAAACCGGTAAGTTGTCGACGCGCGCCCAAGTGATAGGCACCGAAGGAGCTCGACGAAATACATTCACCTATTGTTGTTACGTTCCCGGAGGCACCTTCAGGCAATATCCGAATGGTGGCTTCAAACGCATGCCTAAGGATGGAGTCATCGTGTGGGGCGTGCACTACACCATGCTCGGCAAGCCGTTCGCGGACAAGACGAAAGTGGGTCTGTGGTTTCAGAAGGACCCAAGACACGAAATCCTCGGAGAGTCAGGCGGCCACAGCACGCTTGCGCAGGGGAGGGAGGTAGTGGACGACGAGATCACGCCGCTGCTACGTCCAGGAGACGGGCAGGGGAGGGACGCTGGTCCCACCGTGCCGGTGATTCCGCCGCATGCCAAAGACTGGTCGATGACGGAGATCTCGGCGTATCAAGACGACGTGACGTTGTACACCGTGTGGCCGCACATGCATCTGCGCGGTCATGAAATGACATTCGTGGTGACGTTTCCCGATGGCCGGGAGCAGATCGTGCTGAGCAACCTGAACTACGACTTCAACTGGCAGCTGTTCTACGATTTGAAGGAGCCACTTAAGATACCGGCCGGCAGCATGATCAAGGCGATTGGATCCTACGACAACTCTGCGAGGAACAAGAATAGCACCCAGTCTGACAAGGAAGTTTACTGGTCCGAGCAGTCTTGGGATGAGATGTTCTCGCCATTCCGCGATGTCTCGATGGACAAAAACGCCCTCGAATTGACGAAGGCGCTCAAGTCGTCGACCGACGGCGGCCGGCAGTAGTCAGCTATCGCGATCGCCATATCAACGCCGTCGCTCAAGGCTATCTGGCGTGGCGGCATGAGCCCTGTCAACAGCCAACGGGGGAGCTCACGGTCAGTCGCGCGGCGCAGGCAGGAGCGCTTCGGCGGCGACTATCTGCAACCGGGCCTTCGAGAACGGCGGCCCTCCGAAGCGGTCATTCAGCTCGATCGTCCGCGTGTCGCCCGGCTCGAAGATGTCCTTGAGCCACCCATGTGTTTCCTCGACCACGCCGCCACGATCGTCCAGGTACGTTGCCGTATACAGCGGATCGCGGAAGGCAACAACGGCGCTGCGGTTACGGACCGTGATCGTCCAATGGACGGATCCCTGCGGCCCCATCCTGCTACGCAGGCTCGAGCACCTCGAAATCGCGCGTGGGATCGTAGGGGCGCGAGAGGTCCGAGAGGACAGCGGGGCCGCCGTCGATCGCGAAGTCGCGCCGGTGCGCGAACATCTCCGGCTCCTTCAGGCGCACCGCCGCCGCGACGACCCCGCGGTTCTTGTAGAGTGACCGCTCCGGCGCCTGCGTCCACGTCAGCCCCGCGTGGAAGGCGACGTTGAGGATCAGGACGCCCGCCGCGATCTGCCGCGCCCGCGGCGAATCGACGAACGTCCACCAGGACGCCGCGAACATGAACGCGATCGGCGCCAGCACGTAGAACGCGTGCGCCTGGGGCGGCTCGATCACGAACCAGTAGCTGGCGTAGACGAGCAGCACGCTCAGGCCCACGAGCCGGCAGAGCGCCGCCCACCTGGGCCGCAGTATCGACTCCGGCCACCTGCGAATCGGCCGGCATCCGTCGAGGCACATCCACACCGGCTGCATAACGCCGACGCTCAACACGACGAGTGCGATCGGAACGAGCCACAGGTGGCGCCCGAGGAATTCGAGCCGCTTCGCGCCGTCTTGCGCGACAAACCGGTTGATCTCCAGGCTTGCAAACGGCAGGAAGCGTGCGAGCGTCGTCACGATGATCCACGGGTTCACCCAGCGCGGGTGAATGTTGCGCATGACGCCGCCCGATCCGGTGTCGATGCCGTAGCGCGCGAACGTCGGCAGCAGCAGCAAGGCGGGGATCAGCGCGCCGGTGAAGAAGGCGACGGCATCGATCGCGAGCGCCCGGATACCGTCCGACCGGCGGCTCACCCACGCGACCGCGGCATAGGGGAGCAGCAGCGGCCACGACATATGGATCTGCATCAGCCAGGCCGCGGCGAATCCCATCAGCGCAAAGGCGACCCGAGGCGACAGACGCCGCAGGCTGAAGCTCGGGGCCGCTTCGAAAAAGTCGAGGAAGAACAGGATGGCCGGCGCCAGGATGTACGACGTGTTGATGATGTGCGTCGAGAACTGGAGGGTCCACGGAACCGTGAGGAACCATCCCCAGATGAGCCAGCGCGGCGCTTTGGGGAGCTGTGCGCACGTGTACGACGCGAGCGAGCCGATCGCGGCGAACGGCAGCAGGTTCAGCAGCACGAACGGCGACTCAGGGATGGCGAGCATCCTGAGCGGCACGCCGACGAGCAACGCCTGCAGCGCGCCCGGAATCTCGCTGCGGGTCCACACGACGTCGGGTCCGAAAAACGGCTAGGCGCCGGTGGCGTAATAGCGGAAGCCGAGCAGGAAGGTCTGTGTTTCGTCTTCGAAGTAGAACTCGCGGGAGAGTCCGAACAGCAGGCTGAACGCGAAGCAGGCGGCGAGGACGAGCGGAATGCGCCAGCGCGTCCATCGTTGGGGCACCATGGTGACAAATACCTTCCAGGGGTTCATCGAGTCAGACCGAATCGCCCCACCAGAGTGGCGGCCTCCGAAGCATACTGCGTGTGACGGCTTCGAGGTAATCGAGCGGCTGGGGCGCGAGCCGGCGCGGCTCCAGGCCCACCGCGGCTACGGTAATCCGTCGGTCCAGGAGATCAACGATTTCCTGGCGATGCTGAAGATGGTCAACCAGGCCAGCTTCCGGAGCGCGTGTGGGATCCGCGGCTCGGCCGATCGATTCCAGAGAGCGGTCAGGCTCAGTCGATCCGTGCTCGCTTGGAAGCACACAGAAGACATCCTATCAGCCATCACTTGGCTTTCGCCACTCGGCACCGGCCCCTGCGGCGGGCGGCTCTTCACACAGCCTCCTCGCGCCGCGACGGCGACGGGTGTGGCGAGGCTGTCCCATCGCCGGCTGGGGCTGACCATGCTGGCGGTGTTTGGCGTGCTGCTGGTCAGGACGGCTCCCAACCGGTGGGGCGCAGGTATCGCGCTCCACTACTGGTCGCGCGTGTACTGGCTCGATCCGGCCGACCCGATTCCGCCGCCGCGGACGTAGTATTCTTCCGACGCATTTCACCGTGGCTGACCAAAGCGATCACAGCTGGCTGATGGACGCGGCGCTCGAGCAGGCCGCGCTCGCCCGTGATGCCGGCGAAGTGCCGGTCGGCGCCGTCGTCTCGTTCGACGGCGAGATCGTCGGCCGCGGATTCAATCAGCCGATCCGCGCCGGCGATCCGACCGCGCACGCGGAAATCGTCGCGCTGCGGGACGCCGCGCTGCGTCTGGGCAACTATCGTCTGACCGGAGCGACGATCTCTGTCACGGTCGAGCCATGCCTGATGTGCGTCGGCGCGATCGTGCACGCGCGGATCGGAACGCTCGTGTACGGCGCGGCGGAACCGAAATCAGGCGCCGTGGTGTCGGCGGTGCGGGGCGGCGAACTGCCCGGCCTCAATCACCGGTTCGAGGTGGTGGCCGGCCTCCGGGAGGATGCGTGCCGGGAGCTGATGCAGGCGTTCTTCCGCGGCCGGCGAGCGTGACGCGCCTGGTGCAGGGGCGTCCGGCTTCAGCCATGTCTATGCCGGACTCCTGGGGGACGCTATAATTGACGGTTCGGAGAGGTACCGAAGTGGTCGTAACGGGCGCGCCTCGAAAGCGTGTTGTCGGGTAACCGGCACGTGGGTTCGAATCCCACCCTCTCCGCCAATACATCGATGTAAGTTTTGTGAATTAAACACTTAGCTTATCAATACGCAACTCAATCCCTCGTCTTATCCCACATTAGTTCGCGGTTCGGTACTCTCCAGGCCGCCCCATGTAGGGACGTAGTCGTCGAGAAACGGCGGGACATGCGAGTGGCTCCCGTCCGGCACTTCCGGGAACCGGTTTCGCGGGGGGACCCTGCCCGGCCTGCGTGTATGGGCAGGTGCGGCTAGCGGTACTGGTGACCTGCCTGAGTTCTTCGGACCAATCGTTACTGGAGAATGGCGCCAGTTGCAGGTGATCCATCTTCCGGTCTTCGTTCGTGTTCTTCCTGGTCAGCGCGAGCCGGCATGGCCGGCGAGCGCCCCTCCCCGAGATTGGCTGTACCGGTCGCTTTGAATGCCAGCGGCGTCAAATAGCCGAGACTCGAATGGGGACGGACCTCGTTGTAGTGGTGCCGCCATTGCTCGGTCCCGACCTTGGCGTCGACACGATTCCGAAACCATTGCCGCGTCAGGAACTCGTCGCGGAACTTCCCGTTGAACGATTCGTCGGCGCCATGCTGCCACGGCTTCCCCGGATCAATCAGCTCCGTCTCGATGCCGGCCTCATGCAGCCAGCGCAGAATGGCGCAGGCGACCAACTCCGGGCCATGGTCCGATCGCAGATGGCGCGGCGCCCCGTGGACGCGGACCAGCTGCGCTAGGATCTCAATGACACGGCCCGATCGAATGCCGCCCGCCACGTCGATCGCTAGGCATTCCCGCGTCCATTCGTCGATGACGGTGAGGTATTTCAGCTGCTGCCCATTCGCGCACGTGTCGAACACGACGTCGTACGCCCACACGTGATTCGCGCCGGAGGCCGGCACGGGCCGTGGACGCCTGGCGCCAGAGGCGATGCGTCCGGTCGGCGCCCATCGCATGGCCGGCCCGCTTCAAGAAGATCCGGATCCGCCGATAGCCGTAGCGCGGGTACTGGCCGGCCCACTCGCGCATGGCCGTGATCGCCGGCGCATCCCGGACCGCCCACCGCGACTGATACCCCAACGTCGATCGCGCCACCACCAGCAGGGCGCACGCGCCGCGGCTCGACAGACCGCGCCCCTGGGCGTAGGCGACCTGTTGCCGGCGCACGCGTCCGCCTACCATTTTTTCGCGTGATCTCCTTGAGGACGTCAATCTCGAGATCCCGGTCGGCGACCATCTTCTTGAGCCGGCCGTTTCCGTGCTCCAGCTGGCGCAGCCGCTTGATATCGGCCGGGTCCAGTGTGCCGAAGTGCTTCCGCCAGCCGTAAATCGTCTGGGCGCTCACTCCATGCTTCTTGGCGACGCCCGGGACCGATTTCTCGTCAGCCTCCCGGAGGATCGTGACCATCTGCTCTTCGGTAAATCGCGTCTTCTTCATGGCTCCCTCATCGTGGTGAGGGCGTAAGCTTCCCCGATCGATTGACAGCTAAAGATAGACTGCTCCGGGTCAGGAGCGGTCATGCGGAAGTCGAAGTTCAGTGAGAGCCAGATCGTCGGGATCCTGAAGGAGGCGGAGAGTGGCGTGCCGGTCGCAGACCTGCTGCGGAAGCACGGGGTCAGCAAGGCCACATTCTTCAAATGGCGGAGCAAATACGGTGGGGCCTCGGTGTCGGATGTGAAGCGGCTGCGAGAACTCGAATCGGAGAACGCCAAGCTGAAACGCATGTATGCGGATCTGGCACTCGAGAACGCGGCCATCAAGGACGTGCTGAACCGAAAGCTGTAAGGCCGCTCGCGAAGCGACAGATCGCCGAAGGTACTCGTGGGCGAGCACCGGCTGCCGGTGCAGCAGGCCTGTCGCGTGGTGAGGCTGTCGCGGGCGGCGTACTACCGGCCTCCGGTTCCAGCGAGTCGACGAGACGCCGCGGTCATTGCGGCCCTGACGGACGCCGTGGCGCGGTATCCACGGTGGGGCTTCTGGAAGCTCTTCGATCGGTTGCGCGTTGAAGGTCGGCCGTGGAATCACAAGCACGTGCACCGGGTGTACTGCGCGTTACGGCTGAATCTGCCGCGACGCACGACGCGGCGGGTGCCGCGGCGCGTGCGGCAGCCACTGACAGCTCCACCGGGCCTGAACCGAACTTGGGCGCTCGACTTCATGACCGAGACGCTCTACGACGGGCGGCGCGTCCGCTTGCTGACCATGATCGATGAAGGGAATCGGGAAGGCTTAGAGATCGCGATGGGACTGTCGTTGCCCAGTCGGCGCGTGACGCGGACGCTCGAGGAGCTGGTCGCTGTACACGGGTGCCCGTCGGCGGTCCGCGTGGATAACGGCCCTGAATTCACCGCCCAGAGCTTCGTGGATTGGTGCACGGGATGCGGCGTGGCGGTCCACTACATCCAGCCCGGCAAGCCCGATCAGAACGCCTATATCGAACGCTTCAATCGCAGCTACCGGACCGAAGTGCTCAACGCGCATCTCTTCGAGTCGGTCGCGGAGCTGCGAGCGCTGACGGATACCTGGTTGCGGATCTACAACAGCGAGCGGCCCCACGATAGCCTCGGCCGGGTGCCCCCGCTCACGTTTCTGCCGAGGCCTTCATCAGCCGGTCAGTCTTTCTTGACGGTGTCTACTTGACGGGGAAGCTTACGAGGGCGCCATGCTCTCAGGCTTCAGGTGGTCCGAAAATCGCCAGGCAGGTCACACGGGCCACGGCGTATGCCCCGGGCGAAGCGCATGACCTGGTGGCCATCAATCCACATGGCCAGCTCGCCGTCGTGCTTCTCCGGCGCGGAGTTCAACTGGATCATCAGTTCCACGCAGACCCACTTGCCGCGGGGCACAGGCGCTGGTTTCGCCGGACTCAGCACGTTGCCCCAAAAGTGGCCGTCGGCGGACACCTTCATGTCGGGCCAGTACGTATAGAGGCCCCAGATGCCCGGCGCCGGGTAGCGTCCGTACCAGCCAATGGGATCAATGAAGACCAGCACCCGTTCATCGCCGCCCGGGGGCGTGCCGGCCCGCGGGGCTGGCCAACGCAGCGGCGGATTGTATCCGCCCAATTCGACGAAATGGTGTTCGTACCCGTGGTCATCGGCGAACTTCGTGTAGAACCTCACGAACGCTTTGTCCAAGCCCTGTTGGAAGGCCGTGTAAAGGTGCCCGCCGGAATTCGCGCCGAGCGTGCCTGTCATTTCAAGGGAACGCTGGCCCGCATTGCCTGAATCGTACCGGGTTCGTCGGAGGGCTCATTGCTTGAGAGGATGGAGCCCATGGCACGACCGAGGAAGTATTCAGCTGAGGCACGAGAGCGGGCCATTCGGATGGTCCGCGCGCATGGTCAAGAGCATCCGTCGCAGTGGGCCGCGATCACGGCGATCGCGAGCAAGTTCGGCTGCACCGGTGAGACGCTGCGGAATTGGGTGCGCCAGGCCGAACGCGATACGGGCCAGCGGGGCGGCCTGACGACCGACGAGCGCCAGCGCCTGAAGGAACGGGAACGCGACAATCGCGAATTGAAGACGCGCGAATGAGATCTTGCGGAAGGCCTCCGCATATTTTGCCCAGGCGGCGCGCGACCGCCGAGTGAAGTAATGGTCCAGTTTGTGGATGACCACCGGGCCACGTAGGGGGTTGAGCCGATCTGCGCGGTGTTGCCGATTGCCCCCTCGACGTATTTTCTGCACCACGCCCGGCAGGTGAACCCGCCGCCGCGGCCGGCGCGCGCCAAGCGCGACGACGACTTGCGGATCGCCATCCAGCGGGTCTGGGACGCGAATTGGCAGGCATACGGACCGCGGAAGGTCTGGCAGCAGCTCGGCCGCGAAGACGTCGACGTCGCGCGCTGCATGGTCGAGCGGCTGATGGGGGCGATGGGCTTGGCCGGCGCGGTCCGCGGCCGCGCATGGGTCACGACGCCCGCCGCTGCGACCGCCGGCGTGCGTCCCCCGGCTTTGGTCGACCGCCAGTTCACCGCGCCGCGGCCCAACCAGCTCTGGGTCTCCGACTTCCCCTACGTCGCCACGTGGAAAGGCTTCGTGTATGTCGCGTTCGTGATCGCTGTCTTCTCGCGGCGCATCGTCGGCGGGCGCGTGTCGGCGTCGCTGCGGACGGACTTCGTGCTCGATGCGCTCGAATAAGCGGTGTGCGAACGTGGCGCGGATCGCGTCAGCGGCCTGGTGCATCACAGCGACCGGGGTACGCAGTATCTGTCGATGCGGTACACCGACCGGCTCGCCGACGCCGGCATCGCGCCGTCGGTCGGCAGCCGAGGCGACTCCTATGACAATGCCCTCGCCGAGTCGGTGATTGGGCTCCTCAAGACGGAGGTGATTCGACGGCAAGGTCCGTGGCCGCATCTGGCGCAGGTGGAATTCGCGACGCTGGCGTGGGTGGATTGGTTCAACAACCGCCGGTTGCTCGAGCCCATCGGCTACGTGCCGCCTGCGGCATTCGACGCGCACTACTATGAGCAGGTTAAGGTGGCCTGACTCAACTAACTCGCCCTCCGGGATTCCCGGTACGATTCAGCCCGGCGGCACGACATTGCTTAGGGCCATCACCTCGCCTTCTTTGTTGCTCACTTCACTCCAGCGTTTCCCGATGACTTCGATGCTGCCACGCTCGAAGTTCTCGGTGAACACCACCGCCGGGTCACGCTCAATGCCCACGTCTCCAGGATATTTTGCGGCGATGCCCGAGCTGGGGTCGCTGTAATCGTTCGGACTTGGCGGCGCGGTCGAAACGGGCGACTGCGTTGTGGTACCGGCGGTCTGGGCCGACCCGAGTCCGGCATGAGACAGACCCGTCAGTAGAACGGCGCCAATAATCAAGACTCGTGCGACCACGGAGGCTCCTCTCAAGGCTTTGTTTCGTCCGTCCAACGTCAGGCATCAGCCGCGGCGCGCGCACTCCGTCACCGCCCAGCTACTGAACCCCCTCTACCGGAAGAACCGTTGTGCAGTCTTCGCCGCGGGCAAAGTCTCCAGAATAGAGGGAAATAGACTGACAAGATGTTTCGGCCCACTCTTCAGGGTTCGGAGGTTTCCAATCAAACTCATCCCGACCTCGGATACGAGACACCGCGCTGCCGGGTGACACCGACATACTCCCTGCTAAGCAGCCTTCTGAGGACATGCATACCCACCAGTTACTGCGCCCTGCGTCGATTTGTGACTGGAGTAGTTCCCGTACGGGCACCTGTCCCCATGTGACGATCATCTCCTTCATCGGCTTATTCCCAGTCCAGATCAGGACAGTGTCTCCTTTGTCATCCTCTATGTTCACGTCCGCTCCGTTGGCGAGCAGCACCCTGACCACGTCGGTACGGCCGTTGCGAGAGGCCACCGTCAGGGCCGGTTCACTAGCAGACATTTCGGGGACCCGAACCGCGGTGAATCCATCGCGAGCGCGGCTGACCGAAAAAGACGACCTCCCGGTCCCGCCAATCTCGTTCTTTGCGTTCACGTTCGCACCCTGCGCGATCAACCGGCTTACCTCTTCGGTGTCACCCTTGGCAGCCGCATCATAAAGTTGCATTGCCAGGTTCTGATCCCGATGTTCAGGTCGAGCGAGTTGAGTGGCCGCCCACTGCTACTAAGTAAGCGTTGCGGTGGGTGAGGGTCAGTCCTCGAGAGAAGAGACGAGCGTCCCGAAATCCTTCTTACAGCCTTCAAGCCTAATAACGGTAGTGATCCGGCTTGTAGGGTCCCTCGACCGGAACCCCGATGTAATCAGCCTGCTCCTTCGTGAGCTTCGTCAGCTTGACGCCGAGCTTGTCGAGGTGGAGGCGCGCGACTTCTTCGTCGAGTTTCTTCGGCAGCATGAACACCTTCTTCTCGTACGTGCCGGCGTTCTTCTGCAGATCGAGCTGCGCGAGCAACTGGTTGGTGAACGATGCCGACATGACGAAGCTCGGATGGCCGGTCGCGCACCCGAGGTTCAAGAGACGCCCTTCGGCCAGCACCATCACGCTGTGGCCGTCAGGGAAACGCCACTCGTCGTACTGGGGCTTGATGTTAATCCGCTCGATGCCAGGGGATTTCTTCAGGCCGGCCAAGTCGATCTCGTTGTCGAAGTGGCCGATGTTCCCGACGATGGCCTTGTCCTTCATCTTGGTCATGTGGTCGACGGTGATGATGTTGTGGTTCCCCGTCGCGGTGATGAAGAGATCGGCCGTGCGGATCACATCGTCAATCGTGCTGACCTCGTAGCCCTCCATCGCCGCCTGCAGCGCGCAGATCGGATCGATTTCGGTGACGATGACGCGGCAGCCCTGGCCTCGGAGCGCCTGCGCGCAGCCTTTGCCGACTTCGCCGAAGCCGAAGACCACGGCCACCTTGCCGCCGAGCATGACATCAGTCGCGCGCGCTAGGCCGTCGGGGAGTGAGTGGCGGCAGCCGTAGATGTTGTCGAACTTGCTCTTGGTGACCGAATCGTTGACGTTGATGGCGGGGAAGAGCAGCGTGCCGGCCTCCATCATCTGATATAGACGGTGCACGCCGGTGGTGGTTTCTTCGCTGACGCCGCGGATGGTCTTGGCGAGCCGCGTCCAGCGCGTCTTGTCTTTCGCGATCGATGTGCGAATCAGATCGAGGATGACGCCCCACTCTTCAGGATCTTTGTCGGGATTGAAGACGGGCACCTGGCCGGTCTTTTCGAATTCGACGCCCTTGTGCACGACCAGCGTCGCGTCGCCCCCGTCATCCACAATCAGCGTCGGTCCTGACCCGTCAAGCCACTCGAGCGCCTCGTTCGTGCACCACCAGTACTCTTCCAGGCTCTCGCCCTTCCACGCGAAGACGGGTGTGCCTTTCGGGCTCGCGGCCGTACCGCCGGTTTCCGGGCGGCCGACCACGACGGCCGACGCCGCATGATCCTGTGTCGAGAAGATGTTGCACGAGACCCAGCGGACGTCGGCGCCAAGCTCCGTCAGCGTTTCAATCAGCACGGCGGTTTGAATGGTCATGTGCAGGCTGCCCATGATGCGCGCACCCGCCAGTGGCTTTTTCGAGCCGTGCAGCTTCCTGAGCGCCATCAGCCCTGGCATCTCCTGCTCGGCGAGGCGGATCTCCTTGCGGCCGAATTCGGCCAGCGACAGATCGTTGACCTTGAACGGCTCGCGGCCGGCGGCCTTCGCCGCGGCAAACGGGTGAAGCTTTTCAACAACAGTCGCCATCATTCTCTCTCCTTCGTTTGAGGTCTTTGGGCTCCAGGCTCTAGGCTTCAGGCCTAGCCGAGAGCCCAGGGCCTACCGGTTCTGTCCCGTCGCGATGAATAATCCGGGGCCTTTCGCCATGGGATCCGACGGCAGCGAAACAACGCGTATCCGTTCGAAGCCGCTTTCACGCAACATGGCGGTCACGCGTTCATCCGAGAAGCCAAGCCACACGTGGCCCATCTGTTGACGATAGTTGTCACGATCGTGCGACAGCATGTCTGCGATGATCACGCGACCTTCCGGCTTGAGGACGCGCGCCACTTCGGCAAGTGCGCGCCCGGGGTCCGGCAGGTGATGTAACACCAGCATCAACGTCGCGGCATCAAGCTGGTCATCATCAATTGGAAGCGCTTCAAGCTCGCCGCGACGCAGATCGATGTTCTCGAACCCGTGCAGGCGCTTCTTTGCGGCCTGAAGCATCGCCGCCGAGGCGTCGACGGCCACGACCCGCCCGACGAAGGGCGCAAGCGCCGCGCTCACCTGGCCGGTTCCGCATCCGAGGTCGCCGACCGTCCAGTCCGCATCCGCGAGCGCCGCGAACGCGGCGAGCTGGAACCGATCGCCGAACAGCTCGTCGCGCAGCCGATCCCACTGTCCGGCCGACGACGAGAAGAAGGCCTGCGACGTCGTCCGTCGTTCGGCCAGCGCCGCTTGAAGGCGGCGTTGGTCCTCGGCCGCGGCCGGCGCCGGCCCGACCTGCTCGCGGACCAGGAGCCACAGCCGCCGTTGAGCCCCGTCCAGACCGTCTCTCGCCATCGTGTAGAGGCGGCTGGTCCCTTCGGCGCGCGACGTGATCCATCCTCCGTCGACGAGCGCTTTGAGGTGACGGCTGACGGTGGACTGCGGGAGCTGCGTGATGCCGCACAATTCCGACACCGTCAGCGCGTGGCGGTCGACGAGCAGCAGCAGACGGCTGCGGGTCGTGTCCGCAAGGGACGCGAGATGGTCGAGAATGGCCGGAGCGCGAGTATTCATCCGTCTAACCGGATGAAAGGATACACCAATCAGGGGGGGGGGGGGGCGGCGTCGAGCAGATCCTGATGCCGGCGCCACTATTGGGCTGGCCGAGGCAGTACTGGGCGATGGTCTGGCGCACGTCTACGCGCGCAGCCGCTTCGGCCCGCTCGTGTTCGATTGCAGACATCGTGCTGAACGCCTTGCCGATCAAATACTTGCCCACCAGGTTCTCGATGATGATGGTCAGCAGCTCGGGTTGGTTGAAGGCCGCGTAGGGTTGCACGAGCGGGTTCGAGACCGACGGAAACATGACGCGCTGCATCTCAGCCGCGTACAGGCCGCCGGCTGGCGTCGGCCCGGTCTTGAAGTCGAGGGTCGCGAGCAGCTCCTGAAGCCGATTGCGCTCCTTCACTTCGATTCTGAAGGTCGGCTGATCGGGCAGCTTGAGAAGGGGCCGTACTGGCGGCTGTTCCAGAGCCTTCCGGATGCGCTCCAGCGAGACCGGCAGATTCAGCGTTGTGGCCTCCTGGGCGTCCTCGGCCGAGGACGGAGCGGGCGTCCCGCCCGACGATGGTGATGACGGTTCCGGTGACGCTGGAGACGCCGGCGGTTCCTGGGCGGAGACGCCGCGTGTCATCAGCATCGCCGCAAACAGCAGAGTACAGAGGCACATAGGAATCGCCAACGCTACTAATCTAAGAGCGCGTTTCAAAACTCATGACAGCCCCGCGGGCACCGGCATGGCCGGCGGCCGATTCCCGACCGGGCCATGCTGACCGGCATCCTGTTCGTACTGCGCTCGGGCATTCCGTGGCAGATACTGCCGAAGCAGATGGGCTGCGGCTCGGGCAGCACTGCTGGAACTATCTCAAAGCCAAGAAGACAGTGTTTTGAAACGCGCTCTAAGGATCGCACGACTCGCGCCACCGGAACCGGGGATTGTCAGCGTCGGCGAGCGCCTCGGCACCTACGCTTCAACGGTGAAGTGGCCGAAGATGATTGACGAACGTTAATCCATACATGTAGATTTATAGATGCGAGAGAGGCCTCGACGTTGTACCGGCCTCTCGGCGACGAGGGGCGCCTCCGGCTGCTGCGCGTACTCGCGCGCGAGCGGCTGAATGTCACGGAGCTGACCGGCGTCCTGGGCCTGGCGCAATCCGGCGTGTCCCGCCATCTTGGCCTCCTTAAGGACGCCGGGCTCGTCCAGGAAGAGTTTAGGACGGGGGCTACAGCTACTACCGCCTGGCGCCGCCGCTTGCCACTGGAAGCCCTGGAAGTAGTGTCGGCGACAACCCTCTCCGCGCGATGCTCGATCGGCAGTTCGCGGCCGCCGCCGACGACCCGATACTGCGCGCCGACGATGCACGGCTCCATGAAGTGCTGCGGCTGAGGAAGGAAAACTTCGAGACGCATGCCGGCCCCGACACCCGCGACGCGCGGCAGCTGGTGCCGGGCCGGAGCTGGGCGGCGTGGTCGCGGGCCCTCGGCATGCTGCTGCCGCCCCTCAAGGTCGCCGACCTCGGATGCGGCGAAGGGTACCTGACGATGGAGGCCGCACGCTGGGCGGCGCGCGTCATCGCCGTGGACCGTTCAGAAGCGGTGTTGCGGCGGGCGCGCGGCTTTGCCGAACGGCGGCGCATCACCAACGTCGTCTGGAAACGCGGTGAGCTGGAGCATCTGCCGATCGGTGACGAACAGGTCGACGTGGTCATGCTGTCGCAGGCGCTCCACCATGCAGAGCAGCCGGCGCGTGCCGTCGCGGAGGCCGCACGCATCACCGCGCCGGGCGGACGCGTGGTCGTGCTCGATCTGAGAACCCACCACGAAACGTGGGTGCACAACAAACTGGGCGATCGGGTACTGGGATTCTCCGATGTCGAGCTCAAACGCATGTTGACATCGGTCGGACTGCGAGACGTGCGCGTCGGTGTGGGCGCAAGGAAGACCGGCGATCCATTTACCGTGCTCCTGGCTTCCGGAACAAAACCAAATGCAACCACGAAGACACGAAGATACGGAAACTAGTCTCCGGGCTCGACTCGACGCCATGATGGCGAAGCGGATTCTCGTGCTCGACGGCGCGATGGGTACGATGATTCAGCGCGAGAAGCTGACGGAAGAGGCATTTCGAGGCGAACGCCTCAGGAATCACCCTCGCGATCTCAAGGGTGACAACGACCTGCTGGTGCTCACGCGTCCCGATCTGATCAGCGCGATCCACCATCAGTACCTCGAAGCCGGCAGCGACATCATCGAGACGAACACCTTCAACAGCACGTCGATCGTGCAGTCCGACTACGGACTCGAGGCGCTGGCCTACGAGCTCAATCTCGAGGGCGCACGCCTGGCGCGCCGCGCGTCAGACGACTGGACGGCCCGCACGCCCGGCAAGCCGAGACTGGTCGCGGGCTCGATCGGGCCGATGAATCGGACGCTCTCGATCTCGCCCGACGTCAACAACCCGGCGTTTCGGGCCACAACGTTCGACGAGATGCGCGAGGCGTACGCCGAAGAGGTCCGAGGGCTGATCGACGGGGGAGTCGACCTTCTGTTGGTTGAGACCGTCTTCGACACGCTCAACGCCAAGGCGGCGCTTGTCGCGATTCAGGAGGTCCTCGAATCCACAATCCCGAATCCCGAATCGCGGCCGCAGGTGATGATCTCCGTGACCGTGACCGATCGCAGCGGTCGCACGCTGTCCGGCCAGACCATCGACGCGTTCTGGGTGTCGATCGCGCACGTCAAGCCGTTTTCGGTCGGCATCAACTGCGCGCTCGGGGCGCGCGACATGCGGCCGTATCTCGCTGAACTGGCGAGAATCGCGGACTGTTACATCAGTTGCCATCCGAACGCCGGCCTGCCGAACGCGTTCGGCCTGTACGACGAACAGCCCGACGAAACCGCCTCGTACCTGCGCGAGTTCGCCGACAGCGGCTTCCTCAATATCGTCGGCGGCTGTTGCGGCACCACGCCGGAGCACATTGCGGCCATTGCGAAGGCCGTGCAGGACCTTCCGCCACGAAACGTCAACCGCAGAGCGCGCAAAGCCCGCAGAGACCTGGATAGCCCAGAAACTGACGGTGCGTCCTCAGCGGTCTCTGGGGTCAATGGTTTTACGCAGTTTGCCGGCCTCGAAACGCTCACGATCCGTCCCGACTCAAATTTCCAGATGATCGGCGAGCGCACGAATGTGAGCGGCTCGGCGCGGTTTGCGCGGTTGATCCGGGCCGGCCAGTACGGGGAGGCGGCGCGGGTGGCAGTCGACCAGGTCCGCGGCGGCGCCAACCTGATCGACGTGAACATGGACGAGGGCATGCTCGATTCCGAGGAGGCGATATCGGAGTTCCTGAAGTACATCGCGACGGAACCAGAGATCGCGCGCGTGCCGTTCATGATCGACAGCTCCAAGTGGTCGGTGATTCTCGCAGGCCTCAAGTGCGTGCAGGGGAAGCCGGTGGTCAATTCCATCAGCCCGAAGGAAGGTGAAGAGGACTTTCTGCAGAAGGCGGCGCTCATCCGGCGCTACGGCGCCGGCGTCGTCGTGATGGCGTTCGACGAGCAGGGCCAGGCCGATACGGTCGAGCGGAAGGTCTCGATCTGCGGCCGCGCGTACAGACTGCTGACCGAGCGCGCCGGTTTCGACTCGTCCGACATCATCTTCGACCCGAACATTCTGGCCATCGCGACTGGCCTCGACGAACACAACGCGTACGCCATCAACTTCATCGAGGCCACGAAGATCATCAAAGCGACCTGCCCGGGCGTGAAGGTGAGCGGCGGCGTGAGCAACCTGTCGTTCTCGTTCCGCGGGAACGATATCGTCCGCGAAGCGATGCATTCGGCCTTTCTGTATCACGCGATCAAAGCCGGCCTCGACATGGGCATTGTCAACGCCGGACAGCTGGCCGTGTACGAGGACATTCCAAAGAACCTGCTCGAGCATGTCGAAGATGTGATCTTCAACCGGCGCCCCGATGCCACGGAGCGGCTGGTCGAGTTCGCGGCGACCGTCACGGGCGGCGGCACGAAGAGGGAGCAGGATCTGGGCTGGCGGGATGCTCCGGTGCAGGGGCGGCTCTCACACGCGCTCGTCCACGGGATCACCGACTTCATCGACGCCGACGTGGAGGAAGCGCGCCGCCAGTATCCGCGTCCGCTCGACGTCATCGAAGGTCCGCTGATGGACGGGATGAAGGTCGTCGGCCAGTTATTCGGCGCGGGAAAGATGTTCCTGCCGCAGGTGGTCAAGAGCGCGCGGGCGATGAAAACGGCGGTCGCTTACCTGCAGCCGTACATGGAACAGGAAAAGCGGGAGAGGCAGGAAGGGCGAGCAGTGCGGGAGGGGCAGGAAGTGGAGGAGGAGCGCGGCAAAGGCAAGATCGTGCTCGCGACCGTCAAGGGCGACGTGCACGACATCGGCAAGAACATCGTCGGTGTCGTGCTCGGCTGCAACAGCTACGAGGTGATCGACTTGGGGGTGATGGTCTCCTGCGATCGCATCCTGCAAGCGGCCCTCGACGAGCACGCGGACGTCATCGGCCTGAGCGGACTCATTACGCCGTCGCTCGACGAAATGGTTTTCGTCGCGGAGGAGATGGAGCGCCGGCACATTGACCTGCCGCTGCTCATCGGCGGCGCCACGACGAGTCCGCAGCACACGGCGGTCAAGGTCGCTCCCAAATACGGACAGACGACGGTTCACGTGCTCGACGCGTCGCGCGTGGTCGACGTGGTGTCCAGTCTGTTGAGCGACGAGCGGCGCCCGGCGTTCGAGGAAAAGAATCGCGCGCTCCAGGCGCGTCTGCGGGATCAACATCGCGCCAGGCGCGACCGGCCGCTTCTCCCTTACGAAATGGCGCTCGCCAACCGGCTGAACATCGGCTGGGCGTCTGCGCCGCTCGGGTCGCCGGCAGTTATTGGCCGCCGCGTTCTGTCCGACGTGCCCCTCGAGGAGCTCGTTCCGTACATCGACTGGACGTTCTTCTTCGCGGCGTGGGAGTTGAAAGGCCGCTTCCCGGCGATTCTCGATCACCCGCAGTACGGCAGTGCGGCGCGCGACCTCTATGAGGCGGCGCGCGCACTGCTCGGTCGCATCATCGCCGAGAAGCGGTTGAGGGCGAGCGCCGTGTACGGATTCTGGCCTGCCGTCGGCGAGGGCGACGACATCATCGTGTACCGCGACCGCGACATCTCAGAGGAACTAGCACGATTCAACATGCTGCGGCAGCAGGAGAAGATTGCGGACGGCAAGCCGAATCTGTCTCTCGCCGACTTCATCGCACCGCGGACGGCGCTCCCGGGGCCTCACATCGGCCGCACCGATGGCGGCACTGATTACATTGGCGCCTTTGCCGTCACGGCGGGTCTGGGTGCCGACGAGTTCGCGCGCACCTTCGAGGCGGCCAACGACGACTACTCCGCGATCATGGTCAAAGCGCTCGCCGATCGCCTGGCGGAGGCGTTTGCGGCGTATCTGCACGCGAAGGCGCGCGTGGAATCCGGCATCGAGGGGCCGCTCTCGCCCGAGCAGATCCTCTCTGAAGCGCACCGCGGCATCCGGCCCGGATTTGGCTACCCGGCGTGCCCCGATCACAGTGAGAAGTTCAAGTTATTCACCCTGCTCGATGCCACCGGCGTCGGCCTCTCGCTGACCGAACACGCGGCGATGCTGCCTGCGGCGAGCGTCAGCGGGCTGTATTTCGCGCATCCACAGGCGCGATATTTCACGGTCGGGAGAATCGGCGAGGACCAGGTGGCCGCTTACGCCCGCCGCAAGGGACGCCCCGTCGAGGAGATCGAGCGATGGCTCTCTCCGAACCTCTCGTACGAGCCCTAAGTCTCGTCAGTCGTTGCGACAGGCCTCGATCGATCGCTCACCCACTGACTCCACGATCCCGGATACAGCTTCGCGCCTGACACGCCCGCGTGCTCGAGCGCCAGCAGGTTGTGGCACGCCTGGACTCCCGATCCGCAGTAGGAGACGATGTGCTCGGGCACGACGCCATCGATGTAGGGGGCCAGTTGCGCGCGCAGGTCTTCGGGCGTGCGGAATGTGCCGTGCTCATCGATATTCCACTGAAAAAAGTAGCTCATTGCGCCCGGAATGTGTCCGGCAACAGGGTCCATCGGTTCGACCTCGCCGCGATAGCGCTCCGGCGCCCGCGCGTCGATCAGCCGCCAGTCGCCGTCGCGTGCGTGCGCCGACACTTCATCGATGCCGATCGTCATGTCCCGGCGCGGCGCCGCGTGAAACTCGGCCGCCTCGCGCGGCTCCGCAGCGACCGACGCTGGACGCCCCTCCGCCACCCATCTGGCGAACCCGCCGTCCAGCACGGCAACGGCCTCGTGGCCAAGCCAGCGCAACAACCACCACAGGCGGCTGGCGAACATGCCGTTGTCCTGATCGTACGCAACGACCTGCTTACCGGCTGAGATGCCGAAGCGACCGAACGTCCGGGCGGGCGCGGCGACGCCAGGGAGTGGATGGCGTCCATTCGTGCCGGTTCTGGGCCCCGACAGGTCGCGATCAAGATCCGCATACGCCGCGCCTGGGATGTGCCCGGCTTTCCACTCTCGCTCGCCCCACGCCGCATCATCGAGCTTGAAACGGCAGTCCACGACGGCCCACAAGGGGTCGTCGAGTCGCGCCGCCAGGACGTCGGTCGAGATCAGTGTTTTGAATGCCATGAAAGCCGCGCGTCAACGTGCATTGTAGAATAGTCCGCACCTATGGCTGACCCGCAGGCGCAGACGGCTGCGCAACCGGTCGACTTCATTCGCGCAATTGTCGATGAGGATGTCGCCGCCGGCCGCCACGGAGGCCGCGTGGCGACGCGGTTTCCTCCCGAGCCGAATGGCTACCTCCATATCGGCCACGCGAAATCGATCTGCCTCAATTTCGGCGTCGCCGAAGACCGCGGCGGCCGCTGCAATCTGCGCTTCGACGACACGAATCCCACCAAGGAGGACGTCGAGTACGTCGAGGCCATCAAGGAAGATGTCGCGTGGCTCGGCTTCAGGTGGACCGAGCCGTTGTTCGCCTCGGATTACTTCGAGCGGATCTACCAGTTCGCCGTCCAGTTGATCCGGCAGGGACAGGCGTATGTCGACAGCCTCGCGGCGGACGAGATTCGGGAGCACCGCGGTACGCTGACCGAGCCGGGCCGCAACAGTCGGTACCGGGATCGTTCGGTCGACGAGAACCTCGATCTGTTCGCGCGGATGAAGGCCGGTGAGTTCGCGGACGGGGAGCACGTGCTCCGCGCCAAGATCGACATGGCGTCGCCCAATCTGAACATGCGGGATCCGACGCTGTACCGCATCCGCCACGCCATTCATCACCGGACGGGAGACGCCTGGCGCATCTACCCGATGTACGACTTAGCGCATCCGCTCTCCGACGCGCTCGAAGGCATCACGCACTCGCTGTGCACGCTGGAGTTCGAGGACCATCGGCCCCTCTATGACTGGCTGGTGAGCCACCTCTTCTCGACGAATCCTGACGACCGTCCGCAGCAGATCGAGTTCGCGCGGCTGAACCTCAGCTACACGGTCATGAGCAAGCGCAAGCTGCTGCAGCTCGTGCAGCAGCGGCTCGTCTCGGGGTGGGACGATCCCCGCATGCCGACGATCGCCGGCCTCAGGCGTCGCGGCTACACGCCGGAATCGATCCGTGACTTCTGCGCGCGCATCGGCGTGGCGAAGAAGGAGAACGTGATCGACATGGCGCAGCTCGAGCACAGCGTGCGGGAGGATCTCAACCGCCGCGCCCGGCGCGTGATGGCGGTGCTCAGTCCGCTGAAGGTCGTGCTGACCAACTATCCCGAGGGGCAGGTCGAGCAGGTTGACGTCATCAACAATCCCGAAGACGCCGCCGCCGGCACACGCCAAGTCCCGTTCTCGCGCGTGCTGTACATCGAGCGCGATGATTTCATGGAAGATCCGCCAAGGCAGTTCTTCCGCCTCTCTCCTGGCAAGGAAGTGCGCCTGCGCTACGCGTACTTCATCACGTGCGAGGAGGTCGTGAAGGACCAGCAGGGCGCGATCGTCGAGCTCCGGTGTCGCTACGATCCCGCGACGCGCGGCGGCGATTCGCCGGACGGCCGGCGCGTGAAAGCGACGCTTCATTGGGTCTCGGCCGAGCACGCGACACGGGCGGTCGTCAGGTTGTACGATCGCCTGTTTTCCGTCGAAGATCCGGAACGCACAGCCGAAGAAAGCACGTTTCTCGATCATCTGAATCTGCGCTCGCTCGAGACGCTCTGCGATTGCCCGGTGGAACCGAGCCTCAGCGCGGCGGAGCCCGGGACGCGCGTCCAGTTCGAGCGGCTCGGATATTTCGTCGTCGATCCCGACAGCCGGGCGGGCGCGCTCGTCTTCAATCGCACCGTGTCGCTGCGCGACCGCTGGGCGAAGATCGCACGAAAAGGCAGCCAGTAAGTGGAATATCACATCAAGCAGTACGACCTCGAGCAGGGCGCGCTCGAGATTCAGTACATGGAGGAATTCTTCGGCGAGTTTCCACGGAAAAAAATGGCCACGGAAATCGTTCGTCGCCTATCGGGCCGCGCGCATCTGATTCTGCTCGCCACGGCGCCGCTGCCGGACGACACTGGCACGGTCGTGCCGGTGTCGTTCAAAGTCGCGCATGAAATCTGCGTGCCGGAGACCGAGCCGAAGCTCGTCGATCTCGTGAACCGCCTGCGGGACGAGGTGCAGTTTGCCGCACGCCGGGTGCTGTACAGCTGGATCGGCGGCACACGCCGGGACTGGCGCGGTCAGGGATTTTTTCGGGCGCTCACCGAGCAGCAGGAACTCTGGGCGGTCGAGCAGGGTTTTGACGAAATCATCGTGAAGACCAAGAATAAGTTTTACGACATGCGTGGGACGCTCGATCATCTCCGGTTCCAGGTCGTCAAGTACGAGCGCCACCAGGGCGACAACGAAGAATCGAAGGTGTACCTGAGCAAGCGGCTGCAGGCCGAAATGGTCAGGAGACATCGCAGCGCTCGAACCGTTGTCCAGATTCCGACGTAACTTGAAGCGAGCGGCAGCTCGAAACGCCTTGGGCAGACTGCAGCTTGCGCCGGGCTTCTTATTGGCGCGCGGCGACCGTCATGCGAAATTCCAAAGTGTGTACCCGGCTACCGCGGTGCCCACGAGCGCGGCGCCGTAGCAGAGGATCGCGATCAGCACCGTCAGATGGGACAGCTGCAGGACGTCGTAGAGCGTGTAGCGGAACCGGTGGGCCCAGTGAAAGAGCGGAAATGAGATCAGGACGAAGAGATACAGGCGCACGACCGGATGCTGCACGAGCGCCCGCAGCGCCTCGAAGCTGGGCGCGTCCAGCCACCCCAGGGGGAAGGCAAGGCCGCTCAAGAACATGTGGACAGGAAACAGGAAGGCGGCGATCGTTCCGCCCACGCTGAACACCCCCCACATCAACGGCGTGAACCGTCCGCTCACTTTTTACCCTCGCAGGAAAATCCAGGCGATGATGCCTGAAAGCAGCACCCAGGCGACATATTGCGAGCCGATAATAATCCCGGCCGGCACCTTCTTCCCTCTCACGCGCACGGCCACAGCCGCCGGGGCTGCGTTGAACCAGGTGATCGTGTGGAAGAGAACAAATACGAGCGCAACGGCATTAAGAGTCAGCATCAGCGACGTCTGGAGCCGTCCGATGAACTGCGCGTACGCGTCGGGGCCTTCGGCCAGGGCCTGGAGCAGGTACATAAGCTGGACTGCGAACAAGGCCACGAACACGCTCGTGACCTCACGCAGGACGAACTTCACGTAGGCGGGGTTCTTCAGCCACCACCATACCGACATCGGACGCCGGTACCACCTGGGATGGTACGGCGTGTAGTGCGCGCGGTCGTCGATCACGTCGTTTCCCAAGGCATCACAAAAGACTTCAGCGCGGCAAGCGCACCTGTCAGCTTGAACTGCTGGATGGCACCGGCCGGGTCCACGTGCTTGGGGCACACTTGGGTGCACTCGCCCACAAACGTGCAACCCCACATGCCGGCATGGTCAGAGAGAATCTTCAATCGTTCCTTCGCTCCCTCGTCCCGAGAGTCCAGGTTATAACGCTGGGCCAGCGCGATCGCCGCCGGTCCGACGAAACCAGACTCCAATCCGACGACGGGACACGCTGAGTAGCACAGCATGCAGTTGATACACTGACTGAACTGCTTGTAAACGTCCAGCTCCTCGGGAGTCTGCAAGTACTCCCCCTTCTCGGCGGGCCAGACCTCGTCGCGGATGATCCAGGGCTTGACGCTGGTGAGCTTTCGCAGGAAGTCCGTGATGTCCACGATCAGGTCGCGCATGATGGGGAAATAGTTCAACGGTTCCACACGGATGGGACCCGGCAGGAAATCCGACAGGAACGCCGCGCACGTCAGCTTCGGCTGGCCGTTGACCATCATGCCGCAACTCCCGCAGACGCCCATCCGGCACGACCAGCGGAACGAGAGCGACCCATCTAGCCGATCCTTGATGTGATTCAACGCATCGAGTACGACCCAGTCTTCTCGAAACGGCACTTCGTAGGTCTGGAAGGCCGGTTTCTCGTCCTTTTCGGGGCGATACCGGCTGACGTCCAGTGTGACAGTAGGTGGCATGTGTCGCTCATCTCCCATAGACGCGCTCGCCCGGGGGCCAACGCGTGATCGTGACCGGCAAGTGCTGAATCCGCGGCGAACCGTCCGCGGCCCGATAGGCTAGCGAGTGCGCGAGAAAGTGTTGGTCGTCCCGCTCCGGATGGTCGGTGCGCTGATGGGACCCACGCGACTCCTGGCGCTCAAGCGCGGACCCGACGATCACCTGAGCCAGGTCCAGCATGTAGGAGAGCTCCAGCGCCGAAGTCAGCTCGGTATTGAAGGTGTAGCTATGGTCCTCCAGCTTGAGGTCGAGAAATCGTTCCTGGAGTTGCTGCAGCTGTGACACCGCCTGTTGAAGAGCGCGTGCGTCGCGATAGATGCCCGCACTCTGCTCCATGGTTTCCTGCATCGCCTGTCGCAGGGTCGCGATCGACTCCTTCCCGCCGGTCTTGAACAGAAACTGCCGCTCCAGCCGCCGCTGCTCGTCCTCGGCCTGAGCCAGAACGGCCCGATTCGTTTCTCCTCGACCGGCAGCGAACGCTGCGGCGGCCTTGCCGGACCGGGCGCCGAACACCAGAAGTTCGGTCAGTGAGTTCGATCCCAACCGATTCGCCCCATTGATGCTCACGCATGCGGCTTCCCCCGCTGCATACAGCCCCGGCAAAGGCGTAGCTCCATGGATGTCGGTATGGATGCCCCCCATCACGTAGTGAACGACCGGCCGGACCGGAATCATGGCCTTGACTGGATCCAGTCCCGCGTACTTAAGGCACAGCTCGCGAACGAAGGGAATCTTCTTATCAATGACCGCTTCACCCAGATGGCGGATGTCGAGGTGGACGTAATCGCCATACGGGCCCTTGATCGTGCGCCCTTTCTTCTGCTCCTGCATGAACGCCTGCGAGAGCCGGTCGCGCGGACCGAGCTCCATCGACCGCAACACCGGCTTGGGCTGGGGGGTCCCGAGGTCGTAATCCTGGAGGTACCGATACCCGTCCTTGTTGAGCAGCCATCCGCCTTCGGCACGCGTGGCCTCAGTGATCAGGATGCCGGTGAAGGGGAGTCCGGTGGGATGGTACTGGATGAATTCCATGTCCTTGAGCGCCGCGCCCGCACGATAGGCCAGCGCCATCCCATCGCCGTTCTTGATACTGGCATTGGTGGTGAAAGGGAAGACCTTGCCGCAGCCGCCCGTGCAGAGAATGACGGCTTTGGCGGTGATCACCTGAATCTTTCCCGTCGCCAGCTCGATGGCCACCAGCCCCTGGCAGCGACCGTCGTCGACGAGCAGCTTCGTGACAAAGCATTCGTCGTGTCGCCGGATGCCCGAGTACTTCAGGCTGGTCTGGAAGAGCGTATGGAGCATGTGAAAACCGGTTTTGTCGGCGGCGAACCATGTGCGCTCGACCTTCATCCCGCCAAACGGACGCACGGCAACGTGGCCATCCGGTTCCCGACTCCACGGACAGCCCCAGTGTTCCAGCTGCACCATCTCGGCGGGGGCTTCGTGGACGAAGGCTTCGACCGCATCCTGATCGCACAGCCAGTCGCCGCCGGAAATCGTGTCGTACGCGTGCGCGTCCAGGCTGTCACCCGCCTTGATCACCGCCGCTGCGCCGCCTTCGGCCGACACGGTGTGGCTGCGCATGGGATAGACCTTGGAAATCACGGTGACACTCAACTTGGGAAATGTCTCGGCTACGGCGATGGCGGCGCGCAGGCCCGCTCCGCCGCCACCGACCACGAGAACGTCGCAGGAAAAAGTGTCCATACGAGGTTTGGGATTCGAAGGACACTACGTCGCTCGGCCAAGCCGCGTCAAGACGGAAGAATTGAATTCCTTCCCGGCTGCCGATATGGTAAGGCCGTTCGAGATGCCCCAGACATTGAAGTTCACGTCGCGCATGGATGCCATCCAGGCGCCCATCATCGCCGTCATCGGTGACCTCATTCGTCGTACGCCGGGGACGATTTCGCTCGGCCAGGGCGTCGTGCATTACGGACCGCCGCCAGCAGCCATCAGAGCGGCCGCCGACGCTGCGGCGCACCCGACCACGCACGACTATCAGGCCGCCTCCGGCCAGGCGGCGCTCATCGGTGCGATCGAAGCGAAGCTCCGGCGCGACAACGGCATCGACGTCGCGCGCGGCAGCGGCGTCATGGTGACGGCCGGCGGCAACATGGCCTTCGTGCACGCGGTGCTCGCGACGACCGGGCCCGGCGACGAGGTGATCCTGCCGGTGCCGTTCTATTTCAACCACGAGATGGCCATCCAGATGGCCGACTGCCGCGTCGTTCCGGTCGCGACTGATGCGCGGTACCAGCTGGATGTCGACGCCATCCGGGCCGCGATGACGCCACGCACACGCGCGGTCGTCACGATTTCGCCGAACAACCCGACCGGCGCCGTTTTTCCCGAGCGGGCGCTCCGCGACGTCAACATGCTCTGTCGCGACCGCGGCGTGTATCACATCAGCGACGAAGCGTACGAATACTTCACGTACGGGTCGGCGCCGCACGTGTCGCCCGCGTCGTTCGCCGGCGCTGAGGGGCACACGATCTCCCTCTATTCGTTGTCGAAGACGTATGGGATGGCCGGTTGGCGCATCGGCTATATGGCGTACCCTGAGCGGCTGGCCGGCGCGATGGCGAAGGTGCAGGACACGGTACTGATCTGCCCGCCCGTCATCTGTCAGGTGGCGGCGGCTGCGGCGATGGAGGCCGGTCCGGCGTATTGCCGCCAGCACGTGGCGGAGCTCGCGGAGGTGCGGGATATTGTGCTCTCCGAGCTCCGATCACTCGAGCCGCTGTGCTCAGTCCCGCCCGCCGAAGGCGCTTTGTACTGCTGCTTGCGCGTGAATGTCGCGGCGGATCCGGTGCGCGTGGCCGAACGGCTGATTCGCGAGCACAAGGTCGCGGTGATTCCCGCCACCGCGTTCGGCCTGACCAACGGCTGCTACTTCCGCGTGGCCTACGGCGCGCTCGAGAAGGCGACGGTCGCCGAAGGCATCGGCAGGCTCGCGAACGGCCTCCGGCAGATCCTGAGATCCTAAGATCCTCGGATCCTCCGTCTGTCTCAGACGTCGAGCTCCTCGGCCTCGTCCGCTCGTTCCATGATGAAGCGGAACCTGGCGGACGCGTCTTTTCCCATCAACTCGTTCATGATCCGATCGGTGACGATCTGGTCGGCGACCTCGACGCGCAGCAGGCGCCGTGTCCGCGGGTTGAGCGTCGTCTCCCAGAGGACCTTCGGCATCATCTCGCCGAGGCCCTTGAAACGCGTGATCTCGGGCGTCCCTCGTCCGTTTTTTGCGTGCTGCTTCAGGATCGCCGCCTTGTGCGCGTCATCGAGCGCCCAGAATGTCTCCTTGCCGATGTCGATGCGGTACAGCGGCGGCTGCGCGAGAAACACTTTGCCGTTGGACATGAGCAGCGGAAGGTGGCGGTAAATGAACGTCAGCAGCAGCGTCGCGATGTGATTGCCGTCGGAATCGGCGTCCGCGAGAATGATGACCTTGCCGTACCGGAGTCTGTCCAGTTCGAAGTTCTTGCCGAGCCCGCAGCCGAGCGCCGTCACGAGGTCTGACAGTTCCTTGTTCTCGAGTACTTTGCTCAACGACGCGCTTTCCGTATTCAGGACTTTTCCGCGAAGCGGCAGGATGGCCTGCCGTGCGCGGTCGCGGCCCTGTTTCGCCGAGCCTCCGGCCGAATCGCCTTCGACGACGAAGAGCTCGCTGCCTTCGCTCGTCGGATTGGTGCAGTCGCTCAACTTTCCCGGCAGATTGAGCCGGGTGGAGGTCGCGCTCTTCCGGGAGACCTCGGCCTGCGCGGCGCGGCTGGCTTCGCGCGCCCGGGCCGAGAGGATGATACGGCCGACGATCGCTTCGGCGACGCTGCTATTGTGATTCAGCCAATGCTCGAGCGCCGGGCGGACGACAGCGTCCACAGCCGAAACGAGCTCCGGGTTGTTCAGCCGATCTTTCGTCTGACCCTGAAACTGCGGCTCCTGGACGAAGAGACTCAGGACGCCCGTCAGCCCCTCCCGAATGTCTTCGGCGGCGATGGCCACGCCTTTCGGCGAGAGCTTGTGCGTCTCGATGAAGTTGCGGACGGCCTTGCCGACGCCCGCGCGCAAGCCGTTCTCGTGGGTGCCGCCCGATCCGGTCGGAATGCCGTTCACGTACGATCGCACGTGTTCATCGGTCGATTCCGTCCACTGCAGGACGGCGTCCACTCGCAAGCCGTCGTCCTTGCTCAGGGTAAACGGCACCTCGTGCACCGGCTTCGATCCGCGGTCGGCGACGATTCGCTTCAGGTAGTCGACGACCCCTTCGTTGTGCTCGAAGACCGCCTTGTCCTTCGAGCCCTCGTCGTGGAACGTCACCTTCAGTCCCTTGTGGAGATAGCTGGCGATCTCAAGCCGTTCTTTGATGACGGCCGGTTCGAATTCGATCTTGGGAAAGATCGCCGCATCGGGATGAAAGTAGACCGTCGTGCCTGTCCCGCGTGCCGGGCCGAGCTTCTTGAGCGCGCTGATCGGCTTGCCCTGCTTGAACCGCATCTCCCAGGCCGCGCCGTCGCGCTTGACGGTCGCCACCAGCTCTTTCGACAGCGCGTTGACGACGCTCGCGCCGACGCCGTGCAGGCCGCCTGCGGTCTTGTAGCTGCCGTGCTCGAATTTCCCGCCCGCGTGCAGCACGGTGAAGATCACTTCGAGCGCGCTCTTCTTGCTGGTCGGATGCGTATCGATCGGGATGCCCCGCCCGTCGTCTTCAATCGTGATCGACGATCCATTAGCGTGGAGCGTCACCCAGAGGTTCGAGGCGTAGCCGTTCATCGCCTCGTCGACGGAGTTGCCGAGAATTTCCCAGACGAGATGGTGAAGCCCGGTCATGCCAAGGCCGCCGATATACATACCGGGGCGCTTGCGGACAGGGTCGAGCCCCTCGAGAATGGTAATGTCTTTGGCGGTGTAGCTGCCGGAGGCCATGTATATAATTGCGCCTTGAAGCGGCCGCTCGGTCTCTTCCTGGCCACGACGATTGTAGCGGCAATCCCGGTCCATCTTGTCCACCTCGCCGCCGCGCCAGCCGTTTCAGAAGATGTACCGGTTCCAGGGGGAAGGGCGGCACTCGCGGCGACGTTCGACATCCAGCCGACCCCGGATCGCGCCCGGTTCGTCAGCGAGCTCGCCCGCCTCCTTCACGGCCGTTCGGATCGCCTGCAGATCCCGCCTGAAATCCTCGCGCAGCAGCTTCGCGGAAGCGGCGCTGCCGCCGCTGAAGCGACCGAGCGTGTTCCCGTTCCGCTGACTGCGGAGCTGTGGAGCAAGGCGGTGTTCCTGCGTCCTGTCGCGCCGGGCGATCTCGCGATCGAGATTCTCGGCAATCGGCAGACGTCATTACTGTGTTACGGGCTGACCGCGCTCGACGATGAGACGCTGCAGTACCTCGCGGCGCATCCGGCAGTCCTGAGCGAGATCTACGTGCGTGGTGCCGCGCCATTCGCGGTGTTTGCGGACAGCGTGCGCGTACAGGGCGGCCGCATGGCGCCGCCGGGTGGCACGGAGGCGATTCCCCTGTGGGAGGCGGTCGTCGGCGAGCGCGTCACACGTCCCGATCGATTCCTCGTCGCCCTGTTCACGCAGGCCGACGGCTGGATGGCGCACCTGTACGACACGATCGGCCAACTCGATCGCGGCCGACAGCGGTTTGCGCTCGGTTTGTGGATCAACGATTCGCCTGCGCGTCTCGACATGATGCACGCGCTGGCTGGGGCTGCGATGGCCGTGTCCGGCGATCGAAGCGACATGAAGACCCAGCCGTTCGTGCGCCGGTCCTACGACCTGGCCGCCCTGCTGATGCGTGTGCGCGTCGACGCGGCCGGTGGTCCCCTGGCGCCGTCGTCTCGCGGCTTCTGGGCGCGCGTCGTCGAGGGCGCCGAGCTCCCGGCCGAGCCGGCGAGGATCCTCCGGGAGGCCGCCGACGATCGGCCGATCGATGCGGCGTGGCTGGCGGGCCTGGTGGGCACAGGCGATATGCGCCTTCGCGCGGAACACCTCGATCAATTTGCGTTTGGCCAGCGCGTCTTTGCGGCGGCTTCACCGGCCGAGATGCCGGACGTCTTCGTCGCGGTGCGCGCGTTCCGCAGGTACCGCATGCTGATGGTGACGCTCGAGCGAATCGGCATCAGCAAGCCGGCCACGTACGCGGCAGCCGCGCGCCTGGGCGGCCCGATATGGGAACGGCCCACGGCAGGCGCTCGTCGAGCACTGGCTGGACGTCCTCGAACGCGAGCCGCGCTAAATCCTGCCGATCGCGCGCGGTGATCATCGTGGTCGCCGGTGCCTTCGCCTACTCGAACAGCCTGTCAGGACCTTTTATTTTCGACGACCAGTTGTCGATCCTCGAGAATCCGCACATTTATTGTGTGCGCTGCTCGTCTTCGGCGTGGTACGGCGCACGCTGGACGGGCCCGGCCTGAAGGCCCGGTTCGGCGCGTGTTCAGCCAAACTCGCGTTCGCGGTCGCGCTTCTCTGGACGCTGCATC
Organism: Vicinamibacterales bacterium; assembly: GCA_965229885.1. Classification (GTDB taxonomy): domain Bacteria; phylum Acidobacteriota; class Vicinamibacteria; order Vicinamibacterales; family CAVVIG01; genus DATLLJ01. The sequence continues at coordinate 627,533 of CBDDJX010000003.1, forward strand.
CGCTGAACACGGAGGCAGTCAACTATGTGACCCAGAGAACCGAACTGATGATGGCGCTGTTCTACTTGCTGACGTTGTACGCCAGCAGTCGGGCATGGCAGGCCGCCCGCGCGGGCGGCTGGCAGCCGATTGCGGTCGTCTCTTGCATGGCGGGAATGGCCTGCAAGGAGTCGATGGTCACTGCGCCACTGATGGTCGTGCTGTATGAGGAGTGTTCCTGTTCGGCTCGTTGATACAGGCCATCAGATCCAGGTGGCGCTTCTATATCGGCCTCGCGACGTCGTGGATCGTGCTGGCCGCCGAGATGTGGTCCGGACCGCTGTACACTCTGCGGGATTCTCGAGCGGCACGAGTCCGTGGACCTACTTGCTCAACCAGACCATCATGATCACAGAGTACCTCCGCCTCAGTGTGTGGCCCCGGTCATGCACGACCTTCTCGGTCGTGTTCTCGCTGTACAGGGAAGGTTCAGCGAGGCGCAGGCACAGTTCGAATGGGCCTTGCGGATTGCGCCCAACGACCCCGACGCTGGAGAGAATCTCGCCAAGCTGCGAAAATTCGTGGCGAGCCTTCGCTAAATTTAGTCGTTGTCTTCGGCATCCGTCCGCGGCGCGCGGCGGGCCGCGGGCTTTCGTGGGGCGGCGGCCGCTTTGCGGGTGCCTCGCGGCGCCGACAACCCGACACGGGACGGCTGCGCTCTGGGCCTTCTCGGCCTGGCATTGGCGCGACCCAGCAGCTCCGCCGTCGTATCGACCGGAATGCGTTCGAGCTGTTCGTGTTCAGGCCCGGCCTCCATCCGCTCGGCGGGCTCGATCGTGACCGCCTGAAATTCAGCCAGTTCTCTCGGTGTCTCAGCCTGCGGCAGGTCCGTGCGCTGAAGCGCCTGACCCGGGAAGACGCGCAATCCGCCGCGTCGATCGCGCTCGACGCGCAGGAGTCCTTCTTTCTGGCACGCTCGCAGTAAGTCCATCAACCCGCCGAAGCCGTACTGGCGTTCGTCAAAACCGCTCGGCCCGACGGGCCAGACGGACCCGCCAGGCGCTCCGTCGCCGTTGGCTCCGACGTTGCCGTCGCCGCGATACGCCCGGAGGAGCCGCTTGACGTTGCGCACATACATCGGCCATCGCGCGGTCGTCGCGTTCTTGAGAATCTCGCCCGCGACCCTGACACCGTCGGCATTCGTGCCCACCTGCGGGCCGGCTGGCGGATCGATGTGTGCCGCCGGTTCGACCGGCCGTGCCGTCGACGTCTCTGCGGACACTGGCTCGGCCGGCTCGCCTTCGACCGAACAGCCCTCGTCCAGCTCGACCATCACGCTTCGGCCGGAGTGCCTCATCTGTACCAGTCCCGCCTGAGCGAGCTTCTCGACGAAGTCGAGGAACGACGACGCGCCATAGTTGCGCTCCGAGAACGTGGAGTCGAGTTGAAGCAGCGTACTCTTGAGCAATCCGGTCTGCGGCGACACTTCGCGGTCGGACAGAATCTTGAGCGCGCGGCGGACGATCGGGAAGGCGTGCGAGATGGGCGCGATCGCTGTCGTGACGACCGGCTGATCGGCCCGGACGGCCGCGGGTCTCTTGCTCCGATTCAGATTCTCGTACGCGATGAACTCGTGGCAGTTCCGCTGCAGGATCATGCTGGTGAAGGCGCGGCCGCCGACGACCAAGACCTTCTTGTCGTACTGTTTGAGTTTCTCGACGAGCGAGAGGAAATCGCTGTCGCCCCCGACAATCACGTAGGCGTTGATGTGCTGGTGCGTAAACACCATTTCGAGCGCATCGAGCGCCAGATTGATATCGGCGCCGTTCTTGTCGCCGCCGGGGGTGAGGTTGCGCTGCACGAGCCGGATGGCATGCTGCGTCAGATACCGGCTGTATTCGCCGGCCCGGGTCCAGTCCGCGTAGGCAATCTTGGTGACGACCTCTCCGCGTTCCTTGATGCCGTCGAGCACGATGCCGACGTCGAAATGTTCGTTGAGTGTGCTCTTGACGCCGATCTCGATGTTGTCGAAGTCGATGAATACCGCGATATTGAGACGATCCTGATGAGACAAAACGTGTTCCCTGGCGAAAATGCCGTGAATGCGAATCCAAACCTTCGAGCGACAGCAGCTAGAGTTGTTCCAGCCGAGTCCTTCGCAGCGCTCGCGTCGAGCAGCGTCAGGCGACGTGCCACCCTATTCTACTCCGGATAGCGCCGCCGGGGCGTCCGGCGTCGGCCAGATCACCCGGGTGAACTGGCCGCGCTGCAGCAGCTCGCGTCCCTTGCCGCCGCGCCCCTTAACGTCGTATTTGGCGGTGCTAATCGCCTGTTCGGCGCCGCGCGTGGTTTCCACCGTCAGCCAATCGCGGTCGCCCGACGACGCGATGAAGCCCAGAACGCGGTCGTCGTCGCCCAATTTAATGAGGATGACGCCTCTGCCAGGGCCAGACAGGAAATTCACCTCCCCGGCCTTACAGAGGAGGCCGCGTCCTTGTGCGGTTGCCGCGATCAGCACTTCGCCGCCGGCAAGCTTCGCGACGCCGACCACTTCAGCACCTTTGGACGGCCGGGCGAAGCGGCGGCCGGCACGCGTGCTCGGCTCGACGAGCGGCTCGAGGCTGAAGCGCAGGCTGTAGCCGTCGCTCGTGACGGCGACGCCGTGAGCTTCTTCACGACTCGCGGGGCCCGTGCCCCGCCGGCTCGAAGACCTCGGCCTCGAGCGTGGACTCTCGGCCTGGAGTGCCGCAGCCTTCAGCGGACCGGTCGCGCGCGGATCGAGGCTGAGCGCCCCGACGATCTTCTCGCCGTCCTTCAGCTTGAAGAGCCGCTGAATCGGCTCTCCGTAGCCGGTGGACGCCGGCACGTCGATGATGCGGGCCGTGTACGCGACGCCGAAATTGGTGAGGAACGCGCACGTCGCGCGCGTGCTACCGGCAAAGGCCGCCAGCACCGCGTCGCCCTCCCGCAGCCGCGTCGTCGACAGGTCCTTCACGTCCTTCTGCCGTTTCACCCATCCGTCCCTCGACACGATCACGACGGTGTCCTCTTCGACGATGAAGTCGTGGGCGGTGTATTCCGGCTCGCCAGTGTCGCTCTCGATGCGCGTCCGGCGTGTGTCGATCTTCGGGCCGCCGTACTTCTGCTGGATCTCCTCGAGCTCGGTGCGGACCATTCTCCAGCGGCTGTCGTCGTTTTTCAGCAGCGTGCCGATCTGCCGCGCGCGCTTGCGCTTCTCTTCCAGCTCGTTCCTGATGATAAGGATTTCCAGCCTGGCCAGCCGGTAAATCTTCAGCTCGAGGATCGCGTCGGCCTGCTCGGCGTCGAGGCCAAACCGTTTCATGATCTTCTCAGCCGAGTCGGCTTTCCCGTCCGATTTGCGGATGATGCGGATGATTTCGTCGAGCGCGTCGAAGACCTGCTCGAAGCCCTCGAGGATGTGCACGCGCTTCTTGAGGGCGGCGAGCTCGTGCTCGAGCCGCCTGGTGACGACCTCGAGACGGAAGAGCAGGAAGTGCCTGAGGATGGTCTTCAGATCAAGGCGCGCCGGCCGCCCGACCTCGGCGTTGTCGGTCGGCTCGAGGCACGTGAGGTTGACGGCGAAATTGACCTGCAGCGGCGTGTGCCTGAAGAGATAGGCCATCACCATCTTCTCGTCGGCATCCTTCTTCATTTCGATCGCGATCCGCACGTCCTCGGTTGAGAGATCCTTCACATCGAGGAGCGGCGGCAGCTTGCGGCTGATGACCACTTCCGCGATTCGCTCGACGAGCTGCGACTTGTTCACGGTGTACGGAATGCTGTCGATGTAGATGATCTTCGTCGTTCGCGTATCCGGGCCGACGTCCCAGGTGCCCCGCAGGCGAATCGATCCCGAGCCCGTCTTGTATATCTCTTTCAGCTCTTCCTGCGAATTGAGGATCTGCCCGCCGGTCGGGAAGTCCGGCCCTTTGACGTACCGGCACAGCTGCGCGTTGCTGATCTCGTCGTTGTCGAGCAGCTTGCCGAGCGCGGTGCAGACCTCGCCGAGGTTGTGCGGTGGAATGTTCGTCGCCATGCCGACGGCGATCCCGGTCGCGCCGTTGATCAGGAGGTTCGGCAGCCGCGCCGGCAGCACGACCGGCTCGGTTTTCGTCCCATCGTAATTCGGCCGGAAGGGCACCGTGTCCTGGTCGATCTCGGTCAGCATCTCGTCGCTGATGCGCGCGAGCCGGCACTCGGTGTACCGCATGGCCGCGGCGCTGTCGCCATCGAGCGAGCCGAAGTTGCCGGAGCCGTCGACCAGCGGATAGCGCAGCGAAAAGGACTGCGCCATCCGCACGAGCGTCTCGTAGAGCGCCGCGTCGCCGTGCGGATGATAGCTACCCATGACGTCGCCGACGACCTTCGCGCACTTCCTGTGCCTGACGTCTGCGGTCAGGTTCTGCTGCCACATGGTGTAGAGGATGCGGCGCTGGACCGGCTTCAGGCCGTCGCGGACATCGGGCAGCGCGCGCGCGGTAATGACCGACAGCGCGTAATTGAGGTAGCGCGATTGCGCCGCCTCGTGGAGCGCGACGTTTTCCGTCGTGCCGGCGCCGCTGCCGCCGCCGCGCGCGCCTGGGGCTTCCGGAACCGGAGCCGTTTCAAGATTGTCGAACAGTGATTGGTCGCGAGGTGTGCGTTTGGCCATGGGACAAAGAAAAGGGCGCGGCAATTGTACCGCGCCCTGGACCAACGACGACTTCCGGATGCTACTTGATGAAGAGCATCTCGCGGTACGTCGCGAGCGGCCAGAGATCGTGCGGCATCATCAACTCCAGTTCGTCCACGACTTCGCGCAAGGTGTCCATGGCCGGCCGGACGACGTCACGGAAGTATTTCGCGTGCTTTTCCGCCGAACCATGACCCTCGTGCGCGAGCGCGTGCTCGAGCTTGTCGGAGCGCTTCTTCGCCCCGTCGATCGTCTTCGTCAGTCGAATGAGCACGTTCTTGCCTTCGACCGACTTGCTTCCTGCCTGCTTCACGGCGGAAACGCTCGTGGCGACCTGACGCTGGTATTCGAAGGCCGCCGGCAGAATGTACCGGTTGGTCATGAGCACCATCAGCTGGCCTTCGACATTGATGGTCTTGTTGAACTGCTCGAGCATGATCTCGTAGCGCGCGTGCAGCTCCCGTTCGTTCAGCACCTTGTATTTTTGGAAGAGGCCGATCACCTCTTTCGTGACGAGCTGCGGAAGCGCGTCGACGGTGTTCTTCAGGTTCAGGAGGCCGCGCTTCTCGGCTTCTTTTTCCCACTCCTTCGCGTAGTTGTTGCCGTTGAAGATGATCCGCTTGTTCTCTTTGATCACTTTCGGCAGGAGCTCGCCCACCGCCTTCTCGATCGCCTTGCCGCCCTTCATCAACTTCTCGAGCTCGGTCGCCATGTCGTCGAGCGACTCGGTGACGGCTATGTTGAGCGCGATGTTCGGATACGCGATGCTCTGGCCAGACGACACCGCACGGAACTCGAACTTGTTCCCCGTGAACGCGAACGGGCTCGTCCGGTTCCGGTCGCCGGCGTCGCGCGGCAGCTTCGGCAGCACCAGCACGCCGGTGTCGAGGTGGCCGCCCTGCTTGGTGGACCTGGCGCCGCCCTTCTCGATCTGCTCGAAAATGTCGGTCAGCATGTCGCCGAGGAAGATCGACAGGATCGCCGGCGGCGCTTCGTTGGCGCCCAGCCGGTGATCGTTGCCTGCGCTGGCGATGCTGGCGCGCAGCAGGCCCTGCCACCTGTGGACCGCGCGGAGCACCGCCGTGCAGAAAACGAGGAACTGCAGGTTGTCGTGCGTGTTCGCGCCGGGGCTGAGCAGGTTGTGCCCCCCGTCGTCGCTCATCGACCAGTTGAGGTGCTTGCCCGATCCGTTGACGCCGGCGAACGGCTTCTCGTGCAGCAGGCACGCCAGGCCGTACTTCGGCGCGGTCCGCTTCATCGTCTCCATCGTCATCATCTGATGATCGGTGGCGAGATTCGCGCTCTCGAACACGGGAGCGATTTCGTACTGGCTTGGGGCCACTTCGTTGTGCCGGGTCTTCACCGGCACGCCGACCTTGTAGAGCTCGGTCTCGACGTCCGACATGAACGTCATCGCCCGGTCGGCGATCGCGCCGAAGTACTGATCCTCGAGCTCCTGCCCCTTCGGCGGCTTGGCGCCGAACAGCGTGCGGCCGGCGTTGATGAGATCCGGACGCGACAGATAGAAGTAATGATCGATCAGGAAATATTCCTGCTCGGGCCCGCAGGTCGTGATGACGCGCGTCGCGGTCGAACCGAACAGCTTCAGCACGCGGACCGCCTGCTTGGAGAGCGCCTCCATCGAGCGCAGCAGCGGCGTCTTCTTGTCGAGCGTCTCACCGGTCCAGCTCACGAAGGCCGTCGGGATCACTAGCGTGACAGCGTTGCCGCCGTACAGCAGCCAGGGCGGGCTCGTCGGATCCCACGCGGTGTAGCCGCGCGCCTCGAAGGTTGACCGCATGCCGCCCGACGGGAAACTCGACGCGTCGGGCTCGCCCTGTATCAACTCCTTGCCCGAGAACTCGAGGACCGCTCTGCCGTCGCCGGTCGGGGACAGGAACGAATCGTGCTTCTCGGCGGTGATGCCGGTGAGGGGCTGGAACCAGTGCGCGTAGTGCGTCGCGCCATGCTCGACGGCCCACTCTTTCATCGTCCGCGCCACTTCGTCCGCGACCGACAGATCGAGGGTTTCGCCCTGAACGATCGTCCGTCTCAGCGCGTGGTACACCGGCTTCGACAGCCGCGCCACCTGCACCTCGTCGCTGAACACCAGGCTGCCGAACGATCCCGCGTTCGCACCGATCGGGCGCGCTTCCTTTGCTGCGGCGACTGACCAGTCGCGGATCGCGCTGATCGCTGCGCCGAACACTGCAGAACCCATGACATCGCTCCCTTTGTTGGTGAGGAAATCCGAAGGACAGAGAGAAGCCGAATTATGTGCAGATCCTGCGCACCCGCGCAACAGCAAGAGAGACGCCTACCGCTGAGGATCCCAATCGAGGAGGACCAGGAACTCCGCGAGCACCATCGCGGTTGCGCCCCAGATTTCGAACCGGCCTGCCCGCAGGGCGGGGACGACAATCCGCCGCCCGTCGCGTTCCCGCTCCGTCGTGGCCAGTTGCCGTTGATCCAGGAGGTCGTTGACGGCCACTTCGAGAATGGCGGCGACTTCGCCGTCTGCCGCCTTCAGCTCCGGCCGCCCGTCCATCGTCGCCACAACGGGATGCAGGCGGAAACCGCTGATCGGAATGTCGAGCGGCGTCAGCGGCCCCAGCACACGTGCCTCCGCGGTCGGCAGTCCCACCTCCTCGTGCGCTTCGCGCAGCGCCGCCTGCGCGAACGTTTCGCCCGGTTCGACGCGGCCGCCAGGGAGCGATACCTGTCCGCCGTGCCGTCCGAGCGCGCCCGCGCGAAGCGTGAGCACGATGTGCGGACGCCCGGCGACGGAATACACCAGCAGCAGACCGGCCGCGTCGCGGATGCTGGCGCGACCAAATCCTTCGGGCCACGGACGACGCGGCTGCGGCGCAAGTAGCGCCTGGGCCGCCGCGCCGGGAAGGGGCCCCTGGAGCGCGACCTCGAGCCGACGGACGAGCGCCTCAAAATGCACGAATACACCAATGCCGGAACGCCCTGGCTTGCCCAGCCGCAGCGTGCCGCAGCCGGCGGCCAGCCCTAGAACCAGGGATCGGGACCGCGATCCGAAAAATTGGAGAATCGTGTTTCACACGAAAAAAGGTTTGAACGGGACGCCGCTTCCCTGTCATCGGTCTTCATTAGAATGGCACGGTCAGACTGGAGTGCGCTATGACTCTCCTCGATCGATTCCGCGCACAACCTCCCCAGAAGCATGCGGACCCCGCCGTCCGCCTGGCCTACGTACAGGACATCCCAATCGACGACCGCAACCTGCTCGCCGAGATTGCCCGGGACGATCTGGATGCTCGAGTGCGACGCGCGGCAGTGGCCAAGCTGATGGATCCGTCCGCGCTGGCGGCGATCGTCGAGGCCGATCCCGATCCGGGCGTGCGGGACGAGGCACTGACGATGCTGCACGATATCGCGCTCGACGCGTTTGAGGGCATCGCGGAAGCGGAAAGCCTCGCTGCGGTCGAGGCGCTTTCCGATGCGCGAATGCTCGCGGCGGTGGCGAAGACGGCGCTTCGCGAAGAGGTGGCGCTCGGCGCGCTCGGCCGCGTGGACGAGGCGCACGCTCTCGGGTCGATCGCCAGGCACGCCCGGCTCGAACCGATCCGACTCGCCGCGCTGGCGGCGCTGGAGGATCGGGGGGAGATCGTCAGCGTAGCGCTCAACAGCGACTTCAAGGACACGGGTGTTGCCGCGGTCGAGCGGCTCGACGATCGCGGAGATCTCGAGCAGGTCGCCACGCGCGGGAGGAACAAGAACGCGGCGAAACGCGCGCGCGCGATTCTGCGCGAGAGGGACGAGCGCGCCGGGGCCGAAGCGGCCTCCCAGGCGCTTGCATCCGCGCCGGCCGCGGTCCCGCGTGAAGAGCCTGCGGAGGAAGCCGGCGCCGAGGATCTGGCGCGGCGGCGCGAGGAGGCGGTACGGCGCGCGGTCGAAGCGGCAGAGGAAGCCGCGCGTCTCCGGGCCGAACAGGACGCGCAGGCCGCGCGGCAGCGCGAGGAAGAGCAGGCGCGCGAGCAGCAGCGGCTCGAGGCGCAGGCTGCGGAGGAGCGCCGCCGCCAGGAACGTCAGGCGCGTCAGGAAGAGCACGCGGCGCAGGCGCGCCAACGGCAGGTGGAACGCGCCGAAGCGCAGGCGCGCGAGACGCGCGCGCGGCAGGAGGCCCTGACCCGGCTGGCGCAGCTGGCCGCGCGGGTTGAGCCATGCGCCGCCACAGCGGACCTGACCGACATCACCCTCAAGGCCGGGGAGCGCGCGCTCGGTGACGTGCGCGCCGCGCTCGCCGATCTGCCGCCGCTGCCATCGAAGCGCGAGCACGACGAGATCGCCGGGCGGCTCAAGAACGTTCAGACTTCGCTGACGGCAAAGGTCCGGGAACTGCGTGAGCTGACGGAATGGCAGCGCTGGGCGAACCTCGGGGTTCAGGAGCAGCTGTGCGCGAAGATGGAGGCCCTCAGCTCGCTCGACGATCCCCTGGAGATTGCGCGCCAGGTCCAGGCGCTGCAGGCGCAGTGGCGCGAGGCGAGCGATGTGCCGCGCGCGCAGGGCCACCCGTTGTGGCAGCGGTTCAAGGCGGCGCACGACGTCGTGTGGGCCCGCGCGGCCGCGCACTTTGCGGCGGAGCACCAGGCCCGCGCGGAGAATCTTGCCGGAAAGATCGCGCTCTGCGAGAAGGCCGAGGCGCTGGCCGATTCCACCAGCTGGATTCAGACCGCCGACGCGATCAAACGACTGCAGCTCGAATGGAAGGCGGTCGGCGTGGTCACGCGCGGCCAGGAGAAGATGATCTGGGAGCGGTTCCACAGCGCATGCGACCGCTTCTTCACGCGCCGGCAGGCGGACCTCGCCGAACACAAGAAGCGGTGGGCCGAGAACATGGCGAAAAGGGAAGCGCTGTGTGTGCAGGTCGAGGCGCTCGCCGATTCAACCGATTGGGACGCTGCCGCTTCAGAAATCAGACGCCTGCAGAACGAATGGAAGACGATCGGGCCGGTCAAGAAGAGCCGGTCGGAGGCCGTCTGGCAGCGATTCCGCAGCGGGTGCGATCGCTTCTTCACGCGCTACGCGCAGCGTCACGAAATTGCCCGCGGCGAGCGCGTGGCCGCGCGGGAAGCGATCTGCGCCGAGCTCGAGTCGCTGGCGCCGTCGCCGGTCGATGAAACGGGCGTCGTGTCCGACTTACCTGGCCTGAGCGAAGTCGAAGGCAGCCGGGCCCCGCAAGAGTTATTGAGCGAGGTGCGCGCGCTCCGTGCACGATGGCAGCAGGAAATCGCCGCACGTGGCGTGGATCACGAGCGGGCGGCCGCGCTCGACCGGCGCTTCGCTGCCGCGTTTGCGAACGTGGTAGCGGCCGCCCCCGCCGCGTTTGCGGGCAGCGATCTCGATCCCGACGCCAATCGCAAGCGGATGGAGACGCTGGTCAAGCGCGTGGAGGGTCTCGCGGGTCCCGGCCGCACGCCGACGAGCGACGCGGCGCTGTCTCCCACGACGAGAGCCGCGGCGATGTTGAGGGAAGCGCTCGCGGCGAACACGATCGGCGGCAAGGTCGACGAGGAGAGCCGGATGCGCGCCGCCGCCGAAGAGGTCCGTCAGGCGCAGGCGAGCTGGGCCCGCATCGGTCCGGTGCCGGACGATGTCCGGCGTGCGCTCAGCGATCGATTCGCGCGCGCGTGCCGGCGGGTCACCGAGCGGGCGGGAGGGGCTGGAACGGCAGGAGGCGTCCGCCCTGCTAGTTGATCCTGAGCAACTCGATGTCGAAGACGAGCATGCCCTTCGGCCTGTCTGGCCGTCCCTTGTAGGCAAGCGCTTCAGGAATCCAGAAACGCGTTTCCCCCCCCTCGACCATCAACTGCACGCCTTCGGTCCAACCGGCAATGACGCCGTTCAGTGGAAACGTCGCCGGCTGTCCGCGTGTCACTGAGCTGTCGAACATCTTTCCATCGGTCGTCCAGCCGGTGTAGTGCACCATCACCTCGTCGGTGGCCTTGGGGTGAAGGGCACGGCCGGTTCCCGCCTTCAGCACTTTGTACGCGAGTCCGCTCGCGGTGCGTTTGGCGTCGGCGGGCGGCGCCTTGACGTCGGCGGGGGCGCGTGTCGGCATGTCGATGAGCTCGACGTCGAAGACGAGCATCCCCGCTGGCCTGCCTGGCTGCTTGTTGTATGCCATCGCTTCGGGAACCCAGAGGCGCCGTTTCTCCCCGGCGACCATGAGCTGCACGCCTTCGGTCCAGCCGGCGATGACGCGGTTCAGCGAGAACGAAGCCGGCGTGCCGCGCACGACCGAGCTGTCGAACATCTTGCCGTCGGCCGTCCAGCCCGTGTAGTGAACGGTCACCAGGTCGTCCGCTCTGGGATGATCCTTCCCCGTTCCCGGTTGCAGCACCTTCGTCGCGAGCCCTGAGGCCGTCTTCTTTGCGTCCTTCGGCGGAGCGGCGACGTCGGGCGGCGGCGGAATTACGCTGGGCGTCTGCGCGATAACGGTTGCGGCGAACAGCAGCGCAAGGAGAACGGAGCGCATAGGAGTCCTCTCAGTGCAGCAATGCACGAATGCAACAATGTACACGCAGATTGCATGTGCATTCCTACGTTCTTGCCTTCGTGCATTTCACCGGCGCATCTCAGCCAGCTGGCCCAGCGCGTGTTTCAGCGCTTCGAGTCTCTGTCCCGCTTCACCGAGCTTCCCCTCGGCGGTCAGGCGCTGGTAATCTGCGAAGTGGCGGCCGGCTTCGAGGACCAGCGCGTCGAAGTCCGCAGCTGGCGCCGGGGGCGTGCCCGCGGGCGGGGACCCGATGGTCGCGAGACCCACCGCTGCGGACGGCAACGGCCCCGGGAGCGTGGACGCGGCGTCGCCAAAAAGTCCTGCGAGCGCCTCTTCAAACGTCGCTCCGTACGCGAGCTGATCCTGGAGGGCGAGGACCACAAGCCGCAACTGCGGCATCGGGCTGCGCTCGGCCTGCAGGTAGATAGGTTCGGCGTAGAGCAGCGCGCGGCCAACAGGAATGATAATCAGCGTGCCACGCAGCACATTCGATCCCTGCTGGTCCCACAACGACAACTGGGCGGATAACTGAGGGTTTTGATCAATGCGCGCTTCGATCTGCAGCGGTCCATCCACGAGCCGGGTCGACGGAAAGTTGTACACGATGGCCTTCCCGTAGCGCGGCTCGTCGCTGCGCGCGGCGATCCAGCCGATCATGTTGTTCCGGTTGGCGGGGGTGAACGGCAGAATCTCGATGAACTCGGGATTGTTCTCACCCGGCAGCTTCATCAGCACGAAGTTGGGCTCCATCGGCTGCGTGGCCTCTTCTCCCGGACCGCCCTGGCTGACCTGGCTGGCCACGGTCCACAGATCCTCGCGGTTGTAGAACTCCTCGGGCGAGTCCATGTGATATAGGCCGTAGACGGTCGCCTGCAGCTTCAACAACAGTTCGGGATAGCGCACGTGGCTTCGCAGTCCCGGCGGCATTGCACTCGCGTCCTTGAACAGAGTCGGAAAGATCGCCCGGTACGCCGCGATGATCGGATCCTCGGTGTCGAAAACGTAGAAGGTCGTGGTCCCGTCGTAGGCATCGACGACGACCTTGACGCTGTTGCGTATGTAGTTGATGCGCTCGCGTCCAACGACGGTATGGCGCGCGTACGGGAACGTATCCGCCGTGGTGAAACCGTCTGCGATCCACGACAGGCGGCCGTCTTCGCCGACGACGATATAGGGGTCGGGATCGAGGGTGAGGAAGGGCGCCAGCGCCGCGATGCGAGCCTGGACCGTGCGGCGCATCAGCAGCCGGCTCTCCGGGAGGATATCGTCGCTGAAGGGCACCTTTGCGATGTCGCCTTGGTCGAGGGCGATGAGCGTGCGGCGCAGAAAGCCGCCCAGGACGATGCCGCCGGTGCCTTCGTACGACGTCAGGTTGTTGGCTTCCCCCTGCGGGTAGTTGAACTCCCGCTGCCGCGTGTTGACATACACGTCGGTGTTGGTGATCTGGCCGAAATAGATCTCCGGCCGCGTCACCTGCAGGCTGGGGATCGTGCTTTCGACAGGCATGTTGCTGAGCACCAGAATCGGATGCCCTTCCGCCGTGAACCCGTTCACCGGATTCATGGTCACGCCGTAGCCGTGCGTGTAGATCAGCTTCGTGTTGATCCACGTCTGGGCGGTCGCAGGCAGCCGCTGCACGTTCAGCTCGCGCGCGGCGACCATCATCTGCCGCAGGGTGCCGTCAATCATGTAGCGATCGATGTCGACGTCCGGAAATTCATAATACGTACGGATGGCCTGGATCTGCTGCAGCGTGTCCCCGATCGCGCGCCAGTCCCACAGGCGGATGTTCTGGATCGTGGCCTGGTTGTTGGCGAGGTCGACCGCTTCGATGCCGGGCTCGGCGGGAAACGGCTGCTCCTCGAAGCCATCGAGACCGTACGCCTTGCGCGTGAGCTCGATGTTGTGCGCGATATACGGAGTTTCGCGCACCAGCTCGTTCGGCTTCACGATGAAGGCGTTCACGTACGCCGCAATCACGCCGGCGACGACGAAGCAGACGGCGGCGGGCACGACTGCCGCGATGAGCCAGCGGAGTTTTGGCGTCGAGACCGCATTGACGAGCGCGATCCCCGCGCCGAGGACGAGTGCGCCGGCGACCACGAGCATGCCGGTGAGCCTGACGCTTGCATCGGTGTACGCCACGCCGCTGAAAATCGCGCCGCCGCGGTCGTCGAGGAGCTGCTCGAACCGGCCGAGATACACGCGGGCCGCCAGCATCAGCAGGACGACGGCGAAGCCAATCGACAGTCCGCGCAAGGCGGCAGTGCTCTCGCCCGCGCGGGATCGGCTGAGGAGGCGCGTGCCACCGCTGATCACGACGAAGAACCCGGCCACCGCGCAGACGAGGACGCTGAGCGTTAGCAGCCAGCCGGTGATCATCTGCCACGCGGGAAGCGTGAAGAAATAGAAGCTGACCGGTTGCGCGAAGATCGGATCGACGAGCGGCGTCGCCGGAACGGAACGGGTGTACCAGTAGAGCGCCAGTCGTTCCCAGTTGGCCATCATGCCGGCACCCGTCACGAACGCGATCGCGAGCGAGCCGCCGAGCGCGATGAGGCGCAGGACCGGTTCGACGGGCAGTTGGATCGGCTGGCCGTTAATCAGAATCGGCACACCGGTGAGCTCCCCGAGTCGCGGCGGTTTAAGAGCGACGTACGCGCCGTACAGTACGAGGAAAGTCACGGCCGCGAAGGCAGAGAACACGGCCGCCTGCACGTTCAGCGTCGTCCAGAACACGTCGGCGTACCCGAGCGAGTCGAACCACAGCGACTCGACGTAATACGACAGCACCGTCCCGCCGCCGAACATGATCGCGGCAAGGACGGCGACGAGGAGCAGGATACCGCGGTTTTGGCGCTGCGGCCGTCGGGGCGGCGGCCGACCGACGACGTGGCTTGGGTCGTTCATGGGCGCGTCCTCACGTTCTCGGATGCTATCATGAGAAATCGTTGCACACATGACCCTCCTGAGACTTCATAAGACCGTCGGCGTGAAGGTCGGCGGCACCGACGGTGTCACCGCGGTCCAGGTTGGCGGCGGCGCGCCCGTGGTCGTGCAGTCGATGACGATGACCGACACGGCCGACGCGCGAGGGACGGCCAGGCAATGCGTCGAGCTGGCGGAGGCCGGATCGGACATGGTGCGGATCACGGTCAACGTGCCGGAGGCCGCGGCCGCGGTTCCGGAGATTAAGCAGCGCATGCTCGATGCCGGCTGCACCGCGCCGCTCATCGGCGACTTCCACTACAACGGCCACCTGCTGCTGACGAAGTATCCCGAGTGTGCGCGCGCGCTGGACAAGTACCGCATCAATCCCGGTAACGTCGGCACCGGTCGCCGTCGCGACGAGCAGTTTGCCACGATCTGCAAGGTGGCGGTCGACTACAGCAGGCCGGTGCGCATCGGCGTCAACGGCGGCTCGCTCAATCAGGAACTGGTCGTCGCCAGCATGCAGGAGAACACGGACGGCAACCTCGGCAAGTCGTCGGAAGAGATCATCAACGAGTGCATGGTGCTCTCGGCGATCGAGTCGACCTCGCTCGCCATCGAGAGCGGGCTGCGCAAGGATCAGATCATCATCTCGTGCAAGACGTCTCGGCCGCGCGATCTCATCAGTGTGTACCGCGCGCTCGCGCGGCAGACCGACCAGCCGCTGCACCTCGGCCTGACCGAGGCAGGGATGGGCACGAAGGGTCTCGTCTGGTCCGCGTCCGCGATGGGCGTGCTGCTGTGGGAAGGCATCGGCGACACGATTCGCGTGTCGCTCACGCCGCGTCCGGGCGGCGATCGCCGCGAAGAGGTCTATGCCGCGTGCGAGCTCCTGCAGGCGCTGGGCCTGCGGTCGTTTTCGCCAAGCGTCACCGCCTGTCCGGGATGCGGTCGGACGACGAGCTCGACGTTCCAGGAGCTGGCCGAGCGCGTCCAGGACTACGTGCGCAGCAAGATGCCCGAGTGGAAGACGCAGCACGAGGGCGTCGAGTCGATGACGCTGGCCGTCATGGGATGCGTCGTGAACGGCCCCGGCGAGTCGAAGGCGGCAAACATCGGCATCAGCCTGCCAGGCACCGGCGAAGCGCCCAACTGTCCGATCTATATTGACGGCGAGCACGTGATGACCCTGCGCGGCACGTACGAAGAACTCTCCGCTCTGTTCCAGCGCCTCGTCGATGATTACGTCGAGCACACATACGCTCGACGCTGACCATCGCGGCGTTGACCTCAGGGACGCGCTCCACCGCGTCTGGGGTTTCTCGAGCTTCCGTCCCCTCCAGCGTGAAGCGATGCTCGCCATTCTCGCCTCGCGCGACAGCGTCGTCGTGCTGCCGACCGGAGGCGGGAAGTCGCTCTGCTTCCAGGCGCCCGCGGTCGTTCAGGCGCGCGGCGTCGCCGTGGTGATCTCCCCACTCATCTCGCTGATGAAGGATCAAGTTGACGGCCTCCGCGTCGACGGCGTGGCGGCGGCGTACTTGAACAGCAGTCAGACCGCGAACGAGCGGGACGCGGTCATGGCGAGCCTGCGCGAGGATCGCTGCCGGCTGTTGTACCTGTCGCCGGAGCGCATCGCCGGCGACGGTAGCCCCGCGCTGCGGCGCGTGCTGCAGCAATCGAGTGTGCGATTCATTGCCGTGGACGAGGCGCACTGCATCAGTCAGTGGGGCCACGATTTCCGTCCCGAGTACCGCCAGCTCGGACGGCTGCGCGACGATTTTCCAGGCGTGTCGCTGCATGCGTTCACGGCGACGGCAACCGAGCGCGTCAGGGCGGACATTGTCAGCGAACTGCGCCTGAACGAGCCGACGATTCTCGTCGGATCCTTCGATCGCCCGAATCTGACGTATCGCGTGCTGCGTCGGGGCCATCTCCACAACCAGCTTCGCGCGATCCTCGAGCGGCACGACGGCGACGCGGGCATCGTATACTGCCTGTCGCGGCGCGAGGTTGAATCGCTTGCATCGTGGCTCGTCGAAGACGGGTATCGCGCCGTGCCGTATCACGCCGGCCTTCCAGACGCCATGCGCAGCGAGCATCAGGAAGCCTTCCTCCAGGAGCGCGCCGATATCGTCGTCGCCACGGTGGCGTTCGGGATGGGCATCGATCGATCGAACGTGCGGTTCGTCGTGCACGCCGGCGCGCCGCGGTCCGCGGAGCACTACCAGCAGGAATCAGGCCGGGCGGGGCGCGACGGACTGCCCGCCGAGTGCGTGCTGGTCTACTCGGGCGCCGACTTTGTCCGCTGGCGGCAGATGCTCGAAGCCAACGGCGAGATGACGCCGAGCGTCCGCTCGCTGCTGGCCGACATGCAGCGGTATGCCGCCGGCACGCGGTGCCGCCACCGCACGCTCGTTGAATATTTCGGAGAGGCGTACACCCGCGCGAGTTGTGGCGCGTGCGATTGGTGTCTCAAGGAGCTCGACGTCGTCGCCGAATCGACGACCGTGGCGCAGAAAATCCTCTCGTCGGTCGCGCGGCTGAAGCAGGGATGGGGCACCGGACACGTCACCGATGTGCTGCTGGGCCGTGCGACCGAGAAGGTGGCCAGCAGCGGTCACGATGCACTCTCGACGTTCGGGTTATTGAAAGAGGAGCCGGTCGCCGCCGTGCGCGGATACATCGAGCAACTGGTGGCGGAAGGATTCCTGGCGCGCGAAGGCGATCCGTATCCGGTTCTGCGCCTGACGTCCGCCGGTCGGTCGCTGCTGCGCGGACAGACGGACTGCACGTTGTACCGGGAAGTTCGTCCGCCTGCCGCCCCGAAGCGACGACGCGGAACGTCAGTCGTCGGCGGAGTCAGTGCGCCCCCTGGCAGTAATGACGTCGATCGGGACTTCTTCGATGTCCTGCGCGACGTGCGATTGCGTCTGGCGCGCGTGCGCGGCGTGCCGCCGTACGTCATCTTTCATGACACGACGTTGAGGGAGATGGTGGAGCGGCGGCCGAAGACGATCGACGACCTTTACGAGCTCTACGGGGTGGGCGCGAAGAAGGCGGCGGACTTCGGCGACGCGTTTCTGGACGCGATCCGCACGTTCCGCCGCCCCGAATGACCGCCACTTGCAGAGACCGTCCCGACGTTCTCGAGGGAGTGAGCTGCGAGTAGAGGTGCCGGCTTACCGTCTGGCAGCTGGCTCCGCTCTCTGTTCCAGCCGGAGTTGCGCTGCCCGCGCGCACCCCTGCATGACCTGGAAGTAACGCTGGACCAAATCGGCGCCGAGGTCGTACGGATGCGGCCCGTCACGGCGCCCGGCAAGCATCCTGTTCTTGTTGACCGCGTTGTCGAACTCCGAGTGATTCGACAGAAGGACGGTGGCGCCCGCGGCCTTCTCAGCCATCTTCTTCATGCCGCCGATGGGGATAGGCCGAGGCGTCAGGAGCAAAGTACTGGAAACGCCGAATCCTGGCACCCTCGTCCACATCACTACTACGGACGCCTGAACAATCCCCCATAGACCGCTTTCCCGAGGACATGTCCCTGGATTGCCTTCATGATAGCCGCGCGCGTCTCGAATGCGTCAGCGGCCGCTTGTGTGAGCTCGTCATTATCGCGCCGGCCGTCGTCGGCTGCAAACGGATGTTCACTGCTCATTCATTTCAGAAGCCGTCGGGCTTCGTCAGCCGCGAGGCGGTCGTTGTCGGCGTCACAGAGGGCGGCGGCCGTCTGGAACTCCCCACGCGCCGCGACGAACGGCCGCTCGCGCCGCGCCCCGTTTGTACAACCACAGGGCGTTTTCGCCGAACATCCGCGGGCGGCCGTCGTCCGCGAAACGGGCAAAGCCCTCGCTCAGGTAGCGTTCAGCATCGGCGGGGCGTCCGGCACGCAGCGAGGTCGAGCCCTTCTCCAGCCAGACGAGCCGGTCCTGCGGGTGCTTCGCGCGCAGCAGCTCCAGTTGCTGCAGCGCCTGGTCGTATTGCTTCTCGCGGTTATGGACAAGGACGAGGGCAAAGCGGGCGTCCTCCTGATTGTCGCCGCCGTACGTCACCGCGTCCTCGATCATGCGGATGCCGCGTGCCTTGTCGCCACCGAAGCCCGCCATGTAGGCCGCCCAGCGCAGCAGCAAGGCGAGCGCCGAGACGATGTAGCGATACGTGCCCACGATGAGCCCGGCGTCCTGGCGGCGCGGATCGAGGCTCATCACCTTTTCGTGCTCGTTGTACGCCTCGCGCGCGACTCGGAACGCGCGTCCTGCGCTGCCTTCGACGGTCGCGATGTACGACGCCCGCAGCCCGAGTGCCGCGCCGAGCTGATAGTGCGCCTCCGCGCTCCGCGGATTCGTCCGGACCTGTTGGCGGGCGATCGCGAGAGCGCGATTTAGCGACTCCCAGAACACCGCGGCGGCCTGTGGGGGGGCCGGAGCGCCCGCGATCGACTGTCGCGTGACGCCGCCGAGGTAATCGTCAACGGTCATGTTGCCGCGACGGAAAGAGATGTCCAGCCAGAGCCCGATCGCGAGTCCGCGGTGCGCGGCCGCGTCCTGGGGATCCGCCGCGACGGCTTCCCGGAAGGCGGCGAGGGCGCGTTCATGATCGAGGTTGAAAAGTTCGGTCGTTGCGCGTCCGCGCAGCGCAGTGGACTCGCGGTTGACCTACGCGGCCTCCGGGCAGCCGAATGTCAGGACGAGTAGCGCCGCCGCAATCCTTCGCGCGCAGCGGGTGCGGCCCATCGGTTCATCTTACGCCGGGTGCGGTGCCCGTGTGCTATTGCTTGCGCGACTGTGTCGTCCCCCGTACAATTACGGCCGCCGGCTGGAGTCCGGACAGGGAGTCAAACGTTGGACCAGGCGGCGACCCATATAGCAAACGACCCGCACGCTGACCACCACCACCAGGAGCTGGCATTCTGGCGGAAGTACATCTTCTCGCTCGATCACAAGGTCATCGGAATTCAATACGCCGTCACCGGCCTCCTCTTCCTCCTATTTGGCTTCTCGTTGATGATGCTCATGCGGTATCAGCTGGCCTATCCGGGCCAGCCGATTCCGCTCATCGGCAACTGGTTCGGCGCTGACAATGTGTCTGGCGGCATCATGCTGCCGGAGTTCTACAACCAGCTTGGCGCGATGCACGGGACGATCATGGTGTTCCTCGGCGTCGTACCACTGGCTGTGGGCGGCTTCGGTAATTTCGTCGTGCCGCTGCAGATCGGCGCGCCGGACATGGCGTTCCCTAAGCTCAACATGCTGAGCTACTGGGTGTACTTCCTGGGCGGCCTGGTGATGCTGGCGAGCTTTTTCGTGCCGGGCGGCGCGGCACAGTCAGGATGGACGTCGTATCCCCCGCTCGCCGTCATCGCGGGAGCCGGGCAAACGGCCTGGCTCGTCGGCATGATCTTCCTCATCACGTCGTCGCTCCTCGGGTCGATCAACTTCATCGTCACGATCGTCCAGTTGCGGGCAAAGGGCCTCAGCTTCATGCGTCTGCCCTTCTTCGTGTGGGCGCAGCTCGTGACGGCCTTCCTTCTGCTTCTGGCGTTTCCGCCGCTCGAAGCGGCCGGCGTGCTGCAACTGATGGACCGGCTCGCCGGGACCAGCTTCTTCCTGCCGAGCGGGCTCGTCGTCACCGATCAGATCCTGACCGGGATGACCGGCACGGCCACAGAAGGCACGCGCGCCGGCGGCGGCAACCCGGTCCTGTGGCAGCACCTGTTCTGGTTTCTCGCGCATCCCGAGGTCTACGTGCTCATCCTGCCCGCGATGGGCATCGTGGCCGAGGTCGTCGCCAACAACACGCGGAAGCCGCTGTGGGGCTATCGCGCGATGGTGTACTCGTTGGTCTTCCTCGGCTTCATGTCGTTCGTCGTGTGGGCGCATCACATGTTCATGACCGGCATGGGCACGGCGATGAGCGCGTTCTTCCAGACGACGACGATGATCATTTCGATTCCGTCAGTCGTCATCCTGACCGCGCTGCTGTTGTCACTGTGGGGTGCATCGATCCGTTTCACGACGCCCATGCTGTTCGCGCTGGCCTTCCTGCCGATGTTCGGCATCGGCGGGCTGACGGGGCTGCCGCTGGGCCTGGCGCCCGCCGACATTCACCTGCACGACACGTATTACGTCATCGGTCACTTCCACTACGTCGTCGCGCCGGGCACGATCTTCGCGCTGTTTGCGGGCATCTACTACTGGTTCCCGAAAGCGACCGGCCGGAAGATGAACGACCTTCTCGGCCAGATTCACTTCTGGGGATCCTTCGTCTGCATGAACGTCGTCTTCATGCCGATGTTCATTCAGGGGCTCGGCGGCATGAACCGGCGGATGTACGACGGCGGCATGGAGTACGCGCTCAATGCGGGGCTGCTCCAGTGGAATGTCGTGATCGGTTTCGCCGCGTGGGGCCTTGGACTCTTCCAGCTTCCGTTCGTCGTCAACTTCTTCTCGAGCATCAAGTGGGGGGCGCTCGTCGACAAGAACCCGTGGGAGGCCACGACCCTCGAGTGGTTAGCGCCGTCGCCGCCGGGACACGGGAACTTCCTGGTCGAGCCGATCGTGTATCGCGGGCCGTACGAGTACAGCGTGCCGGGCTCCGCGAAAGACTTCACGCCACAGTTCGAGCCTGAGAGGGCGTAACGCACATGGAGATTCCTTACATCGTCGAAGCTCGGCCCGACACCGGGCTGCCGAACGGCAAGTTGGGGATCTGGCTGTTCCTCGCGTCGGAAGTCATGCTGTTCGGCGCGCTGTTTTCCGCGTACATCCTGCTGCGCATAGGCGCGGTGGACTGGCCCCATGGCGAACTGAGCGTCCCGCTCGGCACAATCAATACGATCATCCTGATCGGCTCCTCCGTGACGATGGTGATGGCCTGGGCGTCGCTCAAGATGAACAACTGGGGCCGGCACCGGCTGTTTCTGGGCCTGACGTTTCTTCTCGCGTTCGTGTTCCTGATCAATAAGTACTTCGAGTACGTGGAACACCTGCACTTGGGCGAGGGACCGTGGCACAGCACGTTCTTGGCGA
Source organism: Vicinamibacterales bacterium (assembly GCA_965229885.1). Lineage (GTDB taxonomy): Bacteria > Acidobacteriota > Vicinamibacteria > Vicinamibacterales > CAVVIG01 > DATLLJ01. The sequence continues at coordinate 648,687 of CBDDJX010000003.1, forward strand.
TTTACTTCACGCTGACCGGCCTTCACGGACTGCACATCGTCGGGGGGATGGTCGTGATGGCGTATTTCCTGGGGCCAGGCGCGAAAATGTGGAAGACAGCGCCCGACCAGTTTACGAACCGGATCGAATACACGGGCCTGTATTGGCACTTCGTCGACCTTGTGTGGATCTTTCTGTTCCCGGTGTTATATCTGTTGTAGGGAGAGCGCATGAGTTCGGACCCGGCCGACATACAAAAGAGCGTTCGCGGCTACATGACGGTGTTCGCGATGCTGATGGTATTCACGGTCATCACCGTCGCGGCTTCTCGTGTTCACCTGACCGTTCCCTTGGCGATTGCCCTCGCGCTCGTCATCGCGACGATGAAGGGCTCGATGGTCGCCGTCGTGTTCATGCATCTCAGCCACGAAAAGCGCTGGGTGTACGGCACGTTGTTGCTCACGGCCGCGTTTTTCGTCGTGTTGCTGCTCGTCCCGGTGCTCACGTCGCTCGACACCCTCTCGATCGGCAGTCCATGGACCGCCGGGAAGTCAGGGGAATAGGCCGTGTCGCTCAGGGCGTTTCACCTGCTGTTTATCGCGCTGTCGATTGTACTGGCGGCATTTCTCGCCGCGTGGGCCGCTGGACAGTATCGGGCAGACCACGACCTGGCGTACTTCGGCGCCGGCATGGCCTCGCTCGGAAGCGCGGCGGCGCTGGCCGTGTACGCCGTCGCGTTTCAGCGGAAGACGAGGAATCTGTAGCGTGCGTCAGGCGCTTGTCACGCTCGCCTTCGTCGCCCTGCCCAGCGCCGCCTTGGCGTGCCCCGTGTGCTTTGGCCAGAGCGATTCGCCGATGGCGTGGGGCACCAGAATGGGCGTCTTCTTCATGCTCGGCGTAACCGTTTCCGTGCTCGCGGGGTTTGCCAGCTTTTTCGTCTATCTGATGCGCCGCGCGAAATTGGTTGAGAGGAATTCTTGATGCTGAACTGGCTAGGCCTGCCCGTGCAGGCGTCGACGCACGCCGCCGAGCTCGATCAGATGACGGCCCTCGTGCACTGGCTGATGCTGGTGCTGTTCGTCGGGTGGGGCGCGTTCTTCCTGTTCGTCCTGGTCCGGTTCCGCAAGGGCGCGAACCCGACGGCGAGTTATGCGGGTGCGAAAGGCAAGCTGGCGAAGTCCACCGAAGTGATGGTCGCGATCGTCGAAATCGTGCTGCTTGTTTTTTACGCCATCCCCGCCTGGGCTACGCGCGTCGGAGACCTTCCAAGCGAAACAGAGGCGGTCATTGTGCGCGTGGTGGCCGAGCAGTTCGCGTGGAACATCCAGTATCCGGGCCGCGACGGCAAATTCGGCCGGGTCGACATCAAGCTCGTGGCCTCGGATAACCCGCTCGGCCTCGATCGCACCGATCCGAACGCCAAGGACGACATCGCGACCATCAACCAGTTGAACCTGCCGGTTGATCGACCGGTCCTCGTGCATCTTTCGAGCAAGGACGTGATTCACAGCTTCGGCATCTCCGAAATGCGGGTGAAGCAGGACGCGATCCCGGGGATGGAGATCCCAGTCTGGTTCATTCCCAATCGTCCCGGCGCTTACGAGATCAACTGCGCCCAATTGTGCGGGCTCGGTCACTACCGCATGCGCGGCTTCGTGACCATCCAGAGCCCGGCTGAATTCGAGGCTTGGATGGCCGAGCAGGAAACAGAACTCGCAGCAGAACAGGCCAGATAGGGCAGGAACGGCAAGCCCCTCCCACCACATAGTTCGCACGATCGACGCGCACGCCGCAGGTGGGCCGCTCCGCCTCATCGTCGAAGGCTTTCCCTCACCCCACGGCCGCACGATGATCGAGAAGCGCGACTGGCTGACGCGGCACGCGGACCATTGGCGTCGCGCGCTGCTGCTCGAGCCGCGCGGGCACACGGACATGTGCGGCGCCATCCTCACCGAGCCCGTTTCTCCCGGATCTCACGCGGGCGTGTTGTTCATGCGCGGCGACGGCTACTGCACGATGTCCGGACACGGCATCATTGCGGTGACGACGATCGTGCTGGAGCGCGGGCTGATCGGACTTCCATCAGCGGGCGGCGACGGCGCAAGCGTTGTTTATGACACGCCCGCCGGAGTCATCCGCGCGCGGGCGCACTTCGGGGCGAGAGGGGCGGGGGGGGACGCGAGTCGAGCGCGTGGCGTTCGTGAACGTACCATCGTTCGTGCTGCACGGCGGGCTGCGGGTTGCCGTCGGACAGCGGAAGGTTCTCGCCGACGTCGCCTTCGGCGGCGCGTTTTACGCCATCGTCGACAGCGAAGCGGTCGGTCTGCCGATCGACGCCGCGCATCTCCCGGAACTTCGACGCGCGGGGATCGCGACGAGCCGCGCGATCGAGGCGGTTCAGGCCATCGCGCATCCGGTCGAGGCCGGCCTCCGGGGACTCGCGGGCACGATCTTCACCGCTCCCCCGAGCGACGAACACTCGGCGCTCAAGAACGTCGCCATCTTCTCTGGCGCCGAGGCGGAACGATCGCCTGGCGGCACCGGAACCGCCGCAGTGATGGCGGTCGTGGACGCGATGGGTCTCCTTGGATCCGAGACGCCGTTCGTGCATGAGAGCCTGGTCGGCACCCGCTTCACGGGCCGGATCGTCGCCCGGACCACCGTCGGCGCATATCCGGCAATCGTCCCTGAAATCGAAGGCGCGGCGTGGATCACCGGCGAGCACACGTTTCTGGTCGATGCGGACGACCCGCTCCGGGAGGGATTTCGAGCCTGAAGGACGCGCGTCAGCGCTTGCCGAGGAAGGTCCGCGTGAGGCGATCGAGCAGTTGCGCGAGCGTTTCGCCGCCGATGGCGAAGGCGCTCTGTTCGGGCGACCAGGCGAGCTTGTAGCTTTTCCCCATCGCCGACACCCAAATCTGCCGGACCGGCGCGTTGGGCGACACGACGAACTTCGTTTCGGTGGGTTCCTCGAAGACCAGATTCAGCACGCCGTTCTGCAGCTCCAGTTCAAATCCGGCGTCCTCGTCGGCGAGCCCGATCAGGGCTCGCCGCGCGTGCTGAAGCGCTTCGTCGCCCTTGATCCGGAATTCCTGCTCGGAAAGGGCCATGCGTTACGGTTCGGAGGAGATCGCGTACTTGTCCTGGGCCGCGAGGTAGCTGCGCCGTGCCCGCGCGGTCATGCCGGGCTTCTTGATCCGCACCAATAGCTTGTGGACCTTTCCATCGCGCTCGGTCGGCGCGAACCCCATCACATACTGCGCGTGGAGCTCCTTCGCGACCCGCGTGAAGGTGGGCGCGAGGTCGGCGGTCTTCTTGAGCTCGAAGTAGCCGCCGCCCGTCTCGTCCGCGATTTTCCGCAATCCGCTGTCGGGTTCGCTGCGGACCATGCGCCGACCGTTGAAGTAATTGCTCTCGAGCCCGATGGCGTACACCATCGCATTGTCCGCGCGAGCCCGGTCGACGGTGGTGCCGAGGCGGGCCCGGCTTTCCGTGTCCTCGCCGTCGGTGAACACGAGAACCACGCGGCGCCCTTCGATCCCCTTCAGCTCGTCGATGCTCGTCAACACCGCGTCCCATAGCCGCGTGCCGTTGCCGAAATCGAGCTCCTTGACCTCGCTGATGAGATCGTCGCGATTATTCGTGAACCGCGCGCTGATCTGGATCTTGTCGTTGAACGCGCCGACGCGGCCCTGGTCGGCGGGCAGCAGGCGGAGAAGGAACTGTTCGGCCGCCTGTTTGAGCAGCGAAATCGAAGCCGTCATGCTCCCGCTCGTGTCGAGCATCACCACGACGCTGATGGGCTGAATCACGTTTTCAAAATAGACGATCGGTTGCGACCTGCCGTTGTCGAGGACCTCGAAATCATCCTTCGTCAGGTCCGGCACGAGGCGCCCCTGCGCGTCGGCAACCGTGACGAACAGCGACACAATATCGGTGCCCGACCTGAAGGTCGGCGCCTGGGCGAGCAGCGCGGCAGACGCGGCGCCCGCCAGCATCAGCGCGGCGGCCAGACGCGAAAAACGATCCCGACGAGGCATGATGCGAGCTTACATCACCCGGCGCCCTTTCCGAATGTGGACCAGCGGGGCAGCCTTAATTACGACTTGACCGGTCGGACTTCTAGTAGGTAGACTGAAAACTTCATTCTGAGACTGAGTCTCACTTTCCAGGCGGACCGTCCATGCTGCAGGCTTTTGTTATCACTTTGCGGGAAGGCATCGAAGCCTTCCTGATCGTCGCCATCAGCCTTGCCTACCTGCGGAGATCAGGACGGGCGGAACTGCTTCGCGCGGTTCACTGGGGCATCGTCGCGGCCGTCGCCGTCAGCGCGATCGGCGGATACCTCCTTTACACCGCTTCTAATCAGGAATGGCTCGAAGGCCCGCTGGCCCTCTTCGCGGCGGTGTCGGTGGCCGCGATGACGATCCATATGTGGCGCGCGGGTCGCCAGATGAAGGGCGCGATCGAAGGCCGCTTGCGCACATCGAGCGAACAGGCCGGCAAGGCCGCCTTCGCGGGCGTCTTTCTGTTCACGGGCTTGATGATCAGCCGCGAAGGCATGGAGACGGTACTGCTCCTGCTGCAGATTCAACAGACGCCGCTTCTGATGGCCGGCGCTGCCCTCGGCGTGGCGGGGGCGACGGCGATCGCGTGGCTCTGGTCCCGGTACGGCCATCGCGTGCCGATGACGCTGTTCCTGCAGATGACCGCGATTTTCCTGTGCGTGTTTGTCGTCCAGCTGTTTATCTACGGCATTCACGAAATGTCGGAGCAGAACTTCCTGCCTTATAGCCTGCCCATCCATGAAGCGACCGAGACGTGGGGGCCCGAGAGCCGCTTCGGCCACGCGCTGACGTATCTGCTCGTGGTGGCGCCGCTCGCGTGGCTCGTCATCAGGAAGATCTCACTGCCGAAAACGTCGTATCCCTCGGCTTCTTCCGTCGCGCGCTAGATTTAGAGCCGAGCGGAAGATCCGGGCGTGCCATCCGGCCGGGCGCCGTCACGCAAGGGCAAGACGCCTTAGTGAATGTACCCGTGAAGCATCGGTTTCGGCCTCTCCTGCGCGGCACGCCAATCGTCAGCGACAATCGCGTAAAGAACCTGATCGAGATACTGCCCGTGGCGCGGAAACGACTTCCTGAGGATGGCCTCCTGGACGGCGCCCATCTTAAGTAGCGCGCCGTTCCCCCGGCCATTCTGCACGGCCGCGCGCGCCTCGAGACGATGGACATCGAGCGTGTCGAACACGAACTCGAGCATCAGCTCGGCGGCGTCCTGGAAAACTCCCGTGCCCCAGAAGGCCGACCCTAACGCAAATCCCCAGTCGGCGGTGCCGAAGCCGGGCTCGGTCTGGCGAACCTGGATGATTCCGATCGCCGTATCGAACCCTTTCAGCGTCACGGCGAAGCAGGCGAAGGTCCCGGCCGCCCGCTGCCGCAGCGTCCAGGCGATGAAGCGCTCGAAGCCGTCGACCGTGGTCGGCGGCGGCGAGATGAACCGAGCCACCTCCTCGGCCGTGAGCATGGCGAAGAGCGACGGAGCGTCAGACGCTCGCAGCTCTCGCAGCATCACTTTCTCTCCACTCAACACCGGCAGGCCGCCTCGCCAGTCGGTGTAGATGACGTCGCCGGCGGGAGCCTGGAGCATTTGCGTGTCCAGCTCTTGGCGGTAAGGTATTTTTTCCAAGACTAGACGCCTCCGTTTGGCGCCTCAGGGGTTGGCTCGGCGACCGGTTCCGGCGTCGGCTCGGGCGTGGGTTCGGCGACTGGTTCCGGCATCGGCTCAGGTGTGGGCTCGGCCATGAGCGGGTCACCCATGAGCGGGTCCCCCGTCGATTCGAGTAGCGCTGGGGCGCTCGACTCGTCCACCGTCGCGTCCGGATGGTCTACCGCCGCTGTCTTTTCGAGGAGCGCGAAGATCTGATCGTCGTTCAGTTGATCGAGGAAGGCGACCCCTAAGCTAGCAGCGAACTCAGCGTTGCTTTGCCAGAGAATGTTGCCGTCGAGGGTCGTGCCCCAGACGATGTTGCCGGCGCCGGTCGTGCCCCAGACGATGTTGTCAGAGCCGACCGTACCCCAGACGATGTTGTTGGAGCCAATCAAGCTCGCCGCGTCTGTAGCGGTTGTGTCGTCTGCGGCAGCCGGTTCCATCAGCAGGTCGTCTGAGCCGGACGTGGCCCAGAGAAGGTCTTCTTCTCCAGACGAGCCCCAGGCGCTCTGATCGTCCCCCCCGCCCGATCCCTAGACGATGTTGCTGCCGTTGAGACCGGCCGAGCTCCAGAGGATGTTGTCAGTTTCTTTGGCCGTGCCCCAGACGACGTTATTGGCGCCCCTGCTGCCGCAGACGGTGTTGTCGCAGTCCTCGCCGTCGCAGTCAGTGCCCCAGACGATATTGCCTCTGCGGGCGGTACCCCACACGATGTTGTTGCCGCGCGCGTTGGCTCACACGGTGTCGTCGCCGTCGGCCGTGCCCCACACGATGTTGGCTTGGCCCGCCGTGCCCCACACGATGTTGCCGGCGCGGGCGGTACCCCACACGATGTTGTGGCCGCGGGCGGTGCCCCATGCGAAGTCGTCGCAGTTGTCACCAGGGCACGCCGTGCCCCACACGATGTTGGCGCCGCCGCGGGTCTCGGTGACGCCCCACGTGGTATCGAGGTCGAACGCGTTCGCCTCAGGCGCCAGCACACCGCCCGTGAGCAACTGGTTGCCCCAAATAACCTTCTTGCTCCAGCTGGTCTGAAGCGGATATGAGTCGCCCGGCTGCGCCGTCGCGAAGAAGCGCGCGAGCCGCACGGCTCCGAATGAGTTGAGGAAGCCTGCGCCCTGGGTCAGCGTGTCGTATCCCGGATATTCCTCGGCGGTGTACTGTAAGGATGGCCTTCACGGCATTTGGCGTCAGGTTGGGATTGGCCTGCAGCATCAGCGCGACGGCACCCGACACGACCGGTGCCGCCATGCTTGCGCCGCTCAGGGTCAGGTACGGGAGAGACGCCGTCGGACGCGTGCCGGCGAGCAGATACTGCGATTTCGCCGAGGCGAGCATGCTGCTGGGGTCGGCCATCGAAACCGTACCGGCACCAGGCGCGACGAGGTCAGGCTTGGCCGCCCAGTCGAGGTACGTGGGGCCGCGCGAGCTGAAGCTCGTCATCTCGTCGTCGACCCGCTGCGTCGTGCCCTCGGTGCTCGACGCGCCGACTGTGAGCACCCAGGGCGCGTTGCCGGGTGCGTTGATGCCGCCGTGCTGCACCTCGCCGGCGTCGTTCTGGCCGACGTTGCCGGCCGCCGCGACGACGACGACTCCAGCATCGACCACACGCTTGGCAGCGAGCGTCAGCGGGTCGGTCCAATACGATTCGTTGATGGACGCGCCGACCGACAGGTTGACGACGCGGATGTTGTACGTCGCGTGATTCGTCAGCACCCAGTCGAGCGCGGCGATGATGTTGCTGATCGTGCCGGCGCCGTTCGCGTCGAGCACTTTCAACGCCACGACGTTGGCTGCGGGCGCGATGCCGGCCTTCTGGCTGTACGAGTCGTAACCGTTTCCGGTAATGATGCCCGAGACGTGCGTGCTGTGGCCGTCGTCGTCGTACGGAGTGCTCTGGCCGTTCACGAAATCGACGAAGCCGGCGACGCGCTGATTACCCCACGGATATGACGTGCTCGACCGGCTGATCAGGTCGTCGTGCCAGGTCGCAATGCCCGAGTCGATGACGGCGATGCCCACGCCGCCGCCGTTATAACCGTAGATGGCCTGAGCGGCGCGCGCGCCGACCGTCACTGAGGTGCGGTAGTTGGACCTCGTCGCCTCACGGTCGTAGTGAACACTGAACACCGACGGAAGGGCGGCGAGCTTCTTCAGGAGGCGGTTCGGCACCTCGATGACGCGACCGTTGATGATGCTGAGCCTCCCACGCCGCTTGAGTAATTTCTTGAACTCCGCCGGCAGTTCCGCGCCCGGCTGGAGCTCGACGATGACGCGGGTCGTGTTCTCAGAATTATGATGATCGGCCCGGAACGTCAGCTCCCGGTCGAGCTTGTATTTCTTGACGTTGGAATTCCGAGCGCCGCGCCCATCCGCATCGCGCCTACCGCGCTGGTTCTGCCGCACTTTTGGCGCGGGGTCCGAGTGCACCTTCTGCTCGGGGGCCGAATATTCGGCCTTCGGCTTGGGGCGCGACTGCAGGGCCTCCAGCGTGGGGTGCGAAAGCTTGCCCCTCCGCGCGGAGCGCGAATCCTTGGCCTTTGGCGCGGGGCCCGAACGCTGGGCCATCGGCGCGGGGTCCACGAGTTGGGCTATCGACGCGGGCTGCGAATGTCGAACTACCGGCCCGGGCCGACGGGGACCGGCGATGACGACTGTGTAATTCAAGCCGAACGCGAGCAGCGTCGCGGAAGCGATCTGGCGCTTGAACCGTTCGAGACCCCAGACGGCCTTCCGCCTGACCTTGAGCGAGCTTCGAGATATAGTCATACTGCCTCTCACATCAGCGAAAGGGTAGCCAGGCCTGCCATTCGTCGGACATGATCCATTAAGTCATTCTCATTTTGAGTAACACGTAGGTTTAGAGTCCGATCATCCGGAAAGGAAGATCGGACGTGAAGCAGCGATTTACGGAAGCGCAGATCATTGGGTTCCTGCGGGAGGCCGAGGCAGGCCTCCCGGTGAAGGACCTGTGCCGCCGGCACGGGTTCTCGGAGGCCAGTTACTACCTTTGGCGGAGCAAGTTCGGCGGGATGAGCGTCTCGGACGCGAAGCGCCTGAAAGAGCTGGAAATCGAAAACGGCCGGCTCAAGAAGCTCTTGGCGGAATCGCAGCTTGAGATCGAGGTGACCCGCGAGGTGCTGCGAAAAAAATGGTGACCGCACCGGTTCGACGGGAGGTGGTGCGGGAGATGGTCGTGCGGGGCCTCAGCGAGCGCCGGGCCCTGATCGTGGGGCGGATGAGCGCGTCGGCCTTCCGGTACGTGCCAAGGCCCGATGGCAATGCGGTCATCCGGGATCGAATCGTTGACCTGGCGCAGCGACATCGACGCTATGGGGCCGGGCTGATCTATCTGAAGCTGCGGCAGGCCGGCCACGTCATCAATCACAAACGGGTCGACCGCCATACACGGAGGCCCGGCTCCAGTTGAAGCGCCGTCGACGCAAGAAGGTCCCGATCACCGACCGCCAGCCACTGGTGCGCCCCGAGCGTCGCAACCAGGTCTGGTCCGCGGACTTCGTCTTCGATCGCACGGCGGATGGGCGGGTCATGAAGTGCCTGACCATCGTCGACGACGCCACCCATGAGGCCGTGGCGATCGTCCCGGCGCGGGCCCTCGGGGGACTGCCGGTCACCCGCATCCTGGACCGCCTGGCGATCACCCGCGGACTTCCGCAGATCCTCCGCACGGACAACGGGCAGGAGTTCTGCGGTCGCGCGATGCTCACATGGGCGCACACGCAGGGGCTGACCCTACGTCTCATTGAACCCGGCAAGCCGAACCAGAACGCCTACATCGAGTCCTTCAACGGGCGCTTCCGCGACGAATGCCTGAACGAGCACTGGTTTACGACCCTGGCCCACGCCCAGGCCCTGATCGAAGCGTGGCGCTGTGAATACAACGAGGAGCGACCGAAGAAGGGGTTGGGCGGGCTGACGCCCGCCCTCTACGCGAAGCAACTGGCCGCGGAACGCAGTACAGTCACCCCCGGACTCTAAAGCCGACCGCTACTCAAGGCGGGGGGAGGCACGACTCTACATTAGTAATTTCGTCCATTATGCCCCCCAGGACTCGGTCTGATCGTTCCATGAATGAACACAGCTCTAATGTCTCCTTAAATACTATTTAGTTCGTCTTTGGCTTATAAGTCATTCTCTAGCAGCCAATTGTCTGTCTGTCCATGAAGCCCTTCAAACGCTGGCCTACCCTTAATGCTCCGCATACGGCTGTGGGTAGGCCTAACGTTTGCCAAGTAGCGTGTTCGCCGATGGCGAAGCTTGATGGTCGAGAAGGAGGTTGGGCGTGATGTCTTCGTCTTCATGGCGGCGCGTTGTCAGTGGCGGCATCGCTGCGGCACTGGTGGCCGTATCGACGCTGACCGGGCACGCCGACCAAGTCCAGGATGACGCCAAAGACCACGCCCTAGCCAGTCAGCAGGTGTTGGATCGGGCCGCCCCGGTTTCTGACCGGCGCGCCGACCGCGACCGTCGGTCCTCAAGTATCTGAGCAGCGCTCCAAGAGCGAGGCAGGCGACACGGCCGAAACGGTCGTAGAAGGTCCTCCCGGACCGCAAGGCCCGATCGGGCCAGCTGGTACCCCAGGCGACGCCGGGGCACAAGGTCCGACCGGCCCGGCCGGACCACAGGGCCCAGTCGGACAGCCCGGAGTGATGGGCCCAGTGGGCGCCACTGGTCCGATCGGTCGTCAAGGTTCCGCTGGACCAAAAGGTGCGACTGGGCCAGCGGGTGCGATCGGCCCGACCGGATCACAGGGGCCCTCGGGACCGGCCGGGGAGACTGGTCTGACGGGCGCTACGGGTGCAACGGGCGCGCAAGGTGCCGACGGACCGCAGGCCCCCCCCCGGGACCGGCGGGTCCGACGGGTGCGCAAGGTGCCGACGGCCTGCAAGGCCCGGCCGGACCAGCGGGTGCCGACGGACTACAAGGCCCGACCGGGCTAGCAGGAGCGACTGGTCCAGCGGGCGCCACGGGCGCAACCGGACTAACCGGACCAGCCGGCCCGACTGGACCGAGTGGTACGACTGGTCAGGGAGCGTTGACGATCTGGTCGACCGGCTCGGTGACGATTTCATCGGCCAACCCTTCCGGCGACATCCCCGGGTTATCGCTCAGCGTGACCGTACCCAGCCTCACGACGGCGGTGGTTATCTCGCCGGACGGTGGCGTGCAGGTCAGCGCGCCGGGCACTGCCGCCATCATACTGGACATCATGTTGTTCATCGATGGCCAGACGACGCCGAATCAGATTGTGCAGAGGCGGCTTGAGGCCGTTAACTACATGCTCTTAGGGGGGCTGACGACCTGGTCGTTCACAGTCTCGCTGACCGGATTCACGCCGGGAAATCACGATTTCAGAGTTGCCGCCAAGTACTACTTCGCGAACTCCGGAACAACATCGGCGATCGTCGCCGGGAGCTCCGTGAGCGCACTGCGCGGGAGTCTGACGGGGGTCATCATCAACCCCTAGTGCCGATGTCGTCGGCGTCACTGCCTGATGACTTTCCCCGACACGAAAGCGCTTTCAAAAAGTATTCAAGAAAGCGTTAAAGGACCCGCGCGTGGGCGGACGGCTGTATGCTGGTATCGACACCGCGCACTGTCCGTGGCCGATTGCGTTATAAGTCCTTTAGTTATTGACACTTAGTTGAATAACCATCTGGCGGCCATCAACTGCCTCCCGTCACATCAACGAAAAACCCGTTGAGATGCTCGGCGATCGCTCGGTACAATTCGCCTCCTTGGCTGCGTGGGGACCGGTTTCCTTGACTAGCACGGAGACCCACCCCGACGCGCAGAGGCCTCCGGACTGAACCTATACTGAACCTATTATGATCAACGTTGCCGCAATCCGCATGCAGCAGTTTGGCGTGCAGTTCTATCAGGCCGCACTGACTGCGAGCGACATCGATAAGCTCGTCCGATTCGAAGTGCTCAGTTACGCCGAAGGCGCTCAGGCCCCGCTGCGCGGCGGCAAGCAGAAAGTCCCGCCCGGCGCGCCGGTGTCGAAGGTCAATTGGGATCTGCTCGAGCGACGAATCGCATCAAACGAGAAGGCGTACCAGCGGCAGATCATCCGCCGCAAGATCGACGAGCTCGTGCAGTACTACGAGCAGTGCCGGCAGGCCCGCGATCTGCCGTCGATTCCCGGCGCCGTCATCATCTCGTGCGACGAGAAGCTCACCTTCCAGCCGTCGGCCGACGATGCGCGCGTGGGCATTCTCAAGGTGCCGGCACGCGAAGGCATCCTGCGGGCGATCGACGGGCAGCACCGGCTGCTGGCGCTCCATGTGGACATCGATCGTTTCCAGGGCGAGGACTTCACGGTGCCGGCGATCATCTTCGATCGCCTCCCCGAGGACCACGTCGTTCAGATGTTCGTCACGATCAATGCGAAGCACACGCGGCTGAACGCGTCGCATCTGGTCAGCCTCTCGGGCCGCCAGCTCTATCGCGACGAAAACCTCGCCACGGCGCACGACGTCGTGCGCGCGCTCAACGATCGCGAAGATTCGCCGCTTTACGACGAGATCAAGCTGCTCGGCGTCGGCCGCGGCCGTGTGGCCCAGGCGCCGCTCGCACAGGAATTGAAGAAGCTGTTCGCCACCGATGCCTTCGGCGGCTTCCGGTCGGGCGACATGCACGAGGAAGCCCGGAAATTCTTCGTCAACTACTTCAAGCAGATCGCGGTCGTCTTCGGCGGCGCCTGGAACGGCCGGAAGTACAGCATCAAGTCGGCGTCGGCGCTCCGTGCCTTCGTCCGCGTGGCGCCCGACGTCATCCGTCGGCTCGATCAGGAGCACGCCGATCGATCGGACTTCCGCGCCATCGGCCGCGCCATCGGGCCGTGGGGCCGCCGCATCGGCGACGTCCGGTTCGAGACCGAAGGTGCCTGGAAACGGAGCGGGACGACCGTCGACTCGCTGGCAACGGAATTGCGACTGGCCCTCCAGTATCCCGAGGGCGCAGCGGTCTGATGTGTCCACGCTCCTAATCACTGGCGGAGCCGGCTTCATCGGCTCCAATCTCGTCCACTGCGCGCTCGCCGAAACCTCCCATCGCCTCGTCGTGGTCGACACGCTGACGTATGCGGGCAGCCTGCTCAACCTCGAACAGGCGCTCAAGGACCCTCGCGTGACGTTCGTGCGCGCCGACATTGCGGACGCCAGCGCCATGGCCCGCGTCTTCGCCGAGACGCGTCCTGACGCGGTCGTGAACCTCGCCGCTGAGACGCACGTCGATCGTTCGATCGATCGCCCCCAGTCGTTCATCGACACCAACATTGTCGGCACCTTCACGCTGCTCGAAACAGCGCGGAAGCACGTCGCGCCGCTCAGCCCTGACCGCCAGCGGTTCCGCTTTCTGCACGTGTCAACCGACGAGGTCTACGGCACGCTCGGCCCGACTGGCGTCTTCAGCGAGGAGACGCCGTACGCGCCGAACTCGCCGTACGCCGCCAGTAAGGCCGCCGCCGATCACCTCGTCCGTTCGTACTTTCACACGTACGGGCTTCCGACCCTGATCACGAACTGCTCGAACAACTACGGGCCGTACCAGTTTCCGGAGAAGCTCGTCCCATTGATGATCCTGAACGCCCTCGACGGCCGTCCGCTGCCGATCTATGGCGACGGCGGGAACGTCCGCGACTGGCTGCACGTCGCCGATCACTGCGCCGGCCTGCTGCTCGTGCTCCGCGCAGGGCAACCGGGCGGGAAGTACAATCTCGGCGGCGGCAACGAGCGGACCAATCTCGAGATCGTCGATCGTATCTGCGACGCGGTCGACGAAACGACGCCGGCGGCCGCGGGCCGTCGCTCGCAGAAGACCTTCGTTCCCGATCGTCCCGGCCACGACCGGCGATACGCGATTGACGCGACGAAGATCCGGCGTGAGCTCGGATGGACACCGGCCTACACCCTCGACCGCGGCCTGCGCGAGACCGTCGAATGGTATGTCGCGCACCGCGACTGGTGCGACGCCGTCCAGGCCGGCCGCTACGACCGCGAGCGATTGGGACTCGGACAATGACAGTGCGATATTGAAAGGCATCATCCTCGCCGGCGGATCGGGGTCGCGGCTGCATCCGCTGACGCGCGCGATCAGTAAGCAGCTGGTGCCGGTCTACAACAAGCCGATGGTGTACTACCCGCTGTCGACGCTGATGCTCGCCGGCGTCCGCACCGTCCTGGTCATCACCACTCCGCACGAACAGGACGGCTTCCGGCGGCTGCTTGGCGACGGCTCAGAGCTCGGCATCCGCATTGAATACGCGTCGCAGCCGAGCCCTGACGGCCTCCCGCAGGCGTTCCTGATTGGCCGTGAATTCATCGGCGGCGATCGCGTCGTGCTGGCTCTTGGCGACAATATCTTCTACGGCGCGCATTTCTCCGATTACCTGCGCGGCGCGGCCGCCCGCGAGACAGGTGCCACCGTTTTCGCCTATCGGGTCCGGGATCCGGAACGGTACGGCGTCATCGAGATCGATCGGAGCGGCCGCGCGATCAGCCTCGAGGAGAAACCGGCCAGGCCGAAGTCGGTCTATGCCGTCACCGGGCTGTACTTCTACGACAATCAGGTGGTCGACATGGCCGCCAGCCTCAGACCGTCAGCACGCGGCGAGCTCGAAATCACCGACATCAACCTGATGTACCTCGCGCGGGGACAGCTGCACGTCGAAACACTCGCGCGCGGGATCGCCTGGCTCGATACCGGCACACACGAGTCACTCATTCAGGCGGGGAATTACATTCAGGCGATCGAAGAACGGCAGGGGCTCATGGTCGCCTGCCTCGAGGAGATCGCCTACCGCATGGGATACATCAACGCCGCCGACCTCGCGCGGCTGGGCCGCACCATGAAAGCCAGCGCGTACGGCCAGTACCTGCTGCAGTTGCTCGAACACGAGGCGTGAGCGTGCGGTGCATTCCCTCCAGTATTCCCGAGGTGCTCATCATCGAACCCGACGTGCATCGGGATAGCCGTGGCTTCTTCGTCGAGACCTACCACGCAGACAAGTACCGCGCCAGCGGCATGCTGCCGCTCTTCGTCCAGGACAATCACACGCGTTCGCTCGGGCGGACGGTTCGTGGCCTGCACATGCAGCGCCAGCGGCCCCAGGCCAAGCTGATTCGAGTGATCGCCGGCGAGATTTATGACGTGGCCGTCGATCTCCGGCGTGGGTCGCCCAGTTTTGGCCGGTCGATCGGCGTCGTGCTGTCCGCGGACAATTTCAAGCAGTGTTACATTCCAACGGGCTTCGCGCATGGCTTCTGCGTGCTCACCAGCACGGCCGAAGTCGAGTATAAATGCAGCGACATCTACGACGCCGCCGACGATTTCGGGATTGCCTGGAACGACCCGGCGCTGGCGATTGCGTGGCCCGTCACCGACCCGCTCCTGTCCGACCGCGACCGACGCAACCCGACACTGGCGGAGGTTGCGGATAAGCTCCCCGGCTACGTGACAGATTTGTAAGAGTCGCGACAAGGTCGTATACGGCGGGAAGCACCCGACGCACGATACTGTCAATTTATCGAAGCAAAATCACGGGCATACCCATTGCGTCACCAGGGGACAGGTCGCTGGTCTGTTTACGGCAGGGCGCCGTGATTTGCTGGGGGAGCCAGACCAGTGGAGCAGGGGGGCATCGCAGTCACGCGGTGCCCTTTTGTTTTGTACCCAGGAAAAAGGGGACGGGAGCCGTTTCCAGGTAGGATTCAGGTGAAAATGACTCCCGTCCCCTTTTCCATGAGGATCGATCTCAACGCCGACGTCGGCGAGTCGTTTGGGGCGTACACGCTCGGCAACGACGCGGCCCTCATGGCGTCGATTACGTCGGCGAACATCGCGGCCGGCTTTCATGCCGGCGACCCCTCCGTACTGCGCGCGACGATCCGGCTGGCCAGGACCCACGGCGTCGCGATCGGTGCCCATCCCGGCTTTCCCGATCTGGCGGGCTTCGGCCGCCGCGAACTGCACGTCACCCCCCGGGAAGCGGAAGATTTCATCCTGTACCAAATCGCCGCCGTCGCGGGCGTTGCCGCCGCCGAAGGCGCCGCGCTAGCGCACGTCAAGGCGCATGGCGCGCTCTTCAACATGGCCGTCCACGATCGCCCGCTCGCCGATGCGCTCGCCCGGGCCGTGGTGACATTCGATCGATCGCTCCGGCTCTTCGCTCCGCTGGATTCCGAGATGGTCAACGCGGCGCGCGCGCTCGGATTGCCTGTTGCCATCGAAGCATTTGCCGATCGCGCGTACGAACCGGACGGTCGGCTCGCATCGCGTCAGAAGGCCGGCGCCGTGATTCACGACGTGGCCACTGTCGTGGCACGCGCGGTTGGATTCGTCGCCGACCGCACGATTGTGGCCGTGGACGGATCCCGGCTGCCCGTTGACGCCGACACGATGTGCATCCACGGGGACACGCCGGGCGCGGATCGCCTCGCTGCCGCCATTCGCGCCGGGCTCGAAGCCGCGGGCATTGCCGTCAAGACGATCGGAGCGCTCTGACGTGCCGCTCTTCGGGTGGTGGCATTCGGCGGACACGCGGGCGCATCGGGCGTTCATGGCCGCCTCGCTCGGCCGGATGCTCGACGCGTTCGACGTGATGCTGTTCGCGCTGCTGCTCGCCTCGATCATGGCCGACCTGAATCTCACGAAGGAACAGGGCGGCGCGCTCGGCTCCATCACGCTCGCTGCGGTAGTCTACTCTAGCTTTCCCTGAGCGCCCGCCGCAGCACCTTTCCGACCATCGTCTTCGGCAGCTCCGTACGGAACTCTATGTGCGCCGGCACTTTGTACGGCGCAAGCTCGCCGCGGCAGAACGTCCGCAGTTCCTGATCGGTCGCCGTCCGGCCCGCCCGCAACACGACCCACGCCTTAACCGCTTCGCCTCTGACATCGTCGGGGACGCCGGCGACCCCCGCCTCCGCAACCGCGGGATGCGTGGCCAGCACTTCCTCGATCTCTCGCGGCCATACCTGGTATCCGCTCGTCTTGATGAGATCTTTCTTACGATCGACGATGAAGAGGTAACCGTCCTCATCGAGATAGCCGAGGTCGCCCGTGTGCAGCCACCGTCGCGTGCCGATCTCGTCGGCGTGGTCGCGGAGGATGCCGGCCGTCTCATCGGGCCGGTTCCAGTAGCGGGTCATCAACTGTGGACCCGATATCGCGATCTCGCCAATTTCGCCGGTCGGCATCACACGCGTGCCCTCGTCGCTGTCGAAGATGCAGACGTGCACGTCCGGCAGCGGCATGCCCACCGAGCCCGGTTTGTTCGGACCCTTCACCGGGTTGATGCACGTGGCCATCATCGCCTCGGTCAACGAATACCCTTCGACGATCCGCGCGCCGGTCGCCGACTCGAACCGGTTCTTGGTTTCGGCCATGAGCGCCGCGGCCCCAGAAAGACAGATTTTGATGGACGCGAAGTCGACCTTTCCCTGCTGCACTTCGGGGCGGTTGAGCAACGCGATGTACAGGGTCGGCACACCGTTGAAGAAGGCGGGCTTCACGCGACGGATCGTTCGAATCAGGTCGGCGATGTCGCGCGGGTTCGGGACGATCGCCAGGGGATTGCCGTTCACAAAGGCGAGTGACTGCACGCCAACGTGACCGTAGACATGAAAGAGCGGCAACGGCAGCAGGATGACGTCCGTGTTGGGAAGCAGCACCGACCTCAGCCACGCCGCCTCCTGTAGGCCGGCGGTCACGTACGCTCCGTGCCTTCCGAGCACACCCTTGGGCGTGCCGGTCGTTCCGCCGCTCATCAGCAGCACCGCGTCGTCGTCGGCCGTGACGATCGCCTGCTCGACCGGTCCCGCTCGATGTTCGGTCAGGAGCCGCGCCAGGTCGTGATCGCCCGGCAAGAGCTTGACGCGATCGCCCTCCTGCTTCTCGCGAGCCAGCGTGAACAGCAGGCGCAGGAGCGGCGGAAAATACTCCTTGATGTTGGTCGCGATGACGCGCGTGAGCGGTGTGCGGGGCTGCACGCGCCTCACGCGGCCGTAGAAGCGCGTGAGCGTGACGATGGTCTCGATGCCGTGCTCGCGGAGCGGCCCCTCGAGCTCCTGCTCGGTGTACAAGGGATTGAGCGGCGCCACAATCGCGCCGATCTTCCACGCGGCGAACTCGGCGATGAGGAACTGGGGGCAGTTGGGCAGCAGAAGAGCGACGCGATCGCCTCGCTGTACGCCGAGAGACCGGAAGGCGGCCGCGCACGCGTCGCTCAGGCGGTCCAGCTCGCCATAGGTCAGCGTCGCGCCTTTGAAGAGCAGTGCCGCCTGTTGCGGCCGATCGCGCGCGGCGTCGGCGAGGTAGTCGACCAGCGTTCGGTTCGGATACGGCGCGAGTGTCGCCGGGACGCCTTCGTCGTAGTGCGCCAGCCACGGTGCGGTGCCGGCCATGGCGTTCAGTGCGCGAGCAGCATCGCCAGCAGCGCCTTCTGTCCGTGCAGCCGGTTCTCGGCCTGATCGAACACGACCGACGCCTTCGACTCGAAGACCTCCGCCGTCACCTCTTCGCCGCGGTGTGCCGGCAGGCAGTGCATGAACAGCGCGTCGGGCTCCGCGGCCGACATCAATTTGTTGTTCACCTGATACGGCGCGAATACCTGGCGACGGACGTCGGCTTCGGCTTCCTGTCCCATGGACGTCCACGTGTCGGTATAGACGGCGTCGGCGCCGGCCACCGCATCGGCCGGCTCGCTGAAGAGCCGCAGCCGCGCGCCGTGACGCGCTATGTTCGTCGCCTTCTGGACGATCGACGCGGGGAGCTCATATCCAGTGGGGCTTGCGACGTGGCAGTTCACGCCGAGCGTCGCCGACGCATGCGCGAGCGAGGCGGCAATGTTGTTGCCATCGCCGATGAACGCGAGCGTGCGGCCGGCAAGCGATCCGAACCGTTCCTTCAGCGTGATGAAATCAGCGAGCGCTTGGCATGGATGCTGTTCGTCGGTCAGCGCGTTGATCACATGGAGACGGGTGGTGGCCGCCGTAAATTCTTCGAGTGCACGCTGCGAGAACGTCCGGATGACGATGGCATGGACCCATCGCTCGAGATTCCTCGCGACGTCGGCGATCGGCTCGCGCCGTCCGAGCGCCACGTCGGGCTGCAGCGCGATGACCTCGCCGCCCAGCTCGCGCACGGCGATTTCAAATGTGGTCCGCGTCCGAAGCGACGGTTTTTCGAACAGCATCGCCACGTAACGGCCCGCGAGCACGTGCGCGGTCGGCGCGTCAGCTCCGAGCGCGCGCTCCGCCTTCAGTCGAAGCGCGAGCTCGAGGCAGCGCTCGAGCTCGACGGCATCAAGATCGGTAACTGACAGAAAATGCTTCGGTCGCGCGACGGTTGCTTGCGTCACAAAAGCACCACTACGTGATGACGCGAAAGCGCCACCACGGAGGTCACGGAAGACGAACGGAGGTCACGGCATTTCTTGATCGACGTTTCCGTGTGCTCCGTTTGTCGCGATCGCATCTGTGTCCTCCGTGGTGCCGCCTTTGTCGTGGTTCCGTGGTTCCTACGTCCGGTACTCTGCGTTGATCCGCACGTACTCCGCGCTGAGGTCGCAGGTCCAGACGGTGGATGATGCAGGCCCGGAACCCAGATCGACCGACAGGGCGATTTCGGTGCCTTTGAGATATTCGGCGGCTTCGGCCGCCGCCTCATCGTGGGGCCGGCCACTCCTGAAGAGCGTCGTCGGTCCAATCATGACCGCCGCGCGTGACAGCTCGAAGGCGACGTTGGCGCGCCCTGCCACGGCGATGAGCCGGCCCCAGTTCGGGTCGCCGCCGTGGATGGCCGTCTTGACCAGCAGCGAATTGGCGATGGCTTTGGCGGCGCGGCGGGCCTCGGCCGCGGAGGCGGCGCCTGTGACGGTCACGGTCACCAGCTTGGTCGCGCCTTCACCGCCGCGCACGACGCCCAGCGCCAGCTCGCGACAGACCGCCTGCAGCCCGTCGACGAACGCGTCGTAGTTGCCCACGTCGATTGAGACGCCGCTTGCGCCGTTGGCGAGCAGCATCACGGAATCGTTGGTCGAGCATTCGCCGTCGACGGTGATCGCGTTGAAGGTGTCGGCCACCGTTTCACGCAACGAGCGGGCGAGCAGCGGCTGCGGGACGTCGGCATCCGTCGTCACGAAGCCAAGCATTGTGGCCATCATCGGCTCGATCATTCCAGAGCCCTTGGCCATGCCGCCAATCCGGATGGTGCGGCCGCCAACCTTTACGTCGACCGCGGCTTCCTTGGGAAAGGTGTCGGTCGTCATGATGGCCCGCGCGGCCATCGATCCGTGATCGCTCGCCAGCTCACGGAACGCCGCGGCGATCGCCGCACGGATCTTGTCGATAAGCAATGCGACGCCGATCACGCCGGTCGACGCGACGAGCACTTCCGCAACGGAACAGGTGACGAGCCGCGCCGTTTCGGCCGCCATGTCACGGGCTGCGCGAAGTCCTTCGTCGCCGGTGCAGGCATTGGCACATCCGCTGTTGACGACAATCGCCCGTGCGAGGCCGCCGCTCGCGCTCAAATGCTCGAGCGAGACGAGGATCGGCGCCGCCTGCGCGCGGTTCGTCGTGAACACCGCTGCCGCCGTGGCCGGCGTGTCGGACACGATCAGGGCGAGGTCCAGGCCCTTATTCGCCTTGATGCCGGTGCTCGATCCGGAGGCACGATACCCCCGAGGCGTCGTGACACCTCCGACGCTGACGCCTGGACCGGCCATCACGCGGACCGGGCGACGGCGGCCGGCGCGCGGTCGACGTGATGGACCGATTCGAGCGGCCTGTCCTGAGCGGCGTCGAGGGGCACCACCATGGCGTATTGGCCGCAGGCGCGGAAGAGCGGGCACCTGACGCAGTCGGTCGTGAGCTTCTGGGGCAGCCACGAGTGGGGGACGATCGAGAATCCCATCTGGATGAAATAGGTCGGCGCGTGCGTGAACGCGCACAGCTTCTCGAAGCCTTCGCCCCGTGCGCGCCGCCGCAGCTCGTCAACGATCAACGTGCCCACGCCCTTCCCGCGTTCGCGCGCATCGACCGCCAGCGAGCGGACTTCGGCGACATGGGGGCCGAGCGCCGCGAGTTCGGCGCAGCCGACGATGCGGCGTCCGCGCGTCGCGACGACGAATCGCGCCGCGTGAACCGTCAGCTCGCTGAGCGTGCGCGGCAGGAGGTGACCCTCCTCGAGGTTGGCCGCAATGAGGGCGTACAAGGCCCGCGCTTCAGAATCCTTCGCCGGGCGCAGGTTGGTGCGACCCCGTGGCTTCATTGATCAGCTCCCACGGCACCGAACGCCGCATCGAGACGGCCGAGCGCCTCGTCGATCTCCGTTTCGGTGATCACGAGCGGCGGCAGCAGTCGCACGACCGTTTCGGCCGTGCGGTTCACGATCACGCCTCGCGCCAGCCCTGCCTGAATGACCGGCGCCGCATCGCGCGCCAGCTCAAGACCCCAGATCAGCCCGGCCCCGCGGACTTCCTTGATCAGCGGATGTCTGGCAGCCATCGATCGAAGTCCCCGCTCGAGATGATCGCCGACCCGTGCGACCCACCCAAGGAGCCCGCCGGCGTCCAGCTCGTCAAGGAAACAGAGCGCCGCGCGGCACGCGAGCAGGTTGCCGCCGTACGTGCTCCCATGATCCCCGAACGCGATCGTGTCCGCGACCTTCTGGCTGACCAGCGCGGCGCCAGCCACCACGCCGCCGCCGAGCGCCTTGCCAATCGAGATCAGATCCGGATGAAGGCCGAGCACCGGCGCATAAAACGGGTAGCCGGTGCGGCCGAGCCCGCTCTGCACTTCGTCGGCGATGATGAGCGCGCCGCTGGCTGCCGCGGCCGCGGTGATGGCCGCGGCAAACGCCGGCGTCAAGGGCCGCACACCGCCTTCGCCCTGGATCGGCTCCGCGATAATCGCCGCCGTCGATCGCGAGACGGCGGCCAGAAGCGCCTTCGGATCGTTGACCGGTACGAACCGCACACCCGCCACCAGCGGCTCGAAGGGCGTGCGGTAGTGCTCGTTCCAGGTCACCGACAGCGCGCCGAACGTTCTTCCGTGGAACGAGTTCTCGAAGGCGATAAACTCCGCCCGCGGCTCTCCGCGCGTGTGCCAGTAGCGCCGCGCAAACTTGAGGCACGCTTCCACCGCCTCGGAGCCGCTGTTGCAGAAGAAGGCGCGCGGCAGTCCCGACAGCTTCGCCAGCCGCTCCGCGACCTGCCCCTGCAGCGGGTGGTAGAAGAGGTTCGACGTGTGGACGAGCGTCTGCGCCTGATCCGCAATCGCGCGCGCCAGCCCCGGGTGCGCGTGGCCGAGCGAGGCGACGCCGATCCCCGACAGCAGGTCCAAGTAGTCGCGCCCGTCCGCGTCGTACAGCCGAACGCCCTGGCCGCGCACGAACGTGACCGGCAAACGCTTGTACGTTTGCAGCACGTGCCGCGCCTCGCGCGCTTGAACCTCGTCGATGGTGGTTGTCTCCATAAGTGCCAGCTACATCCCCGAGGTGCCAGTAGCGCAGGCCTTCAGACCTGCAGCCTTCAGCCCTGCCAATCGAGTGGCGTTGGCCGGCACCGCGCCCGTCCCCGCCGCGTTGAGGGCCGATTCATCGCGGCCGTCGATGATCAGGACATCGCCAACTCCCGCGACAATCGCCTGTTCGCAAGCGCGCAGCTTCGCGATCATGCCGGCCGTCGCGGTCCCGTCCCCGACGAGCCGCTCGATTGCCGCCGCATCGAGCAGCGGCATCGTCGACCCGTCACGCCCCAGGACGCCCGCCGTGGTGCCCGCAATCGTCAACCGCCTCGCGCCGAGCCGGGCGGCCAGATGGCCCGCCAGCGCGTCGGCGTTCACATTCAACAATCGACCGTCGTGGCCGATGCCGATCGACGCGACGACCGGCACGAACCCGTCGCCCACGAGCAGCGTCAGCAACGTGGTGTCGGACCCGGCCGTCGGAATGCCGACGCGGCCCAGGTCCACGGAGTCTCCGTCGACGGCGCGATGAGGCGGCGCAGGTCCCGAAAGCCCGCAGCCGGCGTCGGCGCCGGTCAGTCCGACCGCCCGCACGCCGGCAGCGGCCAGCGCCGCGACCACGCGGGTGTTGACCGCCCCGGCCAGCACGGCGACGACGACGTCCAGCGTCGCGTCGTCGGTGATCCGAAGGCCGTCGACCTGCCGCTTCTCGATGCCGGCTGCTGTGAGCGCCGCGTCGATCTCCTTGCCGCCGCCATGGACGACGACCAGCGGCACGCCCTCGGTCGCCGTGCGGGCGATGGCTTTGACCACCGTCGCCAGCCGCGACCGATCTTCGAGCAGCTCGCCGCCCAACTTCAGGACGACGGGACGTTCAGACATCAGCGCGACGCGAGCACAACAGCACGACCACGGAGGTCACGGAGCCATAGCGGAGGGTCCTCCATGGTGGCGCTCCTGTATCTAGCCTCACAATAACCCCGTACGTTCGTCAAGACCCAGCATGACATTCATGTTCTGCACGGCCTGCCCCGAGGCGCCCTTGAGCAGGTTGTCGATGACCGACACGAGGACGGCGCGTCCCGACAGGTCGACGCGCCAGCCGATGTCGCAGAAGTTCGTGTGCGCCACGTGCTTGATCTCCGGCAGCGCGGATCCGACGAGCCGGACGAACGTCGCGCCGGCGTACGCGCGCTCGTACACGTCGCCCAGCGCCTCCTCGGTTGTTCCCGGCGCCACGCGCACGTAGGTCGTCGCCATCAGGCCGCGGTCGAGCGGCAGGAGGTGCGGCGTGAAGGTTACCTGCCCGCCGATCCCCTGCTCGATTTCCGCGCCGTGGCGGTGGTTGAACACCCCGTACGCGGACAGGTTGTCGTGACACTCAGAAAAATGCGTCCGCTCCGACGGCGTCTTGCCCGCGCCCGACACACCGGACTTGGCGTCGACGATGACGTCGGCGTTGGGGGTCAGGAGCCCGGCTGACACAAGCGGCGCCAGGGCCAGCAGCGCGGCCGTCGGATAACACCCCGGATTCGCCACGAGGCGGGCGGCGGCGACCACGTCGCGCTCCCGCTCCGTGAGACCGTACGCCGCGCCGTTCGGCATCTGGAGCGTGTCCGGATACCAGCGCGAGCGCGCGGCGGCGTCGCGCAACCGGAACGCGCCGGAGAGATCGATGACGCGGACGCCCGCCTCAACCAGTGAGGGGGCGAGCGCCGCTGCGGCCGAATCGGGCAGCGCGAGAAAGACGATATCGGAGTCGCGCGCGAGCGTATCGGCCGACAGCGGCGTAATCTGACCGTCCCAGAGGCGCGCCAGGGCGGGCAGCGGCCGCGCCGGCGTGCCTGTCGCACTGGCCGAGCCCGATGACATCGCTGCCGTCACCGAGACCGCCGGGTGCCGGCCCAGGAGCCGCAGCAGTTCCTGGCCCGTGTAGCCGGTCGCGCCCGCGATGGCGACCCGGGATGTTGTGGCCGGTGGCGGCATCATCCCCGGCTTCGCGCCGCCGCGGGCGCCGCCTGCGGGCGCCGAGCCGGCATGCAGAACTGTATGCATCGGAAAGAATATTTATACACACCAGGTCGAATAAATCAACGAGAATCGATGTATAATCATCCACTCGATCATCCGCTCCGTAGGACAACGTTGATGAAGGCACGCCGCCAGGCGCTGATTCTCGAACTCATCGACCGCGACCCGCTCCACAGCCAGGAGCAGCTGCGCCGACGCCTGCGCCAGCGCGGAGTCGACGCCACGCAGGCGACGATCTCGCGCGACATCGCGGATCTCGGCCTGGTTCAGCGTGCGGGGGATGGCGCCTACCAGCGTCCGGGCGCCGACACGTCGAACCCGGAGACGACCCTCACCGCGCTGGAGCGCGCGGCCGCCGAATTCTTGAGCCGGATCGAACGCGTCGAGCAGCTCCTCGTGGTGCGGACCGGCCGGGGCCAGGCGCAGGCGCTGGCGGAGGCGCTCGACCGCGCGCGGCTGCCCGAGGCCGTCGGGACCATCGCGGGCGACGACACGATCCTCATCATCGCGCGCGGCGCGCGCCGGGCGGCGGCCCTAGCGAAGCGTCTTGAAGACTACGCGGCCAAGTAGCAGACATCATGGAACGGATCGTGTTGGCGTATTCGGGCGGCCTCGACACCTCGGTGGCCATCCCCTGGCTCGCCGAGCAATACGGCGCCGAGATCGTGGCGGTCACGCTGGACCTGGGGCAGGGGAGGGAGCTCGAGGACGTGCGCGACCGCGCGCTGGCCTCTGGCGCCGTCCGCGCGCACGTACTCGACGCCCGCGAGGAGTTCGCGCGTGACTACGTCCTCCCGGCCCTCCGGGTCAACGCGATCTACGAAGACCGCTACCCGATGGCGACGACGCTCAGCCGACCGCTCATCGCACGGAAGCTCGTCGAGATTGCCGCGATCGAGCGGGCGGTGGCCATTGCCCACGGCTGCACCGGCAACGGCCACGAGGAGGTGCGTCTCGACATCGCGGCCCGGGCGCTCAGCCCGGCCATCACGGTGATCGCGCCGGCGCGCGACTGGGGGATGACGCGTTCCGAGGAGATCGAGTACGGGAGAGAGCGCGGTGTGCTCGTGCCGGCAACCGTCGACACTCCTTACCGCACGGACGCCAATCTGTGGGGCCGGTCGATTGAGTGCGGGGTCCTTGACGATCCGTGGACGGAGCCGCCAGAGGAGATCTACACGCTGACCAGGCGGCCCGTTGAATGCCCTGACGAAGCGGCGTACGTCGACATGGCCTTTGAGCGCGGCGTGCCCACCGCCATCAACGGCGTGGCCATGCCGCTCGTCGAGCTCATCACGAGCCTCGGCACCATCTGTGGCGCGCACGGCGTCGGCCGCATCGACGTGGCCGAGAACCGGCTTGTCGGCATCACGGCCCGCGAAATCTGCGAGGCCCCCGTGGCCGTCGTCCTGCACATCGCACACGAAGAGCTACAGCGCATGGTCACCACGAAGGATGCGGATCGCTTTTCGCGCGCCGTGAGCCTGCAGCATGCCGACATCGTAGATAACGGCCTCTGGTTTACCCCGCTGCGTGAAGCGCTCGACGCCTACGTGGCGAAAGTCCAGGAGCGAGTGAGCGGCGTCATTCGCGTCACCCTCTTCAAAGGCGACTGTCGCGTCGTCGGCCGCACATCACCCTTCGCCGTGTCCAATCAGACGGCGGTCGACTTCGTCAAGATCCTGGGCCTGCCGGGCGAGGCGGCCGCGCGAAAAGCATGACCACCGACCAACGACCCACGACCACCCTCTGGTCAGGCCGTTTTGACACCGCGCCGGACGCCGCGGCGTTCGAATTCGGCGCCTCGTTCCGCTTCGATCGCCGCCTGTTCGCGGACGACATCACCGGCAGCCTGGCGTGGGCGCGCGCGCTCTCCAACGCCGGCGTCCTCTCACGCGACGACGCGCGGGCGATCGAGCAGGCGCTCGCCGACATCCTCGAACAGGGCCTCGCCAGTCCGGACTTCGTGGCGGGCGCCGACGAAGATGTGCACAGTTTCGTCGAGCGGCTGCTCGTCGAGCGGCTTGGCGACGCCGGACGACGGCTGCACACGGGACGATCGCGGAACGAGCAGGTGTCGCTCGACTTGCGCCTCTACCTCCGGCGCCGCATCCCGGCGCTCCGGCAGGCGATTGCCGCCCTGGTCGAGACGCTCTCGTCGCAGGCATCGGACGCGGACGACAGCCTCATGCCGTCGTACACGCACTTCCGTCCGGCGCAGCCGGTGCTGGTCGCCCATTTCTTCCTCGCGCACGTCGCGCCGCTCAGACGCGACTTCGAGCGACTCACGGCGGCGAGGGCCGAAGCCGACGCGTTGCCGCTTGGGTCCGGCGCGATTGCCGGAACGAGCTACGCGATCGACGTTGAAACGCTGGCGCGCGACCTCGGCTTTTCCCGCATCGTCGCCAACAGCATCGACGCGTCGTCCGATCGTGATTTTGCCGCGTCGTTCTTGTACGCGTGCGCGCTCACGATGGTGCATCTCAGCCGGCTGGCGGAGGATTTGATCATTTTTTGCGGTGACGAGCACCGGTTCTTCGAGCTCTCCGACGCGCTCAGCACTGGCAGCAGCATGATGCCGCAGAAGAAGAACCCCGACCCGCTCGAGCTCGTGCGCGGAAAATCGGGTCGCGCGCTCGGCCATCTGGTGGCGCTGCTCACGGCCATGAAAGGCCTGCCGAGCGGGTACAACAAGGACCTGCAGGAGGACAAAGAGAGTGTGTTTGATGCGGAGGATACGCTGGCCGGGTCGCTGGCGGTGGTCCGGTCGGTCGTCGCGGGGCTGACGCTCAATCGCGAACGGGCAGAATCGGCCGCATCAGGCTTGCTCCTGGCCACCGATGTGGCAGACTATCTGGTCGGCCGGGGAGTGCCGTTCCGGCGAGCGCACGAGATAGTCGGCGCGCTGGTGCGCAGGCTTCACGGGGAAGGCCGCCACTTCGAATCGCTGTCGCTCGACGAGTGGCGGGCCGCCAGCGAGCTATTCGACCAGGACGTCGTCAGCCGCGTGGCGGCCCGCGCCTCCGCCGCCGCGAAGAAGACGCCGCAATCGACGGCGCCGGAAGCGGTTCATGCCCGGTTGGCGGAAGTTCAGAGCTGGTTGCAGCGGTTATAGGGGCCGGCGCTTAGGGCTATTGCCACGGCGAAACCAGCTCTGCTAGGATTGGGTCCGCCTTTCGGCACGACCTCCCCGCCTTCGGACCCTTGGAGATTTTGGATGCCACAGCGCCAGCTTCGGCTTGGTGACAACCTGGATGATTACTGCACGCGAGAGCGGCGGTTGACGAACCATGTCGTCGTGGCGATGGTCGGCGACGACGTGAAACAGACCCGCTGCACGACGTGCGACACCGAGCACGAATACAAGCACGCCAAGGTTCCACGCCAGCGCCGGAAATCAGACTCGCCGGCTGCACTGTTTGCGCAGGTGGCCGCGGGCGCGCCCAAACGCGTGACGGCGGCGCCGGGCGCGTCCGTCACGCCAACGATCGCGGACGAACACGACGACGATCTCGGTGTCAATGACGTCGAGCGGGACAAGCACGCCGGCGGCCCCGAGGTGCAGCGACCGCTCACCTCCACGGATGAGCGGATCGTCGACAGCGCGGAGGGCGAGGAAGAGGGCGGCGCAGGGGATCGCGAAGACGACGAAGGTCCGGTCCATCGCCCGCTCATCCGTGCATCGCTGCCACGAGAAGGGCAGCCGCCCGCGCGTCCGATTCCGGAATTCACCATCCGGCAGCCAGGCGGCCGTCCCAATCGCTTCCGTCCTCGCCACCAGGGCCATCAGGGCGGTGGCCAGCCGTTTCGAGGCGACCGCTCGAACGGCGGCGGCTTCGGTGGACCTGGGGGTCCCAGGGAGCAACATCGCGCGGGGCCGCGCCACAGCGGCGGCCGTCCGCCCCAGGGCGCGGTGCCCTCAGGTCCCGCGCGCCGGCACGGGCCCGGCGGCCGCAAACGTCAGAAGTAAGATGGTGGCCGGGTTAGCCGGACCCAGGCTGGCTGACCAGACACATGCCCGACCTTTCCGGTAAACGCGGTCTCATCGTTGGCGTGGCCAACAAGCGGTCGATCTCATGGGCGATCGCGCAGGCCGCGGGCGCGGCCGGCGCCAGGCTCGCGCTGACGTACCAGGGCGAACGGCTCGAGGAAAACGTTCGCGAGCTGTCCGAGACGCTCGAATCGCCGCTCGTCATGCCGCTCGACGTGGCGAGGGATCAGCAGATCGCGGACGTCGCCGCGGCGGTCGACAAGGAATTCGGCGGGCTGGACTTCCTTGTTCACGGCGCCGCATTCGCCCCGCAGGCCGAATTGAAGAATCCATTCGTCGAGACATCGCGCGAGGGGTTTCGCGTGGCGCTCGACGTCAGCGCGTATTCGCTCGTCGCGTTGACGCGCGCCGTCGTGCCGCTCATGGAGCGCCGCGGCGGCGGAAGCGTTCTCACGCTGACGTATCTCGGCAGCCAGCGCGTCTTCACCAACTACAACGTCATGGGTGTGGCGAAGGCGGCGCTCGAAGCGTCGGTCCGCTACCTGGCTGCGGATCTGGGTCCGAAGAACATTCGTGTCAACGCGATCTCGGCGGGACCCATCAAGACGCTGGCTGCGGCGGGCATTTCCGGATTCTCGAGCATCCTGCAGCTCTATCGCGAACGCGCGCCGCTCAGGCGCAACGTGGAGGCTGGCGAGGTCGCCGACACGGCGACCTTTCTGCTCGGTCCCGCTTCACGCGGCATCACGGGCGAAATCGTGATGGTCGACGCCGGGTTTCACATCGCCGGCGGCGTTTGAAGGCGAGTTCATCCCCATGCCTCGACCCTGATCCGCGACCGTAGGATTCCGAGCTCCGCGAGAAGGGCCGACATCTCCGCCACGAGGGCCGGCGGACCGCAAATGAAACACAGGGTGGCAGGATTGTGGACGAGCGACTGGAGCTCGGCGCGCCCGATTCTCCCTCGCGGGCCGCTCCACGCGTCGCCAACCGTACGCGTGACCGTCTGTCGCAATTCAATCCGGCCGTTGCGCGCCAGCGCGCGCAGCTCGTCCTCGTACGCAAACTCGTCCGGCGTACGCGCACTGTACAGGAGGCCGATTTCCTCGTGCGGGATCGCCAGCGCGTGGTGGAGCATGGCGCGCAGCGGTGCAATGCCGGTCCCGCCCGCGATGAAGACGAACCTTCGCTCGGCAGGCGCCGGTGGAAAGGTGAACGTTCCGAGCGGACCATCGATATCGACGATGCGTCCGCGCTCGAGCGTCAGGGGCGGCCCCGGCGTGCCGTTGGTATCGACGCCGACGAGCAGCTCGAGGCACCCCTCGCGCCGCGCGTCTTCCGGCGAGGCGGCCACCGAGTACGGCCGTGTCGGTCCGCCGGCGGAGCCAACCAGTACCGCCTGTCCGGCAGCGTAATCGAAGGTCGCGTCGCCCAGGTCGAGCCGGACGATGCGTGCGCGCGGCGTGGCAGGAAGGATTTCCCGGATGGCCAGCGAGAGGAGCACCGAGGTTTATGCTAACGCATGGCTCTGCAGCGCGCTCGCGGCATTATCCTGCGGATCGTCCGGCGCCGCCCGTTGGCCATCGCGGTCGGTGCCGCGCTGGCGGGGCCCGCGGCCTGGCTCGAGTTCAGCGGCCGATCCGGCACATGGTGGCTCGACGGCCTGGGTCTGGTCGTCGGAGCCACGGGAGTCGCGCTGTTATGGACCGGATTGACGGGAGCGCGACCAGACTGGATTGACACGAGTGACAGGGGTTAGAGGTTAGAGGCTGGGGACTCGGGGCCCGAAACCCAAAGCCCGGAGCCTAAAGAATGCCGGCCGCGGAGCGCTGAACATCCACGTCGGTGAGCGCCGTGCTTTTGGTCGGCCGCTGGTCGCCGCCGGCGCTTCGTCCAGGGTGCCGCCTGCGGCTCGTCTTGTCGCGGCACATCCGGCTGTCAGCCGTCGCGAGCAGCGCTTCGTAGCTGTCGCCGTCGTGCGGGAAAATCGCCGCGCCGACGCTAATGGCGAGCGGCAGCGTGCGGCCTGGCCGCGGCTCGAACGGCAGGCTGTCGACGGCTTTCTGCAACTCGACGCGCTTGCGCTCGGCCTCTTCACCGCCGCAGCCCGAGAGGACCACGATGAATTCGTCGCCTGCGTACCGAACGCAGATGTCGTACGGCCGGATGGCTGTGCGCAGGACGCCGGCGATATCGCGGAGCGCCCGGTCGCCGATGTGATGGCCGTGCGTGTCGTTGATATCCTTGAAGTTGTCGAGGTCCATGACGAGCAACGCGACCTCCGACTTCAGCCGCTCGCCGCGGGCTAGTTCGCGCGTCAGGTGCATGAACATGAAGCGCGTGTTCGGCAGGCCCGTCAACGGATCGGTCAGCGAATCTTTCTGCGTCTGCTCGAAGACGATCGAGTTGTGGATCACAGCCGCCGCCTGCCCGGAGATCCGGTCGAGGAGCCGCCGGTGATCGTCGGTGTACACCGACGGTTCGGTGTGGTAGACCGAAGATCGTGCCGATGAACCGCTCGTTGAAGACCAGTGGGCAGACGAGCGCCGAGTGAAGGGTCGTCAGATCCGACCGTTGCCCGGCGGCCTCGAAATCGGCGCTCGGCCGTGCGTTGACGAGCGGGCGCCGATTGCGCGCCACCCAGCCGATCAACCCGTGGCCATTCCGAATGCTCAGCGTCTCAATGATGTCCGACTCGACGCCTGTCGCGAAGCGGCAGCGCAGTGTTTCCGCCTCCTCGTCGTACAGGAACAGCGCGCAACCGGAGAAGGGCACGATGTTGCCCAGTTTCGATGAGATGAGCGCCATCGTGTCCGACACACCGAGGCTGCTGCCGAGCGCCTGCGCGATCTCGCACAGCGCGTAAATTTCGCGGTGCGCCAGCGCGATGTCCTGGAAGACGGTGGTGCGCGGGTGCGAATCTGACACGAGGCCAACGGCCGGCTGCGCCGCGGTCGACTGCGTCGACGCGCGCGTCAGCTTCCGCGCCGGCTCCCGGCTGGCTTCCGCCTCGGCGGCGAGCGTGGGATAGATCTGGACGAAGGTCCGCACGACGCGCGGACCGAGCGCCTTTCCGCTTTCCTGGTGCAGCAGACCGATGGCGGCGTCCAAGGTCGAGGCCTTGTGGTACGGCCGGTCCGACATCAGCGCGTCAAAGTAGTCGACGGCCGAGAGGATGCGCGCGCCGAGCGGGATCTCTTCGGCCTTGAGGCCGGCCGGGTACCCCCTACCGTCCCACCGTTCGTGATGGCTCAGGATGAGCGGCACGACGGGATACGGGAAGGGCACGCCGCTGATGATTTCCGCGCCGACCTGCGGATGAATGCGGATCTTCTGGAACTCTTCCTGGGTGAGCGGGCCCGGTTTGGACAGGATGTGCTCGGGCACGGCGAGCTTGCCGATGTCGTGCAGCAGCGCGGCGGTCTTGACGCCCTGGATCTCGGTCTCGGGCATGCCGAGCGCCCGCGCAAGGCCGGCCGCGTACACTTGGACGCGCCGGATGTGGCTTTGCGCCGTCTGATCTTTCGCGTCGATGGCGAGGGCCAGTGCCTCGATGGTCGACAGATGCAGATTGGACACCTGCTGCACGTGCAGCTGCTGATCCTGAATGCGGCCCATGTAGACCTTGTACGTCCGGTAAATCAGATACACGGGCGCGGCGGTGAGCAGCGCCATCCAGTAGCCGCCGCGTTTGACGACGGCCGCCGCGATGGCGGCGGCGCCGGCGCCGAAGAAGTAGCTCGGCGCACTCCAGAGGAAGTTCTGGTTCCAGACTCGCGGGATCGATTACTTCGCCGACAGCCCGATCGCCGTCGCGACGAGTGCCGTATTGCACACGAAGTAGGCGGTCGCCGCACCGGCGAGCGACTTGGGAATCGTCAGAAACGTGTAGGGGATAAACGGCGGCGGTCCGCCAAGCTGTGTGTACACCCAGCCCGCCGCTTTCACGGTGAGCACGAGCGACGCCATGCTGAAGACCGTCCGGAACCTCGCACCGCGTACCTGGGTCCTGAACGTGCACTGGCTCCAGGCGCTGGTGCCGGCCACGAGCATTGTCTCGTTGGCGCCGAGCAGCAGCAACGAGGCGAAGTCGACACCGCGTACGACACCGACATCGTCGAGCCGCCAGAGGCCAGCGGCAGGCTGACTTTCAGCGCTGACGCCAGCGACGAACAGCACAGCAGGACGATGAAGATGCCCGGGTGATTGATGGTACGGGGGAAGAAGAAGGCAACCACCGCCGCGCCGGCGAGGATGACACCGGAGACGTACAGACGGGCGGCTAGCGGAAGTTCCTTCATAGACCGTGACTGGACTTCTCAGGCGCCGTCCGCAATCACCAACTGGGGGGAGCAGGTGGAAGACTCATGATACATCAGAGAGTCGCGAGCATTTCCGACTTCAGCGTGGTTGCGCTTCAGCGTCCCGCCCACGCCGGCCCGCAGGGCGCGCCTCGGGTTCGAGCTGGTACTCCTCGATCTTCCGGTAGAGCGTGCCCCGGCTGATAACGAGCACCCGGGAGGCTTCTTTCTTGTTCCACTGCACCCCCTCGAGGACGCGCATGATGTGGGCACGCTCCGCCTCGGCGAGCGACGGCATCCGGTCGCCTGTCGGCGAGGGCATGGCCGTGTTCGCATGCAGAAACTCGATGTCGGTACCGCGAATGATCCGCCCCGGCGAAGACAACGCGGCGCGCGACACCGTGCTTTCGAGCTCGCGGATGTTTCCGGGCCAGTGATAGTTCATCAGCAAATCGAGCGCTTCACGCGAGAAGGCCTTGGCGTCGAGCGGCATCCCTTGGGCCGCGCAGTACCGCGCGAGGAAGCGCTGGCCCAGCACGGGAATGTCGACCTGACGCTCGCGGAGCGACGGCAGCCGGATCGCGAACGCGTTGACGCGGTAATACAGATCCTCGCGGAAGCGGCCGTCCCTCACAAACTGTTCGAGCGGGCGGTTCGTGGCGGAGATCAGTCGGAAATCGACCGAGATGGTCTTGTTCCCGCCCAGCCGCTCGAACCGGTGTTCCTCGAGCACGCGCAATAGCTTGGCCTGCGCGATGAGCGACGTGTCGGCGATCTCGTCGAGAAAGAGCGTGCCCTCGTTGGCGAGCTCGAGGCGGCCCGGCTTGCGGTCGTGCGCGCCCGTGAAGGCCCCTTTTTCATATCCGAAGATTTCCGACTCGAAGAGGGTGTCGGGCAGCGCCGCGCAGTTCACGGCCTGGAAGTTGGCCACGCTGCGCGGGCTCAGCTCGTGAATCATGCGCGCGACGACTTCCTTGCCCGATCCGGTCGGCCCGAGAATCAACACCGAGATGTCCGACTTGGCCGCCGTCCGAATCCACTCGAAGACGATCAGCATCTTCTCGTCGCGGCCGATCATCTCGCGGAAGCGCTGCACCGACGGCGACTTGTCTTCTGTGGAGACGGTCGCGCGGCGTTCGAGGAACGTATCGAGCAGCTCGATGAGCGGGTCGTTGGTCGGACGCGCGGCGATGTACCGCACCGGCGTGCCGCCGATGGCGAACGCGACGCCGAAGTCTGCGAGCTCGCGCACGCAGTTCTCCACGTCCGTCCGGAGCCGGCCGAAGGTCTGCATCAGCGACTCGACGTCGAAGCTCTCCTCCGGGCGGGCGCTCAGGTATCGCAGGATGCCGGCGCGCAACGGCGACTGGACCAGGCTTCGAAACCGCGTCTCGAGGTCCGCCGGCTCCGTGCGTGTCGGCGCCGCCGAACTGGCGCGTCGGGCGCTGAAGGTCAAGTCATCCATCGCTGGCGCTTTAGGTTATCGGCTGGAACGGATCGCTCCTGCAGACCTGGCGGGAAGTCCTTCTACATCTTGCCTTTCTGATAGCACTGCGTCTGATACCGCTCGATCAGCTGCTTCATCGCGCCGGCATCGCCTTTGTGGTGGCCGTGGCAGCGGATCGAGTCCGAGCCGCCGCTGGTCTCAATTCGCACGTTCGAGAGCACCAGGCCGGTGTCGATCTTCACGGACGAGAGGTGCGCCATGTGAATCGTCTCTTCCTGGCGCCCAATCCAGCGCGGGATGTACCGCACGACGCTCACCGGGGTAATCAGCACCTGCGTCGGGAACAGATGGTTGCCCGCGCGCAGACGGCTGGCGCGGAAGACGTCGCCCTGCGCAAACGGCCGCCCTTTCCGCCATACCCAGAAGATCAAGACCGCTGCAAGCGCCAGGGCGCCGGCGATCGCCCACGGGACCGGCGGATGCGCGCCGAGCCATGCGATCCACGCCTGCTCGCCAGTCACAAGTGCAGATGTTAAGCTATTTCCCACGCATGCCGTACCGCGCGCCCGGTGCTCCCGAACCTCCCCGCCCCAGGATCCACTCCGGCAAGCCGATTCGGTATTACCGGCCGCAAGGCAGCCAGGAGCTTCGCCATCTCGTCGATGAAGGGTTTCAGGCGTTCAACGCGGCCCGCCTTTCCGAGGCGTGCGCGATCTTCTCCGGGAAGATGCTGGCTCCCGAGCAGGACACGACGATCGGGCTGACGATGGCGGGCGCGCTGACGCCGGCCGGGCTTGGCGGCTGCGTGATCGAGCTGATGGACCGCGGGCTCATCGACTTCATCATCTCCACGGGTGCGAATCTGTACCACGACCTTCATTACGCGCTGAACTTCACGCTTCGCCGGGGGTCGCCGTTCGTCGACGACGTGCAGCTGTACGAGGATGGGGTGATTCGGATCTACGACGTCCTCCTTCCCGCGACCGTGTTGCTCGAGACCGACTCGTACATCCGGGACTTCATCGTGCGGTCGGGTCTCAATGAGCCGACCGCGACGTCGGAGTTTCACTACCGTTTGGGCCAGGACCTTCTCCAGCGCTATCCCGGCTGCGAGGAGCATTCGGTGGTGGCGCGGGCCGCGCAAACCGGCGTGCCCATCTACACCTCGTCGCCCGGGGACAGCTCCATCGGCATGAACATCGCCTACCACGAGCTGATGAACGGCGGCCGGCTGATGATCGATCCCAATAAGGACGTGAACGAGATCTGCGCGATCGTGCTGGCCGGCACCCGCAACGGCTGCGTGATCCTGGGGGGCGGATCGCCGAAGAACTTCTACCTGCAGGCGCAGCCGACCCTATGGGAGGTGTACGGCATTCCGAAGGGCGGCAACGAATACTTCATCCAGATCACGACAGACTCGGTCGTCTGGGGCGGGCTGTCCGGCGCGACGCCGGCCGAGGCCGTCAGCTGGGGCAAGATCAACCCCGGCGCGCTGCCCGATACCGTCGTCGCGTACTGCGACTCCACGATTGCGTTCCCGATCTTCTGCGAATACGCGATCGGTTCGCCAAACGGCCGCCGGCCGCGAAAAGAGCTGCTGCACAAGAGGGACGCGCTCGTCGCGAATCTGAAGCGCGAGGCCAAAGCGACCGAGTACTAAGGAAGCTGGAAGTCAAGACGTAGTGGGTACGCTGTTCTCCGAATTGGCGCCGCACGCACAACGGCTTTCATCGCGGCCGCGGATCTATGTCGATGCCAACGTTCCAGCGGGCCTCGTGGCCCACATGCGCCTTCGACTGCAGTGGGACGTGCTGTTCGTGGTCGAGGAAGACATGCTGCGTCGCGCGCCCGATCTGAAGCACTACCGGCTGGCGCAGCAGCTCCGGCGCACGCTCGTCACCATGGACCGCGACTATCTCGACGACAAGCGCTTTCCGCCAAACGAGGGGAGCGGCGTGCTCGTCATTAACGCGCCGGACGAGCGGCAACTCATGCTGCTGCTCGAACGGATCGACCGCAACTTGTTCGGTGATAGTGCCGCTGTAGATCCCATCCCGCTGCCGCTGGCCGGACGCAAGCTGCAGGTGAACTCGGACTGGGGCCGCGAAGAATGATAGGCGTGCACACACTCGGCCTCGAACTGCGCGATTCCACGGCCGTGGCCATCGCGGTTGATAACACCGGCGGGATCGTCGCCAGGGCCTTCGTCGAATCAGGAGGCGATCCGGCGGCGATCGCCCTCGAGGCCGTGGACGGCGTGGCCCGGGTCGCGGGCTCCGGCCCGCTGGGCGTCGCGGCTGACCACGCAGCACCTTTCTACGCGGCTGCGAGCATCATTCTGCTCACGCAGCGATACACCGGGCCCTTCGTGCAGGTTGGCGTGACGCCGACGGGCACCGCGGCGTGGGACGTACGCGACGTGGTGTTTTTTGCCGTGGCCGACCACGCCATTGTCGGCATCGTCCGCGACGGTGCGCCGGTGCTCGGCGTGGGCCGCCACGCGGCGTCGATCGCGTGGCTGGCGCTCAACCCGGTGGAACGCGAGGATTACCGGAAGATTGGCTGCCTCGAAGCGGAAGTCGCCTCGGCCGGCATCGTACGGCGCCTCATCTGGCGGATCAAAGCCGGCGATCACTCACGTGTGGCCGACATGGTCGGTGGCGATCTCTCGGTCATCACCGCGGATCACGTGCTGAACGCGGCGCGCGACGGCGACGGCGTGTCGGTCTCAGTGGTGCGCGACACCGCGAAGTATCTCGGCATGGCCGCGGCCAACCTGGTCATCGTGTGCGATCCCACCAAGCTCGTGCTCGGCGGCATCATGGCGACCGCCGCTGATTTGCTGTTCGAGCCGGTCCGCGCCGAGGTGGCGCGAAGACTGCCGCGGCCGATGATGGACACGCTCGCGATCGCGCCGGCGGCGCTCGGCGCCGCACGTCTCGCGATGGTTCGGTTGCCATGATCGTGCTGTCAGGCGCCGCCCTGGTGCTGCCTGACCGGCTCCTCACGCCCGGCACCCTCACCGTCGAGGGCGATCGCATCGTCGACGTCCGTTCCGGCCCCGGGTCCGCCGCCTTCGATCATCATTACATCGTGCCCGGCTTCATCGACGTCCATGTACACGGCGTCGAAGGTTGTGACACGCTCGATGACGGCAATCCTGTGGCGGCGATGGCGGCGCGGCTGCCGCGTTACGGCGTCACCGCCTTCTGTCCGACGACGATCGCCTGTGCGCCGGATGCGCTGGTCCGCATGCTGCACGACGTGCGACAGGCACGCAGCACGCCTCCGGCTCGAAGCGCTCGAGTGCTGCCGGCGCACCTCGAGAGCAACTTCATCAACGCCGAATTTCGAGGCGCGCAGCCGATCGCGTGCCTGCGGAGCCCACGCGCGGCCCTGGCCCGGACGCCGGCCCCGAGCCACCTCGGACCTGGCCGGTTTTCGGCCGCCGATATCCTGGCCGAGATCGAACGCGCCGGTGCCGACGTCGGCATCGTCACCCTGGCGCCGGAACTGGAGGGCGGCCTCGACCTGGCTCGATGGATCGTGTCGCACGGGCCCCGCGTGTCGCTCGGTCACTCCGGGGCGACGTTCGAGGAGGGTCTCGCGGCGATCACGGCCGGGGCTCGGCAGGCGACCCATCTATTCAACCGCATGCCGCCGCTCGGCCATCGCGCACCCGGCCTGGTCGGCGCCGTTCTGCAGAGCGAAGAGATCGCGGCGGAAGTCATCTGCGACGGCTATCACGTGCATCCCGCGCTCGTTCGCATGGCGGTGGCGGCCAAAGGCGCATCGCGCGTCATGGCGATTACCGACGGCACCGCGGTCTCGGGCCTCCCCGCAGGCACGCGGGCAACACTCGGCGGCCAGCCGATTACCGCGGGTGAATCGGCCGCGCGTCTCGACGACGGCACGCTGGCGGGGAGCGCGTTGACGATGGACCGCGCCTTCCAGACGCTGGTGGGCAAGATGAAGCTGTCGATCGTCGACACCGCGACGCTCTGTTCGACAACGGCCGCGCGCGAGCTCGGTCTCGCCGGCCACGGGGTCCTCGCGCGCGACGCGATCGCGGACATCGTCGTCCTGGATAGCGGCTTATCGGTGGTTCAAACGTACGTCGCCGGTCAGCTCGTGTACTCGCGCACCGCGTAATCAGTGGGATCCGCTATCCCGGCCTCCACGAAGGCGTCGTGACGCTCGCGGCACTTGCTGCACGTTCCGCAATGTACCGGGTTCTCGCCTTGTCTCCCCGGACTCATGCACGACAACGTCAACCGCAGCGGTACGCCCAGGGCCGTTCCGCGCCTGATGACTTCTGCCTTTCCGATGCCCGCGAACGGCGCCTCGATGGTCAGTGGATGCGCGAGACCGAGCGAGAGTGCGTTCGCCATGGCCGATCGAAACGCCGGGGTCGCGTCAGGGAAGGGATTGTGAGCGAGGGTGCCGAGCACGAGGCGATCGAGCCGGGCCGCGGCGCAGTATACGCCGGCCTTGCCGAGCAGGATCACGTTCCGGCCTGGCAGGTACACATCGATGTCGGGCGTGTGGTAGCCGGGAGGCTTTCCTTCGACCGCCCAGTGGCCGGCCGCGTATACGTCGCGCATGTCAACGGTCCACGACACGGGCGGCCGCGTGCGGCCGCGCAGCGGCTCGGCGGCGAGCAGTTCGCGAACGGCCGCCTGTTCGGCGGCCTCCCAGGCGAGGCCGACGCTCACGTACATCGGCTGCACGAAATCAGCGCCCTGGCGCGCGGCCTCCTCCGCGAGAAGAACCGCGCTGTCCAAACCGCCAGACACCAGAACGGCCGTAGGCATATGCGTTGGGTGATTGGATAATCGGGTAATCTGATAATCTTCCCGTTTACCCGGTTACGCGATTATCCATCTAACCTAATATGTACTCCATCACCAAACGTCTCGAGTTCTGTTACGGCCATCGGCTGCTCGATTACGATGGCATCTGCCGGCACCCACACGGCCATAATGCCGTCGCGGAGATCGAAATCGGCGCCGGCGAGCTCGACAGGCGCAACATGGTGTGCGATTTCGGCGACATCAAGCGGATCGTGAAGGGCTGGATTGACAAGGAGCTCGATCACAAGATGCTGCTGCGGCACGATGATCCGCTCGTCAAGCCGCTGCAGCAGCTCGGCGAGCCGGTCTTTCTCCTCGACAGCAACCCCACCGTCGAGCGTCTGGCCCGTCTCATCTATGATTTTACGAGCGAGCACGGGTTCCCGGTTGTTCGCGTCACGGTGTGGGAAACGCCAACGTCGTTTGCGGAGTACAGACAGACGGGCAATTTGAGAAAATGAGGATGTGAGGATCCTCAAATGGATCTGACATGTTTTCTCTCATCGTCTTCGATCTCGACGGCACCCTCGTCGATTCCCGGCGCGACATCGCGGAGTCGGCGAATGCGCTGCTCGAAGCCTGCGGCGCCCGGCCTCTGCCCGATGAAGCGATCGGCCGGATGGTGGGCAACGGTGCGACAACGCTCGTCGCGCGCGCGTTCGAGGCTGCCGGCATCGGGCGTCCAGCGGACGCACTTGATCGTTTCCTGGCCATCTACGACACTCGACTCCTGCAGCACACGCGGCCATATCCGCAGATCGCGGAAGTGCTCGAGACGCTCGGCGCCCGCACGCCGCTCGCCGTGCTCACCAATAAGCCTCTCGCGGCGACCCGATCGATTCTGTCTGGCCTCGGTCTTTCCAGGTATTTCGACGACGAGGCGATTGTGGGGGGCGACGGCCCGTTCGCCCGGAAACCCGATCCCGCCGGACTGCGCCATCTCGCGGCGCGGGTTGGCGTTCCACTCGCTGCGACGCTGCTCGTCGGCGACTCGATCGTGGACTGGCAGGCGGCGCGAAACGCGTCCACGGGCGTGTGTCTGGCCCGCTATGGATTTGGATTCGAAGGTTTCCCCGTCAACGAACTGGGGCCCGCCGACCGCCTGATCGACGCACCCATCGACCTCCTGGAAGTGGCTTCATAACCCGGTGAACGGCAGCTCGTAGGAAAAGTACGTCAGCAGCGCCGCGGTCGTTGTCCCACCGGCGTGCGGCAGCGGTACGGCGGCGCCGCCGACGACCTGCCGATCGCCGACGTTCCATCCGCGCCGGAATCCCGGCGCCACGGTTGTGGACCTGTCGAGTGCGCTGAACGCTTCCAACATCAGATTGAACATCGGCGTATACGAGAGCTGATGGGCCATCCCTGGCGCCGGCCATTCCTGCGTGAAGCTCGCCGCCCAGGCCCCATCGTCCCCGCGCGTCGATGTCGTGATGTTCGGGAAGATGTCGCGTTCCTGATTGAACGCTCTTCGACAAGAAACGAGTTGTCGGTGATCTCGAACGGTTACGAGGAGTCGCTCGTGGGCGGCGTCGGAGTCTGCGTGGACAGTGGCGGGGCCGCGGCCAGGCAGAGCAGCGCAGCGAACGCCACGTGGTGCCGCATGCTCATTCGACTTCGACGAGCAGTTTCGACGCGGCGCGCGCACCAATCGTGATCGCGCGGCGATCCTTCCCGCGAAGCAGCACCGAATCGGCCGCCGCGTCGCGGGTCTCAACTTCGATGGGCTGGCCGGGTTTTAGATCGTTCTTCTCGATGAAGCGAAGGAACGCGGGGTCCTGATCGGCGATGCGGGTCACGGTCAACGGCGTCTTGATCGGGCACGTCAACAGATTTTCGAGAGGCCGCACGGCGATCGCCCCTTCCGGCGTCGGAATGGGGTCGCCGTGCGGATCGCGGGAGGGGCGGCCGAGCATGTGATCGATGCGGTCGATCAGACGCGCAGAGACCACATGCTCGAGTTGCTCGGCTTCGTCGTGAACCTCGTCCCAGCTCATGCCCATCACCCGCACGAGAAAAAGCTCGATCAGCCGATGGCGCCGAAGCACCCGCGCGGCGAGCTTTTCGCCCGCGGCCGTGAGGCGCACTCCGCTGTAGGGCTCGTACTCGGCAAGTCCCGATTCCGCCAGGGCTTTCACCATGGTCGTCGCCGTGCCCGGCGTGACGCCAAGCGCGGACGCGACGCCGCCCATCGGTACGAGCCCGTCCTGCTCGGTCAGAGCGGACTGAGCGTGATAAATCGCCTTCAGATAGTTTTCGACGGTACTGGAGGGCAGCACTGGATAGGATTGTACCAGCGCTTCGATGATCCATGACTTGACGTTCTATCGTACTGGCTATATATTTTGATGGGTCAAATATTCTTATGGCACGTCTTTCCCGCCGATCGTGGTTGCAGGTAACGGGCTTGGGGACCCTGGCTGCAGGTTCGACGGTCGCGAGGGGCATTGTGGGATCGGCGCAAAGCGTGGCGTTATCGCAAGATAGCCGGGCGCACTCGAATCACGCGATGGGCACGGTCGGTCGTGTATCGCCCGAGCGATTTGACCCGATGGCCTACCTCAGGAGCTGGAATTTCTCCCATTTGCCCGAATCCGACCGAGAGAAATTCTACCGGGAAACCCCCCGGCCTGACGGCACGCTGCTGCGCGAGTACGAATTCTTTGCCGTCGATCGCGAGATCGAGATCGCTCCAGGGGTGTTTTATCCGGCCTGGACATACAACGGCCAGGTTCCCGGACCGACGATTCGCGCGACGGAAGGCGATCGAATCCGCGTGAACTTCCTCAATCAGGGTTCCCATCCGCACACGATTCACTTTCACGGATGGCATCCGCCGGCGATGGACGGTTCCCAAGACGCCCACCAGGTACGGCCTGGCGAGCGATTCACGTACGAGTTCGACGCCGAGCCGTTCGGCCTGCATCTGTATCACTGCCATACCGTGCCGTTGAAGCGGCACATTCACAAAGGGCTGTACGGAGTGTTCATCATCGATCCCAAGGCGGGGCGGCCGCCCGCCGACGAGCTCGTGATGATGATGAACGGCTTCGACACGAATTTTGACGCCGACAACGAGGTCTACGCTGTCAACACGATCGCGAATCATTACCTTCACCAGCCGATTCCCGTCACCGTCGGGCGTCCGGTGCGCATCTACCTGGTGAACGTCACCGAGTTCGACCTCGTGAACAGCCTGCACCTTCACGGGATGTTTTTCGACGTGTTTCGCACGGGAACCTCCCTGGTGCCCCACGACCACACCGATACGGTCATGTTGTGCCAGGGCGAGCGCGCGATTCTCGAGACGACCTGGCGCTATCCCGGCGACTTCATGTTCCACGCTCATCAGAGCGAGTTTGCCGAGCTTGGCTGGATGGGTCTCTTCCGAGCGGAGGCCACCACCGCATGACGCTGGGCACGGCCGGACCTACTCATGGTTTTTCGCCGCGCCTTTGGTGGGCGATGGCACTGCTGCCGTTGGCCTTACTCGGCGGCCTCATCCTGCTGTTGCTTCGCACCGGGCCGGCCGACGCGCTGAAACCGCGGGGCGCCCCCCCCGTCGAGCGGTTGGCAATTACGGGCGTCCAGCTGACGCCGGACGGAATCATCGCCACCGTGTTCAACGATGGGCCCGACCCGGTCACCATCGCCCAGGTGCAGGTAGA
The DNA here is from genome assembly GCA_965229885.1 of Vicinamibacterales bacterium. Lineage (GTDB taxonomy): Bacteria > Acidobacteriota > Vicinamibacteria > Vicinamibacterales > CAVVIG01 > DATLLJ01. The sequence continues at coordinate 691,159 of CBDDJX010000003.1, forward strand.
CGATGCGTACTGGCAGTTCACGGTCGAACCGGGCGCCGAGCTGGCCCATTTACGGCGCGCGACGCTGAGGATTCCGTATCCATGGGTCGAAGGCGAAGCGCACCTTGTGCGGGTGGTCACGTCGACCGGAACGACCTTCGAGCGCGAGATCGCGGTGGCTGTCGAAACCCCACAGCCGGGCCTTCGCTACTTTGGCGTCTTTACGCTGATTGGCCTGTACGTCGGCGTGATCCCCGTGGCGATCGGTTTGTTGTGGTTTCCGATGGTCGCGAGGCTCAGTCGAAGTGGCTTCGATTTCATGCTCGCACTCACGGTTAGCCTCCTGCTCTTTCTGATGGTGGATGCGACGACGGAGGGGCTCGATGGGTCCGCGGCGGTTCCAAGCTCATATCAGGGGACAGTGTTATTCGTGTTTGCGGCGGGCGCTGCGTATCTCGCTCTCGCCGCGTTCGGGCAGTGGTTGCGGCGCCGCGAAACCGGCAGGCGTGACGCCGCACCCGCTGGGTGGACCCTCGCGCTTCTCGTCGCGGTCGGGATCGGGCTGCACAACTTCGGGGAAGGGCTCGCCATTGGCGCGGCGTTCACGCTCGGGGAGGCGGCACTCGGCAGCCTGTTGATCGTCGGCTTCGCGCTTCACAACACGACGGAAGGGCTCGCGATCGTGGCGCCGCTCGCGCGCCGCGCGGATGGCGAGCCCGCTTCCGTGACCGTCGGCTCGCTCGTCCGGCTTGGGATGATCGGCGGCGTTCCCACGATTGCCGGTGCGTGGCTCGGAGGCTTCATCTACTCGCCGGTGTGGGCGCTTGTGTGCCTTGCCGTCGGTGTCGGCGCGATCGCTCAGGTCGTCGTGCAGATTCTTGGACAGATGTCCCGGGAGGAGCCCCTGAGCAGTTTCATGTCGAACGGGCCCGTGGTCGCCGGATTATTCACGGGGTTCATCACGATGTACGCGACGGGTATGCTGATTGGCTGATCACAGGGAACGATCGATGACCATTCGGACGCGTCTGATTCTCACGACCACCTTCGTCGTTGCATTGGGCGGGCTCGTTGCGCTGTTGCCGCTCGGGGCGCGAACACTCGAACCACGCGACGTGGTCGTCATCGCGCGCGGGATGTCCTTCTACGTCGGCAACGGGGCGACGGCCAACCCCACCATTCAGATGGCGCCAGGCGAGAGAATCCGGATTATCCTGATCGGCGCGGATCCCGGCTTTCACCACGATTTTGCCGTGACGGAGTGGGGCGTCAGGACGCCGATGCTTGACGGCGAAGGGCGCACCTCCATCGTCATGCAAGCGCCGGACGCACCAGGCAGAACGACCTACGTCTGCTCCGTCCACGCGTCGATGATGAGTGGCACCATTGAAGTCACCGCGTCCAGACCCGCCTTCGTCCCGACACGCTGACACGAGTCCGCCCCTCCGCCAGGCCCTTTTAACCCCAGAGGGGAAGCGCCGCTTCGTGCGGTCGCTGTTCGCGACGATCGCCGATCGATACGATTTCATCACCGTTGCGCTGTCCTATGGACAGGATCGTAAGTGGAAGCGGCGTCTTGTGGCGCTGGCGCAGCCCGCGCCAGGCCGGCGTGCGTTGGATCTCGCCACCGGCACGGGCGACATCGCGTACGCGCTGGCCGCGTCGGGCGCGCGTGTCGTGGGTCTCGACATCACCCACAGGATGATCGAGCTGGCGATTGACAAAGCGAGCGAACGCTCGGGGTCGTGCGCGTTCCTGGTCGGGGACATGCTCGCGCTGCCGTTTCCCGATCGTTCGTTCGACCTCGTCACGACCGGTTACGGGTTAAGGAACGTTCCCGACCTTGCCGGCGCTGTCGACGAAATCGCGCGCGTACTATCGCCCGGCGGCTTGGCGCTGTCGCTCGATTTCAACCGTCCGCCCAATCGTTTTGTTCGCCGGGCGTACCTGCTGTACCTGACAGTTATTGGCAGCGGGCTGGGCTGGCTTCTGCACGGCGATCCGGACACGTACCGGTACATTCCGGCATCGATCCGCCGCTATCCTGGTGCCGAGGCGGTTGACCGGTTGATGGCGGCGCGCGGTTTCACGGACGTCAGTCACCTGCCGGTGCTCGGCGGATTGATGGCGATACATCGCGCACGGCGGTCAGGCTAAGGTCGGACCACGACACCTATGGAACTAGACACGTCGAAATGGTCGGGTGAGGGGACGTTCACCGAGTTGCTCGTCGAGCGCCTGCGCACGCTCGACGCGATCGCGCTGGTGCGTGTCGAAGACGCGCCGGCAAGCCGGAGCGAAGCCGACTACAACTTCATCAGCAACGAACTGTTCGTCGCGTTCACGACGAAAGTCCGGCACGAACGTATCCGACGGTTCGGGATTCTTCCGGGATCGCGGGCCGTGGCCGAGAAGGAAATGACGATGGTCGGGCTCGAACAGGCACTGACCGGCCTGTCCGACATTGGCGCCCCCGACTACGCTGACCAGGGCCTGCTGCAGTATCTTCGGACCGAGCGGATCGTGCCGCCGTACCAGACCCGAGGCTACAAACTCGTCGAGCTCGTAAGGATTTATGAAGTCGGCGCGGAACGGTGTTCCTAATGCCCACGACGGCTCACGCCGACACACAGGCCGGGACGGCTGTCTTTTCCCGCCGCCGGCTGCGCCGCGGCGCGCAATCCTGTGAATGAAGTGAACCTCGTGCCCTCGCTGCTCCAGGCCATCGTCAACATCGACGGTGAAGCCCTGGTGATGCACGCCGGCGACAAGCCGTACGTCGTGGCGCCGTCGGGCCAGGTGGAGCTCGCAAGCCGGGGGCTGACGCTCGACGCGGTGACCGGAATCGTCGCGCAGCTGCTCCCGGTCGAATTTCGGAACGCGCTCGACGAGTTAGGCGCCGTCCAGTACGCCCTTCCGCCGCAGGCCGAATTCCCGCAGGAGCAGTTCATCGTCGTCGTCACTCGTGGGGGAGACGACGTCTGGGCGGAGATCCGCCGGAAGCGACTGTCCGACGAAGACGAGATTCCCGAAGAGCTTTTCGAGACCCTGGCGCCCCCGCCATCAGCATTCGCGACTGCGGCGGTGCCTGCCGCAAAGTTTGCGGTCGATGACGACATCGTTCGGTTCGAGAAACCTTCGGTCGCCGAGCAGGTCGCGATAGACGATGGACTGGCGCTGCCCGCGGCGACGCGTTTGTGGCCGGGACGCGCGTCGCGCGACGCGGACGTCGATCGTGACGACGACGATGTCGTCGACCTGACGCCGACTCTCAGTGAGCCTGCGATGTCGCCCGCCGCAGAGGCACGAGTCGCGCGGGTCGCGCCTCCGATCCAGCAGACGCCACCTGCGCCGCCAGCGCCACCAGCGGCGGTTGCGCCACCAGCGGCACCCGTGAAGCCTCCGCCGGCGCCGCCGAAGCCTAAGCCGCCCGTGTGGCAGGCCGCGCCGCCGCCTCCGCCTTTGGCTCCCGCGCCGGCGACCGTGTTGCAGATATCGCGCAGCCCGATTCGGATCGAGGCGCCGCCCCGATGCCGGCCGGCGACACGCTGACGGGACTCGAGCGTCTGCTCCGAACGGCATCCGCCCGAGGGGCAGCGACGCTGTATCTGTCCTCCGATGCGCGGCCGTCGATCCGCATGGCATGGTGAGCTCCAGAGCCTGGATGGCGAGCCGGTTCACACGTCGAGCGACGTCATCTCGCTGCTCCTGACGCTCATGCCCGATCGCAGCCACGAAGCGCTGCGCACGGGCGCCACGACCGAGTGGATTTGCGACATCGAGGACATCGGCCGCGTCCACTGCATGAGCTTCAGCGATCACCGCGGACCTGGCGGCGTGTTCCGGCTGATGCCGGTGCGCACCGTGTCGGTCGATCAGCTCGGGCTCCCGCCCGAAGTTCAATCGCTGGCCATCGAGCCCGAAGGGCTGGTGCTCGTGGCCGGATTGCGATCGAGCGGGAAGCGCACGCTGATGTCCGCGCTCGTCGACCTGCATCAATCGCACGCGGCGCGATCACGTGATTACGATCGAACGCGAGGTGAACATCGTTCACGAGCGTGGCAGCTCCCTGATCAGCCAGCGCGAGGTCCGTGGCAACGACGACGACGTGCTGGCGGCGGCCCGCGCGGCGCTGCGCGAGGATCCAGACGTCCTCGTGCTCGAGCAGATTCGCACCGGGCTGCTGATGAATGTCGCTCTCGAAGCTGCGGCGTCCGGGCATCTCGTCATCGGCGGTTTCTCGGCCCACGATGCCACCGAATCCATCGACCGCATCATCGACCTGATACGCGCCGGAACATGCGCGACAGGTGCAGTTGGCGCTCGCCGACAACCTGCAGGGCGTGGTCGCGCAGGTACTGCTGCCCAGGATCGGCGGCGGAGCACGCGTCGCGGCGCGCGAGGTGCTGTTGAATACGACGGCGGTGGCGGGCGTCATTGCCGAAGGCAGGACGTCGCAGCTGCCCATGGCGATCGAAGGAGGGCGGCGGCTCGGGATGGTGCCACTCAACGACGCGCTCGCCAGCTACGTGCAGAGCGGCATCATCGATGCGCGCGAAGCCTATCGGCACGTGACCGACCGACCCGCGTTCCTCGCGCTACTGAAGCGCCAGGGTGTCAATACCTCTGCGTTCGAACGTCCCGCGTAACGTCATCGTTCGACGAGCGGCTCCAGCGCCTTCAGGATAAAGGACAGCACATCATTTTCGGTCAGTGCCGCGGGCGGGCCCATGGCCTGTTCCGATTCAACGACTCGTCGTCCGCGGCTGCGACCGGTATGACCGCTGACCACCGGTGCCTCGCCGCTCGTATCGAGCGAGAGCTCGATGTAATCCTCGGCCGAGCGATCGGACATCAGCCGGACGCTCCCGACGCTTCCTCCAGGCGTGACCACTGCAAACGTGAAGCCCTCAGCCCGGAGGACGTTCGAGACCTGCTTGAAGACGGGAATAGCCGTCTGATTGAGAAACGTCTCGTACTCGCGGGCCGCTTCATCGTTGCGGGTCCGCCTGTCGGCCGCCTGGCGCCTGGCGCGCTCGATCGTTTCCACAACGCGCCGCTTGATGTCAGAGATTTCCATGTGAGCCCTCCAGGGGCGCAGTGTCGGCAACGTCGGCCATACCGAATTATCGTACGCGGGCGGGCCGCCGCACGGACCGCGCTATACTGATTATTTTGACGCAGGCCACGCTTCCCGATCTCGCGCGGATCCCCGCTGGTGAGTTCCTGATGGGCGCCGCGGATGCCGCCGCCGACGAGCGGCCCGTTCATCGTGTGCACTTCAGCGAATTCTTTATCGGCCGCTTCAGTGTGACCAACGACGAATACGCGCGCTTCATCCTGGCGACCGGCCACCCGGCTCCGTCCCTTCGCGGGCTGCCTCTCATCGCCAGCGGTGGCCGGGACCTCATCTTCAGGGACCTGGCGGCTCCGTACGCCTGGCAAGACCACAATCCGCCGGTCGGCCGCGGGAGCCATCCGGTCGTGCTCGTCAGCTTCGACGATGCGGTGGCGTACTGCCGATGGCTGTCGGAGGCGATCGGCCGCGTCGCCCGGCTGCCGACCGAAGCGGAATGGGAAAAGGCGGCGCGCGGCGGAGTCGAAGGACGCCGTTATCCGTGGGGCAGCGACATCGATGCGTCGCTCGGCAACTATCTCGAGGATCCATCGGCCAAGGACAAGCGCGGCACGCGCCCGACGGGCACCTATCCGCCGAATGCCTTCGGCTTATGCGACGTCGCCGGCAACGTGTGGGAATGGGTGTCCGACTGGTACGGCAGCGAGTACTACGGCGGCGGCGACATGAACGATCCACGGGGACCCGATGCCGGCAGCATGCGCATCGTGCGCGGCGGATCCTGGGTCAACGACGACGTGAAGATGCTTCGCTGCGCATATCGTCACCAGGTACCACCGGATACGTACGCCTACAGCATCGGATTTAGGGTCGCATGCGTGCCGTAAGGCCCGCGAGCGGCATGAGCGGCGCGCCGGCGCCCCTCACACCCGAGGGTTATGCGCGGGCTCGCCGCGTGCTGACGCGCCGCGATCCAGTGCTCGGCGCGGCCATCAAGCGTATCGGCGTGTGCGGCATGGCCGAGCGGCAGCGTCGTGATCACCTGTCGGCGCTCATCGGCGCCATTGTCAGCCAGCAGCTCTCCACGAAAGCGGCCGCGACGATCTTCGGCCGCTTCCTGTCGCTGTTTCCCGAGCAGCAGATTCCGAGCGCGGCGGCCATCGCGGCGCTCGACGATGCCGCGTTGCGAAGCGTCGGCCTGAGCGGCCAGAAAGTCGGCTACCTGCGCGACCTGTGCGCGCGTATCGCCGACGGCCGCCTCTGGCTCGAGGACCTCGACGGCCTGCCCGACGAGCTCGTGATCGAGCGACTGACGGCGGTGAAGGGCTTCGGCCGGTGGACGGCGGAGATGTTCTTGATGTTCCGCCTGCACCGGCCCGATGTGCTGCCGGCCGGCGACCTGGGAATCGTGAACGCCGTGCGAAAGCTGTACGGCTTGCGCACGCAACCGGATCCGAAGCGCCTTCAGAAGATGGGCGAAGCGTGGCGCCCGTACCGCTCGGTCGCCTGTTGGTATCTCTGGCAAAGTCTCAAGGCTTAGGGCTTGGGGCTTACGCCGGGCTCAGCCATAAGCCGTGAGCCTTGAGCCACAGCGCCGCGAATCCGATCGCGATCGCGACGAGCGTGCCGCGCTCGCTGTACAACGTCTCGCGCCACGAGAACACATTCGCTTCCCCGCGTTCTTTGCGCGCTCCGCGGGCAAGCGTGTTGGGTAACCAGCGCGGCACCTGCGCGGCATATGCGTGGTACCGCTCGCCGAGCCGCTCCTCGAGCAGCCGTTCTTCCCATCGCACGATCGCGTGATATTCGAATGCGAGGATTGCGACAAAGACCGGTGCGAGCCATGGCAGACGCGCGCTGACGGCGAATCCAACCCAGAGCACGACGTTGCCCACGTAGAGAGGATTGCGCACGAGCGCGAACGGGCCCGACCTGATGAGCGGACCCAGCCGGTTGCTTCGCGTGCGCGAGATCGCGCCGATCTGTCGCACGCTCCAGAGGCGTATCGCTTCACCAAGGGCCACGAGGACGGCCCCCACTCCCATGAGTGCAGACGGGTCGAGCGCACGAGGTTCCGGGATCAGCAGGACGGCAAGCGCGAGCGGGAGCGGAATGACCGTGCGGCGGCGGAACAGCCACGCGCCAAAACGCGCCATCGTGCCTGCATGTGCCTGTCCTAATTGAGGTTGTGGAGACGTGCCGACCGCCATAATCGGCCCAGAGTATAGCGCGAGTTGACAGTCATCCTTGATATGATTCGGACTAGTTTGGTCGTATATCATAATTTCCGCGATGTCTTCATTCGTTCCTCAAACCTCGTTCGCCGACAATCGTTGCTGCTCGTCCGTCCTCGACATGATCGGCCGCACGCCGCTCGTGCGGCTGCGCCGGTTCGAGCGCGAGGTTCCCGCGGGCATCGAGCTGTACGGGAAGGCCGAGTGGCAGAATCCCGGCGGTTCGGTGAAAGACCGGGCAGCGGCGGCGATGATTCTCGCGGGCGAAGCCTCGGGCCAGTTGACGCCGGGACGCACCATTCTTGATGCGACGTCGGGCAACACCGGCATCGCGTACGCGATGGTCGGCGCGGCGCGAGGATATGCGGTGAAGCTCTGCGTGCCCGCGAATGCGAGCCCGGAACGCAAGCTGATGCTCGGCGCGCTCGGCGCCGAGCTCGTGTTGACCGACCCGCTCGAGGGGGGCACCGACGGCGCCATCCGGGAGGCGCGGCGGATGTACGCCGAGGATCCCGACAAGTATTTCTATCCCGATCAATACAACAACGACGCGAACTGGCGCGCGCACTACGACACGACGGGTCCGGAGATCATCGAGCAGACCGGCGGACGGCTGACGCACTTCGTGGCCGGTCTCGGCACGAGCGGCACGTTCGTCGGCACGGGTCGCCGGCTGCGGAAATTCAATCCCGCAGTTCGACTGATTTCGTTTCAGCCTGACGGACCGTTCCACGGGCTCGAAGGGCTGAAGCACATGGAGTCGGCGATCGTGCCGGGCATCTACGATGCGACGCTCGCCGACGAAGATTTGCGCATCAGCACGGAGCGCGCGCATGAACTCGTGCGCCGGCTCGCGCGGGAGGAAGGTCTGCTGGCTGGCATCTCGTCGGGTGCGGCGCTCGCCGCCACGCTCGACGTCGTGCGCCGGCTCGATCGGGGAGTCCCCGGAATCATCGTCACGATTTTTCCGGACGGAGCGGAGAAATATCTGAGCGACAGCTTCTGGACGACTGGAGAAGATGACCTCTAGTCATCGAATCGCGGTCAGCTCCGCGGTCGACGACGCCATTCGGCGCCATGGCGAGGAGACGTATCCGCACGAATGCTGCGGCGCCCTGGTGGGTCATATCGGCCGCGTGACGGCGACGGTTCCGCTGCCGAATACGACAGAAGAAGGGCCGCGGCGCCGGTTTCTCGTGCGCCCGGCCGATTACCGGCTGGCGGAAAGCCGCGCAAGCGAGTTGGACGGCGAGCTGCTGGGGTTTTATCATTCACATCCGGATCATCCGGCGCGGCCGTCCCAGTACGACCTGGAGCACGCATGGCCCACGTTTGCCTACGTCATCGTCGCGGTCGCGGCCGGGCGGGCCGGGGACATGACCGTGTGGTGGCTGAAAGACGATCGATCGAGTTTTGAAGAGGGCGAACTGCATCATGGCGACGAAAATTCTGATTCCGACACCGCTCAGGCCGTACACCGATAAGAAGGACGCGATCGACGCCGACGGCTCCACGGTTGGCGAACTGCTCGCCGATCTGACGCACAAGTACGCCGGCCTGAAGGCGCACCTGTACAACGATCAGGGAAAGCTGCGGAGCTTCGTCAACATCTACGTCAACGACGAAGACATCCGCTACCTGCAGAAAGAGCAGACGCCGGTGTCCTCGGCCGACACGGTCAGCATCATCCCGTCGGTGGCGGGCGGCGCGGTTGCGGAAAAGACTCCCGCCCCCGTTTCTGTGCGCGAACTTCCGCAGCTGACCAACGACGAGGTGAAGCGGTACAGCCGGCATCTGATCATGCCGGAGGTCGGCGTGGACGGGCAGCGCCGGTTGAAGGCGGGCAGCGTGCTCTGCGTCGGCGCGGGAGGCCTCGGGTCGCCTGCCGCGTTGTACCTGGCCGCCGCCGGTGTCGGCACGATTGGCATCGTGGACTTCGACACGGTCGACTACAGCAACCTGCAGCGCCAGATTATTCACGGCACGCCCGACGTCGGCCGTTCGAAGCTCGCGTCGGCGAAGGACCGGCTCAACGCGATCAATCCCCACGTCGATGTCCGGACGTACGAGGTGGCGGTCTCTTCGGAGAATGCGCTGGAGCTGTTCGAGCCCTACGACGTCATTCTGGATGGAACGGATAATTTTCCGACCCGCTATCTCACGAACGACGCGTGCGTGCTGCTGGGCAAGCCGAACGCGTACGGCAGCATCTTCAGGTTCGAGGGGCAGGCCTCGGTGTTCGCGACGAAAGGGGGACCGTGCTATCGCTGCCTGTATCCGGAACCGCCGCCGCCGGGCCTCGTGCCGAGCTGCGCGGAAGGAGGCGTGCTCGGCGTCCTGCCCGGCGTCATCGGCGTCATTCAGGCGACCGAGGCGATCAAGCTGATTACCGGGATCGGCGAGCCGCTGGTCGGCCGTTTCCTCATTTACGACGCCCTGCGGATGAAGTTCCGGGAGCTGAAGCTGAGAAAGGATCCCGACTGCCCGGTGTGCGGCACGCACCCGACGGTCACCGCACTCATCGACTACGAACAGTTCTGCGGCATTCATCCCGCCGCGCCGGAGCTGCCTGGAGGACACGCCGTGAATGCCGCGACCGAAACGACTTCAGTCGAGCTTAAGCGGCGGCTCGACCGCGGGGACAAGGTCAAGATCCTCGATGTCCGCGAGCCGAACGAATACCAAATCAACCGGATCGCGGGGGCGACGCTGATGCCGCTCGGCGAAGTACCTCGGCGGTACGCCGAGCTCGACCCTGACGAGGAGATGGTGGTGCTGTGCAAGTTGGGCGCCCGAAGCGCCAAGGCGGCCGAGTTCCTGCGGTCGGTCGGGTTCAAGAAGGTGCTGAATCTGAAGGGCGGGATTCTGGACTGGATCGATACAGTTGACCCGACGCAGCCAAAATACTAAAATGCGACTCATAAGGTCGTAGATGCTAAGACTCTCAAAAAAGGTGGATTACGCGCTGATGGCCATGAAGCATCTGGCGGTGCGCGGCGACCGGGGGGCCCATGGGGCATCGTCCGCCCGCGAGATCGCGGAGCAGTACGACATCCCGATCGAGCTGATGGCGAAGGTGCTGCAGCGTCTGGTTCGTCGCGGGCTGCTCCGGTCGCACCAGGGCACGCGCGGCGGCTATCAACTGGCGCTGGTGGCGACCGAGATTTCGGTGGCCGACGTCATGCAGGCCATCGAGGGGCCGGTCACGGTGACGGCCTGTTCGACCGATGAAGGGCAGTGCGATCAGTTTTCGAAGTGTAACGTGCGCGATCCGCTGTTCAGGGTGCGCGATCGGATTCTGACGGCGCTCGGTGAATGTACGATCGCCGAGCTGGCGTCCGATCCAGTGCCGGGTCCGGGGCGCGCGGCCGTGCTGTACACACATATCTGAAGGGGCGTAGGAGCGGGTTTCGGGACCCGCCGGGAAAAGGAATATGGCAGTCAAACTTCCGATCTACATGGACTATCACGCGACCACGTCGGTCGATCCGCGCGTCGTCGAGGCGATGCTTCCGTATTTCACGGCGCACTTCGGCAACGCCGCGAGCCGTAACCATCCCTTCGGCTGGGAAGCCGAAGCGGCGGTGGAGAAGGCGCGCAAACAGGTGGCGGATCTGATCGGCGCGAACGCGAAGGAAATCGTCTTCACCAGCGGGGCGACCGAATCCGACAACCTCGCCATCAAGGGCGTCGCCGAGATGTATCGCGAGAAGGGCAATCACATCATCACGTGCGTCACCGAGCACAAGGCGGTCATCGACACGTGCAAGCGGCTCGAGAAGGACGGCTATCGCGTCACCTATCTGCCGGTGCAGAAGGACGGCCGCATCAATCTCGACGAGCTGAAGGCCGCCATCACCGGCAAGACAATCCTCATCACGATCATGACCGCCAATAACGAGATCGGCGTCATCCAGCCAATTGCGGAGCTTGGCGCGATTGCGAAGGAAAAGGGCATCCTGTTCCACACCGACGCGGTGCAGGCGGCCGGCAAGGTACCGTTCAACGTCAACGAACTGAAGGTCGACCTCGCGTCGCTGAGCGCCCACAAGATGTACGGGCCGAAGGGCGTCGGCGCCCTGTACGTCCGCCGGCGGAATCCGCGCGTGCTGCTCGCACCCATGATCGACGGCGGCGGCCACGAGCGCGGGATGCGGTCGGGCACCTTGAATGTCCCGGGCATTGCGGGCTTCGGCAAGGCCGCCGAACTGTGCCAGCAGGAGATGGCAACTGAATCCGCGCGGCTGCGCGGGCTGCGCGACTACCTCGACGACAAGCTCCACAAGAGCCTCGACGAGATTTACGTCAACGGGTCGGTCGAACATCGGCTGCCGCACAACCTGAACATCAGCTTCGCGTACGTCGAAGGCGAGTCACTGCTGATGGGGATCAACGACGTCGCGGTCTCATCGGGCTCGGCCTGCACCTCCGCCAGCCTCGAGCCGTCATATGTCCTGAAGGCGCTCGGCGCGGGCGACGACCTGGCGCACTCCTCGATCCGCTTCGGCCTCGGCCGGTGGACGACGAAGGAAGAGGTCGATTACGTGGCGAACAAGCTGGCCCACGTCGTGACGCGGTTGCGCGAGATGTCGCCGCTCTACGAACTGGCAAAGGAAGGCGTCGATCTGTCGACGATGCAGTGGCAGACGGACTGATAGGGAGATGGCAGACTTTAGATTGCAGATTGTGCAGATTGTGCAGATTGCAGATTTCAGATTCAGGGACGTAGTGTCCGGCTTCCCTGGCCTGAGTAAACGCGAAGGCAGCCGGACTTGAGGAGCAGACATGGCTTATTCGAACAAAGTGATTGAACACTACGAGCACCCGCGCAACGTCGGATCGCTCTCGAAGGAAGATCCGAACGTCGGCACGGGCCTGGTCGGCGCTCCCGAGTGCGGCGACGTCGTGAAGCTACAGGTCAAGGTGAACCCGGCCACCGGGATCATCGACGACGCGAAGTTCAAGACGTTCGGGTGCGGCTCGGCGATTGCGAGCTCGAGCCTCGCGACCGAGTGGCTCAAGGGGAAGACGGTCGACGAGGCGCTCGCGATCAAGAACACCGACATCGTGAACGAGCTCAGCCTGCCGCCGGTCAAGATTCACTGTTCGGTCCTCGCCGAGGACGCGATCAAGGCGGCGATCTCCGACTACAAGAAGAAGAGCGTGAAAACCGCCGCGGCCGAGACACACGCGCGGCCGACCGCATGATAGGAATTTGAGGATGTGATCCTCAAATGTACATGATTGAGATCAGCGAGAACGCCGCCCGGAAGATCCGCACGTTGATGGCCAAGCAGGGCATCGCCGAGGGCGGACTGCGCGTCGGCGTCAAGGGCGGCGGCTGCTCGGGCCTGAGTTACACCTTTGCGTGGGAACGGCAGGCGCGGACAGGCGACGAGGTGTTCGAAGGGCCGGACGGCGCGAAGATCTTCGTCGACAAGAAGAGCCTCCTGTATTTGAAGGGGACGGTGCTCGAGTACGACACGAGCCTGCTCGGCAAAGGGTTCGTCTTCAACAACCCGAACGCGAAGACGACGTGCGGATGCGGCAGCTCCTTCGGAGCATAAATAGGCCGAAGGCTCAGGGCTCACGGCTCAGGCGCTAGGCCCTGTTATTAGCTTATGTCCTCCCGAACCACTGGTCGAATACTTCAGGCCTGCCGGAATTGCGGCGGCGGTGCGCCGATGGACGTGCACTTCTGCCCGCAGTGCAGCCAGATTCTCACCATCGGCCGGCACGGCGACTATTTCGCGTTCCTCGGCGTGCCTCGCAAGCTCAATCTTGACGCATCCGATCTCGATCAGCACTTTCGCGCGTTGAGCCGTCAGTTTCATCCCGATTACTTCTACAACGCGACGCCTGCCGAGCGGCGTGCGAGCCTCGAGCGATCCTCGTATCTGAACGATGCGTATCGAACGCTCCGCAATCCGATTGCGCGCGTCGAGTATCTGCTGGGGCTCGAAGGCGCTTCGGCGAGGGGAGACAACACTGACAGCGGCGGGAAGGTTCCCGCCAAGCTGCTTGAGGAAGTCTTTGCGCTGAACGAGGAGCTCGACGAGGTACGTGGCCTGCGCGTCGGCGGGGCGGCGCCCGAGGTCTGCCGGGCCAGGCTCGACCGCGCGCGGGCGCCGATCGAGGCCAAGCAGGCGGCGCACGAGGCCGAACTGACGGAGCTCTCCGCGCGCTGGGACGCACTTGGGGCGGAGGGCAGCCGCGCCGGGGACCCCGAACCGAGCGCGATTCTGAACGCCCTGCGCGACTGCGTGCTCGAGCGGAACTACGTCAACAACCTGCTCGAGGACATCGAGCGGGAACTGAACGCATGAAGCAAACGCGACCACGGAGGACACGGGCACGAACAGAGGACACGGGAATTCCGAAACAGGATTATCCGTGCCCTCCGTCGCCCCTCCATGCCCTCTGTGGTAGAGCTTTTTGAGTATGGGCAAAGTCGTCGGCATCGACCTCGGCACCACGAACAGCCTCGTCGCCTACGTGAAAGACGGCGTGCCCGTAGTGATCCGCGATCGCGGCGGCGACGCGCTGCTGCCGTCGGTCGTGTCGGTCGCCGAGGATCACACGGTATACGTCGGGCGTGAGGCCGAGCGTCGTCTCTTGACCGATCCCGGCCGCACGATCTACTCCGTCAAGCGCTTCATGGGAAAGGGCGTCGGCGACGTCACTGATGAAGCGCGGCTGTTCCCGTTTCGTCTCGCCGGCGAGCCTGGCGGGATTGTCAAGATCGGGCTCGGCGCGCGCGAGTTCACGGCGCCTGAGATCTCGGCGTTCATCCTGCGCGAGCTGAAGCATCGGGCCGAGGCCTTCTTTGCCGAGCAGGGCGAGGTGGATGCCGACGTCGATCGCGCCGTCATCACGGTGCCCGCCTATTTCAATGACGCCCAGCGGACGGCCACCCGCGACGCCGGACGAATCGCGGGGCTCGACGTCCTCCGCATCATCAACGAGCCGACGGCCGCGTCGCTCGCCTATGGCCTCGACAAGCGCCACGCCGGGCTCATCAGCGTGTATGACTTTGGCGGCGGCACGTTCGACATCTCCATTCTGCGCGTCGAAGACGGCGTCTTCCAGGTCCTGTCGACCGCCGGCGACACGCACCTCGGCGGCGATGATATCGACCTGCTCCTCATGCAACAGGTTCTGGCAGAGACCGCGCCTCGAGATGCGGCGTCCGGATCCAGTCGGACCGGCGGTGACATTCAGGCCATCCGCCAGGCGGTCATTCAGGCGAAGCTCGATCTGTCGGACAGCGAGGAAACGGAGATTCGCGTCGGCGCCTACCGCAGACGGATCACGCGCGAGGAGTTCGACGCGCTCGTCCGTCCGATTGTCGACCGAACGCTCGAGCCGTGCCGCCAGGCGCTCGCCGACGCGGCGCTCAACGCGTCGCAGATCGACGAGGTGGTGCTCGTCGGCGGCTCGACCCGCATCCCCCTCGTCCGCCGGCTGGTCGGCGAGCTGTTCGGCCGGACGCCGCACAGCGAGTTGAACCCCGACGAGGTCGTCGCGCTCGGGGCGGCCGTGCAGGCTGATATTCTGATGACCGGCAACCGCGAAATGCTGCTGCTCGATGTGACGCCGCTGTCGCTCGGCATCGAGACGATGGGCGGCGTGATGTCCAGGATCATCCTGCGCAACTCCACCATCCCGGCAACCGGCAGCGAGATGTTCACCTCGTTCGTCGACAGCCAGACGGCCGTCGACGTTCACGTGCTGCAGGGCGAGCGCGAGCTCGTGGCGGACAACCGGTCGCTCGCGCGCTTCAAGCTGCGGGGCATTCCCGCGATGCCGGCCGGCATGCCGCGCGTCCAGGTACAGTTTCAGATCGACGCGGACGGGATTCTGAGCGTCACCGCACGCGAGCTGCGCACCGACGTGGAGCAGACGATCGAGGTCAAGCCGTCGTATGGGCTGACCGACGACGAGGTCGAGCGCATGCTGCTCGACTCCTTCGAGAACGCCGAGGCCGACTTCGACGCGCGCCTGCTCATCGAGGCGCGCAACGAGGCCGAGACGGTCGTTCGCGCCACAGAGAAGTCGCTCCGCTCGCCGGAGTTCCCCGACATCGCGAGAACCGAGCTCGTGGCCGGCGAGCGCGGACGCATCGACGCCGCGCTGGCCGATCTGAAGATGGTGCTGAACGGCCAGGACCGGGAAGCGATCAAGCACAAGACCCACACGTTGAACGAGGCGACCCAGCACCTGGCCGAAGTCATGATGAATCGATCTGTGCACGCCGCGCTGACGGGAAAGAGCATCGAAAATCTCAATGCCTAAAGTGACGTTTATCATCGACGGCGAGCCGCAGACCGTCCTCTTCGAGCACGGCAAGCTGCCGTACTCGCACCACGGCAAGCCCGAGTCGTTTCTCGACGTCGCCAAGAATCTTGGCGTCCACCTCGAGCACGCGTGCGGCGGCAGCTGCGCGTGCACGACCTGCCACGTCATCATCCGCGAAGGGGAGCCGAATCTCAGCGAGATGCAGGAAGACGAGGCCGATCGCCTCGATACCGCCTGGGGTCTGACCGCGCGATCGCGCCTGGGGTGCCAGGCGGTCATCACCGGCGACGTCGTCTGCGAGCTGCCGATGTACACGCGGAACTACGTACAGGAAGGCGGCGGAATCCAGCTCGGCAAATCAGGAGGCTAGACCGTGAAATGGACCGACGCGGAAAACATCGCGATGGCGCTGGTCGGAAAGTTTCCTGATCTCGATCCGCTGACCGTCCGGTTCACGGACTTGCGCGCGCACGTGCTCGGGCTCGACGGGTTCGACGACGATCCCGAGACGTCAAACGAACCGAAACTCGAGGCCATTCAGATGGCCTGGCACGAGGAATACCAGGAGAGCCAGTCGTAGCTGCGGAGCGCCTCCCCAGGCAGCGTTCCCGCGTATAGTACACTCGCGAAAATGAGCGTTTGTGGGATGTTCCGTCCCGGCATGCGGGCGTATTTCATCCCGCTGGCGGCCGGCGTCGCGCTGTCGGCGAGCGCGTTTCTTCCGTGGGTCGTCGTGGGCGGAGTGTCGCTGCGGGGCGTTCCCGGCGGGGCGGCCCTCTGGGTGCTCGGCCTCGGCGTGCTGTCGGCCGCGCTCGCGACGCTCAGCTTGATGACGCGCAAGAACTCGCGACATCCGTTGCTGGTCGTCGGTCTGGCCGCGCTTGGCATCACGTATCTGTCGCTGCAGGTCATGCCCCGTCTGGCGGGCGACAGCGCGCGCACCGTGTCGCAGGCCTTCGCGATCGTGGAAAACCGGCCGCTCGATTCGGCGCCGGCTGCGCTCGCCGGCATCGGCCTGTACGTCGGCCTCTGGGCCTCGGTCGTGCTGGTGGCGTTCGGCCTCACGATCGTGTTCAAACGCGCGTCGCAGCCGTACGTGAGCTCGGATCCGAACGATGACGTCTAGCCCGACGAGCCCGCCTCGCCTCTGTGCCCGACTTGAAACAGGATTTGGCCGGCCCTGCACATCGAGCGCGAGCCCGAGCGCCCGGGCGTGGGCCGATGGGTTGGATGGGCCATCGTGCTCCTGGTCGTCGCGGGGGCCGGTGCGGGGGCCTGGATGTGGCGCGTCGGCGATGCGGTTGCAGGTGACCGACGCGCTGAGGAGGAACTGACGTGCTCGGTTGGATCGCCCAGACGCTCGCGGTGACGTCGCTCGGTATTCGAAACATTCCCCAGCGGCTTGGCTCGTCGCTCGTCGCCATCGTCGGAATCGCCGGGTTTCGAGCGGCGATGACGGTTGCCGGATCGCCTAGCCGCGCCCTGGTCATGCGAAGCGGCGCCGATTCGGAGATGACGAGCGGGATCGGAGGGCCTGAGGCCGACCTGATCAAGCAGGCGCCCGGTCTCCTGCGACGGCAATCGCCCCATCGCGTCTGCCGAGAATTATGTCCTCGTCGATCTCAACAAGCGCTCGACTCAGACTGCCGCCAACGTGCCGCTTCGCGGCGTCGAGCCGACCGTCTTGCAACTGCGCGACGAAGTGAAGCTGGTCGAAGGCCGGATGTTTCAATTCGGCACGAATGAGGCGATCGCCGGCCAATCGGCGGTGCGGCAGTTTTCCGGGGCCGACCTCGGCTCCGAGCTGAAGTCCGGCGAGTTGAAATTGAGGATCGTCGGCGTCTTCACGGCCAACGGTTCGGTGGCGGAAAGTGAGATCTGGGCCGACACACGGCTGCTGCAGGGTGTGTATCGCCGCGGTAATTCCGTATCAGTCCGTGCTGGCCCGCCTCGATTCGCCGGCTTCGTTCGAGACGTTCAAGAACTGGCTGACGACGAATCCGCAGTTGGATGTCCAGGTCAGGCGGGAGAACGAGTACTACGCGGCGCAGTCGACGACGATGACCAGCCTGATCCAGGGCGTCGGCTACGCGATCGCCGCGCTGATGGGCATCGGCGCGGTCTTTGGCACCATCCTGACGATGTACACTGCCGTGGCCTCGAGGACGCGTGGAAATAGCGACGCTGCGCGCGCTTGGCTTCAACACAGGATCCGTACTCGTCTCCGTTTTGACCGAGTCGATGGCGCTCGCGGTCCTTGGCGGCACGATCGGCGGGATCGTGGCGTACGTCGGATTCAATGGCTACCAGACCGCGACGATGAATTTCCAGACGTTCAGCCAGGTCGCCTTCGCCTTTGCCGTCACGCCGTCGCTGCTCGTCCAGGGATTGTCATACGCGATCGCGATGGGACTCATCGGCGGGCTGCTGCCGGCGATCCGCGCCGCGCGCCTGCCCATTTCGTCCGCACTCAGAGAACTGTAGAACCCTGAGCCATTTACCATGAAGATCCGCATCGCCCACAGTCCCGATTCCGACGACGCGTTCATGTTTTACGGTCTTGCGAGCGGTAAAGTGCCGTCAAAAGGATTCGAGCTGGAACATGTGCTGTCGGATATCGAAACGTTGAATCGCGCGGCGTTCGAGGGACGTTACGAGATCACCGCGGTTTCCTTTCACGCGTACGCCCACCTGACGGACCGTTACATCCTGTTGCCGCACGGCGCCAGCATGGGCGATCGCTACGGCCCCGTCGTCGTCGTGAAACAGGGCGGACCCACGTCGCTCGAGGGTGTCCGTGTTGCCGTTCCCGGCGAACTGACGACCGCGTTCCTCGCCCTGCGTCTCTACGACCCGGGCGTGCAGTGGGTCGTCATGCCCTTCGACAGGATCCAGGAAGCGGTGCACGCTGGTGAGATCGCGGCTGGCTTGTTGATTCACGAAGGCCAGGTGACGTACGAGGAAGAAGGGCTGCGGAAGATCGTCGATCTCGGCGAGTGGTGGGCGGATCGCACCGGCGGGCTGCCGCTGCCGCTTGGCGGCAACGTCATCAAGCGCGAGCTCGGCACGGCGACGATCGCGACGCTCTCGGGCCTGCTTCACGACAGCATCAGTTTCGGCCTCGATCATCGGGAGGAGGCGGTCGGCTACGCCATGCAGTTCGGCCGCGGTCTCGACAAGAAGCACACCGATCGCTTCATCGGCATGTATGTGAACGGCCTGACGCTCGACTACGGCGACCGCGGGCGCGAAGCGGTACATCGCCTGCTCGGCGACGCGCAGGCGGCGGGATTTCTGCCAAAGCCGGTGACGATCGAATTTGCGGCGTGACGTGCGCGCGCTGAGCGCAAGCGACAGAACGACCGCAGAACTGAAAGCCAGTGCGTCCAAGGCCCCATTACGGATCGAGTGATACCGGCCGATATACATTATTGATGGCGTACTGTCCGTTCTGTACTCAGGGGCTGCCGCCCGATTCGCGCTGGTGCCCGCACTGTAACCGGGAGTTGCCAGACCACGTGTTCGGACCGACTGTTGCCCGAGCGACACTCCCTGCCGAGCCGGAAGGCGGTGCCGTGTACACGTTCGAACAGCCGGTGCGCTGCCCCCATTGCCGGCAGGCGATTCGAACCGTCAAGGTCCTGCGGTTGGTTCGCACGCAGGTGGCCTTCACCTCCACCTTGCCGCGAGGGGGCCGGGCGCTCATATGCCCAGACTGCAAAGGCATTCTCTCCGTTGAACTCGCGGGGCTTCCCTAGCCTCGCCGTTCCGGCATGTTCAGCTACACTCTACAAGTGGTAGTTGAAGAAGTGATGAGCCGGTCTGTCGTGACCCTCACGCTCGAACAGACGCTTCTCGAGGCGCTCAGCCTTCTGCGGAGCCATCGCATTCGGCACATGCCTGCGGTCGACGGCTCGAAAGTCGTGGGGATTGTGATAGATCGCGATGTCAAGCGCGCAACGCCGTCCGTCTTCTCAGGCGTGGATCGCGACGAATATGACCGCGTGCTCGCGACGACCAAGGTCGCGCAATTCATGACGCGCGAGCCAATCACGGTGACGCCCAAGACGGGGCTGAAGGCCGCCGTCGAGATCTTCATTGAGCGAAAAGTCGGAGCGCTTCCGGTTGTCGAAGACGATCGCCTCGTCGGCATTCTTACAGACATCGACATGTTGCGCCCCGCGCATGATCTGCTGGCCGACTAGCGTGCCTTGGTGCGCTGTGCGGCGGCAGGATCGTGTGGCAGAAGGAATGTTATCGGATGAGCGATGTCCTCAGTGTGTCATCCCGTAGACAAGATAGTTCACCCCGAGCTTGTAGGCCTCGTTTGTATCATCAACTGGACGCAGGCCCCGTCCCGACCACTCCCAGTACTGCGAGATGTCGGTGTTGTAGTTGATGATCATCACGAGCCGCTTTCGCGGATCGTTGTCCTCGTACACGCCGCGGAAGACGGGACGTCCGCTGTTGTACGCCTGCGGGAAGTTGTCGAGCCTGGCGATTTCGAAGAACGAGCGAAAAATCGGATGCGAAACGTCCATCTCGAAAAAGCGCACGCCGGGCAGTACGCGCTTCATGTTCGCGTCGAACGGGTCCCATCCACCGGTACCGTTGCGGCGCCAGTTGAACGGCTTGAAGTCATCGACGATGACGAAGCCGCCTTTCTGGATGTACGCGCGCAGCGCGGTGGCCTCGCGGTCCGTCAGCGTCCACCAGCCGACCTCGATGATGTACGCGATCGGGTACTTGAACAGCTCGGGATCGTCTAACGCGATCACGTTGAAGCCGTCTGTACGCGGGCCGAGATAGCTGACATCGGTCATGATCCGCATCAGGTTTTCCTCGGCAGCGGGATAGCCGTGCACCCACGACGGCCGGCCGCCGGACCAATAGCCACCCGGCGCGGTGTCGTACTTGATGCGGACGAAGGTGAACCGTCCGTCGTACGACGCATGCCGAATCGCCGGCATCCGTTCACGGCGAAAGCTCTCGAGGCGCTGCGCCAGCGCGGCCGTCGCCGTACACAGCACCAGTACTCCTGCTACGTGAAATATACGAGACACCACTACATCGTAACTCGCGCGCGCCCGAAGAGTCCCGCGCCAGACCCCCGTCACGGTCGAATGTGTCGCGAGATGAGGGCGTTCTTCACTTGAACGCCTCCGGATGCAGCGTTCGGGCGAGGCGATCCGCCGCAGTCACGATCCGCGGTCCCGGGACGACGAATTCATCGCCGGCGAGCAGGAAGACGCGGTTGTTTCTCACGGCGGGCACGGACGGGAGGCGGTTCCACACGCGCCGTTCGGCGTCGAACCGCTCGGGCTTCAGCGAATCGCCGTAGTGCAGTTCGAGAATGACCTCGGGCGCCCGCGTCAGGATCATCTCCGTGCTCATATCGACCGACTCCTGACGCAGATCACTGAGCACGTCGGATCCGCCGGCGAGCTCGAGCAGATCGTGAAGGAACCCGTACCCGCCGCTCGCCTCGACGTGGCGCAGCGTGCCTGACTCGCGGCCGAAGACGAGAAGCGTCTTCGGCCGCGACCGGCCCGCGACACGCGCGCGGATGGCCCCGAGCTGCTGCTCGATGCGCGCGGCCGCGGCAGAGGCGGCCATCTTCATGCCGATGCGCGAACCGAGCGCCCGGATCGTCTCGGTGATATCGGGCAGGCCGCGGTGGACATACGGAAAGATCGGGATTCGTGCCCGTTCGAGCTGGCGCTTCAGATCCGTTTGCGTGTCATACACGATGACGAGGTCGGGCTTCAGAGACAGCAGACGCTCGACATCGGGATCCAGCAGTCCACCGACCTTCGGGAGGCGCGCGACGCCAGGCGGAAAGCGATCGTAGCTGCTGACGGCTGCGATTCGATCGCCCGCGCCCATCACGAACAGCATTTCAGTCGTCGCAGGGACGAGCGAGATGATTCGCCGTGGCTCATCGGCCGCGGGCGTGACGACGCGCCATGCGGCGACGGTGAGGACGATGAAGACGATTGACGCGAGGCGTGCTACGCGCGGCGGAACAGCAGCCATAGAAACACCGGGCCTCCAATGATGGCCGTAACGATGCCCACGGGCAACTCCAGTGGCGCCATGATCGTGCGCGCCACGAGGTCGCAGCCGATGAGAAACGCACCGCCGAAGAGCGCCGAGGCAGGCAGCACCAGCCGGTGATCGGCGCCGACGATGAGGCGCACCAGATGCGGCACGATGATGCCGACGAACGAGACAGGCCCGGCGAGCGACACCGCCGCGCCGGTCGCGAGCGAGGCGCTCACGAGCGCCACCCGTTCCGTTCGCTCGACATCCACGCCGCGTGTCGCAGCCGAGTCGCCGCCGACGCTCGTCAGGTCCAGCACCCGCGGGAGCATCGCAAATCCCGTCCAGGCGATCGCCATCGGTACGAGGGCGGCGCCGATGGGCGCGTACGAAGCGACGTCGAGCGATCCCATGAGCCATCTGACGTTGCGGAACGTCTGCGTGAAGTCCGCCAGGTATTGCACGAACGCGATGACCGCCGAGAGCAGCGCGTGCACCGTGACACCGCCGAGCAGCAGCACCATGGCGGACGTCCCCCGGCGCCTCGCCGCGGACAGACCGTAGACAACCGCGAGCGCGCCGAACGATCCGGCGAAGCTTGCCAGCGACACGGCTGAAATGCCGAGCAGCGAGAAGCCGAAGTTGAACGTGATCGCCATCATGGCGCCGAGCGAGGCGCCCGCCGACACGCCGAGCGTGTCGGGCGACGCCAGCGCGTTCCGCAGCAGCGCCTGAAACACCACGCCTGAGAGCGCGAGCGCGCTGCCGACGAGCAGCGCGGCAAGCACGCGCGGCAACCGGGCGACAAAGAAGATCTGCGCGTCGATGTTGTCAGCATACGGTATCGACCGATCGAACACCGTCCCCAGGTGAATGCGCGTGCTCCCCACGAGCGGCGCGAACAGGCACGCCGCAACCGCCAGCGTGCCAAAACCCGCGATCGTCCAGGCGAGCCTCTGCCGGACGGGCGCGCGCGCGGGGTGTTCAGTGCGCTCGCGCAATGGGCACGACCGTCAGGTGACCGGCGCGTTGATGAAACTGCACATCGGCGTCCACGTCGTACAGTCGTCGGATATTTTCAGCCGTCAGCGTGTCCCTCGTCGCGCCATGGGCCAGCACGCGTCCGCTCTTCAGCAGCACGATGTGTTCGCAGAGCGCCGCGGCCAGGTTCAAATCGTGCGTCGAGACGATCATCGTCGTGCGCCGCTCGGCGTTCAGCCGCCGCAGCAGGGCGGCGATTTCACACTGATAGCCGAGATCGAGCGCCGCCGTGGGTTCGTCGAGGAGCAGTATTTCCGAGGCCTGCGCCAGGGCGCCCGCGATGATGACGCGCTGCTTCTCGCCGCCGCTCAACGTGGCGAACGCGCGCGCCTCAAGGGCGGCCGTCCCTGTCGCCGCCAGGGCCTCGCGTGCGATCTCCTGATCCGCCGCGCCTTCGAGCGCGAAGGGGCCGAGGTGCGGATACCGTCCCATCAACACCATGTCCATCACGCTGAAGTCGAAGGTCGAGTGTGTTTCCTGGGGCACGACGGCGACGCGACGCGCCAGCTCCCGACGCGTCAGCTGGTCGATCAGTTGCCCGCTGATCAGGACGCGGCCGGATAGCGGCGGCAGAATGCCCGCCATGATGCGCAGCAGCGTCGTTTTTCCCGATCCGTTCGGACCGAGAAGGCCGACGATGGTCCCGCGTTCGACGACGAGCGAAACGTCCTGCAGTACGTAGTGTCCGGCTTCCTGACCGCGCTTCGTGCGGCGCCCATACGCAAACGAAATATCAGCGGCCGTCAGCATCGTCTAGTACGTGACCCGCAAGCCGGCGCGGATGGTGCGCCGCAGGGACTGATATCCGAGTGGCTCCGAGTAATCCCGATCGGTCAGGTTGTCGATGGCCAGCGTGCCGGTGGCCCGCGGCGTCAGCGTGACCGCCACGCGCGTGTCCCACGTGGTGCGGCCGGGATTCTCGACGAGCGGCGGGTCGAACAGGCCAAAGTCGCTGTCAACGAACGTGCCGATGAACACCCCGTTGAGATCCGCAGCCATGCGTTTCCAGTTCAGCGTGAGCCCCAGGAATCCTGAATGCCGTGGCCGGTGGAACGCCTGCTGGCCCAGGCCGAAGAGCGGGTGAGTCGGCTGCGCGCTTTCCACAATCTTCGAATTGAGTAGCGTGTAGCTGGCGTGCGCGCGGACGGCTGCGACGGGCGCCACCTCCGCGCCTGCCTCGAGCCCCTGGGCGCGGGTGACGCCGATGTTCGAGAACTGGCCCTCGAAGGTGCTTGGATTCGTGGTAACCAGCGAGATGATGTCGCTGAACCGATTGTGGAAATACGTGAGCTCGAGCTTCGCCCGATCGTGCGCGACCCGCTGTTCGACGCCCGCTTCGACGCTGCGGGATCGCTCGGGCTTCAAGTTGGGGTTGCCCCTGAAGAACGGCGAAAGGCTGAACGACTCGAGCATCGTCGGCTCCTTGATGCCAGCGCCGGCACCGGCTTTGATCCGCGTCTCGCCGACGGACCCGGACGGCTGATGGGCGACATAGACCACCGTGGCGCGCGGCACGGCCGCGGTGCCGAAGGTGGCGTTGCGCTCGACGCGTCCACCGATGGTGACGAACACTCGCGGCCAGAGCATCTGCTGCTCGGCCGACACGCCGAAGTTGTTGCGGGAATCATTCGTGTGACCGCGGTAAAGCCGGTCCTCCGCGGTGGCGCGCTCGCCGTCCCAGTCCGCGAGGAGCGTCAGGAGATGGTCTCCGCGCCTGGCACCCGTGGTCAGCCGCCAATCGGCCTGGTAGCTGGCATGGTGCCGTGTGAGATCGGTCCGGCTGTCGTACAGATAATCGGTCGATTCGAACAGCGCGACGCGTCCGTCGAATGTCGCCGTATAGGGGGGATCGACGACGAGGTTCGTCGAGCGCTGCTTGGAGGTCGAGAGCGAGTACGACGCGCGCTGCCGAAAGACGGGGTTGACCTGCTGATCGAGGCTGACGCTGCCGATGCCGCCGTGACGCTCGAAGAACGCGTCGAGGTCCGGCCGTCCGAAGGCGGTCGTTCCCGGCGTGCCCACGCGTTCGAGCTCGCCGCGGCCGAGGAATCGCAGCGTGGCCGTTCCGCCGATCGGGACGCCCACGTTCGCGCTGAGCGTCGTATGTCCAAGCCCGCTGTTCGGCACGCGGTTGTCGCTGTCAAATCGCGCCGCGCCGAAACTGTAGTCGAGCCGTTCGGTCGCGCCGGACACGCCCGCGTTCGCGTGGAACGTGTGGTACGTGCCGCCATCGATCTGTGCCGAGACTTGTGGCCGCCGGGCCGCGCGATCGGCGCGCTTGGTGAACAACTGGATCACGCTGGCCATCGCATCGGACCCGAAGAGCGACGAATAGGCGCCGCGCACGATCTCGACGCGCTCGAGGGTTTCGGTCGTCAGGTTGTTGAGATAGAAACTGCCGCCGGGTTCGTTGAGCGGCACGCCGTCGAGCAGCACCTTGTTGTAGTCGCTCTCGCCGCCGCGCACGAAGAGCGACGTCAACGAGCCGGGGCCGCCGCTCGATACGACGATGGATCCGGGTGTCGCCCTCAGCAGGTCCGCGAGGAACGGCGTCTGCCGCCGCTCGAGATCCTCGGCCGTGAAGACGGTCGCACTTGCGCCGACCTGGCTGGTCGGGGCCTCGGTTCGCGTCGCCGTCACGATGGTGGTTTCCCGGATAGGTGCGACCTTGAGCACCAGTCGAAGCGATTGCCCTGCGGGAGCGGACGCGCACGGAACGCTCGCAGGCTCGAAACCTGTGAGGCGTGCTTCGACCCGGCAGGGGCCGACGTTCGTCTTCAGTTCGAAGCGTCCGACTTCATCCGCGAACACGGCAGCCGATTCGACGCCGGAGCTGTCGAGGGTGCGAACATGGGCGCGCGGTACCGCGCGCCCGGATTGATCGACGACAGTGCCGGAAACGTCCGCCGACGCGAGCTGCGCGGATGCGCCGACGAGAACGAGGGTGATTGCGACGAAACGGCGGGCCTCAGCCAGCCGCCGCGGGTGGGGGATGCGCATCGGGCTCCTTCCGGCGTCTCACGCGCCGAATAAAGGACGCCCCCAGTGGCCAAGTTTCCTGACTCGCGGATCACCGCGGCGCGTTGGTCTTCCCAGCCGCCTTCGCCTGCATGTTCGCTGCAGGCTCCGGCGCGCCAGTGACATCCGGTAACGCGTCGCTCACCGCTTACAGTGGCGGGACCGTGTGGGCTTCGCACCCACTTCGCATGGCCGCCGGGGTCAACGTCAGATTGTTCGGCGAGTATACCTGAACCACGGAACGGAGTTGCCTCAGGTGCGTCTTTTTACGTAACATGTCCCGTTCACGCATCACCGATGCGACGCGGGAGGAGCAGGGCGTTTTCGCCCCGCGCAGCCGACCGTGGGCAGGGTCCCTCGGAGCAAAACCCGGGGTAAGAAATATGAAGGGAAGGAGGAGCGCATGAGCAAGAGCTCGACCGTCACCGTTCGCGAACGGCCCGTTGAAGAGGTAGCGACCACGAAGGTCGGTGGTCTTACGATTCACGGCGAGACGCTGGTCATCAGCACCGATCAGCGGGTCGAGCTGGTCGACCTCACCAATCGTGTGATGGAGCTGGTCCGGCGCTTCAATATGCGCGAAGGGCTTGTCAGCCTCTGGTCGATGCACACGACCTGCTCCATCTTCATCAACGAATTTCAGACGGCACTACTGACCGACATCAAGCGCTTCCTCGAGCAGATGGTCGCGCGTGACGCCGAGTGGATGCACAACAACCCGGAACACTCCGACTGCGATCGCATGAACGCCGACTCGCATCTTCGCGCCCTGCTCCTCGGCCATAGCCTGACGCTTCAGGTCAGCGGCGGCGAAGTCGTCCTCGGACAGTGGCAGCGGATCCTGATGGCGGAGCTCGACGGCCCGCGCGCGCGGTCGTTGCGAATCCAAGTCTTCGGGATATCCTGACGCACGAGTCCCGTCTCGCCTCTGCCGGCCTCGCTGACATCGCCGAAAAACTCGCCTGCGGTGAGCGACTCGGTCTGGACGACGGCGTGCGGCTGTTCGAAAGTCCCGATCTCCTGGCCGTTGGCGCCCTCGCGAACAAGGAGCGCGAGAAGCGGCACGGCGGCCGCACCTTCTACAACTACAACATCCGGCTCGAGGCGACAAACGTGTGCGTGGCGAGCTGTCTGTTCTGCTCGTTCGCGCGGCTCAAGCCGGGCGATCCGGGCGCGTACACGATGTCGCTCGACCAGGCGTGGGACAAGCTCCGGCAACGGGCCCACCAGCCGCTCACCGAAGTCCACGTCGTCAACGGCCTCCACCCGGATCTGCCGTTCGATTACTACACGGAGATGCTGCGGGGCTTCAAGCGGATCCGCCCGGGCATCCAGCTCAAGTGCTTCACGGCCGTCGAGATCGCGTTCTTCGCCGACCTGTACCGCATGAGCGATGAACAGGTCCTTCGAGAGTTGATGGCGGCCGGGCTCGACTCGCTGCCGGGCGGCGGCGCCGAAATCTTTGCCGACCGCGTGCGCCGGAAGATCGCGAACGACAAGTGTGGCACCGAGCGGTACCTTGAGATTCACAGAACCGCGCACCGGCTCGGGCTGCCGAGCAATGTGACGATGCTCTACGGGCACATCGAGACGGCCGGGGAACGCGTCGATCACATGCTGAGGGCGCGTGCGCTGCAGGACGATACGGGCGGCTTCCAGGCGTTCATCCCGCTGGCGTTCCATCCCGACAACAATCAGATGAGGAAGCTGCCGGCGCCGAGCGCGACGGACAGCCTGCGCGTCCACGCGGTCGCACGCCTGCTGTGCGACAACATCCCGCATGTGAAGGCGTTCTGGATTGCGACCGGCGTGGAGGTGGCGCAGACCGCGCTGTGGTTCGGCGTGGACGACCTGGACGGCACCGTTCAGGAAGAACGGATCTATCACATGGCCGGCGCGCGCACGCCCGAGGCGATGACGCCGCGCGAAATCGAGCGGCTCATCACCGCCGCGGGCCGCGAGCCGGTCGAGCGCGACACGTTCTATAACGTGATTCACCACGCCGCCGCGAACTGACGCCTCGCGGCAGAGGTGGCTTTGAGGCTTTCGGCCCCGGCTTCAGGCCCCGGAGCCGAGAGCCTGCTATACTGATAGCGGCTTTGCGAAAAGTTTCACAATCTCAACAATCTCCCCAGGGGCACAAGGTTCGCTCACGAGCATGCAGCCTCACGTCCTGACTGAATACGAAAAAGATCACATCGGCGAGCGCCAGGCGCTGCCGGAGCAGTACCTTGGTCTTTCGGATCAGGAGATGGACACGCGCATCGCTGCTGCCCGGGCCGAGCTCGGCCGACGCGTGGTCGTCCTCGGTCATCATTACCAGCGCGACGAAGTGATGAAGTTCGCCGACTACGCCGGCGACTCGTTCAAGCTCGCGCGCCACGTCAGCGACCATCCCGAAGCGGAGTTCATCGTCTTCTGCGGTGTGCACTTCATGGCGGAGAGCGCCGACGTGCTGAGCGCCCCGCATCAGCAGGTCATCCTGCCGGATCTCGCCGCCGGCTGTTCGATGGCGGACATGGCCGCACCCGATCAACTCGAGATGTGCTGGAGCGATCTGGCGCAGATGGGCCTCCTCAAGGGGGGAGCCGCTCCAGGCGAGAACGACCCGGGTATCGTGCCGGTGACCTACATCAATTCCGCCGCATCGATCAAGGCGTTCTGCGGCGAGCGCGGCGGCGTGGTCTGCACGTCGTCGAACGCTGCCGCGACGTTGAAGTGGGGCTGGGAACGTGGTGAGCGGATTCTGTTCCTGCCCGATCAGCATCTCGGGAGAAATACGGCGTACAAGCGCGGCGTTCCTCTTGACGAGATGGTGGTCTGGGATCCCAACGAGATCTGGGGCGGACTCGAACCGGAGGCGGTCAAGAAGGCGCGGATGATCCTCTGGAAGGGCCACTGTTCCGTGCACGCACGATTCACGGTCCGGCAGATCGAGCACCTCCGCGCCCGGCACCCGGGGCTTCACGTCATCGTCCACCCCGAAGTTCCGTGGGACGTTGTGCAGGCCGCCGACGACTCGGGCTCGACCGAATACATCATCAAAACGGTGAAGGAGAGCGCTGTCGGATCGATCTGGGCGGTCGGCACCGAGATCCACCTCGTCAATCGTCTCGCCCGGCAGGTTGCGCCGGATCGCACCGTCCTGTCGCTCGATCAGTTCGGCTGCTTATGTTCGACGATGTTCCGCGTGTCGCCCAATCATCTGCTTTGGATTCTGGAAGGATTGCTGGACGGCGAGGTCCACAACCGCATCGTCGTGCCCGACCATCAGAAGCACTGGACAAAGGTCGCACTGGATCGCATGCTGTCGATTCACGACTAGGTGTAGTACGATCTTTCTCTTTCAGGAGGACGTCCGATGGCTCACTTGCTCCCCCCTCTCTCGTATCCATCCGATGCGCTCGAACCGCATATCGACAAGCAGACCATGGAGATCCACCACGGGAAGCATCACAACGCGTACGTGACTAACCTCAATGCCGCGCTGGACAAGCACCCCGAGCTCCATTCGAAGAGCCTTGAAGATCTGCTGAAGGGCCTCGCCAGCGTTCCCGACGACATCCGCACCGCGGTGCGCAACAACGGCGGCGGTCACTGGAACCACTCGATGTTCTGGCAGATCATGGGACCGAAGGTCGGCGGGCAGCCGACCGGCGCCATCGCCGAAGCGATCACGTCGTCGTTCGGCAGCTTCGACAAACTCAAAGAAGAGTTGAAGAAGGCGGCGGTGGGCCGGTTCGGCAGTGGGTGGGCCTGGGTGGTCAGCAGCGGCACCAAGCTGACTGTTGAAAGCAGCGCGAACCAGGACAGCCCGGTGATGGAAGGGAAAAGGGTGGTCTTCGGCGTCGACGTGTGGGAGCACGCCTACTACCTCAAGTATCAGAACCGGCGCCCCGACTACGTCGACGCGTGGTGGAACGTGGTCAACTGGGCCGAGATCAACAAGCGGCTGCGGTAATCTGATCCTCTTCCTCTTCCTCAGTCACCTCGGCATCGGCATCGCCTTCATGCTCGCCTTCGTGTCGCGCGACGTAGGCGTGAAGTTCTTTCGCTTCAATGCCGGCCTCGCAGCGATCCTGATTGCGATCGCGCTGGCGTTCCAGTACCAGAGTTCCAGAAGGCTCGACGGGCAGGACGCAATCGCGCGCGCCGCGCTTCTCGCGCTCGTGGCTTCCGAGGCGGCGATCGTTTCGTACTGGGCGACCATCGGCCGTACGCTGGCTCGGATTCGCCCCGCGATCGTGACGGCCGCGGTCGGCGCCGGACTGATCGCCCTGATCCTTCAGGCATTCGCCATCAGCGCCGGCGACAGCGTGCCGGTCAAGCTCCTGACCGTTGCCAGCTTTCTGAGTTCGGCGGCGCTGCTCGGCGGCACCTGCACGGCGATGATTCTCGGCCACTGGTATCTCGTGATCCCGTCGCTCGAAGTCCGGCACCTCCAGTCGATTGTCAAGGTGCACATTGCGGCGATGGTCGTCCGGATCGCGGTGGTTGGTGCTGCCGTATTCGCCGGCCTTGCGCTGTGGGAGGCCGACCCTGCCGCAGGCATCGGCAGCTTTCGTCACTACATCACGTCGCTCGACGGTATCTTCTTCTGGCAGCGGGTCCTGTTCGGACTTGCCGGTCCGGCGGTCCTGTCGTATCTCACGTGGGAGACGGCCAGGATTCGCTCCACGCAGTCGGCGACCGGCATTCTCTACGTTGATTTCTTCACCGTGGTCGTCGGCGAGGTGCTCGCGAAGTACCTGCTGCTGGCGACGCGCGTACCGCTCTAGAAAACGTAGTACACTCGCGGCGCGGATTGCACCGCGGTCCGGAACCTGTGCAATTTCAGCCTGCGAACCGCGTCAGGGCCGGAAGGCAGCAGCGCTAAGCAGATCCTGATATGTGCCGCAGGGCTCTCCGGGCCGCGGTTCAGTCTGCAACCTGGCATCTGCAATCTGAAATCGACAATCAGCCATTCATGTCTTACCAGGTTATCGCGCGCAAGTGGCGGCCTCAGAAGTTCGCCGACGTCGTCGGCCAGCAGGCGGTCACGCGCACGCTCGGCAACGCGCTCAAGAGCGGCCGGCTCGCGCAGGCCTTCGTGTTTGCCGGCCCGCGCGGCGTCGGCAAGACGACGACGGCTCGGATTCTGGCGCGGGCGCTCAACTGCGTGACCGGACCGACGCCCGATCCGTGCGGAACGTGCGACGCGTGCGTCGAGATCGCCGAAGGCCGCGACATGGACGTGCTCGAGATCGACGCGGCGACGCACACCCAGGTGGACAACATCCGCGACGTGATCATTTCCGGCCTGTCGATCGCACCAGCGAGAAACCGCTACAAGGTATTCATCATCGATGAGGTCCATCAGCTTTCGAGCCATTCATTCAACGCTCTGCTGAAATCGATTGAAGAGCCGCCGCCGCACGTCGTCTTCATGATGGCGACGACCGAGCTCGACAAGATTCCGGAGACCGTGCTCTCCCGATCGCAGGTGTACGAGTTCCGGA
Source organism: Vicinamibacterales bacterium (assembly GCA_965229885.1). Taxonomy (GTDB): domain Bacteria; phylum Acidobacteriota; class Vicinamibacteria; order Vicinamibacterales; family CAVVIG01; genus DATLLJ01. Next base: position 722,346 of record CBDDJX010000003.1, read on the forward strand.
CCATCAGCACGAAGGCGATCGCCGATCAGCTGCGACGCATCGTCCTTGCCGAGGGCGTTACCGTCGGCGACGAGTCGCTGCAGCTCATCGCGCGCGACGCCGAAGGCAGCATGCGCGACGGGCAGAGCAAGCTCGATCAGGTCATCGCGTTCACGGGCAACACGATCACCGGCGACGACGTCGCGACGGTCCTCGGCCTCGTCGGCCGCGACCTGCTGCTCGATGCGGTGCAGGCGGTTGCGGATGAAGACGCGCCGGCCGCCTTCGAACTCGCAGGGCGCGCGGTCGAAATGGGATACGACCTGCGCGCTGTGTGTCGCGAGTTGTCGCGCGTCATCCGCGACCTGCTCGTGCTCACGATCGATCCCGCGCGCGTCAGTGATCCCGAGATCGCGGGCGAAACCGAGCGCGTTCGGTTGAAGACGCTGGCTGCCCGGTTCTCGCGTGAGGATCTGCTCCGAGCGTTCGACCTGCTGACCAGGGCGGAGGCCGACATCCGTGGCGCCGCGCAGCCCAGGTATCATCTCGAGATGGCGCTGCTGCGGTGGATCTACCTGCGGAAGCTGGTGCCGATTGAGGAGCTGATCGCAGGGACAAGCTCACAGCCACCACCGACGAAAATCGCGTCACCGGCCACCGTCAAGACCCCGCCCCAGGCAGTCGCCAAGCCGGCGATCGAAGGGAACTTCAAGGACGCGCTTCTCGCCGAGATCAAGAAGTCGAAGGCGGTGTTCTACAATATGGTCGTCGCGCAGGCCCAGAAGATCGAGGTCGCAGGCGATCGCGTGACGTTCACTTTCGCGCCGGCGCAGCGCACGCTCTCGAGCACACTCGAACAGCACCGCGCGTGGCTCGAGGGAATTGCGCAGCAACTGGCGGGTCGCAAGATCGCGGTCGTCGGCGTCCAGGGAGAGGCGGTACCGCCGCCATCTCCGGAGGCGCCGAAGGTCGATGCCTCTGCAGGCGCCGCGAGCGGCAGGGCCGCCAGCACTGGCGACGTCAGGCAATCGACGCTCCGCGAGCGGGCGCTCGCCGATGCCGGCGTGCAGGCGCTGCTCGAGGTCTTCCCCGCGGAGATCCGGGACGTGGAGGAGATGTGAACATTCAGCAGATGATGAAGCAGGCGCAGGAGATGCAGAGTCGCTTGCAGAAGCAGATGGCCGAGCTGAAGGTCGAAGGGAACGCCGGCGGCGGCATGGTGACCGTCGTCGTCAACGGCGCCAAGCAGCTGCAGTCGCTGAAGATCGATCCCGAGGTCGTCTCGAAAGAGGATGTCGAGATGCTGCAGGATCTGATTGTCGCCGCGATCAACGACGCGCAGCGCAAGGCCGACGATGAAATAGCGCAGCAAATGGGCGGCCTGCTGCCGCCAGGGCTCACACTCTGAAGTCTCGAGTCTCACGTGCCACTTCCTGATCCCCTTGTCAGGCTGATCGAGGAACTGCAGCGCCTGCCGGGTATCGGACCCAAAGGCGCACAGCGTGTTGCGTTTCACATCCTCAAGACCCCGCGCGACCAGACCGATCGCCTGGCCGACGTGCTGCGCGAGGTCAAAGAGCGAGTGACATACTGCTCAGTGTGCAACAACATCACCGACGTTGACCCGTGCACGTATTGCAGCAGCGGCGAGCGCCACCACCACGTCATCTGCGTCGTCGAAGAGCCGCAGAATGTCAGCGCCGTCGAACGGTCGCGCGAGTTCCGCGGCGTGTACCATGTGTTGATGGGCGCGCTGTCGCCGCTGCAGGGGATCGGCCCGGACGACCTGAAGATCAAGGGCCTGCTGTCGCGCGTGGGGAATGGCGTCGCCGAAGTCATCCTCGCCACCAACCCGAACGTCGAGGGTGAGGCTACGGCCATTTACCTTGCGCGGCTCCTCAAACCGCTCGGCGTGAAGGTGACGCGGATCGCGATGGGTGTGCCGGTCGGCAGCGACCTCGACTACGCCGATGAGGTGACGATGCACAAGGCGCTCGAAGGGCGACGTGAGGTCTGACGGGCGGTGATGCTTCCTCAGGCCTACGAACTTCCCGCAGCGCTGGTGCTGCTATTCGCCGGCGCGCTGGCCTGCTTCGCGGGATACCGGCTGTTCCGCATCGTGCTGGCGATCTTCGGCTTTATTTCCGGCGCGATGCTCGCGAGCTCGCTGATGGGGATCAGCAACACGGCCGGGATGGTGATCGCCGCTCTCGTTGGGGGCCTTGCGGGCGCGGCACTTCTGCTGTTTGCGTATTTCGTTGGTATTGCGGTCGTCGGCGCGGGTGTGGGTGCGCTCCTCGCGCACTTTGGCTGGGGCTTTGTCGGCGCCGGCGACACGCCGGTGCCGGCCGCGGCCGTGATCGGCCTGGCGGTGCTCGGTGCGATCGGCGCCATGTTCGTGCAGCGCCACGTGATCGTCGTGACGACGGCGTTTGTCGGTGCGTGGACGCTCCTCGTCGGCATCCTTGCGACGGTGGGGGACCACGCCGCGCTCGCCGCGAAATCGGCCCGTAATGTCTGGATTCTGTATCCGACGACCGCGCCGGGCTATGGATGGATGCCGTTTGTGTGGGTGGCGCTCGGCCTGACCGGGACCGCCATTCAACTCGCCCTCACGGAGAAGAAGCGTTAGTCGATCAATAATCATCAATCAACAATCAGCGATTCGAGGTGGTGTGTGGCGACATTCGAGCGGCACGTGGACGTGGACTGGAAGGGCTCCGTGATGGAAGGGAAAGGCGAAGCGAAGGCCGGAAGCGGCGCGTTTACGCTGCCCGTGACGTTCCCCAATCGCATTGGCGAGGCGGGCGGGAAGACGAGCCCCGAGGAGCTGATGGCGGCGGCGCACGCCGCGTGCTACGCGATGGCGTTGAACGGGGCGCTCGGTCGCAAGCAGGCGTCGGCGGACCGCACGGTTGTGCGCGCGACGGTGACCGCCGACAAGGGTGACGCGGGGATCAAGATCGTGTCGTCGAAGCTGACCGTGACCGCCTACGGTCTCAAGGGCATCGACGCGTTGCAGTTCGCGGAGATCGCGAAAGAAGCGGAAGGCCGCTGCCCCGTGTCGAACGCCTATCGCGGGACGATGCAGATCACGGTCGACGCAAAAGTCGGCTAACGGTCCGGCATGCCGGGCGCCAGCTTCTCGAATCCAGCCGGCACGGCGAACAGCGAATCGGCGAACGTCTGACGGGAAACCTCCGTCAGCTCGCTGACGGTCTGTCGCCCCGCCACAGAGTATGTCCGGCGGACACCTGGAAGTCGTCGGCCGTGAATCCAAGCGCCGTCGGATCGACCGTGCAAAGCTCCGAGGTCTTCTGATTGTCCTGGCAACCCCCGTACTTGTCGCATGTCCATTTGCCGACTTTGTCGGTGCCGGCCTTTCTGTATTCCGTTTTCGCCGGCGCGCTCATGCCGGGCATTCCGCGGCCCTTCATCATGGCTTCCATCTGCGCGCCCATCCGGTCCATGTCCGCCTTGGTCATCTCGGCGTAGCTTTTCTTGTCGTAGTCGATCATGCGCATGACCTTGGCACCGCCGTCGAAGACGAACACCTGTGTGCCGCCGTTCGGGCCGGCCGACTCGGCGCGCATGCGCGTCTTCTCGATCTGGACCTAGTGGATCTGGGTCGTGCCGCCGGTCGTCGTCTTCTCGACGATCAGAATGCCGTCTGCGGCGAGCAGGGGCCGTGCCATCAGGCACAGCGCGACGCACAATTTCAGTGTTGATTTCACGACTCGTTCTCCTTGCTAGGAGTAAACGTCGATTCTAACGCGACGTCCGACCACCGGCCGGGCAATTGACCCGCTGGAAGCGGGGTCGGTAGAATAGGTGTTTCGTCCCCGCACGCGGCTCGCGCTTCATGTTCCTCAGTAGCTCAACGGCAGAGCATCCGGCTGTTAACCGGAGGGTTGCTGGTTCGAATCCAGCCTGAGGAGCCATTCTACTTATCCGTCTATTCCCAGACAGTCCCTTAAACAGCTATATATACGGTAGATAGCGGCCGTGTAGCGTCCCAGAGGTTCCCGGCCTAATCCTGCTTGTTCCCACGTTTCATGTGGTATATTACGTGGTAGACGATTCGAATTGCAGATGAGGGAAAAGGAGAATCGAACTCATGGGACGGCTGACAGTCGGGATGGTGAAGGCCTTGAAGGAACCGGGCCGGTACGGCGACGGCGGGACGCTGTATCTCGTTGTCGCTCCGGGCGGCAGCAAGAGCTGGGTGCAGCGGTTCACCGTCAACGGCAAGCGCCGCGATCACGGCCTGGGGGGGGTCCCGCTCGTGACGCTCGCCGAAGCGCGCGAGCAGGCATTCGAGAATCGCAGGCACGCACACCGGGGCCGTGACCCGCTCGCCGACAAGCGGCGGGTCATGACGCCGACCTTCGAGCAGGCCGCACAGCGCGCGTTGGAAGCGAACCGGGCGCGCTGACGTAACACCAAGACCGCGACCAATTGGACCGAGTCGATGACGAAGTATGCCTATCCCGTCTTCGGCGACCGGCACGTGGACCAGATCGGCCGTGAAGACGTGCTCCGTATCTTGACGCCGATCTGGACATCCAAGCCCGAGATCGCCCGCAAGGTGCGCCAGCGCATCCGCGCCACCTTCGCGTGGTGCCAAGCGCACGGCTACGTCGAGCACAATGTCGCGGGGGAGGCCATCGACGGCGCACTCCCCGCCATGCCAGCCGTTGCGGCGCACTTCCGGGCGCTGCCCTATGGGGAGGTTGGGGAGGCTCTGGAGGTCATCGAAGAGTCCCGAGCGTCACTGTCGGCGAAGGCGTGCCTTCGGTTCGTGGCGCTCACCGCCTGTCGGTCGGGCGAGGCGCGGGGCGCAACCTGGGACGAGGTCGACCTTGACGCCCGCGAGTGGCGCATCCCGGCGTCGAGGATGAAGACGGGCGGTGAGCATCGCGTCCCGCTCTCTGACGCGGCGCTGGCAGTGCTGGAGCTGGTCCGGCCGCAGCGCGGGGAGTCCGATCTGCTGTTCCCCTCACCACTGCGGCGCGGCAAGCCGCTATCCGACATGACGCTGACGAAAATCCTGCGGGACACCGGGCTGGCCGACCGCGCGACCGTGCACGGGTTTCGCACGTCGTTCAGGACCTGGGCCAGCGAGCGGACCAGCGTCCCGCACGCCGTCGCGGAAGCAGCGTTGGCGCACCAGGTGGGGTCGGCCGTGGAACGGAGCTACGCGAGGAGCGACCTGTTCGAGAAGCGCTGCGGGCTGATGGCCGACTGGGCGAGGTACGTGACGGGCGGGGGCGCGAAGGAAGAAGTGGTGCGGATGGGTGGAGGTATGGTATAGTACCACGTAAAGGTGGATCTATAATGACACAGGTAAGAATCACTATCGGGGCTCGTATGCGGCTCCAGGCGCTGGCCGAACGGGCGCCAGGCGAGCGCAGCTTGAGCGATCTGATCGACCTGCTGAGCCACGCCGAGCCTCACCACCTCGCCGACATCATGACGGCCGCTACGGCAGCGGACATCATGACGGCCGCTACGGCAGCGGAAGAGGAACGCGAAGAGGAACGTCGCCGCATCGAGTGGGCCAAGCGCGTCGAAGAAGCGAAGGAGCTCGCGCCGCACATTATTGATGGCTTGGAGGCCGCCGGGACCCACGTCGACCGATGGCTTGTCGAGGGAAAGCACGACGGCGGGCCACTGATGGTTGAAGTGATCCGGCTCTGGCGCGAACGCCGCGAGGCGGGGGGTGCTGGTGAGTGATCGACTCCTGACACGCGCAGAAGTTGAGGCGCGCACCGGCTTGGGGCGAAGCGCCCTCTATCGTGCGATGCGCGAGGGACGGTTCCCTGAGCCACTGCGAGTCGGACCAAAGAGTGTTCGCTGGCTGCTGTCCGAAGTAGAGCAGTGGATCGTTGATCTCCCTCGCTCCCACGGCGACGGCATCTACCGGGCCGGTACGGCGGTTTGAGCTGGTGCAATGACTGGGCCGCGTGACACCCTGCTGCACAATCTGGAAGCTGAGAAAGCCGTGCTCGGTGCGTGCCTGATACGTCAGGCCGCGGTCGGCGAGGTCGCCGGCACGCTCGGGGCCGATGATTTCTTCCGGCAGGCACACACGGCCATCTGGCGGGCTATCCGGCGCCTTGACGATGCCGGCCGCACGGTCGATCTACTGACCATCCGTGACGAGCTGGCCCGCGTCGAGCTCATCGACGCGGTCGGCGGTCCTGCCTACGTCGCGTCGCTCACGGACGGCGTACCGAAGTCGACGAACGTCCGGGCGTACGCGGCGATCGTCGTCGAGCTGGCCGGTAAGCGTCGTCTTAAAAGGGCGCTCGATCGTGGTTCGTCTATGCGTGAGTTGTCCGCGCTTGTCGAGCGGGTTCCAGACGGGCCCGAAGGACACACGGCGGATGATAGGGTCTGGGATCTGTTCGCTGCATGGAAGAAGAGCAGCGACGATACACCGCCAGCGGTTCTGGTCGAAGGGATCGCATGGGAAGGTCGCGTGACGTTGCTTCATGCGCGGGCCGGATGCGGAAAATCGACCCTCTTGGCTCACGCTGCGGCGCAGGTCACACGCGACGGTGGCGCGGTCATCTGGATCGGTGCGGACGATCCTTCAGTCCGTACGCGCCATGTGCAATTCGGTGGCGACGCCGAGAAGTTTTACTACACATCGGCGGCTGAAGTCGTGGCCTTGGGCGACGTGAAAGCGATCGGTGAAGTCGTCAAGCCGAGGTTGATTGTCATCGATACCGCGACGGAGTACATCAGCGCCAGCGGTGGCGACATTAACCACGCCGGAAACGTCGATTTAGCGTTGAGGCCGTGGGCGACCGCGGCGAGGGCGGCGAGCGGTGGCCACGCGGTTGTCATCCTGCATCATCAGGGATGGTCCGAGGCGCGGTCGAGAAACTCGTCGGCGTTTGTGGACCTGTGTGACGTGTCGCTCGGGATGTCCCGTATCGAAAACACGGTAACGCTCAAGGCTGACAAAATCCGGTTCCAGCTAGAAGATGTGTTCCCGATTCACTTTGAGCTATGCGGAGAGGGGTACATACGGCGAGATACTCCCCCTGTGGCCTCTGAGGATGACCAGGGTGGACTCGAACACGGCTGGTCTGATGATGACGAGCTGGCCGCTCGGGGGTGGCTCATGGCGAATCCTGGCGCGACGTGGTCGGCGTTCAGAAAAGGGGTGCCGGTTCGGAAACGACACGAGACACTGAGAAAGCTATTCGCTGTCGTGTCGGGGGCTGTTCCGCCTGTTCCCAGCCCTGTTCCTGGAACAGCGGGAACAGGGGAGAAAGTAGAGGCGAAAGCTGTTCCCGAGGAGACTGTCCTGTTCCGAGGAGAAACAGCGGAAAACCTTAATGATTTGCCCTGTTCCGCCTGTTCCCAGCCCTATAAGAGAGGGTCCGGGAACAGCCCAAACGGGAACAGCCCAGGTTCAGGTGCTAGTAACTGCCCGCGCTGCTTCGGGACCGGCGATCTGGCGTCTGGTGAACCATGCGATCATGGAGGCGAGGTAAGCAGCATGAACGAACCCATCAGTGTTGAACAGAGAATCGCGATCGAGCAGACGTTTGTCTCTGACCTGCCGCTGCTACTGGCCCACTTCGATGGGCCGCTCCCATCGTCACCGGCCCAACTAGCGGATGTGCTGGCCCGTGAACTGCTAGGGGCTGGTGAGACGTGGCCCACTCTGAGGCAGAAGGCCGAGACTATCCCGCCTGAGATGTGGCAGTTGGCTACCCATGCAGCAGCGGGACTTCAGCAGCTCGGGGGACAGCCATGACCCGCGAACAGGTGCTCGGGCTAGTGGATAGACTGAAAGGCGCTACTGAGTTAAGCGACGCGCCAGTAACACTAGCTCCGTCTGAGGCCGTCATGCTCACCCGCGTCCTGGAAGAACTCCATCAGGCAAACAGGGAGCTCACCGGGGCGATGTATGCAACGGCTGAGGCGTTACAACGCGCGCGCCTTCAGGTCGTCCATAACCAAGCCAGCGACGGGACAGTGATTTACAATCTGCAACCGAGGCCCGTATCGTCGGAGCAGACACACTAGGGGGGGATATGCAAGGGAGTGAGGACGAGGACGCGATCATAGAGGCGTGTCAGAACAAGCAAGAGGACATGACCGTCGCAGTGCTTCGCGCACTGTCGAGCGGTGCAAGCAAAGTCGCGAACGATAAGCTCGCTCGAGTAATTGATCGTGCGATAGACGAAATCGAGCAACCCGGAAGGGAACCCACCAGCTCGCGGTACGACCCCCGCTTACCGTAGGTGTGGGGTACCTGCTTTAGGCTATGACGCCTGCACTGTTGCCTTTTCAGCGGCGTTTTCTCCGGGCGGCGTTCGCTCCTGGCGTCGAGATTGCGGCGCTGTGTCTGCCGCGCGCGCAGGGAAAATCAACCCTCGCGGCGCATCTTCTGGCCCGGTCCCTGACACCCGGAGATTCACTGTTCCGGTCGGGGGCAGACAACAAATTAATCGCCGGTTCGTTTTCGCAGGCGCGCGTGGTGTTCCGAGTGCTGCGGGCCGAACTGGGCGAGGTCGGATATCGGTTCGAGAACTCGAATCAAAGCATCAAGGCGGAAGAAAAGGCAACCCGCACGCGCGTCACGATCCACGGCTCGAACGCGAAAACGCTGTATGGGTTTCTCGGCGTCCGGCTCCTGGTCGTCGACGAACCGGCAGCGGTGACCGACGACATGTGGGCGGCGATTGCGACCAGCGCAGGGAAGACGCAGATGCTTATCCTGTGTGTGGGCACCATCGCGCCAGCGGCCAAGCCTCACTGGTGGCCCGAACTGATAGCGCGCGGCTGTCGACCTGGGGTGCACGTAAGTCTCTTACAGGGCGAGCGGGCGACGTGGGACCGGTGGCCGACTATACGGCGCGCGAATCCGCTTGTGGCCGTCAATCCGATACTCCGGCAGACGCTCCTACGCGAGCGGGACGCAGCGCGGCGAGACGAACGGCTCCGGGCCCGGTTCTTGTCGCTTCGATTGAACCTGCCGACGGGCGACGCGGACACGGAGTTAATTGCGACGCACGAATGGGAGAGGATGCTAGCGCGGCCGGTCCTGCCACGCGAGGGCGCGGCGGTACTGGGGATTGACTTGGGCGCGTCTCGCTCCTGGTCGGCGGCAACGCTCATGTGGCGCAACGGTCGTACCGAGTGCTACGCCAGCGTCCCGGGCGTCCCGTCTCTCGCGGACCAAGAGCGGCGCGACGGACTGCCGAAAGGCATCCTGCAAGAACTTGTCAACGCGGGCGTTATGGCGGTTGCTCACGGCCAGCGCGTCGCGGATATTGACGTACTTCTGGACCGCCTACCAGACGTGCCGTATGAGGCGGTCGTCGCTGACCGGTTCGCGCTGATGACGCTCGCGGATGCGCTGGCGGCGCGCGGGTTTCCCGACCCGGAGTTTCTGACAAACCAGTGGTCGACGGCGTCCGACGCTATCGCGGCGTTCCGACGGGCCGTGTTGGATGGGCCGATGACGCTGGCGACGGGCCGGTTATTGGCGACGCTCTCTGTGAGCCATGCGCGCGTGGAACCGGACACGAGCGGCAACGTGCGCATGAGGAAGCAGCATCGGCGCAACCGCGACGACGTGGCGCAAAGTCTGGTCCTGGCGTCGCTGATTGTCGCGCGCTGGCGTCGCGTGCCCGTCCCGACCGGCCGGGTCTGGACGCTTGACGGTCCTACAGGCGAACCAGCGACCGCGTAACGGTCAAAACGGCGTGCGAGGATGGGCCGTGCTACACGTTCTCGCCGCGCCCTTACCTTACCCTTCCACGGATAGCGCGTCCCGTACAGAGCCCAGTCAGCGGGGTGTATAGACATCATTCCTGCTTATGATGTTATAATTTCGGCTTATGACTCTGACGCAACGCTTGACGATCCGAACCTCTGAGCAACGGTCCCGGCTGGCAGAATTGGCCGGACTGGACGAACTCACCGACGAACAGCGCGCCGAACTCGGCACGCTCGGCACTGAGCATCAAGACACCGAGGCCCAGCTCCGGGCCGCGGTCGCCTCGGACTTTTCAGCGACCCCGGCCGGAGACCCCGTTGACGCGGAAGTGCGCGAACGGTTGGAACTCCGGGCCAAGACGGGGATCGGAGACTTTCTCGCGGCGGCGTGCGGCGGGGCGGCGGTCACTGGCGCGGCTGCTGAGTATGCGGCGGCGTGCGGCGTGCCGGTCGTCGGTCACCTGCCGATGGCTATTTTTGGGCGCACTACTCCACCCGCGCCCACTGTCGAGACGCGGGCGATCACGCCGGGTCCGGCCGTCAAGGGAGCAGTGCAACCGACCGTCCCGTTCGTCTTCGAGAGAAGCGCTGCGGCGAGCCTCGGGATCATGATGCCGGCCGTTCCGATGGGGCAGGTACAAATCCCGAAGATCACCACGGCTCCCCCAGCTGACACACTGGCGAAGGATGGCGCGGCACCGTCCACGGCGGCGGCGGTCTCGCTGGTCAATCAGGCTCCCGTCAGAATCGCCGGAAGTTTCGAGGTCCGTGTCGAGGACCTGGCCGTCATGCCGACGCTGGAAGCGGCGCTCTCTGAGTCCATGCAAGGCTCGCTGAGCAACGAGCTGGACGAGTCGACGTTTAACGGCGCGTCGGGCGAATTGAACGGACTGTTCACGCAAGCGTCGAACGTCAGCGCGGCGTCGGCCGTCGAGAGCTACACCTCTGGAATCACCCGCTTCGCGGCGCTCGTGGACGGGCGACACGCCTACACGTTGTCCGACGTGCGGGCCGTCATCGGCTCCAAGACATTCGCGCTCTACGCTGGCGTCTTCGCCAACTCCAACAAGGGCGACGTGTCCCTGTTCGATTACCTCTCACGGATGCTCGGCTCGATCCGAGTGAGTGACCGCGTGCCGGGTGTGTCGGCAAACGCTCAGAAGGGGATCGTCGTCCTGTCTGCGTCTGCCGAAATGCCGAAGATTCACGTGTGGGACGCGATGCAAATCATCCGTGACCCGTACTCCGGCGCGGGCGCTGGCAAGGTCACGATTACCGCGACGGCGCTGGTCTCGCCGCTCTACGTGCCGCACGGCACGAACCAGATCAAGGAAGTGCATCCCAAGCTCTCATAAAGAAGGGGCGCTCACGTGGCACTGAACGTGATTCAGTCTCCAGGATGCGCGGATCTGATTGCTGACGACCTGCAAGAGATTATGGACGGCGGCGGGGTGGTCATCGACGCGGGCCGGATTGCAGAATCGCTCGGCTGGAATCCGACGGACCCCAACCGCAATATGGATCTGTTGCGCGTCGCGGTTGGGATGCGGACCACGGCGATCAAGATCGCGCGCGAGCGGGGGCTGGACGGTGTTGTCCGAACGTCGACCACGAACCCGGCAGCGGTCGCACGGCTGACGGCGCAAACAGGCGGGACCGTTCGCACGATTGCCTTGACGCGCGCCGAAGCGTGCCGACGCATACGGGCGATCTTCCCGAACAACCGCGACCGACAAGCGATGTGCGAGGAAGGTCTAGATCGGTATTACGGCAGTGGGTAAACGCGAGTATCACGAGACGCCTACGCCGCTGGAATGTCGAGAGGAGACAGGCTCACCCGGGCGGCTCGTGGGTGTCATCCTCCCAGCGGGCCGCGTGGCGGGCGATAGAAAAGAGGTCATCGTCGGCTCGGGAATACAGACGCCGAGTGCTGGCATGGTGCTGTTACCTGAGCATCGCAGCTCGACAACGATTATGACGTTCGACCCGGTACGCGACCCGGACGGCACGTTGCGGATCGACCATCGGCTCCCGAACTCCGTGGAAGGGCGCGCGGCGGCTGACGCGGTGCGCTCCGGCCGGACCCCGGCGCTCTCAGTGGAGTTTTTCGCGCTCGATGCGGGGTGGGTGTCCGGGGTGCGCGAGGTGCGGCAGTCGCTCGCGACGACGACGGCGCTCGTACCCGCTGGCGCGTACAACCAGGCGACCGCTGAAGTACGCGCGAAGGGAAACCATCGGCGGGTGCTGACGTGGCTGTAACGGCGCTCGTACGGCGCGTGCTCGGGTTGCCTGAAACGCGCGGTGCCTACACCGACGCGACGCTCTCGGCGTTCTTTGGCGCGGCGACCGGGCAGGTACTCGCGGCGGCGACAGCGGGTGTACAGGCGGCGGCGGGAATTGTCGGGCGTGCGCTCGCGTCCGCCACGATTGACGGCGACGGCGGGGCGGTCGACCCGCACCTACTGGAAGGCATCGGTACGGACCTGGTACGGACGGGCCGGTTTCTTGGACGGCTCACCGTCGGCGCGGATGGGCGCGCGCGGATTCTCCGGGCGGGCGCGGGGTCGTCTGTGGTCTACGGCGACGCGGACCCGGAGAGCTGGCGCTATTCGCTTCAGATGGCCGGGCCCAGCTCGGCGCGAACGGTGTGGGCTGAAGCGTCCGAAGTCGTCAACGTGCGCGTCAACGCGGACTCCCTGAGACCGTGGGACGGGATCGCGCCGCTGAGTCGGGCGGCGGCGAGCGGCGAGCTGTACGCGCGGCTGTCTGAATCGTTGCGCGATGAGGCGAGCGTCGCGGTCGTGCGGCTCATTCCGCAGCCGCAAGGCAGCACCGTACTACCAGACAATCTCCGGGCGGCGCTGACCGGCGCGCTCCCCGGCCGCGTGGCGTTTCCAGAAACCACGGCGGCGGGCGGCGGGGCCGGAAGATCGTCCGCACCGTTACGAGACTGGGGCGCAACACGACTGGGCTATGAGGCAGAGGCGGCGGCGGGCACGCTCTACGCGCACCTGTTCTCTGAATGTGCGGAGTGTTGCGGCGTCCCGGCGGCGCTCGTGAATCCTGCCAGCGCGGGACCGGCCGCGCGCGAAGCGTGGCGACGGTTGACGGTCGGCACCTTGGAACCGTACGCGCGTCTGATCGAATCCGAACTCTCGCGCGTCCTCGAGACCGGCGTTGTGCTGAAGCTCAGACGGATCGGCGGCGTCGACGCGGCGGGCCGCGCGCGGGCGCTCCACGTCTTGACCGAGGCCGGGTTTGACAAAGACGAAGCGGCGGATCTCTTGGGGTGGGATTGACGCTCATCCGCCGTCAGTTCGCGCATCTGCCCGCTGAAGCGGGTGTCCAGTGTGCCGACGCGTGGTAGCGAGCGTGGTATAGCTGGACATGGCTGTCGTGTAACATGCTGAATACATTGTATTTATCGTTACAATTATAGTCCAGCCTGAGGAGCCAATATTTTCAACACGTTACCAAGATCGAGTGTTCGGCCGCGCTGAAAGTGTGGGGATTTCGTGGGGGGTGGCCCGCAGAAATCGCCCGGCGAGCCATCCGACTTCCGCGTCGTCCGCCGACAGCGATCAGTGAACGGCGCTGATCGACCGTGATTCGCTCGTCGCGTCGGGGGGCGTTTGTGGTACGTCCTCGGCAGGACGATCAAGCAATCCCATCGCATGGCGCTGCGCGCCCTGACCAATATGGCCGTAGCGTTGCGCCATGCGAACCGTCGTCGAGGGGGACCACCCGAGAATCTGGCCCACAATCGGGAGCGACACGCCCTGTTCAAGCAGTCGCGTGCAGCAGGAGTGTCGAAGATCATGCCACCGCACGTTCACCGCGGCGGTCCGTTTCGCGGTCGCCCACGCCTTTTTCAGTGAACCAATCGGTCTTAGAGGATTCGTCTGTGAGACATGGGGCGTGAAGGCGTCTCCCGTGGCGCCCACGCGTTCGGTCGGGAACACGGCATGAACTATCCCCTCTCGGGCCGGAAACAATTCCGCCCAGAAGCGCGCCAGGGCCGTCGCGCGGTCATTTAGCGGTACGGTCCGCCCTCGGCCAGCGGCCGTTTTGGAGTCGCCCACGCGAATCGTTCGATTTCCGAGATCAATCTGCCACCACTTTAGACCCAGCAGCTCTGATCGACGGAGTCCCGTGTACAGTCCGAGCACGACGGCCGGATACAGGCAGCGGGACCGGCTGAGTCGACAGGCGTCGAGCAGACGCGCTTCTTCGTCATTGGTCAACGCATGGCCCACGTCGTCCCGCTCGGGGCGCTTCTTGACGTCGGGCACTGTCAAGTTGACGAGAAGAGGGCGTGACGGTCCCTCGATGCCTGGCATTCGTCACTTCTCAGCAGGCGCACGTCACCGCATTCCACGCGGAACGAGCGCGTTCTCAGCACACGGTGGTGAGCAGCTCGGAGCAAGTGGCGCCCAACACGAAAGAGATTCTGTACGAGTCCGTGCACCGAGAGAAACCGTTGCGCATGCGCGGCAGACTTGAATCGGCGCATCTGTCGCTCGCGTTGCCGCGTGGGTTGATGCGAGACCTCCGCTCGATTGTTCTCGTACTGCCGCGTGCTGTGGATCACGGACGGCATCGCGGTGCGGTGCGCCGCCGAATAACTCCGGAGCTTGTCCGTGATCAGACGGCGAGGCTCCCGGCCGTGCCTTTTCAACAGCTTCCGGAAGAAACGGGCGGCCGCCCGCCGATCGCGTCGCGACTGGACCAGAATGTCAATCACGTCACCGTCCTGGTCCACGGCGCGCCACAGATACTGTCGCCGTCCCTGGATCGTCACAAAAAGCTCGTCCAGAAACCAAGTGTCGCCCATCCGGCCGCGCCGACGCTGCAGCCTCCGAGCGTAGTCGAGCCCGAACGTCTGACACCACTGCCGAATCGTCTCGTACGTCACCGTCACACCCCGCTGGGCCAGCAGGTCCTCGGCATCGCGGAAGCTGAGGCAGAAGCGATGATAGAGCCAGACGGCGTGACTGATGATGTCCGGCGGGAATCGGTATCCGCGATAGCTAGGCGGGTGGCTCGTCATGGCGCTACACTGCCACCGACCGCTTCAAGTTGACAATGCCCTTTGAGTCTAATGGGCCGAAATAGGCCGTCAACGCGCCGAGTGGTTCCCGTCGAGGCCGGTCCCCTCCTACGGAATCACTGTGAGACGTCAAGACGCCACGGTGTACCGCTGCTGCGCACGTCACACAATCCTGGGGTGTCGGTGCCTAACCTTCACTCCACGCCTCGTGTCAGGCGCAGCTTGCGTTTGGCCTGAAGCCAGTCGTCGCTCGTACCCTACCGTCGGTCCTCCAGCTTGGTGGCCCACCGTTCGACCGCCCGGCCCGCGACATCGCGCGCGCCGAGGCCGAAGGCCAGCGCGCCCGCGACGGCGATGGCGCCGAGCAGGATTCCGAAGGCGAGATTGATGATCTCGTTGGCCAGGCCCATCTGTCGCAGCGCCATGGCGCTGGTCAGGGCGATGATCGCCACGCGCGCAGCGGTCGCCAGGAGGGGTGCCTGCGGGCTGCCGCTGGCCTGCACGGTCGTGGCGGCCAAGTTGGCCAGATAGAGACCGATGCCGAACACGACCAGCCCGAGGATGACCTGGCCGCCAAGGGTGATGAACCCGGAGAGCGCCTCGGCCAGATTGACGAACCGCAGCACCGATGCCGCCTCGACCGACGCGAAGAGCAGAATGGCGACGAAGATCAGCGTGCCGACCAGGGCGGACGGCGCGCGGCCGCCCTGGTCGGGTTGGCCTAAGCCCAACTTTGCGAGGATGTTGTCGAATCCGCTGCCAGCCAGGACGCTGCCGATGAGCCGAGACACCAGGCGTCCGACGAAGTAGGCCACGCCGAGGAGCATCACCGCCGCAAACAGCAAAGGGACGACGTCGAGAATGGTGCCCAGCATATTGCTGGCGGGCTCCGTGATCGCCGGGAGCTGCAACGCGTTGAGCGACGAGAGCAGGACCGGAAACAGGATCAGCACATAGACGATCAGCCCCACTAAACCTGAGAGCCGCATGGCGCCGAGCATCGGACCAACACCGACCTCGTCGCTGAGCCGGTCGACTCCCACGGTGACCAGCAGGTTGGTCACGATCCGCCGGACGAGTCGCGCCACGAACCAGCCTATAGCCAGGATCAGACCGGCCGCCAGAATGTTGGGTAGGAAGCCGAGCAGACCATCTACCAGCCCCTGCACCGGGGCGAACAGGCCCTCAAGCGCCAGGGCGCCGAGAATCGCGGGCAGGAACAGCAAGAAGATCAGCCAGTAGACGCCATCGGCCAGCGCCTTGCTCACCGAAACCGTCTCGCCCTCTCCGACCTTCGCCTCGTCGCCGAGCCGCTCATCTACTTTGGCCGCAGAGGTGACTCCGACGATCAGCTTCTTGGCGACGGTAGCGACCAGCCACGCCGCCAGGAGCAGCATGCCGGCACCGAGAACTCGCGGTGCGAACCCGGTGAGCTGACTCAGCATCACGTTGAGCGGTTCGGTTACATTCGTCAGGTTGAGGGCCTCGAAGAATGCCACCAAGACAAACAGCATGACGAGCCAGAAGGCGGTCTTCCCTGCGTAGCGTTCCACCTCGAGCTCCTCGCTCGCCCCCATCCAGGCGGTGATGCGATTGTCGATGGTGGTACGATGCAGCGCGCCGCGCACCACCACCGCCACGACGAGGGCGACGAGCCAGCCGATGAGAAGAATGGCCAGCGCACCCAGCAGGCTGGGCAGGTAACCGCCGACCAGCTGGGAGACCTGATCGGTGACGTTGCGGAACATGTTCTGTAGTGTCTCGTTCATCGTCTCGTCTCCTTAACAGCCAACACGTCGCGCTGCCTACCGGCGACCACGACGCGGAGTGGTTGCGCGATCGTGTCGTCGCTGATTGGCGGCCCCGCCGCCCTCCTTCTCACGTTCGGCGATAGTTGCCGCATCCATCAACTTGGGGCCGATCGGCAGGTCTGGTGAGCCGAATGCGGGGCCGCCATCGAGCCCGATCGACGAGGCGTCAGCGCCCTCCGTTTGTACGCTCTTTCCGACGTACAAGCAAGGAATCGTATCGCGCGTGGTGGCATTGTCAACTTGAAGCGGTCGGTGGCAGTGTAGCGCCATGACGAGCCACCCGCCTAGCTATCGCGGATACCGATTCCCGCCGGACATCATCAGTCACGCCGTCTGGCTCTATCATCGCTTCTGCCTCAGCTTCCGCGATGCCGAGGACCTGCTGGCCCAGCGGGGTGTGACGGTGACGTACGAGACGATTCGGCAGTGGTGTCAGACGTTCGGGCTCGACTACGCTCGGAGGCTGCAGCGTCGGCGCGGCCGGATGGGCGACACTTGGTTTCTGGACGAGCTTTTTGTGACGATCCAGGGACGGCGACAGTATCTGTGGCGCGCCGTGGACCAGGACGGTGACGTGATTGACATTCTGGTCCAGTCGCGACGCGATCGGCGGGCGGCCGCCCGTTTCTTCCGGAAGCTGTTGAAAAGGCACGGCCGGGAGCCTCGCCGTCTGATCACGGACAAGCTCCGGAGTTATTCGGCGGCGCACCGCACCGCGATGCCGTCCGTGATCCACAGCACGCGGCAGTACGAGAACAATCGAGCGGAGGTCTCGCATCAACCCACGCGGCAACGCGAGCGACAGATGCGCCGATTCAAGTCTGCCGCGCATGCGCAACGGTTTCTCTCGGTGCACGGACTCGTACAGAATCTCTTTCGTGTTGGGCGCCACTTGCTCCGAGCTGCTCACCGCCGTGTGCTGAGAACGCGCTCGTTCCGCGTCTGGGATGAGGTGACGTGTGCCTGCTGAGAAGTGACGAATGCCAGGCATCGAGGGACCGTCACGCCCTCTTCTCGTCAACTTGACAGTGCCCAAGGAACTCCTCACGGCCGGCCCGCGACTGGCCGCCTACCTGGACAACGACTCGTAACGACACCCGATCATCCGCGGCGTCACGGGGGGGGACCGGTGGTCGCGCTCACAGACCGGTGCCCTCGAGCATGGCGTGAAAGGCCGCCGATCTCGCAGCCGGATGGGATTTTGGCGAAGGACAGGCTGGCTGATCATCGGCCTACTCTGCCACCCGCAGCCTCAATACAGTGCCCTCGAGCGTCGACGATTCAGCGACTCGCTTGGCTCCCCGCCGACGTGAGCCCATTGCTGGCAAGGAACTCACGAATCTTCAGGTAGGCCTTGGTGCGCTCGGCCGGCTTGAAGTTGCCGTGACCACCCGCCGGAATCGACAGCAATTCGTTCTTCACGCCGGCCTTCGTGAGCGCCTCGTGCAGACGCGTGTTCTGCGAGTACGGCACGATCGGATCGGCGTCGCCCTGGATGCTCAGGACGGGAGGCAAGCCGGCGCGAACATAGGTCAACGGGGACACGCTCTTGCCCAGCTCCTGGCGATTGGCCGCCGCGCCCAGCCACTGGGCCGCGTACGAGCGGGCATTGGGTCCGTCCAGCATCTCGGCCACGTCGGTGATGCCGTACCAGTTGATGATGGCCGCGACCTTCGGCACCGCGATGTCCATCTTGTCGTACCCACCACCGGCGCACACCCGCGTGAACCCGGCAGACTCGGGGATCATGCCCGCCGCGAGCGCCAGGTGCCCGCCCGCTGATTCGCCGCTGACGACGATGCGGGACGTGTCGACGCCGTAGTCCTTGGCCTTGCCGACCACGAAACGCAGTGCGCAGAGCGCGTCCTCGACGGCTGCCGGCGCCGGCGCCACCTTCAGCAATCGGTACTCCACGTTCACGACGTTCCAGCCCATCTCGAGCCAGGGCATGATGGACATGACGGCGTTTTCCTTCGCACCGGCCACCCAGCCGCCGCCGTGATAGAAGACGAGCGTGGGTTGCGGCGTGGTGGTATCGCGGCGCTTGTAGACGTCGAGCTTCGACTCGAAGCCACTGGTCGTCATGTAGGTGACGTTCGCCATCACCCGGTACTGGTTCTTCGCGTGCGCGGCCCAGTCGGCGGTCGGTGACAGTTGCGCGAACGTGGTCGCCGGGATGCCTGAAATCATCAACAAGCCGGCAAGCGATAGAACAACCTTCCTCATCATCATTCCTCCCTCATTCCCTCACGCGGGACCTTGGAGTCTAGCCGATCCGGGCACGCCACGGTGAAGTATTGGCGTGGAAATCTAGCGCGGTCCGCCGTGGCGGGCCGGCCGACAAACTGGCGCTGGGCTTCAAGGCGGCACTCGACCAACTCGGAAAGAAGTGATCCTATGGAGGCTGTCCGCGTCTTGTCCGTGAGCCGCAGCCGACTGGTCCAAAATCAGGCCACACAGGGCGACTCATGTGTAGCCGCTGGAGTCCCGATACCCGAGCGTCTTGTGGCTACGCGGATAGGTCGCCAAGAGTCGCGAAGTGTTTATCTATCCTTCGCCGACGACCCCGACTTGGCGGACTGCTCAATTGCTATGCGCGCGGCGCCTGAAGGGCTCGGCCGAATATTGGGACACTACGGGCCGAGCCCGCCGTGTTCCTTGTGCCAGAGGGCGCGTGAACCGTGGCCGATGTCGCCGCGTCCGACGAGCGCACGATCGTAGGAGGCCCAATTCGCGACGCGGTACTTGGTCTTGTACCTGGGATGGACACTCGACATCCCTTCAGCGCGGCCGCGGCGCACAGGAGATCAAGCGAATCCCGTCTCTGGACCTCTCAGGCCACAGGATTCATGCACCAACGCCCCGCCCCGTTGACGCTGCAATGTGCGCGGCGAAGACGGGGCTAACGTGGCTGCCGATTACGAGTGACTCGGCGCCTGAACCGGGCCTCTGGATGACCGGCCGCGGTCACTCCCCGTGGATCAGCTTCGTGAGCACCGGCACGAGGCCGAGCATCCGCGCGTATACGCAGAGCTGACCACGGTGGTACTCCTCGTGCGCCACGCCGTGGCTCATCCACGACAGGCGCGAGGCCGGCTCGCCGTTGAACTGCGTGATCGGCTTCAGTATGAGCACCGCGCCGGCTTTTCGTATCTTCGCGCTGCCGTCCTCTAGGCTGGTACGCATGAGCGCGATCAGGGAGGCCTTGTCCTGCCCCAGATCGAGGCCGCCGGCGTACTCCTTCAGGAACTCCGGATACGCCTGACGCATGAAGTCGCCGTCAGCGCGGCTCAGCTCGCCGGCCATCACCGTGCTCGCTTCGACGATGTGACGCGCGAGTTCGGCCACGGTCCGCACGCCGGCCGCGGGGCTGAAACCGAAAGACTCGGCAGGGATGTTCTCAAGTTCAGCGATCACGCCGTTGCGGGCGAACTCCCAGCCGTCGAGGGCTTCTTCGAGGAGCGATTTAGCCATCGCCATAGCCTATCAGCAAGCGACGACGCCCGCGCTGCAGTGGGTGCTTGCGCCGGCCGCTGTTGATCGGTGAGCTTCACCCCCGAGATCGTGGAGGAAACGACGGGTCTCGCCCCCGGTACGCTTGGCCAATGAACGCGATCGACGGGATGGCGTGCCTCACGCCCGGGTGCGACAGCGGCGGAAAACCGGGCCTCAACATCGTGGGCCACGGCTCGTTTGCGACGAAGTCGGGCCGACGGCGGCGGTACCGCTGCACCGTCTGCAGGGGAACGCTCAGCACGAACACGGGGACCGCGTACAGCGGGCTTCGCTGCACGCGACGGGAGTTCGACCAGGTAGCCAGTCTGCGAGTCGAAGGCGTGGGCATTTCTGCGACGGCCCGAGTCACGGGCCATTCACGCACCACCATCGCGCGTTGGCTCGCGCGGGCCTCGATGGCCGCGAAGCACTTCAACTACCGGATGCTGCGCGATTTCGACCTCATTGAGCTGCAGGCTGATGAACTCTGCACGTTCATTGGGAACAAAAGCAAGGCCTGCTGGCTGTTTGTGACCATCGAGGTGTCTTCCCGTTTGTGGGCGAGCAGTCACGTCGGCCGCCGGTCCTCTCGAAACACGGCGGCGGTCCTCAACGACGTCATCCTCCGGGGACGCCTTACTGGATGCCCGCTGCTCGCGACCGATGGCTTCGCGTACTACTTCGCGGCGATCCGGCGCCTCATAGGTCCCGTCTACGTCTACGGTCAAGTGATCAAGACGCGTCGGAACGATCGTGTCGTCCGAGTCGAGCGGCGCGTAAAGGATCGGTACCGCGAAGCGGCTGACGGACGCGCTGCTGCAGTCGGAGGATTCCGAGCACCTGAACACGTCGTTCGTGGAGCGCCTCAACCTCACCATTCGTCAAGGCTCAGCGTACCTGCGCCGTCGATCGCCGTGCCATGCCCGATGCGCAGAGCAGCTCCGCGGGCACGCGGAGCTCTTGCGTTGTCATTACAACTTCGTACGGCCGCACCGGGCATTGAAGTTCGGGCGCGAGACCAGGACGCCGGCGATGCAGGCCGGTGTGGTCAGCACGCGACTGACCTGGAGCCACATCTTCATGGCGCGCGGTCTCTCTCTACGCATTCTTGTGGCGATCGTGCGCATTCTCGTGATCGGCCACCTCAGAGAAACTGGCACAGCCCAGCTGCCGACGTTCTTGTGGCCGCTCGACCAACGAACCGCGGCCTGATCAACAGCGAATGGCGCAAACACCCAGAATACGGTGTTACCTATCTCTCAGGAAGGACATAGGAAATTTCACGATTCTCGCATCGGCCAGATCCTCGGTGCGACCCACTAGGGTTTCCGTAGGGTTTTCAAAGTCTGGTTTGCAAGGAATGCTCGTCATCCTCGTCCTGGCTGGTGCGAACGCGGTGCCCGCCCCGCCTGCCGCTCCGGCGCGGTGTCCAGGCGGCGATCGCCTTCGGTGCCAACCACACCGTCACATCGCCGCATGACCTGCGCGACGAGCGGTCGTGATGCGGCGAGGATAGGACACTTGGACGAGATGCACACAGGCGTCGATCATGTGGCCGGTGCAGATCATGCCCGAAGGTAATTGCGGCATCTGTCGAAAGTGGATCAACAATGTCCACAGTTACCCATGCGCATGTTGTTCATCCTCGTCGGTGTGTCGATGCTCGTCCCCGTGCTGCAGTCGCAGGACGGCCTGGACCTGTCAGAACAAGACGTTTTCTTCGCCGCCGTGCTCGAGAACCTGGCCGATA
Organism: Vicinamibacterales bacterium; assembly: GCA_965229885.1. GTDB lineage: Bacteria > Acidobacteriota > Vicinamibacteria > Vicinamibacterales > CAVVIG01 > DATLLJ01. Next base: position 744,178 of record CBDDJX010000003.1, read on the forward strand.
GCACTCGTGTACAGAACGAATATGCATACAAGGAGCGCCGGACAGAGCTGCACACGAACCCCTTTGGTCGGCTTGGGACCGGTGGGAATCTACTCTACGAAGTGATTCCGCTGGCCGACGGCAACGGCTACACCCGGCGCCTGCTCCAACGCGGCGGGGAGGTCGTCGAGGACGCAGAGGTTGAGCGGGAGAAGCGGCGTCCCCGGCAGGAGCCTCGCCGGCGCTCGTCAATGGAAGACGTGTGGTCGGTGCTCGACTTCAAGCTGGATCGGCGGGATACCTTCGACGACCGTCCCGCCGTCGTGGTGACGTTCGCACCGAGGCCGGGCGCAATGGCGACCACACGACAAGGACGGTTGGCGAGGGCGTTCAGCGGAGAGGTGTGGATCGACGAAGAGGCGAGAGAGGTCCGGCACGTCGAAGCGACTTCGGTCGAGACGATTTCGTACGGCTGGGGTGTGCTCGCGCGGCTAGGCAAGGGCACCGTGGCCACGCTCGAGCGGGAGCCGATCGGTGGCGGCATCTGGATGCCGACATCGGTGCGACTGACGGGTAGCGGCCGCGCGATGTTCTGGCTCCGTCGGTTGACGATCAACTACGAGCTCGAGTGGCTCGAGTATCGCCGGCAGGCCGACATTCCCCAATAGAGCAGCCGGGCAATATCGGCGCGCACTATCTCGCGCGGCACTGTCAAGTTGGCGAAAGCTCGGTCGCATCACCCCCAAGGGCACTGTCAAGTTGGCGAAAACAGCGCGGTTCTCCCCCCTCGGCGCGGCGCGCCCGCGCTCCGTCAGCAGGCGCACGTCACCGCATTCCACGCGGAACGAGCGCGTTCTCAGCACACGGTGGTGAGCAGCTCGGAGCAAGTGGCGCCCAACACGAAAGAGATTCTGTACGAGTCCGTGCACCGAGAGAAACCGTTGCGCATGCGCGGCAGACTTGAATCGGCGCATCTGTCGCTCGCGTTGCCGCGTGGGTTGATGCGAGACCTCCGCTCGATTGTTCTCGTACTGCCGCGTGCTGTGGATCACGGACGGCATCGCGGTGCGGTGCGCCGCCGAATAACTCCGGAGCTTGTCCGTGATCAGACGGCGAGGCTCCCGGCCGTGCCTTTTCAACAGCTTCCGGAAGAAACGGGCGGCCGCCCGCCGATCGCGTCGCGACTGGACCAGAATGTCAATCACGTCACCGTCCTGGTCCACGGCGCGCCACAGATACTGTCGCCGTCCCTGGATCGTCACAAAAAGCTCGTCCAGAAACCAAGTGTCGCCCATCCGGCCGCGCCGACGCTGCAGCCTCCGAGCGTAGTCGAGCCCGAACGTCTGACACCACTGCCGAATCGTTTCGTACGTCACCGTCACACCCCGCTGGGCCAGCAGGTCCTCGGCATCGCGGAAGCTGAGGCAGAAGCGATGATAGAGCCAGACGGCGTGACTGATGATGTCCGGCGGGAATCGGTATCCGTGGTAGCTGGGCGCGTGGCTCGAAGTGAATCGTACCGGGTTCGTCGGAGGGCTCATTGCTTGAGAGGATGGAGCCCATGGCACGACCGAGGAAGTATTCAGCTGAGGCACGAGAGCGGGCCATTCGGATGGTCCGCGCGCATGGTCCCGAGCATCCGTCGCAGTGGGCCGCGATCACGGCGATCGCGAGCAAGTTCAGCTGCACCGGTGAGACGCTGCGGAATTGGGTGCGCCAGGCCGAACGCGATACGGGCCGGCGGGGTGGCCTGACGACCGACGAGCGCCAGCGCCTGAAGGAACGGGAACGCGACAATCGCGAATTGAAGACGCGCGAATGAGATCTTGCGGAAGGCCTCCGCATATTTTGCCCAGGCGGCGCGCGACCGCCGAGTGAAGTAATGGTCCAGTTTGCGGATGACCACCGGGCCACGTAGGGGGTTGAGCCGATCTGCGCGGTGTTGCCGATCGCCCCCTCGACGTATTTTCTGCACCACGCCCGGCAGGTGAACCCGCCGCCGCGGCCGGCGCGCGCCAAGCGCGACGACGACTTGCGGATCGCCATCCAGCGGGTCTGGGACGCGAATTGGCAGGCATACGGACCGCGGAAGGTCTGGCAGCAGCTCGGCCGCGAAGACGTCGACGTCGCGCGCTGCATGGTCGAGCGGCTGATGGGGGCGATGGGCTTGGCCGGCGCGGTCCGCGGCCGCGCATGGGTCACGACGCCCGCCGCTGCGACCGCCGGCGTGCGTCCCCCGGCTTTGGTCGACCGCCAGTTCACCGCGCCGCGGCCCAACCAGCTCTGGGTCTCCGACTTCCCCTACGTCGCCACGTGGAAAGGCTTCGTGTATGTCGCGTTCGTGATCGCTGTCTTCTCGCGGCGCATCGTCGGCGGGCGCGTGTCGGCGTCGCTGCGGACGGACTTCGTGCTCGATGCGCTCGAATAAGCGGTGTGCGAACGTGGCGCGGATCGCGTCAGCGGTCTGGTGCATCACAGCGACCGGGGTACGCAGTATCTGTCGATGCGGTACACCGACCGGCTCGCCGACGCCGGCATCGCGCCGTCGGTCGGCAGCCGAGGCGACTCCTATGACAATGCCCTCGCCGAGTCGGTGATTGGGCTCCTCAAGACGGAGGTGATTCGACGGCAAGGTCCGTGGCCGCATCTGGCGCAGGTGGAATTCGCGACGCTGGCGTGGGTGGATTGGTTCAACAACCGCCGGTTGCTCGAGCCCATCGGCTACGTGCCGCCTGCGGCATTCGACGCGCACTACTATGAGCAGGTTAAGGTGGCCTGACTCAACTAACTCGCCCTCCGGGATTCCCGGTACGATTCACCTCAGCCGATTCCTCCGGTAGCTCGGGCGGGTCTCACTACCATCGAGAAGCCGCATGAGTGGTCGGCCCATTAGTAATCGCACCTTACGGGTTGTCGCAGCGGCCCTGATGGCGTTACGCTCTCTCGTAGCGACGTGGCGGGGCGGCGGCTCACATTCGCCGGCTCCATCGTCGTGATGGCGGCCGGCACGTTCTGGTTCGTTCAACGGGTGTTCTTTCCCGGAGGTATGGCATGAGGAGAATGATCGTGCTCGGCGCGTTGCTACTGGCAGGCGCGCTCTCGGTAGTCGGCGTGGCCGGTCAGCAAGGCCAAATGAACATCGAGGTCGATCGGCTCGAAGACAACCTCTTCGTGCTGAGGGGAGAAGGCGGTGGGGGCAACACGGCTGTCTTCGTCACGACCACTGGGGTCGTGGTCGTCGACTCAAAGAACCCGGGCTGGGGACAGCCGATCCTCGACCAGATCAAGACGCTGACGAGCAATCCGGTCACGACGCTGATTAACACCCACAGCCACGGCGACCATGTGAGCGGAAACGTCGCGTTTCCGACCACGGTCGAGATCGTGACACACGAAACCACGAGGGCCAACATGGAGGCGATGCGGCCCTACACCGGGCGAACGGAGCCACCCGCGAACGTGTTCAAGGACTCCAACGGCCGGGGACTCCCGACACGGACCTTTACGGATCGGATGTCGCTCGGCAGTGGTGCCGATCAGGTGGACCTGTACTATTTCGGCCGCGGACACACCGGCGGTGATGCCTGGGTTGTCTTCCCATCGTTACGGGCACTCCACGCCGGCGACATCTTTCTCGGAAAGCGCGTGCCGTTTCTTGACGCTGCCAACGGTGGGAGCGGCGTCGACATCGGCGACACGCTGCAGAGGGCGCACGACACGATTCGGAACATCGACACGATCATCACCGGTCACAGCACCCAGATGACGTGGAGCGATTTGGCCGAATGGGCCGCGTTCAACCGCGACTTCTTAGAGGCCGTACGGAGCGGTCACTCGGCGGGCAAGACGGTTGACGAGATCGCGACCTCGTGGACGATGCCAGCGAAGTATGCGGGTTACGATGCGCCCAACGTGGCTGGCGTCACACGCAACGTCCAGGTCATCGTCGACGAGCTCGAAGGGCGCAGCGCCAGGTAGTTGTTGGGACCCGTCCCCCTACCGCGACGAGGCCGGTGTAGACGTTATTGGGCCGGTAGACCCGGCAATGGCAGGCCCGGTACCCGAGCACGCCCGGCCGCAGGACGCACGAGTGCAGCGCGAGTGCCCGCGTTGCATGATACGCCGCGTACACAGACAAGATCGGGATCGAATACCAGCCGATGCGGCGAAGCAGGTCGAGAATCTCGGAGGGTCGCAGATACCAGAGCAGGAGGGCGAGCACTGCCATCCCGAGCACAAGACAAACGGTCCGGACCATCAGCGGCTAGCTTAGCGAAGCTAAGCGCGTCGTGCCGATTCGACGAGCTCCCGGGTTATGGCGATAATCAATTCCGGCTCGTCGAACTGGACCCAGTGACGGCTCCGTGCTGCGATGACGTGGCGACCGCCGTGCGAGCCTTCCGCCAACATCCGCTGCGCGGCAATCTGCTCCTTCGGCTGATCGCCGCTGGAAATCACGACGATGGGCACATCGCGCGGCGGAGCCAGGGTTCCCATCGACGCCCCGTCCAGCTCGAGTGCTGACAGATGATCTGCCATGGAGTGGAAGCACTTCGGTTGGCACCAGAGGGCCTGCACGACCGGATGGACGTCGGGCGAGAGCTTCCGAACCTCGCCGACCAGCCGTTCGAGCGTTCGCGCGGCCGTCGGACCGAAGATCTTGACGAACCGTCGCGGCGCGGCTGGCGCACCGTCGGTCAGAAGAGCCGGACAGGTGCGGACGATGCCAAGGTGCGCCAGCAGGGCGCCAATCCTGGACAAATATATTGCGCCCCTCAACATTCGGGCGCGCTGCCGTGTCATGGTCAGCCATTCGGTCGGCGGGTCTATCAAGACGATACCGGCCACATCGTTCGGATGGAGCGCCGCGTACGCGCGGACGACGAAGCTGCCGAACGAGTGGCCGACCAGCACGCATTGCCCTCGAGCGGCGACGTGCGCGAGCACTGCGTCCAGTTCGTCGATGATGCGGGTAAACGTCCGTGGACATGAGGGGGCGTCGCTCCAGGCGAGACCCGCGCGTGAACGTCGCGACCTCGGGCTGCACGAGCGCCCAACTGAGTGAAGAAGCGGCAATACCGGACTCGAGCAGCACGAGCGGGCTGCCGCTTCCGCGACAGACGGCATGCAGACGGTGTCCGCCAGCGTCAATCAGCAGGCCGGGCGGAGCAAACTGCCGCCTATCACGTCGGGCGCCGACCACCTGATAGAGAGCGCCAACGGCTGCCATCGCAACCAGAATGCCGAGGACTGCCACCTCTTGAACATACTTAATGTCGGCTTCTTCGTATTCCACACGCTGTGGATTGTCTTCAACTGCGTGGGTTGGGCATGGAGGCGGACACGGCACTGGCAGCTCGCGACTGTAACGCTCACCGCACTCTCATGGTTCGGCCTGGGTATCTGGTATGGATGGGGATACTGCCCCTGCACCGACTGGCACTGGCAGGTGCGGGCGCGGCTGGGCTACGACGATCCGCCCTCGTACATCCAGCTTCTGGTGAGGGAGCTCACGGGCATCGCGCTGAGCCCGCGCGAGGCCGATTCGCTGGCGCTCGGGACGCTGATTGTCGTGGGCGTGCTGAGCAGCGTCCTGAACGTCCGCGATCTTCGCTGCGGCAGAAGATCACGAATGGCTTAAGACTCAAGGCTTAGGGCTTACAGCTCGTGACTGAAGGATCTGATGAGCGCCTGCAGGCGTGCGGCCAGCTCGGTGTACATCGCCGTCACCGATCCGGATTCAGACGGAGTTGGGGATTCGGGATTAGATCCGACACGCGTGCTGACCCAATCCCTAACCCCTAGTCCCTAATCCCAACAGGCCGTTATCCGATCGTAAAGGGCACCGTCGCGCTCACCGTGCCCCACTCGACGCTCAGCACCGCGCCATTGGCCGCGGCGTCATCGATCGAGATCGTGACGTTCTCGACCGGCTTTGCTCTCCGGACCACGTTCATCGCCGTGCGTCCAATCTCCAGCTGCTTCTGATAAGGAATGCCCCATTGGCCGGGCTTCTCGAGGCGGCCGAACACGATCTGCCATTCCTTTTCGCCGGGCACGGTGTTGATGGTGTAGGTGCCGGGCGCGAGGCTTACCGAGCCGAATTTCAGCGGCTTGTCGGTGGTGATGATCGTGGCCGCGTCAGCGCCGGTGCGCCACTCGCGTCCAGGCGGCATCATCTGCGCTTCCGGTCGGGCCTTCAGGAACGGGCGCCCGTACTCGACGGAGAGGTTCACGCCGTCGATCGTCCAATCGGTCCGGACGTGCGGGCTGCCGCCGCCGCCGGTCTCGAGATCGGTCGTTTTCTGCGCCTGCAGCAACACGGCGCTTGCTACCAACAAGCCAACAGTCAAGCCAGAGAGAAGTCGTCGCACGGATTCCTCCATAAGAAAGTGAACGCTCAACTATAACCCTAATATCTTCGTCGCCACGGGCTGTGTGAGGGGGGGCGGGTCTGAGAACGGCGTACGGTCAAATAATCAGAATGTGTTCTCGCAGAGCAGGTTCCGGGTCACCGGCCGAGGCATTGTCAAGTTGCGGGCACGCACCCTAAACTCGTGCCCAGTATGTCGTGTCCTTGGTCGGACGCAAGGACAATATCTTGGGGCTCAGTCGACCGAATTTTCCTCAAGTTGACAATACCCGCCGTCCTGCCTCTGGCCATAGGTCCCGCGCACCAGGCGAAACTTGCGCCATTGGTCGGGGCCGATCTCCCCGCGCTCGAACTTCTCCAGCGTGGCGATGAACTCGTCGATGTCGTGCTGGTCGGCGAACGAGAGACGCGCGCGACCAAGGGTCTTCGGTTCGTCGATGGCTGACATATGAATGTGCCGAGTCAACGCCGCGCGTCATCGAAGGCATCACGCCACTTCGGACCAAGGACCAAGAACGAAGGACTGAGGGACTACGCCTGCGCCCGCTGCGCGGTAGGGGCGCAGAACTGATCGAACGCCTCCGTGAGGAGGCGCGCGATCGTCTCGGCAGTCTGGTTCTCAATCTGATGCCGCTCCAGCATGTACAGCAGCTGGCCGTCGCGGAGGATCGCGATGGAAGGTGACGAAGGCAGGTGCGCGGCGCAGTAGCTGCGCACCCGCTCGGTGGCTTCGATGTCGGCACCGGCGAAGACGGTCGCCACCACGTCCGGCTTAACGGGGTGCCTAAGCGCGAGCGCCACGCCGGGTCGAGCTTTGCCCGCCGCGCACCCGCACATCGAGTTCACGACCACCATGACGGTGGCCGACTTTTGTCGCACGACCGCGTCGACCTCACCAGCTGTTCGTAGCTCCTGCACCCCCAGGCGCGTCAGCTCCTCCCGCATGGGGGCGATGAAGGATTCCGGATAGGGCATCTCGTGTTCTCCTGTTCCAACACCCATCGAATCAAATCGCGGTCATGAAATACGACTATATTAGTCCTATATTAGCAGAGAGCCGACTGGCATTGTCAATTTGAGCGAAATTCGGCCTAAAAAGCTGACAACAAGATCGTGACCTGCCTGGCGATTTTCGGACCACCTGAAGCCTGAGAGAATGGCGCCCTCACCTGAGCCTGATCCGATCTGGTGGACAGGTTCACTACGCTGTTTGAGTGGCTCTTGGTGCGGTCCGGGGAGAAGGGTAACAGAAGAGTCCGGGGACATGGGTAACACATTCAGCCACACTCGAGCCGAGGTGCTCGATGCCATGGCAGGAGACGTTACTCATGGACCAACGCGTGCAGTTCATCGCCGACTACCAGCGCGATGTGTTCGACGTCGCGGAGCTGGCGCGACGCTACGGCATCAGTCGGAAGACCGCCTATAAATGGATCGAGCGCTATGAGGTTGGGGGACCGGCCGGGCTGGTCGATCGGTCACGGCGGCCGGCGCATTGTCCGCACCGGACGCCCCCGCCGATCATCGCGGCCCTGCTGGACGTGCGCCGCCACCATCCGACCTGGGGCGCCAAGAAACTCCTGAAGATCGTGGCCACGCGGCACCCGACGTGGACACTCCCGGCCCGGAGTACGGTCTGTGATCTGCTGGATCGCGCCGGTCTCATCACGGGGTCGCGGCGGCGGCCGGTGCCCGCACACCCGGGTCGGCCGCTGATCCCGATGACGGCCCCCAACGGGACCTGGACCGCGGACTTCAAAGGGCAGTTCAAAACCCGCGACGGGGTGTATTGCTATCCGTTGACGATCGTCGATGGCTTCAGTCGGTACTTGCTGACCTGTCACGGCCTGCTCTCGACCGCGATCGTTACGGCTCGCCCGCTCTTCCTCCGCCTCTTCCAAGAGTACGGCTTGCCGGGGATCATCCGGACCGACAATGGCGTGCCCTTCGCCACTACCGCGCTCGGGCGCCTGTCCACGTTGTCCGTCTGGTGGATTCGGCTCGGGATCCTCCCGGAACTGATCGCCCCCGCGTCCCCGCAGCAGAACGGGCGCCATGAGCGGATGCATCGGACGCTGAAAGCCGAGGCCACGCGTCCCCCGAGCGCCAATCTGCGCGCCCAACAGATCCGGTTCAATCGGTTTCGTCACGAGTACAACGACGAACGCCCGCACGAAGCATTGGACCAAGAAACGCCTGGCTCCGTCTACCAGCCGTCACCGCGGACGCTGCCGCGCACGCTCGCGCCCGTGGAATACCCCGGCCACTTCGAAGTCCGCCTCGTCAGTCGCAACAGCGGCATCCGGTGGAAGAAGCGCTGGGTCTGCGTGACGCACACGCTGGCGGGCGAGTACGTCGGACTGGAAGAAGTCGACGATGGGCTCTGGGACGTATACTTCGGGCCAGTGAAGCTCGGACGGATGAACGAACGCATTCTCCGCATTGAAGATCACAAAGGCCGCACCGTCAGGAGAGGACCGGCCGGGACGACTACGGAGCCCGCCAAGAACGCGCGCTCCTCCGCTCTCACACGGCGTGGTAACACCCACCAAGTGTTACCCATGTCCCCGGACTGATCTGTCACTCATGTCCCCGGCCGCTCACTTCGTTCCTCATTTCCAGACAAGAGCGACGGGTGTGGGCGCTGTGGGAAACCGCGTCCTGTGCGGTTTGCCATGGCGTCCCTGCCCTCTGCCCGCGCGCGCCGCTCGTACGCCGCCGGACTGATCTGGCCGATCGTCGAGTGCCGGCGACGTTGGTTAGAGAACACCTCGATGTAAGCGAACAACTCCCGCTTGGCCTCGCTGCAGCTGTCGAAGCGATCGGCGAGTTCCGCTTTGATCGTCGAGAAGCAGCTTTCCATCACCGCGTTATCGTGGCAGTTGCCCCGCCGGCTCATGCTGCACACGATGCCGCGCGCCTCGAGGACGTCCTGATCATCCTCGCTCGCGTATGTCGAGCCCTGGTCGGAGTGCTGGAGCAGGCCGATCTCGGGGCACCGGCGCGTGAGCGCCGCCTCCAGGGCGGTGATCGTCACATGGCGGTCGTTCACGGCGCTGACGGCCCAGCCCACGATGCACCGCGAGAACAGATCTAGGATCGCCGCGAGGTAGAGCTTGCCGCTGCTGCCGATGACGAACTCGGTCGTGTCGCCGACCCACCGCTGATTCGGCGCGTCCGCCTCGCACTGGCGGTCCAGTAGATTCGCCGCGACCGGTTGGGCGTGATCACTCATGGTTGTCAGCTTGTAGCGCTTCCGGCGCCGCGCCTGTAGGCCGTCTTCCTGCATCAATCGCACGACCCGTTTGCGGCTGACGTGCTCGGCCTGCTCGATCAGATCCTCGTGAATGCGCGGGCTGCCGTACCGCTGCGTACTCTCCTCGAACGAGGCCCGCACCAGCACGGTCAGCCGACGATCATCACGGGTGTGCGTCGATTCCGGACGACGCTGCCAGGCGTAGAAGCCGCTGCGCGTCACGCGCAGACATCGACAGAGAATGCTCACCGTATGCTCGGCCTTCTTCGCCGCGATGAAGGTACACCTCATCGGCTCTGCTTCGCGAAGAAGGCCGCCGCTTGTTTCAGGATGTCGCGCTCCTCGGCGAGGATCCGATTCGCTTTGCGGAGCCGTGCCAGCTCCTCCCGCTCCGCCGGCGTCAGGCCGGTCTTGCCTTTCGTCCGATCGGCTTGGGCGTGTCGGACCCAATGCGCCAGCGATGACGGCGTCAGATCCAGGTCGCGCGAGCCGGCACCGATCGTCTTGCCCTCATCCAACACGAGCCGGACCGCACCGGCCAAGAACTCCTCCGTGAACTGTCGTCACGCGCGTCGTCCCGCTCTGCGTGATCCCCTTCTGGACATCGTATCCACCTTTCGGATTGTGTCCACGAAACCGGATCAAGCCCACACAGTCGAACCAGCGGACAATGATGCTCTGAAACATTACGAAACTCGACGCTACGTCACGATCCCGGCATCCGGCTCGATTGACGCGGCGATCGATATGCTCGTGGACAAGTACGACGTGGCCGTGCCGCTTGCCGATCTGCTGTACAGCGACCCGTACGCGGTTGTGACCAAAGACGTTACGTACAGCCGGCATCTCGGGCTTCATCGCGCATCGGGCGTGCTCTGCCCACCATCTCGTGTTCGTGCAACCCACGATCGAGTGGCAGATCTGGATCGACGCTGGCGAGCAGCCGCTGCCGCGGCAGCTTGCGCTCTCGTACGGGCGCGAGCCAGGCGAGCCGCAGTACGTAGCGGTCCTGACGAAGTGGAAGCTGTCGCCGACGCTGCCACCCTCGCAGGAGGGCTAGGCGCCTGCGCGAGCGGGATTACTCTCCGCTGACGGCGAAGTGTAGAGCGATTCCGGGTTTGGTCCCCGCGGAAGCTCTTCTGGAGCGGATCACTCTACACTTCGCGACAAGGCATGACCTATCCGCCAAGGCGGGATACGCGCCCCAATGCCGAGGTGTCATAAGGGTCAGTCGGACACTAATCCTGGAACATCTGCAAGCTCACCGACGTCGCCATCTCGTAATAGCCGCGGGGGTTCGGATGGACCCCATCGCAATTGAAGGCCGAGGCGATCAGGTCCGAATGATTCGGGTCCTGCACGACCTTGTCGAAGTCGAGCACCCCGTCGAAGGGTGCCTCCGTGCGAATCCACGCGTTGACCTCGTTGCGAATCGCAGTCTCGGTCGCGCTCCAGCCCGTGTTGTTCGCTGAAGGCGGTCGGTCGTGACGTGGGATGATCGTGACCCCGATAATCTTCAGTCCCCGCGCGTGCACGCGCTCGATGAGCTCCGCCATACCCGCGGTGACCTGCGCCGCGGGCGCCTTCCGGCGAATGTCGTTCGTGCCCATGAACAGGACAACGTGGGTGACACCGCTGTGGGACAGCACGTCCCGATCGAGGCGCTCGATGCCTGCCGGGCTGGTCGGCGGGGGTGATCCGGGGCCTGAAGACTGGAAGTCGGCGCTCACCGTGTTGCCGCCGATCCCCTCGTTGATGACCGCCTTGTGAGCACCACCCTCGGCAGCGAGATGCAGCCGAACGGCGAGCGCGTCTTGCCACCGGTCGTGGCCGTCGTTGGTCGAACACGATCCGTCGGTGATCGAGTCCCCGAAGGCGACAATCGTTCCGGTCGATGACGTGCTAAGAACGTCGACCGCCTTCAGCCAGAACATTGACGTCGTCGTCTCCTTGAAGGCATCCGCCGACTCATCCGCCGTCCGGTCACCCGCTCCATTCGCGGTTAGGTGCGAGGTCACCAGAGCGCCGCCGTGCTGGCTCGGCCGCACATCGGCCCCCGGAACATAGAGGGTGATGGCAAGATCCTGTTGTGCCACGACCGACATCTCCACCGGGTCGCTCTGCACGCTGCCTCCCGGCGGTATCGTGACCTTTGTTGAGCCGTCAAAGTAAATCGGCTTTATCGACCCTGGGGCCAGCCTCGGACCCCGCATTGTCTCGCCGACCGAGACCGCGCCGATGACAAGCGGGGTGGTACCAAAGGTGTTGTCCAGCCGAAACCGCACCGACTTGCCCGCCGCGGTCACACGTGCCATCAGGCGAACGGTAGCGTTGGTCAACCTCGTGTCGCCGAGTCCGCGCTGTGACGTGCTCCAGGCAGTGACCCACTGTTCATTCAACGAGGCTGGAACGGCAGCCCCAGGAGAGCCCGTCGATTCCCCCGTCGGTGGTTCGCTACTGCCGGCACATCCGTTGAGGAATAGCGCCGCCACGGTGACAAAGACACACAGCATTCGACTCATATCTACCTCCTCGAAGGGCCTTCCGGTGGCCCGGTGGACCTCGTCCCCCCTGAGAGCTGCATTGACGCGGCCGTGTGGCGAGGCTTACCTCGTTCCTCTCGTTGCCGTGTCCACAGCTGCCTTCCCCATGCGGCACGCTCCGGCAAGACGGACCCGCATGCTGCAGTCTTGCCACCAGAACAACGAAAGTCAAGGTTCCGTATCGCGCCATGGTAAGTGTGACCGAAGGAAAGATCGTCGCGCCCTAAAGGGTGTTACCCAAGCGGGTGTGCCACAGGAGGGCACCCGCGTGGGACCACAGGCGAGGCCGGAGTATTTGGCGCCGATGCGGGACCGGTACGTGGGGGCCTCGCGGACGGAGAAGGGGCGCGTGCTCACAGAGGCGGTGACGGTGACGGGCTACCATCGGAAGGCGATCATTCGGGCCTGGCGGCGGCCAGCCGTGCGGCCCCCGCGGGGCCCGCGTCGGGGCCGACCCACGCGCTATGACGCCGCGGGGGTGCGGGCACTCCGGGCGGTCTGGGTCGCGGCGGGCGATCCGTGGGCCCGCCGCCTGAAGGCCCTGCTGCCGACGTGGCTGCCGTGGGCCCGCCGCCGCCTCGCGGTGTCGCCCGCCACCGAAGCGAAGGTGCGCACCATCAGCCCGCGCCAGATCGATCGCCTGCTGGCGCCCGACCAGCGCACGATCCGCCGACGGCTGTATGGGCGCACCAAACCCGGCACGCTGTTGAAGCACCACATTCCGGGCAAGACCGATCACTGGGACGTCACCGAGCCCGGCTTCACCGAGGTGGACCTGGTGAATGCGATGGGAGTGGCCCACAAAGGACCACACGATCGCCGCCGTCGTCCAGGCGATTGGCACCTTGACCATGATCGCCGGGCTCGTTTGGGGCGCCATCGTGGTGTTGAACCAGATAAGGTATATTCCGGCGCAGCCGTACGGCGGGGCTTTGAGCTAATCCAAAAATTGCTCCTGAGACGTCGCGTATCGGCGAGTGATCCGTCTGGGGGGGCCGGAACTCGGAATCGGTCCACACCAGGCACCGTCAGTGAGGAACTATCGCCATCACTGCTGTCTGGCCCATATAATCGCGTCACCCTTGGCCCTCAGCCCCGGAACGCGTCTCGGTGTCTACGAAGTCACCACCAGATCGGCGGCGGGGGCATCGGGCAGGCACCTGGATTTCCGCCGTACTGGCGCACGGTCATTTGTCTGGTAGGTGACGTTTGCCATGCTCTCTATCGTGAAACATCATGCCAGCGGGCGGGGGCAGTCTCGGGCGGCCTTCGCGCTCGTTGTGGCGCTCGGCCTCGTCTTCATTACCATCACGGTCGGCTCCGCCGGTGCACAGCAGGGGAGCGGTCAGCCCGACGCGCCGCGGTTGAACCAGCCGGGCAAGGACGTTCACTGGGTGCCGACCCCGCCGGCGCTCGTCGAGAAGATGCTCGACCTGGCGAAGGTCACACCGAAGGACCGGCTCGTCGACTTAGGATCCGGCGATGGCGTCCTCGTAATTGCGGCGGCGAAGCGCGGTCTCCGCGCGCGCGGCATCGAGTACGACCGCGGACTTGTCGAATACTCGAAGCGCAAGGCCGCCGAGGCCGGCGTCAGCAAAGTTACCCGCTTCGTGCGCGGCGACATCTTCGAGACCGACTTCTCGGACGCGACGGTCGTCACGACCTTCCTGCTGCCGTCCATGAACCGGCGGCTCCGGCCGACCTTCCTCGCCATGAAGCCAGGCACGCGTATCGTCGCCAACACGTTCGCGATTGCCGACTGGCAGCCGGACGAGACCGCCATGGTCGAGCCGTGCGAGCGCTGGTGCACGGCGCTGCTGTGGATTGTGCCCGCCCGCGTCGGCGGCACGTGGCGCACGCCGAAAGGCGACCTCTCGCTGATACAGAAGTTCCAGGTTGTGTCGGGCACGCTCGGAAAGGAACCGATCGAGAATGGCCGCCTCCGCGGCGATGTGATCTCTTTCACGGTCGGCGAGACAACCTACACGGGGCGTGTCGAGGAGAGCCGGATGCAGGTCCGGGCGACGGTTGACGGTCAGCCGGTCGAGTGGACGGCGCTGGCGCGCCGACGCTGCGGCGGTAGATCGTGCTGAAAGGCGTGGTGCGCCATCACGCTCCTGCAAGACTGGCAGCCGCCAGCGACGAGGAAAGGGCACGGGGGAATCACTCCTCACTTGTCGCACTGATACACCACGGCCTTACCCGCCGCCCCAATCCGTCGAGCCAGGAAGCCCGTGGAGCGGGTGGACATGACGGACGAAGAGATGCGCGCCGAAGGGCGCGAACTGTGGGCTGAATCGCCGAAGACCTCCGCAGTGCGGCCGACCGGCGGCGATTTCATCAGGGTTTTCGCGCGACATGGACGCAAGTCTGCGCGGTTTTCCTAGTGTTTTCGAGCCGTTGCAAGCAGGCGGCGCATTGGACGCGGCTGTCGTGTCACCGGTTCCGGGCGAACCAGGTCCGGTTGCAACTGAGCGTCCTGGCCTACAATCTGAATTGGAATTCTTGGATCACCTGTATTATCAAGAAAAGGAGAACCGACATGAGCAGGATCCAGTCTATCGGCTCTATCGGCGTGATTGCGATCAGTCTGCTGGGCTCAGGGTTTGCCCTCGCCCAGCAGAATCCGATGACCTTCTTCGTCACGAGCCAGGGCCCTGGCAAGGGGAGCGATCTGGGTGGTTTAGCTGGAGCCGACGCGCACTGTAAGATGCTCGCCACGGCAGCGGGTGCCGGCGATCGCACATGGCGCGCCTACCTCAGCACGCAAGGTCCGAACGCCGTCAATGCTCGCGACCGTATCGGCACGGGCCCATGGCATAACGGTCGGGGCGCTCTTGTGGGTAATAATCTCGATGAGATACACAGTATGGGACATAGATTTACTTTCGCCACGATGCTCGATGAGCGAGGCAATCTGATCCCCGGGGGGGGATACTCGCCGAACCGGCACGATGTCCTGACGGGCTCGCAGCCCGACGGCACGGCCTTTCCGGCCGGCGAAGACATGACCTGCGGCAACTGGACGAGCAGCAGTACCGGAAAAGCCAGGATCGGTCACCATGACCGGGCAGCGTGGAATTCAGCCCATGACAGCCGCGGTTGCAGTCAGGAACAGTTGCGGGGTTCGGGCGGCGACGGCTTGTTTTATTGTTTTGCCGCTCAGTAAGGTGCCGTTCCGGCAGACACGGTGGAGGGGCCGCCGATTCCGGGGCGAGAAGACGGGCAAAATCAAACGATGAGGCCGGCGGCCACCTGCTCCAACGCAACAGTCGCCTGTCGTTCAGGCCCGCGCCGCGGTGGCAGTTGTGGGCATCTTGTTTCCTGACGGCGCCGAGTACGCGGCCGGAGCAAAGGAGGTAGAAAATGAGTCGACGATTTCAGGTGCTTAGTGCGGTGGCGATAGTCTTGTCTGTGGCGTTGTTACTGCAATTGGTGCCGGTCTCGGCCCAGGCCCCGGTGGCGACGGGGACTGCGACTACAGCGAGCGGCCGCGCGCTCAAGACAATCTGGGGCGACCCTGATCTGCAGGGTCTCTGGACCCACGGCGTGAGCACGCCGCTCCAACGAGACCCGAAGTTGGGGGACAGGGAATTCTACACCGAGGAGGAGACGGCCGCCAGAGACAAGGCTCGGAATCCGGCTCTGCTGAGCATCGGCGACAAGCGGCCGACGCGCGGAACCCCGCAGGACGTCGGCGGCGCGTACAACAGCGTGTTCCGGTCGCAGCTGTACAGCAGCAAGCGCACGTCTCTGATCATCGATCCGCCCGATGGACGAATTCCTCCGCAAACCGAAGAAGCGAAGAAGCGGAGACAGATAGTCGTGGATTTCGAGAATGCCCTCCTGGCTCCCACTGATATCTGCAAGAACAAACTTAGAGGCTGCGCGGGTGGCACGTACGGGCCGACCTCGCCGTTACGCGAGACCACGCCTCCCTTTTACGTGTCGCGTGGTGCGCGGGGCGGCGCGTCGGGCGCCATCAATCGCGCTAACGGTCCCGAGGACCGGAACCTGGGTGAACGGTGCCTGGGTACCGGTCTTCCGGCAATTACCAGCGGCTTCGCCGGTTTCTACCCCCGCATCGTTCAGTCGCGAGACGCGGTGTCGATCTACTACGACATCGGCCAGGGCTGGGGCTTCCAGCGCATCATCCCGATCAGCGCCGCCCCGCATCTGCCACAGCACATCCGCCAATGGTGGGGAGACTCCCGCGGCCATTGGGAAGGGGATACGCTGGTCGTCGATGTCACCAACTTCAACCAGAAGAAGAATTACCAGGGCGCCCGCGAGAACTTGCACCTGATCGAACGCTTCACTCGGCTCAGCGCGAATACGCTCGAGCTTGTCGTGACGATCGAAGATCCGACGGTGTGGACGCGACCGTGGACCGTCAGGATTGAATGGACGAAAGAGAGCGACGAGCTGAATCGGCACTATATAGAGCCTCGGTGTCACGAGGGGAACTACGGCTTGGCGGGACAGCTCATCGGCGCCCGCCAGGACGAACGCAACTTTGCCGAGGGAAAGGGCCCCGATCCGGCCACGATCTGCTCAGCAGGATGTGGATCGACCACCGGCGAGTAGCGAGAGCGAACCGTCGATCCGCCAGTGTGATTTCGGGCCGGCCGACAGGATACCGTCGGTTGGCCCACTCCCACCGTTGTCGCCGCGCGCGACGTCCCGTTGATCTACATGATCCTGCTGCTCTCATCTAGGCAGCTTCTGGAACACCTTCTCCTCGTCGCTGCCAGCCGTTCAACGATGCCCCGTAAGTAGCCCTAAAGGAACGAAAGCTGGATGCGGCCGTATCTGAGGACGGGCGAACCGTTGAGGTGGAAGGGTTTCCCACAGCAGTCAAGCCGCTCTTAGCTGGTAAGCACAGTATCCGTACTCGCGGCGAACCCTCGTCACCGGTGACTCCCGTCTACTGGGCCGACGCTTGCTGTTGTGCAAGCCACACGTCCGCTGAGCTACGAACGGTCGTCCGCCAGACATCACGAGCTTCCCTGAGCAGGTGCGCCAATTGGCTCGCGTTCAATAGGTCCTGATCGGTCCGCCCTTTGCGACTATGGACGAAACCGCTGGCGCGGCGGCCGCTACCAGCGACGGAGTCACGCCTGACCGTCTTGGGTCGAGGCACTCCCGATGAGCGCTAGCGACCAGTGAGGAGTGACCCTCCGCGCGACGTTACTGTTTCGCCTCGGGCTGCCAATTCTGCAGCAGCGTGATCGGCGCGGCCGCCTCGTCCAGCACCGTGTTGATCAGAAAGCGCCCGTCGCGGGTCACGTAGAACCCGAGCGTTTCAGATCGAGCCACACGCTGCAAGAAGTGCGATCAGCGGAGGCTCGAGCATGCTCGAACCTGTTAACATCGGCATGCACGCCGATGATGTCGATTCTTGACTGGTTCCAGTCCGTCCGTTCCAACGCGGCAGTCCGGCCGGGCGATACCGAGACTGTTCGCCGGATCGTCACCGAACTGGATCATCTTGATGCGGATCGGGCGCGCTATCTGGCGGCGTTCGCCTATGTATTGAGCCGCGTGGCGGGCGCCGACCTCCACATCAGCGAGTTGGAGATGGCAAAGATGGTCGACGTGCTCCAGCGCGTGGGACACCTGCCGGAGTCGCAGGCGATCCTCGTCGTCCAGATCGCCAAGAGCCAGCATCGTCTCTTCGGGGGCACGGAGAACTTCCTCGTCACCCGCGAGTTTCGCGAGATCGCAAGTGATGCGGAGCGGGAAGAGCTGCTCGATTGCCTGTTCGCGGTGTCTGCGGCCGACGATGCGATCTCGGGCGACGAGGAGGCTCAGATCTGGCAGATTGCCAGCGAGCTCGGGTTTGAGCACGCCGACTACATCAGGGCGAGGCTCGCGTACTCGAACAAGCGTACGGTGTTCAGGCGCGACTAGAGGCAGGATTGCCGGCGAGGAAACCCTACGCCTGGGCGACTACGGGTATTCGACGCCGTACACCGAGATCCGCCAGACGCCGTTCTCCCTGATCCACAGCATCCGCAGGACAGGCGTCTCGCCGCTTCGCGTGTGGAAGCAGAGGTACATGCCATAGGCCTGACCGTACTCAGGCGGGATCTCCCGCGCTGAAGCGAGCGCCACGCTCGCGGGCAGCACAGTCGAGTGTGCTGGCGAACGCATTGGGCAGAGGGCGGGATCCTGGCTTGTACCTCCATACCGCGGCCCGTCGGGCCAGCGGCTTCCTTCTAGTCGCGTTATCGAAAGTGCCTCGGCAGTGGCGGCGGAACCACGTCTGACCAACGCGCGCCGAGGCACTCCCGATGAACCCTAGCGACTTCTCAGGACCCATCCTCGAAGACTGGCGCCTGACGCCGCCCAAGTTGGGTCGCTGCTGTGGCTATCAGAAGCCCTATTGCGAAGCGGCCGCGATCAGCGCCTGGATCTGAGCAACCGCATTCTTCGTCTGCAGGTCGAAATAGCGTTTGCCGATCTCAGGCGTGGAGGGGCGCGGATCGCCAGTGACGCCGTTGTTCACCCGCGGCGTCTTCGCATCCCGCTGTGTCTCCGGCGGTAGCACTGGATCGCCGGCCACCAGCTTGTCCTTACGAACCCATGCATCGCCCCCGAGATACATCATCAGCGACGTATCCGGGATGCCGCCGTGTGAACTGAGCGGGAGGCGGTTGGCGATCATCCACTGCTCGAAGTCGACCTGGGTCTTCCGGTAGAAGTCGCCGCAGAAGAACACGTGCACGCCCTGCTGGCTGTACTTCGCGTTGGTCCTATTTGCGACTTCCTCGAGTTCCCTCTGTCCGCCCCCGTGCTCGCCCATGAGCACGATGTTCTTGAAGCCGTTGACGACCATGCTGTCGACGATGGCCTCGTTCACAGCTGCGAATACCGGGCCCGGAATGTTGACCGAGCCGGGCGTCTTTGCGTTCAGGTGGCCGCCGGCAATCGAGAATGGCATGACGGGTGCTACGAGCGCGTTACCTAGCTTGCGGGCGATGTCTACGCCCTGCGGCTTAGCAGTGAGCGAGTGTCCGCCCAGTACGGCGTGCGGCCCACGTTGCTCGGTGCCTCCGTTGACTACCAGCACCGTCGTCTTGCCCTGCTCGTGGATGGCGGCATAAATCTCGGGATAGGTCATCAACTCAATTTCGACAGGCGCTTCCTTCTCTTGCGCCATTGCTACGCCACCCGTCGCGAGCACACCGGCCATCGCCACGGTCAACATCATCGTAGTGGGCTTCATGCGTTGCAACCTTTCGACTTGACGAATCATCGTATCCACGTAAATCAGCGCGCGGCTCGCTGTGCCGCCTGCCCTCATCCCGCGTCCGAGGAGGGCCCATAGGCTGGCATTCTACAGGCCCGGTTACCGCGCGGACGGGATTGCTCTCCATCCACGGCGCCGATCACTCTAGAAAGAAACTCGCGCTGATTCCACAACCTGTTGTGGGCCAGCGACCGCGCCAGCGCAAGCCGCGTTTCATCCAACAGGGTGCGTCGAAGACGCGTGCGCCACTACACTGCGCGACCAGGGAGGAGGAATCCGAGTTGCCAAAGCTCAGAGCGGACGCCAGTCGGTCAGTCCATCGGCACGAGTCGCTTCAGTTCCTCGAACCAGTGGCTACGCCAGCCTGACTTGCGTGCCGCGTCCCTACACGGAGCACAGAAGCGCTGCGCTTCCATGAGTGAACTTCGTGACGGTCGAAGTCCTGGGTGTCTCAATTCCGCCCATGTCGATCGTGGCGGCATATTCATCCGGGGCCGAGGCGGGTGCCGGGGATGAGGGGTCAAACCTTTGAATAATATGGGCGGGACGACTGCGCGGACGGGATTAATCCTCGTACACACGTGGTGGCTACTTTCTCCATCCGCGAATCACGCGGCGCGGCGGTAGTCATGATGAAGCTCGTTGAGGACAGGCAGCGCGACGACGTTCACGGTGAGTTCTGCGACCAACGGACCCGTTTGCCTCGCAGGCGACACGTCGCCGCCACCAACTGCTGCCGGAGGACTTCATTCTCCGCGACGAGGGCAGCACGCGAGCGGAGCACACCAAACACGAACCGCCGGCACAGGGTGTTTATCTCGCCAGCGGGTCGGGACGCATCTGGAAGTGGACGACCTTGCTCGTCGTCCCCTTCCTGGTTTCCATATGGAACGGCGCGCGCGTCGACACGGTCGCCCACACACCGCGGCCCTTCCAGCCGCCTTTCGGATCGTCAATCCGGCCGTCCATCCACTTCGTGTAGAACCCAGTCGGATAGGGCACGCGCAGCACGACAAACTTGCCGTCCTTGAGCGCCAGCAACCCTTCGGAGTGGTTACCCGTGTTGATCGGCGTGTTGGCACCGAGGCCGAGCGTGTCGAACTGGTCCACCCAGGTGTAGTAGCTCGATTCGGCGCTGCCGCTCGTCGTCACGCCTTTCATCTGCGGCAGCGGCTCGGTGTAGAACGTCCACCCTTCCGCGCAGTGCTGACCGGTGGCGTTCGGCCCGTTCAGCGGGCTCTTGCACGTGCGCCGATCGAAGCTCGCCATGTGTCCGCTGGCCATTGCCACCCAGGCAACCCCGTTCCTGTCGATGTCCATCCCGCGGGGCGAGAACCCCTCGACCGGGACGCCATCCTTCATCGGCGGCTCGAAGACTTCCGCCAGCGCTGTTTCAGGCGGGTTCGCGCCAGGATTCAACCGGATGACTGCGCCGGGGAAACCGAGCTGCGATCCCCAGACCGATCCGTCAGGCGCCGGCGACACGGCATAGAAAGCGCCGCCATGCCGTTTGTCCTTCATCGAATCGACCGGCTGATTCGGCTCGACGTAGGCATCCCGTTTTCCGTTGCCGTTCGTGTCGAGAATGAGCGCCGTCCAACCCTGCGATCGCGCTTCGTCCCCGGTTTCCTCGTACATCTTTCTATTCAGCCATCCGACCACCTGGCCGCCGCCGCTCGTCCAGAGCGTGTTGTTCGCATCCTCCGCAAACATCAGGTGGTGCGTGCTGAAGCAGGTGCTGATGTGCGTCAGCTTCTTCGTCGTGGGATCGTACATCGCGAGGTGGCGCCTGGCGTTCGCGATCGGGAAGAGCTTCGCCGATGGATGGCTCGATCCCTCTTTGCAGTAGTCGGGGTTTGCCGATGGCCGTACAGTCGACGTGATCCAGACGCGCCCTTTCTCGTCCAGCATCGGGTTGTGGACGTTGTTCTTGCTCGTCCAGATCACCTCGTCACCCCAGTAGGGCGACGGCTGCGGCATCCTCGGGTTCGTCGGCGGCGTGTTCGGATCGCGCACGGTCAGCGGTACGCGGCTGATCGTATTCGTCTTCGGATCGAGTACGGGCAGGTAGTCGGCGCTCGCTTCCAGTGCGCCGTATATCGGGCCGTTCGCATTCACGGTGGGGTTCCGTCTGTCGGTCGTCACCAGGTCGTGCAGATACGCCTTCGGATCGGCCCAGTCCCACATCGTCACGACGACGTTGCGCTCCTGTCCCTGCGGACGCGGCGGCGGAGGCGGCACTGCGCCCGCGGCGATGCGATCGGTCCAATCGGCGAACATCTTCAACGCGCGCGGCCGGCCCATCTGATCGAGGCCGCGGCTCATGCTGCCGCCGGCCTGCCCTGATCGAACCCGCCGATCCCAGGCAGCGACGGACGAAGGGAAGCGACCGAGGCTTTCTGGAAGCTCGCGGATGCCCACGCTTCCCATTTGATGGCAGGCCATGCAGCCGCCGCTCTTGGTGCGCTGGAGCCACTCGGCCTGGTTCCTGATATTCGGCGAGATGCCGTTCCCTTCGGGGCCGGTGCCTGGAAATTCCTTCGCGTCCGGCACCTGCATCATCGAGAACCAATAGCCGGCCGGATAGTAGTGGGCCGCGGCCATCGCGCTCGGCGCGACGACTGCCGTCAGGTTGAGGCTCCTGCCCGGCGTCGTTTGAACCTTCCGTGAATCGACCAGCCCGTAGCCGCGAACCCACACGTTGTAGTTCCCCTTCGGCAGATCCGGCAGCAGGTAACGGCCCCGCTCGTCGGTGACAACGATCTTCGCGAACTTGGTCGGCAGATCGGCGGTCTCGGCGATCACCCAGACGCCGGCTTCCGGTCCCTTTGGACCGGTGACCACGCCGCCAAGGTCGTCGGCGTCGACGGCGATGGCCGGCACAGCGGTCTGCTGCGCGCGCACGGTGACTCGAGGAGCGACGGCGAAGACGACGAGCGCAAGGCCGAGAGCAACGGAGGCTACGCGTCTGCTTGTCATGGTTGTCCTCAATTCACAACTAATCCGATGGATTATACGCTTATCAAACGCCCGTGGTACGTTTGAGCGATGCCCCCTGGTGGTCATATCGCGCTTGTCTCGCTGACCGTGGCGCTCATCCGCGTTGTGTTTGGGGGGGCTTGCGACCGGCCGGCCGGGTGGCCCATAACGGGCGATCGGTTAGCGCGACAGCCCTAGTGCGGCCTATCGACAGCAGGCGGGCGGTGTCACGGTCGGTGCGCCATCGTCGCTGCCCGCGCCAGCCATACGTGTCGATCCCGGCTCCTGGTCCGCAGTCCGGCGTGTGCCCTTCGTACTCATCAAGGTGATGGTGATTGGGATAGCGGGCGGGCACACGGGCGAAGGTGAGCGTATTATCAGTGCGATGCGATTCCAACATCTGGTCTTTGCCGCAGCACTACCACTGGCACTGCCACTGTTTGTGTGGGGCGGCCTGCAAGTCACGTCTGCGCCAGGTTCCCGCGAGGTCATGGCTACGATGGTTGACCCGTCAGCGAACTTCATTTGGCGATCCGTATCGACGATCGTGACTGCGGAGGGTGTCAAGGAGACTTTCCCGCGAAACGATGCAGAGTGGAAGGATCTCCGGCAAGCGGCTGTGCGGCTCGCCGCAGGCGGCGCCCTCCTCAAGAAGGATCGTCGACGAGCGGGCGACAGCGACTGGCTGAAATGGTCGCAGGCCATTGTTGATGCCGCGGACACCACGCTCAGGGCGGTTGATGCCAAGAGCAGGGACCGCGTCCTCGAAGCCGGAGAGGAGATCTACAACACCTGCGTCGGGTGTCACGGCGGCTATTACAGGATGGCGCCGCCGCCGTGATCGTCGTACCCTGCGAGGCACTGGAACTCGACACCTCAGCTCCGAGTTCATCAGCGCTGCACATGCTCCTCTATGCGGCGTCGTACGACGCTCGATCTATGCAGACACGCGTAGCACCTGCTCTGCAACCCTGACGCCCCCCTCCTGGACGTTCTCTCCTTTACTCCGCGCGCGCCGCGCTTCCTCGCCGAGTTCGGCGAGACGACGCTGCTCGTCCGCAATGGCTTCGCGAAGCGCGCGTTCCCTGAACTGGCCGGACGAATCGCTCCTCACAGCGCCAAGACTGCCGGCAAGCCGGCAGCTGAAGCGACCTCAGAAGATCACGATGACACTCGAAAATGTCACGCAGGCAATTTCGGCCTGAGGAATCGCCGAATGGCTCAGCATTCCTGAGAAGAACGAACGGGTGGCAGCGAGGCTGCGCTGAATCGTACCGGGTTCGTCGGAGGGCTCATTGCTTGAGAGGATGGAGCCCATGGCACGACCGAGGAAGTATTCAGCTGAGGCACGAGAGCGGGCCATTCGGATGGTCCGCGCGCATGGTCCCGAGCATCCGTCGCAGTGGGCCGCGATCACGTCGATCGCGAGCAAGTTCGGCTGCACCGGTGAGACGCTGCGGAATTGGGTGCGCCAGGCCGAACGCGATACGGGCCAGCGGGGCGGCCTGACGACCGACGAGCGCCAGCGCCTGAAGGAACGGGAACGCGACAATCGCGAATTGAGACGCGCGAATGAGATCTTGCGGAAGGCCTCCGCATATTTTGCCCAGGCGGCGCGCGACCGCCGAGTGAAGTAATGGTCCAGTTTGTGGATGATCACCGGGCCACGTAGGGGGTTGAGCCGATCTGGGCCCTGTCAAGTTGCTGGCAAACGCCCTAGATTCGTACCCGCTCTATCGCGGTCCTTGCGAGTTCCAAACGCCGTATCTTGGGGGCGAACCAGCCCAGTTTTCGTCAACTTGACAGTGCCATCGGGAAGGCTGGAATCAGATCGAAGACGGCAAGCGAGACGTTGATCGCTATGAAACGGTCGATCGTCCCTAGGGAGGCCGTCGGTAGGGTGAGCACTGGGTGCGTGCCGGCAAGCGTGCTAAGGCTGAAGATGATCGCCGCAATGCAAAGGTTCACGGCAGGGCCCGCGAGGGCCACCCAGAGCTCGTGCCGCGGCACGTCTGGCATGCGTTCCAAGCGGGCGATGCCCCCGATGGGCAACAGCGTGATGTCCTTGGTGCGGATGCCGAATCGCCGCGCCGTCAAGGCATGGCCCAGCTCGTGCAGCACGACCGTGGAAAAAATCGCGAGGACGAAAAGCACACCGCCAATCGCCGCCACCAAGTTGCCGCCCTCGCGCCACTGGGCCAATAACATGAACCCCATGAGCAGGATAAACGTGGTGTGGAGATAGACAGGAATGCCGAACAGCCGGCCGACTTTCCAGGACCAGATCACACAACCTCCTGCGTGCCTGCGCCTAGTCTATAGGACTCGGTCCTCGCGTTCGTTGCCTCCCGTCGAGGCACCGAGCGTCTTCCGCAGACCGCTTGAGAGACGGTTCCGCTCAGCGTCGCTCAGACGCGCATGCCATGCATCAGGCGATAGTGGATCGACTTCCTCGTCGTCCATGTTTCGCGGCGGCCCATTCACGTTCGCCCAGAATCGAGAGACCCGTGCTATCGACGATGAGATCGGGCCCTTGGCGGGAGACGGGCCAACTCGATCGCAAGGTGCTGGCTCCGCCGAGAAAGCGTGGTGTGGTCGGGCGCTTCGAGGTGGACGTCCATCAAGGACAGGACCGAGCGCAAGAAGAGAGCCACAAGGTCACGTCGCCTCGCTGGACGAGTGCTCGCTCGTACTCCCGCCAATTTCCGACGCGATATTTCGTCTTGTACTTCGGGTGAACCCTCGACTTCATGGCGAGATCGTGCACCGACGGCCGTCAACAACACCAGCGGATCGACGACTGCCTACCGGAGCGAGGCGGAAGAGCCGTGCACCAACGCCCCGCACCGGCATCGTGCGATACTCCTCGTCGACGGCTTGGCCGAGCGCCCAGCGGTCAGCAGCGTGGGAGGCTTGGCCTGTTGGCACTCCTCGTCTGGGCTGTGGCTCGGGCAGCCGCACCGCCATCGGCGTCGCGCGGAGAGGACTCACCGGAAACGACTCTCAAGCGCCGTTACGCCCGCGGCGAGGTGAACCGGGAGGAATACGAGCGCAGACTGACCGACCTTCGTAAGTAGGCGGTGAAGGCGAAAGCAGAGTGTGTCTACGAAACGCATAGCAGTCTTGACGAGCGGCGGCGATGCCCCGGGAATGAATGCGGCCATCCGAGCGGTCGTCCGAACGGGTCTGGATAAGGGATGGGATGTCTACGGCGTCCGGCGTGGATACGCCGGTCTGGTGGCGGGCTCGATCGTGCCCCTCACCGCTCGCGACGTCGGCGGCATCATTCAGCAGGGTGGCACGATGCTGGGCAGTGCCCGCTGCCGGGAGTTTGCGATCGAAGCGACGCGCCGGACGGCCATCGAATTGCTTCGGCAGAACCACATCGATGCACTCGTCGTGATCGGTGGCAACGGATCGCAGGCGGGAGCCCATGCGCTGGCGCAAATGGGCCTCCCAGTGGTGGGTGTGGCCTCGACGATCGACAACGACCTGTACGGCTCCGACATCACAATTGGAGTCGACACGGCACTCAACATCGCGCTCGAGGCGATCGACCGGCTGAAGACGACGGCGTCATCGCATCAGAGGGCCTTCGTCGTCGAGGTCATGGGTCGCGACTGCGGATACCTTGCGCTGATGGCTGGTCTGACCGGGGGAGCCGAGGTGGTCGTCATTCCGGAAGCGGAGATGGAGTCGGACCAGATCGCCGAGGAATTCCGCAAGGCGCACGAGCGAGGGAAGGCGCACGCGATCGCTGTGGTGGCCGAAGGCGCGCGCAGCAACGCGGCAGCGATGGCGCAGTACTTCGCCGAACACCAGAATCGTCTCGGCTTCGAGCTCCGCGTCACGACATTGGGTCACGTACAACGCGGAGGGGCGCCGGGCGCGTTCGACCGTTTGCTCGGGACTCGGCTTGGAGCAGCGGCCGTGGACAGCGTGGCCCGCGGCGAGTATGGCGTCCTGGCAGGACTCGTCAAGGGCGAGGTTGGTGTCACACCGCTCGCCGAGATCGTGGCGACGCCGAAGCGGCTCGATCTCGAGTTACTCAGGCTGGCTGGGATTCTCGCGATGTGACCCAGGCGTCCGAGTTCATACGCGTAACACGGTGGCCACTGGGCTGCCGATGTGGAAAGGCCATATGGAAGGTTTGCTCTCGCTGTTGCTGTTTGCCGCGTTCTTCTACGTCATGATGCGCTTCGGATGCGGCGCCCATATGGTGCACGGTCACGGGAGTGGTCACGGTGAACACGCCGGCGACAGTGGCCATGGCGGGCGCGAGCACGCGACGGCGAGGGATCCCGTGTGCGGTGTTGTAGTAGGCCTGAAAGTCGGCGAGCTTCCGCTCAAGATCACGGACATTCCAGAACAGCACATGGTCCAGAAACTCTCGCCGCGTCGTCCCAATCAGGCGTTCCACGAAAGGGTGCGATAGGGGCACATGGGGCACCGTCTTGATTTCGTCGATCTCCAGAATCCGAAGATTCGCCGTCCAACGGTCCGCCTCGAACAGTGGATCATGATCGGTACTGAGATGTCGCGGCGCGCGCCGCCCATGAATTGGCGGCGTTGAACATGCGGCAGAGGCTGGGGCCATCGACGGTCCCGCGATGCACGCCGAGACCGACAACGGATGGCGGATTGATGCGGTGGGTCCTGTTCCCTACCTCCTGAGGCTGGCGACGTAAACCGACTCAATTCGCCGTCGATTTCGCCGACTGCGCGACTTTAACGAACTCGCGGTAAGGGGTGATCACGCCGTGCAGCGGAACGATCCGGTCGATACGCAGCTTGCGCTTTGTGATGTTTTCCAGAAGACTCGGCGCGTGCGGAAACACCGTCCTACCGGGGTTAAAGACGTCGGCCTCGACGAGAATCCGCTCTTTCGGGAAGTAGGCCATTAACAGCGTATCGGCATGCGAGTTGCCCGCAATGTTGTACAGGTTGACCGTTCTCGTCGCGTCCTTGAGCTCCATTTCTTCATCTACCGTCTCAATCTTCAGCGGCTTGGGGTTTTTCGCCAGCGCGTCCGGAACGATCGTGTGCGCCCGTGCCACCGCGGCCTGATAGTACTCTGCGCTGGCCTTAGACGTGATGACGGTCAGGCCCTCGGAAACCGCCGCGCGGAGGCCGCCCGAGTGATCAAAGTGGTGATGGGTGCTGATGAGGTGGGTCAATGGCTTGTTCGGCCGCAGCTCCCGGGCTTTGGCGATCACGGCAAGCGTGCGCTGGTCGTTCTGAGGCGACTCCATTAGCGTCAGGTGGTCGGCGAACTCGATGACCACGCTGTGATGGCTTTGCCCAGCGAGCCACCAGATGCCCGGCGCCACCTCCTGCACAGTGACTATCGCCGGGGGTGGCACCGCCGCCGCCGCCGATGCCGCTGTTGCGGGAGCGGCCAGATCGCCGGCGTCGTCGCCGTCGACGGTCTGTTTCGTCACCTGAAGATCCGCGGTCTGGTACTTATCGGTCTTGGTTGTCATGCGTGCTGGCAGCTTGAGCCCGCTGGCATCCTGATAGGCTGCGAAGCTCGTCTCGATCGCGACGTCGCCAAGGTTCGTGTTGTTGGCCATCGAGACGACGCGGGTCGGCAGCTTCGTCATGCCGTCGACAGCCAGCGTGAACATGAACCCGTCGGCTGTCGTGATATCCACGATGCTCTGGTTGTCCTGACTCCTCGGATTCGACAACTTGGCGGCCGGATCGAGCGCCGCGCGGACGATGGTGATCGGATGGTGATAGCTTTCGGCTCGGCGATCTTTCGCAACCGCATCGCTCGCACGGGTGGCCATGCCGTTTGGTGCCACGTTGTAGGCGACGTCGCCGTCAACGCCAAATAGTTGCTTCTGCGGCTGCTGGCCCTGCCAGAAGGCGAAGTTGTTCGGCGTGCGCGTCTGCTCGATGCGGACGCGTCCCGACGGGACGTCCATCGCGCGCTTGTAGCCGGTGACGGCAAAAGTCTGGTCGGTCGCATCGGGCGTGATCTCCTGCCCGAGATTGCCGTTGGTGCCGCCGCCCTCGATGACGAGCGTCTTGACCGCCAGAATCTTGTCGCGGCCTCCGAGCGCCGCCGCCGCATCGTTGATGATCTGTTGTTCCGGTGTCGCCTGCGTACAGCCGATCCCCATCATCGAAGTTGCTGCTGCAAGTAGTACGAGCCGTGCCCTGTGTTTCATATGTAACTCCTTAGCGTGTGGCAGCAACGGTGGCCTTCGCCCAGAAGTAGTGATTCTACCGCCATTAATTGACAGCTGCCAACGAAGACTCTTACGCTCATCGGATGCAGCCAATTGCCTGAGCCGTGGTGGCGACGCTCCCGCACGTGCCTGCGTGCGGTCCGGCAACCGGTGACTCGCTGGCCACGACTCCTGACAACCGCAGTCGGTCGAAGGACCTTGGCACTTTCACGTCGTCTGACTCGTGAATACAGAATGTCCGAAAGGCATTGGCTCTACGGCAGACTGAGTGCGACCCACTCGCCCGGGCGCGTCTTCGAACCGATCGGCATCACGATGTACTGCTTGCCGTTGTTCATGTAGGTCATTGGCGACCCGTTCGCACCCGCTTCAAATTCCTTCTCCCACAGCACGGCGCCCGACGCCTTGTCGTAAGCCCGCACCTTCTTGCCCGAGTCGGGTCCGCCCCCGTTGGGTGTATACGCCGAGTTGATCGGATCCCCCTCTGTGACGAACAGCAACGTCTTGGTCAGGAGCGGCATGCCATGGCCTGGCTGGCCCAGCGGCGGCAGCTTGAGAGGTTTAAGCAGCGGATGATCACGGGGACCGTCGCCGTTGGGCACCATCCAGAGATGATCGCCCGTGTGCATGTTGATTGCCGTGATTCGTCCGTAGGGCGGCTTCGTCAGCGGCAAGCCGCTGGGCAATGCCTCCACGATCCGCCGTCCTTCCATGCCGCCCAGATAGCTCACGCAACACCGGGTTTCGCTCAAGGCGCCAGGCTTCACCCGCGGATCCGGCGAGCGGGGGATGAGACCGACCACCCACCCTCCCGTTCGCGACGGCACATACAAGATCTGGGTCTCCGGATCGAATGCACCGCCGCCCCATTCGACGCCGCCGACATGACCTGGCATCTGCAAGGTTCCCTGGGTGAAGTTGGGAGCGTCGTTCTTGATCGTCGGCGGAGTGAAGAGCGGACCGAGCACGTAGCGGTTCGTAATGTCGATGGCGTCTGCACGGAGGGCGGGCGTGAAGTCGATCAAATCGTCCGTTGATATTCCCTGCAGGTCGAACGGCGCCGGCTTGGTTGGAATCGGCTGAGTGGGAGAGGTCCACTCGCCGGGGACGTTCGACTTGGGAACCGGCCGCTCCTCGATCGGCCAGACCGGTTCGCCGGTCACTCGGTCGAACACGTAGGCCATCGACTGTTTGGTGAGCTGCACGACCGCTTTGATCGGCTTGCCGTCAACGGTGATGTCCATCAGCATCGGCGCCGTAGGGTTGTCGAAGTCCCAAATGTCGTGGTGCACGAGCTGGTAGTGCCAGACGCGCTCTCCCGTATCGGCCCTCACGCACACGATGCTGCTCCCGAACAGGTTGTTGCCGGGTCGCTCTCCGCCCCACATTTCATTCGTTGCCTGGGACAAAGGCAGGTAGACGAGGCCCAGCTCTTCGTCTCCGCTCATCATATTCCAGACGGCCGCGTCGCCGGCCTCGACGCCGTTTATGGAGCCGTTGAGCCACGTATCGGCGCCGAACTCGCCGGGCCGTGGGATCACGTTGAAGGTCCACCGGAGCTTGCCCGTGCGCACGTCATACGCGCGTATGTCGCTCGGTCTCGGCTGGCTGGTGGAGCCGACGATGACGACGTCACGGATGACGAGCGGAGGCGAAAGCCAGCTGTAAGGGGCCGGGTCAGGCGAGTCTACGTAGATGCGGAGGTCCACCTTCCCGTTGTCGCCGAAGCTCCTGATCAACTTGCCGGTCTTAGGATCGGTCGCCAGCAGGTACGGCGGGCGGACGGACAGCAGGCGGCCGTCACCGCCTCCGTGGTGGCCAATGCCTCGGCTTGCGTTTCCGGCGATCGCTCCGGGCTCGGGCAGTTCCTGGACCCAGATCGTCTTGCCGGTTGCCGGGTCGAACGCCTCGACGAGGCCGACACCGTTTGAGGCGTACAGCACGCCGTTGACCATGAGCGGCGTCGAGAAGAGCTTGTTGTTGTGCTTCAGGTTCGGGAACTGGGCCTTCAGTTCATCGGCGACCGCCGGTCGCCGCCAGGCGATGCGTAGACTCTTGACGTTATCCCTGTTGATTTGATCGAGCGCGGAGTACCTCGTGAAGCCCAGGTCGCCGCCGTGGTTGGGCCAGTCGCCGCCTGTGGTCCCCTGCTGTCCCCCGAGGGACGCTCCCGCGACAGCCAGCGCCGCGCAGAGCAACCCGCCGAACGCTGTTCGTTCTGTCATGTGGTTCCTCCGAGTGGCCCACAGGATACACGAAAGCCTCCCCGGAGCCATCACGAACTGATCGGGTCGCCGAAGAAAATGGGGCGGCATTCAGCGGGGGAATTGGCGGAGACGACCCTCTGCGCAGAACAACCCATTGGTCAGTCGCAGGCCCGGGTTCAGGGGGGACATAACGAAAAAAGTACTACGGTGGCCGTACTATGTACAACCAGAAAACGCTCTAGGCAGATTTCAGAATCACCCTGTACTGAATAGGCGCCTCATGGTACTCCTGCTCCAGACAGAAGGGAGCAGCCGATGCGCGTCTATTCGCTGGATCTGCGGGAACGTGTGCTCCGCGATAGCGATGCCGGGATACTGGCCAACGCGGTCGCGGAGCGGTATCACGTGAGCGGCTCGTGGGTGCGGTGGCTGAAGCCGCGGCGGCGCGAGACCGGCGAGGTCGGGCCGCGGCCGCGGCGGTACGGGCCGCGACGCAAACTCGCCCCGCACGTGCACACGCTCGCAACGCTGATTCAGGAGCAGCCCGATCGCGCCCTCGCCGAGCTCCAGGAGGCGCTGGGCCTGCCGGTGAGTCTGCTGACCATCTGTCGTGCCGTGCAGCAGTTGGGGTTGCGCGTCAAAAACAACCGTACGCCCCAGCGAGCACGACCGGCCTGACATCGCCACGGCCCGGATTGCGTGGCAGCGTGAGGCGCCGAGGTGGGACCCGGCGACCCTGGTCTTTCCCGACGAAACGGGTGTCACCACCAATCTGCTACGGCGCTATGGGCGCGCCGCGCGGGGCGTGCGCGTCTACGACGACGCGCCGTTCGGGCGCTGGCAGACCAGCACGCGCCTCGCCGCCCTGCGCGTCGCCGGGCTCACCGCCCCCGGCGTCTTCGACGGCGCGATCGACGGGCCGGGCTTCCTCGCCTACGTTGAACAGATCCTCGTCCCCACGCTGCGCCCCGGCGACAGGGTCATTGCCGACAATGTCAGCGCCCACAACGTTGCGGGCGTGCGACGGGCGATCGAGCAGGCAGGCGCCACGCTTCTGGCCGTTACGCGGCGCGTGTCTCCAGCGGTTCAGTCCCGACGAATGCCGGAACTACTTCCGCCATGCCGGGTACTCGGGCGCTGGGCGACCATGGAAACTGCTCTAGCGCGATCAGGCCAGCAGCAGCGCAAGCCCGATCACCACGAGCCCGCACACAATCAGCCAGGACACGAGTGCGCCGGCGGCGCCTGCGGTGAGATCATCACGGCGCGATGTCGTTGCCAGGGGCTCGTCGACTCGCGCGAGCGCCCGGCTTACGCGCGCTTGTGCCGCGAACGACAGCGACAACGCGACGAGCAGTAGGAGCCACCCGGCGCCGAGCATGACGCGTGCGCCCGTCGGGCCGCCGGCAAGGCGCGCCGAAGGGAAGAGCGTCCCGATCCAGCTGACGACGGCGATGCCTGCCATCAGACGCAACCGTGCGATCTCGCGGTCGCCCGCCTGACGCAGAAGCTCGAGCTTCTGCAGGCGCTCGGCGCGAAGCCGCTCGCGCTCGGCCTGCTCTCGTTCGAACTCGAGGCGCCCGGCGTCGCGATCGAAAGCGTCCTTCGGCGCGGGCCCGTCCGCCCGGCGGCGGGGCTTTCTGCCGAGCGCGAGATTCGTAACATCAAACAGCGTAAGGATTACGTCCAGCCACGGCAGTCTCATGTCATCACTCTCCACCACAGAGGACGCGGAGGTTCAAACTGTTTCTTCCTCCGTTCCTCCCTGTCCTCCGTGGCAACTATTTGGCACCAAGCCAGTCATCCCGAAATGCCCGCTGCGCCGACGTCAGCGCGCCGCCCGCCGATTCGATTGGCACGACTTCGACGCGCCCGCGGGCCGCGGGCCGAACGAGAAAACCAGCCGGCGCGAGTAAGCGTCCATAGTCGGCGAGCTCGCGGCCCTGAATGTAGCGGGCGAAGAAGTCGCGGGCAAACGCGGTGTCGCCGCTGACAGCCGCCAGTGTCGCTTCTGCCTCCGCGATGGTGTACGGACGGTCGACGTACCCTTCGCGCACGCCGCCGGGCTTGCCGTGGCGGCGCCACATCTCGCGCATGAAATCGTCCAGGCTCAGTCCTCCGTTGGATCGCTCGCGCAGCGAGAGGTCGAGCGACAGTGCAATCGCGGCGCCGAGCTGGTAATACGACGTCACCTCAATCGACGCGCCCCGCGGGTCGGCTTCGGTGCGGTCCGTGAACACCGCCAGGCGGCTGACCTCTTCCGCCGACCGTGCCAGGCGGCCGGATTCGACTCCCGCACCATTGAGGACCGTCGATAACGTCCGCGCGGTCGAACCGATCCCCAGCAGTCCGGCGCGCGCCGACGCGAGCGGCCCGTAGTACTGGGTGAAGCCTTCGGCTAACCACAGCTCGCCCGACGCATTCGTCTGGTCCAGGTCGAACGGCTCGAGGCTCCGTGGACGAATCCGCTCGACGTTCCAGGAATGGAAAAACTCGTGAGCCACCGTGTCCAGTAGATCGACGCGCGCGTTCGCGATGGAGCCAGGCGAGGTCATCACGGTGCTGTTGCGGTGCTCCATGCCGTCGGTGCTCGCACCAGGCAGGTAGTCGGCCAGAAACGTGTAGAAGCCCGGCTCGTAGGGAGGGAATTCCCCGAAGACAGCCGCTTCCTGCTGAACGATCTTCGCCACATCCTTGATGAAGGCTTGCAGCTCCATCCTGGTGCCCGTCTGGTGGGCAGCAAAACGAAACGTCCGCGGGCCGACCGTAAACGTCTCGATCGTGAGCGGGCCGAATTCGACGGGACTATCCATCAGATACTGCAGGTTCGGCGCCGTGAATTCGTAGTGGTCCCCGTGGAGCTGCGTCGCGACCTGCCACTGCCTCCCAGCAGGAGGAGCGAACGTCAGCATGGCCGGCCGGTCGTCCAAGCCGCGGGCCCACACGATCGCCGCTGGCATGTTGATGTGCGCATGGCTTGAATCGATCGCCAGGTACGTGCCGTCGACGCGATCTCCGTATACCTTGTACTTCACGGTCACGCTGCCGGTATGGATCGGGACAGTCCATCCGGCGGGATCCGGCCGTTCAAGTGGCAGCTCGCGTCCGTCTGAATTGTACGCGTGCACGTCGTACACGTTCTTGGCGAAGTCGTGGATCGCGTAGCGTCCGGGCGATGATCGGCTCATCCTCAGCTGGAGCGGCGCTGCGGCCAGGCCGGCGAAGGTCGCGTCCACCTGCATCCACCGCTCTGAGGGTTCAGGAAAGCTGAATCGGTACCGGACGGGCTCGGCCGCGCTGGAGGGCCCGGAGAGAATGTCGGGTGCGGCGGCGGCCGCCGCGAAGAGCGCGAGCGCGATCAGCCAGCGTCTCACGACGCCTTCTTCGGCAGGAGCTGCAGCGCCTGCTCGATGAATTCGTCCTGAGGAACGGCGCCGAGAATGTCCACCTCGACCTCGCCGGCAGCGACGATGGTCTTGGGCACACCGTTCACCCTGTACCGGCGCGCCATGTCGGGGAATTCCGTGGCTTCAACGGCGTAGGCCGTGATGTTGTGGTTCGCGAAGGCCATCTCGTGCGCGAGGCTCACGGCCCGCGGACAGTGCGGTCAACTCGGTGTGGTGAACACCTGAATCGTGACCGGCTGCGCGACGGCGGTCACGCGCGCCAGGTTGTCGGCCGACAGGATCGACTGGCGTCCCCCGACGAGGAGGATCGCCTGCACAAGCGAGATGAATTCATAGCCTGCCGGGGTACCCAGGAATCTGATTCGCGAGTCTTTGATTCCTCCGGGGCCGGCGTCTTCGTACGCGAGCGCGATGGTGGGCACGCGCTCGATGCCGTACTCTCTGGCTCGATCGCCGTCCCGAATGAAGTTCACCTCCTCGATCGTGATGTTATCGGAGAGCAGCGGCAGCTCGTCCAGAATCTGCCGTGTCTGCAGGCAGGTCTCGCAGTCGAGCGTCTGCGTGAAGAACAGCAGCCGGACGGGCCGCGCCATTTCGGTAAACGACTCACGCAGCCGTTCCTGATCCGCCGCTGAGATAAGGGCCATAGATTGATTCAACCTCTTACTTGAAGAGGTCGTCAAACGCCTGGCGTGCGCTCGTCGGGCCCGGCGTGCCGGTCTGCCGCTCGACCGTGGTCCGAGGGGTGAAGAGCGCACACGCGTTGCGCGCGTCTTTAGGGGACACGCGGGCGGTCAAGGCGGTCTGTGAGCACTCGAACCGCGCGCTGGTATCGAACGACACGCACTGAACGCAACTGTGCAGCTCGACGCCGCACCGGCTGCAGCGGCC
Organism: Vicinamibacterales bacterium; assembly: GCA_965229885.1. Taxonomy (GTDB): domain Bacteria; phylum Acidobacteriota; class Vicinamibacteria; order Vicinamibacterales; family CAVVIG01; genus DATLLJ01. Next base: position 779,265 of record CBDDJX010000003.1, read on the forward strand.
GTCATTTGCCGCCGCCGCCACCGGCACCGACAGCAGGTTGCCGCAGCGGGCGCAGCGGCACACCTCGTGCGACGCCATTAGATTCGGCGTCCGCGGGCCGGCCGCGTCCTGCAGCTGCCGCCCGGGCGCGCGCGGCGTCCGCTCCTTCGCGGGCTGGCCGCGCGTCGTCCCCCGTTCGCGCGGCTGGTCCCGATACCCCCGCTGTCGATATTTCCTGCCGCTGTCGTCGCTCATCCGGCCTCTCCCTATTATGTCTGAGGCACGCGTCAGCTGGCGGGAAAGCCGGGACGGGCGCCTGTTCGCGCCTTGGTCAGAAGGATGATCTGCCCGGTGTGCATGCCGAAGTGCTCGACGACGTGATAGATCGCCTCCAGCACCGTCACGTCGTAATGCTGTATCTGGCGCCTGCTCAGGAGAGCGGTGGCATCGAGGCCACGGATGATCTCATCGGCCTCGTCGATGACCGTTCGCAGTCTTGCCATCAACTCTCGAGCAGGCATGTGGGTTCGCTCGTCGAACTCCTGCTGCCGATGCCTCTCGTACGCTTTGCCGCCGACTCCGCCTATGATCCACTGGGTGATGTTGCCGCGGAGGTGCAGGAGAAGATTGCCGATGCTGTTGCACGTGTCATTCGGGCGCGACCATACGTCCTCCTCGCTCAGACGCTCGAGGCAGCGCTCGATCTTTGGCAGGTAGTCCGCCACGATCAGACTGCGCGACTTCTGCAAGAACGTGTGAGAGATGTCCATCATGGCCGGATGCTTCCCATAATATCCTTTACGGTGTAGCGTCGCGATGATGAATCCCGCGGTCGCCTCCCTCCTCGCGCTCCTCGCGGCCATCGTCTTGAGCTGCACGTCGCAGCTCAACGTCGGCCTGCTCGCGATGGCGCTCGCGTGGGTGATCGGCGTCTTCGTCGCGGGCTGGTCGGCTGATGCCGTCGCGGCCGGGTTCCCGACGCAACTCTTCCTGACCCTCACCGGTGTCACGCTGCTGTTCTCGGTCTCCGAGGTCAACGGCACGATGGATGCCCTGGGCCGCCGTGCGATGCGGCTCGCGCGCGGCAATGCCCGACTGGTGCCCGTCCTGTTCTTTCTGATCGCGATGACAGTCTCAACGATTGGCCCTGGCGCCGTGCCGGCGACGGCGCTCGGCGCGCAGTCCTCCATCCCGCCGTTCCTGACGGCGCTCATGGTGGCCAACGGGGCGAACGCGGGAAACCTGTCGCCGCTCAGCTCGGTCGGCGTCATCGCGAACGCGAAGATGGCCTCTGTCGGGCTTGGCGGTCACGAGTGGAAGGTGTGGGCCGCTAACTTCTCGGCGCACGCGGCGGTTGCCGTGGCGGCCTGGCTGTTCTTCGGCGGACTGCAGCTCGCGAAAGCCCCGGCGGTTGCGAACGAGCCGTCCGTGGACGACCGGCGCCTTCACGCGCGACAGTGACTGACGATGGCCGTGGTCATCGCGTGGGTCGCGGGCGTCGTGCTCCTGGGGCTGCACGTCGGCTTCTCGGCCTTCGCGGCGGCCGTGCTCTTGATCGTGCTGCACGCGGCCGACGAGACGACCGCCGTGAAGCGCATGCCGTGGAGTGCGATCCTGATGATCTCGGGCGTGTCGCTGCTCGTCGGCGTGCTCGAGAAGACCGGCGGCATGGATCTGTTCACGGGCCTGCTCGCGCGCTTTGCGACCCCGGTGACCGTCAATGGCTCCATCGCGTTCGTCACCGGCACGATCTCGACCTACAGCAGCACGTCGGGCGTCGTGCTTCCGACGTTCCTCCCGACGGTGCCGAGCCTGATCGAGAAGGTGGGCGGCGGCGATCCGCTGGGAGTCGCGCTCAGCATCAACGTGGGGGCGTCGCTCGTCGACGTGTCGCCGCCGTCTCCGACGCCCGCACCTCGCGCGAGCTCTTCCGCAGGATGCTGATCTGGGGCCTCTCGATGACCATCGTCGGCGCCCTCCTTTGCCAGTGGCTGGCCGGCCCGTTCGCCAGGCTGTAGCCGGCGTGTCCATGACACTCTCGTCGCTTTTCGATCGCTCGTTCATCCAACGCCGCAATGTCGTCGGTCTTGAGTGGCAGGGTCGGGAACTGACCTTCGGCGAGATCGACGCGCGCGCGAACCTGGTGGCGCGTGAGCTCGCGGCGCGTGGACTGATGAAAGGCGATCGATTGGCGGTGCACCTGGCCAACCGGCTGGAGATCGTCGACCTTTTCCTGGCGTGCACGCGACTGGGTCTGGTCTACGTGCCGATCAACATCCTCTATCGCGAACGCGAGATCGATCACATCCTGCGCGACGCCGAGCCGCGCGCGGTGGTCGCCGTCGACGCGCCCCCGTCGACCGAGGGTGTCGAGTGGTGGCCACTGGACGACCTCGTGAGCGGTGCATCAAGGCGCGTGCCCGATCCGCTCGCAGGGGCGCCCGCGCTGCACGACGACACGCCGGCGGCCATCATCTACACGTCCGGCACCACGGGCGCCGCCAAGGGCGCCATCCTGACGCACGCGAATTTCGCCGCCAACGGTCTCACGCTGGTCGGCGCCTGGCGCGTCACCAGCGCCGATCGCCTCTTGCTCGCGCTGCCGCTCTTCCACGTGCACGGCCTGGGCAACGGCCTCCACTGCTGGCTCGTGTCGGGCTGCCGCGTTCGGCTGCTCGACCGATTCGACTACACGACGGCAGCAGCCGAGTTCATCGACTTCCGTCCGACGCTCTTCTTCGGGGTTCCGACGATGTACGTGCGGCTGCTGGAGGTGGAGGCGGACAGCGCGAAGCGGATCGGGCAGGCGACGCGGCTGTTCGTGTCCGGGTCGGCGCCGCTCGCGGCGCACGTGCTCGAAGCGTTCCGGCAGCGATTCGGCCACACGATCCTCGACCGCTACGGCACGACCGAAACCCTCATGGCCATCGGCAATCCGTACGACGGCGAGCGGCGCACGGGCACCGTCGGGCTGCCGCTCCCGGGCGTGTCAGTGAGGCTGCTGGACGATAAGGGGCACGCGGTACCGGACGGCGAGGTCGGCGAGTTGTACGTGGGGGGCGACGCGGTCTGCGCGGGGTACTGGCGGCAAAAGGACGCCACGGCCGCGGCGTTCGTCGATGGCTGCTTCAAGACCGGCGATCTCGCCGTGCGATCAGTAGATGGTTACTACGCGCTGCAGGGGCGCCGAAGCGACCTGATCATCTCGGGCGGCTTCAACATCTACCCGCGCGAGATCGAGGATCTGCTGCTCGAACAGCCGGGCGTCGGCGAAGCCGTCATCGTCGGCGCACCCGATGGCCTCCGCGGCGAAGTGCCGATCGCCTACATCGTCCCGAAGCCGTCGAACGCGGCAATCGACGCGGCCGCGCTCGAGGCCGCGTGCCGCGCCAAGCTGGCGTCGTTCAAGGTGCCCCGGTCGTTTACTGCCATCGATCAACTGCCAAGAACAGCATTGGGGAAAATCCAGAAACACCTGCTGCTCAAGACTTGAGGCCTCTGGACCTATCGAGCCATTGACATGGATGCCCCTCTCTGGGAACCGTCGCGCGAGCGCATCAACCGCGCCCACCTGACGCGCTTTGGTGAGATCGTTCGGTCGCGCTGGGGCGCTCCGGCGTCGACCTACCACGACCTCTACCGCTTCTCAATCGATCGGCCCGAGCAGTTCTGGCCGACGATGTGGGATTTTGGGGCCGTCATCGGGGACCCTGGCGACATCGTCGTCCGCGACCTCGAGAAGATGCCAGGCGCCCAGTTTTATCCCAACGCCCGCCTGAACTTTGCCGAGAATCTCTTGCGCCGCCGTGACGACCAGGATGCGATCGTGTTCTGGGGCGAGCGTCGGGTCAGGCGGACGATGAGTTACGCGGAACTCCATTCGAGCGTCTGTCGCTGCGCTCAGGCTCTGGTGGAGGCAGGGGTCCAGTGTGGCGATCGCGTGGCCGGTTACCTTCCGAACCTGCCGGAAACAGTCGTCGCAGCATTGGCGGCTGCGAGTCTCGGCGCCATCTGGTCGTCGGCATCCCCGGACTTCGGTGTGCAAGGCGTCATCGATCGCTTCGGCCAGATCGAACCGAAGGTGCTTGTGAGTGCCGATGGCTACTTCTACGGGGGCAACGAGTACGACTGTCTCGGCCGACTACCGGGTATCGTGGCCGGACTCCCGACGGTCGCACGCGTCGTCGTCGTCCCTTACGTGCACGACGCACCAGCGCTCGACGCGATTCCCAAAGCCGTCTCGTGGTCCGAGTTTGTGGGACCTCAGAGGCCCGGCGACATTCCGTTTGCCCGGCTGCCGTTCAACCATCCGCTCTACATCCTCTTTTCGTCGGGCACGACTGGGCCTCCGAAGTGCATTGTGCACGGCACCGGCGGAACGCTGATCCAGCATCTGAAGGAGCACCAGCTCCACTGCGACATCGGACCCGGCGATCGGGTGTTTTACTTCACGACGTGCGGCTGGATGATGTGGAACTGGCTCGTGACCGCCCTGGCGTCTGGCGCCACGCTGCTGCTCTACGATGGCTCTCCCTTCTATCCCGATGGAAATATTCTCTTCGATTTCGCCGATGCGACCGGCATGACGCTGTTCGGCACGTCGGCGAAATTCATCGCGTCGGTCGAGAAAGCCGGTCTCGCACCAATCGACACGCACTCGCTCTCGACGCTACGGACGGTCACCTCGACCGGATCGCCACTCGCGCCAGAGAGCTTCGATTTCGTCTATCGTCGCGTCAGGCGCGACGTTCACCTGGCGTCGATCGCTGGCGGCACCGACATCGTCGGCTGTTTCGTTCTCGGCGACCCGACCGGTCCCGTGTGGCGCGGCGAGATCCAGGCGCGCGCCCTGGCCATGAAAGTCGACGTGTACGACGCACAAGGTCGCTCGGTGCGACAGCAGAAAGGCGAGCTCGTCTGCGCGATGCCCTTTCCCTCCATGCCGATCGGTTTCTGGAACGACGCAAACGGATCGAAGTATCGCGCGGCGTACTTCGAGAAATACTCGGGCGTGTGGTGTCACGGAGACTACGCGGAGATCACCGAACACGACGGGGTCGTGATCTGCGGGCGCTCAGACGCGGTGCTCAACCCTGGAGGCGTCCGAATCGGAACGGCCGAGATCTACCGGCAGGTCGATCAGATTGACGCGGTTCTGGAGAGTCTGGTCGTGGGGCAGCAGTGGGAGGGCGACGAGCGGCTCGTGCTGTTCGTTCACCTGCGCGACGGCGTCACCCTCGACGAACGCCTCACACAGACGATCAAAGATCAGATTCGCCGCAACGCATCGCCCCGGCATGTGCCGGCGAAGGTCATCCAGGTGGCCGACATTCCTCGCACGAAGAGCAACAAGATCGTCGAGCTCGCCGTACGCGAAGTGATCCACGGGCGTGAGGTGAGCAACCGGGAGGCGCTCGCCAATCCCGAGGCGCTGGAACTATTCCACGATTTGCCACAGCTGGGGACGTAGCGGGCTACAGCGGTCTCTGGGTCGATCGTCGTCGGACTCCTCATGCCAGCCGTTTGCTCGATCTGAGCACTGCCAGCGTGAGGATCGTCACGCCCCAGGCCAGCAACCCGAGCGCCTGCGGCCAGAGCGTTTCCAGTCCGACCCCCTTCAGGAAGATCCCGCGGAGTAATGATGACGAAATAGCGGAGCGGAATGAGATAGGTGAGGGGCTGAATCGCCGCCGGCATGTTCTCGATCGGAAAGATGAAGCCGGAGAGATACATCATCGGCGTCATGAAGAAGAACGTCGACGTCATCATGGCCTGCTGCTGCGTGCGCGAGATGGTCAAGACGAACAGCCCCAGGCCGAGCGTCGTCAGCAGGTAGACGCAGCTCATCGCGACGAGGAGCCAGAAGCTGCCCCTCAGCGGCACCTGGAACCAGAAGACGATGACCAGCAGCACGATCATCGCGTCGATACATCCCAATCGCGCCGTACGGAAGTAGCTTGCCGAGGATGAGCTCCACACGCCCGAGCGGCGTCACGTTCAGTTGCTCGAGCGTGCCGACTTCGCGCTCGCGCACGATCACCATCGACGACAGATTCGACGTCACGACCAGCAGCAGCAGCGCGAAGATTCCCGGCAGCATGAAGTAGCGGCTTTCGATCGTCGGATTGAACCAGATTCGCACGCGAGGCTCGATGCCTGGAACGGACGATTGTCCGCCCCCTGTAAGCGCCCTACCCGATCGCAGCTTCTGCTCAACGAGATCCTGCGCGTAGCCGGCGATGAGGTTGCTCGCATAGCCCATCGCGATGTTCGTCGAGCTCGAATCCGAGCCGTCCGCGACGATCTGCAGCGACGTGGGACGCCCCAACGCGAGATTCTCGGCATAGCGGGGCGGAATCCCAAGCGCCATCCACGCGCGGCCGCCCTCCAGGTACGGATCCACCTCATCGATGCTCGATACCACGTCAACGATGGTTAACGTGCTGACGGCGCTGAAACGGCTGATGAGCGCCCGGCTCGCCGCGCTCCGATCGGCGTCCACGATGACGACGGGCACGTTGCGCACGTCGGTCGTCGCGGCGCTGTCGCCGCTGCTGCCCGGCCCGCCAAGCAGGATTAGAGGAGTCGCGCCAGGGTCGGAAGTCCATCTCTTTTGCATATGATATGAATACTAATATTGCATTTTACTTCTGCATCAGACTGGTGCAAAAATAACCCTTCCCGATAACCCCGCAAGGGGGGTCCCAAGGCGATGGCGACACGAGATTCAATGCCCTTCCCTGTAGACAGCGAAGGGTCCGCCCCCCGCTTTTCTCAAGAACGGCAGGATCCGCCGCCGGCAACGGGTCTGTACGACCCCGCCCACGAGCACGATGCCTGCGGTGTGGGCTTCGTGGTCGATATCAAGGGGCGCCCGTCGCACACGATTGTCGAGCAGGGGCTGCGCATTCTGGTCAACCTGCTGCACCGCGGCGCCTGCGGCTGCGAGGCGGCGACCGGCGACGGCGCCGGCATCCTTGTGCAGATGCCGGACCGCTTCTTGCGCAAGGTCACCTCGCCGCTCGGCATCAGGCTGCCGCCCGCCGGCTGCTACGGCGCCGGCTTCGTCTTCCTCCCGCATGCCGACGCGGCGCGCGAAGAGGTCCGCGGCGTGTTCGAGGCAATCGTCCGCGAGGAAGGCCAGCAACTTCTCGGCTGGCGGAATGTCCCGACCGACGATCGGCTGCTCGGCGCATCGGCGGTGGCGGCGGAGCCGAGGTTCGAGCAGGTCTTCATCAGCTGCGGAAGCGGTTTCGATCCCTCCGATCCCGAGACGCCCGCGCGTTTCGAGCGCAAGCTGTACGTGATCCGCAAGCGCGTCGAGCACGCGTTCGATCGACTGACGGCGTCTCGACCCGACGCGCGCGCCTTCTACATCCCGAGCCTCTCGGCGAAGACGCTCATCTACAAAGGGATGCTGATCGCCAATCAGATCGTCCCGATGTTCCCCGATCTGGCGGATCCGGACTTCGAGTCGGCGCTCGCGCTCGTGCACCAGCGATTCAGCACGAACACGTTCCCGTCGTGGCCACTCGCGCACCCGTACCGGTACATCGCGCACAACGGCGAGATCAACACACTGCGCGGCAACATCAACTGGATGCGCGCGCGCGAAGGGCTGCTCACCTCGCCGCTCCTCGGCGACGACCTCAAGAAGATTCTGCCGATCATCCGCGAAGGCGGCAGCGATACGGCGACGTTCGATAACGTCCTCGAGTTTCTCGTGATGACCGGGCGGTCGCTTCCGCACGCGATCCTGATGATGATTCCCGAGCCCTGGGCGGGGCATGAATCGATGTCCGCCGAGCTCAAGGCCTTCTACGAGTACCACTCGTCGCTCATGGAGCCGTGGGACGGCCCGGCTTCCATCGCGTTCACCGACGGGTCGGTCATCGGCGCGGTCCTCGATCGAAACGGCCTTCGTCCGTCGCGCTACTACGTTACGAAGGACGATCTCGTGATCATGGCGTCCGAGGTCGGCGTACTCGACATACCGCCCGAGAACATTCTGATCAAAGAGCGCTTACACCCGGGCCGCATTCTTCTCATCGACACGGTCCAGGGCCGCATCGTCTCTGACGATGAAATCAAGAAAGCCCTAGCGCGGGCGCAACCGTACGCGGAATGGCTCAAGGGGAACCTGGTCGACATCGAAGATCTGCCAGTGGCGCCGTACTTGCCGTCTCCGAGCCACGAAACCGTGCTGCGGCGGCAGCAGACCTTCGGCTACACCGACGAGGATCTGCGCGTGCTGCTCGCGCCAATGGCGGCCAAAGGCGACGAAGCGGTCGGTTCCATGGGCACCGACACGTCTCTTGCGGTGCTCTCCGATCGTCCGCGGCTGTTGTACGACTACTTCACACAGGTGTTCGCACAGGTCACCAATCCGCCGCTCGACTCAATCCGCGAGCAGCTGGTGACCGCCATGGGATCGACGATCGGCCCGGAAGGCAACCTGCTCGATCCGCGTCCCGAGTCGTGCCACCAGATCGCGATCGAGTATCCGGTGATCGACAACGATCAACTTGCGAAGGTGCGGCATCTCTATTACCCGGGGTTCCGCTCGACGACGCTGCCGATGCTGTTCGATCCGCGCGGCGACGGTCCGGGCCTCGAGTGGGCGATGGAGCGCCTGAAGGAGCTCGCCAGCGAGGCGGTTGAGGCCGGCTACAACATCCTGATTCTCTCGGATCGCGGTGTCGACCGCGATCAGGCTCCAATTCCGAGCCTCCTCGCGACCGCGGGCGTCCACCATCATCTCGTCCGCGAGGGCACCCGCACGCACTGCGCGCTGGTCGTCGAATCGGGCGACGCGCGCGAGGTGCATCACTGCGCGCTGCTTCTCGGCTACGGCGCCGGCGTGGTCAACCCGTATCTGGCGTTTGAGACGCTGAACGACATGATTTACCAGGGCATCTTGTCCGGCGTCACGCATGAGCAGGCGGTCAGGAACTACATCAAGGCGCTTAATAAGGGCATTCTCAAGGTGATGTCGAAGATGGGGATCTCGACGCTGCAAGGCTATTGCGGCGCGCAGATCTTCGAGGCGGTCGGGCTCAATCGCCCCTTCGTCGACAAGTACTTCACCTGGACGGCGTCGCGGATCGGCGGCCTCGGCATCGACGTCATCGCCGCGGAAGCCGCGGAGCGGCACCGCCGCGCCTTCCAGAACAAGGCCGGCGCATTGACCGAGCTCGACTCGGGCGGCGAGTATCAGTGGCGGCGCGACGGCGAGTATCACCTGTTCAACCCCGACACCGTCTTCAAGCTGCAGCACTCGACGAGAAGCGGTCAGTACTCCGTCTTCAGGGAATACTCGAAGCTCGTCGACGATCAGAGCAGGCACCACGCGACATTGCGCGGACTGCTCGATCTCCAGCCGGCGCTGCGGCCGATTCCGATCGACGAAGTCGAGCCGATCGAATCGATCGTCAAGCGGTTCGCGACCGGCGCGATGTCCTACGGCTCGATCAGCCAGGAGGCGCACGAGACGCTGGCGATTGCGATGAACCGTCTCGGCGGCAAGTCGAATACCGGCGAGGGTGGCGAAGATCCGGCCCGGTACGTGCCCGACCCGAACGGCGACTCGCGGAACAGCGCCATCAAACAGGTGGCGTCGGCGCGCTTCGGCGTCACAAGCGAGTACCTCGTCAAGGCCCAGGATCTTCAGATCAAGATGGCGCAGGGCGCCAAGCCCGGCGAAGGCGGTCAGCTGCCCGGCCACAAGGTGTACCCGTGGATCGCGAAGGTCCGATACGCGACGCCTGGCGTCGGTCTGATCTCGCCGCCGCCGCATCACGACATCTACTCAATCGAAGACCTGGCGCAGCTGATTCACGATTTGAAAAACTCGAATCCGAAGGCGCGCATTCACGTGAAGCTCGTCGCGACGGCCGGCGTTGGCACGGTCGCTGCCGGCGTGTCGAAAGCGCATGCCGATGTCGTGCTGATCTCCGGGCACGACGGCGGCACGGGCGCCTCGCCGCTGACCAGCATCAAGCACGGCGGCGTCCCCTGGGAGCTCGGCCTCGCGGAGACCCAACAGGTGCTGATGCTCAACAAGCTCCGCGACCGCATCGTCGTCCAGGTCGACGGCCAGATCAAGACCGGCCGCGACGTCGTCATCGCGGCGCTGCTCGGCGCGGAGGAATTCGGATTCGCAACCGCGCCGCTCGTCGTCTCCGGCTGCGTGATGATGCGCGCGTGCCATCTGAATACGTGTCCGGTCGGCGTTGCGACGCAGGATCCGCAGCTCCGCAAGTACTTCACCGGAAAGCCCGAGTTCGTCGAGAATTTCTTCCGGTTCATCGCGCAGGAAGTGCGCGAGTACATGGCCGAGCTCGGGTTCCGCACGATGGCGGAGATGATCGGACGGGTCGAGCGGCTGAACTTCCGTCCTGCGGTGGATCACTGGAAAGCGAAGGGACTCGATTACTCGGCGATCCTGTATCAGCCCGACGTGCTGGCCGACGCACCACGTCACTGCGTGACGGCGCAGGATCATGGACTCGAGAACGCGCTCGACAACGAGCTCATCGCCCAATCGGCCAATGCGCTCGAGCGCGGAACGCCGGTGTCGCTGCGGTTGCCCATCCGAAACGTCAACCGGACGGTCGGGACGATGCTCGGCTACGAGGTGACGCGCCGGTACGGTGCGGCGGGCCTGCCCGACAACACGATCTCGCTCCGATTCACCGGTTCAGCCGGCCAGAGCTTTGGCGCCTTCGTGCCGCGCGGCATCACGCTCGAGCTCGAGGGCGACGCAAACGACTACATTGCCAAGGGGCTGTCAGGCGGCAAGGTGATCGTCTACCCGCCGAAGCAGGCGACGTTCGTGGCCGAAGAGAACATCATCATAGGGAACGTCGCGCTCTACGGCGCCACAAGCGGCGAAGCGTATTTCCGCGGCGTCGCGGGCGAGCGCTTCGCCGTGAGAAACAGCGGCGCCTACGCCGTGGTCGAGGGTATCGGCGACCATGGCTGCGAGTACATGACCGGCGGCCGCGTCGTCGTCCTCGGAAAGACCGGACGGAATTTCGCAGCGGGGATGTCCGGCGGCATCAGTTACGTCCTCGACGTCACGGGCGCGTTCAGCACGCGCTGCAACCAGGAGATGGTGGATCTCGAACCGCTCGAGTCGGTGGAGGACGTCGAGATCGTGCGCGATCTGATTCAACGGCACATCATGCATACCGGCAGCGACCACGCGGCCCGGATACTCGAATCGTGGCGCAACGTGTCCGCGCTCTTCGTGAAAGTGATGCCGCGCGACTACAAGCGTGTGCTCGCGGCGCAGGCATTGGCCGCCGCCGAAGGGCGCCCGGTCGAGTTCGCGGAGCTCGTCGAGGCCGGGTAGTGGGAAAAGTTACCGGGTTCATCGAAATCGCCAGGAAGAAGCCGCCCGCGCGGCCGATTCCCGATCGCGTCCACGATTGGCGAGAGGTCTGTCTGCCAGTCCCCGAGTCAACGCTGAAGGATCAGGCGGCGCGCTGCATGGACTGTGGCATCCCGTTCTGCCATCAGGGCTGCCCGCTCGGCAATCTGATTCCCGACTGGAACGATTTCGTCTACCGCGATCGCTGGCACGCGGCGATCGAGCGGCTGCATGCCACGAACAACTTTCCCGAGTTCACCGGCAGGCTCTGCCCAGCGCCGTGCGAGGACTCGTGCGTACTCGGCATCATCAACGATCCGGTGACGATCAAGGCGATCGAAGTGTCGGTCGTCGAACGCGCGTTCGACGAAGGCTGGGTCGCCCCTCGTCCGCCGGTCGCCCGCACCGGCAAGCGGGTCGCGGTCGTCGGCTCAGGGCCGGCCGGCCTCGCCGCGGCCGATCAATTGAACCGCGCGGGCCACCTCGTCACCGTGCTCGAGCGCGCAGACCGTATCGGCGGTCTGCTGCGGTACGGGATTCCGGCATTCAAGATGGAAAAGCGGTTTCTCGATCGCCGCCTCGCGCTCCTGCGCGACGAAGGCGTCGAGTTCAAGGCCAGCTGCAACGTCGGCGTGAACGTTTCTGTTGACGAGCTGCGGCGCAGCTACGACGCGATCGTGCTCGCCGGCGGTGCGACGGCGCCGCGTGACCTCAAGGTGCCAGGCCGGGAGCTCGAGGGCATCCATTTCGCGATGGACTATCTGACCGAGTCGAACCGCCGGTGCGAGGGCGACGATGTGCCTGGCGTTGATGATGCCAGGGCCATCACCGCCAAAGACAAGCATGTGATCATCATCGGAGGCGGCGACACGGGTGCGGATTGCCTCGGCACGGCGCATCGCCAGGGCGCCCGCGGCGTGCATCAGCTCGAGTTGCTGTCGCGGCCGCCGGACCACCGCGCGCCGGGCAATCCCTGGCCGACGTGGTCGAATATCTTCCGCGTCTCCCCCGCGCACGAAGAAGGCGGCGAGCGGCTCTACTCGATCTCCACCGGGCGCTTCAGCGGTGACGCGCAGGGCCGCGTGACGACGCTTCACGCGGTACAGGTGGAGATGGTGAACAAAGATGGCCGTACGAGCTTCGAGCCCGTCCCGGGCTCTCCGTTCGAACTGAAGGCCGACCTCGTCTTGCTGGCGATGGGATTTCTCGGGCCCGAGCGCAACGGCATGCTCGACGAGCTGGGCATAAAGATGACCGACCTTGGCAACGTATGGCGCGACGAGAAGTGGATGACCAGCGTACCCGGCGTGTTCACCGCGGGCGACATGCAGCGCGGGCAGTCGCTCGTCGTCTGGGCGATTGCGGAAGGCCGAAGCGCCGCGCGCGGCGTCGATGCATTCCTGATGGGCAAGTCGGATCTTCCCGCTCCGCTGGAGTAGCAACAACGCCAGCGTGGGTGTCGCGGCAACAACTGCACACCTCACCTCACCTCACCAAGCGATCGCAGGACCTGCCTCCCGCGGCTCCGCACCATCGAAACCGCGCCCGTCTTCTCGATACCATCTGGTTGGCATCCTCATCGCAAGGGCGACGATGGTATGATGCGCCCCGGTCGGAAGCCGATGACGATTCCGCAGCTCAAACGATCGATAGGACCGGCAGTTTCGCGCGTTGGATCGGCGATTACGCCGGACGATGGCGACGAAGGCGGATCTCGAACGCGTACGGAAAGAGATCGGCCGTTCGGCCAACGATCTGCGCAAGGAGATCGCTGGTTCGGCCAACGACCTGCACAAAGACATGGCCCATTGGGCGGAAGAGACCCGTCGGCACTTTGATGTCGTGGCCGAGAGCCTGCGAGACGACCTCCGGCTCTTCGCGGATGGGATTGCTCGACACAGCGAGCGCCTCGATCAGCACGAGACGCAGATCGGTCGGCTGGAGATACACGGGCTGTCACCGACGCCAGATGTCTGAAGAGCTCTGCGTTGACCGTGTGTAGTGTCCGTCTCCTCCGGGTTTGAGCTAGACGGTTTCCAGGTGGCCCTTCTCGTCGCGTTCGACCAGTCACGGCGCGTTCGCAAGGCCTCTGGGCGTACCGTTAAGAGCACGCGCATCGGGACACGGGTACGTCGAGACTGCGGGCCGTGAACTCGAGCACCGCCTTGACTTGTTCCCGCGTGACCGGGAATTGCTCCATCGCCTGGTCGATGGTCATGCCGTCTTCCAGGTTCTCGAAGACGATCGCCACCGGTGTGCGCGTGCCCTTGAGCACCCAGGCCCCGCTGACTTTGCCGGGGAAGCGCTCCAGCGCTGGACCTTGTGACCAATCGAGCAGGGCCGTCTCTTCGATTCCTTCCGTCTTCAGCTTAATGATTAGAGGATCTCGCCTTGAGCTGTGAGCCTATGGCGTCAGAGGCGAAGGAACGATCGGCGGCTTCTGGACGATTTCTCTCGTCCTCTGAACTTCCAGCTCCTCGAAAATCAGACTCGGCGCGATGATCGAGGCGACCGTCGCCACGTTGATGCGGTAGTTGAGCAGCGTGCGTTCCTCCGATGCCTCGAGGATGTCCCGAAACGCGGTGGATGGAACGTTACCGAAGCGCAGTCCGCGCACCGGCTCCTCTTTTCCGTCCGGCGCGACCTTTACCACATCGAGCATGACCGGACCGCCGCCACCTCCGCCAGCCACTTCGCCAGGCCCGGCGATCGAGCGGACGATGTAGCCGAACGGCTTCTCTTGCACTTTGAGCAGCTCCAGGTAATTCTGCTTCAGCTGTGACGCCGGAAGGGCCTGGGTGCTGCGCACCTGAAGGACGCCGGGCTGCACGCTGCCGGCACGGCCGTGCCCGTTCGACCGCAGCAGGTTCTTCTGTGGCGTACGGCTTGTCAACAGCGTCACGAGTCGGCCCTTGTCGACGAGCGTCACGTCTTTCGCCAGCACGCCTTCGTCGTCGACGACGTACGCGCCAGCGACCGGCCGGCCTTCATATTCTTTGAGCGACGGCGTGTCGCTCACCGCAAACGAGTCGGAAAGGACACGCAATCCGATGCGCTTCAGGAACGGCGTCCCCTGGCGCTGCACCCGCGCGAGCCTCGCGCTTTCGGCGTCCGGCGCCCGCCGGGCCAGCAGCAGCGGCACCAGCGTTTGCCGGAGAAGCTCCGCGCTGGCCTGTCCTTCGACCAGAATGGGTCCGGTGAATTCCTCGCCGATCGCCGCGGTGCGCCGCGTCTTCGCGCGGGCTGCCACGTCGCGGGCGCGGGCCACGAGATCCGCCATCGGCGGCAGCTCTTCGAGCCGGCTTTCGAGGAGGGTAAATAGAGCCCGCACCGTGGATCCGTCGTCAGCCTGCGCGTCAGCGGAGACGCGGAGGTAGGCCGACCCGACGGGCGTGATCGATTTGAATCCTTCGCTGTTCAGGTAATACATATTGCCGTGTGTTTCTGACAGCAGGACTTCGGACGTGTCGAGGCCGGGGGTCGACGAGACAACTACAGAGAGCTGCTTGACGCGATCGACCCACTGGCTGCCCGTCGGCGTGGGCGCCTGCGTTGGCTGCAGCGTCTCGACCGGCTCCTCTTTCGAAAAATCCGCCAGCGCATCCGTCGCTGCGCGATTCTGGAACGTCGCCTTCTTCTTGGCGAATACGCTGACCGCGCGCTTGTACGCGGCATCGGTCGCGAGCCAGATCCGGCGCCGGATGGCGTCGTAGTTGTCGTCGAGGGGCATGCTCGGATCAGCCACCACCCCCGAAGTGCGATCCCGCGTGACAAAGCGGGAACTGTCGAACGCGTACTCGCCGACCCGCACCCCGACCTGCAGCGTCCGGTTGCGGTCGGCAAGATCGTCCACAGTCCCGCCGAGCCTCGCCACAACGCGCATCGACACGAGGTCGTCGATTTCGTATTCGATGTGGTACGGGGACGGCTCGCCGTTCATCCGGAGGTCGGCCATCGATCGCCGCATCTCGTCCTGCATGGCGGAAAGCAGCGGTGAATCCTGCGCGCGCGGCGCAGGCAAGGGCGACAGCACGAGCGTCAGGCCGGCGGTGATGGCAGCGGCAGCGACAGCTCGCATGCGCATGTCAGGACGTTCCAGCCGGTTTCGGTGCCGGCAGAATCGGTAGCATTTCGAGCGACTGCGCCTTCTTCTGCACTTCGACTTCGCTGACGAGCAGCGGCGGCGACGAAGCGGAGACAGGAACGCTGCCGCTCTCCGCGCGGCAGACCCCGTTGAAGACGTCCACCTGGTCGCCCGTCGCGACGATCTTGCCGAAAGCCGACAGCGGCGTGCCAATCAGATCGACGCCGCGCACGAGCTCTGGCGGCCGCGACTCGTCGGTGTACACCTTGTAGACGACGTTCAGCAGGACGTTGAAGGCGTTGGCCGAACCGCGGCCCGTGTTCGTGAACCCGCCCTCGATGTTGTCGAACAGCAGGCCGAACGGCTTGCCCTGCCTGCGTGCTTCTTCCCGGAGCATCTCCATCAGCTTGTCGTTCGACACGCTCCTGCTGGATTCCACGAGCAGGTTCGACTGGCGCGACACCGGCAGATAGCCAGGCTCCGCCCGGCCGTGGCCGTTCGAGCGCGGAAAGTCACGGGTCGGCGCGCGGTCAACGAGAAAGGCCCTGAGAACGCCCTTGTCGACCACTGTCACCCGGCGCGCTTTCACGCCCTCGTCGTCATACAGGTAATGTCCCATCAGCTCGACGCTGGCGACCTTCTTCAGGGTCGGATCGAAGTTGACGCTCAGAAACGTCGGCAGCACCGGCTGGCCGATGCGGCTGGCGAACGTCTGCCCGTCGTCGGCGCTCCGCTGGCGATTGGCTTCGACGCGGTGGCCGAAAATCTCGTGGAAGAAGACACCGGCGGCGCGGCCCGAAAGAATCGCCGGACCGGAGAACGGATCAACGAGCGGCGCCTTGCGCAAGCGCGCGAGCAGGTCGATCATCTCACGCGCGTCCGTCATGAGAGCTTTCTCGTCGGGCAGTCCGGCCACTGACGTCGCGAAGTAGCTCGAGTACAGCGGCAGCTCCATCCCGTCGTCGGCCTTCGTCACCGCCTGAATGAAGAGCCGGAAGGCCACGTCGCCCGTCGCGACCTGCGATCCTTCGCTGTTCACGTAGTAGCGGTTGTCGGACTCGATCGACAGCGACACCTTGCTGAGAAACACGAGCGGCTCGTCGGCAAACGGTGCCGAAATGCGCCGGAGCCGCGCCTCCCACGCCCTGGTGTCGACGGTGTAGGTGACCGGCTCTCCCAGATACGTCTGGACGTCCTCGCGCGAGAAGTCCGGCGCGGGACCTTCTTCTTTCACCTTCGCAGCGACGTTGGTCCTGACCCGCGTCAACGCTTCGCTGGCCCGTTTGAATGTGCGATCGGTCGCGCGCCACAGCGCGAGCCGGATCGGCTTCTCCTCGTCGGTCAGCGGCAGCGAAACCTGGCTGACGCGCGGGCGTGCGGCCCGGGCGTCGCCGCGGATCGGATGCGTGTTGTCGAGGAAGTAATCGCCGACGCGCACCTCGACTGTCGCAAACCGGATCCGGGATTCGTTGCTACTCTGCAAGGCGCCGACCGACGCCGACAGGGTGGTGGCCCGCGCATCGTGCAACGTGTAACTCATGAAGTACGCGGGCGCGTCCTGCTTGCTGAGAACCTGGAAGTTGCGCTGCAGTTCGGATTGCAGGATCGAGAAGGCCCGGGTGTCGGCGGCCCCCCGGATCGGCACCGATGCCGGACCCGTCGCCAGGCCGAGCACGGTGGCGACGGCGCCCAGGGCAAAACGCCTCATACGGAATGATATCGCGTTACAGGCGCCGCTCAACCAAGGTCCCTCTAGTCTTTGGTAGTCTTATCGGATGCCGCACGTTCTCGACGGGATAACCGTCTTCGATCCCGATGGCCGCGAAGTCCGCCTCGGGCAATTGTGGGAGACCCACGCCGCGGTGCTGGTGTTCGTCCGACACTTCGGGTGCCTGTTCTGCCGGCAGCAAATTGCGGCGATCGTCCCGCTTCGTGAACGCGTGCGGTCGCTCGGCGCCGAGCTCGTCGTGATCGGTCACGGGAGTCTCGATGAGATTCGTGCGTTCCGCGACGAGCAAGCCGTGGCCTTCCCGCTCTTCACGGATCTGACCCGCCAGGCGTACCGTGCGCTGGACATGCGGCGCGATCCCCGGTCGATCCTGACGCTCGGGGTGCTGGCGCGAAGCGTCAGGGCGTGGGCGCGCGGATTCCGGCAGACGCGCGTCGCCGGCGATTCCTTCCAGCAAGGCGGCGTGGTCGTCATCGCGCCAACGGGCGTGGAACGCTACCGGTTTATCAGCCGCGAGGCGGGCGAGCATGCGCCCTCGGCCGACATCCTCAAGTCCATTCGGGCGGAGGCGTGATCGTTTCCTGCGGCGTCGCCCCAGGGTCGGCCCGGTCCGAGCCGGCCAGTCGCATCACGGGACGAACGGCCATGTCGTGGTCGCAGAGAATCTGACACGATAGCCGGACGCCGCTCAGGCCTCGCGCCTCGAGAACGGCCTTCTCGGCCTTCGTCATCCGCTTCGGCTCTCCCTCGATGAATTCCACGCGGCAGGTGGTGCAGCGGGCGAAGCCGCCGCAGGCATGCATGATGTCGACGCGAGCGTCCTGCTCGATGGCGAGCACGAGCCGGCGGTCTGCCCCCACGTCGACGGTTCCCGACCCTTCAACTGTCAGCTTCGGCATCCGTAGACTATAGCTGAACCGGCCGGGCTGACCGGATCGACGCCTGAAACATGCGACCAGGCCACAGCAAGGAAGAGGCGCCGAAGAAAAGCGACTTCGGTCTCAGTGTCCTCAAGCCTTCGGGCGGTGGCGAAAAGGAGAAGCAGACCTCCAGGCGGCTGGCGAGTTGTCGCTGGAGCAAGGCGCTCTAGCCAGTCATGGAAGAGACCCTCGCGTATCAGAGCGTCACCCCTCTGGCATCTGCATCGGCATCGCCGGCGTCGACCGCCCGGACGATGCGCTCGTTGTTCGCGGCATCATGAGCCGCATCGGATCCAAGGCCCGCATTCTCTCGTCGTCAACGACGCGCTGATCGCGCTGCAGGCAGGGGTGGGCGCCGCCGAAGGCATTGTGATCGTCGCCGGCACCGGGTCGATCGCGTACGGCTGCGATCGCCACGGCCACGCAGTGAGATCGGGGGGATGGGGCTACGTGCTCGGCGATGAGGGCAGCGGCTATTGGATGGGCCGTCTCGCGCTGCGGGCCATCGTGCGCGAGGTTGACGGGCGCGGTCAGCCGACCAGCCTCACGCCGCGCGTGCTGGCGCATTTCGGCGTGGCGCGGCCAGAAGAGCTGCTCCACACCGTCTACCGTCACGATTTCACGCCTGCCGCTGTCGCGGCGCTGGCGACGCACGTGCAACACGCGCACGACGAAGGCGACGCGGTCGCCACCGCCATCCTGGATCGGGGCGCCAGGGAAGCTCGTGGCCGCTGCCGCCTCCGTCGCGAATCAGCTCGGGTTGACCGGCGAAGAGTTCGCGTTCGTGCTCGCGGGCGGCATGTTCCAGGTGGCACCGTGGCTGCGAGACGAGGCGACGCGCCTGCTGCCGAGGATCACGCCACGAAGCCGCACCATCCTCCTGGATGTCGAGCCGGCGGTCGGCGCCGTTCGGTTGGCGCTCGCCGACCTGCATGGCGGCGCGAGGCTTCCGATCTACAAATGAACGTGTGACTTCGACGATGCAGCGCGGGCTTCTCGTGCCGTGGCGCGCGTCATCGCTAGTCAGCTCGAGTTGCGTCCGGCCAGCGTGCTGGCCTTCCGACCGGACGAAGCTCCGTCGCGGTGTACTTAAGGAGCGGGTGCGGCTCGGCCCGGATTGTTCGCGCGCGCACGTCTAGCCTCAAGGAGTTCGTCGGTCGGCCGGCAGAGGATCGGCGAAGTGTCCCCGCGTTCGTGGATCGGCACCCCTTCTGCCGCGTCAATATCCCCGCACGTCACGTGCACTTTCTCCATGATGTCAGGCCGATGCTTGATCGCGAGGTCGCGTGGCGGCTGTAGGCAGAGAAGATCGAAGTGGGGTCTGCCTTGAGGGATCGGGCGGCGCTGACTAGGGATACATTGCCCGGAGGTGGCTCGCGTCCGCGTCTGACACGCCCGCCACCGTGGCGATGTCGTTCCTGAAGCGCAGCTGTCTCCGGTACCGCTCGAAGTAATCGGCGATGTCGCCGCCGTATCCGAAGGAGTACATGATGTCGCGGAAATCGCTCGTGTGCGTCAGTCCGAGCGCGTGGCCGAGCTCGTGGAGGCATGTGAGATAGACGATGGTGTCACGCAGCAGAGCATCGTTTCGTGCGCGGCGCGCGATATCCCCACCGAGTGAGTCAACGTCGGGACGGACATAGACCGCCGCTCCACGCCTGCCGCCGACGGTCAGCGGCCGCGTCTCCCCATACTGACCTTCACTCGATTCGGCCCAGTAGAGTCAAATGAGGGCGTTCGACTCGGTTGCGGGTTCGAACCGAACCCGTTTGCCGGCGCTTCGCTCCCACGCCTCGAGTGCCCATACCGCAAGCTGACGATCGGGTGGGCGAAAACCGGCCTGTCCGATTCCATCCCCGATGAAGTAACGGATCGGGCGCGTGGCATCAAGTGGCCCCGGTGCAGCGGGCTGGCGCGCGCGTCCTCGAGTCGCGCCCATCGCGATGATCATGACCACCGAAGCCAGCGTGAGCACCGCGACCTGGAGCATCCGCCGGTTCATGCTGCTGATGATAGTATTTCCGGCCCGACGCGATCTCGCCTAACCTTAGAGGATGTCGAAAAGACGTCGAATGTGCCATGGCCGCTCTGATTGAAGCGATCGCGATTAAGCGGAAGATGTTCTTCGAGTACGAGAACGCGCCCTACCACTGCCTGGACGTGGAGGTGTCGAGGCCGACGGCCCGCGGCGGCCAGACGCTTGTGCGTATCAAGATGCGGAATCTGCTGACGCGAGCCGTCTTCGACAAGACCTTCAAGGCCGGCGAAAAGTTCGCGGAACCCGATCTCGCCACCGTGGAGGCTTCGTATCTTTACGCCGACGGCAGCGGCTGCCACTTCATGGATCAGGAGACCTTCGAAGGCCTCACGCTTCAACCCGAGATACTGGGCGACGATCGGCAGTTGCTCGTCGATAACCTGATGGTCCAGGTTCAGAAGTTCAACGGCAATCCGATCGGCGTGCAGTTTCCGCCGCATGTTGAACTGACCGTGACGTCGACCGAGCCAGGCGTGCGAGGCGACACGGCCAGCGGCAGCGTCACCAAGCTCGCCACGCTCGAGACCGGTCTCGAGATTCGCGTGCCCCTCTTCATCAAAGAAGGCGAGAAGATCCGGGTGCACACCGAGACGCGTGAGTTTGCGGGACGGGCCTGACCGGCCGCCCTATCGAATGATGCGCAGGCGGGCCGGCGCTGGCAGCGCGATCGGGGGAGCCAGGATTTTCAGAACGCTGTCGAGAGAGTAGCTGGCCACGTACAGCTCGCCGTCGGCGTCGATCCCGAACCAACTCACGTTGCCGATGTCGCCGAGCTCGCCCGTATGATCGATCAGATTGGACGCCGTGACCTCACCGGGGAGAGAGTCGATCGCCAACGCAATCGACCAGACGCGGTCAGCCGCAAAATCCGCGAAGAAGTATCGGCCCTGATAGGGAAGGTCCGAGCGCCCGCCCGCGATACACGAATCCGCCCGCGATAGACTGACCCGCCGCGCGCCCATATTCGAAGACTGGATCGGCGAGTGGCAGGAAGGCGGGCGGCAGGGACGTGACGTGGTCGTGCGCGGCCTCGCGATTCCGCCAGCCGTAGTTGCGGCCGCCCCGGCCGCGCGGCTCGTAGTCGATGTCTTCGAAACGGCTCTGGCCCACGTCGCCGATGATCAGTGCGCCGGTACCGCCGCGGTTCGGGTCGTCGAACGAATATCTCCACGGATTCCTCAGCCCGAGCGCCCAAATCTCAGGCCGCGCCGACACCGCGCCGCCGCCCGCCGCGAACGGGTTGTTTGCCGGTATCTGATAGCCGCTGGCATGAGTGTCCGGGACGTTGACGTCGATGCGCAGCATCTTCCCGAGAATGCGGTGCGTGGCAAGAAGAAATCAGTGGACTTCTCCTCCCTCCAGCGCCTCGTTGATTTCGGCGATGACTCGTCGAGCCGCCTCTCGCGGATGAGGGTCTTTCAGGATCGGCCTTCCCACGACGAGATAATCTGCACCAAGGCGAATAGCCTCAGCGGGAGTTGTGTGTCGTTTGTGATCGTCCGTGGAAGCACCCGCAGGCCTGATCCCAGGGCTTACGATGAGAGTGGGCTTGGCGAAAGCTCGCCGGCAGACTTGAATCGCCTCTCCGGATGCGATGACGCCATCGCAGCCGGCTTCAATTGCTGCGCGCGCGCTCCCGAGAATGTACGTTTCGAGATCCCGTTTTCCACCAGATATGGCTGGGAGATCGCTCGCATCGAGGCTGGACAGAAACGGGACTGTCAGCAACTTCGGCGCATCGCTCTGTCTGGCCGTTCGAGCTGCCTTTGCTGCGGCGATTGCGGGTAAGGGCATCGATTCACTGAGCGTCAGCAACGCCACATTGTTGTCGACGCACACGTCAATCACCGCGGCGACAGTGTTGGCAATATCGCCAGGCACCTTGAGATCGACGAACACTCGCTTGTCCTTCCGCAGCGCCTGCAACAGCTGCGGCAAGCCGCCTGTCAGGAATAGCTGAAGGCCGATCTTGAAAAACGACACGTTGTCGAGCTGTTCAACGGTGCGTAAGGCCTCGTCGACGGTCGGTACATCGAGTGCCACGATGAGGCGGTCTTTGCCATTCAGCTGTTCCACAGACACTCCGCTGGCCGCGAACTCTAGTAAGTTCGGCCCTGAATCGCAAGGACGACCGAGTCGCAGGCCTTTGGCAAGCTGCCATGGGCTTCGCCGGCCGCGGCTACCAAACATCGTCACGACCTGACCCGAAACGGGACACGCAGGGTGTGGGGAGACCCCAGGCATGACGCCATCTCCGTCCGGTACGAACCTCAACTGAGTGCCTGTAATTACTTAATTTAATAGGGCTTACGGCTATTTGTCCGCGGCGGCATGCGCGGTTCACGCACCAGGCGGCTCCGGGCACTCAGGTTGCCGAAGGACCTTTGGTGTTTTCAGGGTCTTCGTGCGTCCGCTTGACTGCCGCTTTTCCGGGTTCGCTTCCGGTCCTTGTGCGCCGGGAGAACGCCGGCAGATCGCAGACACGGGCGGATTGGCTTTGGTCGCAGGCGAGGGCGGCATGAGGCGGAAATCCGACAGCTCGACCTTCCTCCTACTGCCAGCCCCAGCCCGCGCGTACGTCGTCGCCGTGGTGGCCGTCGGCGTGGGCTGTCTGGTGGCGGCGGCGCTGCAACTGCGTTTGGAGCACCCGGGCCTATTCGCCATACTGCTCGGGCTCGCCGTCGCCGCGTCGGCGGCGAAGATCCAGTTGCCGCTCGGCCGCAGCCAGTCGAACCTGTCGCTCTCGCATGTGGTCAACTTCTGGGCGCTGTTCGCGCTCGGGCCCGCGGAGGCCGTGTGTATCGCGACCGTGAGCGCCTGGGCCCAGTGCACGTTGCGCACCAGCGAACACAATCCGTTGCATCGCGTGGTGTTCAGCATGGCCTCGCTGACACTGACCGTGATGGTCGCCGGCCTGTCGCTGGCCCTGATCATGGGGACGGACCAACCAGGCCTCGCGACGCTCGTACGCGCCGCCGCCACGGTGGCGCCGCTCTACTTCTTCGTCAATACCGCGCTGGTCGCGGGCGCGATCGCGCTGTCCACGCGGCAGGGGGTGGTGCACATCTGGCGCCGCAATTCCCTGTGGAGCGCGCCGAGCTATCTGGCCGGCGCGGCGCTCGCGGCCTTCGCGACCGCGGCGTCGGGGCGGGGTTGGTTCGGATGGCTCGCGCTGCTGGCCGTGCCGCTCTACCTGGTCTTCCGGAGTTACCACACGGTGGTCGCGCGGCTCCGGGAAGAGCAGGACGAAACGCGCCGCGCGATGGAAGTGCAGCTTGCGACCATCGAAGCACTCGCGCTGGCGATCGAGGCCAAGGCGGGGTGCACGCCAGAACACATCCGATCGATCCAGTATTACGCGGCGCTGCTCGCCGAAGCGTCCGGCCTCTCCGACAGCGAGGTGCAGGCGGTGCGCACGGCGGCGCTGCTGCATGATATTGGCAACATGGCAGTGCCTGAGCACATTCTCTCGAAACCCGAGGCGCTCACGCCCGAGGAGTTCGAGCGCGTCAAGATTCACCCCCGGGTTGGCGCCGAGATCCTGAGCAGCGTGCCGTTCGGCGCGCCGGTGAGCGAACTCGTGCTGTGCCATCACGAGCGCTGGGACGGTCTGGGCTACCCGGCGGGGCTGTGCGGCGGCGATATTCCGCTCGGCGCGCGCATCCTGGCCCTGGCGGACTGTTACAGCACGCTGCAGTCTGACCGGCCGTACCGGCCGGCACGCAGCGCGAGCGCGGCGATCGCCGTGCTGCGCGACTTTTCTGGAACGGCCTTCGACCCGGGGCTTGTCGAGCTCTTGATTGAACGGCTCCAACTGTCGGCGCCGTTGGCGAAGGAAGCCTCGAGCGAGAGCGCGTGGACCGACAATGAAGGGCTCGCGCTCCAGGACATCGCGGGTGCGCATCGCGAGGAGCAGACGCTCTACGAAATCGCGCAGGCCCTCGGATCGAGCCTGGGCGTCCCGGAGGCGATGGCGCTGATTCACGATAAGGTCAGCCGACTCGTGCCGTTCGTGACGTGCGCCCTGTTTCTCGGCGATGACAACGAGGGGGTACGTGTGCCGTTACGCGCACGGGCCCGGTACCGAAGCGCTATTTAAGTGGAAGTTGAAGTCCTGGAGTGATCTCTCGCTCAGGCTCCCGTCGTGCGCCGACGGCCGCGGAGTGCACGGCGAGGAACTGACGGCGTTGCTCCCCTGTCCGTTGATATTCGAGGGGCGTCCGATTGGCGGGCTCGTGATCTACCACACGGTCCCGGGCTCTTTCACCGACGAACATCGGCGCGTCCTTGGTCGGGTGAGTGAGCAGGCCGCGGCCGTGATCCATAACTCCACCCGTTTCGAGCAGACCCAGCACGAATCCCACACCGATCCGCTGACCGGGCTGCCCAATCGGCGCTCGCTCGATCGGCAGTTCGAGACCGGGCTGGCGCGCGCGGCGCAGGCCAAGGCCAGCGTCAGCGTCGTGGTGCTCGATCTCGATCGCCTCAAGGAACTCAACGACACCTACGGTCACGAGGTGGGCGATCGGGCGATCCATGCGGTCGCCGTCGTACTGCGCTCTGCGGTCCGCCAGAGCGATCTGTGCGCGCGCTTCGGGGGCGACGAGTTCATCGTCGTGATGTGGGACTGCGACCCCGAACACGAGGCGCGTCGAGTGTTAGAGATGCAGAACGCGGTGAGTGCGTACCCCTTCGAGCCAAGGCCGGGCGTCCGTGTCGCGCTGTCCATCAGCGTGGGCCCGGCCCGCTTCCCGGAGGACGGCAGCACGTTCGAGGAGATGCTGGCGGCAGCCGACGAACGGATGTATCGCGACAAGGCGGGCCGCCGATCCCGGAACTCCGGCCGTCACGCCCTGGCGCACGCCGAGCGCGCCTGACCTACTTCTTGAGCTCGTCGTAGACGGCCTGCACCGCGGCCTTGACGCGCTCGTTCTTGTACCCGGGATACTTGTCGACCTTGAACGACGCGGCCGCGTCCTCAACGGTCTTGCCGGCCTTCATGGCCTCCTCCGAGTGCGAGAGGAGATCGGCGGTGAATCGCTGGTACTCCTGTAGATCTTTCGGCGTCTGCATCGGGCTGTGGCCCGGGATGACCGTGTCCACGTCCTTGATGGTGGCGATCGCCTGCTGTAGGGTACTCGGGATGGCGACACAGCTTCCGCCGTTGTTGCGGTCGCAGAACGGCGCGTCCTTCCAGGCGAACATGTCGCCGGTGTGCAGGATGCGCAGCGCCGGGAAGACGATGAACGTGTCGCCGTTGGTGTGGCCGGCGCCGAAGTAGTAGAGATCGATGCGGTCCTTCCCGCTGCCGATCGTAAGCTTGTCCTTGTAGGTTTTCTTCGGCAGGAACTTCGAGTTGTCACCCTTGAAGGCGTCCATCTTCTCCATGTTCGCCTTCGTGTTCTCGTGCGCGACGATCTCGACGGTCGTCCCGAAGAAGCCGTCGTTGCCCGTGTGATCGCCGTGCGTGTGGGTGTTGATGATCGTGGTCACCGGCTTGTTGGTGACGCTCTTCACCTTGTCGACGAGGGCCTGGCCCCAGCCGGCCAGCTTCGTGTCCACGAGCGTGACACCGCCGTCGGTGATGAACACGGCGACGTTCCCGCCGCTGAACGTGGCCGGGTTCCCCGGGGTGGAGCTGGTGAGGACATACAGATTGTCCTTGAGTTTCTGCATCTCGAGGACGCGAGGCCCTTGCGGCTGCGCCGGCCGACCCTGGTAACCGGTGACGGCCATCGACACCGCGCCGACTGCAATCAACACACCGAGCAGCACGCTGCGCTTCATGAAGGTATCTTCCCGGATTAAGGAGATGAAGGAAGACTCTACCCGAACTCACCGGTCTTCGCTGGCCAGGATTAGAGGTTTGGAGGTTGGAGACGAGAGGTTAGAGGCTTTGACATCTAACCTCTCGTCTCTGTTCTCTATCGCGTCAGATTAACCGTGAGCGCCGCGCGGCGGTTGAGCCGGCGCGTCTCTTCACGGGCGTTGTCGTACTTCGGCCGCTCTTCGCCGTAGCTGATCGTGCTGAGCCGATCCGCCGTGACGCCGCGGCTCGTCAGGTAATCCCTCACCCCATTCGCGCGGCGATCGCCGAGCGCCAGGTTGTATTCGGCCGTGCCGATGTTGCAGGTGTGGCCTTCGATCTGGATCCGCAGGGTCGAATCCTCCCGCAGCGCCGCCACCGCCTCGTCAAGCACGCGCGTCGCTTCCGGCCGCAGCGAGTACCGGTCGAAGTCGAAGTGCACGTCTTCGAACGTGTAGACCTTGGCCGTGGGCCTCGTCACCTGGAGGTTGACCGTATCGGAGGCCGTCTTGTTGTCGGTCGGGCACGTCACCGTGACCGTGACCGGCACCATCCCGTCCTGCTGGCCGGCTGTCCAGAGCGTCTGACGGTTCGTCGGGTTGGCAAACGTCCCGCTCGGCGCTGTAAAGCGATACGATACCGCGCAGCTAATCGAATCCTGCACGGTCGCCGTCACCGTCGAGCTCTTGCCCACTTCCACCGTGCACGGATCGCAATCGGCCTTGACCGTCAGGTTGTGCACCTGCGGTGTGGGCGGCGGCGGGGGGGGGGGAGGGGGCGGCACATAGACCCGCACGCCGGGGTGATAGCCGAGCCTCACCTGAACGTCCCAGTAGTCGCCGAAGGGGTTCTCGCTCCGTTCGGAGAAGGCCTCATTGCGCGTTTGCTGCGGCACGTTCCAGCTCAAACCGCCGCCGAAGAAGAAGCCCTTCGGCGCCTGCACGGTGAGGCCGAATGTCGCGCGCGTCAGATTCTCGGTGTCGGAAAAGGCCGGCGGCTTCGTGCCGTCGGCGCCGACGAGTGTCGCCGTGGTGAGGCTCGCGGTGTCATCGGACGGCACTTTGCCGTTCAACTCCAGCGTGATGCGCGCCGGGCTTCGCGTCGGGAAGCCCAAGCCGCCGCCCCAGCGGAACGCGCCGCCCGGCGTGTTGAACCCGGTCGGTTCACCCAGGAACTCGTAGCCGGCATACCCGGCCACTTCCACGCTCTTCGCGATGTCCTTGCTCCCGATGAAGTCGAAGAAGAAGTCGGTCTCGCCCGTTCCGTTGCCTGCGGCCTCGTCGCCGGTCGGGATCTTGACGACGCCCCGCACCGCCAGCGCCGTGGCGTTCTGCCGGAACTCCGACAAGATGTTCACTTTCGCGCCGACGTACCAGTCGCCGACGTGATCGCCCGTCCATTGCTGATTCACGCGCGGATAGCGATCGATAAACCCGCCGAACGCTGCGTCGTTCACGAAGAGGGGTCGGACGTCGCGATCGATCCGGGTGTCGAAGAGGAACGAGGTGAAGATTTCCGCCCGGTCCTTGATGCCCACGGCAAACGTACCGGCGAAGTCGCCGACGTTGGTGTAGCCCTGGCCGTAGTTCGTCCCGCGGCGGTACCCGCTGGCGGACCACTTCCCGCGGGCGAGCACCTCCGCCGTCGGCACGAACCACAACCCCGTGTCGCCATAGAACGTCGTCGTCGCCGGTCGCATCGACGCGTCCGAAGCGCCTGGCGAGGTCGTCGAGGCCGTCTGGGACGCTGAGGGAGTCTGGGCGTCAGCCGCGACGGCCGAAAAAATAATAAGTGCCGCGAAACTTACGAAGCGAAAAGTCCTTTTCATCAGGCCGACCCCCCCCGGTAACAGCACGGAATCCTAGGTCAGCCACGTGGCGGACGCAAGTTGACAACCCGCTGATGATACCACGGCTGGGCGCAATCGAAGTCAATCAAGCACTTCCGGCGATCGACTGCGGGGGTTGACGATCCACGCGATGAGAATGCTGACGAGGTACAGGCCGACCATCGGCGCCGCGAAAATCATCTGCGATATCATGTCGCCGCCCGGCGTGATGACGGCCGCGACGACGAAGATGATGAGGATGGCGTATTTGAGATTTGTTGCCAGGAAACGGGCCGTGACCACCTTCATCTTCGCGAGGAAGAACACGATCGTTGGCAGTTGGAACACGATGCCGAGGCCGAGCAGCATCTTCGTATAAAGCCCGAAGACATCGTGAAGCCGGGGCATGAACGCGAGGTCGGCCGTGTTGAAGCGGGCGAAGAACGCCATCATCACGCCGAAGGCGATGTAATGGTTGAAGGCGGCGCCGAGCATGAAGCACAGCGTGGTCAGCGCCACGAACGGATAGGCCATCTTCCTTTCTTTCGCGTACAAGCCCGGCGCGATGAACATCCAGACCTGATAGCTAATAAACGGCGCCGCGACGAGAAGGCCGGAGATCAGCGCGACGGTGACGTAGAGAGAAAAGGCCTCACCCGGCTGCGTGTAGATCAGGGTGACGCCGGGCGGCAGGACGCGACGTGTCGGAGCAAGAATGAAGTTGAAGATCGGTTGAATGAACCAGAACGTGGCGACGACTCCGAGAGCGATGGCGGTGCACGAGCGCAGGATGCGTTTTCGGAGCTCGTCGAGATGCTCCAAGAACGACATCTGCCCTCCGGCGGAGGGCTCGGGATCGTCTTCGGGCTCTTCGGGAGCGAGACTGTACGCCCCCTGATGCTGGGGACTAGGAAAAGGCACAAGGGCCATGTCGACAGCCCGCTACGCGGACTCGTCTGTCTGGTGACTCGGCGGCGCGGACGGCACGATCTCGGCGGGAGCAACCGGGATCACTGGAGCCGGCGGCGCCGCGGCGGCCGCTGCAGCCGACGCGGCCTTGGACGCGTCGAGATCGACGCGCTGCTCGTCGAGGCGGATTTCCTCCTCGAGCGTGCTCTTCAGCTCGTTGGACGCCCTCTTGAACTCAGACAGGCTTCTGCCAAGCGAACGGCCGAGTTCGGGCAGTTTTCGGGGCCCGAAAATAATGAGAGCGATCACGAAAATGATGATCAGCTCCGGCATACCGATGGAACCAAACATGGCCGTCCTGCTTTCTGAAACCGGAGGGTGGAACCCCTTTAAGTCATTATAGGAACCGGTGTTGAGGCGGTCAAGGGAATCCCGCCGGCTAGCAGCCGGAAGTCGTTGCCGATGAGGAAGTTATCTGTTAGGCTAACTCTCATGCGACGCTGCCGTGCTGTCCCTGCCGCGGTCTCTGCGATCGTCGTGTCAGCGCTGGTCGGCGGGTTTCTCGGCCGAAGCGCGCTGGCGATCGACGACAAGACTCCAGACTACAAGACGTTTGCCGTCGCGCTCGACGCGATCGAAGCGAATTACATCGGCACGATCGAGTCCGACAGCCTCGTCTACGGCGCGATTCGCGGCATGCTCGGCACGCTGGATCCGCATTCCAGCTTTTTCGATCCGAAAGCCTACGCGCGGATGCGCGAACGCCAGGAAGGCCGCTACTACGGCCTCGGCATTCAGATCCAGAGTACGCCCGGAGACTACATCGTGGCGACCGGCGTCTTCGAAGGCTCGCCGGCCCATAAGAAAGGCGTGCGCCGCGGCGACGCCTTCGCGAAAATCGGCGACGAGAGCGCCAGGGGCTGGAGCACCGAACAGGCGATGCACAAACTGCGCGGCCCCAAGGGGACGCCGGTCCACATCGAGCTGCGGCGCCGCGGCTATGAGCAGCTGATTCCGCTCGATGTGACACGCGCCGAGGTGTACATCCCGACGGTGCCGGCCGCGTTGATGATCGATTCGACGACCGCCTACATCAAGCTACAGGATTTCGGCGAGAACACCGACCGCGACTTCAAGCGCGCCCTGCACGATCTGGCGGGCAAAGGGATGCGCAGGCTCCTGCTCGATATTCGCGGCAATCCCGGCGGTCCGCTCGATCAGGCTATCAAGGTCGCCAACGAGTTTCTCCCGAAGGGCAAGATGATCGTGTACACGCGCGGGCGCGTGTCCAACTCGGATCAGGACTACCGTGCGACCGCAGACGGCGAGTTCACCGATATCCCGGTCGTGATCATCGTGAACCGCCGCAGCGCGAGCGCTTCGGAGATCGTCACGGGCGCGCTCCAGGATCACGATCGCGCGTATGTCGTCGGCGAGACGACGTTCGGAAAAGCGCTCGTGCAGTCCGTGTACCGCATCGACGGGGGCGCGGGCCTCGCGCTGACCACGGCGCACTACTACACGCCGAGCGGCCGGCTCATTCAGCGACCGTGGGACGCGACCTTTGACGAGTACCAGCTCTACGCGCTGCGCGATCAGGAAACCGAGCGGACGCATAGCCCGAGCGAGTTGAAGAACACCGATTCCGGGCGCCCCGTGTACAGCGGCGGCGGCGTCGAGCCCGACAAACGGATTGCGGGACCTGTCGGTCCGGGAAGCACCGGCGGCTTCAATGTGGGCCGCTTCGGGCGGACGCTGAATGCGCGCCAGGCGTTTGCGAGCTACGCCCAAAAATACAATGCGGAGGGCGATGTGCGCGTAGGCCAGACGTCGACCGGACGGAAGATCGTCCAGGAGAATTTCGTCGTCGACGATGACATGCTGGCCGATTTCCGGCAGCAACTGGTCGCCGACGGCGTCAAGATTGACGAACCCGGATTCGCGGAGGACCTCGGGTACATCAAGGCGATGCTGCGCTTCGAAATCGATGGCGCCCTGTTCGGCGTCAGCTCTGCCTGGCGCCACCTGGTCATGGCGGATCCGCAAGCGCAAATGGCCCTGTCGCAGTTCGACGAAGCCCAGAAGCTGCTCGAACTGAACAAGGCGGGCGCGAAGGCTCCAGTAGGTCATTAGACCACAATCGCTTGTGGGGGCAGATTGCACTTGCCCCTACAGCTAGGCCTTGTTAGACTGACCACCGTTTCGTGAAACCTAGGGGCCGTCTTCCGTTGTGGGAGACGACAAGGGTGGCGCCAAACGGTTTCCTTGCGGTTCTGCATCCCAGCCAGCCAGAACGTCCGCCCTCGCCTGAGCGATAGCGAAGGCAGCCGGACCATTTGCGTACCGTGGTGGAGTCATGCGCCTCGAACGTCTTGAAATCAACGGCTTCAAATCGTTCTCCGATCGGTCCGAGCTCGCCTTCGACAAAGGCGTGACCGCGATTGTCGGCCCCAACGGATGCGGCAAGAGCAACGTGGCGGACGCCATCACGTGGGTGATGGGCGAGCAGAGCGCCAAGAGCCTGCGCGGCGAGCGCATGGAGGACGTCATCTTCAGCGGCAGCGACGCCAGGAAGCCCACGGCGGCCGCCGAAGTGCGCCTGCGGTTTACTGGCGTCCTGAAGACCGTCAGCGGGCCGGCGTTTCCGGAAGACCCGGAAGACACGAAAGACCCGGGACACCAAGTCAACGGGAATGGCCGCGGCCATCGTGACGAGGCACCCGGGAATGGCCACGGGAACGGCAATGGCCACGGCCACGGACAGGTCGTCGTGTCGGAATTGATTCAGTCGATCGCCCGCGAAGTTGAAGTCACGCGCCGGCTTTTCCGTTCCGGCGAGAGCGAATACCTCATCGACGGCCAGACGTGCCGGCTGCGCGACGTGCACGACCTGCTGATGGACACCGGGCTGGGCGCGAAGGCCTACGCGATCATCGAGCAGGGGAAGATCGGCATGATCCTCAGCTTGCGTCCCATCGATCGACGCCAGTTGATCGAGGAAGCGGCCGGCGTCACGAAGTACAAGGCGAGACGGCGGTCGGCGGAACTGAAGCTCGAAGCGGCGCGGCAGAACCTCTTGCGCGTGGACGACATCGTGTTCGAGGTCGACAAGCAGCGCGGCACGCTGAAGCGCCAGGCGGCCAGGGCGCGGCGCTACCAGAAACTGCGCGACGAGCTCCGGCGCTGGGAAAAGGTGTTGTTCGCGCGGAAGTACGCCCGGCTGGCGGAGGCGATCGAGTCGGCCCGCAGCAGCCTGACCGATGCCCGCGACCGCTCCTCGGTCGCATCGTCGCGGGTCGCCACGGTGGACAGCGATCTTGGCCGCCTGCGCATCGAGATGGCCGAAGCCGAAGCGCGCGCGACGAACACCCGCGAAGCGGCGCATGCGCGCGAGCTCTCGATGAACCGTCAGCAGCAGCAGATCGTCTTCGATCGCGAGCAGATCGCTTCGCTCGACACACGGGCCGCCCTCATGGCCTCCGAAGTCGCGACGATCGAAGCCCGGCGCGAGCCGGCCCGGCTGGCACTGGCGGGCCGCCGCGAAGCAGCGATCGAGGCGGGGGCCTGGCGCGAGCGCGCCGCGACCCGCCTGGCCACGGAATCGGAGGGCTACGAAGCGGCGCATCGCGAGATCGAGGGACTCGAGTCCGACGTCGAGGCCGCGAGGAGCGACGTCTTCTCCGCCATCAACTCGGCCACGGCGCTCCGCCACGCGCTGGAGAATGCCGCGACGGCGCGGGACCGGGCGGCCGAGACGCTGCACAAACTGGCGGTCGAAGCCGACGATGTGCGCATTCAGTCGGTGCGGGCTGAAGGCGAACGGACGGCGGCTTCTGACGGCCTTCGCCGCGCGCACGACGCGATAGAGTCGACGCGCATCGCCCGTCTGGCACGCGAGTCAGAGCTGGCCGACGCGCGCATCGAGCACGAGTGGCGTGCGCGCTCGGTGCGGGTGGCGGAACAGGCGCTCGCGGGGCTCGAGGCGCGGCTGAAGTCGCTCGTGGAGTTCGAGGCGGCCCGCGCGTCGTACGGTGACGCGCCGCGCGCCGTTCTCGCGCAGGCGAACGGCAAGGTCAACCAGCAGGGCGCGATCGCCGATTATCTGGAGGCGGAGGCCGGCTACGAACGCGCGGTTGACGCCTACCTCGGCGATCTGCTGCAGCATGTGGTCGTTGAAACGCCGGAGCACGCCGCCGCTGGTTTCGACGTCGTTTGCGCGGCAGGCGCGGGACGGTGCGGATTTCTGATCACGGACGGCGCAGGGCTGAGCCCTGAGCCCCCACCCCTGAGCCCTCCCGAAGGTCTCCGTGCCCTGTCATCGACCGTTCGCGTGAACGGACCGTTCGCGGAAGCCATTCGACGCGCGATCGGCGATGCCTGGATCGCTGATTCGTACGAGCGCGCCCAGGATGCGAGCCGACTCACGACCGTGCCAGTCCTGACCGTCGACGGCGCTGTCTTCCGCGGGCCGCAGCTCGTTTCGGGCGGCAGCCGGGACGATGCGCGCGGGATTCTCGAAACGAAGCGAGAAATCACGGAGGCTCGCGAGCGCATTCGCGTGGAGCGGGCCGCGCTGTTCAAGCTCGCCGAGGAGACGGCGGCGCTCGAGGGCGCCATGGCGACGGCCTCGCACGCCATCGCGGCGCTCGACGCCGAATACCACGCACAAGAAAAGGCGGTCGTCGGGCTCGACGCCCAGCTGCAGCATGCGACCGACGAAGTGGCGCGGCGCGCGCAGAAGAGCGAGCAGCTGGCGCGCGAGCGGTATCAGGCCGACGAAGAGCGCGACGCGCTTGATCGCCGCCAGGATGAAGCACGAGCGTCGATCGGTCGCCTGCAGGACGAGCAGCAGCGTGCGGACGAGCGGCTGACCGAGGCGCAGCGGCGCCTGTTCGAAGCGCGGGAAGCGGCCGAGGATCTCAGCCAGCGTGCCGCCGAGGCGGGCGCGGCCCACGCCGCCATGGTCGAGCGCGCCGCGGGCCTGGCTGCCGACGTTCAGCGCCTCGACGAAGCCGCGGCCGAACTCGACGCCCGGGCGACCTCTCTGGCATCCGAGCTCGAGGTGACGCGGCGGCGCGTCGCGGAACTCGGCGCGGCCATCGTCGCCGGCGAAGCGCAGCTCGATGCCGACGTCAACACCCTTGATGCGCTGCGGATGGACGTCCGGCACGCCGACGACTTCGTGTCGGCCCTCCGGATCGCAACCGACGAGCACGAAGCCTCACTCAAAGTTGCGCGTGGCGCGCTCGAGTCGATCCGCTCGCTCGTCGCCGAGCTCGACGTGGCGCGCGCAACCGCCGAAAGCGATCTTGCGCATCTTGCGGCGTCGTGCCTCGACGCGGTGCAGGCCACGCTCGACGAAGTGCGCGTTGACGTGGACGAGCTCGAGCTGGCGGGCGAGCTGACTCCGGATGCGCGCGTGATCTGCGCCGAGGAACCCGAGGAGCTGGGCGACGATGCCACAGCAGGTCTCGAGCCCTGCGCCACAACAGCCGTCGCACAGGGCTTCAGGGCAACAGACGCAGGTGTCGCGCAGGACTCTAGTCCGGCCCTGGAAGGGGCGAAGGAAAAGGCCCTCAGCGCCGAGGAGGCGATCGCCAGGCTTCGCGCGAAGATCGATCGCCTTGGCCCGGTGAACATGATGGCGGTCGAGCAGTTCGACGAGCTGGAGACGCGCCACGCCTTCCTGACGAAGGAGCGCAAGGATCTGGTCGACTCCATCGCGCAGACGAGCGAAGCCATCAAGCGCATCGACGAAACGACCCGCGAGCGCTTCAACGAAGCGCTTGCCGCCATCAACCTGAATTTCCAGGAGACCTTCGGCACGCTCTTCGGCGGCGGCCGCGCCGGCCTCACGCTGCTCGACGAAACCGATCCGCTCGAGAGCGGTATCGAGATCATCGCGCAGCCGCCAGGCAAGCGTCTGCAGAGCGTGCAGCTCCTGTCGGGCGGCGAGAAGGCGCTGACGGCCATCGCACTCATGTTCGGCATGTTCAAGTACAAGCCGAGCCCGTTCTGCCTGCTCGACGAAATCGATGCGCCGCTCGACGATGCCAATATCGGCCGGTTCGTGGAGATGCTGCGCGGCATGCAGCAGCACACGCAGTTCATCGTCATCACCCACAACCGGAAGACGATGGAGATCGCTGACCGCCTCTACGGCGTGACGATGGAAGAGCCGGGCGTCTCCAAGCTGATCTCCGTTCAGCTGAATTGAACGAAGACAGGGCCACCCGCTACCACCGCGTCAAGCGGCGCCTCGGCGTCCTCGGATGGGTCTGGACGCTGCTGCTCCTTGGCGGCCTGGTATGGACCGGCTGGAGCGTGACGCTCCGCGACGCGGCTGAGTCGGCGGCTGCAGGGGTCGCAACGGCGACTTCGCTTCCAGGGCTTCCAGAGCTCCCCGCATTGACTGTCCTGATGTACGTGGTGCTCCTTTCCCTGCTCAATGAGATTGGCAGTCTCCCGCTGGGGTGGTACAGCGGACACGTCGTCGAGCGCCGTTACGGGCTGTCGAATGAATCGCTCGCCCGCTGGGCGGGGGACGAGGTGAAGTCGCTCGGTATCGGCATGCTGCTCGGCTGTGGCGGCGCGACCCTGCTGTATTTCCTGATCCGGCTGTCACCCGACTGGTGGTGGGTGAGCGCCGGCGCGCTCTTCACCCTGATCATCGTCGGTCTGACGAACCTCGCGCCGATTCTCCTGCTGCCACTGTTCTACACGGTGAAGCCGCTCGATAGGGAAGGGCTTCGGGTGCGGCTCCTCGCGCTCGCCGAGCGCACGGGGGCGCGCGTGCTCGGCGCTTATGAATGGGGACTCTCGGCGAAGACGAAGAAGGCGAATGCGGCGCTGGCCGGCATCGGCGGCACGCGTCGCATTCTCGTATCGGATACGATGCTGGCCGAGTACTCAGACGAGGAAATCGAGGTTATCCTGGCGCACGAGTTGGCGCATCACGTCCACGGAGACATCTGGAAGGGGATTGTCTTTGAGAGCGCGCTGACGCTCGCTGGCTTCTATCTCGCGGCGCGGACGCTCGGGGGATTGAGCGATCGCTTCGGGCTGAGGGACGTGGCCGATCCCGCAGGGCTGCCGCTGCTGCTGCTGGCCGCCGGCGCGGTGTCACTCACGATGATGCCGGTGGCCCATGCCGTGTCGCGTGGGCACGAGAGGAGCGCCGATCGCTTCGCGCTCGACCTGACCAAGAACCCCGGTGCATTCATTTCCGCCATGCGGCGCCTCGGCGCGCAGAACCTCGCGGAAGAACACCCATCGAAGCTGGTTCAGTGGCTGTTCTACGGCCACCCGCCTATCACGGAGCGGATTGCGGCGGCGCGCGTGTTTTTGCCGTACTGACGTCTCCCAGCGGGCAACCGGTGCGTCGTCGCAGACCCGGGCGCCCCGTGCCGCCCGCCCGTAGCGGCGCAGGAGATTCGTGGTGACGCCGGTCTCATCGAGAACAACCAGGCGCGCCGGATCCCACGTGGGGGCCCGCTGGCGCCAGTCGGTGCGGGCCGTGGCGACGTCCGCGCGCGCGTGTTCGCTGGGGCGTACCGTTTTTTTGACCGTAATCCCGAAGATCCTTCGCTGCGCCCCAGATCGTGGCGAGACTCACGGAGAGGCCCAGCGCCTCCTGCAGCTCCGCGAGCGTCCGACCGGGCTGCTCGTCGATTAACGCCTGCAGCGTGTGCACGTGCGCCGCGAGTTTTCGCCGAAGGCCATACCGTTGGAGGCGAGGGGCGACTTCGCCGGTTTCGCGACGGCGTTGCTTCAGCAACCGCACCCACGAGCCGCTGACGCGGGACTTCTCGGCGACGGCGTCCGCCATCATCCCGGCGTCGCTGTCGTAGAGCACCCGTTCTCGAAGATCCATCGAATGGCGCGCATGAGGCCTCCGCGTGTGTGTCCGCAGAAGTAACATGACGCGCCCAGGCAGTACAAGAGCTATCCGAAAAACGCTTTAGAGCCCGGAGCCCGCGCGGTCTAGCTCTTTCGAACGCCGGCCGCAGCGCCCTCTTCCGGCTGCAGCAGTGCCTTGCGACTCAGCCGGATCTTGCCCGTCGGGTCGATGTTGATGACCTTGACGAGAATCTGTTCGCCTTCCTTGAGTTCGTCCCGCACGTCCTTCACGCGGTGGTTGGCGATTTCCGAGACGTGCAGCAGGCCGTCGGTGCCGGGCATGATCTCGACGAACGCACCAAAGTCGGTGATCCGCTGGATCTTCCCGAGATAGCTCCTGTTCAGCTCCGGCGTCGCCGTCAGTTCCTGGATGATCGAGATGGCCTTCTGCGCCGACTCGCTGTCTGCCGAGGCGACGTTCACGCGGCCGTCATCTTCCACGTCGATCTTGACGCCGGTCCGCTCGATAATGCTGCGGATCATCTTGCCGCCTGGCCCGATCACGTCGCGGATCTTGTCGACCGGGATGCGGATGGTGACGATGCGCGGTGCGAACGCCGAGATGCTGTCGCGCGACTTGGCGAGCGCCTCGTGCATTTTGGCGAGGATGTGGAGCCGGCCGCGGCGCGCCTGCTCGAGCGCCTTCCGCATTACGTCCATGGTGATGCCGTCGACCTTGATGTCCATCTGCAGCGCCGTGATGCCGTCGGCGGTGCCGGCCACCTTGAAGTCCATGTCGCCGTAGTGATCTTCGGCGCCCGCAATGTCGGAGAGCACGGCGTACTTGCCGCTCTTCTCGTCCATCACGAGGCCCATGGCGATGCCTGCGACGGCGGTCTTCAACGGGACGCCGGCGTCCATCATCGCGAGCGATCCGCCGCAGACCGACGCCATCGAGGATGACCCGTTCGACTCGAGAATGTCCGACACGACGCGGACCGTGTAAGGAAACTGCTCCTCGCTCGGGAGAATCGGCGTGAGCGACCGCTCGGCCAGCGCGCCGTGGCCGACCTCGCGCCGGCCGGGGCCGCGCAGGAAGGCGACCTCGCCAACCGAGAAGGGCGGGAAGTTGTAGTGGAGCATGAAGCTCTTCCACGTCTCCCCCTCAAAGCTTTCGATCTTCTGCGCATCGTCGGCCGTGCCGAGCGTGCAGGTGACGAGCGCCTGGGTTTCGCCGCGCGTGAACACGGCCGAGCCGTGGGTCC
This sequence comes from Vicinamibacterales bacterium, assembly GCA_965229885.1. GTDB lineage: Bacteria > Acidobacteriota > Vicinamibacteria > Vicinamibacterales > CAVVIG01 > DATLLJ01. Next base: position 817,036 of record CBDDJX010000003.1, read on the forward strand.
GCGGCAGCACGCCGGTCTCGATCCAGATCGCACGGACCTCGTCGAACTTGCGGCCGTCGAGCCGGACGCCGCGGGTGAGCACTTCCTCGCGCAGTACTTTTTCCTTCAGGCCCTTGAAGATCTGCTTGGCCTCGAGCTCGCGCTGGACTTCGCCTTCGGGGAGCGACGCGACGAGCTCGTCGCGCAGCTGATCGACGCGGTCGTAATTTTCGAGCTTGCCACGGATGCGCATCGCCTCGCTGAGTGGCACGAGGATCTTTTCTTCGACTTCGCGGTAGAAGTCGTGGCCGATCTCTTTTTTGGCGACCTTCAGCTTCGGCTTGCCGGCTTCCTTCGCGAGCGCGTCGATCGCGGCGATGATCTGCTTGATCGCGGCGTGCGCGGTTTCGAGCGCCACGACCACCTGCTCTTCGGTCACTTCCTTCGCGCCCGCCTCGACCATCACCAGTCCGTCTTTGCTACCGGCGACGACGAGATCGAGCTTGCTTTCTTTCCGTTGCTTGAACGTCGGGTTAACGATGTACTGGCCGTCGACGAGCCCGACGCGAACGCCGGCAATCGTCTTCTCGAATGGAATCTCCGAGAGCGCGAGCGCAACCGACGCGCCGGTGATCGCGAGGACGTCGGTGTCGTTCTCCTGATCGGCCGACAGGACGAGCGCGATGATCTGCGTCTCGTAGCGCCATCCGGAGGGGAAGAGCGGCCGGATGGGCCGATCGATGCAGCGGCTCGTCAGCACTTCTTTCTCGGCCGCCTTTCCCTCGCGCTTGAAGAAGCCGCCGGGAATGCGGCCCGACGCGTAGGTGTATTCGCGATAGTCGACCGTCAGCGGAAGGAAGTCGATGCCTTCGCGTTGACTGGCTGCGCGACAGGCGGTGACCAGCACGACCGAATCGCCGTAGCGGACCATGACGGAGCCGCCCGCCTGCTTGGCGAGCTTGCCGGTTTCGAAACTGAGGGCCTTGCTGCCGATCGTGAGTTCGCGGGTAGTCATAAAGGATAACGTTCAAAACCTATTTTCTGATGTTCAAGCGTTTGATCAGGTCCGAGTATCGGTGGGCGTCTTTGAGCTTGAGGTAATCGAGGAGCCGGCGGCGCTTGCCGACGAGCATCAGGAGGCCGCGGCGGGAATGGTGATCCTTGGCGTGCGATTTGAAGTGCTCGGTCAGATAGCTGATGCGCTCGCTGAGAATCGCGACCTGAACTTCTGGTGATCCCGTGTCCGCGCCGTGGGTCTTGTAGCTGCCTATCAGCTCCGTCTTCCGGTCTTTGGTCAACCCCACCTGCTGTGTCCTCCACGAACGGTCCAGAACCCCAGACGGAACCAGACACGCCGTATGCCGATAAATCTGTTAGTCGAGCAAGATCAATATGTTACATCAGAACAACGGTAGGGTGCAAAAGCCCCGATGCACCGGCCGGAGTGGCGATGGCCACCAGATCCCCGGCCGGATCGACGAGTCTGACGAAAAAGGGGGAAAAGGGAACAGGAGTCGTTTCCGCAACCGGGCGAAAACGACTCCCGTTCCCTTTTCCCCCTTTTTCGACGTCCGCGGGGCCGATGTCCAGGCCGTGAACCGCGTGGCGGACGCCTTCGCTCGTCAGCGTGACCGAGGAGAGCCCCGGCAGCATCCCCGAAAGCGGCACCACGGCGCGGACGCCGCGGGCCGGGTCGCACTCGATCGCGTCGAGCGCCAGGGCCTGGTCGAGCGTGACGTCGCCGCTCCGGGTTCGGCGAAGGCTGAGAAGGTGCGCACCGACGCCGAGCTGCTCACCCAGGTCGTGCGCCAGCGTGCGGACATAAAAGCCCGCCGAACAGTCGACGTGCAGCGTGACGCAGTCGCCATCGACACTGACGATTTCTATCATCCGGGCCGTCACGCTCACTGGCGCGGGAAGGGCGAGAAGGGCCGTCCCCTCGCGCTCGGCGCGCCTCGCGGCACGGTAACTTCGTTCGCCTGCGACTTTCTTCGCCGAGTACGCCGGCGGCTGCTGCATGAACGTCCCGCGACAGGAGTCCAGCACCCGATCGATCGCTTCGCGCGAGGGGAGCGGGCCGTCATGTCGGGGACCGATCGCGGCGCCCTGGGCATCCTGCGTGCCGGTGGCGAGGCCCAGACGGAGCACGGCGTCGTACGACTTGTCGCTCGCGCTCAGAAACCGCGCGAGTCTCGTCGCGCGGCCGAGCACGAGCGGCAGCACGCCGGTCGCGGCCGGATCGAGCGTGCCGGTGTGACCGATGCGCCGCTCGCCGAGCGCCCGTCGCACGCGCGCGACCACTTCGTGGGAGGTCGGCCCGGCGGGCTTGTCAACGACGAGCAGGCCGTCCATCGATGGCGTCTTCAATCTTCCCGACGAAGGTCTTCTGTAGCGCGTCGATGGGACCGGTGGCGGTGCAGCCGGCCGCGTTCTTGTGGCCGCCGCCGCCAAACTCCCCGGCCACCGCTCCGATGTCGATGTCGCCCTTCGAACGCATGCTGACGCGGTACTCGTCGCCTCCGGCGTGCTTGAAGAACACAACCGCCTGGATTTCCTTGACCGTCAGCGGCAGGTTGATGATGCCCTCCGTGTCTTCGTAGGTGCCGCCGGCCCGGCTGGCCATCTCGTCATCGAAGCACATGATCGCGATGCGGGAGGTGGGATCGAGCTGCATCGCGCTCAGCATGGCGCCGAACAGCTTCAGTCGGCCTACGTTGTTGCTGTCGTACACGTTCCTCGCGACCAGGACCGGGTCGACGCCCGCTTCGAGCATCTCGCGGCAGATGTCGAACGTCCGCGGCGAAATGCTCGAGAAGTGGAACGAGCCGGTATCGGTGAGGATCGCGAGGTAGATATGCGTCGCGATCTCGCGGGTCAGCGGGACCCGCAGCACGCGGACTAGGTCGTACACGAGCTCGGCGCAGGCGGCGGCCGACGGATCGAACCAGTTCAGCGCCCCGTACGCCGTATTGCCGGGATGGTGATCGATGTTGATGACGTAAAACCGCTCGAGGCCGGCAACCCCGGTCCGCGCCAGATGGCCGCATTCCATGATGATGGCGGCGGCGTCTGGCCCGGGCTCGTCCTGGACGCGCGTGCTGATCTGGATGTCGGGTACGCCAGGAAACTGCATCAGCGGCGGCGGGGCCGGATCCGCATTGATCACCGTGACCTGTTTGCCGAGCGCGCGAAGCGCGTAGGCGGCCGCGAGCTGTGAGCCGATCGAATCGCCGTCTGGACGCGAGTGCGAGGAGATGACGAACCGCTGCCGGGCGCGAATCGCCTCCACGACGGTCTGGAGTTCAGGACTTGTGGTCATCGCTGGGGTCGGCGTCAGGATTCGCCGTGCGGACTTCGTTCAGCAGCTGCTCGATGCGATCCTGGCCCGCGATCGATTCGTCGTACAGGAAGGTCAGCTCGGGGACGCGTTTCAGGCGCAGCCTCGACCCGATCTGCCGGCGCAGGAACGACCCGGCCCGCTCGATCGCGCGTTCGGTGTTTCTGCGGGCCTTGTCGTCGCCGAGCGCCGTGTAGAAGACGCGTGCCTGCTGAAGGTCTGGCGTCATCTGCACGCGCGTGATCGTGACGAACCCGATGCCCGGATCGTGCACTTCGCGCGTCAGGAGCAGCGCGAGCTCGCTCCGGATCTGATCGGCGACGCGATCTGGGCGGGAGCCTTGGGACACTATGCCGTGACGGCGACGCGCTCCATCGTGAACACTTCGATGATGTCGCCGACCTTGAGGTCGTTGAACTTGTCGAAGCCGATGCCGCATTCGAACCCGGACTTCACCTCGCTGGCGTCGTCCTTGAACCGGCGGAGCGACCCGACCTTGCCCTCGTACATGACGACGTTGTCCCTGAGGAGCCTGGCCTGGGTATCGCCGGCGCGCGTGATGCGCCCCTCGGAGACCATGCAGCCGGCGATCGTGCCGAACTTCGGGACCTTGAAGGTGTCCCGCACCTCGGCGATGCCGAGCCGCACTTCCTTGAACGTCGGCTCGAGCAGCCCCGTCATCGCCTTTTTCATCTCGTCGGTGACGTTGTAGATCACCGAATGCTGGCGGATGTCGACACGCTCGCGCGCGGCGATGGCCTCGGCGTTGCGGTCAGGCCGGACGTTGAACGCGATGATCACCGCATTCGAGGCCGTAGCCAGGAGCACGTCGGACTCGTTCACCGCCCCGACGCCGCCGTGAATGATTCGAATCCTGACCTTCTCGTCCGAGAGTTTCGCCAGCGTGTCGGCGAGGACCTCGGCCGATCCCTGCACGTCAGCCTTGATGATGATCGGCAGCTCCTTCATGCCGCCTTCGGCGATCTGCACCTGCAGCGATTCGAGCGTCAGGCGGCCACCCTTCGTGCCGAGCGCGCGGCTCTTCGCCAACTCCTGCCGGAACGTCGCGATCTGCCGCGCCTTGGCCGCGTCGGCCAGAGCCTGGAAGGCGTCGCCCGGTTGGGGCAGACCGGTGAGCCCGAGGACTTCGACCGGCATCGATGGTCCAGCCGACTTGATGGGATGGCCGCGATCGTCGATCAAGGCGCGCACGCGGCCGACGACCGGGCCCGCGATGAACGTGTCGCCGACACTGAGTGTGCCGTCCTGCACCAGGATCGTCGCGACAGGGCCGCGGCCTCGATCGAGCTTCGCCTCGAGCACGGTGCCGGACGCATTCTTCTTCGGGTTCGCCTTGAGCTCGCCGATGTCGGTGACGAGCAGAATCATCTCGAGCAGCAGCTCGATGTTGGTCTGCTGGCGCGCCGAGACTTCCACCGTGACGGTCTTTCCGCCCCATTCTTCCGGCATCAGATCGAGCTCGGTCAACTCGCGCTTCACGCGCTCCTGGCTGGCATTCGGCTTGTCGATCTTGTTGATCGCCACGATGATCGGCACGCCGGCCGCCCGCGCGTGGTCGATCGCCTCGCGCGTCTGCGGCATCACCCCATCGTCGGCCGCGACGACGAGGACGACAATATCGGTCACCTTGGCGCCGCGGGCGCGCATCAGGGTGAATGCCTCGTGGCCCGGCGTGTCAAGGAACACGATGTTCCGGCCGTTGATGGTCACGTGATACGCGCCGATGTGCTGCGTGATGCCGCCGGCCTCGCGCTCGGCGATGCGCGATTGGCGGATCGCATCGAGCAGGCTCGTCTTGCCGTGATCCACGTGGCCCATGACGGTCACGACCGGCGCGCGCGGGACGACGTCCTCGGCGCGCGCGTCGTCCTCGTCGACCTGCAGCAGCTCTTCTTCGAAGCTGCGCAGCGTGACCTCGGCGCCGAACTCGCGCGCGATCGTGGCGGCCGTCTCGGGATCGAGCGTCGAATTGATCGTCAGCATCAGCCGCTTCATCAGGAGCTTGGCGAGCACATCCTTCACGCGGAGTTCGAGCTTGTCCGCGAGATCCTTCACGGTCATGCCTTCGGCGAGCATGATGGTCCGCGTGACCGGTGGCGGCGCCGACGGCATCGGCGGCGGCGCCGGACGCGGATCTCGGCGGTGACCCGCCGCCGGACGTCCCTGACCACCCTGGCGCATGGGCGGCCGATACGGCATGCCGGGGCGCTGCGGATACTGGTACTGGCCGGGCCGAGGCGGCATGCCCGGCTGCTGTGTACGAACGGGCTGCGATGGAAGAGGACGCGGACCTCCGACGGGTGCTTGCGGCCGCGATCCGGGATACGCGGGTCGTGGCGGTGGCGCACCGCCGGGACGGGCCATCGGCTGCGCCGGTGGGCGAACGCCGGTCGTTCCGGCTTGACCCGCGGCGCCGCCCGCGGCGGCGGGCACCCCTGGGCGTTCGGTTCTCGGTCGCGGCGCGAGACGCGGTGGGGCTGATGTCGGCAGCAGCGGCGGCGGCGTCGTCGGCCGCTGTTCTTCGATGCGCAGCCGCAATGTCGGAGGCACGACGCGGCCGGCGCCTGGCTTCGAGATCGTCGGCGCATCCGGCGTGCCTGACGAGGCGGCGATCGGAGCCTCGGTGTGAGGTGTCACGGGCGCCACCGTCTCGACGCCTTCCGCAGCCGGCGCCTCCGCTTCTGCCTTGCCCTCGGCTTTGTCAACCTGCGCCGAAGGCGCCGTCGCCTCGGCTGCGGGCGCGACCAGCTCTGCCTCGGCAATCGCGTCGTCCTCGAGCACCGGCGCCGCAGCCGGCTTGGCGGCCTTGACTAGGCGCGGCGGCGGGAGCGATGGCGCCGCCGGCCTGATCGGCTCCGCCCCTTTCCTTGCCGGCGCAGCCTTCTTCCCCTTGCCGACCGGCGTTTCGGCGAACATGTTGCCGCCAGGCAGAGGGATATTACGCTTTCGCGCGAGGCGCTCGACGAACTGCCGCGCAACGACCTCTTCGATCGTGCCTGAGGCGCTTTTCACGTCGATACCGTGGTCGCGTTTGAGCAGGGCGATGACTTCCTGGCTCGTCGTGCCGAGCAGCTCCGCGACTTTGTAAATCCGGACGGTGGCCAAACTGGTTCCTTTTCGTGCGTCTTACTGTGATTCTTCCTGCGCGGGCATTTCTTCGCGGGCCGCCGCAAGAATCTTTTTGGCGGTCTTCGCGCCGATACCGGGAATCTCCGACAGCTGCTCGACCGAGGTGCCCCTGAGCGCCGCGAGCGTCGTCATCCCCGCACCCACAAGCTTCCGAGCGGTCTTCTCGCCGATGCCGGGAAGCGTGTAGGGGAGCGCGGTCGATTCGGCTGCGTCGACGTGATCGGTGGCACTGCCTTCGGCAGCGGTTTCGCCGGTGTTACCGGCGTCACCGGCGTTGCTCTCTGGGGTGGCCAGTTCCTCATTCGGCGCGGCTTCAAGTCCCTCGAACTGCGCTTCGACCTCGCGGCGCTGCTCTTCTTCGCTCTTGATGTCGATCCGCCAGCCGGTCAGCTTTGCCGCCAGTCGGACGTTCTGGCCCTTCTTGCCAATCGCCAGCGAGAGCTGGTTATCCTCGACGACCACTTCCATCACTTTCCCCGGGTCGTCGACGATCGAGACGCGCTGCACCTTCGCCGGACTGAGCGCGTTGGTCACGAAGGCGGTCGGATCCTCCGACCATTCGACGATGTCGATCTTCTCGCCGCGGAGCTCGCGGATGATGGACTGCACGCGCGTGCCTTTCATCCCGACGCAGGCGCCGATCGGGTCGACGTCGCGCTCGCGCGAGAACACGGCGACCTTCGCGCGGTCGCCCGCCTCCCGCACCGCGCCGCGGATGACGACGGTGCCGTCGTAGACCTCCGGCACTTCCTGCTCGAAGAGCTTGATGAGCAGCGCCGGGTCGGTGCGCGACAGCACGATCTGCGGCCCCTTGGTGCCGCGGTTCACGCCCTTGATGACGGTCCTGACGCGGTCGGCCGGCGTGTAGCTTTCGGCCCGCGACTGCTCCTTGCGGGGAAGCACCGCTTCGGTCCGGCCGATTTCGATGATGATGTCGCCGTTCTCGAAGCGCTTGATGGTGGCGCTCACCACTTCGCCGATGCGCTGGTTGTATTCCGCAAAAATGTTCTCGCGCTCGGCCTCGCGCACCTTCTGGAAAATCACCTGCTTGGCGGTCTGCGCGGCGATGCGGCCCAGCACCTCGGTCGGCTTGGGGAATTCCATCTCGTCGCCAAGCTCGATGCTGTTGGCGACGTCGTCGCCGTACAGCGGCCGGTACATCTCGCGCGCTTCGTCCAGCCCAATCTCGGTCGCGGGGCTCGCCACCTCTTCGACCACCGTCTTCAGGGCGAACAAATCGACCTGGCCGGTTTCGAGGTTGAACCGGGTCTTGAGGTTTTCGCCGGTCTTGTAATATTTCCGCGAGGCGGTGGCGACCGCTTCCTCGATGGCGCTGATGACGACATCGGGCTCGATCCCCTTTTCCTTGGCGAGCGCCGCGATCGTCTGTTGCAACGGATTCGACATCTTAGAATTCCACTTCCAGGTTCGCGCGCGTGACCACGCCGATCGGCACCCGATGGCTGCGACCGTCGTCGCCGACCACGATGACGACGTCCCGGCCGCGATCGTTGTCTGTCTCGACTCCGCCAAGCCGGCCCTTGAAGAACATCTGGCCGTCGACCGCTTCGCGCATCACCAGCTTGGCCCGCCGTCCCGTGAAGCGGCCGTAATCGGCCGCGTGACGCAGGGGGCGGTCCAGTCCGGGCGATGACACCTCGAGCGTGTACGCCGTCGGTACCACGTCCTCGACGTCCAACACCGCGCTCACATCGCGGCTGACCCGCGCGCAATCCTCGACGCTGACGCTCTCTTCGACCGTTCGGCCGCTGCCGGGGCGGTCAATCTGAACGCGCAGGACCATCCCGGGGCCTTCGCGCCGGTACTGCACGTCGAAAATATCGAGCCCGTACGACCCGGCAACCCGGCTCGCAATCTCCCGCACCTGTTCGACGACGTCACCGCGCATAGCCGGACCAAGGACTGACAGGGTCCCTAAACGAAAAGAGTGGGCACACGCCCACTCGGTTCTATACCCAAGCAATCCAAAATTATAGCATGGTGACCGGCCGGGCGATGAGGTCGTAGTCCCTGGCGCCGACAATCTCCATCTCGACGAAGTCGCCCGGATGGTAGTTTGAAGGGTCGCATTCGGTCAGATACACCGATGCGTCAATCTCCGGCGCCTGGCTGGCCAGCCGCGCCCGCAGAACGAGATCGTGGTCCGCCGCCGGACCATCGACCACGGCGCGCACCCGTTCCCCCACCCGGCTTCGATTGCGTCTGGCCACGAGCCGCTTCTGCAGGCCCATCAGCCGGTTGCGCCGCGAGGTCTTGATTCGCGCCGGCACGTCGTCTCCGAGTGCGTGCGCCGAAGTGCCTTCTTCGTGCGAATAGGTGAAGATGCCGACGTGGTCGAACGCGTGGTCGTTGACGAATTCGCGCAACTCGTTGAGATCGTCGCCGCTCTCACCGGGAAACCCGACAATAAAGGTGGTCCGCAGCGCAACGCCGGGCACGCGACGACGGATGCGGGCGAGCAGCTTGTCATACTGCTGCCGCGTGCCGGGCCGCTTCATGCGCTTGAGTACCTGATTCGACGCATGTTGGAGCGGCAGGTCGATGTACTTGCAGACCTTGTCGCACTCCGCCATCGCCGCAAGGGTGTCGTCGTCGATCGTCGTGGGGTAGAGGTAGAGCAGGCGAATCCATTCGAGGCCGTCGACCGTGTTGAGCTCGCGCAGCAGACGGCCGAGCGCCCCGCGCTCCTGACGGTCGATGCCGTAGAACGTCGTGTCCTGCGAGATGAGCAGCAGTTCCTTGACGCCCCGCGCCGCGAGCGCCCGAGCTTCCTGCACGATCGATGCAGCGGGCCGGCTGCGGTAGTGGCCGCGCAGCGTCGGAATGATGCAGAACGCGCACTTGTAGTCGCACCCTTCGGCGATCTTGACGTAGGCGTAGTGGCGCGGAGTCGCGAACACGCGCGGCGTGTCGACGTCGTAAATGTAATCGGGCGCCGGATGCTGGGGCGAAGGGTGCTGTGCCGGGTGCCGGAACCACGTGAGTGGCGCCTCGTGCAGGGGCTGCCCGGCTCTTGGGCCTCCCGAGATCGCGCCGACGATGTCCGGCACTTCGCCCGTGCCGAGGAGCGCGTCGATCTCCGGTATCTCGGCTTTCAGCTCGTCGCGATAGCGCTCGGCCAGGCATCCGGTCACGATGAGCCGCTGGCAGGCGCCGTCCTTCTTGTGATGCGCCATCTCGAGGATCGTGCTGATCGACTCCCGCTTAGCCGAATCGATGAATGCGCACGTGTTGACGACGAGCACGTCGGCAGCCGATGCGTCCTGTGTGATCTCGTGACCCGCCTGTTGGGCGAACCCCAGCATCACCTCGGAGTCGACGAGGTTCTTTGGGCAACCTAGCGAGACGAGACCTATCTTCATCTTCGGCAAGTCACAGGCAGGTCTCAATATCTGCGCCACGACGGTTGTGGTGCAGGACTTCAGTCCTGCCGTGCCTTCCTGATCTTTGTGGTTCCATCATGGGTACAGCCTATACAGCATACGCGGGTACGGGATCGTCTCTCGTACATGCTCGAGGCCGCAGATCCAGCCGACCACCCGCTCGGCGCCCATCCCGAAGCCGCTATGGGGCACTGAACCATAGCGCCTGAGATCGAGATACCAGTCGAAGGCTTCCTGCGGCAGGTTGTGATCCTTAATCCGCTGGAGGAGCAGGGCCAGATCCGCCAGCCGTTCTCCGCCCCCGACGATTTCCCCGTACCCCTCGGGCGCGAGAATGTCCACGCCGAGCGCGAGCTCGGGCCGGTCGGGATCCGGCTTCATATAGAACGCCTTCACCGCGGCCGGGTAGCGGTGCACCATCACTGGCTTGTCGTACTCCGACGAGAGCAGCGTTTCGTCGGGGCCGCCGAAGTCGCCGCCCCACTCGATCGCCTGGCCCTTCTCTTGAAGAATCCTGATCGCCTCGTCGTACGAGATCCGCGGAAACGGCGCCTTGACGGCCTCGAGCTTCGTCACGTCGCGCTCGAGGACCGTGAGCTCCCGGCGCCTCACATCGAGCACGCGGCCGACGACCGATACGATCAGCGCTTCCGCGAGATCCATCGCGTCGTTGAGATCGGCGTAGGCCATCTCCGGCTCCACCATCCAGAACTCGGTCAGATGGCGGCGCGTCTTCGACTTTTCCGCGCGGAACGTCGGCCCGAAGCAATACACTCGGCCGAGCGCCATGGCGTTGGCCTCGTTGTATAGCTGTCCGCTTTGCGTCAGGTACGCCGTCTGACCCTCGAAGTACTGCGCCGGGAACAGCGTGGTCGTGCCTTCGCACGCCGCCGGCGTGAAAATCGGCGTGTCCGCCAGGATGAAGCCGCGCGAGTTGAAGAAGTCGCGGATGGCGTTGATGATCTCGTGGCGGATCCTCAGAATCACCTGCTGGCGCTCGCTGCGGATCCACAGGTGCCGGCGGTCGAGCAGGTAGTCGACGCCGTGTTCCTTGGGCGTGATCGGATAGTCGTGCGACTCGCCGACCACCTGGAGCGTCTTGAGATCGATCTCGAATCCGCCTGGCGCGCGCGCATCGGCGCGGGCCGTGCCGGTGACGATGACCGATGTCTCCTGCGAGAGATGGTCGGCGGCCTTGAACATTTCCTCGCCGACTGCGGCTTTCGACATCACCGCCTGCACGAAACCGGTGCCGTCGCGCAGGATGAGAAAGTGGATCTTGCCGCTCGAGCGGCGGTTGTGCAGCCACCCCTTGATGGTGATCTCTTCACCGACGTGGGCGCCGATGTTCTCGATGTACGCGTGCATAGGGTTCCAAGCCCAACCACGAAGACACGAAGTCTTCGTGTCGTGGTGGCATTTGCGTTTCAGTCCGCCAGCAATCGTTCCATACACTGGCGGGCCTTTTGGGCCCGCGCCAGCGTCTCTTTCGCGGACCCGTGCGCAGCCATCTCGAACATCAGCGGCCCCTCGTAGCCGACCTTCTGAACCGCCGTCAGGGCCGCCGGCCAGTCGATCGTTCCCTCGAAGGGCACCAGATGATCGTCAGCCCGCCCACGGTTGTCGTGCACGTGCGTCGTGATCAAATGCTCCGATACCGTTTCAATCGCGTCGAGCAGGTCGCCGTCCATGTGCGCGTGGCCGAAGTCGAGGCAGATGCCGACCGGACGTCCTTCGAGGCCCTTCGCATCGTTTTCCACGAAGTGCACCAGCGATCCCGCGCGTGACAGCTCGTTTGGGATCACTTCAACCGCGATCTGGACGCCAAGCGGCCCGGCGACCCGCTGCAATGCCTCGATGCTGCGCCGCGCGGTGGCGCGGCCGTCCGGAGCCTGCCCTGAGCCGTGTCGAAGGGCTGCCCGCTCCGTCGCCGTTCGCGGCAGGCCGAGGTGCGTCGCCAGCACCTTCACCGGTATCCGCCGAGCGATATGCAGCGCGTGCTCGGTCTCGGCGACCGCCTCGGCGCGGGCGTCAGCGTCGCTGCTCGCCAGGCTCAACGGTCCGACCCGTCGGCCGCCTTCGTACGCGTGCATGACCGGCGCGTGAATTCCGTGCAGTGTCAAACCGGCCTCCGCGATCCATTGCTAGAGATCGGCTACGGCCGCCGGATTGTGATAATCGAAGTGCGTGCGCGTTGCAAACACTTCGATCGTTTCGAACCCATGCGCCGCGATCTCGAGCAGATGGTCTCGCGACAGCCGCTGGCCGTGCTACAGGTGCGTCGACACCCCGAACTGACGTCTCGCCACAAATAGAACCACCCATTGTATCGCGAGAGCGTCACTCTCCACCACGGAGGACACCGAGGCTAAAACTGTCTGAATCTCCGCGTCCTCTGTGGTGGAGCGCTAGCGAAGCTCGTCGACGTGTGCCGCCAGCAGCTCGCGCAGCCGCGCGAAGCGGGGGTACTTCTCCAGCGTCATGCGCGCGTAGTGCAAGGTGCGGGGAATGTATTGAATGTACACCGGGTTGCGGCGCGTGGTCGTCTGATAGCCGAAGGTGCCGAGCGCTTTCAGGTTACGCTGGAGCGACATCAGGTCGAACCGGCGGCGGAACTCCGCGGCGTCGGGCAGCCCTTTGAGGGCGACGAAATACGCCAGCAGCTCGTCGAGCTCGCGATCGGCGATGTCGACGTACGAATCACGCAGCAGCGAGGCGAGGTCGTACGTGTCCGGGCCCATTCGCGCGTCCTGAAAATCGATAATGTACAGGCTGCCGTCATGGAGCATCAAGTTGCGGCTGTGATAGTCGCGATGGCATAACACGCGCGGCTCCGTTGCCAGCTCGCGTGTGATGGCCGCCCACTCCTCGTCGAGCTTCGCGCGATCGGGGTCGCCCAGGGCGGCGCCGCGATACGCCTCGAGAAAATGCCGAACAAAAAAACCAAGCTCCCACGTGAGCTTCTCCACATCGAACGTGATCCCGTACGGCGCGTAGTCGCTCGATGCCAGCTCGGCGCCTCGCCGCTGAAGAAGTTCCATGAGCGAGACGGCCTGTCGATACAGCGCTCGGTGCTCGGCTGGTGACGCGGCGCCGAGGTGTGCCTGCAGCGTCACGTCGCCCAGATCCTGCAGCGCGACGATGCCGAGGACGTCGGAGTGGCCGAGGATGGCGGGCACCGGCAGCGGCACCCGCTGCAGCAGCCGCGCGACGTTCGCGAACGGCAGCGAGGCGAAGTCGATCGTGTCCACGTGCAACGCCAGCACCGTCGAAGGCCCGGCCGGCGAAATGATGCGGAAGTACCGCCTGTCGGACGCGTCCCCGGTGAGCGGCACCACGCGGACCGCGGATACCGCGAGTCCGTTCTCGGCGAGATACTGACTGATGCGGTTCCTCACGACACTACGTTCGGGGTCTCCGGGCGTTCGCTCGTCCGTCATTGTCGTTCTCGCTCGCTGAATTCGGCGGACGTTCTTCCGTAGTCCTCGGGCGTCCCGATATCCCAGAACGCGGCGTCGGACACATGCCCGCGAATCGAACCAGGACGCGCCGCGATGAGCGAGTCGTACAGGCCGCCGATCGATTGGGCCGGATGGCCGGCAGACAGCTGCCGGAACGCCTCGGCTTGAACCACCTGCACGCCGATGAAATGACACGAGCCCTTCGCCGCAGGGCCGCGTGGGGTAAAGCCGGTCACGGTGCCATCGTCCTTCATGATGACCCCGCCGTACTTCTGAGGCTCTTGATTCTGGACGAGCGCCAGCGTCACGAGCGCATCGGATCGACGATGCGCATCGACGAGCGCGCCGAGATTCAAATCGGTCAGCGTGTCGCCGTTGACGATGATGAACGTGTCGTCGCCGATGATGTCGAGCGCCAGCCGCGGGCCTCCCGCGCTTCCAAGAATCTGCGGCTGCTCCCACGAGTAGCGGACGCGGACCGACAGGTCACTGCCGTCGCCGAGCACCGCGGTGATCGTCTGGGGAAGGTAGTGAAGGTTCACGACCAGGTCCTTTACGTCATGGGCTGCGAGCCAGCGAACGATGCGGCGAATGAGCGGCTGGCCGGCAACTGGAAGCGCAGGCTTGGCGCACACGTCGGTCAACGGACGCAGCCGCGTGCCGAGTCCGGCGGCAAGCACGAGCGCCTGCATGCTTGCGTAGTTGTCGGCAAACAGCATGTTCGTGACCGCCAGACCGCGTTCCTGGCAGTGACGGACGAAGAGACCCCGGTAGGAATCGAGCACGTAGTCAGACGGTCGACGGCCGAGCGCTTCAGTTGCCATCACGATACCGCCTTCGTTGCCCTCGATTTCCACGTACGTGCCGACCGGCGTCTCGTCGACGGCGACGATCACGTCGTCGAGCGCAAGTTCCTCCCGGTACTTCTGGTACCGGAACCACACGTGAAAGCCCAGCTTCTCGAGCAGGCGCAGCATCAGCGTGCCGTCGGCCACGATGGTTTCGAGCTCTTCGCGCACCTTCATGGCCGAGGGCTGCGCAGGTCCTTTGAGGGTCAGAAAGCTCCTGCCCGGTTCGATCCGTACGCGCAGCACGGAACCTCGGCGCCGCAGCCGCTCGTCAGCGGTGTCCAGGAGGTAATCGTCCTGCAGCCGTCGATCGCGAAGCGGCGTACCTCCAGCCGCGAGCACCGCAGCCCGCGCAGCTGCGGGACCGTCGAAGTGGAGCTTGATCTCGCGCTCGAGCGTCGCGGCCATCCGGCTATTAAAACTCCCGCCCAGCTAAATTACAAAACGGCCATCAGCTCATGTGACCCGCATCTTGTAGGAACACCCCTGGAGCGAGGGCGTGTCGACGCCCTTGCTCCAGATCATCACCTTATGCGTACTGCCGAGACCGCCGGGCATCAGCAGCGTCCTCAACGCCAGGCGCTGCCTGAGGTTCTCGGGGCTTCCGAGGTTGACAAGGTTTCCAGGGTTCCCGGGGTTGGCAAGCGCGAGCAGAAAATAGGTCTGATCAAGAAACCCGAGCGTCGTCAGGCCTGCCTCTTCGGCCGCCGCGCGTACGCTCGTAAAGTCCACGTGGGCCGTGATGTCCTGGTCTCCCGGATGCGCGAGCCACGCTGGCGAGCCGGGAGCAGATTCGGGCCCTGCCATGGTGTGGCGCGCGAAGGTCGTGAGCGTTCCAGACGCGCGGGTTGACGAGTACAGCTCCCGCGCCTCGTGACCATAATCAATCAGGATCACGAACCCACGGCGCAGCCGTCGGGCGACGTCGCGGATCCAGTCGAGCGCGCGGAGATTGATTTCGACGCGCCAGCCCGGATCGAGCACAACGCCCAGGCGGTCGAGGTAGTCGGCGAGCGCCGGCGTCGAGAGGGGCCCCTCACGCGTCACAAGCCGGCCATCGCAGGTGTCCACGTACACCTCGCGCAGGCCGCCGGCGTGCATGACGACCTGGTGCACTGGCAGCGCATCGAGCAGCTCGTTGGCGATGAGCACGCCTTCGAACGAGGACGGAAGCGATTCGCTGGACGACGCGAGTCGATCGGCCACGTTAGAACCGCCAGGACCGCCAGGACCGCCAGCGAGCGTCGCGTGCTGAGCGGCGCGCGCGCTGGCGCTTGCGTCGGCCAGGTGCAGCCGTGTGCGCTCGTAGAGCCGCGGATCGCGAGCTCGCGCGGCGCGAAGGATATCGGCCGAGAGGCGGCCGTTCCCGGCGCCGGCTTCGACGAGGTCGAAAGCAGGACTCAAGTCCCGCGCCACCAGGATGCCGGCCATCTCGGCGATCTGGATTTCGAGGAGCTCGCCGAACAGCGGGCCGACGTCAACGCTGGTAAAGAAATCGCCCGCGCGCCCCGAACGTTGGGCAGCGCGGGCGTAGTAGCCGAGACCGTGGTCGTACAGCGCCACGTCCATGAACGCCGCCACGGTCAACGGACCGCGTTCACGGATTAAGTCACTCAGTAAGCCCGCAATCTGCAATCTGAAATCTGCATCTCCCCTCAGTCCTTTCTCACGGGCACGAACACCTGGCCCAGGTTGCTGCGCCACAGCAGCAGCTGCGCCAGGCCGCCGGACCGGATCTTCTGGAGCTCGCGGCCCGCCTCGGCTGCGTTCGACACGGCCTGGCGGTTGACTGAGAGGATGGTGTCGCCGGCGCGCAGACCTGCCGCCGCCGACCCGGCGGCAGGATCGACGTCCGTGATCACCGCGCCGGCCTGGCCGGTGGGGATTTGCAGGCGGCGCGCCATGGCTGGCGTCAAATCCTGCAGCGTCAGCCCGAAGCCCGCGCCATGGTCCTCTGGCGGCGCCTGGTTCTCGTTGTTGTTGCGGGCCTGCGGCGCATTCTGCTCGGCCTCGAGATCCAGCTCGTCGACCGTCACGGTCAGCGTCTTCTGACCCTTGTCCCGCATCACCTTCACCGGTACTTGCGTGCCTGGCTTGGTGGCCGTGACGGTCTTGACGAGGTCGTCATATTTCGTGACAGCATGCCCGTTGAACTCGACGATCACGTCGCCCGGCTCGATGCCGGCCTTGGCGGCCGCGCCGCCCGGGGACACAGTGGAGACGATTGCGCCGGCCGCCGACTCGAGGCCGAAATCGGCGTACCCCTCGCGCGGCACCGGCGCCACCGAGACGCCGATGCGGCCGCGAACGACCTTGCCCTGGCGAAGCTGCGGCAGCAGCTCCCGCACGGTGTTGCTCGGCACGGCGAAGCCGATCCCGATGTTTCCCTCGGACTGCCCGTTGGTGATGATCGCCGTGTTTATGCCGATCACCTCGCCCCGCACATTCAGTAGCGGTCCGCCGGAGTTGCCCGGGTTGATCGCGGTATCGGTCTGCAGCATCTCGTTCGATCGCCCGGCAGTGACGCGCAGCCCGCGCTCGGTGGCGCTGATCACGCCGACCGTGACCGTATGGGTGTACCCGAACGGATTTCCAATGGCCATGACCCAATCGCCGGGCGCCATCTGCGACGAATCGCCGAACTTGAGCTCCGGCAGCGGGCCCGCCGGCTTCTCGGTGAGCTCGATCAGCGCGCTGTCGGTGAGCTGATCGCGGCCGATCAACCTCGCGTCGTAGAACCGGTCGTCGTCGCCATAGAACGCCACCTGAATCTTCGTCGCGCCTTCGACCACGTGATTGTTGGTCATGATGAAGCCGTCTTTGCTGATGATGAAGCCGGTGCCAGACGCGCGCCGAACCGGCGGCCGGCGGCGGTTTGCGCCAGGGGCCTGCTCGTCACCTCTCCCAGGGCCCGGTTGATTGCCAGGCCCGTTGGGGCCGCCGAAGAAGCGGCGAAACAGGTCATCGTTGCCGTTGAAGTCCACCAGGTCCTGCCTGGCCTTCATCTCGGTCTTGATGTGGACGACGCTCGGGCTCATGGCCTTGGCGATGTTGCGGAAGGTCTGGGCGTCGATCGGGCCCGATATCGGCGCGCTGTTCATCGGCGGCGCGGCGACGATCTGCGCCGCCGAACTGGGCGTCAGATCCAGCCGCGAAGCGAGCACCATGCCGATTACCAGCAAGGCGACGGCGATCGGCAGCGAATAAATCAGCGTGGTCTTGCGAGTGGACATTGGTTTCTCCCTACCTGAGCGTAACAATGGCTGTCTGCACCGGCCCCGTCACGCGCGCATCGCGCGGGCCGACGATCATATTGATTTCCGACCGCACACCGAAGTCTTCCAAGTAGACGCCCGGCTCGATCGTAAAGCCGGTGCCGACCAGCAGACGCCGATCGTCGTGCGTCTCGTAGTCGTCCATGTTAACGCCGTTTCCGTGCACCGATTCACCGAGGCTGTGGCCCGTCCGGTGCACGATGCGATCGCCGAACCCGGCGCTCCGCAGCACCGACGAGGCCGCCCGATCCACCTGCCAGCCGCGCAGTTCCTGGCCGCCGGCCGCGGCGCGCTGGACGAGCGCGATCGCCGCGTTGCGGGCGGCCGCCACGGCCGCGAACGCTTGGGTGTATCGGTCGGGGACGCGCCCTCCGGTATAGCCCATCCAGGTGATGTCGGCAAACACCGCGCCGGGGCGATCGAGCTTGCCCCAGAGATCGAGGAGCACGAGCTCGTCGGATCGAATCGCGCGGCACGCGGACGAGGTTGGCAGATAGTGCGGATTGCCCGCATTTTCCTCCGCCGACACGTTGGGATCCGAATCGCTGATCAACCCTTCATCGCGAAACCAGCCGGCCATGAGCTGTTGAATGTCGTATTCCGTCGTCGGCACCCGGTCATGCGTGCGCCGCGCGATCGCGTCGAACGCCCGGTCCTTGATGCGGTAGAGCTTTTCCGACGCTTCCTCGTGGGTCGCGATCGCGGGCCGGTCCCACGCTGACGCGAAACACTGGATGAGATCGCCTGAAGAGACGACCTCGACGCCGGACGCCCGCACCAGCTCGATCGTGCCGGCGTCAACGCGCGACACGTACGGAATCGCGCAGTTGGGCGAGTACTCCATCGCGACACGCCGCAGACCCTGCAACAACCGCGGGAGCCCGGCCTCGAGCTCGTCCCGGCCCGCGTAGCGCTCGGTCGTGCCGGGGAGATGGGCCAGTGAATGGCGCTCGATCGCATGGACCAGTCCGCGCGGCTCGCCAGTGGCGGGAATCAGGTAATACCAGCGGCGTGTCGCGAGGTGCCCGCGTTGATGGTTGACGGCCGTCAGATCGGCGGCGATCGAATTGAGCCCGCGAAAATCGTACAGGAGCCAGCCGTCGAGCCCGTCGGTGCGAAGCGCCGCCTGGACGGCCGGCACGTTCAGTGCCGTCGTCGCGTCGGACAACGCGTCCACACGTCTTCCAGCGGACATTCGACCCAGTATAGCCCGCCGGCAGGACGGCAATCTTGACAAGTTGATGACGGCCAGGTCTCTGCGGCCGCCCATCAAGCGGGCGAGTATAATCGACCAATGATGCGCCAGTTACGTCTTGCCGCGTTGCTCGTGGCCCTGGGCGGCAGCGCGCTCGGCAGCCAGAGCGCCGCGCCCACCGGACCACAAACGCCGACGTTCAGCGTGAACGTCGAGTACGTCGAGGTCGATGCGGTCGTGACCGATCGCGACGGTCAGTTTGTCCGCGATCTGACGAAGGACGATTTCCAGATTTTCGAGGACAGCAAACCGCAGGCGATCTCGACCTTCTCCATCGTCGACATCCCGGTCGAGCGTCTGCAGCGACCGTTGTACGCCTCCGCGCCGGTCGAACCCGACGTCAAGAGCAACGAACGGCCGTTCGACGGGCGTATCTATGCCATCGTCATCGACGATCTCCAGACGTACTTCGGCCGCACGCCGCGAGTGAAAGCGGCGGCGCGGCAGTTCATTCAACAACACCTTGGCGCCAACGATCTCATGGCCGTCGTGCATACCGCGGGACCCTCGGATGCGAGCCAGGACTTCACCAGCAGCAAACCGCTGCTGCTCGCGGCCGTCGACCGGACGTTGGGCCGCAAGCTCGACTCACGGACCGTGATGAAGACTGGAGCGTACTTCAGGCTGCGGGGTACGGGGCTTGAGACGGCCAAGCCGCTGGCCGATCCAGCGGAGTTCGAACGTCAGCACAACGCTCGCCGGTCGCTCGGCGCGCTCAAGAATGTCGCCGAATGGTTTTCGACCGTCCGCGGCCGCAGGAAAACGATCCTGTTCATCAGCGAGGGGATCGACTACGACGTCAGCAATTCTCACATCCCCGGAGTATCATTTATCTTGCACGAGACGCGTGAGACGCTCGCCGCCGCGGCGCGCGGCAACGTCAGCATCTACGGCATCGATCCGCGCGGGTTGACGAACCTGTCCGACGAGACCATCGAAGTCGAAACATTTCCGACCGACGCCAGTGTTGGCCTCGGCAATAGATCCATTCAGAGGGACCTCTTCGTGTCCCAAGAGAGCCTGCGGCGGCTATCCAACGAAACGGGAGGATTCGCCGTCGTCAATGCCAACGACTTTTCGACCGCCTTCGATCGCATCGTGCGCGACAACAGCTCGTACTACGCGATGGCGTATTACCCGCCGAGCGAGAAGGCCGGTAAGTTCCACAAGATCGAGGTGCGTGTCCGGCGTCCCGGTCTTCGCGTTCGCGCCCGCCAGGGGTATGTCACGCCGAAGCCCGTCTCGCCCGCAGCCGGGAAGCCGAATGCCAAGAGCTCTGCGGCCGCGACGAATGACCTGATGACGCCGACGCTTCGGGAGGTGCTTGGCAGCCCGTTTCCCGTCAGCGGTCTCGCCATGAAGGTGTTCGCCACTCCCTTCAAAGGCACGGCGCCGAACGCATCGGTCCTTATTGGCATCGAGCTGCGCGGCCGCGATCTGCGCCTCGACCCGACCGACAAGGTCGTCGTGACCTATGCCTTGATCGACACCGATGGAAAAGTTCGCGCCAACGCCACCTCTTCGCTGTCGATGGCGATCGAGCCCGACATGAAGAGCCGCATCGCCGCCTCAAGCCTCCGGCTGCTGAAGCGCGCTGACGTGCCGCCTGGTCGTTATCAGGTTCGCGTCGCGGCCCACGACCAGGGCGGCGGCAGTGTCGGTTCGGTGGTCGCCGATCTCAATGTGCCTGATTTCGCGAAATTGCCGTTCTCGATGAGCGGCGTCGCCTTGACCTCGGCGTCGGCCGCGACGGAGCCGACGGTTAAATTCGACGAGTTGCTTAAGCAGGTGATGCCCGGTCCTCCCGTTGCCGCGCGCAGCTTCCCGCAGAACGAGGAAGTCGCCCTCTACGCCGAGGTGTACGACAACGACGCAGGCAGGCCTCACAAGGTCGACATCACGGCGACCGTGACGAGCGACGATGGCAAGGTGTTGATTAAGACTGAGGAAACGCGCGACGTGTCTGAACTGCAAGGGAGCCGCGGAGGCTACGGCTACGCGGCACGGCTGGCCCTGAAGGATCTGCCGCCCGGACCCTACGTGTTGACGGTTGCTGCGCGATCGCGGCTCGGCAACGTGCCCTCCGCCGAGCGCCAGGTGCCATTCACGGTCACCGCTCCGGGCGCGGAGCCCTCACGGTGAGGCTTTCCATGCTAGCGCTGATCCTTGCGGTGCTCCTGCAATCGACGCCGCCTCCGGTCAGAACGGTGGGCAAAGGTCCGATGAGCGCTATCGACGAGCCGCGTCAGGTGACGGTACGGTCGGCCGCTGAGTGGGGCGCGCTCTGGACAGAGAACGGCGCCAGCGCGCCACTTCCGGCGGTCGACTTTTCGCGCGAGACGGTGGTGGGAGTGTTTCTGGGGACGCCCCGCAGCGCCGGTTACGGCGTCCAGATTGTCAGGGCTGTTGGCAACGGCGGCGCGCTCATCGTCGAGTATGTTGAGACCGCCCCATCGCGCGACATCATCAACGCGCAGATCCTGACGGCGCCGTATCACCTCGCCGTCATTCCCAAACATGACGGCGAGGTCGCCTTCAAGAAAGCCGAAAAGTAGATTCTTACTTCTTGTCCGGCGCGTCGGGATTGTCGATCTCGTCCACCCTTTTCGGGTTGATCGAGCCGTTGGCGTGCGTGAACTTGTAGTTGCTCGAGTTCATCTTGGTGTTGAACAGTGTCTCGACCGTGACCGTGTCGACCTTTCCCGCCTGCAGCAAGCCGCTGATGGAGCCCCTGCCGTTGGCGACGACCGTGCCGCCCGAGTCGTAGTAGATCGCCTCGACGGTCAGCCGCGCGATCGGCTTGTTCGAGACGTTTTTCACCTCGACCGTGTCAATCACAAGGTCTTTCTCGCGTTTAGTCACCGGCTTGGTGAATTCGAGGTCGGCCGTGCCTCTGACCGGCGGCGTGAAATTCTTGCCTGCGAGAATCGGCTTGAAATTGGGGGCAGCCGGAGCCTGCGCCGCCGCGGAACCGGCGACGAGACTGACGCCGACGAGCGTCGCGACGAGAACAAAGCGCGCACGAATCATAAATCCTCTCCTTCGAAGACATCCGCCGAATTTGCGGAAACGCCGTACCGGGCATTATACCGAAATTACATTTCCCCGTTCCAGTCCTCCGGTTCCGGGTTGACCGACCGGAAGATTTCCATGTGCCATTTCCCCCCCCCCCAGGGCTCAATCACCTCGGCGGCGATGACGTCGACCAGGAGCTCGGAGAATAGCCGCCCTTCGGAGTCGCCCTCGAGATGATAGGCGGGATCGTCCCACCCGAAATTGGGATAGAGCATCAGCGTCAGAAACAGATCGTACCCGTCGTCGACCACGATCAGCTGCCCGCAGGGGCGCTTGAGGGTCGAATGGTAGACGAGGTACTTCTCCGCGCTGTGCGCGCGGATGTAGCGCTTGAGGGCGAACTCGCGCGCGACAATTTCTTCAACGGCGATCTTCTTGTCCCAGCAGTCGCGGCAGTACTTCTCCTCGCCGCGCGGCTCGGACACTTCCTTGGCGCCGCACAGCGCGCAACGCGACTTCACGACCGACTTGCGGGGCATCGGGCCGAGTGTATCGCCACGTAATGTAGAATGCAAAATGCTGCAACGCCCTTCCCACCGAGGTCTGCGCCATCTGGCGCTCGGCGTCCGCCAGCTCGAAGCGATGAAGCATTTCTACGTTGACCTACTGGGATTTGACGTTGAATGGGAGCCGGACGCCGATAATGTCTACTTGTCGTCTGGGGCGGACAATCTCGCGCTCCATCGATCGCCGGATGCGACGGCAGGCAGCGTCCTCGATCATTTCGGGCTCATCGTTCGATCCGCTGCAGATGTGGACGGGTGGGCCGCGTTTCTCGAGAGCCGCGGCGTGACGATCGACGCGCAGCCGCGCACGCACCGCGACGGCGCGAGGTCCTGCTATTTCAGGGATCCGGATGGGAACAGCGTCCAGATCATTCATCACCCGCCGATCAGTGAAAAGATCTGAATGTGAGGGCTTACATCCTCAGATTCACGACCGCACGATGGCCTTCCGCGCAAGCGCCGGCGCGTACATGCGCTCGACGTACTCCTTGACCATGCGGCGCGCGCAGAAGCGGGGTGCGACCGTCCGAATCGCCTCTTTGATGATCGCCACCCACCGGTGCGGCACCTGCGCCGCGTCGCGCTCGTAGAAGGCGGGGACGATCGCCTCTTCGAGCAGCCGGTACAGCGCGTTCGCGTCCGCCGCGTCTACCTCGTCGTTATGGCCGCCTGTCACGCCGCCGTCGATCAGCCAGCCGTTCGAGCCGTCGAACCCTTCAGCCCACCAGCCGTCGCCGATGCTCAGATGCGGCACGCCGTTGATGGCGGCCTTCATGCCGCTGGTGCCGCTCGCTTCGAGCGGCTTCCGCGGGTTGTTCAGCCAGACGTCACACCCCTGCACGAGAAAATGCGCGACGTGCAGGTCGTAGTCGTCGACGAAGGCCACGCGGCCGGCAAACAGCGGATCGAGCGCATGCTTGTAGATGCGCTGCAGATGATGCTTGCCAACGTCGTCGGCGGGATGTGCCTTCCCCGCGAAGATGATCTGCACCGGCCGTTCGGTCGCGTTCAGGATGCGGGCGAGACGTTCCGGATCGTGGAAGACGAGCTCCGAACGCTTGTAGCCGGCGAACCTTCGCGCGAATCCGAGCGTCAGCGCGTCGGGATCGAGCAGCAGTCCGGCGGCGACCACGCTGGGGAACACGACGTGCTCGACCGTCCAGCGTTGACGTGCGCGCTCACGGACGAAGGCAAACAGGTACCGGCGCAGCGTCTGCCGCACGCGCCAGAGCTCGTCGTCCGGGATCTCGAGCACGCCGTTCCAGAACATCGGATTGTCCTGGTGATCGAGCCAGTCCGGGCCGAGGTAGCGGCAGAAGAGCTCCGCCAGATCGCCCGCGATCCACGTGGGCACGTGCACCCCGTTGGTCACCGACGTGACGGGCCGCTCCTGTTTGGGCACGCCGGGCCAGATGTCCCACATCGCGCGCGTGACGTCGCCGTGGAGCTGGCTGACCGCGTTGACCATCCCGGCCGACCGGAGCGCGAGCGCCGTCATGTTGAACTGCGCGCCGGCGCCCACGTCGTGCGATCCGAGCGCGAGGAAGCGGTCGCGATTGGGGCCAAGCGTGCCCCAGCAGCCGGCCAGATGTTTTTCCACGAGGTGAAACGGGAACGCGTCGTGGCCCGCCGGCACGGGCGTGTGCATCGTGAAGACCGTGGTCTGCCGGATCTCCGCGAGCGCGTCGTCAAACGTCGACCCGCGGTCGCTCATTTCGCGAATCCGCTGCAGCACGACAAACGCGGCATGGCCCTCGTTGAGATGAAAGACCCCTGGCTCGATGCCGAGCGCCCGGAGCGCGCGCACGCCGCCGATGCCGAGGATGATCTCCTGCTGGATGCGCGTCTCGCGATCGCCGCCGTACAGCCGTGCGGATAACTCGCGATCCCATGGAGCGTTTTCCTCGAGGTTGGTGTCGAGCAGATACAGCTGCACGCGGCCGACGCGCACGCGCCAGACCGCCACGAGCACCGACCGATCGTCGAGCGGCACAGGCGTCAGGCACGGTTTGCCGTCGGGCGTCGTCGCCCGCTCGATGGGCGCGTCCACCCAGTTGAGGAGCTCGTTGGTCTCTTCCTGCCAGCCCTCGCCGGAGACGTGCTGATGGAAATAACCCTGCGGGTACATGAACCCGACGCCGACGAGCGGCACGCCGAGATCGCTCGCCTCTTTGCAGTGATCGCCGGCCAGCACGCCGAGACCGCCCGCGTAAATGGGCAGCGACTGATGCAGCGCAAATTCCGCCGAGAAGTACGCAATCGACCGTCCCGACGGCTGGGCCCGGTTGCGCGACCACCAGGTGCTATGGGGCGCGTGTGCCTCGTCGAGCGTCGCAATGGCTCGATCGTAGAGCACGAGAAAGTCCGGATCGTTCGCCGCGGCCTCGAGCCGTTCGCGCGGAATCACCGAGAGCATGCGCACCGGGTTGTGCGCCGTCGCGCGCCACGCGCCGTAGTCGAGCCCCCGGAACACCGCCCGGCCTTCGGGATGCCAGCTCCACCAGAGATCGACGGCGAGCTCCTCGAGCCGGCGGATGCGATCGGAAAGCGCAGGCAGGGCGGGATAACGGTTTATCACATTGATGATGGATGATTGGTAGACAAGGTCACGATCGTACCCGCGTCCACCGATGAGCGTCAATCACGGCCTCGTCGTCGCAGGTCGTGCTGGTACAATGACGGACCGTTGCGACCCCTGCGACCGATCGCTGTTCTCTGCGCGCTTGCGGCTGTCGTCGGCTGCGCCCCGCCGGCTGACGCGCAGGAGCTGCCGCCCATTCCCCGCTTTGTCGTCGATCTCCATGGCACGACCACAGCGTTTCCCGCCGATCCGGACCTCGCGTTGAGCAGGGGACTCGATCCGTCTGAGCTTCCTGGCAGAGGGTTTGGCGGCGACGTCGCCGTCCACGCGTACCCGTTCAAGTACCGCGCGGTGACGTTCGGCATCGGCGGCCGCATGACGACATCGCGGGCGCACCGAACGCAAGCGCCAGCGAGCCCACTTCGACCCGTCACCGAGCGCTTCACGTATCTTGGCCCGCAGCTCTCGTTCAATTTTGGAACGGGCGCGGGGTGGAGCTACATCAGCGGCGGCGTCGGCGTCGCGACATGGTCTGTGGTGCCCGACGGATCGCCCCCCCAGCCGCCCGACGAGGAGCGGCTCAGGACGATTGACTATGGAGGCGGCGCGCGCTGGTTTGCCAAGCCGCATCTGGCGTTTAGTCTCGACGTGCGGTTCTACGCCATCAGTCGCGGTTCGACAGCGGCCGGGCGGCCGGGCGGCCCACACACGACACTCTTCGTCGTCGGGGCGGGGATCTCAGTGAAGTAGTTCGCGAAGAAATTCCACGATGGCGCTCTGAGTGATCGCCGGCTGCTCCCATTGCGGCAGGTGGCCCGAGTCCTCGACCGCCACGAGACGCGCCCTCGGCATCGTCTCGAGAAGCGGTCCGCTCGATTCGAACGGCATCGAAGGATTCTGCTTCCCCCAAATCACGAGGACCAGCCGTGGATGCGTGCCGACGCGTTCGAGCTCCTCGCGCTGATCGGCGGAAGCGTTGGCCACGAGCTCCGACAGACGCGCCCGCCTGAAGCCGCGGTACTGCATTTGAACTCGATATCGGTCAGCCCAGTCGGGAAAGCGTTCCCGGTGCAGGAAGTCGCCGGGCTGTTCGTCCGCCCACCCTCGTTCGGCGCCGACGGCGGCGACGACGTTCCACACGAAGGGCACGCCGGCAAAAGGTGGCAGCGACCCCGGCGTCCTGAACGACGGATCCATGTAGATGAGCGACCGCGCGCGATTGGGAAAAACGTCTGCAAAGCTGGTCACGATGGCGCCGCCGAGCGACAGCCCGACGAGGTCAATCGAGTCGGTGATCTGCAGCGCGTCGAGCAGCTCGGTGAGCTGCCGGACGTAAAGCCCCTGTGTGTATGGTACGTCCGGCCGATCGGAAAATCCGCGACCGTAGTAGTCGTACCGCAGTACGCGAAATCCGGCGTCGGTCAGCGCCTTGAAGGTTGGATCCCAGATGTAATAGGGCACGCTGAAGCCGGCGGCCAGCACCACGACGTGGCCTGTCGGCGGCCCGGCGATCTCGTAATGCGTGTAGCCGTCGGTGAGGCGTACGAACTGTCCGGGCGTCGCACGCCTCGCCGAATCGTCGAGGTCCAGCTTCTCAGGGTCCAAGCGCGTATACAGCGCCACCAGCGCCGCCACCAGAACAACGATGGCGACGCCCCGAACGATCCAGCGACGCAAGTTACTTTCCGGGCGGCGTGTATGTGGCCGACTTCTTCGTCGCCTGGTCGATCTCTTCCGGTGTCAGTAACACGGTCACCCGACCCGCAACCGCGCCACTTGCGCTGATGGCGAGTGACGCCGCCGCGGCGGACGCGCTATCAGGAAAGTCAAGAATGGCCACGACGTCCTTCTACCACACCAGCCGAACCGTAGACCACAAACCGATTCCAATCAGCAGCCCGATCGCGACGAGCGCCACGAGCGAGGTCGCGACGTATGGATAGACGGTCAACGCCAGGCCGGCGACGAGGTGCGGCCAGCGACCCTGTTTCTTCCCATACACAATGAGCACGAAGCCGATCCCGCTCGGGATGAGCGACAGCAGCAGCCACGCCGGATCCAGGTTCATCGAAGCCCAGCTTGACTTATACCCGAGGGGTTGGTCAAAGTCTCCCGACGTGGAGGATCCATCGCTCCGATCCGTCGAAGTCACCCGTGTGCGCGGGGTCGAGCAGCACCGCGCGATGGATTGCGTGGCGGCGGAAGAGCCCCTCGAAGTCAGGCTGCATGGGCGGTCGTTCGCCGTCATCATGCGTACGCCGGGTGCGGATCGCGAACTGGCCGCCGGCTTTCTGTTTGCCGAACGCGTGCTGACCGGCGCCGACGATCTCGGCACGATTGAGTACTGCACCGATCCGGCGGCAAAGCATCCTGAAAATATCGTCGACGTGACGCTCGTCGATGGCTCGCTGGCGAAGATCGAGCGCCTGCTGGCAGAGCGGCGGCAGGTGATGACGAACTCGTCGTGCGGCCTGTGCGGGCGGTTGACGATCGAGTCGTTGCGCGCCGAAGGCCAGCCGCTCGACGCGTCGTGGTCGCTGAGCCGATCCGTCCTGTCGAGTTTTCCCGACCGGCTGCGGGCGTCGCAACGGACATTCGACGCGACCGGCGGGCTGCATGCGGCCGGCCTGTTCACCGCCGACGGCACCCTCGACGAGCTCGCCGAAGACGTGGGCCGTCACAATGCCGTCGATAAAGTGATTGGCCGGATGCTGATACGCGAGGCGCTGCCGCTTTCCGACCGCGTGTTGTTCGTCAGCGGCCGGACGTCGTTCGAGCTCGTTCAAAAGGCGTTTCTCGCCGGCATCCCCGTGCTGGTCTCGGTGTCCGCGCCGTCGACGCTTGCCATCGATCTCGCCGTCGAAACCGGCATGACGCTCGTGGGGTTCGTTCGAGGCGACCGCTTCAACGTGTATGCCCACCCCGGGCGGCTGGAGATGTGAACATCGTGTAGTCAGCGCGCGTTCTTCGAACGCTCGTAATCCGCTCGCGGGTCGCGGCCGGTCACGGCTCGATACCAGGCGGGATGATGGGTCCACGCCCACCGTTTCTCGACGGTGCCGCGTGTCATCGCCTGGAACGTGCCCGGCTGCGCTGCCGTCCCTTCGTAGATGTGGACGATGAAGCCGCCCAGCATGAGGAGCGCGGCGACGTCATGAAGGACGTAACCCACCGCCACCGTCAAGCGTCCGAACGTTCTGGGAAACCACATCGGGATACCGGTCATGAGGAACAGCACCGCGCTCGCGACAATCGTCCAGAAGTAAATCTTCTGGCCCGCGTTGAAGAACCCGACGTGCTCGGGCTCGAGCGGCTCCGCGTTCGTGATGTACGCCTTCAGATGCGTGAGCCATTGGCGATCGTCGCTCGTCCACGCCATCGGCGCCGACCAGTTCAGCATCTGGAGCGCGAAGGCCGCGACGAATCCCAGACTGAACCACGGATGGAGGAGACGCGTCGTCGGGCCTCCGCCGAACAGCGGCGTCAGCGCGTGAAAGAGCCACGGCGTGTACAGCGCGAACCCCGAGAGCAGCGCCAGCACGAAGAATATGGCGGAGCTCCAGTGCACGATGCGCGAGTACGCTGGATGGCGCAGTAACTCGTTCTCACGCACCGAAATCATGGTACGCCGCCGCCGGGCGCAGGCGGCTGGGGATCCTTGGGCCCTTCTATGACGTAATGAAAGAACGCCACCGGCGCGACCAGGAGCGTCAGCAGCAGACCGATCGGTTTCGCAAATCGCTTCCACGCGGTGTACGCCACGGGAATCTGCGGATTGGATGGAAGCCCGCCGTACAACTCAGGCTTCGTGATGTCGTGCAGTACGTAGATCACGTGCGTGCCGCCCACCGACGGCGGGTCGTACACGCCGGCATTCGGGAACCCGGAATGCTCGCGAAGCTGCCGCGCGCGCGTCTCCGCCAGCGCCCGCATGTCCGTCTTCGTCCCGAACTTCAGGCAGCCGGTCGGACACGACTTGATGCACGCCGGCTCGAGCCCTTGCCCGACGCGATCCGAGCAGAGCGTGCACTTGTAGACTTTCTTCGTCGACGAGTTGAACTTCGGAATGTCGAAGGGACAACCCGACACGCAGTACTGACAACCGATGCAGTTCTCCTGCTGGAAGTCGACGATCCCGTTGGTGTACTGGACGATGGCGCCGTCGGCGGGGCAGGCACGCAGGCACCCGGGGTCCTCGCAGTGCATGCACTGGTCTTTGCGCATGAGCCACGCGAACGTGCCGTCCTCGCGCGTATGTTCGTTGAACTTGATCAGGTTCCAGTAGCTCCACGTCGTCGACGGCATGGTCTGATACGTGTTGTCGAACGTGGTCTGCTCGAACGGCAGGTCGTTCCACTCGACGCACGCGACCTCGCACGCCTTGCAGCCGATGCAGGTGGTCACGTCGATGTACTTGCAGACCTCCTCCTCGCGCTGCACGCCGGCCCCGGGCGTGGTGCCCATATGGCCAGAGCTCAACCTGATTTGCAATGTACCGGTCGGCATTACACCTTCTCGAGCTTCACCATGAACCCCTTGAACTCCGGCGTGTACGCGTTCGGGTCCACCGCTGTCGGTGACAGCATGTTCACCGGGTTGCGTTCGGTTCGCCCCGCGTCCTCCGCGATGCCGCGATAGCCCCAGTGAATCGGGATGCCGATCTGGTACGTCTTCTTTCCGTCGATGATCATCGGCCTGATGCGCCGCGTGACCATCGCTTTCGCGATGTACGACCCGCGCACGCTCGAGACCTTGACGCGCTCGCCGCCGGTCAGTCCCAGCGTGTCGGCGAGCTCTGTGGGAATCTCGACGAACGGCTCCGGCATGAGCTGCACGTTCATCGGGTTGTTCTTCGTCCAGTAGTGATAGTGCTCCGTCAGCCGGTACGTCGTGCAGACGATGTCGTAGCCGTCGCCCGGCGTGGCGTACTTATCCAAGGGCGTCGTGAACTTCTTGACGACCGGATTGTTCGACTGCCGCGGATGAAGCGGGTTCGCGACCGGGCTCTCGATCGGCTCGTAGTGCTCCGGGAACGGGCCGTCGGCGAACGCCGCCAGCGGTCCGAAGAGTCGGCCGACGCCTTCAGGGTTCATGATGAACGGACCCATGTGGTCGGAGGGTTTCGAGTCGGCCTTGAAATCCGGCACGTCGTTGCCGACCCAGCGGGCCGCGGACGCATTCCACCAGACTTGTCGCCTCGACTCGTCCCACGGCTGTCCGTTCCCATCGCACGACGCGCGGTTGTACAGGATGCGACGGTTCGCCGGCCACGACCACGCCCAGTTCGGATAGATGCCGAGGCCCGACGGATCCTCCGTCCCGCGGCGCGCCATCTGGTTGCCGGCTTCGGTCCACGAGCCACTGTACAGCCAGTTGCCGCACAGCGTGCTGCCATCGTCTCTCAGGAACTCGAACCCTGGCAGCTGCTGGCCGGCCCGGACCGTCTGCGCGGTCGCCGCATCGGTGACATCGGCCACAGCCTGACCGTTGACCTCGCGCGCCACTTCTGAGAGCGACGGATGCTCGGGTTGCGTGTAGGGCCATCGCAGGTTGAGGATCGGATCGGGACACTTCCCGCCGTTCTTTCGGTAAAGGTCGCGGACCTTCAGAAAAATCTGCGCGAGGATGTCCTGATCGAGCCGCGTGTCGCCGGGCAGCGGCAGCGCCGCGTATTTCCACTGCAGCCAGCGCGCCGAGTTCGTGAAGCTGCCGTCTTTTTCCGAAAATCCGGCGCATGGCAGTCGGTACACCGTCGTGTTGATCTGTTGTTGCTGTTCTGGCGTGGTGCCGGGCGCGTTCCAGAACTCGCTCGTCTCCTCGGCATAGATCTCGCCGACCACGAGCCAGTCGGCCTTCTTCAACGCGTCGATGTTTTTCTGTGAGTTCGGCCCGATTTGGACGCCGTTCATGCCGACGGCGAAAATC
The DNA here is from genome assembly GCA_965229885.1 of Vicinamibacterales bacterium. Classification (GTDB taxonomy): domain Bacteria; phylum Acidobacteriota; class Vicinamibacteria; order Vicinamibacterales; family CAVVIG01; genus DATLLJ01. The sequence goes on from CBDDJX010000003.1 coordinate 847,832, forward strand.
CCCTTAACCTTGCCGTTGTACATGTCGTCCCACAGCTCGACCCACGAATACTTTCGATCGATCTTGGGAAGGTGATGGAAGGCCCAGTCGTTGTCTTTCGTCGCCGCGTCGCCGTACATGGCCTTGAGGAGCGACACGGCAAACTTCGGCGTGTTCGACCAGTAGTTGAACGACTCCCAGCCGTCAGGCTTGGAGGAGGTCGGCGTCGTGCGTTTGAGGTACGTTGCGAAATCGACATCGTCGGGCGACGGCATCTTCAGATACCCCGGCAGGCTGTCGAAGATACCGGCCATGTCGGTCGCGCCCTGGATGTTTGAGTGGCCGCGCAGCGCGTTGACGCCGCCGCCGGCCCGGCCGACGTTGCCGAGCAGGAGCTGCAGCATCGCCGCCGCCCGGATGATCTGGGTGCCGAAGGTGTGCTGCGTCCAGCCGACGGCGTAGATGATCGTCGCCGCTTTCTTCATGTCGCCGTCTTTGCGGACCGACGTGAAGAGCTCGGCGGCCTTCAAGAACTGATCTTTCGGGATGCCGGTGATGCGCTCGACCATTTCCGGCGTGTAGCGCGAGTAGTGCCGCTTCAGGAGCTGGAAGACCGAACGTGGATGCTGCAGCGTTGGATCGAAGGACGCACTGGCCGGCAGCGACGGTGTTGCCGGCGTTCCTGAAGAAGTTCGGCCAGGACCGGGCCCTGCGTTCGAAGCCGCCTCGTAATTCCAGGTCGCCCTGTCATATGTCTGCGAGGCCGCGTCGAACCCGGAGAAGAGACCGTCGTCGGCCAGCTTGAAGCCGTCGTCCACAATGAACGCGGCGTTCGTGTAATTGAGGACGTAATCGCGGGCGATGCGGCCGTTCTCCAGCGCGTAGGAGATCAGCCCGCCGAGAAAGGCGATGTCGCTACCGGCGCGGATCTGCAGGAACAGGTCGGCCACGGCCGCCGTCCGCGTGAACCGCGGGTCGACGACGATCAGCTTGGCGTTGCGCTGAAGCCTGGCTTCAATCGGCCACTTGAATCCAACTGGGTGGTTTTCGGCCGGGTTGCCGCCCATGATCAACATCACGTCGCTGTTCTTGATGTCGATCCACCCGTTGGTCATCGCGCCGCGTCCGAACGTTGGCCCCAAACTGGAGACCGTTGGCCCGTGTCAAACTCGGGCCTGATTTTCCAGGTAGACGACCCCTAGGCTGCGCATCGTCTTGACGGCGAGATAGTTGAATTCGTTGGTATCGGTGCAGCCGCCGGTCCACGCGATGCCTTCGCAGCGGTTGACGGTCCGCCCGCGCGCGTCGCGTTCGGTGAACGTGTCGTCGCGTGTCTTCTTCACCCAGTGGCCGATCTCGTCGATTGCCTGATCCCAGCCGATGTCTTCCCAATGATTGGAACCCGGACGGCGGACCTGCGGCTTGAGCAGCCGGCGCTCGTTCAGAATTTCGTGCTCGAGCGACGCGCCTTTCGGGCAGAGCGTACCGCGGTTGATCGGATGATCGGCGTCGCCTTCAACATGTACGACCTGCGGGACGGCGTTCTTCGCTCTGTCGCCAAGCGTGTGGATGATCACGCCGCAGCTCACGGAACAGTACGGGCAGGTGCTGCGGGTTTCGCTGGTGCGGGAGATCTTGAGGGTCTTCGCCTGGGCCTGGAGAGGCGCGACGTCGAACCCGAACGCCGACAGTGCGCCGCCGGCAATGGCGGTCTGGATGAATGCTCGTCGCGAGATCTCCACAAAGCCTCCTACGGTCCGCCTGAAGGCGGACACCACCGGCAGGACCGAAGTCCCGTGCCATAACGGTCGTTCGCGCAGGTCTTCGGACCCGCTGATGTCGACCGACTGCAGTATGCAACAGATGACGACCCAAGTGGAAGCTACAAAAGCTGCCCCGTCGGCGGTCCCATGGGCTTTCCGCGCTCGTAGATCCGCGCGCCTCTGAGGTAGGTTTGCAGAACGATGCCCCAGAGCCGTCGACCGGCATATGCGCCCTCGGCCATGAATTCGAGCTCGGGATTCCAGATGGCCAGATCGGCGTCGAACCCGACCTCAATCGTTCCCTTGCGACCCAGCCCCGCGAGACGTGCCGGCGCTCGACACATCCAGTCGACGAGCTGGTTCAGGGAATAGCCTCGCGCTCTGGCTTCGGTCCATGTCGCAGCCAGGCTGAGTTCCAGCGATGAAACACGGGGATGATTCGACGCCACCATCTGAATCAATCCACCCGCGAGCGACGCCCAGAGGTATTCGCGGTTCTCGCGCCCGCGAATCGGCGGAGCACACCTGAACGCGGTCGCCCCGTCCGGAATCTCTTCGGCGACGAACGTCAGGTAATGCGGGCACGTCTCGACCGTTACCGGCAGCCTCGCCGCGCGCGCGTGGTAGAGCGGCGTGAGCGCATCCGACGACGACAGATGGACGATATGCGTTCGGGTTCGATATTCGCGGCACAGACCGATTACGAGCGCGATCGCTTCGTTCTCGGCCTCCTTCGGACGGGTCGCAAGATACGTCGCGTACTTTCTCAGGTCAGGTGCCGCGCCTGACAGTCGCGAGAACCAGCCACGGCCGGCGCGAATGGCTGCGGTGGCCTGTTCGATCGGTCCCGGCAGTTCCGCGTGAACCAGCAGCGGGAGGCCGAGCTTCGAGATGGCCGGCATCGCCGTTCGCAGGTCCGCCTCGCCGACGGCAGGAAATTCCCTGACCCCGGACGATGCCAGATAACAGGTGAAGCCGCGGACACCTGCCGCCGCGAGCGCAGCCAGCTCGCCGGCGTTTCCAGGAACGACGCCGCCCCAGAAGCCGACATCTGCAAAACATCTTCCCTCCGCGGCGGCGCGTGTCGATGCGACCGCGGCGGCAGTCGTCATCGCAGGAATGTGGTAAAGCGGCATGTCGACGATCGTCGTGACACCGCCGGCCGCGGCCGTGCGTGTTGTGGTTTCGAATCCTCCCCCCTCGGCCCAGCCCGGTTGGTTCACATGGACGTGCGTGTCGATCGCGCCCGGCATCAGCACCGCGCCTGCCGCGTCATCGATTGGACAGCCCTCCGGCACGTCGTCAAAGTCCATGACGCCGATGATCTTGCCGTGGCGAATGTGGAGGGCGGCGGGCCGGATCTCGGTGGCGAGTACGGTGCGGCGGCTGCGAACGACGACGTCTGGGAGAAACACGGGAATTTGGTGCCGGACTACAGTCCCAGAAGATTGAGCTCGACCTTTTCGTAACCGTGCTCGCGCGCCCAGAGGTCGAGCGGCGCGCCCGCGACCTCGTCGACGAGCGGAACCGCGAGCCCCAGCTTCGTCAGGTCCACGGTCTTTAGATAATGTTTGCAGCTTTCGCATGTGTCGAGCCGCAGGTGATCGAAGGCCGGCGTGTGAAAATACCCCGTCTTGCGTTCGTCGTCTTCCCCGCAGTACACGCACACGACGCGACGAAACGGCCAGACCGCCAGGCACGTGGCGCAGAGCAGCTGGCGGCTGCCGCCATCGGACTCGCTGGCCGCGACCAGAATCGACAGTTGCGGGCGGCCGCTGCAGAACGGACACCGATTGTCCGCGCGCGTCATCTGGCGATCGATCGGATCGACCCCGGATTCCGCCAGCCACGATGCGTAGGGCTGAAGCGCGGCCTTTCCAAAGAAGTTGTGGTCCGAAGGCGTGTGCCAGTACGTAAGCAGCAGACGGTCTATTGCTCCACCGGCGCGGTCGTTCAGGAGCTCGGCTGCCTCCATCGCCAGTCGCTCTGGCCCTTTCTTCGCGATGGCGTGGAGCAGCGGCGGCACCTGCTCTCGAACGACGGGAAGGTCGCGTTCGAGCGAACCGGATGGCGCCCCGCCCTTCTTGAACGATTCAAACGACGCCTGCTGAAGGGCCAGCAGGTCTGCATAGGACGAGAGCAGCGCCGCCACTGGTCCGTCGCCCTGCGCAAGCTGCCGGGCACGCGCGACACGCTGGCTCCAGGATTCGTTCACGCGTCTGCCTCACCGCACCAGGTCGACGGGCGGCGGCACAAATGCGCCGTCCGTCTTGTCGGACGACGGCATCGTGTCCCGCTCCCGGTGCACGCTGTCCCGGCCGTCGGCGCCGGTCGGAAGCTCTTTCGCCCTGGCGCGATCGCCGTGCAGGAAGCGATCGAGGATCGCGTAGCCGTACTCGGTGGCCGCGGACTCGGGGTGGAACTGCACGCCAGTCACCGGATGCTCGCGGTGTTCGATCGCCATGATCTCGCCATCATCGTCGGCCGCCGCAACGACGCGCAACGATTCCGGCAGCGAATGGCGCGTGACCGCGAGCGAATGATAACGAGCGACCCGAAGTGGCGAGGGCAGTTCGGAGAACACGCTCGTCCCGTCATGCGACACGGGCGATGTTCGTCCGTGCCGCGGCCGCCCGGCGCGGACGACGTCACCGCCGTACACGGCGCCAATGCACTGGTGGCCGAGACACACGCCAAGAATCGGAATCGTCGGCCCGAGGCGGCGCACCACGTCGTTCGAGATGCCGGCCTCCGCGGGTGAGCACGGTCCGGGCGAAATGATGATGTGGCTTGGCGCGAGCGCCTCGATCTCCCCGAGCGCGATCCCGTCGTTGCGGCGGACGATCGCGTCCTCGCCGAGTTCGCGCACGTACCGGGTGAGGGTATGGACGAACGAGTCGTAGTTATCGATGAGGAGAATCATGCGTGGCTGCCAACGCATCGATCATACCGCGTGCCTTGTCAAACGTCTCGCGGTACTCCTGCTCGGGATCCGAGTCGGCCACGATGCCGCCGCCGGCGTTGAAGTACACGCGACCGGCGACCGCGACGATCGTCCGGATGGCGATGCTGCTGTCGAGCGCTCCCGTCAGGCTCCAGTAGCCGATCGAGCCGCAGTAGACGCCGCGCTCGGACGGTTCGAGTTCGGTGATGATCTCCATGACGCGGACCTTCGGGACGCCCGTGATCGAGCCGCCGGGGAACGACGCGCGGAGAAGGTCGAGGGCATCCGTGCCCGGCGTGAGATCGCCGACGACCGTCGAGACCAGATGATGGACCGTCGCGTAATGTTCCAATCCGAACAATTCGATCACGCTGACCGTGCCCGGCGCACAGACCCGCGACAGATCGTTTCGCATCAGGTCCACGATCATCAGATTTTCAGCCTGGTCCTTGGCGCTCATGGCGAGCGCCGCGGCGAGGGCCGCGTCGTGCTCGGGACCGAGCCCGCGCGGCCGCGTGCCCTTGATCGGGCGTGTTTCGACGTGCCCGCCGATGTCGACCCGAAGAAAGCGCTCTGGCGAAGCGCTCAGCACCACGCCATCCGGAAAGTCCAGATACGCCGCGAATGGGGCGGCATTCCGCGTGCGAAGTCGGCGGTACAACGTCCATGTCGGCTCGTCGAGCGGTGCTTCGAACCGCTGCGAGAGGTTCGCCTGACAGATGTCGCCGGCGAAGATGTACTCGCGCACGCGCGCCACTGCCGCAAGATAGTCGCTGTGCGTAAAGGAAGAGCGCAATGCCAGACCCGGATCCCACCAGCCGTTTTCGACCGGAAAGGATGGCGCGGGCTGGGGCCGCGGCGGAAGCATCGTCCCCGCGCCGGCTGCCGCCCCCGGCGCGTCGGGTCGAGTCTCGTCGCGAGATTGCAGAAGCTCGCGCACTGTGGCGGCGCGCGCGGCCGCCCGCCGCTCGCGCCCGACAGGCGTGGTCTCCGGCAGGCCGGTCGAGATGAGCCATGCGCGCGACTCGTCGTGATCCCATGCGAGTACCCAGTCGTACACGCCCAACACCACGTCGGGGAGGGCGAGGTCCTCGTGGCGCGGCCTCGGGAGGCGCTCGAGCACGCGGCCCCAGTCATAAGCCAGGTAGCCCGCCGCGCCGCCTTGAAAGGGCGGCAACCCCGGCACTGGCTCCGCCGCGTGCGGCGCAAGCAGCTCACGAACGGCGTCGAGCGCATCGCCGGCCACCGCGCGCCGCGTCCCGTGGTTCAGACCGTGGAATTCGATGCACTCGGTTCGAGCACCCTTGCTCCACACGACCGCGACCGGATCGGCCGTGAGGAAGGAGTAGCGACCCAGCCGTGAGCCCTGAACCGCGCTGTCGAGGAAGAGCCGGTAACGGAAACCGCTCAGCAATTCGCAGCAGCGAACGGGATCGGGGAGCGGAACGAGCTCCTCGACGACCGGGGCGACGCGGCGTTCAGGCACGCGTTCTGACTGTATGATCCTCTGTGCATGGTGTCCAATGGGATGGCCGGCAATCCCGGCGATCCGATCACGGTCCGGCTTACGAGCCTTTCGCACGGCGGCGGCTGTGGCTGCAAGCTCGCGCCGGCGGTCCTCGAGCAGATCATCGCGAAGACGGCGGGAAGCGCGTCGGGCATCATCCCACCGCAGTTGCTGGTCGGCATCGAGACGAGCGACGACGCCGCCGTGTATCAGATCAATGAGACCCAGGCGATCGTGGCAACCACCGACTTCTTCATGCCGATCGTGGACGACCCATTCGATTTCGGCGCTATCGCCGCGACGAACGCGATCTCCGACGTGTACGCGATGGGCGGAAGCCCCCTGTTCGCGTTGGCAGTCGTCGCGATGCCGATCGACAAGGTGCCGCTCGAGACGATTCGGCGGATTCTTCAAGGCGGCGAATCCGTCTGCCAGCGCGCGGGCATTCCCGTCGCCGGCGGTCACAGTGTCGACTCGGTGGAGCCGATCTACGGGCTGGTGGCCATCGGCCTCGTCGACCCGCGCGACGTCAAGCGCAACGCGGAAGCGAAGCCCGGCGACACGATCATTCTCGGAAAAGCGTTGGGCGTCGGCGTGTACGGCGCCGTGGTCAAGAAGCAGCAGATCACCGACCCGCAGTATCGAGAGATGATCGCCAGCACGACGCAACTCAATACGCCGGGCCGCCGGCTGGCTCGCCTGCCAGGTGTCCATGCGCTCACCGATGTCACAGGCTTCGGACTGCTCGGTCATCTGTTGGAAGTGTGCAAGAGCTCCGGGGTCCACGCTACCGTGCGCTGGGACTCCGTGCCGCTTCTGACCGCGGCGCGCGAGTTCGCTGGCGCCGGGCATGTGACGGGCGGCTCGAGCCGCAATTGGAACGGATACGGCAGCCTGGTCGACTTGGGCCGCTTCGGCGAGATCGAACGCGCACTCTTGACCGACCCGCAGACGAGCGGAGGACTGCTGGTCGCGTGCGCTCCTGAGGCAGCCGACGACGTGCTGCGCGTTTTCCAATCCGAAGGCTTCCATCACGCCGCCGTGATCGGCGAAGTCGGCGCCGGAACGCCCGGCATCACGGTGGCCTAAATCGCGATGTCGCCCTGAATCATCCGAACATCGGCCGCTTTCGTCGTCCCTCATCCATGTCGCGGCGAAGTCAGTCGTGGCTCGAAACCTTCGCGCCGTCGGCCAGTTCAAAGCCGCGGTTTCGTCTTCACGCCCACAATCGAATACAAGTTACGTAGTCAGCAGGTTCACAAACCCAACCGGTAGCCCACCCAGAGAGCGGCCAGTCCGCCGATGACTTGCGCCGCGACGTTGAGTCCAGCGTATCCGACGGAGTGTGTCCTCCCCAGCAGGAACGTATCCAGCCCAAACGTTGAAAACGTCGTCAACCCGCCCAGCAAGCCGACGAATACGAACTCCCGCCAGTACAGGCGCAGGGCCATGCGCTCGGAGGCCACGAGTCCGGCGAGCCCAGCGGGTATGCACCAAGTGATTGACGGCGTGCCGCGCCATAGACCCGATAGCGCCGCCGATGCCGACGGCCACCCAAATCATCGGCGGGCATCACAATCAGCTATCTTCATGTTGTTACACCGCAATGTACTTGAGCAATTGTAGCGTGGCATGCATTTGTACTTTGAGTACATATAGCACTTAACGTCTAGTATTAGTCGGTTACGGAGAGTGATACGTGCCTGGTGGTCGTCGCGGTCTTCAAAATCGTTGCCCCGACATTTTGTGTCGGGGGGTAGGTTCGATTCCTACCCTCTCCGCCAACATTAGCCCGCCCGCATGAAGCCGTCCCGCCTCCGCGCGATCCCGTCGGTGGACAAAGTCCTGCTCGCGCTCGGCGACACCGGGTTGCCGCGCCCGTTTGTCCTCGACGTGGCGCGCCGGGAGCTCCAGTTCCTTCGCACGCGGAAAGCCATTCCCGACCTCGATGCCGTGGTGGCGCGCATCCGCGCCGTTGTCCTCGACATGCGAGCGTCCCGCATTCAACCGGTCATCAACGGCACGGGCATTCTCGTGCACACGAATTTCGGCCGGGCGCCGCTCGGCCAGGACGTCATGGCCGCGGTGTCCCGCATCGCGTCGAATTACAGCAACCTGGAATACAGCCTCGCCGCTGGCGCACGAGGTGGCCGCGCCGCCTATCTAGAGCACGGTCTCGCCGTGCTGTGCGGGGCGGAAGCCGCCACCGTCGTCAACAACAATGCGGCGGCCCTGGTGTTGATCCTGCGGCATTTCTGCCAGGCGGCGGCCAACGAGGTCGTCATCTCCCGAGGCGAGCTGGTTCAAGTCGGCGGCGGATTCCGGATCCCGGACGTGCTCGAGTCGAGCGGTGCGAAGCTCTGTGAAGTCGGCACGACGAACCAGACGTCGCTCAAGGATTATGCCCGCGTCATCACCCGCCGGACCGCCCTGATCTTGAAGGTCCACCGCAGCAACTTCTTCATGGATGGCTTCGTCAAGTCGCCGCTCACAGAGGATATCGCCGCCCTGGCCCGAAAGACGCGAAAAGGGCGCATCGTGTTCGTCCAAGATCTCGGAAGCGGCGCGATGGTCAAGACCGAGACCGTCGCGGGTCTCGAACACGAGCCGACACCCGCCGAAGTACTTGGTCACGGCGTGGACCTTGTCTGTTTCAGCGGCGACAAGTTGCTCGGCGGTCCGCAGGCCGGCATCATCGCGGGCAGCAGGAAGCTGGTCGCCGCGCTGAAAAACGAGCCGCTCTTCCGCGCGCTGCGCTGCGACAAGCTGATCCTGTCGGCGCTCGAAGCAACCGTGGACGCATATCTACGTGGCGAATCCGGCGTGGTCGTTCTCGACATGCTCCGTGTCACGAACGAGGAGCTACGGGGCCGCGCCGAGCGGATCATCGCGGCGCTCGGCGGGCTGGGGCTTGCGGCGCGTGTCGGGACAGGCCGCGCGCAGGTCGGGGGCGGGACGCTGCCTCGTTCGGTGATGCCGTCTGTGACGATCGATCTGACCCACCGCGCGCTCAAGGCGCAGGAACTGGCGACCCGTTTGCGGGCGCAGGCGATCCCGTTGATTGGCTACATCGCGCGCGGCGCGCTGAAGCTCGACTTACGGACGATCTTTCCACGGCAGGATCAGGACGTGGTGAGCGCGATTCGCGCCGCGTCAACCCTTTCATCCCTGTCGTGACTTGTCGAGATGCCCGACAGCCAGCATTTCATTGTCGCCACCGCCGGGCACGTCGATCACGGCAAGAGCGCGCTCATTAAGGCGCTGACCGGGACCGATCCCGATCGACTGCCGGAAGAGAAATTGCGCGGAATCACCATCGATCTCGGCTTTGCCCACCTGGAGCTTCCGTCGCCCGCGCCTTCACCATCGTCGTTTCTCCTGGGGATCGTCGACGTGCCGGGCCACGAGGATTTCGTGAAGAACATGGTCGCGGGAGTGGGCTCGATCGATTTGGCCCTGCTGGTTGTGGCGGCCGACGATGGCTGGATGCCGCAGACCGAGGAGCACCTGCAGATCCTCACGTACTTTGGAGTACGCCGCGCCGTTGTCGCGCTGACGAAAGTGGATCTGACAGCGGACGAGCCGGGTGCCGCCGCCGCGATTGCCCTGCGGCTGCGCGCCAGCCCGTTTGCCGACGCGCCGATTGTCCCCACCTCCGTGGTCAGCGGGCGAGGGCTCGATGATCTGAAAGCCACCCTGGCGCGCGTGCTGGCCGAAACGCCTCTACCACGCGACATCGGCAAGCCCCGGCTTCCCGTCGATCGTGTGTTCACATTGCCGGGCATCGGGACCGTCATCACCGGCACGTTGTTCGGCGGCACATTGCGCCGCGGTCAATCGGTCGTCATTCAGCCGTCTGGACGGACGACGCGCATTCGTCGGATACAGTCCCACGGCTACGACGTTGAAGCGAGCGAACCCGGCACGCGGACCGCTCTCAATCTGGCTGACGTCGCGGCGCTCGACGATGTGCATCGCGGCGACGTGATCACAGTCGCGGAGCTCGGCGGTCCGAGCGAGGTCCTCGACGTGCTCCTGGAGATCTCGCCGAGAGGCGCTCGGCCGGTCAAAGACGGCGCCCGCGTGCGTGCGCATCACGGCAGCGGCAACGTGGCGGCACGCGTGGCGCTCGCGGCAGGGAGGGAGCTGGCCGTTGGCTCGCGCGCGCTCGCGCAACTGCGGCTGGAGGCCCCTGCTTTCGTGTTCGCAGGCGATCACTTCACCGTGCGCGACTGGTCGGAGCAGCACACACTGGCGGGCGCGACCGTCCTCGTCCCGGACGGCAGTCGACGGGCGTTCCGCACGCCGGCGTACCAGCAGTGGCTGGCCCTCCTGGCGGAGTCGATCGAGAAGGTGGAACCGTTTGTCGCCTCGTCCGTCGCGCGCGACGGCGCCGTGCGGCGGTCGCACGTGCTGGTGAAGTCGAATGCGAGCGCCATCGACATCGACAAGGCTGTCGTGCAACTCGTTGCCGCGGGTGCACTCGTCCCGGTCGGCGATTTCGTCTGTGACGCGGCCAAGTGGCAGGCCATAGGCCGCAAGGCGACTGACGCCATCGATGCCGCACATCGAGCACATCCCGAACACCTCGGGTGTCCGCTCGTGGATTTACGGACCGCGCTCGAAGCGGATCTGCCGGCGGCGGCGATCACGGACATGTTTGATGCGGTGGTCGCACGCTTATGCGAACGCGATTTCGTTCGCGTTGGGTCGGTGGTCCGCCGCGCGGCCCATCGGCCCGCCTTGCCGGAACCGCTGCACGCGGCCGGCGCGAAACTGGTTCACGCATTGGCAGCCAAATCCTTCGAGCCGCCTTCGCGCAAGGACCTCGCCCCCGACGCGTTGTCGCAGCGCGCGTTGCGTTTCCTGATCGAGGCCGGCGAGGTTGTCGAGATCAACGCGGAGCTGGTGATGGCCGCGCAGGGTGTCGCGCAGGCCACCGGCTTGATTCAGAAATTCATCCGCGAGAACGGTCCTGCCACCGTGAGCGATTTGCGTCAGGCCCTCGGAAGCAGCCGCCGCATCGTCGTACCGCTGCTCGAATATCTGGATCGCACATTCGTGACATTGCGGCAGGGCGACAAGCGGGCGCTGCGCCGCTGAGCGATTCAGATGCGGGTGACGTGTCGAGCCATAAGTGAGTGTTACCGGGCGGCGCTTCGTCGCGCCATATTTGGTGTTACCGACGGGGAGAGGTCTTTGAGCGACAGGGCCGCGGAGACCCACGCGGTCTTTGCGTGTGTCTCCGCGGCCCCCGCCGTCGAGGGCACCAGCCCGCGCCGATGATTCGCGAGGGCATAGACTCGCACGAGCTTGCGGTCAATGCGCGCCGCGAGCGCGAACGGATCGAGCCGGTCCCGCTGGCGCACGAGCGCCACCACCTTCGCGGCGTGGGCCTGCGGGCAGGCCTGGACGCGCTCCAACGGGGTCTGCGGCGCGTCGTAGTACCGGCGCCGGCGGGCGCCGATGCGTTCTTTGCGCTGGAGTTGCACCGACGGCAGAAAGAGATTCTGCAACAGCCGCAGGTCGGCCTACACATCGTTCATCGCTGCGAGGGCCGCCGCCGAGTCATACCGCACATAGCCCATCAGCTTCCGGACGTGGGTCCAGTTCTTTTGTTCGATATGCGCGTTGTCGTTCTTCTTGTACGGCCGCCCCCCGCGCAAGTGGTCGAGCCGTTCCTGGACCCGGACCTGACTTTTCCCCATGACGGCGCCGTGTTCGACCCAGGTGGTCTGAATGTCGGTGAGATTCAGCGCATGGAGGAAGTCCCCATCGGCGCGGTCGCCCGAGTGACTCACTAGGTCCACCTCGGTGAAGCCGGGCTCGGTGACGTCCCAGTGATCGGTCTTGCCCGGAATGTGGTGCTTCAACAGCGGGCCGGGTTTGGTGCGCCCATACAGCCGTCGGCGGATCGTGCACTGGTCGGGCGCCAGCAGGCGATCGATCTGGCGCGGGCTGATGGTGCGCACCTTCGCTTCGGTGGCGGGCGACACCGCGAGCCGGCGGCGGGCCCACGGCAGCCCGCCGGCAGCAGGGCCTTCAGGCGGCGGGCCCACGGATCGCCCGCCGCGACCCAGACCGCCCGGAGTGCCCGCACCCCCGCGGCGTCATAGCGCGTGGGTCGGCCCTGGCGCGGGCCCCGCGGGGGCCGCACGGCTGGCCGCCGCCAGGCCCGAATGATCGCCTTCCGATGGTAGCCCGTCACCGTCACCGCCTCTGTGAGCACGCGCCCCTTCTCCGTCCGCGAGGCCCCCACGTACCGGTCCCGCATCGGCGCCAAATACTCCGGCCTCGCCTGTGGTCCCACGCGGGTGCCCTCCTGTGGCACACCCGCTTGGGTAACACCCTTTAGGGCGCGACGATCTTTCCTTCGGTCACACTTACCATGGCGCGATACGGGTGATTGACAACCCAACGCCCGATCTCTAGACTGCGGCGCATGCCGTTCCAGGTTGACGAGATGCTCGTCCTCGAAATCGGCTGCGCCCGCTTTCCCGACGGCACGAAATTCGAAACAAGTACAGCAATCGTACGGGTTCTGGTGGTGGAATCGTTCCCCGCTGTACTCAACTGGCGGCTGGCCATCAAGTTCACAACCGACACCAGGTGCACGGTGACCTGCGATGCCCACGTCCTCGATCCGCGTGGGTGGCGACTGCCTTCCGGACATCTCAAGTTCGTCGCCGAGCCGGGATCTGACCGCGAAGAATTGCCGATACCGGTGTTCACGGTGACGGTGAAGGGCACGTAACACGGTCAACCTGCATGCGAATGGATCGCCCACGCCCACCACCTCAGCGGAAATCCTGGTCGATGTCGCCGCCTCGCTCGCTTGACGATGACGGTTCGGGCAGCGTATTCTCTGAAGGATGACGATTTGTGCGGTGCCGAATCATCAAAGAGAGGGGCAGCGTATGGCGCGTGCGATAGCTGCGGGGGTGGCCATGTGCTGCGTGATGGTGATGGGCGCGGTCGGGCTCGCGGCACAGGCCAAGCCGGCGGCGGTCGACGCCGCCGCGAAGGCACTCAAGAACCCGGTCCCTGCCAGCGCCACGTCGGTCGGGGCGGGGAAAGCCGTGTTCACGAAGTACTGCCTCAGCTGTCATGGGCCCGAGGGGAAGGGCGATGGACCGGGCACCCCGAAGGACGTCAGTCCGGCGAACTTCACCGACGCCACGTGGGATCACGGGTCGACCGACGGCGAGATTTTCACGGCGATCAAGATGGGCGTGCCGCCCACGTTTGACATGGACTCCTGGGACGGCCGCATCAAGGATCCGGACATCTGGAATCTCGTGAACTACATCCGGACCTTCGGTCCGAAACCCGCGGCAAAAAAGTAACCGCCCGGAGCCGCGCTTGACGAAAAGGCCCTGTGTTTCTCCAGGGCCTTTCGTATTGGGTGTATAGTAGCTCCCGTCATCCAGAACTGAGCCCGCCAGCGTTCGGGTAGTGCATCCTCTCTGCAACCCTGAAGGATGCGCGCCGACCGGCCCAACTTTGGTCCCGTGTCGAGCGCGTCTCACGCGACTCACAAGAGACTGCCGTGTGATGGTGGACTGGTCCACTGATTGGCGGTGCGAGACGTCCGGCCAGATGTGGCATGTCAGGCGGCGCCGGGCATCGAGTCGCTATTGACGAAAGGGCTGACATGAGCACGAGTATGGCCGTTGCGGACTGGATCAAGCGGATTGCGGACGACGAGCGGAGGCGGGACACGGTGCGTGTCAGGGAGGACGAGATGGCCGCTCGAAAGGCTGATCTCGTCCGCCGCAACGGCCGGCGGCTCATCGACGAGCTCCGCGCAACGGTCACGCGCGACGTCGAAGCCTTCCGCGCCGAGTTTACGGGAGACCGCGCGCGCGACATGGTCGTGGACGCCACGGCGCCAGACGGCGGATTCGTGGTTCGCAAGCAGGCGCCTGCCGCCGTCTCCCTGACCGTCACGCCGAATCTAGACGCGGCAGCCATGGCCTGCGACTACTGCTTCACGCTGCCCAACGGCCTTCCACCGCGTGAGGATCACATCGACGTGATGTTCGCCGGCGACGGAGGCGAGACACTGCACCTGAAGCACCACGGGACGGGACAGGTGTTTGCCACCGCCACCGCGCTTTCTGAATTTCTGCTCGTGCCGGTGTTCACGGGTCGTCCACGATAGTCACAGAACACCATCGGCGGCGGAAAGAAGCTGTTCACGGCAAGTTTGGAGCTGAATTCATGGATATTCGACCCCTCCACGACCAGATCATCGTCAATCGCCTCGAGGAAGGCGAACAGCAGATTGGGGGAATCATCATCCCCGACTCCGCGAAAGAGAAGCCGCAGCAAGGCACGGTCATGGCTACCGGTAACGGGAAGTCCAAAGATCGTGGGAAGCGGATTCCGCTTGACGTCAAAGCCGGCGACCGAATCCTGTTCGGCAAGTATTCCGGCCAGGAGATCAAGCTTGACGGCAAGGACTACTTCATCATGAAAGAGGATGACGTGCTGGCCGTCATCGAAGGTCCGGTCAAGAAACCCCAGGCTGCCGCCAGGGCGCGGGCCGCAATTCATCAAAAAAGCAAAAGCAAAAGCAAAAGCAAGAACAGGAAGAAGAAGTAAATGGCAAGACAAATCACATAGGCGAGCAGTCACGGCAGGCGATTCTGAGGGGCGTGAACCAGTTGGCCGATGCCGTCAAGGTGACTCTTGGCCCCAGGGGCCGCAACGTGATCATCGACAAGAAGTTCGGATCGCCGACGATTACCAAGGACGGCGTGACCGTCGCCAAGGAGATCGATCTGAAAGATCCGATCGAAAACATGGGTACGCAGATGGTGCGCGAAGTGGCCAGCAAGACGTCGGACGTCGCGGGCGACGGCACGACCACGGCCACCGTGCTGGCGCAGGCCATCTGGTGCTTGCGCCGGTCGCTGTTGATCGGTCAGCTTCACCTCCGAGGTCGTGGAGGATAAGGACCGGTCTCGCCCCCCGGTACACTTGAGCAATGAAGGCGACCGACGGGATGGCCTGTGCCAAGCCCGGGTGCGACAACCGCGGAAAACCGGGCCTCAATATCGTCGGCTATGGCTCGTTTGCGACGAAGTCGGGCCGACGGCAGCGGTACCGCTGCACACTTTACAGGGGCACGCTCAGCACGAACACGGGGACCGCCTACCGCGGGCTTCGCTGCACGCGACGGGAGTTCGAGCAGGTAGCCAGCCTGCGAATCGAAGGCGTGAGCCTTTCCGCGACTGCCAGAGTCACGGGCCATTCCCGCAACGCCATCGCGCGCTGGCTCGAGCGAGCCTCGACGGCCGCGAGGCGCTTCAACTACCGGATGTTGCGCGATTTCGGCCTCATTGAGCTGCAGGCTGATGAGCTCTGCACGTTCGTTGGCAACAAGAACAAGACGGTCTGGCTGTTTGCGACCATCGAGGTATCCTCCCGGTTGTGGGCCGGTAGCATCCTGGGCCGCCGCTCCGAGCGAAACGCCTGGGCCATCATCAGCGACGTCATCCGCCGAGGGCGAGTCGTGGGCGCTCCCCTGATCGCCACCGATGGCTTCGAGTACTACGTCGGGGCGATTCGGGGCCTCTTTGGGTCAGCGTGCGTCTATGGTCAAGTACTCAAGACACGGCGGAACAATCGTGTCGTCCGGGTCGAGCGCCGCGTGAAGATCGGTACCGCGAATCACCTGAAGGCTGCGCTGTGGCGGTCGGAGGATTCAGAGACCGTGAACACATCCTTTATCGAGCGCCTCAACCTCACGATTCGGCAAGGCTCGGCGTACTTGCGTCGGCGCTCGCCCTGCCACGCCCGTGGCGCAGACCAGCTCCGCCGCCACGTGGAGCTCGTGCGTTGCCACTACAACTTCGTCCGACTGCACCGGGCGTTGCGGTTCGGGCGCGAAACCAGGACGCCAGCAATGCAGGCCGCCCTGGTGAGCACGCGGTTGGCCTTGAGCGACATCTTCGCAGCGCCCTGTGTCACTCTGCGTGTGTTTGTGGCGGTCGTCGAAACGGGCGCGGTCGAATTGCCGACGCTCTTGTGGCAGTCCGAACAACGAACGGCTGCCTGATCAACAGCGAGCGGCGCAAGCACCGCCGGGCGGCCCGTTTCCGACGATCGGCAACGTCGAGATTCGGTTCTCTTCACGCAGAAGGGACGTCGGGGCGGTGAAGTCGATTGAGGAGCGGAACGGGTTCCACGGGTCCTGCCTGCACACGCTAGTACCGCGGTACGGAGGCATCGACGAGTCGTGACCATGCATCGATGCCACCGTGCAGATTGTGGAGATTGTGGAATCCTTCACGGCGGAAATACTCCGCGGCGTGTTGACTGCGTATGCCGTGATGGCACTGGAAGACGATGCGCGTGCCACGGTCGAGGCGTAGCAGCGCGTCGCGATACGCCTGATCCAGCAAGCGAGATCCGCCAATCCTCGCCAACGCGCGCTCCTCCTCCGTGCGAACGTCGACCAGCGCGAACAGCGCGCCGCTCTCAATCAACGCCTTCAGTGCGGGAGCCGTGAGTTGACGAATCGGAGGCGGCTCGTTCGTGGTGGTACTGTGGCCCATCGGTGTGATTCTCGTCCGCAAGATCTCGTTTGGTCAATCCGTCACAGATTGAGTCTGCTGCATTCAGCTGCGACACGCCCCAGTGCCGGCAGATCGAGGCCCCGCGAGTGCCTTCGGCGATCAACAATCAATAGGAACCGGCCCGCCGGATTTCAGGACAGTCGGGGCGGCCCGCCGCCTCGCACGGGAGACCCATGAGCCAAGATGCACACAGCCGACCGTCTGAAAGCGCCTCGGAGCCTCTGTACAACGTCGATGTTCCAACGCCCACACACGCCGAGCGAGCGCGTACATTGGTGGCACAGATCTCGACCGGGACCCTGTGCACGATTACCAACGAGCCGGTGGGTTATCCCTATGGCTCGTTCGTGACCGTCGCCTTTGACAACGGCAATCCGGTTTTTCTCATCAGTGCACTCGCCGAACACACGAAGAACCTGGAGCGGGATGTTCGCGCATCCCTCCTGGTGGCAGAGGGCGGTGCTGCAGACCCCCTGGCCAATGGCCGCGTCACGCTGGTCGGCCCGTGTACGCGAGTCGAAGGGAATGGCGATAGTGCCCGTGCCGCGTTCCTGGCTGCGCATCCCAACGCCGCCTACTACGCTGACTTTCGCGACTTCGGCTTCTGGAAGCTGCACGTGAGCTCGATTCGGTACATCGGCGGCTATGGACGGATGTCCTGGATAGAAAAGGCCGACTGGCAATCCGCGGAACCGGATCCACTGGGTCCATTAGCGGCCGGAATCATTTCGCATATGAACGCCGACCATGCCGACGCGATCGTGCTCTACTGTAAGGCGTTCTCGCGCGTTACCGACATGGCCTCGGCGAGCATGACGGGCGTTGACCGGTACGGCTTCGAGATGTCGGCGAAAACGACCGAGGGACCACGACCGATCCGCGTGGCATTCGCCAGGCCGGTCAGTACGCCTGAGGAAGTGCGCGCCGCGATGATCGCGCTGGTGAAGGATGCCAAGTCCAAGTTGGGCTGAGGGCTTACTCAAACGGCGGTTGTGACGGCCGCAGGTCGGGCGATCACCGGTTCAATACTGAATCGTACCGGGTTCGTCGGAGGGCTCATTGCTTGAGAGGATGGAGCCCATGGCACGACCGAGGAAGTATTCAGCTGAGGTTACGAGAGCGGGCCATTCGGATGGTCCGCGCGCATGGTCCCGAGCATCCGTCGCAGTGGGCCGCGATCACGGCGATCGCGAGCAAGTTCGGCTGCACCGGCGAGACGCTGCGGAATTGAGTGCGCCAGGCCGAACGCGATACGGGCCAGCGGGGCGGCCTGACGACCGACGAGCGCCAGCGCCTGAAGGAACGGGAACGCGACAATCGCGAATTGAAGACGCGCGAATGAGATCTTGCGGAAGGCCTCCGCATATTTTGCCCAGGCGGCGCGCGACCGCCGAGTGAAGTAATGGTCCAGTTTGTGGATGACCACCGGGCCACGTAGGGGGTTGAGTCGATCTGCGCGGTGTTGCCGATCGCCCCCTCGACGTATTTTCTGCACCACGCCCGGCAGGTGAACCCGCCGCCGCGGCCGGCGCGCGCCAAGCGCGACGACGACTTGCGGATCGCCATCCAGCGGGTCTGGGACGCGAATGACAATGGCAGGCATACGGACCGCGGAAGGTCTGGCAGCAGCTCGGCCGCGAAGACGTCGACGTCGCGCGCTGTATGGTCGAGCGGCTGATGGGGGCGATGGGCTTGGCCGGCGCGGTCCGCGGCCGCGCATGGGTCACGACGCCCGCCGCTGCGACCGCCGGCGTGCGTCCCCCGGCTTTGGTCGACCGCCAGTTCACCGCGCCGCGGCCCAACCAGCCTCTGGGTCTCCGACTTCCCCTACGTCGCCACGTGGAAAGGCTTCGTGTATGTCGCGTTCGTGATCGCTGTCTTCTCGCGGCGCATCGTCGGCGGGCGCGTGTCGGCGTCGCTGCGGACGGACTTCGTGCTCGATGCGCTCGAATAAGCGGTGTGCGAACGTGGCGCGGATCGCGTCAGCGGCCTGGTGCATCACAGCGACCGGGGTACGCAGTATCTGTCGATGCGGTACACCGACCGGCTCGCCGACGCCGGCATCGCGCCGTCGGTCGGCAGCCGAGGCGACTCCTATGACAATGCCCTCGCCGAGTCGGTGATTGAGCTCCTCAAGACGGAGGTGATTCGACGGCAAGGTCCGTGGCCGCATCTGGCGCAGGTGGAATTCGCGACGCTGGCGTGGGTGGATTGGTTCAACAACCGCCGGTTGCTCGAGCCCATCGGCTACGTGCCGCCTGCGGCATTCGACGCGCACTACTATGAGCAGGTTAAGGTGGCCTGTGAGCGGCCGGGGACATGAGTGACAGATCAGTCCGGGGACATGGGTAACACTTGGTGGGTGTTACCACGCCGTGTGAGAGCGGAGGAGCGCGCGTTCTTGGCGGGCTCCGTAGTCGTCCCGGCCGGTCCTCTCCTGACGGTGCGGCCTTTGTGATCTTCAATGCGGAGAATGCGTTCGTTCATCCGTCCGAGCTTCACTGGCCCGAAGTATACGTCCCAGAGCCCATCGTCGACTTCTTCCAGTCCGACGTACTCGCCCGCCAGCGTGTGCGTCACGCAGACCCAGCGCTTCTTCCACCGGATGCCGCTGTTGCGACTGACGAGGCGGACTTCGAAGTGGCCGGGGTATTCCACGGGCGCGAGCGTGCGCGGCAGCGTCCGCGGTGACGGCTGGTAGACGGAGCCAGGCGTTTCTTGGTCCAATGCTTCGTGCGGGCGTTCGTCGTTGTACTCGTGACGAAACCGATTGAACCGGATCTGTTGGGCGCGCAGATTGGCGCTCGGGGGACGCGTGGCCTCGGCTTTCAGCGTCCGATGCATCCGCTCATGGCGCCCGTTCTGCTGCGGGGACGCGGGGGCGATCAGTTCCGGGAGGATCCCGAGCCGAATCCACCAGACGGACAACGTGGACAGGCGCCCGAGCGCGGTAGTGGCGAAGGGCACGCCATTGTCGGTCCGGATGATCCCCGGCAAGCCGTACTCTTGGAAGAGGCGGAGGAAGAGCGGGCGAGCCGTAACGATCGCGGTCGAGAGCAGGCCGTGACAGGTCAGCAAGTACCGACTGAAGCCATCGACGATCGTCAACGGATAGCAATACACCCCGTCGCGGGTTTTGAACTGCCCTTTGAAGTCCGCGGTCCAGGTCCCGTTGGGGGCCGTCATCGGGATCAGCGGCCGACCCGGGTGTGCGGGCACCGGCCGCCGCCGCGACCCCGTGATGAGACCGGCGCGATCCAGCAGATCACAGACCGTACTCCGGGCCGGGAGTGTCCACGTCGGGTGCCGCGTGGCCACGATCTTCAGGAGTTTCTTGGCGCCCCAGGTCGGATGGTGGCGGCGCACGTCCAGCAGGGCCGCGATGATCGGCGGGGGCGTCCGGTGCGGACAATGCGCCGGCCGCCGTGACCGATCGACCAGCCCGGCCGGTCCCCCAACCTCATAGCGCTCGATCCATTTATAGGCGGTCTTCCGACTGATGCCGTAGCGTCGCGCCAGCTCCGCGACGTCGAACACATCGCGCTGGTAGTCGGCGATGAACTGCACGCGTTGGTCCATGAGTAACGTCTCCTGCCATGGCATCGAGCACCTCGGCTCGAGTGTGGCTGAATGTGTTACCCATGTCCCCGGACTCTTCTGTTACCCTTCTCCCCGGACCGCACCGAGACGCCGTCTAACAAGGCAATGAAGCTGGCAGGGAACCTCCCTCGATAAAGTAGACACTTCCGTCTAACAACAGGAGGTGTCAGATGCCCCGAGCGGGTCCTCGGAAGGTGCAGCGGTACAGTCTGGAGTTCAAGCTCAAGGCTGTGAAACTCAGTCAGTTGAAGGGTATCGAGGTACAGGCCGTGACTGATGCTCTCGAGATTCATCCCTTCATGTTGTCGCGGTGGCGGAAAGAAGTACGTGATGGTGTGCTCCGTGGCCGCGTGCACCCTTCCCGTTCGAGCAATCAGTCACGCACTCTTGCAATGATTCTGCGGCGAGTGATAGATTGACAAGTAGTCTTGGAGGTGTCAGATGAGGCCACGTTCGACGAGGATGTTTGGCGCAGCGATCGCACTCACCGCCGCACTTATTGTTGTACACATAATGCTGCCATCGGCTATTTCGGGTCAGAGCCAGACGAAGGCGCCGACTGGAGCCCCCATCATGACGCCTTGGGGAGAGCCGGATCTCCAGGGCATCTGGACCAACAACGTTCAGACTCCTCTCGAACGCCCTGCACGGTTTGCCAACAAAGAGTCCTTCACCGACGAGGAAGTTGCCGCGCTGGATAAAGAGCGGGCGGACTCTTCCAGTCTTGGTGACCGCCGTTACGTCAAGCGGGGGACCGTCCAGGACGTCGCTGGTGCCTACAATACGGTGTTCACGACCAGGAAACTGAGCGGGCGACGCACCTCGCTCGTTGTGGATCCGCCGGATGGGAGAATTCCGCCGCTGACTCCGGAAGCGCAAAAGCGGGCGGCCGAGCGACAAGCCTTTGAAGTCGCCCTTCTCCAAGCCACGGAGGTTTGCAAGAACAAGATGAGTTATTGCGAGGGCGGCACCTACGGGCCGCCGTCACCGAAATTCGATGAGCAGAGTCCATATTATGGCTCCATCCGCTTCCGCAATCGCGCCGACGGGCCGGAAGACCGCGGCATGGGTGAGCGGTGTTTGCGCTACGGCCTGCCAGATTTCGGTGGTGGTGTCCTGCCTTTCTATCCTCGGATCGTGCAGTCACGTGAAACGGTGTCGCTCTACTATGACGTGGGCCAGGGGCAGGGATGGGTACGCGTCATTCCCATCACGAACCGTTCGCATCTGCCCAGTAGTGTCCGCCAGTGGTGGGGGGACTCGCGGGGTCGGTGGGAGGGCAATACGCTGGTCGTCGATGTGACTAATTTCGATCCCAAGTGGGAATACCGTGGGTCCAGCGTGAACTTGCACCTGGTTGAACGCTTTACCCGCATCGACCCCATGACGCTCGAGTACTCGGTCACAGTTGACGATCCGACGACGTGGACGAAGCCATGGACCGCCACGCAGGAATGGACGAAGCAAGATGACTTCTTCAATCGTCACTACATAGAACCCCGGTGCCACGAGGGCAATTACGGCATGGCCGGCCAGCTGGTTAATACCCGCGCCATGGAGAAGGCGTTCGCCGAAGGGCGCGGGCCCGATCCGCGGACCATATGCATTGGCATGTGTGGATGGGGATTCGAAGAGAATCCGGATCCGCTCCGATAACACGCCGCGTGTCAGCGCTGGCTAAAAACCCAGCACTTCCCCAGGATTGGGCGGTGCTTGCGTCATTCGCTGTTGGTGATGTGAACGTATCCCCTTGCAAGAAATGGCGGTCATGTCACAGTAGACGTCATAGGCGATATTCTTGGCGGTAACCTGTTGCACCGTAGTGTCTTAACGTCCACGACCAACAGCGAATGGCGCAAGCACCGATCATTGACTTGCGCCGTAACGAAGCGTAGCTTCTGCGACGTGTCTGGTGTGGTGTCAGGAGGTTCAAGATGAACAGGCGATGTGTCGAAGTGATCCGCGTGTCGGCGGTCGTTGTCGCAGTGGCCGTGCTGCTGAACATGGTATCGGTCCCCGTGTCGGGCCAGACCCCAACGGCGGCGGCGACGGAAACTGCCATCAAGACGCCATGGGGTGAGCCAGATCTCCAGGGCATCTGGACCAACGAGTTTGAGGTGCCCTTCCAACGACCTGCCCGGTTTGCTGACAAAGAATTCTTGGCGGACGCAGAAAGAGCCGCGTTGGATCAGGAACGAGCGGGCTCGGCCAGGCTCGGTAGCCGTGTCGCACAGAAGGGGACCGTGCAGGACGTCGCGGGTGCCTACAACACCGTATTCACGACAACGAAGCATACTGGCCGACGCACCTCGCTCGTTGTGGATCCGCCGAACGGGAGAATTCCGCCGGTGACTCCGCAGGCGCAGAAGCGAGCGGACGAACGACGAGCGTTTGAGCTGGCGCTCCTCCAAGCGACAGAGGTTTGCAAGAACAAAATGCCTGAGTGCAGGGGTGGAACCTACGCGCCGCCGTCACCGAGGTATGCGGAGCCGGGTCCGTATTATGGGCCGGCCCGCAATCGCGCCGACGGTCCAGAAGACCGCAGCTTGAGTGAGCGGTGTTTGCGCTACGGCCTGCCAGATTTTGGTGGTGGTGTCCTGCCTTTTTATCCTCGGATTGTGCAGTCACGTGGAGTGGTGTCGATTTACTATGATACGGGCCAGGGGCAGGGATGGGTACGCGTCATTCCCATCACGAACCGTCCGCATCTGCCCAGTACTGTCCGGCAGTGGTGGGGGGACTCGCGGGGTCGGTGGGAGGGCAATACGCTGGTGGTCGACGTGACGAATTTCGATCCCAAGAAGGAATACCGTGGATCCAGCGTGAACTTGCACCTGATTGAACGCTTTACCCGCGTCGACGCAGAGACGCTCGAGTATTCGGTCATCGTCGATGATCCGACGACGTGGACGAGATCGTGGACGGCCAAGCAGGAATGGACCAAACAAGACGACCAGCTGAATCGACACTATATCGAGCCACGGTGTCACGAGGGCAATTACGGCTTGGCGGGCCAACTCGTTAATACTCGTGCTGTGGAGAAGGATTTCGCCGCAGGGCGGGGGCCCGATCCGCGCACGTTCTGTATTGGCAGCTGCGGAAACGGACAAACTGAGGAAAATCGTGATCCGTTGCAGCTGAGGGCTGACCGGTAGACGCGCTGGTCCACCAGCCGCGACTGGGGCACTGTCAACTTGTTGAGGACCGAGCCTGCCGCTCCGTCGAAGTCGCGTGCTCACCAGGTTCAGCAGGCGTAGGTCGCGTCGTTCCAGGTGAGAAAGGCCCGGGTTCTCAACAGGCGATGGTGCGCAGCCCGGAGTACATGACGTCCCACACGAAAGAGATTCCGCACGAGGCCGTGCACGGCCTCGAAGCGTTGCGCCTGTCCGGCCGATTTGAAGCGGCGCATCTGCCGTTCGCGTTGGCGCGTGGGTTGATGGGAGAGTTCGGCGCGATTGTTCTCGTACTGCCGCGTGCTGTGCACCACCGACGGCATCACCCGACGGTGGGCCGCGGTGTAGCTGCGCAGCTTGTCGGTGATCAGCCGGCGCGGCGCCCGGCCTTCGCCTTTCAACAACTTCCGGAAGAAGCGCTCGGCGGCGGCGCGATCGCGCCGGGGTTGCACGAGGATGTCGATCACGTCGCCGTCGTGATCGACGGCTCATCAGAGATACTGCTGGCGCCCCTGAATATTGACGAACAGTTCGTCCAGGTACCAGGTGTCGCCCAATCGTCCTTGCCGGCGCCGGAGGATTCGCGCATACGCTGGCCCGAACGTGCGACACCACTGCCGAATCGTTTCGTAGGAGACGATGATGCCCCGCTGGGCGAGGAGATCTTCCGTATCGCGGAAGCTGAGATAAAAGCGGTGGTAGAGCCAGACGGCGTGGCCGATGATCTCGGGTGGAAATCGATAGCCGCGGTAGCTGGGAGGCTGCCTCATTGCCTGCCTACTCTGCCAATCGGAGCCTCAACCTGACAATACCCGCGTTCGTTGCAGCACCTGCAGTTGGTGCCGCAAGGCCAGCACCTCAAACTGAAGGGCCGCGCGCGAACGCGCCGATCCTCGGAGGGTCAGGAGGAGCGAGAGCAGCACGGACATCATGGCTGAGAAGCGTATCCAAGGGGGGCCGCAACCTCAACTGCAGCAATGGGTACAGACTCTTTGGCAGGCACAGGTCGCCATGGGTCCGAAAGCCCTTTTCCCACTTCGCGGAATCTTCGACCTGCGCGGTGACTATTACTTTGGGCATGTGTTGTCTCCTGTCCCTGTCGAAATCCACGCCACCCCGGAATCAATGGGTGCTGGCGTAATCCGCCAACGGCGAGGTGAGTCCACGGCGCTGACGCGGGCTTAACCACTCTAAGGCGCGTTTGGGATCATCGGGCGCGAGGGCGTTGATTTTGGTCAGTTGCATCGATGTCAAGTCGGATACGCCAGCGAGGTTCCAGTGTTGAATTTGTTTTTTCTGATCCGACGGCTTGGCGATGCGATAGCGCTCATCCAGGGTTCCCACCGTCAGCCGGGTGGAAGCCGAAATCTCGCGTTGTTCCGACTCGGTGGGGGCAAAGACTTTACGGGCGCATTCGACCTCGGCCGCCTTGCGGACCAGGTCCAGTAGCGTCAATTGGTCCTGGTGATACCGTACCAGGGTCACCTCCCTGCCCTCGATCCAGCCGGCCTCGGTGGCGACCACGCCGTCGATTTTACCTAACTCATACTCGCCGACCCAGTAGCAAAACATGGCAAACGCGGCTTGCTTGTGTCGGGCGGTATCGAGCTCCATGGACGCGGCGTGGAGATAGTTGGGAACGGGGCGTTGCGATGCCTTGAGGGCTTGGATCATGCGCGACGCGATATCATTTGCTGATTCAGCTTGGACCGAGCTCGGGATCAGTGGCTGTCCCGCCGCGTTGAGGAACAGAAGGCGTTGCGAGTCGGTGGCTGGACCTTGATACTGCCGGCGGTCGAGCTTGAGCGCGATAAACTCATCGGCGACGGCTTCGGTCAGCAAGGGATGGGTGGCGATGTCGCGTTGGAATGACTGGCAGTTGGCGCAATGAGGCGTGTCTTGCAAGATCGCCAGCACGGGTTTCCCGCTCGTTTGACTTTGCGCCAGGGCGACGTCTAACACATCGAGCCAAGCGATGAGAGCTGGGTAGTCAGAACGC
The DNA here is from genome assembly GCA_965229885.1 of Vicinamibacterales bacterium. Classification (GTDB taxonomy): domain Bacteria; phylum Acidobacteriota; class Vicinamibacteria; order Vicinamibacterales; family CAVVIG01; genus DATLLJ01. The sequence goes on from CBDDJX010000003.1 coordinate 873,383, forward strand.
TTCGGCGCGCCGTCGCTTGAGCCGGTCACGCTGACCAATAGGATCATAGAGCCGAGGACGAGGAGTGCGATCACGCGCGTCATAGGGCGCTCTCCTTCTGGTGACGACACCATGTGTTACGGCACGACCGTGCCGTCGCGGAACACGATGCCGTACATCTCCGGCGCGTTGCCCGTCGGCCCGCGGAAGTCGTTGAGCTCCGTCGCGGGTCGGTATCCGGCCAGCGCCTCGAAGCGTATCGTCCGCTCCTCCGGCTGGACTTGAGCCACGCGCACCTGGGTGAACGGCAGCTCGAGAAAATCGATCGTGAATCCCGAGAACGTCACCCGCTCCCGGTATTGCGACTCGCGAAGCATTGCTGACCCCTTCCAACTCATCTCGGAACCTCATGGGCTGTTATGCATTGAGCCTAACCTTAAGTAGCCCAGGCCCTCTGCTTATACACCTAGGGCCTTCCGCGTGGGCACGATTTATCTATCGCCCGTTCTTCAGGCTCCCGAAACTGTAAGTGGGGTCCACATCTGACCTGCCGGCTTTCTTCGGACCAGTGATTACTGGAGAACAGCGCCAGTTGAAGTTCGTCGTGCGTCTCCGTGTTCTTTCTGGTCAGCGCGAGCCGGCATTGCCGACGAGCGCCCTCCGTCATCCGAGCCAGCCCTGAGCTGCGCCTTGAACTCGGCTGGCGTCAGATAGCCAAGGCTTGAGTGCGGCCGCACCTCGTTGTAGTGCTGTCGCCACTGCTCGATCCCGACCTTCGCGTCCATGCGGTTCCGAAACCACTGGAGGCTCAGGAACTCGTCGCGGAACTTCCCGTTGAACGATTCGTCGGTGGCATTCTGCCACGGCTTCCCCGGGTCGATCAGCGCCGTGTCAATGCCCGCGTCACCGAGCCAGCGCAAGATGGCGGTGGCCACGAACTCCGGTCCGTTGTCCGACCGCAGGTGCCGCGGGGCGCCGTGCACGCTGACCAGCTGGGCGAGCACCTCGATCACGCGCCCAGAGCGGATGCCGCCGGCCACGTCAATCGCCAGACATTCGCGGGTCCACTCGTCGACGATCGTCAGGCATTTGAGCGTCTGCCGATTCGCACAGGTGTCGAACACGAAGTCGTACGCCCACACGTGGTTCCGGGCGGTCGGCGGCAGCGGCCGGGGCCGTCCCGTGGCCACCCGGCGCCGGGGGCGCCGCCGCGGGACCTGCAACCCCGCCTGGCGCCAGAGCCGATGCGTGCGATCGGGGCTCATCACGTGCCCCTCTCGTCTCAGGAAGATCCGGATCCGGCGATACCCATAGCGGGGATACTGGGCCGCCAAGCGGCGCATCGCGGTCAGAGCGGGGGCATCCCGCACCGTCAGCCGCGACTGATAGCCCAAGGTCGACCGCGCCACCGAGAGTACGGCGCACGCGCGGCGGTCGGACAGACCGCGTGATCGGGTATACGCGACCTGCTGCCGGCGCACGCGTGCGCCTACCATTTTTTTCGCGTGATCTCCTTGAGGACGTCGATCTCCAGGTCCCGGTCCGCCACCATCTTCTTCAGGCGGCCGTTCTCCTGCTCGAGCTGGCGCAAGCGCTTCACGTCGGCCGGTTCCAAGCTGCCAAAGTGCTTCCGCCAGCTGTAGATCGTCTGGCCGCTGACACCGTGCTTCTTCGCCACGTCCGGGACCGGTTTCGTGTCGGCCTCCCGGAGGATCGTGACCATCTGTTCTTCGGTGAATCGGGTCTTCTTCATGGCTCCCTCACTTTCCGAGGGCGCCATTCTCTCAAGCGTCAGCTGGTCCGAAAATCGCCAGGCAGGTCACATCGAGATCGGATCGAGCCGTCGCGTAATGTGATTCGCCCAGTGGGGTCAGGTCAGATCTGGTTAGGTCATGTTTCCAGGCGTCACCTCAGCGCTGCCCAGTTTGAACAGGCCATCGGAGAGAAGCTCGACGACTCGCCATTGGACGATCCGCATGCGAGGAAGAATCCTGCCGCCGTCGCCCTCGGGAAGCTCGGAGGGGCCAAAGGCAGCGCGGCTAGGGCGAAGGCGCTCAGCCCGGCGAAGCGCAAGGCAATTGCAAAGAAGGCAGCGGCGGCTAGATGGAAGAGCCAATAGCTAGATGCCCTTACCGTCGTCGAGCCGACGCCGTATTTCGTCTTGTACTTCGGGTGCACTCTCGATTCATATCGAGATCATGTGCCTTCGCGCGTCAAGATGGCCAGGCATCTACGGTTCCCCCGAGGGGGCACGAACCGCGCACCAACGCCCCGCGTTGGCGACGCTGATCGCCCGTGGACGGACGCTCTTCTTACGCGGATCAAGTTTCTGATAGGGACAACCACCAGCCCACCCTCAACTACGTCGCACGACGCACCGCGCAGGGGCGGTCCAAACGAGAGATCATCCGCTGTCTCAAACGCTTTCTGGCCCGCGAGATCTTTCAGCGCGTGATGGCAGACTACCGAGCGCGCCAAGCCGCAGACGTGGCCGCCTGATCGGCTGTCTTGACATATAGGGGCGTCAGTGCCGTCACCGCGGCGTGAAACTGACGTCCCTGCAGGGATCCGGCCGTGGGGTCGGTGGCGTGAACACGATGTAGTCGTATTCCGGCGCGTCAGCGGTGACGTAGTCGGTCGGCGCCGGCTGGGCGGCGTCGACTTCGACGAAACCTACCACCCGCACATCGTCACCCTGCGGATAGTGCGCCAGGTAGTGCGGCACGCCAAAATCGCGGCGAACATGGCCGTTGCCGGCGATGAGTACAGCCGGGGAATGCGCCTGCAGGGCCTGCGCCATGATGGCGTCGCGGGCGCGCTGCGCGGCAACGATGCCGGGCAGGATGTTCCGCGGCGCTTTGCCGCAATGCCCGTCGTCGATCACCTGTTCTAGTTTCAGTTGGGCGGCATCGGGCAAGGGCTGGTCCAGTTGCAGCGCGCTGACCGCAGCCGCCCCAAGCACTGCGTCGGCGCCCTCGGTCGATACGCGGAAGGCGTCGGCGCGCGACAGATTGGCGGCGAAGATCGGCAGGCGGTAATCCAGCGCCAGGCGAATGATCGGTTCGTAGTAGGACCAGTTCCAGCCTTGCGCATCGACACGTCCCGCGGCCTTCAGCAACTCCAGCGTCGGTGCGGGCTCGCTCTGCACGCGCTGCAGCGCGGACTGGTATTCGCGGTCGAACTGCTCCATGGCAATGGCCGGACGACGACCATCGCGGACCAAGGCGGCCAGCAGGTCACGGCGCAGCCGGTGATGTCCGGCGTTGTCGTGGACTTCGCCGAGCAGCACATAGCGCGCGGGCGCTAGTCGACGCTCCAGCTCGCTCGTTGATACCCAGTCCTGGGCACGGGTGTCCCAGATGCGTCCCGACAGTGGATGCGCGGGCGCATCGGGCCCGGCCTGCGTCATCACAGACCGCGGTCCATACGCAGTCATCAGCAGGCAAAGCAGTGCGAGGCAGCGGGCGTTCGGCGTCATGGGCATGCCGTGAGATGAGGACTCGATAGTACGTTGGAATGGTATTCCATGACGCCAACGGTGCGGCGCGGCCGCTTGTGGGCTGCGGCAATTTCCTCGGTCGTGGGGGACCCCGTATGGTGCAACAAAGCGGCCGAGGTTGGGGAATCGCCGAGGTACGGTCGGTGCTGGCCGCTGTTCCCCGAGTAGTCTCAGGGAATGCCCGACGCTCTGCAATTCCTCGTGCTCACCGTCGCTGGCTGGGTGAACCTCCACCAAGAAGACCTGATCGACTATCTCCGAGAGGAAAACCGGGTCCTGCGGGAGCACCTGGGCCCGCGACCGCTTCGCCTGACCGACACCCAGCGCCGTCGACTCGCGGTGCGGGGCAAAACACTCGGACGGCGAGCGTTGCGTCAAGTGGCCGGGATCGTCACACCGGACACGATTCTCCGCTGGCATCGGAGACTGATCGCTCAGGAATACGACGGCTGCGCCCGCCGACGGTGAGGCCATCCGATAACGCCACGGGAGGTGTCCGACCTCGTGGTGCGGATGGCGGTCGAGAATCCGACGTGGGGCTACACGCGCATCCGCGGCGCGTTGTCGAACCTCGGCCACTAGATCGCCCGGAACACGGTGAAGCGGATCCTGCACGACCACGGGATCGACCGGCGTTGGTGCATGAATCCTGCGGGCTGAGACGTCCAGAGACTGGGATCCGCTTGATCTCCTGTGCACCGCGGCCACACTGAAGGGATGCATTCGAGAGTCCATCCCACGTACAAGACCAAGTACCACGTCGCGAACTGGGCCTCCTACGATCGTGCCCTCGTCGGACGCGGCGACATCACCCTGTGGGTGTCACCGGAAGCGATCGCCACCTGGGAGCCGGCGGGCGTCGGCAGTCGCGGAGGGCAGCAGAAGTACTCCGACGTCGCCATCGCAATCGCACTGACGCTCCGTCTTCTGTTCCACCTGCCACTCCGCCAGACCGAGGGGGTTCTGCAGTCGCTCTTCGGGATGATGGATCTTGCGCTCGCCGCGCCCGATCACACAACGCTCGCACGGCGTGGCCAGTACCTCGACCTCAGGCGTGAGCGAGTCCCGACCGGCAAAGGCGTGCATTTGATCGTCGACAGCACGGGACTGTCGATCGTGGGCGAAGGCGAATGGGCTAGGGCGAAACACGGCGTACGCGGTACGCGCGGCTGGAAGAAGCTCCATCTGGGCGTCGACCGATCGGGGGTGATCGTCGCCCACGCGTTGACGGAAGCGACGGTCGATGACGCGACGACGGCCCTCGAACTGATCGGCGCCGTCGACGGGGGTCTCGCCAGCGTCACGGGCGATGCGGCCTACGACACGATCGCGTTCTACGAGATGGCCGCTGCACGAGGCGCGATCGCGGTGGTCCCATCGAACAAGACGGCACGGGTGTCTCGACGGAGACCGCGATCGAGTGCTCGGGATCGCACGATCAAGAAGATGAAGAAGATCGGCCGCCGGCGGTGGAAGAAGGAGGTTGGCTATCATCGGCAGGCCCGCGTCGAGAACGCCTTCTTTCGGTACAAATCGATCATCGGCGGGAGTCTTCGCGCTCGCTCCCCAGGCGGGCGAGCGACCGAGGCGGTCATCGCGTGCAACGTCCTGAATCAGATGACCGAACTTGGTCGGCCGGATTCGTACAGTATTTGGTCGGTGAGTGGCCTCTCGACAGTGACGGCCGCGGGTCAGCTTCGATTCATGCACCAACGCCCATCCGGTTCCCCAGGTTGTGGCTGAGTCAGCCGTACCGCATCCTCCATTTATTGATGATGCAGTGCCGCTACAGGGTTAGTCCGCGCGGCGCGCCACGCGGGCACAAGAGACGCGAGGGCACTGTCAAGTTGACGAGGATCGTGCGTGACGATCCCTTTGACGTCGGACTCCCCTCCCTGGTCAACACGCGCCTGTCACGTCGTTCCATACCAGGAAGGCCCGAGTTCTCAACAGGCGGTGGTGAACCCGCCCGCAGTAGGTGGCGGCCCACACGGAAGAGATTCCGCACGAGGCCGTGTACCAACAGGAACCGTTGCGCGTGGGCGGCAGACTTGAACCGTCGCATTTGTCGCTCCACCAACTCGGACATGATCCCTCCAGGCTGCAGGGCTCCCGGCCCCGCACGACCATGGACGCTCTCCTCACGCCCGAAGTCCAGTCGAATCTGCGGACCGCGCCGGGAGGCTGCTCATCGGGAGTCAGCTGGTCGGGCTAGGTTCGCGAGCAGAGCCGTCGGCGGAGTTTTCGGACACTACGGGCGAGACGAACAGGCGGCGACAGGGTTTCGCGAGCCACCGTGCCATCAGGTTGGCGCTCGCGTGCCTCGCGCTGTCGGTGGCGAGGCCCGTGTTCGCGTACATCTGCCGGTACAGCTTCGAGATCAGCACAAACGCGAGACGCCCCTTGAACGAACGGATGCACTTCGCCCTCTTCCAGGTTGCGGGAAGGCTGTAGAAGCGGTCCCAGGCCTGCTGCGTATGTTTCCTGATCTGCTCCGGCTTCAGGCTCGGATGCGGCATGTAAATCTTGGGGCGGCGCGACGACGGCAGCAGCCAGTGGCGTGTCAGCGGCACGTTGTCGACCTTTGGCGTGTCGACCTGGGTGCGTTCCCACTTTTCAAAGTCGACCGTACCGGGGAACGGCTGGAGCAGGACGAACTGCGCGAAGGAGACATCGGCGGCCTCGGCGAGCGCGACCGTCGCGTCGAACGTCGCGGCCGTATCGGTCGGCAAACCGAAGATGAACGAGCCGAGCACGTGCACGCCGTGCTTACGGAACACCTGGAGCCGCTCGATGAGCGCGTCGCCGGCCAGATTAAAATCTTTATAGATGGCCTTCAACCCTTCGGGCGTCACTGATTCCACGCCCACCAGAGCACCCTTGATATGCGCCTCGCGCATCGCGTCGAGAAAATCGGTATCCTCCGCCGCTTCCATCGTGATCTGTGTGTAGAAGTTCATATCGTCTGGCAGGTCGGCCAGCCGTTCCATCAGCTCGAACCGCTCGCGGCGAATGCCCTCGAGCTCATTGAGCGCCGTCGGATCCGCCCGCCGGCGGGCCATGGCGAGATCGTTCATCGCCACCGGATAGAAGTTGTCATCCGCCAGTATGATGAACTTGAACCCGCGACTGCGCAGGTCGCGGATCTCATCGACGACGTCCTCGGCGCCCCGCATACGCGCCTCCTGACCATCCGTGCGCCAGACGGAGCAGAACGAGCAGTGTTTTGGGCAGCCGCGCACGGTTTGCACCGAGGCAAACATGTATGCGTCCTTCGGCAATAGATCCCATCGGCCGCCGTAAAACGATCGACCTTCGATGTGCCCGCCTTCATAGAGGTCACGAGGCTGCTGGGCCACGCAGTCAGCGATCACCGTACTCCACACGTGATCGCCATCGCCCCGCACCACGGCGTGGGCACCGCCGTGCTCACGGGCCTCGTCGGGGTACAGCGTCGGATGGATGCCGCCGAAGACGACATATGCGCCCTTTTCCCGCGCGGCGCGGCCGAGCTCATAACCTCGATAGGCATTGGCTGTGTGAATCCCGATGCCCACGACGTCTTCTGCCGAGACCGTCGACAGATCGAACTGTTCGAGCGTTTCGTCGATCACTGTCGGCGCGCCGTATTCGGCGGGCGTCGCCGCCGCCAGGACGTACAGCCAGCGCGGCGTGATCACCCCCACGCCGAATGAAATATCACTCGGATTCACTAGATGAATGCGCATGAACCGCCTACCCCTACATTTGCGATTTCCCAAAAGCGGCGCCTGGCGAACCGGCCGGGACGAGTGCAGGAGGATAGCACCACTGGATGCGGATCTTACGTGAAAGTCCCCGAAAACGGCGAAGTATTTACCGATTCCTGCTGGGGGTTGTGGGTGGCGAATTGCTAATCGGCCCCACGATCCGGGGAGATATCACGTCTTGTGATCTTGGGCGAGGTCGGTAGGATGTCTCGATGCGCGACCTGCTCATCCTGTTGGTTCACCTGATCACCACGACGGCTCGGCTGATGGGTCCCGGCGGCGCTCGCTCGGTGATCGCCGAGTCGCTCCTCGTCAAGCACCAGCTCCTGATTCTGAATCGCTCCCGGCAACGCGCGCCGAACCTCCGAGCGTCGGAGCGACTCCTCGCGGGCGTATGCTCGCTCTTCATGCGCCCGACCCGCGTGGTCCGCTCGGCCATCGTGCTCAAACCGTCAACGATCCTGAACTTCCATCGGTACTTGCGGACACGCAAGTACCGCTTACTGTTTTCACCGACGCGCCGCGGCAGGCCCGGTCCCAAGGGTCCGTCCCGAGAGTTGGTGGCCGCCATTGTCGAAATAAAGAGGCGAAACCCGAGATGGGGGTGTCCGCGGATTGCGCGGCAGATCGGACTGGCCTTCGAGATCCAGATCGACAAGGACGTCGTGCGGCGTGTGCTCGCCACGCACTATCGACCGGCATCGAACTCGAGCGGCCCGTCATGGCTGACGTTCTTGGGGCATGCGAAAGACAGCCTGTGGAGCATCGACCTGTTCCGATGCGAGTCGGCAACGCTGCGCAGCCATTGGGTGCTGGTGGTCATGGACCAGCACACCCGACGGATCGTCGGCTTCGGCATCCGCGCCGGCGTTGTGGATGGCCAGGCCCTGTGCTGCATGTTCAACCATGCCATTCGCGCGCATGGGACGCCGAAATACCTCAGCTCCGACAACGATCCCCTGTACCGGTTCTACCAGTGGCACGCCAACTTGCGCGTGCTACACATGACCGAGGTCAAGAGCGTCCCGTACGTGCCGCTGTCGTATCCGTTTGTCGAACGCTTGATCGGCACCCTCCGGCGAGAATGCCTGGATCGGATGCTGTTCTGGTCTGCGCGGGACCTGGAGGGGAAACTGACCGACTTCCAGGACTTCTACGACGCGCATCGGGCGCATGCGGCGCTGGACGGCCGGACGCCAGTCCTGACACCGAGGGAGGTCGCACGGCTCAACCACTACCGGTGGGAAGAGCACGCTCGCGGGCTCTATCAGACGCCGATTGCAGCCTGACGCCTCAACCGCGAAACGACCTGGTTGGAGGGAACTCGCCAACGCTCGACGCCCATTGCGCGACCGCCCTGCGAAACCGAAGGCACTGCTTCAATCGTGCATCTGACGGATGCCGTTCTTGCGGATGACTCCGGTTCCGGGTGACGAGCACAGCGGACTACCCTCGAGTTCTTACCAATTCGCCACCCACACGTCCGGCGTCAGGCGATCATCATGCGGCGCATGGGCTCCGTTACGCCGCCGCCCGTGGATGTCGTGCGTCCGCCGCCGGACGAACCTGTCGCTGAGCCGGTGTCACCATAGCTTGACAGCGTTTCGATCGGCCGATACTATTTCCGAGGTCAATCAGTCGCGCACCACCGTCGGCGACAGCATCAGCGTTCAGTCGCTGCGCATGATCAATTACACGGAATCTCTCACGGTCTTGATGCAGGACGTCGTCGCGCGCGTGCCGACGCTGTCGTTCATTGATGTCGCGGACGTGCTGGTCTTCGCGCGATTCGGGCGCTCGCCGGCTGTCGGCGCGTTCGCCACCTGCCATTCCCTGGGCCTTCCGCCCGGCGAGCCGGGGTATTACGTCTGGCGCGACCGCGCGAGCGGCCTCATCACGCGCCGTTCGGAATGGTTCGTCACCAAGTCGCCGGTCGTGACGCTCGGCACGCGGCGGATGCGGTATCTAATGTCGTTTGCGCTGCCGCGATTCTGCGATCAGTCGCTCGAGCGCTCGCGCAAGGCACGCTTCTATCGCGACGTCGAGCCCTGGATGGCCAAGCTGGATACGGTCGTGCACGAGCTCTATCACGTCGATCCGGATTACACAGGCATCCGGCGGATCGAACGCGGGGACGGCACCTACTCAGCCAACTGCCACAGCACCCGGTTCTTCGAGCAGGTGTCCGGCATGGTCCAGACGTATCTCGATTCGAGGCCGGATCCGGAAGTCTACGATTTCCTCCGGCACGATTTGGCCGCGCTGGAGGGCCGCCACGGCGGTGTCGTTGGCACGAGCTTTCGGACGTTCCCGTCGTTCCCGCAGCGCTACATCGAGCGGCTCGCGCGGCAGTTGCCATCGGAATCGGACGCCCCGCACGTCCGGATCGAGCCACTGCCGGCGTCGCAGCATCCGACCCACTACACCGAAAACGACCTGCACATGCGGCAGTTTTCGCACACCGTCTCGCGGCGCCTCGTCCGCAAGGGTGAATTCAGAGCGGCCTAATCGATTCGGCGTGCGCCGAGATAACGCGCCGTCCAGTAGCGGGCGCTGAGGCGCTCGATGCGGACGACGCCAATCGAGCTCGGGGCGTGAATGAACTCGTCGCCGCCGATGGCGATCGCCACGTGCGTGGGTCCTGGCGTCCCTCGAGTAGATCTCGCGACGGTCGTAAAGAAGAGCAAGTCGCCCGCTGCCACCTTGCCCGTCTTCACCGGTGTCCCCCGTTGAAACTGATCACGGACTTCGCGCGGCAGCGACACGCCATGCTGCGCGAAGACGTACTGCGTCAGCCCGCTGCAGTCGAACCCCCTAGGATCGGTGCCGCCGTTCCGGTAGGGCGCCCCGCGAAGCGACAACGCCGTTCCGACGAGGGCGTAGCCATCCGCGGTGTCTCCAAGGGCGGGTTGCGGCCGGGCCGGAGGCGGGATCCGGGCGCGACTTTGGTTGCCGGGGACGGGAAATGGCCGCGGAACCGCGACTCCAGGGCCGCCGCCCGAGGCGCAGGCGCCCGCCAAAGTGGACACGGCCAGGGCCATCACGGCACGAAGAAACACACATCGACGCATGCGTTCCAACGTTATCGGTGCGAGGGTCCGTTAACTCCAGCCTTCAGAGCAGTTACGGCATCGTCATCTTGACAGTTCGACGATCGTCAGGGCACAATTCCATCGGAGTCGCCTCTCAAGTCGTACATGGAACAGACACTTCTGCTCAACGCGTCGTACGAACCGCTCAAGATCGTCCACTGGCAAAAAGCGATCACGCTGTGGTGCCAGGGGAAGGTCGAGGTCATCTCCGTGTACGACAGGGAGATCAGGGCTGTGTCATTCAGCCTCAAGCTGCCCTCGGTCATCCGCCTGCTTCGCTACATCAAGATCAAGCGGCGCTTCGATTACGTGCCATTTTCGCGGGCGAACATCTACGCACGCGACGACCATCAGTGCCAGTACTGCGGCGACGAGTTTCCCACAAGCGAATTGACCTTCGACCATGTCATACCGGTCGCCCAGGGCGGCCGGAAGGACTGGGAGAACATCGTCAGCAGTTGCGTGACGTGCAATCGCAGGAAGGGCGGCCGTACGCCGGCCGAAGCGGGGATGCATCTACGGCGTCACCCGAGGCGGCCCACATCGGCGCCGGCCGTGCGGATTACGGTCGGTCTTCGCAACGCGCCGGAGAGCTGGCGGGACTACCTCTACTGGAACGTCGAGCTGGACGATACATGATAGTTAGCTAATGCCCGCCCGCGTGGCTGCCGTTCGTCCCTTGTGGGCGATTGAGAACGGCCGCATCGCCATCGAAGGTTCAGAATTCCCGGTCGACCAGCCGCAGTTACCCAAAGTGTATCTCGGCGAAGCGCCCGCGCGCGTCGTCTATGCGTCGCCGATGCGCATCGCCGCCCTCGTCCCGCCGAGGCTCGAGGGCGGCCGGACACCCGTCCGGATCGACGGCGTGGCAGGTGAGGCTTCGTTTGTCCCGGTCGTCGATATTGCGCCGCCCTTTGCCACCGGACTGCATCAGGTGGATAACCCGGTGTTCGATCGCGACGGCAATCTGTATGTCACGTACAGCGGCACACGCGGCCAACACGTGCCGGTGTCGATCTTCCGCGTGCGCCCGAACGGCACACGCGAAACGTTCTGCACGGCATTGACCAGTCCCACGTCGATGGCGATCGGCCCGGACGGCGATCTCTACGTGTCGAGCCGGTTCGAAGGGAATGTGTATCGGGTGAAGGCCGACGGCGTGGTCGAGCCGTTCGCGACCGGTCTCGGAGTGACATGCGGCCTCGCCTTCGATCAGGACGGCATGCTGTTTGTCGGCGATCGCTCGGGGACGATCTTCCGCGTCGATCGCACGGGGCGGGCGGCGCGGCTCGCGTCGGTGCCGTCGAGTGTGGCGGCGTTCCACCTCGCGTTCGGCCCAGACGAGGCGCTCTACGTCACCGCGCCGACGCTGTCGCCATACGATTCGGTGTTCAAAGTCGGGCGGGATGGCGCGGTCACCATGCGGCACACCGGCTTCGGACGGCCGCAGGGGATCGCCTTCGATCGGCGTGGCGATCTGTTTGTCGTAGAGGCGCTCGCGGGCGCCAGTGGACTCTACCGACTGCCGCCCGAGGGTGAAATCGGCGAGCCAGAGCTCGTGCTCGCGGGCCCCGATCTCGTGGGTGTGGCGTTCGATTCGAATGGCGTCGTTGTCGTCTGCTCCAACGATACGGCGTATCGCCTATTGCCGTAATCCGCTTCGTTTCATCCCGTACGCGAAATAGATCACCAGGCCGACGAGGAGCCACAGCCCGAAGCGCAGCCAGGTGATCCACGGCAGGCCCAGCATCAGGTATCCGCACGAGAGGATGCCAAGCACCGGCACGAGCGGGACGAACGGCGTCCTGAATGCGCGCCGCCGTCCAGGATCGCGCTTGCGCAGGACCAAGATCCCGATGCACACGAGGATGAAGGCGAACAGCGTGCCGATGTTCGTCAGGTCCACCATTTCGTCGATGCTCGTGAACATCGCGCAGACGCCCACCGCTGCGCCCGTTAGAATCGTCGTCACGTGCGGCGTTCGAAACCGCGGATGCACCCTCGCGACGCTCGGCGGAAGCAATCCGTCGCGGGCCATCGAGAAGAAGATTCTCGGCTGACCAAGCTGGAAGACCAGCAGCACGGCCGTGTGCGCCACGACCGATCCAAACGCGACGATTCCGACGAACAGGTTGCCCAGCCGCGGGATGTCCGCGTACTGCAGCGCCATGCGTCAGGTCATAGCCCGTCGCGAACGTGGTAGGATGAATACTTCAACCTCCCGGCAGAAGGCCAACAGGCTGACAACTTGACAACTTGACAGAGGCACATGGCTCACGACTGGATTGCGGTGCGCGGCGCCCGCGTCCACAACCTCAAGAATATCGACGTCGACATCCCGCGCCACAAACTGGTGGTCATCACCGGCCTGTCCGGCTCGGGTAAGTCGTCGCTCGCCTTCGACACCATCTACGCGGAGGGGCAGCGCCGGTACGTCGAATCGCTGTCCGCCTACGCCCGCCAGTTCCTCGAGCAGATGGAAAAGCCGGACGTCGATCTGATCGACGGACTGTCCCCGGCCATCTCGATCGAGCAGAAGACGACCGGATCGAACCCGCGCTCGACGGTCGGCACGGTCAGCGAAATCTACGACTACCTCCGGCTGCTGTTCGCCAACATCGGCGTACCGCACTGCCCGGACTGCGGCAAGGAAATCACCAGCCAGTCGCTCGAGCGCATCGTCGATATGGTGATGCTCTTCCCGCAGGACGAGCGCATCAACGTCCTCGCGCCGATCGTCCGCGGCCGGAAAGGGGAGTTCAAGAAAGAGCTGGCCGGGCTGCGCGGCCGTGGGTTTACAAAGGCGCGCATCGATGGACAGTTTCGCGCGCTCGAAGAGAACATCAAGCTGGATCGCCGGCGCAACCACACGATCGAAGTGGTCGTCGACCGGCTGATTGTGCGGGGCGGCATCGAGCGGAGGCTCACCGAGTCGGTCGATACCGCGCTGAACCTCGCCGGCGACATCGTGGTCATCAATACGTATGGCGGCGGCGATCGGTTGTTTTCGCGCCGGCTGGCCTGCGTTGACTGCGGCCTGAGCATGCCGGAGATGACGCCGCGGGCGTTTTCCTTCAACTCGCCGCATGGCGCGTGTCCCGATTGTCAGGGACTCGGGGCCACGGTCGATTTCGATCCGCACCGAATCGTGCCAGACGAGTCGAGATCACTGGCGGGCGGCGCCATCGCGCCCTGGGCGCGCGGCGATCGCAAGCTCGTGCGCGAGGCGCTGCAGGCGCTGTCTCGCGATTTCGGTCTCGACCTCGATGTGCCGTTTGCCACCCTGCCGCGCAAGGCGCGCGAGATTCTGTTGTTTGGGGCAGCGAAGAGCGGCCAGCGCGAGGGTACGGTTCCACGCGCGTTGAAGTTCGAGGGTTTGTTGCCAAACCTACGTCGACGGTACCAGGACGGCACCTGGGCCGAGCAGGCGGAATTCGAGCCGTACCGTTCGCTGCGTCCCTGCCCGACGTGCCGCGGTCAGCGTCTGAAAACGCAGAGCCTGTCGGTCAAGGTCAAGGGCCGGACGATTTCCGACTACGTGAATTTGCCGGTTTCGGAAGCGCTCGAAGTGTTCGAAGGACTCCAGCTCACGGACCGCGAGGCGATCATCGCCGAGCGGATCCTCAAGGAAATCCAGGAGCGCCTGCAGTTCCTTGCCGGCGTGGGCGTGGGGTACTTGGCGCTCGGCCGCAGCGCCGCCACGTTGTCGGGGGGCGAAGGGCAGCGCATCAGACTGGCGAGGCAAATCGGCGCGAACCTCACCGGCGTGCTGTACGTGCTTGACGAACCGTCCATTGGCCTCCATCAACGCGACAACCGCAAGCTGCTGACAACGCTGTCGCGTCTGCGGGACCTTGGCAATACCGTGATCGTCGTCGAGCACGACGAGGAGACGATCCGGACCGCGGACTACGTCATCGATCTCGGCCCCGGCGCGGGCGATCTCGGCGGGCACGTGATCTTTCAGGGGACGCCCGAAGAGCTGATCGAAAAGGGGACAGGTCTCGCCTCTGCGGCGAATGCGATTAGCGGCCTGGAAAAGACTCCCGTCCCCTTTTCGCTGACTGGCGCGTATCTGACGGGGGCACGCGCGATCCCGGTGCCCAGCGCGCGGCGTCCGGCGCTGAAGGGTGAGATGGTCATCCGCGGCGCGCGCGCGAACAACCTGAAGAACCTCGATGTCACGATTCCGCTGGGCGTGCTGACGGCGGTGACCGGCGTCAGCGGCTCCGGGAAGTCGACGCTGGTCAACGACATCCTGTACAAGTCGCTCGCCAAGACGCTCTATCGGGCGGGCGACGAGCCCGGCGCCCACGATCGGATCGACGGTATCGACTTGATCGACAAAGTGATTGAGATTGACCAGTCGCCCATCGGGCGCACGCCGCGCAGCAATCCGGCCACCTATACGGGACTATTCACGTTCATCCGCGATCTCTTCGCGATGATGCCCGATGCCAAGGCTCGCGGCTTCAGGCCTGGCCGGTTTTCGTTCAACGTGAAGGGCGGCCGCTGCGAGGTGTGCCAGGGCGACGGCGTGATGGCGATCGAAATGCACTTCCTGCCAGACGTGTACGTCACGTGCGAGCAGTGCAAAGGCCGCCGCTACAACCGCGAGACGCTCGAAATCAAGTACCGCGGAAAGTCGATCGCCGACGTGCTCGAACTGACCGTCGACCAGGCGCTCCCGCTGCTCGAGAACATTCCGCCGATTGCCAACAAGCTGCGAACGCTGCAGGACGTCGGCCTGGGCTACATCGGGCTCGGCCAGTCGGCGACAACCTTGTCGGGCGGTGAGGCGCAGCGCGTGAAGCTGTCGAAGGAGCTCTCAAAGCGTGGCACTGGCCGCACGCTCTACATCCTCGACGAGCCGACGACGGGGCTGCATTTTGAGGACACACGAAAACTGCTCGACGTCCTCACGAAGCTCGTCGATCAGGGCAACACGATCGTCGTGATCGAGCACAATCTGGACGTGATCAAGTCGGCCGATTACGTGATTGACCTTGGGCCGGAAGGCGGCGCGAGCGGCGGCCGCATCGTCGCGGCCGGCACTGCAGAGGAGGTCGCGCGAACCGACCGATCCGCCACTGGTCTGTGCCTTGCGCCCTTGTTGTTTCCGGCCCAGGTTTCTGCAGTTCAGTCGGCCGCGTCGTAGACCGTTGTGGTAGAATCGCCACAACTTTAACAGATTGGCCTGTGGCGCCGGTACCACAAGGCTGAGCTTTTTTGGGACAAGTGGACGCGTCTATTCAGACTAAGTTGTCAATTAATCAACGAGTTAGCGATTCAACCGCGCGGACAACATTCCTGGCATCGTCTTTGCTTTATCAGGAAAACACTTCCCCTTACGCGTGAGAGGCTGATGGACGCGCAGCGCACACTTCGTCGCCACATTTCCTGCGTTGGAATTGGGCTTCACTCCGGGAATAAGGTCAATCTCACGCTCAAGCCCGCGCCGGCGGACTTCGGCATCCGTTTCCGCCGGACCGATCTCGGCAATCTCGAGGTGCCGGCGACGGTGCACAACCGTGCAGGCATTCAGCTCGCGACGGGCCTCGCGCGCAACGAGGTGTCGGTCGAGACGGTGGAGCATCTACTCGCCGCGCTTGTTAGCCTTGGCGTCGACAACGTCATCATCGAGCTCAACTCGCCGGAAGTGCCGATCATGGACGGCAGCGCCGCACCCTTCGTCTATCTGATTCAGGAAGCGGGCGTGAGGAAGCTGCAGGCGCATCGGAAGTACTTGAAGATCGTCCGACCGGTCATGATTTCGCGCGGGGACAAGCGCATCGCGCTCTATCCGTCGGAGCACTTCAAGGTCACCTACAGCATCAGCTATGATCATCCGCTGCTGCGCCATCAGTCGCGGACGCTGCGGATTACCGAAGAATCATTCATCGAGGAGCTGGCGCCGGCCCGCACGTTCACGTTCCTCAAGGACGTGGAGATGCTGCGGCAGAACGGCCTGGCGCTCGGCGGCTCGCTCGACAACGCAATCGTGCTCGGCGAGACCGGCGTGCTCAACAACGCGCTCCGCTTCGAGGACGAATTCGTCCGTCACAAAATCCTCGATGCGGTCGGCGATCTCGCGCTCGTGGGCTATCCGGTCATCGGCCATCTCTTCGCTCATCGTGCCGGGCACGCGCTGCACACGGAGTTCGCGGCGAAGATCCTCGAAGAAACGCACGCGTGGCGGTTCGTCGAGACGCCGGATGCGGCCACGGTGCCCGCGGGTCTCGGCGACAGGCAGCACGCGCCCCGGCTCGCGAACTAGCCGCGAACTACAAGAGTCCGGCTGCCTTCGACTTCGCTCAGGCCAGGGAAGCCGGACACGACGTACTAACCCGGTTACAATAATAGCGCTTTGGCTGACGACATCATTCGTGTCGAGCCGCTCATGTGCGAGATCGAGGATCGCGTGCGCGACGAGCTGCGGCGTCGTCTGCTCGCACGCGGTGGCGCCCCGGAATATCAGGACCCGGAACTCTTCCGCTCGGTCGACCGCCTGCTGCGCAGAGCCGCCGATCGTCCCGACGAGCAGGCGCTCCTTCCCGAGTTTCTCGGCCCCGAGTCCGACTGGCGGCTCCAGACGCACCTGCGGTTCACGAGCCATCGGCACGTTCTGGGACCGTTGGTGCTGTTCGTCAAGCGCCACATGCTCCTGCCGCTCACGCGGTGGCTGTATGAATACAGCGTCGCCAATTTCGCGCGGCAGGAGCGGGTTAACCGCATGCTCATCGCCTGCATCGAAGAGCTCGCCATCGAGAACGCGCGCCTCCGCCGCGACGTCGTGCGACCGAGTGAGCGCCTGACGCCAGCTCCCTAAGTCCCGGACATCAATGAAGCTGGCGTGCGTCGTTCAGCGCTTCGGCGCCGAAGTCACCGGCGGCTCCGAGCGCCACTGCCG
This sequence comes from Vicinamibacterales bacterium, assembly GCA_965229885.1. GTDB lineage: Bacteria > Acidobacteriota > Vicinamibacteria > Vicinamibacterales > CAVVIG01 > DATLLJ01. The sequence goes on from CBDDJX010000003.1 coordinate 890,612, forward strand.
GGTCATCGCCGAGCACCTCGCGTCGCATCACGACGTCACAGTGCTGACCAGCTGTGCGCAGGACTACGTCACGTGGCGGAACGTCTATCCCCCGGGCGCCTCGCGCGTCGGCCTGGTGAACGTGCTCCGGTTTCCGGTCGCCCGTCAGCGTCATCTCGGCCAGCTCGCCGACATCAGCCAGGTCGTCTTCACGACGCGATCGTCACCTGAAGAACAGGAACGATGGTTCGTCGACAACGGCCCCGAAGTGCCGGAACTCATCGAGTATCTGCGGCGGCATGGCCACGAATACGACCGCATTCTGTTCTGGACGTATCGGTACTATCAGACATTTTTTGGCCTTCCGCTCGTTGCCGATCGCGCGATTCTGGTGCCCACGGCCGAAGAGGATCCGCTCATCTGGGTCGATATCGTCGACCGGCTGTTCTCGCTGCCGATTGGATATCTGTTTCTCACGCCGGAGGAAGCCGATCTCGTTCGCGCACGATCGTCGCGCCCGCTGGCTCCGTCAGCCGTGATCGGGTGCGGCGTCGATCCGGCGCCTCCTCACGTCAAGGACGCCGATCTTTCCGCGGTTGGCGTTTCCGATCCGTTCATTCTGTATCTCGGGCGCATCGAACCGAACAAGGGATGCGAAACGCTGCTGGAATATTTCGACACGTATCTCGATTCGGGCGGGCCGCCTGCGGAGCACGTCAAGCCTGGAGAACGCGTCACGAACGTCCAGCTCGTGATGGCTGGCTTTCCCAATATGCCGATTCCCTCGCATCCGTCGATCCGATGTCTCGGCGTCGTTGACGATGCGATGCGGGAGACGCTGCTGGCGAAGGCACGGCTGCTCGTCGTGCCGTCGCCCTTCGAGAGCCTCAGCATGGTGCTGCTCGAGGCGTGGAATCAAGGGCTGCCGGTGCTGGTCAACGGGCGGTGCGCCGTCCTGCAGGGTCAGGTGGTGCGGGCCAACGGGGGATTGTCGTATCGCTACGCCAGCGAGTTCGGCGCGTCGCTCACGTACCTGCTGACTCACCCTGATGTGGCGCGACGGCTCGGGCAGCAGGGTCTGGCCTACGTCGACCAGGAGTATCGATGGCCGCGCGTGATGCAGAAGGTGGAAGACTTCCTGCGCGACAACGTGGCGCGATCGACTATCGTACCAGCAGCGGTTTGATCGTGGTCTCGGATCCGCAGCGTTCGAACCAGTCGATGCCTTCGCAGACCAGATCGAATTTCAAGGCGTAGCGCCCGGGCTGCGACGGGACCGGAATGTCGATGGCGACGTTCGTGCGGCTACCTGGGGCGAGGTTGTCCGGCAGCCACGCGCGGGCGAAGTCGCGATCGATGAGCGCGCCGCCTGCGTCGCACAACTGCGCGCCGAGGCGGATGAGCCGCCGGCCCGACGCCGTATGCGCCGAAAAGGCGCGGTTCGACAGGTTGCGCACCCGCGTATGCACGCGCATCGTCCGGCCGGCGCGACCTATCAGCGGCACGCGCGGCACGAGCGTGCGGATGTCGATGCGCGCCCGTGGCGTGGCGCCGGGGATCGCGTTGCCCAACCCTGTTTGATCCCAGATTTCACGTGAAATGGACTGGTACGCCGGCGACCCCTGGAGGAACCGTCTCGAGTAGCTATCCTCGGGATGATCGGTGATCTCCCAGCACAGCCGATCGACGCCGATCTCGGCAGCCAGCCGCCGCGCGATGTCCATCTCCTCATCGCTGTCGTTCCATACGAACAGGATGTAGCGCCAATTGAGGAACGGCGCGTCGCGGCCCGAGCGGCGTGTTTCGTCGGCCATCGCGCGGTCGATGACGCGCCGGAACAGATCGAAGTCGAGCATGCCGGCCTGGCGCGTCCGCGTGATACCGGTTTCCGGGGCGCAGGCCGCCTGGGCGCACGAGATGTTGCAGGCCGCCGTGCACTCGATGTACATCTGCGACGGCAGCGCGCCGGTGACCGATCTCACCGGCGGGCGCTGGCCCTTTGTGAGCGACGTCTTCAGCGAGCAGTCGCCGCAGAACTTCGATCCGCCGGCGTTCAGATCGTCCCGAAGCCGCGTGATGGTCGGGCCGCTCCAGACGTCGTGAACCGAGGCGGTGCGCACGTCGCCAAGCACGCGGTGGGCGTACGGATCGGCGCAGCCGCATACGATCCGCCCGTCGCACAGCATGACCAGCGTGTTCCAGGGCCAGCTGCACTCGAAGCGGGTCGCGAGATAGTTCAAGGACATTTGTGGGTCGGTTAGTATACGCTACACGTCCTCGTGATCGGTTTCTCCCGCGCTGCTCAAGAACTTGTGTGCGACGGCCTTCCGCTGAGGGCGATCGCTGAAGCGGAAGGGACCCCGGTCTACGTATACAGCGCCGCCGTCGTGCGTGAGCGCTACCGCGCGGTCGACCACGCCTTCGGCAGTCATCCGCACCGGCTGCATTACGCGCTCAAGGCCAACTCCACGCTCGGTCTCGCGCGCACGCTCTGCGAGCTCGGGAGCGCCGCCGACGCCAACTCGATCTGGGAGATCGAGCTGGCCCGCAAAGCGGGCTTTTCCGCCACTGATATTGTCTTCACCGGCGTCGGCAAATCGTCCGCCGAGCTCGAGTGCGCCGTGCCGCTCGGGCTCAAGGCGATCAACGTCGAGTCGGTTGGGGAACTGGCCCGCGTCGAAGCGATCGCGGCGCGGCTGGGACTCGTCGCGCGCGTGGCGCTGCGCGTCAACCCCGACATCGATGCGAAGAGCCACCCGCACATTTCGACCGGCCTCAAGATCAACAAGTTCGGGATACCGCTCGACGATGTGCGCGGGCTGCTCAGGACGATCGAGAGCCGGCGATCGCTCAGGCTGGTCGCCATTCACGTGCACATCGGATCGCAGATAACGACGCTCGAACCGCTTGCGCGTTCGGCCGCCCTGGTCGCCGATCTCGTGAGGGAACGTGGCGCGCGCGGGATTCCGCTCGAGTACGTCGATCTCGGCGGTGGTCTCGGCATCTCCTACGATGGGCGCCCCGTGCCGACCGTCGAGCAGTACGCAACGGCGCTCGTCGCCGCGGTGGCCCCGACCGGCCTGCCGATCGTCGTCGAGCTCGGCCGCGCCATCGTGGGGCCATCTGGCGCGCTCGTCGCCCGCGTGATCGATCTCAAGCCCCGCAACGCCGACAGCCAGTTTGCGGTGCTCGATGCCGGAATGACCGAGCTGCTGCGGCCGGCGCTCTACAACGCCTACCACGGCGTCGAGCCGGTGTCCGTGCGATCGGGGGGCGAGACACAGTACGAGCTGGTCGGCCCGATCTGCGAAAGTGCGGACGTGGTCGCTCGCGACCGCATGCTGACGCCGCTCGAAGTCGGTGACCTCGTGGCGATCCGCGACGCCGGGGCGTACGGATCCGCGATGGCCTCGAACTACAATCGCCATCCCCTGCCCGCTGAGGTGCTCGTCGACGATGGCCGGTGGCGCGTCATCCGCAGGCGCCAGACCATCGACGACATGACGGCGCTGGAGACATAGCAATGCACGAATGCAACAATGCACGAATGCACCACGACACGAAGGCGGCCCGAGGCCTGGACGTTCTTGCGTTCTTGCATGCTTGCATTCTTGCATTTCGAAAGTAATCCGTGTCTGGTCACCTAATCGCCTTTGAAGGCCTCGATCAGAGCGGCAAGCAGACGCAGGCCGAGCTCCTGCGCGATCGCCTGAAACAGGCAGGCTATAAGGCGCGCCTTGTCTCGTTTCCTGATTACGCCACGTCCATCGGCGAGGAACTCGCCCGCGCGCTGCAGGGCGAGCGCGAATACGGCCCCGACGTGATGCAGCTGCTCTACATCGCCAATCGATACGAACGAAAGGCCGACCTGCAGCGCTGGCTGGATGGCGGGCTGATTCTGGTGTGCGACCGGTACGTCGCGTCGAGCATCGCGTACGGCGAGGCGCAGGGGCTGAGCGGCGCGTGGCTGGCCACGATTCAGGGCTTCCTGCCTCCGCCGTTGCTGACCATCGTCCTGGACATCGCCCCGGAGACGGCTCTGGCACGGAAGACGGTCGACCGCGATCGGTACGAGCGAGATGTGTCGCTCCAGACCCGCGTGCGTCAGAGCTACCTCGCGCAGGCCGCCGCGGCGAGATGGATCGTGCTCGACGGCGAGCGCGCCAGGGACGTCATCGCCGCCGACGTGTTCAGTGCGGTGACTGAACGACTCGCGCCGCCGTAAGCGCACGTACTTCCCGCACGCCGGCCTCCTTGAGCAGCCGCGCGCACGCATCGAGCGTCGCACCCGTCGTGCTGACGTCGTCTATCAGAACGACGGTCGTTCCCTCCAGGCCCTCCGGCCCCGCCCACCCTCGTGCGAGTGCGAAGGCGCCGCGGACGTTGCGGTGGCGGCGCGGCGCCGGAAGTCCGGTCTGCGTGCGGGTGGCACGGTGGCGGCGGAGGGCGCGTCGTACCGGCACGCCAAGATGCCGCGCGAGGTCGGCCGCCTGATTGAACCCGCGCTCGCGCCGGCGCGCGGGGTGGAGCGGCACCGGGGCCGCCCAGGCGGCGCCGGCCAGCATGTCGGCGCCGCGGATGCGCATCAGTTCGGCCAGCGGCCGCGCCAGCGATCGCCGTCCTTCGTACTTCAGTGCGTGCACGATCGCGCGCAAGGTGCCGTCGTACGCGCCGACGGCGCGCGCGCGATCCACCTGGCGGTTCCCGCGCCGGCAGCGGGGGCATCGCGCCAGAGGCATGCTGATCGCTCTCCACGTCGGCAGCGGATCGCCGCAGCGGTCGCAGAGGGGTGGGGTGAGCGGAAGAATCGATCGCCAGCAGGAGCCACAGACTAGTCCGGACGTCGGCTGTTCGAGAAGCTGCCCGCATGCGGCGCAGGAGGGGGCGAAGAGGATGGAGAGAACGGAGTCCGCGACGGTGCGAAATGCCAGAATGCCAGAATGCACGAACGGTCCCTGGTGCATGCGTGCATCGGTGCATTACTCCATCAGCCCGTGGGGACCTCGATTCGTTCGGCGTTCCCCCATAGGCGCTCGAGGCCGTAGAACAGGCGCGTCTCTGGCGCGAAGACGTGCACGATGAAATCGAAGTAATCGAGCAGCACCCAGTCGGACCGGTCGTAGCCCTCGACGTGGGCCGGCTTCACGCCTTCGTCGGCGAGCGCCGCCATGACGCAGTCGGCGATGGCGCGGACCTGCCGCGGGTTGCTGCCCGAGGACAGCACGAAAAAGTCCGTGAACCCGGCGGCCTTGCGAAGGTCGAGCACGACGAGGTCTGTCGCCTTCTTGTCTTCGGCGGCGCGAAGCGCGTGCATGACCTGCCCGGGGAGACGAACCTGCTTTCGGCGCTTGTCAGTCTTGGCCATGCAACCTGCCTGCCGTGGGCGCCCGATGCGCAGGGGTGCCGGGGTCTTCTGTGATCGATGTCATCGAGTAAAGTGCATGCCGCTCAATATGTTGACCGACCGCCAGTGGCACGAGGCCCGCGATTGATTCGCCCCTGGCTGACCGTTGACGGATCGCAGTCGCTGACACATTGGCGGTGGGCGCGTCGATCAGAAAAATCGACGGCATCGTCCGCGTGGCCGCTTCCGAAGGTCCGGTCATCCGGCGCGCGAGCGCCGGCAGCCTGGCGGGCATCTCGGTCACCGGAAAGCCCGGCCTCGACTCGACGGCGAAGTGCGCGCGATCGAGAATGACCGGGAAGTCCTTCCAGCTTTCAATGTCCGCGAACGCATCCGCGCCGATGAGGAAGAACAGCTCGGTCGACGCGAAACCGCGATCGTGAAAGTGCTGAAGCGTCTCGATTGTGAACGATGGCAGGCCGATGCCGAGCTCGAAGTCGGATGCGCGCCATCGTTCGTGTGCGCCGATCGCCAGGGCGACCATCGCGAACCGGTGATAGCTCGACGCCACCGGCTGAGGCCGGTGCGGCGGAATATTGGCGGCGACGAGGACAATTTCGGTCAGCCCCAGCGCGGATTCGGCAGCGCCCGCCAGATCAATGTGTCCGCAGTGAATCGGATCGAACGTGCCGCCGAGGATGCCGATCCGCCGCGTGGTCATGCGGCCGTTTGGCGCGACGAGGCCAGGCGCTGCCACATCGCTTCCAGCAGATCCGGGACACCGGCGCCGGTCACGCCGGAGACGGCAAAGAAAGGCATGCCAAGCTCGTTCGCGCGCCGTTCGAGCGCGGCGAGTCTCGGTGCGTCTTCGATTGGGTGCGCCGCGTCGATCTTGTTCGCGGCGACAATCTGCGGCTTGGCCGCCAGCGTGGCGTCGAAGAGCTGCAGCTCGCGACAGAGCGTGTCGAGATCCTCTACCGGGTCACGTCCGGTGGCGCCTGGGATGTCGACGAGATGCACGAGCACCTTCGTGCGTTCGAGGTGGCGGAGGAACTGGTGGCCGAGCCCGAGACCCCTGTGTGCGCCTTCAATCAATCCGGGCACGTCGGCCACGACGAAGCTGCGGTCGCCGCTCAGGCCAACGACGCCGAGATTCGGTGCGAGGGTCGTGAACGGGTAGTCGGCAATCTTGGGACGGGCTGCCGATATGCGGGCAATCAATGTCGACTTGCCGGCGTTCGGGAAGCCGACGAGGCCGACGTCGGCCAGCAGCTTCAGCTCGAGCCGCAGATCTTTCTCCTCGCTCGGTTCGCCCGGCTGCACTTTTCGCGGCGCCCGATTGGTCGACGTCGCGAAGCGCGCGTTGCCCATGCCGCCGCGGCCTCCGCGCGCCACGAGTACGCGCTGACCTTCGGTGGCGAGATCCGCCAACAGTTTGTACGATTCTGCAGGGTTACCGGTCTTCTCGTAGACCAGCGTGCCAATCGGTACGGCGAGTTCGAGGTCCTCGCCGCTCCGGCCCGTGCAATTCGATCCCTGGCCGTGGGCGCCGCGCTCGGCCGTGAGCTCGGGGTGGAAGCGGTAATTGATGAGCGTGTTGGTGTGTGGGCTTGCGACAACTACGACCGAGCCGCCGTGGCCACCGTCGCCGCCGCTCGGACCGCCGCGCGGCACGAACTTCTCGCGGCGGAACGCCAGACATCCGCGTCCGCCACTGCCAGCCGCGACATGAATGCCGACTTCGTCAACGAACATTAACGAACATCAACGAACGGGGGAATGCTGGTAATCAGGTCGTCTGGTTATCGAGCAATTGGTTGGTGATTGACCGATCAATTGCATGATCAATTACCCGATGACTTGATGACCCGATTCCCCAATTCATGATTCGAACGGCTGAATGCTGATGACGCGCCCGCGCGCGCCGTGGTCTTCGAAGCGAACGCGGCCGGCGACCTTGGCGAAGATCGTGTCATCCTTGCCGAGCCCCGCGTTCAGTCCCGCGCGGAACCGTCGTCCGCGCTGGCGGACGATGATCGTCCCGCCGGTGACGAGGTTGCCGTCGTGCGCTTTCACGCCGAGGCGCTGCGAGTTCGAATCGCGGCCGTTGCGTGAGCTGCCTTGTCCTTTTTTATGAGCCATAACTGCGATCCTGGTCCCTAGAGAAGTATGTCCGTGATGCGGACGCGCGTGTAGAACGCACGGTGACCGTTGGTCCGCCGCATGCCCTTCCGGCGCTTTTTCTTGAAGACCCGGATCTTCGGCCCGCGCGTTTCGCCTTCGACGACGGCCATGACGCGGGCGTTGGCGACGAACGGGGCGCCCGCGAGTACTTCGCCGCCGTCTTTCTCGACGAGCAGCACCCGCTCGAGCGTCAGCGTCGCGCCCGGCTCGCCCGCGGTTCCGTCAATTGTCGCGAAGCCGCCTGGCGTGACCTGGACCTGGCGTCCGGTCGCCTGGATGATTGCGTACATAATCGGCACCTGTGCAAAGGGGACAGTGTACAACCGAAGTGGCCTATTTGCAAAGGTTAGCGCCGCTCGGTCGATGGTCAGCGTACCGGCCATGCCGCGTTGCGGCCGCTAGTTGAGCAGGACGCGCGTGCCGCGGATCTTCTGGTCGCTGAGCACGCTGAGGAAGTTCGGAACCAGCCGGTCCATCAGCTCGAAGTAGGACGACAGCGCCGGCGTGTTCCGCTCCGCGTTGTACAGAATCTCTTCGCGATACCGTTCCGAATACATCGTCGTCCCGGTCCGGCCGTCGATGAAGACGAACTTCGGCTGAAGGAGGAACCCTTTGCGTTCCATGAACGTGCGCGTCGGCACGGTGCTGCGCCGGCCGAAGCTGTCGAAGACTTCCTGGTCGCGCTGCACGATCGAGTTGGATGTTTTCGGGGCGAAAAGCACCGTGCCGGTGACGATGAGCGGGTTCTGATATTCCTCGCCGATGGTCTTCCAGTACGCGATGTTCGCGAAGAGCCGCTCGTACGGTTCGAGGTCCTTTTCGTCTTTGATCGTTTTTGGCAGCGCCATCGCATCCGGCGCGCCCGAGCTTGCGCCGGTCGCGACAGTGCCCCCCGGTCCCCCCGGCTGGGTCCCGCTGGCGGCGGCGCTGGCAGCGTTCGCGTCCGCAGGCTTGCTTTGATCCCGCGCGATCTCGATGAGCGGCATGACGTCGGCGTCGATGACCTTGAGCGACGACTTCGACCGAAGCTGGCTGCGCAGCAGCCGGACGGTTTCGAGGTTCGTGTCCACGTCGTCGCTGCCGCCGGCGACGAAGCCGGCCACCAGGACGCGCTGGAACGGCGAGATGTCCATCTTGGGCCGGATCGGCGTCTCGATGGGAATCTCGAAGTACGAGGGGCCGCACGCAACCGCCGCCGCGGCCAGCATGGCGGCCACGCTCACGAACGCGAGGCTATTGGCTCTTTGCGTCTTTGCCAGGGCTCGCACGGTCACTGATTTCCTTGAAGAGCTCAAAGTTCCGACGAATCTGAATGTTGTTGGGCTCGAGGTCGAGCGCTTTTTCGTAGGCCTTGCGCGCTTTGTCGAGCTGGCCTTCGTGTTCGTAGGCGATGGCGAGGTCGTTATGGGCGGCGGCGTACGTGGGATCGGCCGCGATCGCTTTCTCCCATCGGTAAGTCGCTTCACGCCAGAGGCCGCGCTGCGCGACGTTGATGCCGAACGCGACCTGCGCCTTCGCGTCACCGCGCGCGTCGGCGAGTGCAGGAGAAGCCGACAGGAGAACGATTGCCACACAGGCAGCCATGCGAAGGGCCATCACGGAGTTACATTCACTATACGAGTGGGCTTGCGGGCATGCAAGGCAATTACGGCTCGCTCCCGTGCGAAACGCGGTCGATCGTGCCCTTCTGCGTATAATTGGGGATTAGGAGGTCGGGCCCCGCAGGTTCACGGCGGGTGTTCCATGACTTCCATCCCCGACCTTTCCGATCTCATCAGCCTGTCGCTGCTGCCGCCGTGGACCTGGCGTGACGCCGCGGAACGCCTTCGCGCCGGCGCGACAGCGGCGACCGTGTTGGCCGAGCTTCTTGACCGGCGCGCGCGGGCGGCGATCCGTCGCGCAACCGAGGGTGGCCTGACGCCCCTTCCCTGGAGCGACCGTTCATATCCGGCGGCGCTCGCGGCGATCGCCGATCTCCCCTTCGTGCTCTGGATACGAGGTGCGGCGGCTGCGCTCGAGCGTCCCGCCGTGGCTCTGGTCGGCTCGCGCGCGGCGTCGATTCAGCGGCGCATCACGGCGCGCTGTCGGACGCCGGATCCACCATCGTGGTGCTCGGGTCGGGTGCCGACGTCATGTATCCGCCGGAGCACGCGGCCCTGGCGCGCGAGATCGAAGCTACCGGCCTTGTCATGAGCGAGCTGGTGCCGGGCACGCCGCCGCTGCCGCTGTTCTTTCCGCTGCGTAACCGCATCATCAGCGGCCTGTCCCGCGCCGTCGTGGTCATCGAGGCGGGGGAAAAGAGCGGGTCCCTCATCACCGCGCGGTTGGCGCTCGACCAGGGTCGCGAGGTGCTTGCGGTGCCGGGGAACGTCCTCGGCGGACGGAACCGCGGTGCGCATGGCCTTTTGCGGGATGGTGCAAAGATTGTGGAGGACGCGGACGATATCTTGGAGGAGCTCGGCCTGCCGGCCCGGACGGCTATTCGCACGAGTCCGCCGAACGATCCGGTGCTGGCCAGCCTGACGCCTGGCGAACCAGCCGATCTCGACGCGATTACCGAACGATCGGGGGTGGCGCCGGCGCGCTTGCTGCCGCGTCTATTCGAGCTGGAATTGAAGGGCCTCGTGGCCAGGGCGGGCGGCGGCCGATTCGTACGAAGGTGACGGTTCGTGCTAGGGTGGAAATAAGGCGACATTAAACAAGATGGGCAAAGCACTGGTTGTAGTCGAATCGCCGGCCAAGGCGAAGACGATCAATAAGTACCTCGGGCGCGACTGCACGGTCATCGCGTCGATGGGACACATACGCGATCTCCCCAAGAGCAAGCTGGGTGTCGACGTCGACAACGATTTCGAGGAGACGTACGAGTCGCTCGCCTCGCGCAAGAAGGTGATCAAGGAACTGAAGGACGCCGCCAAGGGCGCGTCGGACATCTACGTCGCGACCGACCCCGACCGCGAAGGCGAAGCCATCGGCTGGCACATCACGCAGGAGCTCGCCGGCAAGAAGCGGAAGTTCCATCGCCTGACGTTCAACGAGATCACCAAGAAGGCGGTGCAGGAGGCGCTGAACCATCCGCGCGCCATCGACATCAAGATGGTCGCCGCCCAGCGCGCGCGGCGCGTGCTCGATCGTCTGGTCGGCTACAAAATCAGCCCGCTGCTCTGGGACAAGGTCCGCCGCGGCCTGAGCGCCGGGCGCGTGCAGTCGGTCGCACTGAAGCTGGTGTGCGGCCGCGAGCGTGCGATCGAAGCGTTCGTGCCCGAGGAGTACTGGAACCTGTTCGCGCGCCTCGCCGGACCGCAGCCGCCCGAGTTCGACGCGAAGCTGCTCAAGAAGGACGGCGAGCCGATCAGGGTCGGCAACGAGGACGAGTCGAAGGCGATCCTCGCCGACCTGGAAGGCGCCAGCTGGATCGTCTCATCCGTCGCGACGAAGGAGCGCAGGCGAAATCCGTCACCGCCCTTCATCACGAGCAAGCTGCAGCAGACGGCCCGCTTCCCGGTCAAGAAAACGATGATGCTGGCGCAGCAGCTCTACGAAGGGGGCATCGAGATCCCCGAGCTGACCGGCGGGCTCATCACCTACATGCGCACCGATTCGATTCGCGTGGCCGACGAGGCGGTCACAGGCGTTCGCGATTACGTGAAGACCACGTTCGGCGACGATTATCTGCCGGAGAAGCCGAACGCCTACAAGACGAAGTCGGACGCGCAGGATGCGCACGAGGCGATCCGCCCCACGTCGGTGCAGCACGATCCGGAAACCGTGCGGCCGTACCTCAACCCGGATCAGTATTCGCTCTACCGCTTGATCTGGAACCGATTCGTCGCCTCGCAGATGCAGCCGGCCACGTTCGACGAGACGACGGTCGACATCGCCGCCGGACGTTACGTGTTCCGGGTCAAAGGCACGGTGCCGAAGTTTGCCGGCTGGATGGCGACCCTCGGCCTGACGCCTGGGGAACCAGAGCAGAAGGATTCAACGTTGGGTGCGGGCGAAGGCGAGGACGAGGCGGCTGCCTCCGGCGTCCTTCCGCCCCTGGCAGAAGGCGATCGACTGGCGATGAAGGCGCTACGTCCCGAACAGAAGTTCACGCCGCCGCCGCCGCGCTTCTCGGAAGCGACGCTCGTCAAAGAACTCGAGGAAAACGGCATCGGCCGTCCGAGCACCTACGCGTCGATCATCAGCGTGCTGCAGGACCGCGAATACGTGAACAAGACCGAAGGGCGGTTCAGGCCGACCTTGCTCGGCACGATGATCACGGAGCTCCTGACCAAGAGCTTCGACGACCTCATCGACATCGAATACACGCGGAACCTCGAAGAGGATCTCGACAAGATCGAAGAGGGTGAGACCGACTACGTCAAGACGCTCACGAGATTTTACAAGAAGTTCAAGAAGGATCTCGCGCGGGCCGGCAAGGAGATGATCGATCTCAAGAAGGGGATCGAAATCGGCGAGGCCTGCGACAAATGCGGGTCGCCGATGCTGAAACGGGTCGGCAAGTTCGGCCCCTTTATCGCTTGCAGCGGCTATCCGGAGTGCACGAACACGCGCGAGCTCGAAACGAGCGAGCCGGAATCGGACACGGGCGATGAAGAGATCGAGCCGTGCGAAAACTGCGGCAAGCCGATGGTCATGAAGCGCGGACGCTTTGGCCAGTTCCTCGCGTGCACGGGCTACCCGGAGTGCAAGACGACGCGCAAGCTCGTCGCCTCCAAGCAGGGCGGACTGCGGGCGGCCAAGGCGGATCAGATTCTCGACGAGAAGTGCCCGCGCTGCTCATCGAATCTCGTCGTGAAGCAGGGCCGGTTCGGCGAGTTCACCGCCTGCACGAGCTACCCGGAATGCAAGTACATCAAGCACAAGTCGACCGGCGTCACGTGTCCGAAGGACGGCGATAAGGGCGGCCACGTCGTCGAGCGGAAGTCAAAGCGCGGGAAGACGTTCTTCGGCTGCTCGAACTATCCCGACTGCGACTTCGTGCTGTGGAATCGGCCGATCGATGAGCCCTGCCCCAAATGCGGCGCGCCGTACCTCGTCGAGAAAGCCACGAAGAAGCTCGGACGGCAGATCCTCTGCAACAACGAGGCGTGCGACCACGCGCGCTCCGAAGCGCTGCCGGAATCGGCCGCGTAATAGAATGCAGCCACGAGGCACGAGATACAACGATCCACGCAGAGACCGCCGAGCGCGCAGAGAACAAGTGGCGGCTCTGCGAGCTCAGCGCTCTGCGTTGAATGCCGTGTTCCTGTTTTCATGATCACGATCGTCGGGGGCGGACTGGCCGGTTCCGAAGCCGCCTGGCAGGCCGCCTCCCAGGGCGTACCGGTCACGCTGCACGAAATGCGGCCCGTCCGGTCAACCGCCGTGCACAAGACCGGCCGTCTGGCGGAGCTGGTCTGCAGTAACTCGCTGCGCGGCGACAAGCTGGATAACGCCGTCGGCCTCTTGAAGGAAGAGATGCGGCGGCTCGGATCGCTCGTCATGCGCGCGGCCGAGGCCAGTCGCGTGCCGGCCGGCGCCGCCCTCGCCGTGGACCGCGAGCGGTTTTCAGAAGATATTACACGCACGCTGGCGGCGCACCCGCTCGTGACGATCGTACGCGAGGAGGTCCTCGCCGTTCCGCCTGCCACCGAGCGCGACCCAGTGATCGTCGCCACCGGCCCGCTGACCTCTGAGGCGCTGTCGGCCGACATCGCGCGGCACGTTGGTGCCGAACACCTGTACTTCTACGACGCGATCAGCCCGATCGTCCTCGCCGAGAGTATCGATCGCGGCAAGGTCTTCCGCGCGTCGCGGTGGGGTCGAAGTCTCGGCGCGGCGTGCAGTACGGGAGCGGAGCGGGGCGATGGGGTCCCCGCGGCGCGCGTCCAGGGGGGAGGGGCCCCCGGAGTCATAGAAGACGAGGGCGATTATTTGAACTGCCCGCTGACGCGCGAGGAATACGAGCGCTTCTACGACGCCTTGGTACGTGCCGAATCGGCGACGGTTCACGACTTCGACAAGGAAAAGTTCTTCGAGGGCTGTCTGCCGATCGAGGTGATGGCCCATCGCGGCGCCGACACTCTTAGATTCGGACCGATGAAGCCGGTCGGTCTGACCGATCCTCGGACGGGCCGGCCGCCGTACGCGGCCGTGCAGTTGCGGCAGGACAACCTGGCTGGCGATCACTACAGCCTCGTCGGGTTTCAGACACAACTGAAATGGGGCGAGCAGGCGAGGGTGCTGCGGCTGATTCCCGGGCTGGAGGCGGCCGAATTCGTGCGCTTCGGCTTGGTGCACCGGAACACGTACGTCAACGGCCCCAATGTTCTGGCAGAGACCTGGCAGGTGCGGCGGTATCCCGCGGTGTTCTTCGCAGGGCAGATGTCCGGCGTCGAAGGGTACGTCGAGTCGGCGGCGTCGGGTCTACTCGCCGGGCAGAACGCCGTCAGAATGGCCAGAGGCGAGCCGCTGTCTTCGCCGCCGCGCACGACTGCAATCGGCGCCCTGGCGTACTACGTATCGCACGCCAATCCTGCGCACTACGATCCCTCGAACATCACGTTCGGCATCATGGAGCCGATGGTCTTCGCTTCGCGCAACAAGCTCGCGCGGAAGCTCGCGATCTCCGAGCGCGCGCTCGCCGATCTCGCGCTGTGGATGAACTCGTGTGACCAGTCATCTCAAAGCCTTTCTTCAGTTTCTCAGGCTTAATCGCAACGCGTCGGTGCACACCGTGCGGGCGTACGAGAGCGATCTCACGCAATTTCTCGCGACTGCCGCCGCGGCCGCGGGGATGAAGGCGAGTGAGCTTCGCCCGGCCGCGCTCAATCGCGACTCGATTCGCCGCTTCGTCGGCCAGCTTCACCACCGCGGCCAGTCGCGGGCGACCGCCGCGCGCAAACTCGCGGCCGTGCGCACCTTCCTGCGCTATCTGCGCCACGAATCGATCATCGATGACGACCCCGGCGCCCTGGTGCCGACGCCGAAGCGGGGAGTCCGTATGCCGGCCCATCTGTCCGAGGACGAGATGACGGCCCTCATTGCCGCGGCGGCCGAAGAGACGCCGCTCGGGCGCCGCGACCGCACGATTCTCGAGTTGTTTTACGCGTCGGGCCTGCGCTTGAGTGAGGTGGCTGGGCTCGATCTGGAGGACGTCAATCTGGGGGCGAGGATGGCGCGGGTGCTCGGCAAAGGCGGCAAGCAGCGGCTGGTCCCGTTCAATACCAGCACCGCCAACGCGATACGGGAGTATCTCAGCGGGCGCGAACAACTCGTGCGCGAGGGTCCGCCTGATCGTGGACACCACGCACTTCGACGGACTGTACGCCCGCGAGAACGACGACGCCAGCCGTTATTCGTGAACTATCGGGGAGGACGGCTGACCGCACGGAGCATCGATCGACTCGTGCGGCGGTACGTGGCGGCGTCGAGCGCGCGCGCCGGGATCAGTGCCCATGCGCTCAGGCATTCCTTTGCGACCCATCTCCTGCAGCGCGGTGCGGACCTTCGCGCGATCCAGGAACTACTCGGCCACGCGCGCCTCAGCACCACCGAGCGGTACACGCACGTCAACGCGGCGCAGCTGCAGGACGTGTATCGGAAATCGCACCCCCGAGCGCGTTCCAACGGCTAGACAGTGGCTTCGGCCGGCGCGAGCGGCGCCGCACGGCGTCCGCGCGGGAACTGGATGCCGAGCGTCTTGATCTTGTAGTTCATGACCCGTGGGCTGATCGACAGCAGCTCCGCGGCGTCCTTCTGCACCCAGTTCGACATCTTCAGGGCCTCGACGAGCGCGTGCCGTTCAATGTCGTCGAGCGGGATGCCGGTCGGCGGAATCTTGACGACGGGCGCCTGGTCGCGGCCGCCGCCGCCCATCGACACCTCGCCGAGGCGCAGATCGCTCCCGCCGATGGCGCGCCCCTCGGTGAGCAGCATGGCGCGCTCGATGGTGTTCTCAAGCTCGCGGATGTTGCCCGGCCAGTTATAGCGAATCAACAGCTTCTGCGCCTCGGGATCGAGCCCTTCGATCTTCTTCTTGAGCTCGCCGGAGAACCGCCTGATGAACGTGTTGGCCAGCGGGACGATGTCGTCCTTCCGATCGCGGAGCGGCGGCATCTCGATCGATACGACGTTGAGCCGATAGTAAAGGTCCTCGCGGAACTGGCCCGACTGTACCATTCCCGACAGGTCGCGGTTGGTCGCGGCCACGAGGCGCACGTCGACCCGCAGCGTTCTGGTGCCGCCGAGCCGCTCGAACTCGTGCTCCTGCAGCACACGCAAGATCTTGACCTGCGTGCTGGCGCTCATGTCCCCGATCTCGTCGAGGAACAGCGTGCCGCCGTCGGCCTGCTCGAACCGCCCGATCCGCTGCTTGTCGGCGCTCGTGAATGCGCCCTTCTCATGGCCGAACAGCTCCGATTCGAGGAGGTTCTCCTGCAGCGCGGCGCAGTTCACCTTCACGAAGTTGCGCGTATTGCGGAGCGAGTTGTGATGGAGCGCCCCGGCGATGAGCTCCTTGCCGGTGCCCGTTTCGCCGCGAATCAGCACCGTCGTGTTGCTCTTGGCGACCTTCTTGACGATGTTGAGCACGTGCTGCAGCCACGGGCTCGATCCGACGATCTTGTCGAAGTCGTAGATGTCCTGCTGCGTTCCGCGCAGGTACTCGAGGTCATTCTTCACGCGCCGCAATTCCAGCGCCTTCTCGATCTTGACCTCCATCTCCTCGATCTCGAATGGCTTCTGGACGTAGTCGAAGGCTCCAATCTTCATCGCCTCGACGGCGGTGTTCACCGATCCGAACGCCGTCATCAGGATGACGGCCGTCGTCGGATGCAGCGCGCTGGTGGTGCGGAGGACGTCCATGCCGTCGCGACCGCCCATCTTGAGGTCGCTCAGCACCACGTCGAAGTAGCTGTCGTGGAGCCGCTCGATGGCGGCGTTGCCGTTGCTGGCTTCCTCGACCTCGTGTTTGGCCTCGGTCAGGCCCCGGACGAGCCCGCGCCTGAGCGCGTCGTGATCATCGACGATGAGAATGCGTCCCATAATCTTTAGGAATCCTCGTCGGTTACTTGAACCACCCGCCCGTGGTCGATACGGGCATCGTGACGCGGAAACGCGTGCCCGCGCTGCTGCTGACGTCGATCCGTCCGTCGTGTGCATCGACGATCTTGCTGACAATCGCGAGTCCGAGCCCCGATCCCTGTGGCTTGGTGGTGAAAAACGGATCGAAGATTCTGTCCGTCAGCTCTGACGGGATTCCCGGCCCGTCGTCGGTCACGTCGACCACGACCAGCGGCGTCGGCGGCTGCGGGCTCGGAAACGCCGGATCGTCCTCGGGTATGGTCGTGACCGCCGTAATCGTGAGGTGTCCCTTGCTGCCGAGCGCCTCGAACGCGTTGGCCACGAGATTGGTGAACACCTGGGTCAGCTGGTGCCGGTCGCCGGCGATCATCGGCAGCTCGGGCGCCCTCTTGACGACGACCACGACATCCCCCCGCGGGGCTTTCAGTTCGGCCAGCGTCACCGCCTGATGGAGGACCTCGGGGAGGTCGGTCTGCTCGACCTGGAGCCGCACCGGCCGCACGAACTCGAGCATCTGGACGACGATCGAGTTCGCGAGCTTCGCTTCGCTCATGATGTCGGCCAGCAGCGATTGCGCATCGACCGACTCTGGCACCTGGCGCCGGAGCAGGCCGGCCATGACCTCGATGCCGGCGAGCGGGTTCTTCAACTCGTGCGCGATGCCGGCCGCCATTTCGCCGAGCGACGCCAGCCGGTCCCGCAGCCGCTCGCGCTCCTCGACTTGCTCGACCTGCGTGAGGTCCTTGAAAAACATGACCGCCCCGAGCGCGCCGCCGCTGTGGTCCTTGACCTGCGAGAGCGTGTAGCCGATGACGCGGTCGAGATCTTTCAGCCGCAGCTCCGCGCGATTCGGCAGGTGGCTCATCTCGAACGCGCCCGACAGCACGCGAATGACCGCGGGACGCTCCTGCAACACGTCGGTGAACGGCCGGCCGATGTCGCCGGCCCGCCGCGTCAGCGCAAAGATCCGGTATGCCTCGTCATTCATCAGCGCGAGGGTGCCATCGCGGTGGAACGCGATGACGCCGTTGCGCAGGCTGCCGACGATGTGCCGGAAGAACGGATCTTCAGCCGTCGTCGTGCCATGCCCGGCTCGTGGCGAGGCGGTGGGCCCCGGCGAACTGGGTCGCGAGGCGGCACGAGAGCGGCGAGGGGTGTCGGACATTTCGCGGCACACAGTCTGCCAGCTCCACGAGGGGCAAACGACGTGCCAGAGCCTGGCGAGGACAAAGGACCCAAAAACCGCGTGGTTCAACGACTTAGGGGATCCAGTGGTCTGAAGACTATAACAGTTTTGTGATCAGATCACGATCCTGTCCGGCCCGCCAGATCGTTTGCAGCCTGCAGTCTTTCCCAGCGGTGCATGAGCTCACCAATCTGCCACATGAGCTCCTGATGACGGTCGATGACCGGTTGCGCCGCCGCGCGGCTCTCATAGAACCCGGGCGATGCCATCGTCTGCTCGATCTCACGCAGGGCCGTTTCGCAGTCGGCAATCTGGTTTTCGAGCGCTTCGATCTCGGTGTGCCGCGACTCGGCGGCGCGCTCGCGCCTCCGAGTCGCCGCATCGACGCGCTTCTTCTCGACATGACTACTCCGGGGGGCCTTCCCCCCCGGACCCGGCGCGGCGGCTTCTCCTCTTGCTCCAGCTCGCGCCGGCTCTCGGTCTTTCCGTCCGTCCTGCCCTTCCCGCCCGCCTGGGTGTTCTTTGTGCCACAGGAATTCCCTGTACGTGCCGGGGTAGACGAGCACGTCGCTGTTTCCTGGGGTTCCTGGGTTTCCCGGGCCGGCGATCTCGACGATCTTCGTGGCCAGCCGCTCGACGAAGTACCGGTCGTGCGAGACGAACACGAGCGTGCCGCCGTAGTCGACCAGCGCGTCGAGCAACACTTCTTTCGAGTCGAGGTCGAGATGGTTTGTCGGCTCGTCGAGCAGGAGTACATTCGAAGGACGCAGCAGCATGCGTGCGACCGCGAGACGGGTGCGCTCTCCGCCCGACAGCACCCGCACGCGCTTGTACACGTCGTCTCCCGAGAACAGGAAGCCGCCGAGGATGTTCCGGATCGCCGGCACCATCTGCAGCGGCGAACCGGACGCCAGCGTCGCGTAGACGGTCGGATCCGGATCCATCCGGGTGGCTTCGTCCTGGGCAAAATACTGCATGACGACGTTGTGACCTTCGACGCGCTCCCCAGAATCGGGCGCTTCTTCGCCTGAGAGCATCCGCATCAGTGTCGACTTGCCCGTGCCGTTGGGACCGACGAGCGCGATCCGGTCGCCACGCTCGATATGCACGTTGGCGCCGCGAAAGACCACGTGGTCGCCGTAGGCCTTCCGCGTCTTCTTGAGTTCGAGCACCGTGCGGCCGCTCTTGCTGCATGTCGGGAAGTCAAAGTGAATCTTCTTGCGCTCGGGTGGCACTTCGATGGGGACCACTTTCTCGAGCATCTTGATGCGGCTCTGCACCTGGGACGCCTTCGTCGCCTGGTAGCGGAACCGGTCGATGAACATCTTGACACGGGCGACCTCCTCGTCCTGCTCGCGCCTGGCTTTTCTGAGCGCCTCGATCCGCGCGTGGTGCTCGACGACGTAGTCGCTGTAATTACCGACGTAATCGGTCAGCGTCCGAAGCGTCAGGTCGGCGATGCGCGTGACAACGGAGTCGAGAAAGAAGCGATCGTGGCTGACCAGGATCGCCGCGTGCGGATAGGCGTTCAGATAGGTTTCGAGCCAGTTGCGCGCTTCGAGGTCCAGGTGGTTGGTCGGCTCATCGAGCAGGAGCAGATTCGGCTGGCCGAGCAGCAGCTTCGCCAGCGCGATGCGCATCTGCCATCCGCCGGAGAACGTCTCGGTGGGCCGGACGAACTGCTCGGGCGTGAAGCCGAGGCCCTGGAGCACCGTCGCCGTCTTGAGCTCCATCGAATAGCCGTCGTACAGCCTGAAGCGGTCCTGCAGATCGCTGTAGCGCGCCAGCATCTCGTCGTGCTCGACGGCGGGAATGGCGGGGTCGCCCAGCCGCGCCTCGAGCGCGTGCATTTCCGCTTTGATGCTGAGCAGGACCTCAAACGCGGTTGACGCCTCTTCGAAAACCGTCCGGCCCGCGTGGGTGAGGCCGTCCTGCGGCAGGTAACCGACCGTCAACGCGGCCGGCTTGAGGATGCCGCCCGAATCGGGCTCGTCGAGCCCCGCCATCATGCGCAGCAGCGTGGTCTTGCCGGAGCCGTTCGGGCCGCAGAGGCCGACCCGCTCCTTGTCCGTGATCTGCCACGTGACGTGGTCGAAGAGGACGCGATCACCGAACGATTTGGTGAGCCCTGAGAGTTGGATCAACCCCTAAGTATAACCCGCCGCAGGGGTTACTCGCCGAGCGCTTTGGCGGCGGCGGCGAGCACCTGAGGCACGCGGAATGGCTTGGTGAGGTAGCCGGCCACGCCCAGGTTGACGGCGTCAATCGCGCTCGATTCGGTGGAGTAGCCGGTGATGATGATGACCGGGAGATCCGCCTTGTAGCGCTTCGCCTCGCGGATGACGGCCAGCCCGTCCATCCCCGGCATCTTCAGATCGGTAATCAGCAGATCGTACGGGCACATCCGCATGCGCTCGAGCGCGGTGCGGCCGTCGGGCGCGACGTCCACGTCGTACTCGGCGAGCGCCAGCGTCTTCGCCAGCAGGTCGCGGATGCTGGCCTCGTCGTCGACCACGAGGACGCGCGGTCGCGTGCCGTCGGTCGCCGGCCGCGCGGGAGCGGGCGCCGTCGCGGCGCGCGCGCTTCCTCGCAGGCGCTGGCTGTCGAGCCAGGCGTCGATGTCGCGCTTGCGGAAGCGCCACTGGCGGCCGACCCGGACCGCGGGAATCTTGCCGGCCTTGATCAGCCGGTACACGGTCCGAAGGTTGACCTGGAGGTACTCGAGGACTTCTTCGGTCGTGAGAAACGTTTCGTCAATCATCGATCAGCGTCCAATTCTCTACGACTTCATCGGCAGTTCGACGGTGAACACGGCGCCACCCTCGGGGTGGTTGGCGGCGATGATCTGCCCACCGTGATCCTGGACGATCCCGTACGCGATCGCCAGGCCCAGCCCGGTGCCCTTGCCGACCTCTTTCGTCGTGTAGAACGGCTCGAAAATGTGCGACAGCACGTCGGGCGCGAAGCCGCCTCCAGTGTCCCGGACCGTCGCGACGATCAGTTTCCGCGCCGGCGCCGCCGCCGTCGTGATTTCGATGCGGCCGCCCGCGCCGGCCGATGCGATGGCGTGCTCCGCGTTCATGACCATGTTGAGGAACACCTGATGGAGCAGCAGGGGGTCGCTCTGGACACGCGGCAGCTTCTCATCATAGTGTCGCACGACTTCGATGCCGGCGGCACGGCATGCGGCCGCCCGCAGGGCGACGACTTTCTGCAGCACGGCGTTGAGGCTGACCGCGCGTCGGGCCACCCGCCGGGAGCCGGCAAACACGAGCAGGTTGCGCACGATTTTCGCGGCCCGGTCCGCTTCGCGGTAGATCGTCTGTATTTCGCGCCGCAGCGGCTTGGAGACGGCCCCGGTCACGCGCAGCAGCTCCAGGTGGCCGAGGACACCCTGGAGCGGGTTGTTCAACTCGTGCGCGATGCCGGCCACGAACTGGCCGAGCGCCGCCAGCTTTTCCGACTGCGTCAGGCGCTTCCGCAGCTCTTCGCGCTCGGCTTCGAGCTGGGTCTGTGGCGTCACCGTCATCATGAAGGGTCCCTTCAGTACCGGGTCCAGGGTCTCCCGCGTCGCCGGCGCGCGGCCGTCCGGCCGCGCCGGCTCTTTGGCGAGGTCGGCGAGCCATGCGGCCAGGTCCGGCCCGATGACGTCGGTGAGCGGCCGCTCGATCAAGGCCTGGCGCGTTTGTCCGACGCGCGCGGCGAACGCGTTGTTGACGTGGACGATCCGTCCAAGCCGATCGAACACCACCACCAGGTGCGCGATGGAATTGAATGTGTCCTCGAGCTCGCGCCGCGACCGCATGATGTCGTCGAGCAGAGACAGGTTTTCGATGGCGTTGGACAGCTGGCGCCCGAGCTCGTCGGCGCGGTCGAGCAGGTCCATCTCGCCGCCAGGCTCGACGCGCACGCCTTCGAACACCAC
The DNA here is from genome assembly GCA_965229885.1 of Vicinamibacterales bacterium. Taxonomy (GTDB): domain Bacteria; phylum Acidobacteriota; class Vicinamibacteria; order Vicinamibacterales; family CAVVIG01; genus DATLLJ01. Next base: position 912,302 of record CBDDJX010000003.1, read on the forward strand.
GGCCCCGAGCGCCCGCCGACGGCCGCGAAGCGGCACTGTGAGGGTGACCGTCGCCTCTTGGTCAACGCCTAATCCAGAGGCGCCCGCGAGAATCTCAGCCCGCGCGCGCCGCATGGCGCCAGCCGCCGGCGACAGCGGATCGTCCGCGGGGATCTGCCCCTCGCTCGTCTCCCGCTTGGGATCAGTTGACGCCCGCAGCACGAGCGACCGCGCACGGCGATCGTGAATCCAGACGGATGTGCAATCGGCGCCGAACAGGCGCTTGGCGCCGTGGCAGAAGATGTCGAGTCCTGCGCCGAGCTGCAGCGTCGCCGAAAGACTCTGCGCAAACTCGTCGAGGAGCAGCTGCAGATCGCGCTGCAGCTCGTCGCGCTGGCGCAGGCGGGCGAGCTCAATCGCCAGCAGGAACGCGTCGAGCATCGGCGCGACCTCGTTCCGAAGCGAAGAGGGCGCTGCGCCGCTGAAGCCGATGGCGACCATCCCGATGCGATCGCTGCCGCGGCTGAGCGGCAGGAGAAGCGCCGCGCGCGCGTGCAGCCGGGACGCGAGATCGGGCATGTCGCGATCCGCGTCCGTGACGACGAGCGGCGTGCCACGGGCAAACGCGTCGGAGATGATCGCCGCCTCGTCGGGCGCCGGCGCCCACGGATCGGTGGGAAAGGCGTCGAGGCCGAAGCCCGAGGTGGCCTGCATCACACCGTTGCGGGGGTTGCGTTCGAAGAGCAGCGAGCAGCTGCCGCCCGTCACGTCGAGCGCGTGCTGGTACAGCGGCGGCAACAAGTCGACGAGGCGCGTCGCGTGCGCCAGAAGCGAGACCAGGTTGGGCGTGGCGACTCCCGTCCCGCTGCCGCTCTCGTCGGCGGAGGCGGGGCGCGTCAATCGCCGCGGGTGGACGTCTCGGGGCATCTCTCTCGTGTTTGTGGAACCCGGGGTCAGCGCTCGGGAATTGTATGCGATTGGTATACGGTGCCCCATTACACGACACCAACCGTCAAGTCAACCGTTAGCAGCAGTGAAATGAGGTTGTTACGCTGCCGGACCTATAATGGCGTGCCAAGAAGATCATTCCGACCGATCGCCGGCCCCGGCCGTCTAATCAGTGAGAAGAGAGGGCCTTCCGGCTCCGCATGACGTCAACTGACGAAGAGCTGGTGGCGCGCTCAATTGGCGGCGACGCCGACAGCTTCAACCAACTCATTCTGCGGTGGGAACGGCCCATCTACGCCCTCGCGTACCGCACGATCGGGCGCCAAGAGGAGGCGCGCGACGTGTGCCAGGAGACCTTTCTCCGGGCCTTTCGCGCGCTGCCCGGCTTTCGCGGTCAGGCCAAGTTCTCGTCCTGGCTGTACCGAATCGCGTTGAATCTGTGCCGCGACTGGATCCGCCGCGAGCGGCGGACCGGGTTCGTCCAGCCGCCCGAGGACGTCGATCTGATCGATCTCGTGGCCGCGGTCGAACCATCGGAATCGATCGAAGATCTGGTGGCGCGGAAAGATCAGCTGCGGGCGGTCGAGCGCGCGATGGTGCTGCTGCCCGAGGAGCAGCGGACAGCGATCGTGCTCAAGGAATATCACGAGCTCACGTTTCAGGAGATCGCGGATCTGCTGGGATGCCCCCTCAGCACGGTCAAGACGCGGTTATATCAGGGGCTTTCGGTGCTGCGCCGGGAGCTGGCGAAGAGTGGAAGAGCAACGTTATGACTGAACACCTCTGTCGGTACTCAGGCGATCGCGATCACGCGATCGTGTCGTATCTCTACAGCGACGAGGGCGGTTTCGATCGGGCCGAGCGGGCGGCGTTCGACCGACACCTCGCCACGTGCGATCGCTGCCGCGCCGAACTGGCCGCGTTCGAGGGCGTACGTGTGTCGCTCGGACACTGGTCGCCGCCGGGCCTTCGCCCGGAGGACCGACTGAGCTTCGGCGCGGTAAGCCCAGGACCGAGCGTTAGCGAGGCGCGCCGAAGCGCCGACGGCGCGAAGGAGGCCAGCCACGGATTGTGGTGGCGCGAAGTTCCCGCATGGGCTCAAGTCGCCGCGGCGATGGTATGCCTCGGCGTTGGGGCGGCCATCGCGAACTTGGACGTGCGGTACGACACCAGGGGCCTTCAGGTGCGGACCGGCTGGTGGACGGCCGCGCCTGCGCCTGCCGCCGAGACCAGTCGACCCGTCATGGGAACCTCGCGAGACGAGGCCCCGTGGCGCGTGGAACTGACGGCGCTCGAGCAGCGGCTTCGCGCAGACGTGCGCCAGACGCCGGCTCCCGCAGGGAGTGTAGCGACGGTACCGCCTGGGCCGAATCCGGCTAACGCCCTCGATAGTGAGGCGCTCCGCCGCGTCCGCGCGCTCGTCGACGAGAGCGAGCGGCGTCAGCAGCGGGAGCTCGCGTTGCGACTGGCGGAGGCCGTTCGCGAAGTGAACGTGCAGCGGCAGGCCGATCTCGTGAGAATCGACCGCAACATCGGCTCGATGCAGAACCGTACGGGCCGCGAGATGCTGAGACAGCGCAATGAGATGCTGAACTACGTCTCGCTGCGCACGGCTTCGCAGAGACCGTAGCCAGGGAGGATGATTGTGAAGAGGATCGCATTGGTGGTGCTTGGCGCCGTCACCATGAACGCGGGCGCCGCGTCCGCCCAGACGAGGCAGTCCGTCGCGGAACAGAAGCAGGCACGCTACGAGATCACCCAGATGGAGCGGGTGCTCGAGGGTGCCGTCGAGCATGGCGTCGCGAATATTCGCGATCGACTGCGGGCGCTCGGGCCAACGCAACTACTCGTCAACGACAACGCGCAGGCTCGCGGTTTCCGTCTCGACAGCTACGGCGTGTTCTTTGACGTCGTGGTGCCGCCGCTCGACACGACCATCCTCTGGAGCATCCGCACGCTCGACCAGAACTTTCTGGGCCTGCAGAGCGCGCTCAAGGAGCTCGAGGCGCACGTCAGGCAATCCGGGGACGTGAACCTCGAACAGGCGCTCAGGCGCATCGAGCTGCAGGTGGACCCGCTCCTGGTCGCCCGCTCAGGAACGTCAGCCGCGTCAGCCACGTCAGCGACACCCGAGCAGGCCGTGGATCCGATCTTTGCCGACCCGGACGAGGCCTATCGGGCCGAGGTAACGCGGGCGCTCATGGAGGCGTTGCTCGATCACAGCAGCTCGCTCGGGATCGAACCGTCCGAATGGCTGACGATCGCGGCCAGGCGCAACGACGAACGCCCTCGGCTCGCCCCGACCGACACCGATGCCCGGACCTTCTTTATTCGACTGCGGGGCTCGGAACTGGCGGCGTTTCTAGCCAGGCAGATCACGCGTGAAGAGGCCCTGCAGCGGATCGAGGTGCGAGTGTTCTAGAATAGCGCGCATGCCCGCCTCAGCCCGTGCCCTGATCCCCGTCCTGGCGTTCGCCCTGCTCGGTTCCGGCTGCGGCGGCCCCCCCGTCGATCTCAAGCAAGGCCTGCAGATCGACGTCGTCGACACCGGCTGGTTCGATGCGGGCATCGTCGAAGGCAAGAATAAGCTCGTTCCCATCGTCTCCTTCACCGTCAAGAACGTGTCCGATCAGAAGCTCGTCAGCCTTCAGATGATGACGAGTTTTTTTCGTGTCAGCGACACCTCCTCGGAGTGGGGGAACAGCCTCCTCAATGTGGCGGGGTCTGATGGACTCGCGCCCGGCGCGACGACACCGACGCTGACGATGAAGTCGATGCTTGGTTATACCGGGACGGAGCCGCGGGCCGACATGCTCATGAACACCCAATTCGTCGATGCGATGGTCAAGCTTGTGGCGAAGTACGCGGCAGCGCAGTGGATGCACGTCCGCGAACTGCCCATCGAGCGGAAGCTGATCATAGGGTGACCCCGGCACGGCGCGCGTGAGCGCTCCGCCCTCGCCATCCTTCGATCGCCGTCTCGGGCCCTTCGATGTGGCCGCCATCGTGGTCTCCAACGTCATCGGCGGCGGCATTTTCTTCGTTCCGATTCTCGTCGCCGCGCTCGTCTCGGATGCGCGGGCGATTCTGTTCGTCTGGGCGCTCGGCGGCGCGTTGGCGTTTGCCGGTGCCATGGCGTACGCGGAGCTCGCGGCGCTGCGGCCGCACGCCGGTGGCGAGTACGTGTACCTTCGCGACGCGTTCGGGCCGGCCGCGGGGTTCCTGAGCGGGTGGACGTCGTTTGTCGCCGGTTTCTCTGGCGCCATCGCGGCGAGCTCGATCGCGCTTGCGGATTACGCCGGCCGCTTTTTCCCAGCGGCGGCGGACGTCTCACCGCTGCTGACCGTGCCGCTGCCGGGAATTCCACTGGTCGTTTCGCACAAGACGCTCGTCGCCCTGGCGGCCATTTGGCGCGCTGACGGTCGTCCACATCCGTGGGCTCGGGCTCGGGCGCGTCGTGCAGAACGGACTGGCCGCCCTGAAGGTTGCGGCCCTGCATGAGCGCGATGATGATCGCCGACCCGCGCGTGTACTCCGCGATGGCGCGCGACGGAGTGTTCGCGGCTCCGGCGGGAGAAATCCATCCGAAGTTTCACGCTCCGGCGCAGGCGATCGTCGCCCAGGCGATCTGGAGCGGCGTCCTCGTGCTGTCGGGCACGTTGTCGCAGCTCGTGAGCTACACAGGATTTGCCGTCGTGCTGTTTTCAGCGATTGCGGTGGCCGCCGTGTTCGTGCTGCGGCGGCGCGAGCCGCTTGAGCCACGGCCGTTCCGCGCGTGGGGGTATCCGTGGGCACCGGCGACCTTCGTTGTGGCGAGCGCGCTGATGCTGGCGAACGAGATCTACAGGAACCCGTGGACCTCCGCCGCTGGTCTTGCCGTCATCGGCGCCGGCGTGCCGATGTACTGGTGGATGCAGCGGGGCAATCGGCAAGGGCCCTAAATTACCTGATCCGCCGCAGGTCGCCCTCAAACTTCGTCGTCTCGGCGAACCGGATCTGGACGTCAAAGGTGAGCGTCTCATGGTCTGGCGCTCGCACTTCGATGCGATGCGGACCCGACGGGAGGTGAAGGCGCTGGAGAACCCCGTCGAAGTCGTCGACGATGCCGACGAAGTAGCCGTCGACGAACACCTGGGCATCCCGCGGCCTGATCTTCAGGCGCAGATTGCCGTCAGCGGGATAGGAGTGGACGCCGGGATATCCGTAGCCATAGGGAGGATATCCATAGGTGCCGTACACTCCATAACTTCCATAACTTCGATACCAGGGCGAATACGGATCGTAGAGGACATAGGGACCGTACGAGCTTCCGTAGTAGCTGCCGAAGCCCGCGCTGCCGTAACCCCATGGCCGGTAGCCGCGGTAGTACCGCGCAGGGGGCGGCACCACATTCCCGCGCGGCGGAGGACGCACGGATCCGCGCGGGACCGCGGTGCCTTCCGCGTGTCTCCCGTCGCGCGGCCTCGCACCTTGCTCCTGCCGGGAAGTCGTCGTCGAACCCGAACCTGTCGCCTCGCCTGTCCTCGGGGTCGTTCGCCTCGCGGCCTGGCCCGATTCGCGGGCGGGCGGCGTAGCCGGCGCAGCGGCCCGGGGTGGCGCCGGCGCTCCGTCCCGCGGAACAGCCCGCGAGCTGTCGGTATCGCCGCCGCGGCCGCGGTTTCGACCCTGCGCGGTAGCGGTATCGGGAAGGGCAAGCAGCAGGACGACCGCGGCCGTGAACCAACGCGTCGACACCAGGAAGGGATATGGCATGTGATGCTCCGGCATGTTCTTTAGCAACCAGGCTGCCAGTTGGACCGCCACCAATGCCCCCAGCATTGGCCAGATTTCTTCCCGCGTCACGCATTTGTGGCGGCGGCCTGTCCACCGGCGAGTGCAGCGCGTCCAGATTTCTTGACACTCTTCGAACCCGACCGATAGACTCGAAAACCTGCCGCCATGTTCAAGAGCACCACCATTCTTGCCGTCCGACACCACGACAGGGCCGTTCTGGCCGGCGATGGCCAGGTCACATTCGGCCAGATGGTCGTGAAACAGCGCGCCCGCAAGATCCGGCGGCTCTACAACGATCGCATTCTGGCCGGCTTTGCCGGGTCGGCGGCCGATTCGTTCGCGCTGTTTGCGCGCTTTGAGTCGAAGCTCGAGCAGTACAGGGGCAATCTCGAACGGTCGGCCGTGGAGCTGGCGAAAGACTGGCGCAGCGATCGGGTCCTGCGGCGTCTCGAGGCGATGCTTGTGGTGCTGGACAAGTCGGCGACGTTCCTCTTGTCGGGCACAGGGGATCTGATCGAGCCCGATGACGGGATTGTGGCGATCGGATCGGGCGGGCCGTACGCGGCCGCGGCTGCGAAGGCGCTGGCGAACAACACCGACCTCGACGCGCGGGCGATCGCCGAAAAGGCGATGGCGATTGCCGCCGAGATCTGTATCTACACGAATGCCAATATCGTCCTTGAGGAACTGTAACGTGGTGGAGTTGTAGTGCCGATTTACCTTCCCGAGACCACCCCCGTGTCGGCCGACACGCTCACGCCCAGGCAAATCGTCGCCGAGCTGGACAAGTACGTCATCGGTCAGAAAGCGGCCAAGCGCGCCGTCGCGATCGCGCTGCGCAACCGCATGCGGCGGCAGAAGCTCGCGCCGGAACTGGCCGAGGAGATCGCTCCGAAGAACATCCTGATGATCGGGCCGACCGGCGTCGGCAAGACCGAGATCGCGCGCCGGCTCGCCCGGCTCGCGCAATCGCCGTTCATTAAGGTCGAGGCCTCGAAATTCACCGAAGTGGGCTACGTGGGGCGCGACGTCGAGTCGATGGTGCGCGACCTGGTGGAGCTGGGGGTCGATATGGTCCGCGGCGAGCGCCTCGAGGAAGTGCACGCGAAGGCCGGACAGAGTGCGGAAGAGCGGCTGCTCGATCTCCTGCTCCCGCCGTCTCGTCCGCCGGCGCCCGATGAGGACGGGCCCGCTGTGCAGAATCAGTTGCAGCAGACGCGCGAACGGTTCCGCGAGCAGCTCCGTGCCGGCCGGCTCGACGCGCGCATCGTCGAGATGGACGTCCGGGAGAAGTCGTTTCCGTCCTTCGAGATCGTCGCTGGCCCGGCGCTCGAGGACGTGGACGTCAACCTGAAGGACATGATGTCGGGCCTGTTCCAGGGCAAGACGAAGAAGCGGCGGATGAAAGTCCCCGAAGCGCTGCAGCACCTCACGCAGGATGAAGAACAGAAGCTCATCGACATGGACAGTGTGGCGCGGACGGCGGTCGAGCGGGTTGAGCAGGCGGGCATCATCTTCGTTGACGAGATCGACAAGATTGCGGGCCGCGAGGGTGCGCAAGGGCCCGACATCAGCCGCGAAGGCGTCCAGCGCGACATCCTGCCGATCGTCGAAGGCACGACCGTGAACACGAAATACGGGATGGTGCGCACGGATCACATCCTGTTCATCGCCGCCGGTGCGTTTCACGTGTCGAAGCCATCGGATCTCATTCCTGAGCTGCAGGGCCGTTTTCCGATCCGCGTGGAGCTCGAGGCGCTCGGCAAGGAGGAATTCATCCGCATCCTGACCGAGCCGCGCAGCGCCCTCGTCAAGCAGTACATGGCGCTGATGGAAACTGAAGGCATCGAGCTGACGTTTACCGCCGGCGCCGTCGAGCGGATCGCCTTTTTCGCGACCGAGGTCAACGAGCGCACGGAGAACATCGGCGCACGGCGGCTGCACACGGTTATGGAGAAACTCCTCGACGAGATTTCGTTCGAGGGGCCCGATCTCGTCGAGAAAATCGTGACGATCGACGATGCCTACGTCACGAAGATGCTGGCTGACATCGTGAAGAACGAGGACCTGTCGCGGTACATTCTGTGAGCCGGATACGACGATCAACGCAGAACGCGCAGAGGCAGAGATTGTTTGGCTCTGCGTGTTCTGCGCGTTCCGTGTTGATCGTTGTGGCCGTGTCGTTGGTCGTGGTGGCGTGCGGCAAGAAGGGCCCGCCGCTGCCGCCGCTCGTCAAACTGCCAGTCGCTCCCTCCGATCTGACCGCAGTGCGCCGTGCCGATACCGTCGATCTCCAGCTGACCGTGCCGAGCGCCAACACCGACAGCTCGCGTCCGGCCAACGTCGTGCGCGTCGAGGTGTACGCGCTCACCGGCCCACCGACGGTGTCGGAGGCCGACGTGCTGAAGCAGGGGACGAAGGTGGCGAGCATTGCCGTCAAGGGACCGCGCGATCCTGATGCCACCTTCGATCCGGACGATCCGGAACAGTCCGCCGCTGACACCGAGCCGCCGGAAGGCGAGGGCCTGGATCAGGGGGCCGTGGCCCGGGTGCAGGAAACGTTGACGGCGCCCGCTGCCGCAGGCTCCGCTCCCACGACGGCGGTCGTACGAACGTACGTCGGCGTCGGCATCACGACGAAGGGGCGTCGAGGTTCTTCGTCAGGACGCGTGGCCGTTCCGCTGGTGCCGGCGCCGCCGGCGCCGCCGAAGCCGGAGGTCACGTATACGGAGGCGGCGGTCACGGTGACGTGGCCACCTGGGTCCCCCGTGGCGTACCACGTGTACGACGTGTCGGAGTCATCCCAGGTGCAGCTGACGAGGTCGCCGACGAGCGAAACGCAGTACACCGACGCGCGGATGACGTGGGGCACGACCCGCTGCTACGCCGTGCGATCCGTCGAGATCGTCGATCGACTCACGGTTGAAAGCGAGACGTCGCCACCTTCCTGCGTGATGCTCGCCGACAGGTTTTCTCCCGCGGAGCCTAGAGGGCTGCAGGCGGTGGCAACGGAAGGCGCCATCCATCTGATCTGGGACGCGAACGCCGAGGCCGATCTCGACGGGTACATTCTCTTGAGGGCGACCGCCCCTGGCGGCGAACTGGCGCCGATCACGCCTTCGCCGATTCGCGAAACGGCGTTTCAGGATCGTGTGCCGGCCGGCGTGGGGTACGTCTATGCGCTCAAGGCCGTGGACAAGACCGGAAACGCCAGCCAGCTCTCCGAGCGCATCGAGGAAACGGCGAGGTGAGATACCATTGTCAAGATGAAGCTCTTCGTTGACACTGGCAGCATCAAGGAAATCGAAGCGGTCGTCGCGCTCGGGATTATCGATGGCGTGACCACCAACCCGTCGCTGCTGGCGAAGGAGTCGGGCGATTTCCGCCAGAACCTGAAGCGCATCTGCGAGATCGTCAACGGCCCGGTCAGCGGCGAAGTGACCGCGACTGATACCGCCGGCATGCTGCAGCAGGGCCACGACATCGCGAACATCCATAAGCACATGGTCGTCAAGGTGCCGTTGACGAAAGACGGCATCAAGGCGTGCAAGGCGCTGTCAGGCGAAGGCATCCCCGTGAAGGTGACGCTCTGTTTCTCCGTAGCTCAGGCGCTGCTCGCGGCCAAGGCGGGCGCTGCCTTCGTCAGCCCGTTTGTCGGACGCCTGGACGACATCGGGACGAACGGGATGGAGCTCGTTCGCGAGATCGTCGAAATCTTCGACAACTACGAATTTGCGACCGAAGTGCTCGTCGCCAGCTGCCGCCATCCGATCCACATCGTCCTTGCCGCGCGGATGGGGGCCGATATCTGCACCTGTCCACCCGCCGTCATCGATCAACTGTTCAACCACCCGCTGACCAATATCGGACTCGAACAATTCTTGAAAGACTGGGAAAAAGCCCAGGCGGTGAAGGCCTGAACCCTGGCGAGACGCTCGCCGATTTGGAGCGCCGCGCGGAGCTCGGCGGCGGTGAGGCTCGCGTCGCGCGGCAGCACGCCGCCGCCAAGCTGACCGCCCGCGAACGAATCGACCTGCTGTTCGATCCGGGCTCGTTCGAAGAAGTCGACAAGCTGGTCACGCATCGGTGCCGCGATTTCGGAATGGAGCATCAGATTGTCCCCGGCGACGGCGTCGTCGCCGGCCACGGGTTGATCGAAGGGCGCCAGGTGTTCGCGTTCGCGCAGGACTTCACGGTCTTCGGCGGGTCGCTCTCGGAAACGAACGCCGCCAAGATCGTGAAAATCATGGACCTCGCAGTCAAGCTCGGGTCGCCGATCGTCGGCCTGAATGATTCGGGTGGCGCGCGCATCCAGGAAGGCGTGCTCTCGCTCGCCGGGTATGCCGATATTTTTCTGCGGAACACGCTGGCATCGGGAGTCGTGCCGCAGATTTCCGCGATCATGGGTCCGTGCGCGGGCGGCGCGGTCTACTCCCCCGCCATCACCGACTTCACGATCATGGTCAGGAACACGAGCTACATGTTCGTGACCGGTCCGGACGTCCTGAAAACGGTGACGCACGAAGAAGTCTCCAAGGAAGATCTCGGCGGCGCCACGACCCATAACGCCACGAGCGGCGTGGCGCACTTCGCCGTCGACGACGACCGTGAATGCCTCGCGCTCATTCGCGAGCTGCTGTCATTCCTGCCGTCGAACAATTTCGATGATGCCCCCAGGGCCCCGCGGACGCCATCGGGCGACTCACCCGACCGGGAGGATATCGCCCTCGATCGTCTTGTGCCGGCGGCGCCGAATCAGCCGTACGACATGCTCGATCTGATTCACTCGGTGGCGGACGATGGCGACTTCCTGGAAGTGCATCAGCACTACGCGCGGAACATCATCGTCGGTTTCGCGCGACTGGACGGACGGCCCGTGGGCATCGTCGCCAACCAGCCGGCGGTGTTGGCGGGAACCCTCGACATCGACGCGTCGATCAAAGGGGCGCGGTTCGTGCGATTCTGCGACGCGTTCAACATTCCGCTGGTGACGGTGGAAGACGTTCCCGGATTTCTGCCCGGCACCGTGCAGGAGTACGGGGGCATCATCAAGCACGGTGCGAAGCTGCTGTACGCGTACGCCGAAGCGACGGTGCCCAAGGTCACCGTGATTACGAGGAAGGCGTACGGCGGGGCGTACTGCGTCATGTCGAGCAAGCACATCCGGACTGATTTCAATTACGCGTGGCCGACGGCTGAGATTGCGGTGATGGGACCCGAGGGCGCGGTGAGCATTCTCTACAAGCGTGAGCTCGAAGCGGCCGCCGATCCGGCGCGCGCGCGCGCGGAGAAGGTCGAGGAATTCCGCGAGAAGTTCGCCAATCCATTCGTCGCCGCGAGCCGCGGCTTCATCGACGAGGTCATTCATCCGCGCGAGACGCGGCGAAAGCTCGTGGTGGCCCTCAGGAATCTCGAGAACAAGCGCGATAAGAATCCCCCGAAGAAGCACGGTAATATCCCCCTCTAGCCGATTACAATAGAAGCGTCCGTGAAGAAGATTCTGATCGCCAACCGCGGCGAAATCGCCGTCCGGATCAGCCGTGCGTGCCGCGAGATGGGCATCTCCCCTGTGGCGGTGTACTCCGAGTGCGACCGGACTGCCCTCCATGTGCGGCTTGCGGACGAGGCCCACGCGCTTGGCGGCAGTGCGCCGCGCGACAGCTACCTTCGAATCGATCGGATTCTCGACGCCGCGAAAAAGTCCGGTGCCGACGCCGTACATCCCGGGTACGGCTTCTTGGCGGAGCAGGAGGCGTTCGCCCGCGCCGTAGGGGACGCGGGTCTCACGTTCATCGGCCCAACGCCCGAAGCCATCGCGGTGATGGGAAGCAAGACGGCCGCCCGCGCGGCCGCCGTGCGCGCGGGCGTGCCCGTCGTGCCCGGCACGCCCGATTCGGTGCCGGCGGCCATCTCCGACAGCGAACTCGAGCAGCTCGCGCGCTCAATCGGGTATCCAGTGCTCGTCAAAGCCGTGTCGGGTGGCGGCGGAAAGGGGATGCGCACCGTCCTCGAGCCGGGAGGCCTCGTCGACGCTGTGCGCGCTGCGCGGTCGGAAGCCAGCGCGGCGTTTGGCGACGCCGCCGTGTACCTGGAGCGCCGCTTGACGCGGCCGCGGCACATTGAAGTACAGCTGCTCGCCGACCCGTTCGGCACCGTGCTGCCGTTCGTCGAGCGCGAATGCTCGATCCAGCGGCGGCACCAGAAAGTCGTCGAGGAGACGCCATCAGTTGCCGTCACGCCGGCGCTCAGACGGTCACTCGCCACGGCGGCCGCCACGGTCGCGCGCGCGGGCGGCTATACGAATGCGGGCACCGTTGAGTTTCTGCTCGACGAGGACGGGCAGTTCTTCTTTCTCGAGATGAACACCCGGCTGCAGGTGGAACACCCGATTACCGAGATGGTCACCGGGCTTGACCTCGTGCAGTGGCAGATTCGCCTCGCACGGGGCGAGCGGCTCGATCTTGATCCGGACCAGCTCCTCACACCCAAGGGGCACGCGATCGAGTGCCGGATCTACGCTGAAGATCCGGACAACCATTTCTTGCCGTCGCCCGGCCGGATTCACGCGCTGCGCGCGCCGGCCGGACCTGGTATCCGTGACGACAGCGGCGTTGCGGCCGGATTCGACGTGCCGATTTTCTACGACCCCATGATCTCGAAGCTCGTCGCGTGGGCCGAGGATCGCCCGCATGCGATAGCGCGCATGCGCCGCGCGCTCGGCGAGTACGTCATCGCTGGTATCAAGACCACGTTGCCGTTCTTCACGTGGCTCCTCGATCAGAGGGAGTTTGCCAGCGGGCGGTTTCACACGACGTTTCTCGACGAACTTCTGGCGTCGCGGAATGGGCGGCCCTTCGTCGAGCCGACGCCTACGCTCGAGGAGGTCGCGGTGATGGCCGCCGCACTGCAGGCCATGCTGCCGCCGGGCGCGCTAGCGGCCTCGACGGCGGGATCGCCCGTCGAGGGCGGGACAGCCCGCTGGAAGGATCAGGCGCGTCGCGAGGCCCTGGAAGGCCTGGAAGGATCGTCCAGACTTGCAGTATCAGATTGAGGCGGGCGGGCGCCTCCGGCACGTCACGGTCAACCGCGTAGGCCACGGTTTTGCAGTCGGCGTCGACGGGCGCCTCTATCAGGTCGATATGGCGCGTCTTGACGCACACACCCTGTCGCTGATCGTGGACAGGGGTGTGTCGGCGGGTCCACAGGATCCGTCCGGCGTCAGCAGGCCGGGCTCTGTCGGATCCGGCCTGGTCTACGAGACGACGATCGTGCCGGAAACTGGCGGACGGCTCGTGGTCCTGACCGGCGCTATTCCAGTTACCGTCAGGCTGAATGGCCGCCGCGGCGGCGGCAGGCGGCAGGGCGGCGGCGCGGCTGGTTCGGGGCCGCTGCGAATCGTCGCCCCGATGCCCGGCAAAGTCGTCCGAGTCCTCGTGAAGGCGGGCGACGCCGTCCTGGCGCGTCAGCCCGTTGTCGTCGTCGAAGCCATGAAGATGGAGAACGAGTTGCGCGCAGACCGGGACGGGATGGTGGCCGAAATCCACGTCCGCGAGGGGATGTCGGTCGACGCGGGCGCGCGGCTGATCGTGATTCAGTGAAGCTGCTTCATCGACCCCGCGTTCGCAGGAGCATTCGCTACATCAGCATGTGCGTGATGCTCGTGGCGGCGCTGCTCGCCGCCGCGATCGTGGCGTCGCTGACGGTCGATCTCGGGCCGCTCGCGCGGCGCGCTGCGGAGACCCAGGGGTCGAAGTATATTGAACGGCCGCTGCGGATCGGCCGCCTTTCCATTCACGTCCTCACCGGCAAGTACGTCATCGACGAGATGATCATCGACGGCCTGCACCCGGGCGACAGGCCGTTCTTCACCGCGAAACGTATTTCGATCGCGATAGACTGGGCGGCGGCGATGCGGCTGCGGCCGGAGTTCCTGATCACGTCGGTCGAATTGACCGACTGGCAGATGCTCGTCGAGAAATGGGAGAACAGTCACAATATGCCGCGGTTCACGCGGGACGACCAGCCGCAGGGCCCCAGGCGCTTCACGACCACTGTCCAGTACGTGCACGCGTCGCGCGGCCAGTTTACGTACGAAGATCACCAGACGCCGTGGAGTATCGTGTGCCCCAATCTGGACTTCACGCTGGGGAACGTGCCGAATTACCACGGCCAGGCGGTCTTCAACGGTGGCACGGTACAGATCCAGAACTACAAGCCCATGTGGGCCAACCTCAGGGCGCGTTTCGTGCTGAGCGGCCCGCACGTGGATTTCGATCGGATCGAAATCGACACCGACGGGGGGAAGACCGTTGCGCGCGGCAGCGTTGAGCTCGGCAAACGCTGGCCGGAACAGAGCTACGACTTCGAGTCGCGCGTCCAGTTCTCGCGGATGGGCGACATTTTCTTCTCCGATCAGGACTGGAACCTCACGGGCGACGGCGACGTCGCCGGCAAGTTCCATCTGTTCAAGGGCGGACACGACCTGGGCGGTACGTTCAAGAGCGACGTGCTCGGCTGGAAGGACTACCGGTTCCCCGCGCTGGCCGGCTCGCTTCGCTGGACGCCGACCGCGTTCGATGTCTGGGACGCCAGCGCCAAGTTCTTTGGCGGCGATGCGCAGTTCACGTATTCGATCAAGCCGCTCGGCCGGAAGAGCGTTCGGTCCACTTCGCGCTTCGAGGCCAGCTACGAGAGCGCCGATCTCGCCGCGTTCACTGATTTTCAGAACTGGCGCGGCCTCCGGTTTGCGGGCTCGATGTCCGGGCACAACCTTCTTGAGTGGCCCACGGGCAGGTTCATCGAGCGGCGCGACGAAGGTTCCGCCACGGTGGTACCGCCGCCGGGCGTCCAGCCGATGACGGCGCGCGCGATCATCGGCGATGTGGTGCCGCTTGAACGGGAACCATTGGTGCCGGCGCCGCTTCCCGCACACGTACCGGTCGCCGCGGCGTTCGCGTACCGGTTCACCGCCGACAACCTCGAGCTCGACCCGAGCTATTTCGCCACCGACCGCACGCACGTGGCGTTTCAAGGCGCCACGAGATGGGGCGAGCAGTCGCGCGTCGCGTTTCACGTGACAAGCCGTGACTGGCAGGAGAGCGATCAGTTGCTGGCGGGCCTCATCAAGAACTTTGGATCCTCGAGCGACGCCGTCGTTGCCATCGGCGGGCGCGGCGAGTTCGATGGTGTGATGACCGGTCCGTTCCGCCGCGCGCGCATCGAAGGCACCTTCAGCGGCGAGGATCTGCGCGCCTGGGACACGACGTGGGGCGCCGCGAGCGCCCGCATCCTGTACGAGGACGGTGTCATCACCGTCATCGACGGCAGCGTGCGCCTGGGCGACTCCGAAATCCGCACCAACGGCCTGTTTTCGCTCGTGACGCCGCGTCAGGACGGCCGCGACGAGATCGACGCGCAGTTTCGCGTCACGCGGCGCGATCTCGAGAGCCTGCGCCACGCGTTTCAAATCGACGAGTACCCGATCTCGGGCCGCATGTCCGGTGAGTTCCGCCTGAAGGGCGAGCGGCAGCGGCCGATGGGCGTCGGCAGTATGAGGATTGACGAAGGCGTGGCCTATGGCGAGCCGTTTCAGAACGCCACTGCATCGCTGCGCTTCGACGGCGCCGGCATCCGGCTCGACGGCATCGAGATCGCGAAGGGCACCGGCACCATCACTGGCGCTGCATTCATCGGTTGGGATTCGACCTACTCGTTCAGCGCCGACGGCCGGCGGATACCAGCCGGGCAGATTGCGTTCCTGACGTATCCAGGCGTGCCGTTGTCGGGCGCCGTTCAACTGTCGGCGAGCGGTAGCGGCACGTTTGATGTCCCGCGGAACGATTTCACGTTCCGCATCAGCGATTTGGCCGTGGACCAGGAAGCCGTGGGGCAAGTCAATGGCGATTTCGCCCTGCGCGGCACGGACCTGAGCGGTCAGATCGATGCCGCATCGCCGCGCCTCTCGGTCAGCGGCGCCGGGCGGATCTCTCTGACGCCTGACGCCGACTCCGAAATCAGCCTGCGATTTCACGACACCTCCATCGATCAGTACGTCCGGCTGTTCGTGCCCGGTATTCCCGCGTCCATGACGGCCGTCGCCAGTGGCTCGATGCACCTGGCTGGCGCGCTGACGGACTTCGACCATCTCGCCGTGGACGGCACGATCGACGCGCTCGATATGCGCCTGTTCGATTTTGCGGTGAAGAACGCGGCGCCGATCCGGCTTGCGCTCGATCGCGGGCAGGTGAGCGTTCAGGATTTGCAGCTTGTCGGCGAGGACACGCGGCTGCGAGTGACCGGGTCGATCGGTCTCCGCGAAGACCAGGTCGGCCTGAAGGTCTCGGGAGCCGCCAACCTTGCCATCGTCCAGGGCTTTTTCCGCGACGTTCGCGGATCCGGGCGCGCGGAGCTGACGGCGGCGGTCGACGGCCCGCTCCGACGACCTGTGTTGTCCGGCAGCGTGACGATTGCCGAGGGCCGCATCCGTCACTTCTCGCTGCCGAACGCCCTCGATTCGATCAACGGCACGGTGTCGTTCGATGCCAGCGGCGTCCGGCTCGACGGTCTGACGGCGGAGATGGGCGGAGGGCAGGTCCGCTTCGGCGGCCGCATCGGGTTCGACGGCTACCAGCCGGGGGATCTGAATGTGACCGTGAGCGGAGAGGACATGCAGCTGCGTCTGTTCGAAGGGATGCGCTCGACCTTCGACGCGGATCTGGCCCTCGTTGGCAGCTACCAATCGCCGACGCTGGGCGGTACGGTGAGGGCGAAGAGCGCGGTGTGGACGCGCCGCATCGACGCGCCCGGGAGTATCTTCGACTTCGCACGCCGCGCGTCCGGGGGCAGACCGGTGATCGTCGGCGAGGCGCCGACGACGTTTCCGCTCAGGTACGACGTGAGAATTGAAGCGCCGTCGACCCTTCGGGTTGACACGAACCTGCTGCGCCTTGTGGCCAGCGCCGACCTGACGCTGCAGGGCTCGTACGACCGTCCGGTCGTCGTGGGCCATGCGGAGATCGAGCGCGGCGACGTGAATTTCGAAGGTCGGCGTTATCGCATCACACGCGGCGCGATCGATTTCAACAACCCGACGCGCACCGAACCGTTCTTTGACATCGAGGCGGAGACCGACGTGCGCGTCCCAGGGCCGCCGGTCCAGACCTATCACATCAACGTGGGATTCGTCGGCACAACCGAGCGGCTGCAGCCGACCGTGAGCTCGGATCCCGCGCTGCCGCCCGCGGACGTGCTGGCGCTGCTCTTCAGCGACGTGCGGCGCAACAACCAGCTAGATGTCGAGCTGCGCGCGCTGCAGAACCCGAATCAGGCGGAAACAGACATTCTGGCCGCCCGCGCCACGCAGGCGCTGACCGCGCCGATTTCGGCTGAGGTTGGCAAGGTCGTCGAGGAGGCATTCGGTGTCGATACATTTCAGCTGACGCCGTCGTTCGTCGATCCATCCGGCCAGCAGACGTCAGGCCTCAATCCAACGGCGCGTCTCACGATCGGCAAGCGCGTGTCGGATCGCGTGTACCTGACGTTCTCGCGCAGCCTTGGCACGTCGATCAACGACCAGATCGTGCTCCTTGAATACGAAGAAAGCGATCGGCTCTCCTGGATCCTCTCGCGCAACGAGGACCAGCAGACCTACGCCCTCGAATTCCGCGTGAGGCACACCTTCTGAGGCGATCGATACCCCATACACGAATGACGAATGCGTAAGAGCTGCCGAGCGGCACCTGCTTTGTTGCATTCATGCATTCTGGCATTCGCGTGGGTCACCCCGGCGGCCGCGGAGGTCGCCGACTACCTCGGCAAGCCCGTCGCCTCGGTGCGGCTCGTGCTCGACGGCCGCGAGACCACGGAGCGGGCGCTCGTGCAGGTCGTCGAGACCCGCGCCGGCAATCCGTTGTCGATGCTCGAAGTCCGCGAAAGCATCACGCACCTCTTCAGCCTTGGGCGGTTCGACGATGTGCGCGTCGATGCGAGCCCCGAGGGTGCTGGCGTGGCGCTGCGGTACGAGCTCAGCCCCGTTCGCGTGGTGTCGAAAATCGAGTTCGCCGGCAATGTCCAGGCTCCCGGCATCGAGGTCGGCGAGCTCCGGCGCGCGCTCGTCGGTCGGTTCGGGACGTCGCCGCCGCCTGGCCGGGCCGACCAGTTGTCGATCGTGATTTCTGACACCCTGCGCGAGCGCGGGTACCGGCATCCGGAGGTCAGCCCGCGGGTCGTGGTCGATCCAGGGTCGGAGCACGTAGCGCTCGTGTTCAGCATCAATCCCGGGCCGCGCACGATCCTCGGCACGATCACCATCGTCGGCACGCCGATGATGCCGCAGGAGCAGTTTCTCAGGCGGCTCGGCGTCGCGGCCGGCGTGCCGCTTGAACCGGAAACGCTCAACAGCCGCATCACCAGCTACATCGACACCCGCCGCGCCCTCGGGTACTACCAGGCGCGCGTCACGCCGGCTGTCAGCTTCGCGGACAACGAACGTGTGGCCAACCTGACGCTGACGGTGGAGCCCGGCCCTCACGTCCGCGTGGTGTTCACCGGCGATCCGCTGCCCGGTGCGACACGTGCCGCACTGGTGCCGATCGAGCGCGAGGGGTCGGCGGACGAAGACTTGCTGGAAGACTCGAGCAACCGGATCGAAGACTTTCTGCGCGCCCAGGGATATCGTGACGCGACGGCGCCTCACACGCGCCAGGAAACTGGCGGCGAGCTGCTCATTACGTTCGCGGTGCGCAAGCGGTCGCAGTACCGTGTCGGCAGCGTTGAGATAGCAGGCGGCCCATCGCTTCAGTCGCGCGACCTTCGATCGAGCCTGCGGACTCGAGTGGGCGAGGCCTATTCGGCCGCGAATCTCGATGCTGACGTCACCGCCATCGAGAGCATCTATCGCGGACGCGGGTTCACGGCGGCCAAAGTGCAGGCCGATCCCCGCCCAGGCGCGGCGACCGCTGATGGCGCACAAGTTCAGGTCGCCGTCAGCATCCTGATCACGGAAGGGGTCAGAACGGTGGTCGGCACCGTGCGCATCGAGGGCAACGCGTCGGTTCCGGAACCGGCTCTTCGCCAGGCTCTAAGCCTCCAGCCTGGCACGCCGTACGTCGTCGCCGAGCTCAGGCGCGACATGGACGCGATTCAGTTGCATTACGCAAATCTCGGGTACCGGTCCGCGACCGTGCAGGCCCAGCCGAGCTTTACGGCAGATCGCGCGCAGGCGAACCTCGTGTTCACCGTCCGAGAGGGCCCGCAGATTTTTGTCGATCACATCCTAATCGCCGGCAACGTGCGCACGAGCGCCCAGACGATAGAACGGGAGCTCCAGCTCAAGCCCGGCGATCCGCTCAGCCTCGAGGCCGAGTACGAGAGTCAGCGCCGGCTTGCGGCGCTGCAGCTCTTTCGCCGCACCCCGCAACTGACGGAACTGCGGCACGGCTCCGAGACGCTGCGCGATCTGTTGGTGACGGTCGAGGAGGCGGCGCCGACGACGCTTGGATACGGCGGGGGCGTCGAAGGACGCTTGCGAGTGGTGCCGAGCGAGGTGGAGGGCGGTGTCGCCCGGCAAGAGTTCGAGCTGGCGCCGCGTGCGTTCGTCGACGTGGGGCGCCGGAATCTCTTCGGGAAAAACCGCTCGGTGAATGTGTTCGCCAGCGTCAGTCTTCACCCCGACACGTCGTCGTCAGCGTCAGCGTCGGCGATCGGCTACGGCTTTCCGGAGTACCGCTTGCTCGCGTCATTCCACGAGCCGCGCCTGCTTGAAACCTCCATCGACGGGTTGCTGACGGGCTATATCGAACAGCAGGTTCGGTCGAGCTTCAACTTCGCTCGGCAGAGCGCGATTGCGCAGATCTCACGCAAGGTGACGCGCCACGTCAGCCTCGGCGCCGGGTATCAGCTCCAGCACACGAATCTGCTCGACGCGAAAGTTCCGCCGGCCGACCAGCCGCTCATCGACCGCGTGTTCGCCGAGATCCGCCTGTCGTCGTTCAATGTGCAGGGTTTTTACGATGCCCGCGACGACCCGGTCGATTCGACCAGCGGCGAGTACCTGAGCGCGAGCGGGCAGATCGCCGCCAGGGCGATCGGGTCGGAGGTTGGATTTGTCAAGGGGTTCTTCACCGCGCAGGCGTTTCGTTCGTTGCCGCACGGTCACGGAACCGTCTTCGCCGCTCAAGCCCGGCTCGGCATTGCGACGGGCTTCCCACGCAACGTCGTGCAGACCGCCACTGGGGAGACGATCGTCCAGATCGGCTTCAAAGCGCTGCCGGAGCCGGAGCGGTTCTTTGCCGGCGGTAGTAAGACCGTGCGCGGCTTTGCGCTGGACACACTCGGCCAACCTGACACGATCAAGGACGGATATCCGATCGGCGGGAACGCGGAGGCCATTTTCAACGTCGAGCTCCGCAGCCCGGTCCGCAAAGGGCTCCAGGGTGTGAGTTTCGTCGATTCCGGCAACGTGTTTGCGCTCGCCTCCGACATCGATCTCATGGCGCTGCGAACGGCCGTGGGCCTTGGCCTCCGGTACAGGTCGCCGATCGGGCCGATTCGGTTCGACATGGGTTTCAAGGTCAAGCCCGAAACGGGCGAGAGACGCTCGGCCTGGTTCATCACGTTCGGACAGGCGTTCTGATGCGATCGGGCAGAATGCACGAATGCACGAATGCACGAATGCACGGATGCACAACGCGCGCTGGATTCGATCTGCATTCGTGCATTCGTGCATTCTTGCAGTTCTCAGTGTCGTGTCCGTGCATGGGGAGGTCATCGATCGTGTCCTGGCCGTCGTCAGCGGCAGTCTCATCACGTTGAGCGACGTGAACGCGGCGGACGACCTGGGGCTCGTGAAGCCACGCGGTTCTGGCGATCGCGTGCGGGACGTGCTGTCTCAGCTGATCGATCGGGAGCTGCAGCTGGCTGAAGCCGAGCGCTACGCGCCGCCCGAGCCATCAGCGGACGACGTCGACCGCGAAGTGCAGAATGTGCGGTCCAGATTCCCGTCGTCAGAGGCCTTCGCCGCGGTCCTCGCCCGATCGGGCATCGACCTGTCGCATCTGCGCGAAACGATGCGGGAGAACCTCCGCATCCGCGGCTATCTCGATCGACGCTTCTCTCTCAGTGAAGCCGGCCGGCAGCAGGTGGTTGACGAATGGATGGCGGGATTGCGCCGCCGCGCTGACATCATCGATCTGTACCTGGCGGGCCGGTGACGCCAGCGCCTGGTCCTGCCGCTACGTCCGCGTGGCGACGAACAGCATGATCTGCATCAGGTCGAATCCTGCGTGGCTCACCATCGGTGCCACCGCCGATCGCCGCCGCAGGTAGACGACGCCCCAGAACGCGCCCAGCAGCCCCGTGACGATCGCCGCGTCGTAGCCTTGCAGCAAATGTCCGGCGCCGAACACCGCGCTGGTGACGAACACGCCGACGGTGCCTCCACCCAGCCAGCCCCGAAAGCGGTGCAATAGGAAGGCGCGCTGAATCTCCTCGCGCACGCCTCCGGCCACCAGCACCACGAGCCCGAACAGCCACACGTCGCGTCGCGAGCTGAGAAGGCCCTCGAGCGGGTTCTGCCGCACGTTGTGCAGCCACGGCACGAAGTACTGAATCCCGACCAGCACCCCGACGCCAGCCCCAAACGCAAGCAGCGTCAGCGGAACACCGTACGCTATTTCATCGGCGATTCGACGCCTCCCGAACAGCACGTCGCGTGGACGTTCTCCATGCGAGTACAGAAACAACACGATCAGGCCGACCAGCACGGCGGTGTCGACGAGCGACAGCCCGACGACGTAGGCGATCTGGAGTTGTCCGGAGGAGCCGTACGGCGCGTATCCGAGTGCGGCGAATGTGGCGCCGAGCGCGAGTTGCGTGGGAAAGTCTGAGCAGATGAGCACTTCGAGCAGTGCGACGAGCCGCTCCTTGATCTCAGGCCGCGGCCGGTCGGAATCAGGGTCTGGGGACTGGGGACCGGGGACTGGGAACACCGCCTGCTAAGCGTACTGCACGGTTGCGCTTGCGCGGACCCCGGTAGGACGCCCAAACTGTAGCAAGGCTGTAAAAATGACACAGTGGAGGGGGCGTGGATGTAAGGGTTGCCCGCGATAGGGCTGTGGTGGTCGATGACGCTCCCAGAGTTGTGCAAGAGCGCGTCTTGATCGTCGAAGACGATGCCGCGGCGCGGGCGGGCCTCGAGCAACTCGTCAAGTCGTGGGGCTTTATGGCCGAGTCCGCGGGCGACGGCAAAGAGGCGCTCGAAAAAGTCACGAGCTTCCGGCCGGCGATCGTGATTACCGACATGGTGATGCCGCGCATGGACGGGCTCGCCCTCCTGCGCGCGCTGCAGCAGCAGGGCGCCGACGTGACGACGCTGCTGTTGACGGCGCAGGGCACGGTCGAGACCGCCGTTGAAGCGATGAAAGAGGGGGCGTACGACTACCTGACCAAGCCGGTCGACCTCAAGCGCCTGAGGATTCTACTCGACAAGATCGTCGAGCGTCTCGAGACATTTCGCGAAGTGAAGTCGCTGCGCCGGCAGCTGCGCGAGCACGGGACGTTCGGATCGCTCATCGGCAACAGCCCCGAGATGCGGAAGCTCTATCACATCATCGAGCAGGCCGCGCCGACGAGCGCATCAGTCCTCATCATGGGCGAGTCGGGCACCGGCAAGGAGCTCGTCGCGCAGTCCATCCATCACCTGAGCCCGCGCGCCGCATTTCCCTTTGTCGCGATCAACTGCGCGGCGATTCCCGAGACGCTGCTCGAGAGCGAAATCTTCGGCCACGAGAAGGGCGCATTCACCGGCGCGGCCGACCGCCGGCAGGGCTGCTTCGAGATGGCCGACCGTGGCACGCTGTTTCTCGACGAGATCGGCGAGATGGCGCCGGCGACGCAGGTGAAGCTGCTGCGCGTGCTGCAGGAGCGCACCTTCCGGCGGCTCGGCGGGCAAAAGGAACAGTCGGTCGACGTGCGCGTCATCGCGGCGACGAACATCGATCCGGCGGAGGCCGTGCGGAAGGGCACGCTGCGCGAAGATCTGTACTACCGTCTGAACGTCTTCGCCATGAAACTGCCCCCGCTCCGCGATCGGAAGGAGGATCTGCCGCTCCTGATCCAGGCGTTCATCCACGAGTTCAGCGCGCGGAACCAGCGGTCGATTGCCGGGGTCGATCACGAGGCGATGCGCTTCCTCGAGGGCTACCAGTGGCCCGGCAACGTCCGCGAGCTGCGTAACGTCATCGAGCGCGCGACGATTCTCGCGCCGGGGTCCTTCATCGAGGCGGCGCACCTGCCGCCCGTCGTGACCCGCGAGACGGCCCCGGAGCGCCAGGCGCAGGTGGCGTTCGGACCCGGGACGACGGTCGAGGAGGCGGAGCGCCGGCTGATCATGATGACGCTGCAGCACACGCGCGATAACAAGACGCGTGCCGCCGAAATCCTCGGCATCAGCCTGAAGACGCTGCACAACAAGCTCAATAAACTCAGACTGCGGCCGAAAAAGAGTGAGTAGGGGCCATGCGACTAGTACTTAGCTGCGCAAATCGGCGTAACAATGCTTGAGCCCGACGGAATGCACCACGCGCTTGCGCCACTCGAAGGGCGTGGCGTGCGCATTGTAGGTCTTGACGAAGCGGTCGATGGCCTCGCGCAACTGCGGCACCGAGGTGAAGCTTGCGCCCTGCAAGGCCCGCCGACTGAGGATACTGAACCAGCACTCGATTTGATTGAGCCAGCTGGCCCGCGTGGGGGCGTAGTGGAGATGCACGCGGGGATGGCGCGCGAGCCAGCGGTCGTGTTTCGGTTTGTGCGTGTTGAGGTTGTCCAACACGATATGCAACTCCTGGTCAGGGTACCCGGCGACCACGTCGTTCATGAAGTCCAGGAACTCGCGCCGGCGCCGCCGGGCGTAGTGCCCCGCCATGAGCTGCCCCGTCGCGATATTCAGTGCCGCGAACAACGTAACTGGTGCCGTGGCGCTTGTACTCATGACTGAAGCCGCGCAGCGCCGTGCCGTTCGGCAGCCGCAGGTAGCCTTGGGCGCGTTCCAGGGCTTGAATGTGCGGTTTCTCGTCGACCGAGATCACGACCGCGTTGGCGGGCGGCGCGAGATACAAGCCGACGATGTCGGCGGCCTTGGGCGCAAATTCCGGGTCGGTGCTGATGCACCAGGATCGGCGACGACGCAAGTGAATGCCATGGCGGCGCAGCACGCGCCACACTTCGTCAGGCGAGACCTCACCTAACGCGGTCGCCACCATCGCCCCCGTCCACGTCGCATGGCCCTCCGGCGGCGGCGCATCCAACTGCTTCAAAATCCGTCGCTCGCTCGCGGCGTCGTAGCGGCGGCTGGGGCCAGGGCGCGGCGCATTGGCCAGGCCGGCCACGCCCTGCGTCGCAAACCGGTGCCGCCACTTACTCACGGTCGCCGGGCGCAGGGCCAACTGCTCAGCGATGCCGTCGGTCGACTGCCCGTCGGCGGCAGCCAGCACGATGCGCGCGCGCACGACCACGCGCTGCTCGCTGGTGGGCGCGCGCAGACGCTGAGTCAACGTGGCGCGATCTTCTGGCGTCAACACAATCGCCGTGACTGGACGGCCCATGCCGCCAGTCTACGTATTAACGTCGAACTGTACAAGTAAGTACTAGGTCAGCAAAGGTGAGCAGGTCCTCGGCGTCACGTCGATCGTCGGCGTGGTCGTCGTCCTCCTGAGCCTCCTGTACCTCGCGCGCCGAGCTTGTGGGCAACGCGATTTTTCATCGCGCGCGCGAGGTCGTGACCGCGGATACCGACCCGGCCGCCGCGTACCGGGCGCTGCGCGAAGACCCGGGCCTCCGGTCCATTCTCGAATCGAGCCTCTATTCCAAGAATGTCACCTTCGCCGCGATCGTCGACGTCAAAGGGCTGGCTGTCGCCGCCGCGGATCCCGCGCGCGAAGGTGGGGTGCTGCCGGCGAGCGGCGATCTCGCCGAGCTCGTCGCGCGATCTGCGCTGTCCCAGTTGCGGGCCATCTATCGAGGACAGGGGCAGAACCTCGAGTTCAGGCAGACGCTGCGGCTCGGCGACACCGATTTCGGATCGATCCGCATCGGCGTCTCGACGTTGCTGATCCGCCAGGATCTGGGCGCCTCGCTCGGCCCGGCGGCCGTAACGGCCGGCGTCGCGCTCGCGCTCGCGGTCGTCGGCGCGATGCTCCTGGCGCAGCTCCTGCTGAGACCCATTCACGTCATTCGCAGCGGTCTCACACGCCTGGGCCGCGGCGAGGAGGGCGTGCGCCTCGATCTCGGAGAGGGCGACGAGTTCGGCGAGCTTGGCACCTTACTTCAACACCGTCAGCGCGCAGCTGTCGGCCGACCGATCGCGCATGGCCGGCCAAGTGGCGAACCTCGAGTCGGCCGTGCAGTACCTCGAAGACGCAGTTGCCATCATCAACCCGCGCGGCGAGCTGCTGTTCGCCAACCCGGCCATGCTGGAGCTGTTGCCGGCCGCGACGCCAGGGACCTCGCTCGAACGCCTCGTCGGCGCCAGCCATCCGCTTCGCGGGTTGGCCGAGCAGACGCTCGTGAGCCGCGGCTCGAGCGGGCCGGTTTCGGCGCCTTTCCCTGATTCGAAGGGTGAATCGCGGGAGCGTTTGATCATGACACACGCGATCAACGACCTTGCCGGCGAGCTGGTGGCGGTCATGCTGGTCGCCCGCGACCTCAAGTATCTGAGCCAGGTGCAGTCGACCATACGGTATTCGCGGAAGCTGGCCGCGCTCGGCCGCTTGTCGGCCGGCGTTGCGCACGAAGTCAAGAATCCCTTGAACGCGATGATGATTCATCTTGAGCTGTTGCGACAGCACTTCGCTTCGCGTCCGGTCGGTCGTCCTTCGACCGGCGCGGGGCGCGCGGCACTCGGTGTGGCCGTCACCGCGGAGGCGCTGGTCTCGGCCGACGTGGTCGAAACCGATCGCGCGCTCAAGCACGTCGACGTGATCGCCAACGAGATTCGTCGACTGGACGAGGTTGTTCAGGGATTTCTCAAGTTCAGCCGTCCCGAGGATCTCAAGCTTCAGCCGGTCGACCCCGCCGCGCTCGTCGACGAAGTCGTCTCGATCGTCCGGCCCGAAGCCGAGCGCGCCGGCGTCGAGCTCGTCGTCGAGCCGGTTCATGTGCCCGACGTCAATGGCGATCCAGCGATGCTCCGGCAGGCGTTTCTGAATCTGGCGTTGAATGCTTGCCAGGCGATGCCGTCCGGCGGCACGCTGCGGATTCGCTACCAGCGAATCGGTGCGTGGCCAGCTCGTGGCGATCTCCATCACGGATACTGGCGTCGGCATCGAGCCCGAGCATCTCCAGCGCATCTTCGATCTCTATTTCACGACGAAGGAAAAGGGCAGCGGCATCGGCTTGTCGATGGTCTATCGCACGGTCCAGATGCACGATGGCGAAATCGAAGTAGAGTCGACCCCAGGAGTCGGCACGACGTTCCAAGTGCTCTTTCCACAAGCCTAAGGAGTTTCGAGTATGCAAGAACGCACGAAGACAAGAATGCGACGGCGTCGCACAGCCATGTGTGCATTAGTCGTATCTGGATGTGTGCGAGCGGGGGCCAAGACGCTGCCGAGCGGGCCGCCGCTCGACGTGCCGGCACCGCCGCCCCGCATCGTCCTGCCGATCGAAGCCGAAGTGCCGCCTGGGCAGCCGGTCCCGCCGCCCCAGACACGCCCCGGACAGCCGAGGAGCCGCCACGACCGGCGCCTGCGCCGCCGCCGACAACGACCACGTTGCAGACCACGCCCGCCGCGGAACAGGGCGAAGTCGAGCGTGCGATTCGGGCGACGATGACCCGCGCCAGCGCCAATCTGAACCGGAATCAACTACCGGGCGCTCAATACGGATGCGCGGACGCAGTACGAAACGGCCAAGCGATTCATCGAGCAGGCCGAGGACGCCATCCGGATGAAGAACCTTCCGTTTGCGAGGAGCCTCGCCGACAAGGCAGCCGTGCTTGCGAATCAGCTTGGGGGACGATAGGACCATATCTTGCGAGTGACCTAAAAGAAAGCCACAATATGTAGTGTCTCGGTGCTTGACAAATGGGCAAGGTGGCCTCATATTGGTCCGTCTAGGAGGAACACAAGGCGAAGACACGAGGCCCCCCAGCTTCTCGTTGATTCGCTCGAGTTCGAGGGTTCCGAGCGGTCTGCATCTTCCAAATAAGTCTCGACGCGGCCTCCCCAGGGCGTGGGGTGCCGGAGAGCGCGGGAAGCCCGGGAAGTAATATCACGACTCCAGGGAGACCTCCGGAGTGAATGGAGCGGGGGACATGAAAGAGAGCGCTGCCTATCAAGCCGCAAGCGGTGGCCAGCAGACAGTGGAGACGGGCGCCGGCGCACACGTTCCTGGCGGAACAGACGTCGAGCAGCCTCGCTCCAGAACGAAGGTGGCTGCCGCAGCGCCGGGACTGACGTTCCCTCGATTCTTCTCTGACGCCGGCGTCGATCCGTTCGACGAGGTGGAGTGGGAGCTGCGCGCGGCGCTCATCGGCAACGAGCGAGGCGAGCTGGTGTTCGAGCAGCGCGACGTCGAGATTCCAAAATTCTGGTCGCAGCAGGCGACCAACATCGTCGTCTCGAAATATTTCCGCGGACAGATCAGGACGCCCGAGCGCGAGTACAGCGTCAAGCAGCTCATCGGCCGCGTCGTCGCCACGATCACCGCATGGGCGAAGTCGAACAAGTACTTCGCGAGCGACGAGGGCCTACAGGCCTTCAGCGACGATTCTGAAGCACCTCCTGGTGTATCAGAAGGCGGCCTTCAACAGCCCGGTGTGGTTCAACTGCGGGTTCGAAAAAGCGCCACAGTGCTCCGCGTGCTTCATCAACTCGGTTGAGGACACGATGGATTCAATTCTGTCGCTGGCGCGGACCGAGGGGATGCTGTTCAAGTTCGGGTCCGGCACCGGCACCAACCTGTCGCCGATCCGGTCATCCAGAGAGGTATTGGCCGGCGGCGGGACCGCGTCGGGCCCCGTGTCGTTCATGAAGGGGTACGACGCGTTTGCCGGCGTCATCAAGTCGGGCGGCAAGACTCGGCGCGCGGCGAAGATGGTCATCCTCAACGCGGATCATCCTGACATCGTCGACTTCATCAACTGCAAGGTCGAGGAAGAGAAGAAGGCCTGGGTGCTCATCGATGCCGGCTACGACGGATCCTTTACCGGCCCGGCCTATTCATCGGTGTTCTTCCAGAACTCGAATAACAGTGTCCGCGTGACCGACGACTTCATGCGCGCGGTGCTCGACGACAGCACGTGGGACACGCATGCGGTGCGCGACGGGTCGGTGCTGGACACCTACAAGGCGCGCGACCTGATGCACCTCATCGCCGAAGGCACGCACGTCTGCGGCGACCCGGGCATGCAGTTCGATACGTCGGTTAACGAGTGGCACACATGCCCGGAGACCGATCGCATCCACGCGAGCAATCCGTGCTCCGAGTACATGTTCCTCAATGACTCGGCGTGCAACCTGTCATCGATCAACCTGATGAAGTTCGTGAAGGTTGTTGGTGACGATCCCAACAATATCGAGTTTGACGTCGTGAGCTACAAAGCCGCGATCCGGACGCTCATCACGGCGCAGGAGATCATCGTCGACAACGCCAGCTATCCGACGCCGGCGATTGAGAAGAACAGCCACGCGTACCGACCGCTCGGGCTGGGGTATGCGAACCTGGGCGCGCTCCTGATGTCGCGTGGCCTGCCGTACGACAGCGACGGCGGCCGCGACTACGCCGCGGCGCTGACGGCGCTGATGACGGGCGAAGCCTACGCGCAGTCGTCGCGGATTGCCCGCGACTGCGGCGGGCCGTTCACCGGCTATGAAACGAATAAAGCCCCGTTCCTCCGCGTCATGCGCAAGCATCGCGACTCGATGCGCGACGTCAACGGCCGGAACGTCCCCTCGGATCTCTATCAGGCCGCCAAGGGATCGTGGGACGATGCCGTCGAGCTCGGCGAGCAGTTCGGATACCGAAACGCCCAGGCGACCGTGCTGGCGCCGACCGGCACCATCGGCTTCATGATGGACTGCGATACGACGGGCGTCGAACCGGACATCGCGCTCGTCAAATACAAGAAGCTCGTCGGCGGCGGGCTGATGAAGATCGTCAACCAGACCGTGCCGATGGCGCTCAAGAAGCTCGGCTACACACCCCCGCAAGTCGACGCCGTTGTCGACTACATCGACATGAACGAAACGATCGAAGGGGCGCCGGGGCTGAAGGAATCGCACCTGCCGGTGTTCGACTGCGCCTTCAAGGCGGCGAAGGGCCACCGGTCGATTCATTACATGGGCCACATCAAGATGATGGGCGCAACACAGCCTTTCATCTCGGGCGCGATCAGCAAGACGGTCAACGTGCCGAAGGATGCGACCGTCGAAGAGATCATGCAGGCGTACATCCAGTCGTGGAAGCTGGGGGCGAAGGCGATCTCGATCTACCGCGACGGCAGCAAGCGGACGCAGCCGCTCAACACGTCGAAGGACAAGACGGCGGCGGAGATCGCGCAAGCGGCAGCCGCGTCGCTCGTCACCACTCCCGTCCGGCACAAGCTACCGGACGAACGGCAGGCGATCACGCACAAGTTCGACATCGCCGGCCACGAGGGCTACATCACCGTCGGGTTGTTCGAAAACGGCCAGCCGGGCGAGATCTTCCTCGTCATGGCGAAGGAAGGATCCACGATCTCGGGCTTCGCGGACGCCTTTGCGCAGGCGATCTCGTACGCGCTGCAGTACGGCGTGCCGCTGCAGGTGCTGGTGGACAAGTTCAGCCACGTCCGCTTCGAGCCGTCGGGCATGACGCGGAATCCGGAGATCCGCGTCGCGAAGTCGATCGTCGATTACATCTTCCGGTGGCTGGCGACGAAGTTCCTGTCGCCCGAGGCGCAGTTCCGCGTCGGGGTCAATGGCAGGGTCGAGGAGAGCGCCCAGCAGCTCGCGCTCGCGCAGTCTGGAGACGCGGCGGCCGTCGGGGCCGCGCCTCGGCAGTCGCCCGCGGCATCAAGTCCAGGGATTCCAGGTATTCAGGGAAGCCCGTTCTCGACGATTCAGAACCAGGAAGACGCACCGCCGTGCTCGACATGCGGGGCAATCATGATCCGCAGCGGCGCCTGCTACAAGTGCGTCAACTGCGGGAACACGAGCGGTTGCGCCTAGTTTAGAGCGGCTGGCGCTTGCGTGTGGCGGCCCGGCATGCGTGCACGCGCCATACCTCGTTTACAATCTGTCCGTGCCAGCCGTCGGCCGATTACGTTACCGCGAAGCGTCGCCACCGGCCGCGGTTCGTCCGAGGGGCACGCTCGTGCTGCTGCACGCCTTTCCCCTGAATGCGCGCATGTGGGAGCCGCAATTCGTAATGGCGGCTCACGGCTGGCGCGTGATCGCGCCGCAGCTGCGCGGTTTCGACGGCGGTGTCGCCGACCCGCTGGCATCCACGATCGACGATTACGCGGGCGACGTGCTCGATCTGCTCGACTCGCTGCACGTCCAGGAGGCGGTCATCGGCGGGTTATCGATGGGAGGTTACGTGACCTTTGCGATACTCCGTCACGCGCCGCGATACGTGCGAGGACTCATTCTGGCCGACACGAGACCGCAGGCCGACACACCCGAGGGCGTGGAAGGCCGGAAGCGCATGCTGCAGCTCCTCGAGGACAAGGGGCCGTCGGCTGTTGTGGACGAGATGCTTCCGAAGCTTCTTGGCGCGGCGACAAGAGCCAGCCAGCCGGCCTTGAGCGACCGCGTGCGAGCGCTCGCGGTGTCGAATCCGCCAGAGGCCATCGCGGGTGCCATCCGCGCGCTGATGACGCGGCCCGATTCAACGCCGCTCCTGCACACGATTCATTGCCCAACGCTGATTGTCGTCGGTGAAGCCGACACCTTGACCCCGGCCGCCCTCTCCGAAGAGATGCATCGCGCCATTGCCGGCTCGGATCTTGCCATCCTGCCAGGCGCCGGACATCTGGCGAGTGTTGAGCAACCCGACGCCTTCAACGCCGCAGTCGCGGGGTTCCTCACGCATCGGTTATAGTCGAGGTCATGTGGGTGATGAGAGGTCCGGCTGCCTTCGACTTCGCTCAGGCTAGGCAAGCCGGACGCTACGTCCTGATCGCGGCGCTTGCGCTGCTCACGGTGGCGTCGCCCCGGGCGCAGCAGCCGACCGTCCCGCTCGGACCGTTAGATGTGATCCTCGATACGTACGTCCGCGATGGCTACGTCTACTACCGCGCGCTCAAGATCGAACGCCGAAGGCTCGACGAGTACGTCAGGCGGATCGCCGCAACCGACGTGGAGAAGCGGACGAAAGACGAGCAGATCGCCTTCTGGCTGAACGCCTACAACGCGCTTGTCCTGCAGACGGTCATCGACCACTATCCGGCTCCGCGCCGCTCGAACGACTACCCGCCGCTCAGCATCCGGCAGGCTCCCGGCGCGTTCGAGCGGCTGCCGCATCGCGTCGCGGGCCGGACGCTGACCCTCGATCAGATCGAGCAGGCGGTCTTGTCGAAGTTCGGGGACCCGCGGCTGTACTTCGCGTTCAGTCGTGGCTCGGTCGGGGGCGGGCGCCTTCGCAGCGAGACGTTTTCGGCGGCGGACCTCGAGCGCCAGTTGGCCGAGGTGGCCAGCGAGTGCGTCACTCGCGCGGAGTGCATCCAGACTGACGGCGTCAACAATAAGCTCATGGCGAGCGCGATCTTCTCCTGGCGCGAGAAGGAATTCGTCGACGGCTACGCCGACAGAGCCGACGCCGTCTACGCGGCGCGCAGCCCCATCGAGCGCGCCATTCTTGGCTTCGTCAAGCCGAAGTTGCTCCAGACGGAACGCGACTTCCTTGAAAAAAACAGCTTCCAGCTCGCCTACAAGCCGTTCGACTGGTCCCTCAATGACCTCACAGGGCGGGGAGACCGCTAGCGTTTGGATCTCGACCTCGCCGGCAAGATTGCGATCGTGACCGGCTCGAGCCGCGGTCTGGGCTTGGCGAGCGCCGCCGCGTTCGTGCGGGAGGGCTGCCGTGTGACGATCTGTGCACGCGGTGGGCCGCGCCTGGCCGAGGCGGCCGCCGAGCTTCAGAAGCTCGCCCCTGGAAATCCTGGAAACGCTATCAACACCGTTCTGGCGGTTGTCGCGGACCTGGCGACCCCCGACGGAATGGAATCGGTCATGACGCGCGCGGTCGACGTCTTCGGCGGCGTCGATATCCTCGTCAACAACGTTGGGCTCGCCCGTGGCAGGGGCATCGTGGATACGGGCGACGGCGAATGGGCAGAAGCGTTCGATCAGACGCTGTTTCCCGCCATCCGCGCCTCGCGCCTGGCCGTGCCGTACATGCGCCGGCGTGGCGGGGGAGCGATTGTGATGATCGCGTCGATCTGGGGCCGGGAATCAGGCGGCCGCATGACCTACAACGCCGTCAAGGCGGCCGAAATCAGCCTCGCCAAGTCGATGGCCCGTGAGCTCGCGCCCGACAATATCCGCGTCAACAGCGTGGCGCCGGGATCGATTTCTTTTCCAGGCGGCACGTGGCACCGCCGTCAGCAGGAAGATCCGGCGGGGATGGCCGATTTCGTCAGCCGGGAGCTGCCGTTTGGACGCTTCGGCCGCCCCGACGAGATCGGAACAGTCGTGGCGTTCCTCGCGTCACCGCGGGCGAGCTGGATCAGCGGGGCAAGTGTGCCCGTTGACGGATGCCAGTCACGCTCCCAAATCTGATCTGCGGACGGCTGTCATCGCTTCCAGGGCTACTAGGGATTCCAGAGGCGCCGGCCTCGGTCTGGCTTCGGCGGCCGCTGGTAAACTGCCTGGGAGTTTCGGAATGGGTGATGCGGGTGCGGGTGGCGATGCCCTCGGCTGCTTCGTACTCGCCGGTGCCTGGCTCGCCTGTTTCGGAATGAAGGAAGAACCCTCGGCGCCGCTTCTGCGGCTCGCCTACATGCATCTTCTAGCCTCCTTAAAACAACCTATCGGTTGTTGTTTAAGAGAGTAACGGTCGTTTTCTGAGCCGTCAACGAAATCTGACACGATCGCGCGAAAACTTTCGTGGGTGAAAGATCTTGTGGGAGACGCATCGCGGCGCCGACGAATCACGGCGTCTAGTCGTCAGCGAGTGTTCCGCCTGTGCAACATGGGCTTCGGCTCCTTCGAATCGAGCGAACCGACGTAGAGCCGGAATTCCGCGGTTCGGCGCTGACCAGGTGGGTGTCGATTGGGTGTGGTCACCCCCCTTCGACCAGCACGAGGGTCACCCATCCTTCCTGCAGAACGGCCGCACTTTTCGTTCACGACGTTCTGGCGATTTTCACCTCCTAATCGCCCCACGCCCCCCCCGATGAATTCAGCTACGCGGGTCCCGCCTGGCTCGAGCCGGCGGCTAACGCATGAGATGCCAACACATCTCTATATAGACATCAAGACATCAATACAGTAATATCACACGTGTGAGAACGACGTTGACGCTCGATGACGACGTGGCGGCGAGGCTCAGGAGCGCAGTGAAGACGCGCCGCCGGCCCCTTAAGGCGGTCGTGAACGACGCGCTGCGGGCCGGCCTGGCGGCGATGGAGACGCGCGCGCCGGCGCACAAGCCATTTCGCACCACCGGCTTCAACCTCGGGCCGAGTCTCGTCGGCAGTCTCGATAACATCGAAGACGTGATCGCACGGGTCGAGGGCGAGCGGCATACGTGATCCTCGTCGACGCCAATCTGCTGCTCTACGCCGCCAACCATGCGGCGCCTGAACACCCACAGGCTCGTCTCTGGCTCGATGATCGACTGAGTGGCACTGCGCGCGTGGGCCTGCCGTGGCCCTCACTGCTGGCGTTCGTCCGTCTCGCGACGAACCCAGTCGTGGTGCGTCACGCGGTGGCCGCCGCCGACGCCTGGCGTCAAGTGGAGGAGTGGCTGGCGTGCGAATCGGCTTGGATTCCCCAGCCCGGGGCTGACCATCCCGACGTGCTCCGGACGCTGTTCAAGGCGCCCTGGATGACGAGTCGGCTCGTGTCCGACGCGCATCTGGCGGCCCTCGCCATCGAACATGGACTCACGCTCTGTTCCACGGACGGAGACTTTTCAAAATTTCCCCGCCTCACGTGGCAGAACCCGTTGGCAGCTTGAAGGATTCGACAACCGCCAGCAGGCGCGACGTCGAGCGCCTGGCTGCCTAGGCCGATAATTGGTGCATCTTCATGCGATTGACGGTGTGACGACGGCGCCTGGCGCCCGTGACTTGGGCATGATGAACCACGCCACCCCGTAGGCGACCACTCCCAGCACGATCCCGACCGGCACGACGGTCAATATCGCCCAGGCGAGGCGCACCACCGTCGAATCGACGCCCAGGTATTCGGCGAGGCCTCCGCACACGCCGGCAATCTTGCGGTCGGTCGCCGACCGCGTCAGGCGGCGGGTACTCGCCTCGACGTTCGCTCTCATGCTCGAGTCGGGCATGATCATCCACGCGGCAATGTAGGCGACGATGCCGCCGATGAATCCGCCCGGCACAATCGACAGCACGACCCACACGAGTCGGACGAGGGTGACGTCGGCATGGAGATACTCGGCGATGCCAGCGCACACGCCGGCGATACGCCCGGACGGCGAATGTCGATAGAGACGCTTGGGCGAACTCATCGAAACCTCCCCTGATCGTTATGCTAGACGGACCGTGGCGCCATCTGTTCTAAGTATGATCAAATACGGGCGGGCGATGTCATTCAAGGGAAAAACAGAGGAGGAGTGGCGTGTGGCGCCGACGCCCGAGCAGTTTCGCGTCCTGCGCGAGCACGGGACGGAGCGGGCGGGGACCAGCCCGCTCGACGCCGAAAAAGGAACGGGCACGTTCCGCTGCGCCGGCTGCGGCGGCCACCTGGGCCATGTCTTTCCAGACGGCCCTCGGTCGACCGGGTTGCGCTACTGTATGAACGGTGTGGCGCTCGATTTCGAACCGGGTCGAGACGATTGAGTGTTGACAGACTAACAGTCTGAGCGGAGGTGCGTATGGCGTATGCCTACCAGGAGCTGAAGAAGAAAACCGTGCAAGAACTGCGTGAAATTGCGAAGGATCTGAAAGACGACCCGCCACCTTGCAGCGTGACTTTCATACCGGAGGGGAAGTACACGCCGTACACGTTGTTCTCGTCGGCAGTGACGACGCCGCTCGTGAAAAGCGACGCAAGATAGGTCTTGATCTTCGAATCGGAAATGCTCTTGGTCTTTGCTCTTGTATCGACGTAATCTCCAGCCGGCACGAGGAATGTCGTAATAGGATTGCTCGAGCCGTACTGCGTGATAATCGAATAGTCTGCGGAGCCGTTAAACGCACTCACGAAATTCTGGACCCCCGTCCGGAGCGTTCCAACGCCCAGCGGCCCCGGGCTGTCCGCCACCGAGCTGTTCCAGTAGATTGCAAGAAA
The DNA here is from genome assembly GCA_965229885.1 of Vicinamibacterales bacterium. Taxonomy (GTDB): domain Bacteria; phylum Acidobacteriota; class Vicinamibacteria; order Vicinamibacterales; family CAVVIG01; genus DATLLJ01. The sequence goes on from CBDDJX010000003.1 coordinate 947,458, forward strand.
CCCCGCGGACGAGATTTCGGGGCCGCCGTGATCGCTCAGATCGCCAGAGCCGTAGGAAGGCGCATAGGTCGTACCCCTCCGCGGCGCGTCGGTCGGCTGCGTGTCGCGGGGCGAACGAATCGATGCCGCCGGCGACAGCACATGCACGGTTTCACCCGTGTCAGAATGATCGATGAACGGATTACCGCGGCCCTGACCGAGGGTCAGCTGTGTTCCAGCGAGAATCGTGCGATGGCGACAGCCAGCACGACGCGTTTCATGTGCGTTCCTCCATGATGGAGATCCGAGAGTTCGGTATTATGAACCTCGAAGGCACACGTCCGCATCAGAACGTTGCCGCCGACTGCAAGACTGTGCAATTACAATTTTCGCGGGAGCATTGAGATGATGTGGAACAAACCGCTGAGCATTCCGACCAGGGCCGCGGCCTTGCCCGGACGCGCCCCGCGCATGGACGTTCCGGTAGCGCACTTCGTCAACGGGCACCGGCTCGAGCCGCCGTTTCCTGACGGCCTCGAGCGTGCGATGTTCGGCATGGGGTGCTTCTGGGGCGCCGAACGCAAGTTCTGGCCATTGAGCGGCGTCTATTTGACCGCCGTCGGGTACGCGGCGGGCCGTACGCCGAACCCGACGTATCGCGAGGTCTGCACCGGCCTGACCGGCCACAACGAGGCGGTGCTCGTCGTCTTCGACCCGGAGGTGATTCGCTACGAGGATCTTCTTCAGACTTTCTGGGAGAGCCACGATCCGACGCAGGGGATGCGCCAGGGTAACGACGTCGGCACGCAGTATCGTTCAGGAATTTATTGCGATGGCGATGCCCAGCGCTGGGCAGCGGAGGCGTCGCGCCACGCGTACCAGGTGCGATTGAGCGCGGCCGGGCTCGGCGCGATCACAACCGAAATTCTCCCCGCTCCCGAGTTCTATTACGCTGAGGACTATCACCAGCAGTATCTGGCGAAGAATCCCGGCGGCTACTGCGGGCTCGGCGGCACCGGCGTCAGCTGTCCGGTCGGAATCTCCGCCTAAACAGCGCGTCCGTCGTGTTTATCGTTTCTGCAGCTCGTCATAAATCACCTGCACGTTCGCTCTGAGCCGCGCGGGCTGCGGCGCGGTGTACCCTGTGTACTTCGCCGGCATCGTCCAGCTTCCCGCGACCTCGTCGGCTGTTCTGCCGGCCTTCATCCCGGTCTGCACCGCGGCCAGGAATTCGCGATTGAAATCGACGTATTGCATGAGGTCGTTCATGGTCATCTGGGTGCTGTGACCGGTGATGATCGTGTCGACATTCTTCAAGCCGCCATGGGCCCTGGCCAGCGTGTCGGGGATGGTGACGCCGCTGCCGCCGTTATTGGCATCGAGGAGGGGAAGGTTCTTGCCCGAGAAGATGTCGCCGACGTACACGACGCCGAGCGACGGAAACACGACCCAGGCGTCGCCGTTGGTGTGGCCGCGCCCGAAGTAGTGAAGGTCGACCCGGTCGGCGCCGCTGCCGAGACTCATCGTGTCTTTGAACGTGTTCTTCGCCGTGCCGCGGCCTCTGTTGGCGACGAAGATGTTCGGCGCGGGGGTGCCCTGGGCGGGCGTGGCCGGGGGCGCTATGCCCGTCGGCGTGACCATCTTCTCCATGTTCGCCTTGGTATTTTCATGCGTCACGACATCCACCGTGGCCGGAAACTCGACGTTGCCGCTCACATGGTCCCCGTGAGTGTGGGTGTTGATGATCGTCATGACTGGTTTGGGCGTCAGCTCTTTGATCTTGTCGAGGATCGGCTGGCCCCAACCCGGATTCTTTGTATCGACGACCACAACGCCGCCGGTCGTGACGAACACGGCGGTATTGCCGCCGCCGCCCTTGAGGACGAACAGGTTGTCCTTGAGCTTCTCGACTTCGACGACTTTCGGTGCCTGCGCCTGCTGCGCCGCAAACGCTCCGCCGGCGACAGCGATCAATACGCCTAGTACTTACTTGTACAGTTCGACGTTAATACGTAGACTGGCGGCATGGGCCGTCCAGTCACGGCGATTGTGTTGACGCCAGAAGATCGCGCCACGTTGACTCAGCGTCTGCGCGCGCCCACCAGCGAGCAGCGCGTGGTCGTGCGCGCGCGCATCGTGCTGGCTGCCGCCGACGGGCAGTCGACCGACGGCATCGCTGAACAGTTGGCCCTGCGCCCGGCGACCGTGAGTAAGTGGCGGCACCGGTTTGCGACGCAGGGCGTGGCCGGCCTGGCCAATGCGCCGCGCCCTGGCCCCAGCCGCCGCTACGACGCCGCGAGCGAGCGACGGATTTTGAAGCAGTTGGATGCGCCGCCGCCGGAGGGCCATGCGACGTGGACGGGGGCGATGGTGGCGACCGCGTTAGGTGAGGTCTCGCCTGACGAAGTGTGGCGCGTGCTGCGCCGCCATGGCATTCACTTGCGTCGTCGCCGATCCTGGTGCATCAGCACCGACCCGGAATTTGCGCCCAAGGCCGCCGACATCGTCGGCTTATATCTCGCGCCGCCCGCCAACGCGGTCGTGATCTCGGTCGACGAGAAACCGCACATTCAAGCCCTGGAACGCGCCCAAGGCTACCTGCGGCTGCCGAACGGCACGGCGCTGCGCGGCTTCAGTCATGAGTACAAGCGCCACGGCACCAGTACGTTGTTCGCGGCACTGAATATCGCGACGGGGCAGCTCACGGCGGGGCACTACGCCCGGCGGCGCCGGCGCGAGTTCCTGGACTTCATGAACGACGTGGTCGCCGGGTACCCTGACCAGGAGTTGCATATCGTGTTGGACAACCTCAACACGCACAAACCGAAACACGACCGCTGGCTCGCGCGCCATCCCCGCGTGCATCTCCACTACACCCCCACGCGGGCCAGCTGGCTCAATCAAATCGAGTGCTGGTTCAGTATCCTCAGTCGGCGGGCCTTGCAGGGCGCAAGCTTCACCTCGGTGCCGCAGTTACGCGAGGCCATCGACCGCTTCGTCAAGACCTACAATGCGCACGCCACGCCCTTCGAGTGGCGCAAGCGCGTGGTGCATTCCGTCGGGCTCAAGCATTGTTACGCCGATTTGCGCAGCTAAGTACTAGGTCGATGACCCGTCTCATGGCATGCCTCCAGGAAAAAAGACCCGTTGAACGAACCAGAACGTCCCTGCAACAACGACGACAATCGATCCGGCGGACGCCAGCCAGCGTCCGACCGTATCGCTCCTCGCACGCAGCGCGGCAAAGGCCGAGGCGACGACGAGGACGACGAGTAGCTGGCCTATTTCGACGCCGAGGTTGAACGAGAAGAGCGACCAGCCCAGCGCGAGCGCCGGCAGGTCCATTTCGCGCAGCACGTTCGCGAAGCCGAACCCGTGGATGAACCCGAACGTGAACGCGATCCAGGCGCGCACGTCCCGTCCGCTGCGGACGAGCAGATTATCCGCACCCACGTAGACGATGCTGAGCGCGATGGCCGGCTCGATGATCCGGGCCGGAGGGCTGACAAGATTCAGCGCCGCGAGCGTCAGCGTGATGCTGTGGGCGACGGTGAACGCCGTCACGACGACCGCCAGCTGCCGGATGGTGCCGCCGAGCAGGAGGAGCCCGACAAGAAAGAGCAGATGGTCCGGGCCAATCAGAATGTGATGGATGCCCGCGGGCACGAACTTGCGGACCACCGCGAGGGTGCCCTGGCGGGTTCCTGAGTAGTATTCGACGCGCGCGTTGCGGCGATCGAGAATCGCCTGCGTCAGCGCGTCGCCCTCGTAGATGTTCACGAAGGTCTGGTGGTTCGGATCGTATGGGAACAGCGATGCGGCGACGGCGATCGTGCCGATGGCGCCATCGAGGCTCGTCCTGAACCGCAGCCGGATCGATTGACGCTCCACGACGACATCCGGCGCCACCCAGGCTGGCGTGAGCACACGACCGTCGGCCATCACTTCGAGCCTGCCAGCCAGCATTGTGACGATGGCGTCGGCGTACCGGGCCACGAAGGCTGGATCGAGGAGCCGCTCGGGCGGATCGATCTTCACGTCGTGCGCCACGTCGAACATGTGCGCGATGAGCGTGCCGTCGATCGCGTCGGGCTGCACGCGCAGGTCGAGGTAACTGAAGGGAACGGGATGGGCTGGTGCCGGGCGGGCGAACGCCAGAAACGCGAGCGCAGCGGCGATGCCCAGCCGTTTCACGGGGCGAAATGATACCGTACGCAGTTGATGGAGGTCGCAGCCGGGGCGTTTCATCTGAGGCGGCATCTCGCGCTCGATCGGCAGCGGGACTGCGTCGAGTCGTGTCGGGCGCTCATCGACGGCGACGTTCCGGGCTACGTGCCGATTGTCCGCGGCGGCGGCAAGATGCACGTTCGCATGCTGTGCCTCGGGCGACACTGGAACGGCCAGACGTATCGTTACGAGCCGGCGCGCAGCGACTACGACCAGCTCCCTGTTCCGCCGCTGCCGCCGCCCTTTCGCGATCTGGCGCGGGACACCGCCCGGTCCGTCGGCATGACACTCGAGGCCGACCTATGCATCATTAACTACTATGACGGCGAAGGCAGAATGGGGCTGCATCAGGACAAGGACGAAAGCGAGGGATCGCTGGCCGCTGGCGTACCGGTTGTGTCGATCTCGATCGGAGACACCGCGCGCTTTCTTTTTGGCGGACTGCGACGTTGCGATCCGGTCGAGGCGCGGATGCTCGAGTCGGGGGACGCTTTTGTCTTCGGCGGTCCGGCCCGGCTGCGCTATCACGGCGTCTCGCGCATCGCGCCAGGCACCGCGCCGCCCGAGCTCGGCCTGGCGGGGCGGTTCAACTTGACCTTCCGTCAATACTGACCGCTCTTCAGGAAGTGACGTCGTGTTCGAGCGGATTTTGACAGCCGACGATTCGCGGGTAGCTGACTACCGCGGCGTCTCCGACCCCGAGCTCCTGCGATCGCGGAGCCTCTTCATCGCAGAAGGCCGCATCGTCGTCACGCGACTCATTGAGGACGACCGGTGGACCGTGCGCTCGGTGCTGGTCAGCGAGGCAGCCAGACGGGATCTGGAACCGATGCTGGCCGCCATCGCGGCGCGCGTGCCGATTCTGGTGTGCGAGGCCGCGGACTTTCTCGGTATCACCGGCCATGACATTCACCGTGGATGCCTGGCTGTCGTCGAGCGCCCGCCCGCACTCGCGCTGGAAGAGGTGCTGGCTGCAGCTCGCCTGGCCGTGGTGCTCGAAGGGGTCGGCAATGCCGACAACGTCGGCGGCGTCTTTCGCAACGCGGCCGCGTTCGGCGCCGACGTAGTGATGCTCAGTCCGACCTGCTGCGACCCGCTGTACCGAAAAGCGATTCGGACCTCAATGGGCGCGACCTTGCGCGTGCCGTTCGTTCAACTCGGCGAGTGGCCGTCGGCGCTGACGCGGCTGCGCGCGGCCGGATTCAGTCTCGTTGCGCTGACGCCGCGCGAGCCATCAGACACGCTCGATCGGTTCGCTTCGCGCCCCCGCGCGCCGAAATTGGCACTGCTCGTCGGCGCCGAAGGCCCGGGCCTCTCGGCGGCGGTCGAATCGGCCGCCGATGATCGTGTCCGCATTCCGATCGCGCGCGGCATCGACTCGCTCAACCTCGCCGTGGCGACCGGCATCGCGCTCGAGCACGTGACGCGCGGAAAGGTGTAGCACCACAGATTCGCTCCACGAGTTATACTCGCCAGAAAGACATCAACCACACGTGGCCGCCATACCCGTCGAATACGCGTCCGAGCGCAAGATTCGCGAACGCAATAAGCTTCATTACCGCTTCAATCACTGGCCGATCTGGATCTTCGTCTTCTTCATCGCCCCGGGCCCGCTGACCTTCGATCTCTTCGAGCGTGGCTTCGACTCTCGAACGGCGCTGTGGCTCGGCGCCGTGATCGTGGCGACCGGCCTTGCGGCTCTTCGCGGCGCGCTGCCGGGCGTCGAGCCGAAGCCCTACATCATCCGCTTTACGGAAGACCGGCCGAACCCGTTGTACCGCCGTGTCTGCTACACCTTTGCGTGGAGCGAAGCGATCACCTTCGCCGTTCTGAACATCGCGGGTCTCCTCGTCGCGATTCTCACCGGGCAGTGGCATCTGAAGCAGATCTACCAGTACGCGTACTTTCCAATCGCGGGTTCGATCTGGATCCTCGGCGCTCTTGGGCAACTCCCGCGCGTGAAGCCATCAACCAAGGGCGAAGGACATGAGCGGCGGTACTTTTACGGATCGGTGTGGGCGGTCTGCTTCGCGCAGCCGGCGCTCTGGCTGATGTGGTACGTCGTCCCGCGCGGGCGAGCCGGCGACACGGTGAAACTGGCGATCTTCGTGGCGATTCTCGCGTTCGTCGGCAACCTCGCTCATCGTGGCAAACTGCCGCGAACCCGCCCGATCGTGCCCGGCGAGGTCGCGGTTTCGGACTAGATTCAACGTAGCAAGGTCAGCAGTAGACACCCATCAACCACGCCGAAACGCCGAACGATTCCTTCGCGCAGCTCCGTGATGGCCTCGCGCAGCTGGCCGGCGGCGTCGGCGTGATCGTCCATTCGACCTTCCAGATATGCGGCGCGCTCTTCGACGCTGGCCATCTGACGCTTTCCTTGTCTCTTCGGGTCATCGCAGCCTGATTTTGCATCGTCGGCCCAGCGCACGAAATATGCCGACTCATTTCAACGGATCTTTGTTGGTATCGGAGAGCTGCCCCGATGTTCGGCTGGCAATTCGGGCGATCTTCAAGGACCGCGGGCATCACAGTTCTTGCACATCCGCAATCCCTGCGGCGCACGCCCCACGCCGTATAATCCGTCGTGTCCTGAGCGAAGTATGCTGACCGCTGGAACGCCAATCGGACCGTACGAAGTCGTCGCGCCGCTCGCCGCGTTCTCTGCGGCCAGTGTGGCCGCTCGATGGTGAGCCGCCAGGGCTGGGAAGGCTGGGACGACTACGCGCCGTTCTACGACTGGGAGAACGCGCGGACCCTCGGCCGGCGCGACGTGCCGTTCTGGCGCCGCGTCGCGCTCGAGGCCGACGGCCCCGTCCTCGAGCTTGGATGCGGGACGGGGCGGATTTCGCGGCCGCTCGCACGCGCCGGCCTCGACCTGACAGGCATCGATCGATCCGCGCCGATGCTGGCCCGCCTTCGCGCGGCGCTGAGACGGACGCGCCCGGTCAAGGCTCGCGGAGGGACCAAGGCGGCTCGTGTCGGGACGCTGCGGCTCGTGCGCGGCGACATCCGGATGCTGCCCTTCGCTCGACGCGCATTCAGCGCCGTCATCGCGCCGTACGGCGTCCTGCAGTCGCTGCTGGCCGATCGCGATCTCGCCGATGCCCTCGACTCGGCAGCCCGGGCCCTCGGGCCTGGGGGCACCTTCGGGCTCGATCTCGTGCCTGATGTGCCGAACTGGCGCGAGTACTCGAACCGCGTGCAGTTGCGCGGATCGGCCGGACGCGGGGTCCACCTCACCCTGATCGAATCGGTTCGACAGGACCCGGCCCGCCGGCTGACGACGTTCGAGCAGCGCTATGTCGAACGGCGAAACGGCCGGTCCACGGAGCACCGGTTCGAGCTGACCTTTCGGACCTTGTCGGTCGAGCGGATGACCGACTGGCTGGATCGGGCCGGGTTCGTGGTCGATCGCGTGCTCGGCGACTATCGCGGGCGCCCGTGGGACGCGCGCGCGGATGTCTGGATCATCCTCGCGAAAAAGAGGTAGAATTTTCCCAGATTTCGAGGAGTTTTTGGAGGAGTTTTGAATGTCCGGCCATTCCAAGTGGGCTTCGATCAAGCACAAGAAGGGCGCCCTCGACGCCAAGCGCGGTAGGATCTTCACGCGCCTCATCAAGGAATTGACGGTAGCCGCGCGCGCCGGCGGCGGCGATCCGGACATGAACCCGCGGCTGCGCACGATCATCGCGGACGCGAAGGCGCAGAACATGCCCGCCGAAAATATCAAGCGCGCCATTCGGCGCGGCACGGGCGAAGAGCCCGGCGTGTCGTACGAAGAGGCCCAGTACGAGGCCTATGGACCGGGCGGCGCAGCGGTCATCATCGACGTGCTCACCGACAACAAGAACCGCACGGTCGGCGAGCTGCGCCATCTGCTCGAGAAGGGCGGCGGCAATCTCGCGACGGCGAACGCCGTCGCCTGGATGTTCCACAAGAAGGGCTACATCGTTATCGAAAAATCCAAGACCCCCGTGATTGATGAAGACAAGCTGATGGCCGCCGTCCTCGAGGCGGGCGCCGACGATCTGCGGGACGACGATGACAACTGGGAAGTGCTCAGCGCGCCGGAGGCGTTCCAGGCCGTGCGCGACGCCGTGAAGCAGCTCGGGATCGAGCCGGCGAGCGCCGAAGTGTCGATGATTCCGCAGAACTACGTCAAGCTCGAAGGGAAGCCGGCGCAGCAGATGGTCCGGCTGATGGACGCCCTCGACGAGCACGACGACGTGCAGCACGTCTGGTCGAACTTCGACATCGAAGAGAAGGAGATCGAGGCCTCGCTCGCGTGAGAGTGTTCGGGATCGATCCCGGGTCGGTGCGCACCGGCTACGGCTGCGTCGAGACCGATGGATCGCGCCACCGGATCGTCATGTGCGGCGCCGTCGGGGCGCCCGCCTCCGCCTCGTTCTCCGAGAAACTGTTCGAGATTCATCGCCGCCTCGTGGAGCTGCTGGCGGAAAGCGGCGCCGATTCGGTCGCCATCGAGGACATCTTCTACGCGACGAATGTACGAAGCGCGCTGAAGCTCGGCCACGCGCGCGGCGTGGCCATGCTCGCGGCCGCCCAGGCGGGGCTGCCGGTCGTCGAGTACACGCCGGCCGAGATCAAACGGGCGGTCGTCGGTTACGGGCGCGCCGAGAAGCAGCAGGTTCAGCACATGGTCAAACTGCTGCTCGGTCTCGCCGCGGTCCCGTCGCCGCACGATGCGGCCGACGCGCTGGCGGTCGCCATCTGCCACGTGCACTCGCAGACGCCGGCGCGCGCCAGGGCCCGGGCTGTCGGCCGCCTGGGAGCCGCGCAGCCAGTCGCGGCTACGAGCACAGCCACGACCTGGCGCCGCTACCGCCCGGCACGCGCGTGATCGCCCACCTCCGCGGACGGCTCTCCGCCAAGCAGCCCCATCGCATCGTGATCGACGTGAACGGCGTGGGCTACGACGTCTCAGTTCCGCTGTCGACGTTCTATGGCCTCGGCGACGAGGGCAGCGACGTGGCGCTGCGCATCCATACGCATGTCCGAGAAGATGCGCTGGCGTTGTACGGGTTCGCCACCTCGCTCGAGCTCGTCCTTTTCGAGCGATTGATCGGCATCAGCGGAATCGGTCCGAAGTTGGCGCTGGCGGTGATGTCCGGCATCGAGCCGAACGAGCTCGTCCGCGCGATCGAAGGGTCCCACATCGCCCGGCTCACGGCGATCCCTGGCGTCGGTCAGAAGACATCCGAGCGCATTGTGGTCGAGCTGAAAGATCGGTTGCCGCGACTGCGGCCAGGGGCGGCCCCCGCCGGAGACGCCGCACACGAGCCGTCCGCACTGCGGGATGATGTGCTCTCGGCGCTCGTGAACCTGGGGTATCATCGGCCGCTCTCCGAACAAGCTGTCGACGCCGCGGTCAAGGCGACACCTGACGGCAGTTTTGAGCGGACGTTGAAGCACGCATTGCGGGAACTCGCCAGATGAGCGCCTGCGGCCAGATGAGTGGATAACGCCAGCCGAATCGTGACCACGGCGCGCGTTGACGAGGACGCGCAGTACGAAGCCGGGCTTCGCCCGCGTATCCTGAACGACTACATCGGCCAGGACCGCATCCGCGAGAACCTCCAGGTGGCGATCTCCGCGGCGAAGCAGCGCCAGGAGCCGCTCGATCATGTCCTACTGCACGGTCCCCCCGGTCTTGGAAAGACGACGCTGGCGTATGTGATCGCGAACGAGATGGGCGTCCAAGTCCGGGCGACGTCAGGGCCAGCGATCGATAAGCCAGGCGATCTGGTCGGGATCGTCACCAACCTCGCCGCCGGTGAAGTGCTGTTCATCGACGAGATTCATCGCATGTCGCCGGCGGTCGAAGAGATCCTGTATCCCGCGCTCGAAGACTACGAGGTTGACATCGTCATTGGCCAGGGTCCGAGTGCGCGGACGGTCAAGATGCGTCTCGAGCCCTTCACGCTCATCGGCGCGACGACGCGGACGGGACTGCTGACGTCGCCGCTTCGGTCGCGGTTCGGCATCGTCCATCGGCTGGAGTTCTATACTGCCGCAGACCTTGAAGAGATCATCCGCCGCTCCGCGAGGATTCTCGCCATCCCCGTGGAGGATGCCGCCGCGGTCGAGATTGCGAGGCGGGCGCGGGGCACGCCGCGCATCGCCAACCGTCTGCTGCGTCGCGTCCGCGACTACGCACAGGTGCGCGCGGCGGGAACCGTGACGCTCGATGTCGCCCACGCCGCGCTGAAGCTGCTCGAGGTTGACGAGCATGGCTTCGACGAGACGGACCGGAAGCTGCTGCGGACGATCATCGAGAAGTTCGGCGGCGGACCAGTCGGCCTTAACACGATTGCGACGGCGATCAGCGAGGAGAAGGACGCGATCGAGGATATCTACGAGCCGTTCCTGATCCAGATCGGGTTCCTCGACCGTACGCCGCGAGGCCGCGTCGCGACACCGCTCGCCTACGCCTATTTCGGGCTCGAGATGCCCGATGACAGAAGAAGGGATTCGCGACTGTGGTAACCGTCAAGCCTTGGCGCGCTCGAACGACGTCGCGCGTTGGCGGCCGGACCACGACGATCCGATCGCTCGCGAGCTATGTGCCCCCCCGCGTGCTGACCAACGCCGACCTCGAAAAGATGGTGGACACGACCGACGAGTGGATTCTGCAGCGAACGGGCATCCGCGAGCGGCACATCGTCGATCCTGGCGTGGCGACGTCGGACCTCGGCCAGGCGGCCGCCATCAAGGCGATTGAGCGTGCGGGTCTGACCCCCGACGACATCGGCGTCATCATCGTCGGTACCGTCACGCCGGACACGCTCTTCCCGAGCACGGCGTGCCTGATTCAACACAAAATCGGCGCCCATCACGCGTGGGGGTTCGATCTGAGCGCGGCCTGTTCGGCCTTCACCTATTCGCTGACGACGGCCAGCCAGTTCGTGGCCTCCGGGGCCCACGACCACGTGCTGGTCGTCGGCGCCGACGTGATGTCGAGCATCATCGACTATCAGGACCGGTCGACGTGCGTCCTGTTTGGCGACGGCGCCGGTGCGGCGGTCGTGTCGGCGGCGGGCGAGGGCGATGGCCACATTGTCGATTTCGAGCACGAAATCGACGGCAGTGGCGGGCCAGCGCTGTGCATACCTGCAGGCGGCAGCCTGCGGCCGCCGTCGCACAAGACCGTCGACGAGCGCCTGCACTACGTCAAGCAGGACGGCGCGACCGTCTTCAAGTTCGCCGTGCGCAAGACCGAGGAAATCGGCCGGCGCATTCTCGAGCGAAATGGCCTCACGGCCAACGACATCGACTTGTTCGTGTCGCACCAGGCCAACCGCCGCATCATCGAGTCGGCGGCCGAGAAGCTCGGCGTCGACGAGAAGAAGGTCATCATCAACATCGAGCGATTCGGCAACACGACGGCCGCCACCATCCCGCTGGCGCTCGACGACGCGGTGTGCAGCGGACGCTTAAAGCGGGGCGATCTCGTGCTGCTCGCCTCGGTCGGTGCCGGGTTCACCGCGGGTGCCGTGCTGCTCCGCTGGGGATTTTGAGCCGGTCGCGTGTTTCGGCGGGGTCCGCCGGTATTTCGCGGCATTTCTCACTTCGGCAACTCGGAAAAACCCGTCTCTCCGATGCGCCGCCGCAAGCCCCATTCCGGCCGACTGGCCGTAGTGTGGTTTGTCATTCGAAAACCGTACACGAGTTCTCGTCAGACTGCTGACATTGGGGTGACCGCCTCATGTCCACAACCTATTTATCTGTAATGACTTCTCGTTCGCAGCGTCGTAGACCAAAGGCTGGCGAGGCGATTGCTCTGACGTCTGGCTGGATGACCACGCACATCATCTGGGGCGAATCGATCAAGGAGGCCTTCTAGATGGAGAAGATGCCTTATCAGGCGCACCTCGAACCGGCGCTGCCACCGGCGACCGTTCACACGCCGGCGACCACGAGCAGCGACTGGCGCACGGGGTTGCCGTGCCTGACCGGAAGTCTCGTGAGCCTGCGCGGACTGCGCGCGAGCGACGCGCCAGCGCTGTTCGCCGCGCTGACGAGCGAGCAAGTGTCCAGGTTCATTTCGCCGTCACCGGCGACGATCGACGGCTTTGGCGCTTCATCAATTGGACGATCCGGCAGAGGCAGTCGGGACAGTTCACATGCTTCGCCGTGGTACCGCACGGCCTGGATTCGCCGATCGGGATCTTCCAGATCCGGTCCCTCGAGCCGACGTTCGGGACGGCGGAGTGGGGCTTCGCGCTGGCGTCAGAATATTAGGGCACGGGCGTTTTCGTCGATGGCGCAACAAAGATTGTCGATTTCGCGTTTGACGTGCTGGGTACCCATCGGCTCGAAGCGCGCGTGGCGCTCGAGAACGAACGCGGCAACGGCGCGCTGCGGAAGCTGGGTGCCATGAAGGAAGGGGTGCTGCGGCGGTCGTTCCTTCGACACGGCGAGCAGCTGGACCAGGCGCTGTGGACGATATTGCGGGACGAATGGCTCGAAGCCAAGGCCGTCTAGGGTTCGCGAGCCATTCACTAATCTGCTTTCGCGCATTACACTTGATCGCGGACATGCATGTCCGTGACTTCGACTTCGATCTTCCCCCTGAACTGATTGCGCAGGAGCCGCCGGCCGAGCGCGGTGGCTCGCGCCTACTGCTCCTCGATCGCGCGAGCGGCGCCATCACGCACCGAACGATATGCGCCCTTCCAGAGCTCCTTGTGCCCAGCGATGTGCTCGTCATCAACAACACCCGCGTCTTTCCAGCACGGCTCCTCGGCCGGCGTGTGCCGAGCGACGGAGCGGTGGAGTGTCTGCTCACCGGCCACATCGAGGATGATCAATGGGAAGCCCTCGTGCACCCAGGCCAGAAGCTCAAGCCTGGCGCGCGCGTCGTTTTTGAAGGCGCGCGCGTCCTGCACGGTGAGATTCTCGAGCGCCGGTTCCATGGCCGGAGGCTGATTCGATTGTGGACCGACGATGGCGGTTCGGTCGACGACGCAGTCGACGCCATCGGGCATGTGCCGCTGCCGCCGTATATCAAGCGTGATGACCACCGGGCGGATCGCGACCGTTACCAGACCATGTTCGCGCGGTCTCGCGGATCGGTCGCCGCACCGACGGCTGGCCTCCACTTCAGTCCCGCGCTCGTCGCCCGCTCGGTCGCCCGCGGCGTCGCGATAGCCGAGATCACCCTTCATGTCGGCTACGGCACGTTTCAGCCGGTGCGCGTCGAGCAGGTCGAAGATCACCGCGTGGAACGAGAGCGGTACGAAATCGGTCGCACCGCAGCGGAAACGATCACGGCGGCACTGCACGAGAAGCGGCGGATCGTTGCCGTCGGGACGACGACGACGCGGGCGCTCGAAGCCGTAGCACGCGAGCACGATGGTCAGATTGTGCCCGGCAGTGGATGGACCGACCTGTTCATCTATCCTGGCTTTACGTTCCGCGTCGTTTCCGGCCTCTTGACCAACTTCCATCTCCCGCAGTCGTCCCTGTTGATGCTCGTGTCAGCCTTTGCCGGCCGCGAGCGTGTGCTGCTGGCCTACCGGCAGGCCATCGCCGATCGGTACCGGTTCTACAGTTACGGCGACGCCATCCTGATTCGCTGAGACGTACAAATGCACGAATGCACCCGTGCATGAATCCGGAACGTGCGTCGTGGCATTCTTGCATTGGTGCATTGGTGCACTTGATAATGAAGGTTCCGGCCGGGGTAGCTCAGGTGGTTAGAGCGGGCGTCTCATAAGCGCCAGGTCGACGGTTCGAGTCCGTCCTCCGGCACCAATTCCAGCTCTGCATGTTGTTGCTGCAACGCGTCCGGCAGTTCGTTCGCCAACACGCGCTGTTTCGCGCGGAGACGCGCGTCGTCGTGGCCCTTTCCGGCGGATCGGATTCGGTCGCGCTCGCGCTCATCCTGCGCGAGCTCGACGCCTTGGGCGAGGTCCGTCTGGTCGGGGCTGCGCACTTCAACCATCAGCTTCGGGATGATGGAGCACAGCACGACGAAGAGTTTTCAGCCTCCGTGGCGCGCCTGCTCGACGTGCCGTTTGCCGCGGACCGGGAGGATGTCAGGACGCGCGCGCGTGGCGAGCGGCGGTCGATCGAGGATGCCGCGCGGGGGGCGCGGCACGAGTTTTTCGAGCGTGCTCGGCGGCAGTTCGATGCCGACGTCGTGGCGCTCGGTCACACGCGCGACGACCAGGCCGAAACGTTCCTGCTCAGGCTGCTGCGAGGCGCCGGCCCGCGCGGCCTGGCGGCGATGTATCCACGGCATGGCACGATCATCCGTCCCGTTCTCGACTGCCGCCGGGCGGAATTGCGCGCGTACCTCGCCGCCCGCGGCATGACGTTTACCGAAGACGAAACCAACGCTGACGTCGGAATTCCACGCAATCGGGTCCGTTCGGAGTTGATACCGCTGCTCGTGGAGCGCTTTAACCCCGCGATCGTTGACGTGCTGGCCCACGAAGCGGAGCTGGCCCGCGAGACGTGGGCCTGGCTCGAATCGGCCGCCGCCGAATTCGAAAAAGGGGAAAAAAGGGACGGGAGTCGTTTTTCGAACCTGAGAGGGGACGGGGGCCGCTTCCGGCGGCATGCCCCGGAAACGACTCCCGTCCCCTTTTTCGAACTCGACGTGGCGCGGCTGATGGGGGCGCCAGGGCCGCTTCGACGTCTTGTGCTTTGGCGGGCGATGAATGAAGTGGCCAGCGACCGGTCGGTGTCGTTCGAGCATGTCGATGCGGCGCTCCAGCTCCTCGACGCGGACCACGGTGCGGTCGATGCGCCAGGGCATCGCGTGCAACGTCTTGGTCCCCAGCTCGTCCTGACCGGGAGGCCGCGTGGTGCCGCGAACCCTGGGAAGCCCGCGAACCTTTTTCAGTATCCGCTGTCTATTCCAGGAGAGGTCCAGCTCGCGGAGGCCGACTGCATCGTCGCGGCGGAGCTCGAGGCCGGGCCAGGCGACGCGAAAGCCGCCGCCCGGTCAGGCAAGGGGCCGCTGGCGCTGGTCCGGCGGGATCTCTTTCAACTACCGCTGGCGGTGCGGAATCGGCGCCCCGGCGACAAGTTCCGGCCGGTCGGCGTGGGAGGGCGGAAGAAGCTGCAGGACTACTTTGTCGACCGCAAAGTGGCCCTGGGCAGGCGCGACCAGGTGCCTCTGGTCGTTGACGGATCGGACCGGATTGTGTGGGTAGCCGGCTACGGCATTGACGAGGCGTTTCGCGTGACGGACCCCTCGCAAGCCGTGCTACTCTTGAGACTTAGACAAGTCTGAAGATCTACGCTACGCGTAATTGGGGAGGCTCTCTCTTGAACTCGACGTTGAAGAGTCTGGCGTTCTGGGTCGTGCTGGTCGTCGCGGGCGTGATTATCTGGAACTTCTCGACCAAGTTTCAGCAGGGCCCCCGTCTGGTTAATTTCAGCGAGTTCATGTCTTCGGTTGACGCAGGCACGATCGCCCGCGTCGTGGTGACGGGGCAGGACATCAGCGGCGTCACCACGGCCGGCGACAATTTCCGGACATTTGCCCCGAGCCAGTACGAGGGCCTCGTCAACAAGTTGATCGACCGCGGCGTGGTCGTGCAGGCCAAGGAACCGGCGACCAGCCCGTGGGCGTCGCTACTGTATTCCTGGGCGCCGGTGCTGCTGATGATCGGCTTCTGGATCTTCTTCATGCGGCAGATGCAGAGCGGCGGCAACAAAGCGCTCTCGTTCGGCAAGAGCAAAGCGAAGCTGTCATCGAGCACGCAGAAGAAAGTGACGTTCAAGGACGTCGCAGGCGTTGACGAAGCCAAGGAAGAGCTGCAGGAAATCATCGAGTTCCTCAAGGAGCCGCAGAAGTTCCAGAAGCTCGGGGGCCGCATTCCCAAGGGCGTGCTGCTGATGGGCGCCCCGGGAACCGGGAAGACGCTCATGGCGCGTGCGGTGGCGGGCGAAGCCAACGTCCCCTTCTTCTCGATCAGCGGCTCGGATTTTGTCGAGATGTTCGTCGGCGTCGGCGCGTCGCGCGTCCGCGATCTGTTCGAGCAGGGCAAGAAGAACGCGCCCTGCATCGTCTTTATCGACGAAATTGACGCTGTCGGCCGCCATCGCGGCGCCGGTCTCGGCGGCGGGCACGACGAGCGCGAGCAGACGCTCAATCAACTGCTAGTCGAGATGGACGGGTTCGAGTCGAACGAAGGCGTCATTCTCGTCGCGGCGACCAACCGTCCCGACGTGCTCGATCCGGCGCTCCTGCGCCCCGGGCGCTTCGACCGCCGCATCATCGTCAACCGTCCCGACGTGAAGGGCCGCGAAGGCATTCTCGGCGTCCATACGCGCAAGATTCCGATGTCCGACGATGTGGAGATCACGGTGCTGGCGAGGGGCTCGGCGGGCTTCTCCGGGGCGGATCTGGCGAACCTGGTCAATGAAGCCGCGCTGAACGCGGCCCGCTACAACCAGAAGGTCGTGCGCATGCACGACTTCGAGTTCGCGAAGGACAAAGTGCTGATGGGATCCGAGCGCCGCTCGATGGTCATCAGCGATGCCGAGAAGCGGGTGACCGCCATCCACGAAGCCGGTCACGCGCTGCTCGCGGTGCTGCTGCCGCACGCCGATCCGATTCACAAGGTGACGATCATCCCGCGCGGAATGGCGCTCGGCGTCACGCAGCAGCTGCCGACCGACGAGAAGCACAACTACTCGCGCGATTACCTGCACGATCAGATCGCCATTCTGCTCGGCGGTCGCATCGCCGAAGAGCTCACGATGAACAGCCTCACGACCGGCGCAGGCAACGATCTGGAGCGGGCCACCGAGCTCGCGCGCCGCATGGTCTGCGAGTGGGGTATGAGCGACGAGATGGGGCCGCTGACCTTCGGCAAGAAGGAAGAGCAGATCTTCCTCGGCCGTGACCTGGCACAGCACCAGGATTACAGCGAGGACACGGCGCTCAAGATCGACCACGCAATGAAGCGTTTCGTCACCGGCAACTATTATCGCGCGCACGACCTCCTGGCCGACCAGAAGGAGGTGCTCGTGAAGATTGCCGAGGAGCTGCTGGCGCGCGAAGTCCTCGACGCCGCGCAGGTGAAGCGGCTCGCCGCCGGAGAGCTGCTCGACGAGATCCAGCCGGCCGCCGCGCGTGTGCCAGCCGCGCCCGTGAATGACGGAGACGAATCGCGTCCGCGGCAGAAAGAGCGCTCGCCCATCGCAGCCGCGCTCAACAAGCCCCTCCCGCAGGAGTGAGCTTCCGCAAGGCCTTCGATATCCCCCTCGCCGACGGCCGCGTGCTGGCGCTGGGCCTGCAGCCGCTGGTGATGGGCATCCTCAACGTCACACCTGATTCGTTCGCTGATGCGTCGCCCAGCCTCGATGCCACCGTCGCCATCGACCGCGCGTTAGCGATGCAGGAAGCAGGGGCGGACATTCTCGACGTCGGCGGTGAGTCGACCCGCCCGGGCGCGGAGCCCGTGACGGCCAGCGAGGAGCTGTCGCGCCTCCTTCCCGTCGTCAAGGCGCTCGCGAGGCGCCTGCGCGTGCCGATCTCCGTTGACACCTACCGAGCCCAGGTGGCCCGTGCCGTGATCGCCGAGGGAGCGTCTATCATTAACGACATCAGTGGATTGCGGTACGAGCCGGAGCTGGCGGACGTGGTGGCGGAGTCACAGGTGGCACTGGTGTTGATGCACACGCGCGGCCGTTCGAAAGGCATGTACGCCGAGGCCGTCTACCGCGATCTCATGGGAGAGATCACAGCGGAATTGAGCACCAGCATGACGGTCGCGGCCGCGGCGGGCGTTGAGCCCCGGCGCGTGATTGTCGATCCCGGCGTCGGGTTTGCCAAACAGCCGAACGACAGTTATGGTGTGCTGGCACGGCTGTCTGAGCTGGCTTCGGCGCTCGATCGACCCGTGCTCGTCGGCCCATCGCGTAAGTCCTTCATGCGGGAAGCGCTGGCCGGCCGGCCCGCGCCGGAGCGGGACTGGGGGACGGCGGCGGCGGTGGCGGCGGCCGTCGTTGCCGGCGCCCACATCGTTCGTGTCCACGCGGTGGGCGAGATGGTGCAGGTTGTGCGCGTGGCGGAAGAAATACGGCGCCACGGCGAAAGGGCAGAGAGCTGACCTGGTCCACCGCACTGCTTCGCCGCCCCCCCATCGGCTGGTGGGACATCGCCGACATCGCGGTGGTGTCGATCCTCGTCTACGAACTCCTCATGCTGATCCGTGGGACGCGCGCCATGCAGATGGCCCTCGGCGGCACCGTGATTCTCGGCGTGTTCTACCTCTCGGGCTGGAGTCACCTCGAAACGGTCAACTTTCTGATTCGCAATTTTGTCGCGTATGTCGTCTTCGCCGTCATCGTGCTGTTTCAGGCCGACATCCGCCGGGCGCTCGCCCATCTGGGCCGTGCGCCGTTCTTCCGCTACTTCTTGAGAGCGGAGTCGGCGGAGGAATCGATTGAGGAGCTGATCGTGGCCGCTGGCCTCCTGTCAGCGAAACGCATCGGCGCCATCATCGCGATCGAGCGGCAGGTCGGGCTGCGCAATTACATCGAAGGCGGGATTCCACTCGACGCCGTGCTGACGTACGATCTCCTGGTGAGCATTTTTCAGCCGTCGTCGCCGCTGCATGACGGCGCCGCGATCGTGCAGGCCGATCGCGTCGCGGCGGCCGCGTGCTTCCTGCCATTGACGGTCAACCCGAAGCTCGGCAAAGGGCTCGGCTCCCGTCATCGCGCCGCCGTCGGGCTGACCGAGGAGAATGACGCCGCGGCGATCGTCGTGTCGGAAGAAACGGGCCTCGTGTCGGTCGTCGTCGATGGCCACATCGAGCGCGGGTTCGACGCCGACGCGCTGCGCGTCCGCCTGCGGTCGCTCGTCCTCCCGAGGCGCGCTTCGTCGCCCACGCGCGACATCGGCACGCCTGAAATGGCCGGTCGCCTCTAACCATGCGCGCGATCTGGCCCTTCCGGCACATTGGTCTGAAGCTGCTGTCGGTGGCGATTGCCGTGCTGCTGTGGATGATGGTCGCGGGCGACGAGACGGTGGAGCGCGGCCTGCGCGTACCGCTCGAACTGCAACAGGTCCCGCCTGACCTCGAACTGCTTGGGGACGTTCCGACGACAGCCGACGTCCGCGTCCGTGGCCCGTCCGGCACACTCAGCCGCGTCTCGCCCGGCGATATTGTCGCGGTGCTGGATCTCCGTGCCGCCCGCGAAGGCGAGCGATTGTTTCATCTCACGCCGGAGCAGGTGCGCGCGCCATTCGGCATGGAAGTGATCCAGGTGACGCCCCCAACCGTCGCGGTCGCGTTTGAAAAGACGGCATCACGTCGCGTCCCGATTAAGCCGGCCATCGAGGGCACGCCGGCTGCCGGTTACCTGGTCGGCCAGAGCAGCGCGGAACCGCCGACCGTCGAAGTGGTCGGGCCAGAAAGTGCGATCCGTCGTGTCACTGAAGCGCTGACCGAGCCGATTTCGGTCGCAGGCGCCTCGCGTCCGGTGCAGGAGATCGTCACGGTCGGCACGCTGGATCCCGCGGTTCGTGTGAAGACCGAGCGCACGGCAAGCGTCACCGTGCAGATTGTTCCGGCACCGCTCGAGCGGACGGTCCGCGATCGACCCGTTCATCTCCGGAACCTCGCGGTGAACCTGATGGCGACCGTCATCCCGTCCGAGGTCGATGTGACGCTTCGCGGAAGTCGAGAGGCGCTCGCGCGGATTCAGCCGGACGATGCGACGACGTTTGTCGATCTGGCCGGGCTTGGCGCGGGCGAGTACACGTTGACGGTCCATGCGGAAAGCTCGCGCGACGCCGGAGTGGCGCGGATCGAACCGGCGGTGATTGCGGTGCGGATTACCGATGCCAGGAACTGAAAGCGGGTCCGAGGCCCCGCGCTCCATCGAAGTCCCGCGTCTCTTCGGCACCGATGGCATCCGCGGTACGGCCGGGATCTATCCGCTCGATCCGCAGACGGTCCGCCGCGTCGGCGCGGCCCTGGTCCGCGCCTTGCCGCGGCGCCGCCGGTCGACCCTCCCGCCGCGGCTTCTGATCGGACGTGATACCCGCGAGTCGGGCGAGTGGATCGAGGCGGCGCTTGCGCACGGCGCGGGCGGCGAAGGCGCGCGGGTGGTGAGCGCCGGCGTCGTGCCGACGCCGGCGATCGCGTATCTCACGCGGACCGCTGGATACGATGCCGGCGTCGTGATTTCCGCTTCGCACAATCCCTTCGAGGACAACGGCATCAAGGTGTTTTCCGGCCGTGGCGAAAAGTTCACGGAACGGGTGGAGCGGGAAGTCGAAGCGATCGCGGCCGATTCATCCTGGCGCACGAGCGACGGGGAGGACGACAAGGTGGCGCGCCAGGACCTTGCCGGCGCGTACCTTGATCACCTGCGCGCGGTCTTCCCGGAGGCGGCGTCACTGACCGGCCGCCGCCCGTTCGGCCTGGCGATCGATTGCGCGAATGGCGCGACCACGACGGTCGCGCCAGCATTGCTCGAAGGCCTGGGGTTGCGGACCGTCGTGGTCGCGAATCGCCCCGACGGTAGAAACATCAACCTGCGCTGCGGATCGACCGATCCCGGGGAACTCGCCCGGACGGTCGTCGCGCGCGGCCTGCCGATGGGCGTCGCGTTTGACGGCGACGGCGATCGTGCCATCTTCGTGGATCATCGCGGCGAGATTGTGAACGGCGACGCCGTGCTGCTCATGTGCGCGAGTCAGCTGCAGCGTGAAGGCCGCCTGAAAGGCGGGGCGATCGTGGCGACCGTGATGAGCAATATCGGCCTGGAGCTGGCCCTTCGGTCGCGCGGTATCGACCTGATCCGCTGCGCGGTTGGTGACAAGTACGTGATGGAGGAAATGCTCGCGCGTGGCCTGTCCCTCGGCGGAGAACAGTCGGGCCACGTCATCTTCTCGGAGTATCTCTTCACGGGCGACGGTCTGTGCACCGCCCTCAACGTCCTCCGGACGGTGGCGCTCACGGGACGGACGCTCGCCGATCTCGCGGGCGACCTGACGGCGTACCCGCAGGTGCTGCTGAACGTCCGCGTGCGCGAAAGGACCGATCTGAAGGATGTTCCGCCGGTGGCGGCCGTCATCAGTCGCGTCGAAGCCCGCCTGGCCGGTCACGGGCGCCTGCTGGTGAGGCACTCGGGCACCGAGCCCTTGCTTCGCGTGATGCTCGAGGGCCGTGACGAAACCGAGATTCGCGCCTGGGCGCAGGAGATCGTTGACGTCGTCAAGGAGCATCTCGGATGAATGACGTGCCCGGCACCTAGTACCCGGCACCCGTATGGTTCATCTCTCTGTCAACGTCAATAAAGTCGCGACGCTGCGCAACTCGCGCGGCGGGCGCACGCCGAGCGTCCTTGACGCAGTCGGCGTGTCGGTCGCGGCAGGCGCGCCGGGCATCACCGTGCATCCCCGCGCCGACAGGCGTCACATTACGCCGGACGACGTCCGCGAGATCGCCCGCCTGCTGCGTACGCTGCCGCCCGCGGTCGAATTCAACATTGAAGGCGATCCGCGTGCCGATCTCCTGGATCTCGTCGAAGAGGTGCGCCCCGATCAGTGCACGCTCGTTCCCGTTGTGGCTGGAGAAGTGACCAGCCAGGCCGGCTGGCAGGACGGCCCTGAACGCGACCGGCTTCCGGACGTGGTCGGACGTCTCAAGGCGCTCGGCGTTCGCGTCAGCCTCTTCGTCGATGCCGATCCCGGTCCCATTCGGTGGGCCGCATCCACGGGCGCCGATCGGGTCGAGCTGTACACGGAGCCCTTCGCCCGCGCCTTCGAGCGTGGGCCCAACGCGGCGCGAGGGTCGTTCGCGCGCTACGCCGAAGGCGCACGGCTCGCGCACGCGCTCGGCCTCGCGGTCAACGCAGGCCATGATCTGGACCTCGACAATCTCGTGATGTTCCGTGAGCTTCCGTTCCTGGCCGAAGTGTCCATCGGCCATGCCCTGATGTCCCGGGCGCTCGTCGTGGGGCTGCCCGTCGTCGTACGCGAATACCTCAACGTCCTGCTATGATCGTCCTGTGAAATCCGATGCGATTGCGTTCGGCATCGCCGGAATCGCGTTCGGCCTGATCGCCGGATGGGTCATCGGCACCGAGCAGGCCACCGTGCGGAGGCCTGCGGCGGCAGCGCCGGTGGCCGCGGCCGCGCCTGCCGTGGACGCCGCACCTCGCGCGGCCCTGCTCGACGACACGAAGGTCAACGCCCTCAAGGTCGTGGCCGGGCGTGACGCCACCAACCCGACGCCTCGCGTCGAACTGGCCAACCTGTACTTCGACGCCGAACAATTCGACGATGCGATTACGTGGTACGAGGCCGCGCTGAAGGTGAACCCGAACGACGTCAACGTGAGCACCGATCTTGGCGTGTCGTACTACTACACGAATAATCCCGACAAGGCGATCGATCAACTCAACCGATCGCTCACCATCGATCCCAGGCACGGCAAGACGCTGTTGAACATCGGCATCGTGAAGGCGTTCGGCAAGCAGGATCTCGAGGGCGCTTCGAAGGCGTGGCAGCAGCTGATTCAACTCGCGCCGGACAGCCCCGAGGGGCAGGCGGCCAAGCGCGCGCTCGACACTTTCCAATCGTCGCACCCGGCCATCGGCAGAGCCGGGCAGGAGCCTGGCGTGTGATGGTACTGTTGGATCTGCTGCTGCTCGTGCTCACGATGGTCATGGCGCGCAAAGTCTGGCGCGGTGTGATGAAAGGGCTGTCGGGCCGCCCGTCGCGCAGCCGGAGCGGGAACGTTCCCGCGCGGGGCGTCCAGATGGTGCGTGATCCGGTGTGCGGCACCTACGTGATCCCCGATCGCGCCCTCGTGCTCTCGGACGGATCGGGCCGCGTGTTCTTCTGCTCGGCCCAGTGCCTGGATCAGTATCGCGCCCGGCCTTCGACGAGTTCGGGCCGCCCTGAGTCTGCCGAAGGGCGCATGGCATGACCATCGAATCCTCCCTTCGCGCCGACATCGTCGAAGTCGGTCGCCGCATGTACGCCCGCGACTATACCGATGCGAATGCCGGTAACATCAGCGTTCACCTCGGCGCCGATCGGCTGCTGATGACCCCGAAGAACGTCTGCAAGGGGTTCATGACGCCGGACATGATGTGCATCACGGATATGGACGGCAAGAAGCTCCAGGGCGACCGCGATCCCTCGACTGAAATGCTGATGCATCTCGAGGTCTACAGGCACCGCCCCGACGTGCAGGCGGTGGTCCACGCCCACCCGCCGACAGCCACAGGCTTCGCGGTGGCGGGTATTCCGCTCGATCGCGCCGTGCTCGCCGAGGTGCTGACGACGCTAGGAAGCATTCCGATCGCGGAGTACGCCACGCCGTCGACGGCGGAGCTCCCGGAGGCCGTCCACAAGTACATCAAGGCGCACGACGGCATACTGCTGGCGAACCATGGCGCGCTGACCGTCGGCCGCGATCTGTTTGCGGCGTACTACAAGATGGAGACGATCGAGCACTTCGCAAAGATCAGCCTGGTCGCCAGGATGCTGGGGCGGGAAAACCTCATTACGCGGCAGGAAGTCGACCGTTTGCAGCAGTTGCGGGGCATGTACGGCATCAAGTCTCCGGCGCCGATTTGCGCCGATCCCGCCTCGGTGGACATCGGCGCGGACGGGGCAGGCGCGGGAGAGGTGGTCGACTGTCAAATTGTTCGGGCGCCGTCGGCGGCGTCGTCCCCTGGGACGAGGCTCGTGGCGGACATCATCGGCAGGGCCAGTTCTCCGCGCGGCGTATGGAGGCCTGTCCCCGACGGCACCACAAGGCCCGATGGCGATGGGGAAATTCGGTTAACATACCGCGAACTCTCCGCGCTCATCGAAGACGCGATTCGGAACCTACGTTAGCGGGGGCTCGGCCGTGAGCCCTTCAAGGAGACAGTCATGGGTGAGGCGCTAGGCATGATCGAAACCAAGGGGCTGGTCGCGATGATCGAGGCCGCCGACGCCATGGTGAAAGCGGCGAAGGTCACGCTGGTCGGCTGGGAAAAAATCGGGGCTGGGTATGTCACTGCCATCGTGCGAGGCGATGTCGCGGCGGTCAAGGCCGCGACCGACGCGGGCGCCGCGGCGGCGCGCCGCGTGGGCGAGCTCGTTTCCGTGCACGTCATCCCGCGGCCGCACACGAACCTCGAGGACGCTTTGCCGATCGGCAAAGCCACGACGTCTAGAGCCTGAAGCCTGAAGGCGATGGACTCCAGGCTCAGCACCTGCGGCCATGTGATGCCGCAGTGAGGCATCGGCGTGAGTTCGCGCTGGCGGCGGCGCCCCAGCGCCAGTGAAAAAATAGATGCTCCTCGGGACAATTGTCGGTACTGTCATCGCGACCCGCAAAGATCCGCGCCTTGTCAGCAGCAAGCTGCTCATCGTCCGCCCCATGGATCCACGCGGCAAGCCCGAAGGGAACTACCTCGTCGCCGTCGACACCGTCGAGGCGGGCGTCGGCGAGACGGTGCTCGTCGTCAGCGGCAGCTCGGCGCGGATGGCGTCAGGCCTGAAGGACCGTCCGATCGATGCCGCCATCGTCGGCATCGTTGACGAAATAGAGATCAAGGACTAGATGCAACTCGGCCGGGTCGTCGGCACCGTCGTGGTCGCGCGCAAGGACGACACCCTGGTGGGCCTCACGCTGCTGGTGGTGCAGCCGCTCACGCCGGAGCGCGCGCCAGCAGGCCGCGCGCTCGTGGCGGCCGACGCGGTAGGGGCGGGGGTCGGCGAAATCGTCTTCTTCGTGCGCGGCAAGGAAGCGAGCTTCCCCTTCCATCCCGAGCAGCCGCCGGTCGATGCCGGCATCGTCGGGATCGTGGACCACTGGGACCTGGGCTAGTGCAGATCGCGCGCGTGGTCGGCACCGTTGTCGCGACGCACAAGCACCGCAAGTTTGAAGGCGCGAAGCTGCTCCTCGTACAACCGCTGAACCTCGACGAGACGCCGCGCGGCGTGGCCCTGCTCGCCGTTGACGGCGTGGGCGCTGGTGTGCATGAGAAGGTGCTCGTCGTGCTGGAAGGCCGCGCGGCCGGCGAAGCGCTTAACCGCAAGTCGGCGCCGGTTGACGCGGCCATCGTCGGAATCATCGATCACGTCGAGTGTGATGCGGATTGAAGACGCGGAGTCTTCAACCCGTCATGCGGACGCTCGCCAGGGAGATCGACGGCCTGGAGCTGCCGGCGGTCGAAAAGATCTCCCACAGTCAGGAAGAGGATCCATTTCAGATCCTCATTGCGACCCTGTTGTCCGCACGGACGCAGGACGCCACGACGCTGGCGGCCTCGACGCGTCTGTTCCGGGCTGCGAGGACGCCGCGGACGATGGCGCGTTTGTCCGTCAGTCACATTGAGCGACTGATTTATCCCGTCAGCTTCTATCGTCACAAAGCGACACATGTGAAGGCCACCTGCGGCATTCTTGTGTCGCGTTTCGGCGGACGGGTGCCGGTCACCATGGAGGAACTGCTGACGCTGCCAGGCGTCGGCCGGAAGGCGGCGAACCTGGTGCTGATTCTCGCCTTCAAGAGCCTCAAGAACATCTGCGTCGATACGCACGTACACCGCATTTCGAATCGTCTCGGCTGGGTGCGGACAACCACGCCTGATGAAACGGAGCAGGCGCTCTATCGGGCGACGGCCAGCCGCTGGTGGCCGTACATCAACCTCTACCTCGTCACCTGGGGGCAGAACGTGTGCCGGCCGGTCTCTCCGCGGTGCGGGGCGTGCGCGATCGAGCGCTATTGCCAGCGGGTGGGTGTAGCTGCCAGCAGCGCGCGGACGGCATCACGGAGAAGTCCGTGAGGGAGTCAGGGGAATTGATGATTGCAGATCGCAGATTACAGATTGACGGTTGACCACTCCGGTCAATTCTGGATATCGCGCGAGAAACGTTTCAGGATATTCACCTTCGATCGGCTCACCCACCTGCTGCTTGATCATCGCCGCATTCGCGACGGACTTCGCCGAGAAGTGATTGTTCGTGTACAGGTACAACTTCTTGACGATCTGGCGCGCGGCGCCCGCCGTGTCCGAAAAGGCGCGCAGTTCGTCGGCCGAATAGAGATAGTCGTAGCGATCCTCTGACCTGGCGTGCCGCCACCATTGCTCGACATTCCGTCCGTGCAGACGCATGTAGTAGAAGCCTTCGACGTTCGGCAGGTAGTTCTGCCTGATCGAGAACGTGAACTTCGGCTCGTCGATCTGTACCCACGCCGCCTGAAAACGATTGAGGAGCGCGAGCGTCTCGCCGATGCGGTCGCTCCAGCTTCGGTGACGCAGCTCGACGGCCACCTGATATCCGGCCAGTGCCGCGAGAAGCTCCGCGAGGTAGTCGCGTGAGGCCGGCGTGTCCTTGAAGCTCGGCGGGAACTGCGCCAGCAGCGCGCCAAGCTTGCCCGCGCTCGCCAGGGGATCGATCCCGCGGCGGAATGCGTCGAGGTCCGCCCGATTCGGCTTCGTGATAGCTTCGATCTTCGGATGTGTGAACTGCTGATACAGCTTGACGGAAAATTCGAAACCGGCCGGCGTCCGCTCGGCCCACCGACGGCACACCGCGACCCCGGGGCTGCCCGTAGAACGTGGAATTCACCTCGACGGTGTTGAAATGGCTGGCGTAGAAGGCGAGCTCGTCGAACCCTTTCTGACGCTTTCGAGCGAGCGGATAGAAGATGCCGTTCCAGGTGCCCCGCCCCGTCGGGTAGTTCCAGCCAGAAGTTCCGATGCGGAGAGCCGGCGCCACTCGTAGAATGATAGTGGATGCTGACGATCAACGAAATCTTCCACTCGATTCAGGGCGAGTCGAGTCGCGTGGGGCAGCCGTGCGTGTTCGTCCGCCTGACGGCCTGCGACCTTCGCTGCTCCTGGTGCGATACGCCCTACGCCTTCGACGAAGGGCGGAAGATGTCGGTGGACGATGTGGTGGCGGCCGTTGAGCGCTACCGCTGTCCGCTCGTCGAGATCACGGGCGGCGAGCCGCTGCTTCAGGAAGACGTGTACGAGCTGATGGAGCGTTTGAGCGGCGCCGGACGCACGGTCATGCTGGAGACGGGCGGCCATCGCTCGATCGCGCGCGTACCGGCCGGCGTCCTGAAGATCGTCGACGTCAAATGCCCGGGCAGCGGGGAAGCGGACAAGAACGACTGGGCCAATCTTGATCTGCTGGCGCCCGGCGACGAAGTGAAGTTCGTCATCACGGATCGGGCGGACTACGAGTTCGCGCGCGATATCGTCGCCCGCCATGCGCTTGCGGATCGCGCCGCCGCCGTGCTGATGTCGCCGGTCCATGGCGTGCTCGAACCGCGCACGCTCGCCGAATGGGTGCTCGCCGACCGCCTGCCGGCGCGCCTGCAGCTGCAGCTCCACAAATACATATGGCCTCCGGACACCAGGGGTGTGTGAGTGCGGGCAGTCGTTCTCTTGAGCGGTGGCCTTGATTCGTATACCGCCGCTGCCATGGCGAAGAGCGAGGGCTTCGAGCTGTACGCGCTGACGATCGCGTACGGCCAGCGGCACGCGCGCGAGATTGGATCGGCGCGCGAAGTGGCGCAGGCCCTGGTCTGCACGCGCCATCTCGAGCTGCCGATCGATTTGCGCGCCATCGGCGGGTCGTCGCTGACGTCGGACGCGGACGTGCCGCACGACCGCAATCTCGCGGCCACCGATATCCCTACAACTACCCCTTCTACCTACGTGCCCGCGCGCAACACGATCTTCCTGTCGCTCGCCCTCGCCTGGGCCGAAGTGCTCGAGGCCTCCGACATCGTCATCGGCGTCAACGCGCTCGATTATTCGGGCTATCCGGATTGCCGTCCCGAGTTCATCCGCGCGTTCGAGTCGCTGGCGACGCTGGCGACACGGGCGGGCGTCGAGGGAGGACGGTTCCGCGTGCACACCCCGCTCATCAATCTGACCAAAGCCGAGATCATCCGACGAGGTCTTGCGCTTGGTCTCGATTACGGATTGACACACAGCTGCTACGATCCGGCACCTGGTGGCGCGCCCTGCAGACGGTGTGACAGCTGCGCCCTGCGCGCCAGGGGATTCACCGAAGCGGACGTGGCCGATCCCCTGCTCCGGTGCTGAAGTCGCGCTGACGTGGCGCTGCTCGACACGATCGGCCAGGCGATAACGGCTGTTCCGCCGGCGGACGTCAGGGGATGAAGGAGGCGCAGCGCCTTCCGGCGGATTTCGATGGCATCATCGCCGGCGTGGCCCTGGCCGTCCACGTCGGCCAAGCCTTGCAGAAGGACGAGGCGGCGCACGCGTCCTCGGCACCTGTGCACGTCATGCCTGACGCCGGCACAGCGGCGAGCTTTGCCTGCAAGGCGCCGTAATCAACCGCGGTCGAGCCTCTACCGCTTGAATTCAGCGAGCTTGACGACGATCGCATCGATGGCGGCGATCGCGACGTCAGGCATCGTGCCGAAGTTGTTGGCGACGATCGCGAAGACGAGCCCTTCGCCATCCGCGCTCATCACGTAGCCAGCGAGCGAGCGGACGTTGGCGAGCCTGCCAGATTTTGCGCGTGCGTTGCCCTCCGCGGCAGTCCCCTTCATCCTCGCGGCCAGCGTGCCGTCGCGTCCGGCGACGGGCAGCGACGCTTCGAACCTCTCACGCATGCCGTCGTCTCGATCGACGTGCATCAGCACGGTGACGAGCGTTTCCGGCGTTACGTAGTTGTAACGGGACAAGCCCGATCCGTCCACCTGGACCACTCCACCAGGCACGACGCCCCAGGGCTGTAGCGTGACCGCGGCCGCCATCCGTCCGCCCTCGAACGTCGCGGCGCCTGAGGTGGCGCCGATGGTCTTGAGCAGTGTTTCCGCGTACAGATTCACGCTGTCTTTCATCAACCGCGTCGCCAGCTCAGACAAGGGCGGCGAGCGATGGATGACGAGCACCGTGCCGCTCGCCAATGATGGGGCATCTTTCAGGTCGTCGACGTCAGCGGCCGCCCCCCGAACTTCTATGCCTTGCGCGGTGAGCGCGTTGCGCAACGCCGTGACGAAGAACAACGTCGGGTTGTTCACCGAGACGACGCGCGCGATCGGTTGGCTGCCCAGTGGAATCGAACCGTGCAGTTCCAGCCGGTTGCTTCCAGGCGACCGACGCGCGGTGATCGACGGGACGGCAAGAGCCTCGGCCGTCGTGATCTGGTTGCTGAGATCGAGATGGCTTCCCGCCGGTGTCAGCACGGCAACCGAGGACGCCCCGATAGCCGCCCCAGGCGCGATCGTGACGCGAACGGTGTTCTCGTTGTACTGCAGGGCACTCACGCCGGCCGCGTCGCGGCCTTGAAGGTCGTCCCAGGCCCATCCCGGTCCGAGCGCTTCATCGTCGAACGCGTTGTCGTCGCCGATGATGCGGCCCGTAATCGTGCGCACGCCGCCTGATTTCAGCGTCTCGGCCCAGCCCGTGAAGATACCCTCCGCCACACCGTCGGCGTCCACGATGCTGGGATCGCCGGAGCCAACGACGACGAGATCGCCGTTGAGCATCCCGGCATCGATCGGGCCGGCGGCCACGAGCCGCGTGTCGTAGACGTAGTCCCACCCGAGGCGCTCGGCTGCCGCCGCCAGCGTGACGATCTTCATGGTCGAGCCAGGCATCAGCAATCTGCCGGCGTTCTGCGAATACAGGATGTCGTTGTTCTTCGCGGATCGAACGTCGATTCCCCAGTAGCTGCGCGTGAGCGCGGGGCCCGAAAGGACTGTCTCGATATCGCGTTGAAGTCGGGAGACGCCGCCCGCAGCAGGAGAGGCTGGAACGGCGGCTGGCCGCGGCGCGGCGTGACATGCCGTCACGAAGAGCAGAAGTACGAGGGCGAAGATGCCCTTCGCGCTCGGATGGCGATCCAGGCCCTGGGCCAGTCGTTTGGCCATCAGGGAATTACTTCGAGACGGCGTCCAGCGCTTTCATCGCGTCATCGAAATCGGCGGCCGCGATCTTGACGGCACCAGGCTGGCCTGGCACCAATGCGTACGCATCCATGCCAGCTCTTGCGAACGACACGCGTTCCTCTTTCTTGCCGTCTTCGAATTTCGCGTAGACGGTGAGTGTCGGCTTGTCAAGGCCCGTCCTGGCGGCCGAGCCGATGAATGCCGTGGCGCGGAGGCTCCCGAGCTTTGCGAAGAGGTTCTCCGTGCCGATGGCATCAGGATCGCCGGCGTTCGGACTGACGCGATGCCATTTCTCCTGGGTCTGGCCCTCGGCCTTGACTTTCTCGAACACGATCGTCTGGCCGTCGCGCGTGAATTCGAGCCGATCGGTGGAGTATGGGCGGAACGTGAAGATGGCCTTCCGGCGGTAAGCGTCCGGACCCATCTGCAGGTCGTTGAGCAACCCGCCGTCGGCGATGGCGATGATCGATTTCGATCCGTCGCGCACGTACACGTCGTCGCCAGTGGCCTTGCCGCCGATGATGAGCGTTGCGGCGGCGGCAGGGCCTGCGGACAGGACAAACGTACCCTGAGGCTTGTCGAAGCCGTAGTTCTTCAAGTCAGCCGGCGTCGCTTGTTCGACGGCGATCGACTTCATCGCTGTCGTCTGCAGGCGGCCGAGCAGCGCATCGGCCACATAATAGTCGGCGAGGGCGGCGATCGGTTTGGTCAGCTTCCAGTCGGCGCCGTCCTTGGCGAGCTCGACCGTGTTGCCATGTGTCGAAGCCGCGATCCGATCGACCTTCTCGCGTTCAAAGGCGAGCACTGTCTTGTCGCGGAGATCGAAGGTCGAACGATTGAAGATCGTGTCGGTATAGCCCGCAACCAGGAAGACGCGCTTGTCGGCATCACGCCTGGCGAACAGATCGCCGCCGGCTGGCGACTTGCCGCCGAGGAACAGCCGGTGGTAATCGCCGTAGCTCTTGTCGCCAGAGGCCTTGAACGCGATCTCGATTCGCGGAGCGTCGAGGCCGTATTCTTTGAGATCGGCCGGGTTGTCGTCGACCACGCGCGTGATTTCGAGCGTGCTCAGGTTCGTCGCGATGGCGCCCACCTGTACCTCATCGGCCTTGACCATCAGCGGCGAGGTGATCTGCCACATCGCGTTGGCCTTCTTGACGGTGGTCGTGTCACCCGACTCGGACGTGATCTTGATTTCGTCGATCGTACCGGCGTCGAGAGAAACGAACGTGCGCTCCTTGCTCGCCTCGGCGCCTCCCTCCGGTTTCTTCGAGACGACGAAATAGATGTACGCGCAGAGGCCGAGCAGGACGACCAGCAACGCGATCGTGGATCGCAGGCCGCGCATTCAGCGCCTCCGCGACCAGACGTAGACGCCGGTGCCGAAAATGCAGGCGGGGATGACGACGAGCGAGAGCCACGTGATGTTGCTCTGCTCGGTCGCGGTCATCGTGATCCGGCGGTCCTCGGCGTTCTTCGGCCGAATCGCCATCAGGTTCTCCTGTTGCGAGAGCCACCCGATCGTGTTCATGAACAGATCGCGATTGCCTTGAATACCGAGGTTGGCATTCGCCGCGAAGTCCGAATCGCCGATGACCGCCACGCGCGTTTCCGGCTTCGGCGCGTCGGGGTCGAGCGGGGATCCGCCGGGCGCCCCTGGCAATGTTGACGCGGCCGCCGCGGCCGCCGCAATGGTGACGGGCCCCTTCTTGTCGCCCTTCGACTCGTCGAGCGTCACCTGGCCGGTGGCCTGCATGTTCTTGACGTCCGCTTCAGCCCAGCTTTGAGCACTGGTTTGCGCAAAGGGCTGCGCGGTGTGGCCGTTGACGCCGCCCGCCACCGGGGTGACTGAGCGAGCCAGCGGAAACGCGGTCAAAAGGTTGAATTTGTCGCCGATCGGATGCGATCCGTACGTGGCGACGACAGGAACCGATGCGTCGGTGCCGATGAGCCGGCCCATGCCGCTGGCGTCGACGACGATGTCGTTGCCGAGGTCGATGCCCCACTCGTGGGTGAGCGCGGCGAGGTTGGCGAGCCTGGGGCTGTCTGCCTTTTCCGGCGGATCGAGCTCGAGCAGAAGCTTACCAGCCTTGTCGAGATACTTCCTGAGCGCGTCGAGCTCGGGCGGGAAGAAGTCTGTTTTCGGCCCCGGGACGACGACCACCGCCGCGTCGTCGGGCACCGCGCCGGCCTGCGCCAACACGAGTTTCTCCACGATGTAATTCTCTGCGCCGAGCGCTGCGGCAATGGCGTTGTAGCCATCACGCTCGCTTGACGTGGTGTCGCGTTCGCCGTGGCCCTGCACGAAGTACACCTTCTTCTGCTGGCCGGTCACGACCTTAATGATGCCGTTGGTGATGTCCTGCTCGGTGTCCGACGTGACGCGCTCGGAGCGGCCCTTGTAATTGAAGACGATGGTGCCGTACTGCTGGATCTGGTTCTGCCTCGCGATAGTGGGCTTCTTGTCGGGGTCGAGATACTCGGCCTTGACCTGCTTAGAGATGTACTCGTATTCCTTCAGCTTGTCCTGATAGCGCGGGAAGGCCGGCTCCTGCGCGAAGACCATGACCTGTAATGGCGCGTCGAGCTCGGTGAGCACGCTGCGCGTCTGGTCCGAGAGGCTGAACGCCTTATTGGCCGTGAGATCCCAGCGCTTGTTCTCCCGCGCGCCGACATAGTTGACGCTGACGAGGATGCCGAGCACCACGATGATGCTGACGGTCGCCAGCGTGCCGTAGCGCGCCTGCCGACCCCGGAACAGGCGCGCGAGCTCGCGCCACTGTCCGGCCATGTACATCAGCACGGCCGCGAGGCCCGTCCACACCAGATAGGGAACGTACTGCTCTTTTGCGGGGTACCCGAAGCGGATGGCGGCGCCGATAAACACCAGCGTCGCACCGAGCCAGCCGACGAGACTGAGAATGCGATTGATCATGATTTATCCGCGCCACCGTTCGCTATCGACCGACTTCGCGGTCAGGAACAGTCCGAAGCTGATGAAGCTGATGTAGTAGATGAGATGCGACGTGTCGATGATGCCCTTCGCGAAGTCGTCGAAGTGGTCGATGATCGACAGGTACCGCGTGATGCTGTCAACGGTCGGGCCCGAGAAGCTGCCAATCCAGTTGATCACCCAGAGCAGCAGAAAGACGCCGAAGGTGGCCATACCGGCGACGATCTGATTGCTGGTGAGGCTCGAAATCAGCAGACCCACCGAAATGAAGCAGCCACCCATGAGCAGCAGGCCCAGATAGGCCGTCGCGATCGGCTTCCACTCCGGGTTCCCGAAACGATACAGAATCGCGATGTGAATGAGGCTGAGGGCAAGCGCGAGAGCCCACAGCGCCAGGGCGCCGAGGAATTTGCCGAGGATGATTTCCACGTCCTTCAGCGGAGAGGTGAGCAGCAGCTCGATCGTGCCGGACCCTTTCTCTTCGGCGTACGAGCGCATCGTGACCATCGGCATCAGGAACAGCAACAGGATCGTGACGTTCTGCAGCAGCGGCCGGATCATCATCTGGTTGACGTTCATCGCCTCGGCCCCGCCGCCCATCTGCGACATCTGCATGCTCTGACGGACGAAGTAGTTGAGCGTCGCGACGTAGAACCAGCCGTAGAGCAGCGCGAAGAATCCGAGCACGATATAGCCAACCGGCGACGCGAAGTACGATCGCAGCTCCTTGTGCGCGATGGCGAGCGTATTACGCATGGGTGGCTTCCTCTCCGGCCGGCGTTGTCTCCGTGGCGTTAGGCGCAGTCGCGACCTCGTCCGTCGTCAGCGACAGGAAGATTTCCTCGAGGCTCATGTGCATCGGCCGCAATTCGAGCAATCCCCATCCGCCGCTGACCACGGCCCGAGCGAGATCGCGGCGCACGTCGTGGCCGCTATCGCTTTGTACTTCGTATCCGACAGCCCGGTCGCGCCGACCGGCCTCGGCGACCCGAGTGACGCCCGGGACGCGCTCGAGCGTGCCCACCGCGTCGGCGCCGTTCGCGTCCACCTGGACATACAGCGTTTCGGACCCTCGCAGCCGGGCGGTCAGGTTCTGCGGCGTGTCCTCGGCCACGACGCGTCCCTTGTTGATAATCACGACGCGTTCGCAGACTTGCGACACTTCGGGCAGGATGTGCGTGCTCAGGATGATCGTGTGATCCCCGGCCAGTTCCTTGATCAGATTCCGCGTCTCGATGATCTGCTTCGGATCGAGGCTGGCGGTCGGTTCGTCGAGGATCAAGACGTCAGGGTTGTGGACAATGGCCTGCGCGAGGCCGACCCGCTGCTTGTAGCCTTTCGACAACCTGGAGCACAGCCGGCCCGCCATGTCGGCGATCGCGACCCGTTCCATCACCTGCCGGATGCGCTCGCGCCGACCGGCGCTAGGCACGCCCTTCACCTTCGCGACGAAATCCAGATACTCTGTGACGGTCATATCGGGATAGAGCGGGGGTTTTTCCGGCAGGTAACCCGTCCGGCGCTTCGCTTCGATCGGCTGATCGAACACATCGAACCCGGCAACCACGGCCTTGCCGTCCGTCGCGGGCATGTAGCCCGTCAGGATACGCATGGTGGTCGTCTTGCCGGCGCCGTTCGGACCGAGAAAGCCGAGAATCTCGCCGCGCTCGACGCGAAAGCTGATGTCGTTGACGGCGGTGACCCGGC
This sequence comes from Vicinamibacterales bacterium, assembly GCA_965229885.1. GTDB lineage: Bacteria > Acidobacteriota > Vicinamibacteria > Vicinamibacterales > CAVVIG01 > DATLLJ01. The sequence goes on from CBDDJX010000003.1 coordinate 982,219, forward strand.
CGTACCGTTTGGTGAGGCGCTGAACCTCAATCAAGAAGGACTCCTCATGTACACTTCGAAGGAATGCGCCAACTGAACCGGCGCCGCTAGGAATGCTATCCGAACGCTGCGAAAATGTGTAGGGCTGACACGTGGAGGACCTTTGGCAGCAGAAACAGGATCGATCGCCCCCGATTTCACGCTGCCCAACCAGGACCGCGAACCTGTCACGCTGAGCAAGCAGCGGGGCCGGCCGACCATCCTGGCGTTTTTTCCAGCGGCATTCAGCTCAACATGCCAGAAAGAGTTCTGTACGCTGCGTGACACGCTCGGCCGGCTCGAGAAGCTCAATAGGTTGAAGGCACAGGTCTACGGCATCAGCGTGGATACCTTTTTTGCGCTCAAGGCATTCGGCGACCAGCAGCACCTGACCTTTCCGCTGTTGAGCGACTTCAATAAGCAGGTCATTCGCGACTATGGCGTGTTCAACGAAGACATGATCGGCCTGAAGGGGATCGCCAAGCGCGCGGTCTTCGTGCTGGACAAGAACGGCGTGATCCGGCACCGCGAGGTGCTCGACGACGCGCGCAACGAGCCGGACTACGAGAAGGTCTACCAGGCGGTCGCTGCGCTGGGATGACGGTCCGCCTAAAGGCGGACACTACGTACGTTTCGCGTCGCGGTCCATCGAGCGCTGGGCCACGCAGTACATGTCGTTGCCTTCGCAGCCTTCGACTTCCACCTGAACGGTCGTGTGGGTGATGTGGAAGCGGCGCGCGAGATCGGCGACGACCGCGCGGAGCACCTGCTGGCCTTCCCGCACACTTTGTTCGGCGACGATGATGTGGCAGCTGCAGGCGACGACGCCGGGGCCGACCATCCACACGTGCAGGTCATGGACGTCCAGCACGCCGGCGACGCCTTTGATGGCGGCGATGACCGCCGACATGTCCGTTCCGGCGGGCGTGCCTTCGAGCAGCACGGTCACGCTCTCGCTGAGGACGCCGTAGCTGCTGAAGAGAATCAACACGGCAATCAATAGCGACACGATGGGATCGGCGAGCGATTGCCCCGTCGTCGCCACGAGCACGCCGGCGATGACGACGCCGAACGCCGAGGCCGCGTCCCCGATCTGATGCAGGTAGGCGCTGCGGATGTTGATGTCGTCTTTCGAGCCCTCGCGCAGCCAGAGCCCGATCAGGATGTTGACGACGATCGCCATCCCGGCGACGCCGATCATCAGGCGACCATTGGCGACGGCCGGGTGACGGATTCGATCGATCGCTTCCCATCCGATCAACAGCGCGATGACCACCAGTGAAACCGCGTTGGCCAGTGCCGCGAGCACGCCGACGCGATGGTAGCCAAACGTCATCCCATGGTGCGACCGCTTGGTCGCGATTGACAGCGCGTACCAGCTGAAGCCGAGCGCGGCGGCGTCGGCCAGGTTGTGGCCGGCGTCGGAGAGAAGGGCCAGGCTCGGGCCGAACCATCCGCAGAGCGCTTCCACGGCCACGAACACGAGCGTCAGCACGAGCGCGGACCGCAACGTCCGCTCCGACGCGAGCCGGGGGACATGTGAGTGGCTGTGACTGTCGGCGTGCGTATGCGTGTGCACTAACAACAGTGTGCCTCCGCGAAAAGCTCTACCACGGAGGGCACGGAAGCCAAACGGAGGACACGGTCCTTACTTTCTAGTTCACCGTGGCCTCGGTGTTTCTACTCCGTCTTCTCCGTGGTGGCGTTCTTGACAGGCTTTGACAACCAGACCCTCGCGACGCGGAGCCCGTCGAGCTGCTCGACGCGCATCCGTCGTCCTTCGATCTCGATCGCATCCCCGATGCGGGTGCGGCGTCCCAGCCGGCCGAGCACATAGCCGCCAACTGTGGTGTACGTCGTATCGTCGATGTGCAGCCCGAACTGCGCGTTGACGTCGCCAACGAGCGTCAGCCCGTCGATGTCCGCCGACCCATCCGTCCGAGAGACGATCCGGGCCGATCCGCCGAGCTCGCCGCCACTGTCGCCGATGATCCGCTCGACCAGCGACTCGATGGTGACCAGCCCGGCGGTCCCGCCGTATTCGTCGATGACGATGGCTTCGCGGACCCGCCGCCGGCGCATTTCACCCAGGAGGTCGTCCGCCCCGAGCGTTTCTGGAACGGTCAGCGCCTCGCGAGCCAGGGCGCCGACATCGATCGGCGCTCCGGGCGAGGCGAGCATGCCCACCAGGTCCGTAACGTAGAGAATTCCGATCACATCGTCGAGATTGCTGCGGTAGACCGGCAGCCGCGTGTGACGACCGCGCACGATGTGCTCGATGATGACATCGCGCGGCGTGTCGGAGGCGACCGCGATGATTTCCGTTCGCGGCGTCATGATTTGCCCGGCGGTGAGATCGGCGAAACCGAAGACCCGATGCAGCATCTGTTCTTCGTTCTCTTCGAGCACGCCCGCTTCCTGGCTGGCCGTCACCAGCAGCTTGAGCTCTTCTTCGGAATGGACCATCGCATGACCGCCCTTGCTGTGCAGTCCGAGCAGGCGCACGACGGCCCGTCCGGCGCCGTTCAACAGGCGGATGAACGGCCAGCACGCCTTCATGAATATTTCGATCGGCTTCACGACCACGAGAGCGGTGGCCTCGGCCCGTTCGAGCGCGATCGTCTTGGGAGCCAGTTCGCCGAACACGATATGGAGGGCCGTCACGATCGCGAAGGCAATCGCCACGGCGATACTGTGCGAGGTGGTCGCGGCGACGGGGGCGGGCAGGAAGCGGAAGACCGGCTCGATCATCGACGCGAGCGCCGGCTCGCCGATCCAGCCGAGTCCGAGGCTGGCCATCGTGATGCCGAGCTGCGTGGCGGCGATGTAGCTGTCAGGATCGGTGACCGCGCGCCGCACCGCGTGCGCTCCGCGGTGGCCTTCGGCGATCAGCTGATCGACGCGCGTCTTGCGCACCGAGACGATCGCGAATTCCGCGGCGACGAAGAATCCGTTGGCAAACACTAGCGCGCACACGCCTGCTATGCGCCAGAACACAGCCGTAACCGTGAGGTCCACAGAACCCTCCGCCTAGAGCCTATATGGTTTTCTTCGCGTTTTCGTGTCTTCGTGGCTACGCGTTTCGAGGTGGCTACGCTCTTCTGTTAGAAAAGAAATGCGCGTCGACGAAGGTGTCGATGACGGCCTGGTTGGCGGGCTCGACCTTCTCGAACTGGACGCCCATGCCGACGCGGCGGTCGCTCCAGGCCACGCGCCCCTCAGCGTCGATATCGCGCTTCGACCCCGGCATGCGGAAACGCACCTTGACCTTCGAGGCGCTGTCGAGCGGGCTCGTCGTGCGAATCGCGATGCCGCCGCGGCTCAGATTCAGCGTGAGCGCCGCGGCGATGGTATTGCCGAAGCGGTATTGAATCGGGATGCCGAGGACGATGCGGGGGCTCGCGCGGCGGTTGAAGTTGTCGGGGAACAGATGCGGCGCGATCGACGGCAGGATGTGCTGCACCGCGCTGTACTCGTTGATGTAGCCGGCGACGCCGAGCGCGGCGAGCTCGCGGACTTCGTCGGCGCTGGCGATCGTCCCGGAGAAGATCAGGACCGGCAGCCGACCCTCGTCAAGCTTGCGAATCGATCGCACGAGATCGACGCCCGGCGCATGGGGCAGCCGGAGGTCGAGGACGATGAGATCGATCTGGGTCAGATCGGCGCGGACGCGCGCCAGTAGCTCCGCCGCGCTCTTGACGGCGATGGCCTTGTGGCCCGCGTTCTCGATCGCGGTCCGGAAACGGTCGCGTACGAACGCCGTGTCGTCGGCGATGACGACCGTCTTGGTCGTGACCGAAGTCGTGGCCATCTCAGAAGGTATCGGCATGGGGCGGCGCGATCCGTAGGCCGGATTTGAGTGCCGCGCAGCTTGTCGCTATAATTCCAACACTCAACGCGATCGCGCCTGCCGAGCCGGATCCTGGCACGTCATCGACCCAATTGCCAACGGTGAGACAGACGGCGCGCCTCTCGCGAAGGGCCCGAGGGACCGAAATGAGGAGGTTATGGCCAACTGCCCTGAATGCGATGCCGAAATCGAAGTCGATGAGTTCGATGTCGACAAGGGCGACCAATTGAGCTGCCCGGAGTGCGGCTCCAGCCTCGAAGTGACCGGCGTGTCGCCCCTCGAGCTCGACATCGCCCCTGACGACGAGGACGACGACGATGTGGACGAGGAGGACGAAGGCGAGGGCGACAAAGACGAGGACGACGAGGACGAGGACGAGGAAGAAGAGGACGAGGACGACGAGGACGACGAGGACGAGGACGAAGGCGTCGACGAATGATGGAACGAGCGAACGAGCCAGCGGTGGAAAAAGCCGCGGCGCTCCGTGACGTCCTGGCCTCGCTCGGCTCGGTCATCGTGGCGTATAGCGGAGGCGTCGACAGTGCGTATCTGGCATACGCCGCCAGTCGCACCCTTGGGGATCGGGCCCTCGCGGTGACCGCCGACAGTCCGAGCTATCCCGGGCATCACCGCCGCCTCGCCATCGACATCGCCCTGCGGTTCGCCCTGCAGCACGAAATCATCCACACGAACGAAATGGATCGGCAGGAGTACCGGGCGAATCCGACCAACCGCTGCTACTTCTGCAAGCACGAGCTGTACACCCACCTCACCCGGGTCGCCACATCCCGCCACGCGATCGTCGTCGACGGCAACAACGCCGACGATCGCGGTGATTACCGGCCCGGCCGTCAGGCCGCGCGGGAGTTCGGGGTCCGAAGCCCGCTCGACGAGGTGAATCTCGGGAAGGAGGAAATCCGGGAGCTGTCGCGCCGCGCCGGACTGCCGACGTGGGACGAGCCGGCGTCCGCCTGTCTCTCGTCGCGCATTCCCTACCACTCCGAGGTGACGGTCGAAAAGCTCCGCACCATCGAACAGGCGGAACAGGCGATCCGCGCGCTGGGCTTTCGTGTCTATCGCGTCCGTCACCACGACGAGATGGCCCGCGTCGAAATCGCGCGCGAGGAGATGGCCCGCGCGCTCGATCCGGAGATCGGCGCCGCGATGGTGCGTGCGCTCAAGGGGCTTGGCTATCGGTACGTCACCCTCGACCTGCAGGGCTATCGCACGGGCAGCCTCAACGAAGGCCTCCTGCTCCACCCGGTTTCCTAGCCAGGCAGAGCAGCGAGCTGCCGAACGGGTTGGCAAACGCCCGCAGCCACACGCTCTCGAGGGCGAGGAGCGCGCTGAGCGCGCTGTTGACGGGCGAGGCCGGCACGGCGATCTCCTGCTGCGCACAGGCTTCCTTCGACAGGCCACGCCACCGGTGAAACGCACGCACCATCGCGAGCGGGATGAACAAGGTCGCGTTCGTGTAGGTGAGGCGGACGATCGTGAAGCCGGCGCGCTCGAACAGAAGCCGAAGCGACGAAGGTGTGTAACGGCGCCGTTCGTGGCTGAGCACCGAGTGATCGCCGGTCAGCATCGGCATGGCCGCGACGTTGACGATCACGAATCCCCCTGGCTTGAGGACGCGGAATAACTCGGCAACCGCCGCCCGTTCGTCCGACGCTTCGAGCGAGTACAGCACATCGAATGAGGTGACGAGATCGAATATGCCGCTCGGAAACGGCGCGGCCGTGACGTTGGCGCGGGCAATCGACGTCCGGCCGGCTTCTCCGGCGAGCCGGGGCCCGACCTCGGACAGATCGAAGCCGTAGGCGCGGCCGAAGCGTCCGAGCAGTTCGAGGTTCGCACCCGTTCCACAGCCGCAGTCGAGCATGAGCGGCGCCGTCCTGCCGCGAACGGCGGAGCGAATGAGCGGCGTGACGAACCGGCGGAAGCCGCGGAACCAGAAATGCCGCGCCTCGGCGCTGGCCGTGGAGCGCAGCAGGTGTTCCACCCCGCGCATTGTAGCGTTTCCGCGACAGGGTCCCCAGGGTCCGTATCGCGCCATGGTAAGTGTGACCGAAGGAAAGATCGTCGTGCCCTAAAGGGTGTTACCCAAGCGGGTGTGCCACAGGAGGGCACCCGCGTGGGACCACAGGCGAGGCCGGAGTATTTGGCGCCGATGCGGGACCGGTACGTGGGGGCCTCGCGGACGGAGAAGGGGCGCGTGCTCACAGAGGCGGTGACGGTGACGGGCTACCATCGGAAGGCGATCATTCGGGCCTGGCGGCGGCCAGCCGTGCGGCCCCCGCGGGGCCCGCGTCGGGGCCGACCCACGCGCTATGACGCCGCGGGGGTGCGGGCACTCCGGGCGGTCTGGGTCGCGGCGCGGGCGATCCGTGGGCCCGCCGCCGCCTCGCGGTGTCGCCCGCCACCGAAGCGAAGGTGCGCACCATCAGCCCGCGCCAGATCGATCGCCTGCTGGCGCCCGACCAGCGCACGATCCGCCGACGGCTGTATGGGCGCACCAAACCCGGCCCGCTGTTGAAGCACCACATTCTGGGCAAGACCGATCACTGGGACGTCACCGAGCCCGGCTTCACCGAGGTGGACCTGGTGAGTCACTCGGGCGACCGCGCCGATGGGGACTTCCTCCATACGCTGAATCTCACCGACATTCAGACCACCTGGGTCGAACACGGCGCCGTCATGGGGAAAAGTCAGGTCCGGGTCCAGGAACGGCTCGACCACTTGCGCGCGGCCTTGCCCTTCGCGCTCCGGGGGATCGACTCCGACAACGGCTCGGAGTTCATCAACGCGCATCTGCGCCGGCACTGCCGGGCGCAGCAGATTCAATTCACGCGGGGGCGGCCGTACAAGGAAGAACGGCAACGCGCATATCGAACAAAAGAACTGGACCCACGTCCGGAAGCTGATGGGCTATGTGCGGTATGACTCGGCGGGGGCCCTCGCAGCGATGAACGATGTGTAGGCCGACCTGCGGCTGTTGCAGAATCTCTTTCTGCCGTCGGTGCAACTCCAGCGCAAAGAACGCATCGGCGCCCGCCGGCGCCGGTACTACGACGCGCCGCAGACCCCGTTGGAGCGCGTCCAGGCCTGCCCGCAGGCCCACGCCGCGAAGGTGGTGGCGCTCGTGCGCCAGCGGGACCGGCTCGATCCGTTCGCGCTCGCGGCGCGCATTGACCGCAAGCTCGCGCGGGTCTATGCCCTCGCGAATCATCGGCGCGGGCTGGTGCCCTCGACGGCGGGGGCCGCGGAGACACACGCAAAGACCGCGCGGGTCTCCGCGGCCCTGTCGCTCAAAGACCTCTTCCCGTCGGTAACACCAAATATGGCGCGACGACGCGCCGCCCGGTAACACTTACTTATGGCTCGACACGGGGTCCCCAGGGTCCCCAGGGTCCCCAGGGTCCCCAAGCGCTTCGCTCTTCTACGTTGGCAAAGGTTGTAGTAAGCTCCTACCAATTCCTGAGGAGTGTGACCACATGATGCGTGCACGCTATCTTTCCGTCGTCGCTCTGGGTGTGATGCTGACCTTGGCCGTGTCGGGCTGCCACAAGAACGTCCCCGTGGTTGCTGCCGCGCCGCCACCGCCGGCTGCGCCGCCGCCGCCGCCGCCGCCGCCGCCGCCGCCACCACCACCGGCCCCCGAGCCGGTGCCGGTGGCGCTGACGGAAGAAGAAATCTTCCAGCAAAAGACAGTCGACCAGTTGAACGCCGAGCGTCTGCTCGGTGATGTCTTCTTCGATTACGACATGTCAGTCATCCGCGCCGACGCGCGCGGCCCGCTGCAGACGAACGCAGACTGGATAAAGAAGTGGACCGCGGTCCAGGTCATGCTCGAGGGTCATACCGATTCGCGCGGCAGCTCCGAGTACAACCTGGCGCTCGGTTCCCGCCGGGCCAGCAGCGTGAAGGACTATCTGGTCAGCCTCGGCGTGCCGGCGACCCGCGTCACGGTTGTGAGCAAGGGCAAAGAGGCGCCGTCCTGTTTGGAAGAGAACGAGTTCTGCTGGCAGCAGAATCGCCGGGGACACTTCGTGATCACGGGGAAGTAGGGCAGGCCCGCAGGATGCGGGCCAGCTCCTTCTCGCCCACGCGATACTTCGCCGCCTTCTTTCCGTTCACCAGAAGCACGGGGATTTCGGGGCCGTAGCGCGCCTCGAGGTCGGGGTCGCCGGCAATGTCGATCTCTTCGATTCGCGCCGCCGCGCGTGTGTCCTGGACGACGCGCCGGACGATGACTTTCATGTCCTGACAGAGATGGCAGCCGGGGCGCGTATAGATGGTCAGCGCGATCACGGTGTCTTCGTCAGGAGCTCGTCCATTCCTTGTCCTTCGTTCGAATATCCACGGTGCCGACGAGGTCGGAAATCCGCGCAATCTGATATCGATCCATGTAGGCTCGAATGCCGTCGAGAAGCTTGGGCCAGACGTACGGATCGACGAAGTTTGCCGTGCCCACCTGAACGGCGGCCGCGCCAGCAATGATGAATTCCAGGGCATCCCTGGCGTCGGCGATCCCGCCCATCCCGATGATCGGAATCTTCACCGTCTGCCGGCATTCGTACACCATGCGGACGGCAATTGGGCGGATGGCCGGGCCGCTCAGCCCGCCGACGATGTTCGAGACCGTCGGCCGGCGTGATTCAACGTCGATGACCATCGCCAGAAACGTGTTCACGAGCGACACGGCGTCGGCGCCGGCGTCTTCGGACGCTTTTGCGAAGGAGGCGACGTCGGTGACGTTTGGCGTCAACTTGGGAATGATCGGGAGGCGCGTCGCCTTCCGCACGGCGCTGACGACATCGAAGGTGCCGGTCAAGCTGCAGCCGAAGGTGATGCCGCCTTCCTTAATATTGGGGCACGAGATGTTGAGCTCGAGGGCCGCCACCCCTTCGGCATCCGAGAGGATCCGGGCCACCTCGACATATTCATTACGTGTGGTGCCGCAGATGTTGACGATGACGGTTGCGCCGCGCGCACGGAGCTCGGGCAGCTTCTCATCGATGAACCGGTGGACGCCGATGCCCTGAAGACCGATGGCGTTCAGCATGCCGGCGGGCGTCTCGACAATCCGCGGCGCGGGGTGCCCCTCGCGCTCGTTCAGGAACAGGCCCTTCACGGCGACGCCGCCGAGCGTGGCCAGGTCGACGATATCCGCGTACTCGACGCCGTAGCCGAAGCAGCCGCTGGCCGCGATGAGCGGATTCTTAAGGGTCAGCGCACCGATTTGAACGGTCAGGTCCATGATGGTGTTGAAAGACCTCACTCCCAGATTATCTGATCAGCCGGTAGCACGGGCCCTGTGAGACACGCTCGCACGTGATGGCCCCCGCCGTGCTCGGTGCGCATCGGCACGACGCAACTGTAACAGCCGCCGAGGCCGCATCCCATGACGCGCTCGACCGAAACCTGACAGGGCCGTCCGTAGCGCATCGCGATTTTCGCCGTGGCGGCCAGCATGCCTTCCGGCCCGCACGCGTAGATCATGACCGGCGCGCTCCGGGCGCGAGAGGCGAGCCGCTGCTCGAGCGGTTCGGTGACGCGGCCGCGTTCACCCGCGCTGCCGTCTTCGGTCGTGAGCGTCAGCTCGACCTCGAGGTCGCGGAACAGATTCAAGCAGAAGAGTTCGTCGGCGCGCCGCGCACCGTAGAACAGTGTCGAGCGGACACCGCGGGCGTGAAGCGCCGCGGCCAGCGTGACGAACGGCGCCAGTCCGACTCCACCCGCGACCATCCACGCCTCGGCAGGCGCATCGACCAGGGAAAATGGGCGGCCGAGCGGTCCGAGGCAGGCGATCTGCTGTCCCGGCGCCGCGGCGTACACGAGCGCGGTCGAGGGGCCGATGCGTTTGTTCAGCAGCGACAGCCCTGACGGCACACCCGCGGCGTCGCGGACGATTTCGAACACGGAAAAGGGACGTCGAAGCAGCGGGTCGTGCGCGAGTCCGGCTTTGATCATCACGAACTGGCCTGGCGCGGCCGCTCGGGCAATCTCCGGCGCCCCTAGCGTGAGCACGTTGTAGTCGGCCGACAGCGGATGATTGGCGATCACCTGGGCGGCGACGTCGGCGGGCATCGCGGCAGTATACTCCGTGCGAAATGCGCTACCTGCGGATGCTGAGCAACTCGATCGCCGCCGGCTCGCTGGCGACGGCGTATGTGCTCACCGTGGTGATGCAGCTCAATCCCGCGCTGCCGCTCGACCCGGCCCGGCTCGGGCCGCTCGTGACGACGGTGGGATTGTTTTACACCGTGCACTTCGCGGTCGTCTGTTACGTGCTGCTCGTGGTGCGGCAGCTGGCCGCGCGCGAAGTGTTCTCGCCCGCATGGCTCAGCGTCGGCGTGCTGGTCTGGCTTGGCGCGCTGGCGGCGGCGGGCGGCGCGGCGTTGATGTGGGCCAATCTCTACACCTTCGCTCGCGTGCTCGACGCCGAGACGGTGACGGCGATGACGCGCGGCGCGGGCGCCCTCATCCTGGCGTGCATCGCATTCATGCTGCTGGCGTGGGCGAGGCGCGCCTTCGGCCGTGAGGCCCGATGGCTCTGCGCATGTGCGCTGTTGCTCATTGCCGGCGCGTCGATCGCCGTTCCTCTCGCGCTGCGCGGACCAGGCAAGATCCAGCCCCTCGCGGCGCGGTCCCTCGATATCGCGACCGACTTCACGCCGCCTGGCCGTGGTTCGCGCGTGAACGTCATCGCGATCGACGCCGGGTCGCTCGATTTCATTGTTCGCGCGACGGCGGAGGGCAGGCTGCCGAACTTTGGCCGGATTCTCGACTCGGGCGCCGTGATGCGTCTCGCGACCATCCATCCCACCTCGGCCGAGGCCGTCTGGGCTGCCGCGCTGACGGGGAAGCTGCCCCTACAGAACGGCGTGCGTTCCGCGGGGATCTATCACCTCGCGACAGGCGGCGACGCGCTGCAACTCCTCCCGAACTATTGCTTTGCCTACCAGCTGGTGCGCTTCGGGTTTCTCGTTGACGAGCCGCACACGTCCGCGACGCTGCGCACGCGCGCGCTATGGACCATCCTGAGCACGTACGGCTTTTCGGTCGGTGCCGTCGGCTGGCCGTTGACGCAGCCGGCCCCCGCTGTTCGGGGATACATCGTGAGCGACACGTATCTTCGCCTCGCCGGCACGCCGACTGGAGTCGTCGATTCGCCGGCGGTCTATCCCTCCGAGGCGCAAGAGGACGTGGCGCGAGCGATTGAAAACGTGTCGGTGGAGGCGCGCCCAGTCGTGCCGGTGTCCACGGCGCCGCTCGAAGACCGGTACGAGTCGGTCGGCCGGACCGATCGAACCTACGATCGCATCGCGCACGAGTTGGCCGAGCTTCGCCAGCCGCAGGTGACGCTGACGCGCTATCAAAGCCTGGATATGATTGGCCACTACTTTCTCCGCTACGCGATGCCGTCGGAATTCGGCGATGCTCTCGACGAGGAGCATCGCGCGCTTGGAGCGGTGCTCGAGCAGCATTACAAGGTGATTGACGACGCCATCGGCCGGGCCATCGCGTCACTCGGGCCCGACGATGTGATGCTGATCGTGTCCGGCTTTGGGATGGAGCCGATGGGTTTGTGGAAGCGGCTCGTCGAGAGGGTCATCGGTGATCCCGATCTGAACGGCACGCATGACGCCGCACCCGACGGGTTCATGATGGCCTATGGCGCCTCGGTCGCTCGCGGCCGTCTGCCCACGCGGGCGTCGATCGTCGACGTGACGCCGACGATCCTGTATTTTCTCGGCCTGCCGATCGGCCGCGACATGGCCGGCTACGCCCGCACGGATCTGTTTCAGCGCGCCTTTACCGACGAACGGCCGATCACGTTCATTCCTACGTACGATCGATGAATCTGAGGATCTCAGGATCTGGGGATGTGAGGATGTGAGGATGTGGCGATGGTCCACGAGCTTGCATCCCGCGAGGCCCCCCAGTGGTCGCGTCGTGTCTACGAACGCTCGCGTATCTTTCAAATCGACCCCTGAATCGGAGGATTTGAGAATCTGAGCTATAATCAGCTTCGCTCTTTAACGCGCTCCAGCGAGAGTGCGAAGAGGTGTTTATGACGACTGCCACGCGCTCGCCAAGTCCTCACATCCTTAAGTCCTTCGATCCTCAGATTTCCTGCGAGGCCCCCCTGTGGCTGTAGTGATGGACGCCGACCGGATGGGACGGACCCTGACGCGCATCGCGCACGAGATTCTCGAGCGCAACCGCGGCGTCGAGGAGCTCGGGCTGGTGGGTATCCGGACGCGCGGCGTCCCAATCGCCCGGCGCCTCGCGCGGGCGATTGCCGAGATCAGCCACCACGACGTGCCGACGGGCGCTCTGGATATCACGCTCTACCGCGATGACCTGATGCGTCACGCCGTCGGGCCCCAGCCGGTGGTCCGCAGCACGGAGATTCCGTTCTCGATCGACGATAAGAAGATTCTGCTGGTCGACGACGTGCTGTACACCGGCCGCACGATTCGGGCGGCGCTCGACGCGCTCATCGACTTCGGGCGCCCGAAGTGGATCCAGCTCGTCGTGCTGGTCGACCGCGGCCACCGCGAGCTGCCCATCAAGGCCGATTACGTCGGCAAGAATCTGCCGACGTCGCTCTCGCAGAGCGTGCAGGTCCACCTGCAGGAGATCGACGGCCGGGACGAAGTCGAGATTCAGGAATCATGATGAAGAACCTGCTCGCCATCTCGGACCTCTCTGGCGAGGAGATCACGCTGATCCTCGACACCGCCGAGGCGATGCGGGAGATCGGCGAGCGGCCAATCAAGAAAGTCCCGACGCTGCGCGGCAAGACGGTCGTCAACCTGTTTTACGAGGCGAGCACGCGCACGCGCACGTCGTTCGAAATCGCGGAAAAGCGGCTGAGCGCCGACACGCTGAACATCAGTGTCTCGGCGTCCAGCGCCGTCAAGGGCGAGACGCTGGCCGATACCGCCATGAATATCGAGGCGATGGCGCCCGACATGATCGTCCTGCGCCACCCCTCGTCCGGCGCCTGTCACCTGCTGGCGCGGCTCTGCCGCTCGCGGATCATCAACGCCGGCGACGGGATGCACGAACACCCGACGCAGGCGCTGCTCGACGCTTTCACCATCCGCGAGCGTAAGGGACGGATCGAAGGGCTGAAGATCACGATCGTCGGAGACCTGCTGCACAGCCGTGTGCTGCGCTCGAACCTCGGGCTGCTGACAACGCTCGGGGCGGATGTGTGCGTCTGCGGGCCGCGCACGCTCATCCCGGCGGGCCTCGACCGTCGCGGCGTCGCGGTGTCCACGTCGGCGGACGAGGCCGTGGCCGGCGCCGACGTGATCATGATGCTGAGAATTCAGCAGGAACGGATGCGCGGCGCATTTCTTCCGTCGCTGCGCGAGTACTTCAACACGTTCGGCATGACGGCCGCGCGCGTGGCGCGCGCGAAGCCCGACGTCATCATCATGCATCCAGGACCGATGAACCGCGGCGTCGAGATCGCGTCAGACGTGGCAGACGGACCGTACTCCGTGATCCTCGAGCAGGTCGCCAACGGTGTCGCGGTGCGCATGGCGGTGCTGTATCTCCTCGCCGGTGGCGGGGATGCGGGCTAGAGGAAGCGGAACTGAGAAATGAGAAGTGAGAAGTCAGAAGTAGAGAGCCTGAAGATTGGAAGGACCGAGTCGAGCCAATATGACGCTTTTCACTCGACTTCTCAGTTCTCAGTTCTAGCTTCATGAAAAGACTCTTCAAAGGCGGGCGCGTTGTCGACCTGGTGAACGGACGCGATGGCATCTTCGACGTGCTGATCGATGACGGTCGGATCGTGAAGGTCGGGCGCGATCTGCCCGTGGACGTCGGGACGACCGTGGTGGAGATTCCCGAGCGCTTCGTCGTGTGCCCGGGACTCATCGACATGCACGTGCATTTGCGCGAGCCTGGCCAGGAACACAAGGAGACGGTGGCCACCGGAGCGGCGGCCGCCGTGGCGGGCGGATTTACCGCGGTCGCGTGCATGCCGAACACCGATCCGGTCAACGACCATGCCGGCGTCACCGAGTGCATCCTGAAGAAGGCGACCGAAGCGAACCTGGCGCGCGTCTATCCGATTGGCGCCGTCTCGCGCGGGCAAAAGGGCGAGCAGCTCGCCGATATCGCGGAGCTCAAGGGGGCCGGCTGCGTGGCGCTCACCGACGATGGCCGGCCGGTGGCAACGGCGATGCTGATGCGGCGTGCGCTCGAATACGCGAGCATGTTCAATCTGCCCGTGATTGAACACTGCGAGGACCAGGCGCTGAAAGGCGACGGTGTCGCGCACGAGGGGTCCCACGCGTCGATGCTCGGGCTCCGCGGCATCCCCGGCGAGGCCGAGTCGATCATGGCGCTTCGCGATATTTCGCTCGCCGAGCTGACCGGCGGCGTCGTCCACATCGCGCACATGAGCGCGCGTCAGACGCTCGACGCGGTGCGGTACGGCAAGGCCCGCGGCGCCCGCGTGACATGCGAGGTCACGCCGCATCATCTCGTCCTCACGGACGACATGCTCGCGTCTCCCGAACCGTACGACACGAATGTCAAGATGAATCCGCCGCTGCGCGAGGCGGCCGATCGCGATGCCCTGCTCCAGGGGCTCGCCGACGGCAGCGTCGACGTCATCGCGACCGACCACGCGCCGCATCACTACGACGAGAAGCGCGTCGAGTTCGATTGCGCGCCGTTCGGCATCACCGGACTCGAAACGGCGGTGTCGCTCTGCCTGGATCGCCTTGTGCACTCCGGCGTCATCCCGCTTGCGAGGCTGGTCGAGCTGCTATCGGTCAATCCCGCGCGGATTCTCCACCTGCCTGGCGGATCGCTCAGTGAGGGCGCGCCGGCCGACCTGACGATTCTTGCACCGGATCTCCAGGTCACCGTCTCGGTGGCGCGCATGCGATCGAAATCGAGGAACACCCCCTTCGACGGCTGGGCGCTGCGGGGCGGCGTCGCCGCGACAATCGTGGGAGGGCGGACGGTTTATGTAAATGACGATGTGAATTTGAGGATTTGAGGATCATGTGGATAGACGTCCGGATGTCAGGAACAAGGCGCTGAAGGAGCTGCAGGAATTCGAGGTCCTGATGATCCATGGGCATTTCGACTATGGGAACGGGTACCACGGCCGCGTGTATCTGAACCCGCACCAGTTGTTCCGCCATCCGTCGACGATCTGGCGGTTCGCGCAGGATCTCATCGATGTCCTGCCGGGCGATCTGGTCCAGTGCACGGAAGTCGTGGCGGGCCCGGCCACAGGCGGGGCGCTGCTCGCGCACACCATCGCTGGCCTCCTTGACAGCCGCCGCGCCCTGACGCACCCGCCCTGCAGCTTCGCGCCGTTCACGCACGACGCGGGCGGCGGACTCACCTTGCGGCCGTTTTATCGCGCCTCGCTCAAAGGGAAACGGGTGCTGCTCGTCGACGATGTACGGAACACTGGTGAGACGTTCGCGCGCGCGGCGGCGCTCGCGCGCGACGCTGGGGCGACCGTGCTGGCGACGGCGGAAATCTACGATCGCCTGGAGGCGATCAGGGACCTTAGCGTCCCGAATGTCTCGCTGGCCGAGTACAAAGCGCCCGAAAACTACACGGTCGCCGAGTGTCCGTTGTGCCGCGACGGCACCCCCATTACACGATTCTGAGAAGCCGCTTGCAGAACGGAACGCGGGAACTGAAGTCGGCGCTCGATCGGCTGTACGAGAGCTTCAACTATCCGGACTCCGCGACCGATCCCCTCCAGATTGTCCGGCGCTGGCAGACGCCTGAGGATCGCGAGGTCGTCGGGCTGTTGGCCGCGGCGCTGGCGTTCGGACGGGTCTCGAGCGTGCTGCAGTCGATTGAGCGCGTGATCGGCATGATGGACGGCGAGCCGGCGGCCTACGTCCGCCGCTTCGATCCCCATCGTCACGGCGCCGCGTTCGCCGATGTCGTCCATCGGTGGACGCGCGGACCAGATCTGGTCGCGCTCGTGTGGATCATGAGGCAGATGATCGACCGCGCGGGGTCAATCGAAGCGTTCTTCCTCGAAGGCGACGACCCGGCGGCTGAGGATATCGAGGCCGGGCTCGAGAGTTTTTCAACGCGCGCGCTCGCGCTCGACCTGCGTGCTGCGTATGGCACCGTGCCGAAACGCCCGGGCGTCTGCTATTTCTTTCCCCGCCCCTCCGCGGGCAGCGGCTGCAAACGGATGAACCTGTTCCTGCGGTGGATGGTCCGCCGCGACGCGCTCGATCTGGGTGTGTGGACGCAGGTGTCGCCGGCCAGGCTCGTCGTGCCGCTCGACACCCACGTGATTCGCGTCGGCCGCTGCCTGCGCCTGACGCGCCGCGTCAGCCCTGGATGGCCGATGGCGCGCGACATCACCGCTTCACTGCGGCAGCTCGACGCCGAGGATCCGGTCAAGTACGACTTCGCGCTCTGCCACCTCGGGATGATGAACGCGTGCGGGTTCAATCGCGCGGCGGTGGCGCCGGCACTTCGGGATGCTCAATGCCCGCTCCGTGGCCTCTGCCGGCCACGCGGGCGTACGCGGCGGCCGTCTCGGCGACCATCCGCTCGACGGTAAACCGCTCGCTGACGCGCGCGAGCCCGGCCTCGCCCATCCGCTTCCGCAATCCGTCGTCCTTGAGCAGCCTCACGATCGCCTGCGCCATCGCTGCGTGATCGCGTGGAGGGACCAGTAACCCGGTCACGCCCTCGTCGACCACCTCGGGAATGCCTCCCGCGCGGGTGGCCACGATGGCGCGTGAACACGCCATCGCGTCCAGCAGCGACGTGCCCAGGCCTTCGGTCACCGAGCTCATCGCGAACAGGTCGAAGCCCTTGATGCAGCCCAGTACGTCGGTCCGAAAGCCCGGCAGCAGGACGTGTTTCTCCAGACGGTGCTCGCGGACCTGGCGCTCGAGGTGCTCGCGCAGCTCGCCCTCGCCGAGGATGACGAAGCGCGCGTCTGGGATCTCGCGGACGACCAGGTGCGCGGCGTCGACCAGGTGGCGCTGGCCCTTGTGCGGGACCAGGGCCGCGACGTTGCCGACGACCGGCGCGCGATGGGGCAGCCAGAATGCTTCGTGCACGTTGACCGGCGGCGCCGCGAGCACGTGCTCGACGTCGATGCCATCTTGAACAGTGGTCGTCCGTTCCGTAGGCACGCCGTCAGTGACGAGCATCTGACGGATCGCCTCTGACGCCGCGAAATAGCAGTCGACCTGTCGCTGTTTCCAGCGCGAGAACGAGTGGCCGCGAAGGTGGAAATCGACGCGGCGGGCCGCAACGAGCGCCGGCGCGCGATCGCCCGCGCGTGTGGTCGACGCGGCCCCCATCGACAAGGCCAGGGCGGCCATGGCGACAGCGTGCGCGTCATGGGCGTGAATGACGTCGGGAGCCAGCCGCCGGATGACCCGCGAAAGACGCCAGGCCGCGGACAGATCCATCTCGGTCCGCGGCGCGATGGGAATCAGGTCAAGTCCTTCGGCGGCGCGCCGACGGAGCTCCCCGTCAGGGTGCGGGACCAGCGCGGCGCGGTGCCCGATCGATCGCAAACCGTTCACGGTGAGCAGCACCTGGTTCTGCCCGCCGCGCCAGGTCCGGGCAGTATCGATGTGAAGGGAAAACATTTCGGAACGCCTGTTTACTTCGTGTCCTTCGTGGTCTCCGCGGCTTCGTGATGCGCTGGCGAGGATTGAAGCTCCCGAAGCTTGGCGAACTTCAGAAAGACGTAATAGCTATTGAGCACGGAGATGACGAAGCCGACGGCGCCGTCCCGCAGGCCGCCGCGGAGGATGTAGTTCCGCAGAAACGCCAGCGGGGGATGGACGACGAGCTGAAGCACCGCGGCGTGGTGGCCGCTCTCGTGCATCTGCTGCGCGGCGTAGGTGGTGTACCGATCGATCGTCTCGAGATGATCTGCGATGTCGCGAAAGGCAAAGTGCTGAAGTTCCCCACGGAGCCGTCCGACGCTGCCCCGTACGGTCACCGCCTCGTGGACGTGGCGCCCGGTCCATTCGGCGGTTCGCCGGTCGTAGAGCCGCAGCTGATCGTCGGGATACCAATCGGTGGTGCGGATCCAGCGACCCAGATGCCACGCGACACGCGGCATGCGGTACGCCGCATGATCTGGACCAGCCGCGAGCCTGGACTGGATCTCCTCCGCGAGCGCCGGCGTGACGCGCTCGTCGGCGTCGAGCGACAGGATCCAGTCGTGGCTCGCGATCGACGCGGCGTAGTTCTTCTGCGCACCGTATCCGGGCCATGTCCGCACGATCACGCGATCGGTATAACGTCCGGCAATCGCCACGGTGTGGTCGCTGCTCTCCGAATCGACGACGACAATTTCGTCCGCCCAGCCGACCGATTCGATGGCGTCGGCGATATGGGCCGCTTCGTTCTTTGTGATGATCGTGACGGACAACCTCGGCACATCGGGAGTGTATCCGAGGGCTGGAAGGGCGGGAAGGGCAGGAGCGGACGGTATACTACGGCGCTGAACTCATGACACGCGACGAACTCCTCGACGTATTCCGCCGCTCGGGCGCGCTGCTCGAGGGCCACTTCCGTTTGTCGTCGGGCCTGCACAGTCCCGGCTACCTGCAGTGCGCGCTCGTGCTGCAGCATCCAGGTCACGCCGACGCGCTCGGCCGCGCCCTCGCCGAGCGCACGCGCGCGCTCGGCGCGACGGTCGTGCTCTCCCCGGCGCTCGGCGGCGTTGTCATCGGCCAGGAAGTCGGCCACGCGCTGGGCGTCCGGGCCATGTTCGCCGAACGCCAGGATGGGGCGCTCATGCTCCGCCGCGGCTTCATGCTCGCGGCGAACGATCGCGTGCTCGTCATCGAAGACGTGCTGACGACAGGCGGCTCGACGCGCGAGACGATACACGTCGCGAGGGCGGCCGGCGCCCAGGTCGTCGGCGCCGCATCGATTGTCGATCGAAGCGCTGGTACCGTCCGATTCGACGTCCCTTTCGTGTCGCTTCTGGACCTCTCCCTGCCGACGTACGAACCGGCCGTCTGCCCCCTGTGTGCGCAGGGGGTGGCAGTGGTGAAGCCTGGTTCGAGGCCAGTGGTTGCTTGACGGGATGGGCAGGACCCAAGTCCTGTGCCACAAGAGTAGGAGTCGGGTCTGCAGATCTGCCGGACGTCGCGCAGGTCTTTGACACCACCGGACCTCGATGACGACGTTCAAGATCACCCTTGCGTACGACGGCACGAACTACGTGGGATGGCAGCGGCAGGCGTCCGGGACTTCCGTTCAAGGCGTCATTGAAGACGCCCTTCGCGAACTGGACGGCCGCGAGATCGTCCTTCACGGCGCCGGTCGAACCGACGCGGGCGTCCATGCGCTCGGCCAGGTCGCCTCGTGCGCTCTCCATCGCTCGATGGAATCCGGCGTGCTGCGGCGTGCGCTCAACGCGCGACTGCCGCGGGACGTCCGTGTGGTGTCGGCGGAAGAGGTCGCGCCGGATTTTCACGCGCGCTTCCTCGCCAGGGCGAAGAGCTACCGGTATCGAATCTACAACGCCGACGCCATGAGTCCGTTCGAGCGTCACTACGCGTGGCACGTCGGTGGCCGACTGGACGTCGAGGCGATGGACAGCGCCGCGCGGCTGCTTGAAGGGCGGCACGATTTCGCGGCGTTTCAGACCGCCCCGGGGACCACGCGCACCACCGAACGAACCGTCACGCGATCACGCGTCACCCGGACCAGGCTCTCCACCACGGAGGACACAGAGGACACGGAGCAACGAACCGGTCTTGCCCTCCGCGTCCCCCGTACCCTCCGTGGTGGAGATGTGATCGTGTGCGAGATCACCGGCGATGGATTTCTCCGCCACATGGTCCGGGCCATTGTCGGTACGCTGGTCGATATCGGGCGCGGGCGGTGGTCGATCGGGGAGATGCGCGAGGTGCTGGCGTCGCGCGACCGGGGACGCGCCGGCCCGACCGCTCCCGCCTGCGGGTTGTTCCTCGTCGGTGTCGAGTACGGGGACTTATAATGTCCGCATGTCGCGTGAGCAGCTCCTGGCGTCGCTTCCCCCAGGCGCGCCAGGAGCTTCCGACGAAGCGTTGATCCGGCAGATCAACTTCGATCAGCTGCCGGCCCACATTGCCATCATCATGGACGGAAACGGCCGGTGGGCGGCGCAGCGCCACCTGCCGCGCGTCGAAGGCCACCGCGCCGGCATCGATTCAGTGCGCGACGTCGTCGAAATATCGGCGCGGCTCGGCATCGGCGTATTGACCCTGTACGCGTTCTCCATGGAAAACTGGAAGCGGCCTCGAACGGAAGTCAACACGCTGATGACGCTGCTCAAGCGTTATCTGCGGCTCGAGCTCGGCACGCTCCTCAAGAACGACATCCGCTTTCGCGTCATCGGTCGCGCCGACGAGCTGCCGCCCGACGTGCAGTCGGAGCTCGAGAGCGCCATACGCCAGACGGAAGGCAACAGCGGCATGCTCTTCAACATCGCGCTGAACTACGGCGGCCGTGCCGAGATCGTCGACGCCGCACGCCGGGCGATTGCGGCGGCGGTTCCCCAGGACGATCTCGACGAACGACGGTTCGGGGAATTCCTGTACACCGCGGGCCAGCCGGATCCGGATCTGTTGATCCGCACGAGCGGGGAGATGCGCGTGAGTAACTTCCTGTTGTGGCAGATTGCGTACGCGGAGATCTGGGTCACCGAAACGTTGTGGCCCGACTTCCGCCGGCGCCACCTCCTCGAAGCCGTCGTGGCCTATCAAAAGCGCGATCGGAGGTACGGCGGAATCAAGCCGTCTCCTGTCGGCCCCGTCGCGCTCGGCGCCAAGTGAGTACAGCGGACACGACGTTGAACGCAGAAACCGCCCTTCGCAAGCTCAGGGTAGGCAGAACACGCGGAAAGGAAGACTCTGCGAGCTCAGCGAGTTCTGCGTTGATCGTCTTTCACCGATGACACGGGTTCTGAGCGGCGCCGTCCTGCTCGTTCTGGCCATGGCGGTCGTCTGGTTGGCGCCACAGGCGATCTTCTTCGGCGTCGCCGAACTGCTCCTCGTGCTGGCGTTGATCGAGTACGTGGCGCTCGCCCGCAGCTGCGGGCTGCCCGTGCCCGCGATTCCCGCCGGTGCCGCGGCGATGCTGACGTGCGCGGCATTCGCGCAGGGGTTGACGGTGCCGCTCGACGCGGTACTGATGTCGGCCCTCGTCGCGCTCGGCGCGCTGACCCTCACGACCTGGAGCGGGGGTCGCGACGCGCTCGGGTCCGCCGCGGCGAGCCTTTTTCCGTCGCTGTATCTGGGTCTGCCGATCGGCGCGATGGTGGCGATTCGCGACACGCGCGGCCGCGAGGCGCTCGTTCTGCTGATACTGACGGTCGTCGTCAGCGATACCGCCCAGTATTATTCGGGCCGCGCGTTTGGGCACCGGCCGCTCGCGCCGGCCATCAGTCCAAAGAAGACGGCGGAAGGGGCCATCGGGGGGCTGCTGTCCGGCGCCATGGTGCTCGCCTTGGTCGGGGCCTGGTGGCTGCCGGTGATTCCACTCGCGCTTCGCGTGCTGTTCGGCGTGACGATCGTCGCGCTCGGCATTGCGGGCGATCTCTTCGAATCGATGCTGAAGCGCAGCGCAGGCGTGAAGGACAGCTCGTCGCTGATTCCCGGACACGGCGGCATCCTCGATCGGATCGACGCGTTGTTGTTTGCCGCACCGGTGTACTACGTTGCGCTGAAGTACGTATGAAGCGCATCGCCATTCTCGGATCGACCGGCTCTATCGGGCAGAGCGCGCTGTCGCTTGTCGACGTGCATCCGCGCCGATTGCAGGTCGTCGGTCTGGCGGCCGGCGAGAACGCGGAGCTCTTCGCCGCGCAGATTGCGCGATACCATCCGAATGTCGTGGCGATGGCGACGAGCGCCGCGCTCGACCGTCTCGCCGCCTCCCTTCCCGTGAACGTGCTGATGGCCGGAACAGGACGGGACGGACTGGTGGCGGTTGCGTCGCACCCTGACGCCGAGCTCGTGCTGTGCGCGTCGGCCGGGACCGAGGCCCTCGAAGCGGTCCTGGCGGCCATAGAGCTCGGCAAGACGATTGCGCTGGCCAACAAGGAAATTCTCGTCATGGCGGGCGGCATCGTGACCGACGCCGCCCGCCGCTGCGGGGTCGCCATCCTGCCCGTCGACAGCGAGCACAACGCCATTCATCAGTGTCTGCATGGCCGTCACGTGGCCGAGCTGAAACGCCTGGTCCTGACCGCGTCCGGCGGACCGTTCCGCGGCCGCTCTTCGTCTGAATTGTCGGCCGTCTCGACGGAAGACGCGCTCCGGCACCCCACCTGGCGGATGGGCCGCAAGATCACGATCGATTCGGCGACGCTGATGAACAAGGGACTCGAGGTGATCGAAGCGCACTGGCTCTTCGGCGTCCGCGCCGATCAAATCGACGTCGTGATTCATCCCCAATCGGTCGTGCACTCGATGGTCGAGCTCGTGGACGGATCGGTGATTGCGCAGCTTGGCATCACCGACATGCGCCTGCCGATTCAGTATGCGTTCTCGTATCCCGAGAGGTGGGCGGGGCCGATGGCCAGCCTCGACCTCGTCGGCGCGGGGCGGCTGGAGTTCGATACGCCGGATACCGAGGCGTTCCCGTGTCTTCGCCTGGCGTACCGGGCGCTCGAGGCCGGGCGCAGCCTGCCGGTGGTGCTGAACGCCGCCAACGAGATCGCCGTCGCGCAGTTGCTCGAGAGACGACTCGGTTTTACCGCCATTCCACGCGTGATCGAGGCCACGATGAATGCACACCGTGCGGCCCCGGTGGCCACCCTGTCGGAGGTTCGCGAGGTCGACCGTTGGGCGCGGGAGTATGCACAGGAGATCGCCCGCGCGGTAGAATTAGAGGTCTGAGGTCATAGCGTTGCTAACCAGCCTGATTACACTTCTGGCGTTCGTCTTCGTGCTCGGCGTCCTCATCTTCGTACACGAGCTCGGGCACTTTCTCGCCGCGAAGCGCGTGGGGATCCGCGTGCTGAAGTTCCAACTGGGGTTCAACCCGACAATCTGGAGCGTCACGCGAGGTGACACCGAGTACAGCATCGGGGTGCTGCCGCTCGGCGGCTACGTCAAGATGGCTGGAGACGGCTCGGACGAAACGCTGACCGGACGGTCGGACGAGTTCCTGTCGAAGAGTAAGTGGGAGCGCTTTCAAGTGCTGATCATGGGGCCGGCCATGAATCTGCTGCTGGCGCTCGTGGTCATGGCGATCGTGCTGTACGCCGGCGCCGAAGTGCCGGCGTATCAGGACATGCCGCCGGTTGTCGGCACCGTCATCATGGGATCTCCGGCCGCGACGAGTGACCTTCAACCGGGCGACCGCATTCTTTCGGTCGCGGGCCGTGACGTCGATACCTGGGAACAGCTCTTCATCGCCATCGGCACCCGCCCGAATCGGCAAACGTCGCTGACGATTGAGCGTGACGGACGCGAGATGGAGCGCGTGGTGACACCCGTCGTGCCGCCGGGCCAGAGCCGATTCGAGATCGGCGACATCGGCGTGCTGCCGGATGTGCATCCGTATCTGCGGTCGGTCTCGCCAGGCGAGCCGGGCGAGCGCGCCGGCCTGAGGGCGGGCGATGTGATCCTCGCCGTCGACGGCCAGCCCATCACGTTTCACACGCAGCTGCGCGAGGCCATCGCGAAACATCCCGAGCAGCCCATCACCATCGCGATTCTTCGAGACGGCGCCGAGCAACGCGTTTCCGTGACGCTTGGCCGGCACGGCGATATCGGATGGCTCGGCGTGCTGCCGGTTGACGAAAGCAAGACCCTCAAGCCCGGCGTGCTCGAAGCCGTCGTGCTCAGCGCGCAGAAGAACGTCGAGAGCGCGGGGCTGATTTTTCGAACCGTGTGGGAGTTGATCACACGCGAGACGTCACCCAAGCAGTTGATGGGACCGGTGGCGATCGCGCAGCTGTCTGGCGAATCCGCCCGGCTCGGGTGGATCCCGCTCTTTAGTCTGATGGCGATGATCAGCCTGAACCTCGGCCTGCTGAACCTGCTGCCGATCCCGATCCTCGACGGCGGCCATATCTTCATCATGGCGCTCGAAGGCGTCGCTCGCCGCGACTTCAGCGCGCGCGTGAAAGAGAAGATGCTGCTGGCCGGCTTCGTGGTCCTCATGATGCTGATGGTGACCGTCATCTATAACGATCTCACCCGCATCCGCTGGATCGAGAACCTCATGCCCTGGCGCTGACTTCTCCAGTAAGGCTAACGCCGAGAGCCTTTCGCGACTTCCTTCATTGCCGCTCTCGCGGCCGCGATCGTCTTATCCACGTCCCTCACCGTGTGCGCCGTCGAGAGAAACCACGCCTCAAATTGTGAGGGCGGCGGATACACGCCCCGCGCGAGCATCGCTCTGAAAAACCGCGCGTACCGTTCTGTGTTGGCGCCAGTCGCCGACTGGTGGTCGCGCACGGGACGATCGGTAAAGAACGGCGTCAGCACCGATCCGACCGCGTTGACCTGCAGGGCCACGCCAGCCTCGCGCGCGGCCGCCGCCAACCCGGCACCCAGGCGGGTGCCGAGCTCTGCAAGATACCTGTAGGTGCCCGGTGTGAGCTGACCCAGGCACCACAAGCCGGCGGTCATCGCCAGCGGATTGCCGCTCAGCGTGCCGGCCTGATAGACAGGCCCGGCGGGAGACACGAGATCCATCAGACGAGCGCGGCCGCCGTAAGCGCCCACCGGCAGCCCGCCGCCGATGATCTTGCCGAGACACGTCAGATCGGGGGCGACGTCGGCGAGCTGCTGCGCTCCGCCCGGCGCGGCGCGGAATCCGGAAATCACCTCGTCGAAGATCAAGACCGCCTTCCCGGCGGTGCACATGTCGCGGAGCGCGCGCAGGAAACCGTCCGCGGGCGGAACCACTCCCATATTGCCAGCAATCGGTTCCACGATGACCGCGGCGATCTGATCGTGATGCGCATCGAACAGACGCTGGACCGACCCGAGGTCGTTGTAGCTGGCGACCAGCGTGTCTGCCACGGCGGCCCGCGGGACGCCGGGGCTGGTCGGCGTGCCGAGCGTCAGCGCTCCAGAGCCGGCCTTCACCAGAAACGGATCGGCGTGTCCGTGATAGCAGCCCTCGAACTTCACAATCCGCTCACGGCCCGTTGCCGCCCGCGCCACACGGATCGCGCTCATTGTCGCTTCCGTTCCCGAGTTGACGAAGCGTACGCGCTCGATCGACGGCATGAGCTTGATGACGCGTGCGCCAAGTTCGATCTCGAGAGGGCAGGGTGCGCCGAAACTCGTGCCGTCGCGCGCCGCTGCCGCCAGCGTCCTGGCGAGGCCGCGTGGCGCGTGGCCGTGGATGAGCGGCCCCCACGACATGACGTAGTCGATGAACGTGTTGCCGTCGACGTCGTGGATGCGGGACCCGGCGGCCCGCCGGATGAAGAGAGGCGAGCCGTCCACCGCCGTGAAGGCACGGACCGGGCTGTCGACGCCGCCAGGCAAGATCTGAACGGCGCGTGAAAAGAGCTTGCGAGATTGCGAAGTACGCATAGTCACCACAAAGGACACAAAGGAACCTTCGTGTCCTTTGTGCTGATGGTTAGGCGAGGGCTTTGGCGGCGTCCACCGCGTAGTACGTGATGATGATGTCGGCCCCGGCGCGGCGGATCGCGATCAGGGTTTCGAGCATTGCGCGATGCTCGTCGATCCAGCCGTTGCGCGCCGCAGCCTTCAGCATCGCGTACTCGCCGCTGACGTGATACGCCGCGGTTGGATAGCCGAAGCGCTCCTTCACTCGCGCCAGGACGTCGAGGTAAGGCAGCGCCGGCTTCACCATCACCATGTCCGCGCCCTCCTCGATATCGAGGGCCACCTCGCGCAGCGCTTCCTCCGCGTTCGCCGGATCCATCTGGTGCGAACGGCGGTCGCCGAACGCGGGCGCCGAGGCGGCGGCGTCGCGGAACGGTCCGTAGAACGCGGAGCAGTATTTCGCGGCGTACGACAGGATCGCCGTGTTCTCGAAGCCGCGCTCATCGAGCGCCTGCCGGATGGCGCCGACGCGTCCGTCCATCATGTCCGACGGCGCGACGATGTCCGCGCCGGCGACGGCGTGCGAGACGGCCGCGCGGACGAGTTGATCGACGGTCGGATCGTTCGCAATCTCCCCGTCGATCACCATGCCGCAGTGGCCGTGATCCGTGTACTCGCACAGGCAGACGTCGGTGATCACCAGAACGTCCGGCAGCTCGCGCTTCATCGCGCGGATAGCCGACTGTACAGGCGCCTCCGGATCGCAGGCGACCGAGCCGATGTCGTCCTTGTGATCGGGCAGGCCGAACAGCAGCACGCTCTTCACGCCGGCCGCACGGGCGATCGCGACTTCCCTGACTGCCTCGTCGACCGACAGGCTGTACACGCCGGGCATCGACGGCACTTCGCGGCGCACGCCTTCGCCCTCGCACACAAACAGGGGTAGCACGAACATCTCCGGCGACAGGCGCGTCTCGCGGACGAGCGCGCGCATGGTCTCGGACCGGCGGAGGCGACGCAGCCGCCGCGTGAGCTTCAAGGGAGCGTGGGTGCGAGTGGCTGTCGAGCTCATGGCGTCTTCACGACCCCGGGATGACTGGCCTTTGCGAAGTGCTCGGCGATCGCGTCGACGAGCGCTGGAATAGTGTACTGCGGCGGCTGGATGGTCGTCTCGATGCGGCACTGGGCCGCCGCCTCGGCCGTGACCGGTCCGATGGACGCGACGATCGTCGTCCGCAAGAGGTCCGCCGCGGGCTCGGCGCCCAACACCTTGACGAAATGGCGGACCGCCGAGGCGCTCGTGAACGTCACCACGTCGATGCGCCGATCGAGCAGCATCCGGTAGACGTCAGGCTCTTCTTCGCGCTCCGGATCGGTGATCACGGTACGATAGACCACGACATCGGTGACGTCGGCTCCCTGTTTCCGCAGTTCGTCGGCGATCACCTCGCGGCCGATGTTGGCCCGAGGCAGGAGCACTTTGAGGCCGCGGATGTCGACCGTTGCGCTCATGGCGCCCACGACGGCCTCGGCGCGGTACTCGGCCGGCATCAGGTCCACCTTGAGGCCGTAGCGACGAAGCCGATCGGCTGTCGCCTGGCCCACCGCACACAGCCTGGTGCCAGCGAGCGCACGCAGGTCGAGCGGCGTTCCGAGCAGGCGCTCGATGAAGACATCGACTGCGCGGGCGCTGGAAAAAATGATCCAGTCGAACGTGCCGGCGCGCGCGCAGGCTTCGTCGAGCGGCGCATGGTCGTCGGGTGGGAGAATCCGAATCATCGGTGCCTCGATCGCTTCGGCGCCCATCGCTTCAAGCCACTCCACCAGCTCGCCGGCCTGCTCGCGCGGCCGCGTCACCAGGATGCGCTTGCCGAACAGCGGCCGCTGGTCGAACCACCGGAGGTGCTCCCGCAGCGCCGCGACGCGCCCGACCACAAGGATAGCCGGCCGCCGGTCGGTGGACTCGCGCGTCAGGCGAAGGAGCTCGTCAATCGATCCGAGATGCGTTTCCTGCGTCGGCAGCGTGCCGTCGTAGATCACGGCGGCGGAGTCCTCGGCGGGCCAGCCGTGCGCCAGCAGCGAGTTGAGGATGGTCGGCAGTCGATCCGGCCCTGCGTAGCAGACGATCGTGCCATCGAGCCGGGCCAGGCTCGTCCAATCGACGGAGGCCCGCGCCTTGCCTTCATCCTCGTGGCCGCGGACGAACGTGAGCGTGTCGCCGCCGCCTGGATAGGTGATGGGGATGCCGGCATAGCTCGGCACGCCGATGCCCGCCGGAACACCGGGCACGACCTCGAAGCGCACGCCTCGTTCGTGGAGAAACAGCGCTTCCGCGCCGCCTCGATCGAAGACGAAGGGGTCGCCCCACTTCAACCGGGCCACGGTCTTGCCCTCGAGGGCTTTTTCGGCAAGCAGATAGCAGATTGCTTCCTGTTCGAGCGGTTGCGGGGCGGCGCCGCCGACGTCGATCTTTTCCGCGTCGGGCCGCGCATGGCGCAGCAGGCGCGGATGGACCAGATGATCGAAGAGCACGACGTCGGCCGCCTGGAGGCATTTGAGTCCGCGGACGGTAATCAGTCCGGGATCGCCCGGCCCGGCGCCGATCAGGTACACCGTCGCGCGCATCATGACTCGATTCCTTCGACCGCTCCCCGCGACCGGTCGGCCTCGGCGAGGATGTCGCCCGCGCCGTCCGCGAGCAGTTGCGCGCCGACGCTGGCGCCGATGGCCGCTGCATCGGCCGGCTTCCCGTGCCCTGTTCCGGAGATCGCGCGCCTGCCGTCGAGCGACACGACCACGGCGACGAGCTCCAGTTCGCCTACGGCCATCGTCGACGCGAGCGCGCCGATCGGCGTCTGGCAGCCGCCGCCCAGCGCTTCGATCACCGCGCGCTCCGCATCGAGCGCCGCGTGCGATTCCCGGTCGTCGACCAGACGGACGGCCGCGCGGACGCGCGCGTCGCTCTCGCGAACCTCGATCGCGACGATGCCCTGCCCAGGCGCGGGCACGCAAGCAGACGAGGGCACCCTGGCCGAAATGCGCGACGCCAGGCCGAGACGCCGCAGGCCCGCCGCCGCGAGCACGATCGCGTCGTATTCGCCGCGATCTAGCCGGCGCAGGCGCGTGTCGAGGTTGCCGCGGATGGGCGTGAAGCGTGCGCGTGGAAACAGCCGCGTCAGCTGCGCGATGCGCCGCACGCTGCTCGTTCCGATCGACGGTGACTCTCCGAGCGCGCGGACGACGTCGTTGAACGACATCCTGTCGGTCTCAACCTTCTGCGGCAACACGATGGCGTCCAGCGGATCCTCCCGGGGCAGTACGGCCCCCACCGTCAAACCAGCCGGAAGAATCGCCGGCATGTCCTTGCTGCTGTGCACCGCCAGATCAATCTCATCGCGGAGCAACGCATCCTCTATTTCTTTCACAAACAGGCGCTTGCCGCCAACTTCAGAGAGCGGCGCTGCCTGCAGCCGGTCGCCCGACGTCCTGATGACGACGATGCGGTACGAACGGTCGCTGGTCTCCTGAAGACGCGCGGCGACCTCGCGTGCCTGCCACAGCGCCAGTGGGCTGCCTCGCGTACCGAGCCGCAGCTCGGCCTGGATGTCAGCCACGATTCGAGGGTCTCGACTTCGTGCGGAACGGCTCGACGCGCCCTTCGAGACGCTCGGGCCGTTCCGCACCGGGATCCGGCTCGGCGTCCGCCGACGGTGCGAGTCCGAAGAGCCGTGTCAGCGCTTCCGAGTACGCGGCGACCGTGTCGTGGTCGCCCAGCCCCTTGAGCTGTTCGGTCGGCGTCAGCAGCAGCTTCTCGACGATCAGGCGGGTGATCTCGTCGACGCACGCGCGCGCTTCCGGCCGCGCATCCGGCGGAAGGGCGGACAGCTTGAAGTCCAGCCGCTCGAGCTCCGCGCGGCGGATGTTTTCGAACTTCTGCCGCAGAGCGACGACCGTCGGGATCGCGCCGCGCGAACCGAGCCACGCGACGAACTTGCCGACCTCCTCGATGACGATCGCCTCGGCGCGCAGGACTTCGCTGGCGCGCCGGGCCAGGCCCTCGCGGACCGTCGCCTGCAGGTCGTCGATGTTGTAGAGGAACACCTGCTCGATTTCGCCCGTCGCCGGCTCGACGTCGCGCGGCATGGCGATGTCGATGATGAAGAGCGGCCGGTTGCGGCGCGGCCGCATCACGGCTTCAATGCGGCCCTTGGTGAGGATGGTCGTCCCGGCGCCGGTCGCGGTGATGACGATGTCGCTCGCGCCGAGGGCGGCGTCCATCTCCTCCCACGGCGCGGCGCTCGCGCCGCCAATCAATTCCGCCGTCCGCGCCGCGTGCGCCATCGTCCGGCTGACGATCGTCACCTGCTGCACGCCCTGCGATTTCATGTGCTGCGCGGTCAGCTTGCCCATGGCGCCGGCGCCGATCACGAGGACGGTCCGGCCCTTGAGGTCGCCGAAGATCTTCCGTGCGAGTGCCACCGCCGCAAAGCTCACCGAGACGGCGCCGGCGGCCAGTCCGGTTTCCGTGCGGACGCGCTTGCCGGCGGCGAACGACGAGTGGAACAAGCGGTTGAGGACGGGGCCCACCGTGTGCGCGCCGGCGGCGAGCGCGTGGGCTTCCTTCACCTGGCCGAGAATCTGCGGCTCGCCGACCACCAGCGAATCAAGGCCCGCGGCCACGCGGAACAGGTGGCGGGCCGAGTCGAGGTCGGCGAGATCGTACAAGTGCGGCGCGAGATCGCCACGATCGACGCCGTGGAAGTCGCTCATGAAGGCCGCGAGATCCTCGCGGGCTCCGACCGTGTCGTCGGACGCCGCATACACCTCGGCGCGGTTGCACGTGGAGAGCACGACCGCTTCATGGGTGGATCCCCGCGCGGCCAACGCCCGCAGCGCCACCTCCACGCGCCCCTGGAAGTCGACCCGCTCACGCAGGTCGACCGGCGCGGTCCGGTGACTGAGGCCCACAACGAGGATGTGCATACAGGCGGCAGGATCTCAGAAATCGTGACTTGTCGTCAGGAAATAGCTGATCGGGACGAAGTTCAGCAGCACGATCGAGAAGCCGAGCGCCGAGAGGTACGCGGTGCGGCGCCCGCCCCAGCCGATGCGGCGCGCCGCAAACAGCTCGAACGAATACACCGCCCAGCAGAGCAGCGCGACGAAAATCTTCGGATCCCAGAGGGACATCGCCTGCACGCGCGGATCGAGAGCCGCCGACGGCAGCGCGCGCGCCTCGGCCGCAAACACGACGCCGGCGACGATGCCGGCGGTCAGGAAAATCCATCCGATGACGATGGCCCGCTGGTTCATGCGGTCGAGCACCTGAAGGGAAGGCAGCCGCGCGTAGAAGAACCCCAGGTGCTTCGCCTTGATCTCCTTGAAGAGGAGCACGTACGTGATGCCGATGACGCAGGCGAGCGCGAAGCTCGCGTACGCAAAGAGCAGGGACGACACGTGGATGCCGAACAGCGGTCCCTGCAGCATAGGCGCGCGTTCTTCGACCGACGGATTCATCGCCGGAATCGCCTGAAGCGCCACGAGCAGCGGCAGGATGAACACGCCCATCGCCCGCTCGTCCGTGGTCATCTCCGTGTAGAGGTACGCGAGCGCGAGCAGCCACACGAAGTCCGAGATCGCCGATGTCGGCCCCGTGATCGGGAAGTGCCCGGCGTTCATCGTCTGCATGCCGATGACGAACGTGTGCGCCAGCGCCCCGGCAACGAGCAGCGTCGTCGCCGTCCGACCGGCGGCCGGATGGCGCCGCGCGAAGTGCCACGCGTAGGCAACGAAGGCGACGGCGTACAGCGCCAGAGGGACGAAGTTCATGGACGCTGAGGGGGGACTACCGGCGCGAAGTACCCGAGCTTGGTCCGGGCGACCGCGTTCGGCTGGTCGATGCGAACCACGACGCGGCGCCAGGCGCCGTCACGGCGCGGATTGCGCGACGTATAGCCGACCGTGTATTGACTCGACAGCTCGTCGGAAATCTGTCCGTAGATGCTCGCGAGTTCGGAGCTCTCGGTCGCGAAAAATGCGCGGCCGCCGGTTTCCTGCGCGAACTGGCGCAGGACGAAGTCCGCCTCGTTGAAGCCTTTCGCGCGCGATGCACCCTCGTCGCCTTTCAGGCCGATGGTGTAGATGGCGGTTTCGGATCGCTTGGCCAGGTCGAGTACTTCCTCGAACGGCAGCAGGCTCGACGTGTCTTCGCCGTCCGAGAGCACGACGATCGCCTGACGCCGCACGTCGTCGGTGCTCCTGGCCACGACCTTCTTCAAATCTTTCAACGCAATGTAGACGGCATTGTTCAGCGACGTCGAGCCGCCGGCCGACGTCCGGCGAATCGCCCGCTCGATCTCGATCGCGTTGCTTGTGAAAGGCTGCAGGACGATGACGCGGCTGTCAAAGCTGACGACTTCGGCGAGATCCTGCTTCCGGAGCCCCTTCCCGAAGCCGATGGCGGCTTCCTGGGCGACGGGCAGCTTCGTC
The DNA here is from genome assembly GCA_965229885.1 of Vicinamibacterales bacterium. GTDB lineage: Bacteria > Acidobacteriota > Vicinamibacteria > Vicinamibacterales > CAVVIG01 > DATLLJ01. The sequence goes on from CBDDJX010000003.1 coordinate 1,014,112, forward strand.
TCCATGCTGGCGCTGGTGTCGAGCAGCAGGGCCAGCGCGATCGGCAGGTTCGTCCGGCTGAACAGCGTCACCTCCTGCTTCACCCCGTCTTCGAACACGCTGAAATGTGCTTCCTGCAGATCGGTGAGGTAGCGCGCGCTTCCGTCGGTGACGGTGACGTTCAAGGACACGAGGTCGACGCCGACACGGAACGAAGGCGCCTGTTGAGACTGTTGAGGGGGTGCCACCTGACCGCCTGGCGAGCCCGGTTGCGATGGTCGCGAAGCGAGCGGGACCGCCGCCGCCAGGATGACCGCCACGATGATTCCAGGGATTCCGGGGGCGTGCCGGATCGTGCCCGGAAATGGACGGATCACCGTCGTGCCTGTTGATCGTTGACCGGGATCCCGCGGGCTGTCAGGCCGGCCCTCCGGGCGGCGACCGTGATGCGTTGCGGCGGGATCAGCGAGTCCGGGTGCGCGTAGACGACGCGGTACGTATGCGTGAGCACGGTGGCCAACTGCTGAAGCGTGCCGGCCAGTGCCATGCCGGTCAGCAGCTGCGTGTGGGTGCCGCCGGCCACGCGCGGCCCTTCGTCGATGACCGTATGACGATAGCGCACACCGTCGCTCGTGCCGGCCGCGGGCGGTCCAAGGCTGATGACATGCAGCGCGGCTCCGCTTTCGCGCAGCGGGGTGAGTACCTGGTCCGGATGCCGACTGCTCAGTTCCTGGCCCTCGCCCGTAATCGCGACGATCACGGGACGCGTCGACTCACGCTTCTTGATGCCCTGCGAGACTTCGATGATCCCGTCGAGGAGGTAGCTGCCGCTGTTCGAGCTCTCCTGCCACACACGGTCGATGGCCCTGCTCAGCGGCGCGGGGTCGATGGAGTAGTTCGCGAGGATCGTGGGCCGGCTTCCGACGGTGATGATCGCGACCTCGTTGCGCCGGCCTGACGCGGTCGACTCCGTCAGCGTCTCGACGAAGGCCGGGAGCGCCCGTCGAATATGAGGAATCTGCGGCGCGGCGGCGGTGCTGTTGTCAACCAGGATGGCCACCTGCATCGGGTCGGTGGCTGGGACGACCCTCAAGACCTCGCGCGAGACGTTGTCTTCCTGGACCAAGAAGTCCGAGGGGCCCAGATCCGGCACCGGGGCCCCTGTCCGGTCGACCACGCTGACGTACATGGTTCGCTCGATCGCCTGCGCCAGGAGCGTGGGAGGGGGGCCCAGGACTAGTGCGACGAGCGCGGCGAGGGCTGACAAGCTGGCCAGCATGCATCGCTTCATCAGGCCAGTATAGGTTGAAACGGATGTGGCATGCATGCTATAAACCAACGACTTTTCCACCATCGCGCCTCTTCGCGCGGTAAATCATCTAGATGCTTTCCGCCTATATACCCATCGCCATCTTCGTCGTGGTCGCGACTGGCTTCGCGATTTTTACGTTGGTCTTTTCGAGCCTGATCCATTCAGAAAAGTACAACCAGGTGAAGCTCGAGCCGTATGAGTGCGGCATCGAACCGGTCACCGGCGCGCGCGATCGATACAGCATCCGGTACTACCTCGTGGCGATGCTCTTCGTCATCTTCGACGTCGAGACCGTCTTCATGTTTCCGTGGGCCGTTATCTTCGACGAGCTGCTGCTGTTCGGGCTCATCGAGATGATCGTGTTCGTCTTCATCCTGCTGGTCGGGTACTACTACGCGTGGCAGAAGGGCGCCCTCGAATGGGTCTAAATGGCTGACGATCCGCAGAAACCGCCCGAGTCCGCCCCGTTGGTCCCGTCGGCCCCGTCGGCCCCGGCGGCCCCGGCGGCGTCGTCCGCGGCAAAGCCGGCGGCTGCCGGCGCTGCGCACGTGCCCAAGGCGGCCGCGGCCGTCGGTCCGCCCGATCCGCCGCCGCCCTCCGGCGTCGCGCCGCCCGCCTTCATCGCCGCGCTCGACGCGGTGGTGCCGGGCAGCGTGCTGCACGTCAGCTACTGGGTTGGAGACTGGACGATCATCGTGCCCGTGGCGCGCCTCCTCGAGGTCGCGCGGCAGCTGCGCGACGCGCCGGACGCCGCGTTCGACATGTGTTCGGACGTGACGGCGACCGACTGGCCGCTCCGTCCCGAACGCTTCGACATGGTCTACTGTCTCTATTCCACGCGGCACCGCCACCGCATTCGCGTGAAGGCGAAGGCCGGCGAGCACGAGCCGGTGCCATCGATGACCGGTGTGTGGCCGGCCGCCAACTGGCTGGAGCGCGAGGTCTATGACATGTTCGGGGTGAACATCACCGGGCATCCCGACCGCCGCCGCATCCTGATGCCGGAGGACTGGCAGGGCTTCCCGGAGCGAAAGGATTACCCGCTCGAAGGGCCGGGCGAGCTGCTGATGGAGAACCCGCTCGATTGGCTCAAGCTGCGGCAGGCGGGCGAAGAAGCGGATATCGAATAATGTCGACGACATCAACCGACCGACCGGTCGTCCACCACGGCGCGATGTTCGACACCAACGAGATGGTGATCAACATGGGTCCCCAGCATCCCAGCACGCACGGCGTGCTGCGCGTGGTGCTGCGCCTCGACGGCGAGACGGTCGTCGACGCCGACGTGGTCATCGGCTATCTCCACCGGGGGATTGAGAAACTCAGCGAGAACCGGAACTGGACGCAGATCATCCTGCTGACCGACCGCATGGACTACGTGGCGGCCGCCACGAACAACGTCGGCTACTGCGAGACGGTCGAGAAGCTGATGTCGATCGAGGTGCCCCGCAGGGCGCGCTACGTGCGGACGATCCTCTGCGAGCTGCAGCGGATTGCGAGCCATTGCCTGTGGGTCGGCACGCACGCGATGGACATCGGGGCGATGACGGTGTTCCTGTACGCCTTTCGTGAGCGCGAGCTGATTCTCGATCTGTTCGAGGAGTTCTGCGGCGCCAGGCTGACGTACAACTCGATGCGGATCGGCGGCCTGCCGCTCGACATTCCGCCAGGCTGGGACAAGAAGGTCCTCGAGTTCTGCGCGATCATGGCGACCAAGCTGGACGAGTACGAGGAGCTGTTGACGCACAACCGCATCTGGCTGGAGCGGACCAAGGGCATCGGCGTGATCGCCGGTCCCGAGGCGCTGGCGCTTGGCTTGAGCGGCCCGCCGCTGCGCGGCTCCGGCGTTCCGCGGGATGTCCGCAAGGACGAGCCGTACGCGGCCTACGACGAGATGGCCTTCGACGTGCCGATTGGGACGACCGGCGATACCTACGACCGGTATCTGGTCCGGATGGAGGAGTTCCGCCAGTCGCTGCGGGTCATCCGCCAGGCGACCGAGGGGATCCCGGAAGGACCGATCGTCGGCAAGGTGCCTCGGCTCATCAAGCCGCCGGCCGGCGAAACCTATCATGCGATCGAGTCGCCCAAGGGGGAGCTCGGCTACTTCATCGTCAGCGACGGCAAATCCACGAATCCGTACCGCTTTCGCGTGCGGCCGCCCTCGTTCTGCAACCTGCAGGGGCTGAAACGGCTGGCCAAGGGCCATCTGATGGCTGATGTCGTTGCGCTCATCGGGTCGCTCGACGTCGTGATCGGGGAGGTCGATCGATGATCGACAACTTCGTCATCCCCCTGGTCAAGATTCTGATTGTCCTGAACGGGACGCTCGTCGCGGTCACCTACATGGTGTTGCTCGAGCGCAAGGTGATCGCGTGGGCGCAGTCGCGGTTGGGCCCCATGCGGGTCGGCCCGTACGGCATCCTGCAGCCGGTGGCCGACGCCCTGAAGCTGATGATCAAGGAGGACATCACGCCGGTCCGTGCGGACAAGTGGGTGTTTACGGTGGCGCCCATCATTGCGATGGTGCCGGCGCTCATCGTGTACGCCGTCATCCCGTTCGGGCCCGAGGTGAGTCTGTTCGGGCGGCAGGTCACCTTGTACATCACCGACGTCAACGTGGGGCTGCTCTACGTCGTATCGGTGGCGTCGGTCGGTGTGTACGGCCTCATCCTGGCCGGCTACGCATCCAACAGTAAGTACCCGCTGCTTGCGAGCCTGCGGGCGTCGGCGCAGTTGATCAGCTATGAGGTCGCCGTCACGCTGACCCTCGTCAGCGTCATCATGGTGGCCGGCTCGCTCAGCATGGTCAGCATTGTGCGGGCGCAGGAAAGCCAGCACGTATGGTTCGCGTTCATCCAGCCGATCGCGTTCGTCATCTTCTTCATCGGCGGCCTGGCCGAGACCAACCGATCTCCATTCGACCTGCCGGAAGCGGAGCAGGAGCTCACCGGCGGTTTCCACACGGAGTACAGCGGCATGCGGTTCGCGCTGTTCTTCCTCGCCGAGTACGCGAACATGATCGTGGTGGCTTCGGTCGCCACCACGCTGTTTTTTGGAGGATGGCTGCGGCCGTTCCCCAACGTGGCGGCGCTCGGGTTCCTGGATTTCATCCCGAGCTGGATCTGGTTCCTGACCAAGTCGTTCGTCTTCCTCTATATCTTCGTCTGGGTGCGCGCCACGCTGCCGCGGTATCGCTACGACCAGCTGATGCGGCTCGGATGGAAGGTGCTCATTCCGCTGGCGATCGCCAATCTGATTGGTACTGGGATTGTCAAGGTGTTGTTGGCGTGATGGGTCAAGCGATCGCGTTCTACACGTTAGCGGCCTTCATCCTCGGGTTTGCGGTGATGGTCATCAGCACGAAGGACACCGTCCACTCGGTGATGTTTCTCGTGCTCGACTTCCTGTTTGTGGCTGCGCTGTACGTCCTGCTCGGCGCGCCGTTTCTGGCGGCCATCCAGATTCTGGTCTACGCCGGCGGCATCGTCGTGCTGTATCTCTTCGTCGTCATGCTCGTGAACTTGAAGCGGCCGCCCGAGGCGCATCAGGATCCGCACCGCATGACGAAGGTCGGACTGGGGCTTGCGGTGGCCATGCTGGCGGAGCTCGGGATGATTGGCGCGCTGAGCTACGGTAGCCCGGGGCCGGCGTCCGTGGCGCCGCTCGCGGCGATCCCCGTGTCGGGGAACACCGAGGAGATCGGGTGGCTGCTCTATACGAGTTATCTGATCCCGTTCGAAATCGCCTCGATGCTGCTGCTCGTGGCGATGATCGGCGCGATTCTGCTCGCGAAGCGAGAACTATGATTACTCCGACCCACTACATGATGCTGTCTGCGGCGCTCTTCATCATCGGCGTCATCGGCGTCATGGTGCGCAGGAACATCATCATCGTCTTCATGTCGATCGAGCTGATCCTGAACGCGGTCAACATCAACCTCGTGGCGTACTCGTACCAGCTTCAGAATGTGATCGGTCAGGTCTTCGCGATTTTCGTCATTGCCGTGGCGGCGGCCGAGGCCGCGGTCGGACTCGGGATCATTCTCGCGTTCTACCGCAACAAGGAAACCGTCAACATTGACGAAATGAACGTGATGCGGTCGTGATGTGAAATATATCTGGCTCATTCCGCTCCTGCCAGGCATCGGGGCCGCCATCAACGGCCTCATCGGGATCCGTCTGTTCTCGAAAAAAGTCGCCGGGGTCGTCGCGTGCACGACGATGCTCGCCGCGCTCGGCGTGTCGCTCGTCGCGTTCTGGGAGCTCTGCGCCCTGCCGCCCGAGCTGCGCGCCTTCGACGTCACCGTGGCGCAGTGGATCCCGTCAATCCCGCTGCAGATGGGCAGCGGCGAGGTCGGCAGGTTCCAGGTGCCGTGGGGCTTCCGGCTCGATCCGCTGTCCGGCATGATGCTGCTCGTCGTCACCGGCATCGGGACGCTGATTCATGTGTATTCGACGGCGTACATCGCCGACGAGCCGCGCGGCGGCGTCGCCCGGTTCTTCTGTTACCTAAACCTCTTCTGCTTCTTCATGCTCATCCTCGTCCTGGGCAACAACTTCCTGGTGATGTTCGTCGGCTGGGAGGGCGTGGGTCTCTGTTCGTACCTGCTCATCGGCTACTGGTACGAGAAGAAGAGCGCGGCGGACGCCGGGAAGAAAGCCTTCATCACGAACCGCATCGGCGATTGGGGCTTCATCCTCGGCATCTTTCTGATTTTCTCGACGTTCGGCACGCTCGACTTCCGCGCCGTGCAGAACGCCACGGCGACGATGCCCGTCGAGACCGCCGGGTTCGGGGTGCTGTCGGTCATCTGCCTGCTGTTGTTCATCGGGGCGATCGGAAAGAGCGCACAAATTCCGCTCTTTATCTGGCTGCCGGACGCGATGGAAGGCCCGACGCCCGTGTCGGCCCTGATTCACGCGGCGACGATGGTGACCGCGGGCGTCTACATGCTGGGCCGGAACGCCGTACTCTTCACCCATGCGCCGATGGTGATGACGATCGTCGCCATCATCGGCGTGCTGACCGCCCTGATGGCGGCCTCAATCGGCCTGGTGCAGAACGACATCAAGCGCGTGCTGGCGTACTCGACTGTGTCGCAGCTCGGCTACATGTTCACGGCCATGGGTGTCGGTGCGTTTTCGGCCGGGGTGTTCCACCTGATGACGCACGCTTTCTTCAAAGCGCTGTTGTTCCTCGGGAGCGGCTCGGTCATCCACGCGATGGGCGGCGAGCAGGACATGCGTCGCATGGGCGGCCTGAAGAAGTACATGCCGGTCACCTTCGCGACGATGTTCATCGGCACGCTCGCGATCGCGGGTATCCCGCCGCTCTCGGGGTTTTTCAGCAAAGACGAAATCCTCTACAACGCGTTTCTCCACAGCAAAGCGGTCTGGGTGCTCGCGGTCATCACGGCGATGATGACCGCGTTCTACATGTTCCGTCTCGTGGCGATGACGTTCTTCGGTGCGTATCGCGGCCGGGCGTGGGAGGCCGCGGATCACCACGCGAGCCACGGGCCGGCTGAGCCGCACGGCGGACACGACGCCGCGCATGACGCGCACGGCGTCCGGGGGGCAGGCGCCCCCGGATTACACGATGCGCATGGACACGGGCCATGGCACGGCCCGCATGAATCGCCGTCGGCAATGACTGTTCCGCTGATGGCGCTGGCCATCGGGGCGATTGTGGTGGGATTTGTCGGGATCCCCGGCGCGCTCGGCGGCGGCAACACCATCAAGCATTTCCTCGAGCCGAGTTTCACGGCGGCGAGCGAGTCAGGTGTCGCGCAGGACTTCAGTCCTGCAACGGAAGGCGCCGAGCAGGCCGGACGACAGTCCGGCGCCACAACAGAAGGAGCAGCCGGCGCGGTCGCAGAAGCCGAGCACGAGGCGTCGCATGGGGTCGAGCTCGGCTTGATGGGCTTTTCCGTCTTGATCGCGGCGATCGGGATCGGGTTGGCGTGGAAGTTCTATATCACGAGCCCCGAAACATCCGAGCGGCTGGCCGAGCGGTTTGCGGGCGCGCACCGGGTGCTGTCCCACAAGTACTACGTCGACGAGCTGTACCACGCCACGGTGATCGCGTCGACGTGGACATCCGCACGCGCCTTGTGGGCGGTCGATCGGAACGTCGTCGACGGCGCGGTGAACGGAACGGGCCGGCTGACCCTCATCAGCTCGTGGTTGTCGGGCCTCACCGATAGGAAGGTGGTCGACGGACTCGTGAATCTTGTCGGGCGGATGGTGCAGGAAGGCAGCCTGGTGTCCCGCCGCCTGCAGACCGGACTGGTGCAGAACTACGCGCTGTTGATGCTCTTCGGCGTCTTCGCATTCGTGAGTATGTATCTGTTTATGCGATGAGCCTTAAGGATTTGAGAATTCACGACTTCCACTTATGAATCATTACCTTTCGCTGATTCTGTTTGTTCCGCTCGCCGGAGCACTGCTGCTGCTGCTGGTGCCAAAGCAGAGTGAGAACGCCATCCGATGGATCGCGAACGTCGTCGCGTTCATCGGCTTCGCGATCTCGATTCCGTTATGGTTCTGGTACGACCCGCAGAACGCCGACTTCCAGTTCATCGATCGGGCGCCGTGGATTCCCTCGATCGGCGCCGAGTACTTTCTCGGCGTGGACGGGCTGAGCACGCTGCTGATCCTGCTGGCGACGATGATGGGCTTTATTGCGGTCCTTTCGTCGTGGTCGGCGATCACCGAGCGGGTGAAGGAGTACTACATCTTCCTGCTGGTGCTGCAGACCGGCATGATCGGCGCGTTCATGTCGCTCGATTTTCTGCTCTTCTTCCTGTTCTGGGAGGTCATGCTGGTTCCGATGTACTTCCTGATCGGAATCTGGGGCAGCGCGAACCGGCTGTACTCGGCGATCAAGTTCTTCCTGTTCACCCTGGTCGGCAGCGTCATCATGCTCCTGGGTATCCTGGCGCTGTACTTCTACAGTCACAGCGTGACCGGCGTGTACTCGTTCGACGTCACCGAGTTCCACAAGCTGACGCTGCCCTACGACCTGCAGTGGTGGATCTTCCTGGCCTTCTTCCTCGGCTTCGCGGTCAAGGTGCCGATGTTCCCGTTCCACACCTGGCTGCCGGACGCCCACACCGACGCGCCCACCGCGGGCTCGGTGATTCTGGCGGCCGTCATGCTGAAGATGGGCACGTACGGGTTCCTCCGTTTCAGCCTGCCGATTCTGCCCGAGGCGACGCGGGCCTACGTGCCGTTCATCGTCGTCCTCTGCATCATTGGCATCGTGTACGGAGCGCTGGTCGCCCTGGCCCAGAAGGATTGGAAGCGCCTGGTCGCGTATTCGTCAGTGAGCCACATGGGCATGGTGATGCTGGGCATGTTCGCGCTGAATCCGGTGGGCATTGCGGGCAGCATCATCCAGCAGCTCAATCACGGCATCTCGACCGGCGCCCTCTTCCTGCTCGTCGGCATCATGTACGAGCGGCGGCACACCCGCGAGATTTCCGAATACGGCGGCTTGTCCAAGGTGATGCCGGTCTACGCGGCGGTCTTTCTGATCATGACCATGTCATCGATCGGGCTCCCGACGCTCAACGGGTTCATCGGCGAGCTGCTGATCCTGCAGGGGGTGTTCGTGACGACTCACCCGTTCCTGGGCGGCGGCAAAGTCTGGGCAGCGTTTGCCGCGAGCGGGATCGTGCTGGGCGCCGCATACATGCTGAACCTGTACCAGCGCACCATGTTCGGCAAGGTCGAGAACCCGAAGAACGAACGGCTTCCCGATTTGACCCATCGTGAATTTGCGACCTTCGCGCCGCTCCTGATTCTCGCCGTCTGGATGGGCCTCTATCCGGCGCCGTTCCTGCGCCGGCTCGACACGTCGGTGCAGCACATCATCGCCCGCGTGAGCCCGCAGTACACGCAAAACGCGGCCGCTGCGGCGCCGGTTCCCGGAGGACCCGGGGGACGCTGATGCCGCCAGGAATTTCAGCGAGCGACTTCTACTACATCCTGCCGGAGATCGTCATCACGGCCGGCGCGCTCCTCGTGTTGATCGTGGACGTCGCGCTGTCGCGGCCAGGTAAGACAACGCCCCGCTCCGTGCTCGCGTGGCTCACGATGGGTGTTATCGTCGCGACGCTGGCCTCGCTGATGCTCTTCATCGACACCCACGAGGTCGTGCAAGGGCTGATTGCGGTCGATCGGTTCGCGCTGTTCTTCAAGATCGTCTTCCTGATTTCCGCCGCCATCACCGTGCTGATGTCGATCCGGTATCTCGAGGTCGAGGGCGCCCCGGCGGGCGAGTATTTCTTCCTCATCCTCTGCGCGACGCTCGGCATGATGGTCATGGCCGGCGGGATCGATCTCATCACGATCTTCATCGGCCTGGAGACGATGGCGATCGCGTTCTACATTCTGGCCGGCTTCATCAAACCGAACCAGCGATCGAATGAAGCCGCGGTCAAATATTTTCTGCTCGGCGCCTTTTCTCTCGGCATCCTCCTGTACGGCATGTCGATCATGTACGGGCTCTCCGGGACCACGGCGCTGCGCGTCATGGCGCCGATCTTCATCGGCCAGGAGCGCGATCCCCGGCTCGTGCTCGCCGTCATCCTGGTCGTCGCGGGCGTTGGATTCAAGATTGCGGCCGTGCCGTTCCACATGTGGGCGCCGGACGTCTACGAGGGGGCGCCGACCCCCATTACGGCGTTCCTGTCCGTCGGCTCGAAAGCGGCGTCGTTTGCGATGCTGCTGCGAATCTTTCTGGAAGGGCTGCCGTCGAGCAGCCCGGACTGGAAGCTGCTGTTCGCCGTGCTCTCCGTGGTGACCATGACCGTTGGAAACCTCGCAGCGCTGACCCAGACGAACATCAAGCGCATGCTCGCGTACTCGTCGATTGCGCATGCCGGTTACCTGCTGATGGGCGTGGTGGCCGGCACGTCGCGAGGCGTGACGGCCATGCTGATCTACCTCTTCGTGTACTCGTTCATGCAGCTCGGCGCCTTCACGGTCGTCGTGCTGCTTCGCCGGCACGACGTCGTCGGTGACGAGCTGAAGGACTTCAGCGGCCTCAACTTCCGCAGTCCATTCGCCGCGTTCGCGATGCTGCTGTTCATGCTGTCGCTCGGCGGCATTCCTCCGACCGCTGGCTTCATGGGCAAGTTCTGGCTCTTCAGCGCCGCCATCGACTCCGGCTATGTCTGGCTGGCGGTCGTCGCCGTGCTGAACAGCGCGATCTCGCTCTATTACTACATTCGCCTGGTCGTCTTCATGTATTTCAAGCAGGAGACGATGGGCTCGGAGCCCGTCGCCGGTCCCTCGCTCACCTTCGCGCTCGTGGTCGCCGTCGCGGTGACGATTGTCCTTGGCATCTACCCGCGCCTGCTGTTCGAAGCGGCCGAGGCCTCGGCCCGCACGCTCGGCGTCGCCGGGTCGCTCACCGCGCTGCGTTAGGTTAAGAGCTCGGTTCTTCTTCGTGTCTTCGCGTTTTCGTGGTTGCATTGGTCTTGAATGGAGTCCAGGAAGTCCGACGCGAACATGATGCGGACGGCATGGGAGCTGAGCGCCAGTCTCATGTCCTTCATCGTCGCGATCGGGATCGGCTACTGGCTCGGAGGCCTGCTCGACGCGTGGCTGGGGACGTCGCCCTGGCTCAAGGCGATCTTTCTCGGCTTCGGGTTCGTCGCGGGCGTGCTGAACGTGTACCGGACGGTGTCACGCGCCGTGCGGCCTCCCTCTGCTGGTCCGGCTCTCGATGACGTCAATAACTATCGATAAACGGGAACATCGTGGCCGAGAGTGATCCGGCCCTGCGGCGCCTTGAGCGCCACAGCGTGATGGCGTGTGCGGTGCTGGCCGTGGCGGCCGGGATTGTGACGCGCCGCGTGGAGGCGCCGCTCGGTGTCCTCTGCGGCGGCGGGCTGGTCGCCATTTCCTACCGCGGCATCAAAGCCGGCATCACGGTGCTGGCTGTCGCCGGCGCAGGCGGCACCCGAAAAGTCGCGGTCGGGCTGGTGAAGTCTTTCACAAGGTACGGTATACTCGCCGTCGCCGCATACGTGATGATGGCGCGCCTGCGGCTGCCGCCGGTGGCCGTTTTTGCGGGCGCATCCTCGCTCGTGATCGCGGCGATGGTCGAAGCGTTCGGTGTATTGTCCCAGCCGGGCGGCAGGTCCCCTCGAGCCGGGGGGAGGGGCCCCCGATAACACGCGTTCATAAACGTTAATCGATGGAAAAGCTCGAACATCCGCTCTGGATCGTCCAGGCCGTCAATGCCTGGTTCGGCCCGCTTGTCGGCGCCATGCTGCGCGCGCTCGGCCGCACCGTGCCGGCTGAGGGAGATGTCATCCCAAACTTCCTCGTGATGGCCGGGCTCATCGTCGTGTTCTGGACGATCGTCTGCCTGATCGTGCGAAGCCGTCTGAGCGTCGACGCTCCGGGGAAGCTCCAGATTCTCGTCGAGGACGCGATCGGGGCGCTGCAGTCCATGCTTCACGACTACATCGGCCACAAGGGCTCGCGCTACCTCGTGATTATCGCGACGATGTTCGTGTTCATCCTGTCCGGGAACCTCATGGGCCTCATCCCCGGCCTGATGGCGCCGACGAGCAGCATCAACGTCACGCTCGGCTGTGCGCTGACTGTCGCCGTCTACTACCACTTTCAGGGCCTGCGGGTGCAGGGCGTCGGCCCGTACCTGAAGCACTTCGCCGTGCCGCCGGGATCGCCGATTTTCCTCGCGCCAATCATGCTCCCGATCGAAATCATCAGCCATTTCTCGCGGGTGCTTTCGCTGTCGCTGCGCCTCTTCGGCAACATCTTCGGGGGGGAGCTCGTGATCATCATCCTGTTCAGCATCATCCCCTTCCTAGTGCCGCTGCCGATGATGTTCATGGCCCTCATCGCGGCGTCGCTCCAGGCGGTGATCTTCGTGCTGCTGTCGACGATCTACCTGGGTGGCGCCGTGGCGACTGAGCACGAGGAGCATCAGCACGGAGAGATGGTGGCGGGTGAAGCCTAGAAATTGCGGATTGCAGATTCAAGATTCAAATGGAGGCGAGTGTGAGTAGACGTGTGTTGACGGTACTGATGATGACGATGGCGGCGGTGACGTTCGTGGTGCCGCTTCACGCGCAGGAAGCGGCGGCGGCCTCCGGCTCGGGAGTGGTGCAGTGGTCGATCCTCACCGCGGGCTTCGCGCTCGCGATTGCAGCGGCGTTCGGCGCGCTCGGGCAGGGTCGGAGCATCGCGGCGGCGGTTGAGGGCATTGCGCGCAATCCAAGCGCCGCGGGCGAAATTCGCGGCAACCTGATCCTCGGCCTGGTCCTGATCGAGTCGCTGGTGATTTACGTGCTGCTCATCTCGTTGATTCTGTTTTTCGTCAAGCCGTTCGGGGGCTAATCAGGGTTGGAAGGGCAGGAGGGGCGGGAAGGCTCATGCCGTCCTACCCTTTCCGCTACCATCGAGCAGTGGCTTCAGCGAGCGGCCGCGCAGGGCGTCGGGCACGGGCGCCTTGACGAGATCCAGGATCGTCGGCACCATGTCGACGTGCTGCACGAGATCCGAGACGCGGTGTCCTGCGCCGACGTTGCTTTCCTGCTTGATGATGAGCGGCACGTGAATCGCCTCGTCGTAGACGAACAGACCATGCGCCTGTTCGCCGTGGTTGCCGAGGCCTTCTCCGTGATCGGAGAGCAGCACGATCGTCGATCGATCGTAGAGCTGATGCGTCTTCAGGTAATGAATCAGGCGACCGACAATCTCGTCCGCGTACGCGATCTCGCCGTCGTATAGCGAGTACTGCGAGAAGCGTTTCGGCGGCGCGTACGGCCTGTGCGGCTCATCCAGATGGAGCAGCAGGAACGAGCGCGACGTGCCGGTGCGGTCCAGCCAGTGCTCCGCAATCGTTTCCGATTCGCCGCCGTCCCGATGGCCCGCCTCTGCCGCCGGTTCCTCCGGATTGGGCGGCATCTCATCGTCGAAGAAATCGAAACCCTGGCTGATGCCTGTGTCCTTCCGGAGCCGTGACGCCGAGACGACAGCCGCGGTCGAGTATCCGCGCTCGCGCAGCAGTTGGGGCAACATGCGTTCGCCTGGCTTGACCCGGGCTCCTTCGCTACGGACACCGGTTTCGAAGGGGAGCCTTCCCGTAAGGAGCGCGGTGTGCGCCGGGAGGGTCTGCGGCGTGTGCGAGTACGCGCGTTCGAATACGACGCCGTTCGATGCCAGCTCGTCGATGGCGGGGGTCTTCACCTTCCGGTAACCGTAGGCCGGCAGGTGATCCGCCCGCAGGGTGTCGATGGAGAAGATGATGATCGGGCCGCTCAGAGGGGCCGACGCCCGCGCATATTTCCAGCCTCCGGCTGCGGCGAGTGCGGTACCGAGGGCGACGCTCGCCAGGATCAGCGTGCGACGAAACGGGCGACGCGCCATCGTGCTCATCGACGCTCATCGAGCTGCCGGAGCATCGTGGTCGCCTGCGCCCCTTCGGGCGATACAGGATCGACGTCCATGACTGTCTGGAAATACCTGCGCGCGGTGACGGTGTCGCCCTTGTCCAGCGCGATTCTTCCGAGTGCGAACGGCGGCTTGCCCCAGGTCGGGTCGACCCGCGCCGCGCGCTCGTACGCTTTGACCGCCTCGTCGGTCATGGACCGGGCCAGCTTTACTTCGCCAAGATCGTAAAAGACCTCGCGGGTCGCGCCCGGAGCCTGTGCGGTCGTTTCGAGGGTCCGCTCGGCTGTGTCCAGGTCGCCCTTTTCGAGGTTCGTCCTGGCGATCCCGATCTTGGCTCTTTCGTTGTTCGGATCGGTCTTGAGGAGCGCGTTGTATGCGGCGATGGCGCTGTCGAAGGCTTTCTTGTTGCGGTACGCCGCGGCGATCTGGAGCTCGATCATGCTCACCGCCGGCGATTCCTTGAGAATCGCGCTGTACGCGGCGATCGCCTCGTCCCATTGCTGATTGTTGTACAGCGCGTCGGCGCCCGCCAGGGCGGCCTGCAGATCCTTCGGCGCTGTGGTGCCGAGCGCACTCGGCGGCACAATGAGTTTCTGCAGCGAGAAGGCGACGGACGGAGTGACCGTCGGCAACGTGAGCACCTTCAACTCACCGCCGTCCGGGGCGTAGCCCGGGGCCATGGCCCTCATCTGCCACACTCCGCTTCTGAGGCCGATCATGGCGAACCGACCCTTTTTGTCGGTGCTGGCTGTGAAGCTGCTCGGAGACGCGTCCGGGTTTTCAGCGAGGATGGTCGCGCCCTTGACAGCATCTCCGTGGTCATCCTTGACGACTCCGGCAACGCGACCGGTTTGCGCGGCGGCATTGCCGGCCAGCGCGACGAGCAACAGCGCAGCAAGAAGGCATGACGGCATGGCGCCAGTATATATCGGCCCCGGAGGCCAGAACCCGTGTCAGATCAGCCAGGTGGGTTGGTACAACAGCACGTAAACCAGGACACCCGTCACCGAGACATACAGCCAGATCGGCAAGGTCCAGCGTGCGATACGGACGTGTTGGGGATACCGGCCCTTCAGCCCGCGCGACAACGTCACGAACGCCAGGGGCGGGACCGCCGCGGCCAGCGTGACGTGCGTGACGAGAATCGTGAAGTACAACGGCCTGACGAACCCCTGGCGCGTGAACGGCACCGATCCCACCTGCAGGTGATACACGATGTAGCAGACGAGGAAGGCCGACGAGGTCGCGAACGCCGCAATCATGCAACGTCGGTGCTGCTCGATGCGCCGCAGACGAATCAGCGCGTAGCCCGCCAGCAGAAGGATGCCGGAGATCGCGTTCAGGGTGGCGTTGACGGCCGGCAGGTCGTGGACCGTCACAACCGGTTCGCGATCATCGCGATCCACAAGATCGGCAGGTAGGCAATCGAGCCGAAGAACAGCCACCGCGCCGACCGGTCGGTGCGCGCCGCGGCGAAGCTCAAGGCGAGACCGAGCAGGCCGATCCCCAGTCCCATCGCCGCGATCAGGTACGGGGCGCCGCTGACTCCGGCAAACGTGGGAGCAGCACTCGCCGGGATGAGCGCGGCCGCGTAGGCGACGGCCTGACGCCCCGCGCGCCGTCCCGCCGGATCGATGACCGGCAACATGGGAAAACCGGCCTTCGCGTAGTCGTCGCGGTACATCCACGCGATGGCCATGAAATGCGGAATCTGCCAGAGGAACACGATCGCGAACAGCGCGGCGCCGCCGAACGTGATGCTGCCGTGGGAGGCCGTCCACCCGATGAGCGGCGGCAGCGCGCCGGGCACGGCGCCCACGAGCGTGGCCAGGGACGTACGGCGCTTGAGTGGCGTGTAGATCGCGAGGTAGACGACGAGCGAGGCGAGCGCGAGACCGGCGGCCATCAGATGGGGCTGTGCGGCCAGCAACGCGAGGCCGGCGGCCGACGTGGCGATGCCGAACAGCCGCGCATCGCCAGGCAGCACGCGTCCATCAGGGAGCGCCCGTCCTCGAGTGCGCCGCATCAGCGCGTCGGTGTCGCGTTCGAATACTTGATTGAGCACGGCCGCGCCGGCTGCGACGAGTGCCGTGCCCGCGACGGCCTGCAGCATCGGCCCCGGTGCTGACGCGCCCGGCGCGCCGAGGTAGTAGCCGGCCGCGCTCGTGGCGACGACGAGGAGATTGAGACGCGGTTTCGTGAGGCTGCCGAAATCGGCGAATGTTCCGCGGCTGGAGGTCGTGAGCGAGGCCGCCACGACATCAGCACGAGCGTCCTTCACGCGTGCACCGCTTCGAGATGACGGCCCGGCCGAAACCCGACCGTGTCTGCGAACCCCACCCGCCAGGCGCGCAGCGTCAGCACCAGGGAGGTCGTCAGTACCAGGGCACCGCAGACGACATGCAGGCTGTTGATCCAGACGTCGCGCTGGCTGAGCACCGTCAGGCCGCCCAGCGTCAGCTGGACGGCAACGAGCGCAGGGAGCAGCGCGGCAGGACGCGTCAGCTCGCGGCGCCGACGGTGGTGATACCGCACGTGGCCGGAGGTTGCGATGATCGCCAGCGTGACGATGGCGGCGCCGACGCGATGCGCGAAGTGGATCGCGATCTTCGGATCCCAGTGGTCGGGGATGAGGCCGCCGAACATGAGCGGGAAATCAGGGATCGCGAGCCCGGCGTCGGTGTGCCGCATGGTCGCGCCCACGAGGATCTGCGCGTAGATCAAGCCGGTGGTGGTGGTGGCGACGCGCCGCAGCACCGAGTCGTTCAAGCCAGGAACACGTTTGGTTCCTGGCTTGTCATACGCGGCCATCCACCCAGGCGAGGTGAAGAGCGCGATGGCCACCGTGAGGCAGAAAAAGATTTGGGCAAGGCCCGCATGCGCGGTCGAAACGGCCGCCGGGAGGAAGAATATCACGGTCAGGCCGCCGAGCACGCCTTGCGCGACGACGGTCGCGAGCGCCGCGATACCGAGCCATCGCAGCCAGCGCCGCGGCTCCTTCAGCCACAGCCACGCGGCCAGGATGATGGTGAGGAACCCGACGAGGCTGGCGATTAATCGATGTCCATGTTCGTAGAAAATGCCGCCGACCCACTTCGAAGGGGGAAAGGTGAACAGGTTCCAGCCGTACGTCGTCGGCCAGTCTGGAACTGAGAGGCCGGAGCCTGTGCTGGTGACAAGGCTGCCCGCCAGCAGCAGGAGCACCGTGCAGCCGGCGACGAACGTGGCGAAGCGGTGCATTTCAGGGCGGGATGGGCGGGAGGGCAGGCCGTCCTGCTCCTCCCGCCCGAAAAGCTGGCCTAAATAATTCACGAGTGAGCGAGTTTCACTGAAACACAAACGCCTCCGAGTGGGTACTACGCTGTTGACAAGACCGCGTTTTCCCACACGGAGGCGATTGCGTTGAACGACTCCACGGTACCACGCACTGTTCTTTTTCCAGACGTGTTCGACAAGCCCCTGGTAGCCACCTTCGACCACGTTCATGCGAGCTCGGACGGCGGCGCGGTCGTGCGCTCCGTCCGCCGGGTCGTCCTGCATTTCTCGCGATCCCATCCCGACGCCGCCACGTGGACGCGTCGCGCGCGCTCGCGTAACGGCCCACTCGCGTGACCACCAGAAGTCCTCCCGCCGGAGGTGTCGCCGCCAACGCACCCGCTGCGCCCCAGGCACCCGCGGAGCCCGAGGCCACGCCATTCAGACCACTTGGATCGTCAGCCGCTGACCCGCATCCTCGTCGCCGCCACTCGGAGGCGCCGACCGTAGCAGAAACTCGCTCACTCATGAATAATGCGGGTTAGCTGCTGGCTACCGGCGCCTTGAAGCTGAAGGCGATGTCCTTCGTTTCCTTCTCGCCGATCGTGACTTTCTGCTCCGCCGTGCCGAGCCTTTCGTGCCAGGCCTCGATCGTATAGGTGCCAGGCGGCAGCGTCTTCAGGTCGAACTTCCCATCCTTGTCCGTGACCGCAAAATACGGATGGTCGAGCACGCCGATGTATGCGTTCATCCAGCCGTGGACATCGCACTTGAACGGCACCATGATTTCCGCCTTGTCGAAGGTGTGCGTCGTCTTCATCCCCTGAATCGGCTGGCCGGTGTTGAACTCTGAGTTGTCCTTCGGCGTCGCGTGGATGTTGTGCAGCGTATCGTCGCTGTTGACGATCTCGAGCGCCTGCCCGACGCGAATGCCTAAGACGTGCGGATGGTAACGGCAGGCCTGCTGATCGATCTTCATCGGCTCGGTCGGCGCGTCATAGACGTAGCTGCCGAGGCCGTCCTTCACATGGACGAACACATTCGCCAGCGACTTTCCGTCGCCGCCGACCTCGAAGGTTTCCTGGAATTGCGGGGTCTTGTTCATGCTCAGACATTGCGGGTCGGCATTCATCTTGATAGCGGCGTTCTTCGGCGCCATGCCGTCGATCGTGACCGTGCCCGTCACCTCTCCCGCGGTGGCCACGTCAACCTTCAGCCCTGCGGGGGATGATGGCTCGCTCGACGTGCTCGACGTGCCGCTGCTTCCGCCGCCGCAGGCGATGACCGAGGCCGCGAGCGTCACTATTCCCAGGCTTCCCAAGGTTCCCCTGACAGCCCGCACAAGGCGAGCGCTGACCTGAACGTTTCGTACGTGCATCGACTTCTCCTGAATAAAAAATGACGTCGAACAACAACCGCATATTATACCGTGATCGCGCCGTCGCGTGCGTGCGGCGGTTGACCGCAATACGGACGGACGATAACATGGCGGTTTCGCCAAGCGCGCAGGGGCGGTATCGTCTAGGGGTTAGGACACGTGGTTCTCAACCACGGAACCGGGGTTCGATTCCCCGTACCGCTACCACACTCGCGCAGTAGCCTGGGGATCTCTCGCCGGCAATGTAGCGAAGGCCGTCCGAGGGCATTTTTCCCATGAAATCGTTGTCGGCCGGGAGTAGAGTGAGAGGCTCATCCCGCGCAGTAGGTGTCCCCAGATGTCCCAATGACACGAGGGGTGATGACATGTTCAAGAAATGTTTGATGCTGTCGGCGCTCGTGACGTCCCTCACGCCGTGGCCATGCGAGGCGCGCGTCGTGCGGTTCGTCGTCGAGCAGAAGCGTGTGCTTGCTGGGGGAATGTCCTTTGGCAGCGCCGTAGAATGAATACTCGATGCCCGAGACCGATCGACGGCAATTCATCAGGGTGCTGGCCGCTAGTGCCGCGGCGCGCGCCGTTTCGCCATCCGCGATGCAGACGTCCGCCATCCCCGCACTGAAGGCGCTCGTCTTCGACGCGTGCGGGACGCTGTTCGACGTCTTGTCGGTCACGTCACTCGGCGAGCAGCTGTTTCCGGGCCACGGCGCGGCGCTGGCCGCGCTGTGGCCCGGAAACAGCTGCAGTACAGCCTGCTGCGCAGCATGATGGACCGCTATAAGGATTTCTGGCAAGTCACCGAGGACGGCCTCGCCTACTCGGCACGCAGCCTGAAGCTCGACCTGACCGCCGAGAAGCGCGAGCGCCTGATGAGGGCGTACCTGACGCTGGCCTCGTTCCCGGACGTGCAGCCGGGGCTTGAGCAGCTCAAGGCGCAGGGGCTGCGGCTCGCGATCCTCTCGAACGGCGAGCCGAAGATGCTGCAGGCGGCGGCGACGAGCGCCGGCATTGCCGGTCTGCTCGACACGATACATCAGCGTGGACGAAATCAAGGTGTTCAAGCCCAGCCCGCGCGTCTACCAGCTGCCGTCGTCGCGCCTGAACACCGCCGGGAGCGACATCGGCTTTGTCTCATCGAACAGCTGGGACGTCAACGGCGCCGGCTCCACGGGGCTGACCACCTTCTGGATTCAGCGCGCGGCGGCCGAGCCGCAGGAGGAGATCGGGTTCCCCGCCACGCGCGTCGTTGGTGCCATCACCGACCTTCCCGCGCTGGTTCGCGGTTGATGACGCGCGACACGTCGGCAGAAGGCGTGGCGACGTGATCGACGAGCCGTTCGTCGCCGAACTTCGGCGGATCTGCGGACCGGGCGCCGTGCTCACCGACCCGCTCGATCTGCTCACGTACGAGTGCGATGGGCTTCCGCACCTTCGTCACACTCCACCGGTGGTCGTGCTTCCCGCGTCAGCCGGGCAGGTGCAGGACGTCGTCCGCCTGTGTCACCGGCACGACGTGCCCTTCGTCGCGCGCGGGCACGGAAGCGGCCTGTCGGGCGGCGCGCTGCCGGTTCCGGGCGGCGTCGTCATCGGACTCGCGCGCCTCAATCGCGTGATTGAGGTCGACATCCCGAATCGCCGGGTGACCGTCGAGCCCGGCGTGACGAACCTCGAGATCACGCGGCAGGTCGCGCCTCAGGGCTTCTACTACGCGCCGGATCCATCGAGCCAGCAGGTGTGCTCGATCGGCGGCAACGTCGCCGAAAACTCCGGCGGCGCGCATTGCCTGAAGTACGGATTCACCGTCCACCATGTGCTTGGCGTCGAACTGGTGCTGGCGAACGGCGATCTCGTGCGCCTTGACGGCGCGATCGCGGATGCGCCGGGCCCCGACCTGCTCGGCGTGCTCATCGGATCCGAGGGGACGCTCGCCATCGTCACGAAGGTCATCGTGCGGATTCTTCGGCGGCCCGAGAGCGTGAGAACGCTCGTGGCGGCGTATGACTCGACGAGCGCCGCCGGGATGGCGGTCTCCGAGATTATCGCGGCCGGGATCATTCCCGCGGCGGCCGAGATCATGGATGCGCTGTCGATCGAAGCGGTCGAGGCCGCCGTCCATCCGAATTTCCCGCCGGCGAACACGATCCTGATCGTCGAGCTCGACGGCCCGGTGGCGGACGTGCGCGGACAGTTTGCCGAGGTCGAGGCGATCTGTCGTCGCGTGGGCGCGACGACAGTCGAGGTCGCGGAGGACGAGGCGCACCGCGCGCGGATTTGGAAGGGGAGGAAAGGCGCGTTCGCGGCGATGGGGCGGGTCACGCCGAATTACTACGTGCAGGACGGCGTCGTGCCGCGAACGAAGCTCCCTGACGTGCTCGACCGCATCCGCCGGCTCGAGGCGCGCTGCGGCCTGAGGATCGGCAACGTCTTTCACGCTGGCGACGGCAACCTGCATCCGCTGATCTGCTACGACGAGAAGGTCGCGGGGCAGTCCGAGCTCGCCGCCGAAGTCGGGGGAGAGATTCTCTCCTACTGCATCGAGGCCGGCGGATCGATCACGGGCGAGCACGGCGTCGGCGCCGACAAGGTCGGCTACATGCCGCGCATGTTTTCCGACGACGACCTCGACGTCATGCAGCGCGTGCGCCGCGCCTTCGATCCGAAGGGCCTCTGCAACCCCGGGAAGATCTTTCCGACGCCCCGCCTCTGCGGCGAAGTCCCCGGCCCCTACCATGCGCATCGGATCGAAAAAGCGGGACTGGGCGAGCGCTTCTGATGGCCTCCACGGAGGTTCAGGGACGCGCGAGCGATGCCATTGATGGCGTCGTGCCGCGTCTCGTCGTCGAGCCGGTCTCTGCGGAAGACGTGGCGTCAGTGCTCGCATCGGCGTCCGAGCGGCGCGCCGCCGTCGTCATTCGGGGCGGCGGAACGAAGATCTCGTGGGGACGCGTGCCGACGCCCGTGGACGTCGTGCTCAGCACGAAGCGGCTGGACCAGGTGGTCGCGCACGAGTACGCCGACCTGACGGCGACCGTGCAGGCCGGCGCGCGCATCGACGATGTGAACCGGGAGTTGGCGCGGCACGGGCAGTGGCTGCCCATCTCGTCGCCGTTCGACGACGCGACGATCGGCGGTGCCATCGCGACCAACGACAGCGGACCGCTGCGCCACCGCTACGGCACGCCGCGCGATCTCGTGATCGGCATCCGCCTGGCGCTCACCGATGGCCGCCTGATCAAGGCGGGCGGCAACGTCGTGAAGAACGTCGCGGGGTATGACCTCGGGAAGCTGGTCAGCGGCTCGCTCGGGAGCCTCGCGGCGATCGTCAGCGCCACGTTCAAGCTGGCACCGCTTCCGGCGGCATCGCGCACGCTCGTCGCCACCTTCGACAGCGCCGGCGCGCTGGTCTCTGCGCTGAATGCGGTGATGGGAAGTCAGCTGGAGGCGGCTGCCTGCGAGGTGAGGAGCGGCGCTCGTCGGCCCGTCCGCCTGCTGCTCAAGTTCGAGTCGACGCCGGGTGCGCTCGACGCGCACCTCCTGAGTGCGCGGGCGCTTGTCGGCCGAGCGACATGCGAGGTCGTCGCCGCGGAGACCGAGTCCGATCTCTGGCGCGATGACTCACGATCCGTGTGGGCATCGCGGGGGATGATCGTCAAGGCAAGCTGGCTGCCGGCGTCGCTCGGCGGCGTCCTCGCGTTCATCGACGAGCTCGGCGGACACGCGTCGGACGTGGAGCTGACCGGCCGCGCAGCGCTCGGGTCGGGCCTGATCCGCGTGGACGGCGACGCGTCGGCCGGGCGTGCTGGCGTCGAGCGGATGCGCTCGCGCAGCGATCTGTTCCGGCACGTCGTGGTGCTGCGCGCGAGCACAGACCTGAAGCAGCAGGTCGATGTGTGGGGGTCGCAGGGCGATGCCGGGACGCTCGGCGCGGCGGTGAAGCGCGCGCTTGATCCGGATGGAATCCTGAATGCCGGCCGGGGGCCGGTATGAAGCAGGTCCGGGAATCAGGAGAGCCGGCCTTCCACGGCCGAGACCTGCCGTCGCGGGCCTTGATCGACGCGTGCGTCCACTGCGGCTTCTGCCTGCCGTCCTGCCCGACGTATGTCCTGTGGGGCGAGGAGATGGACACGCCGCGCGGGCGCATCTACCTGATGAAGGCCGGGCTCGAGGGACGGGTGGAGATGTCGTCCACCTTCGTCGGCCATTTTGACACGTGCCTGGGATGCATGGCGTGCGTGACGGCGTGCCCGTCGGGCGTGCAGTACGGCCCGCTCGTCGAGCACACCCGCGCGCAGATCGAGCGTCAGTACGTTCGGCCGGTTGGAGAACGCCTGTTCCGCTCCCTGCTGTTTGCGCTCCTGCCGTATCCGGCTCGCCTCCGGATCGCGCTGGCGCCGCTCGTTGTCCTCGGACCGGTCCTGAGGGCGCTCGAGCGAAGCGGCGCGCTCAACCTCCTGCCGCGGCGCCTCCGGTCGCTACTCGCCCTCGCTCCGCGGCTGTCAGCGCGCGCCCTGTTCGAGCGCGTGCCCGAACACACACCGGCATCCGGCCAGGCACGTCTCACGGCGGGCCTTCTGACCGGATGCGTGCAGCGCCTCGCGTTCTCGCACGTCAACCGCGCGACGATCGACGTGCTGGCGGCTGAAGGCTGCACCGTGGAGGCGCCCGCCACGCAGGGTTGCTGCGGCGCGCTTTCGCTCCATGCGGGCAACATCGATCAGGCGCGCGAGTTCGCGCGGCACAACATCGAGGTCTTCGAAACGTCCGGCGTCGAGCGCATCGTCGTCAACGCCGCCGGCTGCGGGTCGTCGATGAAGGAGTATGGCGGGCTGTTCGCCGAGGATCCCGCGTGGGCGGATCGGGCGCGCCTGTTCAGCGCGCGCGTGCGGGATGTGTCCGAGGTGCTGATGGAGATTGGCGAACCGCGCGCCAGGCGGCATCCGATCGAGCCGACACGCGTCGTCTACCACGACGCGTGTCACCTGGCGCATGCACAAGGGGTCCGCGCGCAGCCGCGTTCGCTGCTGGCCGCGATCCCCGGCATCGAGCTGCTGTCGCCGCCCGAATCCGAGATCTGCTGCGGCAGCGCCGGCATCTATAACCTGGTGCAGCCAGAGCCGGCCGAGCAGCTTGGCGAGCGCAAGGCACGCCATATCGCTCGGCTGAAGCCGGGTCTGATCGCGACCGGCAACCCCGGCTGCACCCTGCAGATTGCCGCGGCCGGACGGCGCCTTGGATATGACTGGAAGATTGTTCATCCAATCGAACTGATCGATCGGTCGATCAAGGGGTAATCACGAAGGTCTTCTGACGAAAACTTCAGGAAGAATGCCGGGAAAGCGGTACGCTACACTTCGTTCGTGCCTCGCCCGGGGGGCGAGGGGTCCGTTTTTCTGTGGAGGGAGGATAGTCGATGGGCGAGTCTTGTCGGCAACGCTTTCTCGGCGCTTCGCTTGTCAGCCTCTTGCTGCTCACGGGCAGTGCGTGTGGAGGTCGGCAGCCCGACGCACCGCCTGCGCCACCAGAACCGCCGTACACGCCGACGGCCACCATCAAGGACATCATGGAGGCGATCGTCGATCCATCGGCCGACGTCGTCTGGGCGAGTGTCTCGACGGTCGTTGACGCCAAGGGCATCCACGACAAGGTTCCGGAGACCGACGAGGAGTGGAAGACCGTACGGTTTGGCGCCATCACGCTCCTCGAAAGCGCGAATCTGCTCATGATACCGGGACGCCACGTGGCGCGACCACACGAAAAATCCACCACGCCGGGCGTCGAGCTCGAGCCCGAAGAAATTGAGATCAACATCAACAACGATCGCGTCAAGTGGAACGAGCTGGCCAAAGGACTCCACACCGCGACGTTGGAAGCGCTGCAGGCGATTGACGCGAAGGACGGACCAGCGATCACCGTAGCCAGTGAGCTGATGGAGCAGGCGTGCGAAAATTGTCACTCCGCCTACTGGTATCCGAACCAGCCACTGCCGCCCGGGTATCTGCGATGACGGGCGGCGCGGGTCGGTCAATGACGGTTGCCGCGCTTCTCGCGGCCGCTGTCGCGATGGGGCATGCTGGCGCGCAGGCCCCGTCCAAAGCCGTCGGCGCCGTCGGTACTATCAGGGGCCGCGTGCGTCTGACCGGTACGCCGCCGGGCAACGTGATCATCCGCATGGGCCTCGACCCGGCGTGCGTCAAGGCCAACGCCGGCAAGCGCGTCATCCAGGAAATGGTGATGACGAGCCCTGACGGCGGCCTGGCGAACGTGTTTGTCCGGCTCCAGGGATCGTTCCCTCGCACGCCGATTCCAGTCGCCGCCGTCACGATCGACCAGCGTGCCTGCATCTACACGCCGCGCGTCGTCGGCGCGCAGGTCGGTCAGACGCTGAAGGTCCACAACGGCGACGCGCTGCTGCACAACGTCCACGGTCTGTCGGCGAGCGGCAACGGCTTCAATGTCGGTCAGCCGCTGGCCGACATGGTTTATGAGTTCAAGCTGAAAGACGAAGAAACCATGCTGCGGCTCAAGTGCGATATCCATCGGTGGATGACGAGCTACATCGGGGTCGTCAGCCATCCGTACTTCGCGGTGAGCAGCGGCGAGGGCACGTTCGAGATCAGGAACGTGCCGGTGGGCACCTACAGTCTGAAGACGTGGCACGAGCGCTACGGCGAGCTGACGCGGCCGGCGCGTGTCACAGCGGGCGCGACCACCACGATCGACGTGGCCTACACCGGCGACGAGAAAGCGCCGGCCGCCTGAATCTTGACCTTGCTCAAAGCCCTGATGTAAGGTTCCGGACATTGTGGCTTCTCGCCGAGGGCTTCCAGCATGATGGCTTTACGGAGTGTATTCGAGTGGGTGGACACCTTTCCGAGCAGTATCGTAATGCGCGAATCAGTGTTCTGGTTTCCCTTCCTTTTGACGGTGCATGTCGCGAGCCTGTGCCTGTTCGCCGGTTTGATCATCATGATGGACCTGCGCTTGCTGGGGGTCGGCAACTTGCGGACCCCCTTCTCGCAGATTCAGAAGCGCCTGATTCAGTGGCAGGCCACGGGCTTTCTGATCAACGCCGCCACCGGGGGGATGCTGGTCTACAGCCAGCCCATGCGGTACTACGGGAACGTCTACTTCTGGGTCAAGATGCTGATGATGGCCCTGGCCGCTGTCAACGCCGGGGCCTTCCACTACAGCACGTACTACTCGGTGGCCAAGTGGGATGCTGATTCAAAGATGCCGTTCGGGGCCAAGATGTCGGCAGTCATATCGCTCGCGCTGTGGGCGTTCATCATCGTTTCTGGGCGATTGATGGCCTACAACTGGTTTACTTTTATCTAGGAGCCGAGCCAATGCTGCTTCCGTTCTTTAATTGGATGAACGAGTCCGCGATGAGTCTATTTATCCGCGACTCGGTCTGGATCTTCGCGATGGACCAGGCGGTACACCTGGTGGCGTTGGCGGTGTTTGCGGGCGCCGTCCTGATCGTCGATTTGCGTCTGCTCGGCGGCGGCATGAGGGACCGGCCCATTGCGCAGGTCGCGCGCGACGCCCAGCCCTGGCTCGTCTGGGGGCTCGTCGCGCTGCTCGTCACCGGCCTCCCGCAGCTCTTTTCGAACTCCATAAAGCAGTACTACAGCACGTTCTTCTGGATAAAGATGGGCACGCTTCTCGTGGCGTTCATCTTCACGTTCACCGTTCGTCGCAGAGTCGCCTTTGCGGACGAGTCTCTCGTACGCCCCTTTCAGGCCAAGCTGGTGGGGGGCGTCTCGATCGTGCTCTGGGGGACCGTGGCCGTCACGGCGCGGTTGATCGGGCTCTTCTAGGTTGAGAATATGGAGAGTGTCTCAATGCATGCGGTGAAGTGGATTGTCTGTGCTGTCGCGGTGCTCGTCCTGATGGGCATCTGCATCACGGTGGGCCTGACCTTGTTGCCGGCCGGAGCGGTAGCCCGGACAAGGGGCACGTTCGTCCCGTGGCTCATTACCTGGGGCATGATTTGGGCGACCACGGTGATGGGTGTCGTGCTTGCCGGCCACATGGTCGGCGTCGGCCTGGGTAAGGTCAGCACCTGAAGATCGAGGCAATCCAACGTGACGGGCCAGGTCGACCAGGCCTGGTTCGACCGCGCCGGGAATTTCCATAGCGACGCCCTGTACGTGGTCGAGCGCTACACCCCTCAGCCCTTCCCACCTCAGCTACGAAGCCACCATCGAGGCCCCGAAGGTGTTTACGCGGCCGTGGAAAATGAGTATGCCCCTCTATCGTCGTCTGGGTAAGAATGCTCAGGTCATATAATTCAGGTGCGTGGAATTTGTTGAGACGCTGTTGTTAGGGCCCCTTGCCAAGCAGCCGGGTAAGTGAACACGTAGCCAGGCGTTGCAGGAGGTCAGTCAGATGAGAACCAGTAAGTTGTGCGCGTTGGTGGTCGGTGTCGGGATGCTGTCGGCTACCATGCCGAGGTCTTCAACTTCGGTTCCAGGAGCCTGAAAGCGAATCTCGACCTCTACAACGCGCTGAACAGCGGTTCCGTTATCGCGACCAACAACAACTACGGTGCCTTCTGGCTGCAGCCGACTGGGGCGTCCCTTGTTAGCGTGGCGCCGCCAGCCAGTCGCTGACTGGCTGCGTTTGCTTCTCCCGCAGGTCGATGCAGTTGTTGATGCGCTCGATCGCCAGATTGAGCGCTCCGGTCACGCCAGGCAGCCGGTGTGTGTCGAAGAACGCGCGGATGTCGTCGGGGGCACCGGCGTCGCAGAACCCATCCAGGGCGTTCGCGACCCTGGCGCCGGCGTTGAAGGCCCGCAGTTTCGGCTCGAGAACAATCCAGTTCGATTTGACAAACGACCACGTGAGTGGCCTGGCGACAGGATTGTCGAAGAAGTTAGCGAGGTAGCGGGCCGTATCCTGCGTGCGTACGTCGCTCGACAGCGTGCGTTGCAGGGCCAGGTCGATAATTCGCGGATCGCGGAACTTCGCCGGCGCCTGGAAATACACGTTGCGCTCGTCGGGGGATGTCGAGCGGGCCGCGGCGGCATTCAAGGCCTCGTATCAGGTATTTGTCGCCGTGCTCGGCGGCAATCTGCACGACGCTCTCCTGCAGCGTTGGGTCGAGCGCCAGACCATTGCTGGCCAGCGCCCGGTCGAGCGCCGCTCGCGATTGCCGAACGACCTCCCCGTCGTTGGCGATCGTGCCGAGTGCACCGATCACGACGGCACGCAGCGCCCTGCGATCGTCGTTGTCGCCTGGCGGAAGGGTTGAGGTCGAGAGCGAGGGTGAGAAGCCGAGCTGCCCGAACAAGGGCCGCAGCATCGACCGGACGAAGGCCTCGAAACGCCCACGCGTCGGGCCTGTCGTCAAGTACTCGTGGATGAATCCGAGTCGCTCGGTGACGTCGCCAAGCACGCCGCTTGACCTTTCGCGGCCGAAGCCGGCGGCGAGTGTCAGAAAGTCTGCGGCGGTGTGCCGGTCCGCACGGACCAGCGCCCACTCGTCGCTGATGAGCGCGACCCGTTCGGGCGTGCTCAATACCTCCTGAACGTGCGGCGCGAGCGCGCGAAGGATGTCTGGAGCGTATGCGGTGCGGTAGTGCCCCTGGGCGTCGGCGTTCGCGAAAATCCACGTCACGCAAGTCTGCGCGACGTCCAGTGTCACCCGCGGTTCGGAAATAATCAGGCAGGCCGACGAATCGGCGGACGGGCCGGTCTTGACGCACACTGGCAGCTGCCAGACAGCGGCGGAGGCGCGCGCATCAGGCGCCTTCGGAAAAAGACGCTCCTGGCCGAACGTCGCGCGCGTGCTCTCTCTCTTGCCTGCGCAGGTGAGGGGCGACACTTCGATGACTGGTACGCCAGGCTGATTGATGAAGGTCGGGAGAATCCGGTCGACCGGTTTTCCGGACGTGGCGGCCATCGTCGTCCAGAAGTCCTCGGACGTGGCGGTACCATAGGCGTGCGCCTGCAGGTACGCATTGACGCCGTCGCGAAACGGGCCGGCGCCCACGTAGTGCTCGATCATCCGAACGACGGCGGCGCCCTTCTGAATAGGTGGTGTTATCGAACAGCGCGTCGATTTCGGCCGGCGTCCCGACCGGGGTGCGGATGGCACGCGCCGCCCGCTGCGAATCCAGGTCGATCGCCCGGTGGTTTGCGCGCGCCTCGTCGACCGCGAGATTCCACTCCGGGTGCAGCGACGCCATCGGACGGGTTTCCATCCACGTCGCAAAGCCTTCGTTCAGCCACAGATCGTCCCACCACCGCATGGTGACCAGGTCGCCGAACCACTGGTGGGCCATCTCGTGCGCCATCGTCGTGGCGATGCGCTTGCGTGTGGCGATCGACGCGGTCGCGCTGTCGGCAAGCAAAGACGTCTCGCGGTAGAAGATCGCCGCCGTGTTTTCCATCGCGCCAGCGGCGAAGTCGGGCACGGCCAGCATGTCGAGTTTTTCGAACGGGTAGGTGATGGCGAAGTACGCGTTGTAGAACGCCAGAATCTGCTGCGCCGAATCGAACGCGATTCGCCCGAGCTCCTTCTTTCCAGGCTGCGTGCACACGCGAATCGGCGCGAGGTCGGCCGCGCCTCCGAGACACTCGAAGTCACCAACGGCCATCGCCACGAGATACGACGACATCTTTGGAGAGGTCGCGAACTTCACGGTATGTTGCCCGGACCCTGGCCCCGGCGTGTCCGAGATGACGCGGCCATTCGAGATCGCGACGTCGCCGCGATCGATCGTCAGCGTCACCGCGAAGGTGGCCTTGTAAGCCGGCTCGTCGAAAGAGAGAAACGCCCGCCGCGCGTCCGTCGCCTCGAATTGCGTGACGGCATAGTTCCGCTTTTCGCCCTTGGTGATGTAGAAACCTCGGAGCTTGTCGTTCAGCACGCCGGAGTGCCGGATGTGGATCTCCGCCGGACCGGCGGGGAGCACATTCGCGACGGTCAACGTCGCGGTCTCGGCCGTGTGATCGAGCGAGACGCTGGCACGCTGCTTCACGGCGTCGGCGCCGATGGCGACTTCCCGGAAATCGATCTCCGTCGCGTTCAGCACGATCCGGTCGGTCGGTTCATCGATTCGGATGCGAATCGTTTCGGTCCCCTCGAACCGTCGACCGCTGATGTCGACGACGAACGCCAGGTCGTAGTGTTCGGGTGTGGCGGTTGCAGGGAGACGCTGGGCACCGAGTGGGGCGGCAAGAAGCAGCAGGAGCAGGAGCAGGAGCAGGAGCGCTATGCCCGGAGCGGGGTCCGGCCGCCGAAGCCTCATGACGTCAGTGTGCCTTGACCGGGGATGGGCAATGGCAGTACTACTAGGACTAGAAGAAGACGAATGTTTTCCGTCCAGCGGTAAGACCTCAGCGAACAGCGCTCGCGACCACTGCCCGGGAGGCCCACCGCTTTCCGGGTTATTTATTTTTATGCGTGACCTGCTACCACTCTTTCTGACACTCGCCGGACGGGACGTCGTGCTCGTCGGAGGCGGACCCGTGGCGACGTCCAAGCTGCAGGCGCTTGTCGACGCCGGCGCCCGGGTGCGGGTGGTCGCGCCCCTCGTCACGCCGGAAATCGAGGGTGCGGGCGTCGAGATTGTCCGACGCGGGTTCATGGCCGCCGACCTTGACGGCGCCTGGCTGGCCGTGGCGGCGGCGACGCCAGACGTCAACCGCGAGGTGGCCGCGGCCGCGGAAGCGCGGCGGATCTTCGTCAACGCCGTGGATGACCCCGCCAACGCCAGCGCCTTTCTGAGCGGCACGATCCGTCGCGACGGTGTCACGATTGCGGTGTCGACGAGCGGCGCCGCACCGGCGCTGACCGCGCTGCTGCGCGAGGCGCTCGAGAATGTCCTGCCGTCCGATCTCGATCAGTGGATGGCGGAAGCCGCGCGGCAGCGCACGATCTGGCGTCGCGACCAGGTACCGATGGCAGCACGCAAGCCGCGGCTGCTCGAGGCGCTGAATGGGTTGTATGGCAGGTCTAAAGACCTGCGCCACAACCGCTCAGGCCTGAGCCACATCGGCCTGGGTGCCGCGCAGGACTGCAGTCCTGCCCATCGTGGCCATGTCTCCCTGGTCGGGGCGGGCCCTGGCGACCCCGCGCTGCTCACACGCAAAGCCATCGCGCGACTCCGCGCAGCGGACCTCGTGCTGTACGACGCGCTCATCGACGACCGGATCCTCCGGTACGCGCGGAAGGCGCAGCGGTTCTTCGCGGGGAAGCGCGCAGGCAAGCACGCCATGACCCAGCAGACGATTCACGCCGTGATGATTCGCGCCGCACGGCGCGGCCGCCGCGTGGTGCGGCTGAAGGGCGGAGACCCGTTCGTATTCGGTCGCGGCGGGGAAGAAGCGCTGGCGCTCCGGCAGGCGGGCGTGCCGTTTGACGTCGTCCCGGGTGTGTCGAGCGCGATTGCCGCACCGGAGCTCGCGGGCATTCCGGTGACGCATCGCGGCGTATCGTCCGCCTTTCTCGTCGTCTCCGGCCACGACATCGAAGGGTTTCGGTCGGCGGTGGGGACGCTGCAGCCGAACGGCGTGACGCTCGTGGTCCTGATGGGCATCGGCCGGTCCATGGCCGTGGCGACGACGCTTGTCGAACGCGGATGGCCTCCCGACACACCGGCGGCCATCGTTGTGGATGCGTCGACGGAGAATCAGCAGGTGTGGCGCGGAACGCTTGAACAGCTCACTGCAAGAGGGGTCGGGAGTCTTTTTTCGGAAGACGTGGACGGACTCCCAACCATGGGTTCAGGTACGATCATCGTCGGCGACGTTGTCGCGCTGGCCGCGGTGCCCGTGATGCCCGTGATGAATGAAGCCAGGGAAGCTCAGGCTGCGAGAGGTGAGAGGAAATATGCCACCAGTGCATGAAGAGACGACGTTCGGGCGTGCGCGGCTGTCGTTCGCCAACGACGCCGAAATCGACGAGTTCGTTGCGACACTCGAGAAATACGAGCGCGGTGAGATCACACCAGACGCGTGGCGCGCGTACCGGCTTGTTCGGGGCACGTACGGCCAGCGGCAGGCTGAGGACGCGCAGATGCTGCGGATCAAGATTCCGCAGGGTGTCCTGACCGGCGACCACCTCGATGTGCTTGCCGAGGTCGGCGAGCGCTATTCGCGCGGTTTCGGCCACATCACCACGCGACAGAACATCCAGTTCCACTTCGTGAAGCTGCACGATGCCGAGCCCGCCATGCGCCTTCTGGCCGACGCCGGCGTGACGACGCGCGAGGCCTGCGGGAATTCGGTGCGCAACATTACCGGGTGTCCGTATGCCGGCGTCTCACCCGATGAACCCTTCGATGTGACGCCGTATGCCGAGGCGCTGACGAGGTTCCTGCTGCGGCATCGGCTCAGTGCCGTCCTTCCGCGCAAGTTCAAGATCGCGTTCGAAGGCTGCTCGATCGATCACGCCGTGACGGGCATCCATGATCTCGGATTCCGAGCCGTGGTCGCGCCCGACGGTGGCCGGGGGTTCCGCGTGACGGCGGGCGGCGGCACGGCCATTCTCTGCAGGGCGGCCGAGGCCCTGCACGAGTGCCTGCCCACGTCCGAGATATTCAGGGTGTCCGAAGCGGTGCTGCGCGTGTTTCATCGCCTCGGGGACTATCGGCACAAGCAGCGCAATCGCATGAAGTTCATGATCCGGGAGATCGGCTGGACGCGCTTTCGCGAAGAGTACGACCGCGAGCTGACGGCCTGCCGGTTGGCCGGGCAGGTGCCGACCCTTGAGATCGAGCCCCCTGCCAGCGAGCCGAAGCCGGACTGGGTCAAGAGCGCCGCGCCCTCGCAGGGTCACATTGCTTCGCGCGTCGGCGCGCAGCAGGTGAGGGGCCCAGGCATCGTGCCGACGATCGTGCCGCTGCTCCAGACGGGCGACGAAGCGTACGCGCGGTGGCGTGCGACGAACGTGCGCCCACAGAAGCAGTTCGGATACGTCATCGCGACGGCGACCGTTCCGCTCGGCGATCTGACCAGCGAGCAGATGCGCGTCCTTGGCGAGCTATCGCGCGCGTACGGTGACGGCACGGTGCGGGTGACGCCGGAACAGGATCTCGTGTTCCGGTGGGTGAACGCCTGCGACGTGCGGCAGCTGTACCGTCGTCTCGCAGCCGCCGGACTCGGGCTGGCGGAAGCCGGCAGCATCGCCGATGTCACGAGCTGCCCTGGCGCTGAGTCGTGCCGCCTCGCCGTGACGCAGTCGCGCGGCCTCGGGCGCCTGCTCGAGGAACATCTACGCAAGCGGCCCGATTTGATCGCTGCGGCCGACGGCATGCAGATCAAGATCAGCGGCTGCCCGAACGGATGCGGTCGGCACCACGTCGCGACGATCGGGTTTCAGGGCAGCGTGCGCCGGGTCGACGGCCGCGCGGTGCCTCAGTACTTCGTGATGGTCGGCGGCGGGGCGACCGAGTCCGGCGCCAACTTCGGCCGGCTGGCGGCGAAAGTGCCGGCGCGGCGCCTGCCGGAAGTGGTGGAACGGCTCATCGGCCTCTACGCGCGCGAACAGCGTACGGGCGAATCGGCGACCGACTTTTTTGGCCGCGTTGACGTGAAGCGGGTCAAACTCGCGCTGGTGCCGCTCGAGCAGTTCACCGCCGCGGACGCCGTCCCGGAGGATTACATCGATTTGGCGGAGGCGGGCGAATTCGCGCCGGTGGTCATGGACGGGGAATGTTCTGCCTAGATGGGTGCTAATGTGTTATCACCGTATGTCGATGTGTAGATTTGTCTACGGGCGCGGCCGTTTGATATAGTCTGCAGGACAACTCGCATACAGTCTCTTTTATCCAGAGTGGCTGAGGGACAGGCCCGTCGAAGCCACGGCAACTACGCGATTCAGCGGTCGCGGTTAGGTGCCAATTCCTGCCTCGCAGCTCCGAGCGATACGGACTCCGGGGGAAGATGAGAGGACCCGTTGAGTTCGATCCCACACACAGCGTTCAGGGGCCTGCAGTGTCATCTCTGCAAGGCCCTGTTCCCGGCCGAAGCGACGTACGTCTGCGACAAGTGCCTGGGGCCGCTCGAGCCGATCTACGACTACCGATCGATCCACGTCACGCGTGAGGAGATCGAGAAGCGGCCGAAAAACCTCTGGCGCTATCGTGAACTGTTGCCGATCGCCGGCGAGCCGCTCACCGGCTTCAACTCGGGATTCACGCCGCTCGTGCGCTGCGATCGCCTCGCCGAACGGTTGGGCCTCCGGGAGCTGTTTATCAAAGACGACTCGGTGAATCATCCGACGCTGTCGTACAAGGACCGCGTGGTCTCGGTCGCCGCCACACGCGCGGTGGAGCTCGGTTTTAAGGTGATTTCCTGCGCGTCCACCGGCAACCTCGCGAACAGCGTGTCGGCTCACGCGGCGCGGCTCGGGCTCGAGTGCGTCGTGTTCATTCCCGATGATTTGGAACCGGGCAAGATCTTCGGCTCGGCGATCTATCGCCCGACCATCGTCGCCATCGCCGGCAATTACGACGATGTGAATCGCTTGTGTACGCAGGTGGCGGACCGGTACGGCTGGGGATTCGTCAACATCAACCTGCGCGCCTATTACGCCGAAGGGGCCAAGACGATGGGGTTCGAGATCGTCGAGCAGCTCGGATGGCGTTATCCGCGGCACGTCGTCTCGCCCGTGGCCGGCGGCACGCTGCTGCCGCGCATCCTCCGCGGGTTTCGCGAGCTGGCCGAGATCGGCCTCGTCGAAGGCGAGCTGCCGCGCATCCATGCGGCGCAGGCGGCCGGCTGTGCCCCGGTCGTGCGGGCGCTCGAAGTCGGCCTCGAACATCCGGAACTGGTGCGGCCCAACACGATCGCCAAGTCGATTGCGATCGGCAATCCCGCCGACGGCTACCAGGTCCTCAAGTCCGTGCGATCGACCGGCGGCACGGGCGCCGCGGTGACCGATACGCAGATCATCGACGCGATTCAGTTGCTGGCCGAGACAGAGGGCATCTTCACGGAGCCGGCCGGCGGCACGACGCTGGCGGCGACCGTCGATCTGGTGCGCCGGGGCGTGATCGAACCCGACGAATCCACCGTCGTGTGCATCACCGGCAATGGCTACAAGACCGCGGATGTCATGGCAGAGCGCATGGCCGCGCCAGTGCGGTTGGGCCGCGGGTTCAAGGAATTCGAAGGCTGGTGGGAGTCGCGCCAGGCGCTGGCGTGACACGACGTTAGTAACCCTGGACGAAACTCCTCCCTCTCCTGTCCAGGCCGTGATAGACGGCTGGCCCGCCAAGAGCCTCAACTAGGAAATCAAGTCGTCAACAGCGGCCCGCGAGGGCGTCGTATCCTCCAAGCCGTGCGTAGAGCGATTTCCCGGTGGCGTTCGTCATAACCACTGCTCCTTTGGTACGGGGAAGTTCACTACTTCCAGCCACTCGACTTGCGCGTGAACCGCGCGGGCAACGCCGGCTTGCTCTCAGGCGCAGGTTCCGGCTCGTCCGACGCGGCGTTGATCTCCCGTTCGAGGTCTTCTGCGTTGGGCAGACCTGCGAGCTGATCCACGAACATCAGGGAGTGTTGCGACGGGATCTCGAATTTCTTACTGCAGCTCTTGCACGTGACCTCGTCGTCAAGGCGGAGCAGGTAGTCGCGCAGCTTTGCAAACTTGGCCCGGTCGCCCTCGTCGGCCCCGGCCGGCAGCCTATCCTTCTTCGAGCGCCGTACCCACCGGATGCTGTATTCGCCGGTCCGGCGGCACCTGGGGCACTGATACCGTCCGGGTCGGGATTCGGGCCTTTCCGTGAACAGGGTGCTTTCGTCGAGGGCCATTCCCTCATGGTAGCAACGAATGGCGCCGCCGGGGCTCGCAACAGCCGTGAATCCGGCGGGGCCTCGCTCAGGCTGCCACCGACCTTCCGCGGCGTCCGCGTGCGCGGGACGAAGCCACGGGAAGTGGCCGCCTTCCAAGGCTGGTGGGTTTGGGGCTTTGGCGCTCGTGTGGGAGCCGACGTGGCCGCCTCGGACGATCCAGCAGCCGCCTGTGCCTCGTCTTGCTCAAGGCAGCGATGTTTGTACTTGCGGCCCGAGCCACAATGACAGGGCCGGTTGCGTCCCGGTTGTGCCATGGTCTGAGCAGTCATTGACAAGAGTGTACCGTACCGGTTTCGCGGTCTTACCTTCGAAGGCGCGTCGAGGACTGGGAGCTCGACACGATCGGCAGTTTGAAGTCTGTCGGGCGGCCGTTGCGCAAAACCTTCACCGTCGCAGTGGATCCGATCGTGGCGTCGGCGACCAGGCGGAAGAATTGAGACGGGTCGTCAACCGCCTGCTTGTTGAATTCGACGATGACGTCCCCCGGGCGCAGCCCCGCCTCGTACGATTCCGAGTCGCGCATCATCCTCGAAATCACCGCGCCACTCGTCGCAGGCGAGCCGACTTTCTGGGCGAGCTGATCAGTTAGCCTGTCGACCCTGAGATAGCCGACCGACCCACGGCGGACTTCGCCGTACTTCATCAGGTCGTCGACAACTTTGCGCGCGAGATTGCTCGGCACCGCGAAGCCGATCCCCTGGTAGCCGCCGCTCTGGCTGAAAATCCCGGTGTTGATGCCAATGAGCTCGCCGCGGCTGTTGATCAGGGCGCCGCCGGAATTACCGGGGTTGATGGCCGCGTCGGTCTGGATGAAGTCTTCGTAATCGGCGAAGCCGACATTGTTGCGACCCGTTGCGCTCACGATGCCGGCCGTCACCGTCTGGCTCAGCTGGAACGGGCTTCCAATCGCCAACACCCACTCGCCGACTTTGAGCTCGCTCGAATCGCCCCAGGGGAGAACAGGAACGCCTTTGACGTCAATCTTCAGCAGCGCAATATCGGTCGCGGGATCGGTGCCGACGACCTTGCCGCGGATTTCGCGCTCGTCCCCCAGCGCAATCGTAATCTCGCGCACGTTGTCGCCGACCACGTGGTTGTTCGTGATGACGTAGCCGTCGGACGAGATCATCACGCCGGATCCGAGGCTGAGCGATCGCCGGTCGCGCGATCCGAACGCCCGGTCGTCGTCAAAAAAGTATCGGAAGAAGGGATCGCTGCCGAAGGGTGAATTGGGCGTCCGCACGACCTGCAGCGACGAAATATTGGCCACGCCCTTGACGGCTTCGCCGGCGATTTCCGAAAAATCTGACCTGCCCACGCCGACAACCACGGGCGCGGCGGCGGCCGGCCGCACGGCCCGCCGCACGGCCGGCCGTGCGGCGGGCCGTGGGGCGGCTTGCGGCACAGCGAGCGGCTCCGCGCGACTTTCAGACGTCGTCGGATCGGTCAGCACCATTCCGGCCACGAAGCCGGCGACAATAAGCACGACTGAGAGGAAGAACTTTCGGAGCATGGCCTGGCCTCTGTCTGTATGTTACGATTCCTAGGATTTACGAGCAAATATGGCATCATCCATCCAGGCGACGCGACTTCGGAAGGGGATGCTCATCAAGGTGGGCGAGAACCTGTTCCGCATCCTCGGCCTCCACCATCTGACCCCCGGCAACAAGCGGGCGCACATCCAGGTCCGGATGCGGAACATTCGGACGCAGATGCTCGCGGACGAGAAGTTCCGGGCGGAAGAAGATATCGAGCGCGCCACACTCGACGAGCGCGAGATGCAGTATCTCTATAGCGATGGCGATCATTACTGCTTCATGGACACCTCGACCTTCGAGCAGACGCATATCTCGGCGGAGGCGCTCGGAGAGTCGGTGGACTATCTCGTGCCCGATGCGGTTATTCGCGTCGAGTTTTACGAGACCGAGCCGGTTGGCATCGAGCTGCCGCCGACGGTCGATCTCCTCGTGAAGGAAACCGTACCTGGCATCAATCGCGCAACGGCCAGCGCGCAGGTTAAACCGGCGACGCTCGAGACCGGGCTCGTTATCCAGGTCCCTCCGTTCGTCAACGAGGGTGACAAGGTCCGCGTCAACACCGAAACGGGCGAGTACCAGTCCCGCGTCTGACGTTTCTGCGTAGGATTTAGCCGTGAACGTCGTCATCAGATGGATCCTCGTCCTCCTCGGGTTGGGGTTTCTGGTCGCGAATACGCGGCTGGCCATCCAGTACCTTCAATACCGCAAGCGTGTCCGGGGCGGCGCCCTGCTCACCTGGCTTGGCCCCAAACCGCCGTATTACGCAATGGCGCTGGCCATCGGCGTCGTGCTGGGCCTGCTGGTGATGCTGAATCTCTATTTCCGGCGCCTGGCCTTCGGCGAAGTGATGATGTTCATCTACTACGCCTACCTGTTCCCGCTCAGCCGGAACATTCAGCGCGGCTTTTACGAGGACGGGATCTGGGCCGACACGGTGTTTGTTCCGTATAACGAGGTGGGGGGGGTCAGCTGGCGGGAGGGCGAGCACAGCGCGACGCTGATCATCATCTCGCGGCTGCGCAATCTGGCCCGTCGCCTGAGTGTGCCGGGCGACAAATACGGGGCGGCACGGCGCCTGCTCCGTGACAAGATTGACCACCACGAGATCTCGTTCTTCGACACGCTCGACCTGGGCGATCACGATGAGCGGAGCGAGGTCTAGCAAAGGCCGACCTCCAGGCCGGCCCGGTTGCTGCCGATAAGGACCAGCATATGGCTGTGCGAGCGACCTGGAAGGGTTATCTGAAGATCAGCCTGGTGAACATCCCGGTCAAGGTGTTCCCGGCAACCGAGCCGAGCGGGACGATCTCGTTCAATCAGCTTCACGGTGGGTGCAAGACGCGCATTCAGCAGAAGCGCTGGTGCCCGCAGTGCAACCGCGAGGTCCCGAACGCGGAAATTGTCAAGGGCTACGAGTTCGAGAAGGGGCAGTACGTCGTCTTGTCCGACGAGGACATTGAGAACGTCCGGACCGAGTCAACCCGGGTGATCGATCTCGTGCAGTTCGCTGACGAGTCTTCGATCGACCCGATGTACGTCGATCGGACGTACTATCTCGCGCCTGACGGCGGCGTGGCTTCCGACGCGTTTGCGGTCATGCGCGAGGGGATGAAAGGCAAGGTCGGCGTCGGCAAGCTGGCGCTGTACGGCCGCGAGTACCTCGTCGCCGTTCGTCCGCATGGGCGCGGCATCGTGATGCACACGCTGCATCATGCCGCGGAAATCCGCAGTATCGATGCGGTCGAGGAGCTGAGCTCGGTGCCAGCCAAGGTGAAACCGGAAGAAATCAAGCTGGCGAAGCAGGTCATCGGCAGGTTCGATGGACCGCTGAACCTGGCCGACTACAAGGACGAGTACCGCGAGGGGCTGCAGCGCATCATCGACAAGAAGATCGCCGGCGAAGAGATCGTCGCCCCGTATGTCGAGGCGCCGCCGAAGGTCGTCGACCTGATGGCGGCCTTGAAGAAGAGCCTCGATGCGGTGAGCAGCACGAAGAAGAAATCAGCGAAGGTCGCCCCCGCCAGACCCGTCGCGGCGGCAAAGCGCAAGCGCGCGTAGAGTCGCGGGCCCGCGCCAGCCCCTTATAGTTTCGAAGTCAGCAGGCCGATGAGGCCGGGACCGCTGGCGGTGGGATCGCCGAGCCAGTCGGGCGGCGTCAGCCACACGAACGCGAGAATCGCGATCACCCAGGCATCGTAGGGCAGCGTGGTGCGGTCGTCGGTCCAGAAAAAGGCCCGGTTGAACCAGCCCATCGGGCCTGCCCTGGACGGGAGCGGCAGGCTGTTCAGCGCCAGGTAGGTGTAGTAGATCCGGTTCGCGACCGCCAGAATCGACAGCGCGAGGATCACCCACAGGACTGCGGCCATCCGGTTCGTGAAGGCGCCGATCATGAACAGCACGATCCGCTCGGGCCGTTCCATGAAACCCACCTTGCACTTCTCGACGAGCGATTCGGCGCGCGCCCGCGCGTAACTCGTCATGATCGAGAAGATGAGCGTCAGCGCTGCGACCATCACGTAATCGCTGCGGCCAAGCTTTGAGTACAAGTAGATCAGACCCGTGAGGAGCGCGAGGTCAGAAAAGCGATCCAGCGTCGAGTCCCAGAAGGCGCCGAAGCGCGATTGCAGCTGCAGTTGGTGCGCGACCTTGCCGTCGATGAAGTCGAATATATTGGCGACGATCATGATCACGCCGGCCAGGAGGAATCGCCCGGACCCCAGCGCCCAGGCGGCCCCGACGTTGACGATGACCCCGATGAGCGTCAGCGTGTTGGGATGAAGCCGGAGCGCCACGCACAGGCGGATGATCGCGCGCAGCGGGAACATGCAGGCGGCGCCGATGGCGCCCGTGAAGGTCACTCCCAGGCGAGATTGCCGGGTGTGCTGTGGTTGAGCGTCTGGCGCCGAGGGATGGCGTAAAATGGAAGGTTCAGGCACGAGCAACGGACGCAACATAGTAACGTATGGCCATCCACGAACTCAAGGAACAGATCGGCCGACTGCCCGAGCAGCCCGGCGTGTATCTGTACTTCAACGCGGGTGGCGACACGATTTATGTCGGCAAGGCCAGGGCGTTGCGCGATCGGGTGCGCAACTATCTTGGCGTCTACGGCAGCGATCCCAAGACTGATGCGCTGCTGAACGAAATTTCACGGCTCGAAGTCATCGTCACCGACTCGGTCGTCGAAGCGCTCGCCCTCGAGAACAATCTGATCAAGCAGCGCACGCCCAAGTACAACATCCTGCTGCGCGACGACAAGAACTATCCGTACCTGCAGCTCACGACAAACGAAGCCTTTCCGCGAGTCCTGGTGGCGCGCCGCGTCGAGCCTGACGGCAGCTTTTTCGCCGGCCCGTTTCTGCCGGCGCACTTCGCGCGAAAGACTATGAGTCTGACCCACCGGTTGTTTGGTATCCGCTCGTGCAACGAGGTCATCACCGGTCAACGGGACAGGGCCTGCCTCGAATACGACATCAAGCGGTGCATCGCGCCATGTGTCGAGGCGATCTGCTCGCCGGACGACTACTCGCGCGCCGTGAGGCTGACCGAACTCTTTCTCGGTGGCAAGAACGATGAGCTCATCGACACGTTGAAGAGCCGGATGCACGACGCCGCATCGGACGAACGCTTCGAGGAGGCGGCGCAACTGCGGAACGCGGTGCGGACGGTTCAGACGCTCCACGACCGCCAGCAGAAAATGGCCACGGCGGAGCTCGGACACCGCGATGTGTTTGGCGTGAAGATCGGTCCGGCTGGTGTGGCCGTCCACATTTTCCAGATGAGGAGCGGTCGGGTCATCGAGCGCGTGGAGCTGGGCAGCGAAGAGGCGATTGTCGCGCCGGGCGAGGGCCCTGTGAATGATGTTGATGGTGTCGATGCCGTCGGCGGGGTCCTGGAGGCGGCGATTCAGCAGTTCTATGAACTGCGCGCCGCGCCGCCCGAGGTGCATCTGCCGGCGGAACCCGATGAACGCGAGGCGCTCGAGAGCTGGCTCTCGGACCGTGCGGGCCGGCGCGTGAAGATCGTCGTACCGCAGCGCGGCGACAAACGCAGCCTGGTCGACCTTGCCAACCGGAATGCCGCCCTCGCGTACCAGACACGGTTCAATCAGACGCCGGCGGCGCGATACGACGCACTCGAGATGCTGCAGCACGTCCTCGGGCTCCCCGCGTTGCCACGGCGCATCGAAGGCTTCGATATCTCGACGATCCAGGGTAGCGAGACCGTGGCGTCGATGGTCGTCTGCGAGGACGGGCGAATGCGGCGAGGGGATTATCGGAAATTTCGAATAAGGGGACGGGAGTCATTTTCAATTTCTGCATCGCCCGCCAAGGGTACGCAGGAACTAAAAATGACTCCTGTCCCCTTTAATGACGATTGTGCCGCCATGCATGAGGTCGTCCTGCGACGGTACCGGAAGGTGCTTGAGCAGGGGGGACCATTTCCCGACCTGATTCTGATCGACGGTGGCAAGGGCCAGCTCTCGGCCGCGTACTCCGCGCTCGAAGCGCTCGGCCTTGCGAACCTGGTGGCCGTCGGGATTGCCAAGAAGGAAGAGCTGTTGTTCACGCGCGATCGCGACGCGGCGATGGCGCTCCCGGCGAACGATCCTGGGCTGCTCCTCATCCAGCGCATTCGCGACGAGGCGCACCGCTTTGCCGTGACGTTCCATCGCCGTGCGCGCGCGATGCGTGATCTCCACTCGGAACTCGACCACGTGCCAGGCGTCGGCCCGCGGCGCAGGCGGACGCTGCTGACGACGTTCGGGAGTCTCGCGGGCGTGCGTCGCGCGACGCACGAGGAGCTCGAGGCGATCGTCGGCAGAAAAGTGGCCGATGCCGTCCTTGCCTTTTTCGCGGGTCGGCCTTAACCTTGAGTCCTTGCTGGACATCAACGTCGCGCAAGTCTTCATCGCCTTCGTCGTTCTGCTGTTTTCTCTGTCCTTCCACGAAATGGCGCACGCATGGACGGCGGATCGACTGGGCGATCCGACCGCGCGGCTCCTCGGGCGCGTGTCGTTCAATCCGATCGTGCACGCCGACCCGATCGGGACGCTCCTGTTTCCGTTGATGGCGATCGTTGGCGGCTTGCCGGTCATCGGCTGGGCCAAGCCGGTGCCGGTGGTCGTTTCTCGCTTGAGACGACAACGGCGCGATTACGTCCTTGTCGCGGCGGCAGGGCCGGCGAGCAATCTCGTGCTGGCGATCGTCGCGGCCGTCGTCCTTGCGGCGCTGCCCGTCTCGCCAGTCGTGCTCGGCGAGCCCAATGTGTTGGCGCCGGTCGCGGCATTCCTGAGCCTCGCTGTGCGGCTGAACATCCTGCTTGCGGTGTTCAACATGCTGCCGATTCCGCCGCTCGATGGCGGGAACGTGCTG
The DNA here is from genome assembly GCA_965229885.1 of Vicinamibacterales bacterium. Classification (GTDB taxonomy): domain Bacteria; phylum Acidobacteriota; class Vicinamibacteria; order Vicinamibacterales; family CAVVIG01; genus DATLLJ01. The sequence goes on from CBDDJX010000003.1 coordinate 1,056,195, forward strand.
AGCGGGCTTCTGCCCCTGAAGTTCGCCACGGTCTTGGATCAGGTCAGACCTTACGGCCTTCTGCTCTTGTACGCCTTGTTGTTCACGGATGGCTTCTACTATTTCGTGGTCCGGCCGTCGAACTTTCTGCGTTCCTGGCTTCCGTGACCCCTTCGACCCATCGGCATGCTCAGGGTCATCCTGAGCCGGGTCGAGGGACGACCGGCTCAGGGCAGGCGCGACCGCGCGTCGTCTCAGGCATGCGGCCCACGGGCCGCCTGCATCTGGGGCATCTGGTTGGTGCGCTCGGCAACTGGGTGCCGCTGCAGGAGAAGTACGACTGCTTCTATTTCGTCGCCGACTGGCATGCGCTGACCAGCGAGTACGCGAACACCGGCTCGATGACGAGTCATGCACTGGACAACGTGGCCGACTGGCTCGCCGCCGGCCTCGATCCGGAGCGGAGCACGATGTTTGTTCAGTCGCTTGTGCCGGAGCATGCGGAGTTGTACTTGCTGCTTTCGATGGTGATACCGATTCCCTGGCTCGAGCGCGTGCCGACGTATAAGGATCAGCAGGAGCAGATCGTCGAAAAAGATCTGACCACGCTGGGGTTCCTTGGCTATCCGCTGCTCCAGACGGCGGACGTGGCGATCTATGACGCGAACTTCGTGCCGGTCGGAAAAGATCAGGTCGTCCACCTCGAGTTCTCGCGGGAAGCGGTCCGCCGCTTCAATCAGCTCTACGGGGAGGTGCTCGTTGAGCCGCAGCCGCTTCTGACGCCGGTGTCATTGCTGCCGGGCCTCGACAACCGGAAGATGAGCAAGAGCTACGGGAACGCGATCGAACTCGGCGACGACGCTGAGACGGTGACGAAAAAGGTGCGCCAGATGTATACGGATCCGAATCGGATTCGAGCCGACATCCCGGGCACCGTGGAAGGCAATCCGGTGTTCACGTATCACGATGTCTTCAACCCGAACGCGGGTGAGGTCGAGGAGCTCAAGGCGCGCTACCGGGCTGGAAAGGTGGGCGACGTCGAAGTGAAGACGAAGCTGGCCAACGCGCTGAACGCCTATCTGGCGCCGATTCGAGAGCGCCGCGCCGCGGCGTTCGCCAGGCCGGAGCAGCTGCGGGAGATTCTGTTCGAAGGATCGAAGCGGGCCCGTACGGTGGCCGCAGAGACGATGGAACGCGTGCGGGAAGCGGTGAAAGTTGTATATCGATGAAGAAGCTCTCCGGCACGGTGGATCACCCGCACGATTTCGAGTCGAGCGTCGACGCGTTTGCGGTCAGGCTCGAGCAGTTCGACGGGCCGCTCGACCTGCTGCTGCACCTCATCAGGACCAATGAGCTGAACGTCCATGACATCCCGATCGCGCTCATCACCCAGCAGTATCTCGACGCGATTGGCCTGATGCAGGAGCTCGATCTAGACATCGCTGGCGACTATCTCGTCATGGCCGCGACGCTCATTCACATCAAGTCGAAGATGCTGCTGCCTCGCCCGGAGACCGCGGCAGCGGTCGAGGGTGAAGACGACGACCCGCGCACCGCGCTGGTGCGGCGGCTGCTCGAACATCAGAAGTTCAAGGCGGCCGCCGAGCTGCTGCACGAGCGCGAACAGGTCCGGTCCGCGCAGTGGCAGCGGCCTGATGGACGCGTCGCCGATCTCGCGGGCGACGGGTACGAGCCCGAGCTCGAGGTCGATCTCTTCAGCCTGCTCACCGCGTTTCAGGCAGTCGTTCGGCGAGCCAGGCACGGGCCGAGCGTCTACCTGCCGGCCGAACAGGTTTCGATTGAAGCGCGTATCGGGCAACTGCTCGAGCGGCTCTCAGAAACCGAGGCGTGCGGCCTCGAAGAACTCTTCGCCGACACGCACGATCGCGGCGGCCTCATCGTCACCTTTCTCGCGCTGCTCGAGATGATTCGATTGAAATTAGTGAGGGTGTTCCAGTCGGGGAGCTTCGGGCCGATTCGCGTGTACAAACGCACGCGGCCGGCCGACGCGCCGCATGCGAGTGGCGATCCGGAGACGCACAGTGAATGAAAAAGAGAATGGGCAGGACGGGCTGGATGGGCAGGAGGCGGCGCCGAAGCGCGCCTCTGCGGAGTTGAAGGCGATCCTCGAAGCGCTGATTTTCGCGTCGCCAGAGCCGCTGACGCCGAAGGCGATCGACAGGCTCCTTGACGGGGAACCGAAGGAAGACGTCCAGGTGGCACTCGAAGAGTTGAAACAGGACTATGAATGCCCCGGAGGACTGCAGCTCGTCGAGGTCGCCGGCGGCTATCAGATTGTCACGCGTCAGGAGCTGCACGATTGGGTGCGCCGGCTGTTCCATGAGCGGACGACGCAGAGGCTTTCGGTGCAGGCGCTCGAGACGCTGGCGGTCATCGCGTACAAACAGCCGCTCACCTCGCTCGAGGTCAGCGAGATCCGCGGCGTCAACACGTCCGGCGTCCTCAACACGCTGCTCGAACGGCATCTGGTAAAAATTATTGGACGCAAGCAGGTGGTCGGGCGGCCGTTTCTGTACGCCACGACAAAGGAGTTTCTGATTCGGTTCGGGTTAAATGACCTCAACGAGTTGCCGAAGGTCGAGGACATGGCCGAGGCGCTCGGCTTCGAGCGGCCGCTGCTCGTGGAGCAGACGCCCAGTGACGACCTACTGCCGCTCGAAGAGCCCGATCCGGACGCGCCGCCCGACACGCCGAGCGGCTCCGTGCACTGAGGGCACAGTGCGACACGAGCCTCTGGCGGGTCCTGTCCACGAACGACAACTGAAACCGGCGGTCTTCGGGGCTGTGAGCATGTTCCGAGGGGATTTCACGCGAGGGAATCCTGTTTACAGTTCAGGTTGTGGATATCGCGGCCAAGGACAAACCGCGGCCCAAGATTCCCCCAGCCGGAGGAACGGCGAAGTTCGCGACCTGGTCCTACACGATGGATGGGAAGGACACGCTGGTGATGACACAGAAGAGTAACAGGCTGGACCGATCGCCACTCAGGCCACGCTGAAATTCACTCGCCTCGAATGAGGAACGGCGGGAAACCGCTGGCCTGAAACAGCTATTCCGTGTCCTCTGTTCGTGTCCGGGCTTTCAGCGGCAGCGCTTCTTGTCGATGACGAGCGGTTCTCGGTGGTGGCTGAGAGCCCTTGGTGGCGGCCTGGAGCCGCTTCACCTCCGCGTCGGTCAGCTCCCGCCAGTGACCGAGCTTCAGTCTGGCGTCCTGAAGCGGCCCGATGGCCACTCGCCTGAGGCTCGTGACGGGATGGCCGATTGCATCACACATCTTCCGCACCTGCCGGTTCCGGCCTTCACGCACGGTGACGCGTAACTGGCTGGGGCCGAGCGCTTTCACGTCGGCCGGTCCGGTCTTGTGTCCGTCGATGACGACGCCCTTCTGCAGGCGATCCAAGTCGTGGTCGTCGGGCACGCCGAGGACTCGTGCTTCATACACACGCGCCACGCCATGACGCGGATGGGTCAGCTTCGCGGCGAGGTCGCCGTCGTTGGTGAGAATGAGGAGCCCTTCGGAATCGAAGTCGAGCCGTCCCACGGGGTACACGTAGTCCCGCACCCCGCGCAGCAGGTCGATGACGGTCGGCCGCCGCTCGGGATCGGACCGCGTCGAGACGTAACCTCGCGGCTTGTTCAAGAGGAGATACAGGCGGCGCTCCACGACCTTGAGGCGGCTGCCGTCGACGCGGATGTCGTCCCGGGCGGGGTCGGCCTTCGTCCCGAGCTCACGGACGGTTGCGCCGTTCACGGTCACGCGCCCGTCGAGCATCAGCTGCTCCGAGGCGCGCCTTGAGGCAATGCCGGCCTGGGACAGGATCTTCTGCAACCGCTCCACCTCGAACAGCGTAGCCACGAACGCACGAAAACACAACGCAGGCCGTCAGTCCTGCCGTTCGTGGTTGCCGCTGATGCCGTTCACGCGTGGTAGATTACGTTCCAGTGCGTCCCCTCGTCATCGCCATCGACGGCCCGGCGGGGGCCGGCAAGGGAACCGTCGCGCGCGCGATCGCGGAACAGCTCGGCTATCGGCATGTGGACAGCGGGGCGATGTACCGCGCGGTCGGCTGGAAGGCGATCGAGAGCGACGTCCCGCTCGACCAGGAAGACGCTGTCGCCGTGCTCGCGACGCGGTCGCACATCTCAGTGGCGCCAGCCGCCGTGACGATTGACGGGACCGACGTGACGCGCTCTCTCCGCTCGCCCGACATCGATCGTGCGGCGGCAGCCGTCGCGCGCCTTCCGCGCGTCCGGGCGGTCCTTGTCGAGCGCCAGCGGCACATGGGGGAGGGCGGCGGCATCGTCATGGAGGGCCGCGATATCGGCACGGTCGTCTTTCCGAACGCCGATGTGAAAATCTACCTCGACGCCGCGCCCACTGAACGCGCGAGGCGGCGGGCGGCCGATCCCGCCCACAGCGGCCCGGTAGCCGTGGCGGTGGTGGCGACCGCAATCACCGCGCGCGACGAACTGGATCGCACACGCACGGCATCGCCGTTGTACGCGGCGCCGGATGCGGTCGTCGTGGATACCACGGGGAAGGCGATCGATGAGGTCGTCAAGGATGTGCTGGCGATCGTACGGGCGAGGACTTCAGGGGCCGGCCCCTGAAGGCAAGGTCATGATCCGTTGTCATATTCATGCGAATCGGTATTGAGGTGCTGTTGGCTCAGACACCCGCACAGAGGAGGACTTCATTAGTGATGTCGTATCGTGGAATCGTGGCAGCGGCCGCTGCCCTGGCGGTGATTGGAACGACCGTGCTGCCAGCGCTAGCGCGGCAAGTCGGGAACCCGGCTGCTGCGGCGGCTGCTGGAGTCAGACTCGAGGTAACCGATGAATCTAGCGCGACTTACAGGGTCAGGGAACAGCTGGCAGGCATCAATTTTCCGAGCGACGCCGTCGGCAAAACCAACGTGGTGACTGGCGTGCTGGTCGTCGGGGCCGATGGCTCCATCAACCCGGCGTTGTCCAAGCTGACCGTCGACCTGCGAACACTGAAGAGCGATCAGGATCAGCGCGACGGGTTCATCAAAGGACCCCGGGGGCTCGATACCGACAAATCCCCCCTCGCTGAATTCGTCGTGCGGCGCGCGGTCGGCTTGCCCTGGCCGTTCCCGTCCGCTCGACCGGCCCAGGCTGGCTTCTAGCTCGTCGGGGACATGACGGTTTTCGGCAACACCAGCGAAGTGACGTGGAACGCCGTCGCCACGTTCAGGGACCAGTAGGTCTCCGGTCGAGCGAATACTGAATTCACGTTCGAGAAGTTCAAGATTCCCAAACCGCAACTGGCCCGGCTCCTCAGCGTCGACGACAACATCAAGCTGGAAATTGAATTCAGGCTGACGAGAACACCTATGTAAGGGTCGTACTCGCCTTCGTGACAGGAGTACTCGTACATCCGGGGTACCTGGTCCTGAAGTTTCGTCAGGGGAAACGCGATGGTCCAGGGTTTCGTCCACGTCGTCGGGTCGTCGACCGTGACTTCGTAGTTAATCGTGTCCGCGTCGAGTAGGCCTGCACGGATGCTACCGCTTGTGCGACTGCGCGTAGTCGAGCGCGAATTGCCGCTGTGCCGCGCTGGTCTGACCAAGCGCAATCGCCTCCTTTGTGGCGTGCTCGACATCCCAGCGATCGACCACGAGCCGCTTGATGAGCCACATGGTCGCCGCGCGATTGCCGCCAGCGCAATGAATGAACGCCGGCTCGGAATCCTTCGAGGTGATGACACTCAGGAACTGGTCGGCCGCCTTCGGATCCGGCGAGGCGCCGTTGAACGGAATGTGGAAATAGCGGAGACCGGCGGCTCTGGCGATCCCTTGCGCTTTCTCGACCTCGGCGCCCGCTTCGGTGGACTCCCGCAGGTTGATGATCGAGACAAATCCCATCTTCTTGATCTCGGGCACCGCGATATCCGCTTTGATCGCACCGGCGCACGCGATGGTCGTTTCGAGGCGCGCGAGATTGGTAATGCCGGGGACCGACTCTCTGGTCACCTGCTGGGCGAGCGCCAGACCGGCGCAGGTCGGAACCGCCAGCAAACCAGCCGCAACGAGCACACGTGAGCGCATGGCAGACCCTCCTTAGATGCGACGGAACGCCCTTCCAATGGGCAGCCCCATCATAAGCCTAATCGTGCTGGAAATCCGCACGCGCCGACCACGTTTCGATGAGGTCTCTTGGTGCGCGTCGGCACGCGAAGGCGGCCCCCGCGGCGGGCAGGTTGCGGAAAATCTCTCGCCACCCGGAAAGATCCCCGGCGTCTCGCTTGGATCCGGGCGAACCATCCTGAGACGTGTGTATGGCGAATTACAAAATGCTCGGGGATTTAGCATTCGCCATGCACGCGGTGATCGTCCGTGGGTGTGTTACGCGAGCGCGGGCTGGGGTTTGGGCCGCGGATCGAGCCCCGCGCGCTTGAGAGCGGCCTCGAACGAGCCCTTGTCAACGGCCTTCGAGTAGGCTTCGTCCGGTTCGACGAGCTTTCTGGTCACCAGGTCTATGAGGGCCTCATTCAGCGACACCAGGCCGAATGCCTTGCCCACCTGCATCATCGACGGGAGCTGGAACGTCTTGCCTTCGCGAATGAGGTTGCTGATGGCCCCGGTCACCATCAGCACTTCGAGCGCCGCCACGCGGCCGCGGCCTTTGCTCAACTGGCAGAGCTGCAGGATGTAGGACGACAGCCCGAGCTGCTCCGCGGTCAGGATCTTGGCTGGGATGACGCGGAACACCGCGCCCAGCCCCTTGCGATCCGCGAACACGTTGGCGCGGAAGCGCGTCAGCCCGGGGATTGCGTACGCGACGTCCGTGTCGTGCCTGGCGTTGAACTCCGTGCGGTTCTTCTCCGGCATGATCGGCTTCAGCAGGCTGGTGAAGTGGGAAAAGCCTAGGGAAATTGCAGGAAAACTGGCGGTGAGGCAGGGATTCGAACCCTATTAGCGTGATTCTCTAACATGGTGATGGCGTGGGACTTCTGGCAACAAGCCTCTATGCGTCATCAACTTCCGGTCGATCAATCGTCCGCTCGCGTCCTCGGCAATCCCCTTGAATCGGCCCCAGTCGTGGCAACATCGTGGCAACGCTCCTTCGGCGGGCTTCCGTGCTAATAGAGGAGAGGAACGTCCGGACCGGCGGTTTTGAGACCGCCCGCGTTGCGTTCCCGACTATAATACACGAGGTGGCCGGACCGGCTTGCTCGGTGTGGCCGGCTTCGCCCGTTAGGGACGCCGGGCAAGAACGGGGGCAAAGGAGATTCAGATGAAACGTGGATACCTCGCAGTCACGCCGGTGCTGAACGCCGTGATCGTGCTTGCGCTTGCGGTGATCGTGCTTGCGGCGGTTTCTGTAGCGGGACAGGCGCCGACGGAGACCGGGACAGCCAGAGTGGGTGCAGCATCGGGGCTAAAAACGTCCTGGGGCGCGCCCGACCTGCAGGGCATCTGGGGCAAGGCCGATGAGGTGCCGCTGCAGCGGCCTACCAAGTTCGCCGACAAGGAATTCTTCACCGACACGGAGCGGGCCGAGCTGGACACGCAGAGAACCGACGCTATCTTTAGCAGCGCCACCGATGCCAGGCGCAGCCGCGGACAAGCAACGGACGTCAACGGCGCGTACAACGCCGAGATCTTCACCACCCACTTGCGCCTCGGCCGGCGCACGTCGCTAATCGTGGATCCGCCGGACGGAAGGGTTCCGCCGCGCACGGCAGCAGCACAAAAGCGAAGAGCAACGGTGCGCGCGTTCCAGCTCGCGCTTCTGGCGCCGACGGCCGCGTGCAAGGACAAACTGCGGGCCTGTGCTGGCGGCACGTATGGTCCGCCGTCACCGCTCCGCAACCAAACGCCGCCGGCGTACATTAGCGGCATGAACCGTGCCGACAATCCCGAGGACCGCAGCCTGGGCGAACGGTGCCTCGGCGGCTTCGAATCCGTCCCTAATTTCGGGAGCGGCTCCTTCCCGTTCTTCCCGCGGATCGTGCAGTCTGCCGATGCGGTGTCGATCTACTTGGACGTGGGCCAGGGGAACGGCTATGTGCGCGTCATTCCCATCACGAACGCGCCGCACCTGCCTCCGAACGTCCGCCAGTGGTGGGGCGACTCACGAGGACGATGGGAAGGCGACACGCTAGTCGTCGACGTGACGAACTTTGGTCCCAAGCTCGCCTACCAGGGAGCGACGCAAGACCTGCACGTGGTCGAACGCTACAGGCGCATCGACGCCAACACGCTGGAATACGCCGCGACGGTCGAGGATCCGGCGACTTGGACGAGACCGTGGACAGCCACGCAGGAATGGACCAAACAAGACAACCAGATGAATCGACACTATATCGAGCCGCGGTGTCACGAGGGCAATTACGGCATGGCCGGCCAGCTCATTGGCGGGCGCGCCGATGACAAGGCCTTCGCCGAAGGACGTGGCCCCGATCCCGCCACGCTGTTCACGACCTACGGCGGCTTCGCAGCAGGTTTTGACGACGAAGGAGAGGAAAGTAATCCGCTGAGATAACGAGACTCCAAGCGTTTACACGCGAGAGGTGGACTTGAAGGAGCTCGCGGCGCGACAGGTGACGCCGTGACCATCGAGGAACGGCAGAGGGCGTCGGGCCGCGACTCAATTACCACGCAAGCGCGCCGGCTCCGTCGAGCGTGCCGCGTCGCTGCCGACGGCCGCCGAGCGGCAAGGGCTGGCGATGGCGGCGTACGCGGCGTTACTCGAGCGGTACATGACCGCGCTGATGGACGCCGGGCAAGAACGGGGGCAAAAGTGAGGTTCAGATGAAACGTGGATACCTCGCAGTCACGCCGGTGCTGAACGCCGTGATCGTGCTTGCGCTTGCGGTGATCGTGCTTGCGGCGGTTTCTGTAGCGGGACAGGCGCCGACGGAGACCGGGACAGCCAGAGTGGGTGCAGCATCGGGGCTAAAAACGTCCTGGGGCGCGCCCGACCTGCAGGGCATCTGGGGCAAGGCCGATGAGGTGCCGCTGCAGCGGCCTACCAAGTTCGCCGACAAGGAATTCTTCACCGACGCGGAGCGGGTCGAGCTGGACACGCAGAGAACCGGCGCTATCTTTAGCAGCGCCACCGATGCCAGGCGCAGCCGCGGACAAGCAACGGACGTCAACGGCGCGTACAACGCCGAGATCTTCACCACCCACTTGCGCCTCGGCCGGCGCACGTCGCTAATCGTGGATCCGCCGGACGGAAGGGTTCCGCCGCGCACGGCAGCAGCACAAAAGCGAAGAGCAACGGTGCGCGCGTTCCAGCTCGCGCTTCTGGCGCCGACGGCCGCGTGCAAGGACAAACTGCGGGCCTGTGCTGGCGGCACGTATGGTCCGCCGTCACCGCTCCGCAACCAAACGCCGCCGGCGTACATTAGCGGCATGAACCGTGCCGACAATCCCGAGGACCGCAGCCTGGGCGAACGGTGCCTCGGCGGCTTCGAATCCGTCCCTAATTTCGGGAGCGGCTCCTTCCCGTTCTTCCCGCGGATCGTGCAGTCTGCCGATGCGGTGTCGATCTACTTGGACGTGGGCCAGGGGAACGGCTATGTGCGCGTCATTCCCATCACGAACGCGCCGCACCTGCCTCCGAACGTCCGCCAGTGGTGGGGCGACTCACGAGGACGATGGGAAGGCGACACGCTAGTCGTCGACGTGACGAACTTTGGTCCCAAGCTCGCCTACCAGGGAGCGACGCAAGACCTGCACGTGGTCGAACGCTACAGGCGCATCGACGCCAACACGCTGGAATACGCCGCGACGGTCGAGGATCCGGCGACTTGGACGAGACCGTGGACAGCCACGCAGGAATGGACCAAACAAGACAACCAGATGAATCGACACTATATCGAGCCGCGGTGTCACGAGGGCAATTACGGCATCGCCGGCCTGCTCATTGGCGGGCGCGCCGATGACAAGGCCTTCGCCGAAGGACGTGGCCCCGATCCCGCCACGCTGTTAACGACCTACGGCGGCTTCGCAGCAGGTTTTGACGACGAAGGAGAGGACAGTAATCCGCTGAGATAGCGAGACTCCAAGCGTTTACACGCGAGAGGTGGACTTGAAGGAGCTCGCGGCGCGACAGGTGACGCCGTGACCATCGAGGAACGGCAGAGGGCGTCGGGCCGCGACTCAATTACCACGCAAGCGCGCCGGCTCCGTCGAGCGTGCCGCGATCGCTGCCGACGGCCGCCGAGCGGCAAGGGCTGGCGATGGCGGCGTACGCGGCGTTACTCGAGCGGTACATGACCGCGCTGATGGACGCGGGGCGCGACGCGCAGGCGGAGCGCAACGGGCGTGAGCTCGCCATCTTTGAACGTGACTTCGAGAAGATCGCGGCGCTCGTGGCGGCCCTGGTGGTGCAGGGCAATTATCTTGACACCGCCTGTCGGCTCTCGGACATGGATCAGTCTCAGACGCGCGTCCCCCGTATAAGGCAGTCCGAGGAATCCGACGACTCGCCGTTCCACAATCCCTCTTTGATTCTTTCCCTGTAATTCGAGCGTGGCGGTGCTGCGGCCGTTGCCGTGTACTCGCCGCTGGCGGACGGCTGACAGCCCGGACGACCATTCCAATTGACTCCGGGGGGCGCGACAACCCCCACGACGGCAATCCCACACGCCTCGCGCACCCGTACTCCGCGAACGTGCGCGGACTGTAAGGCAATCCGATCCGGCTGATGAGGAGCCACTACCTCAGCGTCCCTCTGCGAATATGTTCAAGGATCCGCCGAGTGTGACGTGGAACCGTATCGGGGATCGGCAGCTCCTCGAACACGACGACTTTTCGCAGGTACAGGGCCTTGAGAATCTTCGGGCCGATCTCGCGCTTGCCCTTCAGTAAGGCGCATAAGTAGGCGGGGGACACACGTAAGGCTGCCGTCGCGCGCCGCAGAGAACCATCTATCTGAACTAGCTGACGGAGCTGGCTCAAAACGTCGTGATCAGTCAACGGCATGGGAAGGCGTCCATGCATGGTCTTGGCTCTCGCCTGTTTACGTATGTGTGAATACGTTGGTGCAACACAGATAGCCGACCGTAGGACACTCAGAATCGGACCTGGATTATGCCGCTCTTCTGGAGGCAGGACATCGTAAACCGATCGGCAGATCGAGTGACTGAACGCGGCTCTTATGCTGCGGGGGATTGGCATCGGAGCGTTGGCATGGCCGCCACCGACGGCACGCCCCCCGGCCGATCGTCTTTTTATGGGGCCCGGTACGAAGTCTGCGGGTCGCTCGCAAATCATTGGCTCCACACAATCTCTACACATTTCGGATACATGCGTGATCCGGTGAATAACAGGCCGTAGGAGCATGTTGCGTAGGAGGTGGAACTTGAAACCACTGAGTCCGAAAGACGCCGCAGACCGGCTACGGATTACGACATCTGATCGGATCGTGGCAGATATGATCTGCTCGTGCGACGCAGCGTGCCACAGTGCCGGACGCTGCAAGTCTCTGGCGAATCGGAAGAAATTATGGAGCCGGCGACCCGACTTGAACGGGTGACCTGCTGATTACGAACAAGCTACTGGGTGACCCTCACAAACAGGCCCATATTCGCGGATTGGCCGACGCCGATCGGTTATATCAAGGCGGTTATATTTAGGTGAGCGTGCGCGCCTGCCCGATGCGGATTCCGGCCTGAATCGGCGAATCTGAGGCGATTCGGAGTACATGGTGGTAACCGATCGCCACGCGAGAGTCCGAATTGCTCAGCGTTTCGGAGAATCCACAACCGTCGCCCTGGCGGATCGGGCCCGATCCGCAACCCGATAAGCGATCGTGCCGAGACGGGTCGGCTGAGTTGTCGGATACTACGCGGCCGTGCTCATCGACCGCCATGGCCGGATCACTGGCGGCAACAAAACTGGATTCAGCGAGAGAATGGGGAATTCGAGACGCACAGGCACCTTACGAACTTGACCGGATCGTAATGGCCAGTGAGTCATGGATTCAGGCGCAGTGCGGCCACATCACTGTGGACCAATACTGGCGTGACATCCAGCACCAGCTGCGCCTCGACGAGCAATCCCTGCGGAGCCTCCGCGAGGACTTCTACGCTGGTGATCGCGCGAACGCGGTCGTGGCAGATGTTATTCGGCGTCTCCGCTCACATTGCAAGCAAGCCATCTTGAGCAACGCACCGCGGTCGTTGCATGCGGAGCTACGTGACCGTTTTCACATTGCCGGGCTGTTCCATGTCATCGTTGCATCAGCGGTGATCCGGGTCATGAAACCAGACCCTCGAGCCTATGGAGCCGCCTTGGAGGGACTCGGTCTGCGAGCCGACGAAACTGTGTTCATTGATGACCTGCGTCCTAACGTCAACGCGGCGCGACGGCTCGGCATGCACGTCATTCACTTCGACAGCTATGACTACGATGTGCGACCCGAGCTAGACGCCCTGCTCGGCTCGCCTGAACTCTGACGGATCGGCACCAGCGCCCCGTCGACCTCCGCTGGCAACAGGGCCCCGACGCCCCTCTTCGCGCCATGAAGCAATCGTTCATACACCGCATGCGTCGTCGAAACGGTGCTGTCCCATGAAAAATAACGCGCACGACGTAATCCGTCGCCGCGGAGGCGCATTCGGAGATCTCGATCTAGAATCACGCTGTGCAGTGCGTCAGCCAACCCAGCAGGATCGTGGGGATCGACGAGCAATGCCGCGGACCCAGCCACTTCGGGCAAGGACGACACATTGGCGGTAATAACGGGGCAGCCACAGGCCATGGCTTCGACGACGGGGAGGCCAAATCCCTCGTACAGCGACGGGTACACGAGCGCGAGTGCGTTCGAATAGACGACGGCGAGGTCCTGATCAGACACGTGGTCGATGAAGTCGATGTTGTGGTCGATCCCGAGCCGCCGGGCTTCTTTGAGCGTCGCCTCGCGGAATCCATCCGAGCGTCCGGCCGAGCCCACTTTGCGCAACCGCAGTGACGCGAATTGTGGTCCGCGGTCTTTGAGGGCGGCAAAAGCACGCAACAAGCACACGAGGTTCTTCCGCGGCCGTTCCGAACCAACGTAGAGTACATACGGTGCGGGGGAACGTCCGTCGTTTCCGGGGGACGGCTTGAATACGCTGTGATCGATCCCGTTGTAGATCACGGTAATCTTCGCTTCTTCCACGGCTAAGTACTGCATGAGGTCTCGCTTCGTCGCCTCGGAGACGCAGATGATATGCGTTGCTGTTCGAATTCCTCGTCGGTCGAGCGCGAGTCCGACCGCCGCCATTCGGTCTTCTGAGGCGTGAGGGAATGCCAGCCGAACGAGGTCGTGGACCGTCACGACGCACGGCTGCATCAACCACGGAATCCAACGCCCGAGGTGGTGGTTCGAAAGATGGATGGCATGCCGAGCGCGCATTAGATTCCGTCCAAGGCGTAGTTGCTGACGCCAGGATCCGTATCGTGTGGTGTGGATGAGTGAGACTGGCAACCGCTTTGCCAGTTCTTGCGAGTATCGGTCGATGCCTGAGTGCTCCGTCGAGACGACCAGACTGAGGGGGAGCCTATCGAATCTCACAAGGATAGTTCCCGGCCAGCGAGTCTGAATGCATTGCATACCAACCGAACGTGGATCGACCGAGCCGTTGATCGCGACACTCTCTCTTGCCTCGCCATGATGTGATGGGCTCCGAAATCAGCGCGTGTCTGCGACTTGAGAACCCTCAGGCCCACTCGCGTCCGGGGGACACGAGACAAATCGCTAGCAGTTGGAACTAGTGGATACGGTTCTCGGCAACAGAACCGAGTAACATCCCAGAACCGAAGAATATCATTCTGGCTCAGAAATTGATCGAAATATCGGAGTTAATGGACTGATGGTTCGTAGCGACAGAGCCGGGAAACTGGCGGACATTGGGCGCGTGCCGTTCTGGTGGCACACGATCGACCTGGGAGACGGCGTCGTCACCCCGGGGCACTCGAGCCTCGCGGAACAAGAATTCCGGCCTGCGGGATACCCCATGCCTTAAATGGGAAAACCGTCTTGGACATCGGATGCTGGGACGGCGTATTTTCGTTCTTGTGCGAAGGGCGGGGTGCTACCGTCATGAATCGTACCGGGAATCCCGGAGGGCGAGTTAGTTGAGTCAGGCCACCTTAACCTGCTCATAGTAGTGCGCGTCGAATGCCGCAGGCGGCACGTAGCCGATGGGCTCGAGCAACCGGCGGTTGTTGAACCAATCCACCCACGCCAGCGTCGCGAATTCCACCTGCGCCAGATGCGGCCACGGACCTTGCCGTCGAATCACCTCCGTCTTGAGGAGCCCAATCACCGACTCGGCGAGGGCATTGTCATAGGAGTCGCCTCGGCTGCCGACCGACGGCGCGATGCCGGCGTCGGCGAGCCGGTCGGTGTACCGCATCGACAGATACTGCGTACCCCGGTCGCTGTGATGCACCAGGCCGCTGACGCGATCCGCGCCACGTTCGCACACCGCTTATTCGAGCGCATCGAGCACGAAGTCCGTCCGCAGCGACGCCGACACGCGCCCGCCGACGATGCGCCGCGAGAAGACAGCGATCACGAACGCGACATACACGAAGCCTTTCCACGTGGCGACGTAGGGGAAGTCGGAGACCCAGAGGCTGGTTGGGCCGCGGCGCGGTGAACTGGCGGTCGACCAAAGCCGGGGGACGCACGCCGGCGGTCGCAGCGGCGGGCGTCGTGACCCATGCGCGGCCGCGGACCGCGCCGGCCAAGCCCATCGCCCCCATCAGCCGCTCGACCATACAGCGCGCGACGTCGACGTCTTCGCGGCCGAGCTGCTGCCAGACCTTCCGCGGTCCGTATGCCTGCCAATTCGCGTCCCAGACCCGCTGGATGGCGATCCGCAAGTCGTCGTCGCGCTTGGCGCGCGCCGGCCGCGGCGGCGGGTCCACCTGCCGGGCGTGGTGCAGAAAATACGTCGAGGGGGCGATCGGCAACACCGCGCAGATCGGCTCAACCCCCTACGTGGCCCGGTGGTCATCCACAAACTGGACCATTACTTCACTCGGCGGTCGCGCGCCGCCTGGGCAAAATATGCGGAGGCCTTCCGCAAGATCTCATTCGCGCGTCTTCAATTCGCGATTGTCGCGTTCCCGTTCCTTCAGGCGCTGGCGCTCGTCGGTCGTCAGGCCGCCCCGCTGGCCCGTATCGCGTTCGGCCTGGCGCACCCAATTCCGCAGCGTCTCACCGGTGCAGCCGAACTTGCTCGCGATCGCCGTGATCGCGGCCCACTGCGACGGATGCTCGGGACCATGCGCGCGGACCATCCGAATGGCCCGCTCTCGTAACCTCAGCTGAATACTTCCTCGGTCGTACCATGGGCTCCATCCTCTCAAGCAATGAGCCCTCCGACGAACCCGGTACGATTCACCAGAAGGTTGAAACGCTGTGCGATTGGCGACGATGCAAAGGCGTTCGCGGCAGGAAAGGACATCTCGCCGCTCGGGGACAAGGGACCAGCTACCTGTCGTTGTACGATGGGAGCCGTAGGACCTCGTTCACAGGGAGACTCTATGACTCGCGCTGTGGCCAAACTCATCATCACTGGTCTGCTTCTCGCACGCGGCGCCCAGGCAGGGCAGGCTCCGGCTCCCCGGGCGCCAGCTTCGTCGCCAAGTGCGCCGGCCAAGCCGTTGGCGTTGCCGTTCGCTTTCGCCGGTCCGCCGCCGCCGGCGCCGCCGGAAAGCGTCTCTCGGGACGAGTCGGGCCGTGTGACGATCCGGGCCGTGCGACTCGCGGCGCCGTTGCGAATTGACGGCGAGCTGGACGAGGCCGTCTACGCCAGCGTGCGGCCGATTTCCGATTTCATCCAGAACGAACCGCAGGCAGGCTCGCCGGCGACCGAAAGGACCGAGGTCTGGGTGACCTTCGACGACGATCACATCTATGTTTCGTTCCGCTGCTGGGAGAGCCAGCCCGAGCGAATGATCGCGAGGGAGATGCGCCGCGACAACCCTGGCATCTTCCAAGGCGACGATGTCGCCTTCATGTTCGACACCTTCTACGACCGGCGCAATTCCGTGCTGTTCAATGTCAACCCGATCAGCGGCCGGATGGACGGTCAGGTGACCAACGAGCAGCAGCACAACGGCGATTGGAATCCGATCTGGGAGGTCAAGGCGGGGCGGTTCGAGGGCGGCTGGACGGTTGAGGCCGCCGTCCCATTCAAGTCGCTTCGGTATCGGCCCGGGCGTGCGCAGATCTGGGGTTTCAACGTGCGCCGCAACAACATCTGGAAGAACGAGTTTTCATACATCACGCCGACTCCTGCTGGTCAGGGATCGCGCGCGATCTTTCTGGCGTCGCTCGCGGCGACGCTCGTGGGGTTGGAGGCGCCGACGGCCTCGAGAAACCTGGAGATCAAGCCGTATGCGATCTCAGACCTGACGAGCGACCTGAGCACCGCGCCGAAGGTTTCGAACGAACTCAATGGTGACGTCGGAGTAGACGTGAAGTACGGCGTGACCCAGAATCTCACGGCCGATTTCACCTACAACACCGACTTCGCCCAAGTCGAAGCGGACGAGCAGCAGATCAACCTGACGCGGTTCAGCTTGTTCTTTCCGGAAAAACGCGAGTTCTTTCTCGAGAATCAGGGGATGTTCGGCTTTGGCGGCATCGGCGGCATCGGAGCCGCCGCCACCGATGACACGCCCGTGCTCTTCTACAGCCGGCGAATCGGCCTCAATCAGGGGCGGGAGATCCCCATCCTGGCCGGCGGGCGTCTTACGAGCCGGCTGGGGCGTTACAGTCTCGGGGCGCTGAACATCCAGACGAAGGACGAGCCGTTGTCGGGGTCGCCCTCGACGAATTTCTCGACCGTCCGCCTGAAGCGTGATGTCCTGCGGAGGAGCAGCCTCGGCCTCATCCTCACGGGGCGCTCAGTTGGGCAGAATGGCTCCGGGACCAACGAGGCGTACGGCGTCGACGGCACGTTTGCATTCTTCGATAACCTGGCCATCAATACGTACTGGGCGCGAACACATACCGACGGGCTCTCAGGCAAGGACACCAGCTATCGCGCGCAGCTGGATTACAACGGGGATCGCTACGGCGTCCAACTCGAACGGTTGACCGTCGGCGACCATTTCAATCCGGAAGTCGGGTTCGTGCGGCGCGATGACATCCGGAGGACGTTCGGTCAGTTCCGGTTCAGTCCCCGCCCGCGGTCCGTCACGGCGGTCCGCAAGTTCTCCGGGACCGGGTCGATGGCGTACGTCGAGAATGGCGACGGTCGGTTGCAGACCCGGAACTGGAATGGGGAGTTCGCGGCCGAGCTTCAGAACAGCGACCGCTACAGTATCGGATACGCCAAGACCTACGAATTTCTCCCGCAGCCGTTTCGCATCGCGCCAGGCGTCACCCTGCCGATCGGAGGCTATGACTTTGCCACCACGCAAGTAAGGCTCAACTTCGGCCGGCAGCGCCGGGTGTCCGCCAATCTCTCGGCGGACTATGGCGCCTTCTACAACGGCCACAAGACAGCCCTAGCCATCAGCCGGGGCCGCCTGGCCCTCTCGCCGCAGCTCTCCGTCGAGCCGACGTATTCGGTCAATTGGGTGGATCTCGTTGAGGGCTCGTTCACGGCCCATCTCGTCGGCTCGCGCGTGACCTACACCATGACGCCGCTGATGTTTGCCAGTGCGCTGCTGCAATACAACTCCGGCAGCCATGCGGTGGCCACCAACGTGCGGTTCCGCTGGGAATACCGACCTGGCAGCGAGTTGTTCATCGTGCTCAATGAACAGCGGGACACGCTGGCGCGCGGGTTTCCCACGCTCGCAAACCGGGCGATCATCGTGAAGATCAATCGCCTGTTGAGGTCTTAGAGGCACTGTCAAGTTGGCGGAAACGGCGCGTGTCTCCCCTTCGGCGCGGCGCGCCCGCTCGGTCAGCAGGCGCACGTCACCGCATCCCACGAGACGAACGCCTGGGTGCGCGGTAGCCGGTGGTGCACAGCCCGGAGTAGGTGCCGACCCACCCGGAAGAGATTCTGCACAACGCCGTGCACCGATGCAAAACGTTGCAGATGGGCGGCCGAGAGGGACCCGACCCTATCCCTTCAACAGTGTGCGAAAAAACCGCCCAGCGGCGTGGCGATCGCGCCGCGACTGCACGAGGATGTCGATGACGTCGCCGTCCTCATCCACAGCACGCCACAGATACTGCTGCCGCCCTTGGATCTTCACGAACACCTCGTCCAGGTGCCAGGTGTCGCCCAGGCGGCCCCGGCGACGTCGCAACCGCCGCGCATAGGCGAGCCCGAACGTTAGACACCACTGTCGAATCGCCTCATACGTCACGGTGACACCCCGTTCTGCGAGGAGATCTTCGACATCTCGGAAACTCAGGCCGAAACGATGGTAGAGCCAGACGGCGTGACTGATGATGACACGGGGAAATCGGTATCCGCGATAGCTGGGCGGCTGGCTCGTCATGGCGCTACATTGCCACCGACCGCTTCAAGTTGACAATACCGGATGGACGGTTCGCTCTTGCTACTCGCCGGTGGTTGTTCCACATCCTGCTGAGCACATCATGGCCGGATCGGGACCCTTTCCCTCGGCAAAGTTGCGTTCGTCCTGGCGGGCGCCGATGAGCTGTCCCGCCAAGCCGTAGTTCCCTTCATGACACCGAGGCTCTATATAGTGCCGATTCAGCTCGTCGCTCTCTTTCGTCCATTCCACTTTGGCGGTCCACGGCCGTGTCCAGGTCGTCGGATCCTCGATCGTCACTTCGTACGCGAGCGTGTTTGCGTCGAGGCGAGTGAAGCGTTCGACTAGATGCAGATTCTCGCGGGCGCCCTGGTAGTCTCTCTTCCGGTTGAAGTTGGTGACATCGACGACCAGCGTATTGCCTTCCCAGTGGCCGCGGGAGTCACCCCACCACTGGCGGATCGTTGCGGGCAGATGCGGGGCGTTGCTGATCGGGATGACGCGCTCGAATCCCCAGCCCTGGCCTTGGTCGTAGTAGATCGACACCGCGTCTGGCGACTGAACGACGCGGGGGTAGAAACCGGCGAAGCCGTTGAATCCCGGAAAACGGCTGTGCAGGCACCGCTCGCCCAGACTACGGTCCTCGGGACCGTTAGCGCGATTGATGGCGCCCGACGTGCCGCCCCGCGCACTAGTCGACACATAAAAGGGAGGCGTCGTCTCGCGTAACGGCGAGATCGGCCCGTACGTGCCACCCGAGCAGCCCACGAGTTTGCTCTTGCAGATATCAGTGGGAGCCAGGAGGGCATTCTCGAAATCCACGACCACCTGTCTCCGCTTCTTCGCTTCCTCGGTTTGCGGCGGAAGTCGTCCATCGGGCGGATCGACGATCAGGGACGTGCGCTTGCTGGTAAGCCGAGTCGACTTGAAAACGCTGTTGTACGCCCCGCTGACGTCCTGCGCGGTTCCGCGTGTGGGCCGCTTGTCGCCGACGCCCGTCGGCACCGCCCGAACCTTGTCCCATGCGACCCTCTCCTCATCGGTGTAGAACTCCCTGTTTCCGAACTTCGGGTCTCGTTCGAGCGGCGTCCACAGGCCGTCGGTCCAGAGACCCTGCAGATCAGGGTCGCCCCAGATTGTCTTGAGCGCGGGGCCGCTCGCTGTAGCCGCACCCGCCGGGGCCTGGGCTGAGACCCGCACCAGTTGCAGTTGCAGTGACAGCGCCAGAGACACGGCTATCGCCGCCGCACCGAATATCTGAAATCGTCGACTCATTTCCGACCTCCTTTGCTTCGACCGTCTGCAAAGACTCCGCACAATGACCCGAGGCTAACACAACGTCGGACTGTCTTCCGACGTAAGCTTCCCCGATCGATTGACGCAAGATTGACCCTCACCCGCGGCACCCGCCTCGGCCAGTACGAAGTGATCGCCACAATTGGCGTCGGTGGGATGGGCGAGGTGTATCGGGCGAGGCGTTCACGTCGGATAGCGTCCTGAGGGAACGTGGGGAAAAGATGAGAACGCGCCTGACGCACGCTGGCCTAGTCGGCCTACTGTTGCTCCTCGGTGCCCGCGGGGCTTCGGCGGAGGTCATGAGATGGCAGGTCGACGGCGAGACGCGCGAAGCCATCGTCTACGCGCCGGCCGCGATACGGGGAGGCGGAAAAGTTCCGCTGGTCTTGTCCTTCCACGGCCGCGGCGACAACATGCAGAACTTTGAGCGCACGGATGTTCACGTGGTGTGGCCCGATGCGATCGTGGTGTACTTTCAGGGACTCGAGACTCTCGGTGGCCTCACCGGCTGGCAGGTGGAGCGAGGCGAAGGCGTCGACCGTGACCTGAAGCTCGTCGACGTGGCACTCGCGTCGCTGCGCCAGATGTCTAACGTCGACGACGATCGTGTCTATGCGACCGGCTTCTCGAACGGTGGGATGTTTACCTACCTGCTGTGGACCGAGCGCCCCGGCGTGTTCGTCGCCTATGCCCCGGTGGCAGGCCGCCTCCGTCCCTCGGTGCGGCCCAAGCAGCCGAGGCCACTCTTTCACGTGGCCGGACAGCGCGATCGGCAAGTGAGCTTTTCGGATCAGGAGGCCGCGATCGAGATCGCGATTAAGGTAAACGGCGTCAGTGCCACGACGATGGCCTGTGGGGACGGCTGCACGATCTATGGACCCGGGACGCCCGCGCCGGTCATGACCTGGGTCCACTCTGGCGGCCACGTCTATCCGCGCGGGACCTCCGAACGGATCGTGGCCTTCTTTCACGATCATTCCCGCACGCGCTGATCGATCTAGAAGCAGGTCCTGAGGCCCGCGTAGATGGGCAGGCAAGGTCTATTCGCCGTTACGTCCCTTGCGATATTCCTCGCGCACCTCTTGCGCAACGCTCTGGAGCCGATGTTTGGCTCGTTGGAGTTCGGGTTGCGCGTCTCGCCAAGTCTGCTGGGCGCGGGGCCTGATGTCGTCGTTCACCACCTGCTGCGTCTTGGCGAGGACTTGCGCGGCCTTGGCGCGGGCGTCCGGGTTCCGGGCTAATTCTCGGCCGAAGCGAAGGGCCAAACGGCGCAGCAAGCTCATCTCAGCGTCTAGCATAGGGCCAGCAAGCGCGCGGCTCAGCGCCGAATCAGCAGCCGATAAGAGCCGCCAATCCGGGGCGAAAGCGGCGGTTAGATCGAGGGGGATCGTTGAACCGCGCCACCGGATGGCCCCAACCGAGGGCGTTGCCGGCTCCTTGAATCGTACCGGGTTCGTCGGAGGGCTCATTGCTTGAGAGGATGGAGCCCAGGCACGACCGAGGAAGTATTCAGCTGAGGCACGAGAGCGGGCCATTCGGATGGTCCGCGCGCATGGTCCCGAGCATCCGTCGCAGTGGGCCGCGATCACGGCGATCGCGAGCAAGTTCGGCTGCACCGGTGAGACGCTGCGGAATTGGGTGCGCCAGGCCGAACGCGAGACGGGCCAGCGGGGCGGCCTGACGACCGACGAGCGCCAGCGCCTGAAGGAACGGGAACGCGACAATCGCGAATTGAAGACGCGCGAATGAGATCTTGCGGAAGGCCTCCGCATATTTTGCCCAGGCGGCGCGCGACCGCCGAGTGAAGTAATGGTCCAGTTTGTGGATGACCACCGGGCCACGTAGGGGGTTGAGCCGATCTGCGCGGTGTTGCCGATCGCCCCCTCGACGTATTTTCTGCACCACGCCCGGCAGGTGGACCCGCCGCCGCGGCCGGCGCGCGCCAAGCGCGACGACGACTTGCGGATCGCCATCCAGCGGGTCTGGGACGCGAATTGGCAGGCATACGGACCGCGGAAGGTCTGGCAGCAGCTCGGCCGCGAAGACGTCGACGTCGCGCGCTGTATGGTCGAGCGGCTGACGGGGGCGATGGGCTTGGCCGGCGCGGTCCGCGGCCGCGCATGGGTCACGACGCCCGCCGCTGCGACCGCCGGCGTGCGTCCCCCGGCTTTGGTCGACCGCCAGTTCACCGCGCCGCGGCCCAACCAGCCTCTGGGTCTCCGACTTCCCCTACGTCGCCACGTGGAAAGGCTTCGTGTATGTCGCGTTCGTGATCGCTGTCTTCTCGCGGCGCATCGTCGGCGGGCGCGTGTCGGCGTCGCTGCGGACGGACTTCGTGCTCGATGCGCTCGAATAAGCGGTGTGCGAACGTGGCGCGGATCGCGTCAGCGGCCTGGTGCATCACAGCGACCGGGGTACGCAGTATCTGTCGATGCGGTACACCGACCGGCTCGCCGACGCCGGCATCGCGCCGTCGGTCGGCAGCCGAGGCGACTCCTATGACAATGCCCTCGCCGAGTCGGTGATTGGGCTCCTCAAGACGGAGGTGATTCGACGGCAAGGTCCGTGGCCGCATCTGGCGCAGGTGGAATTCGCGACGCTGGCGTGGGTGGATTGGTTCAACAACCGCCGGTTGCTCGAGCCCATCGGCTACGTGCCGCCTGCGGCATTCGACGCGCACTACTATGAGCAGGTTAAGGTGGCCTGACTCAACTAACTCGCCCTCCGGGATTCCCGGTACGATTCACTGAACAGGCAGCCAGTCCTTTGATATGAATGCTACGATCAGCGTCTCTCAGAGCCGTGCTCGTCGCGGAGCGTCCTACCTGCTGAGTCGGCGAGTACCATGGGAGTTCAGGTGGATCGCGCGAGAATTTGCATCTCGTCGAACGCTGGACACGGACAGGGCCAAACACGCTCGAGTATGCCGTCACGATCGAGGATCCGACGGTGTGGACCCGAACATGGACCGTCAAGCAAGGGTTCGTCAAGCAAAGCGACCAGGCGAGTCGGATCTATTATGAGCCCCGGTGTTACGACCACAGGACAACACCACAGATTTCGTGGGAGTTGAGGAGAGTCTGTTGGGAGAGTTCTAACATCGAGCCGAACTAGCAAGAACAGAATTCAAGGAGACGCGTCATGCGCAAGGGTTTCTCGGCCTCGATGATCACCGTCGCCGTCGCTGCCGCCGCGATCAGCGCGGTGGTTTCTGTGTCGGTCACACGGACCATTGGGCAGGCGGCGCGACCGGCACGCGTTGGCGGCAAGCCGAACATCAGCGGCATCTGGCAAGCCAACAACGAAGCCAATTGGGATCTGCAGGCTCACGAGGCGCGCGCCGGCGCGGTGATGCAACAGGGCGCGTTCCCCTTCCCGTACGTTCAAGTGCCCGCGGCGCCGGTGCTGGCCCTTGGCGCAGCCGGCGGCGTGCCTGGCTCGATCGGGGTGGTGGAGGGTGGCGGTGAGATTCCGTACAAGTCCGGAAGCGTTGGCGAAAAAGAAGGACAACGCTGAACACTGGATCGACCGCGATCCGGAGCTGAAATGTTATCTCCCAGGCATCCCCCGGGCGATGTATTTGCCCTATCCCTTTCAGATTGTCCAGAGCACGAACAAGATCCAGATGGTTTTCGAGTTCTCGAACGCCTCTCGCATCATCCATCTCGACAAGGTGGAGGAGCCGCCAGACGATTCCTATATGGGGCACTCACTCGGACGCTGGGAAGGCGACACGCTGGTCGTGAACGTGATGCACTTCAACGACAAGACCTGGTTCGACCGGGCGGGCAACTTCCACAGCGACCAGTTGCGCGTGGTCGAACGGTTCACGCTGCTCGCGCACCCGCGGCACCGCGAGTTGCGCTCGCCCGACGCCATCCAGTACGAAGCCACCATCGAGGATCCTCAGGTATTTACGCGGCCATGGAAGATCAGCATGCCCCTCTATCGGCGTTTGGAGCCGAATGCACGACTCATCGAGTACCGCTGCATTGAGTTTGTCGAACGCTGCTCTCGCCCGACGCCATCCAGTACGAAGCCACCATCGAGGATCCTCAGGTATTTACGCGGCCATGGAAGATCAGCATGCCCCTCTATCGGCGTTTGGAGCCGAATGCACGACTCATCGAGTACCGCTGCATTGAGTTTGTCGAAGAGTTCATGCTTGGACATGTTCGGAAGCAGCAACTAGTCAAACACTGGGAGGGCGATACCATCATCGTGGACATCACGCGCAGGATTCCGCCGGGTGACAAGCTCTACGAACGGTAACGAAAACATGTATGGGACGCGACCGTCAGGGGAGGTATGAGATGAGCCAGCGATTACTCCAGTTGATGAGCGTAGGGGCCACGATTGCCGTAATGTCGCTGATCATGGCCACTGTCGGGGGCCAGGCCCAGACGACCACCGGAAAGGCAGCGGCACTCAAGACGCCGTGGGGCGAGCCCGACCTACAAGGCATTTGGAGCGTCGAACGGCACGTCCCGCTGCAACGCCCCGCCGGGGTCACAAGAGAGTTCTATACGGAGGGGGAAGTCGCCGCGCTGGATGCGCTGCGAAGCGGAAAGTCAGTCTTTGGTAATGCTGTTCGCTCAAAGCGGGGGAGCGAAGACGATGTTGCCGGTGCGTACGATGCGGTCTTCACGTCGCAGAGGCCCACGGGCCGGCGTACGTCGATGATTACCGACCCGCCGGATGGGAAAATCCCTCCCTTGACGCCGCAGGCGCAAGAGCGGCAGGCCGCATTCAGGGAATACCAGCGCGCCCTCGTGCAAGCCACGAATGTTTGCAAGAACACCCTGCCCGGCTGCGTGTACGGGCCGCCGTCACCACGGCGATCAGAGCCGCCGCCCGAGTTCCCGTCGGCAGGAGTCGGCCCAAGCAACCGCTCCGACGGGCCAGAGGACCGTGGCCTGAGTGAGCGGTGCCTAGGCGGGAGCCTGCCAGACCTTTTCGCTGGCTTCACTGGCGTTCACCGTCGGATCGTGCAGTCGCCCGGCGTAGTCACCATCTACTACGATACGGGCCAAGGCCAGGGGTATATGCGCGTCATCCCGGTCACCGACCGTCCGCGTCCGCATCTTCCATCACAGTTCCGCCAGTGGTGGGGGGACTCGCTGGGCCACTGGGAGAGAGACACGCTGGTCGTCGACGTCACTAATTTCAGTTTCAAGACGAATTTCCTCGAATCCCGCGAGAATCTGCATCTCGTCGAGCGCTGAAAGCGTTCCGGCCCGCTGACGGTGGAGGCCGTGAGCACGATGGAGGATCCGACGACGTGGACGAGACCGTGGACCGTGATCCAGGAATTCGATCTGCAAGACAACTTTCGGAATCGACTCTACACCGAGCCCCGCTGTCACGAAGGAAATCTGGGATTACTGGGGCTATTGGTCGGCGAGCGCGCCGTTGAGAAAGCTTTCGAGGCGGGGCTCGGGCCTGATCCCGCTACATTGTGCACCGGCTCATGTGCCGAACCTTCCGCTGAAAACCGGGATCCGATCGCATTACAATAGGCGGCTGATGGAGTTGTAGCCCGCGAAGAAGGAATTGAGGGAGTCGACGTTCGCTGCCAGGGTGGGGTGACATCGTGAGCCCCCCTGGATAGCGTTTCAGAGGGTCAGTTGGCCACTGAACAGGAGAATGCGAGCGTTCAGAATCTGGCCTGGCATTCAGCACGTTGTAAGCGTCGAGATTCAACGACGCGGCTGAAACTCAAAGTCAATACGCTGAAGAGTGCGGTGGCGCCGGCACAGGTGCGGACGTTTCTGGGCTTCAGCTTCACCATGGCCAACGACCGAAGCGGCGCCTCGCCGATAATGACGTTGGTGCGGTTTCGAGCGCGAGTCCGGATGCTGACCCGGCGAGTACGTGGCGTGTGAACCGTACCGGGTTTATCGGAGGGCTCATTCCTTTCAAAGCTAGCTGAGGAGACTATGCACTCGATCATCCCGCGCGGGCGCTTGTTCCACGGCCTTTCGGTGTTCCTGCTCTCGCTGGCCGTGGTCTGTGCAACTGGTCGCAGTGCGACGGCCCAGGAGCTGTTTCACCCAGCGCTCAACCCTCAACATTTCCCGGTTCCGCAGACTTTGGTGCCCGCTGTCGAGTTCTGGCGTAATGTTTTTTCGCGTTATGGATCGACTCAAACGGTCATCCACGACAATCTGTACCTTGACGTCGTGTTCTCGGTGGTTGATGTCGGCGACCTGGTTCGCAATGGCGACTCGGCCATCGCCGTTGAGCGCGCGCAACGAGACCGGGTTCGCCGCGAAGTCCGGCGGTACCAGCAGGTCTTGAGGCGGTTGGCGGGAGACCGGCGGGTGGAGACGAGTCCTGCGGACGTCGACCGGGTCCGTGCCTTGTATGCCAACTCGGCAAAGGGCGCGTCAGATTTCAGGGCTGCGGTCGGCAGAGTTCGTGGCCAAGGCGGCCTCAAGGACCGATTTGCTGAAGCCATTGCGACGTCCGGCATGTTCATGCCGAGAATC
This sequence comes from Vicinamibacterales bacterium, assembly GCA_965229885.1. Taxonomy (GTDB): domain Bacteria; phylum Acidobacteriota; class Vicinamibacteria; order Vicinamibacterales; family CAVVIG01; genus DATLLJ01. The sequence continues at coordinate 1,082,422 of CBDDJX010000003.1, forward strand.
GAGCGGATCCTGGCTCAACACGGAGTCCCGGCCGAGGTCCGGTGCCTGCCGTTCGTCGAGTCGATGTTCAACTACAAGGCCCGGTCGAAGGTCGGCGCGTCCGGTGTATGGCAGTTCACCGCATCCACTGGCCGCCAGTATCTCCAGATGGACTCGGCCGTCGACGAGCGCAGCGACGTGTGGCTTGCGGCCGACGGCGCCGCGCGGCTGCTGGTCGACAACTACAACCGAGTAGAGAGCTGGCCGCTCGCCTTGACCGGGTACAACCACGGTATCGCAGGCATGGCACGCGCTGCCCGCCAGGTTGGAACGTCTGATATAGGGGTAATTGTCGAGCGGTACGGCTCTCGGAGCTTCGGCTTCGCCTCGCGGAATTTCTACGCGGAGTTCGTCGCTGCCGTGACGGTGTTTTCGGATCGAGAGTGGCTGTTCCCAGGCGCTGAACCGCTTCCGCCGGTGCGGTTCGAGGAGTTCAAGGCAGGACACTTCGTGTCGCTGCTGGACCTGGCGCATCTCACGGGCATAGACCTCGACAGGATGATGACCCTTAACCCAGCGCTTCATGAGGACGTGGCGCGCGGCGAGCTGCTGATTCCCGCGACGTATCCGCTACGCGTGCCCGAAGGACGACGGGGCGATTTCGAGAGCGCACTGGCGCAGCTTCCAGCCTCGCGAAAAAGGGATCGTCAGCTCTCGGTCAGCTTTCGCGTGCGGCGTGGCGATACGCTTAGCGGTATTGCTCGAAAATTCGGGACGTCGACGAGAGCCCTACAGAGGGCCAACGGGCTCCCGAGAGCCGACCGAATCTATCCGGGCCAAACCCTCGAAGTTCGCAGCGGTAGCGGTTCCTGGAATCCGCTCGTGTGGACCCCTGATGAGGCCTCTGCGGCGCAGGCCGCTACCGAGGTCGGGCACGTGCACGTTGTCCGTTCCGGTGAGACGATTGCCCGCATCGCGTCGCGCTACGGTCTCACGATTGCGGAGCTGGCGGCCGCGAACAAGTTAACATCTCCCGACCGGATTCCGGTCGGTCTGCAGCTCCTGATTCCCGGGCCCGTTCAGGCTCGGGAATAGTTGCCGGCGGGGTATTGTCAAGTTAACGCGCGCGGTGACACCGTTCGCGGTGTTTTTGTTGCAGCACCGAAACGGTCCCCGGTTCACGCCTCCGACGGACGGGCGCTCAGCGGATCGTGACTCCGACGGTGAACTCGATGACATTGTGGTTGAAATTACCGAAGAGCGTATCGCCGCCGAATTTCAGGTCGCCAAGCCGGCCATACCAATAACTCACGGCAGCGTGATCGACACGATTCGCGCGACCCGTATGTCGTAACCGGCGCCGAGAATAAGGCCGAATCCGAGACCTCCTGGCGCCGGCCTCGTGCCCTGAATCTGAATGCCATGGTTTCCGCGGATCGTGGCCTCACTGCACGGTCTCCGCGGGGCGGACATGCAGGTCGCCCACGCGTAGTGCGGTGCCGGCGCGGCGATCGCCTCGCTCAGACGACGGCGACCTTGACGTTGTGGATCGGGGGCAGCGAATCGAACAGGCAGTCCCACTTCTCACCGCCTTCCCGCCCGATCCAGACCTGACCGGTCGTCGTGCCGAAGTAGAGCGCGGGGCTCCGAAGCCGGTCGATGTCCATCGCGTCGCGCAGGATCGTGAAGTAGCCCTCTTTCTTCGGCAGCCCGCGCGCGAGCCGGCTCCAGGAGTCGCCGCCATTCTCGCTGCGGCACACCGCGGGCGCGCCGCCGGGACAGGTGCGCGTCGCCGACGCGAGCGGCACGACGTACACCGTGTCGGCGTCGTGCGGGTGGACGACGATGGGGAATCCGAAGTCCGACGGAAGTCCCTTGGCGATCGATCGCCACGAGCGGCCGTAGTCGTCGCTGCGCAGCACGCCGATGTCCGGCCGCGGCCCGCCAGGCCCGGTCCAGTCGGCCCATCCGCCGTGGTTCTGCATGTAGAGCCGTCCGGGCGCGTCGTCGTGCCGCGCGATCTTATGCACGCACTGACCGAACTCGGGATAGGGATCGGGCGCGAAGCCGGCGCCTCGATTGGACGCCGTGAACGTGTCGCCGCCGTCTTCACTCAGGTAGTGGCCGCCGGTTGAGATGCCGAGGTGCACGCGATTCCCGTCGCGGATGATCGTGTGCATGCAGAGCCCGCCGGCCCCAGGCTGCCACTTGGGCGCGTGCTCGTGATTGCTGATGCCGGGCACCATGTCCCATGAATCGCCGCCGTCCTGGCTCCTGAACAGCGACGCCGGTTCCACGCCGCACCACAGTTCCTTCCTGCCCGCCCCGGCCTCGAGCGACCAGATGTTGATGAGCGCCCGCCCGTCCGCCTTGGGGAATGCCGGCGCGGCCTTCGTCTCCTTGAAGCTCTTGCCCATGTCGGTGGAACACAGCACCTTCATGCCGAAGAACGGGTTGCAACTCGAGGCGTACAGGCGCGGCGTGCCGCGGGTGTCGACGAGCGTCGAGTACACGGGGACGCCCAGACCGAATGGCCCGCGCAGCGCGAAGCTGCGCCTCGGCTTCGCCGCCTCGGCGACGAACACCCCCTTCTTGGTGCCGATCGTGAGAATGACTCGATCCCCCATCTTCAACCTCCTGAAACCGCCGGCAGGATCGTGACCACGTCCCCCGTCGCCAGCGTCGTGTCGACCCCGTCGAGGTCGCGCACATTGTCCGAGTTCACGAATATGTTCAGGTTCCGGCGAACCTTGCCGGTTTCGTCACAGACGTTGCGATACAACGCGAACTGGTTCCGCTCGAGATCGTCGAGCGCCGCGCGCACGGTGGGCGCCGAAATCGAGAGCTGCTCTCGACCCGCACAGTACGTGCGTAGGGCGCCATGGACGTGGAGCGTGATGGTCGGCATCGGATCCACGGGATGAGAGGAAGCGTATCGCTGGCGGTTGGGGCGAAGCAACCCGGAGTGGTCCCAAAGTTGTTGTCTTCTTCACCCGGGCGATGGATAGCGGCACCGTGCATTCGAACCCCCTGCCAGTTCCTCATACCGCTGCCAATTGAAGCGTACGCACTGATCGGAGATACCCGTACCGCTGCCCTGGTGGGCAATGACGGCTCGATCGACTGGCTGTGCGTGTCACGCTTCGATTCCGGACGACGCTGCCAGGCGTAGAAGCCGCTGCGCGTCACGCGCAGACATCGACAGAGAATGCTCACCGTATGCTCGGCCTTCTTCGCCGCGATGAAGGTAAACCTCATCGGCTCTGCTTCGCGAAGAAGGCCGCCGCTTTTTTCAGGATGTCGCGCTCCTCGGCGAGGATCCGATTCTCTTTGCGGAGCCGTGCCAGCTCCTCCCGCTCCGCCGGCGTCAGATCCAGGTCGCGCGAGCCGGCACCGATCGTCTTGCCCTCATCCAACACGAGCCGGACCGCGCCGGCCATGAACTCCTCAGTGAACTGTCGTCACGCGCGTCGTCCCGCTCTGCGTGATCCCATCCTGGACATCGTATCCACCTTTCGGATTGTGTCCACGAAACCGGATCAAGCTCAGTTCGGCTTGAACGGCCAGCTCGAACGGTGGCGTGCGCTTCGGGAGACCGTGCACGCGCAGGTGTGCCGCGAGGGATTCGACGCGCACCGCAACGCCTTCGTTCAGCAATACGGCTCGAAGAGTCTGGACGCGAGCTTGCTGATGATTCCTCTGGTGCGGTTTCTTCCGCCCGAAGACCCGCGCGCGAGCGGGACCATCGAGGCTATCCGGTCCGAGCTCCTGGTCGACGGCCTGCTCCGGCGGTACTCGACGGACGACGGCATCGACAGGCTTCCGCCTGGGGAAGGCACGTTCCTGCCGTGTTCGTTCTGGCTCGCCGACAACCTGGCGATGGTCGGCCGCCACGGCGAGGCCACGGCGCTGTTCGAGCGGCTGCTGTCCCTGTGCAACGACGTCGGCCTCATCTCGGAGGGGTACGACACGAATGAGCGGCGCATGGTCGGCAACTTTCCGCAGGCAATGACGCACGTGGCGCTGATCAACGCCGCACGCAATCTGTCGGTGCCGCGCGCACCGCGCGAACGCCTGGCGCAGCGGCGGCGCTAGCAGGCCGTGGTGAAAGTCGAGCACGGCCTGCCAGCAGCCCGTGCTGGGGGATTGAACCGTGCCGGGTTTGTCGGAGGGCTCATTCCTTGAGAGGATGGAGTCCATGGCACGACGAGTCAAATCGCCACTGCGTGACAAGGCATGACCTATCCGCCAAGGCGGGATACGCGCCCCAATGCCGAGGTGTCATAAGGGTTGGTCTACTTCGCTGCGCCGTCCTGAGTAGAAAGGTAAGAGAATGAAGATCAACCGGATAGACATCGTTTCCATCCCGTACGTGATCAGCTAGCCGCCAAGTCTTTCTACGAAGACGTGCTGGGGTTCAAGATCGTTCGGGACAACCCAATGGGGCCCGATCGACGGTGGGTTGAATTGGGGCCGGAAGGCGCCGAGACCTCAATTACGCTGGTGACGTGGTTCGCGCAGATGCCACCGGGATCGGTGCATGGCATGGTTCTCGATACGGACGACATAGATGCGACACGCGCTGAGCTAAGGAAACGAGGACTTGATATCTCTTCAGTCGACGAGGCTCCCTGGGGAAAATATGCAACCTTTTCGGATCCAGACGGTAACGGCTGGGTTCTTCAGCAAGCGCGGCGATAGGTAGGCCTTGCCTAACGGCCAAGTGGCGACCGATCTTGCCCTGGGCCCAGGTCCCCGACCCTGAGTCAGCCGGATCAGTCGCTACTCGACAAGGGGAGGGTGATCCTCGAGGGCAAGGTCCGCGCTGGGGCGGGCTCCTTATTTCGTGGCATCGCTACTTCCCGTTCCAAAGCGTCTGGAGGAAGTCCCTCGCGGTGGCTCTGGGGCTCTGGCCGTCGTCGACAAGTAGATTCAGCCGGCGCATCGTGTCGCCGTCGATCTTTCCGACGAGTCTCCGCAGCGCGTCGATCGCCTCGGGATGCCGGCGCTGCAGACCTGCGCTGGCAAGGATGACAGCGTCGTACGGCGGGATTGCACCGCGGTCGTCTTCAATGATGAGGAGATCCAGCGCAGAGATCCGACCGTCGGTGGAGAACGCGCTGATGACATCCACGTTCCCCTGTGCGACGGCTTGGTACATGAGCGAGGAGTCCATGCTCCTTTGGGTCGCAAACCCGAGGCCATACGTCTCACGGAGCGCTCGCCACTCCGCGCGTCCGAAGAATTCGTAGTCACCACCGATGGACAGGGTCGGAGCATGGAGGACGAGATCACTGATCCGTCGAATTCTCAGGCGATCGGCTTGTTCGCGCCGCATGGCAAGGGCGTAGGCGTTCTCGAAGCCGAGAGCGCCAACCATCACGATTCCGTGCTGGTCGCGCAGGAACTGCTCGACCTCGGCCAGGACGTCCGAACGGTTCGTCGGACCCGTCTCGCGATGCATGAGGGTGGCCCAGATCGTTCCCGAATAGTCGACGTAGACGTCGATCTCACCCGTGCGAAGCGCATCAAAGGCCACCGTCGATCCCAAGGACTGCGCCACCTCCGCAGGGGTCGCGGTCTCGTGCATCATCTGCCCGGCGAGGACTTCGCTCAGGATGTACTGCTCGGTGAATGTCTTTGCCCCGACGAGGATGCGTTCGTGTCTGGCCTGCATGAGATCGCGCCCCAGCGTGCCGCCGGTGTAAAGGCAGAGAAGCGCAAGCACGCCCAGGGCGAAGCCAAGGATCCCGCGATGCCGACGCTCCCATCCGACGGCGATGAGGCGGACCAGGCCGTCGAGTGTCAGCGCCAGGACCGCGGCGGCGACGCAACCGACCATGATGGCGTCATGGTTGCGGGTCTGCAGACCGGTGAAGATATAGTTCCCCAGGCTCGTCGCCCCGACCGGTGTCGAGAGCGTTGCGATGCCTACGGTCCATATCGTCGCGGTCCGTATTCCCGCGATGATGATCGGCATTGCGAGGGGAAGCTCCACGCGGACGAGCTGCTGCCGCGGTGTCATGCCGACCCCGCGCGCCGCTTCAATGAGAGCAGGGTCGACGGTTTTCAGCCCTGTCACGGTGTTCCGGAGGATCGGCAGCACGCTATAGAGCACGAGGCCAATGATGGCGGGCAGGTAGCCGATGCTGGGGAGATGTGCCGCGGCCAGCAGGGGCACCATAACCGCGAGCAGCGCCAGGCTGGGAATGGTCTGAATCACGCTGGCGACCCCCAGAACGGGCTGCTCCAGCCAGCGCACCCGCGTCGCCAGGACTCCGAGAGGGACGCTGACTGCAACGCCCACGAGCAACGCGACGAGCACGAGCTGGAGATGGGCGGTGAGATAGTCCGGCAGAAGGGCGAGCTGCTCACTCACCGTACGGCTCCAGCCATGAGCTCGTCAAAGGCGCGTGCCTGCCGGCGCGGCGTGTCCAGAAGGCGCTCGACGTACTCGTCGGCGGGAGCTGAGAGGAGCTCGTGGGGTGTGCCCACCTGGACAAGACGCCCCTCCTTCATTATGCCGATGCGGTCGCCAAGGAGGAGCGCTTCTGCCATATCGTGTGTCACGAAGACCGCTGTCAGCCCTAGTCGTTTGCAGATGCCCAGGAACGACTGCTGCAACCGGTCTCGCGTCAGCGGGTCCAGTGCGCCAAATGGCTCATCGAGCAACATGAGCTTGGGCTCGGCCGAGAGCGCTCTTGCAACACCCACTCGCTGCTGCTGGCCACCGGATAACTCCGCGGGGCGCCGATTCCGCAAGGCAGCCTCGATCTCGACGAGGTCGAGCACCTCGCCGACGCGCCGCCGAATTCGCTCGGCGTCCCAGCCGAGCAGCGAAAGAGGCATGGCAGCGTTCTGCTGAACGGTCATGTGGGGGAAAAGCCCGACCTTTTGGAACACGTATCCGATCCCGCGGCGCAGCACATGACCGGTGAGCGCGCTCACGTCTTGTCCCTCGATCAGCACCGTTCCCGATGTGGGCTCGATCAAGCGGTTGATCATCTTGAGCGTGGTGGTCTTGCCAGAGCCCGAACCACCCACCAGCACGAGTAGCGTTCCGGCGGAGACTGAGAAGGAAACCTCCCTCACCGCGGGCGTATTGCCGAAGAGCTTTGTCAGCCGCTGGACTTCGATCATGAGCCCGACGCTGGTGTCTTTTCCGCTGGCGCGCCGACCTGGAGCACCGCGACGAGCCCATGGCCGCAACCCCGCCCTTCCTGCAACTGGTGCTGCATCCGCCGCAGGACGTACGCTAGCTGAGGCTCGACGATGTTCGCCCGAACGTCTCCCACGTCGATCCAGGCCACGCTATCGATGACTCGATCCAACGTCACCAGTGCCATCTGCAACGGCGGTGGATATTTTCGCCAATCCTCCATCCCGACCAGATTGACCCGCGTTCCGCGGAGCCGCTCGATTGTGACGTCGATCAGGACGTTCCAGCAGCGTGCCATCATCGTGAAGAACTGATTTAGTTCTTCGGCCCCCTCCACCGATCGAAAGGCCACACGCATGCGCTCGATATTCGTGCGCACGTTGTGCTCGTAGAGCTGGTTCACGAGACTACGCAGCGGCGGAAGGCTTGTTCCATACTCCCCCGTGTCCACATGTCTACCGACGAAGAGGGAACGGTCGAGGACCTCCACCGCGCGGATGGGGATACCGTGTTCCTTTTGGAGATCGGTACAGAGCTCGTGGATCTCGTGCCCAGTCCAGAAACGCAAGGGAAAGCGCTCAACCATTCCACTGTGCGACTCGGCAGCTGGGTATAGATAGCTCATGGAGTAGGGGCGCATCTTCTCCTCTTCGGTGCGCGCGCTCCAGTAGTCTGGCCACTCGGGCGAGTACCGACCCACCACGTCCAGAACGACGATCGCCCCGAGCTTGGCGTGACGAAGGATTTCGCCCACACAACGATGGAGCGCGGAGCCCTCGAGATGCGACAGCGCGCCGTAGGAAGAGAAGTAGATGTCGAAGGGCTTCTCCTCCAGGACCGTGCCCAGCCCCTGGCGCAAGTCGCCTTGACAAAAGCGGACGTGGGAGGCGTTACGGTAGTTCTCCTGCCCCTGCGAGATCATCGCCTCGCTGAGGTCAAGCCCAAGGTAGAGCTCGATACGCTCTTGGGGCAGCAAATACCGATGCTCGTCGTGGAGGTCGAGGCCGCTCTGATCGATTCGCGTGAGAAGCTCGTAGCCCTGACCCGCGCCGCAGCCGAGATCGAGAATCCGCAGACCGCGACCCGCCGCTTGGCATGCTTCCATTCGCTCCTTGACAAACGGACGAAGCGCGAGACGCGTCAGATCGTCTTCCCAGTAGGCCCGCACGTTGTCGTATTTCCCGAAAAGGCCTCCCACGTTCTTGCTGTAGAACCCGTGCGCCACCGTCTCCTTGTAGGTCCGCTCACCCATGCTTGCTGCCGTGGTCGACATCTGGTTGTCCTCCTTTCGCGTTATGCGAAGGTGGCCGTCGCGTGCCACCGTCCGACGGTTCGTTGCATCGCCTCTCCGGGAAATATCTCTTCGAACATCCGTCGGTACAGGAACGCCTCCTTGTTGGTGGGCGAGTCGGCGGGAAACAGCTCGTCTGCGCGGGCAAAGTCGGCCGCAGTCACAGCGTGCTCGCCGTAATCTTTCATGACCTGTTCCGAGCCAGAGCCCTCGGCGAATTCCTGCTTGCTCCGCCACGCAATCTCCGCGGGAAGCAGGTCTTCGAATGCCCGTCGCAGGAGCCACTTCTCCGGCCGGTTGGAGCGGTGGACCTTCTCCACGGGATCCAGGGCCATCACCCAGGCAAGGAAGCCCACGTCGAGAAATGGCACCCGGCCCTCCAGCCCGTGCGCCATCGTCATGCGGTCGACTCGCTGAAGGTTCATGTTGTGCAGACTCAAGAGCAGTCGCACGCACTCTTGGTGCAAGGAGCCGGGATCGTCGATGCTCTTGAGGTACCGATAGCCCGCGAAAGCTTCGTCAGCGCCCTCTCCCGTGAGCACCACCTTCACATGCTCGGAGGTGAGCTTGGACACGAAGTAGCAAGGAATCGCGCTCCGAATCAGTGCCGGGTCATACGACTCCAGATGCGCGATGACCGTCGGAAGGACGCGGCACGCCTCGTCTGCCGAGTACACGTATTCATGGTGTCGCGTGCCGAGATGCTCGGCCGCGCGCCACGCAGCGAGGAGATCGGGCGACCCGTCGAGGCCGACTGCGAAGCTGTGAAGGTCGGAAACCTGGCGGCGCACGAGCGCCGCGATGACGCTCGAATCGAGCCCCCCAGAGAGAAACACGCCGAGCGGGACATCGCTCATCAATCGCTTCGTCACAGCGACGGTCAGCTTCTGCGCAAGGTCGCGTGGATCCGGAGGCTCAGGGTTCGCGGGCAGCTCGCGCCACGTGGGGACGAACCAGCGCTGCACGACCCCTTGCTCGGTCAAGAAAGAACCGGGCGGTAGCTCCGCGATGTCCCTGCACGTGCTGGGCAGGGACTTGAGCTCCGATGCGAACCAGACCCCGGCATCTTCGTCACGCCCGATGTACAGGGGCTTGATCCCGAGCGGGTCGCGAGCGGCCAAGAAACGCTCGCCATCGGTCACGACAAACGCAAACATGCCGTCGAGATCTTGAACGCAGGACGGGCCCTTCTCCTCGTAAAGGTGCAGGATCACCTCGGAGTCAGTCCAACTGCGGAAGCGGTGCTGGCTCTCCAGACCCGCACGCAACTCGCGGTGGTTGTAGATTTCGCCGTTGCAGACCAGGGCCACACGGCCGTCCTCGTTCAGGAGCGGTTGCTTTCCGCCACCCACATCGATGATCGAAAGGCGTCGATGGGCCAGCGCGACGCTGCTGGATGCGTGGTGGCCCGAGTCATCGGGGCCGCGGTGGCGCAATCGCCCGGCCATCTGCCCAACCAGGTGGGCGCGAGCTGGCGCATTGTGCCCTACGTAGGCGGTGAAGCCGCACATCTAGGCTGTCTGTTCCTTCACGGTGTCTGCATCCATGACTGTCATCTCCGAGTGTACTTCGTCGGACCAAATCGGACCACCGGCTCCAGGTAGCCTTGGTGCGGGAACGGAAACTCAATGCCCCGCGCGTCGCACGCCTCTGAATCCGGCGGTTCATCCCGCCCAACTGGCGTTCTAGGATGAACTCAGCCGGTTTTATCTCCATCGGGACTTCTTCGGTGCGCCTCAGCCGCGAGAAAGTCGCGCAGGTGTGCGACGGCCATCTGTGGGTCGTCGTAGGCTTCCCACATGACTGCAAACGGTCACTTTCTACTCGCGGCGGTACTCCGCGTCGATGAAGTCGTCGGTCGGAGACATCGGAGCGTACCCTCGGTTCTGGGCGGTCGCCGCGCGGATGCCAGACGTTTGTCCCCCGTCTGTTCGGCGGGTCGGAAATGCCAGCGACGAACGGCGCTGAATACGGCGTCGGTAAACCTCGGCGTCGTCCGCGCGGTGCGATGTCACTGACCGCGCCCATCTCGGTGACGGTGACCTCGAGGAAGACCTCGCCGCCGGCGACGGTCATGATCGGCGTGGCGGGAACCGCGCCAGTCTCGAGCTGAGGCGGCGTCCAGACGTCCTGGGCATCAAGTGTCACGCCGATGAGCGCGACGGCGATCGCGATCAGTGTGACGCGCATGGGAGCACTACTACTATGTCTTGCCCGATGGCTCATTCCCTCAACCGTCTGCACGGTCGGTGGGACCCAGGGCGAGCAGTTTCCGAAAAACACGCACCAGACCATTGCGAGACGCTCATCGACCAAGCCGGTTGTGTCCAGCGCAGAGTCGTAGTCCTCGACGCCTACGGCATCGAGCAGATACGTGAGGGTATTCGAGTCAACGGCGGGATGGAGCGACATGAGGCGATATGAGATCGTAGTACGTGCCACGGCTAGCAGCCCGCGTGCATGCGCTGCACACGTCAGAGGTCCACAGTGGGGGCCACACATCGCCGGGAGGTTCAGTAGCCCCGCATCGCTATCGCGGAGCACCCGTTCCCGCAGATCCATCGAATAGGCGCGCATCAGCTGCTCCCTTCTGTCTGGAGCAGGAGTAACATGAGGCGCCTATTCAGTACAAGGTGATTCTGAAATCTGCTTTAACGCCACAAGTAGGCCGGCGTGAAGGGGCGGGGCATAGCGCGAGGCTTCTGACGGTTTCTCGATGCTCACTCGTTGTACGCGCGGTAGTGACCGCCGCGATGGTGCTCGCGGTCGCTACGCGCGTCGCCGCACAAGCACCAGCACCGCCGCCGTTCCGAGAGGGCACCATCGACTTTGCGCTTCTCGCGACGACGGGGAACAGTTCCGCGCTGACGCTCGGCCTGGGCGGCGATGTCACGGTCCGGCCCGCGGAGTGGCTTGTCCGGAATCGCGCGGCTTTCCTGCGCGCCGAAAACGACGACACGCTCACCGCGCAGTCGTTTGCCTACCTGTTTCGAGCCGAGAAGGGCATCTCACCGCGCCTGTCTGCATACGGTCAATACAACTACTTACGCGATCGGTTTGCCGGAATCGAACACAAGAACACCGTGACAGGGGGGTTCGGTTACCAGCTCGTGGACCACGGCTTCCACGATCTGAAAGTGCTCACAGGCTTGGGCTACACCAACGAGCAACACGTCGAGCTGGAGTCAGGGGACGACGAGAATCTTTCCAGCGGGGTTCTGCATACCGGCTGGGAGTACAAGCTGAAGTTCTCCGAGACGGCGGAATTCAGCGATGATCTTGAGTATGAGCAGGCGTTCTCATCCGCTGACCAGCGGAGGCTCGACCACATCGCGGCGGTCACCGCGCGCCTGACCACGATGCTGTCGCTCAAGGTTTCCCACAGAGTGCGATACGTCAACCTCCCACCAGGAGACGTCGCGCCGACGGATACGGTGACCGCAGTCGCGTTGGTCGCCAAGTTCTGAGCAACGCGATTCTGATTATTCTCGCTTGACGGAGGGGGAAGGGCTTTTGCGCCGGTTCCTGAAATTCAGGATGAGGTTGTACGATCAGCGGGCGCCCGCGTTCGGCGCGGGCCAATATCCGCAATCGTCGGTTGATCCGCTCGGTCCGCGCTGCGCCGCATACTCATATGCACGCCGCCTTCGGCGGCCGCGGATCCAGTAAGTGCTGGCGTGGGACCAGGCGCTCTGCCGCGCCGTTGCGGGGGTCTTCCTGCGCGCCGTGCTCGGCTGGGGACGATGAGGGTGTCGGCCCGATCAATCGCCCAGAAACCGCTTGACTTTGAAGACGGTTGCCTATCGTTGAGCCTGATCCGATCTGGTGGACAGGTTAACTGATATGGAATGACCGGTTGTTAACACCCCGTTGTCAGAAACATGCGTGCCTTTTCTTCAACGCCGCGTCGTGTCGGACCGCGGAGACGACGGACGATCGAGGGCGCTTCGACGACGAGTCACGCTGATATACGGTGGTTACCGCGGTCGCCCGCGGCAGAGCACACATGACAGTACTTCGTCGGGAGGACGTGCAGTCTACGCTCGCGAGTTGGGACAGCTGTCCGTGTCGCAGTGTTTACCTCGCCGATCCTCACAATCGTGCCTCTGATCCTCCGCCGTCTTCGCGGTCCGTCACTGACCCGGCTCATGGTCTCCTGCCCTTGCGCTCCTCGCTCGTCACGCCTGTGGCCGTGGTGTCGCCGGCGCGGGGACCGGTTGGAGCGCCGCCCAGAGGAAACCGACCAACTCACGCGCGATGGCGACGACGATCTTGGGCGCGGGCTTGTGCTGGTCGGCGAGGCGCCGGAAGCGGCGACACAAGCGCTGCTGCGCCTTGTCCGCAATCGCAATCACGCGCGTGGGTTGTCCGGTGCGGCGTCGGGTGAGCGCGATGCCGATGCCGGGTCGGCGTCGATAATGCCACGCCGTCTCGACCAGCAGCCGGCGGACCAGCGCATTCCCGGCCCGCGTGATCCGGCCGCGTCGATATTTCTCGCCCGTGGAATCCTCCCCGGGCACAAGGCCGAGATACGCCATCAGCGCGCGGGGCGCATGGGACCGGCGAAAATCATGCAGCTCGGCCAGGATCAGGATCGCCGTCAAGGTGTCGATGCCCCGGAAGCACCGCAGCCAGCCGACCGGCTCGCGATACGGCTCCGTCTGCGCGATGTCCGTCAGCTGGGCATCGAGCTCGACGAGCCGCGCCTCCACCTGCATCGATCGCCAACAGATAGTCGTGGACGACGACGCGCTCGGCCGCGTGCGTCCACGCCAGGCGGTCCACCCACTGCCGATGTGCCCGGCTCCAGTTACGCCCGTGGTAATGCAGCCCGCGGCGCAAGAGTAACTTGCCGAGGCGATGCCGACAGCGCTGTAGATCCTCCCGGGCATCATCGCGCGCTCGACATAGATCGCGGCCCGCTTCCTCCTCGAGCGTGGGCGGCCGGACCTCCGTCAGTAACCCCGCGCGCAGCAGCTCAGCGAGCTTGCGCGCGTCACGGCGATTGGTCTTGATCCGCTCGCCCGGCTTCCGCGGAATGAGCGCCGGCGCGATGACCTGACAGCGCACTCGCGGAGTCGTAACCTGGCGTTGCAACGCGTAGCCGCCCGGCCCGGCTTCGTAACACATCTGCACCGGACCCGGCGCCTCGCGCTCGAGCTTGCGGACCAACCGCCGGACGGCGTTCGGCTCGTTCGCCACTTGCCACGTCACCGGCGTCGTCTGGTCGCCGACCAGCATCGCGATAAAGAGATCCTTACTTGTGCGCGTCGATGCCCACGCACGTGATACCGTTTTCCATAACCGGCTCCTTTCGTCTGCGGCTCTGGCGCCGCGAGGTGTTAACCCGCGATCACGGTGGCACAGACCACCTTGTCGAGTGCAACCGCACTACGACGTTACGATAGCGAGCCGGTCATTCCATATTGTCTACACTGTTTGAGTGGCTCTTCGTTCCTCATTTCCAGACAAGAGCGACGGGTGTGGGCGCTGTGGGAAACCGCGTCCTGTGCGGTTTGCCATGGCGTCCCTGCCCTCTGCCCGCGCGCGCCGCTCTGAATCGTACCGGGTTCGTCGGAGGGCTCATTGCTTGAGAGGATGGAGCCCAGGCACGACCGAGGAAGTATTCAGCTGAGGCACGAGAGCGGGCCATTCGGATGGTCCGCGCGCATGGTCCCGAGCATCCGTCGCAGTGGGCCGCGATCACGGCGATCGCGAGCAAGTTCGGCTGCACCGGTGAGACGCTGCGGAATTGGGTGCGCCAGGCCGAACGCGAGACGGGCCAGCGGGGCGGCCTGACGACCGACGAGCGCCAGCGCCTGAAGGAACGGGAACGCGACAATCGCGAATTGAAGACGCGCGAATGAGATCTTGCGGAAGGCCTCCGCATATTTTGCCCAGGCGGCGCGCGACCGCCGAGTGAAGTAATGGTCCAGTTTGTGGATGACCACCGGGCCACGTAGGGGGTTGAGCCGATCTGCGCGGTGTTGCCGATCGCCCCCTCGACGTATTTTCTGCACCACGCCCGGCAGGTGGACCCGCCGCCGCGGCCGGCGCGCGCCAAGCGCGACGACGACTTGCGGATCGCCATCCAGCGGGTCTGGGACGCGAATTGGCAGGCATACGGACCGCGGAAGGTCTGGCAGCAGCTCGGCCGCGAAGACGTCGACGTCGCGCGCTGTATGGTCGAGCGGCTGACGGGGGCGATGGGCTTGGCCGGCGCGGTCCGCGGCCGCGCATGGGTCACGACGCCCGCCGCTGCGACCGCCGGCGTGCGTCCCCCGGCTTTGGTCGACCGCCAGTTCACCGCGCCGCGGCCCAACCAGCCTCTGGGTCTCCGACTTCCCCTACGTCGCCACGTGGAAAGGCTTCGTGTATGTCGCGTTCGTGATCGCTGTCTTCTCGCGGCGCATCGTCGGCGGGCGCGTGTCGGCGTCGCTGCGGACGGACTTCGTGCTCGATGCGCTCGAATAAGCGGTGTGCGAACGTGGCGCGGATCGCGTCAGCGGCCTGGTGCATCACAGCGACCGGGGTACGCAGTATCTGTCGATGCGGTACACCGACCGGCTCGCCGACGCCGGCATCGCGCCGTCGGTCGGCAGCCGAGGTGACTCCTATGACAATGCCCTCGCCGAGTCGGTGATTGGGCTCCTCAAGACGGAGGTGATTCGACGGCAAGGTCCGTGGCCGCATCTGGCGCAGGTGGAATTCGCGACGCTGGCGTGGGTGGATTGGTTCAACAACCGCCGGTTGCTCGAGCCCATCGGCCACGTGCCGCCTGCGGCATTCGACGCGCACTACTATGAGCAGGTTAAGGTGGCCTGACTCAACTAACTCGCCCTCCGGGATTCCCGGTACGATTCAATAACCATCCCTGCGAACGCCGTGCGCAGCGGTCCAGTCGATCTGACTGTGCCCCAGCTGGGCGACCTGGCCGTCGATCTCTACCTGCCTGGCAACACCAATACGCCGTCGCCCCTCACGATGCACAACGGGCGCGTTCCAGACCAAACTACGTCTCGGAGACCGGCAATCACGCAGGGAAGGCCACCCTGCCGGTCGTTGGCAGAGCACAGAACTGGTTCGTGCTATTTGCCTCGTGACCTTCGATGAGGCCGCGCATCACGCGTCTTTCGCCAGCTTCCACAGCTCCCTCCAGTTGCGGCCCTGAAGCGGCAGCTGTTCCAGCTGGCGGCGATCGACGTTGCCCGACACCTGCGACGAGGCCGTGTCGACGAGCGGCGCGTCGCCTGTGACGGGTCAGCGTCCCGTTGAGCACCGCGACGCCAAGCGTGAAGGGAACCGTCGCGTTCTGGAACACTCCCGCAGGACACACGGAGCTACCCCAATTGCAGTCGGCTTGTGGGGTCCAGCCAGCGGCCCCGAATGGGCTTGAGAACGAACCACGCGAGCAGCGCTGTCGCGAAATCCATCCCGATGATGACCGTAAACACCGGGATCCACGATCCGGTGGCTTCGTGAAGAAGCGCCGCAACCGGCCCCCCCAGGACCGAGCCCACTCCCTGCGCCATGTAGAGGAACCCGTAATTTGTCGTGGCGTAGCGCGTCCCGTACGTGTCTGTCAACGTCGACGGGAACAGCGAGAAAATCTCGCCCCAGCCGAAGAAGACGACGCCCGACATCACCACGAAGACCACGGGATTGTTGCGAAAAAGCAGCCAAATGATTGTGGCCACACCTTCAAGGCCGAAGGCGATGAACATGGTCTTCTCCCGACCAATGCGGTCGGAGACCCATCCGAAGAAGGGCCGGGTCAGGCCATTGGTGACTCGGTCGATAGACAGCGTGAGCGGCAGTAGCGGCAACCCGAACACGAAGGCTTCGACCAGACCAAAATCCTGCGTGAACGCGCCCTTCTGCGAAATGACCATGAGGCCGCTGGTTGACATCATCGTCATCATGAGGAACATCAGCCAGAAGATCGGCGTCCGCAGCATCTCCTGCGGCGTGAAGCTCCGGGAACTCTCCGGCTGAGACGGGCGGCGGGGGCGCTCACGCTGCAACGCCACCCAGGCGGAGTCAGGGCGTTGGAGGCCTTGTGCGGCAATCAGCCCAGCGACACCGAAGATCATCCCGAACTCCAGCAACACGTGCTGGTAGCTCGTCGTCTCCATCATGCGGGCGATCGGAAACGTCGTCAGCACGGCTCCGAAGCCGTATCCGGCCGCCACCAACCCGGTGGCTAAGCCCCGCTTGTCGGGAAACCATTGCACCATGTGCCCGACGACGCCGATGTAGACGATGCCGGTGCCAAGCCCGCCGAGCAGGCCGTAGCTCAGGTACAGCCCGGGCAACGAGTTCGCGGAGGCGGCGAACACCCAGCTCAGGCCGGTCAGGACGGCACCCAACGACAACAGGACTCGCGGTCCGAAGCGGTCGACCAAGTACCCCTGGGACGGAGCGAGAAAGGTCTGCACCACGATCAGGATCGAAAACGTCACCTGCGCCTGCGCCAGCGACACGCCGAGCGCATCGGTGAACGGCCGCGTGAATAGGGCCCACACGTACTGGGGGCTCGAAATCATCATCATGCAGGTGACGCCGAGGAGCAGTTGAATCCAGCGGTTTTGCATACGGTCAGCTCACCAGGGCCGGGATGCTCGTCCATCTGGGGTCGCCGACGTGACGGTCGAGATCGGCGTAGGCAAGCTTCTTTGTCTCGATCATCACGTGGAGCGCGTCGATGGAATTATGGCCATACCTCGCGAGCGGAAAGTTCTCGAGGATGTTGAGCATCATGAACGCGGCAAGATCCTGGGCATCGAGGTGTCCTCCGTGCTGGCGGGCCCAGGCCACGATCCGTTCCGCGATCTGTCCCCGGTAGACGCTTGCCGGTCCATCCTCCGCGATTCGTTGATAGGTCCCCGCTAGATCGGGATTCCTGAAGACCTCACCCACTCGCGGAGCTCGGCCGCTCGGAAGATACGTACGGGTTGCAGAGGGATGCGCCCGGAGGGTGGCCTCGCTACTCGCCCATTCGAGAGCCGTGAGCTCCCGATCGTGACGTGTGCCGGCGCCCAGCCGCTCGCGTTCAGGCCGTGCAGCCGACCCGTTGTCGCGTCGAACACCATCGCGAACAGATCGCCACCGACGCCGTTCATCATCGGCGCGACGACGCCCATCATGGCATTCGCGGCAATCGCGGCGTCGACCGCATGACCGCCGGCGGCGAGCGTCATGACCGCCGCCTGCGATGCCAACGGGTGCTCGGTCGCCGCGATCCCGAGGGACGACATCACCATGGAGCGCCCCTGGAATCGGTCTATCCGCGCACGGGTGTAATCGACCCGCGTGGGCGCGCGACGAGAAACAGGTGGAACCTGGGGCCTCATGGCTGACCTAACGAAATCACTGTCCCGTCTTCTTCCGTAGGTGACCGTACATCAGCTCTTCCGCGAACTCCACGCAATTGAACTCAAGCAGCTGCGCGTTCTGTTCAATGCGGCGATAAAGAGGCATGCGAATCTTCCATGGACGAGTGAAGACGAGCGGATCTTCGATGGTTGCTTCATACATCAGATGATCGGGGCCAGTGGCCGTGTACCGTTCAACGACGTGTAAGGCGTCGCTGTGGAAGTTACCAGCGCTGTCGAACCACGTCTGATCGTTGAAGCTCGTCACATCGACGACCAAGGTCTCGCCCTCCCACACGCCTTTTGACCACCCCATCCAGGTGTCGGTGTCCAAGGCGCTTTCCTGCCCTCTGTTCATGAACACCACGCGGCTGGCGTTGGCAAATTCGTAGGCAATCAGGATCTGGTCCGGCCCCTGGACAATTTGAAACGGGAATGGCATGTAGGTGGCGCGCGGCACGCCCGGCAGGTAGCACTTGACCGTAGGGTCGCGGGTTAGCCAGGTCTTGAGATTTTCACTCTTCTTGGCAGCCGCTTCTGGCCGGTATGGGATCTCGCCTCCTTCTACCACCCCGAGGCCGGCTGGGATGGCGCCACGTGCGCCCATCGCGACAACCGGACTCGGTCGAGCGGCGTGATCCAATAGGTCCCAATTCGCGGTATTGAGGGCCTGCCAGACGCCGCTCAGATTGGGCTTGCCATCAGGCGTTCGCGGGGCGCGATACTCTCGCGTTTGGCCAGCCAAAGGTTGTTCAGCGATCCTGAAAGTTGCCGTCATAGCAACAGCGGCTACCGCGGCGGCCACGACGGTACTCATGATCGTGCCTCCGAACTGATTACGCATATCAGATGCCTCCCTTCTTGAAGCTTGGATATTATGTCAGTACGCGCCGGCACGATCCTGGAAAAGTCAAGGCATCCTGTCTCGGTCGACCCTGGAACAGCGCCTGGCGCGGACAGATGAAGCTAGGTCGCGAGCAGGCGCAAAAAGCACACACCGTCTTCGATTCATGCCAGGCGCCGTCTGCTAATCCGCGGATCAACTTAGATAATGAATGAGACACTCCGCGTTGCCTAACGCGTCAGACGCGAATTAACTTGCCAGTGTACAGGGGGACGTACTAGTGACGTGTACGGTGAAGCGCAATACGGACGTGGAAGCCACCGTTGTTGGAAAGTTCGTCGTCATGGCGCCGTTGCTTGATGAGCGGACGCGCTTGATAATCGTACCGGTCATGGTGTCCTTGCTTGGTCCGAGACACGCACATCCGGCAGTCGACGCGACGCCGGCCGCGACTTCCTTGCGAGCGCCATAGCAGGTGTTATCCTACGGCTGGATGGGCAGCATGCTCTACCTGCTGTTTTTTTGTTCCGGCCTCAGCGGATTGATCTACCAAGTCGTATGGGTCCGCGTGTTTGGAAACGTGTTTGGGAACACGATCTACTCGGCGTCGATGGTGGTCGCGATCTTCATGCTGGGGTTGGGGATCGGCAGTTACGTCGTCGGCGCGTGGGCGGACCGCCGCTATGTTGGCCAACCGGAGTCCCTGGTCCGCACGTACGGATATGTCGAGCTGCTCATCGGACTGACGGGGCTTGGCGTCTTCGCGCTCCTGCCGCATCTGGGTCAACTCTCGGCGTTGGTCTCCTCCTACTCGCGCGACGCGGACGGTTGGTACGTGCTCTCAACGACGTCCTATCTGGCCCGCGGAGGGCTTGCCATTCTCCTGCTCGCGCCGATCACGATGCTGATGGGAGGCACGCTGACTCTTGTCATCCGGTATCTCGTTCGAAGCGACCTCGAGATCGGGGGATGGCGGATCGCGCTGCTCTATGGCGTCAACACGGCGGGCGCCGCATTGGGCTGCTTTCTGACCGATTCTTGGCTCGTGCCGGTGGCCGGTCTCCAGGCCGCGCAAGCTGTCGCGGTGTTCTTCAACTTCGTTGCGGCGGCTGGCGCGCTGCTTCTCGCGTCAGGAGCACGAGTCACGCCCGTGGCGATCACTGTCAAGCCTGTCCCCGCAAGGAGCTCAAACGTCCGATCGGCGGCCGCGCCGACCCCGGCCGTCTCAGCGCTTACCTGGACCGGCTTCGCGCTGGGGTTGTCCGGCTTCGCGGCGATGGGAATGGAGATCGTCTGGTTCCGCCATTTCACACTCTTGCTGGGAGCATTCCGTGCGGTGTACTCCCTGCTCTTCACCGTCATCCTGATCGGCATTGCCGCGGGTTCTCTCGTCGGCGGTTTTCTGCACCGCCGTACGGAGCGACCCGGCCAGTGGCTGATCGCTGCGCAAGGACTCTTCGTTGCTTCAATATTGCTTGGGCTGGTCGGCGCCGATGTAAGAGACCTCACGGTCACTGCCCAGGCGGTCGAACGCACGCTCGGCGACAAATCCGTCGTGGCGCGAAGTGTCGTGGAGCTGTGGTTCAATGCACGGCCGATCCTCCTTGAGGTCGGAGTGCCGGCCCTGTTGATGGGCCTCGTCTTTCCGCTCGCCAATGCGATGATCCAGCGCGCCGAACAGTCCGTCGGCCGCCGCGCGGGCCTGCTCTACCTCTCCAACACCGTTGGCGCGGTGTGCGGCGCTCTCGTCGCTGGCTTCGTCCTTCTTCCCATGATGGGGATCCAGGGCGCCGCCACGATTCTTGCCGTCACCGCATGGCTCGCTATCGCGCCACTCTACCTCGCAACGTGCGCGGACCGGCGCGCGCCCATGGCGACATCGATCGGCTCGGCGCTGGTTGGGGGCGTGGCAGTCTGGCTGTGGCTGCTCTTGCCCTCCAATTACGTTATCGCCAGAGCGCTCTCGCCTCCGACAGCGAACGAGCGGCTGGTGACCCTGAGCGAGGGAGTCGCCGAGGTGATTGCGGTGACCGACGACGCGGACGGGCGGAGGCGGTTGCTCACGAACGGGCATCCCATGTCCTCAACCGGACGGAACGACCAACGCTACATGCGAGCCCTCGCCCACATTCCGCTCCTTTGTCTCGATAACCCCCGCGATGTTCTGGTCATAGGCTTCGGCGTGGGCAATACGACGCACGCCGCCACGCTCCATCCTTCAATCCGCCGTGTCGAGGTCGCGGATCTTTCCAGCCACGTCCTTGCCCATTCAAGCTATTTCAAGGACGCCAATCGGGATGTGCTGAGGGATCCGCGAGTGGCCGTGTACATCAACGACGGACGGCAACATCTGCAAATGCAGCCCGAGGAGTCGTACGACCTGATTACGTTGGAGCCGCCGCCGGTTGCCCACGCCGGAGTGGGCGGCCTGTATTCTAGAGAGTTTTATGTCCTCGCCCGGTCGCGCCTCAAACCAGCCGGCTACATCAGCCAGTGGCTTCCCGCCTACCAAGTGCCGCCGTCGACGGCGCTGGCGATGATTCGCGCGTTCGTCGAGATCTTCCCGCATGCCGTGTTGCTCTCGGGCGCTCAGCCCAACCTGCAGCTCGTCGGCGCGAACGATTCGCACATCGAAATCGACCCCGCGCGTGTAGCCGCCGCCCTCTCGAGAGCTCCTGCCGTGCAAGCGGACCTCCAGCATCTGGACCTCGGCAGCGTGCGTGAAATTGTCGGGACGTTCCTGGGATCGGCGCGGACGCTCGCCGAGGCGAGCCGAAGCTCCATTCCGGTGAGCGACGACCACCCACTGCAGGAATACAGTGTCAAATCGTTGCTCAACCTGGATTCCACCGGTGTGCCTCCATCGATCGTCAACCTGAGCCGGATCGCAGAGTGGTGTCCGCGATGCTTTGTCTCCGGCAAACCCGTAGCTCTGGTGGACGGGCTCGATACCTACCTCGCGGTGCTTGCCCGCGCCTACCTGGTGTCGCTCGAGGGAATGACCGCGAATTTCGCCGATCCAGCGACGCGACAGATGATCAAGGAGAGTTCATATCTCAACACGATCCTTAGCAGCGCGGCAATTGTGCGCACCGATTTGGGCGTCAACCTCGCGTCAGAGGGCAGGCTCGATGAAGCCATCGAGCAGTTCGAGGAGGCGCTGAGGCTGCAGCCGGAGCTCGCGATGGCGCAGCGCCACCTCACCGCTACGCGACAGGTGCGCGGCCGTTAGAAAACAAGAAGCCGTAAAAGATTCGCCTCAATTGCGGCCAGCGGATGTAGGATGCCCTCGAGTTCCGACGGCCGGAAAAGGAAATCCGACTAGTACTACTTTGTTAAGTCCGTAGCTGACTTTCCCTGAATTTCAGCATGGTTTCCAAGTAACGCGGCAGTGTGATTGAACGACTATCAGCTAAAGCCGATGGACTCGATCTCGACTGAAAGTCGGTGGGATTAAACCTGGCACGTGGGCACTGAAAATGCGCGGCCAAGACTTCGGTGATCGCGGCGCGGGCAATCGGCAGCGTGTGCAAGCACGATGCTCACCGTTGCGAGGAGTCGGTTCCGATTGGCGCAACAAGTGCTTCGGGCGCGTGGTCTCCAGGAACGCGCCGTGGGCACCGACAAAAGGTCGCGGCGCCGGGCGTGATCCAACTATCCCGCCTGTCGAGTATGGGCTCGGCACGATCCCGAGCCGCGCGGGCATGTCCCGCCCGCCGCTCGCAAACATCCGCCCATTCCCGACCGCGGCGACGGTCCTCGTGTTAATCCCGTCGGCGGGATGACCGCATCCCGTCGACGGGACGGCGCGAGAAACCTGGAAGAGGCTTATCGGAGTCACGGTCTCGAGAGGTATTCCGGAACCCGGCGGTGCGCGCTACCGGTGACGGTAACGGAGAATGCAGTAAGGGCGTCATCCCGTCGACGGGACAAAGCCCACACTAACGACAAATCGCCGGGCGGGCTATCGGGCGCGCGGTCATGCGGCAGAAGTGAACGCCTCGCGCCTGCGACGCCGGCCCGACGTGACGGCAGCCATTGAGGCCGCGCTCGCGGCGGCGAACGAGCCGGCGCTCCGCACCCAGGCCCTGCTTCTGGCGCGATTTGAGGTTGGCCGGCGCTGACGTCCTTAACGACCACGATGGTTTCAGGGTTGATGACCGTAGCACATGGGGTTCATCCCCGAAAACGCGAGAAACCTCTACTTTTGTCAACTTTCTTCGGCGCCGTCGGCGAACCTTCGACGGCCGGCACTTCCGAGATCTCGATCGAGTGATTGAACACTACGCCGCTGATTAGCGCTATTGTCGCTCATGCTCTCTGTTTTCTGGCATGATGGTCTGGGTGGGGGTTGGCCCCAGAGTGGCGTCCGAACTGGTCTGTGAGGATCACACCAATGTCTGAATCCGGCACCCTCTCGAGCTGTTCGCCGAGCGAGCTGCCTGCGCGGTCGTCGTCCTGCGGTCTTCGGGGATCCTATGGCCTGTCCCGGCGCGTGACCATCATGGCCCTGGGCATGGCCGGCGGCCTGGTCGTCGCCGGCTTCTGGAACGCCAGGCTCGCCGACGGATTCGGCCGGAACGTCGTGACCGCCTCCACGATCGGCGACTCAGGTGTGCTGAGCGGCACGTTCGCGCAATACGGCTTCGGCTTCGGCTTCCTGTTCGCGGCAATCGCCGGACTGGCGGCCACCTTCACGGCCTGCAACTGCGTGGTGTTTGCGATGCTGCCGGGCCTCGCCACGGCCGGAACCGCCAGGTCGCGCCGTCCCGCACTCACCTCCCTCGGCGCATTCACAGCGGCCGTCATGGTCGTGGGCTCGCTGTATGGTGCCTTCATCGGTTTTCTGGGGCCTCACGGGATCGAGGCGTTCAACTCGCCGGCAGTTCGCTCGGCACAGGCCAGAGTGATCTTCTCGGTCATCGGCCTGCTCATGCTGCTGTGGGGCGCGTTCGAGTTCGGCTTCCTCGACTCGCTCCGGCGCCGCGTCTCGCCCGAAGCGCGAGCCTTTTTCTCGCAGCCGACAACGAAAGCCGGTCTCCTTGGCCTGCTGGTCGGCATGTTTGCGATCGGCCGGCCGTTCCCGGTGATGCGCGACTTTCTCGTCTACGCCGCGACGGCGCACAACCCCCTCTACGGCGCCGTCGTGATGATGGTCCAGGGCCTGGGCCAGATCGCGGTGATGGTCGTGCTACTCCTGGTCCTGGTGTACGGATTCGGGGGGTGGCTGACACGGTGGGTCACGACGCGGCCGCAGCAGGTGGCGCTCACCACGGCCGTGGCCCTCGTCGCCGGAGGCACGTTCTTCATCTACTACTGGGGCCTGGCCCCTGCCTTCAACATCGGGCGCTGGGGATTCCGGCTCGGCTGGTACTGAGATGCGTGGCCGGCGTCGGTGTCGGTTGCACGGCGGCTTGAGCACCGGTCCGCGAACCGTGGAAGGGCTCGCACGTATGCGGCAGGCCAACACGCGGCACGGGCAATACTCTCGTGAGCAGGTGGAGCTCGCGCGCCTGATGCGCGAACATCAGATGGACTTCATCGAGAGTGCCAACTCGATGCGCGGCTCGATGCGCGATTACCTCCTTCGTGTGGCGCGCTCGGAAGTCGTCTCGCCAAGCATCCTCGAGCAACTGCGCGAGATAGTGCGCGCCGATATTACCCGGCAGGATCAACAGCGGCTCTGGGACAAGGGTTTAGATCGCCAGGTTGATGAACCTAGCCAAGGCGCGGGCGGGACGCGAGACGACCCCATGGACAGTGATCCGTAAACCTGACAAGACCTGACCTCCCTCGGTTAGCAACGACACCCATGGACGCCTGGGACAAGAGCTGGGCCCGGAATGCCGCAGCGAACTCGGCGAGGGCCGGAGTTGATCCTAATAGATTCGCGTCTGGTGGGCTGGACCAGCCACTCCCAATCAGCTAATCGGCTCGATGCACTGATGCCCGGCAGTCTGGTGCGGACCCCTCCCGTTCCCGTTCCCGTCGCCGGGAACGGGAGCCTCTTTAAACAGCACCCGATCAGGCTGGCCGGGTTCCAACTCCGCGCCCGCTCCGCCGCGGCGGTGGGGACGCCGAAGTTCGAGCATTGGCTCGCCGCGATGCGCTTCGCGCACTCCGCGTCCGACTCGGCAGCCGTAACTTCTAGGCCCGTGAATGGCATTCATGAGGTCACCGGTTCGATCCCGGTCTGGTCCACCAACTTCCTCTCCCTTGGGTAGCACTGGCGTAGCAACAAGCGCCCGCGTCGCCGGACGTAGTTCACGGCTTCCGAGAGCGACTCACTGGGCGGACACCACCGAGACGTTCCGCCAACCTAGCATCCGTCCAATCTTTCGCTCGCTGTTGGGCTTCAGCGATTTCGGCGGTTGTCATCTTTGCGGCAATGGCGTCCCGTTCGTCAGCGAATCGCTCTTGTTCACCACCTGACGCACGCGCAGCGGCGAGATTCATCCACTTATGCGCTTCCACTTCATCATCTTGCGGCACGCTGTGACCGGTGGCGTACGCCACGCCCAGATTGAACTGAGCCAATGCCACTTCCTGCTCAGCGGCTTTGCGATACCAGTGTGCGGCTAGCTCATCGTCTTGCGGGACGCCCCGACCGTTAGCGTACGCCAAGCCCAGACTGTAATGACCAGCAGCGTCGTCCTGTTCAGCCCCCTTGCGATACCAATACGCGGCTTGCGCGTCATCTTGTGGCACGCTGAGCTTGATCCGATCTGGTGGACAGGTTCACTACGCTGTTTGAGTGGCTCTTCGTTCCTCATTTCCAGACAAGAGCGACGGGTGTGGGCGCTGTGGGAAACCGCGTCCTGTGCGGTTTGCCATGGCGTCCCTGCCCTCTGCCCGCGCGCGCCGCTCGTACGCCGCCGGACGGGGTCGCGGCGGCGGCCTGATCGGCCGCTGATGAACGAACGCATTCTCCGCATTGAAGATCACAAAGGCCGCACCGTCAGGAGAGGACCGGCCGGGACGACTACGGAGCCCGCCAAGAACGCGCGCTCCTCCGCTCTCACACGGCGTGGTAACACCCACCAAGTGTTACCCATGTCCCCGGACTGATCTGTCACTCATGTCCCCGGCCGCTCATCTTCGTTCCTCATTTCCAGACAAGAGCGACGGGTGTGGGCGCTGTGGGAAACCGCGTCCTGTGCGGTTTGCCATGGCGTCCCTGCCCTCTGCCCGCGCGCGCCGCTCGTACGCCGCCGGACTGATCTGGCCGATCGTCGAGTGCCGGCGACGTTGGTTAGAGAACACCTCGATGTAAGCGAACAACTCCCGCTTGGCCTCGCTGCAGCTGTCGAAGCGATCGGCGAGTTCCGCTTTGATCGTCGAGAAGCAGCTTTCCATCACCGCGTTATCGTGGCAGTTGCCCCGCCGGCTCATGCTGCACACGATGCCGCGCGCCTCGAGGACGTCCTGATCATCCTCGCTCGCGTATGTCGAGCCCTGGTCGGAGTGCTGGAGCAGGCCGATCTCGGGGCACCGGCGCGTGAGCGCCGCCTCCAGGGCGGTGATCGTCACATGGCGGTCGTTCACGGCGCTGACGGCCCAGCCCACGATGCACCGCGAGAACAGATCTAGGATCGCCGCGAGGTAGAGCTTGCCGCTGCTGCCGATGACGAACTCGGTCGTGTCGCCGACCCACCGCTGATTCGGCGCGTCCGCCTCGCACTGGCGGTCCAGTAGATTCGCCGCGACCGGTTGGGCGTGATCACTCATGGTTGTCAGCTTGTAGCGCTTCCGGCGCCGCGCCTGTAGGCCGTCTTCCTGCATCAATCGCACGACCCGTTTGCGGCTGACGTGCTCGGCCTGCTCGATCAGATCCTCGTGAATGCGCGGGCTGCCGTACCGCTGCGTACTCTCCTCGAACGAGGCCCGCACCAGCACGGTCAGCCGACGATCATCACGGGTGTGCGTCGATTCCGGACGACGCTGCCAGGCGTAGAAGCCGCTGCGCGTCACGCGCAGACATCGACAGAGAATGCTCACCGTATGCTCGGCCTTCTTCGCCGCGATGAAGGTACACCTCATCGGCTCTGCTTCGCGAAGAAGGCCGCCGCTTGTTTCAGGATGTCGCGCTCCTCGGCGAGGATCCGATTCGCTTTGCGGAGCCGTGCCAGCTCCTCCCGCTCCGCCGGCGTCAGGCCGGTCTTGCCTTTCGTCCGATCGGCTTGGGCGTGTCGGACCCAATGCGCCAGCGATGACGGCGTCAGATCCAGGTCGCGCGAGCCGGCACCGATTCGTCTTGCCCTCATCCAACACGAGCCGGACCGCGCCGGCCATGAACTCCTCCGTGAACTGTCGTCACGCGCGTCGTCCCGCTCTGCGTGATCCCCTTCTGGACATCGTATCCACCTTTCGGATTGTGTCCACGAAACCGGATCAAGCTCACCCGTCCAGAATTGGAGATAACGAAGCCTATACTTCACTAGCTCTCTTGCTTCGATTCGCACAGTCTACTGAGACAAATTGGAAGGTGTTGACCGCACGTCCAAGGAGGGCGCGACGATGATTGCCGCCATCTACGCTCGCAAGAGCACCGAGCAAACCGGCGTCGCCGACGATCAGAAGTCCGTCGCTCGGCAGGTCGAACACGCCCACGCGTATGCCGCGAAAAGAGCTGGACGGTCGCCGACGAGCACGTCTACGTCGACGACGGGATCTCCGGCGCCGAGTTCACGAACCGGCCGGGTTTCCTACGGCTGATGAACGCGTTGAAACCGCGGGCGCCCTTTCAGGTGCTCGTCATGTCCGAAGAATCGCGACTCGGGCGCGAAAGTATCGAAGTGAGCTACGCGCTCAAGCAGTTGGTGCAGGCTGGTGTCCGCGTCTTTCTCTATCTGGAGGACCGGGAGCGCACGCTCGACAGCCCGATCGAGAAGGTCATGCTGTCGCTGGCCACGTTCGCCGACGAGCTGGAGCGTGAGAAGGCCCGCCAGCGGACATATGACGCGATGCTGCGGAAGGCGAAGGCCGGACACGTGACGGGCGGCGGCTGTTTCGGGTATCGGAACGTCGAGATCGTCGGCGCCGATGGCCGGCGCTCACACGTGGCGCGTGAGATCGAGCCGATTGAAGCCGAGATCGTCCGGACCATCTTTCGGCTGAGCGCCGAGGGCTACGGCGTGAAGGGCATCGCGAAACGACTGAACGACCAGGGCGCGCGGTCGCCGCGGGCACAGCAGGGGCGCTCACAGACCTGGGCGCCGACGTCGGTGCGGGCCGTGTTGTACCGGCCGCTCTACCGCGGCGAGATCGTGTGGAGTCAGACGCAGAAGCGCGATAAATGGGGCCGGACGCACCAGACGGCCCGCGCGGAGGCCGGCGGATTCGGCGGCTGGCGCCCGATCTGCGCATCGTCACGGACGAGGCCTGGGCCGCGGCTCGGCGCATCTATTTCCGCGCCAGCGGGCCGCAAGCCGGACGGCCAGCGTTGGGTAGCCCGTCGAAGTACCTGCTGACCAACCTCGCGCTCTGTGGGTACTGCGGGGGACCGCTGAAGGTACGGACGAGGAGCCACGGGACCGGCAGCAAGGCCTTCTATGGCTGCGCCTGGTACCACGAACGCGGCCGGAAGGCCTGCACGAACAGCGCCGACGTGCCGATGCTAGAGGCCGACGATATCGTGCTCGAGGCCCTGCTCGACGACGTGCTCGATTCGACGCTGCTCAAGGACGCCGTGAACGAGGCGCTCCGGTTATTGCAGGGGGACGGCCCGACCGATCGCCTCGCTCGGCTCGACGCCGAAATCGCGACGGTGACGCGCGAGCGTGACCGGCTCGTCGCCGCGATCGCGACGGGAGGCGAGCTCGGCGGGCTCCTGGAGGCGCTCAAGGTACGCGACACGCGACAGCAATCCCTCGAGGCTGAGCGTGACGCGCTGCGCGCACAACGGCCCCCGAAGGCGTCAGAGACGGCTCGGGTGCGCGATGAGCTATTGACCCTGGCTCAGAGCTGGCGGCGCGTGTTGGCGACCGACACGGCCAACGCGCGGCCGATCGTGACGACGTTGCTCAAGGGTCGGGTGACATTCAAACCGATAGCGGATCGGTTATCGGTGAGGCGCTGGATCATAAACGGCGAGGGGACACTCACAGCGTTATTTTCGCGAGTGCTTCCCCTTGGTATGGCGTCCCCAACGGGAGTCGAAGTGGCGCCATAAGTTATACCTAGTGAATGACTTAGTTTTCAAGTTCTAGAAGGTTGCCCCCAAAGTTACCCCCAAACCTTCTGGCTGCCCTCGGATGTCCCTGGCTTCGACGGGGGTTTCAGCGCCCCGGTCGGCCTTTTTCTCTGGCGCGTTTTGATCAGATCCGAAAACCGCGAGCGATCCTATTATCTATATATAGATGACCGCCGAACACACCCGCCGTTTTTGGTTTCACTAATACAACAGCAGTCAATCAACCAATCCACGGAGAAACCAATAGCCATCCACGGCAACCAGAGTAAAGTCCAGGCTAACGCGGGTGCCATCACGATCCAGAATAAAGGTTCGTCGTGCCCGGCGTCACCGATAAGATAGAAGAGCGGGAGGGCCTAGGCGTGCCGGAGTATTACAATGAAGCGGTGGAGTGTTTTTACCGCTCGTCCTCCGCATGAGACATTACGCATCCGCACGCACATCAATCTGTCGAAATCAAGGGGGGAGGTGGGGTGATATTGGAGATGGCGAAGAGTTGATTTTAGGCCAAAGACTCTGTCTAATTATTTAGACAGAGTTATATACCTGTGGATGGAATATATGTGTGGAAGAAGTTTGCGAAACTGAAGAATTTATTGGCGCGAATTATCATCGTGCTTTCGTTGTTGGCGATTTCCACCACTGGTCTTGCGCAGGGGAGCGGTACGGTGACTGGTCGAGTTCTCGATCAGTCTGGCGCTGTGATTCCTGGTGTGTCCGTCCAGTTCGTGCCAGCCGCTACACAGATGCCGGTCGAGGCCTTCACAGACGTTGTGGGAACGTATCGCTTCGTGAATGTACCGACAGGTCCGGGCGAATTAATGTTCCGCCTTATCAACTTCAGCGCCGTTAGGCGAGACATCGTCGTGATGGTAGGCGCCGGCGTGACGGATGACGTTGTCATGATTGTGGCCACGAGTGCAGACATCACGGTCACGGCGTCTCGAACGTTTAAAAACCTGGCCGACCTTGAGAATCCCAGGGAGACTTTGGTCGGTATCGCCAATGCGGGCAGCGAAGGCGCGATCACCGCGGCGCAGCTGGCGGTGAGGCCGATCAACAGAGCGACGGAGATTCTGGAGACCGTGCCGGGGATGGTCATCAGTCAGCACAGCGGCGAGGGTAAGGCCAACCAGTACTATCTCCGCGGCTTTAACCTGGACCATGGCTTCGACTTCAGCCAAACGGTTGCGGGGGTTCCGGTCAATATGCCCAGCCACGCGCACTCACAGGGCTACGCAGACTCTAACTTTCTCATTCCGGAATTGGTCAGTGGTGTGCAGTTTCGAAAGGGTCCGTATTACGCGGAGAACGGGGATTTCTCATCGGCTGGTTCCGCGAACATTAATTATTCCAATGTCCTGAACCGGCCAATCGTTAAATTCAGCAGCGGGTCTTATGGGTTTCTCCGTTTTCTGGGGGCGGCGTCCCCGCGCGTTGGGTCGGGCCACCTGCTGGCGGCGGTCGAGTATGAAAAAGATGAAGGTCCCTGGGAGAGTCCGAACGGGTTGGATAAATATAATGGTGTTCTCCGGTACAGTCAGGGTGATGCGCGTAACGGATTGTCAGTGACGGTCATGGGCTACGCGAACCACTGGCATTCGACCGATCAGATCCCCCGGCGCGCTGTCGAGAGCGGCTTAATTGATCGTTTCGGATTTATCGAAGAGACGGATGGTGGTGAGACCTACCGGTATGTCGGGTCGCTCGACTGGCAGCAGTCTAGCATCAATAATTCGACACGCGTGCTCGGGTATACGCAGCGGTACGGTGTTCAGTTGTTTCACAACTTTACGTATTTCCTGAACGATCCGGTCAACGGCGATCAGTTCGAACAGTTTGAGGAGCGTTGGACGACCGGCGGCAAGCTGACCCACTGGCGGATGGCGCGTGTGGGCGGCAAACCGTCTGAGAGTGCGTTCGGTGTGGATTTTCGGCACGATTCAGTTGGGGGGCCGCTGGGGCTGTATCTCACTCGGGCGACCGAGCGGCTCTCGACAGGGCGTGCCGATGAGGTCGACCAATTCTCCGTTGGCTTCTTCGGACAGACCGAGATCGAATGGAGCCGCGTTACGCGGGTCACATTCGGATTACGCGGAGACGTCTATCACTGGGACGTGATGGCCGACAACCCACTTAATTCAGGAACCAAGACTTCCGGCATCATGAGCCCCAAGGTATCGGCGGCGTTTGGTCCGTGGAGTGGAACCGAGTTGTATGCGAACTGGGGGCTTGGGTTCCACTCCAACTCGGCTCTGGGCATCATGTTGACTGCCGATCCCTTCACGAGCGAGGAGGTCAGTCCTTCGCCGGCGTTCGCTCGGTCCCACGGGGTGGAGTTCGGTGTCCGGACGGTAGCGGTGCCTCGGCTGCAGGCGACGGCGACTGCCTGGTATCTCGACTTTGATTCGGAGCTCATCTATGTCGGTGACTCGGGTAGAACCGTGGACGGGCCAGGCACCCGGCGATTCGGCTTCGAGGTCAGTAACTACTTCTACCCAAACTCGTGGACAACTTTAGACCTGGACGTCTCGTTCTCCCGGGCGAGGTTTATCGATGTCCCTGTCGGCGGACGCTTCGTGCCTGGGGCCCTGAACCGTGTCGTTGCTGGAGGTGTTACGGTGAACCCGCCAGCGGGTGTCATCGCCGGACCGTTCGGCAGCATCCGTCTACGACACTTCGGACCACGCGCGTTACTCGAAGACAACAGTATCAAGTCCGAGTCGACGACGTTTCTTAACACCGAGATCGGGCACAAGTTCTCCGAACGGTTCCGGTTGATTCTTGAAGGGTTCAACATCTTAGATGCGGAGGCGTCCGACATTGACTACTACTTCGAGTCGCGCCTGCGCGACGAGTTAGAGCCAATCTCGGACGTGCACTTCCACGCCGCGATTCCTCGCTCGTATCGGTTGGCTTTACAGATAACGTTCTAGTGGATAGGTCTGGATGTTGATGGAGCGCAGTGTGGCGTCCCCAGCGGGATTCGAACCCGCGTTTTGGCCTTGAAAGGGCCACGTCCTGGGCCTCTGGACGATGGGGACGGACGGCAGGATCAGGAACTGAAAATCATAACATGCGGAAGAGTGGCCGGCCGGTGGCCATCCCAGGCCAAGGCATGCCCATGAGGAGCAGTAGCAGGGCGAGCCCGAAACAGATGAGGAGCCGTGTCTGCTTCCTGCCCGCGTCCGCGGTCTTCCGCGCGAGCACGCGTCCGACGTGCACGAGAATCGCAGCCGAGAGCATCATCGTGAGGTGCTCGACCGCCCAGAAGCGGAGCGTCGGATCGCGCATCGCGGCGCCGAAGTCTCTCATCGCCGCCGCGGTATAGGGACTGAGCACGCCGTAGAGCAGCAGCCCGAGCAGGATCTGCACGTCGAGCGCGATCATGAAGATCAGGCCCCAGCGCTGTAAACGATGTGCCGCGCCGTCGCCTTTGCCGAGCGCCGCGAACGTGGCGCCGACGCCGGCGATGAGCGCCAGCCACCGAAGCCAGGAATGGAGGAAGAGAGCAGTTGAATACATCGTGGTGTGACGATTTTCGCACACTTCGGGGCTGGGGAGCCTACGTGTCGAGCCATAAGATAAGTGTTACCGGGCGGCGCGTCGTCGCGCCATATTTGGTGTTACCGACGGGAAGAGGTCTTTGAGCGACAGGGCCGCGGAGACCCGCGCGGTCTTTGCGTGTGTCTCCGCGGCCCCCGCCGTCGAGGGCACCAGCCCGCGCCGATGATTCGCGAGGGCATAGACCCGCGCGAGCTTGCGGTCAATGCGCGCCGCGAGCGCGAACGGATCGAGCCGGTCCCGCTGGCGCACGAGCGCCACCACCTTCGCGGCGTGGGCCTGCGGGCAGGCCTGGACGCGCTCCAACGGGGTCTGCGGCGCGTCGTAGTACCGGCGCCGGCGGGCGCCGATGCGTTCTTTGCGCTGGAGTTGCACCGACGGCAGAAAGAGATTCTGCAACAGCCGCAGGTCGGCCTACACATCGTTCATCGCTGCGAGGGCCGCCGCCGAGTCATACCGCACATAGCCCATCAGCTTCCGGACGTGGGTCCAGTTCTTTTGTTCGATATGCGCGTTGTCGTTCTTCTTGTACGGCCGCCCCCGCGTGAATTGAATCTGCTGCGCCCGGCAGTACCGGTGCAGATGCGCGTTGATGAACTCCGAGCCGTTGTCGGAGTCGATCCCCCGGAGCGCGAAGGGCAAGGCCGCGCGCAAGTGGTCGAGCCGTTCCTGGACCCGGACCTGACTTTTCCCCATGACGGCGCCGTGTTCGACCCAGGTGGTCTGAATGTCGGTGAGATTCAGCGTATGGAGGAAGTCCCCATCGGCGCGGTCGCCCGAGTGACTCACCAGGTCCACCTCGGTGAAGCCGGGCTCGGTGACGTCCCAGTGATCGGTCTTGCCCAGAATGTGGTGCTTCAACAGCGGGCCGGGTTTGGTGCGCCCATACAGCCGTCAGCGGATCGTGCGCTGGTCGGGCGCCAGCAGGCGATCGATCTGGCGCGGGCTGATGGTGCGCACCTTCGCTTCGGTGGCGGGCGACACCGCGAGGCGGCGGCGGGCCCACGGCAGCCACGTCGGCAGCAGGGCCTTCAGGCGGCGGGCCCACGGATCGCCCGCCGCGACCCAGACCGCCCGGAGTGCCCGCACCCCCGCGGCGTCATAGCGCGTGGGTCGGCCCCGACGCGGGCCCCGCGGGGGCCGCACGGCTGGCCGCCGCCAGGCCCGAATGATCGCCTTCCGATGGTAGCCCGTCACCGTCACCGCCTCTGTGAGCACGCGCCCCTTCTCCGTCCGCGAGGCCCCCACGTACCGGTCCCGCATCGGCGCCAAATACTCCGGCCTCGCCTGTGGTCCCACGCGGGTGCCCTCCTGTGGCACACCCGCTTGGGTAACACCCTTTAGGGTGCGACGATCTTTCCTTCGGTCACACTTACCATGGCGCGATACGAACCTTGACAGCGACCGGTGCTCTTCGGCGTAAAATCGAGTCATGACACCAACCCATCCCGCCCCCACGGCTCCCACCGGGGTGAGGTTGACCGACGCTCGGTTGTTTCGGCAGTCGTGTTACATCGACGGCGCCTGGGTCACGGCACCCTCGGGCGCGACTATTCCAGTTGACGACCCGGCCACGGGCGCCATCATCGGTGCCGTCCCCCGTCTCGGCCGTGTCGAAACGCGCGAGGCCATCGACGCGGCCGCGCGCGCCCTTCCCGAGTGGCGGAAGAAACCCGCGAGGGAACGCGCCGCGGTCCTGCGGCGCTGGTTCGAGTTGGTGATCGCCAGCCAGGACGATCTGGCTCGCCTGATGACGACCGAGCAGGGCAAGCCGCTCGCGGAGGCGCGCGCCGAAGTGACGTACGCGGCGGCGTTTCTGGAATGGTTCGGCGAGGAGGCCAAACGCGTATACGGCGACACGATTCCCGGCCATCAGGCCGACAAACGCATCGTCGTCCTCAAGCAGCCGGTCGGCGTCGCCGCGTGCATCACGCCCTGGAACTTTCCCCTCGCGATGATCACGCGGAAGGAGGGGCCGGCGCTCGCGGCTGGCTGCACCGTGGTGCTGAAACCCGCGTCGCAGACGCCGTTCTCGGCCCTGGCGCTCGCCGAGCTTGCCGAGCGCGCGGGCGTTCCGAGGGGCGTGTTCAACGTGGTCACCGGATCGGCCGCCGACATCGGCGCCGAGCTGACGTCGAATCCGACAGTGCGGAAGCTGTCGTTCACCGGCTCCACCGAGGTTGGCAAGTCGCTGATGGCGCAGTGCGCGAGCACGATCAAGAAGCTGTCGCTCGAGCTTGGCGGCAACGCGCCGTTCATCGTGCTCGACGATGCGGATCTGGATGCGGCCGTGGAAGGCACGATCGCGTCGAAGTATCGCAATAGCGGGCAGACGTGCGTCTGCGCGAACCGGCTGCTCGTGCAGGACCGCGTGTACGACGCGTTCGCGGTGAAGCTGGTCGAAGCCGTGAAGAAGCTGAGGCCCGCGCCGGGGCTCGAGCCGGGCTCGACTCAGGGCCCGCTGATTGACGAACGTGCGGTCGAAAAGGTGGAGCAGCACATCAACGACGCGCTCGCCAAAGGCGCTCGTCTCGTCGCCGGCGGTCACCGCCATGCGCTCGGCGGCCGCTTTTTCGAGCCGACGGTGTTGACCGATGTCACGCCCGGGATGATCCTCGCGCGCGAGGAAACGTTCGGGCCAGTCGCGCCGCTCTTCAGGTTCGCGAGCGACGAGGAGGCGATCCGGCTGGCGAACGACACGGAGTCCGGCCTGGCCGCGTACTTTTACGGCCGCGACGTGGGACGCGTCTGGCGCATGGCCGAAGCGCTCGAATATGGAATGGTGGGAATCAACACCGGGACGATCTCCACCGAGGTGGCCCCCTTCGGCGGAATGAAGGAATCGGGCCTCGGCCGAGAGGGATCGAAATACGGGATCGAGGAGTTCCTCGAGGTCAAGTACTTGTGCTTCGGTGGCATCTGAGACGATTAAGATAGAGGATATGGCCCCCTGGACCACGTCGCGTTGGAGATGGGCCGGCGCCGGACTCCTGCTCGCCACCGTCCTGTCCGTTTCAGGCGACGCCCAGCAGGCTGGCCCCGTCGAAGGGCGGCAGGCTCCTCCGCCCGAAAACGGACAACAGCCGCCGCCGATCTTTCGGACCGGCATCAACTTCGTCCGCGTCGACGTCATCGTCACCGACAACAAGACCGGTCAGCCGGTCGTCGATCTGGAGCAGAGCGACTTCCAGGTCACCGAAAACAACACGCCGCAGGCGCTCGAAACGTTCAAGCTGATCAAGCTCGACGGCGGAAGGGTGCCCGGTCCTGACGGTCCGCCGCAGGCCATCCGGTCCGACGCGGTCGAGGAGATGGAGGCCGCGCGAGATGACGTCCGGTTGTTTGCGATCTTCCTCGACGACTACCACACGCGCCAGGGCGCCAGCTTGTCGGTCCGCGAGCCGATCGCGAAATTCATCTCAACCCAGCTCGGTCCCTCGGACATGATCGGCGTGATGTATCCGCTGCAGCCGGTGGCGACGGTGCGCATGACCCGTGATCACGACAGAATCATCCAGGCGCTCGGCGGTTTCGTCGGGCGAAAAGGCGACTACACGGTGAAGAACCGACTGGAGGAACAGTACGCGAACTATCCGGCCGAGACGGTCGAGGTGATCCGGAATCAAGTGTCGTTGTCGGCGCTGAAAGGCCTGATCACGCACCTGGGGTCGCTGAAGGAAGGGCGCAAGGCGCTGATACTGGTCAGCGAAGGCTACAGCAACACGCTGCCGCCTCAGTTGCGCGATCAGAATGCTTCATCTCCAGGATTCGGCAATCCGGCTCGAGGCTATCCGCATGCGGGCCTCAGCTCCATCGAGCAGACCAGGCAATTCTTCTCCGACAGCGACATGAATATGTCGCTGCGCGACGTGTGGGACCTCGCGAACAAGAACAACGTGTCGATCTACGCCGTGGATCCGCGCGGGCTGCCGACCTCGGAGTTCGATGTGAGCCAGCCGACAGTGAGCGCACGGGTGGACAGCCAGTATCTCAACGCCACGATGGACACGCTGCGAACGCTCGCGTTGCAGACCGACGGCCGCGCCATCGTCAATCGTAACGATCTCGCGGCCGGCATGACGCAGATCGTTCGCGACACGAGCGCCTATTACCTTCTCGGATACAACTCGACCGCGGCGCCGTCGGACGGGAAGTTCCACGAGATCAAAGTGCAGGTCAAGCGGCCCGGCGTTCAGGTGCGCGCGCGCAGGGGCTACTGGGCGCTGACGACTGAAGACGTCGCACGCGTGTTGGCCCCGAAAGTCGAGCTGCCCGCGGGCGTGGAGAACGCGCTGGCGTCGATCAGCGTGCCGGCCGCTGCGCACAATGTGATCCGGACCTGGATCGGCGTGTCGCGCGGAGCAGGCGGCAAGACCAAAATGACGTTTGTCTGGGAGCCGAAGCCGAGGGTGCTCGGCGACCGCCGTGCGCCGAGCGAGTTGCCTTCGCGTGTGATGGTGACCGCGGCCGGCCCCGATGGCGCAGTGTACTACCGCGGGCGGATCACCGATCCGCGCCTGGCCTTCGAGGCCGATCCCGGCACGCTCCAGCTTCGTCTGTCGGTCGAAGGCAGCGCGTCGCAGGTGCTCGACACGGAAACTCGTGAGATCGCGGTTCCGGATTTGACCGGGGCGGAGATCGTGCTTGGGACGCCTCAGCTGTTTCGTGCCAGGACGGTGCGCGACTTTCAGCAGGTCAAGAGCGATCCCGATGCTGTGCCACATCCCGCGCGCGAGTTTTCACGGACCGATCGGCTGTTGATCCGGGCGCCGGCATACGGCCCTGGCGGCACCGCGCCGGCGCTCACCGCACATCTCCTCAACCGAGGCGGCCAGGCGATGAGCGAACTCCAGGTCGGACCCTCGCCGTCGCCCGACGTTCAGCAGATGGAGCTGCCGCTTGCGGGCCTCGCGGCGGGGGAGTATCTCCTCGAAATCAGGGCGGGCGATCTCAAAGAGCTCGTCGGCTTCCGTGTCACGCCGTAAGCTGCTCCCCGCGATGTTGATAATAGCCGCCTCCACGCTGGCGGCAGCTGTCATCAACATTGCGATCCTTGCGGGCCAGCAGCCTGGATCTGTCGGCGACGCCCCTGTCGGCGATGCCGTGATCCACACCGTTCGCATCGACGTGATTGCCCTGGACGCTCGCGGATCGGCGATGAGCACGCTGACGCCTCGCGATTTCGAGCTGCGCGAAGACGGAAGGCTGGTGGCGATCGACGACGCGCCGTTCCTCAGCGATAGCCCGCGCCTCTTCGCGATCTATCTGGACGAATATCACATCACGCCCGGCTCGAGCGCCGATCGGGCGCGCGAGGCGCTGACCGAGTTCGTCGATCGAGAGCTTGGCAAGGGCGATCTCGTCGCGGTGATGAAGCCGCTCGACTCGCTGTTCTCGATCCGCCTGACCGACGACCGGCAGGACGCGCGCCGCATCATCGCCGGCCTCGAGGGGCGGAAAGGCGATTACACGCCGCGGGCCGCGTACGAGCAGAGCCACATGGCGGGGTCCGCCGCGCGCATCGAGACCGATCGCACGCAGATCGCCATCTCGGCGCTCAACGCGCTGGCCGAACAGATGAGCGGTATGAACGACTTGCGCAAGACGCTGCTGGTCGCGACCGAGGGGTTCGAGGCGCGGACGCTTCGTCGCGGACAGGAATACCTGGCCACGATCGATTCAGCCATCCGCTCGGCGAATCGCGCGAACGTCGCCATCTACCCCATCGATCCGCGGCCGGCGTCAGAGGGTGACCAAACGTCGAACGAGGCGATGCGCTCGCTTGCAGACGAGACCGACGGCCGTACGATATCGGGCGCGCCAGGGAGTGAAGCGCTGGCCGGTGCGATTCGCGCCGCCGTGGCCGACGCGAACGCGTACTACATGCTCACGTACCGCAGCGCGCACAGGGAGGATGGAACATTTCATCCAGTCGAGGTGCGGGTGAAGCGCGCGAGGGTGCAGGTACGCGCGCGGAGCGGATACTGGGCGCCCTCGGCGAACGATCGTCTGGGCGCGGAGCTGCTGGCGAGAGGCAGCGGAGCGTCGGCGATTCGCCTCGGGCCGCCCCGGCGCATCAGCCCGTTGATTCAGCCGTGGTTCGGGTGGTCGCTCGGCAACGACGGCAGCACGCGCGTGACGTTCGTGTGGGAACCCTCGATCGTGGTCCCTGGCGACCGGGCGCGCCCACAGGCGGCGCGGATCGAGCTGACCGTCCTCGGCGCCGGGGAGGCCGTCGTCTTTGAGGGACCGGTGCGGCCAACCGGGCCCGGGAGGATAGAGGCTGCCGGAAGCGAGCCGTCGCGCGCGGTGTTCGACGTCGCTCCAGGGCCGCTGCGAGTGCGCATGAAAATTCAGGACGCCTCGGGTCAGGCGGTCGATTCCGACGTGCGCGAGATCGCGGTCCGTGACTTGCGCGGCGCGGTCGCGATCGGCACGCCTGAATTTCTTCGTGCGCGCAACGCACGCGAGTTCCGCACGCTCGACAGCGCTCCGGAGGCGGTGCCAGTCTCGTCGCGCCAGTTCAGCCGGACCGAGCGTCTGCTGGTTCGGTTTCCCGCGTACGCGCCGGACGGCCAGCGGCCCTCTGTCTCGGCGCGGCTGTCGAACCGCCTGGGACAGCCGATGCGCACGCTCGAAGTCCGGCCGGCCGCTGGCGGCGCACACGAGATCGACATCGTACTGGCGGGTCTGGCGACCGGCGACTATCAGCTGGAGCTCGCCGCGACGAGTCCGGCAGGACAGACGACAGAGGTCCTCGGCTTTCGCGTCACGAGCTAGAAAGGCTCATGGCTTATGCTCGACATCAGCCCTATCGCTGCAGGGTGAAGGCGGCGCAAAGTCGGCGCTTTACGTCATTGCTGTCCGTTACTCCTTCGGACGAGGCACGCGGTCGAACGCGGCCAACGCGACGAGCTTGCCAGCCGTTGGAATGGGCATCAACGCGGGAGAAATCAATTCGACCAGCCTTGGACGTCGCGCCTGCCTGGAAATCCTTGAAGAGCGGCGATGCGCTGAACAACGATACCGCACCCATCAGGCTCACTGCCCGAATCGACGTGATAATCGTCGCGGACATGAGCGCGTTGCGCAGCGTTTGCACAGCGAGCAACTCCGAGCCAGTCGAGCATCGAGTCCTGACGATGGAGCATCGAACCACTATACGATGGCGACAGCACAGGGCGCACGCGGTTCGAATCGAGTGCCGACGAACAGTCCGGCGTCGCCCTGCGCGGGAGCACCCACGGCTGCACTTGTGGGGACTCCGTCAGTCATAAACGGGTTTATCCTTCCTGGAGGCGATGCGCGCGACGAGGGTGACATTGCCGAGCAGGGGGTTCAACCATGTCGCTTATCCTTCACGATATCGCCTCCCTTCACTGGGCACTGGCCGGCCTTGGCGTCGCGGGTGTCACGCTGGCCCTCCTGCTGCTCGGCAGTCATCGCCTCGGCGTTTCGACCGGCTTCGAAGACATGTGCAGCCTCGTGCTGCCCGTACCCTAACTTCCAGCGCGCCGCCGTCGTGTCCGGCCGAGGATGGCGGCTGCCGCTGCTCGTCGGGTTGGTGCTTGGTAGGTTCCTCTCGGCCGTGCTGGGCTGCGGCTGGGAGCCGACCTGGGCGCTTGGGGTGTTCGACCGCGCGATTGGTTTCGGGCCCGCCGGCAAGCTGACGTGGATGTTCGTGGGCGGGCTGTTCGTGGGGTTCGGCACCAGGCTCGCGGGCGGATGTACGAGTGGCCACGGCATCTTCGGCCTCGCG
The DNA here is from genome assembly GCA_965229885.1 of Vicinamibacterales bacterium. Classification (GTDB taxonomy): domain Bacteria; phylum Acidobacteriota; class Vicinamibacteria; order Vicinamibacterales; family CAVVIG01; genus DATLLJ01. The sequence continues at coordinate 1,122,584 of CBDDJX010000003.1, forward strand.
AATCTCGAGTTTCCCAGTCTGCTCGCGACCCTCAGCTTCATGGCCGCCGGCATCGCGACGACGCAGATCGTCTACCGGGTGCTATTTCCGCTGGTGGGCGCGCCATGACGCTGCTGTATCTGCTGCTCGGGACCGTGTTCGGGTTCATCCTGAGCCGCTCGGGAGCCGCCGACTACGGCTTCATTCAGGGCATGTTCCTCTTCACCGAACTGCAGCTGTACGGAATCATCGCCGTCGCCGTGGTCGTGGCCGCGCCAGGGATTTGGTTGATCAAGCATCGCGGCCGCACCATCTTCGGGCGGCCGGTGGAGGTCGACAGGATGTCCGGCGCCACAAAGACGCCGCGGGCGTGAAGGAGATTGTTCGCGTCGGGCGTCGTGGGGCCATTGGCGCCTTCGACGATGACCTTGGCGCGAATCGTCGGCGCATTCTCGGCCGTGATCTGGTTTTCGAGCGCGGCCGGGATCAGGATGTCCACGTCGAGCCCGAACAGCTGGTCGTTGGTCAGCCGCTCGCCTCCCAGGAAGCCCTCCACCGTCTTCTCTTCGGCGGCGTAGACGAGAAGCCTGTCGATGTCGAGGCCCTTCGGATTGTAGACGCCGCCCTGATAGTCTGTGACGCCGACGATCTCGGCGCCAAGAATCGGAGAGGAGCGTCGCGGAGACGGAGCCGACTTTACCGAACCCCTGGATGGCGACCCTGGCCCCCCTGATGTCGAAGCCGACGTGCCTGGCCGCTTCCCGCGCGATGATCGTGACGCCGCGGCCAGTGGCCTCGCGGCGGCCGAGCGAACCACCCATTTCGAGCGGCTTACCGGTGACGACCGCCGTCTCCGTGTGGCCGACGTGCATGGAGTTAGGTGTCCATGATCCACGCCATCACCTGCTCGTTGGTGTTGACGTCGGGAGCCGGGACATCTTTGTCCGGGCCGATCGCCTCGATGATTTCGGCGATGTACCGCCGCGTGAGCGCCTCGAGTTCGCGCGGCGACATCTTCGCCGGATCGCAGATGACCCCGCCTTTGGCGCCGCCAAACGGGATGTGCGCGACGGCGCACTTCCAAGTCATCCAGGCGGCGAGCGCGGTGACCTCGTCGAGCGAGACGCCCGGGTGGTAGCGGATGCCGCCCTTGGCGGGCCCAAGCGTGATGTTGTATTGCACGCGGTAGCCGGTGAAGACCTGGATGGCGCCGTTGTCCATCTGCACCGGACACGAGACGATGATTTGGCGTTTGGGGTGCGTGAGGATTTCCCAGATGCCGCGGTCGAGGTTCAGCTTGCGCGCCGCTTCGTCGAACTCCTCGAGCATGGCGGCGAAGAGCGGGCCTTGATCAGCCATCGTGCACCTAATATATCTCGTACGTCGTGTCCGGTCAGCCGGACCGTATAATTGGAAGAGACGTATGAAGGCCGCCACCGAGACGGAGCGCTTCACGACAAGCTCTGGCCGGCCGATCGATCGCCTCTATACGCAGGACGATCTCCAGGGCATCGACTACACGCGCGCCATCAACGATCCAGGCGCCTTTCCGTACACCCGTGGCATTCATCCGACCGGCTACGACGGCAAGCTGTGGACGATGCGCCAGTTCGCCGGATTCGGGACGCCCGGGGACACCAACCGGCGCTACAAGGCGCTGCTGGCTGCCGGCGGAACCGGACTGAGCGTCGCGTTCGACCTGCCGACGCTCATGGGGCGGGATCCGGATCACCCGCTGTCGCTCGGCGAAGTGGGGAAGTGCGGCGTGAACGTGACCTCGCTCGCCGACATGGAGACGCTGTTCGACGGGATCGCGCTCGGCGGCATCACGACGTCGATGACGATCAACTCGCCGGCGGCGATGATTTTCGCGATGTATCTCGTGGTGGCCGAACAGCAGGGCGCCGACTGGACGACGCTGTCGGGGACGATTCAGAACGACATCCTCAAAGAGTTCATCGCGCAGAAGGAGTACATCTTCCCGCCGCGGCCGTCGATGCGGCTCATCACCGACGTCTTCGCCTTCTGCTCGCGCGAGGCTCCCCAGTGGAATACCATCTCGGTGAGCGGATATCACATTCGCGAGGCGGGCGCGACGGCGGCGCAGGAGCTCGCGTTCACGCTGCGCGATGGCATCGAGTACGTGCAGTGGGGCGTAGACGCCGGGCTCGCGGTGGACGACTTCGTGCCGCGCATCTCCTTCTTTTTCAACGCGCACAGCGATTTCTTCGAGGAGATCGCGAAGTACCGCGCAGCGCGGGCGCTCTGGGCGCAGACGATGCGCGATCGGTTCGGCGCCGCGAGCGAGCGCTCGCGGAAGCTCCGGTTCCACACGCAGACGGCCGGCGTGTCGTTGACCTCGCAGCAGCCGTACAATAACGTCGTACGCACGGCGCTGCAGGCGATGGCGGCGGTGCTCGGCGGGACCAATTCGCTCCACACCAACTCGCTCGACGAGGCGCTGGCGCTGCCGACCGAAGAAGCGGCCACCCTCGCGCTCAGGACCCAGCAGATCATCGCGCACGAAAGCGGCGTGACCGGCATCGTCGACGCGCTCGGCGGTTCGTACTTTGTTGAGAAGCTGTCGAAAGACATGGAAGACGAATCGACGGCCTATTTCGACACCATCGATCGAATGGGCGGCATGGTCGAGGCGATCGAGCGCGGCTTTCCGCAGCGGGAGATTGCCGAAAGCGCGTATCGCTTCCAGCAGGCCGTCGAGCGCAAGGACAAAGTCATCGTCGGCGTCAATGCCTTCGTGCAGGAGGATGGGCCGCCGATCCGGACGCTCTACATCGACGAGGGCGCGGGCGACACGCAGCTCGCGAAACTCGAGGCCCTGAAGCGCACGCGTGACGGCGATCGCGTCAGGAGAGCGCTCGACAGGATGCGCGACGCGGCCGCGGCCGACCTCGGTCTGATGCCGCCGATTCTCGACGCCGTTCGCGCCTACGCCACCGTCGGCGAGATGTGTGACGTGCTCCGCGACGTCTGGGGTGAGTACGAGGAGACGCCTATCATCTGACGGTGCATTGCTGATTGGTGATTGGAAATGCGTAAGCTCAGAGTGGTGATCGCAAAACCTGGACTCGATGGCCACGACCGTGGCGCGAAGGTCATCGCGCGCGCGCTGCGCGACGCGGGTATGGAGGTGATCTATACAGGCCTCCGTCAGACGCCGGAACAGATCGTCTCCGCGGCGCTGCAGGAAGACGCCGACGTCATCGGCCTTTCGATTCTCTCCGGCGCCCATAATCACATCGCCCCGAGGCTGATGGCGCTGCTGAGGGAAAAGGGGCTCGACGATGTGCTGGTGCTGATGGGGGGAATTATTCCCGACGTGGACATCCCGAAGCTCAAGGCCACTGGGGTCAGGGGAATCTTCCTGCCGGGCACGCCGATGCAGCAGATTATCGACTTTGTCAACGCGAACGCTCGAGCAGCGGTGTAGGCTAGACCCGCCCTACTTGCCGTGTCCCGTGCAGCCGATAACCTGCCAGATGCCGCAGACTCTTCTTCTCGCAGACGACAGTGTCACGATTCAGCGTGTCATCGAGCTGACGTTCGCTGACGAGGCCATCAAGGTCGTCGCGGTCAGCGACGGCGATCAGGCGATCGGGCGCATCGAGGCGGACCCGCCGGATATCGTGCTGGTCGACATCGGCATGCCAGGCCGCACCGGGTATGAAGTGACGCAGCACATCAAGCAATCGCCCCGGTTGAAGCACATTCCGGTGCTGCTGCTGGCGGGCGCCTTCGAGCCGGTTGACCAGGCGAAGGCGACGGCAGTCGGATGCGACGGAGTGCTCGCGAAGCCATTCGAGCCGCAGCTCGTGATCGCGCGGGTCAAGGAGCTGCTCGAGCGCGGACGGGGCGCGCCGTCGTCGTCGGCGGTGGCCGACGAGAGCCCGGCGCCGACGTTGCCTCCAGGGCCTGCAGGCCAACCCGGTGAAAGCTGGGCGCTTCTGCGTGCCGAGCCGACGGGTGCATCCCCCCAGTCCGCGCAGGTGGCGCGTCTCGATAGCTATTTCGATCGGCTCGACGCCGCGTTCCAGACGCTTGGCGACAAGGCGCCATCCGGACCGCCGCTAGACCTTCCGCTGTCACCGGCTCCGCCAGCACAGCCGCCCGAACCCGAACGTCCGTTGGCGGACTGGGGGCGCCCTGAGCTCACCGAAGGACCCAAGCCGGATGCCGGCGCGACGGCGCCGACCTTTGCGGCGGAGCCCGCATTGGTGACGGCGGCGGCCGCTCCCGCACAGCCATTCACGCTGCCGCCGCTTGCCGACGCCTTTGCCGCGATTCTCGCTGCCGAGCGGCACGAATCGATGCCGGCCCTCGCGCCCGCGTGGCCAACGCCGCCCTCCGCGCCCTCGAACGGCGCTGGTGCGCTCAGCGAAGACGCCATCGAAGAAATCGCCCGTCGTGTCCTCGGTCGCCTATCGGCGCACGTTGTGCGGGAGACGGTCGCGGATGTCACCTCAGGCATCGCCGAACGCCTCGTGCGGGAAGAAATCGAACGCATCAGATCGTCGATCAAATAGTCTGATGTACGATCGCCGGGATGTCGTCGCAGCCCCTGCGGATTCCTGACAAACCGGCGCTTGAAGGTCTCGAGGCGAAATGGACGTCCCTCTGGGAGGCGTCCGGCGTGTATCGCTTCGATCGCGGCCGCCAGCGCGGCGACGTGTATTCGATCGACACCCCTCCGCCGACCGTCAGCGGGTCGCTGCACGTCGGTCACGTCTTCTCGTACACACACACCGACGTCATCGCGCGCTTTCAACGGATGCGCGGGAAGGCCGTCTTCTATCCGATGGGATGGGATGACAACGGACTGCCGACCGAGCGCCGGGTGCAGAACTATTACGGCGTCCGCTGCGATCCATCGCTGCCGTACGACCCGTCGTTCACGCCGCCCGACAGCCCCGGAAAGCAGGCGGTGTCAGTGTCGCGGCCGAATTTCATCGAGCTCTGCGCGCGCCTCACCACCGAGGACGAGAAGGTCTTCGAGCACCTCTGGAAGTCTCTCGGCCTCTCCGTGGACTGGTCGAGGACGTACGCGACGATCAGCAGGAGCGCGCAGCGCGTGTCGCAGCTCGCGTTCCTCCATTTGGCGCGGCGCGGCCTTGCGTATCAGCTCGAAGCGCCCACGTTGTGGGACATCGACTTCAAGACGGCGGTCGCGCAGGCCGAGCTCGAGGATCGCGAGCGTCCCGGTGCGTACCATCGCATCCGTTTTCCGATCGCAGATGTCGCGTCAGGAGGCAGGTCTCAAGACCTGCGCGACGACACAGGTGGGGCGCAGGACTTTCGTCCTGCTTTCGTGGAGATCGAAACGACGCGCCCCGAGCTCATCCCGGCTTGCGTGGCGCTCGTCGCGCATCCCGATGACGAGCGCTACCGACCGCTCTTCGGGCGCGACGTCATGACACCGCTGTTCGGCGTGCGCGTGCCAGTCAAGGCGCATCCGCTGGCCGACCCGGACAAGGGCAGCGGTATCGCGATGATTTGCACGTTCGGCGACACCACGGATGTGACGTGGTGGCGCGAGCTGAATCTCCCGGTCCGCGCCGTCATCCAACCCGATGGCACCCTTGGTCCGATCAGATGGGGCGCGCCCGGCTGGGAATCAGCGGACGCCTCGCGCGCGCAACAGCGCTATGACCCGCTCACGCGGCTGTCCGCGGCGAAGGCCCAGTCTGTCATCGTGGCCGCCCTTCGCGAATCCGGCGATCTCGTGGGCCAGCCGCGCGCCATCACGCACGCCGTCAAGTTCTACGAAAAAGGCGACCGTCCGCTCGAGATCCTCACCAGCCGGCAGTGGTTCATCAAGACGATGGATGTGCGAGAGCAGCTGCTCGAGCGTGCCCGTGAGCTCGAGTGGCATCCGCCGTACATGCAGGCGCGCTTCGAGAACTGGGCCAACGGCCTGAACGGCGACTGGTGCATCAGCCGCCAGCGATTCTTCGGCGTGCCGTTTCCACTCTGGTATCGGCTCGACGCCGAAGGTCGGATGGACTACCAACAGCCGCTGATGCCGGCCGACCGAGAGCTACCGGTCGATCCCTCCACTGACACGCCGACTGGCTACCGTCCGGACGAGCGTGGGCTGCCGCATGGTTTTGCCGGCGATCCGGACGTGATGGACACCTGGGCGACCTCGTCGCTGACGCCGCAGATTGCGTGCGGCTGGCTGGAGGATCCGGATCTGTTCGCGAGGACGTTTCCCATGGACCTTCGTCCGCAGGCGCACGACATCATCCGCACGTGGTTGTTCGACACCGTCCTACGGTCCGAGTTCGAACACGGGAAGCTGCCGTGGAAGCACGCGGCGATTTCCGGATGGGTGCTCGATCCCGACCGGAAGAAGATGTCGAAGTCGAAGGGCAACGTCGTGACGCCGCTGGCGCTGCTCGAGGAGCACGGCTCGGACGGCGTCCGCTACTGGGCGGCGCGGGGACATTCCGGCACGGACACGGCGTTCGACCCCAGCCAGATGAAGGTCGGCCGACGGCTGGCGATCAAGATTCTGAATGCCTCGAAGTTTGCGCTCGGTTCCGCCGAGTCGACAGGCAGCATTGTCGCGCCGGTTGATCGGGCGATGCTCAGGAATCTCGCGGCGCTCGTCATCGAGGCAACCGACGCGTTCGAGGCGTACGACTACGCGCGTGTGCTCCAGCGGACGGAATCGTTCTTCTGGGGCTTCTGCGACGACTATCTCGAGCTGGTCAAAGGCCGCCGGTACGGCGAACAGGGCACGGAGGGCGCGACCTCGGCGAATGCCGCGTTGACCGCCGCGCTGTCCGTCATGCTGCGGCTGTTCGCCCCGTTCCTGCCGTTCGTGACGGAAGAAGTGTGGTCGTGGTGGCAGGACGGCTCGATCCACCTCGCGCGGTGGCCGAAGGCCGAGGAGACCGAGTCGCTCATCGCCGACAAGTCCGCTGCCGCCAGGCAGTCTGATGAGGCGGCTTACGACCTGGCGATCGACGTGTTGTCCGAGGTGCGAAAGCAGCGGTCCGAAGCCAAGCAGCCGCTGAAGGTCCCCATCACCAAGGTGACCGTCAAAGCCGAGCGCGCGGATCTTGATCGGATACTTGTGGTCGACGCCGACCTGCGCTCCGCGCTGCGCGTCCAGGCGTTCGAGCTGTCGGTGGGCCAGCCGCGGGAGATCATCGTGCACGGCTACGAGCCGGCGGCATCGTGATCGAGCCGCTCGACCCCGGGCTGTACCGGGATATCGTCCGCCGGGCCCTCGCCGAGGACGTCGGAACGGGCGATGTGACGACCGCGGCGACCGTGTCGCCCTCTGAACGCGCTCGCGGCGTGTTCCTAGCGAAGGCCGATTGCGTAATTGCCGGCCTCGATGTCGCCTTCGAGGCCTTTCGGCAGGCCTCGGAAAAGGGGACGGGAGTCGTTTCCGCCGGCGGTCCATCCGTCGTGTTCTCGGACCCAGATCGGGCGGAAACGACTCCCGTCCCCTTTTTCGAGGCCCGCAAGCACGATGGCGACTGGTGCTCGGCCGGTGAGACAATTGCCGAAGTCACCGGATCGGCCGCCGCATTGTTGACCGCTGAGCGCACCGCGCTTAATTTTCTCCAGCGGTTGTCGGGCATCGCGACCCTGGCGCGCCAGTTTGTCGACGCCGCCGGCGGCCGGATTACGGTCCTCGATACGCGCAAGACGACGCCGACGCTTCGCGTGCTCGAGAAGTACGCCGTGCGCGTCGGCGGCGCCACCAACCATCGCATGGGGCTGTATGAGGTGGTGCTGATCAAGGACAACCACATCAGGCTCGCGGGCGGCGTGAGCGCGGCGGTCGAGCGAACCAGGCGCGCTCGCCCGGACCTGCCGATCGAGATCGAGGCCCAAAGCCTCGCGGAGGTTGACGAGGCGCTCGCGGCGGGCGCGGACAGGATCCTGCTCGACAATCTGTCCCTGGAAGAGATTCGCGAGGCGGTCACCCGCATCCGCGGTCGAGTGCTCACCGAAATCTCCGGTGGTGTCACCCTCGATCGCATCCCGCAGCTCTCGGCCACCGGGGCCGGATTCGTCTCCGTCGGCGCGCTGTCGCATTCGGCGCCCGCCATCGATATCAGCTTTGAGCTCGAACCGATCTAGCCTCGACCCGGGATCAACGCCGTTGCCCGAGGAGCTGGCGAAGGCGCTCGCGACTGCGCGCGCGCGGCTCGGGCGGCTTGGTGCCCGCATCGTGTATCTTCCGGTCACCGGATCGACAAACGACGCCGCGGCGACACTGGCAATCCACGGCGCGGGCGAGGGCACGGTCGTGGTCGCCGACGCGCAGACCGCCGGCCGGGGGCGCCGCGGACGCGAATGGTTTTCGCCGCCGGGCAGCGGCCTGTGCGTCTCGGTCGTGCTGAGGCCAGACCGTTCGCGGGGCGGGACCGGCGACCGCGCGACGAGGCTGCTGACGCTGGCGGCAGGCGTGGCGCTGGTCGAGGCCGTCGAGACGGCGACCGGCTTCGGGGTGGACGTGAAGTGGCCGAACGATCTCTACATCGGCCGTCGCAAGCTAGCCGGTATTCTTGCGGAGGCGGTCGGCGGTGGACCGAACGATTCGATCGTGCTCGGCTATGGCATCAACGTTGGCGTGACGGCGTATCCGCCGGAGCTCGGGGACCGGGCGACGTCACTCGAATACGAGCTGGGACGACCGGTCGATCGCGCGCTGTTGCTCGTCGAATCGCTGGCCAGCCTGGCGCGGCGCTACGACGACCTGCTCGAGGGACGCTTCGATGCTATTCTCGACGCCTGGCGCGCCCGTGCGCCCGGCTGCAAGGGTGCGCGCGTGGCGTGGAATACTGGGGCGACCGCGTCCGGCGCCGCGTCAGGCGTGACGGCCGGCATCGATGACGAGGGTGCGCTGCTCGTCCTCGTCGGCGATCGGATTGAGCGGATCGTGGCGGGGGAAGTCACGTGGTTATGAAGACAATCTCTGTGGTGGCGAGTTCTTATGCTTCTAGCGATCGACATCGGCAACAGCAACATCGTCCTCGGCGTCTTCGACGCCGCCACGCTGCTCGAAAGCTGGCGGCTGGCGACGATACGCGAGCGGACGGCGGACGAATTGGGGCTCCTCGTTGACGCCCTGTTTGCGCACAGCCGCATCGAGAGAGTCGCCGTGCGGTCGATCATTCTGGGGTCGGTGGTGCCGCCTCTCACCGGCACGATGCAGGAAATGACCGAGAGCTACTTTGGCGTCGCCGCGCTGACCATCGAACCGGGCACGAAGACTGGCATGCCGATTCTGTACGAGCAGCCGTCTGACGTCGGCGCCGATCGCATCGTCAACGCCGTCGCGGCGTACGAGACATTCGGCAAAGCCGCGCGTCGCCCGCTAGTCGTCGTCGATTTCGGAACGGCGACGACGTTCGATGCGATCAGCGTGAAGGGTGAATATCTGGGCGGCGCGATTTGTCCTGGTGTGCAGATTTCGGCCGACGCGCTGTTCCATCGGGCGGCGCGTCTGCCGCGGATCGACGTCCGCAAGCCGGCGCACACCATCGGACGCACGACGATCGGCGCGATGGAATCCGGCTTATTTTACGGCTATGTGGGCCTGGTCGAGGGTCTCGTACGCCGCATGGGCGCGGAGCTCGGCGGTCACGCCTTGTGCGTCGCGACCGGCGGGCTCGCGCGGACGATCGCGCCAGAAACCTCGCTTATCGATCACGTCGATCCGGATCTGACGCTTCACGGCCTGAGAATCGTGTGGGAACGGAACCAGTAGATTACTGCCGCGAAATCGAAACGTACCTCTGTCGGAAGAACGACGGCCACCTGATACGGATCACCGGGCCGTCATTCGATCTCGTCACTGCCTGGGCGGCGCAGGGCGTGCCGCTCAAGGTGGCGTTCGGCGGCATCGACAGATATTTTGAGCGCTATTACGCCCCCAGGGCCAGAGGGCCGCGCCGGCGACCCGTGCGAATCGATTTCTGCGAGGCTGATGTGCTCGATACGTTCGACGAGTGGCGTCGCGCGACGGGTCTGACCGCGGCGGAGGAGGACCGATCCGCCGACGGCGAGGGCCCGGCCGGCCGTCCTCTCCAGATGGGCCGGTCGTTGCCGGCCCATCTGGAGAGGGTGCTCCGGCGCTTAACGTCGGCGATGGCCACGGGTGGGCTCGACGCGGGGTGGGACAATCTGCTTGATCGCGTCGCGCGCGAACTGGATGCGGCCCGCGGCGCGCGAGGGGCGAAGAGACAGGCGCTCGTCGAGCGGCTGGCCGTGCTCGACCGTGATCTGCTCGATGCGGCGCGCGCCGCCCTCGACGATGCCTCGCGCGCGGCGCTCTCGCGCCAGGCCGACGAGGAGCTCGCAGGCTTCCGCTCCGGGATGAGCCCCGACGCGTTCGCGCGCGCGCGCGAAGCCACTGTCGACCGCCTGGTGCGCGACCGGGCGGGACTGCCGACGATTGCGTATGACTGAGACCGTTCACATGTCGTGTCCGCCTTCCCTGGCCTGAGCGTCGGTGAGGGCAGCCGGACCGTGACTGACTCCTTCGATGATCTCAGAGGGTGACATCCTCACGCTGACGGTCGACAAGCCTGCCGCCGGCGGCCGGATGATCGCGCGAGCGGACGGCCTTGTCGTGCTTGTCTCCGGCGCCATTCCCGGCGAACGGGTGCGCGCGACGATCGAGCGCGTGGGGAAGGGCGTGGCCCACGCCGCGGCGATCGACATCGAGCAGCCTTCGGGCGATCGCCGGCCGAGGGTCGGTGATCCCCTCTGCGGCGGATGCCTCTACGCGCACATCACCTATCCACGTCAGCTCGAGCTCAAGGCGCTGGTCGTCGCCGATGCCTTCGCCCGCATCGGCCGGCTCGAGCTGCCGGCGGCCGTTCAGGTCGCGCCGTCACCTGAGGAAGGTTACCGGATGCGGGCGCGGCTCCACGTGCGCGGCCGCCTGGTCGGCTTCTTTCGCGAAGGGACGCACGACGTCTGCGATGTCCGGCAGACACGCCAACTGCTGCCGGCGACCTCCGATGCGCTCGATCGGCTTATCGCGGCGGCGCACGCGCTCGCCCTTGACGGCATCCGGGAAGTCGAGCTCGCCGAGAATCGCGATGCCTCGCAGCGCGTCGTGTACCTCGACGTCGCAATGCCGCCAGGCGTCCCCGGGGGCCCTGGAGTGAATGTCGCGCGGTCGCTCGAAAAGCTTGCAGCGACCGACGGCCTGACCGGCCTCCTGGCGCCTGGCGCCGTTCACGGCAATGTGTACGTCACCGATGCGATCACGATCGAGGGTCATCCTCCCATCGCACTTCGTCGGCACGTCCTGGCGTTCTTCCAGGTAAACCGCTACCTCGTCAACCAGCTCGCCGCCCATGTCGTGGCGCACGTGGCGTCCGGCGGCGAGGCGATCGACCTATATGCAGGTGTCGGACTATTCGCGATGACGGCGGCGGCGACGCGCGGCGCGCGCGTGACGGCCGTCGAAGGCGATCGCATCGCCGCGGCCGATCTCACGGCGAACGCCGCCGCCACGAGCGGCGCGGTCGTCGCCGTTCACGAATCGGTGGAGGCGTACCTGACGTCTGTCTGTGGCGTCGGGCATCCGGGGTCGACCATCATCATTGACCCACCGCGCACCGGCCTGTCGCGCGAAGCGCTCGACGGCATCTGCCGGCTGGGTGCGCCTCGAATAGTGTATGTGTCGTGCGACGTCGCGACGCTTGCTCGGGACGCTCGTCGCCTCGTCGACAGCGGGTACACCCTCGCGCAGGTGGACGGGTTCGATCTCTTTCCCAACACGCCCCACGTCGAGACGGTGGGGGTGTTTGAGAGAACATGAGACTCTGAGGATCTGACGATCGAAGGATGTGAGGACCTTTAAGGGTCCAGGCCTGAAGTTCAACGTCCGGTCGCCGCTGCCTCGAGGAACCCTTCGAACAACGGACGGAACTCGCCCGTGCGCCAGAAGTTTTCAGGGTGCCACTGGACGCCGAGGCAGAAACGCGCGGCGGGATCCTCAATCGCTTCGGTGACGCCATCGGGCGCCGTGGCGGACACGCGGTAGCCTGGGCCGATCGCCTTGACCGCCTGATGGTGGCGGCTATTGACGTGGCATGTGTCGCTGTCGACGAGGCGCTCGCCCATCAGTGTCGCCAAGAGCGAATCCTTCTCCACCCACGCCTCGTGCGCCAGCTCGTAGGGTTCATGCGGCGGCACGGCCAGGCTGTGTTTCAACGCGCCGGTCACGTCCGACGGGATGTCCTGCACGAGCGTGCCGCCTGCGGCGACGTTCAGCATCTGCACGCCGCGGCAGATTGCGAAGATGGGCAGGTCGCGCGCGCGCGCCGCCGCGATGAGGGCGCTCTCGAACTCGTCGCGCGCGGGATCGACGTCTTCCAGTTTCTGATGCGGTGTCTCGCCATATCTCGCAGGCTCGACGTCGTCCCCGCCCGTGAGCAACAGGCCGCGGACGCCCGCCAGCGCGTCCGCAACGGACATCGACCGATCGATCATGCGGACCTCACCACCAGTGTGGAGAATCGACTGCCGGTAATCTTCGAGCTTCCGGCACGCGGAAATGGCGACTAAGGGTGGCATGCCTACATTCGCGATGGTACTTCAATCCCCATCAACTCGAGGGCGCGCGTTAGCTGCGTCCGGAAGTACCCAACCCCCGCTGCGCGCCACCGTTTTCGCTCGATCTGTTCCTCGCTGAGGATTTGGTGCCGATGATAGAACGCATTGAATAGCTGCGCGAGGCCGAAGGCGTACTTCGCCAGCACTGAGAACTCGAGCGTCCGCACCACCTGTTCCACGATCTCGTCGAGCCGCGCGGCCTCGAGCACGAGCGCCCAAAGGTCGCTCGACGCTTCGGTCAGCTCGTCGGCCCGCGTGGCGTCCAGCACGGCGAGGATATCCGCATCGGTCAGGCCCTCGCGCTCGCGCAGCTTGTGGAAGATGTTGTTGGCGCGGACGACGGCGTACTGCAGGTACGGCCCGGTTTCTCCTTCGAAGCTGAGCGCCTCCTCGATGTCGAACACAATCAGCGTGCCGCGTGAGTACTTCAGCATGAAGTACCGGATCGCCGAGACCGCGATCTGCGACGCCACGAACCTGCAGTCGGCGGCGCTCGAATCCGGATTGCGTGTGGCCACCTCGGCTGACGCCTTGTTCGTCAGCAGATCGAGGAGATCGTCGATTTTGACGCCGAGGCCCTTCCGGCCCGAGACTTCGACGAACGGCTTCTTCGCCTCCTCGCTTTCCGCCTCGGTCTCGTAGCCGAGCTCGCGCGCGGTGGCGTGCGAGAGCGCCACCATTTCGTACGAAAAATGAATCGAGTTCTCGGCTTCGCGCGCGTGGCCGAGCGCGCGGAGGGCCTGGCCGAGGAGCGCCTGCAGATACATCTGCCGCGAATCGATCACGTTATAGATGCGTCCGGCCTTTCCAAACGGCGGCGCCGAAGACTCGCCAGGCAGCGACGCGGTCGACCACAGCACGCGGCCTCCGGCCCCGGCGGCGACGCGCCGATAGCCGAAGTCGCGGCCAAGGAGGCCGAACTTCCAGAACTGGTTGGCGATGTCTTTGCCGACGTAGGTGACGGCGCCGTTCGATCGGACGATCACTTTCTCCCTGGCGGCTTCCTTACCGGGCTCGATTGGCTCGCCCCTCGGCTCGCTTGACTCGCCGACGTCGTCATCAGCAGGCGAGGCGTCGCCACCCTCCTCGATACGCATCACCCAGCATCCGGCCAGGCGTCCTTCGGTCTGGAGAAACACGGCGCCCTGCGCCTTGAGGATCTCGAACGCCTGCGCCCAGAACTGCAGGCGGAGGATGTCGCCTTCAAAGGTGAGCAGGTCGTAACCCACATTCAATCGGGCCATCGTCGCCAGATGCGCGCGCACGATGCGGGCGACGACGAAGGCGCCGAGGGCGGCCGTATCGTGACTTCCATGCCCGGCCTGCCCGGCCTGCTCCAGGTCGTGCAGGGCCGCGGCGCGGATCGCCAACCGCTCCGTGTCGCCGGCGTACCATTCGGTCACGCGCGAATACAGGTCCCAGCAGTAGTAATCGAAACGCGTCGTGTCGGCAATGTGCCGAACCTCCTCGAGGCTGCGGTGCTCCAGCTCTCGGAAACCGACGATGACGTCGGCCACCTGCACACCGGTGTCGTCGATGTAGTTCTGCACTTCGACCGGCGTGCCGCGGAAGATCAATGCGCGCACGAGCGTGTCGCCGAGCGCCGCGTTTCGCAGGTGGCCGACGTGCGCCGCTTTGTTGGGGTTGATCGCCGTGTGTTCGACAATCGTCTTTTCCGTGGTCCCGGCCACCGGCGCGACCTCGCCGCGAAGGCGGGCGAGGAGAAAGGCCCTCCGGTCGAGAAACACATTCAGGTAGCCGTTCGGCGCAGCGTCGACGCGGGCCACGCCCGGGATCGAACTGACCGCCGGCGCGAGTTGCTGCGCGATGGCGCGCGGCGGCTTCTTCAGCACGCGCGCCAGCTGGAAGGCCACCGTGATGGCGAGGTCGCCCATCGCGCGGTTGGGAGGCACCTCGACAGAAAAGGGCGGTACCGCGGCGACGCCAAGCTCGCGGCGGACGGCGCCGGCGATCGCGTCGTGAAGGTGGCGCTCGAGGCTGAGTATCATGTACGGATCGCACCCCGCGTGCGGTTCGGCCTCGGTAACGTCGTGATACGATTACGGTTCGTGATGGTAAAGCGCCTCGAGGCTTTCGTGCTCGGCCGGCGTGTTCACGTTGGCCAGCAGCCGATGCGGATCGCCGAACCGGGCGATGTCACGAGCGGTGGCTACGCGCAGCCGCAGATCCGCCAGGAGATCCATCATCGTCAAACGCCCGGCCGCCAGCCGGCGCTCGATCGGCTCGATGACGGCGCGCGTGTAGGCGGCGCACATCGGATGATACCCGCGTTCGGTCTGCGGCACGACGGCGAGAGGCTCGCCAGGCCCGCGGCGCTCGCCGGCACGATCGACAAGATACGCGAGAAACGGGGCGGACAGGTACGGCATGTCGCACGCCACGACGATGACGGGTTCGCCTCGCGCGGCAGTCAGGGCCGCGTGCAGGCCGCCGAGCGGCCCGCAGCCGGGCATCAGATCGGCGATCAGCGTGACGCCGGCGCGCGGCGCAGGCAGCCCCGGTGGTCTCGTCCCGCCGACCAGCAAGATCTCGTCCGCGATCTGCGACAACTCGGACAGCTGGCGATCGAAGATCGTCCGGCCCTCGACCACGAGCGCACTTTTGTCCTGGCCGCCGAACCGTATGGCCCGTCCGCCCACCAGGATCGCCGCGGTCCGCATCGCGCGATTCTAGCGCACTGACGCATGCGCGAAGCCGGCATCGGTCGCGTGCTCGTCGCCAGCCTCCATCAGGGGATCGCGGACATTCTTCCGGCGCGGCTGGGCTTCTACGAAAACTGGCTAAACGCGGAAGGGCTGCGCGAAGGTACCATCGGGCTGGCGCCGCTGTATGCGGTGCTCAGCTTCCTCCAGCAGGAAGGCGATGGGTATCAGATGATCACGGCGCGCGCGGGCGAGTACGCGGCGGAATGGACCGTCGCAGCGATGTCGCCGGTCGAGCGATCGACGATCAGGGCGGCTCCCGCGTGGGTGCGCCGCCGCCTGCTGGTGCGGCTGGCGCGGCGCCTCGTCCGCAGCAGCTATCGCGGCAGCCGGGTGATTTCGCGGCTGCGGCGCGGCACCGCCAGCGTGGACGTGCGCGCGTCGATCTTCTGCACGGTTCGCGAGCCGGTGCTGTATCCGCTCTGCGGCTTTTATGCGGCGGCCTTCACGCGGCTGCTCGCGCTGTTCAACCTTCAGGCTCGCACAGAAGTGATCGCCTGTCGAGGCACCGGGAAGCCGACGTGCGTGCTTCAAATCGCGATGGCCGATGGCCAGCGGCCAGAGGCCGCATGAGGCGCCTGGCGGCGGCGCTCCGTCACGTGGCCGGCGGTGCGCTTCAGCCCGGCTTTACCCAGACCCCCGACACCCGGGGCAGTCGCATCCTCGTCATGCCGTTCGAGAATGTGAAACGCGACCGCACCATCTTCTGGTTGGGTGAGGCGTCGGCCGTGCTGCTGGCCGACGAACTCAACGCCTCCGGCTTTCAATGCGATCACGCGGCCGGAGCGCCAGCAGGCCTTCGAACGGCTCCAGGTGCCGCCCTCCGCAGTGCTCACGGAGGCGACGATGAAACGCATCGCCCAGCTGGTCGGCGCGGCTCACGTCATTGTCGGATCGCTCGAGCGCGATGCCGACGGACTGGTCGTGCACGCACGCAGCCTCGCGATCGATGCCGGCCGCCTGCAGGCCGATGTGACGGAGCGCGGCCCGATTCCCGATCTCTTCGCTATTTTCGATCGGATCGCGCTCCGGCTCGCGCCGCCGTCGACGACAGGCGCCGCCGAGGCGGAGCGGCCGCCGATTGCCGCGTTCGAATATTTCATCAAAGGGCTGCTCGCCGAGACGCCGGCAACCGCCGTCAATTACCTCAACTCGGCGCTGACGAGTTTTCCCCGGTACGCCCGCGCGCGCCTGGCGCTGTGGGATGTGTATGCCGAGCAAGGCAACCACCAGCGGGCGCTCACGGCGGTCCTACTGGCGCCGCCCGCATCGCTGTGGGGGCGCCGCGCGCGCTTTCTGGCCGGTGTCTCGCAGCTCAACCTGAAGAAGCTCGACGATGCGTTTGGGACATACAAGGCGCTGGCCGACCAGGAGGGGACGCCGACCGTTCTCAATAACCTCGGCGTCGTCCAGCTCCGGCGCGGCGGCGACCTGCAAAGCGGCGTGCCCACGTACTATTTTGACAAGGCGGCGCAGGCCGACCCCGGCGATCCCGATTACGTCTTCAATCTCGGCTACGCGTACTGGGACGCGCACGACTACCCGGCGGCGGTGTACTGGCTGCGCGATACAGTGCGGCGGAATCCCGCCGACGGCGATGCGCATTTCGTGCTGGGCGCCGTGTTGTCGGCGTCTGGCAACGCCGCCGAGTCGACCCGCGAAAAGGAGCTGGCGCGACGATTGTCGTCCACCTTCGAGGAGTGGGAAAGACGTCCGCCTGCCGACCAGGTGCCCAAGGGCCTCGAGCGTGTCAGGAACGACGAAGTCGAGCTGCCGCACGCCAGGCGGATCGACACGAAGATCACCGAGACCGGGCGTCGCCGTACCTCGCCGACGCGCATCTGTTGCTCGGACGCATTCATCTCCGGAACGGCCGGGTGCGCGGCGCCGTCGACGCGCTGAAGATTTCGTTGTGGAGCGCGGAAACGGCCGAGGCCCACGCCGTGGCCGACGCGTACCTTCAGTCAAAGGAGGTCGAGGCGGCCCGCCCCGAGGCCGCGCGCGCGCTGGCGCTCGATCCCTCGTCGAGCGAGGCCAAACGGCTCCTCGGCATGCTAAGATCGCCGTGAGTTTGACTGCTCACACCCCCGACGACGGCTTCCGCGAGATCCAGCTGAATGGCAAGCAGTTGGTGTTCCTCTTCATGGCCGCGACCGTCGTGTCGGTGGTCATCTTTCTGTGCGGCGTGCTCGTCGGCCGCGGTGTGCAAGCCGAGCGTGGCAGCGAAGCCCAGACGGCGGAGTTCGGCGCCACCCCGGAACCGGCGGCGCAGTACGCCGCGTCGCCCGGGACGCCGACGCCCGCCGGGTCGGACCCGACCGCCGCCGCCGCGCCGCCGGCCGTCGACGACCTCACCTACTTCAATCGCCTTCAGTCCTCGGCTCCGCCGGCAGAGAAGCTGAAGACGCCGGAGCCGCCCATCGCCGCGCCGCCGGCCGGGAAGCCTGCCGCCGCCCCGCGCGCCGCCACGCCGTCGCGGGTCAAGGATCCGGCCGGTGCCGCGGCGGCCAACGAACCACAGGGGACCGGCTACGCCGTGCAGATTGCGGCGCTCAATCTCCGCAGCGAGGCTGAGGCGATTGCCAGGCGACTGGCCGCCAAAGGCTATGCGGCGTACGTGCTGAATCCCGCCGCCGGCACGCCGCAGATTTATCGCGTGCGCATCGGCAAGTTCGGGTCGCGTCGCGAAGCGGAGACCATGGCGACGAGGCTGGAGAAAGAAGAGCAGTTCAAGCCCTGGGTTACGCGCTAGCGCTCGCGTCGGGCGTCCTTCTGGCGCTGAGTTTTCCTCAATTCGGACATCCTGCCTTCGGCTGGATCGCGCTTGCGCCGCTGCTGGTGGCGCTTGCCAGTTCCGGCAGCACGCGCCGCGCGTTCCTGCTCGGCCTGACCACCGGCCTCGTGTTCTTCACCGGCACGCTGTACTGGCTGACGCTCGTGATGACGGTCTATGGCGACCTGCCGGTGTGGATCGCCGCGATGCTCAGCGGCGCGCTCATCGCCTACCTCGCGCTCTTTCCCGCGCTGTTTGCCGTCGTGATGCGGCGCGCCATTTCCGCGTTCGGCGCGCGCGCGCTTGCGGCGGCGCCGCTCGTGTGGGTCGCGACCGAGCTGGGGCGGACCCATGTGCTCACCGGCTTTCCGTGGGTGCTGCTCGGGTACAGCCAGGCCGAGGTGCTGCCGATCGCGCAGCTGGCGAGCCTCTTCGGCGTCTACGGCGTGTCGGCGCTCGTCGTGGCCGTCAGCGCCGCGGCGGCGAACGTGGTGGTCGCCGAGGCGGGCGAGCGACTGCGGCCGGCCGTGGTCGTGGCCGGCCTTCTGCTGGTTGTCGGCGCGTGGGGCAGCCGCCGCGCGGAGACGGCGGAATGGACGCGAGCGGGCGAGCCGGTTCGCGTCGGGCTCGTGCAGGGAAACGTGGACCAGGGCGAGAAGTGGGACCCGGCGCGCGCGGCGCTGATTTTCAGCAACTATCTGGAGATGACGCGGCAGGCGATCGCGGGCGGCACCCAGTTCATTGTGTGGCCTGAATCGTCGACGCCCTTCCATTTCGAAGAGCCGCGCGATCGCGCCGACGCCGACCGCCTGCGCGCGCTCGCACGGCAGGCCCGTGTCTCGATTCTCGTCGGCAGCACCCAGATCGAGCGTGGCGTCCCGTTGAAGTATTTCAACTCCGCGTTTCTCGTCCGCGAAGACGGATCGACCGGCGGCGTCTACCGCAAGATGCACCTGGTGCCATTCGGCGAGTACGTGCCGTTCAAGCGGCTGCTCTTTTTCGCGTCGCCGCTGGTCGAAGCGGTGTCGGACTTTTCGGAAGGCGACCGGCCGGTGCTGCTGCCGGTGGGCGGACATCTCATCAGCACATCGATCTGCTACGAAATTGTGTATCCCCATCTGGTCCGCCAGTTCGTCACGGGCGGGAGCGAGTTGCTCACCACCATCACGAACGATGCGTGGTTCGGCAGGACGTCGGCACCCTATCAGCACTTCGCGCAGGCCTCGATGCGCGCGATTGAAGCGGGACGCTATCTGGTCCGGTCCGCGAACACCGGCATCAGCGGCATCGTGGATCCGTACGGGCGCGTACTGGACCGGACCCCCATCTATCAGCCCGCCGTTGTCGTCGGCGAGGCACGGTTTCTGCGCACGACCACGGTGTATACCCGCATCGGGGACGCCTTCGCGTATGCGTCGGTCGCGGCGACCCTCGCCCTCGTCGTGCTCTCGAGACGGCGGGTACAATAGGCTTTGGGTTTGTGGCTCCCGGCCGCGGGCCCGGAGCCCGGAGCCTGAGGCCTGAGGCCTGTAGCCTAGAGGGCAGGAGTGTAAATGGCGACTGTTGACGACCTGATGCACCGCTACGAAGATCTGAGCGAGCGCGCCTCCAGCCTGCGGAGTCATCTTTGAAGGCGCTCGTCCTGCAGAAGAGCTAGCCCGCCTCGAGGCGCGCGCCGCTGCGCCCGATTTCTGGACCGATCAGGCCGAAGCGCAGAAGGTGCTGCAGCGCCGCCGGCGCCTCGAGCAGGACCACGATCTGGTGTCGTCGCTCAAGAAGAAGAGCGACGACCTCGCGGTGCTCGTCGAATGGGCGGAGGCCGGCGAAGCGGTCGACGCCGAGTTCAGCCAGGCGCTCGATGCGCTCGAGCAGGAAGTGCAGGCCGGCGAGATCAAGAAGATGCTCGGCGGCGAGCACGATCGCAAGAACGCGATCATCACCATCCATCCTGGCGCCGGCGGCACCGAATCGCAGGATTGGGCCGAGATGCTCCTCCGCATGTATCTCCGCTGGATGGAGCGCCGCGGCTTCAAGCGCGACATGATCGACTATCAGCCAGGCGACGAAGCCGGGCTGAAGAGCGCCACGCTGCTCGTCGTCGGGGACTACGCCTACGGGCTGCTGTCGGCCGAAGCCGGCGTGCATCGACTGGTGCGCATCTCGCCCTTCGATCAGGCGGCGCGGCGCCATACGTCGTTCGCGTCGGTCTACGTGTGGCCGGAGCTTCCTGAGGACGTCGACGTCGAGATCGACGAGAACGATCTGCGGATCGACACGTACCGCTCGAGCGGCGCCGGAGGCCAGCACGTCAACGTGACCGACTCCGCGGTTCGGCTCACACATCTCCCGACGGGGATTGTCGTCTCCTGCCAGAACGAGCGCTCGCAGCACCGCAACCGCGATTCGGCGATGAAGGTCCTCAGGGCGCGGCTCTACGATCTAAGGGCGAAAGAGCAGCAGGCGAAGCTGTCGCAGATCAGCGGCGTGAAGAAGGACATCGCGTTCGGCCACCAGATTCGCAGCTATGTGCTGGCGCCGTACCGGATGGTGAAAGACCACCGCACTAAGGAGCAGGTCGGCGACCCCGACCGCGTACTCGACGGCGACCTCGACCCGTTCATCAAGTCCTATCTGATGAAGAAATCGAGCGGGACGCCCGGCGAGGCCGTACCCAGTGAGGATGTGTGAGTAAGCCCGACCCCGGCGGCCCGGCGGTGTCGGTCGCGGCCGGCATCCTGCTGACGCGGCTGGCCGGGCTCGTCAGGCAGCGGCTCTTTGCGCATTATTTCGGGCTCGGCGTTGAAGCCGATGCGTTCAGCGCCGCGTTCCGCATTCCCAACTTCCTGCAGAACCTGTTCGGTGAAGGCGCGCTCTCCGCGTCCTTTGTTCCCGTGTACGCGTCGCTCCTTGCACGCGGCGAGCGGCGGGCCGCCGACCGTGTGGCGGCCGCGGTCGCATCGCTCCTCGGACTCGCAGTGAGCGCCATGGTCCTGGTCGGCGTCCTGGCCACTCCGGTCCTCATTGACGTCATCGCGCCCGGGTTCGACGGCGAACAGCGCGTGCTCACGATTCGGCTTGTTCGCGTCCTGTTTCCAGGCGCCGGCCTGCTCGTGTTGTCCGCGTGGTGCCTCGGTGTGCTCAACAGCCACGGCCGCTTCCTGCTCTCGTACACCGCGCCGGTGATGTGGAACGCCGCGATGATCGGCACGCTCGTGATGTTCGGCAGCCAGACGGCGCTGCCTCGCCTCGCGGAAATTCTGGCCCTGGGGTCGGTCGTCGGCAGCGCCCTGCAGTGTGCCGTGCAGCTGCCGGCGGTACTGCGCGTGGCGCCGGATCTGCGCCTGACGCTGGGCCTCGCGTCGACTGACGAGCGCACGGACGCGGACATCCGCACGCCAGTGCGTGAAATCGTCCGGAACTTCGTGCCGGTGTTTTTCAGCCGCGGCGTCGTGCAGGTCAGCGCCTACGTCGACACACTGCTCGCCACTCTCCTGCCAACCGGCGCGGTCGCGGGACTGACGAGCGCGCAGCTCCTGTACACGCTGCCGGTCAGCCTCTTCGGCATGTCGGTGTCCGCCGCCGAGCTGCCGGCCCTGTCAGCCATATCGGCAGTATCCGGATCGGCCGTCGGTTCCTCAGGCGCCGAGCACGTCCGACAGCGACTGGACGCCGGACTGCGGCCCATCGCGTTTTTTGTCGTCCCGTCGGCGATGGCGTTTTTGGTGCTCGGTGATGTGATCGCTGGGGCCCTCTTCGAGACCGGGCGGTTCGCGCATTCCGACTCCGTCTACGTGTGGGGCATCCTGGCAGGTTCCGCCGTCGGGTTGCTGGCGTCGACGCTTGGCCGGCTGTACTCGGCGATGTACTACGCGCTGCGCGACACGCGGACGCCGCTGCGGTACGCGATTGTGCGCGTGCTGCTGACGACGGTGCTGGGGTACGTCTTTGCGATTCCACTGCCGCGATGGCTCGGCATTTCGAGCGCGTGGGGCGCGGCTGGACTCACGGCGTCGGCCGGACTGGCGGGCTGGGTGGAAATGCTGCTGCTGCGGCGCGCGTTGAATGAGCGGATCGGCAGGACGGGACTGCCGGCGGGGTACGTCGCGAAGTTGTGGGGATCGGCCATCGCCGGCGGGGCCGCGGCGTGGGCCGTGAAGCTGGCCCTTCCGATCGTGCATCCGGCGGTCGTCGCGGCCCTCGTGCTGGGAACGTATGGCCTCATCTTCCTGACGGTCACGCTCGTCCTTCGCGTCCCCGAAGCCTCGGCCGCGCTCGCACGCGTGTCCCGTCTTCGCCGGTGACCGTGCAAGACCTCCGCGCGGTCCCCCCGGAGTTCTGGCTGGGTGCCGTGATGGCTATCGACTGAGCCCGCCGGGCTGGGTGCCGGCGATGAACGCTTCGTTGACCCTGGCGACCCCGGCGACCCCTGCGACCCCGGCGACCTCGCCGGCGTTGCTCGAGGGAAGGACGGCGCCCGTCGACGCGTCCACCGACAGGAACACAATATTGGCGGGTGCGTCGAACGTCGGCGGGTCGTCCTTGTCTGGCCGGCCGTCGATATACGCCTTCATGAAGTCCATCCACACCGGCAGCGCCGCGAGTGACCCCTGCTCGGCGGCACCAAGCGACTTCTTTTTATCAAAGCCGATCCACACACCCACCGTGATGTTGGGATCGAAGCCGATGAACCAGGCGTCGGTATTGTCGTCGACGGTGCCGGTCTTGCCTGCGAGCGGCCACATGGCCGCCATATTGGCGGCGCGCCCCGCGGTGCCGCGCGCCGTGAGCACGCCGCGCAACACATTCGTCATCACGAAGGCCGTGTCGGCCCTGATGACGCCGACCGGCTCCGACCGGTTCTCTTCGAGCAGGTTGCCTTCGCGGTCCTGCACTTTGAGCACGTCGAACGGCTTCATGCGCACGCCCTGATTCGGAAACACCGTGTAGGCGCTCGTGACCTCGAGCAGCGTGGCGTCGCCCGCGCCGAGTGCGATCGACAGATAGGGGGGGAAGTTCTCCTCGAATCCGAATCGCTTCGCGTAATCCAGCACGCTCTCGGGTTCGAGCTCCGCCATCATCTTGACGGCGGGAATATTGCGCGATTTCTCGAGTGCGTGCCGCAACGTGATCGGCCCCTCGTACTTGTGGTCGTAGTTTTGCGGGCTGTAGATCTGGTTGGTACCCGTCACAAACTCCACCGGCGCGTCGATGAGAATGGACGCGGGCGTGAAGCCGCGATCGATGGCTGCCGTATACACGATCGGCTTGAACGTCGACCCGAGCTGGCGATAGGCCTGCACCGCGCGGTTGAACTTGCTGCGGCCGAAGCTCCACCCGCCGACCATCGCGCGAATTTGGCCGGAGCGGTTGTCGATGGCCACGAGCGCGGCCTCCGCGAGCGGCGTCTGCTCGAGGCTCACCGACGCAGCGGCGCCAGCCTCGTCGATCTTGGTCACACGGACGTCGATGAGATCGCCCGGCTTGAATAGATCGGCCGGAGACGTCCGTCGGGTCCACGTGTAGGCTTCCCGACTCAAGTCCGCCGTGAAGCGTCCGAGCCGCACGCGCGCGGACCCGGTCTTCGGCGCGGTGACGACGACGGCGGGCACGATGTCCCCGACCGCGATCGGCTGGTTCCAGCGATCGTCCTTGAAGCGGTCGAGGGCCTGATGCTCGGCGATGACGTTCCGCGTCGGCCGCCGCCAACCGTGGCGCTTGTCGTAGCGCCGCAGTCCGGTTTCGATCGCCCGGTTCGCTGCCTCCTGCAGCTTCACGTCGAGCGTCGTCGTCACCGAGAGGCCGTTCTCGTACAATGCCTTCGCGCCATAGGTCTTCTCGAGGTGCTTGCGGATTTCCTCGACGAAATACGGCGCGATGCCCGGCGGTCGGTTGGGCTGCCCGCGAGTGACAATCGGTTTCTCCTTCGCCTCGTCCGCCTGCGCTTGTGTGATGTAGCGCTCATCGGCCATGCGCTGGAGGACGTAGGCGCGGCGACGCCTGGCCGCTTCCATGTTGACGTAAGGGTTTTGCCGGGAGGGAGATTGCACGATGCCCGCGAGCAGCGCGGCCTCCTCGAGTGAGAGGATTTTCGCAGACTTTCCGAAATACAGTCGCGACGCCGATTCGACGCCGTAGGTGCCGTGGCCGAATAGGATCTGGTTGGCGTAGAAGGTGAGGATTTCCCGCTTCGTGTAGCGCTTCTCAATGTGCACGGCGACGATGGCTTCCTTGATTTTGCGTTCGAGGCTGATGTCGCCAAGTTGGAAGCCAACCGTCTGAGGGAACATATTGCGCGCGAGCTGCTGTGTCAGCGTGCTGGCGCCCGCCGGCCGGTTCGGGCGGCCGCGCACCATGGCTTCGGCACCCTCGAGCACGTCACGCGTGAGGCGAAATGCAATGGCGGAGATGCTGAGTCCGAAGTGCGAGTCGAAGCCGGCGTCCTCGGCTGCGATGATGGCCTGACGGAACGTTGGGGATATGTCGTCGTAGCCGACGACCAGCCGCCGCTGCACCGCGAACTCGCCAATCAATTGGTTATTGGCCGAGTACACGCGGGTGATGGTGCTGGGCGTGTAGTCGTCGAGGGCGGAGATTTGGGGAAGGTCGCCGGCGTACGCGAACAGCGCTCCGCTCAGGATGCCGGCCATCGCCGCGACCACGAACAGCGCGACGATTCCGGCGTGGCGCGCAACTCGGATGACAACGTGCGTCACGTCGCCCTATTCTAGCGCTTGCCCAGCCGAGGCCGCTGGCGCGATGCACGGGCGGCCTCGGCTGGACGACGCCTGGGGCGTTCCGGCTGACAGTCGCGTCCACCTTCTTGACTGATTAAGACTCATATTTTATACTTAGATCGGCATCATGTTACGCCCTTTCACCTTCACGAGGAGTCAATGAGCAAGATTATCGGCATCGATCTCGGTACGACGAACTCGGTGGTCGCCGTCATGGAAGGCGGAGAACCGGTCGTGATCACCAACCCCGAAGGGGGACGGCTGACGCCGTCGGTGGTCGCCTTCGCCAAGACCGGGGAACGGCTGGTGGGCCAGGTCGCCAAGCGGCAGGCCGTCACCAATCCCGAGAACACCGTCTTTTCGAGCAAGCGCTTCATGGGCCGGAAATTCGACGAGGTCAATGAAGAGATGAAGATGGTGCCGTTCCAGGTCGTCCGCGCGAGCAACGGCGACGCCCGCATCAACGCGATCGGCAAGGAGTCCTCGCCGCCGGAAATCTCGGCGATGATCCTGCAGAAGCTGAAGCAGGCCGCGGAGGAGTACCTCGGGCAGCCGGTCACCAAGGCCGTCATCACCGTACCGGCGTATTTTAATGATGCGCAGCGGCAGGCGACGAAAGACGCCGGGCAGATTGCCGGTCTCGAAGTGTCGCGCATCGTCAACGAGCCGACGGCGGCGGCGCTCGCCTACGGTCTCGACAAGAAGAAGGACGAGACGATCGCCGTCTACGACTTCGGCGGCGGCACGTTCGACATCTCGATCCTCGAGGTTGGCGAGGGCGTCGTCGAGGTCAAGGCGACCAACGGCGACACGCACCTGGGCGGCGACAACCTCGATCAGCGCGTCATCGACTGGATCATCACCGAGTTCAAGAAGACCGACACCATTGATTTGAGCAAGGACCGCATGGCGCTCCAGCGGCTGAAAGAGGCAGCGGAGAAGGCGAAGATGGAGCTCTCCACTGTGATGGAGACCGACATCAGCCTGCCGTTCATCACCGCCGACCAGACAGGCCCCAAGCACCTGCAGATGAAGTTGACGCGCGCGAAGTTCGAGCAGTTGGTCGATGAGCTGTTGCAGAGGACGGTGGGCCCGACCAAACAGGCGTTGGCCGACGCGGGCGTCGATCTGTCGAAGATCGACGAGGTCGTGCTCGTCGGCGGATCGACGCGCATCCCGAAGGTGCAGGCGATTGTCAAGGAGCTGTTCGGCAGGGAGCCGCACAAGGGCGTCAACCCCGACGAAGTGGTCGCGATCGGCGCAGCGGTGCAGGCGGGCGTCCTCGCGGGCGAGGTCAAGGACCTGCTGCTCCTCGACGTCACGCCGCTCTCGCTCGGCATCGAGACCCTCGGCGGCGTGCTGACGACGCTGATCCAGCGAAATACGACGATTCCGACGCGCAAGAGTGAGATCTTCTCGACGGCGGCCGACGGCCAGACGAGCGTCGAAGTGCACGTGCTACAGGGCGAGCGCCCGCTCGCGCGCGATAACCGCACGCTCGGCCGGTTCCATCTGATCGGCCTGCCGCCGGCCCCGCGTGGCGTGCCGCAGGTCGAGGTCACCTTCGACATCGACGCCAACGGGATCGTGAACGTCTCGGCCAAGGATCTCGGTACCGGCAAGGAACAGAAGATCACGATTACGGCTTCGAGCGGCCTCGCCAAGGACGAAGTCGATCGCATGATGAAGGAGGCTGAGGCGCACGCCGAGGACGATCGGAAGCGCCGCGAGGAAATCGAGACGCGCAACAAGGCCGATCAGGCGGTGTACGGCGCTGAGCGCATGCTCAAGGACATGGGCGACAAGATCGGCCCGGCCGATCGTTCGGCGATCGAGAGCGCGATGGAAGCGGTGAAGAAGGCCGGCGAAGGTTCCGACGCGGGCGCGGTTGGGAACGCGCTGGAGCAGTTGACGGCGGCGCAACACAAGGCGGCCGAAGCGATGTATCGGCAGCAGGGACAACCAGGCGGCCCTTCGGCCGGCACCGAGCAGGCCGGCGGAGGCGCCGGGGCGGCGCCCGGGCCGGACTCGAAGAACGACGTCATCGATGCGGAGGTCGTAGACGAGGGGAAGCAGTAGGTGGAATCTGAGGATCTGAGGACTTGAGGAATTATCGGGCAATCAGATCCTCAGACAGATCCTCAGATCCTCAAGCCCTGAGATTTATGGACTTCTACATTCTCCTGGGCCTCGAGCGGGCGGCCGGGGTGGGCGAGATCAAGCGCGCCTACAAACGGCTCGCCCGTAAGTGCCACCCCGACATCAATCCGGGCGATCGGCTGGCCGCGGCGCAGTTCTGCCAGATCGCGGAGGCCTACGAGACGCTCGTCGATTCGGATCGTCGTCGTCGCTACGACGCGACGGGCTCGGCGACCGCGCCGCTCGATCCCTCGCCCTCTGGTTTCGAGGGGTTCGACTTCTCGGTCAGCGTCAGTGGATCCGCAGCGTCGACCTTCGGCGATCTCTTCGCGGACGTGCTCGGCCAGCGGGAGACCGAGCGTCACGAGGGCGCCCCCGAGCGCGGCAGCGACCTCCATCAGACAACCACCATCGCGTTCGAAGAGGCGATTCGTGGGGGCCCGCATCCGCTAACGGTCACGCGGCAGGAGCATTGCCGCACCTGCCGCGGCGCGGGCTGGCAGCAGCTCGCCGAAACGCGCTGCCTGTCGTGCCAGGGCGTCGGGACGGTCAGGACCGCCCGCGGGCACATGGTGTTCTCGAGAAGCTGCGCGCAGTGCGGCGGCACGGGCCGTCAACGCCAGTCGCGCTGCCCAGCCTGTTCGGGCCAGCAGGTTGAAATGCGGACCGAGCCGCTGACGCTGAACGTCCCGACGGGTCTCTCAGATGCCGCGCGGATCAGGGTGCCCGGCAAGGGCCACGTCGGCCGCAACGGCGGCGACAACGGGGACCTCTACATCACGGTGCAGGTCAAGCCGCACCCGCTGTTTCATCGCGAGGGCAACGATCTGCACGTCACGATGCCGATTGCGGTCCACGAGGCGGCGCTCGGCGCAAAAATCGAGGTGCCGTCGCTCGACGGCCGAGTCTGGCTGCGCGTGCCGCCAGGCACGCAGTCCGGCCAGCGGTTCCGGCTGCGCAACCGCGGCGTGCCGTCGCCGCGCGACGCGCGCTGCGGCGATCTCGTCATCGAAGTGAAGCTGGTGTTGCCGAGAATGCTCGACGAACGATCC
This sequence comes from Vicinamibacterales bacterium, assembly GCA_965229885.1. Classification (GTDB taxonomy): domain Bacteria; phylum Acidobacteriota; class Vicinamibacteria; order Vicinamibacterales; family CAVVIG01; genus DATLLJ01. The sequence goes on from CBDDJX010000003.1 coordinate 1,150,602, forward strand.
AAGGAGCTGTTGCGGGAGTTCGGGCGGATTAATCGTGAGGATGTGCGGAAAGAGCCGACGAAAAGCTAGGACCGTGCCCTCCGTGGCGGTGCGTTGGAACCTTGGTAAGGCGTTGACAGTATGAAGCAGACCGGCAAGGCGTATTACATGATCAGCGCGGTGGCGCAGAAGTACGGCATCCACCCGCAGACCTTGCGCGTGTACGAGCGCGAAGGGCTTCTGAAGCCGTCGCGTACGGAAGGGAACACGCGCCTCTACTCTGAAGAGGATCTCGAGCAGCTCGAGACGATTCTGTCACTTACCCGAGATCTGGGCGTCAACCTCGCCGGCGTCGAGATTATCCTCAACATGCGCTGCAAGATCGAGCAGATGCAGCACGAAGTCAACGAGTTCATGCAGTACGTCAAGCACGAACTGGCGCGAGGGCTCGACGACTGGGAGCAGCGTCTGTCGACGGCGCTCGTCAAGTCCTCGCCAACCGATCTCGTCCGGTCGCCGAGTCAGCCGGCCGCTTCGCGGTCGTCAACGTCGTCGACGTCGTCCCCAGGCGCCGCGAAAGATACCGAGCAGTCGGCGCGAAAACGATCATAAAATCAGGCAGTGCCGCCCGAATCATCGACGCCGTGTCCGTTGTGCGATGGCACGGGCTGGAAACCGATCGACGAAGAAGGCGGCCGGCGGGTGGTCCGCTGCGACTGCTGGCGCGATCAGGTTGGCCACAAGCGTCTCGCCGAGGCGAACATCCCCAAGCGGTATCAACACTGCACGTTCGGCAACTTCAGGGCGTATAACGAATCGCTCGAGCGCGCCGTGGCGCAGGCCCGCCGCATCGCCGAGGCGTATCCGGTTGTCAGCAGCGGCCTGTTCCTCGAAGGTCAGCCAGGCGTCGGTAAGACGCACCTGGCGGCCGCCGTCCTGAAACAGGTGATTCAGACTACCGGAGCCCGCGGGTTGTTCTGCGACACACGGGATCTGCTTCGCGTCATCCGCAGCACCTACGATCCCTCCATTCGAACAACGGAGCTGGAAATTCTCCGGCCGGTGATGACCGCGGATCTGCTCGTGCTCGACGATCTCGGCGCCGAGAAGACGTCCGAGTGGGTCGAAGAGACGATGAACCTCATCGTCAATGCGCGGTACAACGAGCGGCGCCTCACGGTGTTCACGTCGAACTACGCGGACATTCCCGACGACACTGACCCGAACGCGCTCTTGTTCCGCATCGGCCACCGGATGCGATCCCGCCTGCACGAGATGTGCGAGTTCATCGTCATGGACGGCGCTGATTACCGCGAGATGCCGACCAACGGCGGCGTCGACGACCTACTGGCGATGTGGAAGATGCGCAAGAAAGTGCTCCCCGCGCCGGGGCGCGGCGGCCGCCAGGCGCGTGCGCAGCTCCGCGATGGCAAGGGCGACCTCAAGTGGTCGGGGGGAAGGGCCGGATCCTGAGTTGTTCGGTTTGTACGTCCACGTCCCGTTCTGCTCCGCCATCTGCAACTACTGCAATTTCAACCGGGGTCTGTTCGACCCAGCGCTGAAGGTGCGTTACGTTCAGGCGCTCCTTCTGGAGATCCAGAGGGCTGGCAACGAGGCCGCTGACACCATCTATTTCGGGGGGGGGACGCCGTCCCTCCTCGAACCCGACGAAATCGCCCGCATCATCGCCGCGTGCCGGACGGCCTTCGATGTCACGGGCGACGCCGAGATCACCCTCGAAGCGAACCCGGAAAGCGTCGATCAGGCGCGGCTCGCCGCGTTTCGGGTTGCCGGTGTCAATCGGCTCAGTTTCGGCGTCCAGTCCTTCCGCGAGCCGGAGCTGCGGCGTCTCTCGCGCCTGCATACGGCCGATCGCGCGCGCGCGGCGGTCTCGGAGGCGCGCGCCGCCGGCTTCGACAACCTCAGCCTCGACCTGATGATGTGGCTGCCAGAGCAGCAGGTGACCGAATGGCTCGAGTCGGTTGACGCCGCGCTCGCGCTCGCACCGGAGCATCTGTCGCTGTATCTGCTCGAGGTGTATCCGAACGCGCCGCTCAAGGACGACATGGCCCGCGCCCGGTGGTCGCAGGCGCCCGACGATGATGCGGCGGTGATGTATCTGGCGGCGATGGATCGTCTGGACGCCAGCGGGTATGAACAGTACGAAATCTCCAATGTCGCGCAGCCGGGGCGGCGTTCGCGCCACAACATCAAGTACTGGCAGGACGGCGAGTGGCTTGGCTTCGGCTGCGGCGCCCATTCCACCCGTCGAGGGGTCCGCTGGAAGAACGTCTCGTCTACCGACGAGTACGTGCGGCGGCTGGAGCAGTTCGAGTCTCCCGCCCTCGGTCACCGGCCGCTGTCGCCAGGCGAGCACCTGGGCGATGTGCTGTTTACGGGCCTGCGGCTGACGGAAGGTGTCAATGTCGACGCGATTCGCACCGCCCACGGGGTCGACGTGTGGGCCCGCTACGGCGCCGCCCTCGAACCGTTCCTCCAGGCCGGGCTCCTCCGGCGGGAAGGGCCGCGACTTTGGCTCACGCGCCAGGGTATGCTTCTTGCTAACGAAGTGATGACCACTTTCGTCTAGCCCTCAAGGCACGCTTTGAGCTAGAGTGTCGATCGTTTTTATTTTAGGGAGGCTGTGATGTTTCGATCGCTCGTGAAACCGACAATGGTCGGTCGGCCCGGTTGGATGGCTTTGGGATTCATTGTCGGCGTACTTTCGGGAGGCACCGTTCAGGCTCAGGCCGAGCCCGCGGCACAGGCGGCGCCCCCGAAGAACCCGTTCATGTTCATGAGCGACGCGTCGCTGGTGATCAATTACGTCAAACCGGACAAGACGGCCGACTTCGAGATGGTGATGAATAAGGTGAAAGAGGCGCTGGGGAAGAGCGACAAGCCCGAGCGCAAGGCGCAGGTGGAAGGCTGGAAGATCTTCAAGACGGACTTACCGGGCCCCGCGGGAGCCGTCACCTACTTTGCGATTATTGACCCGGTCGTGAAGGGCAACGACTACAACATGCGCCAGATCCTGACCGAGGCGTTCGGCGTGGCCGACACCAACGCGGTCTACAGGACGCTGGCCGAAAGCGTGAGCGGCCAGCAGATCGTCGCCCTGACGGTGAGCGTCAATATGAAATAGCGCCGTCAGAACTTCAGATTCAATCCTGCGTAGGCGCGGTGCGCTGGCGAATTCAGTGCACCGCTACCCAGCTTGAACACCCGGTAGTCGACGCGCAGGCGCAGCGGTCCTGCCAGCGATATCTTCACGCCGCCTCCGACATTCGTCCCGCCGCCTGTTGCCTCGTGCGCGCCGAGCGTCTCGCGATAGATCCCGCCGCCGGTCGTGAAATACGGCTGAAACCCAAAGATCGGCAGAGGTGCCTGCAGCAGCACGTTCCCCATGAAGCTCTTCAGCGACGGCGCCGCCACATCGTCGCTCGTCGCCGCGTACTCGAACTCAAACGCGACAATGATCAGCCCCATGCCGACCGCAAATCCTTTCGCCGGCCGGTTCGAGGGTGTCGTATTGGCGCCGAGAAAGGCCGTGGCGTCGGCGCGCGCCGGCGAGGGCGCCATCGCGACGAGAACCATGGCCATGGCCGCGATGGCCATGGGCCGCATGAACCTCATTGATCCATGATAGTAGAATCTGACCGCCGATGGACTTTCGTCTGACCGCGGAGGCAGGTCCCGCGGCTCGCAGCGCTCGGACTGGCACGATGAGCGCGCCCGAAGCCCCACTCGCCGAGCGTGTGCTGGCCGGCGACTCGCGCGCCATCGCGAGGGCTATCTCGCTGATCGAGAATGAGGATCAGCACGCGGTGGCGCTCGTCCACGCGATCTTCGGCAGGACGGGCCGCGCCTACATCGTCGGCGTCACCGGTCCGCCAGGCGCTGGCAAGAGCACGCTGGTCGATCGCATGACCGCGGACATGCGCGGCCGCGGCCACACCGTGGGGGTGCTGACGGTCGATCCTACGAGCCCGTTCAGCGGCGGAGCGCTGCTCGGCGACCGGCTGCGCATGCAGGGGCACGCCGCCGACGAGGGCGTGTTCATCCGCAGCATGGCCACCCGCGGGCACCTCGGCGGCATCGCCCGCGCGACGGGCGATGCCGCCCTCGTCCTCGACGCCGCGGGCAAGGACACCATCATCATCGAGACCGTTGGGGTGGGGCAGGACGAAGTCGACATCATCCGGACGGCCGATGTGTCCATTGTGACGCTCGTGCCCGGCACGGGCGACGACGTGCAGGCGCAGAAGGCGGGGATCATGGAGATCGCGGATATCTTCGTCGTCAATAAAGCCGATCGAGAGGGCGCGGATCGGCTCGTGGCGGCGATCGAATCGAATCTGAGTCTGCAGACGCGCGGACCTGGAGAAGAAGTCGAGTGGCAGCCGCCGATTGTGAAGACCATTGCGACAGACGGCACGGGCGTGCCGGAGTTGGTGGACGCGATCCAGCGTTTCCGCAGTCAGACCGAGCGGACGCAGGCGGCCAGGCGCGAGCAGCGCAGCGAGTTCAGGCTGCGCGAGATCGTGGCGCACCAGTTCATGGAGCGACTGGAACGGGGGATGCTGAAGCCGGACGAGTTCAGGGCGATGGTGGAGCGGGTCGCCGCGCGTGAGATCGATCCCTATGCGGCGGCAGACGAGTTGCTGGCGCTCGGTCTGACTCGTGCGAAGGGTCTCTGATGAAGGCTGTGCTTGATCACGTCGGCATCGCGGTGAAGGATTTGGAGGCCGCGCTCCGCTTCTATCGCGACGCGCTCGGACTGGAGGTCGAAGCGCCCGAGGAGGTGCCGAGCCAGCAGGTACAGGCACAGTTCGTGCCGGTCGGCCAGTCCAGCCTCGAGTTGCTCCAGGCGACCGCGCCCGGGTCACCGATCGCCAAATTTATCGAGCAGCACGGCCCAGGCCTTCATCACCTCACGCTGCGCGTCGATGACATTCACGCGGCGCTGGCCCAGTTGAAGACGCGCGGCACGAGACTCGTCGACGACGAGCCGCGCCCGGGCGCCGACGGCGCGCTCGTGGCGTTCATTCATCCCAGGAGCGCGCAAGGCGTGCTGATCGAGTTGAAGCAGCCAGCCGTCCGCAATCCATCAGCCATCAGCCATCAGCCATCAGCCATTCGGCGGTACGCCATCGGCGATCTCGAACTGATCTCCCTCTGCGACGGCTTCTTCCGCCTGGATGGCGGGTCGATGTTCGGCGTGATCCCGAAGACGATGTGGTCGAAGCAGACCCGGCCTGATGAACGCAACCGCATCGTTCTCGGCATGCGCCCGCTCATTGTTCGAGGGGCCAGGACGATGATCATCGACGCGGGGATGGGCGACAAGGAGAACGAGAAGTTCCATGAAATCTATGGTGTCGAGCGGAGCCGGCACCTCGACCATACGCTCGCAGAAGCCGGGCTGACGCCGGAAGACATCGACATCGTGCTCGCCTCGCACCTCCACTTCGATCACGCGGGCGGGTTCACGCTCCGCGACGCCGCCGGCCGCATTCGCCCGCGCTTCCCTCGCGCGCAGTACGTGGTCCGGCGCGGCGAGTGGGAGGAGGCGACACATCCGAGCGCCCGGACGCGCGCCAGCTACCTGCTGGATAATTACGTGCCGCTCGCCGAGGCCGGAGTGCTGCAACTCATCGACGACGATCTGATGATCATGCCGGGCGTGAGGGTGCGGCGGACGGGCGGCCATACCCAGCATCACCAGATGATCCTGATCGAATCAGGCGGAGAAACCGCGGCGTTCGTCGCGGATTTGATTCCGACGATTGCGCATGTGCCTGATGCGTGGGTGGCGGGCTACGACCTGTATCCGCTCGATACCATGGCGGCGAAGCAGCAGTTCGCGCAGGAAGCGATCGAGAAGAAGGTCCTCGTCTTCTTTGAACACGATCCGGTCGTCGCGGCGGGGTATCTCAAAGAGGAAGACAGGAAACGCACCGTCGTGCCAGGCGGCTGATCGAGGCCGGCAGCTAGGAGAGACATGACCGTTCACATCGGCATCATCGGCGGCAGCGGCCTGTACGACATGGCGGAGCTCACCGATCGCGACGAGCAGACCGTCAGCACGCCATTCGGAGATCCCTCGGGGCCGTACGTGATCGGCACGCTCGGCGGGAAGCGGGTCGCGTTTCTCGCACGCCACGGAATCGGCCATCGGATCCTGCCGTCGGAGCTGAATTTCCGCGCGAACGTCTACGGGTTCAAGGTGCTGGGCGCGGAGCGGATCCTGTCGGCCAGCGCGGTCGGCAGCTTGAAGGAGGCGTACAAACCGCTCGACATCCTGATCCCGGATCAGTTTTTCGACCGCACCAGAGGACGCATCAGCACGTTCTTCGGGCGGGGAATCGTGGGGCACATCGCGTTTGCCCACCCGTTGTGCGGCGACCTCTCGACGATCGCGGCCGACTCCGCGCAGGAGGTGGGCGCGACGGTCCACCGGGGCGGTACCTATGTGAACATGGAAGGACCGCAGTTCTCGACGCTCGCCGAGTCGAAGCTGTACCGGTCGTGGGGCATGGACGTGATCGGGATGACGAACCTGCAGGAGGCGAAGCTCGCTCGCGAAGCGGAGATCTGCTACGCCACGCTCGCCCTCGTCACCGATTATGACTGCTGGCATCCCGATCATGATTCGGTGACGGTCGACATGATCATCGCCAACCTGATGCAGAACGCGAAGACCGCCCAGCAGGCGATTGCCAGGGCGATCGCCCGCCTGCCGGCGGGGCGAACCTGCGCCTGCAAGGACGCGCTGGCCACGGCCCTCATCACGCGGCCGGAGGCGGTCCCGGAGCAGACCAAGAAGGATCTGGCGCCTATTATCGGGAAATACATGAAATAGTGAGTGCTCGTCACCTGACTGCGTGTCCACAACCTATGCCTATGAATATCGTCATCACCGGCTCGATTGCGTTCGATTACCTGATGTCCTTCCCTGGGAAGTTCACCGAGCACTTTCTGCCGGAACACATGAACCGCGTCAGCCTGAGCTTTCTCGTCGACACGATGGACAAGCGCCGCGGCGGCTGTGCTCCGAATATCGCCTACACGCTCGCGCTGCTCGGCGAGCGCCCGCGCCTGATGGCCGCGGCCGGAGAAGATTTCGGCGAGTACCGGCAATGGCTCGAGGCGGCCGGCGTCGACACGTCGCTCGTCGCGCAGATCGCCGGGAAGTTCACGGCGTCGTTTTTCTGCAACACCGATCAGGCCAACAACCAGATCGCGTCGTTCTATACGGGCGCGATGGCCGACGCCGGGCAGTTGTCGTTTCACTCCGCAGGGGACTGCGGACTGGCCATCATTTCACCGAACGACCCTGGCGCGATGATGCAGTACGCCGAGGAGTGCCGCACGATGGGCATCGCGTACATCTTCGATCCCGGGCAGCAGTGCGCGCGCATGTCGGGCCCCGAGATCAAAGACGGCATCGTCGGCGCGCATCTCGTCATCTGCAACGACTACGAGTTCGAGCTGATCCGGCAGAAGACGGGATTTAGCGAGGGCGACGTGATCGCGCAGTCCGGGGCCCTCGTCGTGACGCGCGGTGAGGACGGGTCGTCCGTGTATCTTTCGAGCGGCGAGCGCGTCGACGTCGCCGCCGTGCCCCCGTATCGCATAGTCGATCCCACTGGCGTGGGGGATGCGTACCGCGGCGGGCTGATGAAAGGCATGTCGCTCAGACTGCCCTTTGACGTCTGCGCGCGGATGGGGAGCGTGGCCGCCACCTACGCGCTCGAGCATCTGGGCGGGCAGAGCCATGCGTATACGTTTGGCGAGTTCACGCGGCGGTACGAGCAGTACTTCGGGCCGCTCGCTCACGCACGGCAGGTCTAGAGACCTGCGCCACAACCGTCGTGGTCGTAGCGCAGGACTTCAGTCCTGCCGTCTCGTCGCAGACAGAAACACCCACAGGCCAATCGCGTACGTACCAGACGCCGCGAGCAGCGTCGTATTGAAACCCCAGTTCATCGCGATGAAAATGGCGAGCGTCGCGCCCACGACCGATAGCGCGCCGTTGATTCCCCACGCCCACGGAAGCATCTGCGGCGCCCTCGCGTTGAGCATCCGCAGCCCGGTTGGCATCGGGAGCCCGAGCGCGATGGCGCCTGTGCGCCGCAGTCCGTTGTCTGGGAACCGGTGGCTAGACGCGGCGCCCAGGCCTGTGCCGAGGACCAGTGAAAACAGCGTGACCGTCAGCGAATACACCGGATGACCGAGCAGCAACACGAACCGCTGCAGCACCGCCACCTCGATCAACATGAAGCCGGCGCCGAGCGCGCCGAAGCGACGCGCAGCCGCACGAGAAAGAAGAGCGCAACGAGCGTGGCGAGCGCGTCACAAGCGACTCGGTTGCCAGCAACCGGCCGATCGCGTACCGGCCGAGCCAGCCGCGGACGACATACGCGCTGACACGAGGGCGATGCCCGCGAGATGGCGGGCGGTCGGCGCCGCGTCACCTGTGAGATCTGTCACTGGCGGAAGTGTAGTTCATGGTCAATCGGAGGGTGTGGGCGGCGACGTAAGGTAAACTAGCGGCCGTGCGTGCAACCGCTGCCGACGAGACGCAGTCCGGCGCTCTGGTGCTGCTCTGCGTGGCGGCGTGGGCCATTCCGGGCGCTGGCCATCTCTGGCTGGGCCGGCGCGGCAAAGGGCTGGTGTTCCTCGTCGCGCTGCCGCTGATGTTCGCGGTCGGCCTCGCGCTTCGCGGTCGTCTGTTTCCCTTCGACCTCTCCGATCCGCTGGTCGCCCTCCAAGCGCTTGCCGACCTGGGAGTCGGCCTGACCTACCTCGTCGCGAGCGCACTGGGCTACGGCGCCGGCGACGTGCGTGCGGTCACGTATGAATACGGAAATGCCTTCCTCGTCGTCGCGGGCCTGCTGAACGTGCTGGTCATCATCGACGCGTACGACGTCGCCCTTGGAAGGAAGTAGAGGGAGTAGCGCAAGTCATGGCGATCATGCACAGCCACCTGTTCCTCCTCGTGCTGTTCGCGTGTTTCGTGTCCCTCGTATTCGCCGTCATCGCGAGAGACGGCGCGCGCGAGCAGATGACGCTCGGCTGTCTAATGTTCGGCGGCTTCGTCGCATCGGTCCTCGTGCTCGGCTGGCTGATGTATCCGTTTCCGCTGTAGGCCGCCCGATGCAGACCATTGAAGGCGACGGGCGCGCGGCACACTACCGATTTGCGCTGGTCGTGTCGAAGTACCACCAGTTCGTGACCGAACGGCTGCAGGCGGGTGCGCTCTCGGCGCTTGCGGCAGCCGGCGCCCTGTCCGAGGCCATCACGATTATTCGCGTCCCCGGCGCGTTCGAGGTCCCGTTGGCCGCACAACACCTCGCGGAAAGCGGCCGGTACGACGCCATCATCTGCCTCGGCTGCCTCATTCAGGGCGAAACGCCGCACATGGGTATCATCGCGTCGGCGGTGGCCGATGGGCTCGCGGCGGCGGCCGGCGCCACCGGCGTGCCGATCTCCTTCGGCGTGCTCACGACGAATTCGGTGGAGGAGGCGCTCGCGCGCGCCGGCGAGGGCCCGACAAACAAGGGACATGAGGCAGCCGTCGCCGCGATCGAGATGGCCTCGATCGCCGCGCAGTTGACGGGGCCGTCGGCCGCTGGGTCGTGACGCGCGCGCGCAAGAAGGATCAGCGCCATCGCGCGCGGGAGGCGGCGCTGCAGATCCTCTATCAGTGGGACATCGGCGGCGGCGACGTCGCGCGGACGGCCGAGTCGTTTTTCGCGCTGCAGTGGCCGGACGCCGATCCGCCGGCCGATTCGCCCCGCGACTTCGCATCGGCGCTGGCCCGGGACACCGTGGCCAGGATGGCGACGATAGACCCGCTGATCGCCGAGACCACCGAGCGCTGGCGGCCCGAGCGCATGGCCATTCTCGACCGCCTGATTCTCCGCATGGCGATCTGCGAGATGCTGCGCGACCCGGACACGCCTGGCGCTGTCGTCATCAACGAGGCGCTCGAACTCGCGCGCACGTTCAGCACGGAGGAATCGGTGAAGTTCATTAACGGGATGCTGGATGCGATTAGAAAGAAGATCAGCTCGTCATAGTTATGTCTTCCCAAGAAGAACAGATCCGGCAACGCCGATCGAATCTCGAGGGGCTCGCGAAGCTCGGGGTGGAGATCTACCCGCGGCGGTTCGATCGGCGCCACACGATTTCGGAGCTGGTCCGGCAGTACGGCGAGCGCACCCACGACGATCTCGAAGAGACTCGTATCGAGACGACGACGAGCGGGCGCATCCTCGCGATTCGGTCGTTCGGGAAGGCGAACTTTCTCGTCCTCTCCGACGGCATCGCCAGGACTCAGGTGTACATCCGGCAGGACGGGTTGCCGCCGCTTGGCTTCCAGATCTTCAAGTTGCTCGATTTCGGCGACTGGGTCGGCATCGAAGGACGCCTGTTCCGGACGAAAACCAACGAGTTCACGATCTGGGCGTCGCGGCTGCATTTTCTGTCGAAGTGCCTGCTGCCGCTGCCGGAGAAGTGGCACGGCCTGACGGATATCGAAATCCGGTACCGCCAGCGGTACCTTGATCTCATCGTCAATCCAGACGCGCGGCGAATCTTCGAGACACGGAGCCGGGTCATCGCGTCGATTCGCTCGTTCATGACCGCGCGCGGGTATCTCGAAGTCGAGACGCCGATGATGCAGCCGATCGCCGGTGGCGCGTTGGCGCGACCCTTCACGACCCATCACAACACGCTCGACATGGACCTGTACCTGCGGATCGCACCCGAGCTCTACCTGAAGCGGCTGACGGTGGGAGGGATCGAGAGGGTCTTCGAGATCAACCGCAGCTTCCGCAACGAGGGGATCTCGACCCAGCACAACCCCGAGTTCACGATGATGGAGTTCTACGAGACCTACGCGGACTACCAGCTGCTGATGGCGATGACCGAGGATCTCCTGGAGACGGTCGCCCGCGAGGCGATCGGGACGAGCGACATCGCGTTCGGGGGGCATCAGATCTCGCTCAAGGCGCCCTTCGCGCGGCTGTCGCTTCGCGATGCCGCGCGTGAGGCCGCGTCGAAGCGCCTGCACCGCGACGTGACGGACGCCGATCTGCGCGAGCGCGCCACCGCCGCGGCGATCGCCAGGGAGATTGGCCTCGAGGTCGATCCGGGGGCCGGCGCGGGAACGATCGCGACGGAGATCTTCGAGCGGCTGTGCGAGGAGCGGCTGATTCAGCCGACCTTCGTCTATGACTTTCCGACCGACGTCTCGCCGTTGTCGAAGCAGAAGCCAGACGATCCGGATACGGTGGAGCGGTTCGAGCTCTACATCGGCGGCTTCGAGGTGGCCAACGCCTTCAGCGAGTTGAACGATCCGGTCGAGCAGCGCCGCCGGTTCGACGCGCAGATCACGAACCGCGCGCGCGGCGACCTCGAGGCGCACGAGATGGACGAGGACTACATCCGGGCGCTGGAGTACGGGCTGCCACCCACGGCCGGGGAGGGAGTCGGCATCGACCGGCTCGTCATGCTGTTGACGAACAGTCCATCAATCAGAGACGTGATTCTGTTCCCGCTCATGAGAAAGAGGGAGTAACAGAGGCATGATCAAACACGATACCCGGGCGCCTGCGGCCATGCCGAGGCGTGGCCAACAATGAATGTTCCCTTCGAGCTCCACATCGCCCTCCGGTATCTGTTCGCCAAGCGGAAGCAGGCCTTCATCTCGGTGATCTCGTTCATTTCGACGCTCGGCGTCGCCGTTGGCGTCATGGCGCTCGTCATCGCGCTGGCGCTCATGACCGGGCTTCAGAACGAACTGCGCGACCGCATCGTCGGCAGTAACCCGCACGTCTACGTCTGGAATGTGAAGGGGATTGCCGACTACCACGCCGAGGTCGACAGGCTCCGGCAGCTTCCGCACGTCACCGGTGCGGCACCGGCGATTCTCGGACAGGGGCTCGTCTCGGCCTCGCGCGAGGCGAACCCGATCGTGCTGAAGGGCATCGACCCCGTGCTCGAACAGCAGGTGACCGACATCAGGCGCGCGATGCAGAGCGGCAGTATCGACGCGTTGGCACCGGCCGCGGAGCCGGGAACAGGTGGTGCCGGTCGGAGCAGCGCGCGTGACGGCATTCTCATCGGGAACGATTTGGCGACCAAGCTCGGTGTCGGCGTCGGAGACACGGTGTCGGTGCTGACGCCGCAGGAAATGTTGACGCCGAACGGCTTGACGCTTCGGCCCGCCCGCCTGCTGCGTGTCGCGGGGATCTTCTCGCTCGGCCTGTACGAGTTCGATTCGACGTACGGGTACGTCGCCATCGACGTGGCGAAGCGCCTCTTCGGAAAAGACGAGGTCGACCTGATCCAGCTGCGCGTGGACGACTTGTCGCGGGCGCCCGACGTGGCGCGGAGCGTCGTCGACCGCTTCGGCAGCGACTACGCCTCCGAGGACTGGTCGGTCATGAACAAGTCGCTCTTTACGGCGCTCTCGCTCGAGAAGATGGCGGTCTCGATGACGATCGGCCTCATCGTCATGGTCGCCGCGCTGAACATCGTGGCCTCGCTCGTGCTGCTGGTGATGGAGAAGCATCGCGACATCGCCATCTTGAAGACGATGGGCGCGAGCGCGAAGAGCGTGACGACGATCTTCATGATGCAGGGGCTCATCATCGGCATCGTGGGCACGACCATCGGCGCGACCGCGGGCTACGTGGCCTCCCACGTGTTGGATCGCTACAAGATCGTGCGCGTGCCGGTCGATGTGTATCAGGTGTCGTACGTGCCGTTCAGGCTGATGCCGCTCGATTTCGCGATCGTCATCGTCGTGGCCATTGTCATCTGCTTCGTCGCAACGATCTATCCCTCGCGCCAGGCGGCGAAGCTCGATCCCGTGCAGGCGCTGAGGTACGAATAGATGCAACCACGAAGACACGAAGACACGAAGAGTTCTTTTCAGGCGAAGAGCGCCTTATGCGAGGAAGGCTTCTTCGTGTGTTCGTGTTGTCGTGGCTGGTGTTGAGTCGCGATGGCGTTTCTCGAGGCGCGAGGGATCGTCAAGAGTTACCCGGTGGGCGGCACCGCGCTCACCGTGCTGCGCGATCTGGATCTGCAGGTCGAAGCAGGCGAGATGGTGGCGATCGTCGGCGCGTCAGGCGTCGGGAAAAGCACGCTGCTCCACATCCTTGGCGGGCTCGACCGGGCCAACGACGGCGATGTCGTGATCGACGGCGCGCGGCTGACGGCGCTCGATGATGCGGCGCTCGGCCGCTTCCGGAACCAGCGCGTCGGTTTCGTGTTCCAGTTTCATCATCTGCTGCCCGAGTTCAGCGCGCTCGAAAACGCCGAGATGCCGATGCGGATCGCGCGCATTTCGACGGACGAGGCACGACGGCGCGCCGAGGAACTGCTCGGCCGCGTCGGGCTCGGCGCGCGGTTGTCGCACCGGCCCGGGATGCTCTCGGGCGGGGAACAACAGCGCGTCGCGGTCGCACGCGCGCTAATCATGTGCCCCGCGGTGCTGCTCGCGGATGAGCCGACGGGCGATCTCGACGAACAGAGCGCCGACTCGCTGCACGGGCTGCTGCGCGACATGCATCGCAGCTATGGGTTGACGTCGATCATGGCCACGCATAACACGCGGCTCGCGTCGGCATGCGACCGCATCCTGCGCCTCGAGGGTGGCCGGCTTATCGCCGCGACCAGCCACTAGAGCGTTTTGGGCTTGCGTGTAGCGGCCCTGCATGCGCGGCACCTTGGCGAAAACTGCTGTAGCCCGGCAACCGAAGTGACGATAGTTGCGTCATAAGGGTGGGGGCGTGAACCCTAACGGTGACACACACTTATCCAGGGGACGGAGTTTGGATGAGGTGGCCCATGTCGTATAATGTGGTCATCGTTTCCGTGACCACAATCAATCTGCTTTCACCCAGGTAGGCCGGATGTTCGAGCGGTACACCGAAAGGGCGAGGAGAGTTCTCTTCTTCGCCCGTTACGAGGCGAGTCAGCTCGGCAGCATCTCCATTGAGACCGAGCACCTGTTGCTTGGCCTGATTCGCGAGGGCAAAGGGCTGACTAGCCGAATTTTTTCCCGCTCCCACCTCTCACTCGAGAACATTCGAAAGGAAATCGAAGGCCGGACGGTCTTCCGCGAAAAGGTATCGACCTCGGTCGAGCTCCCGTTCAGCGCCGAGACCAAGCGCGTGCTGCAGTTTGCTGCCGAAGAGGCCGATCGGCTGCTGCACAACTACATCGGCACCGAACATCTCCTACTGGGGATCCTGCGCGAAGAGCGCTCCGTGGCGGCGTCCATCCTGCTCGAAAAGGGGATGCGCCTCAGCACCGTGCGCGAAGACATCGTGTCGCTCCTGAATGAGAAGACGACGCTAACGCGGGTCAAGGAGACGCCGCTGCTGGCTGAGTTCAGCCGCGACCTCACAGAGTCGGCGATGAAGAACCAGCTCGATCCACTCGTCGGCCGCGAGCATGAGCTCGAGCGCGTGCAGCAGGTGCTCTGCCGCCGGACCAAGAACAATGCGGTCCTCATTGGCGAGCCCGGCGTCGGCAAGACGGCCATCGTGGAAGGGCTGGCGCAGAAGATCGCCTGCGGCGACGTGCCCCACTTCCTCGCGGACAAGCGGGTCCTCGCGCTCGACATCTCGTTGATCGTCGCCGGCACGAAATACCGCGGTCAGTTCGAAGAGCGCCTGAAGGCGATCATGAAGGAACTGACCGATAATCCGAACATCATCGTCTTCATCGACGAGCTGCATACGCTCGTCGGCGCGGGATCGGCCGAAGGGTCGCTCGACGCGGCGAACATCCTCAAGCCGGCGCTCAGCCGCGGAGAGATTCGCTGCGTCGGTGCGACAACGCCCGCGGAGTACCGAAAATACATCGAGAAGGATCGCTCGCTCGAGCGCCGCTTCCAGGCGATCAAGGTGGATCCGCCCTCCGAGAGCGAGACGATCGAAATCCTCGTGGGCGTTAAGGATCGCTACGAGAGCTTCCATCACGTCGAGTACACGCGCGAGGCGCTCGAGGCCGCGGTCTACCAGTCGAGCCGGTACATCACGGACCGGTTCCTGCCTGACAAGGCGATCGATCTCGTGGACGAGGCCGGCGCACGGGCCAAGCTGCGCGAGGCCGGCTACAGCGAGGAGTTCGGCGAGATCAACAAGAGCATCCGCGTGGCCGTCGAACAGATGGAGAGCGCGGTCTCGCAGAAGGATTTCGAGAAGGCGCAGTTCTACCGAGAGCAGGAAGTCACCGCGCGCGAGAACCTGGTGTCCATTCAACAGCGCTTCGACGTCAAGTCCTCGGCCCGAAGGGTCATCGTCGGCAAGCAGGAAATCGACGAGGTCGTGTCCAAGTGGACTGGCGTCCCGATGACGTCGATCAATCCGGACGAGAGCGATAAGCTGCTGCGAATGGAGACGGAGCTCCACAAGCGCGTCGTGAGCCAGGAGAAAGCCATCTCGGCGATCTCACGCGCCATTCGCCGATCGCGCGCCGGCCTCAAGAGCCCGAATCGGCCGGTCGGCAGCTTTGTGTTTCTCGGGCCCACCGGCGTCGGCAAGACCGAGCTCGCGCGGGCACTGGCCAATTTTCTGTTCGGTAGCGATCACGCGCTGGTTCGATTCGACATGTCCGAGTACATGGAGAAGCACTCGGTCTCCAAGCTGATCGGATCGCCTCCCGGCTACGTCGGTCACGAAGAGGGCGGCCAGCTGACGGAGAAGGTCAAGCGCAACCCGTACTCGGTCATCCTGCTCGACGAGATCGAGAAAGCGCACCCGGACATCTTTAACATCCTGCTGCAGGTGTTCGAAGACGGTCACCTCACCGACGGCCTCGGCAATCGTGTGAACTTCAAGAGTACGATCATCATCATGACGTCGAACATCGGAGCGCGCTTCATTCAGAAGAAGAGCTCGATGGGCTTCCAATCGTCGGACACGGGCGAGATTAGCAAGAGCGTGACCGACATGGTACTGGGCGAAGTGCGGCGCACGTTCAACCCCGAGTTCGTCAACCGCATCGACGAGATCATCGTCTTCGAGGCGCTAGCCGACGACGACCTTCGGCAGATCATGGCGCTGCTCGTCATGCAGTTGAACGCGAACCTGGTCGATCGCCGGCTCAAGATCGCGCTGACGACCGAAACGGTCGACTGGATCATCGACATCACGTGCAAGGACCGTTCGTACGGCGCGCGGCCGCTCCGGCGCGCGATCCAGCGGTATGTCGAGGACCCGCTGTCCGAAGAACTCATCCGCGGCTGCCTGAGCGGCGGCGACATCGAGGTGTACCTCGACGCCGGCCAACTCGCCTACCGGCCAGCCGGGGAGCTCGAAACAGGACGGAAGCTGGCATGAGTGTGAGGATCTAAAGGATCTGACGATCCCACACACTAAGAGCGCGTTTCAAAACTCATGACCGCGCCCTTGTACCCAGTGGCGTCGGCTGGCGCGGGGGAAAACAACTGAACCGAACCCAACCGATCGCCGCAAGGCGGGTTCGAAGCACCACCGCATCACCGACGCACGGGGCGTCCCGCTCGTCGCCCAGGTAACCGCCGCCAACGTCAACGACATCACCCCACTGCCCTTGGGCTATGTCCCCATCTGCTGGAACTATCTCAAAGCCAGGAAGAAAGTGTTTTGAAACGCGCTCTTAGGGTCCAAATCCTCAGATCCTCGAATACACGGCCGCCGGCTCCTCACGAACGTCTGAAATTAGGTAAGATTCCTTCGATGCGCACGCGTTTGTCTCTTGTCGCGCTCTGGCTGGCGATGATCGTGGCCCCCGTTGCGGCGGCCGCGCAGCAGCCGGGGACTGCGCCGCCAGGACCCGGGCAAGACGGACCCGCGATGCCGCCCGTGACCGTCTGCGGCCAGCAGCGCGCGCCGCTGGCGCAGCCCCCGGCCGGTTCGCCGCCGGTGGTCCTCTTCATTGCGCCCTGCTTCGCTGCGCAGGGCGGGACCTCCGTGATCGAGCCGCAGACCTACGTCTATTACATCCAGCTGAAGACGAGCCAGCCGTCACAGGGCATCTGGATTCCCTACGACGATGGCAGCGAGCAGATCATTCACGACGATTTCAAGCGGCTGCTGGCCACGAACTTCCTCGACAACCTGTCCATCGAGATCGCACCCGATTACGTCTTCCCCAACGGCGCGATCGGGAAGATCGTCCTGTACAACATGGAGGAGCGGCAGCGCATCAAGATCGGCCCGGACTTTTTCGGGAGCAAGAAGCTCGAGCTGTCGGAGATCGACGAAGCGCTCAGGGAGCAGAACGCCGAAATCCGGCTCGACACGTTCATCGACCCGGGGCTGGTGCGCAAGGTCGAGGGCATCGTCCGCGACATGATGAAGGGCAAGGGGTTCACGGACGCGGAGGTGACGCACGACATCAAGGAAGTCGCCGGCGGGCCCAAGCTGGTGCACCTCATCTTCAACATCAACGAAGGCCCAAGCGTCAAGATTCGCAAGATTGATTTCATCGGCAACACCGCCATCAGCGACGGCAGGCTGAAGCGTCAGATGAAGGCCACGGAGGAGCAATGGTTCTTGTCGTTCATCACCGGGAGTGGCACGTATCAGGAGACAAAGTTCGACGACGACGCCGGGAGGATCGTGGAGCTCTACCAGAACCGCGGGTACATCAAGGCGAACGTCGGCGTACCGGAAGCCAAAGTGGTCGACGAGTCGAAGGACAAGAAGACGCGGTGGATTGAGCTCCGGATTCCAGTGACGGAAGGGCCGCGCTACAGAGTGGGGACCTTCGACTTCTCGGGCAACACGGTCGTGAAGACCGAGGCACTGAAGCCGGTGTTCGGTTTCAAAGAGGGCGACTACTACAGCCTGGAGAAGGTGCGTAAGGGCCTCGACAAGGCTCGCGAAGGGTACGGCGTCGGCGGGTACTTCGAATTCACCGGTTTCCCCGACTACAAGTTCCGGGACGAGCCGGATCCTGCCGACGCGGCGGTGCCAGACGCGCTCAAGGCGGCCGCGTCATCGACTCCCGGGACTCCCGGCGCGACTGGCCCGGCGATCGTTGACGTGACGATGCGGTTTATCGAAGGGGAGAAGTACTTCATCAAGCGCATCACGTTTGTCGGCAATTCCACGACGCGCGACAACGTCATCCGCCGCGAGCTGCAACTCCGCGAAAACGGGGTCTTCGATACCGAGGCGTTGAAATCCAGCGTCCGGCGGATCAATCAGCTCGGATACTTCAAGGCGCTCGAGGTCGGCAGGGACATCGCCGTCGACAAGACGCCCGGCGCGACGAACCAGGTCGACGTCAAGCTGAGGCTCGAGGAGCAGAACCGCAACCAGATCAGCTTTGGCGCGGGCATCTCCGAGTTCGAGGGCTTCTTCGGCCAGGCTTCATTTCAGACGGCCAACTTCCTCGGCCGTGGCGAAAGCCTGACGCTATCGCTTTCGGCCGGCTCCCGTGCGAAGAACTACGCGGTGGCCTTCGTCGAACCGTTCCTGTTCGACCGGAACGTGACCGCCAGCATCAATGTGTTCAGGAGCGAGGTGCGCTACATCAGCCAGTTCACGCAGCGTTCCACCGGCACCGTCGTGGGACTCGGATTTCCGCTCGGTGGCTTTACGCGGCTGTTCACCAACTACAGCTTCGAGCGCATCCGGGTGACTGAAGTCGCCGCGGCGTACACCGACCCGCTGGTGCTGGCGCGCAACCCTTTTCTTCGAGAGTCGCTGCTCATCGGCGCCAATGGCGAGCGGACCATCAGCAAGATCACGCCGAGCATCGTGCACAACACGGTCGATCAGCCGATCTTCGCGAATCAGGGCGTGCGGTACACGGCGTCGATCGATCTCGCCGGTCTGGGCGGCAACACCAGCTTCTACAAACCGTCGCTCGAAGGGATCTGGTACTGGAAACAGAACGGGCGGATGTCGCTCGGCATGCGCGCGCGCAGCGCGTACATTCATTCGGCCGCGAACTCCGCGGCTCTGCCGATCTACCAGAGGATCCATCTCGGCGGCGAATATTCCGTCCGCGGGTTCGATCTCCGGAGCATCGGTCCGCAGGACCCGCTTACGGGCCTGATGCTCGGCGGCAATAAAGACCTGCTGTTCAACGTCGAGCAAAATTTCAACATCAAGAGCCAACTGCGGGTGATCCTGTTCTACGATGCCGGGCAGGTGCAGGATGTGGGACGGTATTTCGCGTTCAAGGAAACGATTGTCCGCCGCGTGCTTCCACCCAACACGCAGGTGCTCTTCGATCCGAACGCCGGGTCAACGCTCACTCCAGTCGGCGACGTCGTCGCGACTGAGGTCAGCGCCTTCAAGACCTCGACCGGAGTCGAGGTGCGGCTCTTCATGCCGGTCGTCAACGTGCCGTTCCGGCTCATCTTCGCGTACAACCCGCAACGTGCGGGCGTGCTAAGGACCAACACCCTGCAGCCCCAGAAGGCGTTTCAATTCCGCTTTGCGGTCGGCACGACGTTCTGACGCGTCGCTTCCAAGGACAAGCATGCACCGATTCTTCCCTCGTGTGATTCTCGTCGTGGCGCTGTCGCTCCTCGTGACCGGCTGCGGCGACAACCCCAGCACCGTGGCGCCCGAGCCGACGGCAGGGACCGTCACGAATACCTACAGCGGCATCCTGACGAAGAACGGCGCCTTCACCCATCCGTTCACCGTGACGGGAATTGGCGGAATTTCCGCCCAGTTGGTGTCGCTGGCACCGGATAGCATCGTGCCGGTCGGCATGGGGATAGGCACCTGGAACGGCTCGAGTTGTCAGATCGTGCTCGCCAACGATGTAACGATTCAGGGGTCCGTGGTGGTCGGCGAGGCGTCGGCGCCCGGCGATTTCTGCGTGCGCATTTACGATGCCGCCGGCACCGTCTCCGAACCGCGGACGTACACTGTGGAGGTGACGCACCGGTAGCCACCGGCGCGATCTGGTGTAACATCAGGGGCTTCCCCGCGGCCGATGTCGTCGAGGTCTCTACGAAAGGATTTTCCGCAATGAGAAGCGTTGTCATGGTCCGGTTGGTGCTATTGGTGGCGTTCGTGTTGACCGCCGCCACAGCCTTTGCGCAGGCCGCGGCGCCCCAGCCAGCCGCGCAGCCGCCGGCACAAGCCGCCCCGCCGCAGCCGCCGGCACAAGCCGCCCCGCCGCAGCCGCCGGCCGTGTTTCCCCAGGGCGCGAAACTCGGCTTTGTGAACCTGCAGCAGATTGCGCAGATCTCCGTCGAGGGCAAGGCCTCGACGGTCAAAGTTCAGGCGCTCGTCGCCAAGAAGCAGGCCGAGGCGCTGGCGAAGGCCAAGCAACTGCAGGACAAGCAGGACAAGCTCCAGCAAAGCGGCGCGCTCATGAACGACGTCGCCCGCACGCAGCTCGAGAAAGAGATCGAGAAAG
The DNA here is from genome assembly GCA_965229885.1 of Vicinamibacterales bacterium. Classification (GTDB taxonomy): domain Bacteria; phylum Acidobacteriota; class Vicinamibacteria; order Vicinamibacterales; family CAVVIG01; genus DATLLJ01. The sequence continues at coordinate 1,170,984 of CBDDJX010000003.1, forward strand.
ACAAGGTGGATCTGCAACGCTTCGAGCAGGACGCGCAGGGCGAAGTCACCGAGCTGCAGATGCAGCTTCAGGGCGTCTTTCAGGAGAAGCTGTTCCCGGTTCTCAACGAGATAGTCCAGGCCATGGGGCTGCACATGCTCTTGAGCGCGGCGGATAGCGGCATCCTTGCGGCTGATCGAGGTGTCGATCTGACGCTCGAAGCCATCAAGCGTTTCGACGCGGCGAGCGCGTCGCCAGCGGCCCCGGCTGCTGCACCTGCCGCGGCACCGGCCGCGCCAGCGCCCAAACCGTAGAGGGCGTGATCAACATCCCCATTCTCCTGGACCGGCTGTGCTACCGGTATCCGTCGCTGCTTGTCGACGCGATTACCGAGTACGAGCCGGGCTGCCGTCTCGTGGCCGTCAAGAACGTCACCGTCAACGAAGAATTCTTTCAGGGGCACTTCCCAGGCGCACCGACGTTGCCTGGCGTGTTGATGCTCGAATCGCTGTCCCAGGTGGCGGCGATTCTGCTGCTGCAGCGCGATGGGGCGCCGCCCGACACCCGCGTCTACCTGCGCAGCGTGAACGACGCGAAGTTCCGCCGGCAGGTTGTGCCTGGCGATCGGCTGCGGCTGGAGGTCTCGATCGGCCGCCGGCGCGCCTCGCTCGCCCGCGCGAAGGCCGTCGCGTACGTCGGCGATTACATCGTGGCCGAAGCCGAGTTGCTGCTGGGGCTGGTCCGGGACCGCACCGACATCGATCCGACCGCCATCGTCCATCCGCAGGCGCACATCGGCGCGGGGACGACGATCGGTCCGCTCGCCGTGATTGGCGCCAAAGTCCGCCTCGGTGCGAACTGCCGGGTGGGTGCGTCGGCGGTCGTCGACGGCTGGACCGACATCGACGACGGCACGGAGATTTTCCCCTTCGCATCGATCGGTCTGATCCCGCAGGATCTCAAGTTCAAAGGCGAGGAGACGCGGCTGGTCATCGGACGCAACAACATCTTCCGCGAGTTCGTGACCATCCATCGCGGCACGCGCGGCGGGGGCGGCGTGACGACGATCGGCGACCGGAACGTCTTCATGGCCTACGTGCACGTCGCGCACGACTGCCACGTCGGGAACGATACGCTCTTCGGCAATATGGCGACGCTCGGCGGCCACGTCGCCGTGGAGGACTTCGCCAACGTCAGCGCGGGATCGGGCGTCCACCAGTTCTGTCGCGTGGGGCGTCACGCCTTCATCGGCGGCTACTCGGTGGTGACGAAGGACGCGCTGCCTTTTGCGCGGACGATCGGCAGCCGGCCGGCGCGGATCTTCGGCGCGAACACCATCGGCCTGATGCGCCGAGGCGTGCCGCCAGATGTGATCGAGAAGCTGAAGGGGTCGTTCCGGTATCTCCTGCAGTCGAAGCTGAACACGACGAAGGCGATGCAGCAGATCAAGCGCGACCGATCGCTCGCGTGCCCGGAGGTCGGATACCTCCTCGATTTCATCAGTACCTCCCAGCGCGGCGTCATCGTGCGCCGCGCCACGCGGCGCGCGGAAGTCCTGGCTGACGAGTAATCCCATTGCGCCTGGGTCTGATCGCCGGGAACGGTCGTTTTCCATTCCTCGTCCTCGAGGCTGCCAGGGCCCAGGGGCACGACGTCACCATCATCGCCGCCAAGGAGGAAACGTTCCCAGAGCTCAACGAGGCGGCGGCCAGACTCAACAGCGACATCCGCTGGATCTCGCTCGGGCAGCTCGGGACGTGCATCAAGGTGCTGCAGCAGGCCGGCGTCACGCGGGCCGTCATGGCGGGCCAGGTGAAGCACGCGAGAATATTTTCGTCTGGCATCATTCCAGACACGACCCTGCTTTCCGTTCTGACGAAACCGCGGTGGAGGAATACAGACGGTCTCATCGGCGCGATTGCGGCGGTACTGCGCGACCACGGCATCGAGCTCATCGATTCCACCTCGTTCATCACGCCGCTGCTCGCTAATCCGGGTGTGCTGACGAATCGATCGCCCAACGAGGAGGAGCAGAAGGATTTCGAGTTCGGCTATCGCATGGCGGACGCCATCGCGGCCCTTGACATCGGGCAAGCGGTCGCCGTGAAGCATCAGGCGGTCGTGGCCGTCGAAGCGATGGAAGGCACCGACGACGTGATCGGGCGCGCCGGCTCCCTGGCCGGCCTGGGCGTACGCATCGTCAAGGTCGCGAAGCCGAAACAGGACATGCGGTTCGACGTGCCGGTGGTCGGCTTGGCCACGATTCAGGCGATGCGCATGGCGGGCGCTTCGGCGCTGTCGGTTGATGCGGGGAAGACACTCGTGCTCGATGGAGACGCAGTCCGTGCCTCGGCAGATGAGGCAGGTATCTGCATCGTCGGCCGCACGGTATGATGGTACGGATCGCTGTGGTCGGCGTCGGTTGTCTCGGGCGCCACCATGCGCGGATTCTGGCCTCGCTGCCTGGTGCTGAGCTCGTGGCAGTCGTCGACACCAACGCCGTGCGCGCCCACGAGGTGGCGGCCGCGGGCGGGACGCGTCCTCTGACCGATTACCGCGAGCTGTTAGGAAAAGTCGACGCCGTGACACTCGCGGTTCCGACCGATCTGCATCGTGAGATCGCGCTGCCGTTTCTCGCTGCCGGCGTGCACGTGCTGGTCGAGAAACCGATGGCGCGCAGTCTCGGCGAAGCGGATGATATGATTCAGGCGGCCGCGAAGGGCGGCGCGGTCCTCGCCGTGGGCCAGACCGAGCGGTTCAATCCGGCCGTCGTCGCGGCGCGTCCGCTCTTGAGTGATCCGCGGTTCATCGAAGTCCATCGCCTCGGCACGTTCCCCGAACGGAGTCTCGATATCGACGTCGTCTTCGATCTGATGATTCACGATGTCGACATCGTCCTGTCGCTCGTCAAATCGGAAGTCGAGGCGATCGAAGCGGTCGGGGTGCCGGTGCTGACCGGACGCGTCGATATCGCTAACGCGCGCCTCAAGTTCAGCAATGGCTGCATCGCGAACCTCACAGCGAGTCGCATCAGCCGCGACCGTGTGCGGAAGGTCCGCTTCTTTCAGCCGATGGCGTACATATCGATCGACTACGCGGCCCAGAAGCTGGAAGTGTTCAGGCTGGTCAAAGGGGAGGGGCCGGTGCCGGCAATCGAAGGCGGCGAGGTGCCGGTCGAGAACGAAGAGCCGCTCAAGCGCGAGCTCGCTGATTTCGTCGGAGCGATCGGCACGCGCCGCTCCCCGATGGTGACCGGCGAGGATGGCCGCCGGGCGCTGGCGCTGGCGCAGCGGATCGCGGATAAGATGACCACGGAAATGCAACCACGAAAACGGCAGGACTGAAGACCTGCCGGTGGCTGCCACTTATATGTATTCACACCTCGACGACTTCATCGCCGACCTGGAACGCCGCAAGCTGCTGGCCCGTGTCGCCGAACCCGTCAGCCCGAACCTCGAAATCGCTGCCGTCATCGATCGTGCGTGCAAGTTGCCCGACGGCGGCCCGGCGCTTCTGTTCGAACAGCCGGCCGGCTTTGACATTCCCGTTGCGGCGAATCTGTACGGGTCGATGGAGCGCATGTGTCTGGCGCTCGGCGTGAAGACCCTTGACGATCTGGCCAAAGAGATCGAGCAGCTCATGATGCCCCAGATGCCCGAAGGGATCATGGATGCGCTCAAGATGCTGCCCATGGTCGGGCGGCTCCGCGATCTGATGCCCAAGACGGTAAGGGACGCGCCGTGCCAGGAGATCGTGCAGCGTGACGGCACGCTCGACGAGCTGCCCATCCTGACCTGCTGGCCCGAAGACGGCGGTCCCTTTATCACGCTTCCGCTCGTGTTCACGAAGGATCCGGAGACCGGCGCACGCAACATCGGCACGTATCGCATGCAAGTGTTCGACCGACGGACGACGGGGATGCACTGGCAGCGGCACAAGGGTGGCGCCCAGCATCACCGTGTGGCGGAGAGGCTCGGCAAGCGGCTCGACGTCGCCGTGGCTCTCGGTCCCGAACCCGTGCTCCCGTACTGCGCGACGGCGCCGATGCCCGAAGGGCTCGACGAGCTGCTGCTCGCTGGATTTCTGGCGCGGCGCCGGATTGAGCTCGTGAAGTGCGTGACGGTCGATCTCGAAGTGCCGGCAAGCTCGCACATCGTGCTCGAAGGGTATGTGGAGCCTGGGGAGCGCCGCCGCGAGGGTCCGTTTGGCGACCACACGGGCCTGTATTCCCAACCCGATGACTACCCCGTCTTTCATCTCACCTGCGTCACCCGCCGCAAGCGCCCGACGTACCTGACGACGGTCGTGGGCGTGCCGCCGATGGAGGACTACTACCTCGGCCTGGCGAGCGAGCGGATCTTCCTGCCGATCATCCGCAAGACGCTGCCGGAAATCGTCGACATGCATTTCCCGGCTGAAGGCATTTTTCATAACCTGGTCATTGTGTCGATCGATAAACGGTTTCCCGGTCACGCGCGCAAGATCATGAACGCGTTCTGGGGGCTCGGCCAGCTCATGTTCTCAAAAACCATCATCGTCGTCGACAAAGACGTGAACGTACAGGACGTCAGCGAAGTGGCCTGGATCGTGGGGACACACATGGATCCGCTGCGCGACGTTCAGATGACGCGCGGTCCCGTGGACGATCTGGACGACGCCGCAGATCTGCCCGCGTACGGCGGAAAGATGGGCATCGACGCGACCCGCAAGTGGGCGTCGGAAGGGTATACGCGAACGTGGCCGACGAGGGTCAGGACGACGGAAGCTGCAGGTGCCCGCGCCGCAGACATCTGGTCCCGCCTACCCGTCTGATATGATCACCGGCCTGAGCGCCTGGGGCTCTCCGCTTAAGTAGATGACCGTGTCTGACCTCGAGCTCGCCACGCTCGCAACGACTCACGACATCATCAACCTCGGCATGCTCGCCGACGGAGAGCGTCGTCGCCGACATGGTACGCGCACGACGTTCGCGCGCGTCGCGACGGTCTCCGCCGTCACGGGCGCTCCGGTGCGCGTGCCGGCGGCGGCCGGTGAGCTGCGGATCGAGGGTGTGCCCTTGAGCCGCGCAGCCGCCATCGAACGCGTCAGGGAAGTCGCTGCGGCGGCTGGGGCGGTTCCGATGTCGGGATACTCCCTCGCGGATCTGGAGCAGATGGCGGCTCGCGAATCGGTGACGTTGCGGTCGCTCCTCGAAGATCTTCGCGCGGCGGGCCTTGAGGTCGTCGCCGAGGCGCCCGTCGATCTCTTGCAGTCGGCACGCCGGTCGATCGAGGAAGTGAACATCAGCGGTCTCGCTTTGGGTCGCCTCACCGTGCATCGTTTGCAGGATCCAAACATGGTCTCTCTACTCAAAGCCGTCGTCGAACTGCAGCGCCAGGTCGGGGTCGTGCGGACGTTCGCACCGCTGCCGCGTACGATGAACCCCGCCGTACCGACGACCGGATATGAGGATGTCAAGCGCGTCGCGCTCGCGCGTCTCGTTGTCGACAACGTGCCGTCCATTCAGGTGGACTGGCCGCTCTATGGACCCAAGCTCGCGCAGGTCGCGCTGACAGTCGGTGCCGACGATGTGGACGGCGTGTCGGCGGAAGACGAGATGAGCGAGGGCCGTCGCCGCGCGCCGCTCGAGGAGATTCGACGTAACATCGTTGCGGCTGGCCAGGCTCCGGTCGAGCGCAACGGCCGCTTCGACCTCGCCTCCCCATGACGCCGGTTCGCCTGGGGGCGGTCGGCTATCTCAACGCTCGCCCGTTGATGTTCGGCCTCGATCGCTCGCCGAGGTTCGACCTTCGCTACGACCTGCCGTCGGAGTGCGCGCGGCTGCTTCACGCGGGTGACGTCGACCTCGGCCTGATCCCTTCGATTGAATACCTGCGGGGCGATTCATACCGGATCGTGCCTGACCTGGCCATCGCGTCACGCGGTCCGGTGGCGTCGGTCACGCTATTCACGACGCGTCCGATGGTGGATGTGCGGTCGATTGCCATGGACACCAGTTCGCGGACGTCGGTAGCGCTGGTTCGTGTGCTGTGCGCGCGGCTGTTCGGGATCGAGCCGGCCATCGAGGCACGCGATCCAGACGTGCAGGAAATGCTCGCGCATGCGGACGCGGCGCTCGTGATCGGTGACAAGGCTTTGGTGTGGGATCCGCACACGACCTCCGAGGATCGGGCTGTCCACAAGATCGATCTGGGCGAGGCGTGGAGCTCGATGACCGGCCTTCCCTTCGTCTGGGCGTTCTGGGCAGGTCGCGCCGGAGCTGTGAGCGCCGACGATGTCAGCGCGCTGCAGGCGGCGCGGAAGGCGGGTGTCCCGCAAAGCGACGCCATCGCCGGGGAGTATTTTCGCGACGCGCCTCAGCACCGCGAGCTCGGTGCGCGGTACCTGCGCGATAATATCAAATACGACCTGAGCGCAGACGAACGCGCCGGCCTCGACCTGTTCTATCGGTACGCGGCGGAAGTTGGTGTCGCGCCAGCCCGCCAGGCAGTGCGCTTCTACCCATGACGATCGAACGAATCGCGACAAAGGTTCGCAGCGGCGGGCGCATCGGCGCCGCCGAGGCGCTCGAGCTCTATCGGCATGCGTCGACGCCGCTCCTGGGGCGGCTGGCTGACGGCATCCGCGCACGAAAGCATCCCGACCGGGTTGTCACGTACATCATCGACCGCAACGTCAACTACACCAACGTCTGCGTTGCGAAATGCAACTTCTGCGCGTTCTATCGGCCGGTGGGATCGCCTGAAGGCTACGTGCTCGGATTCGATGAGCTGTTTCGAAAGATCGACGAGACGGTCGCCGTGGGCGGCGTCCAACTGCTACTCCAGGGCGGTCACAATCCCGACCTGCCGCTGTCGTGGTACGAAGATCTGTTCCACGCGATCAAAGCGCGGTATCCCGCCTTCAAACTGCATGCACTCTCGCCTCCGGAGGTCATTCACCTCTCGCGCCTCTCGCAACTGCCGGTGCCGGCGATCATCGAGCGCCTGATGGCGGCGGGGCTCGACAGCATTCCCGGCGGCGGCGCCGAAATTCTGGTCGACCGCGTCCGTAGACGGCTGCACTGCGACGGCAAGGCCACGGCCGACGAATGGCTCGACGTCATGCGGCACGCGCATCGAGCCGGCCTGCAGACGACGGCGACGATGATGTACGGAACCGTGGAGACCGACGAGGAGCGCCTCGAACACCTGCTGCGGCTGCGCGCGCTGCAGGACGAGACCGGCGGCTTCACGGCGTTTATCACGTGGAGCTATCAGCCCGAGCACACTGAGCTCGCCGGCAGCGAGGCGACTGGCCTCGATTACCTGCGTACGCTCGCGATCGCGCGCATCGTCCTCGACAACTTCGACAACCTGCAGGCCTCGTGGGTGACGCAGGGCGGCAAGGTCGGGCAGTTGAGCCTGGCCTACGGAGCCAACGACATGGGCAGCGTGATGATCGAGGAAAACGTCGTGCGCGCGGCCGGCGCCAGCTACTGCATGGACGAAGCCGAGATCGTTGACAACATCGAGGACGCCGGATTCACGGCGAAGCGGCGGAACATGCATTACGAGATCCTGGGAGATCCGGTGTTCCGCGAACGTGACGTCCCGCGGATGCTCGCGCTCGCCAGGGCGCGCGAAGACGGCGACACGAGCGGGCCCGACGAACTCGCGAAGTATCCCGCCCGGAGTCAATCCGGCAAACAGCTTCGCGTTATTCAGCATTGATCCGGTACCACGCGTCCTGGATCCTGCCGATCGTGGAGCCGCCGATCCGTGACGGCTGGATGGTCGCAGACCGGGGCCGCATCGTGGCGTATGGTGCGTACGGCGTCGTGACTCGGCGGGCAGCGTCTCACGCGGAGACGAGCGAAGTGGACCTCGGCCACGTGGCCGTGCTTCCGGGGCTGGTCAACGCGCACACGCACCTCGAACTGTCGTACCTGCGCGACGCGGTGCCACCGGCGTCGGAGTTTCTCGTCTGGATCCGTGCGGTCATGGCAGCGCAGCGGCAGCGGACGTCCGCGACCGCCCCGCTCATTCTCGAAGCCATGGACCAGGCCATCGCGGAATCCGCGGCGTCCGGTACGGCCGTCGTGGGCGATATCGGCAACACGCTGGCGTCATTTCCGGCGCTGGTGCGCAGTCCGCTCGCGGCGGTCGTGTTCTTCGAGGTGCTCGGCTTTCACGTGGCGGATGCGAACGCCCTCATCGAGCATGCCTGCGGCGAGATCGAAGCGCTCGGGGCCACCGACCGCGTTCGCACCAGCCTGGCCGCGCACGCACCGTGCTCGGTGGCGCCACTCCTGTTTCGCGCGATCCGCAAGGCGATTGATCGTTATCCGTTTGCGCCGTGCAGCGTGCATCTGTCGGAGTCGGTCGAGGAGGTGGAGTTCATCCGCACGGGAGGCGGCGCGTGGCGCCGGCTGCTCGAGGAAGTGGGCGCCTGGAATCCCGAGTGGATCCCGCCGGGGGGCAGCCCTGTGCGGTTTCTTGACGACAGCGGCTTCCTCGACGCGCGCGTGCTGGCCGTCCACGGCGTGCAGATGACGCCTGCGGATCTGTCGCGCCTCGCCTCGCGCGGCGCGACGCTCGTCACCTGTCCGCGGAGCAACAGCCGCACCGGTGCCGGTCGGCCGCCCATCGAGGACTTCTACGAGTCGGGCGTGCATGTCGCGGTTGGTACCGACAGCCTGGCTAGTTCGCCGGATCTGAGTGTGTTCGCCGAACTCGCGGCGCTGCGCGCGCTGGCGCTGTCGGTGCCGGCGTCGAGGCTCCTGGCGAGCGCGACGATCGAAGGGGCGCGGGCGCTCGGCTTTGACACCGATTACGGCACCATCGAACCGGGCAAGTCCGCGCGGCTTGTGGCTGTGGACGTGCCTCCCGGCACGGCCGATGTGGAAGAATACCTGGTGTCGGGGATCCAACGGGATCAGATTCGATGGGTCGAAGGGTAAATGCTGAGACGTCTCGCGGTCTACCTGTCGTTTGTCCGCTTCAGCCACTCGGTCTTTGCGCTGCCGTTTGCGCTGGCCGGTGCGCTGCTGGCGACCGAGCACGTACCCGGGAGCCCTGGGAAGAACCTCGGGTGGGGGACGGTGGCCTGGATTGTGGTCGCGATGGTGGCGGCGCGCAGCGCGGCGATGGGATTCAACCGCCTTGTCGACGCGCGATTTGACGCACTCAATCCGCGGACGGCTAATCGGGAACTGCCTCGAGGCCTCATGTCGCGAGGGGAAGCGGTCGCGTTTGTCGTCGTCGCGTCGGCATTGTTCGTCTATGCCGCGTCGCGCCTCAATCCGCTCTGTTTCATGCTGTCGCCCGTAGCGCTTGCGATCGTGTTCTGGTATTCGCTGGCGAAGCGCTTCACGACCTGGACGCAACTCTTTCTCGGCCTGGCCATGGCCGTCGCGCCTGTCGGCGGGTGGCTGGCGGTCGGCGGACGGGGCGGATGGGACCCGTGGCTGCTCGCGCTCGCGATCTGCGCGTGGGTCGGCGGGTTCGACGTCCTCTATGCGTGCCAGGATCTCGACTTCGATCGCGCGCACCGCCTCCGCTCGATTCCGGTCCGCTACGGCATTCCGGCTGCGCTGGCGATCTCAAGAGGCATGCACGTCGTCGCGATCGTGTGCCTTGTCGCCTTGGCGTTCGTGGCGCCGCTCGGCCGCCTGTATCTGACGGGCGTCGCTGTCGTTGCCGCGCTGCTCGCGTATGAGCAATCACTCGTTCGCGCCGACGATCTGTCGCAAGTCAAACGCGCGTTTGACTTGAATGGCTACGTCGGGATCCTTTACCTGCTGGTCTTGACTGTATCGATCTACGCACGATGACGACAACCAGTGCCAGAGTGCCGGGTGCTGCCATGGTCCATCCTTCGCGATGCGCCTCCGTTGCACTGGGCGCAGCACCCGGCATGCCGCACCCCGCACGGCACCCAGCACCTGGTATCAGGCACGCGGCACGACGAGGATCTCCGATCATTGGCTGATCTTTCGAAGTCTCCCGCTCGCATTGCGGGAATGTTCGATGCGATCGCGGGCCGATACGATCTCCTGAACCATCTACTGAGTGCGGGGATCGATCGTCGCTGGCGGAGACGCGCGATTCAGGCGTTGTCGCTGACCGGCCGCGAGCGCGTGCTGGACCTGTGCGCTGGAACGGCGGACCTCGCCCTCGCCGCCATCGATGCGCACCCGCCGGCGGCGCATGTGGTAGGCGTCGACTTCGCGCAGGCGATGCTGCGCGTCGGGCAGGAAAAGATCAGGCAGCGGCAGCTGGCGGATCGGATTGCCCTCGTGCGCGGCGACGCGACGCGGATTCCCCTTGAGGACGGGGCCGTTGACGCCATCACGATCGGATTTGGCATTCGCAACGTCGAGGACACCGCCGCGGCGTGCGACGAGATGCGCCGTGTGCTCGCGCCGGGCGGACGCATTGCCGTTCTCGAGTTCTCGATACCGGGGACGCGGGGCGTGCGCGCGGCATATTTGTGGTACTTCAACCAGGTACTGCCGCTCATCGGACGGCTGATTTCGCGCCACACGGCGGCGTACGGATACCTCCCCGCATCCGTCGGCGCCTTCGCCTCGCCCGACGAGTTTGCAGCAATCCTGCGGAAACACGGATTCGTTGACGTCGCCGCCGTCCGCCTGACCTTCGGCATCGTCTTTCTGTACACGGCACATAGAGGTTAGAACCTCTCGTCCCTGGCTGATATACTGACCGTAAGTCCGTCATGTATTTCGATTTCGACGATTACCGGCCGGACACGCCGCGGGTGACGACTGCGATCTCCTGGCGCGAAGGAATCCTGCTGTCGGTCATCTTTCACCTGTTGATGGTGATGACGCTGCTCCTCTCGCCGCGGGTGTTTCCTGTCGACGAGGCTGCGCGCGCTCGCGCGCTGGCGCTCGCCGAGCGGCGCGCGCAGAACAAGACGTTCGTCTTCGTGCAGCCGCGCCTCGACACGGAAGCGCTAAGGCCGCCCGATCGCGCCGATTCCTCGGACAAAGACCGCATCGCCCGCGCCCCAGAACCGGCGCCCGAGCCCGAGAACGAATCGCCCTTTGCGCGTGGCAACACGCCCGAACGCGTCGAGGAGGAGCCAACTCCGGCCGCACGCGGCCAAGGCCCCACTCCCGATCCGGCAGCCGGCCAGCAGGCGCAGGACACTCCACCCCCACTGCCGGATTCGCCGTCAGCGCTGCCGTTACCTTTGCCGCCGCCTCCGAGCGCGACAAACGGTGCCAACGGACGGGCTGCGGCGGCGGGTGGATCGCTGGGCGATGCGATCAGAAATCTGCAGCGCTACGTGCAGATGTACGACAACCGCGAGGGTGGTGGCGGGCAGTTCGGCCCGAACATTCAATTTGACACCAAGGGCGTCGAGTTCGGTCCCTGGATTCGCCGCTTTGTCGCACAGGTCAAGCGGAACTGGCTCATCCCGTATTCGGTGATGTCCAACAGCGGACACGTCGTCATCCAATTCAACGTGCACCGGGACGGCGCGATCACCGATCTTGCGATCGTCGGCCCCTGCCCGGTTCCTGCGTTCAACAGCGCCGCGTACGGTGCGCTGGCCTCGTCGAATCCGACGCAATCGCTTCCGGTGGCCTATCCGGCCGACAAGGCGTTCTTCACGGTCACGTTCTTTTATAACGAGTCTCCGCAATGAAATGCTGACCCGATCGCAGCAGCGCGGGCTCCTGATCATCTTGTTCGCGTTCATCGTCTACGTGCTCGTTCGCGTTCGCTGATCTGATGTCCAGACCCCTGGCAGTGGCCGTTCTCGGATCGACCGCCACCGGCAAGAGTGCGCTCGCGCTTGCGCTCGCCGAACAATTCGGCGGCGAAATCATCAGCTGCGATTCGACGGCGGTGTATCGGGGCTTCGACATCGGTACCGACAAGGTGAGTCTCGCGGATCGGCGGGGGGTTCCGCATCACCTGATTGATGTCGTGGCCGATCCGACTGAAGAATACACGGCCGCACGATACGCGCGGGAAGCCTCGGCCGCCATTCGCGACATTCACGCGCGCGGACGGCTGCCGATTCTTGTGGGCGGCACCGGGTTGTACTACCGCGCGTTGACGCGCGGCCTGTTTCCGGGTCCGAGCCGGTGCCCGCTCCTGCGGCAGCGTCTCGAAGAGCGTGCCGTCAGACGCGGCGTGTCGTTCCTGCACCGGATGCTGGCCCGCGTGGATCCGCCGTCAGCTGGCCGCATCCAGCCGAACGATCTGACGCGCATGGTCCGGGCGCTCGAAGTGTTCTATCTGACCGGCCGCCCGTTGACCGATCATTTCGCTGAGACCGCGTCGCCGATTCCCGACGTGCTGGTGATGGGCATCGCCGTTCGTCTCCCCGCCGCTGTGATTTCCGAGCGCGTCACGCGGCGGGTCGACGAACAGTTCGCGCGCGGGCTGTTGAACGAGATACGAGCGCTGCTGGCACGCGGCATTCCCGAAACCGCGCGCCCCTTCGGCGGACTCGTGTATCGGCAGGCGCTGGAGCACCTGCACGGCATTCGGGACGAGGCGGCCACCCGGGCCCTCATCGCCCAGGAGAACCGCCGCTACGCGCGTCGCCAGGTGACCTGGTTCCGCAAGGAGCCTGGTCTGGCGTGGCTTGACGGTCCAGGCGAGTCGTCCGCGACGATCGCCGCCGCGACCCGCCTGGTTGAATCAGGACCATCATGCCATCCCGCTCAACCGCAGCGTTCAAACGAGCCATCGTGATCGTGCTCGACGGCGCCGGCATCGGCGAGCTGCCGGACGCGGCGCAGTACGGGGACGAGGGCAGCGACACGCTGGGCCACATCGAGCGCCGCGTCCCGCTCCGGGTGCCCACGCTGCGGGCGCTCGGTCTGGAGCGCGTCGTGATGTTGGGCGGCGCGCCACCGGCCGGCAGGGCCACGGGCGCTGTGGGACGAATGGCTGAAGCCTCGGCGGGCAAGGACTCGGTCACCGGCCATTGGGAAATGATGGGCGTCGTGCTGGCGCGGCCATTTCCCGTCTTCCCGCACGGATTCCCGCCCGGCATCATCGCGGACTTTTCGAGGATGACGGGCCGCGGCGTGATCGGCAACAAGGCGGCATCGGGGACCGACATCATCGACGAGCTTGGCGCCGAGCACATGCGCACCGGCGCGTTCATCGTGTATACGTCGGCCGACAGCGTGTTTCAGATCGCCGCGCACGAGGTCACCGTGCCGGTTCCGGAGCTGTATCGCGCCTGCGAGATCGCGTACAAGCTCGTGGGCGAAGGCCTCGGGGTCGGGCGCGTGATCGCCAGACCATTCGTCGGCGGTCCAGGCAGCTTCAAGCGGACTGCGAATCGCCGTGATTATGTACTGCCGCCGGCCGGCGAGACGCTGCTTGATCGTCTGACAGCCGCGTCGATCCCGGTCGTGGCGATCGGCAAGATTGAGGATCTGTTCGCGGGGCGAGGCATCAGTGTCGCCTGGCATACGGCTAGCGACGACGAGGGGATGGACGAGCTCGAACGGCAGATGGCCGACATCGACCGCGGCCTGATCTTCGCCAATCTCGTCGACTTCGACACACAATATGGACACCGGAACGACGTCGGCGGCTTCGCATGTAACCTCGAACAGTTCGACCGCCGGCTGTCGACGCTCGTGCCTCGTTTGCGCGAAGATGACCTACTGATGGTGACCGCCGACCACGGGAACGATCCCACGACGCCGGGCACCGACCACTCGCGCGAGTACGTCCCGCTGCTCGTGGCAGGCAAGCGGGTCCGTGCCGGCGCAGAACTGGGAACGCGCCTCTCGTTCGCGGACCTCGGCCAGACGCTGGCGGACGTGTTTGGCGTGGGCCCGCTCGCCAACGGCACGAGTTTTCTGAAGGAGATCACGACGTAGATCGATGGCGACTATCCGGGAAGAACTCGAGCAGCGCGAGCGCGACATCCTCGCACCCCGGGGGGCCAAGAGCGCCGACTCGCGTGGCCGTCTGCGCCAGGAGGTGGAAGACGACGTCCGGCCGGCGTTTCAGCGCGATCGCGACCGCATCATTCACAGCAAGGCGTTCCGCCGCCTCAAGCACAAGACGCAGGTATTCTTCGCGCCGACCGGGGATCATTACCGGACCCGGCTGACGCACACGCTCGAAGTCTCGCAGATCGCCCGCACGATCGCCAAGGTTCTGCGCCTGCACGAGGAGCTTACCGAAGCAATCACGCTCGGTCACGACCTCGGGCACACCCCGTTCGGGCACGCCGGCGAGCGCATCATCGATCAGCTGATGCCGGGCGGCTTCAACCACTACATCCAGAGCCTCCGCATCGTCGATCTCCTCGAGAACGATGGCCGCGGCCTCAACCTGACGTGGGAGGTCCGCGACGGCATCGCCAAGCACTCGAAAGGGAGGTCCGGCGCCCCGGTCGGGATGGCGGAGGCCGGGCGCGCACACACGATCGAGGGGCAGATCATGCGGGTAGCCGACATCATTGCCTACGTCAACCACGATATAGACGATGCGACGAGAGCGGGGTTGTTGAAGCCGGAAGATCTGCCACGGGAACCTGTACGCGTCCTCGGGTCCACGTCGTCAGCTCGAATCGCGACGCTCGTCAAGGATGTCGTGACGGAGACGCTGGCGGGCGGGCTGACGGAGATCCGCATGAGCGATACGGTGCTCGAGGCCGTCCTTGCGCTGCGCGGTTTTCTGTTCGACGCGGTGTACGAGAACACGATCGCGACCGCGGAGTTCAGGAAGGCCACCGACATCCTCAGCGGTCTGTGGGAGAAGGTGCGGGAGCGGCCCGCCCAGTTCCTGGATCCGCGCACGCTCGAGGAAGAGGGGCTCGACGCTGCCGCCCGGGATTTTCTCGCGGGTATGACCGACCGCTACGCCGTGCGCCTCTTCGAGCAGCTCTTCATTCCGAAGCCCTGGGCCATCGAATAGGGAATCGGGAACAGAATGGTATATTAAGAGGTTTGATGCTGCTGGATCTCAACAACATTCACGCGCCACGTGAGCGCTACGAGAAGGTGTACCCGCCCGGGGCGTTTTCGGCAGACGGGGAAGCCTTTCGCGTTGTCCGACCCGTGTCGCTCGCGTTCGACATCGTCAAGGACAAGGAGCACTTTCAACTGGTCGGCGGCGTCAGCGCCGCGCTGGAGCTGCCGTGCAGCCGGTGTCTGGAGCCGTTCACGTCGCCCGTGAACGGCACATTCGACTTGCGATATCAGCCGCACGCGCACCCGGCCGGTTCGGGCCATGAGGCCGAACGTGAAATCGAGGAGGACGATCTCTCGACCGCGTTCTACGACAACGACGAGATCGATCTCGGTCAACTGATGCGCGAGCAGTTCTATCTGTCGCTCCCCATGAAGCCGCTGTGCCGCGAAGACTGCAGGGGGCTCTGTTCGATGTGCGGGACGAATCTGAACCGGGGCACATGCGATTGCAGGCGCGACTGGGAAGATCCGCGCTTGGCGGTACTGAAGTCGCTGAAAAAGAGCAGTAGGAAACTCTCCACCACGGAGGACATGGAGGACACGGGGGGACATACGGTCGGAACGCGGATTCTTGTCGAACCTCCGTGTCCTCTGTGGTAGCTAGGTTACTCATATGCCAAATCCAAAACGACGACATTCCAAGTCACGGACAGCCAAGCGTCGCACGCACGACGCGTTGAAGCCGGTGGGGCTCGGCGAGTGCCCGCACTGTCACGAGCCGAAGCTGCCGCATCGCGTCTGCTCGCATTGCGGGTACTACCGCGGACGCCAGGCCCGGGCGGTCAAGGAGGACTAACTCGAACGGGTGCCTGGTGCCGTGCCGGCTGCTCAGGTGCCGCGCAGCACGGGCGCCCTACCCTTGGCGCCCCGTACAGCACCCTGACACCCGAAGAAGCACTCGAAGATGATTTGGATCGCAGTTGACGCCATGGGCGGCGACCTCGCGCCCCGGCACATTGTCGACGGCGCGCTGGCGGCCGCACGGTATTTCGACCTGGGCGTGATGCTGGTGGGACCGACTGGCCTCGTCGAGGCGGAGCTCGCGCGGCACGGCGAGATCGATCGTGGCCGCGTGCGCCTCGTCGCGGCGACCGATGTCGTCGCGATGACGGACGCCCCGGCGGCCGCGCTGCGCCACAAGCCTCGGGCGTCGATTGCCGTGGCGGCCGAGATCGTCGCCCGCGGCGAGGCGGCGGCGCTCTTCAGCGCTGGCCACACGGGCGCGACGGTCGTGGCCGCACACAACGCGTTCGGCATGCTGCTAGGCGTCGATCGGCCGGCGCTGGCCGTGACGATTCCCACGCGGCGTCATCCCGCCATCCTGCTCGACGTCGGCGCCACGGTCGAATGCCGGCCGCATCACCTCCTGCAGTTCGCGGTGATGGGCAGCGTGTACGCGCGCGTCAGCCTTGGCTTGACGGCGCCGCGCGTCGGTCTGCTGTCGACTGGCGAAGAGGAAACCAAGGGCAACGAGCTCACGCGCGAAGCGCACCGCCTGCTCAAAGCCTCGTCGCTCGGCTTCATCGGCAACGTCGAGGCGCGCGATGTCTACAGCGGCGACGCGGACGTCATCGTCTGCGACGGGTTCACCGGCAACGTCGCGCTGAAGATCAGCGAAGGCCTGGTGGACACGGTTGAAGCGCTTCTCAGCGAGGAGCTGTCGAGCACGTTTACGACGCGCGTCGGATCGCTGCTGACCCGGCGGGCGCTCCGGCACTTCCGCCGCCGGGTGGATTATTCGGAATACGGCGGCGCGCCGCTGCTTGGCGTGGCAGACGTGGCCATCGTCGGGCACGGCCGCTCGAGCGCCCTGGCCGTCCGCAACGCCATCGCGATGGCGTACCGCTTCGCATCCGATCACTTCATCGAGCGTGTCGAGCGCGAGACCGCCGCCGCGACGGTGTCTCTCTGGTGATCGCGTTCATCTTTCCAGGACAAGGATCGCAGGAAGTCGGTATGGGAAAGGCGTTGGCCGACGCGTTTCCGATCTGCCGCGACACGTTCGCCGAAGCCGACGAGGCGCTCGGCGAGCCGCTCAGCCGCTTCATCTTCGAAGGACCCGAAGACCGGCTCATGCTGACCGAGAACACGCAGCCGGCAATCCTGGCGGTCAGCACCGCGGCCTGCCGCCTTCTCGAGTCGCGCGGCTTGACGCCGTCGTACGTCGCGGGCCATAGCGTCGGCGAGTATTCCGCTAACGTCGCCGCTGGAACATTCAGCTTTGGCGACGCGCTTCGAATTGTGCGGCGCCGCGGCCGCTACATGCAGGAAGCCGTGCCGACGGGCGAAGGCGCCATGGCGGCGATTCTGGGTCTTGATGCTGAGAAAGTCGCGCAGGCGTGTGCCGAGTCTGCCGGCGTGGAAGTCGTCAGTCCCGCCAACCTGAATGGCGCCGGTCAGGTCGTGATTGCGGGGGCGCGCGACGCGGTCAGGCGGGCGGGCGATCGGGCCAGAGCGATGGGCGCCAGGCGCATCGTACCGTTGCTCGTGAGCGCTCCTTTTCACTGCGCGTTGATGAAGCCCGCGGAAGCGCGTCTGGCGCCGGAGCTCCGCGCAATGTCGATCCGAAACCCGCGGGTACCGATAGTCGCCAATGTGGACGCCGAGCCGAAACGGGACGCGGGCGCGGCGATTGAGGCACTCGTGCAGCAGGTGTCGGCGCCGGTCCAATGGGAGGCCGTCGTCGGGCGCCTTGCGTCCGAAGGCGTCACAACGTATGTTGAGGTGGGTCCGGGCGCTGTGCTGCGCGGACTGGTGCGCAAAATGCGCCGCGAGGCGACGGCCGTCAGCTTCGGGAGCCCCGACGATCTCGCGGCGGTCGAATCGGCCACCCATGTTTAGTCTTGCAGGAAAAGTGGCGCTCGTTACCGGTGCGTCCCGCGGCATCGGACGCGCGATTGCCAACCGCCTCGGGGAGCAGGGGGCGATTGTCGTCGCCGCCGCGCGCGGCGTTCACGCGGACGACACCGCGCGGGAGCTGACGGCAGCCGGTCGTACAGCCGAAGCGGTGAACCTGGATGTGACAGATCAGGCGGCGGTCGAGAAGCTGCCACGGGAGATCGTCGCCCGCCACGGGCGGCTCGACATCGTGGTCAGCAACGCCGGCATCGCCCGCGACCAGCTCGTGATGCGGATGAAGCGCGAAGACTGGGATGCGGTCCTGGCGACGAACCTGACGGCGGCCTTCGTGCTCGCGCAGGCGGCGATTCGGCCCATGATTAGGCAGCGCAGTGGCCGCATCATTGCGATCAGCTCGGTGGTCGGGCAGACGGGCAACGCCGGGCAGACCAATTATGCGGCATCGAAGGCCGGCCTGATCGGCTTTGCCAAGGCGCTCGCGCGCGAGGTTGCCTCGCGCGGGATTACGGTCAACGTGGTCGCGCCGGGATTGATTGAGACGGATATGACGAAGGCGATCGCGGACAAGGCCCAGGCCAGCGGGGCCGGACAGATTCCGCTCGCTCGTTTCGGGACCGTGGACGATGTGGCGGCGGCGGTGTGCTTCCTTGCATCCGACGAGGCATCGTATATTACAGGGCACGTCCTGGCCGTGAACGGCGGGATGTACATGTGAGGAGGGTTGAATGGCTGTAGCCGACAAAGTAAAGAGCGTCATCGTGGAGCAACTCGGCGTCGACGAGGAAGAAGTGACGCCGGATGCCTCGTTCGTGGACGACCTGGGGGCCGACTCGCTCGATACCGTCGAGCTCGTCATGGCGTTCGAAGAAGAGTTCGGAATCGAAATTCCTGACGAGGACGCCGAGAAGATCACGCGTGTGAAGGAAGCCGTCGAGTACATCGAGTCGCACACCAAGACGAAGAAGTAAGAGCGCCTGCGGCCGGCGCGAGGCGCTGGCGTCGAGCGCGCATAACGCATAAGAAGATGCCTAGACGGGTCGTCGTGACAGGTATCGGCCTGGTGTCGTCGCTTGGCATCGGAACCGAGGTGAGCTGGGACGCGCTCTGCAAGGGCTGCAGCGGCGTCGGGCCCATTACGAGGTTCGACACGACCGATTTCTCGTCGCGCATCGCGGGCGAGGTGAAGAACTTCGATCCGCTGCGCTTCATCGAAAAAAAGGACGTCAAGAAGATGGACGCCTTCATCCAGTACGCGATTGCGGCGTCGCAATTCGCGATGGACGACGCGTCGTTGACGGTCACGCGGGAGCTAGGGCCGAGCGTCGGCGTATCCATCGGCTCGGGCATTGGCGGGTTCAGCACCATCGAGCGCGAGCACAAGTCGCTGCTCGACGGGGGTCCGCGGAAGATCTCGCCGTTCTTCATTCCGTCGGCGATCATCAATCTGGCGGCCGGTCAGCTGTCGATTCGATACGGCGCCAAGGGGCCGAACACGGCGACCTGTACGGCCTGCTCGGCATCCGCGCATGCGATCGGCGATGCGTATGAAATCATTTGCCGTGACGCCGCAGACGTGATGATTGCCGGCGGGTCGGAAGCCGCCATTACGCCGATGAGCGTTGGTGGATTTGGCGCGATGCGGGCGTTGTCCACGCGCAATGACGATCCGACGCGCGCGAGCCGCCCTTTCGACAAGGATCGTGACGGCTTCATCGTCGGAGAAGGAGCCGGCGTCGTGATTCTGGAAGAGCTCGAGTTCGCCCGCCGGCGCGGCGCGCGCATCTACGCGGAGGTCGTCGGCTACGGCATGTCCGCGGACGCGTATCACATCACGTCGCCATCCGAGGACGGTGATGGGCCCTACCGGGTGATGCGCGCGGCGCTCAAGAGTGCGGGCCTTCAGCCAGCCGAGGTGGACTACATCAATGCGCACGGCACGTCGACGCCGCATGGGGACCAGATCGAGACGCTCGCGATCAAACGCTGCTTCGGCGAACACGCAGGAAAGGTGGCCGTCTCGTCGACCAAGTCGATGACGGGGCATCTGCTCGGCGCGGCAGGCGGTCTCGAAGCCGGCATCACGGCGCTCGCGGTCTATCACCAGCTCGCGCCGCCGACCATCAACCAGGAACATCCGGATGCCGACTGCGATCTCGACTACATTCCCAATGTCAAGCGCGCCTTCCCCATTCAGTACGCGCTGTCGAACTCGTTCGGCTTCGGCGGCACCAACGCGGCCCTCCTCTTCAAGCGATATGAAAAGCGGTAACCGCGGAGCTCGCAGAGGGTGCCCTTCGCCAGGCTCAGGGCAGGCCACGTGCGGCGAGCTTGTCGAACCGCGGTCTCTGCGGTGATCGTGTATCCCTCATGAAGATCGCCGTCTGCATCAAGCAGGTCCCTTCGCGGGACTGGCAGCCGCGCCTCGATGACACCAAGGCCTGGATTCGCGAGCGGGACACCAGCTTCGAGATGAACGAGCCGGACGGGTACGCCCTCGAAGAAGCGTTGCGGATCAAAGAAATGCACGGCGGGGAGGTGGTCGTCTGCTCGGCGGGACCCGCGCGCGTCGCGCAGGTGATTCGCGAAGCGCTCGCCCGCGGCGCCGATCGGGCCATTCACGTCGAGGATGACACGCTCGCGAGCGCGGATGCGTTCGTCGTGGCCGATTCGCTCGCGGCGGCGATGAAGGAGGAGCAATTCGACCTCGTCCTGACCGGCCTTCAGTCGGACGACATGGGGTTTGCGCAGACCGGTGTGATCCTGGCCCACCGCCTTGGCCACCCACACGCGGCGATCGTGATGGAGGTCAAAGTGGACAGAGGGCAGGGGACGATGCGCGTGAAGCGCGAGCTCGAGGGCGGCTGGTTCCAGTGGGTCGGCCTGCCGCTGCCGGCCGTACTCACGATTCAAAGCGGCATCAATCAGTTGCGCTACGCGACGCTCAAAGGGATCATGGCGGCGAAGAAGAAGGAGATCAGGAAAGCCGCTGCCTCACCGCCCAGTCCACGCCTGAAGATTTCGAGACTCTACGTTCCCGAGAAGACCAAGAAGACGCAGATGATCGCCGGCTCGCCGGCTGAAGCGGCCAGAGAGCTCGTGCGCCGGCTTCGCGACGAAGCGCGAGTCATATAGCCATGATCCTGGTCGTTGCTGAGCAGCGCGGCGGCACGCTCAATCGTGCGACGTGGGAAACCATCGCGGCGGCTCAGGAGTTGTGTCGTGTCGCGTCTTTGGACCCGGCCATCACGATCGTGGTCATCGGCGCGAACGTGGCCGCCGTCGCGTCCGAAGTGGCCGCCGCCCGCGTTCAGAAGGTCGTGGTTATCGACCACCAGGGGCTCGACGCGTATGCGCCGGACGGCTACGCGGCAGCGCTCGAGCAGCTGATTGCCCGGTGCTCTCCCTCACACGTGCTGTTGCCGCATACGTATCAGACCCGCGATCTCGCGCCGGCGCTCGCCGCGCGGCTCGACCGTGCGCTCGTCACAGATGTGACGGGCATCAAATGCCACGGCAACGAGATGGCTTTTGTCCGACCGATGTTCCACGGCAGACTGACCGCGGAGGCCGTCGCCCAGGGCCCGGCCCCGCACGTCGTGACGTTTCAGGTCGGCGCCCTGCGGGCCGACCAGGTGGAGAGGGGCGACGCGCCGGCGCCCATCGAACCGTTTGCGGCCGACATCGATCCGTCCGCGATTCGTGAGAAACCCGAGGCGCCGTTCCAGGAAGCGAAGCAGTCGGTCGACTTGTCGCAGGCCGAACGGATCGTCGCCGTCGGACGGGGCATCAAAGGACGGGAACAGCTGCCCGTGGCGCGGCAGCTGGCCGCGGCCCTTGGCGCCGAGCTGGCCGCGTCGCGTCCCCTCTGCGATGCCGGGTGGCTGCCGATGGAGCGGCAGGTCGGCAGTTCGGGACAGACCGTGGCGCCAAAGCTGTACCTCGCGCTCGGTATTTCCGGCGCGATTCAGCATCTCGTCGGGATGAAAGGCTCGGGCACCATCGCGGCCATCAATAAGGATCCCGAGGCGCCCATCTTCGAGGTGGCCGATTACGGGATCGTCGGCGACCTGTTTGAAATTGTCCCGGCGCTCATGGAAGCGCTGAAGGAGTAACGAAGTCAACGCAGTGGCCACGCTGACGTTCTGGGTGCTGTTCCTGTTGTTTGTCGGCGCCTTCGTGGCGCAGGTGGCAACTCGTGTCCGCCTGATTGCGGCCGGCACCGGGTCCTTTTCGTTCGACCATCCCGCCTTGCGCATCAAGCGGTTCGCCGTCGACGTGCTGCTTCAACGCCAGACCATCCGTGAGCGGCCGGCGGCGGGTGTGGCGCACGCGCTCGTGTTCTGGGGATTCGTCGTCTTCGCCGGGTACACGGCTGTCGAGTTCTTGTACGGCCTCGGGATCGTCGACCTCACGCGGTCGGCCGCGTTTCAGATGTACCGCGCCGCGCTCCTGCCGTGTGCGGCCGCCGTTCTCGTCGGCATCCTCTTCCTGTTGATCCGGCGTGTCGCGGCTCGACCGGTCGGGCTCGGCGTCACGGTCTCCATGGAATCGGTGGTGATCGCGCTGCTCATCGCCATGCTGATGGCGACGTTTCTGCTGGGGTTCTCCCTGGACGAGCGTACCTTCGCCGGCCGCGTGAATTGGTGGGCGCACATGCTCGTCATCCTCGCCTTCCTCGCGCTCGTCCCTATGTCGAAGCATTTCCACCTCGTGCTGTCGCCGGTCGCTGTTCTCCTGAAGTCTCCGGAGCTCGGCCGTGTCGACAATCTGGATTTCGACAAGGAGCAGGTCGGCCTCGAAGCGGTGAAGGACCTCGGGAAGAAGACCGTGCTCGACGCCTTCACGTGCGTCGAGTGCGGGCGATGCCAAGTGAATTGCCCGGCGTGGGGTGCGGGCAAGGAATTGAACCCGAAGACGCTGATTCTTCAGACGAAGGACGCGCTTCTGGGCGGCGAGCGCGACACGAAGCTCGGCGAGATCTACAGCGAGAAGGTCTTGTGGCAGTGCACGACCTGCGGCGCCTGCGAGAATCAGTGCCCCGTTGGAATCGAGCACGTCCCGCTCATCGTCGGCGCGCGGCGGGGGCTGGTCTCGAACGGCGACGCGCCGGCCTACTTGGGCGGGATGTACAACAACCTCGAGCGCCGGCATAACATCTGGGGCCTCGGGTACGAGCAGCGGCAGAAATTCGTCGAGGCGGCCGGCCTGGAGCCCTTCGATCCGGCAAGGCACGAATGGCTGGTGTGGCTCGGCTGCGCGGGCGCATTCGAGGCCGACTATCAGAAGTCGCTGCGGGCGCTGTTCGACATTCTGCGCGCCAGGGGTCTGACCTTCGGCGTGTTGGAGAACGAAGCGTGCAACGGGGATCCCGCCAAGCGCACCGGAAACGAGTACATGTTTCAGGAACTGGCCAACCAGAACGTCGAGGCGCTCAAGGCCGGTGGCGTGACGAAGATCCTCACGTCGTGTCCGCACTGCCTGAAGACGCTCGGCGACGACTACCGCCGCTTCGGGTATGACGCCGAGGTCGTGCATTCCTCGGTCCTGGTCGCCTCGCTGATGCGCGATGTGAAGCCCCGCGACGGGTCGCGAACGCCGCCGATGTCGACCATGGCGGTCACGTTCCACGATCCGTGCTATCTGGGGCGGTACGCGGGCCATGTCGACGAGCCGCGCGAGCTGCTGGCGAGGTTCGGCGCCGATATCAGGGAGCCGGTGCGCAACCGCGACAATCCGTTCTGCTGCGGCGCGGGCGGCGGCCTGATGTTCGCGGACAAGGAAGAAGAGCCGGGGTCTCGCATCAGCGACGTGCGGTTCAAGCAGCTGCAGGACACGGGAGCTTCAACGGTCGTGACCGCGTGCCCGTTCTGTTCGATCATGCTGAAGGGTGCGCAGGCAAGCGCTCAAGCGGACACGCAGTTCGTCGACCTGATGACGTTCGTCAGGGACAGATTGTGAGATGAGCGAAGCTCCCGGTTGGCGAGCGTCGGCGTCGAAGCGCGTCGAGGCCAGAGTGATCGCCATGGCCGGCTATCGCGCCATCGCGGCCCTCGGGTCGACGCTCAGCTGGCGGACAGAGGGACTCGAGCACTTCGAGACGATCGCGAGAAGCGGCCGGCAGCCGGTGATGGCGTTCTGGCACGGGCGCATTCTGCCGGCCACGTACTTCTTCCGCCAACGCGGCATCGTGGTGATCACGAGCGAGAATTTCGACGGCGAGTGGATTGCGGGGATCATCGAGCGGTTCGGCTACGGCACGGCGCGCGGCTCGACGTCCCGCGGCGCCAGGAAAGCGCTCCTTCACCTGACGCGCGAGATGGCCGCTGGCCGTCCCGCCGGCTTTACCATCGATGGCCCGCGCGGTCCCGCGCGAACCGCACAGCCCGGTGCGGTCTGGTTGGCCAAGGCGACCGGGAATCCGGTCCTGCCGTTTCACCTCGAGGCCGACCGCCACTGGTCGCTTCGAAGCTGGGACCGCACGCAGATTCCGAAGCCGTTCGCCACGGTCGCGCTGGTCGTTGGCGAGCCGTTCGACGTGCTGGCGGGCGCCAGCGATGAGGCCATCGAGGCGGCGCGTCAAGAATTGGAGGAGCGATTGCGGGCGCTGGAAATCCGGGCTCGTGAGATGCTGTCAGGCTCCAGGCTTTAGCCAGAGCCGAAAGCCCAGTGGCATGTCCTTGACTGTGATCTCGTCCAATCGCTTCGCCGAACATCTGATGCCACCTGGCCATCCCGAGCGCTCCGAGCGCGCCGAGGTCATGGAGGTCGTCGCCTCCCGCTGGCGGGCGCGAGGGGGCGAAGTCGCCTCGCCGCGCGTCGCCACGACCGAACAGCTCGCACGCGTGCACACGGCCGAGCACATCGGGTTCATTGCGGCGACGGCGGGCCGCGCCGTCGCGCTCGATCCCGATACCTACACATCGCCCGAGTCGCATGGGGTCGCGCTCCTGGCAGCCGGCGCCGGGATCGATGCGGTGGAACTCGCGATGGGTTCGACATCGCGCGCCGCGTTCGCGATGGTGCGTCCGCCGGGTCACCACGCAGAACCTGGCCGCGCCATGGGGTTCTGCTTGTTCAACAATATCGCGGTCGCTGCGGCGCATGCGCGGGCAAAGGGCGCCGCGCGCGTGGCGATCGTCGACTACGACGTCCATCACGGCAACGGCACACAGCACATGTTCGAAGCGGATCCGACCGTGCTGTATGTCTCGCTGCATCAGTTTCCGTACTATCCCGGCACCGGCGCGGTCGACGAGATCGGCAGCGGCGCGGGGAGAGGCTTTACCGTCAACCTCCCGCTCGAAGTCGGATCGGTCGACGATGACTATCGCGTGGCGTTTTCGGAGGTGGTGATTCCGGTGCTTCGGCAGTATGGCCCCGACCTGTTGCTCGTGTCGGCCGGCTTCGACGCGCACGAGCGCGATCCGCTGGCCGGCATGCGGCTGACGAGCGCCGCGTTCGGGGCGATGACGATGGAGTTGCGGAAGGTGGCGCAGGCGTGCTGCGAGGGGCGCATGGTGCTCATGACCGAAGGCGGGTACGACCTCCGTGCGCTGACCGAGTCGCTCGAGGCGACCGTGGAGTCGCTCGCGGCTTCACCCGTCGAGCCGAGGTGGCCCGTCAGCCCCGTCAGCGGCATCGTCTCAGGTCGCGGCCGCGCCGCGGTCAGCGCGGCGAAGCAGGTACTGGCGCCCTACTGGAAGCTGGCCTGATCGTCGCTGATTCGGAACTGGACCGAAGAGGCGTAACCCTAAGAGCGCGTTTCAAAACACTGTCTTCTTGGCTTTGAGATAGTTCCAGCAGAAGGAGACAGCCCAAGGGGAGAAACGCTTGATGGATATCGTCGCGGCGTTCGTGGCGCACGGGCAGGCGGCGAGCCGCGCATGCGTGCACCTGGTGCGCCCGAAGGCGAGGGGACCAGCCGCTGCAGCAGGCCGACCGCGCCGGCCGTACCCGACGCGTTGCCGGGGCGGAGGATCGCGGCGACGAGATATTGCCGCGCCTCGTCGTCAAATGTCAGGCTGGCGACGAGTGGCAGAGAACGCCAGTGGTCGTAGAAGCCATTAAAGTAAGGTGAGTTGCTGCGCGCCGTGGGTCTGGTCTTCGGTGACATCGAGGTCGATCGTGATGAGGCGGACGCCGCGCCACCGGCGGCGATGCCGGGCAATCACGGTGTCGGCGAGCGCCGTCCCCATCTGCAGCAGCATCCGGGGGGCGGCCGTGCGCTCGAAGCGCGAGATCGTCGACGGCGACGCCAAGCGGCGGCCGTCAATCGGGTCGCGCCCCAGCAGCAGTTTGTGGCTGGGATCGTCGGCGAGCCGGTCGGCGTCATTGCCGTCGGGATGCCCACACGCGATCGCGAAGACGCGCCGCGCGCGCAGATCGCCGACGCCGGGCGTCACGCGCGCCGACGCGCGCGCATCGGGGACCGTCGCGGTCAAGGGCGGCCAGCAGGCCCAGCTGTCGGTCGGCGGCTTTGAGCACGATCGCCCCGCCGTCCGAACTCGCGTGGGGCTGATCAAAGGTGGCGACCAGGGGCCGATCCGCTAGGTCCGGAAAGAGAACAGTCTGTGCTATCGTCGGCTCGTTCAACACCATCGCCTCCGTCTGGGGACACGCCGTCCTGTCAACAGCGTAGTACCCACGCGGGGGCGTTTGTGTTTCAGTGAAACTCGCTCACTCGTGAATTATTCAGGCTAGTCCCGGTGCTTGATCAGCAGCCGGCCTCACCCAGTATCTGGGGTCGACTGTTCTTTTCTTGCCTGGTTTGGCCAGTGTCCTTATGAGTGTTGTGGTGACCACTACTCCGGCCAGGCGCCTTGCGCCAGCGCAGGCCTTCGGCCTGCCGCTCGCGTTCACGCTGGGTCTGGCCTCGTTCGGACTCCTCGACTCGGTCCGGGAGAGCCCACCCCTGCTGTGGTCGTTCCTCGGCGCAGCGGCCGTACTGCTGGCCTGGAGTGCCGTGCTCTTCGGATCGGCGTTGCGCAAAGGCCGAACGCTCACGCTGGAAATCGCCCTGCGCAAGCAGCACTGGGTCCAGGCCTGCGCGCACACGTCGATCTTTCTGTACTGGGGCTGGTACTGGCAGCCGGTGTACGACTTTGCCTACCTCATCGTCGCCCAGTTGCTGCTCGCGTACGCCTTCGACATGTTGCTTGGCTGGTCGCGGCGAGACACCTACGCACTCGGCTTTGGTCCGTTCCCCATCATCTTCAGCACCAATTTGTTCCTCTGGTTCAGGCAGGACTGGTTCTACCTGCAATTCTTGATGGTGGCGGTCGGCTTCGTGGGCAAAGAATTGATTCGCTGGAACAAGGAGGGGCGGTTCGTGCACATCTTCAACCCCTCATCGTTTTCGCTCACGGTATTTTCGGTCGCTCTGATTCTGACCGGCACGAGCGATATCACATGGGGCAAGGAGATTGCGATCACGCAGTTCTACCCGGCCCAGGTGTACCTGTTCCTGTTTCTGGTTACCCTGCCGGGACAGTTCTTCTTCGGCGTCACCTCGATGACGATGTCAGCCGTGGTGTCGACGTACCTCTTCGGGCTGCTCTATTTCGCTGCGACCGGCACCTACTACTTCTTCGATTCGTACATCCCGGCCGCGGTGTTCCTCGGGATGCATCTGCTGTTCAACGATCCGTCCACATCGCCTCGGACCGAGCTCGGCCGCATCATATTTGGCGTGGCGTACGGCATGAGCACCGTGCTGTTGTACGAGCTGCTTGGTCGGGCCGGATTACCGCCGCACTACGACAAATTGCTGCAGGTCCCGCTTCTCAACCTTTCAATAAAAGGTATCGATCGGATGGCGCGCTCGGCGGCGCTGCGGAAGATCGATCCGGCGGCGCTCGGCCGTTCGCTGGCGCCACGACAGCGCAATCTTGCGACGATGGCCATTTGGGCGGTGGCGTTCGCGGTGATGAGCGCGGTTCAGGGAGTTGGCGACCGTCATCGCGGACAGTGGGTTCCATCCTGGCAGCACGCGTGCGGCGAGGATCGACCGTACGCCTGTTCCTACCTCGCGTCGATGCAGTCGAAGATGTGCGATGCCGGATCGGGCTGGGCGTGCAGTGAGTTCGCGATCCTGCAGACTGAATTGACGATTGAGGGCCCCGGCCCGGCCGAATCGCTGGAGGCTGGCTGCGAGCTCGGTTTTCTGCCGGCCTGCGCCAATCTCGAGAGAATGAAGGGAGGCGTGACCGCATTGCTCAGCGCCCCGCCGACCTTGGAGGATTATCCAATCATCCTGAGGGGGAGCAAGGCTCCAATCACGGACCGGACGCCAGCGGGTTTGTACGCCCGTGCCTGTGATCAAGGCTGGCCCGACACCTGCGGGCGCTGAGCCGCATGCAGTGTCCTCCACGGGCGTGCATGTCGTCGCTCGCGTTGTCCCAGTCGCCGGGTTCATGATGTAGTCGGTCGATCCGATGCCCGACAGGTTGTTCACCTGCATGCCGTCATACGAGTCTTTCGGGCTGCCCTTCCCGTGAAATGCGGCCGAGGTGGTCTGATTCGCCTGGCAAATCCCGCCGCCACCGCCCACATCGGTGCCGGTTGTTATCCCCGGGACACCGCGACCACCTATGGCGAGGCGGCCTACCAGGCGGGCACCTGGCCGGCGCCCCGGCGCACGATCATCAAAGCCGAAGTCGTGTGGCACGAGGGCCGCGAGCCGCGCGATAACCCGCGTCTTGTCATCACGAATCTGCGCCAGACGCCGGAGTGGATCTACACCCACGTCTATTCGCCCGAGGCGATAGTGAGAATCGGTTGAACTCAAACTCGCGCGCGCCTTCGGGCGCGCCAGTTGCACGCGTTTTTGGGCCAATCAATTGCGCGTCACGCTGGCCCACTCGCGTGACCACCAGAAGTCCTCCCGCCGGAGGTGTCGCCGCCAACGCACCCCACTGAGCCCCAGGCACCCGTGGAGCCCGAGGCCACACCATTCGGACCGCTTGGATCGTCAGCCGCTGACCTGCATCCTCGTCGCCGCCACTCGGAGGCGCCGACCGTAGCAGAAACTCGCTCACTCATGAATAATGCGGGTTAAAGCGGGTTAGTCCACTGGCCCAGACGGGCGGTGATATAGCACGGACGGCCAGAAACCCCGCGTCCCTACTTCCTCTCTTTGTAGTCCTCAGAAGATGCCGGATCGAGCTCCCACCGCTTCCGATCCCTCTCGGCGACCTTGTCTGCCGCTTTCAGTTCCTCGTGGTCCTGATACTCGACGCCGAGCGCTCTGCCGATGTCGTCGACGATGTCCTGGTCCGGCGTCGGATTCTCGCCGCCGGGTGCTTCGTCGCCCGTGAAATACGCATCTTCCACGTCCACGTCCGGATCGCCGCCGGTGATCGTGGTCGACATGCCCCGGTAATCCCGAAGGCCCTGGGCGACCTCGGCGCGGTCGGTCCGCCCCGCGCTTCCGCCCCGCGCCATATCGAGCGAAGAGGGCGGCGCTTGTACTGTCTCCTCGAGTGTTCTTCGGACGCGGTTCAGGCGGGCGGCCCTTGGCGCAGCGCTCCTGGCCTTTGGCGCAGGCCTCTTCCTGGTGGCTGGCCGGCTCTTCCTGACCGGGCGTCGTGCGCGGCGTTTTCCGGAAACGGCCTTCTTGGTCCGCTTACGACCTCTGGGGAGCGTCGGCCGCACCTGTTTCCGCTTCTGGGCCTTTCGCTTAGCCATCCGTTTTGTCCTTTCGAACCCGTGTCGAGCCATAAGTAAGTGTTACCGGGCGGCGCGTCGTCGCGCCATATTTGGTGTTACCGACGGGAAGAGGTCTTTGAGCGACAGGGCCGCGGAGACCCGCGCGGTCTTTGCGTGTGTCTCCGCGGCCCCCGCCGTCGAGGGCACCAGCCCGCGCCGATGATTCGCGAGGGCATAGACCCGCGCGAGCTTGCGGTCAATGCGCGCCGCGAGCGCGAACGGATCGAGCCGGTCCCGCTGGCGCACGAGCGCCACCACCTTCGCGGCGTGGGCCTGCGGGCAGGCCTGGACGCGCTCCAACGGGGTCTGCGGCGCGTCGTAGTACCGGCGCCGGCGGGCGCCGATGCGTTCTTTGCGTTGGAGTTGCACCGACGGCAGAAAGAGATTCTGCAACAGCCGCAGGTCGGCCTACACATCGTTCATCGCTGCGAGGCCCCCCGTCGAGTCATACCGCACATAGCCCATCAGCTTCCGGACGTGGGTCCAGTTCTTTTGTTCGATATGCGCGTTGTCGTTCTTCTTGTACGGCCGCCCCCGCGTGAATTGAATCTGCTGCGCCCGGCAGTACCGGTGCAGATGCGCGTTGATGAACTCCGAGCCGTTGTCGGAGTCGATCCCCCGGAGCGCGAAGGGCAAGGCCGCGCGCAAGTGGTCGAGCCGTTCCTGGACCCGGACCTGACTTTTCCCCATGACGGCGCCGTGTTCGACCCAGGTGGTCTGAATGTCGGTGAGATTCAGCGTATGGAGGAAGTCCCCATCGGCGCGGTCGCCCGAGTGACTCACCAGGTCCACCTCGGTGAAGCCGGGCTCGGTGACGTCCCAGTGATCGGTCTTGCCCGGAATGTGGTGCTTCAACAGCGGGCCGGGTTTGGTGCGCCCATACAGCCGTCGGCGGATCGTGCGCTGGTCGGGCGCCAGCAGGCGATCGATCTGGCGCGGGCTGATGGTGCGCACCTTCGCTTCGGTGGCGGGCGACACCGCGAGGCGGCGGCGGGCCCACGGCAGCCACGTCGGCAGCAGGGCCTTCAGGCGGCGGGCCCACGGATCGCCCGCCGCGACCCAGACCGCCCGGAGTGCCCGCACCCCCGCGGCGTCATAGCGCGTGGGTCGGCCCCGACGCGGGCCCCGCGGGGGCCGCACGGCTGGCCGCCGCCAGGCCCGAATGATCGCCTTCCGATGGTAGCCCGTCACCGTCACCGCCTCTGTGAGCACGCGCCCCTTCTCCGTCCGCGAGGCCCCCACGTACCGGTCCCGCATCGGCGCCAAATACTCCGGCCTCGCCTGTGGTCCCACGCGGGTGCCCTCCTGTGGCACACCCGCTTGGGTAACACCCTTTAGGGCGCGACGATCTTTCCTTCGGTCACACTTACCATGGCGCGATACGAACCTTGACAGTGTTGCGATAAGTGTCGTACTCTCTGTTGCTTATCGGAATTCGCGGAGCCGTCTCAGTGGCGGCCGGCTCTGGCCGGATTCCCCCAAAGCCCCAAAGCCCCAAAGGCTTTGTCCGACTAGGAGGACCTGCACGGCATGTCGAACGTAGAAGACCAGAGCATTCCCGAAGCGGCCCTGGGTGGCGTCGCAATCACGGAACGGCCGGAGCGCGTCAAGCGCAGCGACCCGACCGACAAGAACACGCTGAAAGCGCGGCCGCACGACGACGACCAGATCGATTCGGAGGAGTACAAGCGGCTCCTGGACGTCTACGATAGCAGCTTCCGGAACATCGCGGAAGGCGAGGTTGTGAAGGGCACGGTCCTCAAGGTGACTGCGTCGGAGGTGATCGTCGACGTCGGCTACAAGTCCGAAGGCATCATTCAGGCCGCCGAGTTCCTCGACGAAAACGGCGAGATGACCGTGCAGGCCGGCGACATCGTCGACGTCCTGCTCGAACGCACCGAGGATCGCGAAGGCTACGTCGTCCTGTCCCGCGAAAAAGCGGAGAAGATGAAGATCTGGGACGAGGTCAAGAAGGCCTACGCCGAGCGGAAGGTCGTCATCGGCCGCGTCATTGAACGGATCAAGGGCGGGCTGGCGGTCGACATCGGCGTCCGGGCGTTCCTGCCTGGCTCACAGATCGACGTGCGCCCCGTGCGAAACCTCGACGCGCTCCGCGGCCAGGAGCTGCGCATGCGCGTCATCAAGGTCAACAAGAAGCGCGGAAACATCGTGCTCTCGCGCAAGGCGCTGCTCGAGGAAGAGAACGCGGAGAAGAAGAAGCACACGCTCGACGTGCTCGGCGAGGGCAAGGTCATCAAGGGCGTCGTCAAGAACATCACCGATTACGGCGCGTTCATCGATCTGGGCGGCATCGACGGGTTGCTGCACATCACCGACATGTCGTGGGGCCGCGTCGGCCATCCGTCAGAGCTGTTCAAGGTCAACGACGAGCTCGACGTGATCGTGCTGAAGTACGACCAGGCGACCGCGCGCGTCTCGCTCGGCCACAAGCAGCTCGTCACCGATCCGTGGGCGAACGTGACGGATCGGTATCCGGTTGGCGCGCGCATGTCGGGTAAGGTCGTGAGCTTAACCGATTACGGCGCCTTCGTGGAGCTGGCATCGGGCGTCGAGGGGCTCATCCACGTCAGCGAGATGTCGTGGAGCAAGCGCGTCAAGCATCCCTCGAAAATCCTCAACGTGGGCGATACGGTCGACGCGATGGTGCTCGGCGTCGATGCGACGGCGCGCCGCATTTCGCTCGGCCTGAAACAGGTCGAGGCCAACCCCTGGCACGATCTGGCGGGCAAGTATCCGCTCGGCTCCAAGATTCAGGGTAAGGTCCGGAACCTGACCGAGTTCGGCGCATTCATCGAGGTCGAAGAAGAGATCGACGGGCTGATTCACATCTCCGACGTATCGTGGAGCAAGCGGATCAAGCACCCCTCAGAGATTCTGAAGAAGGGCGATGTGGTCGAAGCGATGGTGCTGAACATCGACGCCGAGAACCAGCGGCTGTCGCTCGGCCTCAAGCAGCTCGCTACGGACATCTGGGAGGACTTCTTCACGCGGCATCACGTCGGCGACACGATTGAAGGCAAGGTCATGCGGGTGACGAACTTTGGCGCGTTCGTCGAGCTCGACGAGGGCATCGAAGGGCTGATTCATGTGTCGGAGTTCGACGAGAGCAGCGCTCCTGGCAAGGACAAGGAAAAGATTGTCCTCAACGTCGGCGAGACGTATCCGATGAAGATCATCAAGCTCTCGCCGGCCGAGCGGAAGATCGGTCTGTCGATCCGGGCGCTGAAGTCGGACGAATTCCGCACCGACTGGCAGGAACACCAGGAGAGCACGGGCGACGGCAGCGCGACGCTGGGGGATCACTTTAAGAACCGGTGACAGGTTCACGCAAGGCTCATGGCTCATGGGGCTGAGGCCTCAGCCTTGAGCCCTAAGCCTTACGAGGGCACCATGACGAACGGCAGCATGACCAAGGCGGAACTCGTCGAGGAAGTGTCGCGCGTTTCGGATTTGACGAAGAAGCATTCCGAAGTCATCGTCGACACCGTCTTCCGGAGCATCATCGAGGCGCTCCACCGCGGCGAGAAGATTGAGCTGCGCGGATTCGGCAGCTTCCGCCTGCGCAAGCGCGAGCCGCGCAAGGGCCGCAACCCCAAGACGGGGGACAAGGTGGACGTGCCGCCGAAGAAGGTGCCGTACTTCAAGCCGGGCAAGGAACTGAAAGAGCTCATCAACAGGGAGCCTGGCCCGGCGACAGGATCGCCCTCCGGCGCACCGCCCAACGCGATGGCGGTCTGAGCTGGAAAGGCTCTGGTCTCCGTGGAGACTGGCCTACGTGACGGGCGAGCTCGGCGGAACGGGCGATAGTTGTATTTTCTGTGACGCCGGTCACGAATCGAGCCGCGACGAACTGGTGCTCGTTCGCACACCGCTTTCCTACGTCATCCTCAATCTATACCCCTACAACAGCGGCCATCTCATGGCCGTGCCGAAGCGTCATGTCGCGAGCCTGGCGTCTTCCACGCCAGAGGAACTCGGCGACCTGATGCGCCTCACGCGACACGCGGAGATCGCGCTGGCGGAGGCCTACACGCCACAGGGTATCAACGTGGGCATCAACCTCGGCCGCCCAGCCGGTGCGGGCATTGCGGACCATCTGCACGTACACGTCGTGCCGCGCTGGACCGGCGACACGAGCTTCATCTCCGTCGTCGGCGATACGCGCGTCCTGCCGGAGGAGTTGCGTCAGACCGCCGCGCGGCTGCGACCGATCTTCGAACGCCTCGCCAGAGGAGGCGATTCTCGGATCTGAGGATCTAGCCGAGGATATGCTTCGCAATCGTCTGGAGCTGCAGGTTCGAGGTGCCTTCGTAGATCTGGCCGATCTTGGCGTCGCGGTACAGTTTTTCGACCGGGTAATCCTTCACGAACCCGTAGCCGCCGTACAGATTGACGGCGAGCGACGTGACACGCTCGGCGACTTCAGACGCGAAGATCTTGCACATCGCGGCCTCGGCGAGAAACGTCAGGCCCGCGTGGCGGAGCCGCGCGGCGTTGTAGACCATCAGGCGCGCCGCCTCCAGTTCGGTGGCCGCGCGCGCAATCTGGTGCTGGACCGCCTGGAAGCTGGCGATTGGCTTGCCGAATTGCTCCCGCTCCTTGATGTACTTGACGGTATGATCGAGCGCCCCGCGCGCGAGCCCGATCATCTGGGCGCCGATCCCGATTCGGCCCTCGTTCAGCGTCTCGATCGCGACCTTATAGCCTTTGCCGGCCTCGCCCAGTACATTCGCCGCCGGCACGCGGCAGTCCTCTAGGAGGAGCTCGCAGGTGCTGCTCGCGCGAATCCCGAGCTTGTCCTCTTTCGTGCCGACCGTGAAGCCGCTGGCCCCTCGCTCCACGAGAAACGCGGCGACGCCGTGGTACCCGGCGGCGGGATCGGCATTGGCGAAGACGAGAAACAGCTCCGCCTCGAGCGCGTTGCTGACCCAGAGCTTACGTCCGTTCAGGACCCAGTAGCCCGAAGCATGCCGCGCTGCCCGTGACGCCATCGCGAACGCGTCGCTGCCGGATCCGGCCTCAGATAACGCGTACGCACCGACCGACGCCGTCGCGAGGCGCGGCAGATAGAGCCGTTTCTGATCCTCGCTGCCCCAGCGCAGGAGTGCGTTGACGACGAGCGTGTTCTGGACGTCGACGAGCACGCCGATGGACGGATCGACCCGCGACAGCGCCTCGACGGCGAGCACCGCGTGGAAAAAACTCGCGCCGCCGCCTCCGTAGCTCTCAGGGATCTCGATCCCCATTACCCCCAGAGCGAACAGCCTATCGATAAGCGGACGCGGAATCGTCGCGTGTTCGTCCATCTCGCGGACCAGGGGCCGGATCTCGCGGTCGGCGAACTCGTACACACTGTCGCGAACGAGGCGCTCTTCTTCTGAAAGCGAGGTCAGCGCTGGCGGGGAAGGCATGTTCCGCGAAGGGTAGCATGCCGCCCCGATTTGGCAGCCGGACGGCAGAGCGAAAGTCCTGCGCTACGAGTGAGCCGGTCGTCGTGCAGCTCTTCAGACCTGCGCTAGTGATACTGGAGGCTCTCGACGAGCTGGGGATCGGCCACCGGGACGGCAGGAGCGCGCCTCAAGATCGCCGTGAGTACCAGGCCGAAGCCGCCGATTCCACCCAGGGTCACCCCGATTTCCCACAGCCCGAATGTGGGTGACTCGCCGACGACGCCAGGGAAGACCATCAGATAGACATCCAGCCAGCGGCCCAGCAACACCACCGCGGCAACGAGGGCCATCGTCTGGCGTTGGCGTTTGGCATCGCGCCGGAGCAGCGCCAGGAACGGGATTACCCAGTTGAGAACGATGTTGATGATGAACAGCGCGAACCAGCCGTTCTTCTGGCGCAGGATGAAATAGGACGTTTCTTCGGGAATGTTCGTGTACCAGATCAGCATGTACTGGCTGAACCAGATGTACGCCCAGAAGACGCTGAACGCGAACAGCAGCTTGCCGAGATCGTGCAGGTGGGACTCGTTCAACACGCCCTGAAGCGGCCCCGCCCGCTCCAGCCACAAGGCCAGCAGGATCACCGCGGCCAGACCGCTGAAGAACAGACCCGCGAAGTTGTACACACCAAAGATCGTGCTGAACCAGTGGAACTCGAGTGACATCACCCAATCGACGCTGGCCAGTGTCACTGTGATGCCGAACAGCACGAGAAACGCGGCTGACAGCCGGAAGTTCGCGTGGGTCCATCGAGGATCGCCGTCCTGGTCCTGCCGGCGCGAGCGCCCGCGGATGGCGATCGCGAACAGAATCCAGATGCCGGAATAGATCGCGGCCCGTATCAAGAAGAATGGCCGCGACAACCAGAACCGTTTGAACGCGAGTGCAGGTTCCGACCCCTCGCCGAAGCTCTCCGTGGTCCATCCATACAGTTGTGGGTGGACGACAAAGAGAATGGCGAGCAGGGCGATGGCGAAGGGGAGCGTGCCAGCCAACGCCTCGGGCACGCGGCGAATAGCGACGCTCCACGTCGAGCCGGTCGTGTAGTGGATGGCGACAAAGCACAGCCCCGCCAACCCGAGCCCCAGCGCGTAGTAGGCGACGAGAAGCCAGCTCGCCCACATGCGTTCCGGCGCCATGAACGCGCCAGCGATCGCGGTGATGACGCCGATCGCGGCCAGCACCATCAACGCGGTGCGTGTCGTGGCCGCGAGTTCGACGGGCCGCGTCGGCGGAAGCGCGTGCTTCACTTGCGGTCCCCCTCGGGTGCAGCCGGCGGCGGCTCGCGCTGCAGCTTGCGGACGTGGAGGATCGATTTCCAGCGATCGTCGCGCGACACCTGCGTCGCGTACGACGGCATGCCGCCAGACCCATTGCTGATGATCCCGAAGATCCGCGCGTCGCTCATCCCACGGGTCCGCGCGCGCAGGAGCGTCGGAGGCACAGGGAATCCATGCTGCACGACCAGACCGTCGCCCGCAGCGGTTGCCCCATGGCACGGGACGCAATACGTGTCGAACACGACGGCGCCTCGTTCGAGCGCCGCGGCATCGTCTGTTTTGAATGGGTTCTCAGGCGTTGTGCCCGCCGGTGTCGCGGCTTCGCTTTCGAGCGGCAGCAGCCCTCGCGGAATGGTGCCGGGCGGCGGCATTCGGAGCGTGCTCCCGTCGGCGAAATTCGCATTCACCTCGAACGCGTTGTACCTCACAGTGCGCGCCATGTCGGGGAAGTACTCAAACGGCGGAAGCGTGACGGTTCCAGCGCGGACGGCGATATTGAGACCGATCGACGCCGCCAGCAACACGGCCAGTCCGATGGTGAAGCCCCTGGCCGTCAGGCGACGTCCCCCCGTTCCTCGATGTGCACGGCGTGAAAACGCTTGAGAAGGGCTTCGCCCGCGGCTCGGTTGAATGCGGCGCCGGTCTGGCGGAGCACGAGCGCGAAGCGGTCGTCGGTGACGCGCAGGTCACTCATCGGAGACTGAAGCCCAGGCCTCAAGCCCGCATACCAGATGAAAAAGGCGGCTGTGCCCACGCCACCGCAGAGCACCGTGACCTCGAAAATGACCGGCACGAATGCCGGCAGCGAATTCCACGGCTTGCCTCCCACGTTGATCGGCCAGCTCACGGCTGACGCCCAGAACTGGAAGACGGTGATCGTCACCGCACCAAGCAGACCGAGCAGAAAGCAGACCCACGGTATTCGGGATGGCTGGAGGCCCATCGCCCGATCGAGGCCATGGATGGCGTACGGCGCGTACACGTCGACGATGTCCAGCCCCTCATTCCGCGCGGCATTCGTCGCCCGGACCACGTCCCCTTCGCGCTCGAAGACGCCAATGAGCAGCCGGCCGCTCATATGGATTTCGGCTCCGGACTGATCTCTTCGCTGTAGCCGCGGTACGAATCGTGCGCCGGCCGGAGCACGCCCTTGATCTCCGCCATGGCAATGACAGGGACGAACCGGCAGAACAGGAGGAACAGCGTGAAGAAGAGGCCGAAGCTGCCGATCAACGTCGAGATTTCAATCGACGTCGGGGCGTAGTTCGACCAGGCCGAAGGGAGATAATCGCGTTGCAGCGAGCCCACGATTATGACGAACCGCTCGAACCACATGCCAACGTTGATGAAGATCGAGATCATGAACACCACCACCAGGTTGCGGCGCACGAGGGTGAACCAAAACAGCTGGGGAATCATCACGTTGCAGGACACCATGATGTAGTAGCCCCATGCGAGCGGTCCCATTGCGCGGTTGTAGAACGCAAATTGCTCGTAGGGATTACCCGAGTAGTAGGCCATGAAGAATTCCGTGACGTACGCCAATCCCACCAGGCTGCTCGTGAGGATGACCAGGCTGCACATCGCATCGATGTGCCGCGGCGTGATGTAGTCCTCGAGCCGCATCGTCTTGCGGGCCACCAGCATCAACGTGAGCACCATCGCCATCCCCGAGAAGATGGCTCCGGCCACGAAGTACGGCGGGAAGATCGTCGTGTGCCAGCCGGGAACCACTGCGGTTGCGAAGTCGGCGCTGACGATGGTGTGGACGGAGATCACGAGCGGCGTGCCGAGGGCGGCCAGCAGCAGGTACACCACTTCGTAGCGGTGCCAGGTTCTGAAGGACCCGGTCCACCCGAGGCTCAGGAACCCGAAGATCTTCGAGCGCCGGGTGCGAGGCTCCCGGTCGCGGATCGTGGCGAGGTCCGGGATCAGCCCGACGTACCAGAAGATCGCGGAGATCGTGAAGTATGTGCTGATCGCGAAGAAGTCCCAGATGAGCGGCGACCTGAAATTCACCCACAGCGAACCGCGCGAGTTTGGATAGGGCAGCATCCAGAAGAACAGCCACGGCCGCCCCATGTGAATCAGCGGGAAGAGGCCGGCGCACATCACGGCGAACAGCGTCATCGCTTCAGCGGCCCGGTTGACCGACGTGCGCCAGCGCTGCCGCAGCAGGAAGAGAATCGCCGAGATCAGCGTCCCCGCGTGGCCGATGCCGATCCAGAACACGAAGTTCGTGATGTCGAACGCCCACCCGACGGTTCTGTTCAAGCCCCACGTGCCGATGCCGGTCGAAATCTGATAGACGATGGCGACGGTGCCGACGAGCAGCGCCGAAGACGACAGGGCCAGGCCGCCCCACCAGAGCGGCGAGGGCTTCGCGTCGAGCGCGCCGACGACGTCGCGGGTGACGTCGGCGGGTCCCTTATTGCCGCCGATGAGCGGGACGGCGCTGACGGCAATGACGGAGGCTTCAGCCAATTCGTCCTCCACGAAGTGCGTCCGAATCGTGACGCACGAGCTTCAGATAACGCACGGCCGGCTGTGTGTTGAGCTCGTCGAGTACCCGGTACGCGCGCTGGCCTGCGGCGAGCGCGGCCACGCGACTACTCGGATCGTGAAGATCGCCAAACACGATGGCCTGCGCGGGACAGGCCTGCTCGCACGCGGTCTTGATCGCGCCGTCCGCGAGCGGCTGTCCCAGACGGCGCGCTTCTATCTTGTTCTCTTCAATTCGCTGCACGCAGAACGTGCACTTCTCCATGACGCCGCGCGAACGAACCACCACATTCGGGTTGAACACGAGGTTCTGGAGCCGATCCTCGTGCGGGTAGTCAAACCAGTTGAATCGCCGCACTTTATAAGGGCAGTTATTGGCGCAGTATCGAGTTCCGACGCACCGGTTGTACGTCTGCTCGTTCAGCCCTTCGTCGCTGTGCGTGGTGGCGAGCACCGGGCAGACCGTCTCGCACGGCGCGTGCGTGCAGTGCTGGCACATCATCGGCTGATGCGCGACCTCCGGATCCTCGTCGGTGCCGGAGTAGTAGCGATCGATCCGGATCCAGTGCATCTCGCGGTTCCGGCGCACTTCATCCTGGCCGACGACCGGGATATTATTCTCGGCCTGACACGCAATCACGCACGCCGAACAGCCGGTGCATGAATTGAGGTCGACCGCCATGCCCCAGCGGTGCCCAGTGGCCTGATGATCGTCAGGCCACAGGTCGCCAAGGTGTTCAGGCGCGCCCCCTGTTGCCGCTTCTCTTGCACCGGGAGCGGCAGCGGTTGCCGCCAGCTCTGCGATCGTCGTTTCCTGAATAATCGGACGCGGTTCGGGGTCACCCGGCACCGAGAGCGAGTGATGAACCTGCGTCGACGCAAGTTGATGCCTGCCACCGGTTTTGGTGACGGCGACCGCGCGGCCTGAGTACTGGCGGCCGCCGTCCGCGGTCGAGACGAACGCCGAGGCGTTGATGCCGACGACGTCCGGCCTCGGAATCGCTTCGAACCACGGCGGCCCGATTTTGCCGAAACGGTCCGTTCCGGAGCGGCCGTAGCCGAGTGCGATGGCCACGGCGGCGTCGTGTTGCCCGGGCTGGACAAATGCCGGCAGCTCGATCGCCGGCCCGCCATCAGCCGCGATTCGAACGACATCGCCGTCCTCGACGCCGAGCGTCCGTGCAGCGGCGGGGGACAACGACGCGAAGTTGTCCCACGTGACCTTCGTGACCGGATCCGGCATCTCGTGCAGCCAGGCGTTGTGCCCATGCCGTCCGTCGAGCATGCCGATGTTCGTGTGCAGCACCAGGACGAAGCCGCTCGCGGGGATGGCGTCGGGCCTGAGGACCGGCTTGACGGCGCCCGCGGTGAATGTGGCGGCCGGCGCCGGTGCCACTCCACGCGCCGACGCCGAAGCGGGTCGCGCGGAACCAGCAGCCGGGGCCGTCGGACGTGGTCCGACCTCGGCCACGCCGCGCTCGAGCGTCCGGTCCCAGAATGCGCCGAAAGAATCCGACGTCCCGCCGCGCGGGTGGACGGCGGCTGCCCA
This sequence comes from Vicinamibacterales bacterium, assembly GCA_965229885.1. Lineage (GTDB taxonomy): Bacteria > Acidobacteriota > Vicinamibacteria > Vicinamibacterales > CAVVIG01 > DATLLJ01. The sequence continues at coordinate 1,211,298 of CBDDJX010000003.1, forward strand.
GTGGGCGCGGACCAGGTCGAGTGCTGATTGCGGTGCGCCGGCCCATGCGGACAGGCTTTCGAGGGCCGACCGCGTGTCGTGCAGCGGCTGAATCGTCGGCTGCGTCAGGCTGACGAGGCCCGCGACCGGCTCGGCATCGCCCCAGCTCTCGAGGTAGTGATGATCGGGGCAGACGAAGTGCGCGAGGCTGGCGGTCTCGTCCAGCCGCTCCGCGGTGCTCACGACGAGCGCCACGCGCTTGATGTCGTTGGTCAGGGCTGCGGAATCCGGCAGGTCGTACACCGGGTTGGCGCCAAGCACGAACAGCGCCGCGACGTCGCCGCGCTCGAGCTCGGCCCGCAAGTCGGCGAGCTCCCTGTCGCTGCCGGCGCGCTGATACGACGGGCGCGCCAGATCGATAGTTGTCCCGTAAGCGCCAATGGTCTGGTTGATGAAATTGCAGAGTGCCTGGACCCGCGCGTCCTGGCTTCCAGAGATCACGAGACCGCGGGCCCGTGCGGTCCAGAGCCGTTCGGCGATCGCCTCAATGGCCGCGTCCGAGGGCGACGCAGCCAGTCCGTCGACACCATTAACACCGGCGACACCATCTCCAGGGAACGTCGTTCCGGCGTGCTGCGCAATCTTCGAGGCCAGATGCGTCGCCACGTGCCCGAGCTCGCCGGGCGCGACGCGCAGGCGGCGGTCGGCATTGGAGCCGGTCAGCGACAGTCGCGACTCGATCTGGACGTGATACGACTTAGTGGGCGTCGTTTCGCTGATCCGCCGCTTGCTGGAATAGCCCCGCGTGTACTGCAGCGGCGAGACCCACGTGCCGAGGAAATCGGCGTCGAAGCTGACAATCACGTCGGCCTGATCGAAGTGGTATTGAGGCATCAGGCGCGCACCGTGCGTCTGTGCATGCGCCTCGAGCACGGCCGACGCCGAAATCGGATCGTAGGTGACGTGCCGGGCGTTGGTGAATCCACTCAAAAAATTCGCGATGACGGCCGTGGTGGCTGGACTGGTAATCGTCGGCGTGAGAATTCGGACGGCGCGGCCTTCCTGTTTGATCCGCGCGAGCGCCGCCGCGATCTCCATGTCGACGTCGACCCACGTCGCGCGCTGCCCGGCCTTTGTCGGGTACGCCAGCCGCTGGCTGTCGTACAACCCAAGAATTGATGCCTGGCCGACGGCGCACGTCGAGCCACCCGAGAACGGGTGATCCGGATTGCCTTCGATCTTGACCGGCCGCCCATCACGATCGGTGACCAGCAGCCCGCAGCGGGCCTCGCACGCCCCGCACGTCGTCGCATAGAACACAGGCCGGCCCGGAAGGATGCCTTCCGGCTGCTGCACATATGGAATGGCGTCGACTTCCGGCGCGCGGGCGCAGCTCGACGCGACCGCACCGGCAAAGGTGAAGCCTGCGGCCTTCAGGAAACTGCGGCGCGTCGTGGTGACGTCGGGATCGCCGTTCTCCGCCTCGCGAGATACCGCCGGCGGCAGGTCGCGCTCGACGACGCTCATCCAATAACGCTTCGGGCTCTCTGGCATTGAGTCCTGTGGTCTGCCTAGTAGTGACACGTGACGCAGTCAATCGACGCGTGGACCTGCCTACCGTTGACGCCGTTCTCATTGGCGTCGCGGTGGCAGTTCACGCACCACCCCATCGTGAGCGTCTCGTACTGGCGCACGCGCTCCATCGTTTCGATGGGGCCGTGGCACGTCTGGCACCGGACCGTCGCGGTGATATGCGCGCGATGATCGAAGTACACGAAGTCCGGCAGCTTGTGAATCCGCTTCCACGCGATCGGTTTGGGCGCCTTTCCGGCGATTGGCGCGAGGGTCTTGTCGAGAGCCAGCGCGTCGTACAGTTTTCGCAGTTCGGGCGATTCCACCGGCTGCGGCGCGCGATTCTGCTGCTGGGCGTTCTGTTCTTCGAGTGTTACGGCCGCGAGCGTCGCCGTCACCCCCGAATGGCAATTCATGCAGACGTTGAGCGGCGGAATCCCGGCGTACCGGCTCTTTTCAGCCGCGAAGTGGCAGTAGGCGCACTGAATCTGGAGGTCGCCGGCGTGCAGCTCGTGCGAGTAGGCGATCGGCTGGATCGGCTCGTACCCCTGGTTGTCACCGGGAAGACGTAAAGCCGTCACCAGGGCGACGAGGCTCACGGCCAGGGCTGCCGCTAGCACGATGGCCGTAGTCAGTCTGGTCATGAATCAGTGATCAGTCAGTTCGCGTCGGCAGAAGTCCGTCGTGCAATCGACGGGCCCTCGATCCGAAAATGAGGCAGAAGAATACCATAATGGGGCCCGCGACAGAACGGGCTCCCATGCTGGGCGAATGGACCAATCAGCCGGTCGCCATGTCATCGAGCGGGCCCGGTATGTCCGGCGCGGTGTCCGGCCGGAGTGGTTCACCATCGCCTACAACAGTCTGGCGCCTGGGTGCCGCCGCGCAGGAGCCGACGCGAGACAGACCGAGCTTGCAAGGCATACGATTGCTCCAGTTCGCCGCGGGCGTGAGTCTTACCTGACCGGCTTCTTCGCGGGCGCCGTCGTCTGCCCGGCTGCAGCGGCTGTTCCGATCTGGACGAGCAACGCGTCGGATGATTTCGCTGGAAGGTCAACGACGACTCGATTGCCGACCTTCAGATCCGCCGGCTGTGCAGCCTTTCCGGCCAGTTGAAATGTCGTCTTTTTGGTGACATTCAGTGTTCTCGTCTTCTTGTCAGTTGTCTCAATAGTGATCGTCTGCGGCGACAGTTGTGTCACGACCCCGCGAACATGTTCGTGCCCTCCGTGGGCCGAGACGACGGTCCCGGCGGTCGCAGAGACGACGATCACGGAAATGCCGAGCGACGCGATAAGGATGCTGAGGCGTGTCATGGTTTCTCCTTGCCGTGTTGATGTACGCCACCGGCGGGTGCCGGTTCGAGCGTTTCGCCTGAAAGGAACCGCTGATCCTCCAGTTCTTCCTGGATCTCTGCCAGGCTCCTCGGGTTCACCGTCTTCATTTCCGCGATCTGTTCCGGCGTCAATTCGCTCAGCCGCCGGATGAAGTGAACCACCTTCCACGTATCGAGGTCGTTGTCACCGCCGGTCCCCCACGCGGGCATCCCGGTCAGCCTGATCCCGTTTTCGATGATCCAGTACAGCTCGCCGTCCGTCAATGCCTGTGTCGCAGGAAGACGCATGTCCGGGACTTTGGGGTAGAAACGCTGCCCGATCTCAGTCTCGCCGCTCCCGTCGTTGGCGTGGCAGCCGGCGCAGTGATCCGCGAAGTGGGCACGCGACTCGGCCCAGACGTCCGGCGAGAACGAGACAGGGTTGCTCGCGGCGCGGGCGCCGCGAGGTGTGGCCCATCGCCGGGCCGCCCGCGCCAGAACCCGCTCGACCACCGTGGGCTCTTCGCGTGTGCTCAAGCCGTTCCATTGTCCCACCGCGACGATGACCACAGCGGCCAGAAAGAGGGTGACCGCAACGGCGCCGGACAGCACGAAATGTCGAGTCTGCATGATGTTCACTCGATTCGTTAATGCAGGTGGCCGCTCATGGGCTGGGACATGCGCATGTTCCACATGCGGCCCATCCCCTTCGTCGCAGGAGGACGAAGCCGGAAGAATACTTGAAATGAAACCGGGTGCTCGCCGTGCGTGGACGTGAGCACATCGGGTACCGCATAAAATGTGACGGCTCCGCCGAACCCGCCCTCGAAACCGCGCCAGCGCAGAACGTCCCGAACGCCTCCGAACGTGAAGGCTCCAATGGTATCGCGCCGTTCATCATCCACGTGATTGTCCTCTACCTGATTGTCGCCCAGGAGTGGCGCCGTTTCAGCATGGAGAACCTCGGTTCTTGCAAAGAGCGAGTTGAGGCCGAAGTGCTTGGTGATCTCGCTGAACACCGCGTGCCGGCGGCCGTGGTCCGAGGCGTTCACGCCGTACCCCGCCGCCACGGCGGTGTAGTCGTCGCTGTCGCGCTTGAACCACGAGGCCGACGTGGTGGTCCGCTGAACGTTTCCTGGTTCAAGTTCTTCGGGATCCTTCAAGTGCCCCGTCGAGACCTGCAGCTCCCACCGATCGGTCGGCCGGAACCACACACGCCCTGAGACGGAATCGAGCGCGCCGAAATCGAAGTCCCAGCGCTGTTCGTCCGGCTCGCGGCCGTTGAAGACCGATCCCTCGATGAGCCACGCACCATGGTCGACTGCGGCTGTCACGACGCCGAACGCGACGTGCGTGGAATCGAAGGTGTGGTGCGACAGCGGTGCCAACGGGTTGTCGGATGCCGACGGGCGATGCATGAAGGCCACAGGGCCGAGTGCCGGTTCGCCGGAAGGCCCGCCGGCAACGGTGAACCCGGTGCGGCTCGTGATCGGGATTCGCCAGGCCGCGGTGAGCTGCATCCATAGTTCATGGGGGTGTTGACGGTCGACAAGCGGGACGCCGCCGAGCGCCTCCCCGACTTGAAAGAGTTCGCGATAGCCCTCTTTGCCGACCGTTGCGGCGTCGAGGCTCAGCATGCTGGCTGAACGTCACCATGCCCTTGCCCGCGCGTCGGGCCGCCATGCCCATCCACCAGTTCGGCACGACGAACTCCTGGCCTCCCCGGGGACCGCCCTGGTGGTTGAATTCAGCGAAGACAATGCCGTCCTGCATGAACTGCCAGAGGGGCATATTCCCGTGGACGTGATTCTCTTGAACGGCTGGTGTCTCCTGCGCGATCACAACGGTGATCATGCCCGCGGCGATGCAGAACATCGCTGCGAGCGCCGCTTCGTGCCGGTACCGAACCATGAGCCTCTCTTCCATCAGCGCTCGAAGGGGTTTCACAACCGCTAGACGTGGACGGGTCCTGTCGGACCTGCCCAGACGCCGGATCCAAACGGGATCCGGCCTACACGTGATTCAGGCTGTGGAGGCTGTTCTAGACGCGAAGGGGAGAGGCGACACCGTGAAGAAAAGTGCCCGGCGGAGAATTCGAGCCGTGGACGTCGCGAGCCAACATCCAGAGGGATGGAGCCAGCGGCGAAGCGGGCACCACCGCGGCGCTTGTGGGTGCGAGCGGGCGTACTGACGCGGCGCCAGAGGAGGCTGCGACGCCGACGATACCGTGGTGGTCATGGCCGCAGGGCTGTGGTGGCTGACCAATGTCGGACGGGGCAGTGGACGCATGATGATGACCTGCGTGCGCCGCCTCGCAGGACATCTTGCAGTAGTCCGCGACCACGGAGGCACTTGCGAACGCGAAACCGAGCAGTAACGCCACGCACTTGAACGTCATCTCCTGTAATCTTACCAGCAATCCGACGTGGCCAGAATAGAGAAACGCTTTCATCGAGCAGCGGCTGGGCGTTGGTGGCAAGCTATGAGAGAAGCGGAACACCCATGAAAGACCACCAGCCCCATGCACAGGCGTCCACCCCCGCGACAGCGACGATGAACAGGGACCCGGTGTGCGGAATGGAGGTGAAGCCGGACAGTCCCCACCGTTTCGAAGACGAGACGGGGACGCACCTGTTTTGCTGTGCCGGGTGTCTGGCGAAGTTCCGCGAGAGCCCCGAGCGCTACCGCCAGTCGCGCGGCGAATCACACGCCGGTGGTTACGGCCAGCACGCGCCGAAGGCCGTGACGCCCGTGACGCCCGTCGCGCCAGCCGCCCGCCAGGAGTGGACGTGCCCGATGCATCCGGAGGTCGTCCGCGACCGGCCCGGAACTTGCCCCGTTTGTGGCATGGCGCTCGAACTGCGCACGGCCGGCGGCGAAGAGGAGGAAAGCCCAGAGCTCGGCGATATGACTCGCCGGTTCTCTCTGGCGGCCGCCTTCACGGTGCCGCTCGTCCTATCGGTCATGGGCGACATGCTGCCCGGACGTCCGCTGTCGTCCTGGATGTCCACGCGGACACGGATGTTCTTCGAACTCGCTTTGGCGACGCCGGTGTGCGTGTGGGCAGCATGGCCGTTCTTCGTACGGGCGGTGCAGTCGGTCGTCTTCCGCAGCCTGAACATGTTCACGCTCATCGGGCTCGGCGTGAGCGTCGCGTACATCTACAGCGTCGTCGCCTTGCTCTTCCCGGGCATCTTCCCGGACTCGTTCCGCGAAGGCGGCGAGGTCGCCGTCTATTTCGAGGCCGCCGGCGTCATCACGACGCTGATCCTGCTTGGCCAGGTGCTGGAGCTGCGCGCACGGAGCCACACGGGCGCCGCCATCAGGAAGCTGCTCGGCATGGCGGCAAAATCGGCCCGCCGTCTCCGCAAAGACGGTGGGGAAGAAGACGTGCCGATCGATCTGTTGCAGGTCGGCGATCGCCTACGCGTGCGACCCGGCGAAAAAGTGCCGGTCGACGGCATCGTGCTCGACGGACACAGTCATGTCGACGAATCGATGGTGACCGGCGAGCCGATTCCGGTCGAGAAGCAGTCTGGTGACCGCGTGGTCGGTGCCACCATCAACGGCACCGGCGGCTTGGTCATGCGCGCGGAGAAAGTGGGAGCGGAGACCTTGCTGTCGCGCATTGTCGCGATGGTGGCTGAAGCGCAGCGCAGCCGGGCGCCGATCCAGAGGCTGGCCGACGTCGTCTCTGGATACTTCGTGCCGCTGGTTGTCCTGATCGCGTTCGTCACGTTCATCGTGTGGGCGTCGATCGGGCCCGAGCCCCGCATGGCGCACGCGCTCATCAATGCCGTCGCTGTGCTCATCATTGCCTGTCCGTGTGCGCTCGGCCTGGCCACGCCGATGTCCATCATGGTGGCGACGGGAAAGGGCGCGACGATGGGCGTCCTGTTCAGGAATGCCGAAGCCATCGAGATTCTGCGCAAGGTCGATACGCTCGTCGTCGACAAGACCGGTACCCTGACGGAAGGCAAACCCAAGCTCGTCAGCGTCACACCCGCTCCGGGTGTCGACGAGCCGGAGCTGCTTCGCCTGGCGGCCAGCCTGGAACGTGGCAGCGAGCACCCCCTGGCCGCAGCGATCGTCAAAGGCGCCGAGGCGCGCGGCCTCGCCCTGGCCAATGCCGAGGGATTCGAATCGATCACAGGCAAAGGCGTGAAAGGGCGCGTAAACGGTCGCACTGTCGCGCTGGGGAACAGAGCGCTCATGGAGAGTCTCGGGATCGATGCGCGAGGACTCGCCGAACGAGCCGAGGGTCTCCGTGCCGATGCGCAGACGGTCATGTTCGTGGCGATCGACGGTAAGGCGGCTGGACTCGTGGGCGTGGCCGATCCCATCAAGGCGAGCACACCGGATGCGATTCGTGCGCTTCACCGCGAAGGCGTGCGCGTGGTGATGTTGACGGGCGATAGTCGAACCACGGCACACGCGGTGGCGAAGAAGCTCGGGATCGACGATGTGGTGGCCGAAGTGATGCCCGATCAGAAGGCCGACCACATCAAGCGCCTGCAATTGGAAGGGCGTTTTGTCGCGATGGCGGGCGATGGCATTAACGATGCGCCAGCTCTCGCGCAGGCGCAGGTCGGCATTGCGATGGGCACCGGCACCGACGTCGCGATGGAGAGCGCGGGGGTCACACTGGTCAAAGGCGATCTGCGGGGTATCGTGCGCGCGCGCCGCCTCTCGCGCCAGACGATGCGCAACATCAAGCAGAACTTGTTCTTCGCGTTCGTGTACAACGCAACGGGGGTGCCCATCGCCGCTGGCGTGGCCTATCCAGTGTTCGGGCTCCTGCTCAGTCCAATGATCGCCGCGGCCGCCATGAGTTTCAGTTCGCTGTCCGTGATTGGCAATGCGCTCCGACTGCGGTCCGTGAAAGTGTGAGATCCGCGACGAAGGCGCGAGGGCTTCTCGGGTGTCCCGTGCCGGGGGTTATCGGGACAGTGGGTCGGGTTGAAGATCAGGGTGAAAGACGCCACGTTCGCGGCCGCGAGCTGGCTGACAGTTTCTGCCGCGACCTGACGCACGGGAGAGCCGCATGAGCCGCAGATTAGCACTTCGGGGACTCGCCTCGCGACTTCACGCAGACTCGGAATCGGCGGTACTATGGTCCACGATCCCGGTCCCTTGACGTCCTAACGTGCAGCTTCAGCCGCGGCGGCGGCTTCTCCCGCACCGCCGACGGCTGCAAGCTGAGGTTAGACCGTTCACGCCGTACCGATTACTGAGTGTCGGCGCTAGGCCCGTAGATCCCCGGGACCTTACCGCCCATCGCACGCAGGTAGGTGCCGAGCTGGCCGCGGTGATGGACCGAATGTTTAATCGCCATCGCGAGAAACATTGACTGCGGGTGCCTGGACCATGCCGAACGAGTCGACAACGCTCGTAAGTTTCTCGCCTGACATGGCGCGCACGCGATCAAGGGCTGCGGGAACTCGTTCTTTGTAACGGGCGATAGCGTCGGCCGGGCTCATGATCGCCGCAGGCGTCAGAGTCGTCGGGCGGAGGCGTGAAGGCGCCGCTCGCGATGCAGTTCAGTAACCACTCGTCTTCGAGAGTGATATGTCGGACGAGTCCTAGACCGGTCTTGGCCTTCGCCTCCGGTCGGTAGTCGAGGTGATCGGAGGGAACCGCCACGATGACACACTGGGTCGTCTGTATCTCGCTTTGGAAATCGACGATGAGAAAATCCGCGATGGTCTTAGCTTCCTGCCCGCCCATATAGATATGGTCCTTCCTGCTTGTGCGGATTCGAAAAGCAGAGATCAGGATCTGCACGCTACTCTCGATTGCCGCGGTACGTTGTTCTTTCCTGCCGCAGGTCGGGCTGCTCACGATGGAGAAGGTTGGCGAATTCCTGGGTGTGCAGACGGCGATCGGCGGCCGCCGCGCGGCCACCCGGCAGCCCGTCGGCAACCTCCACACATGAGGGTGAGCGGCCCGCGACCGCTCGTCGGTGCAGCGGCAGCAGGCAGCCGGGCTGCGCGGCGACAACGGTCATCAAACCGCGCCGCGATCCAGTGCCTGGTACCGCTGAATTTGCCGTGGGCGCTGGCATTCGATAACGTGAGTCGATGAACGACGCCGCCGAGGCCGTCGCCGTGCTGCCACGAGCCCTGGCCGAGTATCCGCTTCTGGCCGGCGACGGCCTCCTGCAGGCGTTGATCGCCCGGGTGCAGGTCGAGCCGTTCAACGCGGTGGCGACCGTCATTTTCGCGCTCGCCGTCCTGCACACGTTCGTGGCCGCCCGGTTCACGGCACTGGCGCACCGCATTCAACACCAGCACGACGCCGAGGCACGTGCAGCGGCGCGGCCCGTCATGCCGGTCGTCACCGCCGAGTTGCTGCACTTCCTCGGCGAGATCGAAGTGATCTTCGGACTGTGGGCGCTCGTCCTGACGGTTGCCATGACCGCGTACGCGGGCTGGGCCACGGCGACGCACTACCTGAACGACACCGTCAACTACACGGAGCCGCTCTTCGTGGTGGTGATCATGGCGCTCGCCTCGACGCGGCCCATCGTGGTCTTCGCCGAATCAGGACTGCGACGCCTGGTGGATATCGGCGGCGGCACGCCCGCGGCATGGTGGGTGACGATTCTGATCGTTGGGCCACTTCTCGGGTCGTTCATCACCGAACCGGCAGCCATGACGATCTGCGCGCTGCTGCTGGCCCGCCAGTTCTACGATCTGCAACCCGGCGCCAGGTTGAAGTACGCCACACTGGGCCTGCTCTTCGTGAACGTCTCCATCGGCGGCACGCTCACGCACTTTGCCGCGCCCCCGGTACTCATGGTGGCGCGCACCTGGGGCTGGGACACGTCGTACATGCTGGGTCATTTTGGCTGGCGAGCGACGCTCGCCATCGCCATTTCGACGACGGTGTATTACGTGGCGTTCAGACGGGAACTCGTGGCGCTCGCCGCGCGCGCACCGGTGACCGACGTCGACATGCCTGCCGAAGAGGCGTCTGGCGGCGTCCTCCTGCCGGTTCCGGCGTGGATTACATCGGCGCACGTGGGGTTCATGGCGTGGACGGTGTTCACGGCTCACTATCCGGCGCTCTTTCTGGGTGGATTTCTGTTCTTTCTGGGGTTCGTGAAGGCGACAGCTCCCTTTCAGAGTCAGCTCGAGTTGAAGACGCCGCTACTGGTCGGCTTCTTCCTGGCTGGGCTGGTGATTCATGGCGGCTTGCAGGGATGGTGGATCGCGCCGGTACTGGGAAGCCTCGCGGAAGCCCCGCTCTTTCTGGGCTCAGTGTTGCTCACGGCCTTCAACGACAACGCCCTGGTCACGTACCTCGCCACGCTGGTGCCCAACCTCGGCGACGGGCTCAAGTTGGCGGTGGTCGAGGGCGCCGTGGTCGGCGGCGGTCTGACGGTGATCGCGAATGCGCCGAATCCGGCGGGGCAGGCGCTCCTGGGCCGGTTCTTCGACGACTCGGTGTCTCCGTTGGGGCTGGCGCTCGGGGCGCTCGTGCCGACCCTGATCGCGGCCGCCTTGTTTCGCGCCTTCTAGCGGCACTGTCAAGTTGGCGGAAACGGCGCGTGTCTCCCCATCGGCGCGGAGCGCCCGCGCTGTCGGGTCGGTTGATGCGAGAGTTCCGCGCGATTGTTCTCGTACTGCCGCGTGCTGGCACCACGGACGGCATCGCGGTGCGGTGCGCCGCGGCGTAGCTGCGGAGCTGGTCCGTGATCAGGCGGCGAGGCACCTGGCCTTGTCCTTTCAACAGCTTGCGAAAGAAGCGTGCGGCCACCCTGCGATTGCGTCGCGACTGCACGAGGATGTCGATGACGTCGCCGCGAGCGCGAACCCGATCTCTCCTCCACCGACGATGACAATCCGCATGGCGCAAGAATTCTACCGGAGGACGGTCGTCCCGCGTGATCGGAGGCCGATCAGCGGTCAGCCGTCGGCCGCCGTCGGCCACGCGGGGCGGGCATGGCATCGACCGAGGCGCCGATCGACGAGCGCGCCTGACCCCAAGAAGAGAGCGCCGGTGTCGCCTGTACGGGCATGGACAGACAGAGTATCAAACCACGCCCGATCACGTACAGCAGGAAGCGGCTCGCCCGACAACGTCGGCTTGCCACGCGGACGAAGTGGTGGCGTCGCATCTTGCACCCACGTCTGGGCCCTGGCGAAACATGGCGTCCGCGACACGCGCGGCTGGAAGAAGCTGCATCTGGGCGTCGACCGATCGGGGGTGATCGTCGCCCACGCATTGACGGAAGCGACGGTCGATGACGCGGCCTACGACACGATTGCCTTCTACGAGACGGCCGCGGCCCGGGGCGCGACCGTCGTGGTCCCACCGACCAAGACGGCACGCGTGTCTCGACGGGGACCCGGTCGAGCGCTCGGGATCGCACGATCACGAAGATAAAGACGATCGGCCGCCGGCGGTGGAAGAAGCAGGGTGGCTATTATCGGCAGGCCCGGCAGCCCCGGGGCTTGTTGCGAAGCAAGACTCCTCGCGCTCCTGACAAACGCCGGTCAGAGGCAAGCCCTCAGAGGGAGAGGTGTCCGCGAAATGTGGCGGAACCGAGCCGATTTCGGAGGATTCCAGGCCCGGACGGGTTCCCGCTCTGGGGTGCAGGGCAATGGAAGGTCGGCGATCCGAAAACCGGTCGCAGACGGCATGCACGGGTGTAGTATCGGCGTGTCGCGGGTAGGCAACTCGGAAATTCCGGTCAAGGAGAGCACATGCTGAAGATGACGACAATCGGGACCTTTCTCCTCGTGGGCGCGTTCGCGCTCGGCGGCGCGACACTGCGCGCTGCCACCATGACGCTCGAGGGCACGGTGAGCGACGCGGCATGCGGCATGAAGCACAAGATGCCGAATGCCGCTGCCTGTGCGGCGGCCTGCGTGAAGGGTGGGTCTGACTACGCGCTCGTGGTCGGCGACAAGGTGTACACGCTGAAGACGTCGACCGACAATGACAAGATGGAGCTCGCCAAGCTCGCCGGGAAGATGGCGAAGATCAGCGGCGACGTCACAGGGGAGAGCGTCATGGTCAAGTCGGTGGCGATGGGCATGGCGAAAAAGCCCTAGCGATTCCGGTCGCGCCCGGACGCGCTGATCGACGAGTTTAGCCCGGGCGCTCCCGCCGCCAGCCCTTCCGGGGCCGCCGTTGGAAGGATCTGCAGTGGGTCGTGAGTCTGTTGGTCCATGCCCGCACGGACGAAGAGCGGGCACGCGCTCGGCAGGCGGTGGCCGAGATCTTCAAGCCCGGCTGCCGTTCCAGGTTCAGTAGGTCGGGCCGCCGGCCAGCGATCCTGACAGCTATACGTGTGGATCGAGCGATCGAAGGGAGCGAGATCCGGACACCGCTCGGAGCGTCGCAGGCGTGCCACGTGGGCTCTCTCGCTCGTCGGCATGCGCCCCCCTCTCGTTCATGGGTCGTTTCTCGAACGGCGATCGCGCTCACCCGCGCGGCCTCGACGGACCGTCGTCCGCGCCTCAGAAGGCCGCCGGAGGGGGAAGCTCGACCTGTCGCTTCACATGCTCGAGGTAGCCGCGGACGGCCTTGCGCGAGCGGCGGCTGATGATGGGCCGCAGGAACAGTCCCTTGAAGCCGGTCATCCCGTCGCTGCGCGATCGCGTGATCGAAATGAGCGACGTACCGCGCCGGCCGGACCGGCGGGGGTCGTCGACGAGGAAGCGCAGCTCGAGAGTGGTGTGGAAGTAGTGGCTCGCATAGAGCTGCTTGATCGCGATGACCTGCGAGACCCCTGACGGTCCGGCGGGCAGCGGATAGATGATGACATGGTTGACCCGAGCGGTCAGCCTGAGGCCGAAGTCGACCACCGTCCAGTAGAAGAAGTCTTCGGCGCCGGCGGGACGACCGCGCGGGTAGCCGTCGAGATACGCAAGGAGCGCGGGCACGGGGGCGGGAAGTGGGTCGCCGCCGGCGAGCAGGGCACGGAACTGCTCGGCCACGAGCAGCGGCTTGGCGCCATCGTCGTAGTGACCGAGCGCTGCATTGCCGCCCGCCTGATACGCGCGGACCAGATCGAGGATCATCTGGCGAGCCACTGTGTCGGCCTGGCGTGCCGCGTTCGGGGATGCCCAGTCCACGTCGTCCCGGAACCGACGCATCGCCACCGCCGAGAGCTTCATGTCGCAGTGGCCCGAACGACACCGCGGCAACGCTGCGACATCCGCGGCGGGCAGCGTCAAGGACTGTAGGTCCTCGAGCCTCGGGGGACTACCGAAGCGCCCAATCTGGGGGATGCCGGGGCCACGCTCGAACTGCACGATGTCGCGGAATCTCTCAACAACGCGCTCGGGTGGCGCGTCGACGTACACCACGCCGACGTACGCCAGCTCCTCACGGACCGACGTGTCGAGGCTCCTGACCACCGCGGACCCCGCGTCGAGCGCCCGCAAATCGGCGACCGAGAACCCCATCCTCCGGCTCAAGAGAGTGTCCACGATTGAACCGGACGGTGCGGCGACGAGAGAGGAACAGGCAATCAGTAGGGCCGCCCCCAGCCCGAGGCCGAGGAGGACAAGCAGCACGGGACGTTTGCTGGCGTTCACCACGCCCATAGTCTCATTGTCCCTCCCGTCCCGGACGCAACGGCCGGGCGCTATCCGGCCAGCCGTCCGCCGCGTGCCGCGACACCTCCAGCGCTACGACGGTCTGGCGACGAGTCTCAGGAGTCCAGGGTCCCGAGCCCGGATTGCGTGATCACCGTCCTGAATTGCGCGTTCGTAGTCCCCGTAGAATTCATTGAATCTTGTCGCTTGTCGGGTGCCTTGCCGACGAGCGTCCACAACGGATCATCGCCCGCCGCCACCACGGAGACATCTCGGACACAGTAGCGCTCAAGGTACACGTAGTTTTTGGTGTCTCCTTGCACCTAACCATGACCGGTGCCAGATCGAACTTGAGAAAGACCCAGCCAGGCTGAAGTGGCCCTCGGCGTGCGCACAAGGCATTGGATCCGTCGCGGTGCACTGAACCCTGATTTGTTCTGCCAGATCTGTCCCAGCGCATCGCGCGCGAGAAGGATCAGCAGGAGACGTTACGCTAACGCCGATTTGTACAACGCCAACAGCTTGCCCCATGCGCGATCAGCGTCCGCCTTGCTGTAGATCGGTTGCCCGTTCGCCTGCTTCGGCATGTCCGACACACACCATCCATGTTGCGCCTGCGAATAGACCTCGATTTCGGCCGGCACCTTGGCCGCGTCGAACGATTCCTTGAGCTTCGTCTTCGCGTCCGATTGCTGCATGTCGTCGTTGGCCGCAATACCAAAGTACATCCGTCCCTTGATCTTCGGCGCAAGCAGATGCGGACTATCGGGATTTGCTGTCACGAGCCCGCCTCCGTGGAACGACGCTCCTGCGCCGATCCGGTTCGGCACCGCGGCTGCCGTTCTGACGACGAGCGCGCCACCCATGCAGTAGCCCTGAGTGCCAATTTTCTTACTGCGATCGACCTGACGCTGCGCGTCAAGCCAGGTGACAAAGGCTGCCGCGTCCCGTTCGGCAGCGCCTGCGGCGTTGATCGATCCCATCAGCGGTGTCAGTTTCGCCCTCTGAGTCGGGTCGTCGAAGCTGAAGTTCGACGCGTCCTCGAACACAGGCGACTTGGCGACCCGATAGAACGGATTTGGCACCACCACGGAGTACCCTTCGACGGCGAGGCGCTTGGCTATCTCGCGCATCGAGGGGCGTAGGCCGAACGCGTCGGGCCAGATCAGGACGCCTGGATGCGAGCCGCTGGCTGGGTGAATGAAAGCCGCATCGCAGGTCCCGTCAGCGGTCTTGATATCGACGTTCGTTTCCACCACTTGCTGCTGAGCAGTCAGGCTAGCGCCAGCGGCCGCAATTCCAACCCCTACCGTGATCACGAAGTCTCTGCGCGTGATGGCGTCGTGTTCCATTGTTGCGCTCCTCTCAGTGGTAGATTGAGCGGCCGGGGACATGAGTGACAGATCAGTCCGGGGACATGGGTAACACTTGGTGGGTGTTACCACGCCGTGTGAGAGCGGAGGAGCGCGCGTTCTTGGCGGGCTCCGTAGTCGTCCCGGCCGGTCCTCTCCTGACGGTGCGGCCTTTGTGATCTTCAATGCGGAGAATGCGTTCGTTCATCCGTCCGAGCTTCACTGGCCCGAAGTATACGTCCCAGAGCCCATCGTCGACTTCTTCCAGTCCGACGTACTCGCCCGCCAGCGTGTGCGTCACGCAGACCCAGCGCTTCTTCCACCGGATGCCGCTGTTGCGACTGACGAGGCGGACTTCGAAGTGGCCGGGGTATTCCACGGGCGCGAGCGTGCGCGGCAGCGTCCGCGGTGACGGCTGGTAGACGGAGCCAGGCGTTTCTTGGTCCAATGCTTCGTGCGGGCGTTCGTCGTTGTACTCGTGACGAAACCGATTGAACCGGATCTGTTGGGCGCGCAGATTGGCGCTCGGGGGACGCGTGGCCTCGGCTTTCAGCGTCCGATGCATCCGCTCATGGCGCCCGTTCTGCTGCGGGGACGCGGGGGCGATCAGTTCCGGGAGGATCCCGAGCCGAATCCACCAGACGGACAACGTGGACAGGCGCCCGAGCGCGGTAGTGGCGAAGGGCACGCCATTGTCGGTCCGGATGATCCCCGGCAAGCCGTACTCTTGGAAGAGGCGGAGGAAGAGCGGGCGAGCCGTAACGATCGCGGTCGAGAGCAGGCCGTGACAGGTCAGCAAGTACCGACTGAAGCCATCGACGATCGTCAACGGATAGCAATACACCCCGTCGCGGGTTTTGAACTGCCCTTTGAAGTCCGCGGTCCAGGTCCCGTTGGGGGCCGTCATCGGGATCAGCGGCCGACCCGGGTGTGCGGGCACCGGCCGCCGCCGCGACCCCGTGATGAGACCGGCGCGATCCAGCAGATCACAGACCGTACTCCGGGCCGGGAGTGTCCACGTCGGGTGCCGCGTGGCCACGATCTTCAGGAGTTTCTTGGCGCCCCAGGTCGGATGGTGGCGGCGCACGTCCAGCAGGGCCGCGATGATCGGCGGGGGCGTCCGGTGCGGACAATGCGCCGGCCGCCGTGACCGATCGACCAGCCCGGCCGGTCCCCCAACCTCATAGCGCTCGATCCATTTATAGGCGGTCTTCCGACTGATGCCGTAGCGTCGCGCCAGCTCCGCGACGTCGAACACATCGCGCTGGTAGTCGGCGATGAACTGCACGCGTTGGTCCATGAGTAACGTCTCCTGCCATGGCATCGAGCACCTCGGCTCGAGTGTGGCTGAATGTGTTACCCATGTCCCCGGACTCTTCTGTTACCCTTCTCCCCGGACCGCACCGATGATACGGCTAACAGTCGTCTGGACGTGAGATTTTCCCTCAATTGACCAGACGTGATCCGCGAGCCCCGCTTCCATTGCTGCCGCTGTCCCGCAGCCGCCCCTGAGGTGCTGGCCGCGCCCGGTGGGACGAACGGAGCGCCCGACGACGTCCTTAGTGGACCTAACGTTTTTGGGCATTTTCGAGGCTAAACCCCTTGCACCGCGACGGATTCAAGGTCTTGTGCGACGAAGGTCTGCGCCGTGCGTTTCTCAGGGCTGTTCGCTGCTGTTTCAGCAGGAGGCGCAGCCGTGCTGCCGACGGCCGCCAGTCATCCGTTCTACGCGCGCCTGAACCAGTTGCTGCGCGACCACGCGGCCGTTGCCATCCGGGCACCGGACGATGTTCGACAGGATGGTCACGCACTGTTCGTCGTCCCAGCCATGGATGATGTGCTTCAGCAAGTAGCAGTCACCACTGCGTGGCACTCACCGTCGTGAGCCGCTGACTTGGTAGCGACCCAGGTCGCCTTTATGTGCTACACCTGTGGGGAGCGAAGAAAGGCGGCTCCATGCGTTCCCAGTATCCGCGACGTGGCCGCCGCTCTGGCCCCATTCTGGTGGCGGCCGCGCTCCTCAGCGTGTGCGGCGGCGGCGCCGCCTCTCTCCCAGCCCAGAGCGGGTGGCTGGACAAGAACAGACAGGCGTTCCCGGCGGCTCCCACGGCCGGCACTGGTGCGCTGGCTCGTCCGGTGCGCGACGCCTTGGCGAGTGTCGTGCCCTTCCTGCAGCAGGGCCGCTTTCCGAGTGAGGCGGTGCGCACGATCGGCATGTACGGGGACGGTCGCCTGCTGTGGTATTTGAACGACCTCTTGCGGTTTACGTCGCGTGGCTCACTGCCGATCGTGGTCGAGGCGTTTGAGAAGCTCAGTGGCGCTGAGCTTTCCGGCGAGCCACTCACCGCCCTGGGCGATCGCGTCTTGGCGTGGGATCTACCGGCCCCGCCAGACTACCGGCGGCTCAAGCGCGACCTGTTTCTTCTGATCGAGCCGCGCTGGGCGCCGTTTTTCGATGACGAGGACTCTGCGATTGACTGGCGGCTCGTGGGGTGGGGTGGGGTGTTCATCGACGATCGCCCCGACGCCACGGCGGGGCAGATCTGCCCTCGGGGGTGCATTCCGGCCTTGGACCAACCCGCCGTGACCGATGCCAAAGGGGGGGGCTGGTATCCGGACGACGATCTGGTGTTTGGAATCGTGGTTGGCCGGCAGGCGCGGGCGTATCCGAGGAACATCATGGAAGTGCATGAGATGGTCAACGACACGCTCGGCGGACGCCATATCGCCATCCCGTACTGCACCCTGTGCCGGTCCGCGCAAGCATACTTTACCGACGACGTCGACGACTTCCGGCCGCTCCTGCGGACCTCTGGACTCCTGTCGCGATCCAATAAATTCATGTACGACATCACCACGTTCTCCGCCGTCGACACGTTTACCGGAGAAGCGATCTCCGGACCGCTGTTCGACGCTGGTGTCACGCTCAAACAAGCCACGGTCGTGACCTCCCCCTGGGCGGCGTGGCGCGCGGCGCACCCAGACACCACGATCCTCGCGGAGGATGGAGGAATTGGGCGGAGCTACCCGCGCAACCCGCTACGCGGCCGCGACGATGCCGGGCCCATCTTTTCGATCGGGGATGTCGACCCGCGTCTCGGCGTGCACGATATGGTGGTGGGCGTTCGAGCTGCTGACGGAACGCCGGTGGCGTTCCCGGTGGGGCCAGCGCGTTTGGCGCTGGAGGCCGGCGAGGAGGTCGCGCTGGCTGGGGTGGCGCTGCAGCCGGATGCCGGTGGCCTACGCGCGTTCATTGACGGCGCAGAGATTCCAGCGCATGAGGCGTTCTGGTTTGCGTGGAGTCAGTTTCAGCTGCACACGCTGTTGTGGAAGCGATGAAGCGCGCAGGCCTCGGTCGGATGGAGCGTATCGCCAGGCCAGATGGGAGACATTTTGGGGGTATGGGCGGATCGACGCTTCTGACGCAAACGCTGATGGCGGTCGCGATGGGTGTCTGAACCGTACCGGGTTTGCAGGTGATTCGACGGCAAGGCCCGTGGCGGAGTCTGGAGGCGGTGGAATTTGCGACGCTGGCGTGGGTCGACTGGTTCAATACGCGGCGTTTACTCGAGCCGATCGGCTACGTCCCGCCCGCGGAGTTTGAGGCGGCGTATTATCAGCAGACGGAAGTAGTGGCAGTCACGTAATTCGCTCTCCGACGATCCCGGTACGATTCATCACCTTCGTCCTCGTCGTGGCCGTCGTCATCTTCCACATCGTCGGGGTCATCCTCTTCGTCTTCGCCTCGCGCTCGAACCGCTGCTTTAGGTCCGGATCCGTCGCGACGTGTTCAGGGAGGACTCTGATGGCAACCGTGCAGTCGAGGTTGGTGTCTGTGGCCTGATACACCTCCTCCATCCCGCCCACGCGGATCTTGGTCGCGACGTCATACGGACCGAGGCGGGTGCCGGGAGTCAGGGCCAAGTGGTTGGATCATATGGGCGGAACGGGAGGGGGAAGCGGATCCATGCAAGGTCAACTTGGCAGTGCCATGGTCACTACTTCTTGGGTCCGAATATCTGCAGAAACCTCTCATGTAAAGCTTTTGCCGCTGGATGTTGCGCAATCAAAGCGGCCGTCTGCTTCATAAACACGTCGCCAGACTCCTTCTCCGTCTCTGCATGAAAGTGATGAAATTTGGCGTACACGAGAATGCCCTCTCCATTGGAGTCTAGAAACAAGTCTGCATCCACCGCGCCCTGCAGCACGAGTGAAGCCGCCATCTCCCAGTAGCTCAGGACTTGCCGCCACGCAGCATTCTCGGTCGCTGTCACATCCCGCGACACCGCCCTCAACTCTTCCAGCGTCTTCGGCTGAAAAACAAAGACCATGAAGCGACGGGCCTTGCGTAACGTCTCTTCGCGCCGGAGTTCGTAAAGCCGCAACACGATCTCTGCGTCTGCCGTTGTCGCCATTTTGTCCTCTTTTCCTTCCGCAATCCTCAGGCACGCCACGCGCCCACGGTAGATTGTAGAACAGGCCCGCGCGATCCGTGGCTTCTCGCTGAAACCGCGCCAGTCGCTCTGCATCAGCCGCCAGCGATTCGGGTAGCACCTTGATTGCCTAGACAGTATGGCTGTCAGATCTTAAATCCAGAGACCTGCCTCACGTTGCTATCGTGGGTTACGCGGAGCCTTCGACCCCCGGCTTAGAAGGACTGGGTTCTATCCAACTGAGCTACGGGCGCGTCCAGCGTTCAAGATGTTGCGCGCCGTTAAGACCACTTCGCTGAATGGTTTGGCCGCGGGCCATGCCCTTGCAGCCCCTGCTCATATAATCGCGTCACTCTTGGCCCTCAGCCCCGGAACGCGTCTCGGTATCTACGAAGTCACCACCAGATCGGCGGCGGGGGCATCGGGCAGGCACCTGGATTTCCGCCGTGCTGGCGCACGGTCATTTGTCTGGTAGGTGACGTTTGCCATGCTCTCTATCGTGAAACATCATGCCAGCGGGCGGGGGCAGTCTCGGGCGGCCTTCGCGCTCGTTGTGGCGCTCGGCCTCGTCTTCATTACCATCACGGTCGGCTCCGCCGGTGCACAGCAGGGGAGCGGTCAGCCCGACGCGTCGCGGTTGAACCAGCCGGGCAAGGACGTTCACTGGGT
This sequence comes from Vicinamibacterales bacterium, assembly GCA_965229885.1. Classification (GTDB taxonomy): domain Bacteria; phylum Acidobacteriota; class Vicinamibacteria; order Vicinamibacterales; family CAVVIG01; genus DATLLJ01. Next base: position 1,231,171 of record CBDDJX010000003.1, read on the forward strand.
ACCGACCCCGCCGGCGCTCGTCGAGAAGATGCTCGACCTGGCGAAGGTCACACCGAAGGACCGGCTCGTCGACTTGGGATCCGGCGATGGCGTCCTCGTAATTGCGGCGGCGAAGCGCGGTCTCCGCGCGCGCGGCATCGAGTACGACCGCGGACTTGTCGAATACTCGAAGCGCAAGGCCGCCGAGGCCGGCGTCAGCAAAGTTACCCGTTTCGTGCGCGGCGACATCTTCGAGACCGACTTCTCGGACGCGACGGTCGTCACGACCTTCCTGCTGCCGTCCATTAACCTGCGGCTCCGGCCGACCTTCCTCGCCATGAAGCCAGGCACGCGTATCGTCGCCAACACGTTCGCGATTGCCGACTGGCAGCCGGACGAGACCGCCATGGTCGAGCCGTGCGAGCCAGGAAGCCCGTGGAGCGGGTGGACATGACGGACGAAGAGATGCGCGCCGAAGAGCGCGAGCTGTGGGCGAGGCATAGGGCCGGCGGAATGTAGCGAGCGCGTCATCCCGTCAACGGGATTCCTGCTCCCGTTGACGGGAGTGGCATTGATTCGGTTCAGTGGACGGTTTGACTACGCTACTTAAGTCATCGCTCGTCGCTCGAACGTGGCCGGACTGATCTGGCCGAGGGTCGAGTGTCGGCACGGAACGCCCGTTCTCGGACGGTCATCATCGAAGCCGACTGTCACGAGAGCTACAGTAGACAGCGGAGGAAGGACACGAACATGCAGCTCATCTTCGAACAGATCCGCGCCGGCGGCGACCGGAACTTCGGCTACCTGCTCGGTGATCGGGACACCAGGCAGGGCGTGCTGATCGACCCGTCGTACTCGCCCGAAGCGTTCGTCGAACGCGCCAGGGACCAGGGGCTGACGGTCACGCACGTGATCAACACACACGGGCACCCGGATCACACAAACGGCAATGCTAAGGCTGCGGAGCTGACTGCGGCGCCGGTGGCCGCGTTCGCGGACTCCTTACTGGTCAGTCCGGACCTTGGCCTCGGCGACGAGCAGGAACTCGACGTCGGCGGCCTGCGGCTCCAGTTCCTTCACGTGCCGGGGCACTGCCCCGACCACCTGGTGGTCTATGAACCCTCGTGGCGGATCCTGATCGCTGGCGATCTCCTGTTCGTCGGGAAGGTGGGTGGCACCACCAACGATGACGACGCGCGCACTGAGTGGGCCAGCCTTCGGCGGCTGCTCGACCGGATCCCCGACGACGCCACCGTGTGGCCCGGGCACGACTATGGGGTGCGCCCCAGTTCCACGATTGGCCTGGAGCGCGCCACGAACCCGTTTCTCCGCTGTCCCGACCTGGCCGCCTTCATCGCGCTCAAGCGAGACTGGCCGACCGTCAAGCAACGGCTCGGCCTGAAATAGCCCGACGCACGGGGCCTTGAGATGAGTCGCCCGATGATCATTGCGGCCGGGTACGTTGCCGTCATCGCTGCCGTCCTGGCGCTCATCTGGACGATGCAGCGCCGCTTGATGTACTTCCCAACTGGTGGCGTGCCCACGCCTGGTGAAATCGGGCTGACCGATGTCGAGCCGGTGACCTTCGAGACGACCGACGGGCTCGGGCTGAGCGGCTGGTTCGTCGCGGCATCCGGACCCTCGCCGCGCGTCACCGTTCTGGTCTTCAACGGGAACGCCGGCAATCGAGCGCACCGGGGGCCCCTGGCGGCGGCGTTCCATCGGCACGGATTGCAGGTTCTTCTCGTCGATTATCGGGGTTACGGCGGCAATCCCGGGACTCCGACGGAGAACGGGCTCTCCGCAGACAGCCGCGCCGCCCGAGCGTACCTGGCCGGTCGCCCCGACGTTGATGCGTCGCGGATCGTGTACTTCGGCGAGTCGCTGGGAACGGCAGTGGCTATCGACCTCGCCGTCGAGCACCCGCCGGCGGCGCTCGTCCTGCGATCGCCGTTCACATCGATGGCCGACGTGGGACAGCATCACTATCCGTTTCTGCCGGTGCGTCTTCTTCTCCGGGACCGGTTCGCGGCGATCGATCAGATTCGCCGGATCCAAGTGCCGCTGCTGGTCATCGCAGGCGGGCACGATCGCATCGTGCCCATCGAGAACAGTCGGCGCCTGTACGATGCCGCGGTGGCTCCCAAGACGCTCCTCGTGCTTCCCGACGCCGATCACAATGATGACGAGTTACTCGCGGGAGACGAAATGATCCGGGCGATCGTCCGTTTTCTCCAGCCGCTCACGTAACAGCTGACGCTCCTGGCGCAGCTCAAAGACGCCCAGACCGCCTTCGAGGAGACCTTACGTGGACGATGACTCGCGCGCGTCGTCGGTTAGGACGCGCATGGCGAACGGCTGGACCTCAGCCTGGCCATCCGCGTCGCGCCGTAATGACGAGCGCTACGGCCAATCGTCATCGTTGTCCCTACTGAATACTCGTTCTCGTTGGACCCGTTGCGGAAGCTTCGGCTCTGTTTCGCCGCTGATTGACTACTGTCGCAGGCCGTCGCCTGCAGAGCACATCGAGGCGCAGCGCCCTCAGATGGCCGCGAGCGCAGGCATGTCAGTGGCCGCGCCGTTCGGCGTTGAGCTGCGAGGCGACATCGCAATCTTCCCGGTCACAGCCGCGCCCTCCTGAATCGAGATGCGGGCGCACGTCACCTCACCCTCAATCGTGGCGCCGTTCCGGACGTCGAGGCTCTCGTGAACCACCATCGTCCCAGAGACGGCGCCGAACACCGTCACCCTCTTGGCCGCGATTGTCGCCTTTACCTTGGCGTGAGGGCCTATCGTGAGCGTGTGTCCGGGTACGTCGATTCGCCCCTCCACTCGGCCGTCCACCGCCAAGTCCTCTTCTGCAGCCAGGTCGCCCTTGATGAGCACGGAGCTACCGATCGAGGCCGCGCTCGGCGCGCTGATTCGGGCCGGTTTCCCCTGCGGCACGACTGGCGGCGGCGTGGACGTCGGGGGCTGAGCGACGGCAGAGTTGTTTCGCCCGGATTCGGGACGATTCCACATCGTGTGTGACCTCGTGACAGTTTCTCGGTCCGACGCTGCAACAAATGTAGACTCTTGCACTCGAATATCCGATTCAACGCTCAAACAGAATGTGTCTGTTCGCGGAGAACCAGGCTGGATCTGTCGGTGTTTTTGCGACACCGAAACAAGGGGTCGCCGCTCGCCATCTGCGGATCGGGTCCTGCGGCTGTTGATGAGGGATCCGACCCTCTGCGCCGTATCAGGAGTCTCGCGTCCCGTCAACGGGATGGGTCGTGGCCCCCACTAGGCCTTACGCGCGGCAGCTGGTGGCCGGACGGAGGTCGTAGCGAATGCGGGGATCGCTAGACGCCGTTCGGTTGGACCGTGGCACCAACGTCAAGCAGCGTCGTCGGCATCGGCGCTAATTGGCCTGGCCGAGCGGCACCCCGATGTTGCACCAGCAGCTCACGGCCTCGCCCTCTTTTCGCGCCGGCGAGAACGTCCACTGCGTCACCGCAGCGACGACAGCGTCGTCCAGCGAGCGGCCCACCTTGGACCGACGGAGCAGGCGCACGCGGGACGGGTGACCGGTCTGCGACACCAGGACGCGCACGACAACGGTGTCGTTGAGGGGGCGAGCTGTGAGATCCCCGGACAGCCGCGGCTCGACGCGAGTCGCGACCCGCGGCGATTCGTCAACATCCTCCGGTTCGAAGAACCGGCCGACGGGGGCCGCGGCCGCGATGGACCGCTGTGGTTCGGTCGCCACCGGCGCCTCGGGCGGCGGCGCGGCGACAGGCGCGGGCGCCTGCGACACAAGCTGCTGTCTGGACGGTTCCGGTTGGCGAACGGCCTCGCCCGGCGCGCGGACGACGCCGGGCGGGCGAGCGGACGTCGTCGGCTTTGGTCGAGCGGATGGCGCAGCCCGCCGCCGTGGAGGTGCAGGCTTGCGGGCCTTGGTGACCGCTTCCACCGGTGAAAGGATTTCCGGTGGTCCCGGCTGTTCTCCGCCAGCGATCTGCGGGGGCGACTGGATTCCAAGCCAGCGGGCGGCATGGGGCGCACCGATCGCAGAAGCGATCACGACGGTGGCGGCCAACACCATCGAGCGAGTCCGGCGTTGCGGTTGAACCGGAACGATCGGAGGCTTGCTCACCGCGGCTGGCCTCGGCGCTCTCGCAAGGCCTCTTTCGCGCTGGATTGCTTCCGCCCTGGCGGCTTCCGCTATGGCTACTTTCGCCCTGGCTGCTTCCGCATCGGCTGCTTCTGCCTTGCCCGCGTCCGCCCCCGGGGTTTCCGACCAGCCGTTCGACGCCGGCGCCGTTTCATCGACCACCGGCGGTGATGGCGCCCAGGACACCGCGTCGGGGGCGTCAGACGAGGGCCAGGATGACTTCAATTCTGCCGATAGACTCGCCCGCCCTGCGCGTCACCGGGCTCACCGCCCCCGGCGTCTTCGACGGGCCGAGCTTCCTCGCCTACGTTGAACAGATCCTCGTCCCCACGCTGCGCCCCGGCGACAGGGTCATTGCCGACAATGTCAGCGCCCACAACGTCGCGGGCGTGCGACGGGCGATCGAGCAGGCAGGCGCCACGCCTTGGTATCTCCCGCCCTACAGTCCGGACCTCAACCCGATCGAACTTTGTTTCGCGAAACTGAGAGTCATCGTCCGCGCCGCCCGCTGCCGGCGCCTCGAGACCCTCTGGCCGTTACGCGGCGCGTGCCTCCAGCGGTCCAGTCCCGACGGATGCCGGAACCACTTCCGCCATGCCGGGTACTCGGGCGCTGGGCGATCATGAAAACTGCTTTAGAGGGCTGTCGCGATAACCGAGCCTCAACCCCTACAGTCGTCTCACCGGCGTCGTCGATTTCGTGAGGCCAACTCTGTCGGATGTGTCACCTATTGAGCGGATCGTCCCTCGCCTCAGCAGGGCCTTGCTGGCATCCGGAGTTGCATTTCGTGGCGGGGTCGGGGCCGCGCCCTTCGGCGAACGCCGTGTCTTCGGCGCGCGCTCCTATGAGCTGTCCCGCCAAGCCGTAGTTCCCCTCGTGACACCTGGGCTCGTAATAAATCCGGTTCCGCTGGTCGTCTTGTTTGGTCCACTCCTGCTTGATGGTCCATGGTTTCGTCCACGTCGTCGGATCGTCCAGCGTGGCGACGAGCTCGATCGTGTTCGGGCCGGTACGGGTCCACCGCTCAATCAGATGGAGGTTCTCCCTAGCGCTTTGGTAGCTGTTCTTGGCGGTAAAGTTCGTGACGTCGACCACCAGCGTGTTCCCCTCCCACCGGCCGCGCGAATCGCCCCACCACTGGCGGATATGACTCGGTAGATGTGGTGCCGTTGTGATGGGGATGACGCGCTGGAAGCCTTGCCCTTGGTAGGCGTCGTAATGCATCGAGACCTGCCCAGGCGACTGCACAATCTGTTTGTAACTTCCACCGTATGTGTCGTAGCCCGTTCCATAATCCGGCAGGACGCCTATCAGACATCGCTCACTCAAGCCGCGGTCCTCAGGATTGTCGGATCGGTTGAATCCGCCAATGTAAACGGGAGGCGTTTCCGCGCGCCGCGGCGACGGCGGCCCGTACGTCCCGCCGGCGCAGCCGGGCTCCTGGTCCTTGCAAGCTATGGTCGCTTGTAGGAGAGCTACCCGGTACTCCCGTTCAATAGCCTTCCGTTTCTGGGCCTCGGCCGTCAGGGGCGGCATTCTTCCGTCAGGCGGATCCACAATCAGCGATGTGCGCCGACCCGTGTACTTGTAATTGTTGAAGACCGAGCCGTAGGCCCCGCCGACGTCCGCTTCGGACCCGATCTCTCCTCGGGCATCACGCTGCTGCAGCTTTGCTCGTTCCTTGTCGAGTTGGGCGATTTCCTCATCGGTAAAAAACTCCCTGCCGGCGTACGCAGTGGGTCGTTGCAACGGTATCTGTTTCTCGAAGGTCCAGATGCCCTGCAAGTCCGGGTCGCCCCACGCGGTCTTGGGAGCCAGGTCCGCTGCCTTTGCAGCCGTGCCCGTCGTCGCCTTGGACGTCGGGGCCTGGGCTGCGACACGAACCGCCCCCAGCGGCAGGAGCGCAACCACGGCCATCATCGCTGACGCCACGCCGATCATTTCCAGAGATCGTCGACTCATCTTCAGACCTCCTCTACCGGGCCAGAACTTCCCGCACGCCCTGAGTAGCATAGGTGACACATCACTGTCAAGGTTCCGTATCGCGCCATGGTAAGTGTTACCGAAGGAAAGATCGTCGCACCCTAAAGCAAGGATGTCGACACGATTATCAATGGCCACAGTCCGACGACGACGACGCCCGCCGACATGAAGACGCAGTCCGAGTTCATCGCCGACTTCGTGAAGTTCGTGTAGGACGCGAAGCAGAGCGGCAGGACGGTGGACGACGTGGTTAGTACGTGGAAGACGCCGGCGAAGTACACCGGCTACGCGATCCCGCAGCCGGCGCGTATCCGCGCCGATGCGCAGGTCGTCTGGAACGAGACGAAGGAGCGATAGGCTTAGGGCCGAATACACGCAGGCCGGGCAGGGTTCCCCCGCGCTGACACCTGGATAGGGTCCCCGCGGCAGAACCGTCCCCCTGAAGGGGCCGGCCGGGACCACCTCCCCTTGCGAAGTTCTTCGAACGAGAGCCCTTTTGACCAGCCTCAAATGGCTGACCCATGGCTGACCAAGGCAGCTAGAAGTGGTCGGGGCGACTGGATTCGAACCAGCGACCCCCTGCGCCCAAGGCAGGTGCGCTACCAGGCTGCGCTACGCCCCGACTCAGATGATCTTATGCGATATTCGCGCGAGCTCTACTTGGTCCCTTGCCGCCTCGCGAGCGAGCGGTAGTACTCCTCGATCGCCTGACGGAAGCCCGCCGGTACTTCATCCGACCCTAAGAGCGCAAGCGAGTCGCCGCCGTGGTCGAGCTTCTTCCGCAGATTGAATTCGAACTGCTTCAGCCGCTCGAGCGCGGCCGCCTGGAGCTTCGCGAGCGCGTTCGGGTCGTTGTAGACGCTTTGCTGCTGCCCCTGGCGCAGGTCGCGCATGGCGGCGTCGAGATCCGCCGGGTTGATGCCGGACGCCAGGAGCTGTTGACGCAGCTGCTGTGCGTCGCGATCGAGCTCCTGGAATTGACGCGTAAACTGCCGCACGTCGTCGCTCGTGAACCGGGCGTCGCCCCCGTCGGCGCCATCTTGCGGCGCGCGACTGGCGTCGCCACCGCCGCCCTGTTGGCCCTGCTGCTGGCCATTGCGCGCCTGCTCGTTCGCGCGATCGCGGATCCGCTGATCCAGCGACTCCATGCCGCGGACGAGCTCGCGTGTCTTGTCGGCGGCCGCCGACAACGAATCCCGCTTCGATTGACTGCCGACCGCGGCCTGCGCCTCGGCGATCTTCTTCTCCAGCGCGTCAAGGTTCGCCGAGATGTCTTCCTCCATCCCCGGCGCCGACTGCGGCGTGGCGCCCTGTAACACGCTCCGCGAGTAGCGGATCTTCTCCCTCACGCGCTTGTCGCGGATGCTGCCGGATGCTTCGTCGAGTTTCCGCGCCGCGTCCTTCTCGTCCCTGCGCGCATCGTTGGCCAGCTTCTCGAGTTCCGACTGCAGCTCGCCAACCTTGCGGTCCATCGCGGACTTCCGTTGTCCGAGCTGCTGCGCCTTCACGCCGCGATCCGCCTCCGACTGCTGATCCAGCTTATTCACTTCGGACGCGACGTCCTTCTGTTCCTCTGCGAGCTCCTGGGACTTGCGAAGTGCAGCCTGAATGTCGCGCCGCGATCGGCCGCTCATTTCCCGGGCGAGCTGCTGCTGCGCCTCCTTCAGCTTCTCGAGCGCGGAGTTGGCCAGCGCGCCGTTGTCCTGGGTGCCGTTGGCCGCCGCCTGCCGCATCGCGTTGGCCGCATCCTGCAGCTGCCGCGCCGCGTCGGCGAGGTCGGGCCGGTTCTGCTCGCGCGACAGCTGCTCCAGCCGGCGCGCGGCCTCCTCGGCTTCCTGCGCAAGCTGCCGCTGGCCGCCACCGCCCGACTGCTGCTGCTGGGACGAGCCGGCCTTCGCGCGCCGGGCCTGCCGCTCGGCTTCCTGCTGCTGCCGCCGCGCCAGCTCCTTCAGCTTGTCCGCGAGCTCATCGATCTGGCGGTCGCCGGCCTGTTGCTCGGCCTGCTGCTTCATCTCGTACTGATTCGCCAGCTTGTCGAGCTCGAGCTCGAAGAGGTCGGCCAGGTCTTCGGCCATCTGACTCTGCTGGCCGCCTCCGCCCTCGTTCTGCGAGGCGATCTGCACCTCGTACTGCTGCTCGACCACCTGCAGGATCTTCAACGCGCGCTGCTCGGGCGCCAGCGCAGCGTCGGGCTTCATGGCTTTCAGGTCCGACTCGGCCTGCAACATCTCCGCGGCCGCCTTCGGCAGCTGCTCCGCGATCGATCGGAACTCCGAATCGTGATCGAGGGCACCGAGCCGGTCCTTCAGCTTCGCGAGCAGCTCCTCGACCTGCGCGCGCAGCTTCGCCTGCGCGAGATTGAGGAACACGACGTTCTCGCGGTACTTGTCCGCCTTGATCTTCGCCTTGTCGCGAACGGTGTTGAACGTTGCCGCGACGATCTCGCGCTGCTGCCGCGAGAGCTCGCCGACGTCGCCGCCTCCGCCTCCGCCGCCCTGCGCCTGCGACTGGGCCTGCTTGTAGTCCTTCCTGAACGGCCGGATCTGCACGAAGTAGATGTCGCTCAACGCGGTCTGCGGACCGGGGACCGCGTCGTTGTCGGTCGCCCTGGCGAAGTACGACACGAAGTCGCCAGGCTGCAGGCTGAGTTCTTCCAGATAAATGGTGTGGCCGGCGCTCACCCGCGCGAGCGCTTTGCCGCCGCCAAAGAGCGCGATGGTCTTCTGCGGGCCGCCATTCACCGAGTACACCATCTGCAACTGCTTGATCCCGAAATCGTCGTCCGCTTTCGCTTCGGTGAAGACCTCCTGGACGGGACTCGCGCTGGTGTCGCGCCCCGGCTTGCTGAACGAAACCGTCGGGGGCTGATCGTCGAGCACGTCAATCGTGTACTGCGGCGAGGCGTTCACCTGCTCGCCCTTGGGGCCGACGAGCTCGATGCGGTAGAAGCCGGGCTGCGACAGCTTGAAGTGGCCCGTGAGCGTGCCGTCGGCCTGCGCCGCTAGTGGCGCCGCGGCGCCTTCCTTGAACAGAATCTGTCCGCCGGACGTCTTCATCGTCGGCGTGATGTGGAGCAGCACGTCGGTACCGCGCAGCGCCGCCACGTCGCCGCCGTTCTCCTCTTTGCGAGGGGGCAGGTTCGTGTAGGCGGGGAAGCGGTATTCCAGGTCGAGCTGCCGGACGGTCGGCAGATCCACGACCGTCAGCCTGAAGTGCTTCGACTGGACGCCGTCCGAATCGACGTAATACTCCGTATCCTTGTCGAGACGGAACATCATGCCTTCGAATGTCTCGGCATCCGCACTGGCGATCAGCGGCAGCCGCTCGAACTCGGTGGCGCCGGCGCTGCGCATCATCAACGTGACGTCCTTCGACGTGAAGCCAAGCAGCTTCGCGCGAACAGACTGATCGCCGCCGCGCGGCACGCTGGCGTTCTGGGGCGTGACGTCGATCCTGTAGGGGCTTGCCGCTTCCGCGCTTTGCGACAACTTCAGCAGCGCCGAGAGGCCGCTCCTGACGTACGCGGGGCCGAGCGCGACGAAGAGCGCGGCGCCCACGGCGAAAGTCGCCAGGGTGACCGCGTACCGGCGCAGCCGGGGGCGATCGATCGCCATGCCGTGTTCGACCGCGAGGCTCTGCGCGATGGCCTGCTCAATCAGGCGTTCAACGAGTCGCTGAGATTGGCTTACTCTTGCCGTTGACGACGCTTCGACCGCGCTCAGAATCGCCGCTTCGAGCGAAGGATTGTGCTCTTCCAGGTAGAGCGCGACCTGCGTGTCGGTCGCCTGGCGCCGCAGCGGCACAAGCGCGTAGGCGACGAGGGCCGCGAACACGGCCACTGCGAGGAAGCGGAACCCGATAATCGCGGGGACGCTGAACTTGAAGGCCTCCAGGCTTGATGCCGACAGCAGCAGCACGGCCACCATGCCCACGAAGACAACGACCACGCCCCGGGTCGCCAGGCGGAGGCGCCAGCGGTTGCGGATGCCCCGAATGACGTCGACGAGCTCTTCGCGATGCTCCATGTCGGTCCCCTTCTTGGTCCGCCTACCGTTTAGGTCGAGATCCTAGCTGAAAAAAGATTACCACCTGGCGGAGCTGACGGGATTAAAAACGGCCCTGCTACAGAAATTTCTCTTTTCGGGATAAACGGTTCGAAATGACGGTTTCGGCGGCCAGCAGCAGCACCCCGGCGAAGAGCAGATACCACCACAACGCCTGCCGTTTCTCGGTGTCTTCCCGCGAGAGCGGTTCGGGGGCGGCGGTTTCCGCCGTCTCGGCGGTCGCGTGGCCGGTCACCGCCGCGACGAGCTCGGCCGGATCCACTGGGGCGAGGTCGGCCTCGGCCGGGTCGATGTTCACGGCAATCGCCAGAGGCCGCCCGGTTGTCGAGCCCGCTGCACGCACTTCATAGACGCCCTGGTCGGTCAGCTCGAGGAGGCCCGGCGAACTCGCCCGCTGCGTGGTGCGCTGGCCCGAGGGCGTGACCACGATCCGGTCGCCCCGGATCTGGGCGGCCGTGGATGCGAGGTCGATGACCTGGCCGACGGTGAACCATGACGGCGTCTGTTCATACCTGGCGAGGTAGCGCACCAGCTGGTGGACGAGCGGGAGATATACCGGCTTGACCGGCAGGTCGGTCCACGAGTCGTCCAGCGTCGACGTCCAGACGATCACGCGTCCCGCGCCGGTGCGCCGTTCCGCGACCGCCACCGCGCCATCGTCGTATCGCGCGAGCACGCGGCTCGCCGGGTTGGGCGTCAGCGCGCGGTAGCGGAAGATGTGAGCCGACGAGAAGTCGCCGCTGCGCGGCGCCTTGAACACTTCGAAGACGGCGTGGCTGTAATCGAGGTAGCCGAGCGTCGCGCTGCGGTCGCTGATCCGATCGACCGGCGCGCCGAGCTTACCCGGCAGCAGATCAGCGTATTCGGACAGCCACGAGCTGCGTTCGCCAGTGACCACGAGCACGCCGCCGCCGCGATCCACGAACCGCTTCAGCGCGCCTCCGCCCATCGAAGAGGGCAGGGCGGTGTCGTTGAAGACAACCACCGAGCGCTTGTCGAAGATGGCCGGTGTCAGGCGCGAGGCGGAGATGACGTCCGACTGAAACGAGGGTGTCGTGCCGATGGCGAGCGCCTTGGTCAGATACAGGCTTGCGTCGGGGCGATCGCCGTTCTCGACAATGGCCACTGACACGGGCGCACTCGGTGAGACGACGAAGTGCAACGTGTTGTCGGCTGGCAGCATGTCGGTGCCGGCGTGGACGGTGCCGCGGACGTTCGCTTCGGCCGCGGTGAACGCCGCGAAGGTCACCGCTGTCAACGCGTGAGGCGCGATGGTTGCGGTCTTCGTTTCGATCTCGCGGCCGTCGACCGACAAGACCACCGGGACGTTTGCGGCAGGCTGGTCGCCCCTATTGGCGACGCCGGCGGTCACGGCCACGCGTTCCTGCCCCGAGAAGGTGGTCCGCGCGAACGTCACCGACGGCACGGAGATGTTGGCGGTGTCCGAGGCGACTGACGCCGTCGTCAGCGTCATGCCTTCGGGGAAGCGCGCATCCTCGGCGCTGCCCCAGCCGGCTTTCTGGAAATCACTGATCAGGACCGCCTCACGCCGCTTGAGCAACGACTGGCCCAGGATGCTCTGCGCCAGCTTCAGCGCGGGGCCGTAACGCGTGCCGTCGGAGCTGACCTTTGCGGCGTTGATGGCCGCGTCAAGCCGCACCCGATCGGAGGTCGCGCGCATGTTCTCCTCGGCGTTCCTGCCGAACAGCACGAGCGTGGCCCTGTCGCTGGCACCGAGTCCCGCGACCACCTGATGCGCCGCGTCGCGCGCGCGCTGCCAGTGGTCGCCGAAGCCCATGCTGGCGGACTGATCGAGAAGGATGACCACCTCGCGGGCACCGGCGATCGCCGCCGCCGCGAGCGCGCCCTGCCGGAAGAAGGGGCGCGCGAAGGCCAGTACGACGAGCGCGATGGCCGCCACGCGCATCGCGAGCAGGAACCAGTGGCGGATCCGGCGCCGGCGGACTGACTGGTACGGAATGCGCTGAAGAAACATCAGCGACGGAAACATGACGACGCGATTCCGTTCGCGCTGAATGAGGTGGATCAGGATCGGAATGGCGATCGCGCCCAGGCCAAGGAAGAACGCGGGGGCGAGGAATGACATCTACCGGACCCTCATCAGCCGTTGACGGCTCGACAAGTAACTGAAGAGCGCATGATCGAGCGGCTTCGACGTATTGAGGAGTGTGTAGTCGATCCGATGCTCCGAGAACTTTGTCGCGAGCGCGTTCGAGTGCGCGGCGATCAGCTTGCGGTACTCGTCTCCGAGCGACTCGGGGACGACGGGAAGCTGCTCGCCGCTCTCGAGATCCTCGAAGCTCGACGCATCCTCGTACGAGAAATCGATCTCAGCGGGATCGAGCACGTGAAAGACGAGGAGCTCGTTGCCGAGGAAGCGCAGCGGTTTGATGGCCTCGAGAATGACGTCGGGATCGTCGTAGAAATCAGAAATCAGCACGAGCACGCTGCGCCGACGGAAATGCTCGGCCAGCTTGCTCACCGGCCCAGCCAACTGGCCAGGACGTTCGGCCTTCGCACGATCGAGCGTGTGCAGCAGCACGTCGAAATGCTTCGCCGATGGCGGCACGTGCGTGACGACCTCGCTGTCGAACGTGATGATGCCGACGCGGTCCCGCTGCCGGTGCGCGAGATACGCGAGGCATGCGGCGAGGTAGCTGCCGTATGCCAGCTTCGACACGTCGCGGCTCTTGAATGCCATCGACTTCGAGATGTCAAACAGGATCGAGAAGTTGGTGTTCGTGTCCGCTTCGTACTGCTTCACGTAGAAGCGATCGGTCCGTGCGAACAGGCGCCAGTCGACGCGGCGGATGTCGTCGCCGGCCACGTAGCCGCGGTGCTCGGCGAAATCGATGGACGCGCCGAAGTGCGGCGCGCGGTGGAGGCCGTTGATGAAGCCGTCCACGACCGTTCGAGCCAGCAGTTCAAGGTTCCCAATCCGCGCGAGGATCGACGGATCGACGAATCGCGCGCCGACCATGGATCCGTGTTCAGTCGTGACCATGTGCGTTGATGTGTGTTACATCCCTGATTTCGGAGTCGCCACTGCCGAGAGCAACTCGTCGATGATCGAGTCGGTCGTGATGCCTTCAGACTCGGCGCGGAAGTTGGTCAGCACGCGGTGGCGCAGCACGGGATGCGCCATCGCGCGGATGTCGTCGAAGCTGACGTGATAGCGGCCGCTCGTGAGCGCGCGGGCTTTCGCGCCGAGGACCAGATACTGCGCCGCGCGCACGCTGGCGCCGAATGCCACCCACTTCTTGACCGAGTCGGGCGCGTTTGGCGCCTTCGGACGGCTGGTGCGGACGAGCGACAGCGCGTATCGCATGACCGCATCGGCCACCGGTACGCGGCGGACGAGCCGCTGGAACGCGACGAGATCGGGGCCGCTGACCGGACGGTTGTAATGCGGATCCGCGATCGCCGTCGTGGTCTTCACGACGTCGAACTCTTCGTCCTCCGGTGGATGCTCGATGACGATATGGAACATGAAGCGATCGAGCTGCGCTTCGGGCAGCGGATACGTGCCTTCGAGCTCGATTGGGTTCTGCGTCGCGAACACGTAGAACGGCTCGTCGAGCTCGTACGTCCGTCCCTGAATCGTGACGCGGTGCTCCTGCATCGCCTCGAGCAGCGCCGACTGCGTCTTTGGCGGCGTGCGGTTGATTTCGTCGGCCAATACGATATTGGCGAAGATTGGCCCCGGCGCGAACACCATCTGCCGCCGGCCGGTGGCCGTGTCTTCCTGGATGATGTCGGTGCCCGTGATGTCGGACGGCATCAGATCGGGCGTGAACTGGATGCGGTTGAACTTCAGTTCGAGCACTTTGGCCAGCGTCGCGATGAGCAGCGTCTTGGCGAGCCCCGGGACGCCGACGATGAGACTGTTGCCGCCCACGAACAGCGTGAGCAGCACGAGCTCGACGACGTCGGCCTGTCCGATGATGCACTTCTGTAGTTCGGCGATGATCTGCTTGCGACCTTCGTTCATGCGATCGGCGAGCGCGACGTCGTCGGTTGATTCGAAATCCACGGCATTCAGAACCATTAGTGTGTCATCCCGTAAATGATGTAGTTGACGCCGATCTTATACGCCTCGTTCGATTCATCGACTGGCTTGAGTCCGGTATCGGAGAACTCCCAGTACTCGGAGACGTCGGTGTTGTAGTTGATCATCGCGATCAAACGCTTGTTCGGGTCGTTGTCCTCGAAGACGCCACGGAAGAACGGCCGGCCTTCGTCGTACGCCTGGGGCACGATGTCGAAGCTCGGGATTTCGAAAAAGGCATGAAAGATCGGATGCGACACGTCCAGATCGACGAACTTTGCGTTGGGTAGGGCCCGGCGGAACGCATATTCGAACGAACCCCAGCCACCGCCTCGCTCGCGAAAACCGCGCCTTGGCGCGAAATCGTCGAAGATCACGAATCCGCCCTTCTCCAGGTACGCGCGGAAGTTCGCGGCCTCCTCTTCGGAAATATCCCAGTATCCCGGTTCAGCCATGTAGGCGAGCGGGTACTTGAACAGCTCCGGCGCGTCGAGCGGTAGAATGTTCGTCTCGTCGGCGTGCGCGTCAAGATACGTGAGCTCGTTCAGGATCTTCATGAAGTGCTGCTCGCCGAGCGGATAGTCGTGCGACCACGGAATCTGCTGCCCGGCGAACCGGGTTTCCGGACCGTACCGGAGCCGCACGAACGTGAAGCGCCCGTCGTACGTGGCGTTTGGCTTGATGGGCACGTAGCGGCCCAAGCGGCCGCCGCCGAATCCACCTTGCGCGAGGGCGGCCACGGCGCCGACGACCAGGAGCGAAGCGGTCGCCGCGACGGCGAGCCGCGTCCGCTTCGTCACGATGTGGCCTCGCGATCTCGGATCGCCTTGGTCTTCAGTGCGAGGTTCGTCAGCAGCCGTTCCATCTCCTGGTCGTAACGCGCCGGATCCAGCGTGTCTTTCTTCTCCTTCAGGGCGTCGATGTCCTTCTGGATGGCTTCGTGCTCCGCGACGAGCGCGCGCATCGCCGGATCGCGGGTGTCGACCTTCAGACCGCCGCCAGAGGGGTGCGCGGTGAGATACTGCGTCGCCGCCAGCTTCCCGTCGCCGCCATCATCGAGCGCGGCGTGTTCTGTACGCAGCAGCCCACCCTGCCGGTACGCGTTCACGACCTTGTTGTTCGCGTAATTGAAGGCCTCGAGCACAGAGACGTGACCGTTGCGGTCGGCGTCGGCCGCGCCATCGCCGAAGGCTTCGACGAAGAACCCGCCGAACATCGCTTCGTTGCTTTGGCCGCCGGTCTTCGTGGCGGTGACGACCGTCCGGCCGGGGGCGGCGAGGGCGGGCAGGAACGCGCCGCTCGAGCTCGTGGTGTTGATGAACGCGACCTTCTGTGCGGACAGCTTCTTCAGCAACGACGCCCAGTCGCCGACCATCATGTCCGGTCCCGGCATGTTGAAGGCCCCGACACTGCCGTCGAAACTCCCGTGACCGATCAACACGATCACTACCTGATCGCCGGGATGTGCCTTTGCCGCGAGATCGGCGACGGCCTTCTGCACGTTCTCGCTCGTCGAGCGGCCGCGAATGCGCGCGGCGTCCACATCGGGCTTCTCGGCGAGGTACACGATGTTCGCGTCGGGCACACCGTCCTTGGTGTGCGCCGCGTCGACGAGCGTCGTCGCCCACGCATGAAACCGCGTGGCGTGCTCCTCGTCGCCCGCGACGCCGGTGATTACCAGAAGGTGAGCATCCTGGCCCGCTGCCTGCGCGGCTCCGCCGAGCACAAAGAGCGAGACCACGACGATCCGGCTCAAGGCGTACCCCACACCGCGTGACCGCGGTGTCACGCCAGTCCCCGAGCCCGCCTGAATGCCCATTCGGCGCCGAGCAGCCCCATCAGCAGCATCAGGAGCGCCGGCATGTCCCACAGTTCCCGCTCTTCGACGACGGTGACACCGCCTCCGCTGTAGCTGATGGCCTCGGGCAACGCCGAGGCGTTGGCCGGCGTGAAGAAGCGGCCGCCGGTTTCCTCCGCAATGCGCTTCAGCAGCGGGGCGCGCATCGCCGCGTCGTAGTACTCGTTGTCGCCGGCCGACACGCGCAGGTGCATCACGTTGCCGGCGAGCTCCTTGCCGTCGCGCGTCGCGGAGACTTTGATCTCGTAGAGCCCGGATTCGTCCGGGTTGAACACCGCGCCGTACTCACCGTCGTGCTCGACGGTCCATTCCATCGGCACGTCGGCGGGTTTCCCCGAAGGCGAGGTGATGTGCGCTTCGACATGCGCATCGTTCACTTCGACGTACGCCGCGTCGAGGACTTCCGCGAAGAAGCGGACGGTTTCGCCGGGCTCGACGCGGTCGTGGCTGGTGAGCAGGTTCAGCTGATCGGGCACGTCGTCGACGAGCCAGCGGACCATCCGGCGCCAGAACATGGCGTGCGTCGTATCGGTGACCGGGACCTTCGCGTCCATCTTCCAGACCCACGAATCCTGGATGGGCATCGCGATCGTCTTGCCGCGCCCGAAGCGTTGATACGCGAGCACGATCTGGTCTCCCTGCCGTCCGAGAGCCGGCGCATTCAGCAGAATCGTCGCGCCGGGCTTCGCCTCGCGGATCGAATTCACGGCCGAGACCTGCGGCATGCTGTCCCACCTGGTGCTCGACCCGTCCTCGGTCTCGCCGATCTGCGTCACCGGGAACAGCCCGCCGGCGCGCGTCGGCCGCACCGACAACTGGGCGAAGAACGACGGCTGCTTCGTCCCATTCTCGATGACGACCGGCAGCACCTCGCCGACCGGCGTGCCGCCCCAGCCCCCTTCAGCAAACGCTCGCCGCCCGCCCAGCATCAGCAGCCCGCCGCCGCGCTTGCTGGCGAAGTCGGCGAGCATGCGGAGTTGTTCGGGGCTGAACGCGGCCGCCTCGATGCTGCCGAGGATGACCGCGCGATAGGCGAACAGCTCGTCGCGCGTCTTCGGGAAGCCCGACACCAGTTCGTCGGGAGCGGTGATGCCGAACCGGTAGTACTTATTCTCGGCGGTCCGCTGGAGAACGACGAAGTCGATGTTCTTGTCGTCTGCCATCGCGCGGTTGATGAACTTCATCTCGAACCGCGGCTCGCCCTCGAAATAGAGCACCTTCTCCTTGCGGTCGCGTACCTCGATGAGCGCATCCCGCACGTTGTTCTCGGTGACCTGCTCGCCTGGCTGCGGCGCAACCTTGAAGCGGAACAGCCGAGCGCCGACGTCGGCCGCCGTGAAGCGCACGCGGACCGTGGACGACTCGCCGTCGGCGGGAAGCGTGGCATTCTGGCTGGCGATAATGCGCCCTTCATCTTCGACGTTCAGCGTCACGCTCTGGCCGCTGTAGCCGGTCTGCGACAGCATGACGTCGACGACGAGTGACGTGCCCTTGAGCACGGCACGCGGCGTTTCGACGCGCGTCACCTGAATGTCCTTCGCGAAGTGTTCCTGGCCGAGTCCCACCGTGAAGACCGGAATCGACCGCGCCTTCAGGCTCGCGAGCGGCTCGTCGAGCGAGGCGTCGGACGTGTCGGCGCCGTCGGTCACCATCACGAGGCCGGCGAGCGGCAGGCCGGACAGCTCGTCGCGCGCGCGCTCGAGCGCCGGGCCGAGCCCCGAGGCCGTGCCGGCGTACTTCAGGGTCGCGGCGGAAGGCTGCCGGTCGACCGACGACGCGAAGCTGAAAAACCGCAGAACGAACCGGTCGGACAACGCTTTGAAGAGGCTGGCGTTCGGTCCCGATAATTGCTCCTGCACGAATGCGCTGCGCGGCTGGCCGTTGGTGTCGGTAATCGTCATACTGAGGGAGTCGTCGACGAGCACCGCCACGAAGTTCTGCTGCGGGACCGACGTCTTCAGGATGAGGGTGGGCCGGAACAGGCAGACCACGAGCAGGGCGAGCACGGTGATCCGCAAACCGACGAGGATCGCGCGATCGCGGGGCGGCTGCTCGCCAGACGTCGTCCTATACGTCAGCAGCGCGGCCACGGCGGCGCCCGCCGCGACCAGGATGCCCAGCAGGAGAGGGCGAGACACGCCCCACGACAGGTCTCCCTGCTGAAAGACGAGCGGCGGATACTTGAACAGGAAGCGGAAGAGGGATTCAAACACGGATGGTCCATTTTACTGGAGCCCGAGTTCCGAAATACAAGCTCATAAGTTCGCCCCGCCCTTAGAATTCCGGGGTGAGAACGCTTCTCGTCGCCACGACCAATCGCGGCAAGCTTGTCGAGATCGCCGGCATCCTGGAGGGTGTGCCGCTTCAGATCCTGACACTCGCGGATTTCCCCGGGATCATCGCCCCGGAAGAAACCGGGCGCACCTTTGGCGAAAATGCCCGCGCGAAGGCTCTCTATTACGCCCGGGCCACCCGAGCACTGACCGTCGCGGAGGATTCGGGGCTGGAGATCGAGGCGCTCGATGGCCTGCCGGGGGTCGAATCGGCGAGGTACGGCGGAGCGGATGCGACGTACCCACGGAAATTCGCGCTCATTTATGACGCGCTCCGGGCGAAGAGCGCCCTCGGCAGCCCGGCACGGTTCCTGTGTGCCGTGACACTGGCCAGCGGGGTCCCCAGTGTGCTTTTTGAAACCGAAGGGGTGATCGAAGGTCGAATTGCCGGCGAGCCGAAAGGGGAGGGCGGCTTCGGGTACGACCCGATCTTCTATTACCCGCCATTCGCCGGGACGCTGGCCGAAGCCTCTGACCGCAAATCAACCGTCAGTCACCGCGGCTTGGCCTTCCGCGCGTTGCGGGAGTTTCTTACCTCACCACATCCTGAACCCTGAACCCGGAACCTTGCCCCTCACGGTTCGGAACGATGTGACCGACGATGGCCCTCTGCTTCTCGATGAGTTGCCTGATTCCGTGATCGGCGAGCGTGAGCATCGTCAGCAGCGAATCGTGACCAAATGGCATGGCCTCGGCGGTCCCCTGGACTTCGATGAATCGTCCGTCGCCGGTCTTGACGATGTTCATGTCGACGTCGGCGCGTGAATCGTCCTCATAAGCCAGATCGAGAAGGGGCTCGCCGCCGACGATGCCGACGCTGATGGCGGCGACATAGTCCGACAGGGGAATCGTTCGCAGGACGTCACGCTGGCGCAGCGTGTCGAGCGCGAGAGCCAGCGCGACGAACGCGCCGGTGATCGACGCGGTCCTCGTGCCGCCGTCGGCCTGGATCACATCGCAATCAATCCACACCGTCCGCTCGCCGAGTGCCGGCAGGTTGGTCGCCGATCGCAGCGACCGGCCGATCAACCGTTGAATCTCCTGCGTGCGGCCGCCGAGCTTGCCGGTGCTCGCTTCGCGCTGCGTGCGCGTGCTGGTTGCGCGGGGCAGCATGCCGTACTCGGCGGTGACCCAGCCCTTGCCGGTGTTGCGCAGGAACGGCGGGACGCGGTCCTCGATGCTCGCCGTACAAATCACCTTCGTTCGGCCGGCCTCGATGAAGACGGAGCCTTCCGCGTGTGGCAGGTAATTGGGTGTCAGGGTCGTCGCGCGAAGCTCGTTGGCGGGTCGATGGTCAGATCGCATGGATGGCGATCATTCTACCAGTCTCAAGTTTTTTGCGAGCGGCCGGCGGAGATCGACATGGCCGGCAAGCGTCTCCACCTCTTTTCCCTCGATCAGGATCTGGACCGCCTGCACGGCCGGGAGGTTGACCGTCAGCACGTCGACAATCGTGTAGACCGTGAGCAGCTCGTTCAGTGTTCCGCCCGGGTGAGCGGTGGCCACTTCGCCGCTGAGATCGACATACGCGTCGCCACGCTCGGTCACGTACACGGCGCGGAGCGAGGTGCCGGGCGGCACCGCCGACACGAGGGGCCCGGCGAGGGCGATCTGGGCGTTGACGATTTCTCGTGCCTGCCCGGCGCCTTCGGCAAACGGCACCTCGCGCTCGACGCTCGTCAGCCGCATGCCATCGTCGGAGACGTAAAAGAGGCGCGCCTTGATCGTTCGGCTGGGCTCGGCCGGCGCCGCCGCCGGCGTGCTGACCGCCGTGGTGGCTGCCGGGGCCACCGAGCGCGGCCAGGCCAATAGCCACAAGACACTGGCCACGGCGACGAGAAGCGCGGCGCCCGCCACGAGCGCGGCTAGCCGCGACGTCACCTGCCGCCTCGTTGTTCACCGGACTGCGAGTCCCTGAACCTGATGATGGCCTCCGTCATCGCCTGGACGAAGGCGTTCTGGAATTCGTTGCCGGTCAGCTGCTTTTCCTGGTCGGGATTAGTGAGGAACCCCATCTCCACGAGCACCGCAGGCATGTTGGCCGATTCGAGCACGCCAAGCGGCGCGCGATCGACGGTCTGCGATCCGAGCGCGACGTGGTCGCGGAATCGTTCCTCGAGGATGGCGGCGAAGGCCATCGATTGATCGAGATGATGCATCTGGGCCTCGTCCCACGCCACGGGCTCGATGTCGCGCATGCCGCCGCTGAAGGTCGGCACGCGGCCGCCGCCGGCGGGTGCGCTGGAGACGGCGTCGATGTCGAAGGCCGCGTAATAGATGGTCGCGCCACTGGTGGCCGGCCGGAGCGATCCGTTGGCGTGCAGGCTGATGAAGAGATCGACTTTGTTGTTGTTGGCGACAGCGGTCCGGTCGTCCGGCGGCAGCTCGCGGTCGTCGTCCCGAGTGAGCAACACACGAATGCCCAGCCGCGCCTCGACGGCGGCCTTGACGCGGCGGGCGATCGCGAGCGTCAGGACCTTTTCTTTCGTGCCGCCCGGTCCCTTCACGCCTTCGTCGGTGCCGCCATGGCCGGGATCGATCGCGATCGTCTGGATGGCGAAGGCGGGAGGCCCGAGTGAGGGCGGAAGATCGGGAGGCACGGCGGCCCCGGCCACGGCGGGAGCCGTCGCGGCCGCTTCAGACGGGGTCTCCATCACATCAATCGCGAGACGCATCGTCGTGCCGACCGGCAGCGTCGTGGCGCGGAATCCGGCGACGCGCGGCCCCAGATCCACGCCGAGCGTTGTCGCATTCATCTGGCGCACATTCACGACGAGACTCTGCGGACTCAGCTGACCTTGTCCACCGGGCGAGGCGAGGGGCGGATTATCGATGTCCAGCGCGTCGGCGTCGAACTTGATCAAGAGACGGTTGTTGTCCTCGGTCACCGTGGCCGCAGCGCGAGGTGTCGCGTCGATCGTCAGGCGCCCGCCGGGCGCGACCAGATCGTAGCGGACCGTCACGCGCGGGACGCGGAACTCGCCGACGATCACGAGGTGCGACGCTTTGCGAACCTCGAGTGTGGTGTCGTAAATGAGCGCCAGGGCCCGATCGATGAACTCCACCGGCACGAGCCAGCGTCTGCCGGCGCGCGCGGCGGGCGCCGGCAGCGACACGAGCCGGCCGGCCACTGACGCCAGCGCCTGGTTGGTGAGCACGATGGTCTTGTCTTTGTACGTGATGGTGAGTGCGCCGAGCGCGTCCTCGCGCACGGCCAGCTGGAACGTGGCGGCCAGATCGTCCACCGCGACGAATTCCCGATTATTGACCAGCGCCAGCGGGATGGTGCGCCGGCCCTCCTTCGACAGGATCGTGAGCGGAGTGGGTGCCGGAGTCTGGCTGGCGAGTCTGGTGACTGGGCTCGCCACGGAGGCGAGCACAAGTAGAAGGGCAGTGAGAGGTCGTCGTCGCAGCCGCGCGTTCAATAGGAGATCTCGCGTCACCTGAATTCTCTATTCTATCGAAAGTGCCCGAGAGGCTGGCGGTTAGAGGTTCTTCATGGCCTCCGCAGCACGATGAGCGCTGCGGCGCATTGGAAAGGCGCGCGGACACCTGAGCGAACACGAGGCTGCTGAGCATTTATTACACCCAGGTGACGGTTCAGGGCTCGCCGCGCGAGCGAACACGTTGCGAAGACCAGGACTGTCGTCGACGCAAGACTCTGAGTGCGTGAGGCTTACGTCAGCCAGGCCGCCGCTGGTGAACGGGCACTTTCCCGGCACTTTCCTTGCTCCCCAGGTCAGCGAGGTGAAAGCCATGCGCATTGAAAAGATCACAGTTGGCACGGCAATGGTCCTATGCCTGACGCTCGCTCCGCTCGACGCGGCCTCGAAGGGGAAGGGACGGTCACCCGTCAAGACGACACCGGCGCCTAAGGCGCCAAGTCACCTCATAAACGTGAAGGTGGCGAAAGCGCCGACAGTGACGACTGCGAACGTGTCGGGCGGCGCGAAGACGAAGGCGCCGAAGGCGACGACCACGAAACCTGTTACGAAGCCGGCGAGGGCCGAGAGCAAGTCGGCCAGGAAGACGGGAATCACCACCACGACGTCGACGACGGTTGACTTCTCCAAGGGAAAAGTGCCTGAACGCCTCGCCAAGAACACCAACCTGAAAACGAAGCTGGAGTCGCGCCTCCTGGCGGCCGGCTACGAGGGCACGGTCTATCAGGCAGCCTATGGCTTCAAGGGCCAGGGCCAGTTCATCGCGGCGACGAACGTGTCGCGCAACACTGGGGTGTCCTTCGAACAACTGAAGCTTCAGATGACGGGACTGTCGGTCGACGCGGACGGCGTGGTGCTCAAAGCGAATGTCGGCGCGGATGGCACGATCACCTTGGTTGACCCCGCTGACGTCACGAAAGCGGCGCCGACCAGGAGTCTTGGTCAGGCGATCAAAGCGGTGAATTCCACGGTCGATGCCACGGCCGCCGCGCAGACCGCCACGACGCAGGCGGACGCGGAGATCGCGGTGACATCGACGGTCACGAAGTGATGCCGCCTCGGCTCGCACCAGCAGTGGCGGGTGCGCTCCTCGCGCTTGCCATCGCTGCGCCCTTGTACGCACAGGGTAAGAGTGGAGGCAAGAAGCCGCCCAAGGGCCCAACACGGCCGCCCGGCAGCGGCATGGTCGCGCCGCTGTCCAGCGCCGGCAGCGCCGTCGAACCCGGCGGCGGTCTCGGCGGCCAGGCCGTCGTGGCGACGACGATGCCGTTCGCGTGGCTGGACGACGCGAGCGTGATGGCGCCAGGCAGCATGTCACTCGGTATCTCGATGGCGCGGTGGCAAGGTCCAGGGTTCAGCCAAGTCACCGTGCCCGTCGTCGACGTGGCGATCGGTCTGACGCCGGGCGTGCAGGTCGGCGCGAGCGTGCCGCGAGCGGGTGGCGGCGTCGGGACGACGTTCTTCAGCGCCAAGATTGCCGTGCTCCACGACGAGACACGGGCGTTGAGCGTGGCGGTTGGGCCGACGCTGGAGATCGTCGCTGGCGCGACACTGGTCGGGCAGGGCCGTGCGGCGTGGGGCTTGCCGGTCAGCGTGCAGTTCGATCGCGGGATGTCCAGGATCTACGGCAGCTCGGGCTATTTCTCGCCGGGAATTTGGTACGCGGGAGCAGGAATCGGCCGGGCGGTGGGCGATCGCACCGGGATATCGACATCGTTCAGCCACGCCTGGGCGACGTCACGGGCGTCATCGACTGGAATTCCGAGCGTGGCGGGGTCGCGCCGGAATGAGCTGTCCGGCGGCGCGTCCTACAATCTGAAGCCGACCATCGCCGTATTCGGGTCGATCAGTCGCACGCTGGGCGTCGCGGCCGAGCAGGGTGCGGGAACCACACTTGGCTTTGGTCTGTCCTGGAGCGCCGCATCCACAGCCTTCGCGAGATAGTCAGCAACCCCTATGGCAGGTCTTTCTAAGCCTCTCACCTCCAACCTCATTTGTAGAATCCTCGGCCCTGAGAGGCGAGCGTTTCGAGGAGAGCCGCTGGCTTCCAATAATCGCCGACCCGTTCGCGGCACTCGCGGATTCGCGCGAGCACGGCCGTGAGGTCGATGGTATCGGCGTAGAACATCGGGCCTCCGCGGTGTCGAGGGAAGCCAAACCCGTAGCAGGAGATGACGTCGATGTCGCCCGCGCGGCTCGCATATCCTTCTTCGAGGACGCGCGCCCCTTCGTTCGCGAGGGCTGTGGTGAGGCGGGCGAGAACCTCGTCGTCGGAGACGGCGCGGCGCATGGTCCCGCGGCGCGCCGACACTTCGTCAGAGATCGCGTCGACCAGTGGGTCGACGATGGGCGTGCGATGTCCGCTTTCGTACCGATACCACCCGGCGCCGGTCTTCTGTCCGAAGCGCCCCATCTCGACCAGCCGATTCGCGATGTCTGATTCCGGCCACTGCGCGTGCACACCGCCCGCCGACCGGAGATGCGCACGGATCCGCGCGCCGACATCGAGGCCGACGATGTCTTCCATGCCGAAGGGTCCGACCGGCAGGCCGAACGCGGTCATCACGCGATCGATCTCGGTCACCGGCGCGCCTTCTTCGAGAAGCCGATAGGCCTCGCGCAGGTATTGCAGGAGCATCCGGTTGGCGACGAACCCGAAGCCGTTCCCCACAACCACGCCGACTTTGCCCAGGCGCCTGGCGAGCTTCTGCGACGTCGCAATCGTCTCCGGCCCGGTGTCGCGCCCGCGCACGATCTCGAGGAGCTTCATGACGTTCGCCGGGCTGAAGAAATGATGCCCGATCACGTTCGATCCACGGCCGCTGGCCCGCGCCAGGGCATCGATGTCGAGCGTTGACGTGTTCGACGCCAGGAGGCAGTCCTGTCGCGTGACGCGTCCGAGGTCGGCAAACGTCGACGTCTTCAGCGCCAGGTCTTCGAAGACCGCTTCGACGGCGATGTCGACCGCGTCGAAGCCATCGTAGGTGGTCGTCGGCCTGATCAGTCCCATCGCCCGTTCGAGCGCAGCGGCGGTCATCCTGCCTTTCGCGACCGATGCTTCGTAGTTCCTGCGGATCGTGGCCATTCCGAGCCCGAGCGCGCCATCGTCCACGTCCTTGAGGAGGACGGGAATGCCCGCGTTCGCGTACGTCATCGCGATGCCGCCGCCCATCGTGCCGGCCCCGACGATGGCCGCGCGGTGAATGTCGCGGACGGGCGTGCCTTTGGGCACGCCGGGGACCCTGGCCGCCTCGTGTTCGGCGAAGAAGAGGTGCACGAGCGCCCGGGACTCAGTCGACACCAGGCAATCCGCGAACCGCTCGCGCTCGACGGCGGATCCGGCATCGAACGGCAGCGTGACGGCAGCCTGGATCGCGTCGACGGCCGCATGGGGCGCCAATACCGGTGTCGGTGCGCTTCCGAGCTGCGCGCGCCGTTCATCGCACGCCGCGACGGCTGCGCCCACATCCGAGATCGCGGCCGAGAGATCGCGCGTTCTGCGGATGTCACCCGCCTCGGCGCGCGCGCGCGCAAAGGCGGCCGCGCTCGCCACGAGGGCGTCTCGGCGTCCGTCGACGAGCTCGTCGATAATACCGGCCGCGTGCGCGCGGACCGCAGGCACCGGCGTGCCGTCGATGCACATCTCGAGCGCAAGCGGAACGCCGCAGAGCCGCGGCAAGCGTTGGGATCCGCCCGCTCCCGGGATCAGGCCGAGCAGGACCTCGGGCTGGCCGACGCTGGCGCTCGCAAGTGCCAGCCGGTAATGGCAGGACATCGCGAGCTCGAGGCCGCCGCCGAGCGCGTTCCCATGGATCGCGGCCACGATCGGCTTCGACACATTCTCGATGTGCTTCAGGCTTGCGTGGAACGCTTCCAATCGTCCAAGCGCTTGCTGCCGAGTCGTCATCGTCTTGAAGATATTGATGTCAACCCCGACCACGAACGTCTCGCCGGCGCCGACGAGCACGAGCGCGTCAACGGACGGGTCGTCAAGGCCTCGCGCGACCGCGGCCTCGATCGCTTCGAGCACGCCTGGCCCGAGCGCATTCACCGGCGGGTGATCGATCGTGATGACGGCGATGCCGTTGCTGACGTCGTACTGGATCACTGTTGTCACGTGACGCGGCGCGTCTCTGTGGAGTGTAGGCCACAACTACCGTCAACGGCGTGGCGGACCGATAGAACGAGCAATGGCTGGCACTAGCGTCCGGATTTCGGCTATACGGCTTCCCGCGTGTGCTCGCGCACCTCGGTCTCGATGCCGCTTCTTCAGAAGAGCTCCCGCGAGAAATCGCTCGAGAACGAAGTCAGGGACGAAGAGAATCCCCGCCCGCGACACAACCTCGAGCGGCAGCTCGACGAACTGCGCACCAAGCGGGAAATCGAGCATCGGCGGATCGAGGCACTGAAAGCGGAAGCGGAGGAGCGCCGGAAGGAGCGGGTCGCCGAGCAGCGCCTGCGCGCCGGCTCCCTACATCAACTTCCCGGGATTGACCGCCCGCGCTCGGCGGCTCGGCGACAGCGTCCCGCGCAAGGGCATGATGCGGGCCGAGGCTGAGGGCATGTTCGGCAGCTCGGTCACGTCGTCCGAACGCCAGGAAGGCAGCCTGGACGTCGTGACGCTGGTGTTCAACCGCCGCCGCGAGCGAATCACCGCGTGTAGTTCAGGTCGAGCTTGCCCAGCAGGAACTGCGCGGCTTCATCCGAGGGGTCGGTTTTCAGCCTTGCGCGGGCGGCGGCCTGGCCGCGCGCCGTGTCGCGTAAGAACCCGTCGAGCAGCGTCTGGCACGTCGCGCACGCCTTGAAGGCCTTGTCCTTGTCCTTTAAATTGGAATTGCCGATCGCCCGCCTGCAAAGGCCGGCCGCGACGGCGCCGGCGATGGAGAAACGAATAATATGAATGTCGGAAAGCCCCCTGCGGTCGAGTTTACGCCATCCGGTTGAAAAGGGTGTATACTTGCGCTTCGTTCCAGAACTAAGCCAGCCTGCGTTGATGTAGCGCCGACCGGCCTTCGGGCACGCGTCGGATCGCATCTGTCGTCACTTCCGCCGCTAGTTTGCTCAGTCAGTTCTGGAAAAATCAGAGGTGCCGATGTCCGTACGCAACGGCGACAAAGCCAACGGATCGCCCAGCCGTCTTCGCACCGCTCCTGCTGGCCAGGGGCGGCAGCCGCGCCGTAGTTCGTCGGCGAAGCATTCAGTCGATCGTGAAGTGTGCCCCAAATGCGGGCACCCCAACGCGCGGCTGACCGGCCGGTCGGAGACCTTCCCGGTGCTCTACCTGCGGTGTGATGATTGTAATCGCACGTCGGTGGCGCCGGCCTGAAATCACTCGTTCGTTAGTAGCACAGCTTCTAAGGAGAGACAGATGGCGCCCATGACCGGCACGATCAAGCGACTCGTCAGCGACAAAGGCTTCGGTTTTATCCTGGCCTCGGACGGCAACGAATACTTCTTCCATAACTCGGCCTGCACGGAGACGCGTTTCGACGACCTCCACGAAAACCAGGCGGTCACTTTCGAGCGTGGGCAGGGCCCCAAGGGACCCCGAGGCGAGAACGTTCGGCCTGCCTAGCACACGCCTTCGATTAACGCTTCCTTCTTCTGGCGGGTGAGGCGCTTGAGCTGGTATTCCCGCTTCAACGCCTCGCCCCGCGACTCGCACCGTTCTGCATACACCAGATGGACGGGCCGGCGGCACGCCGTGTAGTGCGCGCCGCGGCCGCCGTTGTGCACGATTTCCCGCTCGCGCGGATCGTGCGCGTACCCCGTATACAGCGTGCCATCCGCACAGCGGACCATGTAGACAAAGTGCCCGGGCAGATTGTTCAGATTATTCAGACTGTTCAGACGATTCAGATTGATTGTACGCCGTTAGACCCTGATGAACGTCCCTTCGCGAAGCTCGGCGATCGCCTGTTGCAGCTGCTCCCGGGTGTTCATGACGATCGGCCCGTACCACGCAACAGGCTCCTCGAGCGGCTTGCCGGAAACCAGCAGGAACCGGAG
Source organism: Vicinamibacterales bacterium (assembly GCA_965229885.1). Lineage (GTDB taxonomy): Bacteria > Acidobacteriota > Vicinamibacteria > Vicinamibacterales > CAVVIG01 > DATLLJ01. Next base: position 1,259,065 of record CBDDJX010000003.1, read on the forward strand.
CCCCTGGTCTCCCGCCTGAACGACCACTTCGTCGCCGCTGTCGAACAGGACAAGCGATCGGTTGCCTGCATCGTCCCGATCGCTTGGTGCCGCGCCGCCCACGTGGTCTGTCTGAACGTCACGCGGCCTGGACGCGTCACGAAACGTTCCTGAGCCGGCAAAGACATACGCGAACGCGTGACGTGACCGGTCAACGGCCAGACGTCTGCGAAGACCGGGCGGAACGGACACGTCGAGATAGCGCGGTTCCGCGGCGACGCCATCGACCGGACCCGTCTTTCACCAGAAGTCTCCGCAGATGACGCGCACGCGCGTGCCATCGTCATCGACCACCTCGGGGATATCCTGTGCCAGGACGTCCTGGCACCGGGGTGCGGTCATCTTGAGCGACGAGGGCAGGTTCGCCCAGAGCTGGAACCCGTGCATCCGCCCCTGCGCGTCGCCGCGGGGCATCTCCTGATGAAGGATGCCGCTTCCGGCGGTCATCCATTGCACGTCGCCGGCGCCAAGATTGCCGCGTTTGCCGAGGCTGTCATCATGTTCGACCTGGCCGGCGAGGACGTACGTGATGGTCTCGATGCCGCGATGCGGATGCCACGGGAAGCCGGCGCGATAGTCGTCCGGGTTCTCGCTGCGGAAATCGTCGAAGAGCAGAAATGGATCGAACTCGGTCGTGTCGCCGAATCCGAAGGCTCGCTGCAGCTTGACGCCCGTGCCTTCGACGTGCGGTTCTGCATGAAATATGCGCTTCACGGGCCTAATCGATATGCTTGTTCTCCCTCACATTCACCGCAGAACGCCGCGGTTGACGCCGTAGTATATGCCGCGACCTGCCTCCACAACGCATCCCTTCATGAGTCGCCGTCGAGGTGTATAGTCAGGGTGCGTGAAACACGCACTGTACGAGAATCCGGTCACCCATCAGTTCGCGTTGATCAGGCTACCAGAGAAGTTCATCGAGGGAGATACGCTCCGCATTCCACCAACCGATCGATGGTTTGCGAGCCGGGAAGAAGCGATCGCCTCGCTTCCCGAGCTCCTCAATCTGGAAGAATGACGCGTGCCTGTCCGTCACATCGCTCGCTAGCTGTACGCGTGCCGGGTCGATCGCCCTATCCGTGCTACAATTGGGGTTGTCGGATCTAGCCGCGTACTGTGCTGCCTGTTGGTGTAACGAGCCTTTCCTGACTCGCTCCTCCTCACGTTCCGCCTAGCACGAGACGAAATCCATCCACGGGTCCATCCGGAGCCGTTGGGAACACGGGCGCCGCCACCGCGGCGCTGCTTGTCGCAGGGCGACAGAGGAGTCGGTTCATGAGTCGTAAGTTATATGTGGGAAACCTTCCGTACGAAACGGGCGAAGCGGAATTGCAAGAGCTGTTTGCCGCCTCCGGCAACGTCGAATCGATCCGCGTCATGCGGGACATGGCCACCGGCCGGGCGCGCGGCTTCGCGTTCGTCGAAATGGCCACGGACGAAGGGGCCCAGGCGGCCATCACCCAGTTGCATGAACATCAGATGGGCGGCCGCAGCCTGACCGTCAACGAGGCGCGCCCGAAGCCGGCTTCGAGCGGTGGCTTCGGCGGGGGCGATTCGAACCGCCGCCGATCCGAGCCCCGCTGGTAAGCGCGCCGATGTTCGGGGACCGGCATGCGCCGGTCCCCGTCATTCTCGCCAAGGACGCCGCCGCATACCGTATACTTAGAGGGTCCAGCTTTCCTGAGCCCTGTGGCCATCACGGCCCCAAGCCCTCACAAAAGCCTATCGGGGAGGGTTTCCGTCGCCCGAGTACGTCCCGCTTTTCCGACGAACACGTTTTGGGTCCCCGGTTCAAGAGACCCCTGGAAAGAAGGTTGTGTGGTCCAACGTCCACCGGGATTCAATGCATTCGAGTTCGTCGTCTTGTCGGGGCTTCGCGCCGCGCAACTGATGCGTGGATGCACGCCCAGAGTTGCGAGCGCGCACAAAGTCATCACCACGGCCCAGATGGAGGTCGCGGAGTGGAAAGTCGTCCGCGTCGCGGCAGGGGCCGTCGGCGCTGCGCCACCGACGCTCCCGCTCGTCGAAGACACGCAACCCGAGGGCTCGTTGACATGATGAAGTTGCCGCACATCCCGCCTGTGCAAGGATCGAAGGCGAAAGGCCGGGTCGCCGAGTTATCACGCGGCCGCTCGTGCGGCGTCATTCGCGCGAGCGACGGACAGCGCGTGTTTTTTCACAGCCGCGATCTGGAAGGCGCCCGGTACAATGACATGGAGGTCGGGGCGTCGGTGTTTTTCGAGCTGATCGCGGATCCGGTCAGTGGGCCTCGCGCGACGCGCGTCCGTGTGACCATCAGTGAGAGGTGCCTGTGAGCGCGCGAGTCCATCTGATCAATCCGAGTGAGTTGTCGTTTGGCGTGGCGGTGATCACGCCGCGGTGGCTGTACGTGCTGGCCGCTGCGACGGGCTCCCGCTGGGGCGATCCGAATCTGGTAGATGAAACGCTGGACCAGGTCGACCCGATGGTCATTGCTCCAGGGGACGTGGTTGGCATCGGCATCCACACGGGCAACGCGCTGCGCGGCTACGAGATCGGACGGCTCGCGCGCGCGCGCGGCGCGTGGGTGGTCTTCGGCGGCATTCATGCGACGTTGTTTCCGGATGAAGTGCGCGAGCACGGCGCCGCACACGCCGTCGTCAAGGGCGACGGCGACATCGTCTGGCAGCAAGTCGTCGAGGACTGCCTGGCGGGGCGGCCGGAGCCGATGTATCAAGGCGGCAAAATTTCCGGCGAGCAGTTCGAATCGGCGCGCTGGGATTTACTGCCGAAGGGCCGCTACATGTGGGCGTCGGTCCAGACGGTGCGAGGCTGCCCGAAGCATTGCTCGTTCTGCTCCGTCTGGCGAACCGACGGCCAGGAACCGCGACAGCGGGGCGTCGACCGCGTGGTGCGCGAAATCGTCGAGCTCCGGCGTCTGGGGTTCAAGTTCATCGCACTCGCTGACGACAATTTCTATCCCGTCACGCTCGACGACCTCGCGCAGGCTCGCCGCCGCAAGGATCCGTCACGCCTGATGGAATTGCAGGCGCTCCGCGACGAGCGGTTCGAGCTGATGGCGCAGCTGGCAAAGCTGCCGGGCGACCTGGTGTTCTACACGCAGATCACCATGGAAGCGGCCGAGGATCCCGAGTTCCTGGATGCCATGCGCCGCGGACACATCCGGGGAGCGCTCGTCGGCGTCGAGTCGATTACCCCCGAGGGCTTGAAGGATGTGTACAAGGGCTTCAATTTCGCCGGCGACGAGCTGATCGCGCGGCTCAAGGAATTCCGGCGTCACGACATCCACGTCCTGGGGTCGTTCATCTTCGGGCTGCCGAGCGACGGCGCCGATACCTTCGACGCGACGGTCGAGCTCGCCAAAGAAGCGGACCTGACGTTTGCGCAATTCGTCCTGCTCACGCCGTTCCCCGGCACGGTCGACTTCGAAAAATGGGCGAGCGACGAGACGAACCGCGCCAAACAGGTGGACGGCGTCTCCATCACGCAGCACTGGCTCATCCCGCTGCGCCGACGGCCCAAGCTGTATGCCATGCATCCGACGCTGTCGCTCGAAGAGATTCGCTCGGGGACGCAGGGCGCGTGGGATAAATTCTACGGGTGGCCCAACGTATGGGCGCGATCCCGCGTGGTGAAATCGATCAAGGGACGCGTGGCGTTCGTGCTGATCTCCAGACTGTACCGGCAGATGTACGCGAACACGGGGATTGCCACCGACAGTGCGCGCGTCGCCCGATCCAATCGCTGGGCGCGGTATCTGGGCATGGTGGTACGGCGGATGTTCATCACGGACCCGATGCCCGACCTGCAGATGCCGGAACGCGCCGCCTGAGGCGCGCCGCGAGCGGAACGCCGCTTCCAGAGATTCGCTGGTCGCGATTACAAGTTTCCGCATTCGAGTGCAGACACGGTACACGTGATGACCGGCCTTCATGAGGATCTTCAAGAAAATGAAGCCCTTCGTGGGGGACGAAGATTGCTACACGCCTATGGACGCGTGCTCGTTGCGCCCGCCCGTCCCCCAGAATAATGCCGGCCGCGACTTCGACCGATCTCACATCGCTTGTGAGCCGATTGATCGACGATCCATCCACTTCCACGGCCGTCAGGAATGAGTGCCATCGGCTCCTCATCGCGATTGACCAGAACCAAAGCAAACTGGTTGTCAAACGTCTGGAGCGCCTCACCCAGCTCCTTGATGCCGCGAACGTCAAGACACGACAGTAGCCAGCCTGCTGGCCCGTGGTGAAAATCGTTGGCGGACTGGGAGTAGGATCCCGGAAAGAGGAACCAAGATGGCAGAAGAAGATCTGAAGAGCGAACTGGAACGGCTCAAAGCCGAAAATGAGCACCTCAAGAGTCAACGTGGCCGCAGCGTCACTCTCAAGGTCAGCGAGAAGGGCGGCGTGTCGGTTTATGGCCTCGGCCGGTTTCCCGTCACGCTGTACAAGGAGCAGTGGTCGAAGGTGCTGGCCATGGCCGACGAGATTCGCGCTTTCATCAAGGAACACGACGCTCAGTTGAAGGCGAAGCCTGAGGCGTAGGCTTATCGGCCGGCCGTCCAGGACCCCCCGCTCAGGTTCCGCGGCTTTGTACCATGCGGAGGCTTTTGTGTGTCTATCGAAATCGGCCCCTTCGTGAATTATTCAGGCTAGTACTTAGCTGCGCAAATCGGCGTAACAATACTTGAGCCCGACGGAATGCACCACGCGCTTGCGCCCTGCAAGGCTCGCCGACTGAGGATACTGAACCAGCACTCGATTTGATTGAGCCAGCTGGCCCGCGTGGGGGTGTAGTGGAGATGCACGCGGGGATGGCGCGCGAGCCAGCGGTCGTGTTTCGGGTTGTGCGTGTTGAGGTTGTCCAACACGATATGCAACTCCTGGTCAGGGTACCCGGCGACCACGTCGTTCATGAAGTCCAGGAACTCGCGCCGGCGCCGCCGGGCGTAGTGCCCCGCCGTGAGCTGCCCCGTCGCGATATTCAGTGCCGCGAACAACGTACTGGTGCCGTGGCGCTTGTACTCATGACTGAAGCCGCGCAGCGCCGTGCCGTTCGGCAGCCGCAGGTAGCCTTGGGCGCGTTCCAGGGCTTGAATGTGCGGTTTCTCGTCGACCGAGATCACGACCGCATTGGCGGGCGGCGCGAGATATAAGCCGACGATGTCGGCGGCCTTGGGCGCAAATTCCGGGTCGGTGCTGATGCACCAGGATCGGCGACGACGCAAGTGAATGCCATGGCGGCGCAGCACGCGCCACACTTCGTCAGGCGAGACCTCACCTAACGCGGTCGCCACCATCGCCCCCGTCCACGTCGCATGGCCCTCCGGCGGCGGCGCATCCAACTGCTTCAAAATCCGTCGCTCGCTCGCGGTGTCGTAGCGGCGGCTGGGGCCAGGGCGCGGCGCATCGGCCAGGCCGGCCACGCCCTGCGTCGCAAACCGGCGCCGCCACTTGCTCACGGGCGCCGGGCCAACTGCTCAGCGATGCCGTCGGTCGACTGCCCGGCGGCGGCAGCCAGCACGATGCGCGCGCGCACGACCACGCGCTGCTCGCTGGTGGGCGCGCGCAGACGCTGAGTCAACGTGGCGCGATCTTCTGGCGTCAACACAATCGCCGTGGCTGGACGGCCCATGCCGCCAGTCTACGTATTAACGTCGAACTGTAGAAGTAAGTACTAGGGCGTGCGCGCCTGCGCGACCATGCCTTTGATCCGATCGATGTTGCCGTCGCGCACCGGGCACGTGCTGTCGGTGGAGACGCATTGGGCCAGCGTCATGCCGCAGCCGCAGTTACAGCGGGCGGTGTTGGCCGCCTCGAGCGCCGTTCGTTTCTCCTTCGAGCTGAGGTCCGAGAAATTGACCACGAGGATGTCTTGGTCGCTGTAGGCGATGCTCGACATCTGGGAGACGCCGTAGACGACCAGAGTCACCGCTCCTGCCACCGCGATCCACGTCAGCAGTCTGGAGGATCGCCGCGCCGTCCGTCGTTTCGATCCGGCTTGATTCTTCGCGTCTCTCTTCACTCGGCCACTGCTGCTGGTGGCAGTATACCCCCCCCTGGGCACAATATTGTCTATCGTCCGCCGTCGAAGTTCCTGCATGGCTTTAGGCCGCACTATTCGCCTGGACTAAGGTCGATCCGCCGCCATCTGATTGCGCCAGCGCCGCGCTACTTATCCGCAATCTGGGCGGGGCCTGGTTCGCGGCAGGCATTCGGAAGCAGGAGGACGACGCGTTAACGCAACCTAGGTGCCGCGGTCGAAGCGAAACATCGATGACGCATCTGACACCTCTCGAAAGACATACCACGTGCCCAGAACGGTAGAGCAGCGGCGCTTCACCGCACGTTCGGCACGATCCTCGAATCCCCGATGAATCGCCGGTAGTTCGAAAAGGCCTGGGTGACCCTCACGCGCGGGACCGGCGTGTTTCTCCACACCGTGGTCGTTTCAATCGACCGCGGAACCATCACGGACTCTTCCGGGTCGTGAAACGTCACGGCCTGATAACGGATGGTCGAGTCGGCTCGTTCGATCACCAGCGTCCGCGGACCACCGGCGAAGCTCCTGTCGCGCGGCACGCGGAACTCGAACATGCCAACCAGTTGCTCGTCGAGACGCAGCACGTCGTAGGTCGAAGGATCCACCCAGACCCGCCCCCGCGACCAACCCGGCAACGACACCGAGACGCAGGCGTCCTTCCACGTGACCTCCGCCTTCCCTTTCACGCGCGATTTGTAGCCGACCATCAACGCCGGGCGGCCGTCGGTCCTGCCGAGGCCGGCCATCGCGAACGTATATTCGCCGCGCTTTCCCGGCAGCAGCATCATCATCGGCTCGGGCGACACCGGCGCCGGGTCCATGCAGGCGTCATCGTCGCCCTTCTTCGGCGGGCGGCCGTCCACGCTCATCAGTTCGCGCACGATCTTCGCCTCCGCCGACTCCGCGGCGCCGGACGGGGGAGTCCATTCGATGTGCAGCTCGTACACGAGACGACGGACGTGGCCGTCGGTCGTCATGTCCCGCCGCTGCCGCTGGACGCGGACGGTTTCGATCGCGATGATGCTCCGCGCGCGCGAATAGTAATCCTCCACGCGAGAGCCGATCTGGTCGAGCGTCTGGAGGAGCTCCGGGCCGCCTCCGCCGCCCTGCCTGGTCTCCGCCGAAACCGCCAGCACCAGGGCCGTGACAGTCGAGGTGAGAAAGGCGCGCATCGGCATCTTGCGAGCCATGATTCTATGACTAAACTACCGGGTGGTAGTAGTATGGGCCGTTCGTTCAACCCTCTTTCCTTTGAGGATCCGCATGGCGCATAAGGATGACCATAAGGGCTCGGTTTCCCGCCGCGACTTCTTCAAGACCGTCGGCGCCGGCTCGTTGGCCACTGGGGTGCTCACGGCCAGGGAAGCCGAAGCACAGGGCGGCGGCCCGGCGGTCGTTGGACCAGGCGAAGTTCCCGTTCGACTGACGATTAACGGGAGGACGCACACCCTGACGCTCGAGCCGCGCGTGACGCTGCTCGACGCCGTACGGATGCGCACCGCCCTGACGGGCAGCAAGCGCGTCTGCGATCGCGGGACGTGTGGCGCCTGCACGATGATCGTGGACGGCCGCACGGTGTACTCCTGCTCGACGCTGGCTCTCGAGGTGCAGGGCAAGCAGATCCGCACCGTCGACGGCCTCGCCAAGGGCAGCGCACTGCATCCCGTCCAGCAGGCCTTCTGCGATGCCGATGCCCTGATGTGCGGTTTCTGCACGCCAGGCTTTGTCATGGCCACTGTCGCGCTGCTCGAGAGATTCCCGAACCCGACCGAGGACCAGGCCAAACGCGAATTAGACGGCAACGTCTGCCGCTGCGGCACGTTCAACCGGGTACTCGAGGCGGCGATGAAGGCCGGGCGCGGCGCTCGCTCCGCGGCCATCGACTCGGCTGTCCCCACGTTGTCCGAACTGCTCGAAAGCGAGGTGACCCGTGGCTAAGCAGCAGCAGCCGCCGCCGCGGATGCCGACCTCGCCGGCGGCGCAGGGCCCGACCGAGAACGCCAGAAAGTACGCGTGGGCGAAGCCGCCCGAGAAATCGACGCTGCTCGGCACATCGGTCAAGCGCATCGACGGCCCCGGGAAGGTGTCGGGCACGGCTCGGTACACATTCGACATCAACCGGCCGGGCATGCTTTACGCCAGGGCGATCCGGTCGCCGCACGCGCACGCGAAGGTGCTGTCGATCGATTTCTCGGCCGCGCAGGCCGCGCCCGGCGTGAAGGGGGTGCTGATCTGGAAAGATCCCGGCGGCGAAGTGATGTATCAGGGCGACGTGGTCGCCGCCGTCGCGGCCGATACCGAGGAGCGCGCGCACGACGCCGCGCGTCTCGTCCGCGTGCAGTACGAAGTCCTCCGGCACTTCGCCCGGGAAGAGCGGGCGATGGCGCCCGATGCGCCGCAGGTGTTTGCCTCCGGCAACACGCGCGCCGGACAAATGCAGGAGTTTGGCGATCTCGACGTCGGTTTCAAGGCGGCGGCGCACGTGGTCGAGGCCACCTACTCGACGCAGGTCATCACCCACGTCTGCCTCGAGAGCCACGGAGCCGTCTGCGAGTGGAGCGGCGACAAGCTGACCGCCTGGGTGTCTACCCAGGGCGTCCACGCCACGCGCCAGCAGCTCGCCCAGGCGTTGAAGGTGCCCGAAGCCGACATTCGGGTTATCTGCGAGCACATGGGCGGCGGCTTTGGTTCCAAGGTGGCGGCCGACGCGTCGATCGTGATCCCCGCGCGCCTGGCCAAGGAGACCGGTGCGCCGGTCAAGCTGATGCTCGACCGCAAGGAGGAGCACCTCGACAGCGGGAACCGGCCCTCGGCGTTCTCGCAGATTCGCGCGGGCGTGGCGGCCGACGGTAAACTCACGGCGTTCGACGCGAAAACATGGGGCACCGGTGGTTCGGGACAGGGCGCACGGTTCCCCCTACCCTATATCTACCAGTTCCCCAACCGGCGCCGGACGCATACCGACGTCTTCATCAACGCGTGCAACCAGCGGCCGATGCGGGCGCCGGGCCATCCACAGGGGTGCTTCGCCACCGAGACCCTGATGGACGAGCTCGCCGACCTCGTGAAGATGGACCCGCTCGAGTTCCGCCTGAAGAACCTGCCGCCGAGGGCGCCAGACGCGATGTGGGCGGACTACTACCGCATGGGCGCGCAGCGGTTTGGATGGGACAAACGCCATCCGACCGGCGACCCGACACCCGGACCGATCAAGACGGGCATGGGTTTATCGGCGAACCAGTGGGGCGGCGGCGGCCGCGCGGGCAACGCGCACGTGGACATCCTGTCCGACGGATCCGTGGTGGTGAAGTGCGGCACCCAGGACCTCGGTACCGGCACGCGCACCATCGTCCCGATGATCGCGGCTGAGACGCTCGGCATTCCGATGGACTTCGTCAAGGGCGAGATCGGCGACACGAACCTGCCGTTTGCCGGCGTCTCGGGCGGCAGCACGGCGACGGCTGGCGTTGGCCCCGCGATTCGCATCGCCGCCGGACGGGCCCGCGACATGCTCTTCGCAAAAGTCGCCCCGGCGCTCGGTGTCGAGCCGGACGCGCTCGTGGCGATCAACGGCGAGATTCAGGTGAAGGGCAATACCTCGAAGTCGATGCCGTGGAAGAACGCGTGCAAGCTGCTCGGCACCGAGCCGATATCGGTCGACGCGGCGTGGGAGCCCGGGCTCTCGGGCGTCAACTCGAGCGGCGTGCAGTTCGCCGAGGTGCAGGTCGACATCGAGACCGGCATCGTCAAGGTCCTGCGCGTGCTCGCCCTGCAGGACTGCGGGCTGGTCATCGACAAGCTCACCGCGGAGAGCCAGATGTACGGCGGCATCATCGGCTCGATCAACTTCGCGCTGTTCGAAGAGCGCCTGCTCGACCGGGACACCGGGAAGATGGTGAACCCCAACATGGAGCACTACCTGCTTGCCAGCATGACCGACATCCCGAAGATCGACGTGATGCTGATGAGTCAACCCGAGCGGGGGATCATCGGCATCGGTGAGCCGCCGACCGTGCCGACGGCCTCGGCCATCGCCCTCGCGGTGCGGAACGCGACGGGTGCCACGATTCGAAGCCTGCCGCTGCACCCGCATCGGGTGCTCGCCGCGCTCGGCCAGACCAACACGGGAGGGAGGACGCCATGAAGGCCTTCGCTTACGTCAACCCCACGAACGAGAAGGACGCGATCGCCGCGCTGAAGGCCGGCGGCATCGCGCGGCCGCTCGCAGGCGGCCAGGACCTGCTGGCGCGGATGAAGGATTACCTGGACCAGCCGGATCGCCTCGTCAACGTCAAGAACGCGCTCGACGCTCGCATCGCCGCCTTGCCGGACGGCAGCCTCAGCATCGGGGCGGCGACGAAGCTCGTGGAGGTGGCCGAGAACGCCCAGGTCGCCACGCTCTATCCTGCCGTGGCCATGGCCGCCAGCAAGGTCGGCTCACCGCAGATCCGGCACCAGGGCACGGTGGGCGGCAATCTCAACCAGCGTCCGCGCTGCTGGTACTTCCGGCAGGAGGAGTTCGTCTGCTTGAAGAAGGGCGGCAACCGCTGCTTCGCGGCCGACGGCGAGAACCAGTACCACTCAATCTTCGCCAGCGAGGGCATCAGCAAGATCGTGCACCCGTCGAGCCTGGCGGTGCCGTTTGTCGCCTACGCCGCGAAGTTCCGTATCGTCGGGCCCTCTGGCGAGCGCGAGGTGCCCGCGGCTGAGTACTTCACGCTGCCGACCATTCAGACCGTGCTGAAGGAGAACGTGCTGGCCGCCGACGAGTTGTTGACGCACGTGATCCTGCCGGCGCCGGGCAACGTGAAGAGCGGGCACTATGAGGTGCGCTTCAAGGAATCCCGGGACTGGCCGATGGCGTTCGCCACCGTGGTTCTGGCGATGAACGGCAGTACCGTCGAATCTGCACGCGTCATCCTCGGTGCGGTTGCCCCGGTCCCCTGGCGGTCGGACGATGCCGAGCGCGCGCTGGTGGGCCAGCCGCTCAACGAGCAAACGGCGACGGCAGCCGCCGAGGCCGCCGTGCGGGCCGCCCGCCCGCTCAGCGGAAACGCCTACAAGGTGCGGATCACGAAAACCGCCGTAAAGCGGGCCCTGCTGCAGGCGGCAGGCATCAAAACGGTCTAACGAGGACAACGCCATGCACCATCCAGATTCACCGACTGTCGTCCACGGCGTCCACTGTGAGCACATCCGGCACAAGGCGATGTACGTCATGTCGGTGCCGAACCCGATGGCGCTCCGGTTCTACGACCCCTACGACACCGCTTCGTACTGGTGCTCGGAAACGTCGAGCGCCTTCGGCCCGGACGGGCAGCCGGTCCGGCCGGACTGCTGCGTGCAGGGGCGGGGGTGCTGCAGGCACTGAGGTCTCCTAGTGTTACACTATTCGCTGAGGTGTTTATGAAACAAGTGACGCTGCTTGCAGCCTTGGTCGGGCTGGCCGCCGTCCCGCTGCTAGCCGGCGGCAACGGCTCGGTGACCGGCACTTATGCGGAAGCGCGCACGGCTGAGGTGTTCGCCGGCGGCTGCGTGATGAACAGTGAGGCAGGCACCGCGGGCCGGCAGGCCGTACTGGCCTGGAAAGTCGATCGCGGCAGCTTCAACGGCGTGTCGCTCGACAACCTCTCGATCGTCGCGGCTGTCGCCGGAGACCAGAACCTGGGCATCCAGGAGATCGGCGGCACGAAGCCAACGACCAAGGCTGCGGTGTACGTGGACGAGCGCGCGAGTCCGGCGCAGCAGGCGGCGCTTGTCGCGATGGCGCACGAGCTGTCGCGGGGCATCGTCGGCCACGTGGTCCAGGTCACGCCGGCGCCAATCCAGTTCACCGAGGATATCGACGAGATCCGCGTGTCGGCCGGACAGGTGGCGCTCGACGTCAACAAGCACATGGAGCATGATGCGAGCTGCGGCGGCATGCAGTGGTTCAACCCGCTCTCGTCGGTCAGCAACGCCACGCTCGGCACCACGAACCGGCACATGTTCAACGGATCCGCGCTCGGCACGAAGTGGAGCGATCCGAACAAGAAGTCGGCCTTCTTCGGGACCTTCAGCTACTGAGCGACTCGTGATTGGCACGGCGTGCTGTCGAAGGGCCGGCGCAAGCCGGCCTTTCGCATGAAAGTCCCTAATCCAGCTGCATGCGTGCACAACAGATCGCTGATTTCCTCTCAGCCCGCCTGATCGGCAATCCCGCGCGGGACATTACGGCTGCCGCATCACTTTCAGCCGCCGGACCGACGGATCTCTCGTTCATCGAAGACAGAAAATATCTCGATCGGGCAGCACAGTGCCGCGCCGGAGCCGTCCTCGCTGGCGAGTTTGCCGCCGATGGCGTCCCAGGGCTCGAGACGACGCTCATCATCGTCAACGCTCCACGCCTCGCGTTCGCCAGAGCCGTCGCCTTCATCGCCGAATCCGGCCGCGAGCCAGGCAGCGTCCACGCCACCGCCGTGGTCGATCCGAGCGCGACGATCGGCGCCGAGGTTTCGATTGACCCTTACGCGGTCGTCGGCAGAAATGTCCGGATTGGCGCGCGGACGCGCATCGGACCGGGGTGCATGCTGTTCGATGACGTCGAGATCGGCGAGGATTGCACGCTGATTGCCCGCGTGATCGTGTATTCGAAGACGACGCTGGGCCACCGCGTCATCGTGCACGCCGGCGCCGTCCTCGGCAGCGACGGCTTTGGCTTCGCCAAGGATGAGCAGACCGGCGCGTATCACAAGTTTCCGCAGGTCGGCCGCCTTGAGATTGGCGACGATGTGGAGATCGGGGCCAACTGCGCGATCGACCGCGCGGCCCTCGACGCGACGGTGATCGCGGCCGGCGCCAAGCTCGACAACCTGGTGCACGTGGGCCACAACGTGCAGATCGGGCGTAACGTGGTCATCTCCGCGCAGACGGGCATTGCCGGCAGTTCCGTGATCGAGCAGAACGTCGTGGTGGCGGGCCAGGTCGGCATCGCCGATCACGTCCGGATTGAAGAGGGCGCGATCCTCGGCGCGCAGTGCGGCGTGCCGAGCCGCAAGGTGATTCGCGGCAAAGGCGTCGTCTTCTGGGGCACGCCCGCGCGGCCGATCCGAGAGTATTTGAAGGAGCTCGCCGCGCTGGCGAAGCTGGTCAAGAAGCGCGGATGACTTTCGCATGATTTCGTTGACCCACATCAGCAAGCAGTACGGCCGGCAGATTCTGTTCGTCGACGCCTCCTTCCAGCTGAATCCGGGTGAAACAGTCGGCCTCGTCGGTCCGAACGGTTCGGGCAAGACGACCATCTTCCGGATGATCACCGGCGAGGAAGTGCCCGACGAAGGCGAGGTGGCGGTCCCGAAAAAAGTGAGCGTCGGCTATTTTCGCCAGGACGTCGAGGAAATGACGGGGCGCTCGGTGCTCGACGAGGTGACGGCCGGCAGCGGCCGCGTCGGCGATCTGCACCACGAGCTCGAGCAGCTCAATCACGCGATGGGCGATCCCGAGCAGGCTGGCGACATGGACGCCGTCCTCGCGCGGTTCGGCGAAGTGCAGGAGGAATACGAGCACCTCGGCGGCTACGCGCTCGAGGCGAAGGCGCGCGAAGTGCTGCACGGCCTCGGATTCGACGACGAGCGGATCGAGGGCGATGTCGGGGCATTGTCGGGCGGGTGGAAGATGCGCGTGGCCATGGCGCGCGTCCTGCTCGGCCGGCCCGACGTACTGCTGATGGACGAGCCGACGAACCATCTCGACATCGAGTCGATCATCTGGCTCGAAAGTTTTCTCGCGTCGCGGTCTGGCGCGCTGCTCATGACGTCACACGATCGCGAATTCATGAACCGCATCGTGACGAAGGTGGCCGAGATCGACGGCGGCGAAATCACGATGTACTCAGGGAACTACGACTTCTACGAGCGCGAGCGGGCAATCCGCGATGCGAACCGCGAAGCCGCCTACGCGCGGCAGCAGGCGATGCTGGCGAAGGAGCAGCGGTTCATCGAGCGTTTCGCCGCCCATGCCGCCAAAGCCGCGCAGGTCCAGAGCCGCGTCAAGGCGCTTGAGAAAATCGAGAAGATCGAGCTGCCAAAGAAACGCCAGGTCGTGGCGTTCGATTTCCGGACGCCGCCGCGGTCGGGTGAGCAGGTGGCGGTGCTCGAGGGCATCACAAAACGCTACGGCCGACGCGTTGTTCACGACGGCCTCAACCTGACGATCCGCCGCGGCGAGCGCTGGTGCGTGATGGGGAAGAACGGAGCCGGCAAATCGACCTTGCTGAAGATGGTGGCGGGGCAGGTGGCGCCAGACAGCGGAAGCGTGCGGGTCGGCGCGAGCGTCAGGATGGGCTACTTCGCCCAGCAGTCGCTCGATCTGCTCGATCCGAGTCTGACCGTCGCAGAGCAGCTCCGCGCCGACTTTCCGCACGAATCAATCGGCGCGCTGCGGAACCTCGCCGGGGCGTTTCAGTTCTCAGGCGACGACGTCGACAAGAAAATTCGCGCGTTGTCGGGCGGCGAGAAGACCCGCCTCGTGCTGGCGCGCATGCTGCTCGACCCGCCCAATTTCCTAGTGCTCGACGAACCGACCAATCACCTCGATCTCGAAACGAGGGAGATGCTGCTCCACTCGCTCAGGCAATTCGACGAGACGATGTTGTTTGTGTCGCACGATCGCGCGTTTCTTCGAGGCCTCAGCAATCGAGTCCTCGAACTCGGCGGCGAGAGCGGAACCGAGGCGCAGCCGCATCTGTATCCGGGCTCCTACGTCGAGTACGTCGAGCGCACGGGCCACGAGGCGCCCGGCGTGCATACGTAGGCCAGTGCGGGTGCCCGATGCCTGATGTCACGGCGGTGGCCTGGGTGCCTGGGCCCCGCCAAAAGTGGTACTGCGTCACGGCAGGAAGCGCCCAGCACGGCGCCTCGCGCACCCAGCACGGCACGTGGTACCCGGCACCTACACCAGGCACCGCGCGAGATCAGCCTGGAGCACGACAACGTGTCGCGGACCTGTGCGACAGGCACGTGACACATGCGAGCCATCTTCCACTCACGATCGCCACTGGTCGCGGACGTGCCGCGCCTCGTCTTTCATGCGATCGAGCGCCCGTTTCGCCCACACGAATTCCGCCGAAAGAATCAGCAGACCAAGGCCAATGACGATGAGGCCTGGTCCCGGTAAAATGAGCAGCGCTACGCCTATCGTGATCATCGTGAAACCAATCACCGCCGTGATGAGCATCTTCAAACGCCGGATCATCTGCACGTTGATTCTAGTAAGAGGCGATAATCACTAAGGGAGAAACCGGTGCGCTTGCTTCGACAGTTCGCCGTCGCCTCGCTGCTGCTCGCCCTGACGTCGCCGCCCGTCCGGGCGGAGGGATTCATCGTCCCGTTTGTCGGGTTCAATTTGGTGGCGATTCCGGCAGCAACTGTGTCAGCCTGACTAACTGCAAGGAGAAGCGAACGAACCTCGGCGTGTCGTTCGGAACGATGGGCACGGTCTTCGGCTTCGAAGAAGAGATCAGCTACGCGAAGAACTTCTTCGGCGACACGCCAGGCGCCGCCAATTCGGCCTTCTCGGCGATGAGCAATGTACTCATCGGCGCCGGCATCGGGCCCGTCCGGCCGTATGTCGTAGGCGGCGTGACCGCCATGTTCGGGAGCCACGTCGGCATTCGGGGAGATCTCCGTCACTTCCACACGCTGCAGGACGTCAACCTCCTGATCTTCAAGGGACAGAAGCTGGATTTCTGGCGTGCTAGCGCGGGCCTCGCGCTGGCATTTTAGGCGGGGCGTCCTTGATGATGAAGACCTTTTCGCCTGGCCTGATGAGCCCCAGTTCTCGCCGCGCGACCTCCTCGATGGCATCCGGATCCTCACGCAGGCGCCGCGCTTCTTCGCGAAGACGCGCGTTTTCCGCCCGCTGCCCCGCCAGCGCGGCGGCGGCGGTATCATATTCACGCCGCGCCCGGAACATGGCGAGCAACCCGCGGTCGCCGACCAGGCCGTCGACCACAAATACCGATGCCACGAACAGGACCAGCCACTGCACGATGCGGCGGTTACGCCCCGGCCGTGCCGTCGTCTTCGTCTTGCGTTTGGATGGGAGTCCGATTTCGCGCGTCGCCACGCCAGGAACACAATACAGCAACGCGCGACAAAGTACAAGAGCCGAGAACGGTTGAGCATGGCTGCGACTGACATCGTCATCGTGCTGACGACGGCGCCCGACGACGTCCGCGTGGAGGAGTGGGCCCGTGCGCTCATCGACGAGCGCCTGGCCGCGTGCGTCAACATCCATGGCGCGATGATGTCGTTCTATCGATGGAAGGGCGTCGTGGAGCGTGCCGCCGAACGGCAGGTCGTGATCAAGACCACGCGGGAGCGGGTGACCGCGTTACGGGCGCGGCTCCGCGAGCTCCACTCATACGAACTGCCGGAGTTTCTGGTGCTGACGGTTGAAGATGGCAGCGACGAGTACCTGAAATGGGTGGTCGATGAGACGCGACCCCGTTGAGTGACGCAGTCCGCCCTCAGGCGGACCGTCGACGGTGCGCGAGATACTCGAACGCCACCGGGAGCAGTGACACGATCACAATCCCAATCGTCACCAGCGAGAAATTCTGTTTCACGAATGGGACGTTGCCAAAAAAGAGTCCCGCGCCTAGGGCCACGCCGACCCACACCACCGCGCCGGTGAAGTTGTAAAAGACGAACGTCCCATACGTCATGTGTCCCGCGCCGGCCACAAACGGCACGAAGGTCCGCACAATCGGGACGAAGCGCCCGAGCACCACCGCCTTGCCGCCGTAACGCTCGAAAAACGCGTGCGCCTGCTCCAGATGCCGGCGGTTGAGCAGGCGATGCAGGCGGCCCGATCCGTCGCTCGCGCTGAACACACGCGGACCAACGAAACGGCCGATGCTGTAGTTAACGGAGTCGCCCGCGAACGCCGCAAGAATCAGCACGGCCGCCGCGGTCGGGGCGTCGAGGGCGCCAGCGGCGCACAACGCGCCGGTGGCGAACAAGAGTGAGTCCCCGGGAAGGAAAGGGGTCACGATGATCCCGGTTTCCGCGAAGACGATCGCGAACAAGATGCCGTACACCCACGACCCGTAGGTGCCGACGAACTCGAGCAGATGCTGATCGATATTGAGAATGAAGTCGAGGATGAAGTCGATCACAGAAGTGTCACACGTTGGCGAGCGCTTGCGCGAGATCGGCCTTCAGGTCGTCGATGTCTTCGATCCCCACCGAGATGCGAACCAGACCGTCCGTGATGCCGAGGGCGGCGCGGCGATCGGCGGGCACCGACGCGTGCGTCATGGTGGCAGGGTGCGAGATCAGCGTCTCAACTCCTCCGAGGCTCTCGGCCAGCGCGCACAGGCGCACCGAGTTGAGCAGCCGCCGCGCGGCCTCGAGCGATCCGAGGTCGAACGCGATCATGCCGCCGAATCCGCGCATCTGTCTTCTGGCGAGCGCGTGCTGGGGGTGCGATGGCAGGCCCGGATAGTGCACCTGGGTGACCTTCGGGTGCGCCTCCAGATACTGCGCCACAGCCAGACCATTCGCGTTGTGCCTCTCCATCCTGAGCGCCAGCGTTTTCGTCCCGCGCAGCACCAACCAGGCATCGAAAGGACCCAGGATCGCGCCCTCGGCGTTCTGCACGAACCTCAACCACTCGATGTCATCGTCCCGCGTCGCTACGACCACGCCGCCGACGCTGTCGCTGTGGCCGTTGAGATACTTGGTCGTGCTGTGCACGACCAGATCGGCGCCGAATTCGATTGGCCGGTGGATGCACGGAGTGGCGAATGTGTTGTCGACGACGAGCCGCAGGTTGTGGCGGCGGGCGAGCGCGGCGGCGGCGGCTAGATCGGTCAGCCGCATGATGGGATTCGTCGGCGTCTCCACGAACAGCATGCGCGTCGTGGAGGTGATTTCCCGTTCGACCTCGTCGAGATTGGCGGTGTCGACCCACGAGAAGGCAATGGCCACGCGTGTCAGTACCTTGTCGAAGAACCGGAACGTGCCGCCGTACGTATTCTTCGAGACGATGGCATGGTCGCCGGCCTTGAGCAGCGTGGCGATGGCGCCAATCGCCGCCATCCCCGACGCAAACGCGAACCCCGCCGTCCCGCCTTCGATCGCCGCGATGTTGCGCTCGAGCGCGAAGCGCGTCGGATTCTGAGTGCGCGCGTACTCGTAGCCCTTGTGCACGCCGAGCTCGTCCTGCACGTAGGTCGACGTCTGATAGATCGGCGTGACGATGGCGCCGGTGGACGGATCCGGTTCCTGACCGGCGTGCAGGCAGAGGGTGGCGAAGCGCGCGTCCTTAATTGAGCTTCGCATTGAGCTTCACAGACCCGGTACGATAACACCATCTGTTACTATCGCGAAGCTGTCCTGGCCTGTGACTGACTTGGTTACCGTCTTCCGCACGCGGTCCGACGTCGAGGCGAGCGTCGTGCGTGGGCTTCTCGAGGCGCATGGCGTGCCGTCGGTCGTTGCGTCCCACCTGCCGCAATCGCTGTTCCCGATGGTGGTCAACACGCTCGGCGAGATTGGCATCGCGGTTCACGCCGAAGACGCCGACGAGGCGCGGCGCATCATCGAGACGCACCGCACGGAGCTCGGGAGCGGCCAGGCCGGCCAGGCCGGTCAGGCCGGTCAGGTTGTCCGGCTGCGCGACGAATTCGAGACGCTGCAGCAGACGATTGGCTACCGCTTTCGCGACCGGGGCCTGCTCGAGCACGCCATGACCCACACCTCGCGCGCGAATGAGGACGTCAGCGGCGGCGTCCGCGACAACGAGTCTCTCGAATTCCTGGGCGACGCCGTGCTCGGGTTCCTCATCGCCGACCTGTTGTTCAACGAGTTTCCCGAGCACGACGAGGGGCAGAAATCGAAGATGAAGGCCGCGCTGGTGTCCACCTCTGCCCTCGCGCGGCTGGCCGAGAGCCTGAGACTCGGTGAGCACCTACTGCTCGGCCGGGGCGAGGAAAAGACGGGCGGCCGCCAGAAGCCGGCGCTCCTCGCGGACAGTTACGAAGCGCTCATCGCGGCGATTTATCTTGATGGCGGCATCGAGCACGCGCGGGCGTTTGTCGCCCGCGAATGTGCGGCGCTCGTCGACGAAGCCCGGCGCGCCGGCGCGGGTGGACAGGACTACAAGTCGGCGCTGCAGGAGCTGGTGCAGTCGCGAAACGAGCCGCTGCCCGAGTACCGGCTGGTCGGCACCCTCGGTCCCGATCACCGCAAGCTGTTTCAGGCTGAAGTGGTAGTGAACGGCGAGCCGCTGGCCGACGCGACCGGGACGAGCAAGAAGGAAGCGGAGCAGGAGGCGGCGAGACTCGCGCTCGAGAAGCTGCAATCGTAGATCGACGATTCAGTCGATCTCGATAATTCCCCAGGCCTTGCGGTCCTCTTCTGGAGGGCCGCCGCCGGCTGACACCATCGCGAGCGCCGGTTCGCGCTGTTGCTGCGGCAGGCGCGGCAGCGCGTAGCGATGGACTTCGCGCGCGAGATCGTCCTCGCTCGGCGCGGACGCGCGGCAGTGCAGCCGCACCCAGACACGCAGCAGCGGATCAGTGTAGCTGTAGCGTTTCTGCCGAGACGTCACGAGATCCACGTCCTCGAGCCACGACAGATAATCCTTGGTCGACCCCGGCGTGCGCTGCAGGCGGCGGGAGATCTCCGTCAGCGTCAACCCTTCTTCCTCCGCGAGGATTTCGAGAATCGCCTTCAATGCGCCGTAGCCGCGCGCGCGGCGCAACCGCAGCTCGTAGCAGAAGCCGCACTGCAGCGCCAGCCGGCCGCCTGGCGCCAGCAGCGCCGCGAGCGCGCCGATCGGATCATCGACGCCGTGCCCGCCCGGGCTGCCGCCCCCGTGCTCCCGCATCGCCGCCAACTTCTCGGCGAGCGCCCGTACGTAGGCGGGCCGGCCGTCGGTGAGGGCCTGCACCGTGTGTACGACAAAGTCGCCGTCCTGCATCTCCGGCACCGGCAGGGGGCCCAGAATATCGAGGGTGTCTTCGGCCGTCAGTGCCGGCACATGGATGACTTCGAAGCGCGACGACCCATCGCGCAGCAGCCGTATCGTCCGGGCCGCGTACCGGCTGGTTAGCACGAACCGGTTGCCGCTCGACGCCAGGCTGTCCACGAACTCGTGAAGCACGCGGCGCAGTCCGGGGAAGCTTTCGAACGTCCGCAACTCGAGGAATTCGTCGAGAAGAAACGTCGCTGGCTCGCCGGCCGAGGTCCGCGCGCGCGCGAAAAACGCCAGCGTCGCATCGAAGGCGCCGCGCGCGCCCGCCGGCGCGCCTTCGCTCAGCGGAAAGGGCGCGGTGGCCGCCACGGCGCGCAGAAACCGTTCGGGCGTCGCCGCCGTGCGTTCGATGTCAATGTGCTGCGCCGAGGTCCGGCCGAGTCGATCGCGAAGCTGCTGTAGAAGCGTGGTGCGGCCGCTGCCGCATCCGCCCACGAGCACTGGAATCCGGGACGGCGACGCGTCGAGTGCGGCAACGATGCGGCGCGTCAGGGCGCTGCGAGTGGTCAACATGCGTGTGCCTCAACGTGAGCGATGACGTGAAGAGGAAAGTAAGACATTAAGAAGCGACGCGCGCGTTGTCAAACTGAAAATAAAATATTTTGTTCTTGACTCGCGTGGCATCTGCGACATCGGCCACGGAAAAATGCATTTACGGGTAGAATCTTAGTCCGATATGAACCTGGCGGTGCTCGGCGCGCAGTGGGGCGACGAAGGGAAGGGCAAAATCGTCGATCTCCTCACGCCACATTTCTCAATCGTCGCGCGGTATCAGGGCGGGCACAACGCCGGACACACCGTGTACGTCAACGGAACAAAGTTTGTTCTCCGCTTGATTCCGTCAGGCATCCTTCGTGCCGGGATCACCTGCGTCATCGGCAACGGTCTCGTCGTCGACTTGGCGGCGCTCTTTGCCGAGGTAGACGAGCTGACGAAGAATGGCATCGACGCGGCTAGCCGCCTCGTCATCAGCGACAAGGCGCACCTGATCCTGCCGTATCACCGCGATCTCGACCTGCTGTCGGAGGCGCGGCGGGGCGAGCGGAAGATCGGGACGACCTCCCGCGGCATCGGCCCGGCGTACGAAGACAAGATCGCGCGCCGCGGCATCCGGGTCTGCGATCTGATGGACCCCGTGGGCCTCGAGCAAAACATCCGTGACAACGTGACGGCGCGCAATCGCCTGGTCCAGGACAGCACCATGGACTGGCGCGCCGTGTTCGATCAATTACTGGTGTACGGCGAGTGGCTGCGCCCGTGGGTGCGCGACGTCTCGCTGATGCTGGCCGGGGCCATGCGCGCGGGCCAGTCGATTCTCTTCGAAGGGGCGCAGGGCACGCTGCTCGATGTCGACCACGGCACCTACCCGTACGTCACCTCATCGAATGCCACCATCGGCGGCGTCTGCACCGGGCTCGGGGTGGGGCCGCGCGCCATCGGCGCCGTGATGGGCGTGGTGAAGGCCTACACGACGCGCGTCGGCGAGGGGCCGCTGCCGACCGAGCTCCTGGGGGAGATAGGAAACCGTCTGCGGGACAGCGGGAACGAATACGGCGCCGTGACGGGGCGCCCGCGGCGCTGCGGCTGGTACGACGCCGTCGCGGTGCGATACGGCGCGCGCATCAACGGCCTCGACGCGCTGGCGCTCACCAAGCTGGATGTGCTCGATGGACTCGACCGCATCGACATCTGCACCGCGTACCGCTGCGGTTCCCGCACCCTCACCGAATTTCCGTCCGACATCGGGCAGCTCGCGACGTGCGAGCCCATCTACGAAACAATGCCCGGCTGGCCGTCGCCGACCAAAGGCGTCCGCCGCTTCGACGATCTGCCGGAGGCCGCTCGTCGCTACATCGCGCGGCTCGAGGAAGTCTCCGGCGTCCGCGCGGCGCTGGTGTCCACCGGCTCGGAGCGGGACGACACGATCCGCAGGCCCGAGATCTTGCAGATTTAGATCGCGGACGTGGACCGTGATCCTGCGATCAGAAAATTCTGGCGTCCTGGATGGGCCACCAGCGGACCTTGACCTTGCCCACGATGTACTTCTTCGGGACCGGCCCCCAGTGCCGGCTGTCGGAGCTGTTGTTCCGGTGGTCGCCCATCACGAAGTAGTAGCCCTGCTTCACGACCTCCGGACCGTAGTCGTCGTGGCTGCGGAATTCGGCAGGCACGTAATCGTCGAGGAGCGGAAGTTCGTTGACGTACACGCGACCGTCCACGATGCGCACCGTGTCGCCCTCTTTCGCGATCACCCGCTTGACGAACATCTTCTCCGGATTGAGCGGGTAGTAGAGCATCACGATGTCGCCGGCCCGCGGCTCGCCGAGCTCGTACACCAGCTTATTGACGATCAGCCGGTCGTCGTCTTCGAGTGTGGGGGCCATGCTCAACCCGTCGACGCGAGCCACCTGCACGCCAAAGGTCACAATCAGCGTGGCGTACACGGCAGCGGATACGAGCGTTTGCAGCCCCGTCATGACCTCGCGTCCCATCCGGACCCACAGGCTTTCACGCGGACTGGCCAGCTCTGCCGGGGGTGGAGGGATTACAAGGTCCTCGGCCGGTGGCTGGGCCGCAGTTTCAGTGGGCGTGTCGAACAGCGGTTCGCTCGCGAGTGACGTGTCGAGGGCGGCTTCGGCGGTGCCTGGGAGCGCTCGGTCGGAATCGTTTATCACGTCGTGACGATCAGAATACCACGTGGGGCTGATCCGCGGCCGCGACTAGAATATCCACGATGGCAGAGCCCCTGGCCCCCTCGCGACTCTGGAAGCGAATGAATCTCGTGCAGCGCCTGGCGTCCGCGCGCGCCTTCTGGGCCGACGAGGAAGCCATCGACGATCAGATCCAAGCGTCGCTCCTCATCGCGCGGCAGAAGAAGTTCCGCCCGAAGACCGTCATCGGCCTCGATCTGGCTCGGAAGTCGAAACATCTGGCGAGCCTCGCTTCGCTCCCCGATGCGATCGCCGGACGCGTGCTCGTGCTGTACCACTTGTCGGACCAGCGCGCCATGATGGGCTGCTTTCTCGACGCGCTCGGCGTCGGGCACGAGAACGGCCTCATCAGGGAAGACGGCGTAAAGCCAGATCAGGCGAAGTTGGCGCCGGCCGCCGCCGCCCTGGCCCATCGGTTCGCGCCCGAGGACGTGCGTCTCTATCTGGCCACGCTGCTCTGCCAGGATCCCGAGACGTGGGGCGGCCTCGCGGACATCGTGAAGGATCTCTAGCCTCTACACCATTCGTGCGAAGAGCCGTCATTCTCATCACCGGCGCTGGCGGCGAGATCGGCCACGGGCTCGTGACGCGCCTGGCGGCCGCCGGCGCCGCGATCATCACGCTCGACGTGACGCCGCTCGACATGACGCTCGCGCCGCTCGTCCTGCGCGAGTTCGCGGGATCGATCGCCGACACGAGCCTGCTCGACCGCCTGCTCGCCGAGTTCGAGGTCGACCGCGTCTATCATCTGGCGGCGCTGCTCTCGACGCGCGCCGAGTTCACGCCGACAACCGCGCACACCGTGAACGTCGGAGGCACTCTCAACCTCCTCGAGTTTGCCCAGCGTCAGGGCGAGTCGCACGGCCGGCAGGTGGTGTTCGTCTACCCGTCGTCCATCGCGGCGTACGGATTGCCGGGGGCGGCCGTCAAGGCCCGGGTCGGGCGCGTGCGCGAGGACGAGTACACGCACCCGACCACGATAGTACGGCTGCAACAAGCTGTGCTGCGAACAGCTTGGCCGCTACTATGCCCGTCACTACAAGCGGCTGTCGGCGGATGTAATGCGCCGCGTGGACTTCCGCGCCGTGAGGTTCCCCGGTTTGATCTCCGCGATGACCGTGCCCTCGGGCGGGACGTCCGACTACGCGCCGGAGATGATCCATGCGGCCGTCCGGGGCACACCGTACGAATGCTTCGTGCGGCCGGACACGACCATTCCGCTCATGGTGATACCCGACGGCGTCGACGCGCTGCTGACGCTCGGGACCGCGCCGCGCGAGGCGCTGACGAGGACGGAGTACAACCTCCGCGCGTTCAACCCGTCGGCGGCCGACATCCGGGACGTCGTGCTGCGCGAGTGTCCGGGGGCCTCGATCACGTTCAAGGTTGACGACAAGCGGCAGGCCATTATCGATACGTGGCCGGCTGACGTCGACGATTCCACCGCGCGCGCTGACTGGGACTTCAATCCGATGTACGATTTCGAACGCGCCGTGCACGAGTACCTGATGCCGACCATCCGTCGCCGCTACGGCGCATGACCGGGCGCTGTCTCCATGACTGAACGAGTCGTCACCGCTTTTGCGCCGGCCACGGTGTCGAACGTCGCGTGCGGCTTCGACGTGCTCGGTTTCGCGCTCGAAGCGCCGGGCGACGAAGTGACCGCGCGCTTCGCGCCGCCTGGGGTGCTGCCTGGGGTGCCTGGGGTGAGTGTCGCCCACGCCGCGAGCGCCGGGGGGGCCGGGAGTCTCGTCAGGATCGACGCCATCACCGGCGATGGCGGACGATTGCCGCTCGAGGCGGCGCGCAACACCGCTGGCGTCGCCGCGCAGGCGCTTCTGACCGCGCTCGGGGAGCGACGCGGCATCGTGCTCACCATTGCCAAGGGGCTGCCGCTCGCGAGCGGCCTCGGCGGAAGCGCCGCGAGCGCCGCGGCGGCCGTCGTCGCCGTCGACGCGCTGCTCGACGCCCATGCATCGCTCGAGATGCTGGTCGCGTGCGCAATCGAAGGCGAAGGGCTCGGTGTCCGCTCGGCGCATCCGGACAATATTGCGCCAGCGCTGTGCGGCGGTTTTGTGCTCGTCCGGCATCCGGATCCACCCGACATCGTCCGTCTTCCCGTGCCCGCGGGCCTGATGGCCGTCGTCGTCCATCCCGATCTCGAAATTGAGACGGCCAAGGCACGCGCCTTGCTCGGCACCACCGTGCCGCTGGCCGATGCCGTCCGGCAGTGGGCCAACCTGGGCGCACTCGTTGACGGCCTTCACCGCGGAGATTTCGCGCTGATCTCGCGCGCGCTCGAGGACACCATCGCCGAACCGCGTCGTGCCTCCCTGGTCCCCGGCCTGGCGCAGATCAAACGGGCGTCGGTCGATGCGGGCGCGCTCGGGTGCAGCTTGTCGGGGTCAGGGCCGTCGCTTTTTGCGCTCTGCCGCGGGAGAGATACCGCCCGGCGCGTGGCGGACGCGATGACGCGCGCCGTCAAGGCGCACATCGGCGGCGAGCCGCAAACCTACGTCTCCGCCATTGCTCCCCAGGGCGCCCGCGTCGTCCCATCATGCGCTTCGTAACGACGACGAGCCTTCACGGGCCGCAGGCTCAGCCGACGCCCGGGGTGTCGTTTGCCTTCGCACTGTTCGAAGGGATTGCTCCCGACGGCGGCCTGTACGTCCCCGAGTCGATTCCGCGATGGCGCCCGGACGAACTCGCAAGACTGCCGTCGATGACGCTCGCGGATATCGGCGCGCGTGTGCTTCAACCGTTTGTCGACGAGCTCGACGACGACGCCCTGCTGTCGATCGTGCAGGACGCTCTCGCGTTTCCCATTCCTCTAGTGGAAGTCGAGCCCAGTATCCACGCGCTAGAGCTCTTCCACGGCCCGACGCTGGCTTTCAAGGACGTCGGCGCGCGCGTGATGGCGCGGCTCATGGCGGCGTTATTCCGCGGTGACAAGCCGCTCACGATTTTGGTGGCTACGTCCGGCGACACCGGCAGCGCCGTCGCGCATGCGTTCCACGACATCCCGCATACTCGCGTGGTGATCCTGTATCCACAAGGCCGCGTCAGCCCGACACAGGAAGCACAGTTGACGATGTTCAATAACGAGGCGACAAACGTGCGCGCGTACGCCGCGGCCGGCAGTTTCGACGACTGCCAGCGGCTGAGCAAGGCGGCATTCGCCGATCCCGTTGTGTCGCGGCGCGCGAATCTGACATCGGCAAACTCCATCAATATCGGGCGCCTGCTACCGCAGATGATCTACTACGCGCATGCAGTCGGCCAGCTTGCCCCTCGGGCCAGAGGCGCCATCTTCTCAACGCCCAGTGGCAATTTCGGCAATCTCACGGCCGGGCTGATGGCGAAGCGATCGGGCGTGAACGTCGGCCGATTCGTCGCGGCGACCAACGTCAACGACGGGGTGCCGGAATATCTCGCCACCGGCCGGTTCGTGCCGCGTGCATCGATCCACACCGTGGCCAACGCGATGGATGTCGGCGACCCGAGCAACTTCGAACGTCTGCTATGGCTGTACGGCGGCGACCTGCCCGCGATCCGCCGCGACGTGACCGGCAGCCGGCACGACGACGACGAGGTGCGCGCGACGATTCGGAAGGTGTACGAGGGGCGCGGCTATCTGCTCGATCCCCACAGCGCGATTGCCTACCTTGGAGTCAAAGGGCGGGAACTGCGGGAAGGGCAGGAGGGGCAGGCGGTGTTTCTTGCGACCGCCCATCCGGCGAAGTTCGCAGAAGTCGTCGAGCCGGTCATCGGCCGCACGATTCCGAAACCGCAGCCGCTCGTGGACGCGTTGGCGGCGAAACGGACGATCCTCGAGATCGACGCGACGCTCGAGGCTGTAGAGAAAGTCCTTGGCTGAATACGCGTACCGTGTGGATGTGTTGAGAGCGGTGCAGCAGCACGGCATCATGCCGACGATCCGCACGCCGCCGGATCTGGCACGTGGGTTCGTCCGCGACTTATACTGCTACGAGCTGCGGGCTCTGCGCGACCGAATGCTGCGCCAGGAGTTCCCCAGGCAGGAGTACGCCGGCCGCGTCATCGCCCTGCGTGATCACTATCGCGTGCTGTCGCTGCGCGCCCGCGAATGGCTCGCCTGAACGGAGAGGACGCGATGCTTCCGGCGCTCGACGAAGCGCTCACGCGTCTCGAAGCGATCCATCCGGCACGCGACTCGATGCAGCGCGAACGGCTGCGGCGTTGACCCATCCGGGCATCTGCACGATCTACGCGCTCGAGGAGATCGACGACGAGCTGTTCTTGGTCACGGAGTTCATCGACGGTGCCACGCTCCGCGACGAGATCGCATCGGGCCGACGGCGGTCGGCGGCCGAGATCATGCGGACGGCAGGGAGATCGCCGGCGCGCTCGCCGAGGCGCACGCGCGCGGCGTCGTCCATCGTGATCTGAAACCGGAAAACATCATGCGGACGCACGATGGGCAGCTGAGAATCCTCGACTTTGGCCTCGCGCACCTTGAGGCTGCGTCGGTGGCCGGAAGCGCTGGAGGTGCCGGAATCTTTGTCACGCAGTCAGGACTGCTGACCGGGACGCCTGCGTACATGGCTCCCGAGCAGTTGAATGGCGGACCGGTCGACGCGCGCGCCGACGTCTTTGCCTTCGGGGCCGTGCTCTACGAGTACATCAGCGGTGCGCACCCCTTCGCCGCCGCGACGCCGCTCGCGACCGTGGCGCGCGTCCTCGAGAGCGAGGCCCGCCCCCTCGGTCCCCAGTGCCCGCCGCGGTGCTCGAGGTCGTGGAACGATGCCTGCGCACGTCCGCCGACGAGCGATTTCGCTCCGCGGCCGACATCGCATTCGCCCTCGGGCGCGCGGACGAGTCGGCCGTCCCGAGCGCGGGCAGTACCTGGTGGCGGACCCATCAGCTCGTGATCATCGGCTTGTACTTCGCCGCGGCGTCACTCGGATGGCAAATCAAGCAGTGGATCGAAGTGCCGATGACCGTGTCGCTCTTCATCGCGCTCGGCGTCGGCGCGCCGCTCCGGCGTTGATGATCGTCGACGTGCTGATGGCGATGGCGCTCGTCGCCGACGCCTCGATGCTCTCGGCGTGGCCGCTGACGGCGGTGCCGACGATGTCCCTCGGCGTCGGGATTGCCCTGGCGGCGCTCGTGCTGGAACCAGCCACGACAAGGGCCGCGCTGGGTGACACGTAGTGCTCGCGATGGAGATCGCCCTCGTCGCATGAGTGTTCGTCGTTCTCTCGTCGCGTTCGAGCATCGGAACTTCCGGCTCATGTGGATCGGGCTGCTCCTCTCGATGACTGGATCGACGATGCAGAGCGCCGCGCTGCTGTGGCAGGTGTCGCTCCTCGTGCCGCCGGACAAGAAAGGGCTGGCGCTTGGCCTCGTCGGCCTTGTCCGGGTCATCCCGATCGTCGGCTTCTCCCTGATCAGCGGCGTCGTCGCCGACGCATGGGATCGCCGCAGGCTGATGCTCTTCACGCAGACCGGCTCCGCCCTCGGCGCCCTGGCTCTGGCGTGGCTGACCTTTCGAGGCGTGTGGGCCGTGTGGCCGATCTACGCGCTTGCGGCGCTCAGTTCGGCGGTCGGCGCCTTCGACTTGCCGGCACGCCAGGCGTTGCTGCCGACGCTCGTTCCCCGCGAGCACCTGCCGAGCGCGATCAGTCTCAACACGACGATGATGCAGACGGCGTCGGTGGCCGGACCGGCGCTCGGCGGCGTGATGATCGCCGCGACGAGCGTCGGGTGGGCCTATGTCTTGAACGCCGTTTCATTCAGCTTCGTGATTCTGGCGCTCGTCGCCATGCGGAACGTGCCAGCCAGGGAGCCGTCGGCGTCCGGGGATCGGGACGATGTCTCGGTGCACGCCGCGCTCGAAGGGCTCAGGTTTGTCTTCCGGTCGCCGCTCATTCGATCGACGATGCTGCTCGACTTTTTCGCAACCTTCTTCTCGTCGGCGACAGCGCTGCTCCCGATCTACGCGCAGGATATTCTGCATGTCGGCGCAGAAGGGTATGGGTGGCTCTATGCCGCGCCTGCAGCCGGCGCGCTCGTCACGAGCGCCGCACTGGTGTCGCTGGCCGAGCACATCGAACGGCGCGGGGTCACACTTCTCTGGGCGGTCGCCGGCTACGGCGTGGCGACCGTCGTCTTCGGGTTCTCGCGATCGTTCTGGATGACGTTCACCTGTCTGGCGTTGATCGGGGCGACCGACACCGTCAGTACGGTGATCCGGAACGTCATCCGCCAGCTTGAAACGCCGGACCGGCTGCGCGGGCGCATGTCGGGCGTCAATATGGTGTTCTTCATGGGCGGGCCGCAGCTCGGCGAGTTCGAAGCCGGCGCGGTCGCGCACTGGCTGGGCGCGACGGTTTCAGTCGTCAGCGGCGGCGTGGGATGTGTGATCGCGACGGCCTGGATCGCACTGACGACGCTGGCGCTGCGGCAATACGTGAAGAAAGCCTCCAGTCCAGAGCCTATTCGAACTCGATCGTGATCTCCGGATCGAGGTTCACCTTCAGGCCGGGCACGCTCTTCAAGATCGTTTTCGTCTCATCGGGCGTGCGCGCTGCCTGCAGCCGCTGCAGCAGCGTGTCGTCGTCGAGCAGCGAATCGACGTTGACGTCGACCAGCGTGACGCGCTGACCGGTCACGTAGGGACTGCTCGTGCGCACGAGCCGCCCGGCTGGTTCGATGGCGATCGAGAGGCGCGCGCCCGCCAGCATCGGCTTCAGCATCGCAATCTGATCGGCAGATGGTGAATTGGGGGACGGTGACGCGCCCCGGCCGACGGCGGGCAGCGGCGGCACGACAATCTTCAACAAGGCGTGGCCGTCGGCCAGGCGTGTCAGCTCGAATGCGACGCGGTCACTCGATTCCGCGCTCCTCGGGGCGACCGACATGCCGCCAGGCAGCGGCGGTGCCTGGTTGAGACTGAGCTGGTTGATGTTCGTGAATGCGTACTTGATGTCGCGGCCGACGCCCTCGCTCGTGTCGATTGTGGTCGACGACACGTACGTGACGCCCTGGCCCATCGTCGTGGCCGCCTCCCGGGCCTGCTTCTCGGAAAGCGGATCGAAGTCCTGTCCGCCACCGCCGAGCGAGGCGAGCTGAGCGAGCTGGGCGACGGCGGCCCGTGTGAAGAGCAGCCGCTGGTCGATGGTCCCGCTGCCGTCGGCTTTCAGCGTCAGCACGGTCGAAAACTGAAAGCAGGCGCTGCACATGGCGGCGCCGGCGAGAAGCAGGGCGAAGCGGAGATATCGCATACCGCACAACGATGCCACAGAAACGCCTCGCTCTCAATTCTCAATATATGATCGGACGGATGGAGACGTTCACGCCTGCTGAAACCCCTGCTCCGCCGCTCGGCGATCGCGGCACGATTCCCGATCGGTTCAAGTGGAGCCTCACGGACATCTTTCCTGACTCGGGCGCGTGGAGGCGATCGTATGACGAGCTCGACACGAAGATTGCCGCGTACGCGACGCTGCAAGGCACGCTCGCGCTCGGCGCGGAGCGGGTGCTCGCGGCCTACAAGATCTCCGACGAGATCGGACAGATCTCGTACAAGGTCTGGTACTACGTCGCGTTGAAGTACGACGAGGACCAGCGCGACAACGAGATGAACGCGAAGCGCCAGCAGGTGCAGATTCTGTTCGCGAAGTTCGCGCAGGCGAGCGCGTGGTTCAGCCCCGAGCTGCTGAACATCCCCCTGTCCACCGTGCAGGAGTGGATGGCGAAGAACCCCGAGCTGGCGGTCTATCGCTTTGCGATCGAAGACCTCTATCGGCAGCAGGAGCACGTGCTCGACGAAAAGAGCGAACAGCTGTTGTCGCTGGCGAGTCGTTTCTTAACGACGCCGAACGACGCCTACGCGGCGCTTTCGACCGCCGATGTCAAGCACCCGACACTGCGCTTGTCGAACGGAACCGAGGTGACGCTGACCTACGGGCAGTACCGCGCGATCCTGGCGACCAATCGCCACCAACCCGATCGGGCCGCGGCGTTCGTCGAATACCACAAGCCGTTCGAAGCGAGCGTCAACACGTATGCGTCGTTGTATAACGGCGTGCTGCAGCGCGATTGGTTCCACGCGCAATCGCGCGGTTATCGGACGACGCTCGATGCGGCGCTGCATGGTAACAATATTCCGACGTCGGTCGTGGAGAACCTGATCGAGACCACGAAGGCCAGGACCGAGCCGCTCCGCCGGTACGACCGACTGCGCAAGCGCGTGCTCGGGCTGGACACCTATCACACGTACGACACGACGATCCCGCTCGTGGAGATCGAGGAGAAGTATCCGTACGACGAGGTGCTCGAGTGGTTGCCGGCGTCGGTGGCGCCGCTCGGCGCCGATTATCAGCGGCAGTTGCGCGAGGCGCTCGGCAGTGGGTGGACTGATGTGTACGAGAGCCCCGGCAAGCGCAGCGGGGCGTACTCCGCGCCCGTCTACGGCGTGCATCCGTACATGCTGCTGAACCACAACGACACGCTCGACGCCGTGTTTACGCTGGCGCACGAAGCGGGGCACTCGATGCACACGCTGCTCTCCCACGCTCACCAGCCGTTCGTCTATTCGGACTACACGATCTTCATCGCCGAAGTGCCATCGATCCTGAGCGAGGCGTTGTTGTTGGAGCACATGCTGGAGCAGGCCAAGAACGAGCGCGAGCGGATGGTGCTGCTGCAGCATGCCATCGACGGAATCGTCGGGACCTTCTACACGCAGGTGCTGTTCGCGGACTACGAGCTGCAGGCGCACCGGCTCGTCGAAGACGGCCAGCCGGTGACCGCCGACCGCCTCAGCGAGATCTACTTCAACCTGTTCAAGACGTATCACGGCGACGCGATCGACTACGACGAGCAGTCGCGCGTGACGTGGGCGCGCATCCCGCACTTTTACAGCACGCCCTACTACGTCTATCAGTACGCCACGTGTCTTGCGTCGAGCGCGCAGATCATGAAGCAGCTGACCGGCGCCTCAGGTCCCGCGAAGACGGCGGCCACCGATCGGTATCTGACGCTGCTCAAGTCCGGCGGGAGCGATCACCCGATGACGCTGCTGCAGCGCGCCGGCGTCGATCTGAGCCAGCCTGAACCCGTCCGCGCGGTCGTCGAGCAGCTCGACACCCTCGTGACAAGGCTCGAGCACGAAATCTCGAATCTGAAGCCGTAAAGCCTTCCTTAGCCACGGTTCCTGCGGTTGCGGCCGCTCCGGCGGTCGGCCGAGCGGCGGCGTTCAACCCCCTGAGGAGCACCGAGGTTCACGAGACGCCGATCGCGATAGCTGCGCCGCTCGCTTGCGGCCCGGCGATCCCGTTCAGTCTGCAGGGCGACGGCAGCTCGGGCCGCCTGGGCTGATTCGCGCTGCATCCGAGTCGCCCGCCGTGGCGGGTCCAGCACATCGAGCAGTCCCTCGTACACAGCCTTGGTACGTGGGTCGGTCGCGCCCGCGGCAATCCGCTCGCGCAGGTACGCGGCGGCCATCTGCATGCTGGCTTGTTGCCACGTCATGGACTGTCACTGCAGCGAATTTGTTTCCGTTTCCGCGAGCGTGCGGTGATTGACAATTACCGCGCGCCCGATAATCGTTGACTCGTCCATCGCCGCGTCATGATTCACTTCCTGGCCCTTCTCGGGGTCCTGAGCATCTCGTTTTCGGCGGTCTTCATCCGGCTCGCGCATGTCTCGCCGGTGGCCGCCACCTTTTATCGCGCGGCCTACGCCATTCCGGTCCTCGCGGTCATCTCGCTGGCCACCCGGGGCCGTGACGCTCGCACTCGTCGCGAGCATCTCCTGGCATTTGCCAGCGGCCTGTTCCTCGCGGCCGATCTCAACCTCTGGCACGAGTCGATCGCGCTCGTCGGAGCCGGCCTCGGCACGGTCATCCCGAATGTTCAGGTTGTCTTCGTGGCGATCGTGGGGTGGATGCGGCACGGCGAGCGGCCGCGTGGGAGGACGATCGCGATGATCGGTGTCGTGCTGTTCGGCGTGGCGCTGACATCGGGGCTGGCGCGAAGCGATGCGTACGGGACGAGGCCCGGGGAGGGGGTCGCGCTCGGAGTCGCGGCCGGGCTCTGCTACGCCGCGTTCCTGGTCGTCTTCCGCGCGGCAAATCGCTCGCTCGCCCCGCCGGCCGGGCCGCTGCTCGATGCGACGGTCGGCGTCGCCATCGGCGCGTTGCTTTCCGCGGGATTCGATCGCCAGTTCACGCTGGCCGTCAGCGGACAAGCCCACCTGTGGCTCGTGGCGCTCGCGCTCGTGTCGCAAGTGATGGGGTGGCTCTTCATTACGACCGCGCTGCCGCGGTTGCCGGCGGTCGAAACCTCGATCCTGCTTCTGGTTCAACCGGTCTTCGCCATCGCCTGGGGCGTGATGCTCTTCGCCGAACGGTTGTCGTCACTGCAGTGGCTGGGCTCCGCGATCGTGCTGGCCGGCGTCGCGACCGTGTCGATGTCCGGCGTCGGGCCGGCGACGACAGCAGCGGCGATGGCGCGTCACGACGACTAGAGCGCACGATGGGTCGCGGCGATTTCCGCCGCCGCGCGCCGCCCGCTTTCGACGGCGCCATTCATATACCCCTGCCACTTGAGGCTGGTGTGTTCGCCGGCAAAGAAGAGGTGCCCGCAGGGCCGCGCGAGCCACGCGCGGAGAGCAGGGTCGAAGCCCGGATCAAAGTACGCATAGCCGCCGCGCGCCAGCGGATCGTGCTCCCAGACGACTTGGCGGCACACACCGAGCGTCGCGCGCCTCGATCCCATCCAGTCGAGCGCGTCGGCGAAGCCTTGCGCCCCGTCGTGTGCGAAGATCTCCTGCGAGGCAGCGCTCGCGCCGCCGCCTGCCAGCAGCGCCAGAATGCCCGGCCGTCCGCGCTGCTCCTCGTTGCCGTCCCAAACCGCGCCGAATGGCAGGGCCGACCCGAAGGCTTTCGGCCGGCCCGGGATCCGCCAGAACCGCTGCGAAAACTGGACGAGTGTTTTCGTCGCCGATCCGTACTGCAGCCGGGCGATGGCGTCATGCTGCTGCGTTGGCAAGGCCGGTGTAATCGGCACGCGTCGCATCGTCGTCGCCGGCAGCGCGAGCACCAGGTAGTCGCAGGCGATCGACGCGGCCGCGCGGCCGTGCTTCACCGTGGCGCGCACACCCTGGCCGCGATGCGAGATGGCGACCAGCTCCGTGTTCAGGCGAAGGCGATCGCCGAGCTGTGACGCAAGGGCGGCCGCCAGGCGATCGTTGCCTCCCTCGATCCGGTACGTCTTCCACGGCGCCGGTCGGTCTTCGCCGGCAAATTGATCGACCAACGCGATGAGCGACAGCGCCTCGGGGTCGGCCAGAAAGAATCCACGCATCCCCCTCGTCGTGGTGCGCAGTTTCTCGTCCGCGCCCACCTCGTCGAGCCACTGGGCGACTGACCGACGAGCGAGGTCGGTGGCGATTGGCGTATCCCACCGCTGCTCGGCCAGTCGGTATGGTCTGATCGCGTCGGCGAGGCATCTGGCCAGGCGATCCCAGTCGCGGGACGCGTCACGCGAGAGGATACGCGGCTTTCCGGACGCGTCGGTCCGGACGTAGCCGAAGCCGCCGCGCAGGATCCGCACCAGCTTGAGGCCGACCTCCTTGCAGAGATCGCGAATCTCGTGCTGGGCTTCGTCAATCATGTCGCCGCCGGCTTCGGCGTGCTGCCCGTCCCCGAAGCCGTCGCGGATGGTCCAGACGCGGCCGCCGACGCGGTCGCGCGCATCGATCACGGTGACGTCCGCGCCGAGCGTCGACAGATCCCGTGCGGCGACCAGGCCGGCGAGTCCCGCGCCGGCGACGAGGACGGTGGCGCCCGCCAGAGGCCGCGACACGTCAGGCGCTCACAGCTGTTCGACCTTGTAGCCCTTCGCCATGAACATCGCCAGCAGGCCGTCCGGCCCCACGAGATGCGCGGCGCCGACGACGACGAAGGCACGGCCGTTTCGGGTGAGAAGGGCGTCGAGCTTGGGCAGCCACTCGCGATTGCGATTGACGAGCAGGCGTTCATACATGGCCGGATCGTCCTTCACACCGTCGAGCACAATGCGTTCGACGGCGGCGGCGTCGCCTGCCTTCCACGCGTTGGTAAGACTGAGCACGCTGGCTTGCTCCCTGTCGAGATCGTTGAGCGATTCGACCAGCATGCGGTCTTGCTCGTCCTTCGTCATCTGGTCAAAGAGCGACAGCTGATAGTCGACGGTTTCGAGGCCCTGCACGATCTTGCCGGCGACCTTGGCGCGATCGTAGAAGTGTCGATCGAGCCCGAGACTGGCGTCGAAACCGGCTTTCCGCCACTCGAGTTCGACGAGCGTCAACGCCAGCATCCAGGGCTTGAAGCGCTTCAGCGGCTCGATCGGCATGCCGAGGGCGGCGACTCGCCTGGTGACCAGCGCGTAAGTGGCCGGTGAAAGGACCGCGTCGAGCGACTGGTCCCCTGGCAGCAGGCCGCGGGTCAGCAGCTTGAACTGTGAAGCGGGCGCCTCCAGCTCGCCGAGGTGGGCTTCCTCGACGAGCAGGTCGGAGTCCTTGAACGCCGCATCGAGCGCGGGACTGAGCGGGTAGTAATCCTTCGTCAATAGGTGCACGGAGCCGACGAGATAGAGCGCGCCGGTTGGACCGCTGACCTTCCAGATAAAATTGCGCGCCGGCTGCGCGTGGATCGGCGCCATCTGCAGAAGCGTGAGGATCGACGCCGCGGCCGCGGCGATCCGTTTCATTGCTGCCGTCGGCGCATCAGCGCCTCGATATCGTCGATGGTCTTCGGCAGAGCCTCCGAGAGATTCCTGAGGCCGGACTCTTCGAGCAGGAACGAATCCTCGATGCGCACGCCGATGTCCGCGTACTTCCGGACCGCTGGCTGGACCTTGTCGATGAAGGCGACGTTCTCCGGCGTGCGGGGCAGCGAGTCGAGCGCGATCTGCCGGACGTAAATCCCAGGCTCAATCGTGAATGCCATGCCGGGCTCGAGCGGGTGGCTTCCATCGCCCGCGTCGTGCACATCAATCCCGATGTAATGCGACGCGCCATGCGTGTACCAGATTCGGTATTGTTCGCCGGTGACGTCCGTGAGGAGGCCCAGCTTCAGAAGTCCGGCCTTGATGACCTCGACGGTCCGGCGGTGGATATCGAGGATCGACGCTCCCGGCCGGGCCGCCTGGATACCTTCCAACTGCGCCCGAAGAACGATGGCGTAGATATCCCTCTGGGCCGGCGAAAAAGTGCCGCTCGTCGGATAGGTGCGGGCGATGTCGCCCGTCACGTACTCCAGGCTGCTCGCTGCGTCAACGAGGAGCAGTTCGCCCGCCTGCATCCGACGCGCGCCCTCGTGATAATGAAGGATCGTCGCGTTCGGTCCGCTGCCGACGATCGATGGATAGCCGGGGACGGCGCCGCGCCCGTACTGCACCGCCTCGATGGCGGCCTTCACCTCGTATTCGTACGCGCCAGGCCGGGCCGTGCGCATGCCGGCCAGCTGCGCCTCGTTCGAGATCTCGACGCTCTTCGCCAGCAGGTCGCGCTCGTACGGCGTCTTCACGAGACGCAGGTCGGCGAAGATCGTCGT
Source organism: Vicinamibacterales bacterium (assembly GCA_965229885.1). GTDB lineage: Bacteria > Acidobacteriota > Vicinamibacteria > Vicinamibacterales > CAVVIG01 > DATLLJ01. Next base: position 1,295,461 of record CBDDJX010000003.1, read on the forward strand.
TGCGTCGGTCACGGTGAAGCCGACGAACCGATCCCGAATCTGCCGCGCGAACTCGAGCGGCGGCGTCAGCGGATCGTTGACGCCGCGGTTCGGATTGAGCACGAGCCCCACCCGGGCTCTCCCGCCAGACAGCGCGTCGAAAAAGCGCGCCGCCTCCTTCGGGCTGATCTCGCCGGAGCCACGGCCGGCGAGCATCGCGGCCGCAAACGGCTCGAACTGGCTGCTCGGCAGGACGGTGCCGATGCCGGTCTCTGCCCGGGCCTCTTCCGCGCTGAGGAGCCGCCCGGTCCAATGCTCCCGGGCCGGATTGCGATCCTTGACGAAGAGCACCTCCCGGTGTGTCGCGTTCCCCGGCATCAGGATCAGCATCGTGTCGGGCTGCGTGACGCCGGTCAGGTAATACAGGTTGCTGTCCTGGCGGTACCTGTAGTCGACGTCATTCGAATATCGGGCGGTCGGCGCACTCCAGAGAATGAGCATCGCCTCAGGGCCAAGGCGATCCATGACCCGCGCGCGGCGCGCCGCCAGATCGGCGCTGAACTCGCTGGTCCGCACCTCCGTCGCGAGGCCGAGCAGCGCAATCACGATGGCGGCGAAGCGCAGCCGTCCGCGACGGCTCATCGGCAATCCCGCAATTCTGCAATTCTGCAATTCCATGACCCGACTACCCAACGACCCGATTACCCAATTACGCGATTCAGAATGAGTGGGCCTGAAAGTTGACGAAGGATCGCTCGATGCGGTGAAGGAAGGCCGTCTCGAAATCGACGCCCTCGCCCAAATCTCGGAGCAGGTTCACGATGGCGGCGCCGCCGGCCTCGACGAGCAGTCGGCGGAGGGCGAGGGCGCTCGTCGCGTACGCGAGCTGTGCTGTGCGCCGTCGAGGTCGGCAAACCCCGACTGCAGCGCCCGCAGCGGCACCTGGACCGGCGCGCCGTGTACCCGCTCGTCGGCCCAGGCCAGATCGTCGGCCTCGAGCGCGGTGGCCAGCCCCTCGTTCAGCCACGTCGGCACGCCGCGGGCCGCGAGCGTGCGAACCAGCGCGTGCGTGAATTCGTGCGTGAGCACGCGATCGAGCTCCATTCGTGCGTCGACGTCGCGTCGTTCGAGGTACGCCGCCACGCCGGCGCCCAGGTGCAGCCGCGCGTTTCGCGGATCAGCCACGAGGGCGGCGCGAAAATGCTCGGCCGCGGTGTGCGCCTGTCCCGCCGCCAGGGCGTCCCAGGCGGCCTTCGCGAGCAGCGCCGTCCGCGGATCGATCTGCGCGACGGCTCCCGGCACGCTCAGGCAGATGGCCAGTACGGCAGCGGTCGACAGGCGGCGGAAGTGGCGAGCCATCACGCTGTCGAAATTATACTAGGTGTTCCCATGTCGCGGCCGGCTTCCACGGAGATCGAACAGGGCGTGATGGACGCGATCAAGACGGCGAGCCGCCGCCCGATCGAGCCGGCGCTCGCGAGCGAGCTCGTCGCCGATCTCGGGTTCGATTCGCTGCAAGTCCTCGACGTGATCGCGGAGCTGGAGGGGCGGTTCGACATCTCCATACCGCTCGGGGACGTGCCCGCCACGCGGACGGTCGCCGAGGTCGTGGGGCTAGTGAGACGGCTCGTCCACGCGCGTGACGTCGAGTGATCGGTCCGCTGCGCACGCTGCCGGAAGCGCTCGACCACGCCGCGCGATCCCGTGAGGGCTATCTCTTCATCACAGACGGCGTGGAGGTGCGGCGTTCCTACGCCGACATCCAGCGCGCCTCCTTCCGCGTCGCTCGTGCGCTTCGAGAAGCGGGTCTGATGCGCGGCGATGTCGTCGCGCTGATGATCACTGACGCGGAACAGTTCCTGACCGCACTTTTCGGGACGTCGATTGCGGGCCTTGTTCCCGCATCGGTCGCGCCGCCGACGATGACGGGTGAGCCGTCGCGCTATTTCGAGATCACCGCCGGCATTCTGCGCGCTGCCAGGGCCCGCGCCGTGATGGCGAGCGCCGCGCTCGTCGCCCGGTGTGAAGGCGCGCGCGCGAGCTGTCCGGATCTGACACGCGTGCTCTCGTGCGACGCGCTCGACGCGCCGCCGCTCGAGCCAGAGGCCCTTCCATCATTGGACGACATCGCGTTCGTCCAGTTCACCTCCGGATCGACATCCGCGCCGAGAGGCGTCGCATTGTCGCACCGCAATCTGTGCGCGAACATCGACGCCATCAACGGGCCCGCCGGGCTCGCGACCACGTCCGAGGATTCCGCCGTGAGCTGGCTGCCGCTCTCCCACGACATGGGCCTCGTCGGCATGGCGCTCGGGCCGCTGTATGCCGCGCGGCCCGCCGTACTGCTGACGCCGCAGGCGTTCATCAAGCGTCCGGCGGAATGGCTGAAGGCCATCTCGCGCTATCGGGCGACCGTGAGCTTCGCGCCGACCTTCGCCTACGATCTGGCGGTCCGCCGCATCCGGGACAGCGATCTCGAGGGTCTGGACCTCTCCCGCTGGCGCGTCGCCGGCTGCGGCGCGGAACCGATTCACGCGCCGACGCTCCTGGCCTTCGCCGATCGGTTTGCTGCCGTCGGATTTCGCGCGACGAGTTTTCTTCCCTGCTACGGCCTGGCGGAGCACGTGCTTGCCGCGACGCTGCCGCCGCGTCATCGAGCGCTGCGCATCGAGCACACATCGTCTGTTTCGCTCGTCAGCTGTGGCCGCGCGTTGCCGGGCCACCACATGCGCGTGGTCAGGGAAGACGGGTGCGAGGCGCGCGAGCGGGAGATCGGCGAGATCGCGCTGGCCGGTCCGTCGGTGATGCTGGGCTACTACCGCGACGATCGGTCGACCGCCGAGACGATCCGGAACGGGTGGCTGCACACTGGCGATCTTGGATATCTCTCGGACGGCGAGCTGTTCGTGTGCGGCCGCGCCAGGGAGATCATCATCGTCAACGGACGGAAATATCACCCACAGGACCTTGAATGGGCGGTCGATGGCGTGGCCGGCATACGTCGCGGACGCGTCGTGGCGTTCGGAACCGCTCGGCAGGGTGCCGGCGATCGCGTGGTCATGGTGGTCGAGACGAACGGCGCTCAAGCCGCCGAGCCGCTCGCGGGGACCATCCGTCACCGCATCAGCGAGGCGTTTGGACTGCATGTCGACGAGGTCGTCCTCGTGGCGACCGGCACCATCGGCCGCACGACGAGCGGGAAGGCGCAGCGGGCAGCGACGAAGGCCCTGTACGAACAGCACATGCTATGATCCGTTCGCGGTGGCGTTGCGCTGCCGTTTCCCGGGTACCCGGCACGACGTCCGGAGGGGGTTCTGAATGCGCGTCGTCCTTTCCTCGTCGGCAGCCGTCCGCCTGGAGGCCGCCAGCCGCTTCATTCTCGACGCTTCTCCCGACACCGAATGTCTCATCGTCGCCGCGTCGCGCGCGGCGGCTGAGGACGTCGCGCGGCCCGTCGCGCGGACGCGCGGAGCCACGTTCGGGATGTACCGGCTCAGCCTCACCCAGCTTGCGGCGCGGCTTGCGGCGCCTGTGCTCGCGCGAGACGGGCTGTCGCCGACCACTCCGCTCGGCGTACAGGCTGTCGCCGCGCGCGTGCTCTTCGATGCCTCGCGCGCCGGGGCGCTGTCGTACTTTGCGCCGGTGGCGAACGCCCCGGGTTTTCCGCGCGCGCTGGCGAGGACGTTCGAAGAGGTCTCGCTGGCGCTGGTGCCGGCCGCGGGCCTCCGCGGTGTCGGCGCTGGCGGCGGCGATCTCGCCGCGCTGCTCGAGCGGTTCGACGAGCAATTCCACGCGGCGTCGGCTGTCGACCGGTCTCGATTTCTGTTGGCAGCCACTCGCGCCGTCGCCGAACGCACGAACCCGTACGCGAACTGCCGCCTGTTGCTGATCGATGTGCCGATGGCCAACGCGACGGAGCGCACGTTCGTGGAAGCGCTGGTCGCACGGGCGCCCGACGCCTGCGCGACGACACCCGAAGGCGACGATCTGTCCCGCGAGGCGCTCGCGCGCATCGGGTCGATCGAGGACCGTGATTCGAGCGAGGTGGGCGCGGTCACAGACGGTGCCTCGCGTGGTCCCCTCGATCGCGTGCGGCGATATCTGTTTTCACCGGCCGCTCCACCGCCGGCTGAGCCACTCGACGAGGTCGAGCTGTTTTCGGCTCCGGGCGAGGGGCGCGAGTGCGTCGAGCTCGCGCGGCGGGTCCTTCGCGAGGCGCGCCGCGGTGTGCCCTTCGATCGAATCGTCGTTGCACTGCGGTCGCCCCAGCATTACGCCGGCCTGCTCGAGCACGCGCTCGATCGCGCGGGCATTCCCGCGTATTTCGAACGGGGCACCCGGCGACCGCATCCCGCCGGTCGAGCGTTTCTCGCGCTGCTCCGATGCGCCGCGGAGAATTTGTCCGCGCGCCGTTTTGCCGAATACCTTTCGCTCGGCCAGGTACCCGAGGCGGGGCCTTCCGCCGGCGACGCGTTTCCGAGTTCGAGTGACGAGGTGTTCGGCGCGGCCGGCGAGCGGGCGGAGCGTGAGGCGCAGGCGCGCGAGGAGGAGCACGACGAGGCTGAAGGGTCCGAACAGTCCGAACAGCGGGCCATTCGCGCACCGTGGAAATGGGAGCGGCTGCTCGCCGAATCGCGCGTGATCGCCACCGAGCAGCGGTGGGAACGTCGTCTGTCGGGTCTCGTCCACGAGTGCGAGCTTCAGCAAGAGGAGCTGGCGCGAACCGATCCGGGATCGCCGCGGATCGATCAGCTCACGCGCAAGATCGAGGATATCCGTCAGCTCGCCGCGTTTGCCCTGCCCCTCATGCGCACGCTTGGGGGCTGGCCGGCGCGGGCCACATGGGGCGAATGGCTGGAGCGATTCGAGGCGCTTGCGTCGCAGGGCCTCAAGCGGCCCGACCGGGTGCTTCGCGTGTTGGCCGATCTCAGTCCCATGGGCGCGATTGGCCCGATCGGCGTCGATGAAGCCGCCGAGGTGCTCGCCTGGCGGCTCGCGAGCATCGAGGCCGAGCCACCGGCCAGGCGCTATGGCCGGCTCCTCGTGACGACTCCCGCCGGACTCCGGGGCCGGAGTTTTGACGTCGTGTTCGTGCCGGCTCTCGCCGAGCGGCTGTTTCCGCAGAAGCTGCGTGAAGATCCGCTGCTGCTCGACGATGCGCGCGGGAGGATCGAGGGTGACGGAGGCCCGGCGTCTCTCATCACGCAGGCCAGGCGCGCTGACGCCGAGAAGCTGCAGCTTCGGCTGGCGATCGGTGCGGCGGAATCACGTCTCTACGTCTCGTTCCCGACCGTCGAGGTCGGCGACGGGCGGCCGCGGGTGCCGTCGCTCTACGCGCTCGAGGTCTGGCGGGCGATGACGGGGCGCGTGCCGAGCGCCGACGAGCTGCAGCAGGTCGCATCCCGCGCGTCGCACGCCACGCTGGCGTGGCCCGCGCCGGCGGAGCGCGACGAGGCCATCGATCCACTCGAACACGATCTCGCCACGCTGCGCAGTCTGGTCGGCGAGCCGGACCATCGCGCGCGAGGCCGTGCCCAGTACATGCTGCAGTTGAACGACTGTCTGCAGCGATCGGTGCGCGAGCGGTACATGCGCGGCAAGCACAGCTGGTCGCATTGGGATGGGATCACGGAGGCGACGAAACGCCTCAAGCCGGTGCTCGATTCGTACCGGCTCGGCGCCCGGGCTTACTCGTTGTCCGCTTTGCAGAAGTACTCCGCGTGTCCGTATCAGTTCTTCCTGAGCGCCATGTGTCGCATGCGGCCGGCTGACGATCTCGAGCCGCTGCAGCGGATGGATCCGTTGACCCGCGGCAGCCTGTTCCACGCCGTGCAGGCCAGTTTCTACCGCCGCTTGAAGCGGCTCGGCGCGCTGCCAATCGGCGCGGCGCATCTCGAGCAGGCGCTGACCGTCCTCGATGAGGCGCTCGCCGACATCGCGGCGGACGAGTACGAGCAACTGGCGCCGGCCATCGATCGCGTCTGGAACGACGAGATCGCAGTCCTGCGCCGCGACCTGCGCCTGTGGGTGGACGAGATCGCCGCGGTCGGTGCTGCCGAATGGACGCCGAAGTGGTTCGAGTGGAGCTTTGGATTGAAGGATGCAGGCCGCGACGAGGAGAGCCACGCCAGGGAGGCCGTCATCGACGGGCGATTCAGGCTGCACGGTTCGATCGATCTCGTCGAAGAGCGCGCGAATGGCGATCTGCGGGTCACCGACTACAAGACCGGGAAGTATCGCGGGAAGGATCACATGGTCGTCGACGGAGGGGCTGCGCTACAGCCCCTGCTGTACTCCATGGCGCTCGAGTTGGCAACCGATCGTCCGGTGGTCGAGGGCCGGTTGTATTACGCGACGACCGCCGGCGGGTATCGTGACGTGCAGATTCCGCTCACGCCGCAGGCGCGGCGAATCGGTGTGGAAGTGCTCGAGATCATCGACCGCGCGATCGAGATCGGATTTCTTGCGCCGGCTCCCAGGGAGAAGGCGTGCTCCTGGTGCGACTTCAGGCCGGTGTGCGGTCCAACCGCCGAACATCGCATCAGCCGGTACAAGTCGCTCGAGCCGCTCGCCGATCTCCTCGAACTGCGGAGGAAGCCATGACGGACCATGCGGATCGGATACTGATCCGCGACGGCCTTGACGAGACCGTCATCGTGGAGGCGGCGGCCGGCACCGGGAAGACCACCGAGCTCGTCGCGCGCATCCTGAACGTGCTGGCCACAGGCCGGGCGCACATTGAGCAGATCGTCGCCGTGACGTTCACGGAAAAGGCGGCCGGCGAGTTGAAGCTGCGTATCAGGCAGGAGCTCGAGACGGCGCGGCAGCGGTCAGGCGATCCGAAGGTCCACGAGAACCTGACCGACGCAATCCAGCGACTCGAAGAAGCGCACGTCAGCACGATCCATAGCTTCTGCGCCGATCTCCTGCGCGAGCGTCCGGTCGAAGCGAGCGCGGATCCGTTGTTCGACGTGCTCACGGAGCCGCGCGCCGAGCGGCTGTTTGCCGACGCGTTTACTGACTGGTTCCACGAGCGGCTCGAGGAGCCGCCGGCGGGCGTGAGGCGCGCGCTCAGGCGCAGCGTGTGGTCGCCCGACGGGCTCGGGGACAGGTCTCGGGGGGGCTCGCGGAGAGCGAACCCTGGAGACGGGCCGATCGACCGCCTCCGGCGCGCCGCGCGCGAGCTGGCGGAATGGCGCGATTTCGACGGCGCGTGGCGCCGCGACCCCTTCGATCGCGACGCCGCGCTCGGCCGGGCGATTGCCAGGGGCTGCGAGTTCGCCGCCCTGTCCGCGGCTCCCTCGTCGGCCCGGGATCCGCTCTTTCTCGATACGAGACCGATTCGGGAATTCGCACACGAGATCGACACGGTGATGCGCTCTGGCCGCCCGCCTTCGCGCCTTGCGCGCTTCGGCGGGCCCAGTCGTAGCTCGCTCGTGGCAAATGCGAGCGAAGGCTGGGATCACGATGGCTGGGAAGCCCGCGCCATCGACCTCGCGCAGAACCGGAACCTCCGGCGCGCCCGGCGGGGTCGCGAGCGGGGATACGGAGCCGGCGTCGAGCGCGACACCGTGTGGGCGGCTTATGAAACGCTAATGGGCGAGCTCGACCAATTTCAGCGCGCGGCTGACGCCGATCTCGCGGCGTTGCTGCGCGAGGAGCTCGCGGGAGCGCTCACGCGATACAAAGAGCTCAAGCGCCGGGCGGGCGCGCTCGATTTTGTCGACCTGCTGCTCGGTGCGCGCGATCTGCTGGTCGGCCACCCTCAGGTACGGCGGGCGTTTCAATCGCGCTTCACGCATCTATTCGTCGACGAATTCCAGGACACCGATCCGCTCCAGGCGGAAATCCTGCTGCTGCTTGCTGCCGACGATCCCGCTGAACGCGACTGGCGTCGGGTCACGCCCGTGCCTGGCAAGCTGTTTCTCGTCGGCGATCCGAAGCAGGCGATCTACCGATTCCGCCGCGCCGACGTCGAGACGTACCAAAAGGTCCGCGACCTGCTCGAGACCCGCGGCGCCAGGCGTGCGTACCTTCACACCAGCTTTCGCGCGACGCCGAACATTCAGCGCCTGGTCAATGCCGCGTTCGAGCCGGTGATGGACGGCAACCGCGAGACCCTGCAGGCGCAGTACGTCGCGCTATCCAAGCACCGGGCGGAGTCAGGCGACCAGCCCTCGGTGGTCGTCCTGCCGGTGCCCGAGCCGTACGGGCAGCGACGAGTCGCCGGTTACGCGATTGAAAAGTCGTTGCCGACCGCCGTCGGCGCATTCGTGCACTGGCTTCTGAAGGAGAGCGGCTGGACGATCACCGAACGGACGACGCGTGACGAGCTGCCGATGGCCGTCCCGGTTCAGCCGCGGCATGTGTGCATTCTCTTCCGGCGCTTTCTCCAATACGGCAACGATGTGACGCGGCCGTACGTGGAGGCGCTCGAAGCACGGGGGGTTCCGCACCTGCTGGTCGGCGGAAAGTCGTTCCACGACCGTGAGGAAGTCGAGACGATGCGAGCGGCGCTGGCCGCCATCGAATGGCCCGACGACGACGTGTCGCTGTTCGCGACGCTGCGCGGCGCCTTGTTTGCGATCGGCGACGAGTCGTTGTTCCTGTATCGGCACCGTCACAAGTCGCTTCACCCGTTCCGCGTGCCGGACGACCCGGAGTTCTCCGCCATTGTCGATGCGCTGACGCTGCTCGGCCGGCTGCACCGCCGGCGGAACGACCGGCCGGTCGCGGACACGATCACCGAGTTGCTGACCGCTACGCGTGCACACGTGGGGTTCGTGCTGCGCAACGCCGGCGAGCAGGCGCTCGCCAACGTGCTGCATGTCGCCGAGCTCGCGCGGCAGTACGAAGCCGGCGGCGGCATCTCGTTCCGCGGCTTCGTCGACACGCTCAACGACCAGGCTGACGGCGGGCAGGCCGCCGAGGCGCCGATTCTCGAGAGTGGCACCGACGGCGTGCGGCTCATGACCACCCACAAGGCAAAGGGGCTCGAGTTCCCGGTCGTCATCCTGGCTGACATGACGGCGAAGCTGAAGTCGGATCGCGCCGACCGGCTCGTCGATCGTGCGAAGAACGCCTGCTACCTGCGCCTGGGGCGGTGGACGCCCATCGAGCTGGCGGCGGCCGAACAGGCCGAGATCGCCCGCGACGAAGCCGAAGGCATCCGCGTGGCATACGTCGCGTCGACGCGTGCGCGGGATCTGCTGGTGGTACCCGCGGTCGGCGATGCCGAATGGGACGGCGGCTGGGTGTCGCCGCTCAACGCCGCGATCTATCCGCCGGCGGACCGCCGGCGTGCGCCCCATCCTGCGAGCGGCTGCCCGATGTTCAAGAAGGACTCGGTGTGGCGCCGGCCCGACGACGATCCCGCCACGCAGCAAACGGTGTGCCCCGGGGGGTACACGTTCGACGCCAAAGTCCGGCTAGGGCCGGACGCTACGGCTGGTGGTGGGCCGGCTGCGCCGTACGAGATTATCTGGTGGGATCCGAACGCGCTCGACCTCGAGGTCGAGCCACCACCCGGTATTCGACGCGAAGCGTTGATCGTAAAGGATGTCCCGGAATCGGTCCTGCAGGAGGGCCGCCAGGAGTACGAAAGATGGCGCGCGCGGCTTGGCGCGACGATTGCGTCCGGGTCGGTCCCTTCCGTTCTGGTGCGAACCGCGACGGAGTGGGCCGCGACGGGAGCCGCGATCCCGTTGGAGACCGTGGAGACCGCGGAGGTCGCAGATCGAATCCTTGTCGGGCAGCCGGGTCTCTTCGACGAACCGCTCCCCGGCGCGCCCACGCGGTCTGAACCTTCGATGGCGGCGATCGAGATCGTGGACGCCCATCGCAGCGATCGGCCCGGCGGCACGCGCTTCGGCGAGCTCGTGCATGCTGTGCTCGCCTCCACACCGCTCGATGCCGACCGTGAAGCAATCCACGCGCTGACCGAAGTTCAGGCCCGCATGCTCTCCGCGCCACCGGACGAAGTCGCGGCGGCGGCCGAACTGGCCGCTCGTGTGCTCGGCCACGAACTGCTCGCGCGCGCCCGCGCAGCGGCGGCGCGGGGCCTGTGCCGCCGCGAAACGCCACTGACGCTGTCGCTCACCGACGGCCGACTGATCGAGGGCGTCGTCGACCTCGCGTTCGAAGAGAACGGCGCATGGACGATCATCGACTACAAGACCGACCGCGAGCTTGCGGCGGCCGGCGAGGATCGGTATCGCCGTCACGTCGCTCTCTACGCATCGGCGGTCGCGCAGGCAACCGGAAAGCCGGCGGTCGGCATCCTGATCAGGATATAGGGTGTGCCATAATGGCCATTTTGCCAGAAGGACCTCTTGCCGTTTAGTCACTTCAAGCTCCACCCCGAGCTCGTCAGGGGACTCAAGGATCTCGGCTTCGTTCGTCCGACTCCGATACAGACTGAAGCGATTCCGCCCGCGCTCGAGGGACGCGATCTGCTTGCCTGCGCGATGACCGGCAGCGGGAAAACGGCCGCGTTCCTCCTGCCGATCCTGCATCAGCTGCTGCGCCGGCCTCGCGGCGCGACGCGGGCGCTGGTGCTGACGCCGACGCGCGAGCTTGCGGCGCAGATTGCCGAGGACCTGACCGCGCTCGCCGTGCACACTCCGCTGACGACAGCGGCCATCTTCGGCGGCGTCGGGATGGGCCCGCAGGAGCATGCCTTCCGCAGCGGCGTCGACGTCATCGTCGCGACGCCCGGCCGGTTGCTCGATCATTTCCGGGCGCCGTACGCGAAGCTCACGGGCCTCGCGTTTCTGGTGCTGGATGAAGCGGATCGCATGCTCGACATGGGATTTCTGCCGGACATTCGGCGCGTGCTGCGTCACCTGCCGAAACGGCGCCAGACGTTGTTCTTCAGCGCGACGATGCCGCCGCCGATCGCGGAGTTATCCAAGGAGATACTACGCACGCCGGCGACGATCAACATCGAACGGCGCTCGCTGCCAGCGGTGGGGATCACCCATGCCGTCTATCCGGTCCCGCAGCACCTGAAGGCGGCGCTGCTGCTGGCGCTGCTCAAGAGCGGAGAGGTCCGCGATGCGCTGGTGTTCACGCGGACCAAGCATCGCGCCGATCGTCTCGCGCGGCAGCTCGACGAGCATCGGGTGAAAGTGCAGCGCATTCACGGCAATCGATCGCAATCGCAGCGCACCGAGGCGCTCGCCGGGTTCAAGAGCGGCCGCTATCAGGTTCTTGTGGCCACCGACATCGCCGCGCGCGGCATCGACGTGACCGCGCTCGGTCACGTGATCAATTTCGACGTCCCCGGACAGGCCGAGGATTACATTCACCGCGTGGGGCGGACGGCGCGCGCTGAACTGACCGGTTCGGCATTCACCCTGGTGTCGCCAGAGGAAGAGGGCAGCGTCCGCGACATCGAGCGGGCGATCGGCAAGCGGCTGCCGCGCGTGACCATGCCCGACTTCGATTACAACGCGCGTCCGGTGGCCCGGCCCGAGCCGCCGCGCGCCTACCGGGACCCGCGGAAACAGCAGAATCAGCCGAAAAGGCCGTGGCGGCGAAGTCGGTAGATCATGTATAATCCGGACCAGTCGAGGACTGAGCCCGCCTTGAGACGTCTCACCTTTCACCGGCATCGTCCGCGGCCGCAATCAGTCTGACCGCCACGAAAATCATGACGAAGCTGAACCGGAGGGACTGATGTCTGCGCGGAATGGAGATCGGGCGAGGTTTCAGAAGGATCGGAAGCGGAAACTCCGACGGCGGCAACGCGTTCGAGAGCTGGTCAAGATCGATCGACCGACAGCGAGGAGACGATAGCATGCCAACCATGAACGGCACCATCAAGCGGCTGGTCAGCGACAAGGGATTTGGCTTCATCGCAGCGGATGACGGAACGGAGTACTTCTTTCACCAGTCGGCCTGCAACGAAGTGTCGTTTTCCGAGCTTCGGGAAGGGCAGGCCGTGACGTTCGAGCGCGGCCAGGGCCCGAAGGGTCCGCGCGGCGAAAACGTCAGACCGGCATAAGCCGGATGGGGCCCCCGTGACCGCTGCCTGGATTGTCGTCGGCTTGGGTGTGGGAGCAGTGATGGCGCTCGTCGGTTCGTGGCGCCGGCGCGGCCGGCATGCGGACCTCGGTGTCGTGAGCAGTCAGTGGATCGCCGAGCAGCGGTTGTCGCAGGGCACCACGCGACGTCGCTAGCTCCGTATCCTACGGATCGATTGCCGGCAGGACGATCTCGAAGACGGCGCCCCTGGGATGGGAGCTGTCGGTGCTGTTGTACGCGACGATCGTCCCGCCGTGGCGCTCGACGATCGTTTTGACGATGGATAGGCCGAGGCCGCTGCCTCCCGATGCTTTGCGGGCCGCGTCGATCTTGTAGAAACGGTCGAAGATGAGCGGCAGATGCTCCGGGGCGATGCCCGGGCCTGTATCGTGCACGCTCAGGCGGACGCCACCTTCCATCGGTGCCGCTTCCAGGGCGATCTGCCCGCCGTCGTCGGTGTGCCGCAACGCGTTGGCGGCGAGGTTCTGAAGCGCCTGTTCGAGGCGATCGGGATCGCCGATGACCTGCGAGGCGCCGCTGCCCACGCGCTGAGCCAGGGTGACGCGGCGTTCCCGCAGCTCGCGTTCGTGCCGCGCCGCCACGCGCTCGAACAACCACGCCACGTCGACGCGCTCGTGCCAGAACGTCCCGCCGCCGCCTTCGAGGCGCGCGAGATCGAGCAGGTCGCCGACGATGCGCTCGAGCCGATGCGTTTCTACCGTGACGATCGCGAGATAACGCCGGCTGGTGTCCTCGCCGATCTGCAACTCGGGCATCGACAGCGTTTCGACGTAGCCGCGCCGCGCATGGCGGTCAGCGGTGTCATCAGCTCGTGCGAGACGTCCGCGAGCAGCTGCCGCCGGGCCTTGTCCGATGCGGCGACCGCCTCGGCGCGAGCAGTCAACTCCTCGGCCATGCGATTGAACGAGCGGGCCATCGCCGCCACTTCGTCGCCGCCGCCGACCGGTACGCGCGTCGTCAGGTCACCGCCACCGAGCCGTTCGGCCGCATCCTGCACGTGCTTCAGTCGCTTGCGGGCCGGTCCGAAGATAACGAACGCAATCAGCGCCATGCCGACCCCGAGTACGCCACCGCCGACGAGACCCATGGTGGGCCCGAGTTCCCGGACGACTCGGGAAAACGGCGCACCGCCTGGCACCACGGCCACGCGTCCCTCCGGCATGCCGTTCACGATAATTGGGGCAAATTCTCCGCCGCGCCGCGGTAGGCGCCGACCAGGAAAACCGTCGGGCGGTCCGGCGCCTTCGAACCGGCGTCCGCGTGGCGGGAAGGCCCGTCGTCGGCTCTCCGCGATCATGGCCTGGACGAACTGGTCTGGCACCTTATCGTCGTTTGATGCGACGCGGCCGTCCCGCATGATCACGACGAACGTCTGGAAGACGTTGCCGTACTGATCGCGCACGTACTGCGTGAGGTCGAGCGCAGGGTCGGCCGTCAGCGCCGCGCCGACGTCCGATGCGACGAGCACCGCGCGGCGGCGCGGGTCGCGGGCCGGCATCGATCCGGCGATGCGGTCCGTCATCCAGAGAAACAGCGCGCCCTGCGCCGCGAGCATCAGCGCCAGGAATGCAAACAAACCAAGCGCGATGCGCCAGTACAGGCTGCGGTACCAGCGCGGCTCAGACCGCTTGGACATCTGCGGCCTTGTAGCCCGCGCCCCAGACCGTGAGAATCACCGACGGGTCCGCGGGGTCGTCTTTGATCTTCCTCCTCACGCGTTTGACCAGCGTGTCGACGCTGCGGACGGTGACGAAGGTATCGTGGTTCCAGACCTTGCGGAGCAGCGCTTCGCGGCTGAACACGATGCCGGGATTGGAGAGCAACACGCAGAGCAGCTGGAACTCGTTCGTCGTGAGCTCGACATAGCGGTCGTGGGCTTTCACCGCGCGGCGTGACGGATCGATTTCGATATGTCTGTACGTGATGGGACGACTGAGGTCGCCCTGCGCGTGTGCCGTGCTGCTGCGCCGAATCAGCGCGCGGACGCGTGCCATGAGCTCGCGCACGCCGAACGGTTTCGTCAGGTAATCGTCCGCGCCGCTGTCGAGGCCAACGACCTTGTCGGACTCTTCGCGCCTCGCGGTGAGCATCAGAATCGGCGTGTCCGCGTTCAAGGAGTCGCGCCGAATCGCTTTGCACACGGTCACGCCGTCGAGACCGGGCAGCATCAGATCGAGGATGACGAGATCGAATTTCTTCGATCTCGCGAGCTCGAGGCCAGCCCGGCCGTCGGCGGCCTGTTCCGACGCCACTCCCTCGAGGTCGAGGTGCAGGCACACCAGTTCACGGATGTTCGCTTCGTCTTCCACGACGAGCACGTTCGGGCGGAGCGCAGGAGCGGATGGCATGAAACCGGAACTCCCAGCGTAACCTAGTCGTGAGATCTCAGGCATGTGCTGATTTCACCGGAGCTCGGTGGCCTCCCGGTGACGCGGATGTGAAGAAACCGTGGCAGCGAGCTCGGCGGGATGAATCATCCATTCTTCACAGATCTGGCATGCCGCTGCCACGACGATGCGGTCTAATGGATCAGAACGCGGAACCCTGAACCTTTCATGAGGAGGATGTTATGACTCGTTTTCGTGCTCTGACCCTGATGGCCGTCCTGGCAGGCTTACTGGCGGGCGGTGTCGCGCTCGCGCAGGGCCCCGGGCCGGGACGACGAGGCCCTGGAGGCTTCGGCGGCTTCGGCGGACCCGGCGGGCTGCCGCTCCGAGCGCTCAACCTGACCGAGACGCAGCAGGATCAGATCAAGCAGGTGATGCAGCGGTCGCGTGAGCAGAATCGGAATGTCGGCGAGCAGCTTCGGACCGCCGCGGAGGCCGAGCGCACGGCGGTGGAAACCATACCGGTTGATGAAGGGCTGATCCGCTCCACCACGCAGGCGCTGGTCGAAGCGCAGACCGAGATGGCGATCCAGCGGGCCCGACTGCAGAGCGAGATCTTCGCGCTGCTGACGATGGACCAACAGGCGCAGGTCAAGAAACTGCGGGCCGACCGCGCCCAACGAGCGCAGCGGCGCTTCGAACACGGACAGCAGCGGCAGTAGCCGTCGGCGGAGCCCGGCGGCTGCTGACAGGCGAGTGACGGCATCCACGATGCCCGATCATTGACATTGATCGCCGACCGGGTGGCCATCGCAGGCGCATGAAGTCGGCTTGCAGCCTTATCGCCCTGCTTGTGGTGACAGCGGCCGGAGCCTTCGCGCAGACGGGCGCGCCGCCCAGGCAGGGCACGCCGAAGTCGAACAAAGCCGCCGCCATCGAGCAGGCGTTGATCGAGCACGCCTGCCGGTCCCAGTTGCCGGGCGTGGCCGGGGAAGAGGCGTACCAGGAATGCCTCAGCACGCGGCTCCGCTCCCTGCGCGCCGACTTCGGCCGCGATCTGGCCCGTGTGTCAGCTGCGCAGCGGAAGGCAGTCGACTCGGCCTGCAGCGCGGCGCGGGCGGCCGAGGGCTGCGGAGCCTATCTGGAATGCCTCACCCTTCAGCTCGTCTCCATACGTGATCGCCGGAGTAAGGCCAATCCCTCGGCGCCCCAGGAACCCGTGGATCTTTCTCCGCCCGAGAGCGCTCAATTACCCAGCCTGGCCGTGCCAGTGGGCGAAACCTCTTCGTGGCTCTCTCCCTTGTGGATTGGCGTGACGCTCGTCGCCCTGGTCGCTGTCTGCGGCGGCGCGCTTCTGGCGGTCAAGGGTCGAGCGGCCACCCGCAGATGCCGCGTCTGCGGCGCCGACGCTCCAGAGGCAGGCGACCTGTGCCCGACATGCCGGCACGAGACCGCCGAGGCCCTGAGGCAGGCGGCAGCCGAGCGCGCGGGTCGCGAGCGAGCGCAGGTAGAAGAACAGCATCGACAGAGCGAGCGCGAAGAGGAACTCCGCCGTCGACGGGCGCATGAGGAAGAGGAAGCACGCCTGCGGTACCAGGAGGAGGAGCGTCAGCGGGAGGAGAACGCGCGGCGGCGAGAAAAGGAGGCGGGGGAGAGCCGCCAGCGGAGCCGGGCGACGGCCCCCGATGCCGAAGACGTATTCGACCCTCACGCCATTCTTGGCGTGCCGCGAGATGCTAGCAAGGAGGCCATCGATGCCGCGTGCCAGGACGCCAGGCTAAAGTACGCGCCGGATCAGGCGAGCCACCTCGAGCCGGAACTCCAGGAGCACTACAGGCGAAAAGCGGAGGCGGTCGAGCGAGCCTACCGGACCCTTACCGAATAGATCGTTACTTCTTGCCGAACTCCTGATCCGCCAGCGCCACGTTGTCCTGTAGACGATTTGCGACGGGCGGCGCGTAGCCCACATATTTCGCGGGGATCTTCCAGCTCGCCGCGACCTCCTCGCGGGTCTTGCCGGCCTTGATCGCCGCCTGCATGTCGCTCACGAAGTCCCGATTGAACTGGAAGTACTCCTTCAGATCGGCCCACGTCATCTGCGTGCTGTGGCCGGTGATGATGGTGTCGACATTCTTGATCCCGTTGTAGACCTTCTCGAGGCTGTTCGCGATTTTCGACCGCGCTCCCGTCGTTGTTCGCGTCGAGCAGCGGGATGCTCTTGCCCGAATATATATCGTCGGCGTGCACGACACGCAGCGCCGGGAAGACGACCCAGGCGTCGCCGTTCGTGTGGCCGCGGCCGCCGTTCTGGTCGAAGATGGTCTTCTCGGGCAGCTTCTGATCCGCCGCCGAGCTGTTGGGGCATCATCTTCATCATGTTCGTCTTCGTGTTTTCCTGCACGATGATGTCCACCGTGGTCGGGAACTCCACGTTGCCGCTGACGTGATCGCCGTGCGTATGCGTCTTGGTCAGCGTCGTCACCGACTTGTCGGTGAGCGTCTTGATCTTGTCGAGGATCGGCTGGCCCCAGCCCGGGTTCTTCGCGTCCACGACGACAACGCCGGCGGCCGTGACGAACACGGCGGTATTTCCGCCGCCTCCCTTCAGCACGTACAGGTTGTCCTTGAGTTTTTCGACCTCGACGACCGGCGTCTGCGGCGGCTGCTGCACCACAATGGCCATCGAGCAGACACGACCTCGGAAGCGGCCGGGTGGAGGTATGTTTTGCAGCAACCGAAGGAATCCAAACTTGTATGGAGTCGGTCAGACGGCCCTGAAAAGGCGCCGGAGGAGATGAGGTCATGAGGAAAGCGAGGCTCTTGGCGGCCGTGGCCGTTGTTCTCCAGGTACTAACCCCGAGCCTCGCTGAGGCCCGCGTGGTCCGTTTCGTGGTGGAACAGACTCGGACGTTTGCCGAGGGGAAGCGATTTGGCACCGTCGGTCCATACCTTCGGCTCGACGGCACGGTGGTACTGGAGGTGGACCCGCGCGATCCGCTGAACGCGATCATGGTCAATCTCGACAAAGCGCCGAGGAATGCCAGGGGCATGGTGGAGTTCACGTCGCCGTTCTTTATTCTCAAGCCGGTCGACATGGCTCAGGGGAAGCAGAAGATCTTCTACGGCGTCAACAACCGGGGGAACAAGCTCGATCTGGCCTGGCGGACCATCCTGCCCCGGACCGGTCCGAACAACAACAACCCGCTGACGGCGGCCGACGCCGCCGACGGCCTACTTTTCCGCCTCGGCTACACCTACGTGGACGCGAGCTGGCAGGGGAACGTGGCTCCCGGTAATGACCGGCTCGTGCCGAACTTCCCTCGGGCCATGGCGGCGGACGGCCGGCCAATTGTCGCCCGTGTCCGAATTGAGTACGCCGACGCCGAAGGCTTCACACGCCCGCTCGAAGGCAACGAGAATTTTCGCGCCTACGAGCCGGCCGACGTGGACACCGCTCACTCGACGCTGACCGTCCGCGGCACCGGGGGCGGCGCGAGAACGTCGATCCCAGCGGATCGGTGGGCGTTCGGGCGCTGCCCGAAGGGACAGGCGAGCCTGGTGCCGACCACGACCGATATCTGCCTCTTCGATGGGTTCCAGATCGAACGCTTATACGAGCTCATTTATTCGGCGAAGAACCCGCTGGTCATGGGGCTGGGCTACGCCGTGACGCGCGACGTTGCCTCGTTCCTCCGCTACCAGACGAAGGACGACGCCGGCAATCCGAACCCGCTCGCGCAAAGCGCCACCAACGTCGGGATCCGCCGCGCCTACGTTAGCGGCATCTCGTCGACGGGTATGTACATGCGAGACTGGCTCTACCTGGGGTTCAACGAGGACGAAGCGCACCGTAAGGTCTTCGACGGGGCGACGATCATCATCCCGGGCACGCACCGGCTATTCGCCAACGTCGAGTTCGCCGACCCGAACATCTACTCACGCCAGGACATGTGGCACGAGTCGTTGTCCTATTCGTACCCGCCGCTGACCTACAGCGTGACCACCGACCCGATCTCGGGTATTCGAGACGGGATCCTGAAGCGTCCCGCGACCGATCCGCTGGTCTTCCAGGTCGACTCGGCTAACGAGTTCTGGCAGATGAACGCGTCCTTGAACGTGGTCGACGGACTGGGGCAGCCGGTGCCGATTCCGAGCAACGTGCGGCTCTATTTCGGCTCGAGCTTCCAGCACGGCGGCGTCGCCGGCCTGCTGAACCCTCCGGGGCCACTGGGGATGTGCCAGAGCCCGACGCAGGGCAACGGCTGGCAGCCTACCCTCCGGGCTCTCCTTGTGGCCCTCGACGAATGGCCCGATCGTGGGAACGAGCCGCCAAAGAGCAACTACCCAACGCTCCAGGACGGCACGCTGGTCTCGCTGGACGCTGCCAGGGCGGCCTTTCCTGCGATCCCGGGTGTGAACTTCCCGACGGTCATCAACGAGCTCGCGCTGCCAAACTTCGGCCCCGGCTTCGGATCGACGGGGGGCCGCCTCACGCAGCTGCCGCCGGTGCCTGGGTCGTCGCGTTATCAACTCTTCGTTCCCAAGCCAGACAGCGACGGGCTCGACATCGGGGGCATCAGACCGATGGAGGTCGCCGCGCCGACGGCCACGATTGCCGGCTGGAACGTTCGGGCGCCGGGCCGTCGGGCGCCCGACCTCTGCGGGCTCAGCGGGTCGTTCATCCCCTTCGCGAGTACGAAGACCCAGCGAGAGGCGGGCGCGGACCCTCGGCCGTCGCTCGAAGAACGCTACGGCGACAACGCAGGGTTCGTGAAGGCGGTTGAGGCAGCGGCCCGCAAGCTTGTGAGGGAGCGGTTCCTCCTTCGGGAGGACGCCGACAGATACATCCAGGCCGCCAGCGCCGCTTACCCGAGCGGCCTGTGATCGGCGCCCTCGTGTCGTGGACGAGTGCGTGAAAAGGAACGGTAGCGCGCCAAAGCATTAGGCGGACCCTGGCGTCAACCGCGGCCGCCGGCGTCGTTCAGGATCCGGCCGCGGAACAGCGGCCAGCAGCTCGCGCGAATACTCGTGCTGGGGGCGCCGATAGATATCGTCGGCGACGCCGAGCTCCACGATCTTGCCTTTGTACATCACAGCGATTCGATTCGAGATATGGCGGACGACCGACAGGTCGTGGGCGATGAAGATGTAAGACAGCCCGAACTCTTCCTGCAGGTCCTGCATCAGATTGACGACCTGCGCCTGAATCGACACGTCGAGGGCGCTCACGGGCTCGTCGGCGACGACGATCTTCGGATTGGTGGCCAGTGCGCGCGCAATGCCGATGCGCTGGCGCTGGCCGCCGGAGAATTCGTGCGGGTAGCGCCGGATGTAGTCGGGGGAGAGCCCGACCTTCTCCATGAGCCACATCACGCGCTCCCTGCGCTGGTCCGGCGACTGCTTCGTGTGAATCGTCAGTGGCTCTTCGACGATCTGTCCCACGTTCATCCTCGGATTGAGGGACGAGTACGGATCCTGAAAGATCATCTGGATGTCTGTCCGGTGGGCGCGCATCTGCCTGCGGTTGAGCGGCGCAAGATCGACGACGCCGTGCGGCGAGTGATAGAGAATCTGCCCGGAGACCTCGACCCCGTAGCTCATCGCCCTCAGGATGTTGACAATGGCGCGGCCCACCGTGGTCTTGCCGCTGCCGGATTCGCCAACCAGTCCGAGCGTTTCTCCCCGTCCCAGGGCGAACGAGACGCCATCCACCGCGTGGACTTCGCCCGTCTTGCGAAGCAGCAAGCCGCCGTGCACGGGGAACCTCACGTGGAGGTCCCTAACTTCCAGAATGGGCGGCATGTTCGTTGGTGGTTCCGTAGAGGTGGCAGCGGACGAAGTGGCCGGGCGCCCGCTCCACGAGGGCCGGCTCGATGTCCGGGCACGGCTCGAAGCGATCCGGGCACCGGGTCGTGAACTTGCAGCCTGCGGGCAGGTCGAGAATGTCAGGGACCGAGCCCGGGATCGTCGTCAACCGCCCAGCTTTCTCGCCGTCGACTCTGGGCAGCGATCCGAGCAGACCCCGCGTATAGGGATGCATCGGGTTCTTGAACAGCTCGTTCACCGATGCCAGCTCCTGGATCTTGCCGCCATACATCACCGCGACGCGATCGCATGTTTCGGCGACGACCGCGAGGTTGTGCGTGATCAGCAGAATCGCCGAGTCCTTCAGCCGCTCCTTCAGCGCCAGCATCAGGTCCAGAATCTTGGCCTGAATCGTCACATCGAGCGCGGTCGTCGGTTCGTCGGCGATGAGGAGCGGCGGATTGAGCGCGAGCGCGAGCGCGATCATGATCCGCTGGCGCTGGCCGCCGGAAAACTGGTGGGGATACTGCTTCATCCGCTCCGCGGCGTTCTCGATGCCGACGAGCCTCAGCATGTTGACGCTGCGATCGAACGCTTCCTGTCTTGAGATCTTCAGGTGCTGGAGATAGACTTCCGTCAGCTGCATGCCGATCCTGAAGACGGGGTTCAGCGACGTCATCGGCTCCTGGAAGATCATGCCAATCTCTTCGCCGCGGACGTCGCGGATGGCATCGTAGTCGAGCTTGAGCAGGTCCCGTCCTCTGAACAGAATTTCGCCGCCGACGATCCGACCGGGCGGCTCGGGAATCAGCCGCAGAACGCTCAACGCCGTGACACTCTTGCCAGAACCCGACTCGCCGACCAGGCCGAGCACCTCGCCCGGGTAGACGTTCAGGTCGACGCCATCGACCGCCTTGGCGACGCCCGCTTCGGTGAAGAAGTACGTTCGCAATCCCCGGATCTCGAGCAGCGGCGTCGTCATTGCAGTTGCGAGAACTCCTTCGGATCGAACGCTTCTCGAACGGCTTCGCCGATGAAGACGACGAGCAGCAGCGTGACGAACATCGCGCCGAGCGGAAAGACGACCAACCACCACTTCGTGAGGTTTTCCATCCCCTGGCCGATCAGCTCTCCCCAACTCGGCGTGGGGGCCGGCAGCCCGAAGCCGAGGAAGTCGAGCGCGACGAGCGAGCCGATGTTCGCGACGATGACGAACGGTGTGAATGAAACGAGCGGGGTCAGCGCGTTCGGCAGGATGTGACGGAACATGATCTTCGGTTCCGTGACCCCGGTGGCAATCGCCGCCCCGACGTAGTCTTTGGCCTTCTCCCTGTAGAACTCTCCACGAATGTAGTACGTAATGCCCACCCATTCGAAGACGGACAGGATGGACACCAGCTGCCAAAAGGACGGCTGCATCACCAGCATGCGACCAGGCACGTAGACCGGCACGACGATGGAGCTGATGATGATGATGATGTAGAGAAACGGCAGCGACGACCAGATTTCGATCAGGCGTTGACCGACGATGTCGAGCGTGCCGCCGTAGTACCCGCTGAGCGCACCGACCACGGTGCCGACACCCTCAGAAAAGAGCGTCACGAACAGGGCAAAGGTGAGCGAGATATTGAAACCGTACGAGAGGCGCACGAGCACGTCGCGTCCGCGATCGTCGGTGCCGAGCCGATGCTCGCGCGAAGGCGGATTGGGGGGCGGCTCCTCGAGGCTCAGCAGCGATTCGTTCGGCCCGTACGGATAGGGCGACATCAGGACCCAGTTGCCGGCACCTTGCTCCTCGAATTGTCTCTTGAGTCCTCGATAGTCGGGCTCGCCGAATGCCGTCGAGCCAAACTCGGCCGGGGCGTGGAAGCGCAGTATCGGGAAGAAGTACTCGCCGTGATACTTCACGACCAGCGGCTGGCTGGTCATGATGAAGGGCAGGAAAAACGAGAAGATATACGCGGAGCCGATGATCAGAAATGAGTAGTAGCCGCGCTTGATGCGACGAAACTTGCGGAGGCGTTTTCGAACGAGCGACTCGGAGCGGGCCGTGCTCATCTGAAGCGGATTCGCGGATCCACGACGGCGTAGATGATGTCCGAAAGAATGTTGCCGACGAGCATCAGCAAACTGCTGATGACCAGGATGCCGAGTGCCACCGGATAGTCGCGCTGCAGAAGCGACGTATAGCCCAGGTACCCCATCCCGTCGATGTTGAAGACCTTCTCGACGAGGAACGATCCCGCCAGAATCAGGCTGAAGACGCTCCCCAGCCCGGTGGCGATTGGGATCATCGAATTGCGCAGCGCGTGGACAAAGATCACGCGCCCCTTGTGGAGCCCCTTGGCGTACGCGGTTCTGATGTAATCCTGCGCCATGTTCTCCAGGAGCGAGTTCTTCGTAAGAATCGTCAGCGTCGCGAACCCGCCGACCATGTAGCAGAAGACCGGGAGCGTCATGTGCCAGGCCTGCTGGCCGATCTTTTCGCCCAGGCTCAGATACTCCCAGTTGTCCGGCCGGAACCCTCCGAGCGGGAACAGGCTCCAGAAGCTGCCCCCGCCCAACAGAACGAGAAGCACGGTGCCAAGCGCCCAGCCGGGGACGGAATAGCCGAGAAAGACCAGGGCGCTCGTGATGAAGTCGAAGCGGCTGCCGTGGCGAACCGCCTTCAGCACGCCAAGAGGCACGCAGACCAGATAGGTGAGCAGGAATCCCGTCAGGCCGAGGAAGAGCGAGATAGGGAAGCGGGACTTGATGACGTCCCAGACCGGCTCCTGGTAGATATATGAGTTTCCGAGGTCGAGTCGGACGACTTTCCCGAGCCACTCCACGTAGCGGATGTGCACCGGCTTGTCGAACCCGTAGTAGCGACGGATTTCCTCAACCGCGTCCTGCGGCAGCGACAGAGTCATCTGGCGGCCGCCGCTGGCGCCTCCTTCCGACATGGTCGCCATCCGGTAGCGCATGATCTGCCGCTCGACCGGGCCGCCCGGCACGAAGTGCATGATCAGGAAGACGGCGAGCGTGATCCCGATGAATGTCGGGACGATCAACAGGAGCCGCCGAAGGAAGTAACTGGTCACCGTGGCGTCGTGGGCTGCTCGGTCTCGCGTTTGGCGTACTCGAGCCAGTATCGATCGTCGCTCTGGCCTTCACCTAGGTGGACTGACTGGTCCTTCATTGCGGCGTCCAGCTTCTGTGACTTCTCCGCATCGATCCACCAGAGGGTGGGAATATCGCGGTAGTCGCCCACGCGGGTGAGCACGCCCTGGGGATATCCGAACTTGTTCCAGAACACGACCCGCTCGAACGGCGCGCTCCACTGCAACACCCAGAGATGCTCGCCGACGACGATGCCATCGAGCTCGCGCAACAGTGTGGTTCTGCGGTCCTGGTCGAATTCCTTTTTGTACGCCTCGATGATCTCGTCGACCCGCTTGTTCTTGAAGCCGGTAATGTTGTTCGTGTTCTTTTGATCCGCCAGCGAAGAATGGAGGTTTTGCTCGGGACTCGGAAACAACGCCCCGGTGTACCCGATCATCGCCATGTCAAAGACCTGATCGTCGAGGAGTTTGACCAGCGTCTCAAACGTGACAAGCCGGAGATTCAGCGTGACCCCGACTTTGCGCAGGTCTTCCTGGTAGACCGTGAAGTAGCGTTCGAACCCCTGAGATCCGTACACGAGCTCGACGGTCAGCGGCCGACCGTTCCGCCTCAGACGTCCGGCCGAATCGCGTTCCTTCCAACCGGCCTCTGCTAAAAGGCTCAGCGCTCTCTGCGGGTCGTACGTCATCTTCTCGTTGTTGGGGTTCTCGTACACGCTGGCCGCGTAGATGGAATCCATCGGAAAGTATTGGCTGAACGCCAGCTTCTCGATCATCAACTCCCGGTTGAACAGATGCCGGAGGGCTTTGCGAACCCGGATGTCGTTGTAAGGCTCGCGTCGGCTGTTGATGGCCACGCCCTGAACACCCTGCGGGTTGTTGTTGAAGATCTTCCGCTTCTGGTTGAGTCCCCGCTTGATGTTGGGGTAATCCAGCTCCTGCACCCATTGCTGTGCGCGCGATACGTTGAACATATCGAGGTCGCCTCTCTTGAAGCGCTCGAACTCGAGATTTTCGTCCCTCACGACGGTCTGCTGGATCTGGTCGAAGTTATTCGTCCCAGCGTTGCGCCGATCCCGCTCGGCCCAGTAATCCTTGCGCCGGGTGATCTTGATCGAGTTCCCTTTGTTGATGTCCTGCTCGTTCACGATGTAGGGACCAGAGCCGGGCATCATTGTGAAGTTGTAGTCGCGGATGAAGGCCGCGCCGTCCACGTCCTTGAGGCGGTGCGAGGGAAGAATGAGCAGGTTGTTGCCAAAGTACAGGAGATTCTGCCAGTTCTCCGTTTTGGCTTTCACCGACACGATGTACTTGCTCTCGACGATGGGCGCCTCGAAGTTCGCGTAGACGAGCGTTCGCGCCGGATCCTGGAGCCCTTTGTCGACGACGAGCTTCCAGCTGGCAAGCACATCGTCGCCGGTCACCGGAGTGCCATCGGAGAAGCGCGCGTTCGGGTCGATGCGGAACCGGAACGTCATCTTGTCCGGGGAGATCTGCCAGTGTGTGGCGAGCGCGGGCATATAGTCCAGAGACGTAGGATGAAGACCCAGCAAGGTCTCGTACACCATGGCGTTGACCATCTGATTCCACGCCGTCACGTTCGGGCCGTAGTACCGCAGCGTCGAAGGAAAATCGGTCATGTTGGCGTGCCGGAGCACGCCGCCTTTGACGGCTCGCGGGTCCCCGATCAGGTCGAAATCCGTGTTGGTCTCCCAGCCTTCGCCCGTGAATCCTTTTCCGCCCTGCGCGGTGGGTACCGATGGATCGGCGCCTGCGTCAGCGTCGGCGAAAACCGGATACGCCTTCTTGTCGAGCGAGGCGTTCGAACTGCCGGTGGCAGCGGGGGAGGAACTGGCGGGCTTGGACGAAGGCGACGCCCCGTCTCCTCCGCACGCCGGGACACATGCGGCGGCGGCGAATAGGGCAGCCAAGACAGCGTTCTTGCGGACACCCATTACAACCCCTTTCGGAAACAGCCGGGCCTCAAGACTGGTATTTTCCATCAGTACCAGACTTCGGAGGGGTAAATAAAGTCCGGACGTGTCAGGACCAAGACGCCAGTAAACATCGCTGGTCGTACATGGACAGATGGCGACTCGATCGCGACGGCGTGCGACCGATGGCGAAGACGACGATCAAGCAGGCGCTGGGCTTGGCGGAGGTCCAGTCGTTCGCCCAGTGATGCGCCCAGACCAATTGGGGCCCCACGCGAGTCTGTATGAAGAAGGCGTTTAGCCTCCGAGAAGAATGCCGAATCTGGGAAACTCGCCCATCGGCCTCTGCTCGCCGAGCCGGCCCGGGCACGCACCTTCAGTGACTCGATCTGACAGAAGCTGTTGAAGATTCGGATGCGTGACGTCCAGCGGCTTGATCGGGCAGTCTGGCAGTACCCGGCGGATCGCACACTCGAACACCCCCACTCATTCTGAATGAATCGTACCGGGTTCGTCGGAGGGCTCATTGCTTGAGAGGATGGAGCCCATGGTACGACCGAGGAAGTATTCAGCTGAGGTACGAGAGCGGGCCATTCGGATGGTCCGCGCGCATGGTCCCGAGCATCCGTCGCAGTGGGCCGCGATCACGGCGATCGCGAGCAAGTTCGGCTGCACCGGTGAGACGCTGCGGAATTGGGTGCGCCAGGCCGAACGCGATACGGGCCGGCGGGGCGGCCTGACGACCGACGAGCGCCAGCGCCTGAAGGAACGGGAACGCGACAATCGCGAATTGAGACGCGCGAATGAGATCTTGCGGAAGGCCTCCGCATATTTTGCCCAGGCGGCGCGCGACCGCCGAGTGAAGTAATGGTCCAGTTTATGGATGACCACCGGGTCACGTAGGGGGTTGAGCCGATCTGCGCGGTGTTGCCGATCGCCCCCTCGACGTATTTTCTGCACCACGCCCGGCAGGTGGACCCGCCGCCGCGGCCGGCGCGCGCCAAGCGCGACGACGACTTGCGGATCGCCATCCAGCGGGTCTGGGACGCGAATTGGCAGGCATACGGACCGCGGAAGGTCTGGCAGCAGCTCGGCCGCGAAGACGTCGACGTCGCGCGCTGCATGGTCGAGCGGCTGATGGGGGCGATGGGCTTGGCCGGCGCGGTCCGCGGCCGCGCATGGGTCACGACGCCCGCCGCTGCGACCGCCGGCGTGCGTCCCCCGGCTTTGGTCGACCGCCAGTTCACCGCGCCGCGGCCCAACCAGCTCTGGGTCTCCGACTTCCCCTACGTCGCCACGTGGAAAGGCTTCGTGTATGTCGCGTTCGTGATCGCTGTCTTCTCGCGGCGCATCGTCGGCGGGCGCGTGTCGGCGTCGCTGCGGACGGACTTCGTGCTCGATGCGCTCGAATAAGCGGTGTGCGAACGTGGCGCGGATCGCGTCAGCGGTCTGGTGCATCACAGCGACCGGGGTACGCAGTATCTGTCGATGCGGTACACCGACCGGCTCGCCGACGCCGGCATCGCGCCGTCGGTCGGCAGCCGAGGCGACTCCTATGACAATGCCCTCGCCGAGTCGGTGATTGGGCTCCTCAAGACGGAGGTGATTCGACGGCAAGGTCCGTGGCCGCATCTGGCGCAGGTGGAATTCGCGACGCTGGCGTGGGTGGATTGGTTCAACAACCGCCGGTTGCTCGAGCCCATCGGCTACGTGCCGCCTGCGGCATTCGACGCGCACTACTATGAGCAGGTTAAGGTGGCCTGACTTAACTAACTCGCCCTCCGGGATTCCCGGTACGATTCAGGTAGGGTCGTGTCCGAACACTCAGCCGACCCGCCTCGGACGATCGCTTGTCGGGGTGCGGATTGGGTCCGATCCGCTGATATGGCTGTCAGTTGTCAATCGCACAGAGCGATCCCGCCTCAGCGTCGTCGTGAGTTCCTTTGTGCACGCTCTTGGGCGCGCGTCGAGTCTTCAGGTCCGTCTGGTCGGCGACACCGCGTTCTAACCCCAGGTACCCGCCTCGGCGTCTACGAAATCACCGCGCCGATCGGCGAAGGCGGGATGGGGCAGGTCTATCCTGGGCGAAGACCGCCGCGCCCTCATCCATCCCCGCTTACTTGATCGTCAGTCGTTCAAGTCCCGCAACTGTTTCCTGCCATTCGCGGCTGCGTCAACGCGGTCAGGGGCGCACCCTTGTCACCGGTGCGAGTAGTTCCACGACGGCGGCTTCGAGTTCCGTCTCAGTCATCTGGCCGGGATGGTACCGGCGCACAACGCCCTCCCGGTCGAGCAGCACCAAGGTCGGTGTGGTACTGACGCCGTAACGCAGGTGATTCACCTCGCTGAGCGCGACCGTGTTCTCGGGAAGGAACCCGTAGTGGGTGGCGTGAATCTGCCCAATGTACCGGTTCTCTTCGGCGGGTGTGGCATCCCGCCCGCCGGCAACATACCCATAGCGCTGTGTCGGGGCGATGATGGCCAGCCCTTGCCGCTCGTACTTCTCGGCAAGGTTCGCGAGAATCGGCGATTGCGCCTTGCAGTCTGGACACCAATGGGCCCAGAAGAACACGACAACCACCTTGCCTTTCAGCGAGTCGAGCGAGAGCGGCTTCGGCGCGAGGGACTCGGAAAGATCGAGGGCTGGCGCGTGCGTCCCTTCAAGGCTCAGCAGGTTGATGTTCTTCTGGATGCGCTTGGCAATGGAGGTCGACTTGTAGGTCCGTAGTTCACGCTGGAGAAAGAGTACCGCTTCACTACGGGCCCCGACCTGCGCGCTGACATGCGCGCGCACTTCAATGGCGGCACCCAACGCGGTCGGAAGACGCGGCTCCTGGTCCATCGTCCGACTCTTGAGGGAGGTTCGTGCCAGGTCGTACGTCTGCGTGGCGTACTCGTCGGCTTTGTCCCACCGTTTCGCGGCTAGTGCTCCGCGTCCGAGCCATGACAGCGCCTCCAGCATCTCCGGCGTCACACCCCGACTGCTTCGGTAATCACTGACCAGGCGTTCGCCGTCCGCAAAGCTCTGTCGGGCGATCGCCGCGCGAACGGCAGGAATCAGCGCTGACGTCTGACCTTCCGCTGGCGCGCCGACGCCGAACAGTATCGCGAGGCCCACGATCAGAACGGCACCCCGCCTGCTCGTAGATGGGTTCCTGTGCATCATCGGTGTCTTTGCCTCATCCTTCCTGTTCTTGGATTGAACTCGCGACCGCTTAGTGGCAGTGCTTCAGTTTGATTTCTTTGGCCGCCCCTGGTCTTTGTAGGCTTTCCGCAGGTCGTGGCCTGGAAGGAATCGGGCGGTCTTTCCCTTTGGAATCTTGCCACATCCGCACTCGCAAGGCTTACGGGACGGCGCAGTGTTCTCCATTAGGCCGCGACCTCAACGCGTCTGTCCAATATTCCAACGATCTGCTCGATGCTCCAGACGCTCGTTGCCACGCCCGCTTCCATCGCCGGGGTGACGCGCAGGGGACCGCCGCGGCGCGCCAGCGGCGTGGAGTTCTGGTTCGGCGTGTGGAAAGCAACGGGCTGGCAAAATGCTTCCAGTGCCAGACGGCGCGCGTATCAGTGTACCTGGCCCAGCGCGGGAGGGTGCGTTTCAGCAGATCCACCACCTGGGCTTCATCTTCAGACCGATAAAGCCGCACCTGATCATAGGTCGAATTCTAGCTTGATGAACAGGCGGAGTCGGGCCTCAGCGTGCCGGCTTGGCTGACCGACCGTCCGGCGTATTTGCGTGAAATATCGAGCGTTGCGAACCCTTAGGGCCCTCTTCCTCGTCCAATCATTCAAACGTATGATGGAAACGACCGATTGATCCTTAGGAACCAGATTGATCCCAGGAACCAAAGTAATGACAGTGGACACCAAAGCACGGATTCTGGACGTCGCCGAGCGCCTGTTCGCGGAACAGGGCTTCGCAGCCTCATCGTTGCGAGATATCACCAGCGAGGCGGGCGTCAACATCGCCGCGGTCAACTACCACTTCGGCTCGAAAGAAGCGCTGCTGACCGCGATTCTGGAGCGTCGCGTGCAACCGGTGAACGAGGAGCGGCTTCGCCGACTCGCCACGATCGAAGAGGCCGCCGGCACGAGGTCTCCCGACGTGGAACACGTGCTTCGGGCGCTGCTGGCCCCACCTTTCGAGAAACAGGCCGAATGGGGGGCCGGTGGCCGGAGCTTCCTTCGACTGATGGGGCGGCTCCACTCCGAGACCGATGCCGCGTTCCACGCCAGGTTCATCGCCCAGTTCAGCGAGGTGTTCTCGAGATTCGGCGAAGCGCTCCAAGCAGCCTTGCCCCATCTGCGCGGCGAGGAAGTGAACCGGCGCATGCTGTTCCTCGTCGGTTCGATGGTTTACATGATGATGTGGGAGGAGTCGGTGTCGCTGGTCGAGCAAGCCGGGCCACCCGACATCACGGACGCCGTCGAGGCCCTCGTTCAATTCGGCGCGGCCGGCATCGCGGCACCGATGCCTGCAGCGAGCAGTGGAGCCCGAAGATGACGCGACGTATCTGGTGTACCCACGCAGCGCTCGCTGCGCTATTGGCTGCCGGCTGTGCTTCGGTGCCGGTGGAGCCGCTACAGCTCGACATCCCGACCCCGGCGAGCTGGGCCGGGGGCGAGACCACGACCATTCCGGTGAGTCCCGAGTGGTGGGCCGAGTTCAACGACCCCGGGCTGACGCTGGCGGTTGCCACGGCGCTCGAGCGGAATTACGACTTGCAGGCCGCGGCCGCGCGGCTCCACCAGGCCGCTGCCGTTGCCCGCGTGGCGTCCGCAGCCCTCAACCCGGCCATCGAGGCTTCGTATACCGGCAGCCGGCGGAAACAGAACTTCGTCGGCTTCCCGATCCCCGGCAGCGAGGACCGGGTGCTGAGCACGGTCTCGACGAATCAGGGAGTCTCGCTCGACGTCTCGTGGGAGGTCGACCTCTGGGGGCGTCTCAGGGCGGGCGAGCAGGCGGCGTTCGCCGACCTTCAGCGCTCGGCGGCCGATCTCCGGGGCGCTCAACTGTCGCTGGCGGGCCAGACCGTCAAGGCCTGGCTGACCATTGCCGAGGCTCGACAACAGCTCGACCTGGCGCAGCAAACCGTCGCAAGCCTCGAGGAGTCCGCCGGGGCGGTTCGCGATCGGTTCGAAGTCGGGGTCAGACCGGCTCTCGACCTTCGGCTGGCTTTGCTGAACCTCTCGAATGCGCAGGCCCTCACCGAGCAGCGGCTGCAGCAGGTCGACGCGGCCACGCGCCAGCTCGAGCTCCTGCTCGGAGAGTACGCGGATGGCACGGTCAGCATCCCTTCGACGCTGCCGACCGCGCCAGCCACGATTCCGGGTGGGCTGCCGGCCGACCTCGTCGCCCGACGGCCGGATCTGCGGGTCGCCGAGCGGCAGGCTGCGGCCGCCACGGCCCGACTGAGCGTGGCGCGGGCGGATCTGCTGCCGCGCATCGTGCTCACCGCGGCGACCGGGACCGCGACCAACGCGCTCAAGAACCTCATCAACGGAGACTTCGCGGTCTGGAGCCTGCTCGGCAACGTGATCGGGCCGCTCTGGCAGGGCGGACGGCTCCGCGCGCAGGTGAGCGGGGCCGAAGCGAGGGCAGCCGAGACGCTCGCGGTGTACGCCAACACCGTGCTGCGCGCGTACGCCGAAGTGGAAACAGCGTTGGCGGCCAACGACTTCCTGGTGGCTAGAGAGGGTTACCTCGCGGCGTCGGCCGAACACTCACGTGGCGCCGAGCGATTGGCAACGGAGCGTTATCTGGCCGGCCTCGACGGCTACATCACGGTGCTCGACTCCCAGCGGTCGGCCGTGCAAGCTGAAGTCGATCTGCTCGCGGCGCGGAGGCTCCGGCTGGAGAACCGCGTTGACCTCTACCTGGCGCTGGGGGGCGGCTTCGAGCAACTCGAGTCGCCCATCACAACCACCACAAGCGACAGCGAACAAGACGAGTAACTTCAACCATGCAACCCACACGCGTCCTCGCCGGTCCTCTGAAGGTGCTACTGCCGGTCGCCGTCGTTGTCACCGCGGCCGGTGCGGCCTACACGATGTTCATCAACCGGCCCACGGTCGTGACGCAACCTCCGATCGTCGCGCCGCCCGGCGTGCGTGTCCACACGGTCTCGCTCGAACAGGTACAGACCTCGGTGTTCAGCCAAGGCACGGTGCGGCCGCGCACCGAGAGCCAGATCGTGCCCGAGATCTCGGGCCGCGTGATATCGATCTCGCCGTCGTTCGCCGAGGGCGGCTTTTTCGAGGCGGGCGAGGTGCTCCTGTCGATCGACCCCTTCGACTATCAGCAGGCGGCCGTCGCCGCCCGCTCACAGCTGGCCCAGACGCGGCTTCGTCTGGCGCAGGAGGAGGCCGAGTCGGAGGTCGCGCGGCGTGAGTGGCAAGATCTGGGACGGGGTGATCCGCGCGCGCTCACGTTGCGCGAGCCGCAGCTCGAGGATGCACGCGCCGCCGTGGCGGCCGCCGAGGCGAACCTCGAACGGGCGCAACGCGATCAGCAGCGCGCCGAGATCAGGGCGCCCTATGCCGGGCGCGTCCGCAAGAAGAGCGTAGACGTGGGTCAGTTCATCACGATCGGTAGTCCCGTCGCCACCATCTACGCGGTGGATGCGGCCGAGATCAGGCTGCCGCTGCCGGACGAGGAACTCGCCTACCTCGACCTGCAACTCGGCTATCGGCGCGCGCAGGATCGCAATGGCCCGCGCGTCGCGATCCGCACAACCTTCGCGGGGGCGACCCACGAGTGGCAGGGCCGGATCGTCAGAACGGAGAGCGAGCTCGACCCGGCCACACGCATGGTGAACGTCGTCGCAGAGGTGCAGAACCCCTATGACGCGGGCGCGCCGTCCCGGCCGCCGCTCGCCGTCGGCATGTTCGTGGAAGCCGAAATCGAAGGGCGCCACTTCGCCGATGTCGCGGTCGTCCCCCGCGCCGCGTTGCAGGGACGCGAACGGGTCATGGTGGTGGACGCCGACCACCGGCTGCGCTTCCGCGAGATCGAGGTACTGCGCACCACGACCGAGGCCCTCTACGTGCGTGCGGGTCTCGCGCCAGGCGAGCTGGTCGCGATCTCGGCGCTGGACGCGCCGGTCGACGGCATGCTCGTGCAGGTCGCTGACGACGGCGCGCACAACCCGACGGGCGAACGAGTGGGCTCGGCGAGCGAGCAGGAGTAGGCTCATGAATCGGATGGTTGCGTGGTTCGCCGGCAACTCGGTCGCCGCCAACTTGATGATGGCGTGCATCGTCGGCACCGGCATCCTGGCGCTCTTCAACGTCAAGGAGGAGGTCTTCCCCGAGCTCTCGCTCGACATGATCAACATCGAGGTGCCGTATCCAGGCGCCGCGCCCGAGGAGGTCGAGGACGCCATCGTCGTTCGTCTCGAGGAGGCGATTCAGGGCGTCGACGGCATCAAGCAGCTGACGTCGACGGCGTCGGAGGGGGCGGGGACGGTGCTCATCGAGCTCGAGCTCGGCGCCGACGCCCGCAGGGTCGTCGACGACGTCAAGAGCCGGGTGGACGCGATCACGACCTTTCCAACCGAGACGGAGACGCCGATCGTCCGTGAGATGACGGCGCGCAACCAGGTCGTTGACATCGCGCTGTCCGGCCGTGCCGACGAAGTCGTACTCAAGGCGCTCGCCGAGCGGATTCGAAGCGGTCTGACCGCCATCCCCGAGATTTCCCAGGTCGACATCGTCAGCGCTCGGCCGTACGAGATCGCGGTCGAGGTCTCCGAGGCCGCGCTGCGCCGGTACGGGCTGACCTTCGACGACGTGGCGCGGGCGGTCAGGCGGTCGTCGCTGGATCTCCCCGGTGGCGTGGTTCGCAGCGAGAGCGGCGAGATCCTCCTGCGGACGATCGGACAGGCGTACCGCGGGGCGGAGTACGAGGACATCGTCCTGGTCACGAGGGCTGACGGCACCCGGCTCCGTCTCGGCGACGTGGCCACGGTCGTGGACGGCTTCGCCGAAACCGACCAGTTCGCGCGCTTCGACATCGAGCCCACGGTCCTACTCTCGGTCTTCCGGACCGGCGACCAGAGCGCGCTCGACATCGGCCGGCTGGTCAATGACTTCGTCGAACGAACCCAGGCCACGTTGCCCGACGGGATCTCGATCACCGTCTGGCAGGACCAGGCGAAGTTGCTCAACGCGCGCCTGTCGTTGATGGTCCGAAACGGCCTGTCGGGCTTCGTCGTCGTCTTCATCCTGCTCGCGCTGTTTCTCGAGCTGCGCCTGGCATTCTGGGTCAGTCTCGGCATTCCGGTTTCGTTTCTCGGCGCCTTCATCCTGATGCCCGCGCTTGACGTGTCGATCAATGTCATGTCGCTCTTCGCCTTCATCCTCGTCCTCGGGATCGTGGTCGATGACGCCATCATCGTCGCCGAGAACGTCCACACGCATCAGGAGGAGCACGGCGACGGTCTGCGGGGCGCCATCGAAGGGGCCCAGGAGATCGCGACGCCCGTTATCTTCGCCGTCCTGACGACCGTTGCGGCGTTCAGCCCGCTGATGTTCGTGCCGGGCATGATGGGGAAGATCTTCCGGGTCATCCCGCTGATCGTCATCCCGTGTCTGCTGTTCTCGCTGCTGGAGTCCCTGAACATCCTGCCCTCCCACCTGGCTCACCTGCCCAAGCGCGGCGCACCGGGGCCCTGGCGGCGGTTCCAGGGCCTCTTCGCCAACGGACTGAAGACGTTCGTGCAGAAGGTCTACCGCCCGAGCCTCGAATGGTGCCTGCAGGGGCGGTATCTGACGGCCGCGGTGGGCGCGGCCATCCTGATCGTGACCCTCGGCACGATGCTCGGCGGCTGGACGACCTTCCGTTTCTTCCCCTCGGTTGAAGCCGACTTCATGTCGGCGTCTGTGACGATGCCTCAGGGCACGCCGGTCGAGATGACCTCGGAAGCGGTGCAGAAACTCGAGGCGGGCGCCAATCGACTGCGGCGCGAGTTGCTCGATGAAACCGGCACGGACTACTTTCTGCACGTCTTCGCCTCGGTCGGCGATCAACCGATGGCATCGCGGCGGGGGGGGCCCGCTCGTCTTCCCCTCCGAAACGCCTCGGCCGGCCATCTCGGCGAGGTGACCGTCGAGCTGGCGCCGGCCGAAACGCGCGGGTTCACGAGCGAGGCGCTGGGCCTCCGATGGCGTCAGCTGACCGGCCCCATCCCGGAGGCCGTCGATGTCGGCTTCAACGCTTCGATGATGACGCCGGGCGAGGACGTGGACGTGATGCTCGTCGGTGCGGATGTCGACCTGCTGCGCCTGGCAGCCGAGCAGGTGAAGGAGCACCTCCGGACCATCGGTGGCGTCTACGGCGTCACCGATTCGTTTCGCGAGGGCAAGCAGGAAGTGCGGATGGCCATCAAGCCCGCGGCCCAGTCGCTCGGCCTGGGCCTCGAGGACCTCGCGCGGCAGGTGCGACAGGCCTTCTACGGCGAAGAAGCGCAGCGCATTCAGCGGGGCCGGGACGACATCCGCGTCATGATCCGCTACCCGATCGACCAGCGTCGCTCGCTGGGCAACCTCGAGAACATGCGCATCCGCACGCCCGACGGCGGCGAAGTGCCCTTCAGCCAGGTCGCCGACGTCGTTCCGGGCCGTGGCTACGCGTCCATCAAGCGCGTGGACGGTAAGCGAGCCGTGAACGTGACGGCGTCGGTCGACGCCGGCATCACCACGGGGGGCACGGTGATCGCTGACCTCGAGAACCGGATCCTGCCTGAGGTGCTCGCGAACTACCCTGGGGTGTTCTACAGCTTCGAGGGGATGCAGGCGGAGCAGCAGGACGCCGTGGGCGGCCTCCAGTCGGGATTCGCGGTTGCGCTGCTGGCGATCTTCGCGCTCCTGGCCATTCCCCTCAAGTCATACCTCCAGCCGCTGATCATCATGAGCGCGATTCCGTTCGGTCTCGTGGGCGCGGTGTGGGGTCATATCGTGATGGGCCTCGACGTCACGTTGATGTCGATGTTCGGCCTGGTGGCGCTGGCGGGCGTTGTGGTGAACGACAGCCTCGTCATGGTCGACTTCATCAACCGCAAGCGGCGCCTCCACGTCGACCTGAACGTGGCGGTGCGCGAAGCCGGCACGGCGCGGTTCCGTCCGGTCATCCTGACGTCGCTGACGACCTTCGGGGGTCTGCTGCCGCTCATGTTCGAGCGCAGCTTCGAGGCGTCGTTCCTGGTGCCGATGGCAGTGTCGCTCGCATTCGGCGTGGTGTTCGCCACCTTCATCACGCTCGTGCTGGTGCCGACGGCGTATCTGATCGTCGAAGACTTCGTCCGCGGTTCCCGGAGACTGCTCGGCCTGGGGCCGGTCGCGAAGGTATTGTCAACTTGAAGCGGTCGGTGGCAATGTAGCGCCATGACGAGCCAGCCGCCCAGCTATCGCGGATACCGATTTCCCCGTGCCATCATCAGTCACGCCGTCTGGCTCTACCATCGTTTTGGCCTGAGTTTTCGAGACGTCGAAGATCTCCTCGCAGAACGGGGTGTCACCGTGACGTATGAGGCGATTCGACAGTGGTGTCTGACGTTCGGGCTCGCCCATGCGCGACGGTTGCGACGTCGCCGGGGCCGCCTGGGCGACACCTGGCACCTGGACGAGGTGTCCGTGAAGATCCAAGGGCGGCAGCAGTATCTGTGGCGTGCCGTGGATGAGGACGGCGACGTCATCGACATCCTCGCGTAGTTGCGGCGCGATCGCCACGCCGCTGCGCGGTGTTTTCGCACACTGAATCGTACCGGGAATCCCGGAGGGCGAGTTAGTTGAGTCAGGCCACCTTAACCTGCTCATAGTAGTGCGCGTCGAATGCCGCAGGCGGCACGTAGCCGATGGGCTCGAGCAACCGGCGGTTGTTGAACCAATCCACCCACGCCAGCGTCGCGAATTCCACCTGCGCCAGATGCGGCCACGGACCTTGCCGTCGAATCACCTCCGTCTTGAGGAGCCCAATCACCGACTCGGCGAGGGCATTGTCATAGGAGTCGCCTCGGCTGCCGACCGACGGCGCGATGCCGGCGTCGGCGAGCCGGTCGGTGTACCGCATCGACAGATACTGCGTACCCCGGTCGCTGTGATGCACCAGACCGCTGACGCGATCCGCGCCACGTTCGCACACCGCTTATTCGAGCGCATCGAGCACGAAGTCCGTCCGCAGCGACGCCGACACGCGCCCGCCGACGATGCGCCGCGAGAAGACAGCGATCACGAACGCGACATACACGAAGCCTTTCCACGTGGCGACGTAGGGGAAGTCGGAGACCCAGAGGCTGGTTGGGCCGCGGCGCGGTGAACTGGCGGTCGACCAAAGCCGGGGGACGCACGCCGGCGGTCGCAGCGGCGGGCGTCGTGACCCATGCGCGGCCGCGGACCGCGCCGGCCAAGCCCATCGCCCCCATCAGCCGCTCGACCGTACAGCGCGCGACGTCGACGTCTTCGCGGCCGAGCTGCTGCCAGACCTTCCGCGGTCCGTATGCCTGCCAATTCGCGTCCCAGACCCGCTGGATGGCGATCCGCAAGTCGTCGTCGCGCTTGGCGCGCGCCGGCCGCGGCGGCGGGTTCACCTGCCGGGCGTGGTGCAGAAAATACGTCGAGGGGGCGATCGGCAACACCGCGCAGATCGGCTCAACCCCCTACGTGGCCCGGTGGTCATCCGCAAACTGGACCATTACTTCACTCGGCGGTCGCGCGCCGCCTGGGCAAAATATGCGGAGGCCTTCCGCAAGATCTCATTCGCGCGTCTCAATTCGCGATTGTCGCGTTCCCGTTCCTTCAGGCGCTGGCGCTCGTCGGTCGTCAGGCCACCCCGCCGGCCCGTATCGCGTTCGGCCTGGCGCACCCAATTCCGCAGCGTCTCACCGGTGCAGCCGAACTTGCTCGCGATCGCCGTGATCGCGGCCCACTGCGACGGATGCTCGGGACCATGCGCGCGGACCATCCGAATGGCCCGCTCTCGTAACCTCAGCTGAATACTTCCTCGGTCGTGCCATGGGCTCCATCCTCTCAAGCAATGAGCCCTCCGACGAACCCGGTACGATTCAGGGTTGTCGACCTGCCGCTGAAGGTGAGCGGCCGGCCGGACGTCGGCTGAATCGCCGCCTCCTTGTCGCGGAGTGCGATGTGGGCCGCGCCAATGGTGAGCGCTTCGGTTTCGCATGCGTTGCTGAGCACAGCGTGCCTTCGACCCGCCGATGCCGCCGGCGTCGGCGGCTAGTTGGTGGTGATGTCAGGCGCTCAGCGAAACGCGCTGGTGAGCAGCAGCATCGCAGCGACAGCGCCTGCGGCCTGCCACCAGAGCTCCGTGCCATCCTTGACGACGAACGTGCCGAGGCACAAGCAGACGGCCGCGGCGAAGAGGAACTGCCAGTAGAGCTCCTCAATGCTCTCTTCGGCCTTGGCCTCCATAGCGGTCACAGCGCGGCGCTTGATGCCCGCGACGATCCGGAACGCGATGTCGCGATCCGACTCGCGGCCGATTTCGAAGTACTCGCCACCTCCCGCGGTGGCGATCTGTCTCAGTGACGGGCGATCGAGCACGGCGCGAACCGTCGACGGCGGCGTGGAGCCGTCGGCGCGCGGCGGCTCAGGAATCATGCCGCCTGCTCCCGTCCCAATACCGACGACGTTGACGGGAATCCGCCGGTCGCGCGCCATGCGGACGGCGACTGCGACGTCACCGCTCCATGCCTGGCCGTCCGTGACGATGACAAAGCCCTTCGGGTTCTTGCTCTTGCCGAAGAGCTCTTTATCCTTTTCGACCATCTTCAGACCCCAATCGAGCCCGGTCTCGATGTTGGTATCCCACGTAGGTGTGTCTTCGAGCCGGAACGGCGAGTGTCCGCCGAGATGTTCGAGGAAGAAGAAGAAGGCGTTGGGATCTTTCGTGAGCCGCACTTGCGGGGCGGCTCTCTGCGCGAACAGCGCCAGCGCCACGCGATCGCCCTTCCAGCTCAGCGAATCGCCGAACGCGCGGAGAAACTGCATCGATCGGCGCCACCGATCCGGATTCACGTCTTTGACGTACATCGACGCGGACCCGTCCTGCAGGATCACGATATCTGCGCCGGCCTTCCGCACAATGGTGACGCGAGCCTGCGGCCGCGCGAGCGCGACGATACAGAAGCTCGTCGCCAGAATCAGGCTGAGCCAGAACGCCAGGTCGCCAGTTAGGGTGAACCGCTCACGCACCGGCAGCACGCGATCGCGTAACGACCGTCGTGTGTCCTGACGACGACGAAGCAGCTGCCAGATCCAGAGCATCAACAGCGCGCCAGGCGCCAGCAACAGCCACAAGTACAGCGACTCGCCGAAGGTCAGCGTGCTGAAGTCAATCCGAGTGACCACCGATCATCCTTTGCGCCTGGCGGGTGCCACCTTGCCGGCCTCGCCTTGATTCTTGCGCTCGTCAGATTCGAGCGGAACGTAGATCTTGAACTCGCGTTCGCTCTGATCGGCCGGCTGCGCGCCGGAGGTGCCATCGGGGCTCTTCTCTTCCGTTTTCGCTGGCTTGAAAGCTCCTTTGTCGAGTGCGTCGCGCAGCCGGACGAGATATTCGTAGTTATACGCGGCCTCTTCCCGTTGCGCGGAATTCTTGAGCACAGTCAGGTAGCCGTTGATGCCGGTCTCGAGGGCCATCATGAGACTCTCGCGATTGGTAGCCTGCGCCTGTCCCATCCGGTAGAGGGCATCGGCCACAACGAGCTGCAAATCGACATTGTCGCTGGCGACGGAGCCGACCGGATCGGGCTGCTGCGGCACGATCCCCCGGTACTGTCGTTGCCAGTACTTCGACGCGGCCTTGCGCGCACGGACGTCGTTCACCGGCCCGTTGCCGACCCACGGAAGGTGGCTCGCGTACTCGAGATAGCGCTCGGCCGTGTCGTACGTGGCTTCAGGCTCGGCGTAGTTCATCGTCGCAATCTCTTCCTGCGCCCGGGCCAGATCGCGGTCGAGCAGGCCAATCGTCAGACAACCGACGCCGAGGAGCACTGCTGCCGCCGCCGCCACGAGATAACCGGTAGTGTTCTTCATCGACAACCTCCGATCCGGCTAGGCCGGATGCCACCCACGATCACGGACGTCCTAGGGGAACGTCCGGAATGATCTGAATCCGAGCTTCATCACGCCTGCACAGAGCCACAACGCGACCGCGACGAGGGCATATCCGTCGAAGCGCGGGCGCTCCGCCGTGTACTCGCGCACGTCGATCCGCCCCGCCGACAACTTGTCGATTTCCGCCTCCGCGCGCAGGATCGCTTCCTCGCTGTCCGCCGCATAGAAGCGTCCGCCTGTTTGCTCGACGACCGATCTCCACAGCGCATCCGTCTTGACTTGACCTTCCTTCAGATTGAATCCGGTCCGAATCATGTAGAGCGGAATCTTGTACTTCCGCATCTCGCCCAAAATGTCGTCGACCGACTCCCCCCTGAGGTTCTCTTCATCGTCCTGCCCGTCCGTGAACATCAACATCAGGTTGCCGGAGGCGTTCAGGAAGGCGAAGGACTTGAACAGATTGGCTGCCTCGCTCACGCCTCGCATGATCGTCGTACCGGAGTCGGTGAAGTTGCCCCACTCTCGCGGATCGCTGATGAGGCTGATGCTCAGGAGGATGTTCTCGTAGTCCGTGGTGAACGGCGTGACGACGTATGCTTCATTGCCGAACTGGATGAGCGCGATTAGATCGTGGTAGCGGCCGTTCCTCCGCAGCTGCATGAAATGCTCCGCGGCGGCGACGGCCGTGTAAAACGTCCGGTTCTCTGACGCTTTCAGCGCCTTCGTTTCGAACTTCACCACCATGCTGGACGACCCGTCCACCATGAGGGCGATGCGGCGACCGGGGTACGACGTCTCTTCGCGAGTGAAGGCCGTGCGCGGATCCGCGAGCGCGATGGCGAAGAAGGGGACGCCGACCAGAAACACCAGGAACGCCCCGTGACGGACGGCGGAGAACCGGGACCGGCGCATCACGGGCAGCACCGCCGGGAGCGCCAGGTGCGTGCGCCCCGGTTTGCGCGGCCCGAGATTGCGCGCCACGAGCATCAGCAGGCAGATGGCCACGAGAACGGCGAGCACGAGGCCCGCCGTCCACGCGGCGTCGAAATGGAGGTCGCCCCAGCGCAGCCCGAACCAGTCGGCCACCGTTTCCCGGACCACGTTCAGAATGTCTCTCAGCGGGACCACGTCGTCTCCCCGGCCTCGGGGGCCGGCTTCGCAAAGGCGCCCACGACGCGCATGGGCCACTGCGTGGCCGTTCGCAGGCGCCGCATCGCGTCGGCGCCGTTGTCGAGGGCCGTGTCGAGCGCCGTCGCATCGAGATGCCCGGTACGGCCGTAGCGCGCGGCGGTGAACAGCTGCAGCGAGTTCTGGAGGTCGGTGAGGATGGCCTGCGTGCGCGGGTTCGGGGTCGCGCCATGGCCGTCCTTGCGCAGCGCGCCGGCGATGGCGTCTGCCGTCGTCGGCGTGGAGATGAACGCGCGCTTTCGGCGCAGCATACCTGTCGGTACGACGAGCTGTCCCTCGTGCCCGCTCACGTTCGTGCCGACGATGGCCTGCGTGACCGGCGCGCCAAGAGCGACCGCGCCGCCGATGCGCAGCGACGTCAGCGCCCGGCCGGCAAGCTCAGGCGTCCAGCCGCGGCTGGCGACGTCCGACTTCAACCGACGGACGGCGCTCAAGCATCCGGTCAGGACGGCGCCCGTCGGCAGCCGGCGCGCGGCGCCGGCGGTGCGCGCACGGTGGCGGTCGATGACCCGCACGGCGGCGAGGACGAGAAAGACGGGCGCGAACGCGAAGAAGACGGCGGCCGCCACCAGCTCGCTGGTCGAGCGGGCGCGGCGCTCCTCGATGTCGGCGAACGTGTGGCGCGACGCATCGCGAATGTCGGCGGCCTTCTGCGGAACGAGCGACGCCACGCGCATCGGCAGCGCCGGGAGCACGTAGCGCTGGTCGCGTCCCTCCGACGCGCCGCCGATCGACGACTCGATGTGGTAGGTGATCGTGAGCGCCGGGATCTCCACGTCCTTGCCGAAGAACGTGTCGCCAAGGAGACGCACGATGTACTCGTGTTGGACATAGCGCCACGGCGGCGCCAGGATGTCGTCGTGCCGCACCCCGCTGACGACCTCGAACGGCGCCAGCTGAATAGCCGTCGGCTGGAGCTGGTTCAGATCGGCGACACCCTTGATCCGGGCGGTTTCGACGAGGCCGCAGGTGAGCGTCAGCGTGAACCGCTCGCCGACGAGCAGGGCGCTCTTGCTGGTCTTCCACCAGCACCGAATCGGTTCGACTTCGATACCGCCGGCGTCTGGCGCCTTCGCGGGCGCTGGCCCCTGCGCCCAAACGCTTCCCGCGAGTGCAAGGACGAGAGCCGCCATGCCGAGCCCGGGGATCAGGAATCTGTTGCTCACTGGGTGCCTCACCTATGCCATCTTCCGCAGTCGCCGCTCGCGGACGAACTGGACGAGCGTTGTTTCCATTTCCCAGCGATCGAGACCGACGCGCAGGATGTCCAGGTCCTCGTCCCGCGCCAGGCGGAGAATCCGCTCCTGCCACTCGTCGACACGCGCGGCGAGCCGGCTGAACTCGCGCCGCGACAGGATCCGTGTGCGGCCGGTTTCGACGTCGAAGGTTTCGATCCAGCCGGCCGATGCCGTGGGGAGCTGATAGGCAAAGCGCACGTCGACCATCATCAGGAAGACATCGTGCACCGCGTTGACGATCGACAGCTCATGGATGACCTCGGGCGCGTCCGCAAACAGAAAATCCGAGATGACCGGCACGAGCGAGGTCTTCCGCAAATGCCCCTCGATGGTCGTCGTCACATCGCACTGTATGGCTGCTGTGTCGTCGGGCGGGCGACGCTGATAGAGATCCACACAGTAGATGACGTGCGGCTTGCCGACCCGGGGCCGCGCGGCGGCGATCTGGCGAAACCCCTCGCCGAAGGTGATCACGCCGAACAGGTCCTGAAAGAGCACGGCCGACATGCCCGCCGCCGCCAGGGATCGGGCGATGGCCGCCGCGATCGGGACGCCGTGGACGCCGCAGCGCGTCGAGAGCGATGCGTCGGCCACGGCCATGATCGTCGCGTTGCTGTCCTGCTCGAAGTCGCGCGTGATCATCGGGCTGAAGTTGTTCAGCGACGACTGCGCCCAGTCGATCGAAGACATGCGATCGCCGGGCTCCCAGTCGCGAATACCGACGAAGTTGAAGCCCGATCCCTTGAACACGCTGGCGTGGTCGCCGAGCGTGAACTCCTTCATCCGTTTCAGGATGAAGAGCTCGATCTCGGCGATCTCGGAGGGGTTGACCAGCGGCCCGGCGGCCTGGCCATCGATGTCCGTCATGGCACAGGAACCCGATCGATGATGTCGGCCACGACCATCTCCACGGTGACGCCGTGGCTGGCCGCGTGCGGGCCGAGCCACACCCGATGGCTGAGCACGTATTTCGCCAGGCCCTGAATGTCTTCCGGATAGACCTCGTCGCGGCGGCCGTGCAGGAGCGTCCAGACCTTGACGAGACGTCCCCAGCAAATCGTCGCGCGCGGCGAGGCGCCCAGGTCCACGCATTTCTCGACGAGCTCGGACGGCGAGTGGTAGTGCCAGTCGGTTTCGACGCTATACGGGCGCGTCGCCCCGACGAGCCGGCGGATGTACCTGGCGAGGGTGTCGTGGAGAAACACTTCGCGCGTGATCACCGCGCGCAGCTCGATGATCCGTTCCTTCGACATGAGCGGCTTCAGACGGACCTTCTTGAAATCGAA
Organism: Vicinamibacterales bacterium; assembly: GCA_965229885.1. GTDB lineage: Bacteria > Acidobacteriota > Vicinamibacteria > Vicinamibacterales > CAVVIG01 > DATLLJ01. Next base: position 1,338,446 of record CBDDJX010000003.1, read on the forward strand.
GGTGACGAGCTTCTGTTCCTCCTCAGGCGGCAGGTACGGGATGTTCACGATGATCGCGAACCGATCGGTCGCGGCTTCCGACAACGGAAACGTGCCCTGCCCGAGCTCGATCGGATTCATCGTCGCGATTGCGAAGCTGAAGGCGGGGAGCTCGTACGTCGTCTTGCCGACGGTCACGGTGCGATCCTGCAGTCCCTCGAGAAACGCGCTCTGCGACTTGAGGGGGATGCGGTTGATTTCGTCCAGCAGAATCACTTCGGCCGACGCGAGTGGCCCGAACTCGGTCATGAGCTCGCCTGTCGCCGGATTGATCATCTGAAAACCGACGACTTCGGTCGGCTGCAGGTCGGCGCGTCCCTGAAGACGGGCGAACTTCGCGTTGCTGATCGCGGCAATGATGACCCCGAAGAACGTCTTCCCGACGCCCGGGACGCCGCGCAGCAGGAGATTGCCGGCGTTGACCTGGCGCTTTTCGTCCTTGTCGTAGGTCGTCGGGATTTCCGAAAGGAGGACGACGTTGGCGAGTGTCTTCTCGGTCTCGTAACCGATCAGGGCGTGGCTCGCCTCGGCGACGATCGTGTCGTGCAGGTCGATGGTCTCTTGAAGCTCAGGGTGCACGGGCGTCTTCTGAAGTGAACGTGCATCATACAAGAATCGGCTGGCTGGCAGGAAGGGACGGAAGTTGACGGATGTCTGTCTCCGTGCGAGTGTATGACGTCCAATCGCGTCGGCTATCAGGAGATGGTCGTCATGGTGAAATCGGGCCTGTTGTTGATCGGCCTGTTGGGCTGTGCATCCCTCGTCGCCGGCCAGAGTGCCTTCGATGGAAAGTGGACCGCGCAAGTCGTGAGACCGGCCCCGAAGTCATGAAGATGATCCTCGTCCCCGCTCTGCTCGTCCTGTTCGCGACGCTCGCCCAGCCGGCCGCAGCCATTGTTCACCGGAGGACGCTCGTTGTTCCGGAGGTCGGGACCATCACGTACGGCATCTCGGTCCCGGACGATTACGACCCGAGCCAGGCGCGGCCGCTCGTGCTGTCGCTTCATCCAGGTGAATTCGCGCCGTACTACGGCGCGCGATTCATGGTGGCGATCGTCTCGCCCGGGTTGACCAATCTTCGCGCCATCATCGTGGCGCCCGACTGTCCCTCGCGAGCCTGGAGCGATCCGGTCGCAGAGCGAGCCGTCATGGCGCTGCTGCAGAGTGTGCTCACCGGGTACACGATCGACCGCCGTCGCATTCTGGTGACCGGCTATAGCATGGGCGGCCGGGGCACATGGTTCATGGAGTCGCGGCATGCCGATCTCTTCACCGGAGCCATCGTGATGGCCGGATCGCCGAGAGACGAGCCGCTCGACCGCCTTGGCGCCATCCCCACCTATGTCATCCACAGTCGAGCCGACGAGCGCGTCCCGTTTGAGCCTGCGGAGCGGACGACGCGGGAGCTCGAGAAACTGGGGCGCGTCGTCAGGTTTGAGGCGCTCGAAGGCCTGGCGCACTACGACATGGGCGGGTTTGTGGAACCGCTCAGGCGAGCGGAACGCTGGATCGCCCAGGCCTGGGAGAAGTAGGCTAGTGAATCGGCGATGAGCACACCACTGAGGATCCGCGGGAATCTCGAACACGACTACGCGGACGTCCTGACGCCGAAAGCGAGGGCGGCCTTGACCACGCTCGCCCCGTTCGATACAGAGCGCAAGGCCTTGATGACCGTCCGCATGCGGCGCCGGGCCGAACACGCGCGCAATCGGGAGCAGATCAGCTTCATGGATCCGGGTGCCGATCATCCCGCGGACCCGGATCACCGCCCAGGCCGCCCGCGACGGGGCATTTGTGGGCGGCGTCATTCCATCCGATCTGCAGCGGCAGTGGATTCAGGGGACCGGTCCGGCGGCACGACCGAACGCGCCGCCTGAAAAAAGCATCCGCAACATCGCGTAGGCGCTGCTGTCTGGCGCCGATGCTGGATGTTCGACGGCGAAGACGCGCTCGGGCAGCACACGGGACGGTGGGATTACATCAACAGCGTCAGTGATGCAATGGCCTGGGATGAGACATTCGTCAACCCCAACATCGACGCCGTCACGATGACCTACGGGTACATGCGGCAGTATGAAGATCGCGTCCGCCGCGCCGTGAATACGCCCGATCGGAACGGGCAGTGCGCGTTGTGGCAGGGCGGCATGGAGCCCAATATCCCTATTGGCTCGGCGGCCGGCGTGGAAAGTGGTATGAAGCGCGCCGTCGCGGGCGGCGAGCGGGAGCAGCAGGCGGGCCTGCCGAGCGTCGCCATTCAGTACGGCAACGCCTTCGGTCAGGACTTCCAGGCGGTCGCGCTGAAACCCGCCGACTCGAAGGTGACGACGCTCCCGATCGCTCGGGAGATCGTCGTGACATACGTCACGGAGCCGTTCAAAGCACCCTGGTACATCGATTTGCTGAACATCAATCTCGATAACTATGATCTAGAGGCCGCTCGCCGCCGCGTCAGTGCGTACATGACGGCCTGCCGCTCGGATGGCACGCGGATTACCAATAACCTTGTTTTCGACGCGCCGGCGCACGCTGTCGCACGGAGCTAGGAAGCCCAGGGAGACCCCGGGAGCCCCAGGAAGCGACGATGAATGTATTCGAACAACAGGTGGCGGGCGTTCGTGAATGGTTCGCGAGTCCGCGTTTCAAGGGAATACGCCGCCTCTACGCGCCTCGCGACGTGGCGGAGCAGCAAGGAACGATCCCTACCGACTATGTCGTAGCCCAGAAGGCGGCGGAGGATTTCTACGCCAGGCTGCGCCAGCTGTTTGCGGAGCGGAACTCGATCACCACGTTTGGGCCCTACTCGCCTAGTCAGGCCGTCACGATCAAACGAATGGGCATCGAAGGTATTTATCTGGGCGGGTGGGCGACCTCCGCAAGGGGATCCCTGGCCGAGGACCCTGGACCCGACTTGGCGAGCTATCCCCTGGGTCAGGTGCCCGATGAAGCGGCCGGACTGGTGCGCGCGCTGCTCACGGCCGACAAGAATCAGCATTTTGCCCGCATGCGCATGACCGAGGAGCAGCGGAAAGCGACGCCGGTGGTCGACTATCGGCCGTTCATCATCGCCGACGCCGACACGGGGCACGGTGGGGACGCGCACGTGCGGAACCTGGTTCGGCGGTTCGTCGAGGTCGGCGTCCCCGGTTATCACATTGAGGACCAGAAGCCCGGGGCGAAAAAGTGCGGCCATCAGGCGGGTAAAGTGCTGGTGACCTCGGACGAGCAAATCAAGCGCCTCAACGCCGCGCGCCTGCAGCTCGACATCATGCGGGTCCCGGGGATCATCGTCGCGCGAACCGACGCCGAGGCGGCGGCGCTTCTCGAAAGTCGTATCGACGAGCGCGACCAGCCGTTCATCCTCGGCGCCGTACACACCGAGCTGCCAAGCTACAAGGTCGGCTATGCCGCCATCTTGAAGAAGCTGGCGGATCTCGGCTTGGAAGAGGTGCGGGGACACCTCCTCTTTGCGATCTCGGAGATGGAGTACCGGGCGGCGTTCGACTGGCTCAATCGGTCAGGTCTCGGCGCCCTCATTGACGAAACGGTCAACATTCTCAAAGGCAGCGCGACGACATCAGCGCTCGACACGCTCGAGACGCGTTACGCCGAGATCTGGCAGGCACAAGCGGGACTGAAGACCTATGGCCAGGCGGTCGCCGACGAGATGACCGTCCGTGCTGGCGAGGGACAGAACTTCGAGATGACCGTCCCGGCATGGCTGGCGTTCTCGAAGCGAGCCTCGTTCTACGAGGCCCGCGAGAAAGTGAACGCCATGGGTATTCAGATCGTCTGGGATTGCGAATTGCCCAGGACCCCTGACGGCTACTACCACATCCAGGGCGGGATCGAATACGCCATCGCGAGGTCGCTGGCCGTGACACCGTTCGCGGATCTCATCTGGATGGAAACCAAGACGGCGGATCTCGAGGACGCGCGGCTGTTCGCGGAGGCGATTCACGCAGAATACCCGGACAAGATGCTGGCGTACAACCTGTCGCCCTCCTTCAATTGGGACACCACCGGGATGAGCGAAGAGGAGATGAAGCGGTTTCCCAAGGAGCTGGGCGCGCTCGGCTTCGTCTTCAATTTCATCACCTACGGCGGCCATCAGATCGATGGCCTGGCTGCGGAGGAGTTCGCGACGGCATTGAAGCAGGTCGGCATGCTGGCGCTGGCTCGGTTGCAGCGCAAGTTCCGCCTCCTGGAATCACCGTATCAGACGCCACAGACGCTTGTTGGAGGACCGCGGCTGGACGCCGCGCTGATGGCGTCGTCGGGACGCACGGCGGCGACCAAGGCCATGGGCAAAGGATCGACGCAGTTCCAGCATCTGGTCCAAACCGAAGTGCCGCCGAAGCTCCTGGAGGAGTGGCTGGCCGTCTGGCGAACGCACTACAACTATGCGGAGAAGCTTCGTGTTGAGCTGCGTCCCCATACGGCGGGCTCCGAGCTCCTGCATCTGAAAGTCCTCGTCGGGAACAGTCCGGTGGCGGACGTCATCTTCTCGACGATGCAGGATCGCCGCGGCCGGGCGATCCTGTCGATCCGCGACCAGAACACGCTTCGCTCATTACGCAAGATGCGCTTGATGACGATGGTGCAGCTGTTCTTGATTCATCGTTACAAGGTCCAGTCGGTGCATTACCTCACGCCGACCGAGGACAATCGGCTTCAGACGGCCAAGATGAAGAGCCTGGGGATCTTCAGGGCCGTCAACACCGAGATTCAGATCATCGTCGCGGACGTCAACCGCGAACGAGTCGCGGAACTGCTCAAGCCCGACCGCGAGGCGCTGCAGGCGCTGATTCGAAAGAGCGCGGCGGACGTGACCGCCTCGGCGACTGGCCTGGACTGACGCCGCGTAGGGTATATAGGTTGCCTGATGAACAGTCAGGGCGGCATGCGGACATCGCGGTGCATCTCGAGCTCGATCACGACATAGTCCCGCGTCTGCACAATTTGAACATGATTGTTGCAATTGCCTGGAAGCCTTGGCAGTCCGCTGGTCAGGCGTTCGCCCACACACCCTGAAGATCCGGCTGACCATCCGCCGTACGGGGCGGTGCCCACGCCGCAGCGGCTGACGAGGTCTGCGCGGCGACACGGGTGGCCGCGAGCGACACGACCGCGGTCAGAATCGCCAGAACTGCCATGACACGGAAATATCGATGCGGCATTGCAACATCCTCCGCGCGTTCACGAGCCTCAAATGAAATTCACCGACGACCTTAATCGGTGGGTTATAGCCAACTAGGGCCGCCAGACAGCGGGAAAAGATAGAATAGCTGTCAGCGCCCATGGCCGAATTCAAGCCGATGTCTCTCGACAGGAAGTGGCAGCAGCGGTGGGCTGCCGCGCGCTCCTTCGAAGTCATTACCGATCCGGCACGGCCCAAGTTCTACTGCCTGGAGATGTTCGCGTATCCGTCCGGACACGCGCACGTCGGACACGTCCGCAACTACATCATCGGCGACGTGATGGCGCGCACGAAGCGCATGCGTGGGTTCAACGTACTGCACCCCTTCGGGTGGGATGCGTTCGGCCTGCCGGCCGAGAACGCCGCCATCAAGAGCGGCACGCACCCGGAACAATCGACGCTCGACAATATCGCCCATATGAAAGGGCAGCTCCAGCGCCTCGGCATCAGCTACGCCTGGGGCCGCGAGATCGCCACCTGCCTGCCCGAGTACTACAAGTTCAACCAGTGGATCTTCCTCAAGATGTTCGAGCGGGGGATCGCGTACCGGAAACACTCGACGGTCAACTGGTGCCCGAGCTGCCTGACCGTGCTGGCGAACGAACAGGTCGTGGACGGTGTGTGCTGGCGCTGCAGCGCGACGGTCGTCGCGCGTGATCTTGTCCAGTGGTTCTTCAAGATCACCGCGTACGCGGACGACCTTCTGCGAGGGCTCGACACGCTGACCGAGTGGCCTGAAAAGGTCGTCGTGATGCAGCGCAACTGGATCGGTCGATCGGCAGGCGCGCGCGTGAAGTTCCCCGTCGTGGGCGCCAGCGATTTGGTCGAAGTCTTCACGACGCGGGTCGATACCATCTTCGGCGCGACCTTTGTCCTGCTCGCACCCGAGCACCCGATGGTCGATCGATTCGCCGCCGAGGCGCCCGGCCCGACGGCGTTCCGCGAGCGCGTCGCGAGGTTCCGCGCGCTCGACCGCGAGGCACGCCTGACCGGCGCGATCGAGAAGGAAGGCTTCGATACCGGGCGAAGGGCGATCAATCCGTTCACGAAGGAAGAGGTCCCGATCTGGATTGCCAACTTCGTGCTGGCCGAATACGGGACCGGCGCGATCATGGCCGTGCCGGCGCACGACCAGCGGGACTTCGAGTTTGCCCGGAAGTACGGTCTGCCGATCAGGGTCGCCGTGGTCGCCGTCCGGGCCGGCCAGGAGCTGCCGGCCCCTGCGGCCATATCCGAAGCGTCAACGAGCTACGGCCGGCTCGTTGATTCAGGTGAGTACACCGGACAGGAAGCGCCGGCGGTCATCGCGCGGATGATTGCGGACGCCGAAGCGCGCGGGATTGGCAAGGGCGAGGTTCAGTATCGCCTCAAGGACTGGGGCATCTCGCGCCAACGCTATTGGGGCACGCCGATCCCCATCATCTACTGCGAGAAGGACGGCGTCGTCCCCGTGCCGTACGATCAACTGCCGGTCGCACTTCCGAGGGTGACGACGTTCAGCGGACGCGGCGATTCGCCGCTGGCGCAGGTGTCGGAGTTCGTAAACGTCCAGTGCCCACAGTGCGGCGGTCCCGCCCGGCGCGAGACCGACACGATGGACACCTTCGTCGATTCGTCGTGGTACTTCCTGCGGTTTTGCGATCCGGACAGCACCGAGCTGCCGTTCGATCCCGGGGACGCGTCGTATTGGATGCCTGTCGACTTCTATAGCGGTGGCGTCGAGCACGCCATCCTCCACCTGCTGTACTCGAGGTTCTTCACGCGGGTGCTGCGCGAAGTCGGGCTGATCGACTTCGACGAGCCCTTCAAGCGCCTCCTCACGCAGGGGATGGTGCTGAAGGACGGCGCGGTCATGTCCAAATCCATAGGCAATGTCGTCGACCCCGACACGATGCTGGCGAAGTACGGCGCCGACGCGCTCCGGCTGTACGTGATGTTCGTCGCGCCGCCGGAAAAAGAAGTCGAGTGGAGCGATGCCGGGCTCGCGGGGAGCTTCCGCTTCCTCGTCCGCGTCTGGCGCATCGTCGACCACTGGGCCGAGGCGATCGGCGGGGAAGGGATCCCGGAGTGCGGCACAGACGGCTCCGATGCCGAACGCGGGCTGAGGCGCAAGACCCACGACACGATTCGGCGCGTGACGAGCGACATTGAGGAGCGAATGCACGTCAATACCGCGGTGTCGTCGCTGATGGAGCTGGTCAACGAGCTGTACGCATTCAGCGAAGGGACGGCCCACGGCGGGCCGACCCGGGGCAAGCCGCCGGTGGCCCGCGTCGAGCGCCCGCAGACGATGGCCGTGATCCGCGAGGCGATCGATGCTCTTGTGGTGATGATCTCCCCGTTCGCGCCGCATATGGCCGAAGAGTTGTGGCAGATGCTCGGTCACGTCGACGGCCTCGCGAAGGCCGAGTGGCCGTCTTTCGATCCTGCGGTCGCCAGGGCGGATGAAGTGATCGTGCCCGTTCAGGTCAACGGCAAGGTCCGCGCGCGCCTCACGGTGCGGGCGGATGCGTCCGAGGACGAGCTCCGCGAGCTGGCGCTCGCCGACGTGGCGGTCAAGAGCCACACGGCGGGGAAGACCATCCGGAAAGTGGTGGTGGCGAAGGGGCCGTTGGTCAGCGTCGTTGTTCAATGAGAGACATCTCCCCCCGCTTGTTGCTCCGCGTCCTCCATGTCCTCTGTGGTGGAGCGCTTGTGGTGGCCGCCGCGGGCTGTGGCTACACCCTCGCGGGCCGCGGCGCTTTTCTCCCCGCGAACATCCGCACCATTGGCGTTCCCATTTTCACGAACCACACGACGGTGTTCAATCTTGAGGCCCTGCTGACGCAAAAGATCAGGGGCGAGCTCACCGGTCGTGGAAAGTACCAGATCCTGCCGCAGGACACCGGCGTCGATGCCGTCCTCGTCGGCGACGTGGTCACGGTATCGATTGTCCCCGCCAGCTTCAACGCCCAGCAGCTCGCCTCGCGCTATACCATCGTAATCGTCGCCAACCTCCAGCTCCGCGATGTGCGCGAGAACAAGGTGCTGTGGGAGAACCCCGGCATGGTCTTCCGCGAGGATTACGAGAACACGAGCGGCCAGAACGCGCTCGATCCTTCGGCGTTCTTCGGCCAGGAAGTGAACGCGCTCGATCGTGTGAGCGGCGACTTCGCCAGGACCATCGTCAGCGCCATCTTGGAAGCCTTCTAGGCCAGCGCTTACCGATGCCCGTAGCGACTCCCGCCGCTGTTCGCGATCAGATCAAATCCGGAACGACCGATCCGCTTTACCTCCTTCTCGGCGAAGACGACGTCGAGAAGGCGGCGCTGGCGGCCGAGTTTGCCGAGATTGTCGACGAAGGGCTTCGCGCGTTCAATGTCGAGCGCATTCACGCGGGCGACATGACGAGCGGCGACAAGCTGGCCAACGGCGTGGCGGACCTCGTGTCGGCCGTTCGCACGATGCCGATGATGGTGCCGCGCCGCGTCGTGATGGTCACGCAGGCGGAGATGCTGCTGGTCCCCAAGCGCGAAAGCGAAGCGGCGACGCGCGCCCTCGACGAGCTCGAGGCGCTGCTCAAGCAGCCCGAGCCGCAGACGACGCTGGTGTTTGTCGCGGGAGCGCCTGGGGGAATCGACAAGCGCAGCCGGATCTACAAGCTGCTGGCCAGGCACGCCACGGTCGTCGCGTGCGGGGCGGTCGAGAATCAGGCCGACGCCGAGCAATGGGTCAGGAACGCCGTCGCGGCAGCCAGCATGGACATCGAGCCCGCCGCCGTCCGCCGCCTCGCCGAACGGGCCGGTCCGGACGTGAAGCGCCTGCGCGGCGAAGTGGATCGGCTGCTGCTTTACGCGCTGGGGCAGCCGCGGATTACGCTCGACGACGTGCGCGAGGTGGCGGGGCCGGCGGCCTTGCAGGACGACTGGGCGATGACCAACGCCATCGAGGCGGGGCAGGCCGGTGACGCGCTGAGACAGCTCGCGCTGATGCTCGACGCCGGTGCGCCGCCGGAGAAGATACTGGGACAGCTGGGCTGGCTGGTGAGAACGAAGTTTCCGAATCTCGCGCCCGGCGATCTGTCGTCCGCCGTGCAGGGCGTATTCCGGACCGACCTCGCGCTGAAGCGGTCGGCCGGAGACCCGCGGGTTCTGCTCGAGCGGCTTGTCGTCGAGTTGTGTGGCGGAAAGCGGGCGCGAAGCGCGGGTCCGCGCCGCTCTTAGGCGCTGCGCGCCGACAGCCGGGTCGAGAGGCGCGACTTGTAGCGGCCGGCGGCGTTCCGGTGAATGATGCCCTTGGTCGTCATCTTGTCGATGAGCGAGATCGTTTGCTCCAGGGCGTTCTTCGCGGCGGTCAGGTTATTGCCGTCGACGGCGGAGCGGATTTCCCTGAGCGCGTTGCGCAGGCGCGACCGATACTGACGGTTGCGCTCGCGGTTCTTCAGGCTTTGACGATGCGCTTTGAGCGCGGATGCATGGCTGGCCACGTCGGTAACTACCTCACGAAATCTGAAATCTGAAATCGAGAACCTGTAATCCTAACACATGGACTTCTGGCAGGCCTCAGCTCCTCGTAGCAGGTCGATGGGCCCGTGCCGTTCGTACGTGCGACGCGGGGCGCTACGGCTTCAAGCCCGCCGTCCAGTTCAGTACCACCGTGATCGGCGCCGACTCCGCCTGCTCTGGCGCCGAGCTTTGTATCGGTAGCCCGAAACACCTGGCCCATCCCGACCTCGCCAATCGGCGCGATGACTTTGTAGACGCCGAGGCGGGTGCCGGGAGTAAGGGCCAATACGGCCGGGGCAGTCGCGCGCTCAAGGGAGCTCTTTGAACGGGTTGAACACTTTCAGACCCGGACGCCTGAAGTCCTGGTCGTTGCCGGTGGCGATTGTGAGCCCATGGCGTCGGGCGGTCGCGGCGATGTAACTGTCCTCGACCGGCATACGTTGGCCGGCCTTGCTCAGTAAACGCTCCTGCTCGGCCCACCCATGGGCGACCGAGACGTTGAAACCGTGAATCCGCCCCTGCATCGCCTCCACCAGACGCGTCAGCCAGCTCTGGAGCGCGTGCCGCTGCCGCCCGTCCTTGGTGCCCACCCAGTAGGCCAGTTGGGCGATCACGACGGCGCTCGTGTAGCACCGATCCTTTTCTTGCTCGAGCCAGGCCGTGACGCGAGCATCACCGAGCCGCTTGGCAGGCTGACAGATGACGTCCGTGTCGAGCAACCAGCTCACAGCTTGCGGCGGCGAGGGGACACGTCGTCAGGGCTGACGGGACAGGCCTTGAGCACCGCAAGCCAATCCTCCTTGCCCGCAAGCCGCCGAAACACGAGGGCATCTTCCTCGGCGTCGAAGCGTGCCTCGAAGTAGTCTCCGGGCGACGCGGGGGCAAGGGCCGCCGGCACGGTCAGCCTGCGCTTGGCATCGAGCGTGACAATCATGGTGGGATTATCCCACCGCTGGCACAACCCGTCAAACTGGAGTCGCGATCAATCAGACGTGAGCGATCAGCAGTTAGCGGCCGACGACGGCGTACGACCCGGTAGCGGGGCGCTTGTCCGTGTATCGCACGACCTGGCGGCCGTCGACGATCTCGGTGACTTTGTAGATGCGATTATTGTCGCGCCGCTCGATCGGCCGCGTGGTGATGCCGCCGATACGAGCGACGTAGTTCTGCGTCTCGGCGTAGGGTGGCACGCGCTCGCCGTGCTTGTCCACCGCGCTCGGGCCGGCGTTGTATGCGGCCAGCGCCAGCTTTTCGTCGTTCTCGTACCGGTTGAGCAGCTGGCGCAGATACGCGACGCCTGCACGAACGTTCTCCTCGGGATTGAACGCGTTCTTCACGCCAAACTGCCGCGCAGTGGCCGGCATCAGCTGCATCAACCCGACGGCGCCTTTAGGCGAGCGCGCGTACGGGTTGTACGCCGATTCAACCTGCACGACGGCGCGAACCAGATCGGGACGGACGTCGTTCAGTTGCGCGTGCTTGGTGATGAGGCCGTCGTACATCCGGACGCGATCGCTCGTGGCCTGACTCGCAGTCCGGATCGGGTCCGACTTCGGCGCGGGATACAACCGCACTATCTCATCGGCTCCCGACCGGGGCGTGTTGGCGAGTACCAGATGGCCGTTCGCGTCGCGCCACGAATAAATCTGCGCGCTGGCCGATGAGGGCACGAGCGTCAGGCACAGCGCCGCCAGCACAGCCGGTCCAGTCTTATTGATGAGCATCTGCAGTAAAGTCAACAGCTTGGCACCCCAGGGCATTCGAGTCACGAGCTATTAGGGTGTATCGGAGCTTGGTGTGTCGAACAGTAGGGCTGCTGCCATCGTAGGTGGCGCCCGGCTAGAGCCGGACTTCGCGATGAAACAAACTCTGCTCGCCGTTGCACGCGCTTTCCGGGAAATCGGCCGCGATTTCCACACCCGCGGGTGGGTGCTGGGGACAAGCGGGAACTTCAGCACGGTGATATCGCGGAAGCCCCTCAAGCTGATCATTACCGCCAGTTCTGTATCGATAAGGTGACCTCCGGCCGGCTGATGTCCTCACAATCGGTGCGAACGGGGCCCTGGTAGGTAAGTCCGGGAAGTCCGGTCAGTCTGGGAAGTCCGGCGGGCGGCCGTCGGCGGAAACGGCGCTGCATGTGGCAGTCGCGCGGTCGCGAGGTGCCGGTGCGGTACTGCACACCCACTCCGTCTGGAGCACCATCCTGTCGGAGATCCACGGCGCCGAGCGCGGCCTGCGGCTGAGCGGATTCGAGATGCTGAAAGGTCTCGAAGGCGTGCACACCCACGAGCACACGGAGTGGGTGCCGATCCTCGAAAATAACCAGGACATCCCCGCGCTTGCCCGGCGCGTGGAAGCGGTGCTCGAGCAATGGCCGGCGATCCACGGTTTCCTGCTGCGCGGGCATGGGTTGTACACTTGGGGCGACGATCTGCCGCAGGCGAGACGTCACGTTGAGATTCTCGAGTTCCTGCTCGAAACAATCGGACGGATGCAGGCTTTTCGCGCGATGTAGAGCGGGGGCTCCTGGCCCCCGCTGGGAAGGGAATCATGGCACTGGCAAGGATTCCTGAACGCCACTAGCAGGCTGCTGAAGAACCCGGGTATCGGGCTGTTTTCTTAAGCATCATGCGGGTAACGCCCGACCGACGACAGTGCGCACGGGTGTGCGCTGACCCCGATGAGGGGGCCGGCGACACGCGCGGCCGGCGATCAGGGACACGTCGCCTCCAGATTCCGCAGGCGGACCAAGTTATAGGCCGTGGCGGCGAAAGTGAGCTGCCAATCGACGAGTGGGACGCCGCGATGCCGGAGCTTGCGCAAACCACCGACGGTCTTCATCCACCCAAAGACCTGTTCCACGAGTTTTCGTTTCCGCTGACTCACGTGATAACCCGCATGCCGGGTGGTCCGACCATCAATCGCACTCCAGCGGACCTTCTGCGCCACGTGGGGCGTGACGTCCCGGACGCGGACATCGGCGACGAAGCTCGCCACATCGTAGCCCTTGTCTGCTCCGACCGTGCTGCCCGGCGGCGCGCTGGCCTCCAGCAACAGTGCCGCCGCCTCGCGTTCGGCGGTCCCCGTCGCGTGGGTCGCACAGACGTTGGCGACGAGCCCATGCCGATTATCCAACAGCACGTGGCCCAGATACGCCAGCTTCGCCTCCTTCCCTTGGCCCTTCCGATGCAGCATCGCCTCCGGATCAGTCGTCGACTGGTGCGTGTCGTTGCGCCGCCGCTCGCCGTGGAAGTCGACCGTGGGATTCCCGGGGTCATCGGGGGGCGCGCTCGGCGCGGCGTCCCGGCATCGGAAGCTCTTCAGGCTGGCCCAGGCTTCCAACTGCGTCCCGTCCACCGTGAAATGCTCGTCCGAGAGCAGACCGGCCGCCCGGGCGTGGGCCTGGACCGCATCAAAGAAGGCGGCCGCGACATCCCCCGCCAGCAGCCGGTCACGATTCTTGGTAAACGTCGTGGGATGCCAGACCGGGTCGTCCATATTCAAGTCGACGAACCAGCGGAACAGCAGGTTGTAGTTGAGCTCTTCCATCAGCAGCCGTTCGCTCCGGATCGTGTACAGCACCTGCAGCAACAGGGCCCGCAATAATTGCTCAGGCGGTCGACGGACGTCCCGTCTTGGCGTACAGGCCGGCGAACCTGCGCGACATCGTCTTCAGCGCGTGATCCGTCAGCGCGCGGACCGCGCGGAGCGGATGATCGGCCGGCACGCGCTGTTCCGGCGACAGGTAACTGAACATGTGATGGGTCTGCTCATCGTGTCCGCGCATGATGTGGCTCCCTTCAGCAATATTGGGAGCATGGTAGTACGCCGGGATCGATCTGTCGATCCCATTCCACGGACTTTTTCAGCAGCCTGCTAGACCATCGACGATCAAGAAGCGGTCTCGAACTTCCTGGCCGCCCACGGCATCGCATACGAGCGATGGGAAGCCGGATGGAACGTTCGCGCCAGTGCCGACGCCGGGGCGGTGCTTCAGGCCTACGCCGACAAGGTTGAGGAACTGAAGGCGCGCGGCGGGTACACGACGGCCGACGTGATCGACGTGACGCCGGCGACGCCAAATCTCGACGCCATGCTCGCCAAATTCAGCTGCGAGCACTGGCACGACGAAGACGAAGTCCGCTTCATCGTCGAGGGCCGCGGCCTGTTCCACATCCACCCGCCCGATGGCCCGGTCTTCGCGATTGAGGTCCAGGCCGGCGATCTGATCAGCGTCCCGCGCGGCACGCATCACTGGTTCGATCTGTGCGCCGACCGCCGGATCCGCGCGATCCGGCTGTTTCAGGATACGTCCGGTTGGACACCTCACTACACGGACAGCGGCGTCGACGCCAGCTTCCAGCCCGTGTGCTTCGGTCCCGGGTTCGTTCCACGGGAGATCTCGCGACCCCGGGCGTGACCGTCAGTCTCTCGGCCCTTCAAACGCGCGCCCTCGTTCTCGACATCGAAGGGACGACGACGCCCATCGAGTTCGTGCATGAGATCCTGTTTCCGTTCGCGTGAAACCACCTCGCCGAATATCTCCAGCGAGAAGGGAAGTCGGCGGCGTGCCGCTCGGCAATGGCGCAGTTGCACGAAGAGCGCACGAAAGAGTCAGGTGTCACGCGGGAGTCTGGTCCCGCCTACATCCTTGCGTACGTCTACTCGCTGATGGATCGCGACAAGAAATCACCAGGTCTGAAAACGCTGCAGGGTCTCGTCTGGCAGGACGGATTCAAGAGCGGCGAGTTGCGCGGGCAGGTCTACCCCGACGTGGCGCCGGCATTGGAGCGATGGCGTGCGCGCGGGCTCGACATCTACATCTACTCGTCGGGAAGCGTGCTTGCGCAGCAACTGCTGTTCGGATCGACCAACGCGGGTGACCTGACGAGGTTTCTGAAGGGATACTTCGATACGGGAGTCGGCTCCAAGACGTCGCCAGAGAGTTACCGCATCATTGCCGAGCGCATCCACGTCGCGCCACCTGAGACGCTGTTCATCTCGGATGTCGTTCAGGAGCTCGACGCGGCACGAACCAGTGGGATGCACACAGCCCTCCGCATCCGCGGCACGGATGTGCCGTCAGAATCAGATTCCCACCCCGTCATCCGAAGCTTCGAGGCGATTGTGGGATGAGCACGGTGAATCACCGCCGAAGCGCGTCCCACGTTATAGTAAGTGTTCGTGCCCGCAACCGATCGCGAGGAACAACTCGAGGCCTACGGCGAACTGACCGTGAAGGTCGCGCTCAATCTGCAGCCTGGTCAGCGGTTGATGATCCTCGGGCCGCTCGCCACCGGTGTGTCGTTCGAGGCGGCGCCGCTCGTCAGGCACATCGCAGCCAGTGCGTATCGGGCGGGCGCTCCGCTTGTCGAAGTCCTGTGGGGCGACGAATCGCTGCTGCTCACGCGGTGCGCGCACGCGCAGCGCGTGAGCTGAGCGATTTTTCGACGTGGGTGCCGAAGGCGTTGACCGAGCACGTCGAGGCAGGCCATGCGGCGCTGTCGATCTACGCGAACGATCCCGATCTGCTGAAGAACGAGCCGCCGAAGGTCGTCGGCGCGCTTCAGCAGGTGACCGCGCGGGCGATGCAGCCGTTCCGCGAGCTCATTTCCAGGAATGAGACCAACTGGGCGGTCATCGCCGCGGCCGGTTCCGGCTGGGCGGCCAAAGTCTTTCCCGATCGCCGGCCCGACGAACAGGTGGCGCGCCTGTGGGACGAAATCAATCGCCTGTGCCGCTTGGACCGCCCCGATCCGGTCGCCGCCTGGCAGCAACACATCAACGATCTCGCCGCACGCGCGGACTCTCTCAATGGGCGGCGCTACGACGCGCTGCGATATTCGGGCCCTGGCACCGAGCTCACGATCGGCCTGCCCCAGGCCCACGTCTGGGTGAGCGGCCACACGGTCAGCCGCTCCGGGATTCAATTCACGGCGAATCTGCCGACTGAAGAAGTGTTCACGATTCCCCACAAGGAGCGCGTCGACGGCGCGGTCCGCTCGACGAAGCCGCTCAGCTATGGAGGCACGTTGATCGAGGATTTCAGCCTCCGGTTCAGCGGGGGGCGCGTCGTCGACGTCAAGGCCTCGCGTGGTGAAACGGTGCTGCGCCAACTGGTCGAGACCGATCCAGGGGCCGGACGGCTGGGAGAAATCGCTCTGGTCCCGCACAGCTCACCGGTGTCGCAGTCGGGACGGTTGTTCTACAACACGCTCTTTGACGAAAACGCGGCGACGCACGTGGCGCTCGGCGCCGCCTACAAGTTCACGCTGCGGGGAGCTGAATCGATGGACGAAGAGGCGTTTGCCGCAGCCGGAGGCAACAGCAGCGTCATCCACGTCGATTTCATGATCGGCTCGGCCGATCTCGATATCGACGGTGTGCGCGGGAACGGTGCGAGCGAACCGCTCATGCGCCGGGGCAAGTGGTCGACGGCGGTATAGACACGGGCGCCGGGCTTCAGGCTCTAGGCTCCGGGCGTCTTCGAGAGCGATTCGATGACCCGGCGGCTTTCCTCCAGCAGGTCATCGATCTTTGCTGGGTTCTTCCCTCCTGCTTCTGCGAAATCGGGCCGGCCGCCGCCCGCGCCGCCGACGATCGGTGCAAGCTCCTTCACGATCTGGCCGGCTTTGATGCGGCTCGTCAGATCGGACGTGACCGCGACCACAATCTGCGCTTTCCCATCGTTCGCCGACGCGAGGACGACTACGCCGCTCTTGATCTGCGCCTTGAGCGAATCGGCGAGGCCGCGCAGCGCGTCCTTGTCGAAGTCCGTTACCTTTCGCCGCGCCAGCTTCACGCCGGCGATGTCCACGGTCCCTTCGATTCCAGGGCTTCCAAGGCTTCCGGGGCGCCCAGGCTCCCCCGGGTCGTCTGCGCCTGCCGGCCCGACTCGGCCCATTGCCAGCTTCGTTCTTGCCCGCGTGAGCTCACGCCCAAGGCGTTTCGTGTCCCTGTGCAGGCGCTCGATGGCCTCAGCCGCCTGTTCGGGATTGACCTTGAGCACGTCGATGATTCGACCGTAGGTCGCGCGCAGATCCTGCGCCCATTGAACCGCGCCGGCGCCGGTCAGCGCCTCGATGCGGCGCGTGCCGGCCGCTACGCCGCCTTCGGCCACGATGACGAAGAACCCGATGTCGCCGGTCGCGGCGACGTGCGTTCCGCCGCACAGCTCCATGCTGAACCCGGGGACGCTCACGACGCGGACGCTCTCGCCGTACTTTTCACCGAAGAGCGCCATGGCGCCGGCGGCGATCGCCTCGGCCGTCGACCGGACGTCGGTCGTCACGGCGGTATTGCGACCGATCTGTTCGTTGACGATGCGCTCGATGCGATCGAGCTCGTCTCGAGTGACGGCCTGGAAGTGAACGAAGTCAAATCGCAGACGATCGGGCGCCACGAGCGATCCGGCCTGTTTGACGTGGTGGCCCAGGACCTCGCGCAGCGCGGCATGCAGCAGGTGCGTCGCGGTGTGGTTGCGGCGCGTCGCGTTGCGCACCGCGGCGTCGACCTCGGCGGTCGCCAGATCGCGGATCCGGAGCGTTCCTGATTCGACACGCACGCGATGCGCACGGGGCATTCCCGGCCGAATGCGGACCAGCCCGTCGACGATAGCCGACGCGTCGCCGGCTTCGCCGAAAATCCAGCCGGAATCGGACACCTGGCCGCCGGCTTCGAGATAAAACGGCGTTCGGGCAAGAGCAACGTAGCCGGCCTGACCGGCCGTGAGACCGGCGGTCGGTTGGCGCTGATCGTCGAACAGAGCGAGCACAGGCACGCCGGTCACGCGCCCGGTCGTGTAGCCCTCGAATTGGTCGCCGGCCATCTTCAACTCGTCGGCTAACATCCCGGTGGTGATGGGAAGTTCGTCGCCTTTCTTCCCGTCTCCAAACGTGCCGCCCGCGCGCCCCTTGTCGCGCTGCACCTTCATGGCGCGCTCGTATCCCTCGGCATCGACCGTCGCGCCCTGGGTGGCGGCGGTGTCCTCGATGAATTCGAACGGCACGCCAAACGTGTCGTAAAGGCGGAAGGCGACATCGCCCGACAGCACTTTTCTTTTCGTGCCCACGACTTTGGCGAGCTCGGCTTCGAGGCGAGGAAGTCCCTCGGTCAGGACCGCTTCGAACCGGTGCTCTTCGGCGAGAATCGTCTTCTCGATCATCGCGCGGTTCGTCCGGACTTCCGGATACGCGTCGCCCATTTCGCGCGCGAGCACGTCCACGAGCCGGTGCATGAACGGCTCGACGAGGCCGAGATGCTTGCCGTGGCGCATCGCCCGCCGCATGATCTTGCGCAGCACGTAGCCGCGGAATTCGTTTGACGGAATCACACCGTCGGCGATGAGAAAGGTGGTGGCCCGGATGTGGTCGGCGACCACCCGCATCGAGACATCGTGCTCGTCGCGTTGACCATAGCGGACTCCGGCCAGCTGCCCGATACGCGCCAGGATCGGCATGAAAAGGTCGGTATCGTAGTTTGAGGCCTTCTGCTGCAGCACCGCTGTGACGCGCTCGAGACCCATGCCGGTGTCGATCGACGGCGCGGGCAGCGGCGTCAGCTTCCCGCCGGCGCTGCGCTCGAACTCCATGAACACGTTGTTCCAGATTTCAATCTCGGGATCGCTGCCGCTGCCGCGGACGCAATAGATTTCCGAGCAGCGGCCGCACGGCCCTGTGTCCCCCATCTGCCAGAAGTTGTCGTCGGCGCCGAGCTCCAGGATGCGGTCGGCCGGTACGAGCTGACGCCAGAGGTCGTACGCCTCCGCGTCGCGCGGAATGCCATTCTCGCCCTTGAAGATCGAGACGACGAGGCGGTCCGGCGGCATCTTCCAGACTTCGGTCAGCATCGACCACGCCAGGGCGATCGCGTCCTTCTTGAAGTAGTCGCCGAAGGAAAAATTCCCGAGCATCTCGAAGAACGTGTGATGGCGGAGCGACGGCCCCACGTTGTCGAGGTCGTTGTGCTTGCCGCTGACCCGCATGCATTTCTGCGACGATGCGGCGCGCGTGTACGCGCGCTTCTCGCGGCCGAGAAACACATCCTTGAACTGGTTCATCCCGGCGTTCGTGAAGAGCAGCGTCGGATCGTCGTGTGGCACGAGCGGCGAGCTGGGGACGGTGCGGTGGCCGTTCTGCTCGAAGTGCTTCAGGAACGTCCCGCGGATCTCGTTCGATGTCATCCGCCTCATTGAACCACGAAGCACGCGGAGACCACAAAAACAGCGTATTGGTCCGGCGTCCGGCAAGCCGATGGCTGCGGTTCTCGGCGAGTTCATGGATTGGCAGGATCGCCTCGACGAACGTCTTCGTCTGGCTGATGGGCGCGATCTGCGGCGGGCGCGGGCCCGATCGCCGGCGCTCCCGCTGTTCGTCTGGAGCCTCGGCTCCCTCTTCGCCATCACGCTGGCCCACGAGCGGCGCCACCTCTGGCAGGCGCGGCAGATCAGGAATAGGTTCTAGGCTCCAGGCTCCAGGCTCCAGGCTTCGGGCTCTAGGGCTTAGACGGCCGGTGTTTCCTGAGCGCCGCCATCACGCGGTCCGGCTCGAAGCCCTGGCCGACGAGATACCGGAACAGCCGTCGGAATTCGGTCTCGCCCGCAACGCGGTCGCGGCCGCGCAAACGCCTGGCGAGCGCGGCTTCGAGCAGTGCGGCATCATCTATCGCGTCGAAGACCTCGTCGATGGCGTGCCGTGCGGCGGCAGGCGCGATGCCCGCCTGTTCAATCCGCCGCCTGACGCGCAGCTTGCCGCGGCCGTGCACGGCGGTTTCGGTATGCGCAATCGCCTCGACCACCCGCGCATCGTCGATCGCCCGTTCAGCCCGCAGACGTTCGACAGCCGCGTCCACGGCGTCCGGCTCGTGCCCCCTGCGCGCGAGGCGCTGCCGGATCTGGGCTTCGGAGAGCTCGCGACGTCCCAGCATTCGGAGACCGTCCACGTATGCCGTCGCCTTAGGCCTAAGGCCGTGGGCTCTGGGCGTCAGGCTTCGGGGTCTCGGCGACATGGGATCTTGGCTGTGGGCTCTGGGCCTGTCTCTTGCACTCACGCACGCGATGCGAATGAGGCCTGAAGCCCAGGGTCTACGATCCGAAACGGGTGACCTGTGGTACGCCCACCGTGGTTCTGGCCATGCGATCGCGGCTCATGTCGCTCGTGGTCGAGATGCCCTGGACTCTCAACTTGAATTCGTCGACGTTCGACGCCCAGCGCAGCGCCTCCTCGTACGACACCAGGCCCTGCGAGAAGAGGCCGAAGATCGACTGATCGAAGGATTGCATCCCGTACTGCGACGTGCCCGCGGCAATGGCGCCATGGATGAGATGGGTCTTTTCTTTGTCGACGATGCAGTCGCGGATGAACGGCGTGGTGATCATGACTTCGACCGCCGGCGCGCGGCCTTTGCCGTCCTTCCGCGGCATGAGGTGCTGCGAGATGACGGCCTTGAGCACGCTGGCGATCTGCAGGCGGACCTGCTTTTGCTGATGCGGCGCGAACACGGCGACGATGCGGCTGATCGTTTCGGTGGCGTCGACCGTGTGCAGCGTGGAGAACACAAAATGGCCGGTTTCGGCGGCGAGGAGGCCCGTCTCGATCGTTTCGAAGTCGCGCATTTCACCGACGAGAATCACGTCGGGAACCTGCCGCAGCGCGCTGCGCAGGGCATGGGCGAACGACTTGGTATCAACCGAAACCTCACGTTGGTTGATGATCGATTTCGCGTCGCGGTGAAGGAACTCGATCGGATCCTCGACCGTCATCACGTGCGCCTCGCGCGTGTTGTTGACGTGGTCGATCATGGCGCCAGCGTCGTGCTCTTGCCGCTGCCTGTGGTGCCCGTCACCAGCACGAGTCCGCGCTCTTGCTCGGCGATGGTCTTGAGCACCTTCGGCAGGCCCAGCTCGTCGACCGTGCGGATCTGCATCGGGATCACACGCAGCACCAAGCCGACAGTGCCGCGCTGCTGAAACACGTTGCAGCGGAAGCGGCCAAGCCCGGGGACGCTGTAGGCCAGGTCGACTTCCTGCGAGTCCTTGAACCGTTCGCGCTGCTGCGTCGACATGATCGACATGCTCATCGCGACAACGTCTTCGTGGTCGAGCCTCTTGTCCTCGGACACCGGCATCAGCAGGCCGCCCCGCCGCATCATCGGGTAACAGCCGACTTTCAGGTGGAGGTCGGACGCGCCCTGTTCGACGGCGATCTTCAGCAGGTCGTTGACATGCATAGGACAGGCTCTGGACTGTGGGCTTCAGGCTCTGGCCAAAGCCTAAAGCCTCTTATCGGCTCTTAGCGCCCGCGGCTTTGAGGGGAGGCGTCCGGAGGGTGGCCTCCTCGGGATAGACGTATGTCAGCCAGTCGTGCGCGTCGGGCACCTGGCCGTTGACCACGTCGAAGAAGGCGCGCTGCAGCGCTTCGGTCACCGGACCGCGGTGTCCGTTGCCCACCTTGATCTTGTCGACCGACCTGACCGGCGTCACCTCGGCGGCCGTGCCGACGAAGAACACCTCGTCGGCAAGGTACAGCGCCTCGCGCGGGATGACGGATTCCGTCACGGCATAGTCGAGGCCGCGCGCGAGCGTGATGACGGAGTCGCGCGTGATGCCGCCAAGGATCGACGATCCGAGCGGCGGTGTATGGATCGTGTTGTCGCGCACGATGAAGATATTCTGGCCGCTGCCTTCGCTGACGTGACCCGCCACGTCGAGCACGATGCCTTCGGCGTAGCCGTCGGCGAGCGCCTCCATCTTGACGAGCGCGGAGTTCGCGTAGTTGGCCGTGCTCTTGGCCATCGCGGGGAGCGTATTCGGCGCCATGCGGGTCCACGAGCTGACCTTCACGTCCACGCCCTGCTCGAGCGCTTCGGGGCCCAGATAGGCGCCCCATTCCCACACCATGATGGCCGCGTCGAGCGGATTCCCTTCCGGATTGACGCCGAGCGACCCGTACCCGCGGTAGAGCAGCGGGCGGATGTAGCACGCCTTCATCGTGTTGGCGCGGATCGTGTCGAGAGCCGCATCCATCCAGCCCGTCAGATCCAGGGGGTACTCCATTCGGTAGATTTTGGCGGAGTGCTGCAGCCGGCGCATGTGCGCGTCGAGACGGAAGCAGGCCGACCCCTTCGGCGTCTCGTAGCACCGTGCGCCCTCGAAGACGCCACTGCCATAGTGGATGACGTGCGAGGCGATGTGAATCGTCGCGTCCTTCCACTCCACGAGCTTGCCGTTCATCCAGATCTTGCCGGTCCCAGGGAAAGCAGCCATCATCCGCTCCTTGCAAGAATTCTAGCGCATTTGCCCCAAGGAGCCAGGTGAACGTGCTGTCTTGTGAAGCGTCGTGATCGACGCTATTGCGCCTCTCCGCAGAACGGGCAGCGAGCGGAGCGCGCGTGGAGCGGCTTACGGCAGTGCGAGCAGAACCTCGGCTGCGGCGCTTCGCGCGCCTTGAGGCGGTTGTGGATCTCCTGCGCCTCGTCGCCAACGGAGGTGGCCGGTTCGCGCGCCGGCGTCGATCGCGGCAGGCGCCTCGGGCCGGCGCCGCGCGCGGCCAGCACGTCGTCCATGAGATCGCTCGCGCTCTTATAGCGCGCATGAATCTCCGGCGCCAGGGTTTTGACGACGATGTCGCTGATCGCCTTCGGAATCTTCGGATTCTTGAGCCGCGGCGCGGTGACGAGCTCGCCGCGCATCAGCCGATCGAGATCGGCGGGGGAGGTGGTGTCGTAGGGCAGGACGCCGGTCATCATCTGATACATCGTGACGCCGAGTGAGTAGAGGTCGGAGGCGAAGACCGCCTTGCCGTGAAACTGCTCCGGCGCCATGTACGGCGGGCTGCCGATCACGGTGGTGCCGTGGGCGGCAATCTCCAGAAAGCGCGAGGTGCCGAAGTCGGCGACCTTCAATAGGCCGCTCTCGGCGACGAGGACGTTGGCGGGCCGCAGATCGCGGTGCAGCACGCCGTGCCGGTGCGCATGATCCACCGCGTTACAGATCTGGCAGGTGTAATCGAGCGCCAGCGACAGCTCCAGCGCGCCGTCGCGCGCGATGATCGCCTCGAGCGTCTCGCCCGGCACGAACTCCATGACGATGAAGAAGACGTTTTCCTGCTTCTCCGCGGTCAGGATGGTGACGATGTTGGGATGGTTGAGGCTGGCGAGCAACCGCGGCTCGCGGAGCAGCTCGCCGAAGTCGACGCCCTGTTTGCGCGGAACCTTCAGGGCGACTTTCTTGTCGATCCAGGTGTCTTCCGCGAGGTAGACCGTCCCGAATCCTCCGCTGCCAATCGTCGACAGAATCTTGTACTTGCCGATGAGTTGCTCGCGGAAGAACATCGCGGCGCGAGTATAGCAGTTCGAAACGGGGTGGCAGGTGCCTGGTGCCTGGTGCGTGCGCGCCGCGCACGACACCTGGCATCCGGCGCAGCACCCGGCACGTGGCACCAGGCACACAGCACCCGCTCGCTATAATCCCCCTGTGTCCGTGCCGCGCTTCTTTGCTCCGGCTCTCGATCCCGGCGACGAGACTGTCGTTCTGCCCAGGGAGGAGGCGGAGCACCTGACGCGGGTGCTGCGGTTGGGGCCGGGCGACACCGTGGCGATCTTCGACGGCCGCGGCCAGGAATTTCTCGCGAAGGTGATCGCCGCCGAGCGCTGCGACGTCCGCGTGCAGGTGCTGTCGCGCGTCGAGCCGGCGATGGAAGCCGCGGTGCCGCTGACCCTGGTCCAGGCTGTCCTCAAGGCGGACAAGATGGACGACATCGTCCGCGACGCGGTCATGTTGGGTGTCGCCGCCGTTCAGCCGATTGTCACGGCGCGCACGGAAGTGACCGTGGCCGCGCTCGTCCGCGGCGGGCGCGTCGATCGGTGGAAGCGCGTCGCGATCGCGTCCGTCAAGCAGTCGCGTCTGGCAGTCGTGCCCGATATCCGCGGGCCGTTGACCTTCGAGAGCTGGCTCGACGAGCCCCAGGCGGCGGCGACCCTGATGCTCGTCGAACCGGGGGCGTCAACCCAGGCGGAGCCGTTGTCGAACGTGCGGGAACAGAAGACCCCCTCGGACGCGGCGATCGTCGTGGGGCCGGAAGGCGGATGGACCGATGCAGAGTGGTCGGCCGCGCGTCAGCACGGCGTCCGTCTCGTCACGCTGGGCCATCGCACGCTGCGCGCCGATGCGGTTCCTGTCGCCGCGATTAGCGTATTGCAGTTTGTCTGGGGAGATCTGTGAGATCGCAGGCAGAACCTGCCCGGGAGCCTCAACTCGCCATCTCGCCGTGTGGACGAGTAGTCCCGTCCGCGCTGTCGCTCCGCCCATATAATCCAACCCTTTGGCCCTCACTCCCGGCACACGTCTCGGCGCCTTCGAGCTGACCGAGCCGATCGGTCGCGGGGGCATGGGCGAAGTCTATCGAGCCCGTGACACCAAGCTCGATCGTGATGTCGCGATCAAGGTCCTGCCTGAGGCGTTCGTCGCCGATCCGGAACGCGTCGCCCGCTTTCTGCGCGAAGCGAAGACCCTCGCGTCTCTGAACCACCCGAACATCGCCGCCAGCTACGGGTTGGAACAGGCCCACGGGATTCACGCCCTCGTGATGGAACTCGTCGAGGGTGACGATCTGTCGCAGCGGATCGCGAGGGGCGCAACCCCGTCGATGACGCGTTGCCGATGGCCAAGCAGATTGCGGAGGCACTTGAAGCGGCGCACGAACAAAGCATCATTCACCGCGATCTGGAGCCCGCCAACATCAAGGTGCGCCCCGATGGGACGGTGAAGGTGCTCGACTTCGGGCTCGCGAAGGCGATGGAACCCACGGGCGCGATGGCAGTGAGCGTGGGCCCGCCGAAGCGTTTCACGAGGGCGGGTGGCTGCCGTGGGTGCGGACGGGCACGCTCGTGGCGCAGCGGCTGGATGTGGTCCAGGCAGCGGCAACTGACCTGGATCGACCGGTCGGGCACGGCGCGGGGCACCGTCGGTGACCCGGATGCCAGTCTCCAATATCCCCGGGTGTCCCCCGACGGCCGTCGCGTGGTCGTGGCGCGCACGCTGCAGGGCAACACGGACGCGTGGTTACTGGGCGGCACGCGCACGAGCCGCGTCACGTTCGATGCGGCTCAGGACCTCCGCCCCGTCTGGTCGCCAGACGGCTGTAGGTCAACCCTGCACGGAATGGCGGCGTCTTTCTTGCCTTCACTTTCTGCAATTCTGCAATTTCTGACAATTACTGCGTTCTGATTTTGAAGTCCTGCGTCCTGGTGTCGCCCTCGCCTAGGGTCACGCGCGTGGCGCCGAGGCGGCGCGCTTCGAGGTAGGCGGGCTCGCACCATTCGCCCTGCTGCGCAGGATCCACGGTCGCAAGGTAATAGTCGCCAGCCGGCAGGCCAAGGATTCTGAAACGGCCGGTCTGATCGGGCCGCGCCGTCACGATGTGACGCGACTGCGCGCGCCAGAACGTCGGGTCGGCTGAGAAGGCGAGGACGGTATATTCGATGGCCGGCGCGCCCTGCTCGCCGACGAGCGTGCCGTTGATCTCGTTGGTCCTGTCGGTCAGCATCAGCTCCACGCACTGGAGTTGCTGGCCGCTGCGGAGCTCGACGGCCGTATCGGTGACGTCGCGCCCGTCGATCGTCACGGCCTTCAGCGTCCAGCCGCGCGGCTGCCCGCCCGGCCGGATGAGATGCGCCCCGGCCTGCACGCCCGTGATCGTGAACGTGCCGTCCTTGTCGACCCGTCCCTGGGCTTGCCGGCCAATCATGTTGTCAATGGACGGCGCGGTGATGCGCATGGTCGAAAAATCGGAAAGCGCGGTCTGGCTCGGCGGAAAGACAATCGTTCCGCTGATCGTCGCGCTGCTGCCCAGCACCACGCTGACGTCGACGTCGGTGCTGCCCACGGTGAGGGGCTGACTGGCAAACTGCGGCGAGTCGCTGTCGTTGCCGCCATGATAAGGGCACGGAGGTAAATCGCTCGGACCATCATTCCCTTTATAGACCTAAATTACAGCAAGAATAGGCGGCTCTCGGGTTTGTCACGATCTTTTCATCGCCAGGGCTGCCCAGCCGTCTTCATGCTGCTCCCACGCGAGCGGCGGGTTCGACTCGCCACGACCGAACGCGCGCAGGACCTCGTCCCGCTCCTCATCGAGTAAACCGCTCACGACGAGGATGCCGTCAGGGCGCACCAGGCCCAGAAGCCGGGCCGCCGAACGGACCAGCACGGCGCCCGTGAGATTTGCGGTGACGATGTCGGCTTCCGGCAGATCTCCGGCTGAGAGGTCGGCGACCCTGAACTCAACGGATCCAACCCCGGAATTGAGATGTAGATTTTCATTCGCTGCGCGAATCGCGTCGGCGTCGTAGTCGATGCCGGCCGCTCGGGCCGCCCCCAGCCTCACCGCAGCGATGGCGAGGATCCCGGACCCGGTGCCGATGTCAAGCACGAATCGGTCGGCCAGGTCCAGCCCCTGCAGCGCACGCAGGCACAACCTGGTGGTCGCGTGATGCCCGGTGCCGAAGCCCATGGAGGGCTCGATCACAATGGTGCCGGGTGCCTGGTGCTCGGTGCCGGTGCCGGATGGTCCCGCCGGGAGGATCGTGAGGCGGTCGACGGTAATGGGCAACAGGTTCTCCTGCGATCGGCTCGCCCAATCCTCATCGTCGACATCGACGGGTTCCGCGCGGTAGCTGGCTGCGCCGAGCGCGGCGCACGCCCCGTCGCGCGCCGTCGCTGTCGCGAAGAATAATCGTAGGTGATTGTTACGAGCCTCGACCGCCGTGGGGCCGAAGTCGTCGACGATGGCGAGCGTCAGGTCGTGATCGCCCGCGTGCGCAACGTCAACGGCCGGCCACTTACCCAAACATGCCTTTGACACGATCGAACAGATTCCGTTCGTCCTGTTCGTCCGCGTGGGGGCGCGGCTCGAACTGTTCCTTCGGCAGCTCCTTGGCGAGCTGCTCCAGCAGGCGCTTTTGATCCTTCGTCAGCTTGTGTGGCGTCTGCACCTGCACGGTCGCGAACAGATCGCCCTTGCCGCGGCCGTTCACATCCTGTATCCCTTTCCCTCGCAACCGCAGCGTCGTTCCCGTCTGCGTGCCGTCGGGCACCTTGACCTTCTCGTGGCCATCAAGCGTCGGCACCTGAATCTCGGCACCGAGCGCGAGCGTCGTGAAGTTCACGGGGATTTCGCAGAATAGATTGTTCCCGTCTCGACGGAAAAACTCGTGTTCCTGGACGTGGATGACGACGAAGAGGTGGCCGGCGGGACCGCCGCCCGCGCCGGCTTCGCCTTCGTCCTGCAGCCGAAGCTGTTGGCCGTTCGCGATCCCCGGCGGAATCTTCACCGTGATCTTCCGTTCGCGCGCGACCGTGCCCGCGCCGTGGCACGCGGTGCACGGCTTCGCGATGACGCGACCGGCGCCGCGGCACTGCGGACACGTCCGCGCCACAGTAAAAAAGCCCTGCTGAAAACGGACCTGGCCCTGGCCTTTGCATGGCGGACACGTGCTCGGCGACGAGCCGGGCGCTGCGCCAGCCCCGTGACAGCGCTCGCAATGCTCCTGACGGGGAATCTGGATCGTGGGCTCGGCCCCGCGCGCCGATTCCTCAAATGTGATCTCGAGGTCGTACCGCAGGTCAGTTCCGCGCTGCGGACCGCCACGGCGGCGGCCGCCGCCGAAGCCGAACATGTTGCCGAGGATGTCGCCAAAGTCGCCGAACTCGGCGAATACGCTGGGATCGAACCCGCCAGCGGCGCCCGAGGCGGAACCGACACCCGCATGGCCAAAGCGGTCGTAGAGGCCGCGCTTCTCGGGTTCGGCGAGCACGGCGTACGCTTCGGCCGCAGCCTTGAAGTGTTCTTCGGATTTGGCGTCGCCCGGATTGCGATCCGGGTGGTGCTTCATCGCGAGCCTGCGATACGCGCTCTTGATTTCGACCTCGGTCGCCGCCCGCGAAACCCCGAGCACCTCGTAGTAATCCCGCTTGCTCACGCCTTTGCCACCTTGACCATCGCGGGACGCAGCAGCTTGTCGCCGATCACGTACCCGCGCCGTAACTCGCCAATCACTTCGCCCTCGCGGTGGTCCGGGCTGGATTCGTGAATCACGGCCTGGTGCAGGTTCGGGTCGAAGTCCGTGCCGAGCGCTTCGATGGGCCGCACGCCGCGTTTGCGCAGGACGTCATTCAGCTTCGCGTGGATCAACTCCACGCCTTTCCGGTATCCCGCGCTGCCTTCGCCAGCCTCGACCGTCGAGGCGAGGTCGAAGTCGTCGACGACGAGCAGCAGTTCTTCCAGAAGGTCGGTGATCGCTTGGTCGGCCTGCTCGCGGCGTTCGCGGTCGACCCGCTTGCGGTAGTTGTCGAACTCGGCGGACTTTCGCAGCCAGCGGTCGTGGAACTCGTCGCGCTGGCGCTGAAGCTCGACCACTCCGTCTGAAGCCACGGAGGGTTCGCCAGACGACTCGACCGGCGAGCCGTCTGGCGGCTCGGGGGGAGGTGTGTCAGTCATGTGTTCAGTTCTGTTCGCGGAGAACCCGCGATACCGCCTCCGCCGCGTCGTCCACTATGGCGATCGCCCTCGAGTAATGCATGCGCGTGGGACCGATGATTCCCACCGTCCCGATGCCGCTCCCATCGTCGTAGGTTGACGCGATCAAGCTGAGGGGCCGCAGGTTCGGTTCCTGATGTTCCGCCCCGATGACCACCGTCATGCCAGGGCCGTCGATGTACTCGTTCAGCAGCCGCACGAGCTTCTGCTTTTCCTCGATCATCTGCACCAGCGTGTGCAGCGTCTCGAGCGTCAGCCCCTGGCTGGCATCGACGAGCGAGGCGGCGCCTTCGACGTACACTACCTGCTCGTCGGGCAGGTCGGAAAACGTCGAGGTCGCCAGGCGCATCGCGCGCGCCAGAAGGGCATCGTAGAGCAACCGCTCCTCGTTGATGCGCTCGAGCACCGCTTCGCGCGCCCGGTTGAGCGGCATGCCGGAGAATTCGGCGTTCAGGTAATTGGCCGCCTCCCGAAGATCGTCCGCCTGGAGTGATTCGGCGACGTTGATGACTTTCTGGATCACATGCCCGCCGCGGGCAATGATGACCACGAGGACGCGCTCGGAGCTGAGCGGCACGAACTCGACCCGATCAAACACCGCCGCTTCGTTGGCGGGCCTGGCCGCAAAGCCGACGCTGCGCGACGCCTGCGACAACACGTGTGAGACCTGCGGCAGGAGCGAGTCGATCGCCGACGCTGAACTGTCGCGGCGCAGCCGGGCTTCGAGCCTGCTCGTCGCACGGCGTGGACGCCGCTGTTCGAGAAGTAAATCGACGTAAAACCGGTAGCCGCGATCCGTGGGTACGCGCCCCGCCGATGTGTGGGGCTGGCGCAGATACCCTTCGTCCTCGAGCCGGACAAGGAGATGGCGCACCGTCGCGGACGACACGGCGAGACCGGCTGAGGTCACGAGCACCGACGAAGCAATCGGCTCGCCGGTGGCGATGTACTGGCGCACCAGCGCGGCAAGGACGCGCTTGGAGCGGTCGTTTCCGTCCATAGGGTTCACTGGCCCGTTAGCAATCGATGGTGGCGACTGCTAGCCATTATAGCAAGGCTTGTGGCTCAAGCCTCAAGCCTTCAGGCTATTGGGCGGCGTCCATTTCATGGACAGCTCTGCGGCATCGCGTGACGCGGACTTGCCGTGCTTCACCGCGATGAGTTCGGCGAGGATGCTGACGGCGATCTCCTGGGGCGTGACGGCGCCGATGTCGAGGCCAATCGGCGCGTGCACACGCTGCAGATGTTCGTCCGGCACGTGATCGGCCTTGAGCGCGTCGAAAATGCGGGCCACCTTGGCGCGACTGCCGATGAGGCCAAGGTACCGCAGGGCGCGAGGCGCGAGCGCCCGCAGGGCCTCGAGATCGTTGGTGTGCCCGCGCGTGACGATGACGGCGTACGCGTGCGGCGGCAGATGCGCGCGTGCCACCCATCCCGGGATGTCGTCGACGACAATCTCCTCGGCGGCAGGGAAGCGCTCCGCGTTGGCGAACTTCTCGCGGTCGTCGACGACGGTCACGCGGAATCCGACCTCGTGCGCAAGCCGCGCCAGGTGAAAGCCGACATGGCCGGCGCCGATGATGTAGAGGTCGGGCGACGGTTCGATCGGCTCGATGTACACATCCATCTGGCCGCCGCAGATGAGCCCCGTCTCCTCGGCGAAGTCGTCCGCCAGTTCGTAGTGCAGCAGCAGCGGCCCTCGATTGCCGATCGTCTCGCGCGCCTTCCAGAACGCATCGTTCTCGTAGCAGCCGCCGCCGATTGTGCCGACGATGCGGCCGTCGGCGTAGACGAGCATCTTCGCGCCGACTCGCTGCGGGGTCGAGCCGCGCGTGGCGACGATCGTGACGAGCGCGACGGCTTCGCCGCGTTCGAGAGCGTCCGCGACGGCAGCGAAGACTTCGCGATTCACCGGTGCCGCTCGCAGAACGCCGTGGGCTCAGTGCCGTCGGCAAAGGCTTCGGTGATGACGAGTGGACACGCGGGCGTGGCCAGCTGGCCGGTGTCGCGATCGATGCCAACCAACACCACCCCGTCCGGGATGGGGAAGCTGGCGCTGGCATGACCCGCGAGCGCGCGCTTCATGAATTCGACCCAGATAGGCAGCGCGGCCTGCGCGCCGCTCAAGCCGACGGGCTGATTGTCGTCAAAGCCGACCCAGACGACGGTGAGCAGCTCGGGCGTGAAGCCGACGAACCACGCGTCGCGAAGATCGTTGGTCGTGCCGGTCTTGCCGGCGGCATCGAGCGTAAACCCGGCCGCGCGCACGCCGTTGCCGGTGCCCTCGTTGATCACGCTGCGCATCATGTTCGTGACGAGGAAGGTCGTGTCGCGCCGCGCGGCACGATCGTCACGTCGCCGCTGCCGATCACGAACTCGCCCGGCTTCTCGAACATCGTGCGCTGCGCGTAACCGAGGTCGTTCAGCCGGTCGACGAGCTGTCCTTCGGTCAGCGACTGGCCGCGCCGCAACTCCAGCGGCCGGGCGAACACTTGCGGGAAGACCGTGGCGCGCTCGCCGTGTAGCCGCGCGTTGAGGATGCGGGCGAAGCTGACGTAGTAATAGCCGGTGGCAAAGAAGAGGAAGAGGAGCGAGATGGTTACGGCGATGGCCGCCAGACGCACCCATCGCCGTCCCCACCACGCAGCAGGACGAACCTTCATACCGCGACAATCCAGTGGTGCCCGAGATCCAGGGGTAACTCATCCTCCAGCCGTTCGACGAGCGCCGGGCCGTATTGGTTGAGGAACGACACAAACCCGATCGCGCGCTCCTGGGGATGGCCCTGGGGAAAGGCGAGCGCACGGGTGCGGACAAACTGCCTCCGCAGCGTCTCGTTGCGACGCTTGACCGCCTGGATGGTCTTGCCGTGCAGCGTGTCCAAATCGTGCTGCATGCGGCCCTCGGTGGATCGGGCGGCGCCTTCTAATGTCGGATCGAGGAGCGGCATGACGGCCGTGACGCGGCCCATCGCGGTATTGATCGCCGCGGCCGCGTCCACGAACGCCCCTTCGACCTCAGGCGGGATCTGGGACTTGAGCAGGTCGTTCAACGCCGCTTCGTCCAGGGCCTTGAGGGCCTCGAGCGGCACGGCGTACTTCGTCAGGAACCGCAGCGCGGCGGAATCGACAAGCGTCGCCGAAGCCCGCGGGTACATCAACGGCATCGGCACGCCGAAATGTTCGTACACCCCGCGCAGCTGACCGAGGTAGGCGAGCTCGCTCGGGCCCGCGACATAACAGATCGTCGGAAAGATCGTGTCCTGCACGACGGGCCGCAGGAGGACGTTCGGGCTGAAGGCGGCAGGCCGATCGGTCGCCTCCTTCACGAGCGCGCCGGCCGTGTAGCGATGGTCCCCCACGACGAACTGCCCATCCTGCTGGCGGATGGGTGTGCGGCTGCCGTCGAGACGAAACAGGGCCGGGCCCCCGTCCGGCAGCTGCACCTGCGCGTGGTATCCGCGCTCGGCCAGGCACGCGCCCGCCGCCCCCGCGAGTCGCACCGTCTGGCCCGGCATCGACAGCTCGCGGGAAAAGAGTTGGGCCACGAGCGGCTTCAATGCGGGATCCGCGGAGTTGCAGACCACGAGCCCTCGATCGCCGAGGAGGAGCTCGATCCAGCGGCCGAACGCGTCAGCCATTCCCACGCCGGGCGCATACGATCGCCGCAGGCCGGCGAGCACCGAGGGCGTGAACGCGGTGGCCGGCAGCGCCTGCTCGAGCTCGCCGAGCGCGGTCAGCACGGAGTCGTCGAGCCCCACGGCCGCGACAGGCGTGTCCGTTGACGCGCGGGGCGGCAGCGACACCGTCCGAGGCTCGAGATTGTTGTCGAAGACCGCGACCGAGCGGACTTCCTCCCAGTCGTGATCTTCGCCGTCAATCCAGAAGACCGGGACGACCGGTATGTGATGGTCGCGCGAGACCTGTTCGGCCACCTTGATGGCGGTCAGCGCTTTGAGCAGCGAGTACAGCGGGCCGCCAAACAGTCCAGCCTGCTGCCCTGTGACGACCGCGACGGCGCGCGGATCGGCGAGCTGCCGTGCGGCGTCGACGGCGCGGGCCGGCGCCTGACGCCTTCGCTGCTCGACGGCGAGGACTTCCGCGATGTGCGCGTGCGGCCGCGGATAGGCGCGCGTGCGCGCGATCGCCCCGGCCCACGAGGCGTACGACGACGGATCGCCTGAATAGAACGGCGCGACCGACGGGAAGTCGTAGGCGTAGTCGGCGGCGAGCCGTCGCACCCACGGAAAGCGGCGGAGATCGACCGGAATCCGAATGAGCGACTCTGACGTCGACGAAGAGGCCGAGGAATTCACGGGCACCGGCAGGTACTGTCTCAAAAGTGGGTGCCGGGCGCAAGGTGCCGGGATGCCAGGTGTCGTGCTTGCATTGAAGCGTCGTCCCTTCAGTGTTACGATTCACCCGCCTTCCCTGAGGAGTTTCGACTGCACACGGACGCTGCGGGTACTGCGCCTCCTGAGGCCTTCGGTCCATTCCGGGTTCTCCATCAAATTGGCGCCGGTGCACTGGGGCCCGTGTTTCGGGCGTTCGATCCTGACCACGATCGTCTCGTGGCCGTTAAACTCTTCCGACTCGACCTGCCGCCCGGGCGCGTCCATCAGCTCGTTGCCGAATTCGAGCGGTTGATCGCCGCGGCGGTGACGCATCCGGCTGTGATCGCGCCGGTGGCCACCGGCATCCAGGGCGTGAGCGCGTATCTCGCCCAGGACTACGTCGCCGCCGAGTCGCTCGATATCACGCTCCGACGCGGACCGTCGTCGGCCGCCGATGCGCTGCGCGTCGCCACGCGCGTGGCGGGCGCGCTCGACGCCGCTGCGGCGGTCCACATTGAACACGGCGTGCTGCACCCACGCGACGTCCTGCTGTCGGCGGACGAGGCCAGGCTCGCCGGCCTCGGGATTGCGCGAGCCGTCGAACGTGTGGGTGTGCTGGCGCAGGTCCGGCGCCCGTTTACAGCGCCGGAGCGGACGGTCGGATCCCCGTGGGATCGTCGAGCGGATGTGTTTGGTCTGGCCGCGATGATTCACGAGATGCTGTGGGGGCGGCGCCGTGCCGCCGCCGGCGACGAGGCCGCGGACGCGCTGACGGAAATTGCCGGTGGCGACCTGCCGCGACTCCGCGCGGTGTTTGGGCGCGCGCTCGCGGACGATCCGGCCGAGCGGTTCGACACCGCGCTCGCGTTCGCCGGTGCGCTCAAGGCAGCCTTCCTGGTTCCGCCTTCGCGTGAAGCTTCGGCGGACCGCAAGCAGGTGGTCCGCCTGAAGGCGTACACTTACGTACGAAGGCGTGCCGACGGGACCCGAGCCACGGCTGCCGTTCGAGCCGCCAGCCGGGGAGAAGCACGAGCCGGCGAGGGATGTCGTGACGGCTGTGGTGGAGAAGGCGGAGAAGGCCGTGGAAAGAGAACCCGATCCAGTTGTCATGCGCGCCGATCTCGATCTCCGGCCCCCCGTTCAGCCACCCGACCTGATGGAGTCGCACCGCCCGTCGCCGGACAGTGTGCGGGCCGACGAGCGATCGCGGTCGGCGATTTCGCCGCTCGCGTTCGCCCTCCTGATCGGCGCCGCGTTGGGGTTTGCGGCCGGCTTCGGAGTTGGCACATGGAGTCGCCCGCCTGACCCAGGCGAGCCGGCCAGGTCCGACGCGGCGGTGGCGTCGACGACTGATGCGGCGCCAGCGACTGAGCCGGCCCGGGAGATCACCGACAGGACCGTCCAAGTTGGTCCGCCAAAGCCGACGACTGCGCCACCCATGGTCGGGAGCCTGCTCGTGCGTTCGACGCCGCCCGGCGCGCGCGTGTTCGTCGATGGCCGTGAATACGGCCGGACACCGCTCACGGTCGGCAACCTCTCGCGCGGCGCACGCAGCGTGCGCGTCATCCGCGACGGGTACGTGACCGAAGAGCGCGAGATCACCGTCACCTCGGCGCAGCGGGCGCAGTCGATGACGGTGCGGCTGTCGCCGGATGGCGTCGCCCCGGTCGCAAGCGCCGTCGGTCGCCAGGCGGCACCCTCCACCGCGCCTCTGACCGTCCTGTCGCGCCCCGATAGTGCGACCGTGTTTCTGGACGGCCAGCTCGTCGGCACGACGCCGCTCGTGGTGCCGGACGTCGTGGCTGGCGAGCACGCGCTTCACCTCGATCGTGACGGCTACCGGCGCTGGTCGTCAGCCATCCGCATCGTGACGACGGAAAAGAACAGAGTGACGGCTTCGCTGGACAGGTGACCCCAATGCAAACATGCACCAATGCGAACATGCACCAATGCGAAATGCACCTACTGCCTGTGCATTCGTGTATTCGTGCATTGGTGCATTGATTCTTATGGAAGCTATTCTCGCCCTGGAAGATGGGACCTGGTTCACCGGTGCGGCCGCCGGCGCGGACGGCGAAGCGCGCGGCGAGGTCGTGTTCAACACGAGCATGACCGGCTACCAGGAAGTACTGACCGACCCGTCGTACTCGGGGCAGATCGTCACGATGACGTGCCCGGAGATCGGCAACTACGGCGTGTCGTCGGCGGACGTCGAGTCGCGCGTGCCGCAGGTGGCCGGTTTCATCGTGCGGGAGGCATCGCCCATCGCGAGCAACTGGCGCTCCGAAGGGACGCTCGGCGAGTATCTCGTCGCCAACAGGATCGTCGCCATCTCCGATATCGACACGCGCGCGCTCACCAGAAGGCTACGCTCGGGCGGCGTGATGCGCGGCGTCATCATGACCGGCCATGCGCTCGACCCGGCAGCGCTCGTCGAGCGGGCGCGATCGCTGCCGGCGATGGAGGGGTCGGACCTGGTGCGGGCCGTGACGTGTCAGGACGTGTTCGACTGGCCGCAGGAGGATCCCGATGAGTTCGATGTCGCGATCGCTCGAAGGTCCAGGCGCCGCCTGAAGGTTGCCGCGTACGACTTCGGGATGAAGCGGAACATTCTGCGCCGGCTGAGCGCGCACGGCTGCGATATCCGTGTGTACCCGGCGATGACGCCGGCGGCGGAACTGCTGGCGACAAGGCCCGACGGCGTTTTCTTGAGCAACGGCCCCGGCGATCCTGCGCCGCTGACCTATGCGATCGAGAACGCGAAGACGCTCGTCGCGTCCAATGTGCCGACGTTCGGCATCTGCCTGGGGCATCAAATCCTCGGACTCGCGATGGGCGGGGAGACGTTCAAGCTGAAGTTCGGCCATCGCGGCGCCAATCACCCGGTGAAGAAGCTCGACACGGGGAAGGTGGAGATCACCTCACAGAATCACGGCTTCGCGGTCGATCCGAAATCGCTGCCCGACGATGTGGCGGTGACCCACGTGAATCTGTACGACGGGACCGTGGAAGGGCTGCGGCACAGGAACAAGCCGGTGTTCTCGGTGCAGTACCATCCTGAAGCGTCGCCGGGGCCGCATGATGCGGATTACTTGTTTGACGACTTTCTGGAATTGATAGAGGAGAAAGGGCGCGCGTCAGCGTGACACGCCTGCAGCCCGAAGCCCGAGGCCGTCAGCCGTAACAATATGCCGCGTCGCACCGATCTGAAGCGCGTTCTCATCATCGGATCCGGGCCCATCGTTATCGGCCAGGCGTGCGAGTTCGACTACTCGGGCAGCCAGGCGTGCAAGGCGCTGCGCGCCGAAGGGCTCGAGGTCGTGCTCGTCAACAGCAATCCCGCGACGATCATGACCGACCCGGAGTTGGCGGATCGGACCTACGTCGAGCCGCTGACGGTGGAAGTGCTCGAGGCCATCATCGCGCGCGAGCGCCCGGATGCGCTCCTGCCGACTGTCGGCGGCCAGACCGCGCTGAACCTTGCCGTGGATCTCGCGAAGGCCGGCGTCCTCGAGAAGTACAGCGTCGAACTCATCGGCGCGTCGATCGCCGCGATCAAGGTCGCCGAGGATCGGCAGCTCTTCAAGGACGCGATGCGCGAGATCGGGCTCGACGTCCCGGAGAGCGGTCTGGCGCGCTCGCTCCCCGAAGCCATCGAGCTGGCGAAGACGCTCGGCTTTCCGAGCGTGATTCGCCCCTCGTTCACGCTTGGCGGCATCGGGGGCGGCATCGCGTACAACGTCGAGGAGTTTCGCGACCTCGCCGAGCGCGGCCTCGAGCTCAGTCCGGTCCACGAGGTCCTCATCGAGGAGGCCGTCATCGGCTGGAAGGAATTCGAGCTCGAGGTGATGCGCGACGTCGCGGACAACTTCGTCGTCATCTGCTCCATTGAGAACATCGATCCGATGGGGGTCCACACCGGCGACAGCATCACGGTCGCGCCCATCCTGACGCTGACGGACAAGGAGTATCAGCGGATGCGCGATGCCGCGCGGAAGATCATCCGCCGCGTCGGCGTCGAGACCGGCGGGTCGAACATTCAATTCGCCGTCAATCCCGCCAACGGGCGGATGGTCGTCATCGAGATGAACCCGCGCGTGTCGCGGTCCTCCGCGCTGGCGTCGAAGGCCACCGGCTTTCCGATCGCGAAGATTGCGGCGAAGCTGGCGCTCGGCTATCACCTGGACGAGATCCAGAACGACATCACGCGCCTGACGCCGGCCTCCTTCGAGCCGACGATTGACTACGTGGTCGTGAAGATCCCGCGCTGGAATTTCGAGAAGTTCCCGCAAGCCGATCGCACGCTGACGACGCAGATGAAGTCGGTGGGCGAGGCGATGGCTATCGGCCGGACGTTCAAGGAAGCGTTCATGAAAGGCGTGCGGTCGCTCGAGCTCGGGCCGAGCGGCCTGCTGTTCTCGCACGCCGACGCGGATCGGGAGCGGGGCCCTGGCGAAAAAGACGACGACGCCGCGCTCAGAAAGCGACTCGCCATTCCGAGCGACCGGCGGATGTGGGATCTGTTCCGTGCGATCGATCGTGGATGGCCGATCGAGCAGATCCATGAGCTGACGAAGATCGACCCCTGGTTCCTGCGCCAGTTCGCCGAGATTGCGGAGATGCGGCGCGACGTGGCCGCCGCCCGCCCGAAGGGGCTGGAGCGCATGTCAGCGGAGGTGATGCGCCGGATGAAGCGCAGCGGATTCGGCGACGAGGAGCTGGCGCTCGCGCTCAAGACCACGGAAGCGGCGGTCCGCGGCCGCCGCATGTCGCAGTCGATCAGGCCCGTCTACAAGCGGGTGGATACGTGCGCCGCCGAGTTCGAGTCGTTCACGCCGTATCTCTACAGCTCGTACGAGCCGACCTGCGAGGCCAGTCCCAACGCGCGGGCGAAGGTGGTCATCCTCGGCAGCGGGCCGAACCGGATCGGCCAGGGCATCGAGTTCGACTATTGCTGTTGTCACGCGGCCTTCGCCCTGAGGGAAGCGCGCCTCGAGACCGTCATGATCAACTGCAATCCTGAAACGGTCTCGACCGACTACGACACGGCCGATCGTCTCTACTTCGAGCCGCTCACATTCGAGGACGTGATGGCAGTCATCGAAACGGAAGCGTCCGTCGGGGGTGATGTCTCGTGCCTCGTCCAGTTCGGCGGCCAGACGCCGCTCAAGCTGTCGCTCGCGCTTCAGGCGGCGGGCGTGCGGATTCTTGGCACCTCCCCTGACTCGATCGACCTGGCGGAGGATCGGAAGCGGTTTGCCGCGCTGCTGTCGAGCCTCGACATCACGCAGCCGGCGAGCGGCACGGCGACCTCGCGGGACGAAGCGCGCGAGGTGGCGGCGAAGATTGGCTTCCCGGTCGTCGTTCGGCCGTCCTACGTGCTCGGCGGACGAGGGATGGCGATCGTGTACGACGTGGCGACGCTCGATCGGTACATGACGCACGCCGTCGATGCGTCGCCCGGGCACTCGGTACTCGTCGACAAGTTCCTCGAAGATGCCTTCGAGTTCGACGTCGACGCCATCGCCGACGAGACCGGCGCGGTCGTCATCGGCGGCATCATGGAGCACATCGAGGAGGCCGGCATCCATTCGGGCGACAGCTCGTGCGTCGTGCCGCCGTTCATCTGCCCCGAGCGCCACCTCGCGACGATTCGCGACTACACACGGCGCATCGCGCGCGCGCTCAAGGTCGTCGGCCTGATGAATGTGCAGTACGCCACCAAGGACGATGTCGTGTACGTGCTCGAGGTGAACCCCCGTGCGTCACGCACGGTGCCGTATCTTTCGAAAGCGAGCGGCGTGCCGCTCGCCAAGATCGCGGCGCGGGTGATGGCCGGCCGGACGCTCACGGAGCTGGGGTTCACCAGGGACATCGAAGTGTCGGGCGTCTTCGTCAAGAGCCCCGTGTTTCCGTTCGCGCGATTCCCTGGCGTCGACACGATTCTCGGGCCAGAAATGAAGTCGACGGGTGAGGTCATGGGCGGGTCGAGCAACTTCGGCGTCGCGTTCGCCAAGTCACAACTGTCGGTCGGCCAGCGGCTGCCCGAGAACGGCACGGCGTTCGTCAGCGTGAACAATGACGACAAGGCGAACCTGCTGCCGATCGCCCGCGATCTCGCCGAGCTCGGCTTCCGCCTGATCGCGACGCGCGGGACCGCCGCGTATCTGCGCGCCTACGGCCTCGACGTCGACGTGGTCTACAAGGTGAACGAAGGCCGCCCGAACATCGCGGACGAAATCGTCAACCGCAAGGTCGACCTCGTCGTCAACACGCCACTCGGACGCGAATCGTTCTTCGACGACCGCGCCGTCCGCCGCGCCGCGATGATGCACGAGGTGCCGTGCATCACGACGCTCACCGGCGCCGCGGCCGCCGTCCAGGCCATCCGCGCGTTTCGCCAGCAGGGCCTCGGCGTCCGCGCCTTGCAGGATTACTACGCAGGCATTCCCGCCGAGAGGGTCTAGGGCAGCGGGGCGGAGGCCAGACGCTGATGGTACAGGCAGATGCAAACTCGCTCGAACTGATCCTTCGCGGGTGGCAGGAGAAGGGCGTCACGGTGGCCGTGGCCGCCGTGGGACTTGGAATGCGCGTGGTGCTCTCCGGGAAGATCCGCGCGTCGCGGCAGGGCACGTGGGTGATCGGCAACGGGCGAGCGGGTGTCGTGTTCGACGCGCGCTACGCCACCGGACGCGTGGGCGATCCGGCGGTCATCCCAGCGTCGATACGGGAGTGCGTCGCGACGGACTTCGTGAGCGTGATTGAACTGCTTCTCGAGACCGGCGACGAATGCTGGCTTGGAGAAATTGCCACGCGAAGCGCGTAGCTCCAACGCATTCTCTTCTACCTTCGCTGCCTTTCACGAAGTCACGAAGCTCACGAAGTAACCGGGTTCAAAGGGCTTCGTGTCCTTCGCGATCTTCGCGGCTTCGTGATGAGGTGTCGCCCCGAACCTTGCACGATCGCCGGCCGTGCGCACCGTCGCCGCCCTTCCGGCCGTCGGTCTCCTCGCCGGCTCTGTCGTCGGCTTCCTTGCTCCCGGGATCATTCAGCCGCTCGCCGCCACGCTGTTGATCTGCGGCGCGGGCGCGGCTCTGTGGGCGTGGTGGATCGCGAACCCGCGCGCCGTCGCGACGACCGTCGCCGCGGCCTTCGCCGCCGCCGGCGCGCTCCTCGCCGCCGACGCGTGGCGGAACGCCTGGCGGCCCACGCTGCGCGTCGCCTTCGAGGAACTCGCGCGCGACGAGCGGTCACGCGCGGCGGTCGAGCGGCGCGTGCTGCCGGAAGACGATGCAGCGTTCGCGACGGTCACCGGGATCCTCCGCTCCGACGCTGCGCCCACGTTGTCCGGCGTGTCCCTCAGCGTCGACGTCGACGGCATCGAAGGGTTAGCGCAGGCGGATGCAGCGCAGGACTTTGGTCCCGCCCGCGGCGGCCTGCTCGTCACCGTCGTCGGATCCCTCGCACCTTCCTCCATCGACGCGTGGCGCGCGGCGGCACGACGCTCGTGGGCACCGTCAAGAGCGGTGCGCTCGTCGAGTTGATTGGCTACGGACGATGGTGGGCCGAACGAGCCGGCAGCGTCCGTCTCTTCACCCGCCGTACGATCTCGCGCTTCGTTGGCCGATGGAGTCCGCAGTCCGCCGCGATCGTGACGGCCATCGTCATCGGCGACCGCGCGGGGTTGGACGACGATGTGCAGCGCCGGTTACAGGAGGCGGGGACGTACCACGTCATCGCGATCTCGGGCGGGAACATTGCGATCCTGGCTGGTCTGCTGCTGGGCGCCTTTCGATTGGCCGGGTGCCTGGGACGGGGCGCGATGCTGGCCGCGATGGGCGTGCTCGTCGCCTACGGCAGTCTCGTCGGCGGCGGCGCGTCGGTCGACCGGGCGACGTTGATGGCGGTTGTGTACTTCGCCGGCCGCGTCCTCGATCAGCGGAGCCAGCCGTTGAACACGCTGTGGGTCGTAGTCGCGGTGCTGGTGGTGGCGGACCCTCTTTCGATCACCGAACCCGCCTTCGGGCTGACCTGTGGCGCCACGCTTGGCATTCTCATCGTCGCGCCTCTCGTGAGACGACAATCAACGCCGAACTCGCTGGACACAGAGAAGAGCATGGCTCGCTGCGATTTCTCCGGGTTCTGCGTTGTTCGTCGTCAGGAGCATGTTTGCCGCATCGCTCGCCGCGGAGGCGATGTTGTTTCCGATCGGCGCGCTGGTGTTCTCGCGCGTGACGTTCGCCGGGCTGGCGTTGAACTTCCTGGCCATTCCGCTGATGGGTGTCGCTCAACTTGCCGGAATGGCCGTCGTGCCAGCCGCGCTCGTCTCTACACGTCTTGCCGCGGCGGCCGGGTGGATGGCCCACATTGGTGCCGGTGGACTCGTGTGGTCGGCCGACCTGGTCCGGTTCGCACCGATGTTGACCTATCGTGTCGCGCCACCAGCGTGGCACGCGGTCGTCATCTATTACGCGTCGATGGCGGCGTGTTGGGCGTTGTGGCGTCGGCGACGGGGGATATCCGGCAACGCCGAACTGAGGCTTGTCGCGCGCGTCCGCCGTGCGGCAATGGCGGCCACGCTCGTCAGCGGGGTGTGGATCCTCGGTCAGCCGTGGGCGCTTCTGGCGGCGCGGGGCGACGGGCTGCTGCACGTCACGTTTCTGGACGTCGGGCAGGGCGACAGCCTCCTCCTCAGATTTCCGCATGGGTCGACGATGCTGGTGGATGCCGGCGGACTGGGCGGCTCGCCAGGCTTCGACATCGGCGACCGCGTCGTCGCGCCCGTTCTCCGCGACAGAGGCCTTCGACATCTCGACTACGTCGTGCTCACGCACGGCGATACCGATCACATTGGTGGCGCGGCCGCGGTCGTGCGCGAGTTTCGGCCGCGCGAAGTGTGGGAGGGGATTCCGGTGCCGCGCTTCGAGCCGCTCGCGGCGCTGCGGGTTGGTGCGGAGGTGGTCGGGGCGCACTGGAGGAACGTGTATCGCGGCGATCGTCTTTCGGTTGATGGCGTGGACATCGAAGCGGTTCATCCCGCGCCCGCCGACTGGGAGCGGCAGAAGGTGCGGAATGACGACTCGATTGTGCTCGACGTGCGCTGGCGCGGCGTCTCAGTGCTGCTGACCGGTGATATCGGGAGGGAAGTCGAGCATGCGTTCGAAGATGAGATGCCGTCCGCGGCGCTGCGAGTGCTGAAGGTTCCGCATCACGGCAGCCTGACGTCGAGCAGCCCGGAGTTCCTGCAGGCGCTCCAGCCGCAGATCGCGGTGTTCAGCGCCGGCCGGGCGAACCATTTCGGCCACCCCGCGCCACACGTCCTGCAAAGGTATCGCGACATCGGCGCGGCGATCTTCCGCACCGACGAGGACGGCGCCATCACGCTCCATACCGATGGGCACTCGATTGACGTCCACACGTTCCCCGGTCGCACCCTTCGTGTCGCAGAAATGCAACCACGAAGCACCCTCACGCCTCCTCGCTGAGGTCGAAGCCGCTGTAGAGTGCCTTCTTCGTGTTTTCCTGCTTTCATGCAGATTGGTAGCCGTGGCTAATCAGCTTGTTGTGCGGATTTGGCTCGTTGCCACTCCGCTTCAAGCTCCTCGAGGCTCATCTCGTGCATCGTGCGTCCGGATTCGGCGACCGTCCGTTCCAGCGTCCCGAACCTCTGCGTGAACTTGTCGTTGGCTTTCCGCAGCGCCGTCTCGGGTTCGATGCCGAGCTTGCGCGCCAGGTTGGCGATCGCGAAGAGGAGGTCGCCCATTTCTTCCTCGGCCCGCGCGGGATCGAAAGGACCGTCGACGACCTCGCGCAGCTCGTCCAGTTCCTCTTGAATCTTCTCCACCACATCCTCGGCGCGCGCCCAGTCGAAGCCGACCGACGCGGCCCGCGTGCCGATGTGATACGCGCGGAGCAGAGCGGGCAGGGCCGCCGCGATTCCGCTGAGCAGCGTCTTGGGCTTGGCGTTGTGTCCAGGGCCGCCGCGCGCCGTCCTTTCCGCCCTCTCCAGGGCTTTGATTTCTTCCCAGCGGGTTCTGACCTGGCCGACGGAATCGAGTGTCGGCTCGCCCGCGTCCCTCGCGAACACGTGCGGGTGGCGCCGCACGAGCTTGTCGGCGACGATCTGCAACGAATCTGCGATGTCGAAGTGGCCCGCCTCCGACTCGAGCCGGGCGAGAAACACGGCCTCGAACACGAAATCTCCGATCTCCTCGCAGAGCTCAGTGTGATCGTGCCGGTCGATCGCCTCGAGCACCTCGTACGTTTCCTCGAGCACGAACGGCTTGAGCGAGTCGATAGTCTGTTCCCGGTCCCACGGACAGCCGTCCGGACCGCGAAGCGTCGCCACGATGTCGATCAGTCGGGTGAATTCCTCCGCCGCACGGTTGGTCATGGAAGCCTCGCGGCACGATAGAATGAGTGGCGATGCCGAATCAACCTGAAGAATCGGCGCTCAGCTTCATGGGTTTCGTGCTGTCTCTCGCGAGCACGGCCGCGATTCACTTCGGCGACATGCCGGACCCGGCGACCGGCGAGCGCTCCGGGGTGAACCTCGATGGCGCTGCGCAGATGATCGAGATCCTCGGGCTGCTCGACCGGAAGACCCGCGGCAACCTGACGGCTGAAGAGCGTCAGATCCTCGAGCAGGTGCTCTACGAGCTTCGTCTGCGCTTCGTCGAAGCCGCTGGAGGCCCTGGCGGCGAGAAGCGCATCATTGAACCTTAAGGTCACGGTGCTGGGCAGTGGCACGTCCCACGGCGTGCCGGTCATCGGGTGCGATTGCGCGGTGTGCCGCTCGACCGATCCCCGCGATCGCCGGACGCGGCCCTCGATTCTGATCGAGCTGCAGGCGGACGGTGCTCAACCACCGCTCGCCAGGGCGGTCCGTTCGGTTCTCGTCGACACGTCGACCGACCTGCGCGCGCAGGCGCTGGCCCACGACGTTCGGCGCGTCGACGCGATCCTGTTTACGCACGGCCACGCCGATCACGTGCTGGGGCTCGACGAAACGCGCCGGTACAATCAGATACAGCGGACACCGATCGGCTGCTATGGGAATGCGGGTACCGTGGCCGCACTCCGCCGGATGTTTTCGTACATCTTCGCGCCGGCGGGGCTGTGGGGCGGCGGCATTCCACAGTTGCGTCTGTTCTCGATCGCCGGAGCCTTCACGATGGGCGGCGTCGAGATCGTGCCGATTCCGCTCTTTCACGGCGAGCTGCCGGTGCTGGGATTCCGCGTCGGTTCGTTCGCGTACCTGACGGACTGCAACCGGATTCCCGAGGAGTCGTGGCCGCTCCTTGCCGAGGGCGGCGGCATCCGCGTCCTCCTGCTCGACGCGCTTCGGGAGCGCGCGCATCCAACGCACTTCAACGTGTCCCAGGCGCTCGACGTCGTCTCCCGGATCAGACCCGAGCGGGCGTACTTCACCCACATCTGCCACGACCTGCCGCACGAAGCCACCTGCGCGCGCCTGCCCGCTGGCGTGCAGTTGGCCTATGATGGCCTGGTCTTGGACATCCCATGATCACGATGGACGATGGAGGACGCGGAGGACACAGAGGCCAATTTCGTGCTGGATTGTTCTTCCGTGTCCTTTGTGTCCTCAGTGGCGGAGAGTTGTCACGGCTGCATGGGGGAGCGTTGTCGTGGACGTGATCCACTGCCCTGACGACGCGCCGCCGGCACACTGGGCGCAGCCGGTGCTGGCACTCGGCAATTTCGATGGCGTCCATCGCGGCCATCGCAAGATTCTCGAGCGGGTCCGCCGCGTCGCCGGCGAGCGCGGCGCCACCTCCGTTGCCATGACGTTCGATCCGCATCCGTCCCGCGTCGTACGGCCGGACAAATCGCCGCCCCTGTTGATGACGATGGCGCAGAAGCTCGAAGCGCTGGCGGCCGCTGGGCTGGACGGGGCGGTCATCGTGCGGTTCACGCAGCCGCTGTCGCGCTGGGATCCAGCAATGTTCGTGCGGACGGTGCTCGTGGACTGGCTGCGCGTCGCGGAAGTCTGGGTCGGCGCAAACTTTCTCTTCGGCCACGACCGCAGCGGCAACTTCACGGTGCTCCGGACGCTCGGAGCGCGCTACGGGTTCAGAGCCGAAAAAATTGACGCGGTCCGTTACAAGGACTTCGTGGTCAGCAGCACGAGGATTCGACGGCTGATCACCGACGGGCGCGTCGACGAGGCCGCTGCACTGCTCGGCCACTCGTATTACCTTGACGGCACGGTCGTGAAAGGCGATCGTCGGGGGACCGAGATCGGGTTCCCTACCGCCAATCTGTGTACTGACAACGGGTTGATGCCGCCCAATGGC
Organism: Vicinamibacterales bacterium; assembly: GCA_965229885.1. Classification (GTDB taxonomy): domain Bacteria; phylum Acidobacteriota; class Vicinamibacteria; order Vicinamibacterales; family CAVVIG01; genus DATLLJ01. The sequence continues at coordinate 1,383,349 of CBDDJX010000003.1, forward strand.
GTCTACGCGACGACAACGAGGGTTCGCAGGGTCGTGTATCCATCGGTGACAAACATCGGCATCCGTCCCACCGTCGACCAGACCGGCCGGATGACGGTCGAATCGCACATCTTCAACTTCAGCCGCGACTTGTACGGCGCCTCAATCCAGATCGGTTTTGTGCAGCGCCTCCGCGACGAGCGCGCCTTCGAGTCACTCGACCTCCTGAAAGCGCAGATTACCGCCGACTGCGCCCGCGCGCGCGGCCTGTTCGATCGCCTGTCGCTGTAGGACCCCATGCGCCTCTACAACACCCTGACCCGTTCTGAAGAAACCTTTGCGCCGTCGGACGGCAAAACCGTCCGGATGTACACGTGCGGTTTGACCGTCTACGCGCGCGGCCACATCGGCAACTTCCGCACGTTCGTCTGCCTCGACGTGCTGCGCCGGACGCTGAAGTACCTCGAGGGCCTGAACGTCCGCCAGGTCATGAACTTCACCGACATCGACGATCGGACGATCGCCGGCGCGCAGAAGGTGGGGATGGGTCTCCGGGAATACACCGCGCAGTACATCGCCGCTTTTCGCGAGGACGCCCGCGCGCTCGGCCTCGAGGAGGTCGAAGAGAACCCGCGCGCGACCGACGAAGCGAATTTGCGGGCGATGGCTGCGCTCATCGACGCCCTCACCAGGAACGGCCACACGTACGTCAGCGACGGATCGATCTATTTCAAGATCTCCAGGATGCCCGACTACGGGCGGCTCGCGCGTCTCGACAAGGAAGGCATGAAGGATGGCGTGCGCGTCGATTCGGACAACTATGCAAAAAATGACGCCCGCGACTTCGTGTTGTGGAAGGGGAGCAAGCCGGGCGAGCCGAGCTGGGAGGTGGTCGATCCGCCGGGACGCCCGGGATGGCACCTTGAGTGTTCGGCGATGGCGCTGCGGCTGCTCGGCGAGCCGCCCATCGACATTCACTCGGGCGGCATCGATCTGATCTTCCCGCATCACGAAAACGAGATCGCGCAGAGCGAGGGCGCGACGAACAAGCCGTTTTCGCGCTTCTGGGTGCACGTCGAATATCTGCTCGTCAACGCCGAGAAGATGTCCAAATCGCTCGGCAACACGCACACCATTCCGGACATGGTCGCGCTCGGCTATCGGCCGTCAGCGGTTCGGTATCTGCTGCTGTCAGCGCATTACCGAAAGCAGTTGAACTTCACGTGGGAGAGCCTCACGCAGGCCGAGGAGTCGCTGCGCCGGCTGACCGATTTTCTCGCGCGGCTCGACACGCTGACCGCGGCCGGATCGCATCCGGAACTGGCCGCGCGCGTTGAGGAAGGGCGAAAGGCCTTCGCCGCGGCGATGCAGGACGATCTGAATACCGCGGCGGCCCTCGGCGCCATTTTCGAGCTGGTGCGCTCGCTCAATTCCGCGGCCGACGCCGGGAAGCTTGGCAAAGGCGACGTACCGGCAATCCGCGACGCGTTCGAGGGCTTCGATCGCGTGCTGGGAGTCCTCTGCCTGCGCCGAGCAGAGGACGAGCAGCCGCCGGTCCCTGTCGAAGAGATCGAGCGGCTGATTGAGGAACGACGCACGGCACGGCGGCGCCGCGACTTCGGCGAAGCCGACCGGATTCGCGACGGGCTGATGGAGCGGGGTGTGCTTCTCGAAGACAGCGCCGGCGGCACACGCTGGAAGAAGAAATAGGGCGGGTCCCTTTGGTGGACCCGCCGAACGACGTGACGAATTCGCCAGAGATCAAGACTCCGCTGCCCGGCCCGCGCGCCACGACGATCATCGAGCGCGATCGAGCGGTCGTATTGCCCTCCTACACGCGCGGATATTCTCTCGTCATCGAACGCGGCGCCGGCGCCATGGTCGAGGACGTGGACGGCAACGTCTTTCTCGATTGCTCGGCGGGCATTGCCGTCACCGCCACCGGCCACTCCCATCCCGACGTGGTGGCGGCCATCTCCAGGCAGGCCGGGCGGTTCGTGCACATGTCTGGCACGGACTTCTATTACGACGTGCAGGTGCGGCTGGCCGAAGAACTGGCAGCGATCGTACCGATTCGCGGCGGCGTGAAATCGTTTTTTGGCAACTCCGGCACCGAGGCGATCGAAGCGTCCATCAAGCTGGCACGGTACGCGACGGGCCGCCAGGGGCTCATCGCGTTTCAGGGCGGGTTCCATGGGAGGACGATGGGGTCGCTCGCGCTAACCGGCAGCAAGGCCGTGCAGCGGCGTGGGTTCGGCCCGCTGATGCCGGGCGTGTATCATGCGCCGTATCCCGATTGTTACCGCACGCCACCAGGCCTCACGCCCGAGGCGTACGTGGCGGAGTGTCTTGGCTACATCGAGAACCAGCTCTTCATGCAACTGGTCTCGCCCGACGACGTCGCCGCCTTCGTCGTTGAGCCAATCCAGGGCGAAAGCGGCTACGTCGGCGCACCCGACGAGTTCCTGCAAGGGCTCGGTGAGCTGTCCCGCAAGCATGGGATTCTGCTCGTCGTGGACGAAGTGCAGTCGGGGATGGGGCGTACGGGAAAGATGTTCGCGATCGAACACAGCGGCGTGGAGCCGGATATCGTGGCGATGGCCAAGGGCCTCGCGTCGGGGATGCCGATCGGCGTGGCGTCGGCGCGCGCGGACCTGATGACGTGGCCCCCTGGCGCGCACGCGAGCACGTTCGGCGGCAATCCCGTGTCGTGCGCCGCCGCTCTTGCGACGATCACGCTGCTGAAGGCGGAACTCGTCGCGAACGCGGCAGATGTCGGCGGCCATCTCATGGCGGAGTTGAAGGCGCTGGCCGGGAAGCATCCTCTCATCGGCGCCGTGCGCGGCCGGGGGCTGATGATCGGCGTGGAGCTGGTGCGCGATCGCCAGACGAAGGAGCGTGCCACCGACGAGCGTCACGCGGTGGTTCTCGGGGCCTTTCGTCGCGGGCTGCTGATTCTCGGAGCGGGGAAGAACTCGATCCGCTTCTCACCGCCTCTCGTCCTCACGCGCGAGCAGGCGGACATCGCGGTTGGGATCTTCGACGAGGCACTGACAGAAGTCGAAAAGCAGCACCACGGAGGACACGGAAGCGCATCCCGATAGACGGAGCGCACGGAGAAACCGTAGGAGCAGGGAGAACCGTGCCCTTCGTTTGGCCCTGTCCCCTCCGTGGTAGCGCTCTTGTAGATGGGGCGCAGCATGACACGCGCCCGAATCGCTCTGGGGAAAGCCGGCGAAGATCTCGCGTGCCGTGAGCTCGAACGCCGCGGGTACGTCATTGTTGCCCGCCGGCACCGGTGCCGTGGTGGCGAATTGGACATCATCGCGCGTGACGGACCGACGCTGGTGTTTGTGGAGGTGAAGGCGCGTCACAGCCGCGCGTTCGGCGACGCCGCCGAAGCGGTCACCTGGCAGAAGCAGCTGCGAATCGTCCGCCTGGCGGCTGAATACGTGTTGCGACATCATCTGAGCGACTCTTCCTGCCGTTTCGACGTCGTCTCGATTCAGTTCGACGATGGGCGGCCTGTTCTCGAGGTGTATCGGAGCGCCTTTCATGCCTGAGCTGCGCAAGGATCCTGTCACCGGCCGATGGGTCATCATCTCGACGGAGCGGCGGAAGCGTCCGAACGATTTTCGGTTCGAGCATCCGGCGGTCATCGGCCGAGAGCAATGTCCATTTTGCCCGGGCCGCGAAGAGCTGACGCCGCCAGAAGTGCTTACGTACCGGCAGAATGGCGGCGCGCCGAACTCGCGCGGTTGGGACCTACGGGTCGTGCTCAACAAGTTTCCGGCGCTGCAGGTGGAGGGCGGGCTCGACCGCGAAGGCGACGGCATGTTCGACCGGATGAACGGGATCGGCGCGCACGAAGTGATTATCGAGACGCCCGGTCACGACAAGACGTTCGCGTCGATATCCGAGTTCGAGATCGAGCGTGTACTGTCGGCCTTCCGCGAGCGCATGCTGGATCTCAAGCAGGATCGCCGGCTGCGCTACATCCTGGTGTTCAAGAACCAGGGCGCGACGGCCGGCGCGACGCTCGAGCCCGCGCACTCGCAGTTGATCGCGCTCCCCATCGTGCCCGATTTCGTGCGCGAAGAGATTGAGGGCGCCAGGCGCCACTTCGCGGCGAAGGAGCGATGCGTCTTCTGCGACATCGTCTGTCAGGAGATCACGGCCGGCCTGCGCGCGATTCAGGAAAACGCCGACGTCATCGCGCTCGCGCCTTATGCGCCTCGTTTTCCGTTTGAAACGTGGCTGCTGCCGCGGCAGCATGCGGCGAGGTTCGAGGACGCACCGCAGCACGAGTACGCGAGCCTCGCGCGGGTGCTGCAATCCGTGCTGGCGCGGATCGACCGCGCACTCGAATCACCTGCGTATAACCTGATCATTCACAGTGCGCCGTTCAATGCGGGCGGCGTCGGTCACGTCGATCGCAGGGGCGCCGACCTCTATCACTGGCACGTGGAGATTCTGCCGAAGCTGGCGCGGACGGCCGGGTTTGAGTGGGGGACCGGGTTCTACATCAACCCGACGTCGCCCGAGGAAGCGACCCGCGTCCTGCGCGCCGTCAAGCTGTGAATCCGTTTCGCACGCAGTGTCCGGCTTCAGCCGGACCGTCCCGCGCTTGATGGCTGCCACAACCGTGTGGTACGGTAATCGTTGGGCGAGCGGGAATAACTCAGTGGTAGAGTGCGACCTTGCCAAGGTCGAAGTCGCGGGTTCGAATCCCGTTTCCCGCTCCAACTTCTTATGATCGGCTGATGCCTCACAACCGCCGCGCGTCCATCGGCTCACGCTGTTGTCGGGCCATCCAGGTCCGCTGACGAGCCCCGTTCTCCAGCACTCGCTCCGTCAGGCGCCGTCGCCAAGTGGTAAGGCAGAGGTCTGCAAAACCTCGATCCCCAGTTCAAATCTGGGCGGCGCCTCCAAATTTGCATCGTGAACCGAGTACTTTCACTTTCACTTTCACTTTCACTTTCACTTTCACTTTCACTTTCGCTGAGAGGAGAGCCGAATCGATCCCAGGATTCGATTGAACACGCTGCGGTAGCTCTCGAACTCGCCACGTGGGGCGACGCCGATTGAATAGAGCATCCCGCCATTGCCCAGATCGACCGTGACCAGCTGGATCGTTTCCGGATCGCGCGTGACCTCATTGCGGTTCGATACCGTGGTCCGCAGGCTCGGCCGCCCGTCGACCGACAGCCGCTCGTAGTGTGACGGTCGGCCCATGTCGGGATTGCCCTGCGCGAATGTGTTGACGAGTTCAGCGGTCGCTGTCTGTAGGTCGGGCGACCCGTTGCGCGTCGCGCCGATCTGCATGCCATGCGTGTAGACGGTTTGTCCGTTGTGGGTGCCGTAGCCGCCGCTCGGCGCGAACGTCACCGTGTCGTTGTCTTGCCGTTCCCGCCAGTTGGACGGCACGCTCACGCGATAGAGATTCCCCTCGTCATAGGTCGCATAGCGGGACGATGGCGGATCGACGCGGCCTGTGGGCACGTCACCGGCCGGTTCATTGGCGCCAGTATCGGTCGGCGTCCGCCGTCCCGCGTTTCGCGCCGCTTCCTCCGTCGTCGGCGCACGAGGGAGCTGCTTGAGATGGGACTGAACCTGATCGAAGCCACGCGTGCCGCGAATCGGATTGTCGACCGGCAGTAGCTGGGCTTCCCTGACGATGTAGTCGTAGCGGTTGCCCGGGTTCGGGTGATCGCTCAGCCACTGCGGACCATTCGATCCGCCCTGTGTTTCGATCGTCTTGAACATGCTCGCCATGTCGCGCGGGTCGTAACCGGCGCGCGCCATGACTTGCGTTCCCTGTAAATCGGCCTGCCGTTCGAACTCGCGGCTGAACCGCAGGAAGGCGGTCCCGATTCCGAATTGCGCACCCTGTGAAACCACCTGGCCCCAGCCGCCCCCGATGATCGAGCCGAGGATGGCGCCCGCAATCTGGCCCACTCTGTATTTCGTGGCTTTGCCCGCCTGAGCGGTCCCGTGGCGCAGCACGACGTGACTGATTTCGTGCGCCATTACGCCGGCGATCTCCCCTTCGTTTTTCGCCGCCTCGATCATGCCGCGGTTGACGTACATCGGTCCGCCGGGGAGGGCGAAGGCGTTGATCTCCCGGACATTGACCACCTTGAAGGAGTACTGGAACTCTGAATGGCCTAGCTCGGGCAGAATCGCGCTGACGAGTCGCCGGCCGATATCTCCCACGTATGAGGTCACGGCATCGTCCCGCATCAAGGGCAGTTGCTTTTCCGCCTCGGCCGCCGCTTCGCGGCCCAACCGAACGTCCTCGGCGGGTGCGTACTTGTTATCGGGTGGTGTAATCCGGGTTTGGGCCGCGAGCAGGGCCGCCGAGAGCGCCGCGACGACCAGGGTTGATGCGGAACGCAGCTGTTTCCCCATACGCCGATGATATCGCAGGAAGTAAGGAGGACAATCCTTCCTGGTTTCCGCTATAATCTTCGCCGTGTGGACCAAAATGATGTCGGGGCCGCGGAAGAAGGCTCCGAAGACCATCGCGGTGATCGATCCCGATCGCTGCTTCGGCGCGTTTGCGTGCTCGATTTGCCAGGCCGCGTGTCCCGTCGCCGACTGTATCGTCGAGGAACCCGACCGTGATGGCCGGATGGTGTGCGCGGTTCGCGCCGATCTCTGTATCGGCTGCGGCCTGTGCGTCACGCTTGGCAATCCCACCGCCCCGCAGCAGCGCGAGTTCGGCTGCCCGCCCGATTACGACGCGATCAACATGCACCCGTTCGAAGAAGTCGTCAGGGCGATGCAGGAGAGCGAACCACCTCCCCGTAACGCGACGGCAGCGGATGGTCTGACCGCGAAGCTATAGACGCTGACGTGTTGCCCGGCGGCGAAAGCGATGCGCCGGTCTCCCCCCCAGTCCATTCAACATATTGACGAATCGTCAGTGGCCGGATTGCCGGCCGCGGCTGCAGCGACGACTGTCGTCTTTGTGGACGCATTGTTATTTGCGCATTGACTCAGTGCATTGTTTCAATACACATTCGGCCTCATGGATCGGAAACGTAAGAAGCGCGTCCTCGCCATTGGTGACGAGCCCAAGCAACTCGATCCTGGGGCCGACGAACACGAGCAGCTCAAGGCGAAGCTGCAGGACCGGTACACGTTTCGGAACATTATCGGCAGCGGGAAGAAGATGCAGGAGCTGTTCGACCTGGTTGATGGCGTCGCGGTCAGCGAGGCGAATATCCTCATTCGGGGCGAAAACGGGACCGGCAAGGAGCTGATCGCCAACGCCATCCATGACCACAGCAAGCGATCCAAGGGTCCGTTCATCAAGATCAATTGCGCCGCCATTCCCAAGGACCTCATCGAATCCGAGCTCTTCGGCTACAAGTAAGGGTGCGTTCACCGGCGCGACGATGGACAAGGAAGGTCTCTTCGAGATGGCCGAGGGCGGCTCGTTCCTTCTCGACGAGATCGGCGAGATGCCGACATACCTGCGACGAAGCTGCTTCGCGTGCTGCAGGAGCGCGAGTACCGGCCGATTGGCAGCGACCGCGTCGTGCACGTGGACTTCCGCCTGATCTGCGCGACCAACGTTGACCTCGATGCGGCGCTCCGCGACGGGAAACTGCGCGAGGATCTGTACTTCCGCATCAACACCATTACGCTCGGCGTGCCGCCGCTCCGCGAGCACCCAGAAGACATCCCGCTTCTCTGCGATCACTTTCTGGAAACATTCAGGCGGCGGTATCAGAAACACGTGCAGTCGCTGGCGCCGGAGGTCTACCACCTGCTCATCAGCAGCCGGTGGCCTGGCAACGTCCGGGAGCTCGAGAACACCATCGAACGCGCGGTGCTCGTCGCGAAAGGCCGGGAGATTACCGTGGGAGATCTGCCCGAGTCGATTCGTGGGGACTCGACCGGCTCAACCGACTTCGTCGTGCCGCCGCACCGAACGCTGGCCGAAATCGAGAAGATGGCGATTCTCCAGACGCTTCAGCGGACCAACTGGAACAAGCGGGAAGCGGCGCAGATTCTCGGCCTGTACCGCGCGACGCCCTACAGCAAGATGAAGAAGCACGACATCAGAGACGTCGGGAAATCCGCGCGCACAGCCTCCAATCAGTCGTAGTGGGATTGGCGCGCTGGTGACGGGGCTGCTGTGGACGGGTGCGCTCGAGGGATTCGCGCGGCTCAGGCGCGGGAGGCCAGATGGCCAATAGGGCTGAGGGCCCGGATAATGGCATCGCTGAACGCGGGCACATCGTCCGGCTTGCGGGAGGTGATCAGGTTGCCGTCTTCGACGACCGGTTTGTCGACGTAGAGTCCCCCTGCGTTCTTCACGTCGACGGCGATCGACGGCCAGCAGGTCAGCGTGCGGCCGCGGATGGCGTTGGCCGAAATCAGCAACTGCGGCCCATGGCAGATGGCGGCGACCAGTTTGCCCGCCTCAATCGCGTCGCGCGCCAAGTCGACCATCGCGTGGCGCATTCGCATCTTGTCGGGCGCGTGGCCCCCTGGGATGACGAGCGCGTCGAAATCCTTCATCCGCGCGGCGCCGGCGGCGAGGTCCGAGGCCACGACCGCCTCACCGCGCTTGCCGCGGTAGGTGGCGCCCAGCGTGGGACCGACGATCGTGACGACCGCACCGGCGGCCCGCAGGGCCTCCCGCGGTCCGGTCAGCTCGTAATCGTCAAATTCGTCCTCGACGAGAATCGCGACGCGCTTTCCGGACAGGTCCGGCATGCGGGGGATTCTATCCGAAGTGTCATAATCACCAGGTGAATCGTTTAGCCACCGAAAGTAGTCCCTATCTGCTGCAGCACGCACAGAACCCCGTGAACTGGTTTCCATGGGGCGACGAGGCGTTTGCTAAAGCCCGCGCGGAGGACAAACCGATCTTTCTGTCCATCGGGTATTCCACCTGCCACTGGTGCCACGTGATGGAGCACGAGTCGTTCGAAAACGACGCGGTCGCGGCCGTGCTAAACGAGCATTTTGTGTCCATCAAAGTCGATCGCGAAGAGCGGCCGGACGTCGATCGCGTGTACATGGCGTTTGTCCAGGCGACGACCGGTTCGGGTGGGTGGCCGATGAGTGCGTGGCTGACGCCGGATCTCAAGCCGTTCTATGGCGGCACGTATTTTCCGCCTTCAGCGCGCTGGGGGCGACCGGGATTCACCGAGATCCTGGCGCACGTGGCGCAGGTCTGGCGACAGGACCGCTCGAAACTGACGCAGTCGGCCGACGCGCTGGTGGCGCAACTGCGGGCCGGTGAGCCATCGACGGCGCCGAGCGGGGCGGTGCCGGGGAGCGGGGCGCTCGATCGGACGGTCCGGCAGTTCGAGGCCGCGTTTGACACGCGCCACGGCGGTTTTGGCGACGCGCCCAAATTTCCCCGTCCTTCAGAGGTGCTGTTTCTGCTGCGGGAGCATGCGCGAACTGGCCACGGCGCTGCCCTCGACATGGCCCTTCGCACGCTTCGGGCGATGGCGCAGGGCGGCATGCGCGACCACATCGGCGGCGGATTCCATCGCTACTCGGTCGATGCCGCCTGGCGCGTGCCGCATTTCGAGAAGATGTTGTACGACCAGGCGCAGCTCGTGCTTGCGTACGTCGAGGGCGCCCAAGCGTCAGGGGATCCGCTTTATCTGGAGATTGCCGAGGACACGCTGCGGTACGTGCTCCGCGAGATGACCGACCTCGACGGCGGCTTCTACTGCGCGGAGGACGCCGATAGCATCCCACCGGAGCACGGGGACGGGCCTAAATCCGAGGGCGCGTTCTATCTGTGGCGGGCCAACGAAGTCGATCAGCTTCTGGGCGAGGACGCCCCTGTCATCAGGCGACGCTTCGGGATCGAGCCGGGCGGAAACGCTCCATCCGATCCGCAGCAGGAATTCACCGGCAGGAATCTTCTGTATATCGCAAGATCGGTCGACGAACTGGCGGCCGAGTCAGGGAAGGCGGCCGGCGACATCATCGAGGCGATTGGTCGCGGCCGCGTCGCGATGCTCCAGCGCCGACTGCGGCGGCCGAGGCCGGACCGCGACGACAAGATTCTCACCGTCTGGAACGGTCTGATGATCGCGGCGTTCGCGCGCACGGCGCGTGTCCTGGCTGCGTCGAGCGACGACGGCCCCGCGTTGGCCGAACCCTACTTGAAAGCCGCCCGCCGGGCCGCCACGTTCGTGCGCGAACGGATGTGGAGCGCGGACGCGCGGCGGCTGCTCCGCCGGTACCGGAAGGGTCACGCCGATATCGACGCCTATGCCGAGGACTATGGCTGTCTGATTTTCGGGCTGCTCGAATTGTTTCAGGCCGATCCCGATCCGATGTGGCTCGACTGGGCCATCACCCTGCAGCACCGGCAAGACGAGTTGTTCTGGGACGAGGCCGGCGCCGGCTGGTTCAGCACCACCGGCCGCGATCCGAGCGTCCTGCTGCGCATGAAAGACGAGTACGACGGCGCCGAGCCGACCGCGAGTTCGATGGCGGTGATGAATCTGTTGACGCTGTCACACCTGGTCGATGCGCGTGTTGAGCCCGTCTGGACGGAGCGCATCGAGCGGACGCTCGGCGCTTTTGGCGAGCGGCTCGAGCGGCTCGGCCGGAGCGTGCCGATGATGGCGGCAGCCTTGTCCGCCTATGTCGCGGGTGTGCAGCAGATCGTGATCATGGAAGGGCAGGAAGGGCTGGAAGGGCTGGGACGTGCGCTCGGGCGCCGGTATCTGCCCTTCGCGGTTCAGCTCCGGCTGACGAACGAGCGCCAGCGCCGGCTCGGCGGAAGCCTTCCGTTCATCGCGGCCATGGCCCCGGTCGACGGGAAGACATCGGTATACGTGTGTCGGAATCGGACCTGCCGGGCGCCGGCGACCGCAATCGACGACCTCGACGGAGCACTGGCATCATGAAGATTCCGGTCGACGTGTGGCTGCGGGGCACCGGCGTCGCAGAGACCACGACCTTCGACGGGCCCGTGCGCCCGCCTGCCGAGTGGACGGACGAGGACGTTCAGCTGGTGCTCGGCGGGATGCTGCGCGCGATGGACCGCCAGAAGCATCCAGGCGGTGACGATCGCACGATCGCGTTACGCGGCCTGAGCTGGATCGTGAACCGCTACGAAGAGGGCGGCGTGGTGATCGCGATCGAGATCGCGCTGGGCGCCGCGATCGCAGGGCCCTTTGAGGTCGATCAGGCCTCGCTTGAGGCGATGATTACACGCGCGCTCGTCTCGAGGGTCGCCCCGACGTCGACAAGCGTGCACTGACGGGGAGATACCGATTAGTCAGTCGAGAGTCTAAGGCGTCATGTATGGCCTTGTGCAGTTCTAAGCGGCTGTCATTGGTAACGCTGTCGAATTTCCGTCGTCTAACCTGCCGTTGAAAGGTTCTCCTGCCATGCTCGTCGTCTCTGTCACCCGCCTACATCTTGCGTCCCTCTGGTTGTTGCCAGCGTTTCTCGCTCATGCGATCCGTTCGTCGCGGCAGGCACGCCTGTGCGTCTCGAATTCCCATTTTCTCGCTGAATCGCGGCCACGCCTGTGCGGAATTCCCATTTTCTCGGTGAGGCAACGTTGCGTGGCGACGATGGCTGACCTACGCTGTCTCGCGCATGAAGGACCTCCTGCTCATCCTGCTTCACCTGGCCGTCACGACCGCGAAACTCTGTGGCCCTGGTGGCGTGCGAGCGGTGATCGCGGAGAATCTCCTGCTCAAGCAGCAGCTGATCGTCCTGCGCCGTCCTCGCCATCGGGCGCCGAACCTGACGGTGAGTGACCGGCTGCTCTGCGGATTCGGGTCACTGCTCCTCAGTCCAGGGCGGATCCGAAAGGTCGCCATCGGCGTACGCCCCTCGACGCTCCTGGCGTTTCATCAGGCGTTGGTGCGTCGCAAGTACCGCCGACTGTTCTCGTCGAGCCCGTGCCCGAAGAAGCCCGGACCAAAGGGGCCGAGCGAGGCACTCATCCAGGCCATCGTCGAGCTCAAGTCGCGCAATCCTCGGTTCAGCTGCCCACGGATTGCACGCATCATCGCGCAGACGTTCGGGGTCGACATCGACAAGCACGTCGTGTACCGCGTGCTGTCGACACACGATCGCCCCGCCCCGGGCGGAACCGGGCCCTCGTGGTTGTCGTTCATCGGACACACCACAGACAGCCTGTGGAGCGTCGATCTCTTTCGATGCGAGTCCATCGTGCTCCGCAGCTACTGGGTGCTCGTGGTCATGGACCAGTTCACGCGTCGCATCATCGGTCTCGGCGTGCATCGCGGGGCCGTCGATGGCCCCAGCCTCTGCCGCATGTTCAACGCCGCCACTCATGGTCGGGGCCCACCGCGACATCTCAGTACCGATCATTATCCACTGTTCGAGGCGCACCGTTGGACGGCGAATCTTCGGATTCTGGAGATCGACGAAATCAAGACGGTGCCCCATGTGCCCCTATCGCACCCTTTCGTGGAACGCCTGATTGGGACGATGCGGCGAGAGTTTCTGGACCATGTACTGTTCTGGAATGCCCGTGATCTTGAGCGGAAGCTCGCCGACTTCCAGGCCTACTACAACGCGACACGCAGCCACGCGTCGTTGGAAGGCCACACGCCGTTGGCCTTCGCCGGCGGACACACGACGGCCCAGGCCAATCTCAACAATGTGCGTTGGGTCTCCCACTGCCGGGACCTGGTCCAGCTCCCAGTGGCGGCCTGACAACGAATTCGAGACGCACAGGTGCTTGCGCCGTTGACTGTTGGCAACGTGACGTTAAGACGTGACGATGTAGCAAATTACTGCCTAAAGAGTGCTTGTAACCTGTGCTGGGTGCCGAATGTGGCGTAAGCGTCTTTCTGGCAAGGGGATACGTTCACATCACCTACAGTCAACGGTGCAAGCACCCAATCGCGCGCAGTGATTCGCCCTCACGCCAGCGCCGCCACAACTCCGCCTTCTGCGCCGCCGTCAGCCGCGGGCCACGTCTGCGCACCATGAGACCTCCATCCTTTTCGGCTCATGTTGCATCGACCCCCTGAATCCGCCCGACCAGGCAGGAGTAATGTCGCATCCGAGCGAGCGAACGGCAGCTTGGACCACGGCAACCAGACCACGGCAACCAAACGTGCAGCGCAGTCTGGTTGACCCGCGACGAGCATGCTCCTCGGCCGACTACACCGATGAGCGAACCGCTATTGGCCGACGCAACACACGTGCAGCACTTCCCGATTCACCCGATCTCGGGTTAGCCTGTCAGGCCATGCCACAGATTGCTCGGACGGACCTCGACGTCTTCCCACTTTGTCTCGGCGGTAACGTCTTCGGCTGGACCGCAAACGAGCAGCAGTCGTTCGGAGTACTGGACAGCTACCTCGCAGCGGGCGGCAACTTCATCGATACGGCGGATGTGTACTCTGCATGGGTGCCTGGGCACACTGGAGGCGAGTCGGAAACGATCATCGGCCGCTGGATGGCGGCGCGGGGCACACGGAGTCGAATGGTGATCGCGACAAAGGTCGGCATGTCGACAGGGCTCAAAGGCCTCTCGCCGCTAACGATCCGAACGGCGGTCGAGGCGTCCCTGCGGCGTCTCGGCGTCACCAGCGTCGACCTGTATTACGCACACGCCGACGACCCGGAGACCCCTCTCGAAGACTCGCTGCGCGCCTTCGATGCCCTCGTGAAGGAGGGCAAAGTCCGGTACATCGGGGCGTCGAACTTCACCGCGTCGCGGTTGGCGGAGGCGCTCAGTATCTCAGACCGCAACGGCCTCGCCCGGTACGTCGCGCTTCAACCACATTACAACTTGATGCACCGCCACGACTATGAAGGAGAGCTAGGCGCCCTGTGTACGCGTGAGACGGTGGGCTGCGTGCCGTACTACGGCCTCGCAAAGGGATTTCTCACGGGCAAATACCGGCCTGACAGCAACGTGGACAGCCCACGTGCGGTCGGGGCGCGCGCGTATCTTGATGCGCGCGGCCTCCGCGTGCTCAACGCGCTGGACGACATTGCGGCCGCACGTCATACAACGGTCGCCGCGGTGTCGCTAGCGTGGCTGCGTGCTCAGCCGACCGTCGTCGCACCTATCGCCAGCGCCCGCACGATCTCGCAGCTCTCTGAGCTGATCCCAGTCACGGACGTCAGGTTGACCCATGAAGAGGTCACGCGTCTCAGTGCCGCCTCGTCTGGGTGCAAATAACCCTGCACTTCAACCTGTGCATGGCGAATTGCTAAATTTCCTGAGCAATTTGTAATTCGCCATGCATAGGGTCGGTCAGCTAGCTTTTCGTCAACTTTACAATGCCAACCAGCGTGATCGGCAAGCCGAGCTGCTTTGCCTGCTCGACAGTCTTGTGGCCGCCGATGACCCGCTGTCATGTTAACGTTGTGGCGTTCGTGGAGGTGGCATGAAACGACTGCTGTTCGCCTCGCTCGGCCTCGCGGCACTCGGCGCCGTCGCCGCGGGGACCGCCGGTCTGTTCGCGCAGCAACTGATACCGGGGCAGCCTGCACTGAAGGTGGGCGACGTGGCGCCCGACTTCACCTTGCAGGCATCCGACGGTAGGACCTACACCCTGTCCAAGCTACGCGGCAAGACCGTGGTGCTCGCGTGGTTCCCGAAAGCGTTCACCGCCGGTTGAACGGCCGAATGCAAGGCCCTCCGTGAGAGTGGCCCACTGATTCGCGCCTACGACGTCGCGTACTTCATGATCAGCACCGACACGCTGGAGGACAACACGGCGTTCGCCAAGAAAGAGAATGCCGACTTCGCGCTGCTGGCGGATCCGACGAAGGAAACCGCCCGCAAATACGGAGTACTCTCCGACATGAGCCGGTTCAAGCTGGGTGAACTGGCGGCGAGGCACACCTTCTACATCGGACCTGACGGCAAGATTGCCGACGTCGATCGCAAGGTCAACCCCGGTTCCTCGGGTGAGGACATCGTCACGCACCTGAAGGCCCTCAAGGTGCCGACGGCGAAGAAATAGTCCGATCTCGCGTAGTGGCGCGGCGGGTATTGTCAGGTTGAGGCTCTGACTGGCAGAGTAGGCCGATGCTGAGCCAGCCTTCCGGCTGCCACGGTTATCGATTTCCGCCCGAGATCATCAGCCACGCCGTCTGGCTCTACCACCGATTTTGTCTCAGCTTCCGCGATACGGAAGATCTCCTCGCCCAGCGGGTGTGGTCCGCAAATATTACATCCGCCCGTTGATTTGAGCCGATGACGAGTGCCGTCGCGTCACGGGAGCGACCGCCGAGCCCGGGCGGCTACGATACGGGGCCATGTCGAACCGTCGGTCTTCCTTCCCCCGCACCGGATACCGTTTACTGAAGGACCTGTGCGCGCTGGTCAGACTGGGCCTGACGTCGCAGGCGCATCTGGCGGCTGAGAACCTGTTCCTCCGGAAACAACTGGCGCTGTACGGCGTTAGTGCACGGTTCCTGGGCTCTCCGCCGAGTAACCCTCGACCCTCTGGTCATCGCGACGGCCGAAGGCGCATGATCGCGACGTGAAGTCGAGAGTGCATCCGACCTATAAGACGAAATACCACGTTGGCAACTGGCCGGCGTACGACCGAGCGCTGGTCCAACGAGGTGACATCACGCTGTGGTTCGCCCCGGAGGCAATCGCCACATGTGAGGCCGTGGGCGTCGGCATGCGTGGAGGGCAGCTGCAGTACTCGGACTCGTACGGCCGTTCGTGACCGAGGCTGTCATCCGGCGACACACCTACCGTCTGGGTTCTCTGACGACGACCCGTAGGGTTGGATCTCGCGCAACGCGCCACAACAGGTCCTCTCGCGCGTTAGAATCGAAACCCGAATGCCCTTCATCGTCGCGGCCGCGCATGGGTCACGACGCCCGCCGCTGCGACCGCCGGCGTGCGTCCCCCGGCTTTGGTCGACCGCCAGTTCACCGCGCCGCGGCCCAACCAGCCTCTGGGTCTCCGACTTCCCCTACGTCGCCACGTGGAAAGGCTTCGTGTATGTCGCGTTCGTGATCGCTGTCTTCTCGCGGCGCATCGTCGGCGGGCGCGTGTCGGCGTCGCTGCGGACGGACTTCGTGCTCGATGCGCTCGAATAAGCGGTGTGCGAACGTGGCGCGGATCGCGTCAGCGGCCTGGTGCATCACAGCGACCGGGGTACGCAGTATCTGTCGATGCGGTACACCGACCGGCTCGCCGACGCCGGCATCGCGCCGTCGGTCGGCAGCCGAGGTGACTCCTATGACAATGCCCTCGCCGAGTCGATGATTGGGCTCCTCAAGACGGAGGTGATTCGACGGCAAGGTCCGTGGCCGCATCTGGCGCAGGTGGAATTCGCGACGCTGGCGTGGGTGGATTGGTTCAACAACCGCCGGTTGCTCGAGCCCATCGGCTACGTGCCGCCTGCGGCATTCGACGCGCACTACTATGAGCAGGTTAAGGTGGCCTGACTCAACTAACTCGCCCTCCGGGATTCCCGGTACGATTCAGTAACGTAGACCCCTGTTGTTTGTTCTTATACTTGGAGCAACTGCCGATGGCTAACTGTTACACGCGTTTCATCGCGATCGCCATTCTGCTTACAGCATTCATCGGATGCGGAAGTGAGTCGGCAGCACCAACCGCTCCAAGCTCCACGCCGACGCCGACGTTTGAGAGTGCGAATGATGAGAGTGCGAATGACATCCTCGCACGGTGCCCGACACCGGCGGAAGTGACGAGGAGTGATCTCGATCTGACGATCACGTTCGAAAGCGACCCGACGGTTGGCCAAACCGTGTGCTCCGCCGCGCAAAGCTCGCGTGACCTGACGCTCCTTCAAGCGCAGGTCTATCGCGTGCTCACGGTCATGCGAGAAATTACGTTCGATGCACCACTACCGTGGACATCAGATTCGCTGTATGGGTGGTTTGTGTCCTCAATCCGTGGCATCCGAATTCGAGGCGACCGCGGAACCAGTTTCTGCTGTGATCCAGATGGCATAATCAACATACAGGCCCAAAACCTTGCGGCGTTGCTCTACCCTTCAGACTTTCAATACGTCGGAACACTGATGGTGTTATTCGTCCACGAAGCCCGGCATAACAACGGTTTCCCGCACACCTGTTTCGTCGACCTTGAGACAGGTCCTCGACCGGACACCCGAATATCGAGAAGCCAGGAAGAATTCGCCGGTGTCGTCCCCGGTTCCAATGACGACACAATAGCCCAGTTGGGGGCATGGGGCGTGCAGTACCATCTGGATATCTTCCTCGGCAGTCACTCTGATCCAGCCTTCATTCCTCCGGCGATGCAGTCCAAGTTCACGCGGGACGCGCAGATTATTTGCAATACACGTTTTTGTCAGGACACCTGTCCGTGATCTTCTTAGTAGCCGGCTATATGGCTGGAGCAACGGCAGAAGATCCAGAAGGCTCTATCGCCAGACGAACTCACTCATGACAGCCGGGCTGAATCGTACCGGGAATCCCGGAGGGCGAGTTAGTTGAGTCAGACCACCTTAACCTGCTCATAGTAGTGTGCGTCGAATGCCGCAGGCGGCACGTAGCCGATGGGCTCGAGCAACCGGCGGTTGTTGAACCAATCCACCCACGCCAGCGTCGTGAATTCCACCTGCGCCAGATGCGGCCACGGACCTTGCCGTCGAATCACCTCCGTCTTGAGGAGCCCAATCACCGACTCGGCGAGGGCATTGTCATAGGAGTCGCCTCGGCTGCCGACCGACGGCGCGATGCCGACGTCGGCGAGCCGGTCGGTGTACCGCATCGACAGATACTGCGTACCCCGGTCGCTGTGATGCACCAGGCCGCTGACGCGATCCGCGCCACGTTCGCACACCGCTTATTCGAGCGCATCGAGCACGAAGTCCGTCCGCAGCGACGCCGACACGCGCCCGCCGACGATGCGCCGCGAGAAGACAGCGATCACGAACGCGACATACACGAAGCCTTTCCACGTGGCGACGTAGGGGAAGTCGGAGACCCAGAGCTGGTTGGGCCGCGGCGCGGTGAACTGGCGGTCGACCAAAGCCGGGGGACGCACGCCGGCGGTCGCAGCGGCGGGCGTCGTGACCCATGCGCGGCCGCGGACCGCGCCGGCCAAGCCCATCGCCCCCATCAGCCGCTCGACCATGCAGCGCGCGACGTCGACGTCTTCGCGGCCGAGCTGCTGCCAGACCTTCCGCGGTCCGTATGCCTGCCAATTCGCGTCCCAGACCCGCTGGATGGCGATCCGCAAGTCGTCGTCGCGCTTGGCGCGCGCCGGCCGCGGCGGCGGGTTCACCTGCCGGGCGTGGTGCAGAAAATACGTCGAGGGGGCGATCGGCAACACCGCGCAGATCGGCTCAACCCCCTACGTGGCCCGGTGGTCATCCACAAACTGGACCATTACTTCACTCGGCGGTCGCGCGCCGCCTGGGCAAAATATGCGGAGGCCTTCCGCAAGATCTCATTCGCGCGTCTCAATTCGCGATTGTCGCGTTCCCGTTCCTTCAGGCGCTGGCGCTCGTCGGTCGTCAGGCCGCCCCGCTGGCCCGTATCGCGTTCGGCCTGGCGCACCCAATTCCGCAGCGTCTCACCGGTGCAGCCGAACTTGCTCGCGATCGCCGTGATCGCGGCCCACTGCGACGGATGCTCGGGACCATGCGCGCGGACCATCCGAATGGCCCGCTCTCGTACCTCAGCTGAATACTTCCTCGGTCGTGCCATGGGCTCCATCCTCTCAAGCAATGAGCCCTCCGACGAACCCGGTACGATTCAGACACGTCGGGGCCTATCTCGCTGCGTACGACCTTTCCAAGTTCAACGCGAAGGCGCCCCCACCCCAGACGCCCGCCTTCTTCGACATCGTGGACGCGAACCGCTGGCCAGAGGATGCCGAGCTCGCGGACGCTCTCGACTCTCTGGACCATCCTGCGGCCGTCACCCTGGCGGATCTCGCCGGTGCCAACGACGGCGAACTCTCGGGCTGGCTCGCAGATCGAAAGAACGCTCGTCAGGTGCCGCACCGCCTGGAGGCGGTTGGGTATGTGGCCGTGCGCAACCCGGCTGCGAAAGACGGTCTCTGGAAGATTGGTGGCCGCCGCCAAGTGGTCTATGCCAAGCACGATCTGCCGCTGTGTGACCAATAGGCGGCTATCTCCCGACGCGTGAACACCCAAGGGCTTCTGGATCGATTGGACGGTGGTCAGTGAGGTCAGTGAAGTCACTGATCGTCCACTCTCTGCCCCTCAATTGCACGGTGAGAGTACGAACAGTCTGGAGGGAATGCAGAGAAGGGGACCATGGACCACTGACTTCACTGATCTCACTGACCAACCAGTGGGCGTGCGCGCATGCCACCCTGCAGCGCTATCAGCACCAGAGGGGGGGGGCGATGGTCATCGTGTCGCTCTGGTCCGACATGGGAGCAACCCCGACATGACGGGACCGTGGTATTTCACGGCGGCGGAGGTCGCCGACATCCTGCGCACCTCCCGGGCAGCCATCTACGCGATGGTGGAACGGGGGCAATTGCCGGGGGTGACGCGGATCGGCCGACGCATCCTCATCCAGCGTGAGGCGCTGCTAGACTGGATCCACGAAAGACGTGCGCCATCGCCGGAAGGAGACTGGCGATGAGTGTCAGAGTCACACCGTACCGTCGGGGAGGCTGGGAAGTGGACGTGCGGGTCGTTTTACCGGATGGCAGGCGGCGGCGTGACCGGAGAAAAGCCCCGGTTTCGTCGAAGTCCGCTGCGCGCCGGTGGGGCCAAGCCCGTGAGCGCGAACTCCTCATGTACCCGGCCGTAGTTCTCCCACAACCACGGAAGGAGGTGCCGACGCTTGCAGACTTCGCCGGGCGATTCCTGGATGGCTACGCCCGTGCGAACCAGCAGAAGCCGAGTGGCATCGCGGCCAAGGAGATGATTCTCCGGATGCACCTAACGCCGTTCCTCGGTCAGCACAAGCTGGATGCGATTACGAACGAAGACGTGCAACGGTTGAAAGCTGTGTTGCGTGGCAAGGCTCCCAAAACCGTGAACAACGTCCTCACTGTGTTACGCACCCTGCTCAAGGTCGCCGTCGAGTGGCAGGTGATCGATCACGACCCCTGCACCATCCGGATGCTCAAGGTACCGAAGTCGTCAGCGGCGTTCCACGACTTCGAGACCTACGAGCGGTTGCTGGCCGCTGCCCGACAGACCGATCCGGATACGCACCTGAGTATCTTGCTCAGCGGCGACGGGGGCTTGCGGTTGGGCGAAATGATCGCGCTTAAGTGGACTGACGTCGATGTGGCGAAGCGTCAGATGTGCGTCCAGCGGTCAGACTGGAACGGTCAGGTGACGGCGCCGAAGAACGGACGGCTCCGGCACATTCCCCTCACCGTCCGACTGGATACGGCGCTCCAGGAGCACCGACATCTGAAAAACCCCCTGGTGCTGTGCGACCAGCGGGACCAGCCCATCCGTCGTCGGACGTTGCAGAACTGGGTGCGGCGAGCGGCTCGCCGGGGAAATGTCCAGAACAGCGGGGTCCACGTGCTTCGGCACACGTTCTGCTCGCATCTAGCGATGCGGGGTGCCCCGGCGCGGGCGATTCAGGAGTTGGCCGGCCATGCCGATCTCGCAACGACACAGCGCTACATGCACCTCAGTCCGGCAGCACTCGAGAGCGCGATCCGGCTCCTCGATCAGCCGGTTTCTAGTCTCCGGTGGGGAGATATAGGGGAGACGGCGGATCTCAGATCAGTAACTGCTGCGGAGAGAACAAGATAAATGGCGGTGAGGCAGGGATTCGAACCCTGGATACAGGTTTTAGCCCGTATAACGGTTTAGCAAACCGCCGCCTTCAGCCTCTCGGCCACCTCACCGCGGCGAGAAAGCTAAGTATAAGCGGAGCGCTGATCCGAATGCAGCGGTTCTTTTCGCCGACGACTATGGGAGATGTCCCTCTAACTGTTGAAATTTGAAAGCGGCGGCTCCTCACTGCTCGTGATACACGAGTGGTAACCAAACCGAGGCCGAAGGCCTTAGAAAATGAGCCGCCATGAAAACGAAGTCTCGCAAAGCCACTCCCGTTCCCCAAGGCGAATCGCCGGTTGGTTGATCTGCTTGTCGACACGAAGACCGAGCTGTTGGAGCTCGCCGTCCGGTCGGGCCTGCGCGTGTTCACCGCGATGCTTGAAGGAGGATCGGACCGTGATCTGTGGCCCCCGGTATGCCCACCAACCGGATCGGACAGCCAACCGGGCCGGCACCGTGCCGAGCGAAATCGTGCTCCAGGGTCGCAAGGTGGCGATCCCGCGTCCGCGCGTGCGGGGTGCCGCCGGTGAAGTGTCGCTGCCGACGTTCCAGACGATGGCGGCGACCGACCCGCTCGATCGCCGGGTCGTCGAGCAGAGACGATAGAACATCGGAGGGGTATCTGGGTTAACGGAAGGCCTGTTCTGCGACCCTGACGCCCCCCGGCACTGTGTGGTTCCTACAAGGCATCAATGTGCTGCCCGGTAGCTTCATGTCCGGCCAGACGCGCTGGGCCGTGAACGGCGTCATCGCGGTCGCGGCAGGGTCGTCCTCATGATCGTGTCCAGACGACGTGGGCGTCAATAGCGGCAGAAGGCGCGCGTCCACAGCGGTTGCGATGAAATGGGGCTGTCGCTAGAATTGCGCAGCGATGGCCAAAAAACAGGACGAGAGCATCGGCTGCCTCTGAATCGTACCGGGTTCGTCGGAGGGCTCATTGCTTGAGAGGATGGAGCCCATGGCACGACCGAGGAAGTATTCAGCTGAGGCACGAGAGCGGGCCATTCGGATGGTCCGCGCGCATGGTCCCGAGCATCCGTCGCAGTGGGCCGCGATCACGGCGATCGCGAGCAAGTTCGGCTGCACCGGCGAGACGCTGCGGAATTGGGTGCGCCAGGCCGAACGCGATACGGGCCAGCGGGGCGGCCTGACGACCGACGAGCGCCAGCGCCTGAAGGAACGGGAACGCGACAATCGCGAATTGAGACGCGCGAATGAGATCTTGCAGAAGGCCTCCGTATATTTTGCCCAGGCGGCGCGCGACCGCCGAGTGAAGTAATGGTCCAGTTTGTGGATGACCACCGGGCCACGTAGGGGGTTGAGCCGATCTGCGCGGTGTTGCCGATCGCCCCCTCGACGTATTTTCTGCACCACGCCCGGCAGGTGAACCCGCCGCCGCGGCCGGCGCGCGCTGTACGGTCGAGCGGCTGATGGGGGCGATGGGCTTGGCCGGCGCGGTCCGCGGCCGCGCATGGGTCACGACGCCCGCCGCTGCGACCGCCGGCGTGCGTCCCCCGGCTTTGGTCGACCGCCAGTTCACCGCGCCGCGGCCCAACCAGCTCTGGGTCTCCGACTTCCCCTACGTCGCCACGTGGAAAGGCTTCGTGTATGTCGCGTTCGTGATCGCTGTCTTCTCGCGGCGCATCGTCGGCGGGCGCGTGTTGGCGTCGCTGCGGACGGACTTCGTGCTCGATGCGCTCGAATAAGCGGTGTGCGAACGTGGCGCGGATCGCGTCAGCGGCCTGGTGCATCACAGCGACCGGGGTACGCAGTATCTGTCGATGCGGTACACCGACCGGCTCGCCGACGTCGGAATCGCGCCGTCGGTCGGCAGCCGAGGCGACTCCTATGACAATGCCCTCGCCGAGTCGGTGATTGGGCTCCTCAAGACGGAGGTGATTCGACGGCAAGGTCCGTGGCCGCATCTGGCGCAGGTGGAATTCACGACGCTGGCGTGGGTGGATTGGTTCAACAACCGCCGGTTGCTCGAGCCCATCGGCTACGTGCCGCCTGCGGAATTCGACGCGCACTACTATGAGCAGGTTAAGGTGGCCTGACTTAACTAACTCGCCCTCCGGGATTCCCGGTACGATTCAGAAAGTGGACGGACGGGTGTATGATCCGAAATCTGGGAAGGAAGAGCCTGGCTCATCCTTAACCCAGCGCGCATTCGTCTTGATGGTCCGTTCCTGATCTGAAGGAGGAGCCATGAGTTACGCAAGCCGCCGCGCTCTCGTCCCCATCACGCTCGTTTTCGCCCTCGCCTTGTTCGTTTCAGCGTGTTCGCCTGGTTCGCAGGAAGCCAGGGCCGTCGGTGACTCTGAGATCGGCCTGGACATGACCTCGGGGGGGGTTCACGATCACGGTCGAGAACCGTGCGGGACATCAGCTCATCCAAGTGGAGGTCGCCATCAATGTCAACCCCTCGGCACCCCCGCTGCTCCGCGGCCCGTACATCGCCAAGGTTTCGCGGCTGGCAACTGGCGGTAAGCGGGTCTTGTTGCTGGGAGAGTTCGCAACGCCGCGCGGGGCGCGAGTCAATCTCAACGTTGTGCGCCCGAGGGAGGTCGTGGTCACTGCGAGCGATATCGACGGAAAGAAATACGAAGCCAGTCTGCCGTGGAAGCCATGAGGATTTCATGGCGGCACCCCTCTTCAAGCATGCATCCCGGACGATAGGCAACATTAGAGGGGTATCTCGGTTAACGGGGACGTTAAGACGATGCTGGTCCTCGAAATCCGCTCGGCGGCCACCAAAGGATCCATAACAAATGGGCCTTCTTTGGATTCGGCGGATCGGCATCCACGGCAAGACCATTCGCAGACAACGCAGGTTGTCAGGCTTGCCATTCTGCGAATCGTGCGGTCGACAACACGTTCGTCCAGTTTTATCCGACGCTTGCCCCCATCGCGAAGGCGAAGGGAACATTCAAACAACACCATGAAGAAGAAAGTTGAAAAAACCAACGAGGATTGGAAAAAGGATCTCTCCCCGGAGCAGTTTCATGTTTGCCGGGAGAAGGGCACGGAGCGGCCGTTCACCGGCGAGTACACGCATTCGAAGGAGAAGGGTGTTTACAAATGCGTCGCCTGCGGAAACGAATTGTTTGATTCGAGCACGAAATTCGATTCGGGAACCGGATGGCCCAGCTTCTATCAGCCCATCGATTCCGAAAATGTCGCAACCGACCAAGATCGCAGTTATGGAATGGTCCGCACAGAGGCCATGTGCAGCGCCTGCGGTGCGCATCTTGGACACGTGTTCAACGACGGACCCAAACCGACAGGAGTGCGTTACTGCATTAATTCCGTCTCACTGAACCTGGAGAAGAAATGAACTTCAGTCGGAGTGTGACCCCTCTCGCTTCAGGAGACGGATTGCTCAGCTGACCTTCAGTAGCACTTTTCCCATTGGCCCGTGGGCGAGCCGGGCGAAGGCAGCCGGGAGCTGGTCGAATGGAAAGACGTGATCGATGAGCGGACGCGCACCCGTCTTGTTCAAGAGTTCCAGTGACGCTTTCCATGCCTGACGGCTCTCCTGATTCGAATAGGCGCCGACGGCAACACCGCCGATTCGAATACGCCGGAAGAACAGCGTTGCTGTGTTGAAGTGCGGCACTTCGCCGGCCAGCCGTCCGACAACACTGACGCGTCCGCGCTCGCCAAGCGTAGCAATCAGATGGGGAAAAAGCGTGCCGCCCACGCTGTCAATCGCAAGGTCGGCTTTGCGCTTGCCGAGAAATTCCGCCAGAGTTTTCCGCCATTGCGGGTCGGTCGGATCAAGCGCCAGCGCCATGCCCTGCGACTTGAGCGTCGCGTGTTTCTCCGAGCCGCGAGATAACCCGATGACGGTGTGACCCATCGCCACTCCCAGCTGCGTGCTTGCCACGCCAACGCCGCCCGAGGCACCGCTGATCAGTACGACCGCCTCTGCGGGCAAGTCTTCCCACTGGGTCAACGCCTGAAAAGCTGTCACGTAAACCAGCGACGCACTCCCAGCCTGCTCTAAGGTCCAACCGTCAGGTATTCCAATTAAGGATTCGGCGGGCACGGCAACCAGTTCAGCAAATGCTCCCCATCGGGAAACACCCATGTCGCCCCGGAGAATCGCGCGTTTCTGACCAATCGAATGACCTTGCACGCCGGAACCGGTCGCGACAATCTCGCCGCTCCCATCGCGGCCAAGGATGTGTGGCATTGGCGGTTTCGCCGGATATTCCCCCTGCGCCAGATATCGGTCGGCCGGGTTCAGCGCGGCATACGTGACGCGCAGCAGAACCTCCCCCGCTGCGGGTTTAGGGTCCGCCACTTCCTTAAGCTGGAGCTTATCAATACCTTCAAATCGCTCCATGATCCATGCGTTCATGCGAACGATTGTCGCATGTAAGGGTTCTCAAAACTCTCCTTCGAGGGTAGAATCGTCGGTCCGCAACGGTGACTAATTTCAACCAGTTCGAAGAAGAGGGAGACCATGGGAAAAGCTCTGGAGGGTGTTCGCGTCTTGGATATGACCCACGTGCAGTCGGGACCGACCTGCACTCAGATTCTGGCGTGGTTCGGCGCCGACGTCGTCAAGATCGAGAAGCCTGGCGATGGCGATCCCACGCGCCTCCAGCTGCGCGACATTCCGGGTGTGGACAGCCTCTATTTCACGATGCTGAACAGCAACAAACGAGGCATAACGCTGAATCCCAAGACCGAAGCGGGCAAGAAACTCTTCACACAGCTCATCGAACAATGCGACGTGATGGTCGAGAACTATGGGCCCGGTGCGATCGATCGCATGGGCTTTCCCTGGGAGAAGATCCAGCAGATCAATCCGCGGATGGTTTACGCGTCGATCAAGGGATTCGGACCGGGTCCTTTCGAAGACTGCAAGGTCTATGAAAATGTTGCTCAGTGCACGGGCGGGTCGGCCTCGACGACTGGTGAGATCGACGGTTTCCCGATGGTGACCGGCTCGCAGATCGGCGATTCCGGCACGGGCATTCACCTTGTAGCGGGAGTTCTTGCGGCTCTTCTTCATCGCGAAAAGAGCGGCCGGGGGCAACGCGTGACCGTCGCGATGCAGGATGTCGTACTGAACCTCTGCCGCGTAAAGCTTCGGGATCAGCAGCGGCTGGCCCGTACCGGCGTGCTCAAGGAATTTCCGCAATATCCAAACGGCAAATTTGGCGCCGCTGTGCCGCGCGCCGGCAATGCCTCCGGAGGGGGCCACCCGGGCTGGGTCGTCCGATGCAAGGGCTGGGAGACCGATCCGGATGCTTATGAATACGTCATCACGCAGGCGCAGGCCTTTCCTGCGCTGGCCAAGCTCATCGGCCATGCGGACTGGCTGGAGGATCCGAAATTCAACACTCCAGAAGCGCGGCTGCCCAAGCTGGATTTCGTGTTCGCGGAAATCGAGAAGTGGACCATGACCAAGACCAAGATGGAAGTCATGGCCGCGCTGAATGCCGTGAACGTGCCCTGCGGGCCGGTCCTTTCGATGAAGGAGATCGCCGAAGAACCGGCCCTGCGCGATACCGGCACCGTGGTCGAGGTCGACCATCCGACACGAGGGAAATATCTGACGGTGGGCAACCCCATCAAGCTGTCCGATTCACCTTCCGATGTCCGGCGCTCACCGCTGTTAGGCGAGCATACCGATGAGGTTCTCAAAACCGTTCTCGGTTTGAGTGATGCCGAAATCCAGGCAGCACGCCAGCAAGGTGCGATCTAGCATGAAATACAACGTACTCATCCTTGGGGCTTCTTATGGCTCGCTGTTCAGCACGAAGTTGCTGATGGCCGGACACAACGTGTCATTGATCTGCACGAAGTCGACTGCCGACCTAATTAACCGCGATGGAAGCGTAGTTCGTTTCCCAATCAAGGGGCGTGAAGGGCTGCTGGATATCTCATCGAAGGGTCTGCCGGGCAAGCTCTCCGCGAGCACACCGGAGGACGTCGATCCGGGCAAGTTCGATCTGATCGTGCTCGGCATGCAGGAAGCCCAGTACGGCTCACAAGGCGTCCGGGAATTAATGGGCCGCGTCGGCCGATCGCGCAAGCCGTGCCTGGCGATCATGAACATGCCGCCGTTGCCCTACCTCCAACGCATTCCCGGTCTATCAACGGAAGCTCTCGTCGGTTGCTATGCCGATCCCGGCGTCTGGGAAGGATTCGAGCCCAAGCTCACGACACTGGCCAGTCCTGATCCCCAGGCATTTCGTCCGCCGGATCGGCCGAAGAATGTTCTTCAGGTGGGCTTGCCCACGAATTTTAAAGCCGCGCGTTTCGAGGCTGCAGAGCCAACTGCCCTGCTCCGCAGTCTCGAAGCGGACATCGACGGAGCCCGATTCGATGCAGGCAGCGGGCCCATCGAAATCCCAGTGAAGCTCAAGGTGCACGATTCTATTTTCGTGCCGCTGGCCAAGTGGCCGATGTTGATAACGGGAAATTATCGCTGCATCCGGAAGGACGACATGATTCCCATCCAGGATGCGGTGCACGGAAACATCGACAAGTCGCGTGAGATTTACGACTGGGTCTCGAAGCTTTGTATCGATCTAGGTGCCGATGCGGACGACCTGGTTCCTTTCGAAAAGTACGCCAAGGCCGCAGAAGGTCTTCGCAACCCCTCCTCCGCTGCGCGTGCGCTTTTTGGCGGCGCCGCAAACATCGAGCGTGTCGATTGTCTGGTGCGGCGGATCGCGACCCCAAAGGGACTCCAATCCGCTGTGCTCGACGAGATCGTCACATTAGTGGACGAGCGCCTGAAGAAAAACCGCGCCGCCGGCTGAAGGGCTTTTTCGTCCTTACCCCAATGGAATTCACGAACTTGAAGTCGCAAAATGCGACATCAAGTAAAATGCGACATCAAGAAGGAATCGAATTCTTTGATCTTGCAAAGTGCAATATCAAAGGGCCGCGATGGACGCCGACATCGGCTCTATGTGTTTACCGAAGAAGGAAGCCTCGCCATCCTTTCTCGCGGGATGTCCATCGGTAGCCCAAAGGTGGTCACGCAGCCCGAGGAAGCAGTCCGCCTAACGCCCAGCCGATCGCGCCGGCAATCGCGCCAAAGACGCAATTCCCGATGAGCGTCGCAGTTCGGGCTACCATTCAGAAATCTCATTCGACAACGACGCAATCCATCGAGCCGGTTTGATTGCTAGCCGCCCATGGCGGCGAGGGCTGCGGTGGCGACTTGCTCGTCCTGGGCGGAGGTCACTCCGCTCACTCCAACAGCACCGATCACCTTGCCATCCGCAATCACGGGCAATCCGCCCTGGATAGGAACGATTCCATCGACGGCAAGGAATGCCGTCTTGCCACCGGCAATCATTTCTTCCATCGCCTTGGTGGGCCGTTTAAATAGGGCCGAGGTTCGGGCTTTCCCCTGCGATACCGCGATGCTTCCGGGCTGTGTTTCATCGAGCTTCTGAAACATGATGAGCTCTCCGTTCGCACCGACGATCGTGATGGCGACGTTCCAGCCGTTCTTGCGCGCTTCCGCCTCTCCGGCGGCGACCATCTTTTTCGCAGCTTCCAATGTGATGAACTTGCTTGTGCCGAGCATGAGACTTCTCCTTAGTGGCCTTGATATCCTTACTGCGTTTTGGCCCGCTGCGTTCCGAAATCCAGGTTCTCTGTAATTCGAGTTCCATCTTTTCGAAACGCATCCGCAAGAAGGCGTATCCGCCGTTTCGCTTCCGCGAGATCGTGGTTATCGAGATTGATGTTGAGCAGGTCGACGTACCACGGGAGTTTGATGTCGTCCATCACGTACGTTTCAACGATCTCCCGCGCAATCGGCAACGTGGTGTCCTTTGATGAATCGTGAACGTCGCGATTGCTGGCCTTGCGCAGCTTCTCGTATTCCTCGACGAGCAGCCGCTTGCAAAGCGCCGCTGTGAACCGGTCGCCAGCCTTGACGCCAACCGGATCGTCGTCTGCTGTGAGCTTCGCATTCTTGTGCAGCCATTCCCAGAGGATGCTCAGGCGGATTTCACCCGTTGCCATGTCTTCCATCAAGTACAGCACGTCTTCGTTGCCGAAGTAGTCTGCAGGTTTGAGAGCCGCGGCCTGCATGCCAACGCCGAAAGCGTTGCCGTATTGCAGAGCCACACTCAAAAGGTCACGGGCACCACGAACGGTTCGCGGCGCGGGTTCGAGCAGCGTCAGGCCGTCGACATCCGCCTTTGTGTATGTCAGTGGCGGGAACTTCCGTCCCATCTGATTGTCCTCGCCGACCTTTTCCCATACCGGTCTCACGATGGGCACCATCTTCCAATGGGCCACCCACTTCCCGTTGGCGCCCTCGCGCTGCTCGCGTTCGGCTCCAGCCGTTGCCCGCTTCATGCCGTCGGCGACGCCCTTTTCCGAGCCGACGGGAATGTTGGGCTCCATGCCGCCTTGCCAAAGCGCGAATTGTCCGAGTTTATCGGGAGTGCTGCATGCACGCCGGACGCGGTCCTCATAGATCCGCATGTAGCCATAGGTCATCGTGATCGCATCGATATTCGGATTAAGGAACTCCGGATCCCATGCCATCGCATCGGAAACGCTGTTGATGTAATCCCATCGGCCCGTGTTAAATCCAAGGAAATGTTTTCCAAGTGCGGCACGGATTTCCATCAGCTGGTAACACGCTTCGACCTGCTCGATGAGCACATAGCCCTTGATCGCGCCATTCGGAAGACCAAGGTGTTTTTCGAGCGCGGAGAGAATGTCGCCCCACAGCGCGGCTTCTTCCGCAGTCTGGATCTTCGGCATGTAGAGTGCCAGCGAGCAGCCGGTTTCGAGCAATCGCTTGTAGTTGTTCACGATGAAAAGAACCGTATCGGCAATGGTCGCAGAAAAGCTGCCGCCATTGGCATGGCGGATGTGACGGTCATCGAGATGCAATCCTCGAGCACGGAATATCTTCGTCGTGAAGTCGAGCTGTTTGACCCAATCGGAAATCGTCGGCCGCCCCAGGAATCCTACCGCCCATTTGTTCATTTCTCCGGCCACCTGTTCGGCGACTTTCATGAACACCGGATCGCGATGGATGGCGAGCTTCAGGTTTCGATGATTGTCCAGAGACATCGTCGAGATCTGCCCCAGCGCGTCCTCTCCATCGAACATCCAACCATCCGCACCCGACAGCAGCGCGTAGGCGATGTTTCGAATACTGTTTTCCAGAGGAGCATTCGGCTTTGCGGCAGGCCCCGTGCCCTGGATCCACTGACACTGCAGGTCCTTAGGGATTTCACTTCCAATAAAGTTTCCGTCGCGCGCATCCTGAACCTTGATCTTCGTTCGAGCGATGATCGCCTGCGGGTCCAGGAAAGCAATCTGCTGCTTATTTCGAGCCCACGCCGCTCGCCGCCCGATGCGCCCCTTCATCACGGCCTTCCGATCCGCATCCAAACC
This sequence comes from Vicinamibacterales bacterium, assembly GCA_965229885.1. Classification (GTDB taxonomy): domain Bacteria; phylum Acidobacteriota; class Vicinamibacteria; order Vicinamibacterales; family CAVVIG01; genus DATLLJ01. The sequence goes on from CBDDJX010000003.1 coordinate 1,413,477, forward strand.
CGCGAGGGCTTCCAAAGCGGCCACGGCCTCCGGAGTGAAAACATCGGGATAAAGGCTCTCGAGATTGCCTCGGATTTCCAACTTTCGCGCTGACATGAATCACCTCTCTACAAAACAAATGAATACGAAGTTTACCTGACTGTTGAAGCAAGCTGCGACGGAATCCTTATTCCGGAGCTAGGCTCGGGGTCGCCCTGGGCGCGGAGCTCGCGGCCCCCATTCGCGTACGCGCCCTCGAGACGTTTGCGATTGGCCTGGAGGCTGTAGCCCAGGTCGTCCTTGAGCAGCCGCGCCACCAGCTTCATGCTGGTGCGATGCCCGAGCGTCACGAGCGCGGCCACGAGGTTGCGCTGGCTCCGCGCGATCCACCGCAGCGGCGACTCCGGATCGCCGCGCGTCGTCGACTCGACCAGTGCCTGCAAATCGGCGAGCAGCGTCGGGTCTGTCTCCGCCACACTCCGCGCTGATGTTCTCACGTGCACAGCATGATCGCATCGCGATCTCAGTACATCTGGGAGGACTGCATCAGGTTGAGCTCCGCGAGGGCGACCGAACGATCGCTGAAGCACACTTCGTCATCGAGACGAGCATCGTCAGCATCACGCCGACGTCTGGACCGGTGGGCACGCCGGTGGCGATACATCTGAAAGGCGTTGGTTGGACGGAGCACGACAACATCTACGTGGTCACGTACGACAACGCGTACATGGACTACGCCTGCGGCTTCAGCAGTCACGGCGATGTCGTCATCAATTTCAAGGCGAGCGGCTCGCCTGGGCCGCACCTGATCGATCTGTACCCCGGTATCTATCAGGGACCGCCGACCGAACCGCAACTGCTTTACCGGCTGCCGCAGCTCACGTATGCGGACGACCATCCCGGAAACAAGATCCCCGCGTTTCGTTTCATATTCGAGGTCTCGCCTTCTTCGACGTCTTCGAAATAGGAACTAGGCGAGGAGCGTAGCAAGACAGAATGATCGCACCGGGTTGCAGGTTCGTGCGCTCGTGGTCCCAGTCGGATTCTTCCCATCACCATCCTTCTTGATCGGGGTAACCCGAATGGTGGCGCGATGATTGGTCGCTCACCTTATACCATCGCGCGATACTGGCGGTGACATACGGCCTGCTCGGCGTGGTTACGCGCGAGCAAGTTCTGCGTTGGAGTCGTTTTGGGCGTGATGACGCCGAAGCATCGGCCTGAGGACGAGAATCGCTGTAGCGCCCGCGCAAATGTCCAGCGCCGCCATGCCGAAGAGCACCGTGGCCCAGGTGCCGGTCGCCTCCATCAACAGGTTGCCAAACGGCACGAGCAGCGCTGCGAAGCCTTTCGCGGTGTAGAGGACGCCGTATATCTTGCCGATATGCTTGGTGCCAAACGTGTCGCCGGCCGTCGCGCTGAACAGACTGTAGACCTCGCCCCAGGCCAGGAACACGACGCCGGAGAGCAGGACGAACGCCCAGGGGTTGTGGCCGAACGTCGCCAGCGCGGCGATGCCGAGGCCTTCGGTCGTGAACGCCAGGAACATCGTCTTCTCGCGCCCGATATGGTCCGAGAGCCAGCCGAACAGCGGACGCGAGACGCCGTTCATGACGCGGTCCATCATGAGGGCGAACGGCAGCGCAGCCATGACGAAGAAGTAGGCGTTGACCTCGAGATCGCGGACGCCGAAATCCTCGGCCATGACGCCGAGCTGCGCCACCGCCATCAGGCCGCCGGTTACCGTGCCAGTGAACATCGCCAGCATCACCCAGAACACGGGCGTGCGGAGCGCCTCGCCGAGCGTGTAGTCGCGACGGGACTGCACGACCTGCGTCGAGTAAACGGTCTCGCCACCCTGAGGTGCACGCAGGAACCAGGCGAAGAAGAAGATCACCGCGCCCTGAATCAGACCGAAGAGGAAGAAGGCATTCTGGTAGCTTGAGCGCGCGATCATGTTGGCAATCGGGATGATCGTGACGATTGTGCCGGAGCCGTAGCCTGCCGCCGTCAGACCGACCGCCAGACCACGCCGGTCCGGAAACCACTTCAACGCGTTGTTGATGCAGGTGGCGTACACGCAGCCAACGCCGATGCCGCCGACCACCGAGGCGAGATAGAAGCCGGTGAGCGATTCAGCGTAGGAATTGAGGACCCATGTCAGGCCGGTCATCACACCGCCGAACAACACCAGGTCGCGCGGACCACGGCGGTCGATGAAGTGTCCGACAACCGGGGTGCTCCATGTCTGAACTAGGACGAAGATCGTGAAGGCAGTCTGGATGGCGGCGCGGGACCAGCCATGCGCCTCCTGAATCTCGGGAACGAAGAGGGTCCAGGCGTATTGGACGTTCGATGCGGCCACCATGCAGGCCACTCCGACGACGAGCTGGATCCAACGGTACGCCGGGCCTTGCTGCCCTGGGCTACCAGGTGCACTAGTCATGGCAGGCATTCTCGTCACTTCCTCTGAACATGGTTAACATGGGGCCCCCACGTTAGGCTTTATGATTGCACTTGCGAGTCTGGCGAGCGGTGGGCCAAGCTTAGTTCCCTATCCGGGACAACGTCCAGCGGAATTGCTTCGAAAAGCGGAAGGGGATTCGTTCGCTAGCGTCCGGGTGAGAGGTCGCGGATGATGACTTTCAGGACCTGCGCGGCAAGCTTGGCCTCGCGATCCGAAACGGCGGCGTCGGAACGAAGCTCCCCCATTTCGTCTAGAAGATCACGGTACCGCCGCGCTGAGGCAGGCAACCGGGCGCAGCCGGCCGAGATGAACCCTATCTTTTCTGCGACGGCGATGCGGGCCTCCAATGTCCAGCTTGCGACATGACCTGCGGGCTGGGCCCCATCGGACAGACTCGTCCGGTCCGCGTGCTCGAGCGCTTCGGTGACCAGGGCTTCGAGGACGCTGCAGGAGGTCACGAAGCCGAAATCGCTGCGCTCATCGGCCATCTGACTGTCGGCGTACGCCAGCTCGAGATGAGATCGCAACTGCGGGTCGCGAACGAAATCAAATCGGATCGCGGGCGAGCATCGCGGTGCAGGCGAAGGCCGGGAAAGACGGCAACAAGCTCGTCGCCGCGCTATGGATGCTCGCCTATGGGACTCCTGACCAACGCAAGAGGTTCTTCGGGGAGGCCGTCAAGCTGAGCGCGAAGGACCGGAGGGCTCGACGATAGTTGAGAATCGAATTGTTCAGCAGGAACAAGAGGGCCGCACACAATGCGCTGTTTGCCTTCTGATGTTCGATTTAATGCCCGTCATGATGGTGCTGCATGGGGGGCACGGCGAGTATGTGTACGCCGACGTGTACGTGTGCCTCCGGTGTCTTCGTGGTGGTCCGGAGCGGATTGAGGACGGAGCTCCGCAACCGGGCAGAGAGCAGTCGGCGCGCTGCGCAGGAACTGGATCGATGGGCGGACGAATCGATCGCCGTGCCCGAGGAAATCCAGACCGTGCTGAACGACTAAGGATCCCTAGCGTGGTTATTCGGGAAACCCATTGAGCCTGATCCGATCTGGTGGACAGGTTCACTACGCTGTTTGAGTGGCTCTTCGTTCCTCATTTCCAGACAAGAGCGACGGGTGTGGGCGCTGTGGGAAACCGCGTCCGGTGCGGTTTGCCATGGCGTCCCTGCCCTCTGCCCGCGCGCGCCGCTCGTGCGCCGCCGGACTGATCTGGCCGATCGTCGAGTGCCGGCGACGTTGGTTAGAGAACACCTCGATGTAAGCGAACAACTCCCGCTTGGCCTCGCTGCAGCTGTCGAAGCGACCGGCGAGTTCCGCTTTGATCGTCGAGAAGCAGCTTTCCATCACCGCGTTATCGTGGCAGTTGCCCCGCCGGCTCATGCTGCACACGATGCCGCGCGCCTCGAGGACGTCCTGATCATCCTCGCTCGCGTATGTCGAGCCCTGGTCGGAGTGCTGGAGCAGGCCGATCTCGGGGCACCGGCGCGTGAGCGCCGCCTCCAGGGCGGTGATCGTCACATGGCGGTCGTTCACGGCGCTGACGGCCCAGCCCACGATGCACCGCGAGAACAGATCTAGGATCGCCGCGAGGTAGAGCTTGCCGCTGCTGCCGATGACGAACTCGGTCGTGTCGCCGACCCACCGCTGATTCGGCGCGTCCGCCTCGCACTGGCGGTCCAGTAGATTCGCCGCGACCGGTTGGGCGTGATCACTCATGGTTGTCAGCTTGTAGCGCTTCCGGCGCCGCGCCTGCAGGCCGTCTTCCTGCATCAATCGCACGACCCGTTTGCGGCTGACGTGCTCGTCCTGCTCGATCAGATCCTCGTGAATGCGCGGGCTGCCGTACCGCTGCGTACTCTCCTCGAACGAGGCCCGCACCAGCACGGTCAGCCGACGATCATCACGGGTGTGCGTCGATTCCGGACGACGCTGCCAGGCGTAGAAGCCGCTGCGCGTCACGCGCAGACATCGACAGAGAATGCTCACCGTATGCTCGGCCTTCTTCGCCGCGATGAAGGTACACCTCATCGGCTCTGCTTCGCGAAGAAGGCCGCCGCTTGTTTCAGGATGTCGCGCTCCTCGGCGAGGATCCGATTCGCTTTGCGGAGCCGTGCCAGCTCCTCCCGCTCCGCCGGCGTCAGGCCGGTCTTGCCTTTCGTCCGATCGGCTTGGGCGTGTCGGACCCAATGCGCCAGCGATGACGGCGTCAGATCCAGGTCGCGCGAGCCGGCACCGATCGTCTTGCCCTCATCCAACACGAGCCGGACCGCGCCGGCCATGAACTCCTCAGTGAACTGTCGTCACGCGCGTCGTCCCGCTCTGCGTGATCCCCTTCTGGACATCGTATCCACCTTTCGGATTGTGTCCACGAAACCGGATCAAGCTCACATAGCCTACGGCTTGGGAAGGAGGGCTACTCGTCTGTGCCGCCTCTCGCCCGCTCCTATGGCCACGATTGACCGTTTCCATGAAGCCATAGACGACGCCGTGAAGAACTCGATGATGAGTTTCATCGCGGTATCGATGTGCGCCGTCGTTTCCAGCATTGATGCGTTGGATTTGGTCCTGGTCCGGTGCTTCGGCTGTATCGGGAGGTGTCGCATGTGCCAGCGCTTCGTCCGCCCACCGGACCGTCCGGCCGTGCGTCGTCGTGTTTTCGTGATGACCGCTAGAGGATCTGTCTTTGGGTGTTGGGCGAATCGTTTGATGATGCCGGCGGCCCGTAGCACGTGACCAATCAGGAAACGTGCGACCGCGGTCGAAAGCCAGACGCTAACCATTAGAATGCCGAGTTCAAGAAGAATGGCCAGAGAACTCCCTACACGCTTGGCGATGGCCGATCCGGGCGGTTTCGCCCCCAGCGCCAACCACCCAGATCGGATGACCTCACGCGTTCTGCGCAGTCACGGTCGAGGCGCTGGCAAGATCCATGACAGTGGAACTGCCCCGGCACGACTGGGGATTCGTCGCATCGCGGCCTCCAGGGCACCCACCCTGTCGGCGATCACGACGGCAAAAATTACATGCTACTCGCGCGGAGGACTGAGGTAGGGGCGGCTATCAATCACGCCTGGGTGCCAGCGCCATGAGATCCATGCCATGGACGCGATCGAAGTTGCGATCGAAGGTGAGTAGCGTGCCACCGCAGTCAATGGTTGCCGCGGCTATCCAGACGTCGTTCACGGGCAGCGGCGTGCCAGCGCGCTTCAGCGTTGAAAACACGCGTCCATAATGCCGTGCCACCGAAGCGGTGGCGTCGAGCAGGTCGACGAACGGTTCGGCCAGGAAGTCGTCCAGCACGCGTCGATTGTCGCGGGCGCGGCTGCCCAGTTCGAAGGCGGCTTCGAGTTCGCCGAGCGCCGTCACTGGAATCAGCACGCGCTCGGCGCGCGCGAGGCGTCCCCGTATACGGGATCTATCCGTACGCTATTGATGCCGAGGATCTCACCCGTATGCATGGCAACGACGAGCGCGTCACCGTTGAATCGCTTCGTCAAGGAGCCGAGATGATCTACCGCACGCTCGTCGATGTTGCAGGCCGACGGTCACCTTATTCTTCAGACTCAAATCGTCAGCCTGGCGAGTAAGCCGTCGAACACTCGTCTAACTTAAGGTTCTCCTTGTTCTGGTACTGGTGAAACCCGAAGGGCGCGCCGCCCTGCCCGAACGCGCGCGACTGGCCGGCGTGTTCATGGCGCTCCCGCCCACATCGACGGCTGACAACAACGCTGTTGACGGTGGACGCGGTGCGCTCCTATAATAATCAGCCGTCGGTACGAGGCTCCGAGACTCGATCCTAAAGGGGAGATCACGATGTTACTGTCCGCTCGCTTGAAGGTTATGACCCTGCTAGCTGTTGCCTTGACGATGCTCGTCGGCTGTGGGCCGGCCGCTGAGGAGACGCCCGCCGCTGAGGAGACGCCCACCGCTGAGGAGATGCCAGCATTCAACCCGCCGCCGGTTGGCATCACCGGCACCCCGGCGGACCAAGTCACCGATCCCGCCCTGAACAACCTCCCGAACCCCAATCCCGAGGTCATCGACCATTGGGGACGCCTGCCCGAGGGCCGCGTGTGGGGATCGACAGCGGGCGCCGACATCGGGCCCGACGGGCACGTGTGGGCCTATGACCGGTGCGGCGGGGGCCTGGGAGGGGGCCCCGGCTGCGACACGAACCTCGTGGACCCGATTGTCAAGTATGACCAGAATACGGGCGAGCTGCTCGCGAGCTTTGGTGCCGGGGTGTTCGTGACCCCGCACGGCCTTCACGTAGACAGCGCGGGAAACGTATGGGTGACCGACTTTTCAGTGAGCGAGGACGGCACGAAGGGTCACCAGGTGATCAAGTTCAGCCCCGAGGGTGAGATCCTGATGCGGATGGGCACGGCGGGCGTGGCGGGTAGCGGTCCCAACCACTTCAATCAGCCGTGCGATGTGATCACGGCGCCGAACGGGGACATCTTCGTCTCGGACGGTCATAGTGGACAGAGCGCCGATCCTGCTCCTCCCGGCTCCACCGGTAGGATCGTGAAGTTCACGGCTGACGGCACGTTCATCAAAGAATGGGGACGCATCGGGAATGGTCCCGGCGAGTTCCGCACCCCTCACGCGATGGCGTTCGACTCGCGAGGACTCCTCTACGTCGCCGATCGAGGCAACCATCGCATCCAGATCTTCGACCAGGACGGGAAGTACATCGACTCGTACTATCAGTTCAGTCGGATCAGCGACCTGTTCATCACGCCCGATGACATGCTATACGCGATCGACTCCGAGACACATGAGACGAACCATCCCGGCTGGAGGCCCGGTATCCGGATCGGTCACGCGTCCGAGGACCGGGTTACGGCGTTCATCCCGCCGCACAGTTTGGACGAAAAGCCCATGGGTGTCGCTGGCGAGGGCGTCGCGGTCGACCGCGATGGCAACGTATATGCGGCAGAGGGAGCGGGCTCTCGGCCGGCAGTGGACGGAGGACTGACGAAGTACGCGAAGGGAGCGTAGCCGGACGCCTCGCTGTGGTTCCAAAGCGGCTGATGGTCGTTGATGGCGAGCTCTACGGAGCGGCCGCGCCGATCAGGCTGCTGATGAACTGTCAGGCCGAGGCGCCGGAAGCGGCGACACAAGCGCTGCTGCGCCTTGTCCGCAATCGCAATCACGCGCGTGGGTTGTCCGGTGCGGCGTCGGGTGAGCGCGATGCCGATGCCGGGTCGGCGTCGATAATGCCACGCCGTCTCGACCAGCAGCCGGCGGACCAGCGCATTCCCGGCCCGCGTGATCCGGCCGCGTCGATATTTCTCGCCCGTGGAATCCTCCCCGGGCACAAGGCCGAGATACGCCATCAGCGCGCGGGGCGCATGGGACCGGCGAAAATCATGCAGCTCGGCCAGGATCAGGATCGCCGTCAAGGTGTCGATGCCCCGGAAGCACCGCAGCCAGCCGACCGGCTCGCGATACGGCTCCGTCTGCGCGATGTCCGTCAGCTGGGCATCGAGCTCGACGAGCCGCGCCTCCACCTGCATCGATCGCCAACAGATAGTCGTGGACGACGACGCGCTCGGCCGCGTGCGTCCACGCCAGGCGGTCCACCCACTGCCGATGTGCCCGGCTCCAGTTACGCCCGTGGTAATGCAGCCCGCGGCGCAAGAGTAACTTGCCGAGGCGATGCCGACAGCGCTGTAGATCCTCCCGGGCATCATCGCGCGCTCGACACAGATCGCGGCCCGCTTCCTCCTCGAGCGTGGGCGGCCGGACCTCCGTCAGTAACCCCGCACGCAGTAGCTCAGCGAGCTGCTTACGACCAAGACTGTCGTGCGCGATACCTCGGGGGTTTCTCTTCTGCGCGACACTACCACATGGTGACTGCGCTGCCACCGACGGATACAAGAGTGTGGGGCATTCATGCCGGTAGGACCGGAAACGCCGACGAGCTATTCATGAAAATGGGCTACGTAGGGATTGGTTGGTCCGCGATGGGCGACCTCGGAATCTGAAAGCCGAACGGGAGGTCTTCAAAGCGAGGGTCCCCGTGACGAGCCAAGCGACGAACGCAAGGCAGACGGCTACACGGGATTTGCCCGTTCCGGCTGCAAGATGGCGACCGGTTCAGGCAAGACGACCGTCATGGGGATCGTCAACGTCGACGGATTGAAGATGCGCTATCGGCAGCCGGACCGCACTCGCCGCAAAGCACTCGCGGTGATTCGCAGGCAGCTCGCGAAATAGTCTACCCGTCCTGGCTACTTTCTCCATCCGCGAATCACGCGGCGCCGTATGGTGCAACAAAGCGGCCGAGGGCGTAGTGTCCGAGAACTCTGCCGACCCTTTCTTGCCGAGATGCGACCCTGGGGCCCGACCGGCTGACGCCCGAGGCGCGGGCCTCCAGGCGCGGTCCGCAGATTCGACTGGACTTCGGGCGGGCAGAGAGCGTCCATGGACGTGCGGGGCCGGGAGCCCTGCAGCCCTGGAGGTGTCATGCCCGAGTCGGTGAAGCCCCTGCGTCGCCCGTCGCCCGAGGCACGGGCGTGTCCCCATACGCGTGCGCCGCGGCGCCCACGTTCGCCGACGTCGCCACGCGTGCCCGATGCGAATGTGGGCTTGAATCGGCGAATTTGAGGCGATTCGGAGTAAATCGTGATAACCGATCGCCGCGCACTCCTCGAATTTACGCCAGATCTTGCACGTGTCTTGGGAGCATCCCTCGCCGCGCCGCACGCCGGGCGGTTTGTCGTCGTTTTCACTGCACGGGCGTTCAGAAGCCGAGGAGCTCGTAGTATCCGAGACGTAGCTCTCATCATTTGTGCGGACCACAGGCCAGCACGAGCCTTGTCTCGGCGATTCGCCACCCGCGGCCGCTTTTTCGCACCATACGGGCACAGCCCTTGCCGCACAGCGTGGTAGGATAGCCGCCGTCCACGCTCGTCGCGGTCGCCGCGTCGACGGCCGGGTGATGCGGCCTCTGGGTCGCGCGTCGGCACTGACAGCACACAAAGGAGATTAGGACATGGCTATGCAGAAGCGCGTTCTCGCCGTCGCCGCCGCGTTGCTGGCGGTCGGGTGTTCGCAGCCGCAGCCGCAGCCGCAGCCGCAGCCGGCGGCCGAGGTGGAGGCGCCCGCGCCCGCCATGCCGCCCGCGGCCATCACGGCCGCGCGCGGCGGGTTCATCCCCGAGGGCGTGGAGTACGACACGACCGCCCACCGGTTCCTGACCGGGTCGATCGCCGAAGGCTCGATCATGACAATTGGGGACGACGGGAGCGTCACGGCGGTGGTCACCGACCCCGACCTGGTCGCGTCGGTCGGGATCGAGGCCGACGAAGAGCGCGACCGTCTCCTGGTGGCGAACTCGAACAACCCGTTCGATAACAGCGGCGGGCCGGGCCAGGCCAAGCTCGGTGTCTACCGGCTCTCGACCGGTGAGCGTCTGGCGATGGTGGACCTGGCGGCGACGGTTCCGAATGCCCCGGGTGACCTCATGCACTTCGCCAATGACGTCGCCGTCGGCGCCGACGGCTCCGCGTACGTGACCGACTCGCGCGCGAACGTCGTCTACCGCGTGACGCCCGACTACCAGGCTTCCCTCCTGCGCCAGTTTGAGGGCTTCGGGCCGAACGGCATCGTGTATCACCCGTCGGGCTACCTGCTCGTCGTGGGCGGCACGATGATGTTCAAAGTCCCGGTCGACAACCCCGATGCCACCACGCGGGTCATGCTGCCGGAGGAGATCCCCGGACAAGACGGAGCGGTGTGGATGGCGAACGGCCGGCTAGCCGTCGTCAGCAATTCGGACAACCGCGTCGTGGTGCTGACCAGCGCCGACGACTGGGCCACAGCCCAGCTCGCGGGGCAGGCGTCCTACGACACCCAGGCGACCACCGCCGCCGTGGTGGGCGACGACGTCTATGTCGTCCACCCGCACTTCAGGGACCCGGACCCGCCGAGCCTCGAGCGCGTGACCTTCGAGTAGGGACGTCCGGCGGCGTTAGCCCCGTAATATCTCTTTTGTGAGCCGAAGAGTCGAAAGCTCCCGGCAGTCCGACCAGCTGACGCCCGATGCGCAGCCTCAGATGCCGTGGGCAGATTGGACTGGACTTCGGGCGGGAGGAGAGCGTCCATGGACGTGCGGGGCCGGGAGCCCTGCAGCCCTGGAGGTGTCATGCTCGAGTCACGAGCTGTTCCTGCCGGGCACGAAAACGAAGACCAAGCGCCCGCGGCGCATTCCGATCTCCGCGGCGCTCCACGCGGTCCTGGTGCGGCGCCTGACCCGGCCGGCGGGGGAGTCGTACGAGCCGCAGGACTACGTGTTCGGCACCGCGGCGGGCACCAGGGTCAAGGACATCAAGACCGCCTGGCGCGCCAGTTGCCGACGGGCCGGCATTCAGAATCTCCGGTTTCATGTACGGAGAAGAGATTCTGGCGCTGCTGTCTCGCGCCTTTCCTTCGCCGAGTCGTAACTGACACCCATTTCATCGCACGCGTCCGCGGTGCCAGGAGGCTGCTGTACATGGTGGTGCCGGCCGCATCGACAATGCCTTCAATTGTGTATGCCGAATGCTGCTGCCAGCGTGGAGGCGAGTACCTGCGGTCTTAAGTGGAGGGGCCCATGGCTACACGGCCTAAGACATCGATCGCATTGCTCCGCTGGACGGATTCACCAATCCCTCCGGCCGTGGCCTCCACGTTCACCCCGGATCAAGGGGTCGCGCGGCCGGCCGAGCGAAGTTCTTCTGGGACATCGCCTTGGGTCCTGCTCGCCTCGGCCGCAACCTGCGGCATCTCGTGACCCTGCTTGAGGATGTGCAGGTGCTCGGGATTGCGTTCGTATCTCTCGCCGAGGGTATCGACGCCACCACGCCGGCCGGCAAGCTGCAGATGCACATCCTGGGGGCGAACGCCGAGTTCGAGCGGGCCAGGATCCAGGAACGAGTCAGAGCCGGACTGGCACGGGCCAGGGCGCAAGGCGTCCGACTGGGGCGACCGCGACGCCGGATCGATCCAGAACGGCTCGCCAGCGTGGCCGGGTTGTCCGAGAGAGACGCGGCACGACGGCTGGGGATCCCGCGGTCCACCCTTCAGCGTGGCTGGCCCAAAAACCCACCGAACCGAACCCCTGAAATCCTCCAAAAACCTGGCGGTCCTGATGGGCGATGGCAACGTCGAGCCCATCCTGGGCTACCTTTTTCGACGAAGCCCCTATCGGGTGGCGGCCGAAAAAGGAGAGTCGCGCAAGTGCGGCCGTGTGTGGGGAACGCCCGTGGCTTCATGAACGAACCGCCCGAAGCCTAGAAACGGAAGACGCGGTTGATCTTGACGATGAAGGCTCGATTGTCCAGCGAGGGGAATGAAGGCATCAGGGCGTCCCGCTGCTCGTTGTACACGATGAAGAGCTCACTTCCCGGCTGATACTCCCAGCGGAACCGCACATTCGCCGCCACCGTGTTGTTCCCGGAGTTGTATTGCACCAGCGCGGTGGCAAACATCAGCGGCGTCATCGTGTACGTGGTACGCGTGCTGATCACCTTCGTGGTGAACTGTCCCTGCACGAGATCGATCTTGTTGATCGAGACGCTCGGCTCAATCGAAATCTGCGGGCCGAAGCTCACGCGGCCCCGGGTGACCGTGAGCGTTGTCTTGTGGCCGTTAAAGAACGTCCCGTACCCCGCCCTCACCGTGCCCGACACCTTTCGCTGCTGGCCGAAAACGTAGGAAAGCTCGCCGCTGCCGAAGTCGTACTCGCCCCCCGGCACGGTCACGTTCGTGGCGATGGGGAACGGCGCGGGCAAGAACTCGGTCTCACTCGTGTACTCGAACGTGAATCGATCGCTGTTATGGAACTGAACCTCGAACTGTCCTTCCGCCGTGCGGGTCTCGAGCCGTCCCGAGCCGTTCTCAATGTGATTGAACTGGCCGGTCCATAAGTACCGTCGCACGCGCTTGCTGTTCGTCGTCCGGGGGCTGAATCGGCCCGACACGAAATTCTTGCGCATGTCGCGGCGGCGCACGAAACCAATCTGCGGATCGAAATGCGCGCCGACCATCAGATGATCCACTTGCAGGCCGTACCGGTCGCCGGCGAAGTCGAACTGGGCGCGGTAACTGCTGTCGTCGTCAGTCACCCCGGTCGTCGTCGTGCGCGCCCAATAGGCGTTGGCGACCAGGTCGGCCCTGAACGAAAACTGGGCGTCGAGACCGTAGGCCTGGTTGTCACCGTCGCCGGTGATCGCGCGGGACCGCTGCGTGAAGATGGCGCCGACGTTGCTCTGGCCCAGGATATCGCGCCGGACCCGCATGACCGTGAAGTTCGTCGAGCGGATCCCCGATACCGGCTCGTCCTTGGATTGGACGTTGATGCCCCCGAGCGTGAAGCGCCCTACCCGGCCCGTGAGCCGGCCGCCGCCCCAGAGGGGGATCTCGCGCCCGGTGGATAACCCGATCCGGCGGCTGTAAAACATGAGCGGTGTGTCAGACCCACCGGCCCTGGTCGAAGCTCCGCCGAAGCCGAACGTGCCGGCGTTCTCGAGAAAGAACTCGCGCTTTTCTGGAAAAAACAGGCTGAAGCGCGTGAGGTTCACCTGCTGCTGGTCGGCCTCCACCTGCGCGAAGTCGGTGTTGTACGTGAAGTCGGCGGTCAGGCTCTGCGTCAGGCCGTACTTCAGATCGAGGCCGAAGTCGGCGTCCGCATCGTTTCGCACGGCCGGCTGGGCAGTCGTGTCGGTGATGATGTGTGAGGTGACGTATGGCTTGATCTCGAGGTTCTTCGACGCGCCGGTTGGCGCCTCAATCCCGACGAGCGTGGCGGCCAGGGACGACCGAAAATGACCGGTCTGGCCCACCGACGCGGGGAGCGGTGTCAGGAACGACACCTCGTTCTTCGCAAAGTTCTTTCGCCGCGCCTGAAAGCCCCACACCTGCGACGTCCCCGTCTTGTAGCGCAGTGACTTAAACGGCACGGCCGCTTCAACCGTCCAGCCGCCCTCGAACCGGCCGGTCTTCACCTCCCAGATGGGATTCCAGTCCAGGTTGGGCGAGCGCTCATTGGTTATGGCCGCGTCCATATAGCCCCCTGCCGCGGAGATGTCGAAGGTGATGGCGTTACGGCGGTCATAAAACGTATCGAAGCTGAACCCGAACAGATCGTTTTGGATGACGTTGAAGGAGTCGTGCTGCATCGCGTTCGCGACCAGGCGCTCGGGATGGCTTTCCCAGCAACGCGCGATGACGTACACGTTGTCCGTGTCGTACAAAATCCAAACCTCTGTTTTTTCGGTTGCCGGCGCACCCTCGTTCGGGTCGTTCTGAATGAAGCCCGAAATCGCCGGCACCTGACGGTACACCTCTTCATCGAGACGGCCGTCGATCCGTAGCGGCGTCGTGAGCCGCACCGCGCGAATCGTGGCGCGGCCGGCCGCGTCGCGGCTAATGGTTGCGGGAGAGACGGGGGGCGGTGGACCATTGAACGCCGCGGGAAAACTGGCTGTGCCTGTCGGGGGTGCCTGACCCGCCACGACGTCAACGCCAGCGAGGGCAAGGAACACAGAAAGCAACGAGGCGATTCGCACGTGTTGATGCGGTATGGGTAGAACTTCTCGCGGCAACCGGCGCCAGCAATGGGTTTCAAGCGGGATCTCCATTTTGCCTGCCCCGGATGGTCGCTTTATACACCGTAGATCCGCCGAGTCCACGAAACCTCCTTCGTCGCACAATCGTCCAAGGTCCGAATACTGATATCTCCGTCTCGAAAGACCGATAGCTATTCTGGCAGTTTTAAGGTCGCGAATAGACATCGATGTTTTCGAAAGGATAGGCGGGGCCCAAGGGACCAGCTCTCGGATGCTATTGTACTGCTATGGTGAGCTTGATCCGGTTTTGTGGACACAATCCGAAAGGTGGATACGATGTCCAGAAGGGGATCACGCAGAGCGGGACGACGCGCGCGACGACAGTTCACTGAGGAGTTCATGGCCGGCGCGGTCCGGCTCGTGTTGGATGAGGGCAAGACGATCGGTGCCGGCTCGCGCGACCTGGATCTGACGCCGTCATCGCTGGCGCATTGGGTCCGACACGCCCAAGCCGATCGGACGAAAGGCAAGACCGGCCTGACGACGGCGGAGCGGGAGGAGCTGGCACGGTTCCGCAAAGAGAATCGGATCCTCGCCGAGGAGCGCGACATCCTGTTGCAAACACGCGGCTTATTTTCTGGCTTGCACCTGGATCGGCGCCCTCCTCGGTGCTGCCGATGATCTGGAGGAAGTCGAGGATCACGAGGAGGGACTTCTCGCCGGGCGTGGCCTCTGGATACGTCTCGCGGAGCGCCTTCACGGCCTCGTGGAGCCCGTTGGGCTCCGAACGACCGACGAGTATCCGCGTTTTTGCTGTCGACGTCAGAATTTCGTCGCCAACCTTAGCTTTCCTTAGCATGCGCGAAGATGCCCGAGGCGCGCCTGACGCGTGCTCGCGTACAACTTGGGCAACCTGTGGCGGTGGCTGGTGCTGCCACGGCGCATCGAGAGTTGGTCGTTGACCAGCCTCCAGCAGCGCCTCGTCAAGACGGGCGGGCGCTTGGTGAAACACGCGCGGTGCTACTGGCTGTTGCTGGCGGAGAGTCATCTGACACGACGCCTGTTCGGGGCGATGCTGCGGCGGATCTGGGCGTTACCCGTCCCGTCGAGCTAACGGTCAGCGAGTTCAGCGAAGAACGTTGGCGAAGAACAAGCACAAGTGTGGAGAGGTGTCCGAGAAATGCAGTGGAACCGCGCCGATTCAGGTGGATTCCAGGCCCGGACGGTCCCCGGCTCTGGGGTTCAGGGCGCTGGAGAGTCGGCGATCAGAAAAACCGCTTGCAACCGGCTCACGGGTGTAGCATCGGTCTGTTCGGGGAAGGCAAATCGGAAATCCCGGTCAACAGGAGATCTGAGATGAGGCAACGATCTATTGTGGTAATCGGCGGGGCAGCGGTGATGACCGCTGCAGTCGTGCTCCTGCAACTAGTGCGGCCGAGCACGGCCGCAGGCCAGACCCCAACGGGGACGGCGACGGAAACTGCCCTCAAGACGCCATGGGGTGAGCCGGATCTACAGGGCATCTGGACCAACGATTTTGAGGTTGCCCTCCAACGACCTGCCCGGTTTGCTGACAAAGAATTCTTGACGGAGGCAGAAATAGTCGCGTTGGATAAGGAACGAGCGGGTTCGGCCAGGCTCGGTGCCCGCGTTGCACAGAAGGGGACCGTGCAGGACGTCGCCGGCGCCTACAACACCGTGTTCACGACCACGAAGTATAGCGGCCGACGCACCTCGCTCGTTGTGGATCCGCCGAACGGGAGAATTCCGCCGGTGACGCCGCAGGCGCAGAAGCGAACGGACGAACGACGAGCGTTTGAGCTGGCCCTCCTCCAAGCGACAGAGGTTTGCAAGAACAAAATGGCTGAGTGCGCGGGTGGAACCTACGGACCTCCGTCACCGCGCTTTGCAGAGCCGGGTCCGTATTATGGGGCGCCGGGTTTCCGTAATCGTGCCGACGGTCCAGAGGACCGAGGCATGAGTGAGCGGTGTTTGGGCTTCGGCCTGCCAGATTTTGGTGGTGGTGTCCTGCCTTTTTACCCTCGGATTGTGCAGTCACGTGAAACGGTGTCGATCTATTACGACGTGGGCCAGGGACAGGGATGGTTACGCGTCATTCCCATCACGAACCGTCCGCATCTGCCCAGTACTGTCCGCCAGTGGTGGGGGGACTCGCGGGGTCGGTGGGAGGGCAATACGCTGGTGGTCGACGTGACGAATTTCGATCCCAAGAAGGAATACCGTGGATCCAGCGTGAACTTGCACCTGATTGAACGCTTTACCCGCGTCGACGCCGAGACGCTCGAATATTCGGTCACAGTCGATGATCCGACGACGTGGACGAGATCGTGGACGGCCAAGCAGGAATGGACGAAACAAGACGACCAGCTGAATCGACACTATATCGAGCCGCGCTGTTCCGAGGGCAACTACGGCTTGGTGGGCCAACTCGTTAATACTCGCGCCCTGGAGAAGGATTTTGCCGCAGGGCGGGGGCCTGATCCGCGCACGTTCTGTATTGGCAGCTGCGGAAGCGGACGAACTGACGAAAATAGTGATCCGTTGCAGCTGCGGGCTGACCGGTAAACGCGCTGGTGCGTGAAAGATGAAGCCGGACGCGCCTTCCTGGGTCTTGGATCCGGTGCTTAAGCCTCCGTGCAACCTACAGCGACCATTTGGCATGGCTGGGCACTGGCACGGCGTCCCTTTTCGCGTCTTCGCACCGCACCGGGGTGCCCTTGAAAAGTCACCGGGTGGCTTGCCGTGTCGCAGCCAGCCACGTCACGTCACGTCTCATGGGGTGTTCGTTCGAATTTAGGAGCCATCCCCCCCTCGGTCTCACGTGGTTGCTTCGTCGCGCTCACCGGCCAGACTAACAGATTGTCCGAGCCCAGAGCCTGGAGGTTGCAGATGATCCACCGCCTTGCTGCGTTCGTCCGCCGCCGAGGGGGATTCGCTGATGGCACACGTGCGCCAGCAGATCGAGACAATGTTGGAGGTTCGGTGTTAGCGCGGCACGGCGGAGCAGTGGATCAAGGAGGGGAAGCAGGCGGCACACTGGACGCGACTGTCGTGTCACCGGTTCCGGGGCAACGAAGTCCGACTCCAGTTGAGCGTCCTGGCCTACAACCTGGGGAACTTGTGGCGACGACTGGTGCTGCCGAAACGTATCGACAGCTGGTCGTTGACCAGCGTGCAGCAGCGCCTCGTCAAGACCGGCGGGCGCTTGGTGAGACATGCCCGGTACTACTGGCTGTTGCTGGCGGAGAGTCATCTGACACGACGCCTGTTCGGGGCGATGCTGCGGCGGATCTGGGCGTTACCCGTCCCGTCGAGCTAACGGTCAGCGAGTTCAGCGAAGAACGTTGGCGAAGAATAAGCACAAGTGTGGAGAGGTGTCCGAGAAATGCAGTGGAACCGCGCCGATTCAGGTGGATTCCAGGCCGAGACGGTCCCCGGCTCTGGGGTTCAGGGCGCTGGAGAGTCGGCGATCAGGAAAACCGCTTGCAACCGGCTCACGGGTGTAGCATCGGCCTGTTCGGGGAAGGCAAATCGGAAATCCCGGCTAACATGCATCCCTGTCACTGACGGTCAGGGCGTGTGGGTGATGACGGGCACGGGCGTGATCAAGGCGTTCGACTTGGCCGGCAAGGAACTCTGGATGCGCGATCTGCCGAAAGACTACAGTACCTTCGGGATGCAGGTGAGCGGATCGTCTATAATTCGAGCCAGATATGTATGCCTGTCGTCGGGGTGAGGCTCACAAAAAGGAGAGTGTGATGCGTAGGTGGACGATCTTCGGGTTGCTCGTGGCGGTCTCGTGCGGTGGCGCTGCACCGGAGCCGACGGCGGTGGTCGATCCGGAGCCCCCGCCGGCGGGCGTGATCGAGCGCCTCGACCCGGCGCTCGATGCGCTGGTGCCGGTCGATGCGGTCATCGAGAAGCTCGCCGAGGGCTTCGGCTTCATCGAGGGGCCGGTGTGGGTAGACGACGACGGCGGTTTCCTGCTGTTCAGTGACATTCCGGGGAACGCGATCGTCAAGTGGACGCCGGACGGCACGGTCAGCGAATTCCTGTCGCCGGTCTACGAGGGCGAATACGAGGAAGGGCGCAATGTCGGCTCGAACGGCATCACGGTCGACTCGGATGGGCAGATCGTCTTCACGGAGCACTTCAACGGCCGCATCTCGCGCGTGGCGGCTGACGGCACCCGGAGCGTCGTCGTCGATAGCTATGAGGGCGGTCGACTCAACAGTCCGAACGATCTCGACTATAAGTCGGACGGCTCGCTCTACTTCACCGATCCGCCCTATGGGCTCCCATCGCCCGAAGACAGGGAACTCGACGTCAACGGCATCTATCGGTTGAGCCCGGATGGCTCGCTTATCCGACTGGCCGAGCAGCCGGGGCCCAACGGCATTGCATTCTCGCCGGACGAGTCGCGCCTGTATGTCGCGGACAGCTCCAGTCAACTGTGGATGGTGTACGACGTTGCCGACGACGGCACGCTGGGCGAGAGCGAGGTGCTGCTCGACGCGAGCGAGTCGGATGAGTCGGGCGGCGCCGACGGTCTCAAGGTCGACGAGCGGGGCAATCTATGGGCGACCGGCCCGGGCGGGGTGTGGGTCATTAGCCCGGACGGGACGCATCTGGGTACGATAAAGCCCACCGAGGCCCTGACCAACGTGGCTTTTGGCGATGCCGATCGCCGAACCCTCTACATGACCGGCCGCACCGAGTTGTATCGCATCCGGGTGAACGTGGCCGGCGACCGGCAGTAGGGAGAGCTCGGCCGAGCCGGGGCGGCCGTCGGGCCTGGCCGCACGGAAGGCCCCCTCGGTAACCGTGAAGGCCAAGGTTCAGGAAATTACGTACGTCGGGGACTGGTGCACCGGGAACGTGAGGCGACGGGTCTTCAGCGTTCCCGATGTTCCACCGTTCAGTGAATGGCCTAAACCGGAGCAGACGACGGCCGCGATGGCCGGGGACATTGTCGTCCTATCCATGTACAGCATGAATGACCTCGCTGCGCTGATGAGCGCCGCGGGCGTCGAGATTTCCTGGAAGGCTGCCCAGGAGGACCTGTTCCACATCGAGTACAAGCCGCTGACCGAAGAGATGCAGAAAGGTTGCGGACAAATTCGTAGGAAAATCGGAAATGAATCGTAAGCCCTCCGCTCGCGCGATATCGGCGTAGGACTGACAACGCATCTGAAATTGCACCAGCCAGCGCATGTGCTTTTTCAGCTCCGGCGCTGGCGTGCGAGAATCGACCGTGAAACCGGCATCCTTGGCGATGCGGTTCAGACGAAGTGTTCGAGCCTCGTAGTGATCACCGGCACGACGCAAAAAGTGCTCGCGCGGTTCTCGGAGAGGATTCGCGGAAAGAGGCGCAAGCATCTGCTCGTCATCAATCAGGGCCGTCTGTCGGTACGTGTCCTCGTAGCTCTTCGCAACGCGGTCGAGCACGTCTTACCGAAAGATGGATCGCGGTAGAACATCAAGCGTTTCGAGTCGTCGCTGCCACTCCGGCGGATTAGGGTGCGGAAACTCACGCCCACCCGTCGTAAGCACTCGCCGCGCGCGCTGTGCGCGAGTACCACTCAAGTCGCGCTTGCGAATCGTGCGATCCGTCCTCACGAGGTCCGAGTCCCATTCGATGACACATGGCGCATTCACGGCCCACTTTTTCGCCCACTGCGGAACCCGCGCTGGCGCAAGACCAAACAGTTCTGAGCTTGATCCGGTTTCGTGGACACAATCCGAAAGGTGGATACGATGTCCAGAAGGGGATCACGCAGAGCGGGACGACGCGCGCGACGACAGTTCACTGAGGAGTTCATGGCCGGCGCGGTCCGGCTCGTGTTGGATGAGGGCAAGACGATCGGTGCCGGCTCGCGCGACCTGGATCTGACGCCGTCATCGCTGGCGCATTGGGTCCGACACGCCCAAGCCGATCGGACGAAAGGCAAGACCGGCCTGACGCCGGCGGAGCGGGAGGGCTGGCACGGCTCCGCAAAGCGAATCGGATCCTCGCCGAGGAGCGCGACATCCTGAAACAAGCGGCGGCCTTCTTCGCGAAGCAGAGCCGATGAGGTGTACCTTCATCGCGGCGAAGAAGGCCGAGCATACGGTGAGCATTCTCTGTCGATGTCTGCGCGTGACGCGCAGCGGCTTCTACGCCTGGCAGCGTCGTCCGGAATCGACGCACACCCGTGATGATCGTCGGCTGACCGTGCTGGTGCGAGCTTCGTTCGAGGAGAGTACGCAGCGGTACGGCAGCCCGCGCATTCACGAGGATCTGATCGAGCAGGACGAGCACGTCAGCCGCAAACGGGTCGTGCGATTGATGCAGGAAGACGGCCTGCAGGCGCGGCGCCGGAAGCGCTACAAGCTGACAACCATGAGTGATCACGCCCAACCGGTCGCGGCGAATCTACTGGACCGCCAGTGCGAGGCGGACGCGCCGAATCAGCGGTGGGTCGGCGACACGACCGAGTTCGTCATCGGCAGCAGCGGCAAGCTCTACCTCGCGGCGATCCTAGATCTGTTCTCGCGGCGCATCGTCGGCTGGCGCGTGTCGGCGTCGCTGCGGACGGACTTCGTGCTCGATGCGCTCGAACAAGCGGTGTGCGAACGTGGCGCGGATCGCGTCAGCGGCCTGGTGCATCACAGCGACCGGGGTACGCAGTATCTGTCGATGCGGTACACCGACCGGCTCGCCGACGCCGGCATCGCGCCGTCGGTCGGCAACCGAGGCGACTCCTATGACAATGCCCTCGCCGAGTCGATGATTGGGCTCCTCAAGACGGAGGTGATTCGACGGCAAGGTCCGTGGCCGCATCTGGCGCGGGTGGAATTCGCGACGCTGGCGTGGGTGGATTGGTTCAACAACCGCCGGTTGCTCGAGCCCGTCGGCTACGTGCCGCCTGCGGCATTCGACGCGCACTACTATGAGCAGGTTAAGGTGGCCTGACTCAACTAACTTGCCCTCCGGGATTCCCGGTACGATTCAGCCCGGTGCGCCTCCCTCGCGCTTGGGAACCACCCGCCACTCGCGGGCAGTATTGCCGCCATGCGGGCCGGGGCAAGTCCTTTTGTCAGTGCGATTCGCCTGAATTCGACGGCGCCCGGACCCGGGGGCCCCAGCCCCCCGTACGTATCGCAGGGGCCTCCACCCGGGCACACGTCAGCGCGGGCTGAGAAGTGGCGGAAGATTTTCGTGCGCTCTGCGGCTTTTGGGTGTATAAGCGGGTACGTCCTGGGCAGGCAAAATGGAAATCCCAGGCATGGAGATCCAAAACATGAAATCCAGGGTCATGCTCGGTGCGATGGTGGTGGTCGTGGCAGTTGCCGCTGGCGTTAGGATGGCCGCCGCGCCGGCCGCCGCGCCGGCCGCCACAAGCCCGACGTTCAACAAGGATGTCGCGCCGATCGTCTTCAACAACTGCGTGTCGTGCCATCGTCCCAACCAGATCGCGCCGATGTCGCTCATGTCGTACGAGGAAGTGCGACCCTGGGCGCGGGCGATCAAGAACAAGGTCTCCAAGCGTGAGATGCCGCCGTGGTTCGCCGATCCTCGCTTTGGCGAATTCCGCAACGACCCGCGCTTGACCGACACCCAGATTCAGACCATCGCGGCGTGGGCAGACACGGGCGCTCCTGAAGGTGATACGCCATTGACGGCCGAGCTGCCAACGATAAACGAGGGCTGGACGCATCCCTCGGGGCGCGATCCCGACCTCGTGATCGAGATGGCGCACGCATACAACGGGCCGGCCCAAGGTGAGGTGCCCTGGTTCAACATCTACCAGGAGCTCCCGGAGGAGCTGAAAAAGGAAGAGCATCTCATCGAGGCCATTCAGCTCTTGCCGGGCGTGATCCCGGCCATGCATCACCTGGTGTTCAGCGTCAGGCCGCTGCCGCCCGGCACCAAGATCGGGAGGGGCCCGGCCTGGCCGGGCGGGCAGATCATCGACGGGGCGTTACTCAACGAGGAAACCGGTAAGCTGGCGGATGGTGCCAACTCCTTGACCGGCGCGGAAGGCGCGGCAGAGGATCAAGGAGATAGGTTCTCCTTTTGTTGTTACGTTCCCGGAGGCAACTTCAGGCAATATCGGGATGGTGCATTTCGACGCATGCCCAAGGAAGGGGTCATTGTGTGGGGCGCGCACTACACCATGATCGGCAAGCCGTTCGCGGACAAAACGAAGGTGGGTCTGTGGTTTCAGAAAGACCCGAAAAACGAAATCGGTGGAGGCCAGGTCGGCGGCCGCCTCAGGATTGCCCAGGGGAGGGAGTTGGTGGACGACAACGTCACGCCGGTGCCAGCTCCTGGAGGGGTGGCAGGGACGGGCGGTCGCGACCCCGCCGTGCCGGTGATTCCGCCGCATACGGCCGACTTTTCGTTGACGGAGATCTCGGCGTATCAAGACGACGTGACGTTGTACACCGTGTGGCCGCACATGCATCTGCGCGGTCATGAAATGACATTCGTAGTGACGTTTCCCGATGGCCGGGAGCAGATCCTGCTGGCCAACCTGAACTACGACTTCAATTGGCAGATCTTCTACGATTTGAAGGAGCCGCTCAAGATACCGGCCGGCAGCACGATCAAGGCGGTTGGATCCTACGACAACTCCACGAGGAACAGGAACAACTCCGAGCCTCACAAGGAGGTCTACTGGTCCGAGCAGTCTTGGGATGAGATGTTCACGCCATTCCGGGATGTCACGGTGGACAAGAACGCCCTCGAATTGACGAAGGCGCCCGCGTCGTCGACCGACGGCGCCCGGCAGTAGAGCTATCGCGATCGCCTCGCCAACGCGTGGAGAAGGCCGGCAAAAGGCCGCCTTCTTCACGCGATCGACCATCCCACGCGCGACTCACCTCGTACTTCTCCGCACCGCCGTCGCGTCCAGCCCCACATCCCACGCCCGCAGCACGCGTTTCCACAGATCCGTTGAGTACGGCGCCATTGCACCTCCCACGGGAGAAGTACCACGGCGTCGTACTACGTACAATCAGAAAACGCTCTAGTCGTGGATCGTCTATTGGGTTGACGATCCCTACCCGCCGATCCGGCTCAGCGTTCTAATGCTGGACCACCACGCGCAGCCGCAGGGCGATGACGCCGAGAATCCCGTACGCTGCCGACAGCGCGAAACCCGTGTGGTCAAGAAACTCATGCGGCTGCCCGATGGTAGAACTTCAGCAGTCCCCCGAGCCGTTCGCGGCAAAGCATCGGGCCGGTCGTGCGGACCTCGTCCTGCGGAAGAGCAAGAGGTTGTCCTTGCCTTGGTGATTGCGCTCGCCGTGGAAGTGCGCGACGTACGCACGTAACGCGGTGCGTAGCGCCGGCGCGCCGAAGAGAATCAGCTTCGAGAGGCACTCGTCTTTGACTGACCGCACCCAGCGCTCCGCGTGCGGATTCAGGTTCGGGCTGCGGGGCGGCAATCGCACGGGCGTCACGCCACCGTCCATGAGTGTGGTGTCGAATGCCGGACAGTATTTACCGTCGCGGTCGTGAATCAGATACCGATGGCCGACGAGGAACCCGTCGTCTGCCATCGTGAGGTTTCGCGCGGATCTGAGCCAGGGTCCGGCGTTCGCCGTCGGTCAGCTTCAATCGGCCAGGAATCTGTGCCCGGAGGATGCGGTTCTCCACGACGAGATACTCGCTGCGCCGGAGGAGTTCCTCGTCGACCGAGCCGGTGACGTACGCCAACATGGTCTTCCAGTTCATCGCCGCTCAAGAATACTGGGCTTGGTCAGAGAGAACGCCCGTCAGTATCCACGGCCTCGACTGACCGATCCAGGCTGGGCCGGTGACCCGGATCCTGCTCTGCGAGAACACATTTGGATTATTTGACCGTACGGGGTCGCGCACGCATCTGTCTCTGGCGAAGGACGCGCCGACGCCGCGACGCGTGCAGGCCGCCACGGAAGGGGGCGTGATCGCGTTCCCGGAAGTCGGCGGACTGCACCATCGCTATGAACGACGCGCAGCCTGACGTGACGTTGTCGGCTTCGCGCGTTGCAGGTCAAGCGCCGCAGTCACGCGCACGAGCGAACGCAGCTCGCCCCGTCTGACCGCCAGCAATCCCGCTCATCACGCCCGTAGTTCCGGAGAGCGCCGCACCGGTTTTTGCGAAGGTCAGCCAACTACGCAGGCACCCCCGTCATCTGCTTCAACATCTGCTCGAACGCGGACTGATTCGGTCCGTGAATCGGACCGGGTTCGTCGGAGGGCTCATTGCTTGAGAGGATGGAGCCCATGGCACGACCGAGGAAGTATTCAGCTGAGGCACGAGAGCGGGCCATTCGGATGGTCCGCGCGCATGGTTCCGAGCATCCGTCGCAGTGGGCCGCGATCACGGCGATCGCGAGCAAGTTCGGCTGCACCGGCGAGACGCTGCGGAATTGGGTGCGCCAGGCCGAACGCGAGACGGGCCAGCGGGGCGGCCTGACGACCGACGAGCGCCAGCGCCTGAAGGAACGGGAACGCGACAATCGCGAATTGAGACGCGCGAATGAGATCTTGCGGAAGGCCTCCGCATATTTTGCCCAGGCGGCGCGCGACCGCCGAGTGAAGTAATGGTCCAGTTTGTGGATGACCACCGGGCCACGTAGGGGGTTGAGCCGATCTGCGCGGTGTTGCCGATCGCCCCCTCGACGTATTTTCTGCACCACGCCCGGCAGGTGAACCCGCCGCCGCGGCCGGCGCGCGCCAAGCGCGACGACGACTTGCGGATCGCCATCCAGCGGGTCTGGGACGCGAATTGGCAGGCATACGGACCGCGGAAGGTCTGGCAGCAGCTCGGCCGCGAAGACGTCGACGTCGCGCGCTGTATGGTCGAGCGGCTGATGGGGGCGATGGGCTTGGCCGGCGCGGTCCGCGGCCGCGCATGGGTCACGACGCCCGCCGCTGCGACCGCCGGCGTGCGTCCCCCGGCTTTGGTCGACCGCCAGTTCACCGCGCCGCGGCCCAACCAGCCTCTGGGTCTCCGACTTCCCCTACGTCGCCACGTGGAAAGGCTTCGTGTATGTCGCGTTCGTGATCGCTGTCTTCTCGCGGCGCATCGTCGGCGGGCGCGTGTCGGCGTCGCTGCGGACGGACTTCGTGCTCGATGCGCTCGAATAAGCGGTGTGCGAACGTGGCGCGGATCGCGTCAGCGGCCTGGCGCATCACAGCGACCGGGGTACGCAGTATCTGTCGATGCGGTACACCGACCGGCTCGCCGACGCCGGCATCGCGCCGTCGGTCGGCAGCCGAGGCGACTCCTATGACAATGCCCTCGCCGAGTCGGTGATTGGGCTCCTCAAGACGGAGGTGATTCGACGGCAAGGTCCGTGGCCGCATCTGGCGCGGGTGGAATTCGCGACGCTGGCGTGGGTGGATTGGTTCAACAACCGCCGGTTGCTCGAGCCCGTCGGCTACGTGCCGCCTGCGGCATTCGACGCGCACTACTATGAGCAGGTTAAGGTGGCCTGACTCAACTAACTCACCCTCCGGGATTCCCGGTACGATTCACAGACAAGCTCCTCAGTTACGGGGCGGCACACCGCACCGTGATGCCGTCCGTAGTGCACAGTACTCGGCAGTACGAGACCAATCGAGCGGAGGTGTCGCACCAGTCGACCCGCCAGCGCGAGGGCCAGATGCGACGGTTCAAGTCGGTCGGACACGCGCAACGGTTCTTGTCGGTGCACGGGCTCGTCCAGAACCTCTTCCGTATGGGGCACCACTTGCTCCGAGCTGGTCACTATCGATTACTGAGACCGCGTCGTTCAACGTTTGGGATGCGGTGACGTGTGTCTGCTGAACGATGATAGAAACCGAGCCATCGAGAGAGTGTCACGCCCTCTTCTCGTCAACTTGACAGGGCCTGTACCGCTGATCGGGCGCGCACCTGCGCTAGCGCGCGTTCACCATCGACGCTGGAATCGCGCCGGTCTTGCGGCAGGCGACGCCGAAGTAATAAAGCGGCCGGCCGTTGATCGACAGGCGATGTCGGTAGCGCTCCATGTGATAGATGTCGAGGTACTCGCTCAAGATCAGGTTCTTGATGAAGACCGAGAACCCGCTCGCGTCGCGGTTGTCAAGGAAGGTCTCTTTGATGTTGAACACGACCCAGCCACCGTCCTCGATGAGGTTGAACGCCTCGGCGAACACGCGTACGGGGATGTCGCCGAAGCCGAGCGCAGCCACCGAGATCAGGCAGTTGAAGCGCCAGGCCACGAGTTCATCGCGCTGAGTGGGGGTCATGCCCGACATATCCAACGCGCAGTACTGGTCGTACGTCCCGGGCCGATCGCGCTCCACCGCTATGGCGGCGGCGGCCGAGATGTCCACGCCGACCATGCGTGCGACGCCCTGCTTCTGTAGCTCCTCGCCAACCATGCCGTTGCCGGCGCCGAGATCGAGCACGCGCAATTCGTTGAACAGCCCTGGCTCACCGCTCATCGCATAGCGCAGAATCTCGACGACCTTTCTCGGCGAAACGCATTTCAGCCGATCGTAGAACAGCTGCTCGTACAGCCCTGGTCGGTTGTAGAGCGCGTCGTAGTCGTGGAAGCGCAATTCGGTCTCCACGCCGTTCGGGGGTCGACAACCGTGAAGTAGGCCTCGTCCTGCGCGAGGTCCTGTGTGTTGGTCGAGGGAAAGCGTATATGGTGTTTGGTCACAATCTGGCTCAAGGGAAGGCGATCGATCAAAAGAGCAGCAGCGTAGCCCAGGTCGGCGGCGATGGTGAAGCGGAACGGCCGAGGCTCGGCAGGTATTCTAGCTTAGATGAACACCGATTTGGCACCAAACGGGGTGCTTGCGCCGTCAACTGTTGGTGATGTGAACGTATCCCCTTGCAAGAAATGCGCTTGCGCCACATTCGGTACACAACACAGGTCACAAGCGCCATTTGGCTGTAATTTACTGCACCGTCAACGTCTTAACGTCGCGCTACCAACACTTAGTGGCGCAAGCACCACCCCCGTCCTAATGTCGGCTATCGTCCCCCGTGCGAAGAGTGGACCGTCATCTTGCCGGCCTTGTCGAACGCCATCACGGAGTAGGGAACGGTACGACCGCCCTGCTCCATCCCCGGCGAGCCCACGGGCATGCCCGGCACCGCGAGCCCCGCGATCGCCGGCTGCTCGATCAGCAGCTTCTTGATGTCGGCGGCGGGGACGTGCCCTTCGATGAGATAGCCCCCGATCGAGCCGGTGTGGCACGACCGCGCTTCCGCGGGGACCCTCGTATCGCGCAGCCGGCTCGCCGACTCGGTGACGGTCACCGTGAAGCCCGCGCGCCGCAGATGCGTGACCCAATTCATGCAGCAGCCGCAGCCGGGGTCGCGGACCACGGTCATGGCGGTCGGACTCTGGGCTGGAGCGAGGTTGCGCGCGAGAAGTACAGCCAGCACGGCGGCTACGGAGATGAACAGCTTCATGGTAGGTGCCTCCCAGGCTTGTCGCATATGGGTCTGGGAGACATTGTACCCTGACACCACTGCCGAATCGTCTCGTAGGTGACGGCGATGGGCGTTGGTGAATCTATGTGGCAAGCCAGAAGTCGCGTAGCCTGCGCCTGGTGCTCGAACCATAAGGAGGGCACAGTCAAGTTGAGGTGCCAGCTGGTAGTGTCTCAGTTTGAAAACATCAGGCCGACCGACCGAAGTAGATATTCAGCGACGACGCCACCACGCCAGCGTCCTTCATCGCCTGCTTGAGGTCGTCGGACGAGAGAAGAGCCTTAGCCTTGTTGACGTCGCCCACGCCGAAAATCACGGTGATGTCCTTGTCGTCATCGAGTCCGCGCAATAGCGACACGAGCCCGAGTGAATCGTACCGGGTTCGTCGGAGGGCTCATTGCTTGAGAGGATGGAGCCCATGGCACGACCGAGGAAGTATTCAGCTGAGGCACGAGAGCGGGCCATTCGGATGGTCCGCGCGCATGGTCCCGAGCATCCGTCGCAGTGGGCCGCGATCACGGCGATCGCGAGCAAGTTCGGCTGCACCGGTGAGACGCTGCGGAATTGGGTGCGCCAGGCCGAACGCGAGACGGGCCAGCGGGGCGGCCTGACGACCGACGAGCGCCAGCGCCTGAAGGAACGGGAACGCGACAATCGCGAATTGAGACGCGCGAATGAGATCTTGCGGAAGGCCTCCGCATATTTTGCCCAGGCGGCGCGCGACCGCCGAGTGAAGTAATGGTCCAGTTTGTGGATGACCACCGGGCCACGTAGGGGGTTGAGCCGATCTGCGCGGTGTTGCCGATCGCCCCCTCGACGTATTTTCTGCACCACGCCCGGCAGGTGAACCCGCCGCCGCGGCCGGCGCGCGCCAAGCGCGACGACGACTTGCGGATCGCCATCCAGCGGGTCTGGGACGCGAATTGGCAGGCATACGGACCGCGGAAGGTCTGGCAGCAGCTCGGCCGCGAAGACGTCGACGTCGCGCGCTGTATGGTCGAGCGGCTGATGGGGGCGATGGGCTTGGCCGGCGCGGTCCGCGGCCGCGCATGGGTCACGACGCCCGCCGCTGCGACCGCCGGCGTGCGTCCCCCGGCTTTGGTCGACCGCCAGTTCACCGCGCCGCGGCCCAACCAGCCTCTGGGTCTCCGACTTCCCCTACGTCGCCACGTGGAAAGGCTTCGTGTATGTCGCGTTCGTGATCGCTGTCTTCTCGCGGCGCATCGTCGGCGGGCGCGTGTCGGCGTCGCTGCGGACGGACTTCGTGCTCGATGCGCTCGAATAAGCGGTATGCGAACGTGGCGCGGATCGCGTCAGCGGTCTGGTGCATCACAGCGACCGGGGTACGCAGTATCTGTCGATGCGGTACACCGACCGGCTCGCCGACGCCGGCATCGCGCCGTCGGTCGGCAGCCGAGGCGACTCCTATGACAATGCCCTCGCCGAGTCGGTGATTGGGCTCCTCAAGACGGAGGTGATTCGACGGCAAGGTCCGTGGCCGCATCTGGCGCGGGTGGAATTCGCGACGCTGGCGTGGGTGGATTGGTTCAACAACCGCCGGTTGCTCGAGCCCGTCGGCTACGTGCCGCCTGCGGCATTCGACGCGCACTACTATGAGCAGGTTAAGGTGGCCTGACTCAACTAACTCACCCTCCGGGATTCCCGGTACGATTCAGAAAGTGGACTGATGAACCGATAGCGAAATTTACGCTTGGGGCTATATACTCCTTGAGGAGGGGTTTTGATGAAGCAATTGATTCGCGTCGGTTTCGTCGTGGTGTTGATGGCGCTCAGCGCGTCGGCCACGTGGCTCGCAGCGCAGAACCTTTTCGGTGCGCCGAAGACCATCATCCATGTCTCGATCATCCAGTGGAAGGAAGGCGTCTCCGCCGTCGACAAGCAGCAGGCGCTCAACGGGGTGAAGGAGATGGCCGCGAAGATTCCCGGTATGAAGAACGTCTGGACCAAGGCCCTGCGCGTGCAGCCTGAGGGCTATCACGACGCATTCGTGATCGAGTTCGAGGATCAGGCGGCCGCGGATCGGTACGCGAAGGCGCCGGCGCACGACGCGTGGACGGAAGCGTTCCTGAAGATCCGCGAGGCCAGCATCTCTCCCCAGATCACGAACGAGTAACGGATCGCTCGGCCTCCAGGGCCACACCCAAGCCGTCGGCAATGCGGTTGACGAACGCGAAGTAGCTGACGATCGCGCACGCGTCGTCGACGCGACCATGGAGATCACGTCGTTCGAGCGGAATCGCAGCTACACGGTGACCCACTACAAGAGGGGAGTGCTTGGTAGGGGCGTGCGCATCGATACCATCTTCGCGTTCGAGCCAGTGTCCGCCCGTAGTGTTCCATTAATCGGCCGACCGATTTTGCACCGAAATCAGCGTTGTGTCGGTCGGTACTTCCTAGCGATCAAGTAGCGAAAGCAGCTGTCGCCACGACTTGGAAGGTGCTCGGCTGATCGATGGGACACTACGCGGTCCTCAGAGACGGAAAAACCGTGGAACGTGAGCCTTGTATTCCTCGAAGTCCCGTCCGTACTTCTTTGTCAGCCACGGCTCTTCCAGAAACGGCGCACCGATGTAGAGGAGCGTCCACGCGGTCAGCAGCGAGTTCACCCGCGATGATTGGACAATGAGTCCCCAGCCGATCATGCCGATGATGGAAACGACATAAATCGGGTTGCGGCTCCACCGATAGACGCCCTCAGTCTTCAATCCCTGGGCTTCCCCGAACGCATTGCGCCAATCGAGATAGTCGGTCCAGTAAAGCGCAAAGCCGAAACCCACCATCACCAAAGGGATGCCGGTGACATACTGCCAAGCGAATGATCTAGGTCCGCCAAAATCCAGGAATGATAGGGTGAGCAATCCTCCGAAAAACACCCGGAACAAAGTTCGGAAGGTCCGATATTGCCAACATTCAGCATTCGGCGGTGGCCAGAACTCGACGCCAGGACGAACGAATGCGAAGAACGACAATCCAGCGATGCCAAGCGCCGCACTGAAGCTGAGGATGTAAACGGAGATGCCAATCATGAGCGGGGCACTGTCGAGTTGACGAGAAGCTAGCTGACCCGAACTACGTCCTCCCGCATAGTGCAACAAAGCGGCCGAGGGTAGCGAATCGCCGAAACAAGGCCGGTCTGGCGGCGGTTCTCAAGTAGCCTCCGTCATGCCCGACGCTCTGCAATTCCTCGTGCTCACCGTCGCTGGCTGGGTCAACTGCCACCAAGAAGATCTGATTGAGTATCTCCGGGAGGAAAATCGGATCCTGCGGGAGCACCTGGGCCCGCGTCCGCTTCGCCTGACCGACGCGCAGCGCCGTCGCCTCGCGGTGCGAGGGCAGCAACTCGGACGGCGGGCCTTGACGCAGGTTGCCGGCATCGTCACGCCTGACACGATTCTTCGCTGGTACCGGCGACTGATCGCCAGGAAGTACGACGGGAGCCCCCGCAGAAGTCGAGGCCGACCGATGACGCCTCGGGAGATCGCCGAGCTCGTGGTGTGGATGGCGGGCGAGAATCCGACGTGGGGCTACACGCGGATCCGCGGCGCACTCGCCAACCTCGGCCACGACATCGCCCGGAACACGGTGAAGCGGATCCTGCGCGACCACGGGGTCGACCCGGCTCCCGAGCGGGCCCGACGAACGCCGTGGAAGACGTTCTTGCAGGCGCATTGGGAGGGGCTGGCGGCCTGCGATCTGTTCACGGTGGAGGTGCTCACACTGGCGGGTCTCAGGCGGTGCCTCGTCTTCTTCGTGATCGAGCTGAAGACTCGTCGAGTGACCATCGCAGGAATTCACCCGCAGCCGTGCGGGACGTGGATGGAGCAGATGGCCCGTAATCTGACCGACAGCATCGACGGCTTCCTGCGGACTGCGCGCCAGCTGATTCACGATCGAGATCCCCTGTTCACGCGTGTCTTTGCTGAGATCCTCACGAGCGCTGGCGTCCAGCCGATTCGGCTGCCGCCCAAGAGTCCGAATCTCAACGCCTATGCCGAGCGGTTCGTGCGGTCGATTAAAGAGGAGTGTCTCACTCGCGTCGTGCCGCTCGGCGAGGGTCACTTACGCCTCATCGTCCACGAGTACGTCGAGCACTACCATCGCGAGAGAAACCACCAGGGACTCGAGGACCAGCTCCTGCAACGCGCGCCACCTCCGGTACGCCAGGACGCCGACGTTCAGCGGCGGCAGCGTCTCGGCGGACTCCTCAGTTTCTACCATCAAAAAGCCGCATGAGTGCTCGGCCCATTAATCGCACCTTACGACGACGCACTTGTGAATGTCGCGTTAACGTCTTGTCGCGGTGCCGGCCGGCTCGTACAGGTGGCAGGCGACGAAGCGATCGGGCCCGGTGTCGGCCGCGGCGCGCCACTCCGGCGTCACGCTCCGGCACACGTCCATGACCTGCGGGCACCGGGAGGCGAAGCGGCAGCCGGCGCCAATATTGATGGGCGAGGCAATCTCGCCGGTAATCGGGATGGTGGCGCGGTCGCGCTCCGAGCGCGGATCGGGCTCGGGATTCGAGGCGACGAGCATCTGCGTGTAGGGGTGCAGCGGCCTCGCGTACACCTCTTCGCTCGGGCCGATCTCTACAAGGGAGCCCAGGTACATGACGGCCATGCGGTCTGACAGGTACCGCACCATCGAGAGATCGTGGGCGATGAATAGCAACGTCAGACCCAGCGAGGCCTTGAGCTCGCCGAGTAGACGCACGATCTGCGCCTGCACCGAGACATCGAGCGCCGAGATCGGTTCGTCGCAGACGACGAACGTCGGCTTCAGGATCAGCGCCCGTGCGATCCCAACCCGCTGCCGTTGGCCGCCGGATAGCTCGTGCGGATAGCGGGCGGCGTATCCGCGCTCGAGGCCGACGCGCTCGAGCCATCCGTCCACCTCGTCGCGAACCGCGGTGCTGCTCGTACCAGCCTGTAGCCGCACGCCTTCGCCGATGATCTCTCCTACCGTCATCCTGGGGTTCAGGCTCGAGTAGGGATCCTGGAAGATCATCTGCATCCGGCGCGCGTAACGCTGGAAGTCTGCAGGCTCGTAGCGCTGCGGTAGCTTTTCGCCTTCCAGGTACACTTCGCCGGCCGTTTTGGCGTGCAGGCCCACCAGTGTCTTGCCAAAAGTGGACTTGCCCGACCCGCTCTCGCCCACGAGGCCCACGATCTCCTTTTCGGCGATCGACAGCGACACGTCGTCCACGGCGTGAACGGTCTGCCCGCGGGCAATTCGAAAGTGCTTCGTGACGCCTCGGGCGTCAATCAGCGGAATCACGCGCGGCCTCGGCGGTAGAGATCAGGCGCCGCGTTCGGTGCGTCAGGGTGGTGCAGCCAGCACATAGCGTCGTGCCGGGGCCCAACGTCGAAGCGAGTCGGATGTGTGGGCCCACAAAGACGCATCGCGTGCGGGCAACGGGCGAAGTAGCCGCAGCCCGCCGGCGGAGCGAATAGGTCCGGCGGCGTACCTTCGATCGGCGTCAGGCCCACGGCTTTCGATGTCGTGCTGCTCGGCATCGCCCCCTTGAGCCCAAGCGTGTAGGGATGTGCCGCTCGGTAGAACACATCGTCTACGCTCCCTTTCTCGATGATCTCGCCGGCATACATGACCGAAACGTCATCGGCCATGCGCGCGACCACGCCGAGATCGTGGGTGATGAGCACGATGGCCATGCCGTTCTTGGCCTGCAGTTCTTTGAGCAGGTCCAGGATCTGCGCCTGGATCGTGACGTCGAGCGCTGTGGTCGGCTCGTCCGCGATGAGCACGGCCGGCTCGCACGCAATGGCCATGGCGATCATGGCTCGCTGCAACATGCCGCCGGAAAATACGAAGGGATACTGCCTGGCGCGCTTCTCCGCCTCCGGGATGTTGGCCTGCGCCAGCACTTCGACGGCGTGGTCGAAGGCCTGCCGCTTGGAATACCCGCGATGCACCTGTAGCGTCTCCGCGATCTGATCGCCCACCCTCATCGTCGGGTTGAGCGCGCTCATCGGGTCCTGAAAGATCATCCCCACACGGTTGCCGCGGATGTCCTTACCGTTGACGATCTTCTGCCGGATCACGTCCACGCCGTCGAGCAGCGCCGTGCCGCTCGTGATGCGGCCTGGCGGCATCGGCGTCAGGCCCAAGATGCTCTGCACGGACACCGACTTGCCGCAGCCCGACTCTCCGACGATCGCTAGCGTTTTCCCCGCATGGACACTGAAGCTTGCGCCGCGCACCGCTTTGACGACCCCGCCGTAGGTGTCGAACTCGACGTGGAGGTCAGCCACGTCGAGAATCGGCGACGCATCGAGGGAAGGCGAGCCGGTCATTCTCGTCCTCGCATGCGCACGTCGAGCGCGTCGCGAAGCCCGTCGCCGAGCAGGTTGAAGGCCAGCACCGTCACGCTGATGAAGGCCGCCGGAAAGATCAGCTCGTGCGGGTGCGAAAGCATCGTGCGGATACCCTCGTTGGCCATGCTGCCCCATGACGCGGTCGGCGGCGCGACGCCCATGCCGATGAACGAGAGAAACGCCTCGGTGAAGATGGCGCTTGGGACGGCGAACGTGAGCGTGACGAGGATCACGCCCAACGTATTGGGAATCATGTGGCGGAACACGAGGTAGCCGGTCCTCGCGCCAAGCAGCTGTGACGCTGAGACGTAACCCTCCTGGCGAATCTGCAGGATCTGTCCTCGCACGAGCCTGGCCGTGGCCGGCCAGCCAAGGATGACCAGCGCCACGAGCATGGGAAAGACCCCGCTCTCTCCCGGTCCGATGCCGAAGGCGATCTTGAAGAGGATCATGAAGAGGAGAAACGGCAGTGCAATCACGAACTCCGCGAAGCGCATGAGGAGTTGATCGACCCGTCCGCCAAGGAATCCCGCCACGCTGCCGTAGATGATCCCGATCAGTACGAACAGGAGCGGTGAGACAACGCCGATGAAGAGCGAGACCCGCGCCCCGGACGCCAGCCGCGCCAGCATGTCGCGGCCCAGGTAGTCGGTGCCAAGGGGATGAAAGGGCAGTGTGAGTTCGTCGCCGACATTGAGCGCCGTGGCTTCCGACGCCCAACCGAGCGCCAGCGCTTCATCCGCGGAGACCGTGCGGACGGTATCGACGACGAGGGTTGCATACTCGTTCTGCTCTGCGTGGTTTGCGTCGAGGACGACGACCGAATACCAGTAGCGCTCCGGTCCAAGATCCAGCCGGTCCTCGTAACTCACACGGTTCGCCCCGAGCACATCACCAAGTGGAAGACCAAGCGCCCGGTCTGGTGCCGGGTCGTAGACGCTGCGGTAAATCACGTAACCGCTCGCGCCGACGACCGGCTCCCACACCAGCCGAATGGTCTGGGTGGTCGCCGGTTCCGCCAGGTGCAGGTTGGTGACGACCGGGCCCGACTGGGTGGGCTCCGCCGTGACGCCCGCCCATGGAGTGCTGGGCTCGACCATTAGCGCCGTGGTGGGGAGCGATGGTGGCTGACTGATCTGGTTGACGTCCTGGGCGGCCGGGTCCACGCGCCACACTGAGGGGCCCGCCAGCGCAAACGCGGTGAGGCCGATGATGATGCCGAGGGACGCCGTCGCGCGCCAGTTGCCTTTGAGGCGGCGCACAGCGTCCTGCCAGTACGACAGCGACGGGCGCGAGATGGCACGGACCTGGCGCTCGACGATGGCCGGCTCGAAGTCAGAAGGCGCGAATTCCTCGACTGCGCTCATCGTCTGACTCTCACTCAAGCCTCACGCGCGGGTCGATCAAGCCGTACAGCAGATCCACTACGATGACCATGAAGACCAGGAACCCGCCGTAGAAGACCGTGGTGCCCATGATCACCGTGTAGTCGAGCTGCTGCACTGACTGGACGAAACTGCGGCCGAGCCCTGGGATGGCGAACACCAGTTCCACGACGAAGCCCCCCGTGGTGATCGCGGCAATCGCCGGCCCAAGCACTGTGACGACCGGCAGGACCGCGTTGCGGAGCTGGTGCCTCAGGAAGATACGTGTCGGCGGCAGGCCCTTGGCTCTGGCGGTTCGGATGAAATCGGAGCCCGTGATTTCGAGCATCGACGAGCGCATCAGCCGTGTGAGGTAGGCCATGGTGCCGAGCCCCAGGACCATCGACGGTACGATCATGTGGCGGATCGAGCCCCAGCCGGCCACAGGGAGGAGCGAGAAACCCAGCCAGGCATTGATGTCGACGAGCGCGAGTTGACCCAGCGCGGCGACTACGAAGCTCGGCACCGAGATGCCGAGAATGACCAGAAACGTGATGACGAGGTCAGGGAGACGGTTGCGGTAAATCGCGGTCAGCGCGCCCCAGAGCACGCCGCCGAACGCAGCGAATGCCACAGCCAGGATGCCGAGCGTGGCAGAGACCGGGAAGCTCTCGCGAATGATGTCGTTGACGCTGCGGTTCTCCTGGGTGAAGGAGATGCCGAAATCGCCGCGGAGCATGTTTCCGAGAAAGACGACGTACTGTTCTGTCACCGGTCGGTCGAGCCCGTAGCGCTCCTGCAGATTGCGCTGGATTTGTTCCGTCGTGGCTTTCTGACCAGCGAGCGGGTCGCCCGGCACCGAGTGCATCGCGATGAAGGTCGCGGTCGCGATGAACCAGACCGTGACGATGCCCTGGATGATGCGCTTGAAGGTATAGACCAGCACTGGTGCGCTACGGATTCTCGACGAGGTACGCGTTGGTGTAGTCTGGGTCGGTTCCAACGGCTCGGCGCACGACCCCTTTGAGTTCTGGGACCTGCACGTAGACGCGGCCGCGTTCGTAGTTCGGCAGATGCACCGCGTCCTCGATCATGATGCGCTGGATCTCGCCGAACGCATCCATCCGGGTACGAGGGTCGAGAGAGCTCTGCGAAATCCGCACCTGATCGTCGAGCTCGGGGTTGTTGTAGAGGCCTCGGTTGTTGCCGTTCCACGAGGCGTACAGGTCCCCATAGGTGAGAGGGTCTGAAAAGTCTGGCCCCCAGCCGGCCGAGACCATATCAAAGTCACCGACGCTCGTCTTCTGTAGCCGCTGTTTGAAAATCTGCTTGTCGATCCTGAGTTCAATGCCCAGGGTTCGCATGAACAGGCTCTGGAAATACTCCGCTTGCTTGTTGGCGCCCGGTGAATCGTCCGTCAGGAGCACAAGCGGTGGGATGTCGCTGAGGCCAAGCTCCCGCTTGGCGAGCTCGAGATGCTCGCGGGCCTGCGCTAGGTCCGGAGTGATCGTGGGCGGAGGGTACTCCTGGCGAAACAGATCCTTGACACCAGTCAGCCACGCCGGGAAAAGGGATACGGCGGGCCGATTCCCAGGGATCGCGATGACCTTGTTGACGAGTTCGCTTGGATCGTTGACGAGCTGCAGCGCCTTGCGAAGGTGACGGTTACCTGTGACCCGCTCGGGACGGAAGTTGAAGTCCAGGTACCAGAGCGAACCGTCGTCGTATCGACCGACGTTCCACCGAAGCTTCATGGCTTCGTCGAGCTGTTCGCTGCCGAGTCCCGCCGACACGATGGAGCCGTCCTTGAACAGGTTGACGACAGCCGTTGTGTCGGATGTGACGTACGGCATGTCGATCGCGTTCAGCTGAATCGCGTCCCGATTCCAGTACTGTGGGTTCTTCTCCAGTCGTACGTGCGCGCCATGGACCCAGCGCGTCATCGAGAACGGTCCGTTGAAGATCAGGTCGGCGGCATCGGCGCCGTAGCGGCCGTCGCGGCTCGTGTAGAAGTCTTCCCGAATCGGGTAGTAGAGTCCGAACGCGACCAGCTTGTCGAAGAATGCGACAGGACGTTCAAACTCCACCTCGAGCACGCGGTCGCTCACGGCTCTGACGCCAAGCCGGTCCGGCGGCATCTGTTTCGAGTTGATGGCCTCCGCGTTCTTCACGTAGTAGAGGATGAATGCGTACTGGGAGGCAGTGGCCGGGTTTACGACGTTCCGCCACGCGAAGACAAAGTCGTGCGCGGTAACCGGTTTCCCGTCGCTCCATCGCGCGTCTTCGCGTAGCCAGAACGT
This sequence comes from Vicinamibacterales bacterium, assembly GCA_965229885.1. Lineage (GTDB taxonomy): Bacteria > Acidobacteriota > Vicinamibacteria > Vicinamibacterales > CAVVIG01 > DATLLJ01. The sequence continues at coordinate 1,450,971 of CBDDJX010000003.1, forward strand.
GGCGCCCTCTGGCCGGATGTCCCACCGTTCGGCAACCCCAGGGGCGAGCTGGTTATTGGCATCATATTTCAACAACCCTTCCATGACGTGTCCGAGGACGAAAAAACTGATCGCGTCGGTGGACCGCGTGGAATCGAGTTGCGGCGGTTCGTTATTGAGGAACGTCGTGATCGTCTTCGTCTCGAAATCGATTGCGCTCCTGGCACTCGAGCCACCGCCGGTGAGCGACGATGCCCACGCGAGCGCCACCATGAGCGCGATGAAGCCGGCTGTTCCGGCGACGCCCAGCCAGGCCAGCTGTCGCACCGCCGCGCGGCTCATGGGATCGCGATAGGTGGGCGATGGTTCCCTCATGGTTCGATCATAGGGGCACTGTCAAGTTGACGAGAAGAGGGCGTGACACTCTCTCGATGGCTCGGTTTCTATCATCGTTCAGCAGGCACACGCCACCGCATCCCAAACGTTGAACGATCGCGTCCTCAGTAATCGATAGTGACCAGCTCGGAGCAAGTGGCGCCCCATACGAAAGAGGTTCTGAACGAGCCCGTGCACCGACAAGAACCGTTGTGCGTGTCCGACCGACTTGAACCGTCGCATCTGGCCCTCGCGCTTGCGGGTCGACTGGTGCGACACCTCCGCTCGATTGGTCTCGTACTGTCGAGTACTGTGCACTACGGACGGCATCACGGTGCGGTGTGCCGCCTCGTAACTGAGGAGCTTGTCCGTGATGAGACGCAGCGGTACGCGGCCTTGCGCTTTCAACAGTTCCCGGAAGAAACGCGTGGCCGCCCATCGATTGCGCCGGGCCTGGACGAGGATGTCGATCACGTCACCGTCCTGGTCGACGGCCCGCCAGAGATACTCACGGCGGCCCTGAATATTCACGAACAGCTCGTCCAGATACCACGTGTCACCCATCCGACTGCGTTGACGCCGCAACCTCCGTGCGTAATCGAGTCCGAACGTCTGACACCACTGCCGAATCGTCTCGTAGGTCACCGTGACACCGCGCTGAGCCAGCAGGTCCTCGGCATCGCGGAAGCTGAGACAAAAGCGGTGGCAGAGCCAGACGGCGTGACTGATGATCTCGGGCAGGAATCGATAGCCGTGATAGCTGGGGGGCTGACTCGTCATCAGCCTACTCTGCCAGTCAGAGCCTCAACTTGACAATGCCCCCACGAGCACGGAAGGGCTGCGTGATTAACAGCGAATGGCGCAAGCACCCGCGGGTGCCGCGGCTGGGTGAATTGCTGTTCGAGTTTGTGCGCGCCTCGGATCGGGCACCGATGTCCTGCGAGCTGGGCGGCAGTCCCACTGGAAAGCCGGCTGTATAATTCCGTTTAGCGCGAATGACTCTCGTCGGCGGCGCCAAGCTCGGGCCGTACGAGGTTCAAGCAGCCACGGCGCGGGTATGACAGAGTCTGGCGAGCCTCGCACACCGCGCAGAAGCGGGAGGATGCACTGAAGGTCCTACCGGATACCTTCGCCACTGACACCGAGCGGCTCGCCCGGTTCTAGCGGGAGGCACAAGGTCCTCGCTGGGCCGAACCATTCCGGCATCGGGCAGATCGTAGGGGACCATCGACACCAGAGAGTGAAATCGAAATGAGAACTACACTGATCACCGTTTCTGTGGCCGCGCTCTCTGTTGGGTGTCAAGAGGCCCCGGTGCGTGACTTACGAGGGGAGGCGCAGGAGGTCATTGAGGCCGCCCGAAGGAGAGCCGGCGAATTGCGCGAACTGTCGGCAGAGGAACTCCGGGAGCTCTGGGCCATGGAATACACGTCGCTTGAGGTGGCGCAGGCTGATCTCTCACGGGTAGACGAGCTGCTTAATGAGATGGGACAGGAGCGATGGGACTGCTATCACGTCGGTGAGGATGGGCAGGGACGAGTGTTCTACTTCAAGAGAACCAAGACGCACGCAGCTACCTATTTGACGAATCTGCTGAGACTCGGCTCGGTAGCCTTCTAGATTGGAGACTATGCAACTCGCAATCGAGCGGGTGCTTGCGCCGTTCGCTGTTGATCGGCCAGCCCCGGAGATCGTGGGGGACTCGCCCGCCGATACACTTGAGCAATGAACGAGATCGACGGGGTGGCGTGCGGCACGCCCGGGTGCGATAACCGTGGAAAACCGGGCCTCAACCTCGTGGGCTACGGCTCGTTCGCGACGAAGGGCGGTCGACGGCGGCGGTACCGATGCACAGTCTGCCGGGGCACGCTGAGCACGAACACAGGGACCGCGTACAGCGGGCTTCGCTGCACCCGACGGGAGTTCGACCACGTAGCAAGCTTACGCGTCGAAGGCGTGAGCATTTCTGCGACCGCCCGGGTCACGGGCCATTCCCGCAACACCGTCGCGCGCTGGCTCGAGCGGGCCTCGACGGCCGCAAGGCGCTTCAACGACCGGATGGTGCGCGATTTCGACCTCATTGAGCTGCAGGCTGATGAGCTCTGCACGTTCATCGGCAAGAAGAGCCAGACCTGCTGGCTGTTTGCGACCATCGAGGTATCGTCCCGCTTGTGGGCTGGTAGCGTCCTGGGGCGCCGCTCCGATCGCAACGCCAGGGCCGTCATCAGCGACGTCATTCGCCGGGGGCGAGTCGTCGGATGTCCCCTGATCGCCACCGATGGCTTCGAGTACTACGTCGGCGCGGTTGGGGTGCTCTTTGGGTCAACGTGCGTCTATGGTCAAGTGCTCAAGACGCGGCGGAACAATCGTGTCGTCCGGGTCGAGCGCCGCGTGAAGATCGGCACGGCGACGCGACTGAAGGCTGCGTTGTGGGAGTCGGAGGATTCAGAGACCCTGAACACGTCGTTCGTCGAGCGCCTCAACCTCACCATTCGTCAAGGCTCAGCGTACCTGCGCCGGCGATCGCCGTGCCATGCCCGATGCGAAGAGCCGCTCCGCGGGCACGTTGAGCTCTTGCGTTGTCATTACAATTTCGTGCGGCCGCACAGGGCATTGAAGTTCGGGCGCGAGACCAGGACGCCAGCGATGCAGGCCGGTGTGGTCAGCACGCGACTGACCTGGAGCCACATCTTCACGGCGCGCGGTCTCTCTCGACGCCTTCTTGTGGCGGTCGTGCGCATTCCCGTGATCGTCCAGCTCATAGAGACTGGCACAGCTGAGCTGCCGACGTTCCTGTGCCCGCACGATCAACGAACCGCGGCCTGATCAACAGCAAATGGCGCAAGTACCACAAAACGTGCGAAAGGGCGTGTCCGGTCGTTCCGGCAAAAACCCTAACATGTCATCATGCAGGTACTTGAAAATTGGGCCGGGGTGGCGGAACTGGCAGACGCACAGGACTTAAAATCCTGGGTTCCGAAAGGAGCGTGTGGGTTCGATTCCCACCCCCGGCACCAAAAAGACTCAACAAACACGGCCGTAAATAGCACATTTCACGGTGGCGGCAGGTCCCGGCCATAAGGCTCTGGAAGGGCGTACTGTCAGGCCAACTGGTACATCGAGTTCGTCGCCGGCAAAGCGATCGGACGCCGCGGAGTTGCTCGAGGTCTGCTCACGAGCCGCCTGCTCAAGGTGTCTCAGCGTGGCGGATCGAGTTCGTCGGCCAGGGCAAGGGCGCCGTAGATGGTCCGCAGCGCATGCACGATGGCCCCACTGTGGACGGCGATTGTGCGATTGGCTGTCTCGTCGTACACGAATCGACCGACGAGGCTCTCGATGTTCCCGTCGAAGACCAGCCCGACGAGCTCGCCGGCTTTGTTGACGATCGGCGATCCGGAATTGCCGCCGATGATGTCGTTCGTCGTCACGAAATCGAGCGGCGTCGACAGCTCGACCTTCGAGCGACCTTCCTTGAAGCGCGGCGCCAGGTCGAACGGCGGCTTGCCGTCGAAGCTCGCGGATCGATCGTACAGACCCGCGAAGGTCGTCTTGTACGGCGCGCGCGTGCCGTTCATCGGGTACCCGCTGGCCTTCCCGTACGACAGTCGCAGGGTGAAGGTCGCGTCAGGATAGACCGATGTGCCGTACACCGCGAACCGCGCCTGGCCGATCTTCTGGCGCGCGGCCGATTCCACGCTCGTCACCTCGCTCTCAATCGTCCTGGTGATGCCGCGGAGTATGGGATCGATAGCGCGCGCCATCACGATGAGCGGGTCGGTTGATCGCCTGAGGGCGGCCCCGCCGCCGTCGATCAACCGCTTGCGAACGGCCGGATCGGCGAGCTTGGTGCCGCCGATGATGGCTGTGGCTGCGTCTTTCGGTGAACGACCGGCCAGCACCGCTTTGACGAACGCGTCGTCGGATCCCAGCTCTTCGAGCGATTCCTGCATCGCGTCGGCGAACAGCGCCTCCTCGAGCGCCGGATAGACGGGCGCGTGGGAGAGCAACGAGAACTGCAGCGAGGGCAGCTGCGAATCGTGATAGCCGTTGAGGCGCTGGTCGTCGCGTTTCCTGATTTCCGTCACGTAGCGGACGATGGTCAGGCCGATGCCCGCGAACGCCGAGCCACGGGTCTGGCTGAAGCGCTGCTGCTGGTACAGCCGGCGATTCGCCGTCTCGGCCCTCGCGATGTCGTCCCACGCCGATGCGTAGCTTTTCTGCCACTCCGGATCGCGGTCGACGGCGGCGCGCAGCGCGCGCTCGTCGGCCGACTTCTTGTCCATGATCTTCCGATCGAGCAGGCCGGTGTATTCACCGGTGTACGCCTTGAGCGCGTTCTCGAGGCTGAAGGTGATGTTCGCGGCCTGACGCGCCAGTTCGCTGCTTCCCGCCGCGAACTGGCGAAGCACGTTGATCCGCCGCTTCACGACCTGGATATTGAAGGGGTAGACGACGTCGCGGAGCGTTTCGAGCTCGGCGACCGTGTCGTTGCGGTCGGTCGATGCGGGGTGACCGGAAACGAACACCAGCTCGTTGTCGGCGGCGCCCTTCGCGTTCCATTTGAGGAAGTGCTCGGGGCGGACCGGCGCGCCGTTTTCGTAGACGCGGAAGATCGCAAAGTCCAGGTCGTAGCGCGGATACGTGAAGTTGTCAGGATCGCCGCCGAAAAAGGCCATCTGCTGTTCCGGCGCGAACACCAGTCGCACATCCGTGTACTTCTTATAACGATAGAGCCAGTACTGAGCGCCCTGATACAGGGCGACGATGTCGGAACGCAGGCCGGTCCGATCGAGGCTTTCCTTCTCGATGGCCGCAATCTCGGCCCTGCGGGCGTCGAGCGCTGCTTGCGCGCCGTTGCCGCGCTCTGCCGCCGCGACGACCCGCGGCGTGACTTCTTCGTACGACACCAGGACGTTCAGCTCGAGGTCGGCGGCCTTCAGCTCCTCACCGCGTGACGAAGCGGCGAATCCGTCAGCCACGTAATTCTTCTGTTCCGTCGAGAGCTTCTGGAGCTGGCCAAGCGCCACATGATGGTTCGTCAGGACCAGGCCATCGGCCGAGACGAACGATCCCGAGCCGCCGTCGTCGAACCGCACGCTCGAGAGCCGCAGATGATCGAGCCAGTCGGTCGTGACGGTGAACCCATATCGCTGCTGGATGGCTGCGGTCGGTGGGTGGTCGAACGTCCACATGCCTTCGTCCGCAGTCGGCTGGACGGTCAGGATGGCGGTGACGAAAGCGACGATCGACAGGCGTCTGATCACAGACATCCCTCGATTATGAGGCACAGACAGCAGGGGTGTCGAGAGGGCGTATCGCGCCATGGTAAGTGTTACCGAAGGAAAGATCGTCGTGCCCTAAAGGGTGTTACCCAAGCGGGTGTGCCACAGGAGGGCACCCGCGTGGGACCACAGGCGAGGCCGGAGTATTTGGCGCAGATGCGGGACCGGTACGTGGGGGCCTCGCGGACGGAGAAGGGGCGTGTGCTCACAGAGGCGGTGACGGTGACGGGCTACCATCGGAAGGCGATCATTCGGGCGTGACTGATCGCCGCGCTCGTACGCCAGCCGCCCGTGCAGCCGCCACAGCGTCGAGAGGCGCCCGGGCGGGACGGTTTCGCGGAAGGTGTCGGGTGGACGGCCGAGCGCCGCCGCCGCCTGGTCGAGGTCGTCCTGGAGAAGCCAGGCCTCGGCGAGCATCGACCGCAGCGCCAGCTCGTCATCGCGAGTCAGCGTCGATGACTTGAGGACCGGGGCCAGGATCTGCGCAGCCGCAGCCCCACGGCCGCGATCGAGCGCGGCGCCGACTCGCGCAATGGCGGCCTGCGGCAACGAAGACGGCACGCCGGGAGTATAAGGCAAACGCGCCGCTGAGTCAGGCGTCTCGCGTCTTCACCGAGTGGCCGCCGAACTGTTTGCGCAGCGCCGCCAGCACTCAGAGGCCGGCGGCTGCGCGCTCTGCATCCCCCTGGCATAGACTAGACATACAGATGGCACGGGGATTCGAAAGCACGGACGTCGAATTTCAACAGGCCGAAGCCGAGCGATCGAAGTCGCCGAAGCGGCTGTTCTCCGCGGAGGAACGTGACGCACAGGCGCGCCGCCTCACGCTGGAACTGGCGCTCTCGCGGGCGCAGAGCGACCTGGGTCTCGCAACGTCGGCTGCGCACCGGCAGATGCTCGGACAGGCGGTCGCCGCGCTTCGCGAACAGATTCACCTGCTGTAGATGCAAGTCAACACGTTTTCAGGCGTTCGGCTCGCGACGTGTCTTGCCGCCGCGGCGACGATGGTCGCGTGCGATTCTCGGGAGCGCGGCGAACGGCTGGCCACGCCCCCGACCGCCTCGCGGACGGCGATCCCGCGGGAATCGGCGCCGCCGCCGCCGGGCAGTCGACGTATCGTCGTCCTCGGCGACAGTCTGACCGCGGGGCTCGGTCTTCCCTCAGAAGACGCGTACCCGGCTGTTCTGCAGCGGCGTCTGGATGCCGGGAATCTGAAGTATCACGTGATCAACGCGGGTGTTTCAGGCGACACATCCGCGGGCGGCTTGTCGAGGCTCGACTGGGCGCTCGAGGGCGACGTGCGTGTCCTCGTCCTCGCGCTCGGCGCGAACGACGGGCTGCGCGGCCTTCCGGTCTCGCAGTTGAAAGACAATCTCGCCCGCATCATCCGGCAGGCGCAGGCGCGCGGCGTCACGGTCGTTCTTGCGGGCATGGAGGCGCCGCCGAACTTGGGCGACGAGTACACGAGGGCGTTTCACGACGTGTATCCCGCGCTGGCGAACCAATACCATCTGGCGCTGGTGCCGTTTCTGCTCGAGGGAGTGGCCGGGATCGACCGCTTGAATCAGCGTGATGGCATGCATCCGACGGCTGAAGGGGACCGCCTCGTTGCGGACACGGTGTGGAAGGTTCTCCAGCCCGTCGTGACTGCGGAGGCTGCCAGGACTGCCGGGGAGCCAGCGAGCCGGGGGAAAGGCATCCCCAGTTCATGATTCGGCTGCGTGAGGTCTCGAAGACCGTCAAGAGCGGTGACCAGCCGCTCACGATTCTGCATCCGCTGAGCTTGGACATCCCAGATGGGCAGTTCATCGCAATCGTCGGGCCATCGGGCAGCGGCAAGTCGACGCTGCTTGGCCTCATCGCGGGCCTCGACGCGCCGACGTCTGGCGCGGTGCTCATCGACGGCGTGGACATCACCCGGCTCGACGAAGACACGCTGGCGCGTCTGCGCGGCGAAAAGATCGGCTTCGTGTTCCAGTTTTTTCACTTGATTCCGTCGCTCACGGCGTACGAGAACATCGCCGTGCCGATGGAGATCGCCGGATCGGCCGACGTGGGGCACCGGACTGACGCGTTGCTGCAGGAAGTGGGGTTGACCGAGCGCGCGCATCATTACCCCTCGCAGCTCTCAGGTGGCGAACAGCAGAGGGTCGCGCTCGCCCGCGCGCTGGCCAACGCCCCGGCGATCGTGCTGGCCGACGAACCGACAGGAAATCTCGACACCGCCACCGGCCGTCATATTCTGGAGCTGCTGCGCGAGATCCATCGTGCACGCGGGACCACCATCATCCTGGTCACGCACGACGCCGAACTGGCGGCCATCGCCGAAGCCCGGCTGGCCCTGCGCGACGGTCAGGTTGTCGAACATGGATGAAGAGTAAGCCCGCATGAAATTCATCCTCCAGATGGCCGTCCGGGAAACTCGGGCCGCCTGGCGCCGATTGCTGTTCTTTTTCATCTGCATCGCCGTTGGCGTGGCGGCGATCGTCGCGCTGCGGTCGGTGATCCACAGCGTGCGCGCCGTACTGGGGACCGAAGCGCGGGCGCTCGTCGCGGCGGACGTCACAATCAATACGACGCGCGACTGGACGCCGGCCGCGAACGACATCATCGATCGTCGGCTGGCGGAAGCCAACGCCATCGCCCGTACCGAAACGATCTCGACGCCAACGATGGTGAGGCCGGTCGACGAGTCACGCACGGTCGCCCGGATGGTCGAGCTCAAAGCCGTGCAGCGCGAGTTCCCGTTTTACGGCAGCGTGACGCTCGAAGGCGGCCTGGCCTATTCCCACGCGCTCGTGGAGCACCACGGTGCGCTCGTGCGCCCGGAGGTGTTGACTTCGCTTGGGCTGCGCGTCGGGGACGGCATCGTCATCGGCCAGGCGACGTTCGCGATTCGCGGCGTCGTGGCGGGCGAGCCCGGACGCGGCATCGTCAATTTCAGCCTCGGGCCGCGCGTGTTCATCGATTTCGCCGATGTGCCGTCGACTGGCCTGCTGGGAGTGGGAAGCCGCGCCACCCGCCGACTGCTGGCCAAGGTGCCAGACGACCGGATCGACGATCTGGTCGAGACGCTGCGCACGGATCTCCAGAGGGAGTTTACGAACACCAGGTCGTATCGCTCCAATGAGAATCAGATCGGCCGCAACTTCGATCGCGCCGAGAATTACCTGAGTCTCGTCGGCCTCATCATCGTCATCCTGGGCGGCATCGCCGTATCGAGTGTCACGCGCGTGTTTATCCTGCAGAAGATTCGAAGTATTGCGGTGTTGAAGTGTGTCGGCGCGAGGAGCCGGGAGGTGATCGCGATTTACATCCTGCAGATGATGGCGCTCGGGCTTGCCGGCAGTGTGCTGGGCGTCTTCCTCGCGCGCCTGGCGGTGGGCGCCATTCCGCTCGCGCTCGGCCCCACCTCGTCGCTTCTGGCCGAGGCGCATTACGGCGTGACATGGAGCGCGGCTCTGCAGGGCATCGGCATCGGCGTGCTGGTGTCGCTGCTGTTCTCGATTGTGCCGCTGCTGCACGTCCGATTCATCAAGCCGTCGCTGCTGCTGCGGGAGGAATCGACACCCCGACCGCGCGACTGGGTCGGCCTGGCGGCGATTGGCGGGGTGGCGGCGACCCTCGTGGCCGTCACGATCTGGCAGGCCGCGTCGCTGCGAATCGGCCTCGTCGTGTGCGCCGGTTTCACGGGCCTGGCCTTTGCACTGCACTCGGCGGGCCGCGCGCTCGTCGCCGGGATCGCGCCGCTGGCCGAATCGCGATCGTTCCCGCTGCGTCATGCCGTGCTGCACCTCTCGCGTCCAGGCAATCAGACGCGCGTGATTCTTCTTGCGGTCGGCCTCGGCGCCTTCTTCATCGTCGGCATCCGGTCGCTGCAGGCCAGCCTGCTCGGCGAATTTTCAGTCCAGATGTCGGAAGACTCGCCCGACATGTTCCTGCTCGATATTCAGAAGACGCAGGCCGATGACGTCCGCGCCTTCATGGCCGACCCCGCCAACGGCGCCGGAGCCTCGCAGCTTCTGCCCGTTCTGCGTGCGCGCGTCGTCGGCATCGACGGGAAGCGGATCCAAGCCGCGAACATCGCGGACGTGCGGGAGCTCGGGATAGGACGCGAATACACGATTACCTATCGGGATCATCTCGAAGCGAATGAGCGCGTCCTCGAGGGTCGGTTCTGGGACAGCCCATCGGCGGAAGCGGAGGTGTCGGTCGAGCGGGAAACCCGCGAGCGGTCCGGCCTCGAAGTCGGCGATACGATGCGCTTCGATATTCTCGGCCGCGTCATCGCCGCGCGCGTGACGAGCGTTCGCGATGTCGAGTGGCGCGATTCACGGAACGGCGGCTTCGTGTTCGTCTTTCGTCCGGGCGCGCTCGACGATGCGCCGCAGACGTTCGTGTCGCCGCTCAAGGGCCCGGCGGAGTCGGCGGCCCGCGGCCGGTTCCAGCACGACCTCGTGGCGCGGTTTCCCAACGTGTCGGTCATCGACTTCCGCGAGGTTCTCGACGAGCTTCGCGGCGTGATGGAGAAAGTGACGCTCGCGATTTCTGTCGTCGGCGGACTCGTGCTGTTCAGCGGTGCGCTGATCCTCGTGGGGGCCGTCGCGATGACGAAATACCAGCGGGTCTACGAGGCCGCGGTGTTCAAGACGCTCGGAGCAACCACGCGGACGATCGCGTGGATGCTGCTGTTCGAGTACGGCGTGCTCGGCGCCCTGGCCGGGCTCGTAGGCTCGGTCGGCGCGGTCGGACTGACCTGGGGCGTGAGCCGCTACGCGCTCGACATTCCGTGGCGCCTGTTCCCCGGCGAACATGCGGCGGGCATCGTGCTCACCGCGCTTCTGGTGTCGGTGGTCGGCGTGCTCTCCAGTCTCGATGTCCTTCGCAACAAGCCCCTCGCGACCCTGCGGGCGGAATAGGCTCCTGGCTTCAGGCTCGTGGGCCTGCCAGGAGCGTAGAGCCATTGTGTAGAATCCCCGCGCGTGCAATAGCTCGAACCGCAGTGTGCGCTCGCCGCCCGCGGCACCACTGTCCTGTTTCTCATCCGGTACACCTTTCTGCGCTGGCAGTGTTACCATTGAGGGTTGCTCAGGCACCGTACGAGGCATCGAGCAGGGAGTAACGAGATTCCATGGATGAGCAGAACTACAAAGATGCGCTGCTGAAGAAGAAGGTCGAGATTCTCGGGCTCAGCGGCATCAAGCCGCTGCAGGCGTCGATGGAAAACAACACCCGCCAGGGCGACATAGCGGATCAGGCGAGCGGCAATAACGAAGTCCATATCCAGCTCAGACTGAAGCAGACCGACGCGAAGATTCTCCAGGCGATCGAAGAAGCGCTGGGGCGCATCGACAAGGGCTCCTACGGCGTGTGTCGCGACTGCGGCGAGCCGATCGCCGACGCGCGGCTCAATGCGATCCCATGGACCCGCGTCTGCATCGCGTGCAAGGAAAAGCAGAACGCGTGACCGAACTGCTGCCGTTGCTGCAGGAATTTCACCGCGACAAACTGGAACCGCTGCTGCGGCATCAGGCCGGCGCGCGGCTGATCCGGCAATACGACGCCAACAACACCTACCAGTACATCGTCAATCGTGACGAGGTGCAGCTACTCGGACTGGTGCTGGGCGAGACGCTCAAGCAGAAGCGGTTCTTCGAGCAGGAGCTGGCGGGGCGAACGGATTTACTGGGTCGTCGGGGCGCGTCGCTCGGCCCGTCTCACGGCGAGGTCCTCCCGTCACGGTGGATTGAGTAGACGACGCGTGAATCGGGTAATCGGGTAATTGAGCAATTGGGTCATTGCCGCGATCGGTCTCGGCAGTAACCTCGACGATCGCGCCGCCCACCTCGAGTTCGCCATTGCCAGGCTGAGGAATCGTCTCGACCATCTTCGCGTGTCACGCTTCCGCGAAACCATCTCCGTGGGTGCAACGGGTCCGCAGCCGCTTTTCTTGAACGCCGCGGCGGTCGGGCAGGCAGCGATGCCGGCGCGGGACCTGCTCGAGACGCTGCTGGCCATCGAGAAGGAGCGGGGCCGCGAGCGCCCCTACCCGAACGCTCCCCGCAGCCTGGATCTCGACCTCTTGCTGTTTGGTGATGCCACGTTCGACGAGCCTGGCCTGATCGTGCCGCACCCGCGTTTCCGCGAGCGCCGCTTCGTCCTCGAGCCGCTCGCCGAAATTGCTCCGGACCTGCAGGATCCGGCGACGGGGCAAACCGTCGCTGAACTTCTCGAGAAGACTTAAGCGACGACTTCTTCGGGGAGCGCCTTGAGCTCCTCTTCCGCGAGCCGGCGCTCTGTGACGGGATGATCCGACACGATGAGTCCGTCTCGGCACGTAATGATGCGGTCGGCGTATTCCGCGATGTCGCGTTGTGCGTGATGACCAGCACGTGATGCCGCGCTCGCGATTCAGCCGCTGGAAGATGCCCATTACCTCGATGCTCGTGCGCGTGTCGATGTTTCCCGTGGGTTCGTCCGCCAGCAGGATCAACGGATTCGTCACCAGCGCACGCGCGATCGCAACGCGCTGCTGCTGCCCGCCGGAAAGCTGATTCGGATGGTGATCGGCGCGATCGGCCAGGCCGACCAGCGTGAGCGCTTCCCTCGCCAGCTTCCGGCGTTCCTGCGCGCGCAGCTTGCCGCCGCCGTACAGGAGCCGCAACTCGACGTTGTCGAGCGCGGCGGTGCGTGACAGCAGGTTGAATCCCTGGAACACGAAGCCAATCTTCTTATTGCGGACGGCGGCGAGCCGCGCTTCATGAACTGTCTCTTCTCCGAAGGTCCGGACTTTGGCCACCTATGCCTCGGCACGCGCCTCGGGCTTCGATTTGCGGAACAAGGCCGGCAGGCCCTCTTCGAAGATCGTGTAAACGGTCGGCACGAGCACCAGCGTGATGAGCAGCGAAGTCGTCAGGCCGCCAATCACGACGCGGGCCAGCGGAACCTGGAGCTCGCTGCCTTCGCCGATCCCGAGCGACATCGGCACGAGGCCGAGCACGGTGGCGATCGACGTCATCAGAATCGGCCGCAGCCGGGTCCGGCCGGCGAGCTCAACCGCGTCGCGCAGCGGCAGGCCGTCGCGGCGCCGCAGCACGTTCGTGTAGTCGACGAGCAGGATGCCGTTGCTGACGACGATGCCGGCCAGCATGATGATGCCGATGTAGGCCTGCATGTTGAACGCGGTGCCCGTGAGCTTGAGGCCGAGGACGACGCCGATGGCCGCGGTCGGCACCGAGAACATGATGATGAACGGATCGCGCAGCGACTCGTACTGCGAGGCCATCACCGCGTAGACGAGGACCAGCGCGAGGATCAGCACCATTCGGAGCTGGCCGAACGCCCGGGCCTGCTGCTCGACCTCGGCGCCGAAGCCGACGCTGAAGTCCTTCGGAAGCGCTAGGACGACCCGGGGCAACCGTTGCTGCACGGCCTCCACCGCTTCGCTCAACGTCGTTTCCGGTTCGGCGCTGACGTAGTTGATGCGCTGCTGGTTTTTTCGCTGGATCTGTGTCGGACCAACCGCGTCGTCGATGCTCATCAGGTTTTTCGCCTGCATGACGACGCCGCCCGCCGTGCTGACGAGCACGTTGTCGACGTCGTTCACGTCCTGGCGTTCGTCCTCCCGCAGGCGGACGATGATCGGATACTCCTTGCCGGCCTCGCGGAACAGGGCGGCCTGCGTGCCGGACACGTTGGTGCGAATCGTGTTCGCCAGCGTGGTCGCGCTGACGCCCAGCAGAGCCGCTTTCGCTCTGTCGATCCGAACCGCGAGCTCGGGACGTCCGTCGTCGCGGCCGAGGCGCGAGTCGGCGATCCCCGGTGTGCTGTCCAGGAGGTCCTTGAGGGACTGGGCGACCCGCCTCGAGTCGGTCAGGTCCTCGCCGCGAATTTCCAGCGCGAGCCGGCCGCCGTCGTTGTTGCCGCCAGAGAGCAGGAAATTGAGAGCCCGGTTGCCCCCTGCCGCATTCGCGCGGGTCACCACGCCGGGGATCCCTGACAGCTGGCGTCGCAGATCCTGCGCAATCTCGTCGCTCGAACGCGTCCGCTCGTCCTTCGGCGTCAACAGGATGTTGATCCTGCCACGATGCATTCGAGCGCCGCCGAATCCGCCGCCACCGCCGGCGCTTACGATGACCGCAGTCGCCTCCGGTACGAGCTGGTTGATGGCCTCCTCGACCCGCTGGAGCACGGAATCGGTGACCTCAATGCGCGTCCCCTGCGCCAGCTCGACGTTCACGTTGACCTGTCCTTCGTCGGCCTGCGTCGCGAACTCGGTCGGCAGCGTGGGGAAGATCACGGCGGCGGCGACAACCGAGGCCGCGGCGACGCCGACGACCGTGGGACGGTGATTCAGCGCCGTGTGCAGCAGCCGGCGGTAGGCATTGTCCATCCTGTCCAGCGCCCGTTCGCTGAACATGGATACCTGTCCCATCAGTCCCTTCCGCTGGTCCACCGGCGGCGGAAGCTTCAGCAGCCTGGAACAGAGCACCGGCACGAGCGTGATGGCCACGAACAGCGACATGGCCAGCGAGAAGCAGACGACCACCGACAGCTGCCGGAACATGACGCTGGAGATACCCGTTAGGAACAGGAGCGGCACGAAGACCGCGATGTGCGTGAGGATGGAAGCCAGAATCGCCGACCAGACTTCCTCGCTGCCATCGATCGACGCGGTCACCCGGTCCTTGCCGTGGTGCTCCATGTGCCTGTACGAGTTCTCCAGCACGACGATCGCGGCGTCGACGACCATGCCGACGCCGAGGGCCAGGCCGCCGAACGTCATCGTGTTCAGCGTCATGCCCGCGAAGTAGAGGAGCGCGAAGGTACCGACGACCGAGATTGGGATCGACGTGGCGACGATGAGCGTCGACCGGGGGCTTCGGAGGAACAGGAAGATGATGAGAATGACGAGCACGGAACCGACCATGACGTGTTCCGACACGGCGGTGATGGCGCGCTCGATGAACTTCGCATTGTCCTGGAGCAACGTCAGCTTGATGCCGGGCACCTCGCGGTTGACCCGCTCGATTTCCGCGCGAACGCTACGCGCAATCTCCACGGTGTTGGTCCCCGACTGCTTGGTCACCTGGAGGCGGACGCCGGGCTTGCCGTTGATGCGGAGGACAGAGCGCGCGTCTTCGGTCGAATCGGTAATATCGGCGATGTCCTTCAGGTAGACCGGCACGCCGGCCTTCGCCAAGATGACGAGGTTGCCGATCTGATCGAGGTTCTCGAACTGACCCTGACTGCGGAGCAGGAATGCCCGGTCCCCGCGATAGATCTCGCCAATCGGGATATTCTGATTCTCCGTCCGCAGAACGCTGACGACGCGGTCGACCGACAGGTCGAGCGCAGTGGTCCGTTCCCTGGACAGCGCGACGTGGATTTGGCGACGAAGGCCGCCACTCACGGTTACGGCGGCGACTCCGATCACGCGCTCGAGCCGCGGGGAGAGCTGCTGTTCGGCCAGCTCGCGCAATTGCACGCGATCGAGCGTCCCGTTGGTGCTTTCGACCGCGAGGCTGAGAATGGGGAAGGAATTCGGGTCGAACTTCAGAATGATCGGCGGGTCGGCGTCTTCGGGCAGGCGGGCCCGGACGCGGTCGATGCGCGTGCGGATGTCGTCCATCGCCTCGTTGAGGTCGTGGCCCCACGTGAAGTTCAGCCGAATCTGGCTGTTGCCCTCCGATGAGGTCGAGTTCATCTGTTGAAGGCCGGAGACCGCGCTGAGCTGCTGCTCGAGGGGCCGCGTCACCAGTTCTTCCATCTCGAGCGGACCGACGCCCGTGTAATTCACCCGGACGCTGACCGTTGGCGTCGAGATGTCCGGCAGCAGATCCACCGGCAGTCGGGTCAGCGAGATGCCCCCGAGCAGGATGATGATCGCACTGATCATCGACATCATCACCGGACGCTGAATGGCGAAGCGCGGAATGCTCATGCGGACTCCTCGAGGCTCGTTAATCGGAGTTCACGACACCCTGACGCGCGCGCGATTGACGCGCGCCTGATCGATCAGGACCGCGGGGCGCCGCCCGGGTTCGGATTGCCCTGGTCTCCGCCCTGACCACCCTGGCCGCCCTGACCCGGATTTCCATCGCGGCCGCCGCCGCGGCCCCCACGACCGCCGCCGCCCGCGGCGCCGCCCTGACCGGCGGTCTGTCCTGACAGAAGAACGCGATCGCCCTCGCGAAGGGCCGCGGCGCCCGTCGTCACGACGTTGTCGCCTTCCGCAAGTCCTGAGGTCACCTCGGCGAGTGTCTGATTGACGATGCCGACGTCAATCTTCTTGAAGTGCGCCACCGCGCCCTGCTCAGTCGCACTGGCCGTGAACACGCCGCGATTGCCGCCGAGATCGACCAGCGCCGTGGTGGGGATGACCAGCGTGTTGTCTTTCCTGTCTAGGGTGAACGCCACCTTGGCATACATGCCCGGCTTGAGGCGGAATCGGGGGTTGGCAATCTCGACCTCGATTTGTCCTGTTCGCGTCCCTGGATCGAGCACCGGCGCAATATGGGCGACGCGGCCGACGAATGTCTCGCCCGGGTAGGCATCCACTTCCACATGCGCGGGCAGGCCCAGCGTGATGCGCCGGATGTCCTTTTCGATGATGTTCGCGATGAGCCGGACCACCCCAATGTCGACCACTGAAATGAACGGCGTGTTCGGCGTGATCCACGCACCAGGATCGAGCACCCGCCTGCCGACAAAGCCGCTGACTGGCGATGCGATGATGGTATTGGCGAGATTGATTTTCAACTCGTCGAGCCGCGCCTGCGTCTGCGCGTGCTGTGCCCGCGCGAGATCGAGCTGGGCGACGGCGGCCTGTTGCCGGACGTCGATGTCGTCGAAGGTCTGCTTCGGAATCAGTTGACGCTCGTAGAGGTTGCGTGAGCGTTCCAGGTTCGTCTGCGCGAGCCGCAAATCAGCCTCGCGCTGACGAATCGTCGCCGCCGACACGTCATAAGAGGCCTTCGCTTGTTTCACCTGTTGCTGGATCTCCCGGTCTTCGACCTTGGCGATCGTCTGCCCGCGGCTCACGCGGTCCCCCAGACGGACCGACACGTATTCGAGCCGCCCGGCGACCTTGGGCCCTGTTTCGACCGTCTGCGCGCCTACCAGATTGCCGACCACGGTGATTTGCGTCGCCATGTCGGCCCGCTTGACCGCCGCCGTTTCCACAGTCATCGGCAACCGCAGCCCGCCGCCGCCAGGTCCCCGAAATCCGCCGCCACCGCGGAAGCCCCCCTGGCCTCCGCCGGCCGCACCTGCCTGAGCGGTGTCGCCGCGTGTCGAGTAATACGCCCCGGCGCCGACCACGGCGGCGAGGACTCCAATCACAATAATCGAGCGTTCCATGATGCTCCGTGTTCCGTCACACTTCGTTGGACGTGGATCCGGCTCAAGCCAGCCCCCACATCGCCGAGCTACCTGCCGAGAATGGTGATATTCGAGGTCGTCGTCGACGTCTGCTGGAGCCGCTCCAGCTCCACCACCGAACGCCGGTAGGCCAGAATCGCCGACAGTTCGTTGTTCTGTGCGGTTGCGAGATCGCGCTGCGACTGCACCACGAAATAGTTGGTCGACATGCCGACTTCGAACTTGCTCTGTTCGGCTTCGTACTGCTTCTGCGCGAACTCCCGGGCCGCCTGGGCGGCCTGCACCCGCTCGATGTTGTTCTGCACCTGCGTCGCGGCGTTGGTGACGTCGCTGGCGATCTGCAGCTCGATCTGTTTGAGCTGCGCTTCTACCTGGTTCGACTGCAGGCGGGCGCGAGCCAGCGAGGCCTCCTGCGCACTCGTGCCAAGCGGGTAGCTCACGTTGACGCCCAATACCCATGTCGGATAGTCGCCATGAAGCAACGTGCTTAACGCATCGCTGTAACCGCCGGGAATCACACCGGTGACCATGCGGCTGACGCCGTTTCCGCTCGAGATGAACTGGGTGCCGCCCTGACCGACGAGGGTATACCGGGCGGTAAAGTCCACCTGCGGCAACGTCTGGTTGGTCATGTACTTCAAGGTGACGTTGTTGACTTCGAGATTCTTCCGCACCTGCGAGAGGTCGGTGCGCACGTCGAGCGCCCGCTTGACGGCTGCCGTCACATCGACGGTCACCGGCTCGAACCCCGGCCGATCCAGAGGATCGATCGTCGCGTTCCAGTTGGGGTCCTCGGTGCCGTTGACGATCAGCCGCTTGAGGCTTAACTCGTTCGTCCGGCGAGTGCCCTCCGCAATGGCGAGGTTCTGCCGCTGGGTGGCCGCCTGCGATTGCGCCTGGATGATGTCGATCGGGGCCATGGTCCCGATTTCGACCCGCGTCCGGTTGTCGTTGACGAGCTGCTCGGCGAGCGCGACCGACCGGCGGGCGACTTCGACCGACTGCACCGCAAACACGTAATCCCAGTAGGCGTTCCTGACGTTCGACAGCGTGTTGATGATCGTCGCCTGCAGCTGGATTTCCGAAATGTCCTGGTTCAGCTTCGTCACGGCGAGCTGCTGCCTGGTGTTGTCGATTTTGAAGTTCCGGAGCAGCGGCTGTACGTAAAGTGCCGACCAGGTATTGCTGAAGTTCGGATTGAACAGCGCCGTGGTGCTGTTGGTCGTCCCGCGGTTGTTATTGACGGTCGCCGTGAGCGTGCCGCCGCCCCGCGACAGGCTCTGCGAGAGGCCGCCGTTGAAAGTGGTCGTGTCCCGAAGCACGCCGGCGCCGACGGAGCCTCCCGAGGTCGTCTGCGTGGACGGGTTCGTCTGCGACTGGCGTGAAATCGTGGACGTCAGCGTCGGCTTGTACACCGCGTTCAGGCTCGCGAGCGAGAAGTCGAAGGTCTGCGGGTTGAGGCGCTGCACGGAGATGTCGAGGTTGCGATCGAGCGCGAGCTTGATCGCGTCGTCGAGCGTCAGCCGCGCGATCGGGCGGTCGTTCTGGCCGGCCACGGTCTCCGCGGAGGGTGGTGCCGTCGCGGTGGTGGGGTCCACCCCTGCGCGGAGTGCCGCTTCGCGAATCAAGTCCGCGACGCGTTGATCGGTGATCCGGGTCTGTGCCGCAGCATTCGAGGCCGTGGCCAGCGCACATACCACGCAGGCCACCAGCCACGCCAATCCGTTCGTCCCGTTGGGTTTCATCTCTCAGGTCCTCAGCGAAAAGTGGAATCGGCTAAGCGGGATGCTTGGGCGAGCCCCCGGGAGAGCTTGTCCCCGTTGGGCGACAGCCCGCCTCGTTGTCACGCCGCTCCTGCCGCTCTTTCATCCAGCGATCGCGGAGCGCGCCGAGTTTGAGGCGCTGCTCAGGCTTGAGCACCTGACGCATGTGCAGGAGCATGAGCGTGCGTGTCTTGTTCAAGGTCGAGCGCGCGGCCTCGACGCGATCGACCTGCTGCGTGACCTCGGCTTCGGTCGCGATCGCCTCGATGAGATGCGACAACTTTGCTTCGAGACGATCCAGCTCGTCCTTCTGCGTCCGAAGTTGCGCGATGCCTTCCTGGAAAATGCCGCCGATCTTTGTCGACTGCTCGGTCGAGAGCGCGAGCGTCGGCTCCATTTTCCACCAGTACCGCTGAACCGGCTGGGCGGCGGCCGCGGTCGAACACGACAGCGCGAACACGACGGCCAGCACGCGGCGGCGCAGAGAGGGAATCATTCGGTTACCTCGAGGGAAAATCAACGCTTCATGAGAGGAATACGATGGCAGGCTCGGATGTGTTTCCTGACCCCGGCGTCTTCTCCGAATTGTCACAGTCGTGCCGCTTCAATGGCTAACGTCTTGAATACTAATGGGTTATCAGAGGCTGCCGCCGGTAAACTGAGCCAGTTTCAGCACCACGTCCCCCACGAGATTGTCGGGGGTGGACGCTCCCGATGTCAGACCAATCGAGATCGGCCCGCCGGATGGCAACCACGCCGAAGCCGTCACTTCTGTTCTTGTTCCTACGGGCAGATGGCGGATCTCGTCAGGCGACACGAGGCATTCGGGGTCGGCGACGTGAAACGTGGGCCGCGAGGCGGCGCAGATGCGCGCCAGGTTGCACGTGTTGCTGCTGTTGTACCCCCCGATGACGATCGTCATATCGACGGGAATGTCGCGAAGCAGCGCGACCACCGCATCCTGGCGATCCTGGGTTGCGCTGCAGATGGTGTCGAATGCCTGAAAATGCTGGATGAAGTCGACTTCTCCGTACCGGTCGGCCATCGCCGCCTTGAGCATCTTCTCGATCTCGAGCGACTCCGACATCAGCATCGTGGTCTGATTCGCGAGACCCACACGCTGGAGATCGCGCTCCGGATCGAAATCGGCTGATACCGCGTTGCGGAAGCGGGCGAGTACAGCGCCCGCGTCTCCGCCGTCTCGAATGTAGTCGCTGACCACCTTCGCCTCGGCGTCGTTGAACAACACGAGAAAGTGCCCGCCGTGCTCGACCGCCTGGGACGCGGTGGCCTGCGTTTCCTCGTGCCACACTTTGCCGTGGATGACGGAGGTGTAGCCGCCTTCGGCGTACCGGCGGACGTTCTTCCACACGTTCAGCACCGACCCGCAGGTCGTGTCGATCAGCGTGCATCCGCGCCGCTCGAGCTGCTGCAGCATCGACACCGTGACGCCGAACGCCGGCAGGATGACGACATCGCCGGACGCGAGCCGCTCAATGCCGCCGGGTGCGTCGCTGAGAAAGCGAACGTCCATGGCGCGCAGCCGGTCGTTCACCTGAGGGTTATGAATGATCTCGCCGGTCAGGTAGACGGACCGGTCAGGAAACCGCCGGCGTGCCTGGTAGGCGTAATCCACTGCGCGATCGACGCCGTAGCAGAACCCGAACTCTCGAGCGAGATGTAGCGTCAGACGCCCCGCGCGGTAGGTGAAGCCGTCGGCCTTGATCTGTTCGACGAGGCCGCTGTGATAGCTTTCGGCCAGCAGGCCGGCGACCTCGTGTTTGAGGTCGAGGCCTTTGCGGAAGATCAGTGAAGGAGACAAGTTATCGCAGCTGGACGCGAACGTCGAGAACGTCGCGCACGTGAGGCGTGAGCTCGTCGAGCGCGACGAGCTCACGGGTATACGGCCGTTCCAATGCGAGCTCGAGCTCCGAGAGAAACGGCTCGTTGCCGTCACTGACCGGCGCGGACACGAAAGCGGGAGCCTCCGCCGGAACGGGCGCGCCGGGGGAGGCGGCGGGCGCGGCGATGTTCCTGCCCGCCACGACCTGCCGCCCGCCCGCAGGCGGCGCCTGCGAATAATAGACGCCACCCACGCCAAGGCCGATGAACAGGCCGGCGGCAGCGGCCACGCTGATCCAGCGGCGCGACACGCGCGAGCTTGCGCTCGGCGCCGGCTGGCCAGGCGGATGGCCGGGGAAACTGATCACGCGGGCGTGATGGCCCAGGTGCTTGACGCGGCGGGCAATGTGCTGCTGCTGCGCGCGCTGCCGCTCCGCAGGAAAGATCTCGGCGAGCTCGGAGTCGGCCTCTGCGCGCAGCCCAGCCATGAAGCGCCGGAGGCCGCCGTAGCGGGCGCGGCACTCGGCGCAATCGGTCAGGTGTTCAGCCGCCGGCGGTTCGAGCGGCTCGCCGCCCTGTTCGGCGAGATAGCACTCGAACAGATCGTCTTCCCGGAGGTGATGCGCGCGAAAGATCACGGGCGACCTCCCAGTAGGCGGCGCAGCTTACGCGCGGCGCGAAACAAGTGGACGCGCACGGTCGATTCCTTGAGGCCCATCATCGCGCCGACTTCTCGCGGCGTGTGGTCGCCGTAGTGCGACAGCACGAAAATCGACCGCTGCCGGCCGTCGAGCCGGTCGACCGCCGCCGCCAGGCGCGCACGCCGCTCGCGAGCGAGCAGCCGCGCTTCCGGATCGAGGGCGGCGGTGCCGCCGAAGGCCGGCCGTGCCTCTTCGGCAAGGCGCGCCACGTCAGTCGACACGAACCAGCGGGCCAGGCGCGACCTCGCTTTCCGTCGATCGAGGCACCCATTGACGAGAATTCGGGTGAGCCACACTTCGAAGGGCCACGCCTCGCGATACGATTCGATGTGGCCGAACGCCTTGATAAAGGCATCCTGCACCGCCTCGTCGGCTTCGGCCGTATCGCGCAGGTACTGGTGCGCAATTCGCATGGCCCGGCGCTGATGAATGGCCACGAGTGCTGCGAAGCGCTCGCGCGCCGGGTCGAGCGTGCCGTGGACGACGAGGTCGCGAATCTCGACCGCAATCCGTGTGTCGTCCGACAACGGCGGCGCAACCGGCCGGTGATCCCTTGGCGGGAGGCCGACGCCTGCCATCTTCGCGGAAGCGCTGTCGACGCCGGAAGCGGTTCGATGCTCACCACTCATAGATTCATTACGTTAACGAGCACGTAAGTGTTTACAGTGTACCCGAAGGACTCGGCTGGCTTGACTGATGCCGGATGCCCGAGTAGGATTCTAGAATCGGCTATGTTACTGACCCACCACACGTTAAAGGATTCCAAGTGAGCCCTGGCCTCGAACGCACCCGTTCTCTCGAACTCGAAGAAATTCCCGGCGCCAGGGCCAAATGGAATTTGGCGCCTGCCGCGCTGTACGAAGAAGCGATCCGCCGCGGCGAAGGGCTCGTGGCCGCCGAAGGCCCGCTCGTGTGCCGGACCGGCGAGCACACCGGACGGTCGCCCAAGGATAAGTTTCTCGTGCGCGAGCCGGGCAGCGAAAAAAACATCGCATGGGGCGCGGTCAACCGGCCGATGGACCCGGCCAATTTCGACAGACTCCACCGCGACATGCTCGCCTCATTGCAGGGCGCGGAGGTCTACGTTCAGGACTGCTATGCCGGCGCAGAACCCAAGTACCGTCTGCCGATCCGCGTGATCACCGAGCACGCGTGGCACAGCCTGTTCGCCCGCAATCTGCTGATCGCGGATCCCCAGGACGATTCGCAGGAGACGGCGGCGCCGGGCTTCACGATCATCGATTCGCCCAGCTTCAAAGCCGACCCCGCACGTCACGGCAGCCGCTCGGACGTGGTCATCGCCCTCAATTTCGCCAAGCGGCTGGTCCTCATCGCGGGGACGAGTTATGCCGGCGAAATCAAGAAATCGGTCTTCACGATCCTCAACGGCCTCTTGCCGCTCGAGGGCGTCCTCTCGATGCACTGCTCGGCGAATATCGGGCGGGCAGGCGACACCGCGCTCTTCTTCGGCCTCTCCGGCACGGGGAAGACGACGCTGTCGAGCGATTCCGATCGGCGGCTGATCGGCGACGATGAGCACGGCTGGAGCGACCGCGGGGTCTTCAACTTCGAGGGCGGCTGCTACGCGAAGACGATCCGTCTGTCCGCGGAGGCCGAGTCGCAGATTTACGCCACGACGCGCCGGTTTGGCACGGTGCTCGAGAACGTGGCGATCGATCCCGTCACGCGGGCGCTCGATCTGAACGACGATCGTCTGACTGAAAACACGCGCGCGGCGTATCCCATCTCCTTCATCGAAAACGCGGAGGCGTCGGGTCGGGGCGGTCACCCGACGAACGTGATCATGCTGACGGCCGACGCGTTCGGCGTGCTGCCGCCGATCTCGCGCCTCACGCCGGACGGGGCGATCTATCACTTCCTGTCGGGATACACCGCCAAGGTCGCGGGCACGGAAAAGGGCGTGACGGAGCCGTCGGCGACGTTCAGTACGTGCTTCGGCGAACCGTTCCTGCCGCTGGCACCGCAGCGGTACGCCACGATGCTGGGCGAGCGCATCGCCAAGCATCGGGCGCGGGTCTGGCTCGTCAATACGGGCTGGACGGGCGGCGCCTATGGCACCGGACAACGGATGAAGATCGCGCATACGCGCGCGATGATCCGCGCCGTGCTCTCGGGCGCGCTCGACGTCGTGGCCTTCGACCGCGATCAACGCTTCAATCTGGAAGTGCCGACGAAGTGCCCCGACGTCCCAGCCGGCGTCCTGACGCCCCGCGGCACCTGGCGCGACGGCGCGGCGTACGACGAGCAGGCCGCGAAGCTCGCGCGTCTGTTCGCCGAAAACTTCAAGGCATTCGAGGCCGGGGTCACGCCTGACGTTCGTGCGGCCGGCCCGAGGCCGTAATTGTACGAACCCGTCATCGGGCTCGAGATTCACGCCCAGCTTCTGACGGCCTCGAAAATCTTCTGCGGCTGCAGCACCGCATTCGGCGCGGCGCCCAACACGCACGTGTGTCCCGTCTGCCTCGGGCTGCCGGGAGCGTTACCCGTTCTCAACCGGCGCGCCGTCGACTACGCGGCACGCGCCGCGCTGGCGCTTGGCTGCACGATCCACGAGACGTCGATCTTCGCGCGCAAGAACTACTTCTATCCGGACCTGCCCAAGGGCTATCAGATCTCCCAGTACGGGCAGCCGCTCGCGACCGCCGGCGTCGTTCGCGCCGGCAGCGATTACTGGAGCCCTGACTACGACATCCGGATCACGCGCATCCATATGGAGGAGGACGCGGGCAGGCTTCTGCACGAGGGGTTTCCGGACTCCGATCGCCAGAGCTACGTCGATCTCAATCGCGCCGGCACGCCGCTCATTGAGATCGTCACAGAGCCTGACCTGCGCGCACCGAAAGACGCCGCGGCGTTCTTCGGCTACCTCCGGGAGCTGCTGGTCGCGATCGGGGTCAACGACGGCAACATGGAAGAGGGAAGCCTGCGGTGTGACGCCAACGTCTCGGTGCGGCCCGCCGGTGCGGCATCGCTCGGCACCAAGGCGGAGGTCAAGAACCTCAACTCGTTCCGGTTTGTCGAGGAGGCCATCTCCTACGAGATCCAGCGGCAGATCGACGCCCTTGACGCCGGCGAACGGATCGCGCAGGAAACGCGCCAGTGGGATCCCGCGGCGAAGCGTACGGTGTCGATGCGCAGCAAAGAGGAAGCGCACGACTATCGGTACTTTCCGGAGCCCGATTTGCCGCCGCTTGCCGTCGACGCGGCACGCCTCGAGCGGCTGCGTAGCGAGCTTCCGGAGCTGCCCGCCGCGCGGCGCCAGCGACTGATGACGGCGTATCCTCTCTCGTCGTCCGACGTCGTGACGCTGACGCAGGCGGCGCCGGGCCTCGACGCGTACTTCGAGGAGACGGTTCGCCGCGGCGCCGACGCGAAGGCGGCCAAGAACTGGTTGCTCGGCATCGTCCGCGCGAAGATGAACGAAGAACGGTGCGATATTGGGCGCCTCCGTGACCGTCTCGCGCCGGAGCGGCTTGCGGGCCTGATCGCGCTCGTCGAGCAGGGCGCCATCAGCGGATCGATCGCCAAGGACGTGTTCGAGAAGATGTTCGCGTCGAGGCGGACCGCTGATGACATCGTCCGCGCGGAAGGCCTGACGCAAATCGACGACGAGTCGCATCTAGCGGGCCTGGTGGCCGACGTGCTCGCGAAGAACGCCGACGCCGTGCGGATGTACCGGGGCGGCAAGGCGACAGCGTTCGGCTTCCTGGTCGGGCAAGTGATGAAGGCGACCGGCGGCCAGGCGAACCCGAAGCGCGTGAACGAGCTGCTCAAGAGAGCTCTGTGTTAGACTGATGTTCCTCATCAGATATTGATCGAGACCAATCACCTGTCGAAGTTGTACGGCCGGGGCGTTTACGCCCTGCGCGACCTCACGATGTCAATCGACAAGGGCGAGTTTCTCTTTCTCACCGGGCCGAGCGGCGCCGGGAAGTCGACGTTCCTCCGGCTGCTGCTTCGCGAGGAACTGCCGAGCGAGGGCGAACTGCAAGTCGAGGGCCGCGATCTCGCGACGTTGCGTCCGTCGCAGATCCAGAGCTATCGCCGCACCGTCGGATTTGTCTTTCAGGACTTCCGGCTGATTCCCCGCCTGAACGTGTTCCAGAATGTGTCGTTCGTCATGCGGGTGCTCGGCGTCGTCGAAGCCGTGCAGCAGCGGAAAACCTTTCAGGTGCTCAAGTGGGTCGGGCTCCAGCACCGGATGAACGCCTACCCCGAAGAATTATCGGGCGGCGAGCAGCAGCGCATCGCCATCGCGCGTGCCCTTGTCAACGACCCGCAGCTCGTGCTGGCCGACGAGCCGACCGGCAACCTCGATCCGGATCTGTCGTTCGAAATCATGAACCTGTTCCGCGAGATTAACGCCCGCGGCACGACCGTTGTCATCGCCACGCACGACCGCGAGCTGATTCGCCGAGCGGGACGCCGCGCGGTCACGCTCGACCATGGGCGCGTCGTGGAGGTGGCTTGATGCGGGCGCTGCGATACGCGTTCGATGAAGCGGTGGCCAGCTTGTGGCGCGGCCGCCAGGCAGGTCTGCTGTCGACCGGTACGATCGCGCTCGCGCTGTTCGTGCTCGGCTGGTTCCTCATCGTGACGGCAAATCTCGAGCGCCTGGGCGTCGAGTGGAGCAGCGCGGCGGAAATGTCCGTTTACCTCGACGACCAGATTACGGCCGAAGAGCGAAGCGCGATCGAACGCGCGCTCGAGCCGAGTGAGATCGTGGCCTCGCGCGAGTACGTCTCCAAGGAAACCGCGCTGTTGCGCTTCAGAGAGACGTTCAGCGATCTGGCGGGGTCGGTCGAGACGCTCGGCGAGAATCCGCTGCCGGCTTCCTACGAGGTGCGGCTGAAGGCCGGTCCCGCGTCGGAGGCCGGCGTTGAAGCCCTCGGCGCGAGGCTGCGGGAAACCGCGGCGGTTGCCGACGTGCGCTACGATCGGCAGTGGCTGAGCCGGCTCATGTCCGCCATCGCCGTCATTCGCGGCGTCGGTCTGGTGCTCGGCGGGGTGATGGCGGTTGCCGCCGCGCTGACGGTGGGCTCGGTGGTGCGCCTGGCGCTCCATGCGCGGCGCGAGGAGATCGAGATCATGCAGCTCGTCGGCGCTCCGTCGGCCTACATCCGCGGTCCGTTCATCATGGAGGGGGTTATTCAGGGCGGCGTCGGCGCGCTGGCCGCGCTGACCGCGCTGGCCGTCGCGTTCTTCGCACTGCGCGGCCACTACCTCGTCCCTTTAGCGACGGCGGTGAACATCTCATCGATCCGCTTCCTGCCGGCTGAGTTCGCGTTCGTGCTGGTCGTCGGGGGGATGGCGGTTGGCTGCATTGGCGGCCTGGTCGCCGCCTGGGGCCGCTAAATGCTAGGTTTAGGTTAAGGTGGTGGGTATCACGCCTTGACACCTGTTTTCACGTGGCACTACACTGGGGAAGATCAGACGACCAACGAGCCGAGGGACCTGCATGCCACGCTTCGCGACCGATTCGGAGCCGATCAGCTCGCATCACATTATCGAGTTCTACCGCGAAGAGTTCGTCAAGCACCACCGATGCCTGCAGGAGCAGCGGCCCTACTATTCGGAAGGCGCCATCACGGACGTTGAAGCGGCGCTGGCCAGGATCATCAAGACGCTCGAGCAGCTTTCCTCGCAAGACGACGCCCCCCAATTGGTGAGCTCACTTCTTAGACAGTTCGACGTCGTCACCAGGCTTTCAGTCTGGTCGGATCCGAAACAAACGCACTGACCCCGACCACACTTTCGCGCGATCAGGTTCTCGCCCTCATGCGGGAGCGGGTGCATCACCCGGCCGCCATGCGCGAGCTCCTTCACGTTCTTAAGGTTCCGCGCGACGAACACACGTCGTTCAAGCGCCACGTCAAGTCGCTCGTGGCGTCGGGCGATCTGATCAGTATTCGGGGGCACCGTTTCGGCCTGCCCGAGAAAATGGATCTCTACGTCGGCCGGCTGCAGACGCACCCGGCCGGGTACGGGTTCGTCACGCCCGAGCGTCCGCTCGACGCGGGCGGGGATATTTACGTCTCGCCAACACACCTCAACGACGCGATGCACGGCGACCGCGTTGTCGTCCGCATCGAACGGATCAAGGATGACGGACGTTCCGAAGGGCGCGTGATCCGCATTCTCGGGCGCGGTCATGAATCACTGGTCGGCCGTTACGATCGCGACGAGAACGGCATCGGATACGCCGTGCCGTTCGATCGCCGCGTCCTGATGGACATCGTCATCCCGCCGGGGCAGGAGGGCAGCGCGTCACCGGGCGAGATGGTGACCGCTGAACTGACGCGCTGGCCGACGGCCACGCGCGGGGCGATTGGCCGCGTCGCTGAGGTGCTCGGCGACATCGATGCGCCGGGCGTCGATACCGAAATCATCATCCACAAGCACGAGATTCCCGATGCGCACGGGGCCGACGCCGTGGCGGAGGCCGTGCGGTTCGGCGGTGCCGTTGCGGAGCGGGATATCCGCGGGCGGACCGATTTCCGCGCGGTCCAGACCGTGACGATCGACGACGAGCACGCCCGCGACTTCGACGATGCGATCACGATTGAGAAGTTGCCGAACGGCCACTTCTGGCTGGGCGTGCACATTGCGGACGTCTCGCATTACGTCCAGGAGGGCAGCGCGCTCGATCGCGAGGCGTACGACCGCGGGACCTCGGTGTATTTTCCAGAGCGCGCGGTCCACATGTTCCCGTCGGAACTCGCCACCGGCCTGTGCAGCCTCAACCCCCACGTCGATCGGCTCGTGCAGTCGTGTCTGATGGAGATCGATCGCCGCGGGCACGTGGTGCGGTCAGAATTTCACGATAGCGTCATCAACAGTACCGAGCGGATGACCTATTCGGCAGTCAACCTCATCCTGACCGATGAGGACCCGAGCGTGATCGAGCAGTATGGCGCGCTCGTGCCGATGTTCGCGCTGATGCGGGAGTTGTTTCAGATCTTGAACGACGCGCGCCGCCGCCGCGGATCGATTGACTTCGACCTTAACGAAGCGGAAGTCATCCTCGATGAGGGCGGGGTCGTCGCGGCCATCATCGCGCTCCAGCGGAACGTCGCCCACCGGTTGATCGAGGAATTCATGCTGCTCGCGAACGAAACCGTGGCGTCGTACCTCGAGGCGCAGGCCGCGCCTGCGCTCTACCGGATCCACGAAGAGCCGGACATCCTCAAGGTCGCCAAGTTCGAAGAATTCGTGTCGGGATTCGGGTACAGCCTCGCGGCACCGCCGTCAGCGCTCAGGCCCCGGCACTTCCAGAAGCTGCTCGAGCGGATCCACGGAAAGCCGGAAGAGAAGCCGATCGCGTTTCTCATGCTGCGCACGATGCAGAAAGCGCGGTACGCGCCGGAGAATCTGGGCCACTTTGGACTCGCCGCGTCGAGCTACACGCATTTCACGTCGCCGATCCGCCGGTATCCGGACCTCGTCGTGCACCGCGCGCTCCGCGCGGCGCGGCACCGTCTGCTGACCGATGAATCGCGCGAGGAGTGGACGGACGAACTTCCGGAAGTCGCGCGGCACACATCCGAGATGGAACGGCGCGCCGATGATGCCGAGCGCGAGCTGCTGCAGTGGAAGAAAGTGAAGTTCATGGCCGACAAAGTCGGCGATGAGTTCGAAGGGTACGTCACGGGTGTCGCAGCGTTCGGCTTGTTCATCGAGTTGGTCGAGCACTTCGTCGAAGGCATGGTGCACGTTTCGACGATGGCCGACGATTACTATCGCTTCGTCGACGGCGCACACCTGCTCCGCGGCGAGAACACCCAGAAGGTGTACCGACTGGGGGACAAAGTGAAGGTGCAGGTCATCCGCGTGAACATGGACGTCCGGCAGATCGATCTCGGGCTCGTGGAGATCCTCGAACGGGTGCGGGAAGGAGAGCGGGGACCGCGGCGAAGCCGGGCGACGCCGAAAGGGGAGCAAAGGCGGGGCGGACAGCGTCCCGGGCGTCGCGAGCGACAGAAGTCAACAGGCAGGAGGCGGAAATAACGTCGTTGCGAAGGACGATGTTACGACTTGTCGTCCTTCATTGCGTCTTTGAAGTTCTTGATCGCACTGCCGATGCCGCGGCCGAGGCCTGGCAGGCGGCTTGCTCCAAAAATAACGAAGACGATCAGCAGGATGACGATCAGTTCTGGCAATCCAAGGCGCCCCATAGTGCCACTCCTCCCGCAAAGCTGGAACCGAAGATCTGGGGGGATTGTACCACGCGGACGTTCATCCTCGCGCGCTGACCATCGCTTACCACGCCAGTCGCCATTCGAGCGTTCGCAGCAGTCGCCATTTCAGCCCGGCGTAACCCTGACGGCCCGCAATGAGATTGCCCATGATCGTGTTGACCGCAGCGCTGTGTCGGAGAGCGTGGATCAGCAGACCGGTGGACGCCAGGCGGAAGAACAACGTCTTGAGCTGCGCCGCGCGCGCGAGTTCGGGCATGATGGCCGCCCGCACTCGTGCGGCGTACTGTGACGCGTCACCCGCGATCGCGGCGTCTGCAGCCCACTGCCCTGACAGCAGCGCGAAGTAGATGCCTTCGCGCGTAATCGGATCCACGAGCCCGGCGGCGTCGCCGGGCACGCATCAGTTCGGTCCAGCCAGCTCGAGGCGCCGCAGGCGCTCTGCGCTCAGCGATGGAATCGGCCACGAGTACGGCTCGAGACGGGCGCCGTCGGCGATTCGCGTCTCGCGGATCCAGGCGGCGGCTCTCTGGCGCAGCGCCGCCGAGGTCAATCCCGCGTCGGCCTGCGCGCAGATACCGATCGCGAGGTGCGTCGACCTGGGAAACGACCAGATGTACCCGGGAGGGTCCGATATCAGATCGATGAGGATCTCGTCGCTCGTGACGCCGTGCGCGAAATAGCCGGTCGCGATCGAGAGATCCTCACGACTGAACGCGCGCGCGAGCCGGCGCCTGACGAGGCTGTTGGCGCCGTCGGCGCCAATCAGGAAGCGCGTGCGGCACGAGCCCTCTGCCGTGTGGAGCCGCGGGCCGCCCGGTTCGAGCGTGACGTCGGTGATGCGGGTACTGATGAGCGCGGCGCCGGCGTGGCAGGCTGACGAGATCAGTGCGGCGTCGAATGTGGCGCGGCTCACAACGAGCAGCGGTGTCGGGTCGTGGGCGTCATCCGCGTCGAGCGGCACGACAGCCGATCGTCCGGCCGTCGTGTCGAGAAATCGCGCACGACGGACGGCCGACGGCGGCAGAGATGTTTGCGGGATGGCGTCGGCGACGAGCGCCAGGGCGCGGCTGGTGACTCCACCCCCGCACGGCTTCTCGCGAGGATGTGACGGGTCGAAGATCGCCACGCGCGCGCCTCGGCATGCGAGCGAGTACGCGGCCCACGCGCCGGCAGGCCCAGCGCCGACAATCGCGACGTCCGTCGTGTGAATCACAGCTTCTTGGCTTCCGGCTCTCTAGGGTCCGGGCTCTAGGCCTACAACAGCCCCAAACCCAAAGCCTAGCGTGATACATTACGCGTCCATGGTCGACGTTGAAACAGGAAGATTCACGGTTGGAGTGTTTCAGGACATCGCGTGGGCCGAGAAGGGGCTCATGGCCCTCTCGCAGGCAGGGTTCGTCCCCGAGTCGCTGACGGTCCTCGCTCAAGAGAGCGCCGACGTCGGTGCACTGTTCACGCGCACGTTCGGCGCGGCCGCCGATCGCCTCGAGCTACCCGCGATCGGCGCCGTGCTCACGCGCGGTCCGCTCGTTGAGGCCTTACAGGGCGCGAGCCGCGACCTCGCGAAGCTCGGACTGTCCGGCACGATGCGGCGCGTGGGATTCCAGGCTCACGACGCTCGCATCTTCGAAGTGCTCGCGGCGCGCGGCGGCGTGCTGGTCGCCATCCGCAGCGAGCCGCGCGCGGCCGACGCGCTCGCGATCCTGCACTCGTACGGAGGCGGGAACGCGGCCATTGGGGCCTGGACCGGCCGCGTCTGAACAAGGGGACGGGAGTCATTTTCGTCGCCCGCGTCTAAGAACGACTCCCGTCCCATTTTTCGTCCTTTTTCCGGTCTCCTGTCAGGATCGTCTAGGAAATACGCACGAGCTACTGGGCATCCCCTTTGCAGTTGCAGGGCTGTATAGCTGTGCGCGACAATACCTCGACGGGCAAACTTCCCTTCCTAATGGCAGAGACTGTCCAACCGGTCGCGGCTACCGAGAGCACGTCAGCGGGACATTTGTCCATCCACGTCGAAGGGCTTCACCCGCACGACGTTCCGTTTCTCCTTGAACAGCAGCCGAAGCGGATGGGCGTGTCGTTGCTGGCTTCGGCCGCCTTCGAGATCCTAATGGCGAGCCTCCTGATTCTCGCGAGCCGCTACGCGCCGGTGTCGACCACGACATTCCTGCCGGAGCAGTTCAACACGAACATGGTCTGGCTGGTCGAGCCGGGTCCTGGCGGCGGTGGTGGCGGCGGCGGCAATCAGATGAAGGAGCCGCCGCGTCAGGCCGAACTGCCGGGCAAAGACAAGCTGACTGTTCCGGTTGAAAAGCCGCCGGAGCTCGAGCCACCAAAGCAGCCGAAAGACGAGCCGAACCCTGTCGAGCAGTTGACGATTCCCGCTATGCCCCTGGCCTCGGCGGAGAACTTGACGCCCGGCATTATCGATGTCGGGCTGTCCACGGAATCGCAAGGGGCTGGGACGGCGGGCGGTGCGGGTGCTGGAACGGGGACGGGCATCGGACCTGGGTTGGGATCGGGCCTCGGACCCGGATCGGGCGGCGGCACCGGCGGCGGCGTGTACCAGCCGGGGAACGGCGTGACGCCGCCCGTGCCGACGTATATTCCGAAACCGCAATACACAGCCGATGCGATGCGCGCACGTATTCAAGGCACGGTCTGGGTTGAATGCGTCGTCCAGACGAACGGGCAATGCGCAGACACGCACGTGATACGGTCGCTCGATCAGACGTTCGGCCTCGACCAGGAAGCCATCAAGGCCGCGAAATTGTTCCGCTTTAGGCCCGGCATGCGCCTCGGCGAGCCGGTCGCCGTGCTCGTCACCATCGAACTGAGCTTCACGCTGCATTAAGGGCGGGACGGACGCGACGGGCGGAAGGCAAGAAGTGAGCAGGCAAGAGAAAAGGCCCGGGAGCGTGAGCTCGCCGGGCCTTTTCCATTCACCCAGTTACCCGAATTACTCAACGACGCGATTCGAGCGTTAGTACATCCCGCCCATGCCGCCGCCGCCGGGCGGCATGGGCGCGTCCTTCTTCTCTTCAGGAATTTCACAGATGCACGCCTCGGTCGTCAGCAGCAACGACGCGATCGACGAAGAATTCTGGAGCGCCGAGCGCACGACTTTCGTCGGATCGATGACGCCCGCCTTGACCAGGTCCTCGTACGTGTCGGTGAGCGCGTTGAAGCCCTCGGCGTCTTTCATCTCGCGCACCCTCTGGACAACGATCGAGCCTTCCTGGCCGGCGTTGGTCGCGATCCAGCGCATCGGCTCTTCGATCGCGCGGGCCACGATGTTGACGCCGATCTGCTGGTCGCCGCCGAGATGCAGGTCTTTGAGGGCCCTGGACGTGCGGATGAGCGCGACGCCGCCGCCCGGCACGATGCCCTCCTCGACGGCCGCCTTCGTGGCGTGCATCGCGTCCTCGACTCGCGCCTTTTTCTCCTTCATCTCGGTTTCGGTGGCCGCACCGACCTTGATGATGGCAACGCCGCCGACGAGCTTCGCGAGCCGCTCCTGCAGCTTCTCACGGTCGTAGTCCGAGGTTGTTTCCTCGACCTGCGCGCGGAGCTGCTTCACGCGGCCCTCGATGGCCGACGAGGAACCGGCGCCTTCGACGATCGTCGTGTTGTCCTTGTCGATGGTAACCTTCTTGACCTTGCCGAGGTCCTCGAGCTTGATCGACTCGAGCCTGATCCCGAGATCCTCGGTGATCGCCCGGCCGTTGGTGAGGATCGCGATATCCTCGAGCATCGCCTTGCGGCGATCGCCGAAGCCCGGGGCCTTGACCGCCGCCGCCTGCAGCGTGCCGCGCAGCTTATTGACCACGAGCGTGGCCAGCGCCTCGCCCTCGATGTCCTCCGCGATAATGAGCAGCGGGCGGCTGAGGCGCGCCACCTGCTCGAGCACCGGCAGCAGATCTTTCATCGAGCTGATCTTTTTTTCGTGGATCAGGATCACCGGATTCTCGAGCACGACTTCCATGCGCTCCGGGTCGGTGACGAAGTAGGGTGAGAGGTATCCGCGGTCGAACTGCATGCCCTCAACCACGTCGAGCGAGGTCTCAAGGGTCCGCGCCTCTTCAACGGTGATGACGCCGTCCTTGCCGACCTTGTCCATCGCGTCGGCGATGATCTTTCCGATGGCCTCGTCGTTGTTGGCCGAGATAGTGCCGACCTGGGCGACCATATTGCCGCTGACCGGCTTCGACATTTTCTTGAGCTCGGCGATGACGGCCACAATCGCCTTCTCGATGCCGCGCTTGATGTCCATGGGGTTCGCGCCGGCGACGACGTTCTTGGCGCCTTCGCGGTAGATGGCCTGAGCGAGGATGGTGGCTGTCGTCGTGCCGTCACCGGCCGTGTCCGATGTCTTGCTGGCGACTTCGCGGACCATCTGGGCGCCCATGTTCTCGAGCGGGTCCTTTAGGTCGATTTCCTTGGCGACGGTGACGCCGTCCTTCGTGATCGTCGGGGATCCGAATTTCTTATCGAGGACGACGTTGCGCCCTTTCGGGCCGAGCGTGACTTTCACTGCGTCGGCCAGTTGATTGACGCCGCGCAGCACGGCCTGACGTGACTGCTCGCCGTACACAATCTGCTTTGCCATTGCCTGTTTCTCCTGGAATTCTGAATTCTGAATTCAGAATTCTGAACTATTTCTTCTTCTTGCCGTTGCTGCTGCCTTCGATGACGCCCAGGACCTCGTCCTCGCGCATGATGAGGTATTCCTGACCATCCAGTTTGATTTCCTGGCCCGAGTACTTCCCGAACAGGATGAGATCGCCGGCCGTGACGTCGAGCGCGATGCGCTTTCCGTCGTCTTTCACCTTGCCGTTGCCGGCGGCGATGACCTTGCCCTGCTGCGGCTTTTCCTTGGCGCTATCCGGGATGATGATCCCGCCGATTCTCTGCTCGCCTTCCTCAAGGCGCTGAACAATGATGCGGTCGTGCAGCGGTCTGACGTTCATGCTCTGTGCTCCGTCTGTCGTAAAGTGAAGAGGCCTTTCAGATAGTCCTGAAGAGGGTAAGTGCCAGGAGTGGCCTGCTACTCGCCTGGCATTAGCAGTCGCCTCAGGCGACTGCTAATTATCGTATGGCCGGCTGGCAGTGTCAAGAATCCGTATCGCGCCATGGTAAGTGTGACCGAAGGAAAGATCGTCGCGCCCTAAAGGGTGTTACCCAAGCGGGTGTGCCACAGGAGGGCACCCGCGTGGGACCACAGGCGAGGCCGGAGTATTTGGCGCCGATGCGGGACCGGTACGTGGGGGCCTCGCGGACGGAGAAGGGGCGCGTGCTCACAGAGGCGGTGACGGTGACGGGCTACCATCGGAAGGCGATCATTCGGGCCTGGCGGCGGCCAGCCGTGCGGCCCCCGCGGGGCCCGCGTCGGGGCCGACCCACGCGCTATGACGCCGCGGGGGTGCGGGCACTCCGGGCGGTCTGGGTCGCGGCGCGGGCGATCCGTGGGCCCGCCGCCGCCTCGCGGTGTCGCCCGCCACCGAAGCGAAGGTGCGCACCATCAGCCCGCGCCAGATCGATCGCCTGCTGGCGCCCGACCAGCGCACGATCCGCCGACGGCTGTATGGGCGCACCAAACCCGGCCCGCTGTTGAAGCACCACATTCTGGGCAAGACCGATCACTGGGACGTCACCGAGCCCGGCTTCACCGAGGTGGACCTGGT
Source organism: Vicinamibacterales bacterium (assembly GCA_965229885.1). Lineage (GTDB taxonomy): Bacteria > Acidobacteriota > Vicinamibacteria > Vicinamibacterales > CAVVIG01 > DATLLJ01. The sequence goes on from CBDDJX010000003.1 coordinate 1,486,201, forward strand.
GAGTCACTCGGGCGACCGCGCCGATGGGGACTTCCTCCATACGCTGAATCTCACCGACATTCAGACCACCTGGGTCGAACACGGCGCCGTCATGGGGAAAAGTCAGGTCCGGGTCCAGGAACGGCTCGACCACTTGCGCGCGGCCTTGCCCTTCGCGCTCCGGGGGATCGACTCCGACAACGGCTCGGAGTTCATCAACGCGCATCTGCACCGGTACTGCCGGGCGCAGCAGATTCAATTCACGCGGGGGCGGCCGTACAAGAAGAACGACAACGCGCATATCGAACAAAAGAACTGGACCCACGTCCGGAAGCTGATGGGCTATGTGCGGTATGACTCGGCGGGGGCCCTCGCAGCGATGAACGATGTGTAGGCCGACCTGCGGCTGTTGCAGAATCTCTTTCTGCCGTCGGTGCAACTCCAGCGCAAAGAACGCATCGGCGCCCGCCGGCGCCGGTACTACGACGCGCCGCAGACCCCGTTGGAGCGCGTCCAGGCCTGCCCGCAGGCCCACGCCGCGAAGGTGGTGGCGCTCGTGCGCCAGCGGGACCGGCTCGATCCGTTCGCGCTCGCGGCGCGCATTGACCGCAAGCTCGCGCGGGTCTATGCCCTCGCGAATCATCGGCGCGGGCTGGTGCCCTCGACGGCGGGGGCCGCGGAGACACACGCAAAGACCGCGCGGGTCTCCGCGGCCCTGTCGCTCAAAGACCTCTCCCCGTCGGTAACACCAAATATGGCGCGACGACGCGCCGCCCGGTAACACTTACTTATGGCTCGACACGCGGGGGACTGCTAAACGGACAACATTAGGCCTTCCGCCTATCCAACTCTCCTTCGTATCCTGTACTCGCCCATCTTCCGGCTCAGCGTATTGCGGTGGATGCCGAGCGAGTCGGCGGTCTTTGTCAGGCTGCCGGCGCAGCTGCCCAGGACGCGCGCGATGAAACGCTTCTCGAATTCGTGAACGGCGTCCTCGAACTGCACCCCTTTGTCGACCATTTCCTCGACAAGCTTCTCGAGCTTGTCGGAGATCATAGCAATTCCCGCCCCGCGAGGCGGTCAAAGGCCTCGATGTATTTCTCCCGCGTCTTCGCCACCACATCGTCGGGAAGGGAGGGCACCGGCGGCTGCTTGTTCCAGCGGATCCGTTCGAGATAATCACGGACGAATTGCTTGTCGAAGCTGGGTTGAGGACGCCCGGGCTGATACCCGTCGCTCGGCCAGAACCGCGACGAGTCAGGCGTCATGGCTTCGTCAATCAGAATCAGTCGATCGTCCGCCGGGCGGCCGTCGTCGGGAAGCAATCCGAACTCGAACTTGGTGTCGGCGACGATGATGCCGCGTGAGGCGGCGTGAGTGGCGCCTTCCTTGTAGAGGCTGAGCGTCAACTCGCGGGCGCGGTCGAGCACGCGGCGTCCCACCAGTTCGGCCGCCTGCGCGTCACTGATATTCACGTCGTGCCCGCTTTGCGCCTTCGTGGCCGGTGTGAAGATCGGCTCGGGCAGCTGCTCGGATTCGCGCAATCCGCCCGGCAGGCGAATACCGCAGACTTCTCCGGTCGCCGAGTAGTCCTTCCAGCCGGATCCAGACAGGTAGCCGCGCGCCACGCATTCAATCGGCAGCGGATCGGTCCGCTTGACGAGCATCGATCGCCCACGCAGCCAGTCGGCCGCCGCGGCGGCAGGCGGGGGGTAAGCCGCCGGGTCGGTCGAGACCATGTGATTCGGAACGATCGAGCGCGTACGATCGAACCAGAACGCCGAAATCTGCGTGAGGACCTTTCCCTTGTCGGGGATGCCAGAGGCGAGGATGTAATCGAACGCGGAGATGCGATCGGTTGCGACGATGACCAGGTGGTCGCCGAAATCATACAGGTCCCTGACCTTGCCCTGTCGATCGGGCGGGTGGTCGGGAAGAGCGGTCTTGAGAAGAGGCGCGGCTAATGGCAACAGCTGTCCTCGAGGAGCGAAGCGTAGCATTCTACAGGGCGACGCCAAGGCTGGCAACAACAACATGTAGGGGCGGTATAGTAGAAGGCGCTCAATCCAAGATGCGATCGTCTCTCCGAACCCTTGTCGTGCTGGTGCTGGCCGTGGGCCTGCTCGCCTTGTTCTTGTACAACGTCGACTTGCGGCGGGTCGGGAGCGAAATCGCGAACGCGCAGCCAGCGTGGCTGGCGCTGTCAGTCGCCACGATGCTGGTCAATCTCGCGCTTCGTGCGTATCGATGGCAGTATCTGCTCGATCCGCTCGGGAAGGTGCGGTTCGGCAGCGCGTTTCGCGCGACAGCCGTCGGATTCGCGGCGAACACGGTGTTGCCAGCGCGCGCTGGTGAGCTGATTCGCCCATATTTTCTTGCGCGGTACGAACGCATGAGCGCGACGGGGGCGTTTGCGACGATCATTCTCGAGCGCCTGCTCGATCTCGTGGCCGTGGTCGTCCTTCTTGCGGCGTATGTGTTCGTATTCGGCCGCGGTTTGGAACTGACCAACCCGGTGGCGTTTGGGATGTTGAAGTGGGCAGGCGCGGCGGCGGCAGCGGGGGTCCTGTCCGCGCTCGTCATTCTGTTCGTTCTGGCCGGCAACCCCGAACGGCTCGGCCGCGGCACGAGCCGACTCGCGGCGGTCGTGCCCTCGTTCGCGGCCACGATCGCCCGGGTCGCGGAGAAGTTCGCGCGTGGCCTTGGCGCGATTCGAAGCCCTCGCCGTCTGCTCGTCGCTCTCGTCTGGTCATTTCCGTTGTGGCTGTTGATTGCCGTCGGCATCTGGGCGGTGGCGATCGCTTTCCGGCTGGCGATGCCGTTCACCGGTTCCTTCTTGATCGTTGCGCTGCTGGTGCTCAGCGTCGCCGTCGTCCCCACCCCGGGTGCAATCGGCGGGTTCCACGCCGCGTTCCGCTACGGCGCGACGACGTTTTTCGGGGCGCCAGATGATGCCGCCGTCGGCGCGGCCATCGTCCTCCACTTGCTGTCGATCGGTCCATCATTGCTGCTCGGCCTGTACTTCGCGGCGCAGGTCGGCGTGAACCTGTCGCACGTGCGGGACCTGGCCGTGACCTCGCCGGGAGACATCGCGTGAAGTGTCCGTACTGCAGCCACCTCGGCGACAAGGTCGTCGACTCGCGCGAAGGCAAAGAAGGGGAAGTGATTCGGCGGCGGCGCGAGTGTCTCGAGTGCGGGAAGCGCTTCACGAGTTACGAGCGGATCGATGAGATTCCGTACATGGTTGTGAAGAAGGACGGCACGCGCGAACGGTTCGAGCGGCACAAACTCGTGGCGGGGCTGCTCAAGGCGTGCGAGAAGCGTCCGGTCAGCGTGGCCGGGCTCGAGGCGATCGCCGATCGCGTCGAGGGCGCACTGCAGGAGCGGCCGGAGAAGGAAATCGCCACGGCGGACATCGGCGCGTTCGTCATGGAGGAGCTGAAGAAGCTCGATAAGGTCGCGTACGTACGGTTCGCGTCGGTGTACCGGCATTTCCGGGACATCGGCGAGTTCATGAGCGAGTTGAAAGACCTGTTGAACGCCAAGGAATGAAGACACAAGGGACGACATGCATTGCACAGACCGCAGAGAATCGCGTGCTCTGCGTGCTCCGCGGTTTCTGCGTCGATCGCTGTGTTCGCCTTTTGTGTCTTCGTGTTTTCGTGGTTGCCGTTGTCTTGGTCGCCGCGGTCCGCGCGCAAGTGCCGGAAGTGTCGGTCACGCCGATTGCGCGCGACGGCCAGGTACTGGTGTCCTTTGACCTGACCGATGCATTTTCCTCGGATGTGCGCGACGCGATTCAGAGCGGACTGCCGACGACGTTCTCGTACGACGTCGAGCTGCGGCGAGGGTCTGCGCTGTTCGACCGTACGGTCGCGTCGGTGACCGTGGAGGCCAGCGTCCGGTTCGACAACCTCACGCGGCGCTACCAGATTTCGCGCATCGTCGACGGCCGGGTGGAAGACGCGCGGCCGACCGAAGATCGGGAGGCGGTGCGCCGCTGGCTCACGCATTTCGAGCAAGTGCCGCTCTGCAACACGTCGGCGCTCGAGGCCAACGGCGAATACCACGTCCGCGTGCGCGCGCACACGCGGCCGCGCAACACCTGGTTCTTCTGGCCGTGGGACCGCGGCGGCGTGTTCGGGCAGGCCAAGTTCACGTTCCTTCCCTAGGGCACCATGCCGGCCACCATTGCGTCGATCACACCGCGACGTTCGAGTGGGCCGCCCCCCGCGCCGCCGCCGAGCCGGCGCCCGTTCCGCGACAACCCGCGGCTGATTCTCACCGGCATCGGCTTTCTGATTGTTGTCCTGGTGGCGCTCGCCGCGCTGGCCAACCGCACGCCGTACTTCTCGCCGGATTTCCTGACTGAGTTCGTACTCTACGCGTTATCGGCCGCCGATTTGACGATGCTGGCGGCGCTGCTGTTCGTGCTGGCGCGCAACATCATCAAGCTGGTCGTCGAGCGGCGCCGCGCGCTGCCGTTTGCCCGGTTCCGCGCCAAGCTGGTGGCGCTGCTGCTCGGCATGACGCTCGTGCCCGCCACACTGGTCTTGATCGTCGGCAGCGAACTCATCCGCACGAACATCGATCGCTGGTTCAACGCGCCGATGGAGGAGATTCTCGCGTCGGCCAACGAGATCGCGAGCGACTACTACCAGCAGCGGCAGGCGGTCCTGGCCGACCATGCGGCCCGCATCGCGCGGGCGCTGGGGTCAACCGATCTCACCCGCGACGATGTACGGCCGATTCGGGATCTGCTGGCGCCTGAGGTGACGCTCCATCGCGTGCAGATGCTCGAGGTGTACCGTGCCCGGCCGTCGAATGGATCGCTGCCGACCCTGGAGCCGGTGGTGGACGTGGCCGCGCCGCAGCTGCCCCCTGGGTACAGCCGTGCCCCGGCAGACCGTCTTGCGGCCCAGGCGATCGGCGGCTCGTCCGACACGTGGTCCATTGAAGCGCTCGGCGCGTCCGGCGATCTGCTGCATGCGGCCGCCGTCATCCGGTCGGACGACGGTCGTGCGTCTGGCGTCGTGGTGGCCACTGACTATCTGACCGGCGAGGTCGCGATGCGGTCGCGCCGCATGACGCAGGCGTTCGAGAGCTACAACCAGTTGCGGGTCCTGCGACGCCCGCTCACGGGTTTGTACTTGTCGTTCTTCCTCATGGTGACGCTGCTGATTCTTTTCGGCGCGATCTGGATAGGCTCCTATCTGGCGAAGCGGATCACGCGGCCGGTCCTGATGCTGTCGGCGGCCGCCCGCGAAATCGGCGCGGGCCGTCTGGATCAGCATGTGGAGCCTCAGAGCAACGACGAGTTCGGCGCGCTGGTCGACGCATTCAACGCGATGGCGGGGGAGCTTGCGACGAGCCGCCGCAAGATCGACCGCTCGACAATCGATCTCGAACGGAAGCATCTCGAAGTGGAAAAGCGCCGGCGCTACATCGAGACGATCCTCGAGCGCATTACGACCGGTGTCGTGTCGGTCGATGCCCGCGGCGTAGTGACGACGATCAACAGCGCCGCGGCACGGCTGCTCAGTCTGACTCGCACGATTGTCGGCCAGGCCGCTCTGGCTGTGTTCGACCGGCCCGACCTCCAGCCGCTGGCGGCGCTGCTCGCGGGCGCCAGCCGTACCGTCGCGGAGCCGTCCGCGCAGGAGATCGCGGTCACCCGGGAGGGCCAGGAGATCCACCTGGCGGCCGTGGCGACGGTGCTCGCCGGCGAGAGCGGGGTGTCCGAAGGCGTCGTGTTGGTATTCGACGATGTCACGCCGCTCATCCGCGCCCAGAAGGTCGCAGCCTGGCGCGAGGTGGCGCGCCGCCTCGCGCATGAAATCAAGAATCCACTCACCCCGATCCAGCTGTGCGCGGAGCGGCTCCAGCGCCATTTCTCGACCGCGCCGCCGGCCGCCAAGGCGCTCGTGGACGAGTGTGCGGGGACGATCGTCGGCGAGGTCGAATCGTTGAAGGGGCTCGTCGACGAGTTCTCGCAGTTTGCACGCATGCCGTCGCCGCGAACCGTGGCGACTGATCTGTCGGGGCTCATCGCAGACACGATCGCGCTCTATAGCGGGATTGTCGGCGCGGTGCGCATTGAGCAGCGGTTCGCTCCCGGCCTGCCGCTCGTGCGGCTCGATCCGGAGCAGATCCGGCGTGTCATCATTAACCTGGTCGACAACGCCATCGAGGCGATGGAGCGCCGCGGCGAGATCGTCGTCGAGACACAGCTCGATAGCGCGAACGCCATCGTGCGCGTGATCGTTGCCGATAACGGCCCGGGGATTCCGGCGGGCGAACGCGAAAAGCTATTCCTGCCGTACTACTCGACCAAGGGCCGCGGCAGCGGCCTTGGTCTGGCCATCGTGCGCCGTATCATCGCCGAACACGGCGGCAATATCGACGTGGGTGACAACACTCCGCGCGGCACGCGTTTTACAATCGAGTTGCCGTGCTGACGGTCGGCTTCAGGCTCGGGGCTGTGGGCTGCAGGCCAGCCCAGAGCTCCGAGCCCCGAGCCCCGAGCCTGTGAAACCAACCATCCTGATCGTCGACGACGAACCGGGCGTGCGGACCGCGCTGACGGGCGTGCTCCATGACGAGGGGTACGCGGTCGAATCCGTGGCGAGCGGCGAAGAGTGTCTCGATCGGGTCACGCGTGGCGCCGTCGATCTCGTCGTGCTCGACGTGTGGCTGCCCGGCATGGACGGCCTGGCCACACTCGCCCGCCTCCGCGAGCGGCAGGTTGACGCGCAGGTGGTGCTGATTTCCGGGCACGGCAACATCGAATCGGCGGTTCGCGCAATTAAACTGGGCGCCTTCGATTTCGTCGAGAAGCCGTTGTCCCTCGAAAAGACCGTGCTGGTCGTGCGCAACGCCCTGCGGCAGCGCCGGCTGGAAATGGAAAATGTGGCGCTGCGGGCTCGCGTCGATCGTCACGAGACGATGGTGGGCGAGAGCTACGCCATCCGGCAGCTGCGCGAGCAGGTCGCCATGGCCGCGCCGACCAATGGCCGTGTCCTGATCTACGGAGAGAACGGCACCGGGAAGGAGCTGGTGGCCCGAACGATCCACGCGCTCAGCCGACGCCGGCACAGCACGTTCGTTGAAGTCAATTGCGCCGCCATCCCAGAGGATCTGATTGAGAGCGAGCTCTTCGGCCATGTGCGCGGCGCGTATACGGGCGCCGTCGCCGATCGGCGCGGCAAGTTCGAGCTGGCCGACGGCGGCACGATCTTCCTCGACGAGGTCGGCGACATGAGTCTGAAAACGCAGGCCAAGGTACTGCGCGTGCTGCAGGAGCAGACGATGGAGCCGGTGGGCGGGACGACGACCATCCGGGTGGATGTGCGCGTCCTCGCGGCGACGAACAAGGATCTGCAGGCCGAGATCCGCGGCGGCCGGTTCCGAGAGGATCTGTATTTCCGCTTGAACGTGATCCCGATTTTCGTCCCGGCGCTGCGTGACCGCCGGGAAGACGTGGCGCTCCTGGCCGAGCACTTCATGGCCGGATTCGCGAGGGAGTACGGCAGGCGCGTGAAAACATTCGAACCGAGCGCTGTGGCCGTCCTTCAGCAGTACCCCTGGCGAGGCAACGTCCGCGAGCTCCGAAATGTGGTCGAGCGGCTGATGATTATGGTTGTGGGCGACAGCATCTCCGTCGGCGATCTCACATTCCTCGATCTCACCGGCGCGCCACGAGTCGAAGCCGGACCGGCGATGCCCGCCGAGCGTGCCACGCTGTACGAGGCGCGCGATCAGTTCGAGCGCGATCTCATCTTGCGGACGCTGGCCGCGCAGCAGGGCAATATGTCGCGGACGGCGGAAGTGCTCGGCGTCGAACGCAGCAACCTGTACCGGAAGATGAAGGCCTTCGGGATCGCGCCGTCGCGCCGGGCCGAAGAGGAAAGCGAAGCGGTGTGATGTTATAATCGCTCCGTCCTTCAATGTCAGATTCGCCTCGTACCGATGGGTCCCGCGCTTTCGCTGCCGCGTCGGAGGCGGATCGCGACGCGAAAATCGAGCAGCTCCTGCTCACCGGCCTCGATCATTACTTCGCCACACAATACGACCACGCCATCAGCGTCTGGACCCGTGTGCTCTTTGTCGACCGCACTCACGCCCGGGCCCGCGCGTACATCGAGCGGGCGCGCAGCGCGCTGGCGGAGCGCCAGCGGGAGTCCGAAGAGCTGCTGCAAAGCGGCGTCGCGGCGTTTCAGCGCGGCGACGGCGACGAAGCGCGGCGCCTGGTGCAGGCCGCCATCGACGGCGGCGCACCGACGGACGAAGCGCTGGCCGTGCTCGATCTGCTGAATCGCCGCCTCCGAACCTCGCCGGTCGTCGCTCCGACCGCGCCAGCGCGCCGCGCGCGGAGTGTGGTGGTGCCACCCGCGGCCAAGTTGCCCGCCCCGTGGTCGGCGCTCACGATTGCCCTCCTGTTCGTCCTGGCGTTGGCGGCCGCGGGTGCCTACTCGGCGGCCGTCTGGGGACCACTCGATTGGCGCGACGTATTCCCGCTGCAGAGCCCGCCGACGAGAGCCGCCGGGGCGGTTGTCGCGCGCGAGCCGACGGTCGCGCCACCGCGCCGCGGCGAGTTGGCGTTGGCGCGCGCGCGGGCGCGTGCTGCGGACGGCCACCTCCGCGACGCTCTGACCGCGCTAGATCTCGTGAGGCCAACCGATCCGCAGAAAGCGGAGGCCGATCGGCTTCGCGGTGAAATTCAACTTCAGCTCATCGCGTTGACGTCGGTTCCCGCGCAGCCGGCCGCGGAACGACGCGCCGAGAGCGCAACCGGCGATCGACGCGTTCCATGAAGTGCCCCAAGTGCGGCTATCTGGGATTCGAGAGCGTGGACCGGTGCCGTAATTGTGGTTACGACTTCACGCTCACGCCGTCCACTGACATTCTCGACTTGCCTCTAAAGACGACGTCGATGGCATTAACCGCGTCGGCCGAGCGGGACGTGCGACAGCCTTTGGGCGAATTGTCGTTTCTGGACACGGCCCTGCCGGCTGAGCCCGGCCACCTTTCCGGCTGGGCGAAGCCTGATGTCCGGTATGCGGCGGCTGCCGACCCCCCGTCAGTGCCGCTATCGGAAGACCTGCCTCTGTTCGGCGCCGCGATTCCAGACGATTTGCCGCTCATCATCAAACCGTCTCTTCCGCGCCCGCCGCTCGCCGTGCGTCGCGCGATGCCCGACACGCCGCGTCTCAGACGCGTATCGGCACAGACGGCCACGCTGGATCTCGGTCTCGAGCCTCCGGCGCGCTCCACCGTATCGGATTGCGCGGCGCGCATCGAGGCGCCGGCCGACACGGACGCCGTGGAGGACGCGACCAGCGGCGCCCGGTTTGCAGCCTGCGTGACCGACGTGCTCATTCTTGCGGCGATCGATGCCGCTGTCGTCTATTTCACGATGCAGATCTGCGGCATCGGCCCGGACGATCTCGGCATCCTGGCCAGGGCGCCGATGTTCGCATTTCTCTGCGTCCAGAACGGCGGCTACCTCATCGCGTCTACGGCCGGCGGTCAGACGCTCGGAAAAATGGCAGCAGGGATCAAGGTGGTCTCCGTTGAGCCCAGCTCCTCACTCGACTTTGGCCGCGCCTTCGTCAGAGAGTTCGTGTGGCTCGTGCTCGCGGCGCCCGCGGGCCTCGGACTCCTGACTGTCTTGAGCCGCGATCATCGCGGCGTCCACGATCGCGTCGCCGGCACCCGCGTCGTGCGCGCCTGAAAGGGGTGGCCTCCCACCCCCGTTTCGCCCTCGCGATCTCCACCGTATTTGGAATCGGTTACGTACCGGTCGCTCCCGGCACGTTTGGATCCGCTGCGGGTCTTCTGCTTTGGATGGTGCTGCCAGGTTCAGCGATCGTTCAGGCCGCGGTGATTGTCGCCCTCTTCGTTCTGGGCTCGATCGCAGGGAATGCGGCGGAACGTCACTTTGGCCGCACTGACCCGCGCCAGGTCATCGTCGACGAGGTGATGGGCATGCTCATCACGCTTTTTCTCAATCCCGTCGGCGTGAAAGGGGCGCTCGTCGGTTTCCTGTTCTTTCGCGCCACTGATGTCATCAAGCCGTATCCAGCCAATCGCCTGGAGCGGCTGCCGGGCGGCATCGGCGTCATGGCGGATGACGCCATGGCGGCCGTCTACGCGAATCTCGCCCTTCGGGCCACGATCTTTGCGTTGGGCAATCGGGTCATTTCAATATCCAATGATCCAATTACCACATTCATGCGATGAAGGCCTGCATCATTGCGGTGGGCAGCGAGATGCTGACGCCGTTCCGCGTCGACACGAACTCCCTCGTCATCACCGAGCGCCTGAACACCCTCGGGTACGACGTCCGGCTCAAGGTGGTCGTGGGCGACGACACCCTGGAAGTGGCCCGGGCGTTCGAAGGGGCACTCACCTGGGCTGATGTCGTCGTGGTCGTCGGCGGTCTCGGACCGACCGACGACGACATCACGCGCGGCGCCATCGTCCACGTGCTGCAAGCGCCACTCGAAGTACATGAACACGTCCTGGAGCGGATTCGCGAACGCTTCGCCCGCCGCGGCATGGAGATGCCGGAGATCAACCGGCGTCAGGCGATGGCGCCGCGCGGCGCGGCGCTCCTGGACAACCCGAACGGCACGGCGCCTGGCCTCTGGATCGAGCACGGGTCGACGGCGATCGTCTTGTTGCCCGGCCCGCCGCGCGAGATGACGCCAATGTTCGACTCGGTGATTCGCGATCGGCTGGCGGCCCGCGGCGGCGCCACCGGCCTGTTCCGGCGCGTGGTAAAAATCACTGGCCGCGCCGAATCGGCCGTCGATACCGACGCTCAGCCGGTCTACGGGCGATGGACGACCGCGCGAACTCCGATCGCCACCACGATTCTCGCTGCGCTGGGGCAAATCGAGCTTCACTTGACGGCGCGCGCGGAGAGCCGCCGGGAGGCAGACGCGGCGTTGGACGCAGCGGTCGAGGAACTCAAGACGGCTCTCGGCGATGCCGTTTACAGCACGGACGGCCGGAACCTCGAAGCGGTTGTCGGCGATCTTCTTCGCGAGAGGCACTGCACCGTGGCTACTGCCGAGTCGTGCACCGGCGGGATACTGACCTCGCGATTGACCGATGTCCCCGGCAGTTCCGCGTACGTCGAGCGCGGCTTCGTGTGCTACAGCAACCGGTCGAAGATCGAACTTGTTGGTGTGCCTAATGCGATGCTGGCCGAGCACGGGGCGGTTAGCGATCCGGTGGCGCAGGCGATGGCAGAGGGTGCGCGAGCACGAGCGGCGACACGTGTCGGGATCGGCATCACCGGCGTCGCGGGTCCAGACGGCGGGACCCCGGCCAAGCCGGTGGGCACCGTCTCGATCGCCGTCGTCGTTGACGGCGAGAGTCGCGTCCGTACGTTTCAATTCGTCGGCGGGCGCGAACAGATAAAGTTCCAGGCGTCGCAGGCGGCGCTGAATATGTTGCGGCTGATGCTGGAGCACGACGGTCAGCGCAGCACTCCGGGCGGGCTTGTATCGCGCTGACGCGTGCTAACCTGACGTCATGCCGACGATGGCGATCCTCTTGGCGTATGGCATCGGATCGACGCCCGTTGCGTGGCTGCTCGCGCGGCGCTGGGGCGCGGGCGACTTACGGCGCGTCGGCAGTGGGAATATCGGCGCGGCAAACGTGTTTCGGGCGTCCGGTGTCGCGGCGGGTGTGCTGGTTGCCGTCCTCGATGTGGCCAAAGGCGCCGCCAGCGTCGTTGTCGCCGACCGCATGGGTGGCGGTGCCGGTGTGGCCGCCGCGGCGGGGATGGCGGCGATCGTCGGGCACATCTATCCCTTCTGGCTGCATTTCCGCGGCGGCAAAGGCGTCGCCACGGCTTGCGGCGTGTTTGCCATATTGAGTCCAGCCGCGGTGGCGCCGGCCCTCGCCGTCTTTGTCGGCACCGTCTGGATCACGAAGTACGTGTCGCTCGCATCGCTGGCCCTTCCGCCGATGGCGTACGCGACGGGCAGCCCTGGTCCGGTTGTCATCGTCTCGTGCGCCGCGAGTGCGCTAATCGTGTTTCGACATCGCTCGAACGTCGTGCGCCTGCGGACCGGCACCGAACTCCGCATCGGAGCCAGAGGGTAATGCGGACGATTGCCGTTCTCGGCGCCGGTAGTTGGGGGACCGCGCTGTCGGTTCATCTGGCGAAGCAGGGACATCAGGTCCATCTCTGGGGACGCGACCAGCGGCTGGTCGATCAGATGCGCGACCGCAGGGCAAACGCCGTCTATCTGCCTGGCGTGAAGCTTCCCAACGGCGTGTCGGTCACGTGCGAGCTGGATGAAGCGCTTGCCCACGTCGATCTCGTCGTCTCCGCGGTCCCGTCGCATGGATGCCGCGCGGTATTGCGCGCGGCCGCGCCGCACATCAAGGCTGGTGCGACGATGGTGAGCGCGACGAAGGGGCTGGAAGTCGACACGCGGCTCCGACTGTCAGAGGTGATCGTGGAGGAAGTCGGGCCGTCGCATCCGGTGGTCGCGCTGTCCGGACCGAGCTTCGCCGCCGAGGTGGCCCGCGAGTTGCCGACCGCCGCCGTCGTGGCATCGTCAGACGCCAAGGCGATGGCTGTCGTGCAGGCGGAGTTTCGTGGTCCCTACTTCCGCTTGTACGGCAGCGATGACGTCATTGGCGTTGAGATTGGCGGAGCACTCAAGAATGTCATCGCGATCGCGGCCGGCGTTGTCGAGGGGCTCGGGCTCGGCCATAACGCGCTCGCGGCGCTCGTCACGCGCGGGCTCGCGGAAGTGACGCGGCTGGCGTGCGCAGCCGGGGGCCGGCGCGACACGCTGGCGGGGCTGAGCGGCCTCGGCGATCTCGTGCTCACGTGCACCGGCGACTTGAGCCGCAATCGACGTGTCGGCGTCGAGCTCGCACGCGGACGGCCGCTCGACGAGATTCTCGGCGGCATGAAGATGATCGCCGAAGGGGTGCGGACGACGGGGGCGGCGCTGGCGCTCGGTATGCGGCACGGCGTGGAGCTGCCAATCGCGATGCAGATGGGAGAAGTGCTGGCGGGACGGGCCGATGTCCGTTCCGCGCTCGATGCGCTGATGCTTCGCCGGCAACGAGCGGAAGCGGAGAGCACATGACGCCTCTACCGTGAGCTTGATTGGCCGCATCCGCGAGAGTCTCTCCCGCAGCACGCGGGAGATCGTCAGCCGCTTCGATGAGATTGTCCGCCAGGCCGATGAGCCGGAGCGAGGCTCGCGTCCGGTCGACGTCGAAACCGTCGACGCGCTCGAAGAACTGCTGATCTCCGCCGATATCGGCGGCGCGGCGACGGGTCGCATCATCGCCGCGGTCAAGGCGAAGTCATCGCGCGCGTCGAGCCTGCGCGACCTCGTGAAGGACGAGATCCGCGCGGTGTTTGCGGCCGTCGACTTTCCGGTGGCCGTGACGGCGCGTCCCAAGGTCATCCTGATCGTCGGCGTCAACGGCACCGGCAAGACGACAACGGTTGGCAAGCTGGCCAACCTGCTGAAGCGGCAGGGTGAGAAGCCGTTGATCTGCGCCGCCGACACGTTTCGCGCGGCGGCCGTGGAACAACTCGAGATCTGGGCACATCGCGCCGGCGTCGACATGATTCGCTCGCGCGAGGGCGCCGATCCCGCCGCGGTCGTCTTCGATGCGATCTCGTCGGGCAAGGCGAAGGGACGGGATCCGATTCTCATCGATACCGCCGGGCGGTTGCACACACGCGTGAACTTGATGAACGAGCTCGAGAAGATCCGGCGCGTCGCCTCGCGCGAGGTCGCCGGCGCGCCCCAGGAGGTGCTGCTCGTGCTCGACGCCACGGTCGGCCAGAACGGCGTCACCCAGGCGCGGGAATTCATGGACGCCGCCGGGGTCACCGGAATCGTGCTGACGAAGCTCGATGGCACAGCCCAGGGCGGCGTCGGCGTCGCGATTGCGCACGACCTGAAGCTGCCGATCCGGTATGTCGGCGTCGGCGAAGGCATCGATGATCTGGTGCCGTTTTCGGCCGACGAGTATATTGACGGACTGTTCGAGGAGCAGTGGTGACGGAGCTCGACTATATGGACCGCGCGTTGTTTCTGGCCGCGCGCGGCCGCGGGCGGACGAGGCCCAACCCGATGGTTGGCGCCGTGGTTGTCGCTCTCGACGGCGTGGTCGTCGGTCAGGGATTCCACGAGCGGGCGGGGAAGCCGCACGCGGAGGTGCAGGCGCTCGGCATGGCCGGAGCGCGTGCGCGCGGGGCGACGCTCTACTGCACCCTCGAGCCGTGCTGCCATCAGGGCCGCACCGGTCCGTGTGCACCGCGTATCGTCGAAGCCGGCATTGCGCGCGTTGTCGCGGCGACGGTTGATCCGAATCCGGTCGTCGAGGGCCGCGGCTTCGGTTATCTCCGTTCGCAGGGCGTGAACGTCGAGGTCGGCCTCCGAGCGTCGGCGGCCGTTCGACTGAACCAGCCGTTCTTCACGTTGACGCGCGAAGGCCGGCCGTTTGTCATTCTGAAGGTGGCGACGAGCCTCGACGGCTGCATCGCGCGTGCGCGAGGGGAACGGACCGAGCTCACCTCGGCCACGGCGAATCGACATGCGCACAGCGTGCGGGCGGAGGTTGACGCCATCGGCATCGGGATTGGAACAATTCTCTGCGACGATCCGCTCCTGACGGCCCGTGGTGTCTATCGAGAAGGGCCGCTCGTCCGCGTCATTTTCGATCGCCGGCTCCGTACGCCTCCGTCGGCGCGCGTGCTCTCGACACGAGACGCCGGCCCTGTCATTATCGTGACGGAGGCGGCCGCGGCGGCGCGTAGGGAAGTGCGCACACCGCTCGAGGACCTGGGCGCGGAGATCGAGGTGACACCCGACGGCTCGTTCGGGGCGGCACTCGAGCGCCTTGCCGCGCGGCATGTCGGATCGCTGCTGCTCGAAGGCGGCGCGGCGCTGCACGCGGGCGCGTGGGATGAAGGCCTCGTCGATTATGTGCGTCTCTACGTCACGCCGCACATCATGGGTCCCGACGGTCTCAAGTTACTCGACGGACGGCGGTTTTCCTCGGCTGCGCTCGTCGAGCAGCATGTTGAGCCGCTGGGTCCCGATGTGTTGATAGAGGGATATGTTCACGGGCCTCGTTGAAGCGGTCGGGGAATTGGTCGAGCGCAAGCCAACGAGCGGCGGCTTGCGACTGCGTATCGCCTCGTCGCTGGCTGAAGAGCTGTCGGCGGGCGACAGCCTCGCGGTGAATGGCGTGTGCCTGACGGTGATCCTCGCGGAGAAAGGTGAGATCCAGGTCGACGTGGGGCCCGAGACGGTGCGCGTGACCACACTCGGCGCCATCGCGCGAGGCGCTGTCGTGAACCTCGAACGTCCGCTGCGCGCGGACGGCCGACTGGGCGGCCACTTCGTGCAGGGGCACGTCGACGCAATGGGCCACATCGAGGAACTGCGGGCCGACGCAGATTGTTATTGGCTCACCGTCGGCTTTCCGTCGCACCTCGCGCCCTTTTTCGTCCACAAGGGCTCCATTGCCGTGGATGGCATCAGCCTGACGATTGCGGGTCTTGGCGTCGATAGGTTCGACGTGCAGGTCGTTCCCTACACGATGACGCACACGAATCTGGCCCATGCTGAGCTCCGCGGCCGCGTGAATATCGAAGTGGATATGGTCGGCAAGTACGTCGTGCGCGCCGCGGAACTGGCGGGATTGAATCTGACGGGAGTACGACCGGGAGAGGTGACGCATTAACGCGATGAAGAAGAAGACGCCAATCAAGATCGCCAAAGGTGGGCGCCAGCACCCCGGTCCATTCGCCCGCATCGAGGATGCCATCGAGGCATTCCGCGCCGGAAAAATCATCATCGTGGTCGACGATGAGGAACGCGAAAACGAGGGCGATCTGACGATCGCGGCGGACAAAGTCACGCCGGAAGCGGTCAACTTCCTTGCGCGGTACGGCCGCGGGTTGATCTGCTTGTCGATGACCGCTGAACGGCTCGACGAGCTGCAGATTCCGCTGCTCGTCCGCGAGAACACGTCCCGGTTCGAAACGGCGTTCTGCACGCCGATCGACGTCATCAGCGGCACGACGACCGGGATTTCGGCCTACGACAGGGCGGCGACCGTGCAGGCGGCCATCGATCCGGCTTCGCGCCCAGGAGATTTCGCGCGCCCAGGACATATCCAGCCACTGCGTGCGCGGCCCGGTGGCACACTCGTGCGCGCCGGTCAGACGGAGGCCGCCGTGGATCTGGCCCAAATCGCCGGCTTGTATCCGGCGGGCGTCATCTGCGAAATCATGAACGAGGACGGCACCATGGCACGGGTGCCACAGCTGACGAAGTTCGCACGTAAACACGGTCTGCTGATGATTACCATCGCCGACCTGATCCAGCACCGCATGCGGACCGAATCGCTGGTCAGGCGCGTCGCCAATGCCAAGCTGCCGACCGAGTTCGGCGTGTTCCGGGTGCATGCCTTCGAAAATCAAATCGATCACCACACCCACGTGGCCCTTGTCTGCGGTGAGGTCGGCAACGGCAAGGACGTTCTCGTCCGGGTGCACTCACAGTGTTTAACTGGGGACGCGTTCCGCTCCGCGCGATGTGACTGCGGCGCGCAGCTCGAGGTTGCGATGGATCGCATCGCTGCCGAAGGACGGGGGATCCTGTTGTATCTCAGCCAGGAGGGCCGCGGTATCGGCCTCACCAACAAGATCCGCGCGTACGAGCTGCAGGACGAGGGTTTCGACACGGTGGAGGCCAACGAGCGCCTTGGCTTCAAGGCGGATCAGCGGGACTACGGCATGGGCGTGCAGATTCTGCGGGAGCTCGGGGTCCGCTCGATGCGCCTGATGAGCAATAACCCGCGGAAGCTCGTCGGCATCGAAGGCCATGGCCTCTCAGTGAGCCAATGGCTGCCACTCGAGATTGCGGCGTCGGACGGGACGCGTCGGTACTTGAAGACGAAGAAGGAAAAGCTCGGTCACAGGCTCTCCTCTGTTTGACACCAGGTCGACCGCTCAGCTACGATAAGCGTTTGCGCTAGAGCAGGTTAGCGGCCAATGTTTGACTCCCTCAGCACACGCCTGCAGGACGTTTTCAAGACCCTTCGCGGGCAGGGGCGGCTCACAGAAGACCTGGTCGAAGCCGCGCTGCGCGAGATCCGGCTGGCGCTGCTCGAAGCCGACGTCAATTTTAAGGTCGCCAAGGCCTTCATTGACCGCGTCCGCGACCGCGCGATGGGGCAGGAGGTGCTGCGGAGCCTGTCACCGTCACAGCACGTAGTCAAGATCGTCCGCGACGAGATACTGGCGCTCTTCGGCGATGCCGAAGGGGGCCTCCAGCCGACAACTAGACGCCCGCGCGTCATTCTACTGCTCGGGTTGCAGGGCGCCGGCAAGACGACGACGGCGGGGAAGCTGGGGAAGTGGCTGGCAAAGCAGGGACACCATCCGCTGCTGGTCTCAACTGACGTCAAGCGTCCGGCGGCGATCGAGCAGTTGAACGTCGTCGGTCAGAAGGCCGGCCTCCGCGTGCACGATCCGGCCGGCCAAAGGGATCCGGTGGCGCGCGCGAAGGGTGCGGTCGCCGAAGCGCGGAACCTGGGCTTCGATGCGGTGATCGTCGATACCGCGGGCCGGCTGCACATCGATGACGAGTTGATGGCCGAGCTCGTCGCGATTCAGCAGGTCACGGATCCGTCAGATCGCCTGTTCGTCGCCGACGCGATGACGGGGCAGGACGCCATCAGGAGCGCGGGCGAGTTCAATGCCCGGGTCGGCGTCACCGGCGTGATCCTGACGAAGATGGATGGCGATGCGCGCGGCGGCGCGGCCCTGTCGGTGGTCTCCGTGGTCGGCGTGCCGATCGCGTTCGTGGGAAGTGGCGAACGTCTCGAGGATCTCGAGCCCTTTCGGCCCGATCGCGTGGTCTCGCGCGTGCTCGGGATGGGCGACGTGCTGTCGCTCATCGAAAAGGCTGAGGCGGCGATCAACCAGGAGGACGCCGAGCGGCTCGAAGAGAAGATTCGCTCGAATGAGTTCACGCTCGAGGACTTTCGGGATCAGCTCAAGACCATCAAGAAGATGGGGCCGCTCGAGCAGATCATGGGGATGTTGCCCGGCATGGGCAACATCAAGGCCCTGGCCGGCGGTCAGCCTGGGGGGGCCGCGGGAATCGCTGGAATCGACGACAAGCAGATCATACGCGTCGAGGCGATCATCAACTCGATGACGTCGGTCGAGCGGTGCAGGCAGCACATCATCAACGGCAGCCGCAGGAAGCGGATCGCGAAGGGCAGCGGCACGTCGGTCGAGGAAGTGAATCGCCTGCTGAAGCAGTTCGTGCAGATGCAGAGGATGTTGAAATCGCTCGGCGGGATGGCGGGGATGGCCGGCGGCGGTAAGAAAGGGCGCCGCCAGGCGATACAGATGCTGCGCGGCCGCAGGTAAGCCTGCGGCGCTTGGGATGGCAGGGCTTGGGGCCTGCATAACAGCGCAGCGAAACAGGCGTGCGGGAACGAGCCTCGCGCGTCATTCAGGAGAAGACAGATGGTTGTGATCCGTTTACGTCGGTCCGGTTCGAAGAAGCGTCCGTTCTTCCGCATGGTCGTCACCGATTCGCGCGCCCCGCGCGACAGCAGCTTCGTCGAGATTCTCGGACACTACAATCCGCGCAAAAGGCCGGCCCTTGTCGATGTCAAGAAGGAGCGTGTGGACTACTGGTTGAAGAAGGGGGCGCAGCCCTCCGACTCAGTCCGAACGCTGATGGCCCGCCACCTCAATCCGAAGCCTGTTGCCGAACCGGCGCCGGGAAGCCCGGGAAGCCCGGGAAGAGACGTCGCGAAATGAGCACGGGGAGCGGCGGCACCGGTGCGCGGGCGGTCGTCGAGGTTCTGGCGCGTGTGCTGACCGATCGTCCCGACGATGTCCGCGTCGTGGAGACGGATCACAACGGCACGACGCTCGTCGAGCTGTACGTCGCGCCAGACGACCTGGGCAAGGTGATCGGCAAGCAGGGCCGCACGGCGGCAGCGCTTCGGGCACTCGCCGCGTCGGCGGCGGAGCGCGACGGCAAGACGGTCACGTTGGAGATTCGGGAGGGAAGACCGTAGTCAGTGAAGTGGGATGAAATGGCTGGCGTCGGCCGGATCGCTCGGGCGCATGGCATTCGCGGCCAGGTCATTGTGAGTCTCGAGACGGATTTTCCAGAGGAGCGGTTTCGGCCCGGCGCCGAACTGTTCGTTGAACGGAACGGTGCGATCCAGGCACTGACGCTCACGAGCGTCAGGTTTCATCGGCATCGCCCCGTGGTGGGGATCGCGGGTGTGGAGACGATGACCGAGGCGGAGGCACTGGCTGGACGCGATCTGCGAGTGCCGGTCGATCGGCTGGCGCCGCTGCCGGGCGGCACGTTTTACCGGCACGACCTGATCGGCTGCCGCGTCGAGACACCGACGGGCGAACTGGTCGGCACGGTCGAGACCGTCGAGGGGACACTCGGCGGGAGTCGTCTGGTGGTGGCGGCGACGTGCGGCGAGGTGTTGATTCCGCTCGTCGCGGCGATCTGCACCACGATCGACCCGACGGCGAAGCGGATCGTCGTCGATCCGCCCGCGGGCTTATTGGATCTGAATAGATGACGTTCGATGTCGTCACGATCTTTCCGGCGATGTTCGAGCAGCCGCTGGCGGCCGGCGTCATCGGCCGGGCGATCGAGCGCGGCGTGCTCGACGTCGGGGTGCGTGACCTGCGGGACTTCACGACCGATCGCCATCGGATGGTGGACGATGTACCGTTTGGCGGCGGTCCGGGGATGGTGCTGAAGGTTGACCCGATGTTTCGTGCGCTCGACGCGATCGAGGCCGAGCGCGGCCAGCCGCTGGCGGTGGTGCTGACCTCGCCGCAGGGCGCGAGACTGACGCAGGCGACGGCGCAGCGGTTGAGCCGGCTGGCGCACGTCGTGATTTTGTGCGGACGGTACGAGGGCGTAGACGAACGCGTGCGCGAGTGCGCGACCGAGGAGCTGTCGATCGGCGATTATGTGCTGACCGGTGGGGAGCTGCCAGCGATGGTCATACTCGACGCGGTGGCGCGGCTGCTGCCCGGCGTGGTTGGGGACGAGCAGTCGGTGGCAGACGATTCGTTCAGCCGCGGGCTGCTCGACTTTCCGCAGTACACGCGTCCTGCGACGTTGACGTGGCCGGGCCCCCGGGGTTCGACGGACCTGTCGGTGCCGGATGTGTTGCTGTCTGGCAACCACGCCGATATTCGGCGCTGGCGAAAGCGCGAAGCCGTTACGAGGACGCTGGAGCGCCGGCCGGATCTCCTGGCCGGCGCGACTTTGGACGAGGAAGAACAGGACATTCTGCGCGACATTGTGGCGCGGCATGAGAAGTCATAGCGCAGGTCTTTAGACCTGCTGAGGAGTGGTTGATGAACGCGATTGAGTTGGTTGAGAAGTCGCAGCTGGCCGAGCGGCCGGCGATGAGGTCTGGCGACACCGTCCGCGTGCACGTCAAGGTGCGCGAGGGAGACAAGGAGCGCATTCAGGTCTTCGAAGGCGTGGTGATCGGCCTGCACCGCGGCGGCACACGGGCGTCGTTCACCGTCAGGAAAGTGTCGTTTGGTCAGGGTGTGGAGCGCATCTTCCCGCTGCATTCGCCGACGATTCAGAAGGTCGAGGTCGTGCGATCCGCGAAAGTTCGCCGCGCGAAGCTGTACTATCTGCGCGATCTGAAGGGCAAGGCCGCGCGCCTGAAGGACAACGCGAAAGCGCAGTAGGCGGGAAGGGATGGTTCGTGTCCCCGCCATGCGCACGCTCGAGAACACGCTGCGGCATGTCGGGTTCGTGCACGTAGCGGGCGTCGATGAAGTCGGACGCGGCTGTCTGGCCGGGCCCGTCGTTGCCGCTGCCGTGGTGCTTCACCCGGACAAACACATTCCTGGAGTGTGCGACTCGAAGCTGGTACCGGCCGCCGAGCGCGAACGGATCTACGAGCGCATCATGCGCCACGCCGTCGCGTGGGCCGTTGCCGCCGCGGGACCAGCCGAGATCGACCTCGTCAACATCCATCAGGCCTCGCTGCGGGCGATGCAGCGGGCCGTGCTCGCGCTCGCGCCGCTTCCCGATGTCGTCCTCGTCGATTCGTTCCGGATCCCGGATCTGCCGATGGCGCAGCGCGGGGTGCTGCACGGCGACCGCCGCTGTTCGGCGATTGCGGCCGCGTCCATTGTCGCCAAAGTGACACGGGATCAGCAGATGCTCGAGTTGCACAGCCGCGACCCACGTTACGGGTTCGACCGGCACAAGGGCTATGCGACGGCCGGCCACCTCGACGCCGTTGCGCGGTTTGGCTATTCCGAGGTACACCGCCGGTCGTTTCGCCCCGCGGCGCTGTTTGATACGATTGATTAGTGGCCATCGACCGCGCTACCACACTCAAAATTGCTGAGAAGCTGCTCCGCCAGGGCAAGATAGAACCTGCCATCGCGGAGTACCTGCGCCTCGCCGGCGATCAGCCCAGCGACTGGAACATCGCCAACACACTCGGCGATCTCTACGTCCGCGCCGGACAAGTGGATAAGGCGGTCGAGCAGTTCGCGCGCATTGCCGGCAGCCTGGGTGAAGCCGGGTTCCTGCCGAAGGCGAGCGCGATCTACAAAAAGATCCTCAAGCTGAGACCGGAGGACGAGCCCGCGCTCCTGCAGGCGGCCGAAATTGCTGGGAGCCTCGGCATCCTTGCCGACGCACGCTACTACCTGACGCAGATCATCGACCGACGGCTGACTCGTGGCGACAGGCGCGGGGCGGCAGAGGCGCGCATCCGGCTCGGGACGCTCGACCCGGCCGATTTCGAGAGCCGGATGATGGCCGCGCGTACTCGGGCGGAAATCGGCGACGTGGCTACCGCCACGCGCGACCTGAAAGAGATCGCCGTCGAGCTCCTCGAAAAGGGCCGTTCGTTGGACGCGGTCGACGCCTTGCGCGAGGCCGAAGACCTGGCTCCAGACGACGGCGAGATCCGCCAGCGTCTCCTCGATGTGTACGTAGCCAGTGGCGATTTTGCACGGGCTCGTGCGTGCGCATTCACGTTCGAGCAGCTCAAGGGGCTGGCCGGGGTGCTCGAGGCGGCGGGCCATGAGGACGCCGCGCTGGAGGCGCTCGGCGAGGCGGCGCGTCTGGATCCGGATGCCGGTGGGTTGCGCGCGCATCTGGCGCGCGCGTTCATCGCACGCGGCGACGCGGCGGCGGCCGCTCGCTATCTGACCGTCGAGACGGCGGGGGACGATCCGCAACTGCTGTTCACCGTGGCAGAGATCACACTGCGCGGGGAGACGCCGGACGACGGGCTGGCGATCGTACGCCGCCTGCTCGAGCAGTACCCCGACCGCCGGGAAGAGGTGGCGCTGCTGGGCTGGACCGTTGCCGAGCAGGCGCCAGAAACGGGATTCAATGTCGTGGAGCTCGCCGCCGGGGCCGCTGTCGCGGACCAGGACTGGGCTTCGGCGGCGGCCGCACTGCAGGAGTTCGTCACACGCGTGCCCAACCACATACCGGCGCTGATGCGTCTGGTTGAGATCTGCGTCGATGGTGGACTCGAGGCGACGATGTACAGCGCGCAGGCACATCTGGCCGACGCCTATATCGCCAGTGGACAGGCAGCGGAGGCACGCTTCATCGCCGAAGACCTCGTGGCGCGCGAGCCCTGGGACCGCTCGAACCTGGAGCGTTTCCGGCGCGCGCTCGAGTTGTCGGGCGAGCCGGATCCCGAGGCGTTGATCGCTGAGCGATTGAGCGGCCAGTCGCCGTCCATGACCACCGATCTGTTTCTGGCCGCGAACGAGTTGTCGTCGAGCGCACCGTACGATGCACCGACATTCGCTGGTTCGCCGGTGCCGCAAGCGCCTGTGGAGGCTCCGCCGCCCGCAAGGGCTGCACACGAAGTCGAGCGAGAGCCGTTGGTTGAACCCAAACCCGCCGCGAAGCGAGCCGCCAAGCCGGCGTCGAAGTCGCCGGCGCACGGCGACCGGGATCACTTCGAGACCAGTGCTCATACGATCGATCTGGAAAGTATTCTGGGCGAGCTTGAATCGCCGCCGGCCGTCACGCACGCATCAACCGAAAGCGTTGAGGTCGATCTGAGTATCGTGCTCGACGATATCAAGCGATCTCAGGCACGGCCCGAGGCTCCCGCCGCGCCGGCGTTGGCACCCAGCGATCTCGACGGGATCTTCGCCCATCTGCGCGACGACGTATCGCGGCGCTCCGCGATGGAAGAAGCCAAGCAACAGTACAAGCGCGGTTTGGCGCTGCGCGAAGCGGGCGACATCGACGAATGCATCGTGGCGCTCCAGGCGGCCTCGCAAGCGCCTCGGCTACGGTTTATCACGGCGTCGCTGCTCGCGCGGATCCTCCGCGATCGCGGAATGAATCCGCAGGCCATCGAGTGGTTCGAAAAGGCGGCACAGGCGCCGGCACCGACTGCGGAATGAGGAGTACGATCTGCTGTACGACCTGGCCGACACACTCGAGAGGGAGGGCGAGGTTGCCCGCGCGCATCGATCGCCTGACCAGGGTTTAGGTCGGAGGCTCATCCTGATCCGCCGGCTCGCCTTCGTCGTATTCTTCTTCGAGGTCGGCTTTCTGCTCGTCGTGTTGCCGTGGTCCGAGTTCTGGGAGCACAATTACTTCGCGGTGGCCTGGCCGCTCCTGCGATCGATTGTGACGAACAATTTCGTGCGCGGCGGCGTCAGCGGGCTCGGCGTCGTGAACCTGGCGGCCGGCTTTGCTGACCTGACCGTGGCGCTGACCACGCGCGAGAGCGCGCGCGTGTCGATTGGCGATGACTCGGGGTCCTGACAACGTGCTCTGCCTCGTTACGGATCGCCATCGTCTCTGTTCTGAAACCGTCGCATTCGAGCCGGCCCGCCGTCGTCTCATTGCCCAGGCGAAGTGGGCCGTCTCGTCCAACGTCGATCTCATACAGGTGCGCGAGGGCGATCTCAAGGCGGCGGATTTGGCAAGGCTCGTCACTGATCTTGTGCGAGTGAGCCGGGGATCGGGAACGCGCGTGGTCGTCAACGATCGCATCGATGTGGCTCTCGCGTGTGGCGCTGACGGCGTGCACCTTCGACACGACTCAGTTCGAGCGGAAGCGGTGCGCGCGATCACGCCTGTCGGGTTTCTGGTGGGTCGATCGGTGCACGGCCTCGCCGAAGCTGAAGGAGCGGGTCCGGTGGATTACCTGGTTGCGGGAACGGTGTTTCCGACCCCTTCCAAGCCGGCCGCATCCCGGATGCTCGGCATGGACGGTCTCGCCGAGGTGGTTCGGGCTGTGAACGTGCCAGTGCTGGCCATCGGCGGAATCACGCGCGAGCGGCTGGACGACGTGGCCGCGACCGGCGCGGCGGGCGCCGCGGGAATCGGGATGTTCAGCGACTGGTTTGACAGGCTCGAGACGTCTTCCTAATATGGAAGGCCGTAAGCGATGGTCGACAGATCGCCGGGTGATTGTGGACGCATTCTCCGGGAAGCGCGCGAGCGCCGCGGCGTATCGCTACGCCAAATCGCGAACGCCACGAAGATCGGGATGAGCGCGCTCGAAGCGCTCGAGCGCAACGATATTTCGCGTTTGCCAGGCGGTATTTTCAGCCGATCGTTCGTCAGGTCGTACGCGATCGAAGTAGGTCTCGATCCTGAAGCCACAATCAAGGAATTCATCGCGCAGTTCCCGCAGGATTCGGTCACCGCTGGACATCCGACGTCGACCCAGTCCGAAGACCACCAGGCGATCGACAGCGAGCGCAGGGCGGCGACGACCTTCGTTCGGTTGATCGCGCTGAGCGTGCCAATCGTGGGTGCGATGCTGTATTTCGGGACGGCGGGGCGCCCCAGGGCGCCGCAAGTGCCAGACGTTCAGCCGGCTGCGACCACCGCAGCCCCCGTTCGGATGCCTGCCGTGGCGGTCGAGATACCTCCGGCGCCGGTCGAAGCGCCAGCCGTCGAGCCTGCGTCCGCGGCAGCCGTTCCCTTGGATCGGCTGACGGTGGCGCTGTCGGCGATTGGAGAATGCTGGGTGTCCGCCACCGTTGACGGCGTGAAGGCGGTCGAGCGCCTGCTGCAGCCCGGCGAGCGGCTGGCCATGGACGTGCGTCGAGAGTTGGTGCTGACGGCCGGGGACGCATCGGCGCTGGCCATCACGCTCAACGGCGCCGAGGCCAAGCCGCTCGGAAAACGGGGCGAAGTCGTCACGGCCCGCCTGAACCTCACGAACTTCAAGGAGTACCTTTCAAACCGGTGACCGACCAGACTGCGACGCCGCTGCTCGATTCCTTTATGCAAGGCTTGGCGCCGCGCGACGTCCGGCTGCTGGCTGCGCAGGGGGCGCTGCGCCCCGGGCTTACGAGCAGCAGCTCGAGATTCTCGCGCTGCTGCTCGCGGATTCTGATCCGGAGATCCGGCGCGCGGCCGACACGACCGTGAACCGGATCCCGATCGATGCGCTGCAGGCGTTTCTCGGACAGTCCGTCGTCTCGGCCAGGGTGCTGGAGTGTTTTGCCAACCGCGGTG
Source organism: Vicinamibacterales bacterium (assembly GCA_965229885.1). GTDB lineage: Bacteria > Acidobacteriota > Vicinamibacteria > Vicinamibacterales > CAVVIG01 > DATLLJ01. Next base: position 1,511,751 of record CBDDJX010000003.1, read on the forward strand.
TCTTTCCGGCCGAACGTCCCGCGATCGAAGTCGACGTCGACAAGCCGCTCATCGACGCGGCGCCATTGGAATTCGTGGAAGACGAGGTGGAACAGACCGAGGCCGATCGCGAGTCGGTCATGCAGAAGCTCTCCAAGATGAGCTTTCCCGAGCGGTTGAAGGCCGCGATGAAGGGTACGAAGGAAATGCGCGCGATTCTGATCCGCGATCCGAACAAGATGATCTCGGCGGCGGTGCTGAGCAGCCCGAAGGTCTCCCAGGCGGAGGCAGCGGTCTTTGCCCGCATGGCGAGCCTGTCCGAGGACGTGCTGCGGGCCATCGGCAGTAAACGCGCGTGGATGAAGAGTTATGCGTGGTGGTCGGCCTGGCGCGAAACGCAAAAACGCCGGTGGCGTTGTCCTTGAGCCTGCTCTCGCGGCTTCAGGTCCGTGACGTGCAGGCGCTTGCGGTCGATCGGAACGTGCCGGAGCCGCTGCGGATCGCCGCGCGCAAGAAGGCCGCCGCCACTGGTAGTGGCAAGGAATAGCATGCGGCGCGTGGACAACCCTTTACGTCTTGCGTGGTGTCTGTCGCTGTTTGCCTTTGCCCCTTCCCCTCTTCCCGGCGAGCCCCCACTCTGATCGCATCTGCGCGAGCCCGTCCATGTACACGGCTGCCCGCTCGCGCTCCTCTTCACTGATCATCGACTTGAGCAGATCGAGCGCTTTCGCCAGGTCCTGCTGAATCGTCTGCCGTGTCGTCTCGTAGTAGAGACGTGTGATTTCAGCGTGTTTCTCGTCAGCCGACAGCATTCGGAGCGTCATGGGCGATTTGATCGTAGGCTGCTCAGATTATCCAAGCTGCAGCCCGCCCGTCTCGATGTGATAGTCGAGAAGCCGCGCGCCGCCTGTCGCGAGTGCCTCGGCGATGGCAGCCCTGGCCGGCGGTGGGCCGTAGCAGAATAGACACCCGCCGCCTCCTGCGCCGCAGACCTTCGCCGCCGTCGCGCCCGCTGCAGACGCGCGCGCCATGAGATCGTCAATCGTCGGCGTGGTCACCCCTGGCGCGAGGCGCTTCCGGTTGTCCCACTCCGCGGCGATCTGACGGCCGACCTCGTCCCAGCGGCCGCGCTCGAGCGCAGTCCGCATGGCGGCCGCGGTGTCGCGGATGCGCTCGAAGCAATCGAAAATGCGGCGATCGCCGTCGATATGGCGTTTGGCGATCTCCCAGTTATTTGTGCCGGACTGGCGCGGCTCCCCCGTATAGGCCAGGACGATGCGCTGTTCGAGCTCGCGGGGGTCGACATCGAGCGCGACACGTGTGACGCCCTCCGCGCGGAGCTCGATGGCCGCGATGCCGCCGTACATCGCGGGACGATAATCCTGCACGCCGGTCGGCACATGAATGGTCTGGCATTCGATGTTCATCGCGACGTGCAGGATGTCGATGGGATTCATGGACGCGCCAGTGAGCCGCGCGAACGCTCCGCAGAGCGCGATCGTCAGCGCGGACGATCCGGCGATGCCGGCGCCGGCCGGCGACTCAGCCTGCGTTGTCACGCTGACACGCTCGACCTGGTAGTGGCGTGCGGCCCGCACCAGGAGGGGCAGCTGGCCTGCGGGATCGAGATCGAACCAGTGCCGCGCGCTCACCTCGCGGGCGGTATCGAGGGATCGCAGCTCGACGCCTCTCTCGCCGCGCCCTTCCACGGTGACCTGCGCGCGAAGGCTGATCGCGGCGTTGAGCGTCGCCGCGCCGTCGTGAAAGAGATAGAGCGGCCAGATGTCGATCGTACCGCCGGCGAGGTCGATACGCGTGGGCGCCGAAGCTGCGATTCGCATGGGACGGCATTATAGACGCCGCCGACAGACCGACAATCCCCCATTGGGCTGCTAGAATCAAAGCTTCGCATGTCGCCAAGCGCGCTCCGCCGCCGGATCGGACAACTGTTGGTCGCCGGATTCGAGGGTCAGCAGGTGCCTGCCGAACTACGGTCGATCGCCCGGGAGTTCGGTTTAGGCGGCGTCATTCTCTTCGCACGCAATGCAGGGGAGCCGGAACAGGTCGCCGAGCTGTGCTACGACGCGGCTCGATTGGTCCCGCAGCTGCCTCTTTGGGTCAGCGTCGATCAGGAAGGCGGCCGTGTCGCACGTCTCAAGGCGCCCTTCACCGAGTGGCCCCCGATGGCGACCCTGGGCCGGAGCAGCGACGTGCGCCTGGCCGAGCGATTCGCCCGCGCGCTCGCGTCGGAGCTGAAGGCCGTCGGCATCACGCTCAACTACGCGCCAGTGCTGGACATTTTCACGAATCCGAGGAATCTCGTGATTGGCGATCGCGCGCTTTCGGAGAAAGCCGAGGAAGTCGCTCGGCTCGGCGCGGCGATCGTGGAAGCGCTGCAAAGGGAAGGCGTGGCCGCCTGCGGCAAGCATTTCCCCGGTCACGGCGACACACAGACCGATTCACACCTCGAGCTGCCGCTCGTCGAGCATCCGCCGGACCGCCTGCGGGCGGTCGAGCTCGTGCCCTTCAGGGCGGCCATCGCCGCGGGTGTCGCGATAATGATGACGGCGCATCTGTTTATCCCTGCCCTGGATGAGAAGCGTCCGGCGACGCTGTCGCGGGCGATAGTGACCGACTTACTGCGCGACGAGTTGAAGTTCGAGGGTGTGATCCTGAGCGATTCCCTCGACGAGATGAAGGCGATTACGGACCGGTACACGGTGCCGTCAGCGGCGGTGTTGGCCATAGAGGCGGGATGCGATGGTGTCCTGATCTGCCGAGGCGATCACGGCACGCAGTTCGCGGCACTCGAGGCGCTGGTGCGCGCCGTCGAAAGCGGCGAACTACCGTCGGCGCGCGTCGACGACGCGCTGAAGCGCCAGCAGCGCGCCAAGGAACGTTTCCTGACCGCCACGGTGGCCTCCCGTCCGCTTTACGGATCCGCGCTGCGGCAACGCCTCGGCCGCGACGAGCATCGCGCCATCGCCGACGAGATGGCGCGGTTCGTGTGATGGTGAAACCGCGCGCGCTCGAACCAGGCAGCCGCGTCGCCGTCGTCGCGCCCGCCAGTCCCTTCACGCCCGAGGAATTCGACCAGGGCATTGCCGAGCTTCGCCGCCTAGGATTCACGCCGGTCTATGACGACTCGGTGTTCGCGCGGCGGGCATACGTGGCCGGCCCGCCGGCCCAGCGTGCCGATGCCCTTCACAAGGCGCTCGTCGATCCGACGATCGCGGGAATTATCGCCGCCCGAGGCGGTTTCGGCAGCGCGCAGCTGTTACCGTCGCTCGATCGCTCGGAAGTACAGCGAGCCCGGAAACCGATCATCGGGTACAGCGACATCACGTCGCTTCTCGCATTCGTGTCGACACAATGTGACCTGGTGGCGTTTCATGGCCCGACGGTCGCGGGGCGTCTGGGGAAGGGCACCGGGGCCTACGACCGCGAGTCTCTAATGAATGCGCTCTGCCGCCGAGAGCCGGTGGGCGAGTTGACGACGGCGGCCGTTGAGCCGATCAGGAGCGGAGACGCCACCGGACCGCTTTTTGGAGGGACGCTGGCGCAGCTGGTGGCATCGCTGGGCACACCGTTCGCCTTTTCCCCGCCGCAGGGTCATGTGCTGTTTCTCGACGAGGTGAACGAGCGGCCGTATCGTCTGGACCGGATGGTTACGCAACTGCGCCAGGCAGGCGTCCTGGCGCGGGCGGTGGCCGTTGTCGTGGGGGAGCTGCCGGGGTGCGACGAGCCCACAGGTGATCCGACTGCGCGATCGGTCGTTGCCGACCTGTTCGGTGACTTCCCCGGCCCGGTCCTGATCGGATTTCCGTCCGGCCACACTGCCGGTCCCGCGATGACGTTGCCGCTGGGTGTGTCGTGCCGGGTCGTGGCCGATCGCCACCCTCGCCTCGTCATTGAAGAGGCCGCCGTTGAGTAAGAAGGTCCCTGTGGTCCATGTCATCGGGATTTGCGGAACGGCGACCGCGACGCTGGGGGCGATGCTCGCGCACAAGGGCTTTCAGGTTCGGGGCTCCGATCAGGATGTGTACCCTCCGATGAGCGACTTCCTGTTATCTGAAGGCATCGAAGCTTTGAGCGGCTATCGCCCCGAGCACATCACGAGCGATCTCGACTTCGTGATTGTCGGCAATGCGATTTCACGTGGCAACCAGGAGCTGGAGGAAGTTCTTGATCGGAAGATCCGATACTGCTCGCTGCCGGAAGCGATACGCGAGCACTTTCTCTGGAGCTCGCGATCGATTGTCATTGCGGGTACGCACGGGAAGACGACGACGACGGCGCTGGCCGGATGGGTACTGACCGCCGCTGGCGTCGATCCGAGCGTGCTTATTGGCGGCGTCGCGCGCAACTTCGGAGAACACGGCTCGAGCTATCGGATGGGGCAGGGCCGCGACTTCGTGATCGAAGGCGACGAGTACGACAGCGCCTTCTTCGACAAGACCGCCAAGTTCCTCAAGTATCTTCCGGACATCGCCGTCATCAATAGTGTCGAGTTCGATCACGCTGACATCTACGCCGACGTCGAGTCCGTGACGCTGGCATTTCGCCGGCTGGTCAATCTGGTGCCCCGGCGCGGGTTGCTGCTGCTCGGCGCCGACAGCGAGCGGGCGCGAGGGCTGGCCGGCCTCGCCAAGTCGCGGGTCGAGACCTTCGGAACAGCCGACGGCCTCGACTGGCAGGCGTACGATCTCGAGTCGATCGGGGCGTCGACGAGGTTCAAGGTTCGGCGAGGAGGCGCGCCGTATGGAACCTTCGAGGTGCCGCTTGTCGGTGCCCACAACGTGCGTAACACAACCGCTGCCATTGCGATCGCGGCCGACATCGGCATTGCCGCCGGGCCGACCGCCGAAGGACTGCGCCGGTTCGCCGGCGTCAAGCGCCGCCTGGAAGTCGTGGGCGTGGCTCGCGGCGTCACGGTCTATGACGACTTCGCGCATCATCCGACGGCGGTCGCCGAGACGCTGGCGGGCTTGCGGGCGGCGAATCCGGTGGCACGCATCTGGGCGGTCTTCGAGCCGCGATCGGCCTCGTCCTGTCGCCGTGTCTTTCAGGATGACTTCGCCCGCGCGTTCGGTCCGGCGAGCGAGGTCCTCGTTGCGCCGGTGTTTCGATCGACGCTGCCAGAGGGGGAGCGGCTCTCCGTTCCTCAACTCGTTCGCGATCTCACGAAAGCCGGCCAGTCCGCCAGGGAGCCCACCTCCCTCGACGACATCATCGCGACTATCGTTCGCGAGCACCGGCCCGGCGATCTCGTCGTCCTCATGTCGAACGGCGGTTTCGGCGGCATCCATCACAAACTGCTGCTGGCACTCGCGTGAACGCCTTCCGGATCGTGGAGGCCGGCGATGCCGCGTTGGTGGTGGAGTTCGCCGATCGGATCGATCCCGTCATCAACGGGACAGCCATTGCACTCGCAGAGGCGATCCGGGCGGCTGCTCTGCAAGGCGTGCGCGATGTCGTCCCGACGTACCGGTCGGTTGCCGTCTACTTCGATCCGCTTCGGACGGATCTGGACGAGCTGAGGGCGCGAGTCGAGCACGGCGCGTCAAAAGCGAGGCCGGTGGCAACGAAGCACGTTGATCCGATCCGCGTGCCGGTCTGCTATGAAGGCGACTTCGGACCAGATCTTGCCGACGTGGCCGCGTTCGCAGGTGTCAGCGAAGCGGAAGCCGTCCGATTGCACGCCTCACGCGTCTATCGCGTCTTCATGCTCGGTTTCGTCGCCGGTTTTGCGTACATGGGAACAGTCGATGAGCGCATCGCGGCACCGCGCCTGCCCACACCGAGGGTCCGAGTACCGGTCGGATCTGTCGGCATTGCCGGTGTGCAGACCGGCATCTATCCAGTCTCTGTTCCTGGCGGCTGGCGGATTGTCGGCCGCACGCCGCTAAAGCCGTTCGATCTGACCCGCGACGAGCCGGTCCTGTTCAAACCCGGCGACGCCGTGCAGTTCTATGCGATCGATCCGGGCGAGTATACTCGGCTCGAGAATACACGTTGAATGGCGTCGCTCCGCGTCATCACGCCGGGCATCCTGACAACGATTCAGGATCGTGGCCGATGGGGTTGGCAAGGTCGCGGCGTACCTGTGGCGGGCCCGATGGATCCGCGCTCGCATCGCCTGGCCAACATCCTGGTCGGCAACGACACGGACGCCGCAACGATCGAAGCGACGCTCGTCGGTCCAGAGGTGGAGTTCGACGACGAGCGGGTCGCGGCGGTCAGCGGCGCCGAGTTTGCGCTCACCGTCGACAACCGCTCGATACCCGTCAACGCGCCATTCCCGGTTCGCGCCGGTTCGGTCCTTCGCTTTGGAGGCCATCGTCGCGGCGCTCGTGCCTATCTGGCGGTGGCAGGCGGAATTGCGGTACCACCTGTCCTAGGGAGTCGTTCCACGCATCTACCGAGCGCCATGGGCGGGCTCGATGGCCGGCCGTTGCGGGCGGGGGATCGCCTGCCGCTGGGAAAAAGGGGACGGGAGGCATCTCCTACTGTGCCATCAGGCCAGAAAGACAGCGGATCGAGGCCGTTTTCTGCGCCGAAAATGAGACCCGCCCCATTTTTCGGGGTGCCCGACGGGCGGGCCGTGGTGCGGGTCCTGCCGGGCCCGCAGTTGGATCGGTTCGCCTCCGACGCGCTCGATGTCCTGCAGTCGGCTCCCTATTTCCTCGACGCCAATTCGAATCGGATGGGGTTCCGCTTGCAAGGTCCCACGCTTCGGCATGCCGGGGACACGGAGATGCTGTCCGACGCCACGCCCCTCGGTGCGCTGCAAGTCGCTGCGGCGGGTCAACCAATCCTCCTGATGGCGGATCGGCAGACGAGCGGAGGATATCCAAGCATTGCGACCGTCATCAGTGCCGACATCGGCCTCGCGGGACAACTGGCTCCTGGTGATTCGATTTCGTTCGTGGTCTCGACACTGCGAGAGGCAATGGCGGCGCTCGTTGCGCAGGAATAGGCGTTGATGGCGTTCGAGTCTGGCGTACGTTGATGGACGATTTCTTCGAAATGCTCGATGCCCAGTTCGGCGGGCGAGCGCGACGCGACGCGTTGCTGGCGCCGCTGACGACGTTTCGCGTCGGTGGACCTGCTGACTGGTTAGTCGAACCGAGAACCAGCGACGAGATCGTTACGGCGCTGAAGCTTGCATCCGAGGCCGGCGTGGCGGTGACGATGCTCGGTGGCGGATCGAACGTGCTGGTGTCGGACGAGGGTGTGCGCGGACTGGTCATCCGGCCTCGCGGCGGTGAAATCTCGCGGGTCGACGACACACGCATTCGCGCGGATGCGGCGGTGACGATCAATGGACTGGTACGGTGGACGATTCACCGCGCATGCGCCGGCCTCGAGTCGTGGGCGGGCACGCCCGGAACGGTTGGCGGCGGCATCTACGGCAACGCGCATTTCGGCGGCCGCCTGATGGGCGATCTCGTCACCGACGTACGTGTCGCCTCTCCCAGGGGCGCCGTCAGTGATGTGGCCCGCGACGCGATGGGTTTTGCCTACGATCGCAGCCGGCTGCAGGAGTCCAGAGAGGTGCTGTTATCGGCGGTGTTTCGGGTCTCGACTGGCGAACCGGCCGCGCTGCGCGCCGCGGCGCGCGCGTCGCTGGTATTTCGAAAGCGGACGCAACCGCTCGATTGTCCCAGCGCGGGCTGCATCTTCCAGAACCCCGAACCGGGTCGCGACAGTGTCCCCGACGGCATTCCATGGTCGGCCGGGGCGCTGGTCGACCGTGCGGGCCTCAAAGGGCTCGCCATAGGCGGCGCCCGCGTGTCGCCGGCGCACGGCAACTTCATCGTGAACGACGATCGTGCTGCGGCACGAGACATTCGCCAGCTCATCACCCGGTGCCGGGACGGCGTACGCGCACGCTTCGGTGTCGAATTGCGGGAAGAGATCGTCTATCTTGGCAACTTCTAATGTCCATACTTGCGATTGAAGGCGGCCACAAGCTCTCGGGCTCCGTTGACGTCGAGGGGAACAAGAACAGCGCACTCCCGCTCCTCGCGGCCTGCCTGCTGACGACGGAAGAGTGCGTGCTGAGCAACATGCCGCGCATCAGCGACGTCGAGGTGATGGCGCGCCTGCTCGTCGATCTTGGTGCGACGGTCGACGGCATCGGCACGACGACGCTCCGCGTACGGTGTGCGACGGTCCTCAAGGACGAGCCGGATCCTGCACTGGTCGGGCGGCTTCGCGGGTCCGTTCTGCTTCTTGGCCCGCTGCTGGCGCGGCGCGGGCAGGCGCGGCTGGCGCCGCCCGGCGGAGATTTCCCCGCGCGGCGAAGCCTTTCAACCCATCTCGAGGCGCTGGCGTCGATGGGCGCACGTATGGTGGCCCATGAAGGGCATGCGCTCGACGTCCCTGATGGGCTGAAGCCGGCGTCGCTGTACCTGTACGAGGCGTCGGTGACCGGGACCGAGACCGCGCTTCTCGCGGCGGCCGCGGCGCCTGGACTCTCTGAAATCCGCCATGCCGCGTGCGAACCCCACGTTGCCGAGTTGTGCGCGTTTCTGCGACAGCTTGGCGTCGGCGTGACTGGCGGCGGCACGTCCACGATTCGTATCGAGGGCGGCGCCAGACTTCACGGCGCCGAGCACCGGCTGTGCGGTGATTACATCGAGGCCGGCAGCTGGGCCGTTGTTGCGGCGGTCACGGGCGGCGAGATTGACGTGAAAGGGGCGCGTCCCGAAGACATGGAGGTCGTCGCCGCCGTGCTGAAGCGCATGTCCATCGAGTGTGCGACGGACGGCGACGTGTTCAGGGTGTCGCGTTCGTCGCCGCAGGCGGCTGGGCGAATCACGACCGGGCTCTGGCCGGGGTTCCCGAGCGATCTCGTGAGCCTGGTCACCGTGCTGGCGACGCAGGCCGCTGGACAGACGCTCGTCCACGACTGGCTGTACGAGCTGCGGCTATTCGCGCTCGAGCAGTTGAGCGGCATGGGCGCGGACCTGTTTCTGTGCGATCCGCACCGAATCATCGTCACGGGCCCCAAGCAGTTGACAGGCCGCCCGCTCGACAGTCGCGATCTGCGATCAGGAATGGCGCTGATTGCCGCGGCGCTGGCGGGAGATGGACTGAGCCGCGTCTCGCCGCTTGAAACGGTCGAGCGAGGGTACAGCCGTCTCGTTGAGCGCCTCCGAGCGCTCGGCGGGCGGGTGGAAAAAATGTAGGCGCCGGTCTACCGCTGCGGTTGCGCGGTCGGCGGCTCGATCGGTGCCGGCAGAGGCAGGTCGGGCAGCGGCTCCAGCGTATCGCGGCCGACGCGGAAGGCGCGCAGGTCGGCCTCGTCCAGATCGAGCACGCGGATGATGTGCGGCGTCAGCGTCAGCACGATGTCGGTTTGAGTCGCCTCCCTCTGCGTGTGCGTGAAGAGCCGGCCGATGCCAGGTATATCGCTCAGTCCCGGGATCCCGTCCACCGATCGGCGTTCTTCGTCGCGAATCAGTCCCGCCAGTATGTTCGTTTCGCCATCGTGCAGACGGATCACCGTGTTGATCTCGCGATTGCCGAAGGTCGGCAATCCGCCGAATCCGCTCCCGGAAATATTCGTCACCGCGACCTTCAAGCCCAGCGTGACATCGTTGTCGTGATGCGTCCGCGGCGTGATGTCGATGTTCACGCCGATATTTTGGTACGTGTACGCGGTGATTGGCTGCTGCGGCGTGCCGCCGGTTGCAATCGGCGCGAACGTCGTCGTCGGGACGGGCACCCGGTCGCCGAAGCGCGCCTGCGCCGTCGTGCCGTCCGAGGTGCGAAGCTGCGGATTTGCAAGAATCCGCGTGTTCGCGTCGGCCTTAAGCAACCGGTAGTACAACGACGGCAGATTCGCGAGCAGCACGTCAGACTGCGAAAGATTGCGCAACGCTTCCAGCGTCAGCGTCGAATTCGGCGGGTTGATGTTGACCGACCCGTCGATGCCGGGCGAGCCCGGCGAGGCGAACTGCAGGCCGTAGCCGAGCAGCTTCGTGCGGTCGACCTCGAGCAACTCGACGTCGATGATGACTTCCGGACGCGCTTTGTCGATCGCCGTGAGCACGCGCGCCGCCGCCGCCACCCGTTCCGGGGTATCTTTGAGCGTCAGCGCGTTGGTCGCGGTGGTGGCCGAAATGCGCCGGACGTCGAGGACCAGTCGCAGGAGGTCCATCGTTTCCTTGAGGTCGGCGTTGCTCAGATAGAACGTCCGGACCACTTCCTCTTCGTACTCGCGTCGCTTGGCTTCCGTGTCAGGAATCACGACGACCATGCTCGGCGCAGTCACTCGGAAGAAGGTACGCGTGACGCGGGCCACCGTGTTGAGCGCATCCTCGAGCGAGGCATTGCGCAGGTCCACGGTGACCGCCGTTTCGCGGAACGTCGAATCGAACACGATGCTGACGTTGGCGAACCGGGCGATGCTGGTGAAGACGTCTCGGCTGCTGGCCTCGCGGAAGATAAGCGAGGCCGGCATCTTCACGGCCTGCGGGAGATCTAATCCTGGCGGGGCCAGATTCCGCGAGCGATCGATGAGTATCTGAAGCTCGGTCTTGCCCTCGGTTGAGAGAGCGGTCTTCGCGCGGAGCCTGTTGCGGGTCGCTCGCAGTTCCTGATCGATGTCGGGGCTGCCCGGGTTCAGGTCGGCAGCCAGCCCGTACTCGACGAGTGCCTCGTCGAACTTTCCCAGCGCCGTGAGGCGCTGCCCCGTGACGAAGTGGTCCTGCGCGGCGCGCAGCTTGGCCCGCTCGAGACCGAGACGCGCGTCGGTGTTCGTCGGGGCCAGGCGGAGCGCCTGGCCATATTCAGCAACCGCGCGATCGTAGTCTTGGCGCAGCTCAGCGTCGCGGCCGCGGTGGAACGCCCCCGTCGCTGCGCAGTTGCTGAGGAGGACGGTGCACAAGCCGATGGCGACGAGGGCGCACACCCGTCGGGAGGTGGTGCGGTATTCAGGAACGAGGTGTATCGGTGACAACATCAACACCGCGAGGGATCTTGAACGTGAACTGGTCGTCTGCCAGGCCGATATCGTGCTTCAGGTTCGTGAACACAAATGTCGATGTTCCCCCTTGCGCGTCGGTTGTGACCAGGCCCCGGATGGCGAGGGTCGCCGGATCGACGGCGAGAACCAGCCAATCGTAGTCCGGCAGCTTTGATTTTGGGACGAGCTTCAGCGCCCGGCTGCCGGCCGGCAGGCCTGCTGGCAGCTCGACAAAAGCGGGCGTGAATTCGCTCGTCAGACGGCCTGTGCCGGCAAGGAACAGGGCAGGCGTCGTCGCGTCGGCATTAGGCGGGACCGTGCTGACCATGACCTGCTTGTCCGCGGGAATGTAGAAGTAGATCTTTGCCCCGTCGGAGACGAACTGCTTCTTCTCGGGCGCCGTGTAATCCCACCGCATTCTGCCCGGCTTCTTCATCAGCACCGTGCCGCGCTCGGTGAACGTCTTCTTCAGCACACTCCCCTGGTACGTGTGGACGAAGTCCGCAGAAAAGTCCTTGACCGTGTCGTACCTGCGTTGCAGCGCCTGGGCGAACTCCGATGCGGTCGGATCCGCGGCGCGGTTATTCGCAGCGAGGAGCACGACGAGTGCCGCGCTCAATGCGGTGGCGCTCAGGCGGGGGCGGAGCTGAGCGGCCGGGGACATGAGTGACAGATCAGTCCGGGGACATGGGTAACACTTGGTGGGTGTTACCACGCCGTGTGAGAGCGGAGGAGCGCGCGTTCTTGGCGGGCTCCGTAGTCGTCCCGGCCGGTCCTCTCCTGACGGTGCGGCCTTTGTGATCTTCAATGCGGAGAATGCGTTCGTTCATCCGTCCGAGCTTCACTGGCCCGAAGTATACGTCCCAGAGCCCATCGTCGACTTCTTCCAGTCCGACGTACTCGCCCGCCAGCGTGTGCGTCACGCAGACCCAGCGCTTCTTCCACCGGATGCCGCTGTTGCGACTGACGAGGCGGACTTCGAAGTGGCCGGGGTATTCCACGGGCGCGAGCGTGCGCGGCAGCGTCCGCGGTGACGGCTGGTAGACGGAGCCAGGCGTTTCTTGGTCCAATGCTTCGTGCGGGCGTTCGTCGTTGTACTCGTGACGAAACCGATTGAACCGGATCTGTTGGGCGCGCAGATTGGCGCTCGGGGGACGCGTGGCCTCGGCTTTCAGCGTCCGATGCATCCGCTCATGGCGCCCGTTCTGCTGCGGGGACGCGGGGGCGATCAGTTCCGGGAGGATCCCGAGCCGAATCCACCAGACGGACAACGTGGACAGGCGCCCGAGCGCGGTAGTGGCGAAGGGCACGCCATTGTCGGTCCGGATGATCCCCGGCAAGCCGTACTCTTGGAAGAGGCGGAGGAAGAGCGGGCGAGCCGTAACGATCGCGGTCGAGAGCAGGCCGTGACAGGTCAGCAAGTACCGACTGAAGCCATCGACGATCGTCAACGGATAGCAATACACCCCGTCGCGGGTTTTGAACTGCCCTTTGAAGTCCGCGGTCCAGGTCCCGTTGGGGGCCGTCATCGGGATCAGCGGCCGACCCGGGTGTGCGGGCACCGGCCGCCGCCGCGACCCCGTGATGAGACCGGCGCGATCCAGCAGATCACAGACCGTACTCCGGGCCGGGAGTGTCCACGTCGGGTGCCGCGTGGCCACGATCTTCAGGAGTTTCTTGGCGCCCCAGGTCGGATGGTGGCGGCGCACGTCCAGCAGGGCCGCGATGATCGGCGGGGGCGTCCGGTGCGGACAATGCGCCGGCCGCCGTGACCGATCGACCAGCCCGGCCGGTCCCCCAACCTCATAGCGCTCGATCCATTTATAGGCGGTCTTCCGACTGATGCCGTAGCGTCGCGCCAGCTCCGCGACGTCGAACACATCGCGCTGGTAGTCGGCGATGAACTGCACGCGTTGGTCCATGAGTAACGTCTCCTGCCATGGCATCGAGCACCTCGGCTCGAGTGTGGCTGAATGTGTTACCCATGTCCCCGGACTCTTCTGTTACCCTTCTCCCCGGACCGCACCAGCATGGACCTAACGATAGCATGCATGTCGTACGGGGCGTGCGGCTTGAGCCGGACAGTGACGATCGAACAATCACGATCCCGGATGCTGGATGAGGTAGCGCGGCTGGGGCGCGAAGATATTCGACGCGTAGGCCGTCCTGATGGCGCGTCCGGACGAGTCGAATGCCACAAAGCTGACACCGCGCTCGACGATCAGCGTATGGTGATGGGCCGCGATGACGTGTCCGACACGACGACCGCGCAAGCGAGGGCGCCTTCCGCCGCGGATGCCAGGTCCAACGCGTGCGCAGGTGTGCCCCTTGCGATCCAGTGGAAGACGGTGCCGATCGCGGTGTAGAGGGGGTACCCATCGCGCGGCGTGAGGAGAGGGGTGCCGATCCGCGCCTGAAACGAAGGCGTGTCGCCCAGGTCCATGTCGGGCAATAGCGTCGCGCGATAGAGGACAAGGGCCGCGAGGCCGACGGAGGCTGCCACCAGCAGAGCGGCTCGGCGGCGCAGCACGGCGTCACCCTTTGCGCTTTGCGCCAATCACGGAGCGGATCTCACCGAGCGGCCTGGTGTTCACGACATGCCGGCGCTCGACCCAGCCTCGCCGCGCCGTCGTCACGCCGAGCTCCATCTGCATTTCCAGCAACTCCGCGCGGTGGCAGTCGCTGTTGACCGCCATCATGGCGCCGGCGGCGATGGCCCGTCGCGACAAGGGGCCGTCGAGATCGAGGTGGACCGGCGACCCGTCGATTTCCACGATCGTGCGCGTCTCGACCGCCATCTCGAACAGCGCGTCGTAATCGAGATCGTAGCCTGGCCGATGAGGCACGAGGCGGTTGGTTGGATGTGTGATCAGCGTCACGAGCGGATGCTTCATCGCGGCGCCGTAGCGCCGGAGCAGCTGTTCGCCAGACTGGCCGGCACGCTCGTGCAGCGACGCCAGCACGATGTCGAGCCGCTCGAGAATGCGGTCAGGAAAGTCGAGACGCCCGTCCGGGAGGATGTCGACCTCGCAGCCGTGGAGAATCGCGATATCCGGATACCGTTCGCGCAGCCGGGCAATCTCGTCAGCCTGCCGTGCGATCGACTCGACGGAAAGATTGCGCGACGCAGCGGAACGCGGCGAATGGTCGGTAATCGCGATGTACTCGTAGGCTAGCCCTCGGCACGCCTCGACCATCGCTTCGACCGTGTCGCGGCCGTCGCTGAAGTCGGTATGCATGTGGAGGTCGCCGCGAATATCGGCCCTGGACAGCAGCGCGGGCAGCACGCCGTTCTTCGCCGCCTGAATCTCCTCGTCGCCGTCGCGAATCTCCGGCGGGATGAAAGGCAGATCCAGGGCGGCGTACATCTCCTCCTCGGTCGCGGCTGGACGCAGGGTGCCATCGACGCTCTGCAGACCGTCCATGGTCAGGCGCCAGTTGGTCGTGAGGGCGTGCGCACGGAGCGAGGCGAGATGGGCGCTCGATCCGGTGGCCTGCAGCAGCGTCGCGCCCGCATTTGACGGTTCCGGCAGGCGCACGCCGACCTGAACGCGCTCGAGCCGGAAGTACAGCCGTCGATCACTTCGATGAGGATTGCGGACAACGTCAGGCAGCCGGATCAGCTCGGCGATGGCGTCGGCGGGATTGGCGGTTGCGGCGACGATCTCGATGTCGCCAACCGTATCTTGTCCACGACGCAGCGAGCCGCCAGGACTGGCCCAGATCACGCCTGGTGTGGAACGGAGCTGCTTGAGAATCGGCCCCGCCAGGGTGACCGCACGGCCCAGCGCGATCCGCGGAACCGCCCGCCGGAGACCGGGCAGCGACGCCGCAATCGCATCTTCGATCGATCCGTTCAGGCCCTCGACGTCGCGGATGGCGTGATCCGATACGGCGGCTGCCAGATCGCCGGCGGACGTCACGTTCAGCGCCTGGTGAAGCGCCGCCAGCTGTTCCACGGTGACTGCGCCCGATTCAAACAGCCAGCGGAGATCAGCCGGCAGGTCGGCGATCGCCAATTCCATCAGGACCCAGGCGGCTGATTCGTACATGTGTTTCAACCGCTGGAGGACGTCGGCGTCGGCATTCGCCGGCGGCCGATTCAGTAAAGCGCCGAGATTGGCATCCGAGTCGATCCCGTGGCCGCGCACGAACCTGGCGGCGCGAGCGAACACCGCCTGATCGGCGGAGTCGCCACGCATGGCCGCGAGCAGCGCAAGCTGTTCCAGTACCTTGGGAAGTGAAGCCGCGGCCGCGGGCTGGTGATCGGGGAAAATCCGCTAGCCTTTCAATGCGCCGGGCTCAGGCGGGGCCATCACGGGCGCCGGTTTTGTCTCAGTCGGGAGATTGGCGGCGAGCCAGTCGCTGATGCCGCCCTGGAGCGCCACCGCGCGGTGGCCCAGACGGATCAGCTCGGCCACGACATGCGAGCTGGACAGTTCGTTCGGATCCGAGTCGTACACGACGATCTCGCGATCGCGGGGCAGTGAGGCTGCACCACTCGCATAGCGGATCGCGCCTGGGAGCCGCACCGTGCTGTGTTCGTAGGGATACTTCAACCGCGCGTCAATGACCACGGGCGGCGCGCTGCCGTCGAGGCGCTGCTTCAGATCTTCTCGGCTGATGCGGGGAACGGGCACGACAGGTATTGTGATCGCCCGCGCGGAGGCTGTCAACTCGGCAGGACCCGTAGTCCTGCCCTTAGCGGAGGGCGGCCTGACGATCGAAGGTCAGCACCTGCACGACGCGTGGGGTCGTCTTCACGGCTGGCTTCGGCGCGGTCATCACCGTCTGAGGTTTCGCATCGAGCGCCCATCCGCCGGATCGATGGCCGCAGTGGACGCAGCGGAGGAAGATGGCCCCGGGCTCACACCACATGCCGTAGTCGTGGCGCCCGGAGAGATAACAGTTAAACCAGTTCCACATGACGTGCCTCGATCAAGTTTCGGTTGGCCACCCTGTGGCAATAGCGGTGCCGACCTCAAGCCTTCTTGATTGCTCAAATATCTTGAGAAATGGTGTGTCAGAGGGGGCACTCGTGTGTGCCAAAAACACACAATTGGTAGCCTGGGAACAGCTTTGTAGGAAGATGTGGGGCAGAGTCGGAGCAACGGACGCCCATATGGCACGAGAGCTCGACATCAAAGGCCGCCGGTACTGGATTCTGTCCGAGCCGGAGGCGGGTGGCTGGAAGGCGAGCGTGGCCGAGGTTCTGGAGGACGGGTCGAGCGAGCAGGTCGGGATCGACGCCGGCGGCGAAACGCGCGGTGCGGCCGACGATGCGGCCGAGTGGAAGCGTATCGGCGAAAAGCAAAGCGCCACGGCGGGTCCTGTCCGCGAACAGCCCCACCGGGTGCTCGGCCCAAAAGCACTTGTCACGGCTGACGCCTCCGCGCCCGGCGGGGCGCCCCGTTCGCGGCCACCCGCGACCGGCGCTGTACAAATTGACCGTACGGTCCACTAGTACGACTTTGTCAGATCGATCTCGTGGTTTCGGCCAGAATCAGACGGTTCTCGCGAATTATCGGTAATTCCATCAGGTTCTTGGGCGACGGCGTACGAAATACGAAACACATGATCTTTTGAACGATTTCATCGATCTGACAAAGTCGTACGTGCGTCATCGCGTAGACCAGCGCGTTCACCCCAAAGGCGTAGCCGCGAGCAGCGAATTCCAGGAAGTACTCGCGGTCGTCGCTTTCGCGTTCGAACGCGTCGCCGAAATCGGTGTTGTACGTGATCAGCACCATGATACGGCCATGGTCGTCAAAGATCGCTCTCGCGTGCGGCACAGCACTGCTGGGCCCTCGCTCTGACGTCGCGCCGCGAGTCTCGATCCAGAAACCAATCGATGGAATCTGCGGCAACTCGCGCACGTCGTACAGCGTGTGAAACAGCTCGTGATCGAGCGGCAGATCGACGATCGGATACGTGGCTGGCGGCAGCGCTTTGGCGATTTCTCCGGACCAATTGTCCCAGGCCCTGGTTCCCCAGAAGTCGTCGGCCCACAGGAACCGCCCTTCTGCAGGCAGTCGCGTAACGCAGCCGCTTCCGCGGCATCGAAATACGATCCCCCGGGCTCGGTCATCATGGTGAACGGACACTTGTACAGCTCCGGATCCGTCAAGCGGATGAGGATGTGCCGGATCTGGCCGGCCGGATCGTGGCTGACGGGCGCTTTGGTCAGCTCCGAGAGGCGGAACGAGAGGTTCAGATCGGCGCGCGGGTAATCCACACTCCATCCGCCGCCGTCGCCCACCGGCTGGTTCCGGAAGGAAATTCGGCAGAACAGAAAGCTGCCTGTGTAGCTGCCCGCAGGGACGTACCTGACAGGCTCGCGGCCGCGGCCGAACCTGAATTGCGCCGCGCTCGGCGAGGCGAAGAGTAGAAGACCCACGACGGAAATGAGCCCGACGACACCGGAGGCTGGGTGGCGTGGCACGCCCTTAGTCGATAGCTATAATTCGCCCCAAGGAGAGGACAGATGAAGGCATCGCAGCTATGGCGACGTTCGCCGTTGGCTCTTGGTCTCTCGCTTCTGGCCGTCAGCGCGCTCGTGCAAGCGCAGACGACCCGCCAGCCGTTTCAGCCGGACGTGGGCCAGCCAGGAAAAGATGTCGTCTGGGTGCCGACGCCACAGGCACTTGTCGACCGGATGCTCGACATGGCGAATGTCACGCCAAGGGATTACGTCATCGACCTCGGATCGGGCGACGGCCGGACGGTCGTCAGCGCGGCGAAGCGCGGAGCCCGGGCGCACGGCATCGAATACAACCCGGACATGGTGGCGCTATCCCAGCGGAATGCCGCCGCCGAAGGCCTGAGCGCCAGAGCGACGTTTGAGAAAGTCGACATCTTCGAGGGTGATTTCTCGCAGGCGAGCGTGATCACCATGTTCTTGCTCCCTGAAATCAATCTCAGGCTGCGTCCGAAGATTCTCGATCTCAAGCCCGGCACCCGCATCGCGTCGAACAGCTTCACGATGGACGACTGGTCGCCCGACGAGACCTCCGTCGTCGGCGGTGACTGTGGGTCGTGGTGCACGGCGCTTTTCTGGATCGTGCCGGGAAAGGTCGCCGGCATCTGGCAGGTTCCTCAGGGGCAGCTCAATCTGGTGCAACGGTTTCAGATGCTGTCCGGCACACTCCGGAACCCTGACGGGGCCCTCCCGATTCTCAACGGAAGACTGCGTGGCGATCAGGTCAGTTTCAGTGCCGGGGGTGTCGAGTACGCAGGGCGGGTCAGTGGCACCACCATTGAGGGAACCTCGTCGGGACGTCCCGGCTGGCGCGCGACGCGCCCGTAGCGACTATTCGCCCAGATACGCTTCGCGGACGCGCGGATGACTTGCGATCGTCGAGGCTGTGCCTTCCAGGATGACTTCGCCGGTCTCGAGGACGTAACCGCGGTCGGAGTGCTTGAGCGCCGCGCTCGCGTTTTGCTCGACCACAAGCAACGTCGTCCCGGCGGCCTTGATCTCGTCGATCGTGCTGAAAATGGTGTGGCAGACAAGCGGTGCCAGTCCGAGCGAGGGCTCATCGAGCAGCAGGAGTTTCGGGTGCGACATGAGGGCCCGTGCGATGGCGAGCATCTGCTGCTCGCCTCCCGACAGCGTCCCGGCCGACTGACTGATCCGCTCTTTGAGCCTGGGAAAAAGCGTGAACCCGTACTCGAGGTCCCGCGCGATCGCGACTGGCTCCTTCTTGAGATAGGCGCCCATCTCGAGATTCTCGAGGACGGTCAGGTTGGCAAAAATCCCGCGGCCCTCAGGAGACATGGAGATGCCGCGCGCAACGCGGCGGTGCGCGGGGACGCCCGTGATCTCCTCGCCCTCGAAAATCACCCGTCCGCTTTTGGGCGTCAATAACCCCGTGATCGCCCGCAGCGTCGTCGACTTGCCGGCGCCGTTGGCCCCGATGAGCGCCACCACTTCGCCCGCGTTCACCGTAATCGACACGTTGCGGAGTGCGTGGATCGCGCCGTAGAAGACGTTGAGGTTCTCGATCAGGAGCACAATGGTTCCTCACTTCCTGAGCCCCGCCTCCCAGTTGAGAACGACGGTGATCGGCGACGCCATCGCCTCGTCGACGGCCACGTTCATCAAGAAGCGGCCGTCAGGGGCGACCGCATACTGCTGCTTCCTGCTAGCGGCCAAATGACAGTAGCAAGCCGCGTCAGGAAGAGCGGCACGGGCGCGCCTGCCTCCAGCGTCTGCCGATCCATCCCCACTGTGACTGGCCCCGGAGTGGCTGAGCTGTCACCTGGTCGAGCGGGGAGTCGCGGAGATAACGCGCAGCGGGAATCGCCAACGCAGCGACGGCCACGAGCGCGATCGCCGCCCGCGGTTTGCCAGCGCTCGTCCGGATCTTTCACGAGGCATGTGCTGACGATGCGATCCAGTGCGGGCGGAGCAAGTGGCTCGAGGCTAGCAATCGACGGTGGCGTGTCCTTCAGGATCGCGCCAATCAAACTCGCGTGGCTCTTGCCCGTGAATGCCTTCCTGCCGGCGAGCATCTCGTACAGCACCGCGCCAAAGGCCGGCCGCTACATCCCCGACCGTCGGAGAAACGCTTCGACGGCCTCGACAAGCTGCGGATAGATGTCCAGCGTCGTCGTGATGGCCGCGAGCACTTTCGCGTCGTCGATCCCCTCGTACTCGTGCACGAGGCGGTTTCGCAATCCGGCAGACGGCGCCAACCGCTGCGCGAGCTCGCGTGGAACAATCTGGAGCGTGCCGAGGGCGAGGAATCCGCCGTAGTAGTCCTCGGGAATCGCGGCGCCGTGCTCGGCGATCAGATGCGCGTTGATGTCCAGCGCGGCTTCGATGGCTTCCTGCAGGAGCCGCTCGGCGGCCTTCCGTTCGTACAGACGCTGTCGATACTCATCGAGCGACAGCCGCGCGAGCGGGCCAAGCGCGGTCAGCGCCTCCGCGATGTGACCGAGCTTCCGCCGAATGACGGCCGCGTCGACCGGACTCACGCCGGACGTTCGCGCGCGAGAAAGACCTCGAGCGACCTTCGCTGCGCGTCCCGCAGCTTCTTCGTGTCGGCGTACCGGCGCGACGCCAGCGATTGAAACTCCCGGAACAGGCCGGGGGCCTGCTCGAACAACACCAGACCCCGGCGCGCGACTTCAAAGGCGAGGAGGGGGCCGGCGTGCCGCAGGTCGACGAGATCGAGGCGGTTGGTCTTCAGATGCGGCGCGAGGAGCAAGTACAGCACGTCCAGATTCGCCACGCCGCCAGTCAACACCGCGACGTCCACATCGCTTCGCGCGCTCGCCCGGCCACGAGCCATCGAACCGAACAACACGACGAGCCGAAGCTCCGGCATCGACGCCGCGGCCTCGGCGAGATCATCCCGAACCGACTCGGGCGAGAAGCTCAGTTCCACGCGGCCACTGTAGCGACCGGTTCGGTGAGGTGTCAACCTCTCGTATCGCGCCATGGTAAGTGTGACCGAAGGAAAGTATCGTCGCGCCCTAAAGGGTGTTACCCAAGCGGGTGTGCCACAGGAGGGCACCCGCGTGGGACCACAGGCGAGGCCGGAGTATTTGGCGCCGATGCGGGACCGGTACGTGGGGGCCTCGCGGACGGAGAAGGGGCGCGTGCTCACAGAGGCGGTGACGGTGACGGGCTACCATCGGAAGGCGATCATTCGGGCCTGGCGGCGGCCAGCCGTGCGGCCCCCGCGGGGCCCGCGTCGGGGCCGACCCACGCGCTATGACGCCGCGGGGGTGCGGGCACTCCGGGCGGTCTGGGTCGCGGCGGGCGATCCGTGGGCCCGCCGCCTGAAGGCCCTGCTGCCGACGTGGCTGCCGTGGGCCCGCCGCCGCCTCGCGGTGTCGCCCGCCACCGAAGCGAAGGTGCGCACCATCAGCCCGCGCCAGATCGATCGCCTGCTGGCGCCCGACCAGCGCACGATCCGCTGACGGCTGTATGGGCGCACCAAACCCGGCCCGCTGTTGAAGCACCACATTCTGGGCAAGACCGATCACTGGGACGTCACCGAGCCCGGCTTCACCGAGGTGGACCTGGTGAGTCACTCGGGCGACCGCGCCGATGGGGACTTCCTCCATACGCTGAATCTCACCGACATTCAGACCACCTGGGTCGAACACGGCGCCGTCATGAGGAAAAGTCAGGTCCGGGTCCAGGAACGGCTCGACCACTTGCGCGCGGCCTTGCCCTTCGCGCTCCGAGGGATCGACTCCGACAACGGCTCGGAGTTCATCAACGCGCATCTGCACCGGTACTGCCGGGCGCAGCAGATTCAATTCACGCGGGGGCGGCCGTACAAGAAGAACGACAACGCGCATATCGAACAAAAGAACTGGACCCACGTCCGGAAGCTGATGGGCTATGTGCGGTATGACTCGGCGGGGGCCCTCGCAGCGATGAACGATGTGTAGGCCGACCTGCGGCTGTTGCAGAATCTCTTTCTGCCGTCGGTGCAACTCCAGCGCAAAGAACGCATCGGCGCCCGCCGGCGCCGGTACTACGACGCGCCGCAGACCCCGTTGGAGCGCGTCCAGGCCCACGCCGCGAAGGTGGTGGCGCTCGTGCGCCAGCGGGACCGGCTCGATCCGTTCGCGCTCGCGGCGCGCATTGACCGCAAGCTCGCGCGGGTCTATGCCCTCGCGAATCATCGGCGCGGGCTGGTGCCCTCGACGGCGGGGGCCGCGGAGACACACGCAAAGACCGCGCGGGTCTCCGCGGCCCTGTCGCTCAAAGACCTCTTCCCGTCGGTAACACCAAATATGGCGCGACGACGCGCCGCCCGGTAACACTTACTTATGGCTCGACACGTGGTTCAGTAAGGCCATTTCTGCATCCCCGAGTTCCTTCCCATCGGGCCGCCACCCAGGCCGGGTCCCACCCGCCGTCGACACCTGCCGGAGGCCCCCCGGCCCGATTCGTTCGACCGATACGCCATCCATCGTCCATCAGGAGAAGCTGCCCCACCACCTCCCTGGAAAGGCGCCTTTCATGGGCATGGGCCCTGGACTCCTGGCTCTGGGGTCCAGCGGGGCGAACCCTGAACCTTTGAACCCTGAACCGCACTATCCTCCCCCGAGATACGCCTCAATCACTTTCGGGTTTTGCTGAATCTCGCGGGGAGGGCCGATGGCGATCGCCTCGCCGTAGTCAATGACTTGAATCGTCTCGCAGATGCCCATCACCACTTTCATGTTGTGCTCCACGAGCAGGACGGTGATTCGGAACTCGTCGCGCAGCCAGCGGATCAGGCGCATCAAGTCGAGCGATTCCTGCGGGTTCATGCCGGCGGCCGGCTCGTCGAGCAGAAGGAGCTTCGGTTCGGTCGCGAGCGCGCGCGCAATCTCCAGCCGCCGCTGGCTGCCGTAAGGCAGGCTCGTGGCGGGCTCGTTCGCGAGGCGGTCGAGCTCGAAGATCTTCAACAGTGCCATCGCGCGGTCTCGCATCTCGCGCTCTTCAACATGGTGGCGACCCGTGTCGAGTACAGCGTCCGCGAGCACCTGGCGGCTTCGCAGATGGCGCGCCGCCAGCACGTTCTCGAGGACCGTCATATCGGCGAACAGGCGGATATTCTGAAACGTCCGCGCTACGCCGAGTTTCGCGATTTGATAGGGTTTCTTGCCATCGATTCGCGTGCCGTCGAAAACGATTTCGCCTTCCGAGGGGTTGCTTTGGCCAGTGAGGAGATTGAACACGGTCGTCTTGCCTGCGCCGTTCGGTCCGATGAGCCCGTAGAGGGCACCACGCGCGACGTTAATCGTGAGCGCCTTGACGGCTGTCAGACCGCCAAAGCGTTTCGTGACATTGCGCGCCTCGAGTAGCCACGGGCCGGACATCAGCGCATGCCGCCTTCGACGGCCGGCCGGCGGCCCGGCAGCCGCAGCCAGCCCCATCCCAATTCGCGTCGGCCGAATAATCCCTGCGGACGAAAAATCATGAGCAGGATGAGCAGTAGGGCATACAGGACCATGCGCAGGCCTGGGAACTGCTGATCGAACGTCCGCAGGGCTTCAGGCAGGATGGTCAATGTCGTTGCGCCGAAGACGGCGCCCGTGATCGAGCCGATCCCGCCGAGCACGATCATGACGATGATCTCGATCGATTTCACGAAGTTGAGATTTTGCGGATTCAGAGGATTCGCAAACAGCTGGCCCGACAGGCCGCCTGCGACGCCGGCGAGCGCCGCGCTGATGACGAAGGCGAGCACTTTGCACCGCGTCGTATTCACGCCCATCGCCTCGGCGGCGATCTCGTCCGCCCGCACGGCGGCGAGCGCGCGCCCGAACGTCGAGATGGCTATATTGCGGACGATGACGATCGTCATGATCGCCATCGCGAAGATCCAGAAGAAGTTCGTTATCGGGATCGCATCGGTGAAGCCGGTCGCGCCGCCGACGGCGGGAATATTCAAAATGACGACACGGATGATTTCGCCGAAGCCCAGCGTCGCGATCGCGAGGTAGTCTCCCTTGAGGCGCAGCGAAGGGATGCCCACCACGAGCCCGGCCACCGCCGCGGCGAAGGCGCCCGCGACGAGACTCAGCGCCATCACGACCGAGGCGCCGGCGCCGTCGGCGAGCGTACTGCCGGCGAGGGCAGCAATCTGCCTCCCGTAGTACACCGTCAGGTAGGTGGCGGTATAACCGCCGACCGCCATGAACCCGGCATGGCCGATCGAGAACTGTCCAGCAAGCCCGTTAATGAGGTTCAGGCTCACCGCCAGCGTGATGTTGATGCCAATCAGGTTCAGGATGCGTGCGTAGTAGGGATTGATCTGGAAGTCCCCGAAGCCGTGCTCGAAGATCTGATTGAGTCCAAGCAGGACGGCCATCGTGACGACCACGACAATCACCTTCCTGGTGCCGCTCACGCGCCCTACACCTTCTCCGGCCCGGCAGTTCCGAGAATGCCGGCCGGCCGCACGAGCAGGATGACGATCAGCACGCCGAAGGCGACGGCGTCCCGATACGTGGAGTAGGCCGTGGCGCCGAGCCACGTTTCCATCAGCCCAATCAGCATTCCGCCAAGCATCGCCCCAGGAATGTTGCCGATGCCGCCGAGCACGGCGGCCACGAACGCCTTCAACCCGGTCATCAATCCCATCAGGGGATCGATTCTCGGGATCGCCAGCGCCACCAGCACGCCCGCCGCCGCCGCCAGCGCGGAGCCGAGGGCAAAGGTAAAGGCGATCACGAAATCGGTATTGATGCCCATGAGCGTGGCCACCGGGAGGTTGTAGGAGGTCGCACGCATCGCTTTGCCAATCTTCGTGCGATGGACCACGAAGTGAAGGCCGAACATCATCACGACGGCCGCCACGATGATGAGGAGGCTCTGGTTCGTGATCTGGACGCCGCCGAGCGAGTAGATTTTGGACCGCACCATCTGCGGGAAGAAGCGGGGAGTGGCGCCGAAGACGACCTGCCCGCCGTACTCGAGGAGCAATGAGACGCCGATTGCGGTAATCAGCGAGGTGAGCCGGGAATGGTGCCGCACGGGCCTGTACGCCAGGCGTTCGATCAGGATGCCAACGACCGCACAGACCGCCATCGCGCTGATCGTGACGAGAATCGCCCAGAGAATCGACGGATTGGCGTCCAGTTTGAGCGCGTTGGCGATGAAGTAGCCGGCGAACGCCCCGAGCATGTACACGTCGCCGTGCGCGAAGTTAATGAGGTGTAGCACGCCGTACACCATCGTGTAGCCGAGCGCGATCAGTGCGTAGATGGCTCCGAGCGAAAGACCGTTAATGAGCTACTGGAGGAAGGTTTCCAATTAGTTTGGATTGATCGTCGTCCTGTAGACGAACTTCACCTGGCCGTTGGCGTAGGTGACCTCTTGGATCACGGCCGGTTTGTCGACATCACGCTTCGCGTTGATCTTGAGGCGCCCAGTCACGCCTGGGACGTCGGCTTGCGCCAGCGCATCGCGCAACGCCGGCCCCGCGGTGGAGTTCGCTCGCGTCATCGCGTCGGCGAGGACCTTGACGGCGTCGTACGCGAGCGCGGCGATCGCGTCAGGTTCACGGGTGAATCTCGCGCGGTACGCGCTGACGAAGTTCTGGACCACCGGATCCGGGTTGTCGCCAGAATAATGGTTGGAAATGTAGGTGTTGTTCAGTGCCTCGCGGCCGTTCTTGAGCGCATCACCGACCCAGCCGTCGCCTCCGAGTATCGGCATCTTCATGCCGAGCTCGCGCGCCTGGCGCACGATGATCGCCGCTTCTGGATAGTACCCGGTGGCGAAGACCGCGTCCGGCTTCTGGCTGCGGACCTGCGTCAGGATCGCCTTGAAGTCGGAATCGCCCGAGCTGTAGCTGACCGGAGCGAGTACCTGGCCGCCGAGTGCGCTGAAGTGCTTCATGATCGCATCGGTCAGGCCCACCGAGTAGTCCTGCTGAATGTCCTTGAGGATCGCGACCTTCCGTGCTTTGAGATCGTGATACGCGAACTTGGCGAGCACCTCGCCCTGGAACGGGTCGATGAAGCACACGCGGAAGATGTAGTCGCCGACCTCGGTCACGCGCTCGTTGGTCGACGACGGGCTGATCATCGGGACCATGTACTTCTGGCAGATCGGCGCCGCCGCGAGCGAACGGCGGCTGGCGACCTCGCCGAGCACGGCGACGACCCTGTCCCGGGTGACGAGTTTCGTGACGGCGTTCGACGCCTCTTCGGGCTTGCTCTGATCGTCCTCGACGAGGAGCTTGATCTTGCGACCGCCCAGCAGGCCGCCGCTGTTGTTGATCTCATCGACGGCGAGCTCCGTGCCCTCTCGCGATGATTGACCGAACGACGCGCCGTCGCCGGTGAGCGATCCGTACATGCCGACGACGATGTCGCCGGTGGTGGTGTCGGTGCCGCCCGTTCCGGACTTGCGCTCGCACGCGACGGCTGTCGAAAGTAGCACCGCGCAGGCGAGCGCGAGCCGGCCAACCTCGCGAGAGAAGGCACCGAGTCTCATAGGCTGCATTCTAACGTATCAACATGCCGGACTGGAGGAACGTAACGTGCGGGGTGAGGGAGGGTCGGCGTGCCAGCGGTCGCTCGGTGCACAGCGTCGTGTGCTGGCCGAATGCCTGTCCGGAAAGAAGCTCAGCGATGGACCACTGAATCCGACCAGCGTCGGCGTTCTGCCAGGCTGGCGCGCCATCGGTTCGCCGGACTTCCGCCCGGCCCGGTTGCAACGGCTGGGGCGTGACCCTGACCAACAGTCGGTTTCAGGGGGCAGCGGCTGCGGGACTCACGAAGGCGGATATTCCGCGGCTCAAATTGAAATGGCGTTTGGATTCCCCGGCGCCACGTCCGGCGCGACTCAGCCGGTCGTGTACGAGGGACGTTTGTACGTGGGAACAGCCGAAGGCGACGTGTGGGCCCTCGCCGCGCAGACGGGCTGCACTTACTGGCGGCTGGAGACCGAGGCCGCCGTCCAGTGGAAGGTCAAGGTCGATGACCATGCGCGCGCGGCGGTCACCGGGTGCCTCAATTGTACCAGGGACGCTTGTACGTGCCAGTATCCTCGCGGGAGGAATCGCAAGTGGGCAACCCGAGCTACCCATGCTGCAAATTCCGTGGGAGTGTGGTGGCCTTGGACGCTGCCAGTGGCAAGCAGATTTGGAAGACGTACACCATCTCGGACGAGGCGGTGCCGACGGTAAAGAATTAGGATCGGCGCGCTGCCGTGGGGTCCCTCTGGAGCGGCTGTGTGGACTGCGCCAACAATCGATACGAAGCGGCGCATGCTGCATGTGGGTACCAGTAATAATTACTCCACGCCCGCGACCCGCTCGTCTGTCCGGACACCGACTCTCCGGATATCGACTTGTCGGCGTCTCCAGTTCTCGTAGAGCTGAGCGACGGTAAGCGAATGCTCATTGCCGGAAACAAAGGCGGCACGGTCTTGGCCTTCGATCCTGACCAGGCAGGAAGAGTGATGTGGCAGCGGCAGCTGTTCGAGCGGCAAACCGGTAGCGGCTACGGCGTGCTGTGGGGCGTCGCGAGTGACGGCGCGAACGTGTACGCGGCCAACGGGTCCGAGAGCAAGACCAGGCCGGAAGTAGCCGGCGGGATGGCGGCGGTTGCTGTGCGAGACGGACGCGTGATGTGGCGGACGCCGGCGCCCCCGTGCCTCGACCGGAAGCCCTGTAAGCCGACGAGCCCAGGGGCGGTCACCGCGATTCCTGGAGCGGCGTTTGAGGGTTCCTTCGATGGGCAGCTGAGGGCCTATTCAACCGACGACGGCAAGATCATGTGGGAATACAACAGCCTTCGAGATGGCGGGGTCGTCCCAGGCAACGTGCTTCTGGTCTTCTCGCCGGAGTGAGAATGGCGAGCCTCGCAACGCTGAGGCGTGTGTTGACCAATGCTGTGCTGGCGATGGACGGTCGCCTGAAGGCGGACACTGCAGCGGCACAGCCATCCCACCGAAGAGCGAAAGTCGGGGTGCTGAACCTCGATCATTTAGTCACAAGGACGTCACAACGCGACGAAGCCGCGCACGATGACTCGTCAACGGCCTCGGACATCGCGGCATTGCTGAAAGGTGTTGGTGGACGGCGGGAGGATCGAACTCCCGGCCTCCGCGTTGCGAACGCGGCGCTCTCCCAGCTGAGCTAGCCGCCCACTCGAGCGAACCCGCAGTCTAGCATGCCAAATTTGCGGCTCGCAACGCGGGGCGTCATCTCTGTCGTCTCTAGGGGGGTGTCCGTTTGCTATAGCCGAACGCATGGCGGCGATACAGCGGATCGGAATTCTCACGGGCGGTGGCGACGCTCCTGGCTTGAACGCGGTCATTCGCGCGGTCGTCAAGTCCGCGTGCAACGCCGGCATCACGTGCCTCGGCATTGAGGACAGCTTCGACGGCCTGCTCGAGGCCGATCGCTCGCGCGAGCTGGCCCCCGCGACGTCACGGGCATCCTGCGCCTGGGCGGCACGATTCTCGGCACCATCAACACGGGCGATCCGTTCACCGCGTCCATCGCGACCTCGGACGGCCCCCGCGTGTACTCGGAACGCGTCGTCGAGATGTTCCACGGGATGGGACTCGACGCGCTCGTTGTGATTGGCGGCGACGGCACGCTGGCGATTGCGCACCAGTTCTGCCAGCGCGGGATTCCGCTCGTCGGCGTCCCGAAGACGATCGACAACGACATTGTCGGCACGACGAACTGTTTCGGGTTCGATACGGCCGTTTCGTTCGCCACCGACGCGATCGACCGGCTGCACACGACCGCCGAAGCGCATCACCGGATCCATGGTTGTGGAGGTCATGGGGCGCTACGCGGGCTGGATCGCACTGTGGGCCGGCGTCGCCGGCGGGGCAGACGCGATTCTGATTCCAGAGATCCCCTTCGACATCGCGATCGTGGCGCGGCGACTTCGCGAGCGCGAGCAGTTCGGCGCCAAGTTCAGCATTGTCGTCGTGGCCGAGGGGGCGTTTCCCAAGGGCGGGAGCCACTCGATCATCGAGGCGGTGGATGAGGCGCATCTCGAGCCGCTGGGTGGCATTGGCGCCGAGGTCTCCGAGGCGCTCGCCAGAGAGACTGGAAAGCAGACCCGGTCGGTCGTGCTCGGTCACCTGCAGCGGGGCGGTGCGCCGACCAGCTTCGATCGCGTGCTGGCCACGCGCTTCGGCGGCGTCGCCGTGGAATTGATTCGGCGCGGCCTGTTCGGCGTGATGGTCGCCTCCGATCCACCGGATATCGTGGCTCGGCCGCTCGGCGAGGTCGTGGGGAAGACGAAGACCGTGCCACTGGACTCGGACCTGCTGCTGACAGCCAAAGCGCTAGGGGTCACCTTCGGGGACTAACGCCCGAGCAGCCGCGGCCTGCGCACGGACCACAGCCTGCTTGTGATCCTCGATGGCGCGCAGGCCCTGCACAAAGCGGTGCGCGCGGTCTTCGGCGAGGCCGCCCTCATTCAGCGGTGCCAAGTCCACAAGCTCCGCAACATCTCGACCACCTGCCGGAGCGACAGCGCCCGTGGGTCCAGGCGATGTGCGGCGTGCCTATCAGGCGAGCGACGTCGACGCGGCTCCTCACGAATTCGCCAAGCGCCTGGAGGACGATTATTCTGGACGAAACGCTGACCGTCCTCACGCTGCACCTCTCGACCCGGCTGCAGCGGTCCGCTCGCCACGACCAACGCCGCCGAGAGTCTGCTGAGTCGCACCCGCCACGTGAAGCGCAACGTGAAACGGTCGTGGGGGACAGATGATGCTCGGTGGGTGGCCGCCGGGGTCCTCGAAGCCGTCAAGGGCTTCCGGCGCCTGAAGGGATGCACCGATATGCCGCGTCTGGTCACCGCGCTTCGCGCACGGGACCAGCGACTACGGCTCGGCGTCTCAGAGGCGAAGGTCGTAGAATCTCACCCGAGCCGCCGCCGAGTTTCAACAGCGGGCGGGACATCCCCGGCTCGGCCGCTCGGCGAGGTCGTGGGGAAGACGAAGACCGTGCCACTGGACTCGGACCTGCTGCTGACAGCCAAAGCGCTAGGGGTCACCTTCGGGGACTAACGCCCGAGCAGGTCCGTGTCCTTCTTTTTCTGCGTCTCGTCGATCTGTCTGATGTGCGCGTCGGTCAGTTTCTGAACTTCTTCGAGGCCCTTCTTCTCATCGTCTTCTGAAATCTTGTGGTCCTTGAGCAGCTTTTTCAGCCGCTCGTTGGCATCCCGGCGCACTTGGCGGACGCTGTTGCGCCCGTCTTCGGTGAGCTTGTGGACGTGGCGGGAGAGCTCCTTGCGGCGCTCATCGGTGAGCGTCGGGATAGGAATACGCACAACTTTTCCGTCGTTCGACGGGTTCAGACCGAGGGCGGATGCGCGAATCGCCTTTTCGATCGCGCCGAGCTGCGATGGATCGAACGGCTGCGCCACGATCATCGTCGGCTCCGGCACCGACAGCCCGGCGAGCTGGTTGAGCGGCATTCTGGAACCGTAGGCTTCCACGTGAACGCTGTCGAGGATGGTGACCGAGGCGCGCCCGGTCCGGACGCCCGCGAGCTCGTGCTTGACGTGCTCGATCGCCACATTCATCCGCTTGCTCACCTCCGCGTAGAGGCTCTTCGGATCGTGTACATCCATCACGCGGTCACCAACGACCCCACCGGCTCGCCGATAATCGCGCGCCTGATATTACCCGGCGTCCGCAGGTTGAACACGACGATCGGCAGCCGGTTATCCATGCAGAGCGAGATGGCCGTCGCATCCATCACCTTGAGTCGCTGCTCGAGCATCTGCAGGTAGGAGATCCGATCGAAGCGCGTCGCGGTCGGCGTGATCATCGGGTCGGCGTCGTAGATGCCGTCGACTTTGGTGGCTTTGAAGATCACTTCGGCCTTGATCTCCATGGCCCGCAGCGCCGCCGCCGTGTCAGTACTGAAGTAGGGATTGCCGGTTCCGGCTCCGAAGACGACGACGCGGCCTTTCTCCAGGTGGCGGATGGCGCGGCGGCGGACGAACGGCTCGGCCACCGCGCGCATCTCGATGGCGGTGACCACCCGGGTGACCACCCCTTGCTGCTCGAGCGCGTCCTGCAGCGCCAGTGCGTTGATGACCGTCCCCAGCATGCCCATGTAGTCGGCCGTCGCGCGGTCCATGCCGCGCGCGCTGGCGGCCACGCCTCGAAAGATATTGCCGCCACCGATGACGATGGCCGTCTCGACGCCCATGGCCTGGATGTCGGCGATATCGAGGGCAATCTGGGCCGCCACGACCGGATCGATGCCGTAGTTCGCCTCGCCCATCAGGGCTTCGCCGGACAGTTTAAGAAGGATGCGTTTGTAAGCGGGGCCAGGCGGGGAGGTCACGAACGAGGATTATATCGCTTCGCCCACTTTGAGCCGCGCGAAACGGGCCACCGTCACCGGTGTCCCCAGCGTCCCGGCGGCGGCCGCCAGCACGTCAGCCACGGTCATCTTGGGATCGCGAATGGATGCCTGATCGGGCAGCACGACCTGGGAGTAGAAGCTCCCGAGCTTGCCTTCGACAATTTTGTCGATGACCTGCGCCGGTTTCCCCAGGCCTTCCACCTGCGCCCGGTAGATGGATTTCTCCCGGTCGAGGATGTCGCCCGGAACGGCGGCACGCGACATATAGGACGGGCTCGCTGCCGCAATCTGCATGGCGATTTCCTTGACCAGCGTCACGAACCCCTCGCGGCCGGCCAGCTGCGGATCGACGAGGCTGAACTCGACTTGCACGCCGATCTTTCCGCCCATGTGGATGTATTGTCCGATGTAGCTCGTCGGGGTCTGGCCGGCGAATCGCACGAAACGACGCACGGCCATGTTTTCTCCGAGCTTGGCGATGCCCGCCGCCACGCGCTTCTGGATCGGGCTGTTCGGATCCGCCAGCCAGCTCTCGGTGGCGCCGTCACCGGCCCGCTCGATTTCGCTGATGACGTCTTCGACGAGCTGCTGGAAATCGGGCGTCCGCGCGACGAAGTCCGACTCGCAGTTCACCTCGGCCAGAATGCCGCTCCGGCGATCCGCG
Organism: Vicinamibacterales bacterium; assembly: GCA_965229885.1. Classification (GTDB taxonomy): domain Bacteria; phylum Acidobacteriota; class Vicinamibacteria; order Vicinamibacterales; family CAVVIG01; genus DATLLJ01. The sequence continues at coordinate 1,543,192 of CBDDJX010000003.1, forward strand.
GCGACGCGGTGGCCGACGAGCCCTTCGCTCGTCGCACGCCCCGCCTTCCTGGCGGCGCTCGCGAGGCCGCGCTTGCGCAGGATCAGGTTCGCGTCCTCGAAGTTGCCGCCGGCTTCAGTTAGCGCGGCTTTGCATTCCATCATGCCCGCACCCGTCTGGTCGCGGAGCTTCTTCACATCGGTCGCGGTGATAGGGGCCATTAGAAATTGGCGACTGGGTGAGATGGTGATTTGGTGAATGAGCCTGGTGAATTGATCGTCAACTCACCGGGCCATGATTTCGCTGTGCTACGCGGGCGCGGGCGCCGTTTCGCGAGTGCGGCGCGGCGGGCGCGCCGCGCCGCGATCGTCTCCCGCGGCGGCCGCGTCGTCCGCGGCCTCGCGCGCGGATTCTGCGTCCACTGACTGCTTCATGTCGCATCCGCCGATTATGGCGTCCGCGATCTTCGAGGCGAACAGTCTGAGCGCGCGCAGCGCGTCGTCGTTGCCTGGAATCACGAAGTCGACTTCATCTGGATCGCAATTGGTGTCGACAATGCCGATGACGGGGATCTTGAGCTTGCGCGCCTCGTCGACGGCAATCTTCTCTTTCTTCGTGTCGACCACGAAGACGGCGTCGGGAAGCCGCGACATCCCACGGATGCCGTCGAGGTTCTTCGCCAGCTTCTTGCGCTCTTTCTCGTTGCGCGCGATTTCCTTCTTCGAGAGCGTGTCGAACCGCCCGTCGGTCGCCATCGCCTCGAGGTCGCGCAGCCGTCCGAGGCTGCGCTGGATGGTCGCGAAGTTGGTGAGGAGGCCGCCAAGCCAGCGCTCGTTGACGTAGAACATGCCACAGCGCTGCGCCTCTTCCGCGATGACGTCCTGGGCCTGGCGCTTCGTGCCGACAAACAGGAGCGTTCGCCCTTCGGAGGCCAGGCGTGTGAGAAACTCTTCGGCCTCGCGGAACAGCTTTACGGTCCTGCCGAGGTCGATGATATAGATGCCGTTTCGTTCGCCGAAGATGTACTCTTTCATCTTCGGATTCCAGCGTTTGGTCTGGTGGCCGAAGTGAACCCCCGCCTCCAGCAGATCCTTCATCGCGATCCCGGCCAATCGTCCTCCATTTAAAACCCGGCCAGAGCCGGACGCCACGTTACCGTTTACTGAACTGGAAGCGTTTCCGCGCTCCCGCCATGCCGTACTTCTTGCGTTCCTTGGCCCGCGCATCGCGCGTCAGCAGCCCCTCGTCCTTGAGCTTCTTGCGCAGCTCGAGGTTGTATTCGACGAGCGCGCGCGCGATTCCGAGGCGCACGGCGCCTGCCTGTCCCGTCACGCCGCCGCCGGCCACGGTCACGAGGATATCAAACTTGTCCGCGGTCTCCGTGAGCATGAGCGGCTGGCGAATCTTGGTACGAAGCCCCTCGGTCGTGAAGAACGCGTCGAAGGCTTTGCGGTTGACCTTGATGGCCCCTGCGCCGGGCCTGAGAAACACGCGGGCGGTCGATGTCTTGCGTCGTCCGGTTCCGTAATACTGCACTGCTACCACGTTACGCGACCTCACGCCCTGAAATTCTTGCCGGTCTCTGCGCCGCATGCGGGTGATCCGGACCGGCGTACACTTTGAGTTTGCGGTACATCGCTGCACCGAGCTTGGTTTTCGGCAGCATGCCGTGCACGGCGTCTTCGACGAGGCGCTCGGGGTGGCGCTGGCGCACGAGACGCGCGCGCACCTCGCGCAATCCGCCTTCGTAGCCGCTGTGCTGCCGGTAAATTTTCTGATCCTCTTTTCGGCCCGTCAGCTTCACCTTGGCCGCGTTGACGACGACGACAAAATCGCCCGTGTCGATGAACGGGGTATAGATCGGTTTGTGCTTGCCCTGGAGCAGGCGAGCCGTCAGCGTCGCGAGACGCCCCAGCGCATGACCCTCGGCGTCGATGATGTGCCAGCCTCTTGCTGCGGCGGCCAGGCTGGCGCCGGCCATAAACGTAGACATCCTTAAGATTCCTGGCGGGTACGAGCCCGCCCCTTCGTTGCCCCAAAAACCGATGTGAGGGATTTCCTGTCCAGGTTATCTTCCTCGTCGGCCACCGGCGGGACAGGCCAGGTAACGGTAAACCCCGATTATACGAGCCTTTCTGGGCACTGTCAACCTCTCGTATCGCGCCATGGTAAGTGTGACCGAAGGAAAGTATCGTCGCGCCCTAAAGGGTGTTACCCAAGCGGGTGTGCCACAGGAGGGCACCCGCGTGGGACCACAGGCGAGGCCGGAGTATTTGGCGCCGATGCGGGACCGGTACGTGGGGGCCTCGCGGACGGAGAAGGGGCGCGTGCTCACAGAGGCGGTGACGGTGACGGGCTACCATCGGAAGGCGATCATTCGGGCCTGGCGGCGGCCAGCCGTGCGGCCCCCGCGGGGCCCGCGTCGGGGCCGACCCACGCGCTATGACGCCGCGGGGGTGCGGGCACTCCGGGCGGTCTGGGTCGCGGCGGGCGATCCGTGGGCCCGCCGCCTGAAGGCCCTGCTGCCGCGGGCGATCCGTGGGCCCGCCGCCGCCTCGCGGTGTCGCCCGCCACCGAAGCGAAGGTGCGCACCATCAGCCCGCGCCAGATCGATCGCCTGCTGGCGCCCGACCAGCGCACGATCCGCCGACGGCTGTATGGGCGCACCAAACCCGGCCCGCTGTTGAAGCACCACATTCCGGGCAAGACCGATCACTGGGACGTCACCGAGCCCGGCTTCACCGAGGTGGACCTGGTGAGTCACTCGGGCGACCGCGCCGATGGGGACTTCCTCCATACGCTGAATCTCACCGACATTCAGACCACCTGGGTCGAACACGGCGCCGTCATGAGGAAAAGTCAGGTCCGGGTCCAGGAACGGCTCGACCACTTGCGCGGGGGGCGGCCGTACAAGAAGAACGACAACGCGCATATCGAACAAAAGAACTGGACCCACGTCCGGAAGCTGATGGGCTATGTGCGGTATGACTCGGCGGGGGCCCTCGCAGCGATGAACGATGTGTAGGCCGACCTGCGGCTGTTGCAGAATCTCTTTCTGCCGTCGGTGCAACTCCAGCGCAAAGAACGCATCGGCGCCCGCCGGCGCCGGTACTACGACGCGCCGCAGACCCCGTTGGAGCGCGTCCAGGCCTGCCCGCAGGCCCACGCCGCGAAGGTGGTGGCGCTCGTGCGCCAGCGGGACCGGCTCGATCCGTTCGCGCTCGCGGCGCGCATTGACCGCAAGCTCGCGCGGGTCTATGCCCTCGCGAATCATCGGCGCGGGCTGGTGCCCTCGACGGCGGGGGCCGCGGAGACACACGCAAAGACCGCGCGGGTCTCCGCGGCCCTGTCGCTCAAAGACCTCTTCCCGTCGGTAACACCAAATATGGCGCGACGAAGCGCCGCCCGGTAACACTTACTTATGGCTCGACACGGGCGGTTGAGGACTCTGTGCGTGACCGATTCAAGCGAGGCCCGGTTCGTGCCGATACTGTTCCCCGAGAACAGGACCGGGGCTTGGCATGTCGGATGATTCGGTAACTTGCAGACAGAATCGTAATCAGCCTTTGACCACGGCCGGCCAGCGCGGGCACGACATTCGCCGGTCCGCGTCAGAAACAGGCAGTTCGGGGTTTGGTATTCCGTTTGCGCATGGCGGTTGATCCGATCGTTCCGGTCAACGCCTTCAGAATCAGGGGTTAACGATGTTCGGTCTCGGCAAATCAAAAGCCGTCGTGGGCCTCGACATCGGCTCAAGCGCAGTCAAAGCCGTCGAGCTGAAGCTGGCTGGCAAAGGCTTCAAAGTGACAGCCTTTGCCTCCGAGCCGGTGCCGCCTGACAGCATTGTGGACGGCGCCATCATCGACGGGACCGCCGTCGCCGATGCGATCCGCCGCCTGTTCCAGAACAAAGCGTTCAAGGCCAAGGAAGTGGCCGCCTCGCTCTCGGGCAACGCCGTGATCGTCAAGAAAATCAGCCTCCCCGTGATGACCGAAGCCGAGCTCGCCGAGTCCATCTACTGGGAGGCGGAACAATACATCCCGTTCGACATTCAGGATGTCAATCTCGACTACCAGATCCTCGATGCCGGGAGGGGAGCCGACTCGAAGGGCACGATGGATGTGCTGCTCGTGGCGGCGAAGAAAGAAAAGATCGCCGACTACCTGGGCGTGATCACGCAGGCCGGCCGCACGGCCGTCGTCGTCGACGTGGACGCCTTCGCGCTCCAGAACGCCTATGAGGCCAACTACGGCCTCGAGTCGAAGTCGGTTATCGTGCTGCTCAACGCTGGCGCGAGCGCGATCAACATCAACATTCTGGCTGGCGAACAGTCGGTGTTCACGCGCGATATCTCGAGCGGCGGCAATGCCTATACCGAGGCGGTGCAGAAGGAGCTGGACCTCACCGTTCGAGAGCGCCGAACTGCTCAAGAAGGGCGAAGCGGTCGACGACGTGGGCTTCGACGAGGTCAGGCCGGTGTTGCACGCGATGACCGAGAACGTGCTCCTCGAGATTGAGAAGACCTCCGATTTCTTCAAGGCGACGGCGTCCTCGGATCGGATCGACCGCATTGTCCTCAGCGGCGGCGCGTCGCTGGTGGACGGCTTCGCGCAGGCGCTCGAAGAGCGATTCGGCCCGGTGGTCGAGGCGTTCGATCCCTTCCGCAAGATCGTGTTCGAGCCGACGCGGCTCGGGATCACCGATCCGGCCAGCATCGCGCCGACGGCCGCGGTGGCCGTGGGTCTCGCGCTCAGAAGGGCGGGCGACCGATGATTCGCATCAACCTGCTCGCCTCCGAGCGCGCACAGACCAGGAAGAAGCTGACGTTTCAGATCGGTCAGAAGCTGACGGTGGGCTGCAGTCTGATCCTCGTGGCGGCCCTCCTGATCGTCGGCTGGCGTTATTGGAGCCTCACGCGCCAGTCGGCCCAGCTCGACACAGACATCGCCTCGGCGCAGCAGGAAGTGGCACGTCTGCGCTCGGTTATCCAGAGAGTCCAGGAGTTTGAAGAGCGTAAAGGGCAGCTGTCGCAGCGCGTGGTACTCATCGAAGACCTGCGGAATGAACAGAAGGGTCCGGTCCACATGCTCGACGAGGTCAGCAAGGCGCTGCCACCCATGCTGTGGCTCACTGCGCTGAAGCAGGTGGGAGCCGAGGTCCTCATCGACGGCAACTCCACGACGCAGATCGGCGTGTCCGACTTCGTCAGCAACCTCGAGACCTCCGGCTATTTCAGGAGGTCGGTCGATATCGTCGGGACGGAGACCGTGCCGCTTCCGAGGCCGCCGGGTGAACTGGTCGCGTTTACGCTCCGGGCCCAGTTCGTGATGCCCGGGGAACCGAAGCCGGCGGTCGCTGCCGCTCCGAATCGATAGGGAATAAAGCTGCGGGGTCCAGACCCCGATATGGTTATCTGGTAGCACGTTATGGAACTGAGTCTGACGAAATTACCGTGGCATGTGCAGGTCGGCGCCTTCGTCGCCCTCGCGATCGGTGCGATTGGGGGCTTCGAGTATTACTACTCGACGCCGGTGCGGGCCGATCTCGCGACGCGTGGCGCGCAGCTCGTCGCGCTCCGCGCTGACATCACGAAGGGCGTCACGACGGCCAAGCAGCTGCCCGCCTTCGAGACGGAAGTCGCCGACCTCGAGTCGCGCCTCAGTAACCTGAGAGCGGTCCTCCAGGAAGAAAAGGACGCCGCCGACCTGTTACGCCACATGCAGACGGTCGCGACGCAGTCCAGTCTGGCGATCAAAAGCTTCAGGCCTTCGCCTGTCGTCACCAAGACGCTTCACGCCGAGTGGCCGATCATCCTGGAGCTCGAGGGCTCGTACCACAACCTCGCGACGTTCTTCGACCGCGTGGGTAAGTTCACGCGCATCGTGAATATCACCGGGGTCGAGGTGAAGGGGCAGGACAAGCCCGGGGACACCACCGCGACCATTACCGCCACCTGCGTGGCGACGACGTTCGTGCTACTGGACAGCCCTGCCCTCGAAAAAGCGGCCAAGGCCAAGGCGGCCGCCGTCAAGAAGGCGGCGTAGCATGCGAACGGCTCGTGTTCTCGCCATCGCGTTTGTGATTGCCGGCGCGGCCGCCTCAGCGCATGCGAGCCAGGGTGCCTCAGCCCCGCCGGCATCAGGAACGGCGACGCCGGCGCCCACGCCGGCCGAAGGCTACACCTATCAGCCCGAGGGACGGCGCGATCCGTTCCTGGACCTGCTTGGCGCCGGTAGCGAGGTGGGCAGCGGGAATCGGAACGACGGCCCCGCGGGAATGACGGTCGCCGAGATCAGCGTGCGGGGCGTACTCGGGAGCCGCGGCGCGCTCATCGCGATGGTTGAGGGTCCGGACAAGAAAACGTACGTCGTTCATACGGGCGACAAGTTCGCCGACGGCGTGATTCGATCCATCACGTCGAGTGGACTCACCATCGTGCAGGAAGTCAACGACCCGCTGTCGCTCGTGAAGCAGCGGGAGATTCAAAAACTGCTGCGTTCATTAGAAAGCGCCAAGGAGTAGCCGTGAAAAGGGGCCTCGCCCTGTTTGTCACCGTGGTGATCGCCGGTGCGCTTCTGCGCGCATCCGGTCCCCCGGCTGCCACCGCCACCGCCGGGGTGCGGCTGAAGACTATCAGCTCGCGCGTGCACAGCAACGGCGTGTCGCTCGTGATTGAGGCGACCGATCCGGTGGGATACATCGCCACGCGACCCGATCCGCTGACCATCGCCGTCGACTTCCGCAACGTCATCAGCGACGGCATCGCGAATTCCGTGGCGTCGAACGCCGGGAGTTCTATCGCCGGCGTCTCGGTTGAGTCTGTGGAGTCGCCCGGTGCGCCTGCCTCGCGGGTCACGATCAGGTTGTCGCAGGCCGTTGCGCACCACGTGCGGAGCGATCGCAACAGGATCGTGATCGATTTGGATAGGCCGACAGGGAGGCCGTACGTCCTGCCGGTGGCCGTCGCGCAGAACAATTTCCCAGGGGGCACGAGCGGATTGGCGCCCGATGCCATGAAGGCGCTCGAGATCGCCCAGCCGCCAGTGGTCAATCCGGCCACCGCGCTGTTGCAGCGGCAGCCCCCGGCACAGGCACCCGCCCAGGCTTCGTTGCCCCCGCAGTCACAGGGGCAGAGCGCCGCCAACCAGGGTCCGACCCGGTTCACGGGGAATCCCATCAGCCTCGACTTTCAGGGCGCCGATCTGCGAGCCGTGCTTCGCAGCTTTGCGGAGATCAGCAGCCTGAACGTCGTCATCGATCCCAATGTGCAGGGCACCGTGGACGTGATGCTTCGCGACGTGCCCTGGGACCAGGCGCTCGACATCATCCTGCGCGCGAATAAGCTCGGATACTCGGTCGACGGCACGATCGTTCGGATCGCGCCGCTGACGACGCTGGCCAACAAAGAGAAGGAACGCGGCGACCTGGCGCAGGCACAGTCCGATGCCGGACAGCTCTCGACGCTGACGCGCCAGCTCAGTTACTCGAAAGGCGACGAGATCGTCACGCTGCTGAAGGCCGCGAATGTGCTCTCGAATCGCGGCACGGCGTCGGTCGATGTGCGGACGAACACGCTGATCATCACGGACCTGCAGGAACGGCTGACCAACGCGACCGATCTGATCAACACGATCGACAAAGCGCAGCCGCAGGTCGAGATCGAAGCGCGCATCGTGCAGACGAGCAAGAAGTACGCGCGTGCGCTGGGGATCCAGTGGGGATTTAACGGCGCCGTCACGCCCGCGCTTGGCAACACGACGGGCCTGGCGTTCCCCAACAGCGGAACGCTGGGGGGACGAGTGGGCAGTGGGACCGCGACGCAGGGGCCCGGCAGCACGTCGACGGCGGTCAACCTCGCCGCGGCGAACGCGACAAGTGCGGTCGGGCTGCAGCTGGGGGCCGTCAACGGCGCATTCAACCTGGACATGGCGCTCACGGCGCTCGAGAACTCCGGGAACGGCCGCCTGTTGTCGACGCCGAAGGTCTCCACGTTAAATAACATCGCGGCGGAAATAACCCAGGGCGTGCAGATTCCCATTCAGACGGCCACCAACAACACGGTGACGGTCTCGTTCAAGGACGCCGCGCTCACGTTGAAGGTGACCCCGCAGATTACGGCGTCCAACACGGTCATCATGCAGATCGCGCTCGAAAACGCGACGCCCGATTTCGCCCGACAGGTGAACGGGATCCCGCCGATCAATACCCAGCGCGCCATCACCACGGTACTCGTGCGAGACGGGCAGACGACGGTCATTGGCGGCATCTATACGAGTTCGTCGACCAGCACGCGAGATTCAACTCCCGGCCTGAGCAATATTCCGCTCCTCGGCTGGCTCTTCAAGCGCGATTCGACTACCGATGAGAACACGGAACTCCTGATCTTCATCACGCCACGAATCATCAGGAATTTATGAGCACGAAGTTGATGCGAATCCAGACTCTGGCTCAGTGCGCCGCGATGGTGCTGCTCGCCGCCACGGCCACCTCGTGTGGCGATGTCGTCCAGTCGAGCCGGTCGCCGGTTATACTGGTTGTCAGCTCGCTGCAGGCGACGCCGGGCAACGCGACCACGCTCGGCTCCACACTGTTATCCGACGTGGTCAACCTCGTGACGACAGGGTCCGGCTGCACCGTCGACGACCCATGTGAAACGGTCTTCAACGACAACGGCTCGGTGAGCCTGATTGGGGCCATGAAGGACGCGACCGTCTCGCCGACCACGAAATAATAGCGTGACCATTACCGGCTATCACGTCGAGTATCGAAGGACCGACGGCCGTAACACGCCCGGAGTCGACGTGCCGTTTGGGTTCGATGGAGGGGTGACAGGACTGGTCATCCCCGGGGGAACCCCAACGACCATTGGATTCCTCATCGTCCGCCATGCGGCCAAGGAAGAATCGCCGCTCCTTCAGCTTAGAACGAGCCCCGACTCCGTCAGCACCATTGCCGATGTGACGTTCTACGGGCACGATGTGGTCGGGAACGACCTGAGCGCCACCGGGTCCATTCTGATCACCTTCGCCAATTTCGGAGGCTAGCTTCATGCGTCACAGGCTCGGCATCGTCATTCTCGCGGCGGCGGCGACCGCCGGCGGTTGCGTGGTCGATCAGGGCGCCCAGCCGACGCCGACTGGTCCGTCAGGCCTCGCCCAGTCGATCAGCGTCACCGTGCACCCCGGCACCCTGCCTTAGGGGCCAGCAGTCCAGAGTGGTGATCGAAGCCCGTGACGAGAGTGGCAAGCCGCTGCCGAATCTTCACCTGTTTCTGGCCACAGACAAAGACAAGTCGTGCGGCACACTCTCGCTCTTTGAAGTCACCACTGGCGACAATGGCCAGGCGGAGGATGTTTACTTCACTGACCTATCGGCCTGCGACTTTGATTATCAGGTGACCATTAGCGCCACGCCAGTCGGGACAAACTTTCAAACTCAGCCGCCCTTTGGTTTCTGGGGCGCGAGCATCTGGGTGTGGTGGAAGGCCCGATAGGGAATTAGCTGGCGTCGAACGTCCGCTCGATTGTAATGGCCAACAATTCACGCATCGACGATCTGCGGCGTCGGGTCCAGAAGGATCCGGCGTCGATTGCGTTCGCCCAGCTGGCCGAAGAGTGCCGGCGCTCGGGGGAATTCCAGGAGGCGGTCGACACCTGCCGGGCGGGCCTCGAGATTCATCCCGGGTACCTGTCTGCCCGCGTGACGCTCGGACGCGCCCTCATCGAGCTCGGCCAGCTCGACGAGGCGAAGGTCGAGCTGTCGCGCGTGCTCGAGAGCGCGCCGGAGAACCTGGCGGGGCTCCGCGGGCTCGCCGAGGTCTATCACCGTCTCGGCGATCTCGCCGTGGCGCTGACGAAATACAGAGCGGCGCTACTGCTCGCCCGCAACGACCCGGATCTGGAGGAGACCATCGCCGACTTAGCTCGGCAGATCGAACCGGCCAGACCAGCCGCAGCCGACGGGCTCACGCTGCAGCACATGCAGGACGAGCTGCTGAAACATGCGCCTCCGCGGCCAGATGGCGTGAAAAAATGGGCCGGGAGTCATTTGCCGCCTCCTGGCTGGGACCCAGAATCGGCCCAAACTCGGCGGCTTGGGGGACAGGTCTCGCCGGAGAAGACTCCCGTCCCCTTTTTGCCGGACGAGGCAGCGCCGGAACCTCAGAGCCCGCTCAGCAGGGAAAGCCCTGTTGCCCCTGCGATCTCAGCGGAGTCTGCGGTTGACGTGGTACCGCCGCCGGATGGTACGCTGACAGCGAGTACTGACGACCGCGCGACGCGTACCGTCACCGCGCTCGAACAGTGGCTCGCCGTCATTCATGTCTCACGCGAAGATCGACACTCTTAAACGCCGCCAACAGGCAGTTCGCGCCACGCTCACCGAACAGCACCTCGAGGCACTGGTCGTGACGTCGCTGCCGAACATCCTCTACCTGACGACCTTCACCGGCAGCTCAGCGATCGTGATTCTCACGGCCGATCGGCTCGAGTTGCTGACCGATTTTCGGTACCTCACCGCGGTTCGGGAACTGCAGCGGGAAGGCGTTGAGCTCGAGTTGACGATCGTCGAGGGTTCGTATGACGCGATGCTCGTGCAGCGTCTCGCGGCCATATCGCCAGGGCCGGTGGGGCCACCCCAGCGCGGCAGCCGCCCAGGGGACCTCGGCGCCCGCGTCGGCATCGAGGGCGCTCACCTGACGGTGGCCCGTCATCTCTGGATCACGACGTCGCTGGCGCAAGCCGCGAGCGGCTCTGTGGACGGCGTCAACAGCGTCACGCTCGTCCCGACCGAAGGGATTGTCGAGCGTGCGCGCGCGCGAAAGGACCGCGACGAGATTGCGACGCTGCGCGAGGCCGCTCGGCGCCTGTCGATTGTCGCCGGCGGCGTGCTCACCGACGTCCGAGCCGGCATGACGGAGCAGGAATTGGCGCTGGCCATCGACTGGCGCATTCGGCAGGGCGGCTTCAGCCGGACGGCGTTTGATACGATTGTGGCAAGCGGACCCAACGCGGCGCTGCCTCACGCGCACCCTGGAGAGCGAAGGTTGCGCGAAGGCGACGTCGTCGTGCTGGACTTTGGCGGCGTTTACGCTTCATACTGCGTCGACCTGACCAGAACTGTGGCAATCGGGAAAGCGACCCCTCGTGCCCGTGAGGTGTACGGCGCAGTTCTCGAGGCGCACGATCGGGCCATCGCGTCGGTCCGCCCGGGCGCGTCCCGGCTGGACATCGATCAGGCCGCACGTGACACGCTCGGTCGCTACGGCCTGGCTGAGGCCTTCGGGCATAGCACCGGGCACGGCCTGGGGCTCGAGGTGCACGAGGATCCCCGCATCACGCGGCGACGGCCCGACGTCGATGCGCGCGACGAAGCGGTGGCGGCCGGCATGGTCTTCACCATCGAGCCGGGTGCGTATCTGCCTGGCTGGGGCGGTGTCCGTATCGAAGACGACGTGCTGGTGACGGCTGACGGCGTCGAAGTCTTGACCGACGTCACGACGGCGTTAATCGAGATCTGAGGATTTGAGAATATGAGCATCTTCGCGGTTTCGGTTCGCCAGCTCCTGAGCATCCTAGATCCTCAAGTCCTCAAATCCGCAAATCCTCAAGTCTTTGGATTCGCGATCACACTGTGATTATCAACGTCGAGCAGTTGAAGCAGATCCTCGATCTCGTGCGCGAGCACGACCTGTCGGAACTGGAGATCGAGCAGGAGGGTCTGAGAGTCAGGGTCCGGAAAGACGCGACCGGCGGCCTCGTGGTTCATCCGGCGGGCGCCGCAGGTGCTGATGTCGGGGCGCGAACCGCCGCGGCGGCGCGTGTCTTGTCCGGGGCGACGGCAGTAGGCTCGCCACCGTCGCCCGCACCCACAGGCGACGCCGGATCCGATATCGAGCTGGCGGTCGTCAAGTCGCCGATCGTCGGCACGTTCTACCGGTCCTCTGAGCCGGGAGCGTCTCCCTTCGTCGACATCGGCACGACGGTCAAGAAGGGACAAGTACTCTGCATCATCGAAGCGATGAAGCTGATGAACGAAATCGACTCCGAATACGACGGGGAGATCGTGAACATCTATGTCGAAGGCGGCCAGCCCGTTCAATACGGCGAACGGCTGTTTGCGATTCGCACAAGATAATTGATGTTTAAGAAGATCCTGATCGCGAACCGCGGCGAAGTCGCTCTGCGGGTCATCTACGCCTGCCGCGAGCTCGGCATCAAGACCGTCGCGGTGTATTCAGAGGCCGACGAGAACTCGCTGCACGTGCGGTTTGCGGACGAGGACGTGTGCATCGGCCCCGCCCGCAGCGCCGACAGCTATCTGAACGTGCCTGCCGTCATCAGCGCCGCCGAAATCACCGGTGCCGACGCCATTCATCCGGGCTACGGGTTCTTGTCGGAAAGCGCCTACCTTGCGGAGGTCTGCGAGGCGTGCCACATCAAGTTCATCGGACCAAGCCCCCAGGTCATCCGGCTGATGGGTGACAAGGCCCGTGCCCGCCGCGTCATGAAGAAGGCGGGCGTGCCGATTCTGCCCGGGAGCGATGGGCCGATCGAGTCCGAGGACAGAGCGCTCAAAGCGGCCAAGGACATCGGCTATCCGGTCATCATCAAGGCGACGGCGGGCGGCGGCGGCCGTGGGATGCGGGTCGTGCGCGCGGCAGGCCAGCTGACGCACGCCTTCAAGACCGCGCAGCGCGAGGCTGAAGTGGCGTTCGGCGTCGGCGACGTCTACCTCGAGAAATACATCGAGTCGCCGCGGCACATCGAGTTCCAGATACTTGGCGATCAGCACGGAGCGGTGGTGCACCTCGGCGAGCGCGAATGCTCGATTCAGCGCCGCCACCAGAAGCTGCTCGAGGAGTCGCCGTCGCCAGCCCTTAGCGAGAAGATGCGGCGCCGGATGGGCGCCATCGTGATCGACGCCGCCAAGGCCGTGCAGTACACGAACGCCGGGACGTTCGAGTTCCTCCTGGATCCGGACGGTCGCTTCTACTTCATGGAGGCAAATACCCGGCTGCAGGTCGAACATCCCGTCACCGAGATGGTCACCGGCGTCGACATCGTTAAGGAGCAGATTCGCATCGCGGCGGGTGAGCGGCTCGGTTTCAAGCAGAGCGACATCGTGTTTACGGGGCACTCCATCGAATGCCGCGTCAATGCGGAAGACCCGGAGACGTTCGTGCCGTCGCCTGGCGTGATTCACGCGTTTAGCCTCCCCGGGGGTCCTGGCGTGCGCGTCGAGACGTTCGCGCACGCCGACTGCACGGTGTCGCCCTATTACGACTCGATGATCGCGAAGATCATCGTGCACGGTCGCGATCGCCAGGAAGCCATCGCGCGCATGAAGCGGACGCTCGAGATGACGGTCATCGAAGGCATCAACACCAGCATCCCGCTCCACCTGCGCATCCTCAGCGACGCCGATTTCATCGTCGGCAAGCTCAGCACGTCGTTCATGGAACGCCTGCTGTCCCGCCCTACCCAGGGCCGCCTCGCTGAGGCGGTCTAGATGACTCTCTTAATCTAAAGGAACTAGGGATTTGAGGAACTGGTTCGCCAACAGATCCTTGGATCTATGGATCCTCAGATCCTCACATTCACCTGCATGCGCGTCCTGTCACCGCTGATGGCCATCGTCGATGCCGACGTCGCCGCCCGCCTCGGCTGGACGATGACGGACCTGGCGGCCGCATACGTGAGTGGGGGCGCGTCACTCCTGCAGCTTCGAGCCAAGAAGGCGCCGAGCGGCTGGCTGCTCGGCATCGCGACGACGATCGTGGCGCTGGCGCATCGGGCCAACGCCACTGTCATCGTCAACGACCGCGCGGATATCGCCCGATTGAGCGGCGCGGACGGCGTGCACGTCGGGCAGGAGGATCTTGCGCCCGCGGCGGTCCGCCAGATTGTCGGCGCCGAGGCGATCGTCGGGCTGTCGACGCATGCGGCGGAACAGTTGGAGGCGGCGGTTCACGAACCGGTGACCTATGTTGCGATCGGGCCCGTGTTCGGTACCGATACCAAGATGACCGGCTACGGCAGCCTCGGCCTCGAAGCGGTTCGCCGCGCCGCCGCCCGCGCGGGCGAGTGGGGGGTGCCGCTGGTGGCGATTGGCGGCGTGACGCTGGAGACGGCGCCGGAGGTCATTCGCGCGGGGGCCAGCACCGTGGCCATCATCAGCGACCTGGTCGCCACGGGCGATCCGGCCGCCCGCGTTCGCGCGTATCTGGCGCGCCTCACGGTATAATCCGTCCGACCGTGACGGCGGCCCAAACGTGGTGAATACTGGCTTCGTCTTCTAAGGTTCGATCTTTGCCGCCGTCCTTCTGATCTTCATTGTCGTCGGCGGCACGATCGGCTACGTGCTGATCGAAGGGTGGAGCGCGTGGGACGCGTTCTACTCTACACGTGCACCTTGATGGTCTCCGTCATCGTCGAGGGCGGCCTGCCGAAACGTTTGCAGCGACGCCGGACCGCGCGTATGCTCGAAACGATCAAGGATCACTTCATCTATCTGCGGGTACGGCCGCATCGGGAGCCTCATCGCCAGCCAGTTTGGACGTCAGAACGTTCCGCTGGTGGTGCTCGGGCGTCCGGACACGCTGAAGCGGCTCGAAGTGGAGGCATCATGATGTCACGGGCGCCGATGCCTCGCCGCGGCTCTGCCTGGCCGCAGCGCTCCCTACCCGCAGGCGCTCCTTAATGCCCGCCCGAGTGCTCGACGGTGCGGCCGTCGCCAACCAGATCCGCGCGGAGATCGAGCCAGAGATCGCGAAGTTCACCGCACGAGCCGGCAGGCCGCCTGGGCTCGGCATCGTGCTGGTCGGCGACGATCCGGCGTCGGAGATCTACGTCCGCGGCAAGCTGAAGTCGGCCGCGGATTCGGGGGTGCAGGCGGATCTCGATCGGCTCCCGGCGAGCGCGACCCTGGGTCAGCTCCTCGAGGTCGTCGAGCGATTGAATCGCAGCGACGCGCACGACGGCATTCTCGTCCAGTCGCCGCTGCCGAGGGTCATGGGGCCTGATGCAGACCGGCGGATCTCCGACGCCATCCGGCCCGGCAAGGATGTCGATGGGTTCCATCCCCTCAACGTCGGACGCCTTGTGCAGAATCGTGCGCACCTCGTCCCGTGCACGCCGGCCGGCGTGATCGAGCTACTCGAACGGTCGGGGATTGCGATCGCCGGGACTCGCGCCGTCGTCATCGGCCGCAGCGACATCGTGGGCAAGCCGATGGCCCTCCTGCTGCTGCACCGCCACGCGACTGTCACGATCTGTCACTCCCGCACGTCGCGGCTGGCCGCGGTGGCGGCTGAAGCCGACATCTTGGTCTCGGCGATCGGACGTCCCGCCTTCGTCACCGAGGAATTCGTCAAGCCGGGCGCCACGGTCGTCGATGTCGGGATCACGGCTCTCGGCGACAGGGTCACGGTGGAGCGCTTGTTCGCCGCCGGCTCGAGACGGCGCGAGACGTTTGAGCGCCGCGGCTCGATCACGATCGGCGACGTGCATCCGTCGGTGGCGGAGGTTGCGGGCGCCCTGAGCCCGGTCCCGGGCGGCGTCGGGCCGTTGACGATTGCCATGCTGCTGAGGAATACGCTCACGGCCGCGATCGAGAGGGCACGAGAGGGATCGCCCGTGGCATCGGCGTGAGTTCGCGCCGGGGGGCGGGGTCCCCAACGCGGCAGCCGCGAGGGGGTGGCGGGTGGGGCCCCGGCGCCAGTGAATAACGTGAACCGGATGCTGAGAGTTGCCCTCACCGGCGGGATCGCCACCGGCAAGACCTACGTGCTCGAGCAGTTCCGCCGGCGCGGCGTGCCGTGCCTCGATGCCGATTCGCTCGCGCATGGCGTGACGGCGGGTGGTACCGAAGCGACCTCGGCCATTGCGGCTCGGTTTGGCGCCGACGTCCTGGCCGCTGACGGCAGTGTCGACCGCGCCAAGCTCAGCTCCATTGTGTTTGCCGACCCGGCGGCGCGCCACGATCTGGAGGCATTGGTTCACCCCGCGGTCTATCGCGCCATCACGGCCGGTCTTCGCGCCTTCGAGCTGCTCGACCTGTCGCCGCTCGCGGTCGTCGACGTTCCGCTGTTGTACGAATCTGGCCACGCTGATGACTTCGCTTGCGTGATCGTCACCGCATGTCCGCCGGAGATGCAGCTGGCGCGATTACTCGAGCGGGGCCTGAGCGACGACGAAGCGCGCATGCGCATCGATGCGCAGTGGCCCACGGAGGAGAAGGCCCGCCGCGCGACGTTCGTGATTCGCACCGACGGACCCTTCGAGAAGACCGATCGGCAGGTGGACGAGATACTGGAGAATCTGAGGACTTGAGGAACTGAGCACCTATCAGTGAATCCGGCTCGCGCGTTTTCTAGATCCTGAAATAGATCCTCAAATCCCTAGACCCTCAGATCCTTAGATTCCGTCGCGTCCTGGGCGGGAGCGATCCGTTCTTCGACGAACGTATTCCAGTCGTGGCAGTGCGGGCATTGCCAGAGCAATTCGGTGCTGCGATAGCGGCAGCGCATGCAGACGTGGGGATCGAGGTAGAAGATGGCGTGACGGGTCAGTTCGCTGTAGCGATCGACGAGCAACGCGGGGCGGCGCAGCTGCGCCAGCGCGCGCCAGATCGCCTGGTGGATGCTGAGCGCATGGGGGTTCTGCACGAGCGCGGCAAACTGCAGGTCGAGCGCGTCGTGCGGCCGGCCGCTGGCCGCCAGGTGGCGGGAGAGCGCCAGACGCGCGCGCCAGTCCTGTGGGTTCTCGTCGATCAGCCGACGGCAGACCCGCGTGAAGCGCTTGGGCGATCCGGCTCGGACGGCGAGGGCCTCCAGTCTGTCGAACGCGAGATAGGCGCGATCGGGCGCGACGCCGATCAGCTTTTCCCAGATGGCTGCGGCGTCATGGTCCTGACGCTGAGCCACGCGCACGTCGCCAAGGTTCAGGTACGCCGGCACAGCGCGGGCATCAAGATCGATGGCGGCTTCGAAGCGCCGAATGGCTTCCGGGTAGTCCTTGCGCCGCATCGCCTCGAGACCGATTTCGTTGTCGAGAAACGCGAGAATCGCCTGGTTCTGCGACGGCTCGTCGCTCTTCGTCAACGTGGAGAGGCGCTGGCGCGTGTCATAGGCCTCGCTCCACTGATGCTGTTCCTCGTGAAGCTTTTGAAGGTTCACGAGGGCGTACTCGTTCTTCGGATCGAGCCGGAGCACTTCGTTGAACGCCTCGAGCGCGCGATCGACGAACCCGCCGCGCTTGTAATCAAGCCCAAGGCAGAGCAGCACGTGCGCATGCTCCAGCCGCGTGAGCCTCGGCCGCTGCAAGAGGCCCTGATGTACGGTAATCGCTTTGCCGACCTGGCCTTTCTCGCGATAGAGATTGCCAAGAATCACGTGCACTTCGAGCGCGTCCCCATCGAGGCTTGCGGCGCGGCCCAGCTCTTCGATCGCCAGATCGATCTGATTGGCGACGAGGAAGTTGAGACCGATGATGTAATGCGGCGATTGGCGCGAGCGGCGGCGATCGAACCACTTGCCGTCGCGCAGCTTGTAGCGCTCCCACGACTTGCCGACGGCGAGCCCTACCAGCAGCGCCAGCAGCGCGGCGAGCAGCGGAGCGTAGCCGTTCATTCGCGTTCGGCCCCTGACGCAGGCGCCGTGAACGATTGGACAATCGTGTCCCATCGGCCCTGGGCGCGCAGGATCAATTCGAGCAGTTCCCGAGCGGCGCCGGCTCCGCCCGCCGACGGCGCCACCCAATGCACGCGTTGGCGAACTTCTAGTACCGCATCGGAGGGCGCCGCGGCCAGGCCGACGCGCGACAGTACCGCGATGTCCACGATGTCATCACCCATGTATGCGACTTCGTCGTCGTTGAGGCCGATGTCGCTCACGATCTGGTCGTACGCGTCGATCTTGCTGGGCACACCCTGATGCACGAGGGTGAGGCCGAGCTGCGCGGCGCGCTCGGTCGTGGTGGCCGACATGCGGGCCGACAAGAGCCCAATCTCCAGGCCGACGCGCTGCGCCCACACCATGACAATGCCGTCCCGGACGTGGAACTGCTTGCTTTCACTGCCGCTGCCATGCAGCACCACCCGGCCGTCCGTCAGCACACCATCGACGTCGAACAGTACAAGCTGGACGTGCGCGGCCCGTTTCTCAACGGCCAAGTCTGAAGGCTGAACGCTCAAATTGAAATCTGAAATCTGAACTCGGCAATGTCTAAAACATTTCCGTGCGCCACAGATCGTGCACGTGCACCACCCCGGCGACCTGCTGGCGCCCGTCCTCGACCACGACAATCGACGTAATCCTACGCCGCTCCATGATGTTCAGCGCCTCGACGGCGAGCGTCGCGCGCGACACCGTCACCGGCACCCGCGTCATGACGTCGGCGGCCGCGAGCGTCAGCACATCCGAGGCGCGCTCCATCTGTCTCCGCAAGTCGCCGTCGGTGATGATGCCGAGCAGTTCCTCGCCCCCGTCGACGACGCACGTCATGCCGAGCTGCTTGCTCGACATCTCGTAGATCACGTCCCGCATCCGTGTGTCCGGCTTGACGAGCGGACAGTGACGCCCCGCGTGCATCAGCGCCTCGACGCGCATCAGGCGCTTGCCGAGTTTTCCGCCAGGGTGCAGGTTCGCGAAGTCCTCCTGCCGGAATCCCTTTTCAACAAGAAGCGTCATCGCGAGCGCATCGCCGATGGCGAGCGCCGCGGTGGTGCTGGCGGTCGGCACCAGGTTCAACGGACACGCCTCCTCGGCTACGCTGCAGTCGAGCGCGACGTCGGCCGCCTGTGCGAGCGTCGATGCCGGGGTGCCGGTGATGGCCACGAGCTTTGCGCCGAGGCGGCGAATCGTCTCGAGCAGTCGGAGAATTTCGTCGGTTTCGCCGCTATACGAGAGCGCGAGGATGACATCGTCGTGCTGGATGACGCCAAGGTCGCCGTGAATGGCTTCGGCGGGATGAAGAAAGAAGGACGGCGTGCCGATGCTCGCCAGCGTCGCCGCAATCTTGCGGCAGATGATGCCGGACTTGCCCATCCCCGTCAGGATGACGCGGCCGCGGCATTCGTGAAGGAGCTGGACCGCGCGCTCGAACCGCTCGTCGAGGCGTGCCACCAGCACGAGGATCGCCGCGGCTTCCGTTTCGAGCACCTTCCGGGCGAGCGTGAGGTCACCCATTGGCGCGGGCCCCGGCGTCTTTCGCAATCGCGTCGATCGCTATCAGGCGGCGGAGCAGCGGCTCGAGCCGGTCCAGCGGCAGCGCGTTCTGCGCGTCACTCCTGGCGTGGGACGGGTTGTCGTGCACTTCGAGAAAGACGCCATCGAGGCCCGCGGCGACGCCCGCCGAGGCAAGCGGCTCGATGTACTCGGCCTGACCGGCCGTGACACCGTCGCCGCCGCCAGGAAGCTGCAGGCTGTGCGTGACATCGAACACGACCGGCACGCCCTGCGCGCGCATCATCGGGAAGGCGCGCATGTCGACGACGAGGTTGTGATAGCCGAAGCTCGTGCCGCGCTCCGTTACGATGACGCGGGCGTTCCCTGCGGCGACCGCTTTCGCCACCGCATGGCGGACGTCATCGGGCGCAAGAAACTGACCCTTCTTGATGTTGACCACGCGGCCGGTTTGCGCGGCCGCGACAATGAGATCGGTTTGTCGCGAAAGAAACGCCGGGATTTGCAGCACGTCGGCGACCTCGGCGGCCTTGCGCGCCTGCGAGGGCTCGTGGATGTCGGTCAGGATAGGCACGTGGCAGGCGGATTTGATGCCGGCGAGGACGCGCAGCCCCTCGTCCAGTCCGGGTCCGCGAAACGACGGACCGGCCGTGCGGTTGGCTTTGTCATAGGAGGCCTTGAAGATGAACGGCACGCCGATCCGGCGGGCGATGGCGACCAGCCGCCCGGCAAGCTCGCTGGCGTGGCTCTCGCTCTCGATGACGCACGGACCCGCGATGAGGACCAGCGGCCGCCCGCCACCGATGGCGATCTCGCCAATGATGACCGGATTCACGGGGTTCATTATAGAGGGCAGAAGGGAGGGAGGGCCCTGCCTGCCTATCCCGTCTTCAGAGCCACCGACTCGATCGCGCCACGGTGGGCGTGCGTGGTCTTGTGGCGGTACGCCGCCTCGACGAAGCTGGCAAAGAGCGGATGCGGCCGCATCGGCTTCGACTTGAATTCCGGGTGAAACTGGACTGCAAGGAACCAGGGATGGCCGGGGAGCTCGGCAATCTCCACGAACTTGCCGTCGGGAGAGCGGCCGGAGATCCGCAGGCCGTGCTCCACGAGCGTTCGCTCGTACAGGCAATTGAACTCGTAGCGGTGGCGGTGGCGCTCCTGAATCTGGCTCGTGCCATACACGCGATGGGCCAGCGATCCCGGCGTGAGGTCGCACGCGTAGCTGCCGAGCCGCATCGTCCCGCCGAGCTCCTCGACGCCCAGGAGATCGCGCAGCTTGTAAATGAGTTTCGTGGGCGTGTCCGGGTTGCACTCGGTCGAATCGGCGTCGCTCAACCCGGCGACGTTGCGTGCGTACTCAACCGCGGCCCACTGGAAGCCGTAACAGATCCCGAAGTACGGAATGCCGCGCTCGCGCGCGATCTCGGCCGCCTTCATCATGCCGCGAGATCCCCGGCTGCCGAACCCTCCCGGCACGAGAACGCCGTCGGCATCGTCGAGCAGGTCCACGCCGCCCGGTTCTTCGAGCGCCTCGGCTTCGATCCACTTGATGTTCACTTTGACGCGGTGCGAAAATCCGCCATGAGAGAGCGCCTCGTTGAGGCTCTTGTAGGAATCTTCGTATCCGACGTACTTGCCGACGACGTGGATGGTCATGTCGTCGGCGGGCTGCGTCGCACGCTTGACGACGTCGTCCCATGCCGGCATCCGGCGTTCGGTCTGCGGCAGGTGCAGATACTTGAGCACCATGCGATCGAGACCTTCCGCGGCGAGCACGAGCGGGACTTCGTAAACCGACGAGACGTCCTTCGCCGTGATAACGGCTTCCTCGTCGACGTCGCAGAACAGCGCGATCTTGCGCTTGATGTCGGGACCGAGAAATCGATCAGTGCGGCAGAGCAGGATGTCCGGCTGGATGCCAATCGATCGCAGATCGCGGACGCTGTGCTGCGTCGGCTTCGTCTTCAGCTCGCCGGCGGCGCCGATGAACGGAACCAGCGTGAGGTGAACGTAGAGCGAGTTATCGCGGCCGACGTCCTGCCGCAACTGCCGAATCGCCTCGAGAAACGGGAGGCTTTCGATGTCGCCGACGGTGCCGCCGATCTCCACGAGCACGACGTCGACGCCATGGGCCACGCCCCGGATCGCGTCTTTGATCTCGTTAGTAATATGCGGAATGACCTGCACCGTCCGTCCGAGATAGTCGCCGCGCCGCTCCTTCTGAATGACGCTCTGATAGATCTTTCCCGTCGTCCAGTTCGACTGCTTTGTTGGCGTCGTGTTGGTGAAGCGCTCGTAATGCCCGAGATCGAGGTCCGTCTCGGCGCCATCGTCGGTGACGTACACCTCGCCGTGCTGATACGGGCTCATCGTCCCCGGGTCGACGTTGATGTACGGGTCGAACTTCTGCATCGTGACTGTGTAACCATGACCTTCGAGCAGGCACCCGATGGATGCGGCGGCGAGTCCTTTGCCGAGGGAGGACACCACGCCGCCCGTCACGAAAATGTACTTCGTGGCCTGCCCGTCCGGATTGGTCATGTGTGTGCTCCGTGTGCTCATGTCGTCGGCGCGGCAATCAGCCGGCGCACTTGTTCGAGGTCCTCCGGCGTATCGACGCCGAGCGAGTCGTATTTCGTCTCCACCGCTTTGATGCGGATCCCATGCTCAAGCGCGCGGAGCTGCTCGAGCGATTCCGTCCGCTCGAGAGGCGTCGGTTCGAGCGTCGCGAGCACGAGCAGCGCGCTGCGCCGATAGGCGTACAGCCCGACGTGCCGATAGAGCGGCGGATACCCGCCGCGCGGATTGCCCACGTACGGGACGGGAGAGCGCGAGAAATACAGGGCGAACCCGGCCCGGTCGACGACGATCTTGACCACGTTGGGGTCGGCCAGCTCCGCGGGCGTCGAAATCCGCCGGTACAGCGTCGACATCTGCAGCGAGGCGTCGCCGACAAGCGGCGCGACCGCCTCCGTAATCGACTGAGGATCGATGAGCGGCTCGTCCCCCTGGACGTTGACGACGATGTCGCAGTCGAGCGTCGCGGCCACTTCGGCGAGTCGATCGGTGCCGCTCAGATGATCGGGGCGCGTCATCCGCACGTCGCCGCCGAAACTCTGCACCGCGCTGGCGATTCGGAGATCGTCGGTCGCGACGATGACCTGGGCGACCGATGGCGACGCGGCCGCGCGGCGATAGACGTGTTCGATCATCGGCCGGCCGTCAATCAGCGCGAGCGGCTTGCCCGGGAATCTGGCGGAGGCGAATCGGGCCGGGATGAGCGCGATGACGTGAAGCGAAGGGACCGAATCGAGTCGATGATCGATGGAGCGATCAGTCGATCGGGGATGCACGACGAATCATAGCATAGTCGCAAAGCGAGCATGTTAAGATCGTACCATCGTTGCGATGAGGCTGAAGCGGATAACGATCATGCTTATCGGTGGCGTGGCTCTCGCCGCGTGGTTGTCCGCGGCCATGACGCCGGGTCGTGCGCCCGCGGCGCCTGCGGCCATCAGGCCGGCGCCGGTCGATGCGAGAGGCGCCGTGCTGGCGGGCGAGATCGCGCGGCTGCGCGAACGGTTGCGGCCGAATGCCACGCCGCGGCAGGCGAGTCGCAACCCGTTTGTCGTTCGGCCGACTCCACGTGGGGCATCGAGTTCCAGAATCGCGCCGCCGGCGGCGAACCGCCTTTCAACCGCGGCCGCTCTGGTCGAACAACCGCGGGTGAGGCTATCGCTTGCTGGCATCGCCGAAGATCCTAGCCCTGCGGGCGGCGCGCCCGTGCGGACAGCGATCATTGCCGGGCATGGTCAGCTGTTTCTCGCGAAGGAAGGCGACATCGTCGTCGTTCACGAGCTCGAGGACGTTGCGTACAGGGTCGGAAATATTTCCGCCGACAGCACCGAACTCACCGATCTCCGCGACAGCACGGTTCGTCGTCTTGTCCTCAAGTAGCTTCTGCCGGCTCAAGTCCTAGGCCGTAAGGCTTGAGCCATTCAATGTCCGTCACCATCATCATCAACCCGATTTCGGGCGGCGTCTCGCCGGAGCAGGCGCGGGCGCGTGCCCAACTCGCCTGGGCGGTGGTCGACAGGCACGGCGACCGGGCCGACGTGTTCGTCACCGAGCGGCGGGGCCATGCACGGGAGCTTGCCACAGCCGCGGCCGGTCTCGGGGCGCGGCTCGTCATTTCGTGGGGCGGAGATGGAACGCTGAACGAGGTCGCATCTGCGCTCGCTTTCGGGAATGTCCCGCTCGGCCTGGTCCCTGCCGGATCGGGCAACGGATTCGCGCGCGAGCTGGGCGTGGCCCCACGGCCCGAGCGGGCGATTGCCGACGCGATCGGCGCCGAGCCGCGCACGATCGACGTCGGTGAGGTGGACGATCGCCTTTTCTTCAACGTCGCCGGCTTTGGCTTCGACGCGTACGTGGCTGCGGAGTTTGACAAACGAGTCGGTCGCCGCGGGTTTACGGGGTACGTGGCGATTGCGGCGCGCGCGCTCGTCAACTACGTGCCCCAGAACTACCGGATTACCACTGCCGAAGGCTGCACAGCGTCGAGAGCGGTACTCGTCACCATCGCGAACTCCGCGCAATTCGGCAGTGGGGCGCGGATCGCTCCGCGCGCCCTGCTGGATGACGGGCTGCTGGATCTGGTTGTCGTGGAGGAGCGTCGGCGATGGCGGACGGTCTGCCACGTCCCGCGGCTCTTCAACGGGACGGTGGAGCGGATGCCGGGTTGCTCAATCCGCCACATTCGCCAAGCGACCATTGAATCGGACCAGCCGATGGCCTTTCATGTCGACGGGGAGCCCGTCCGAGGTGGCGCGCGCGCGAACGTCCGCGTCCACCCCGCCGCCCTGCGCGTCGCCGTGCGATGAACCGCAGGCTCAGGGCAGGCGCACGACCCAGGCCTCGCGGATCGCGGGAACCTTTCGCAGCTCCGCGACGGCGTCATCGAGAACGGAAGGCGCGTCGGTTTCTTCGTCCACGTTGACGACGCCGATGGCGGCGCGCTCGTTCCGTCCGAGCGCGAAGTTGGCGATGTTGACTTTGTGACGGCCGAGGATGGTCCCGACCTCGCCGATCACTCCAGGTTGATCATCGTTCGCGATGATGAGCATGGTCCCGCCGAGTGGCGCTTCGACGTTGACGTCGCGCGCCGAGACCAGCCGCAGGCTATTGGGCCCGAAGACGGTCCCCTCGACAAGCCGCTCGCCCCTGTCGGTCTGTAATTTGATGGAGAGCAGTGCGGTGTAATCGCGCGCGCGCGAGCTGCGCGACTCGATGATATCCATGCCGCGCGCCTCGGCAACGGCGCGGGCGTTAACAATGGAGACTCCGCTCGAGAGGATCGGCCGCAGCACGCCGGCGGCCGCACTCGCGGCGAGCACGTCCACCGTACGGCTGTCGGCCAGCGCTCCGTAGCACCGCACGCCCAGCGCCTGGATGCGGGCCGTGCCCATCTGCGCCGCAAGCCCGCCCAGCTGATCCGCCAGCCGAATCCAGGGCTGCAGCCGCTGCAGCTCCTCAGGCGGGAGCGAAGGGAAGTTCACCGCATTGCGGACCACCCCGCTGCCGAGGAAGTCGCGAACCGTGGCGGCCGTGTCCGTGCCCACGAGCTCCTGCGCCTCTTCGGTCGAAGCCGCGATGTGGGGCGTGGCGACGACCTGCGGCAGCTGCGCCAGCGACCAGTCCTTGGGCGGCTCCTGCTCGAAGACGTCAAGGCCGGCGCCCTCGACGATGCCGCTGTCGATGGCGCGGCGGAGCGCCTCCTCGTCGACGAGCTCCCCGCGCGCCGTGTTGACGAGCCGCAGCCCGGGTTTGCAGATGGCGAATCGCGCGTCGTTGAACACGTGGCGGGTGTCCGGCGTCACCGGCAGGTGCAAGGTGATGTAGTCGGCGGTCGCGCAGAGCGCGTCGAGCGTCAACAGCTCGATGCCGAGTCCGGCGGCCACGTCGGCCGAGATGTAGGGATCGTGGGCGACGATTCGCATGCCGAAGGGTTGCGCGCGTAGCGCCACCTCCCGGCCGATGCGCCCCAGGCCCGCGATGCCGAGCGTCTTCCCGCGGAGCTCGTTGCCGAGAAAGCGCTTCTTCTCCCAGCGGCTGTCCTTCATGGCTCGATCGGCGGTCGGCACGAGGCGCGCCAGCGCCAGCATCAGCGCCAGCGTGTGCTCCGCGACGCTGATGCTGTTGGCGCCAGGGGCGTTGACCACGAGCACGCCGCGCCGGCTGGCGGCGGCGACGTCGACGTTGTCCACGCCGGTGCCGGCGCGGGCCACAATGCGCAGCTGCGGTGCGGCTTCGAGTAGTTGGGCGTTCACCTGCGTGGCGCTGCGCACGATGAGCGCGTCGGCATCCGCGAGGTCCGCCGCCAGCGCGGTCGGCGAGCGGCCGGAGCGGGCATCGATGATCCAGCCTGATTCAGCGCGGAGCAGTTCGAGCGCGGAGGCGGGGAGATCGTCGGCAACGACAATTTTCAAAGTGCGAATATAATACTCCGGCTGACATGAGCTGCCGTCCGTGTGAACGCGCCCTGCCGTAGTGCAATGCGCTAAAACATTCGAGTTGCGCGTGACAGTCGCTTAAACGATGTACCTTTTCCACAGAGTTTTCCACAGTCGTCGCGGAAACGTTCCGCGGACGGCAGGTGAGCTGACCTAAAGACCTTATGGCGCACTTCACATCTGTCACTCCGCCTGCGATCGGCACGGGCATCACACGGCGAGGCGAGAAACTCGTCGTGCCCGATGACCCGATCATCCCATTTATCGAAGGCGATGGCACCGGACGAGACATCTGGCAGGCCAGCGTCCGGGTTCTCGATGCGGCCGTCGAGAAGGCGTATCGCGGAAAGCGGAAGATCGCCTGGATGGAAGTATTCGCGGGAGAAAAGAGCTTCAAACAGTTCGGCAGCTGGCTGCCCGACGACACCGTCGAAGCCTTCCGCGAGTACTACGTGGGCATCAAGGGCCCGCTCACGACGCCCGTGGGCGGCGGGTTCCGATCGCTGAACGTCGCGCTGCGCCAGATCCTCGACTTGTATGTGTGCCTGCGCCCCGTGCGCTGGTACAAAGGCGTCCCTTCACCGGTCAAATACCCTGAAAAGATGAACATGGTCGTGTTCCGGGAGAACACCGAGGACATTTACGCCGGCATCGAGTACCCAGCCGGGTCGCGCGACGCTCAAAAGATCCTGGATTTCTTCGAAAAGGAGTTTCCGAAAGATTTCAAGACCATCCGTTTCGGGACAAAAGCGGCGGCCGAGACGTGGCAGGCGCAGCTCGAGGCGGTCGGGGCGCCGCACCGTGACGTCGGCGTCGAAGTCGGCATCGGGCTGAAGGCGGTCAGCCGTCTCGGGACGGAGCGGCTGGTGCACAGTGCCATCGGATATGCGGTGAAGTACGGCAGTAAGAGCGTGACCCTGGTGCACAAGGGCAACATCATGAAATACACCGAGGGTGCCTTCCGCGACTGGGGCTACCAGACCGCGAAGAACTTCTACGGCGCTGTCGAGATCGACGGGGGCCCGTGGTGCCGGATCCCCGCTGGAAAGCCGGGCGCGGGGCTGCTCATCAAGGATGGGATCGCCGACATCGTGCTCCAGCAGGTCCTGACGCGGCCGGACGAGTTCGACGTGATTGCGACGCTGAACCTGAACGGTGACTACCTGTCTGACGCCCTGGCGGCGCAGGTTGGCGGCATCGGCATCGCGCCGGGCGGTAACATCAATTACATCACCGGTCACGCGGTCTTCGAGGCCACGCACGGCACCGCGCCGAAATATGCTGATCTGCGCAAGGTGAACCCCGGCTCGGTGATCCTGTCGGGCGAGATGATGCTCAGATACCTCGGCTGGCTCGAGGCGGCCGATCTGGTCGTGCACGCCATGGACAGGGCCATTGCCTCCAAGCGCGTGACGTACGACTTTGCCCGCCTGATGGACGATGCCACCGAAGTGAGCACGTCGGCGTTCGGGGACGCGATGATCGAGAACATGTAAGCACGTTTCAGGCTAGAGCCTAAATCCTGAGGAGATTCGACCCAATGAATCGTAAAATGACTGTCGTTGGTGGGGCCGGGAACGTTGGGGCGACCGTGGCGCGGGGCGTCGCGGAAAAGCAGCTCGCCGACGTCGTCGTGATTGACATCGCCGATCAGAAGGCGGCGGGTGTGGCCCTGGACATGCTGGAAGCCTGCCCGATCTGGGGCTCGGACGCCCGCGTGCTTGGGACCGGCGATTACGCGGAGAGCGCCAACTCCGACGTCGTCGTCATCACGTCGGGCATACCGCGCAAGCCGGGGATGAGCCGCGACGATCTGCTGAACGTGAACTTCAAGATCATGCAGCAGGTCACCGAGCAGGTCGTGAAGTACTCGCCGGACTGCATCATCATTCCGGTGTCGAACCCGCTCGACGCGATGGCGCAGGCGGTTTTCAAGCTGTCGAAGTTCCCGCGCGAGCGCGTCATCGGCATGGCCGGCGTGCTCGACAGCGCGCGCATGCGCGCCTTCATTGCCCAGGAGCTCAACGTCTCGGTGGAGAACGTGCACGCGTTCGTCCTCGGCGGCCACGGCGATACGATGGTGCCGCTGCCGCGCTATTCGACGGTCGCGGGCATCCCGATCACGGACTTGATGGACAAGGCGACGATTGGCAGGATTGCGGCGCGGACCGCCAGCGGCGGACTCGAGATCACGCAGCTCGTCGGGACGAGCGCGTGGTATGCGCCCGGCGCCTCGGTCGTCGAAATGGTCGAGGCCATCCTGCTCGACAAACACAAGATCCTCCCGTGCTCGGTATTCCTCCAGGGCGAGTACGGCGTCCGCGACCTCTTCGTCGGCGTGCCGGTCAAGCTCGGCGCCCGCGGTCTCGAAAAGATCATCGAGATCGCGCTGACGCCTGAAGAGGACGCCGCGTTCAAGAAGTCGGCGGCCGCGGTCCAAGAACTCGTCAGCGTGATCAAGGTCTGAGCCCACCCATGCGGGTCCACGAGTATCAAGCCAAAGCGATCCTCGCGCGGCACGGCGTGCCCGTGCCACGGGGGGAAGTAGCGTTCACCCCGGCCGAAGCGGGCGAGATTACGAGCCGCCTTGGCGGCGGCCCGGTCGTGGTCAAGGCGCAGATTCACGCCGGCGGCCGCGGCAAGGGCGGCGGCGTCAAGCTGGCCAAGTCGCGGGTCGAAGCCGAGGCGCTCGCGGGTCAGATGATCGGCATGACCCTCGTCACGCGGCAGACCGGCAAGGCAGGCCGGCTGGTGCGACGGGTCCTGGTCGAGACCGGGGTCCACATCGCCCGTGAGGTGTACCTGAGTCTCGTGCTGGACCGCGCGGCGGGCAAGCCGTTGATGATGGCCAGCGCGGCGGGCGGGATGGACATCGAAGAGGTCGCCGCGACGACTCCCGAGAAGCTCGTGAAGATCCGCATCGAGCCGGGGGTCGGGCTGGTGCCGTTCGAGGCGCGGCGGCTCGGCTTCGGCATTGGCCTGGATGCCGCGCAGGTCGGTAAGTTCGTCACGATCGCGACCGCGCTCTACGACGCGTTTATCGCGACCGATGCGACGCTCATCGAGATCAATCCGCTGCTCATCACCACCGAGGGCGATCTACTGGCGCTCGACGCCAAGATGGATTTCGACGACAACGCGCTCTATCGTCATCCCGAGATTCACGATCTGCGGGATCTCGGCGAGGAAGAGCCGCTCGAGATCGAAGCGTCGAAGTCGTCCATCAATTACATTCGACTCGACGGCAACATCGGCTGCATGGTCAATGGCGCGGGACTGGCGATGGCCACCATGGACATCATCAAGCTCGCGGGCGGAGAGCCGGCCAACTTCCTCGACGTCGGCGGCGGCGCCAATGCCGAGCAGATCCGGAACGCCTTCAAGATCCTGATGTCGGACCAGAAGGTCAAGGCTGTCCTCATCAACATTTTCGGCGGCATCCTGCGCTGCGACGTGCTCGCCAAGGGGGTTATTGTCGCCGTGCAGGAACTCGGCGTGCCCGTGCCGATCGTCATCCGCATGGAAGGCACGAACGTCGACGAGGGGAAGCGGCTGCTCCGCGAAAGCGGCATGAACTTCAATACGGCGGACTCGATGGATGAAGCCGCGCAAAAAGTCGTGCAACTTGCTGGATAAGAGCGAGCCACGAAAACACGAAAACACGAAGAACACCAAGACGCTTTTTGACCCGTGTCCATTCTGATTGATAAGTCGACGCGGCTGCTCGTTCAAGGCCTGACCGGCCGTGAGGGGACGTTCCACGCGAAACAGGCGGCAGCGTACGGGACGACCGTCGTGGGCGGCGTGACGCCGGGAAAGGGCAGCACGACCTACGAAGGGTGGCCGATCTTCGACACCGTGGAGCAGGCGGTCAGGTCGACCGGCGCGAACGTGTCGGTGATCTTTGTCCCGCCCCGGTTTGGTTCTGATGCGGTCATGGAGGCCGCCGACGCCGGCCTGGCGCTGGTCGTCTGCATCACGGAAGGGATTCCAACCCTCGACGCGATGCGAGCGCTGACGTTTCTCAAGGAACGGCCGAACACGCGCCTGGTGGGTCCCAACTGTCCAGGCCTCATCTCGCCCGGCAAGGCCAAGGCTGGCATCATCCCCGGCCACATCTGCAAGGAAGGCCGAATCGGCATCGTGTCAAAGAGCGGCACACTCACCTACGAAGCGATGCACCAGCTCACGCGGCTCGGCATGGGCCAGAGCACGTGCCTCGGCATCGGCGGCGATCCGCTGATCGGGACCTCGCACATCGATGCGCTCAAGCTATTTGCCGCCGATCCGGACACCGATGCGGTCATCATGATTGGCGAGATCGGCGGCAGCGCCGAGGAAGAGGCCGCCGCATGGATCAAGGTTCACTTCAGGAAGCCGGTCGTCGCGTTTATCGCCGGGCAGACGGCGCCGCCGGAGCGCCGGATGGGCCATGCCGGCGCCATCGTCGCGGGCGGGAAGGGGACGGCGGCCGAAAAGATGGCGGCCTTGAGCGCCGCGGGCGTCAAAGTCGTGAAGAGCCCGGCGGACATGGGGAGAGGCGTGAAAGAGGTGGTTGGTGGGTAGTTGCCGGCGCCCGGTGGCGTGTTATACTGTCACCCGCGGCTGGGCCCTTGCCTTCCTCTATATCCCTACGCCGTAAGGACTTGTGAATGTCACCCACTGATTCGGCTGTTCAGGAACAGCCGCGCGCGTCCCAATCTCGCCGCGTCATCAACGATTTCAGCATTCAGGTCGCGACGGTCAATGGCTCCGGCAGCCAGACGGCCAATCTCGTCCTGCTGCGATCGATTCTGCTCATGGGCGTGCCGGTGTCCGGCAAGAATATGTTCCCGTCGAACATCGCGGGACTGCCCACGTGGTACACGATTCGCGCCAGCAAGCGCGGGTACAACGCGCGGAAGAAGGAAATCGACTTCCTGGTCGCGATGAACCCCGAGACGGCCAAGGAAGACGTACTGACGCTCGAGGCGGGCGCCGCCGTCGTCTACGACGAGCCCCTTAAGCTCAAGACGCTTCGCAGCGATCTGGCCTTCTATCCGGTTCCCTTCGACAAGCTCGTCGCGCCAGTCTGCCCGGACGCCAAGCTGCGGCGCCTTGTCCGTAACATGATTTACGACGGCATCTTGGCGAAGCTGCTTGGCATCGACCTGGCACTGATGGAACAGGCGCTCGGCAGGCAACTCGGGAAAAAAGCCAAGGCCGTGACGCTCAATCAGGGAGCGCTCAAAGCCGGCTGGGACTACGCCGAGGCGAACTTCACCAAGCAGGATCCGTTCAGCCTCGAGCCGATGAACGAGACGGCGGGCAAGATTCTCATCGAGGGGAATGCCGCCGCCGCCATCGGCTGCATGATGGCCGGCGTCACCGTCGTTGCCTGGTATCCGATTACGCCGTCCTCGTCGCTCTGCGAGTCGCTGATCACCTACATGAAGGAGTACCGGGTCGACAAGGACGGGAAGGCGACGTTCGCGATCGTGCAGGCGGAAGACGAGATTGCCGCGCTCGGCATGGTCATCGGCGCGAGTTGGGCCGGCGCGCGGTCGATGACGTCGACGGCGGGGCCCGGCATCTCGCTGATGGGCGAGTTCACCGGCCTCTCGTACTACGCCGAGGTGCCGGCCGTCATCTTTGACGTGCAGCGTGTTGGACCGTCCACGGGCCTCCCGACGCGGACTGCGCAGGGCGATCTGCTGCAGGTGGCGTTTCTCTCGCACGGCGACACGAAGCACATGATGCTGTTCCCGTGTTCCGTCGAAGAGTGTTACACGATGGCCCAGGAGGCATTCGACCTGGCGGAGCAGTTCCAGACGCCTGTCTTCGTGATGACAGACCTCGATCTCGGCATGAATAACTGGATGTCGGACGGCTTCAAGTACCCCGACAAGCCCATCAACCGCGGCAAGCGCGTGACGCCGGAGGTACTGAAGAAACTGGGCGAGTGGGGCCGCTATAAGGATGTGGACGGCGACGGCATTCCGTACCGGACCGTGCCCGGCGACGGCATGCCCGCATCTTTCACGCGAGGCTCGGGCCACAACGCGAAGGGCCAATATAGCGAGCGGCCCGATGATTACGTCAATAACATGGATCGCCTCGCGCGCAAGTTCGAGACGGCGCGGAAGTTCGTCCCCAAGCCGGACGTCGAGACCGTGGCCGGCGCGAAGATCGGGTTCATCGGCTACGGCTCGTCGCACTGGGCGATCACCGAGAGCCGCGATCAGCTGCGCGAAGAAACCGACGTCAAGGTGTCCTACTTCCGGCTGCGCGGCTATCCGTTCAACGAGGGCCTGACGACGTTCATCGACGCCCACGAGCGCGTCTACGTGATCGAACAGAACCGGGACGCGCAGCTGCTTCAGCTCATCAAGCTTGATGTGATACCCGAGCGCGTCGCGAAGCTGCGCAGCGTGCTGCACTCCAACGGGCTTCCGATCGACGCACGGAGCATCACCGACGACGTGCTCTCGCAGGAGGGCTTCGAGGTCGCGAAAAAGACCGACCGCATGAGCGACGGAATGACAGGCGGAGAATAATTCAATCATGGCTACACCGCTGAAAGTGAATCGAATCGGGCTAGAGCCGCAGGTCTACAAGGGCAGCAAGACGACGCTCTGCGCCGGCTGCGGCCATAACTCGATCTCCGAGCGCATCATCGACGCTTTTTACGAGATGGGCGTCGATCCGAGCCAGGTCATCAAGCTGTCCGGCATCGGCTGCTCGAGCAAGAGCCCGGCCTACTTTCTCGGCGGCTCGCACGGCTTCAACGCCGTCCACGGCCGGATGCCGTCGGTCGGCACCGGCGCGATGCTCGCGAACAAGAAGCTCATCGCTATCGGCATCAGCGGGGATGGCGATACCGGGGCGATCGGCATCGGCCAGTTCGTGCACCTGATGCGCCGCAACCTGCCGATTATCTACATCATCGAGGACAACGGCTGCTACGGACTCACCAAGGGGCAGTTCTCGCCGACGGCCGACATGGGCTCGAAGCTCAAGACCGGCGTCGTCAACGACCTACCGCCGCTCGACACCTGCGCGCTGGCGATCCAGCTCGGTGCGACGTTTGTCGCACGCTCCTTCTCTGGCGACAAGAAGCAGCTGCTCTCGTTGCTGAAAGCGGCGCTCGCGCATCGCGGCACCGTGATGCTCGACGTGATCTCGCCCTGCGTCACGTTCAACGATCACGAGGGTTCGACCAAGAGCTACTCGTACGTCAAGGATCACGACGATCAGCTGGAGGAAATCACCTTCGTGCCGTTCTTCGAGGACATTGCCGTGGACTACGCGCCCGGCACCTCGCAGGAAGTGACGATGCACGACGGATCGAAGCTGTACTTGAAGAAGATCGAAGAGGATTACGATCCGACCGACAAGATCACGGCGCTCAGGCGCCTGCACGAGACCGCGCGCCGCGGCGAGTTTGCCACCGGCCTGATCTACATCGAACCGGACCGCGACGATTTCCTCACGCTGCTCAATGTCGTGGACGAACCGCTCGCGAACCTGCCGCTCGAGCGGGTCAGGCCGGGGAAAGCCGCGCTCGATGAGATTATGGAGTCACTTCGCTAGTCGCCGATCGACTTCGATCGCGCCTGCTATAATCGCGGGATGATCGAACGGACGTTGGCCATCATCAAGCCGGATGCGGTGGAGCGCCGGCTCGCCGGCCGGATTCTTCGACGGATCGAAGACGAGGGACTCCAGATTCGCGGCATGCGGCGGCTGCACTTGTCGAAGCGACAAGCCGAGGCGTTTTACGCGGTCCATCGCGAGCGTCCGTTCTTCGCGAGCTTGACCGAGTTCATGGCCTCCGGGCCGGCGATCGCCGTGGTGCTGGAGGGGCCAGACGCCATCAGGAAGTGGCGGACGCTGATGGGCGCGACCGACCCGGCCAAGGCCGACGCGGGGACGCTCCGCAAAGAGTTCGCGCAGTCGATCGAACAGAACGCGACGCATGGATCTGATGCACCGGAGACGGCCGCGTTCGAAATCGGATACTTCTTCCCAGGAATCGACCTCATCTAAGTGGGCAGGGCGCTTATTCTGATCGGCCTCGGGATAGCCGGCCTCGGCCTGCTGATCGTCGCGGGTGTGCCGCTTGGGCGCCTGCCCGGCGACTTCGCCGTCCGGCGCGGGAACTTTTCGTTTTACTTTCCGCTCGCGACGTCGGTCATCTTGAGTATCATTCTTACACTCCTTTTTGCCTTTTTCAGACGATGAGTATTAAGAGCGACACCTGGATTAAGCGCATGGCGCTCGAGCACAAGATCATCGAGCCCTTCGTTGACAAGCAAATGCGTAGTGGCGTAATTTCGTACGGCTTGTCATCCTATGGATACGACATCCGCGTGGCCGACGAATTCAAGGTCTTCACGAACATCTACAACACGGTTGTCGATCCGAAGAACTTCGATCCCAGATCGTTCGTGGACATCAAAGCCGACGTCTGCATTATCCCGCCGAACTCGTTCGCGCTCGCGAGGACGATCGAATACTTCCGGATTCCGCGCGACATTCTGACGGTCTGCCTCGGTAAGTCCACCTACGCACGCTGCGGGATCATCGTCAACGTCACGCCCTTCGAGCCCGAGTGGGAAGGGCACGTGACGATTGAGATCTCGAACACGACGCCGCTGCCGGCCAGAATCTACGCGAACGAAGGAATCGCCCAGGTCGTGTTCTTCCAGAGCGACGAGCCGTGCGCCGTCTCCTATAAAGACAAGAAGGGTAAGTATCAGGCCCAGCGCGGCGTCACCCTGCCGAAGATCTAGCCCAGAGACTATTGTCTTTATTGATAATCATGTAAGGATTATCAATTTGACAACTAGGATCCCGTCCGTGTCTAATAAAGGCGAGATGCGGCCCGCGGGTGTCGTTGGCGTCGTGGGAGTTCCGGGCGGTCGTGGCGGTGCTGGCGGTGTTGTCCTGGGAGAACCCCAGGGGATGATGTAAGTACCCAAACAGACGCAAGTGAAGGGGCCATCATCCGGACCGGATGATGGCCTTTTTTCGTTGTGAGCGGCAGGGCTCCGAGGGCGTTTGCGAAGCGACATGAAGATTGCCTATCAGGGGGAGCCAGGCGCGTTCAGCGAGGCGGCCGGGCGGCGTGTCGCGCGCGATGCGGAGTTCCTGCCGTGGAAGAGCTTCGAGGACGTGTTTGCGGCCGTCCGGGGTAGGCAGGCCGATTACGGGATCCTGCCGATTGAGAACTCGATCGGGGGGAGCATTCATCGTAACTACGACCTGCTGGTCGCGCACGAGCTGCCGATCCAGGCCGAGATTGAGCTGCCGGTCGTTCACCAGCTGCTCGCGCTCGCTGGCACGACCATCGAGCGGCTGCGGCGCGTGTACTCGCACCCGCAGGCGCTCGCGCAGTGCGAGCGGTTCCTGCGGACGCTGAAGGGCATCGACATCATCGCCACCTACGACACCGCCGGCAGTGCCAAGATGGTGGCCGACGAGCGGCTCGAGGACGCCGCCGCCATCGCGTCGGCGCGCGCCGGCGAACTGTTCGGGCTGACGCCGCTAGCCTCCTCGATTCAGGACTTCGACGACAACATCACACGCTTTCTCGTCATCGGCGCGCGGCCGCTTCACAACGCCGCGCCCGATAAGACGTCGATCGTCTTCTCGCTGCCGAATGAACCGGGGTCGCTCTTCAAGGCGCTCAGCGTCTTCGCGCTGCGCGGGGTCGACCTAACGAAACTCGAATCGCGGCCGATTCCCGGGCGTCCCTGGGAGTACCTCTTCTACGTGGATCTGGCCGCGGCGCGCGACGAGGTGACGTGCAGCCGCGCGCTGGCGCATCTGGCCGAGTTTGCGCCGATGCTTCGCACGCTCGGCTCCTACGCGAGCTGGAAGACACACGAGGGTTGGCTACCTGACACGGTGACAAGAGCCGTGAGCGGGTGACGCGGGACCATTGAGGAGCCTTATGCCGTTAACAGGTGCGCAGATTCTCTGGGACTCGCTGGTGCGCCAGGGGGTGACCGACGTGTTCGGGTATCCAGGCGGGGCGATTCTGCCCGCGTATGACGCGATGCGCGGCTATCCGGTCCGCCACATCCTCGTCCGGCACGAGCAGGGCGCCACGCACATGGCGGACGGCTACGCGCGCGCGAGCGGCAGGGTCGGCGTGGCCATCGCGACGTCCGGGCCGGGCGCGACCAACATGGTCACCGGCATTGCCACCGCGATGATGGACAGCTCGCCAATTGTCTGCATTACCGGGCAGGTGGGCAGCAAGCTGATCGGGTCCGACGCGTTTCAGGAGACCGACATCACGGGCATCACGCTGCCGATCACGAAGCACAACTACCTGGTCGCGCGCGCGCAGGACATCGCGCCGGCGATTTTCGAAGCGTTTGCCGTCGCGAAATCGGGACGGCCCGGGCCGGTGCTGGTTGACATCACGAAGGACGCGCAGCAGACGAGCTGCGAGGTGGACTGGGCGGCGGCCGAGCCGCACCTCACCGAGGCCTACGTCGAGGCGCTCCCCGGCGACGGCGACTACCGCGAGGCGGTCGAGTTGATCAACAACGCCGAGCGGCCGCTGATTCTGGCCGGCCACGGCATCATGCAGTCGGGCGCCGAGCGCGACGTGCTCCTGCTCGCCGAGCGCGCCGGCATTCCGATCGCGGTCACGCTGCTCGGGATCGGCGGCATCCCGGCGTCGCATCCGCTCAATCTCGGCATGATGGGCATGCACGGCGAGGCGTTCGTCAATCAGGCCATCCAACAGGCCGATCTCCTGATCGCGCTCGGCATGCGCTTCGACGATCGCGTGACGGGGAATCTGAAGACGTACGCACCGACGGCGAAGAAGATCCACGTGGAGATCGATCGCGCGGAGCTGAACAAGAACGTCCGTGTGGACGTCGCCATCGCAAAGGACTTGCGCGCGGCCCTCGACGAATGGATGCCGCTCGTCAAGTCGGGTGATCGCAGGGCCTGGCTCGATGCCATCGACGTGATGAAAGGCGACTCTGCGGTCCGCGACATTCAGAACCTGCCGGACAACGGACATCTGTACGCGGCGCACGTCATCAACGATCTCTGGCGTCTCACCGGGGGCGACGCGGTGGTGGTCACCGATGTCGGCCAGCACCAGATGTGGGAAGCGCAGTATTACAAACACAATACGTCGCGTTCGCTGATTACCTCGGGCGGACTCGGCACGATGGGCTTTGCGCTCCCGGCGGCGATCGGCGCCAAGGTGGCGCGGCCCGACGCCGAGGTATGGGTGGTGTGCGGCGACGGCGGGTTCCAGATGACGATGTGCGAGTTGGCGACGATTGTTCAGGAAGGGCTCGACGTCAACGTCGCGATCATCAACAACGGGTATCTCGGGATGGTCCGGCAGTGGCAGGAGTTCTTCTACGAGAAGCGCTACGCGGCGACGCCGCTCATCGGTCCCAACTTCACGAAGCTCGCGCAGGCCTTTGGCATCGAGGCGATGGCGGTCTCGCGGCGCGGCGAGGTGGCCGCGGCGGTCCAGGGCGCCCGGACATCGCAGCGCGCCGCGGTCATCGACTTCCAGGTCGAGCAGGAGGATTCGGTGTTCCCGATGGTGCCGGCCGGCGCCGACCTGCACAAGATGATTCTGCGGCCGTCGCTGGTTGTGGAAACGGCGGCCGATTAAAACGCGCTACCACAGAGGGCACGGAGAACACACTGGTTTGGGCCTCACGTCCTCCGTGGTGGAGAGTTGGGAGGTTGTGACATGCTCCATACATTCGCAGTCTACGTGGATAACAAGCCGGGCGTGCTGAACCGCGTCGCGTCGCTCGTGCGTCGCCGCGCGTTCAACATCGAGTCGCTGACCGTCGGCCACACCGAGTCCGCAGGCGTGTCCCGCATGACGGTGGTCGTGGACACCGACGAATACGGCGCGCGGCGACTCGAAGCGCAGCTGTATAAGCTCGTGCCGGTTCGGCGGGTCGACGACATCACGGCGGCGCCGTCGATTGCCCGCGACCTGGCGTTGATTAAGGTGGCGGCGACCGGCGAGGCGCGGACCCACGTCATGCAACTCGTCGACGTTTACCGCGCGCGGATCATCGACGTGAGTCAGGAATCGCTCGTTATTGAAACCACCGGTACCGAGGATAAGATTGACAGCCTACTCGAGGTGCTGCGGCCCTACGGGGTCATGGAAATGGTCCGCACAGGGAGGGTCGCCATGGCGCGCGGCACTGGCACGGCGGACAAGACAGCGCAGCGCAGCCAGGACGCCGCTGCATCGGCCGGGGATGTCAGCAGGGGATCAGTGTAGACGCGACAATAAGGATTAGTGATGGCAACGATGATTTATGACGACGGGGCCGATCTGGCGATTATCCGCGGCAAGAAGGTGGCGATCCTCGGCTACGGGTCGCAGGGGCACGCCCACGCGCTGAATCTCAAAGACAGCGGCGTCGACGTGCGCGTGGGCCTCGCGGCCTCGAGCCGATCGCGCGAGAAGGCGCGCGCCGCGGGTCTGACGGTGGGCGAGCCCGCCGAGGTCACCAGGTGGGCCGACGTCGTCATGGTCCTGGTGCCCGATACCTCGCAGGCCGAGCTGTATCGGGAACAGATTGCCCCGAACCTGTCGCCCGGCAACATGCTGATGTTCGCGCATGGCTTCAAC
This sequence comes from Vicinamibacterales bacterium, assembly GCA_965229885.1. Classification (GTDB taxonomy): domain Bacteria; phylum Acidobacteriota; class Vicinamibacteria; order Vicinamibacterales; family CAVVIG01; genus DATLLJ01. Next base: position 1,581,500 of record CBDDJX010000003.1, read on the forward strand.
ATCCGCTTCGGCACGATCGTGCCGCGTCCGGACATTGATGTGGCGATGGTCGCCCCCAAGGCGCCGGGGCACCGCGTCCGCGAGCTCTTTCAGGAAGGGGCCGGCACGCCGGCGCTCTTCGCTATTCATCAGGATGCGACCGGCCAGGCGCGCGCCATCACCCTGTCGTACGCCAAAGGCATCGGCGTCACGCGCGCGGGCGTGATCGAAACCACGTTTGCGGAAGAAACGGAAACGGATCTCTTCGGCGAGCAGGCGGTGCTCTGCGGCGGCACCAGCGCGCTCGTCAAGGCTGGCTTTCAGACGCTCGTCGACGCAGGCTATCAGCCGGAAGTCGCGTACTTCGAGTGCATGCACGAACTGAAGTTGATTGTCGATCTGATGTACCAGGGCGGCCTGAACTACATGCGCTATTCCATCAGCGACACGGCCGAGCACGGCGATTACACGGGCGGGCCGAAAATCGTGACCGACGAGACGAAGAAGGCGATGAAGACCATGCTCGACGACATCCGCTCCGGCGAGTACGCGCGGGGGTGGATTGCCGAGAACGCCGCTGGCCGGCCATCCTTCAACAAGACGCGTGACGCCGAGCAGAATCAGTTGATCGAGCAGGTGGGCGCGCGGCTGCGGAAGCTGATGCCGTTCCTCAAGCCGGTGACTGTGAAGCAGGACACCGGGAAGAAAGAGGCGGCCACGGTCTGACGCTCGAAGCGAATCCCTTCGGTCCTTGACCGGCCAACCTCTGAGATGGTAAAAGTACACGTCTCTGGTGGTTCTTCCGAAGGCGTTTCTGTTCCTTCTACATGGATAAACTTGTCGAGCGCGAGTCCGCGCCCCCCAACCCGTTAGTCGCCGCGCCCGCCTTAGCCGTCCAGTTTTTCCTGATCCCGTTAGCGGTGGTCGCGGTCATTGGCGCCGTGTATCTGGGATTTCGCTCGATGGTCGTCGACACCCGCGGCGCGCGCGAGTATCTGGCTGAGATTCAGAACGGCGGTACCGACCGTCGCTGGCCGGCGGCGTACGAGTTGTCACGGCTGATGGACGACCCGAAGGTGCGCGCGGATCGATCGCTCGCCCCGGCGCTCGTCAGCGCGTTCGAACAGGCGAAAGACGACGATCCGCGTATTCGACAGTATCTCGCGCTGGCCATCGGCCGGCTCGATCCCCCACTGCCCGCTGACGCGATCGATGTGCTCAGTCGGTCGCTTGACGAACCGGACCGTGTCGAGACCCCGGGAATCAACGCCTGGGTGTCCCGCCTGACTGGATGGTCCGACGCCGATCTCGGCGAAGGGCGCATCAGCACGATCTGGGCGCTCGGCGCCTCTGGGGACCCTCGGGTGGCGGCGCGGTTGCAGCCGTTCTATCAGTCGCCGGATGCCGGCGTTCGCAAAATCGTGGTCTATGCGCTGGGCGCGCTGCCTGGCGACGCGCAGCTCGAAACGCTGCGCGCGGCGCTCGAGGATGCCGTGCCCGACGTACGATGGAACGCCGCAGTAGGGCTTGCGCGCCACGGCGATCGCGACGGCGCTGGCGTCATCCGGCAGATGCTCGATCGTGACTATGTCGAGCAGACGGTCACGCGCGACGTTCGGCAGGACGTGGACATGGATCCCATCGCGGACGTGATGATTAGCGGCCTGCGTGCCGCGGCCGCGCTCAACGAGGAGACGCTCCGTGAATCGATTGCACTGTTGAGCCAGCAGGATCGCAGCATGAAGGTCCGGCAGGCCGCCATAGAGGCGCTGAAGGCGATTTCTTAAGAGGCAGAATGGCCGACGAGACGAAGCCTGAAGGGGACATTCCCGCACCGTCGGCGCGGCCGGCGACGGCGCCGCGTCCGCCCGTTGCGGCAGCGCCGGATCTGGCCGGCCGCACCACGAGCGTCGCCTCGCTTGGAGGGGCGGCCGCGAAGGCGGCCAGCACGGCGGCGGCCGGCGCCCGCGCGGCCGACGACACCTCGCCGCTCCTGACGCGCCGGGCGTGGATGGGCCTCGCGTGGGGCGCGTTCTCGGCGGCCTCGGCCGCCGCGCTGGCGGCGACCGGCCGCTTCATGTTCCCGAATGTGCTCAACGAGCCGCCGCAGCAGTTCAAGGCCGGTTTCCCGAACGAGTACGGCATGGGCGTCGACGAGCGGTGGAAGGAAAAGTTTGGCGTCTGGCTTGTCCGGACGCCGGAGGACGTCGACCGGCACCTCAGCGGTTTTTACGTCCTCATCTCGGTGTGCACGCACCTCGGCTGCACGCCGAACTTTCTCTCGGCGGAGAACAAGTTCAAGTGCCCGTGCCACGGCAGCGGCTTCCGGACGAGCGGCGTCAATTTCGAGGGGCCGGCGCCGCGGCCGCTCGAGCGCGCGCGGATCGTGCTTGCCGACGACGGCCAGATTCTCGTCGACCGTAGCCGAAAGTTCCAGCGCGAGTTGGCGCAGTGGGCGGATCCTGAGGCGTTCTTGGAGGCATGAATTTCAGGATCCACAACTCCTAGGATGTAGATTTCACTGTATGGCAGATACCAAGACCGTCGCCCCGAAGGAAGCCCCGCTCACCAGGCTCTGGAACTGGCTCACGGAGACGCAGGTGTGGACCTCGGTCTTCCGCCACGATCGGCCGAACACCGATCGGAACCGCGTGCTCGTCATGCTGTCGAACGTTTTCCTGCACCTGCATCCCGTGCGGATCCGGAAGTCGGGCGTCAAGCTGCGCTACACGTGGTGCATGGGAGGCATGAGCTTTTTTCTGTTTCTGTCGCTCACGCTGACCGGTCTGCTGCTGATGTTCTACTATCGCCCGACACTCGAGTACGCCTACACCGACATCGTCGGCCTCCGCGAGCACGTACCGCTCGGCATCATGCGCGAGATGCACCGGTGGGGCGCGCACGCGATGGTCATTACGGTGTGGCTCCACATGTTCCGCGTCTTCATGACCGGATCGTACAAGCCGCCGCGCGAGTTCAATTGGTCAGTCGGGGTCATCATGCTGGTGTTGACGCTCCTACTGTCGTTCACGGGATACCTGCTGCCGTGGGATCAACTCGCTATCTGGGCGATCACGGTCGGGTCGAACATGGCGCGCGCGACGCCGTTCCTCGGCGCCGAGGGGCCGGGCGCGGCGCTCATGACGCTCGGCGGGGTGCCCCTGATTCACGCGGCCGACGATGCGCGGTTTGCGCTGCTTGGCGGGACGTTCGTGGGCGAAGGGGCGTTACTCAGGTTTTACGTGCTCCACTGCGTCGGGCTGCCGCTCGCCATCGCCTTTCTGATGGCGGTGCATTTCTGGCGTGTGAGGAAGGACGGCGGAATCAGTGGGCCGCTGTAGAACGGCTTATGGCGTATGGCTTGAGCCGGCCTTCGCTTTGAGCCCTAAGCCCTAAGCCCTGAACGTCGAGAGAATATGGCTTTCATAAAGTCGTTTTTTAACGCCATCGCCAATCCACGGCTGTTCTTCGTGCTCGCCGTCGCGGCGCTCGTCGTCCTGGTGTGGAAGCGCGAGAAAGTCGCGTCGAACCTCTTTGGTTACGTGACGTTCGGCCTGCTCGCGGCGTTCTTCACGTTCGGCGTGTTCGACCCCAACTTCCGGCTCATCGTGACGAAACCAGATAATGTCCCGATTGTCGGCCTCATCTTCCTGCTCGTGTTCTTCGTCTGGTACTCAATCCGCCAGGCAGTGCTGAACGATCGGCGAATGGCGGCGGGCAAGGAGCCGATCGAGAAGACCGAGTCGGACCGCGTCTGGGTGTGGCCGGATCTCGTGTACACCGAGCTGATTTCGCTGATCGTCTGTTCGGTGGTTCTCATCGTGTGGTCGATCCTTCTGAAGGCGCCGCTCGAGCAGCCGGCGAATCCGGCCAACACCCCGAATCCATCGAAGGCCCCCTGGTACTTTCTCGGGCTGCAGGAAATGCTGGTGTACTTCGATCCATGGCTGGCCGGCGTCGTGCTGCCAAGCCTGATCATCGTGGGACTGATCTGCATCCCGTACATCGACAAGAATCCCAAGGGCAACGGCTATTACACCTTCAACGAGCGCAAAGCCGAGATCACGCTCTTTCTGTTCGGGTTCGTCGTCCTGTGGGCGCAGCTCATCGTGCTCGGCACGTTCCTGCGCGGGCCGAACTGGAACTTTTTCGGGCCTTTCGAATTCTGGGACATTCACAAGCTCGAGGCGCTGACTAACGTCAACCTGTCGGAGTATGTGTGGGTCCGCGCGTTTGGGACCGGCCTGCCGACGGCATGGTTCCTGCGGGAGCTCTTCGGCATCGTGCTCGTGGCGACCTACATCTTTGTGCTGCCGCCGCTTCTGGCGAAGACCTGGCTCAAGACGTATTACGAAAAGATGGGGGCGACGCGGTATTACGTCGGCGTGTTCCTGCTCCTGATGATGATGGCGCTGCCGATCAAGATGCTGGCGCGCTGGCTCGTTAACCTGAAGTACATCGTGGCGATTCCTGAATTTTTCTTCAATATCTAGCAGCGGATCGGCATATACATCATGGCTGAAAAGAAGGGTGTCGGGCACGCGTATAACGTCGACTTCCTGAACGTCGTCTTCGCGGCGTCCAGCGTGTTCCTGTTGCTGTCAGTCGTCTGGATGGTGTGGGACGACTACGATCGCGACTGGAAGAACACGCAGCGCCGCTTCGCCCAGCTCGAATACGAGGTGACCGAGGCGCAGCTGCAGCAGGCGGGCCGCAGCGTCGATCGGAGCCAGCTGCAGCAGCTGCAGGCCGAGTTCCAGGAAGCCTCGAAGAGCGTCGCCGCGAACCAGCAGGAAGTGGACGAGCTGCAGGACCAGATCGAGGATGTGGACAATCGCCTGTTCCGCGCGACGACGGCGTATCAGACAGCGAAAGCGACGTTCGACCAGGACCGGTACAGCTTCGAAGCCTCGAGAAACGCGGGCGCGTCGAGTGCCGCGGCCAAGGGCGAGAGGGTTGCGGAGCTCGAGCGGGGCGTCACCGAGCTGAACCTGGAAGTCGAGAAGGTCACGGCCGAGAAGACCGCGCTGCAGGCGGAGCTCGGAAAGTACACCGGTCAGGCTGCGACGATCAGCAAGCAGATCGGAGAGATGACGGCCGAGGAAGGCCGGCTGCGCAAGCGGCTCGATGTCATCGCCCCGAGCCTCGTGAAGGACTATATCTTCAACGCGCCGCTGCTCGACTTCATGGCGCCGACGCTGAAGGTCCAGCAGGTCATTCTGCCGAACGTCGTCGACGACGTGAACTTCATCCGCGTGCCAAAGATGGATCGGTGCCGCACCTGCCATCTCGCCATCGACCGGAAGGGTTACGAGAAGTATCCGCAGCCGTTCACCACGCACTCGAACATCGATCAGTACGTCGGCAGCGCGTCTCCGCATCCGATCGATCGGACCGGTTGCACTGTGTGCCACGAGGGCATGGGCCAGTCCGTCAGTTTCCGTGACGCGGCGCACGCGCCCTCAACCCCTGAGCAGAAGCATGCATGGGAAGAGCAGTACGACTGGGAAGAGCCGCACCTGTGGGACTTCCCGATGCTGCCGACGAAGCTGACGGAGGCGTCGTGCGCGAAGTGCCACAAGCAGGAGGTCTATCTTCCGAACGCCGAAAAACTGAACGTCGCGTACGCCACGTTTGAGCGGGCGGGCTGTTACGCGTGCCACAAGACGAAGGGCTTCGACGTGAACATACGGAAGCCGGGGCCGATCCTGACGAAGATCGACTCGAAGCTGACACCCGCGTGGGTGAAAACCTGGATTCGCAATCCGCGCGCGGTCAAAGAGACGACGTGGATGCCGCGCTTCTGGTACAACTCGAACAACAACTCGCCCGAAGACGCGGTGCGCAATGAGGTCGAGATCGATTCGATCGCCGCATATTTGTTCGCGAACAGCGATAAGCACGAGTTCGCGGTCAGGAATCCGTCGCGCGGCGATGCGAAGGCGGGCGAGGCGATCGTCAAGTCGGTCGGCTGCCTCGGCTGCCACATCGCCGGCGAAGGGTCGCGCAGCGAGGCCGGGCCCAACCGGACGTTCGGGCAGCCGCTCGAGAACCTCGGCGCCAAGACCAGCTACGAGTGGATCTACAACTGGGTCCGCGATCCCAAGCACTACAGCCCCGCGACCTACATGCCCGACCTGCGGCTGACCGATGCCCAGGTCGCGGACGTCGCGACGTACCTGTCGACCCTCAAGGGGCCGGGCGGTGACGTCGCGAAGGCGACTCCGGATCAGCAGGCGGCCGACACGGTCCTCCTCGACTATCTCAAAGGGGCGATGCCGTTTGAGGACGCGAAGACGACGATGGCCAAGTGGGATCCGCAGCAGAGGCAGATCGAGTTGGGGCAGCGCGCCATCAGCCGGTACGGCTGCTTCAGCTGCCATGACATCAAGGGGTTCGAGAAGGCGCAGTCGATCGGCACCGACCTCTCCGAAGAGGGAAGCAAGTTGGTCACAAAGTTCGATTTCTCGTTCGTCAGCGAGATTCCGCACAACGACAAGCTCGCGTGGTTCGAGGCCAAGCTGCACAATCCACGGATCTTCGACCGTGGCCGCCAGTTGCTGCCGCTCGACAGGTTGCGGATGCCGAACTACGACTTCAGCGACGAGGAGGTCGAGCGGCTCGTCACGGCGCTGATGAGCTTCCAGCGCGAAATTCAGCCGCCGGCCGCGCTACCGCCGCGCTCCGCCCGTTATGACCAACTGGTGTCCGGGCGGACGCTTGTCAGCCGCAGAAATTGCGTCGGCTGTCACATCATTGAAACGACGGGCGGCGACTACCTGAAGCTCGTGGCCGATTCATCGCTCGGGCCGCCGCGGCTGACGCCGGAAGGCGCCCGCGTACAGCAAGACTGGTTGTACGCGTTCCTCCGCGATCCGATCACAATTCGGCCGTGGCTCGACGTGAGGATGCCGAGCTTCGGTCTTGACGACCGGAATCTGAATACCATTATTCGGTACTTCGGGTCGATCTCGAACACCATCGGGCCGTTCCAGACCCACGAAATCGTCCTGGCGAGGAGCGGCGAAGCGGGCGGTAAGCAGCTGTTCGAGCTGCTGAAATGCCAACAGTGTCACGTGCTGGGCGCGATCCCTAAGGACCAGCCGACGGCGAACCTGGCACCCGATCTTCGAATGGCGCCGGAGCGGCTCAACCCGGAGTGGATCGACGCGTGGCTGAGAGCCCCGGCCAGCTTTCTCCCGGGAACGCGTATGCCCGCGTACTGGCCCGAGTTTCCGAAGTCGCCGTTTCCGCAGTTGGGCGGCGATGCCGCGGCGCAGATCCGCACCATCCGAGACCATCTGATGACGTTCAAGGGCGGCCCATCACCGAAGACCGGTGGCCCCGTGGCCGCGGCGACGAACTGATTACCGGGCAGAAAGGGCGAGAGGGCCCCATCCCGCCTTTCCAGCCCACCCCACCCATCCAGCCCGTATAATTCCCGAGTGCTTCGCCCTCAACACTGACACCCTCTTGGCGACCAGCAGCGTTCAACCCGCCAGAGGCACCCGCGATTTTCTGCCCGCCGACGTGCGTCGCCGCGAGTATGTCATTCGTGTCGTTCGTGACGTCTACGAGCGTTACGGCTTCGAGCCGCTCGAGACGCCCGCCTTCGAGAACATCGACACGCTGCTGGGGAAGTACGGCGAAGAGGGCAACCGGCTCATTTTCAAGATTCTGAAGCGCGGCGAGCACGAGTCAGGCGGCGAGGCGGATCTCGCGCTGCGATACGACCTGACCGTCCCGCTCGCGCGCGTCGTCGCCCAGTATCAGAACGAGCTGCCGAAGTTCTTCAAGCGGTATCAGATTCAGCCCGTCTGGCGCGCCGATCGTCCCGCGCGGGGGCGCTTCCGGGAGTTCTACCAGTGCGACATAGATGCGATCGGATCGAGTTCACCGATCGTCGAAGCGGAACAGATCGCGGCCGTTGGCGATGTGTTTATCCGGCTGGGGTTTGCGGACTTCAAGATTATCGTGAATCATCGCGGGATTTTGACTGGATTGCTCGAAGTAGCCCATATTGCGCGCGAGCAACATGAGACCGCACTCGTTGCGCTCGACAAACTCGACAAGATTGGCGACACGGGAGTTGAGGTGGAGTTTGCGACGCGCGGAATAGATCCGCAGAAGGCCTCGCACTTGATGGAGATGCTCCGCAACATCTTCGCGACGCCAGGAACGGTTCCCGTGTTGGATGGTGTGATGGTTAGTCGGGAACGCCTACGCGAATTGCACGACATTCTCAGTCAGACTAACCATGGGGCCGCCGTCGAGAACCTGACAGAGATCTTTAATGTCGTTCGGTCTACATCTGTCGCTCAACATGTGTGCGTGGACCCGCGGCTCGCGCGGGGGCTGTCGTACTACACCGGCGCCATCATGGAGATCGCGGTGCCTGACCTGGCCGGAAGCCTCGGCGGTGGCGGCCGGTACGACAATCTCATCGGCATGTTCCTGGGCCGTGATGTGCCGGCGTGCGGCTTCTCGCTCGGACTCGAGCGGATCATCGTCGTCATGACCGAGCGAGAAATGTTTCCGGCGTCCGTCGACCACGGCGCCGTCGATGTGATGGTGACCCTGTGGAATGATGACGCGCGCGCCGACGCGCTTGGGGTCGCGACGGATTTCCGGCGGGCCGGTCTGCGTGTTGACGTGTACCCCGAGGCGGACAAGCTCGGCAAGCAGTTCAAGTATGCGTCGGCCAGAAACATCCCCTGGGTCGCCATCATTGGCGACGACGAGCGGGCGCAGGGTAATGTGTCGCTCAAGGATCTGCGGAGTGGTGACCAATACATCGTCGCGCGCGCCGAAGCCGCGGAGTACGTTCGAACGAGACGTCCATAAGTGACCGAGCCGTTAAGTAATTCGTATCGCACGCACACCTGCGCCGCGCTGGCGACCGAGCACGTTGGCCGCACGGTTCGTCTCGCCGGATGGGTGAATCGCAAGCGGGACCATGGACAGCTACTGTTCATCGATGTGCGCGATCACTATGGCGTGACGCAGTGCGTCTTCATGCCCGAGTCGAGCGCCTTCAAGGCCGCGGAAGCGGTCAGGCTGGAGAGCGTGCTCAGCGTCACCGGCCGCGTCCTCGCCCGCACGGAAGAGAATATCAATCCCACCCTCCCGACCGGCCACATCGAGGTCGTGGTCGACCAGATCGAGGTCCTGTCGTCGGCAGAGACGCTGCCGTTCCAGGTGGCCGGCCCGCATGATATCCCTGAAGATCAACGTCTTCGGTACCGGTTTCTGGATCTGCGTCGCGAACGGATCCACGCGAACATCGTGCTCCGCTCTCGCGTGATTGCCAGCATCCGCCGGCGCATGCACGAGCAGGGCTTCCTGGAGTTTCAGACGCCGATTCTGACGTCGAGCTCGCCCGAGGGCGCGCGCGATTACCTCGTGCCGAGCCGCATCCATCCGGGGAAGTTTTATGCCCTGCCTCAGGCGCCGCAGCAGTTCAAGCAGCTCCTGATGGTAGCCGGCTTCGACCGCTACTTTCAGATCGCCCCGTGTTTTCGAGACGAAGACGCGCGCGCCGACAGATCGCCTGGCGAGTTCTATCAATTGGACGTCGAGATGGCATTCGTCACGCAGGACGACGTCTTTGCGGGAATCGAGCCGGTGCTCGCCGGCGTCTTCAGAGAGTTCTCGACATGTTCCACAGGGAACGTCTCGGAGCCGCCCTTTCCTCGCATTACGTACGACATGGCGATGACGATGTACGGCACCGACAAGCCGGACCTGAGGAATCCCCTGCGTGCGACAGACGTCACAGACATTTTCCGCCAGTCGGAGTTCGCCGTTTTCGCGCGTGCGGTCGAGGAAGGCTCCGTTATACGCGCCATCCGGGCTCCCGGCGCGGCGGACCGATCGCGCAGCTTCTTCGATAAGACCGTCGGCGTGGGCGAATCGCTCGGGCTCGGCGGTCTGGCGTACATCGTCGCCGCCGAACCGCCGAAGGGCCCGCTGGCCAAGTACCTCCCGGACGAACGCAGACGGAGGCTGTTCGAGGCGGCGGGCGTCCAGCCTGGCGATGCCGTCTTCTTCGCATCAGGCCCGGCGAAGACGCTGCGCAGGGCGGTTGACGGGCTCAGGAACCACCTCGCGCGCGAACTCGGCCTGCTCGAAAGCGACACGTATCGCTTCTGCTGGATCACCGACTTTCCGTTTTACGAGCTCGATCCGGACACCAATCAAGTGGCCTTCAGCCACAATCCCTTTTCGATGCCGCAGGGTGGGTTGGAAGCACTGAACACTAGGGACCCGTTGACGATTAAGGCGTTTCAGTACGACATCGTCTGCAACGGCGTGGAGCTGTCGAGCGGCGCGATTCGGAACCATCGTCCGGATGTCATGCTCAAGGCCTTCGAGATTGCGGGTTATCGCCCCGAAGAGGTCGAGAAGCGGTTCGGGGGCATGCTGAACGCGTTCCGATACGGCGCCCCGCCGCACGGGGGGATCGCCCCTGGCATCGACCGCATCGTGATGCTGCTCGCGCGCGAGCCCAATCTCCGCGAGGTGATCGCCTTTCCGATGACGCAGAACGCCGAGGATCTGCTCATGAACGCGCCTGCGTCCGTGTCCGAGAAGCAGCTTCGGGAGCTGCACATTCAGGTGGTTGAGCCTCGAAAGAGGTGACCTTCGGCGCCAAATAGTTGCGAGACCTGCACTTGCGGGCCTGGAGAACGAGGGCGGTATAATAGAGCTAAGTAGTTGTGTAACAAGGAGATAAACTGGCTCAGATAAGCGGCACCAAGAGGATTACCGTCGCTGAGGAAGGGGTCGAAACACTGTTCGGCTCTTACGACGAGAACCTCAAGCACCTCGAATCGCTCTTCCATGTGCGCATCCGCACGCAGGGTCACGACCTGGTGGTCGAGGGTGAGTCGCCGAATCTCGACCGCGTCGATCGGGTCGTGGCCGAGCTCTCGTCGCTGATGCGCGACGGGTACAAGCTGTCGAATGCGGACGTGAAGACTGCCTCTGATCTGGTCGCGCAGGACGGCGGAGTCGACCTCCGCGATTATTTCCTGAAGGGCAACCTCACGCCCGGGGGCAAGCGCCGCATCGCTCCCAAGACCGTCACGCAGCGGAAGTACCTCGACGCCATCGACCAGCACGACATCGTCTTCGCGGTTGGTCCTGCTGGTACGGGCAAGACGTATCTGGCGATGGCGCAGGCGGTTGCATTTCTCGTGGCGAAGAAAGTCAGCCGGATCGTCCTCGCGCGTCCGGCGGTCGAGGCGGGGGAGAAGCTGGGGTTTCTGCCGGGCGACCTGCAGGAAAAGGTGAATCCGTATCTGCGACCCTTGTACGACGCGCTGTACGACATGCTCGATGCCGAGCGCGTGGCGCGCTACATCGAGCGCGGCACGATCGAAATCGCGCCGATTGCGTTCATGCGCGGCCGCACCCTCAACGACTCGTTCGTCATCCTCGACGAGGCGCAGAACACCACGTCCGAGCAGATGAAGATGTTCCTGACGCGTCTCGGCTTCGGATCCAAAGCCGTCATCACCGGCGACGTGACGCAGATCGATCTGCCAACCGGGCGCACGTCCGGCCTGGTCGAGGCGATGAAGGTGGTCAACGCCATCGAGGGCATCTCGTTCGTGTATTTCGACGAACGCGACGTCGTCCGCCACAAGCTCGTGCAGCAGATTGTGAAGGCGTACGAGGCCTTCTCGAACGGCAATGGCGCCCGGCCGACGAAGGGCCCGGAGCGGTCCTGATCTCCATGAGTCCTGATGGGCTTCGAGTTGTCGTGGGCGATGCGCATGGGCGACCAGTGCGCGTCCCTGGGCTAACGTCCTGGCTGCGGAGGGTGGCGCCGGCGGCCGCGCGGGGCTACGTGAGTATCGCGCTTGTCAGCGTTCAGCGGATCCGTGCGCTGAACCGCACGTACCGGCGGAAGGATTACGCGACAGACGTCCTCAGTTTCTCAAACTCTCCACCACGGAGGACGCGGAGGACACGGCGGTCACAACCAGTGGTGTCCTCTGTGTCCTCTGTGGTGAATAGTTTCCTGGGTGAGATTGTCATCGCGCGGGAAGCGGCGCGGTGTCAGGCGCGCGAGGCGCGCCATTCGGAGCTGACCGAGCTCAGGGTCCTCGCCCTGCACGGCCTGCTGCATCTGCTGGGCTACGACCACGACCGCGACCGCGGTCTGATGCGTCGCACCGAACAGCGTCTTCGGCGTAAGGGAGGTCTGCCCGCAGGCCTCATCGAGCGGACGGTATCGTCGTTGCCACAATGATCCCCCTCAGCATGTTTCTGCTGGCGTGTGCCGCGGTGTACCTCGGCGCAATCGAGGCGGCATTCAGCGCGCTGATGCGGCTGTCGCTGCGGCTCGTCGCGGAACGCAGCGGCCGGCCGGACGCGCTTGGCCAGTACCTCGACGATCCGCTGCTGCTCTTCATGCCGGTCCGGCTGCTGCTCGGTCTGGTGACAGCGAGCGCGACCGCCCTGCTGACACGCGCAATTGGGATCGAGGGCGCGCCGACGCTGGCGACGGTCATCGTTTCCGTCGTGGCGTTCGTCGTGATCTTCGAGCTCCTGCTGCCGCTCGCCATCGTCAGCCGCGACCCCGAACGGATGCTTGGACGTCTGTTGCCGTCGTTCGCGCCGGTGGCCCTGGCGCTCGGTCCGATCACGAGGACGATCGCGCGCTCGAAACGGCCTGTGGTGCCAGATCAGACGGACGACGCCGAGGAGGAAGCGAGTGAGGTCGCCGAGACATACCTGGACGCCGGCGAGCAGGACGGCATCACCGAGGGGGAGGATCGGAAGCTCCTGCAGAGCATTGTCGATTTCGGCGATACGATCGTCCGGGAAGTGATGACGCCGCGCCTCGACATCGTGGCCATCCGCGACACGTCGACCATCGGCGACCTGCGGACGCTGTTCCGGGAGCAGGAATATTCACGGTTCCCTGTCTACAAGGAGAACCTCGACAACATCGCCGGCTTCGCGTTCGTGAAGGATCTCGTGCTTCTCGGGGTCGCCGACGATGCGCGACCGATCACGACGCTGCTGCGCCCGGCGCTCGTCGTGCCAGAGACCAAGCGCGTCCCCGAGCTGCTCAAGCAGTTCCAGCGGCAGCAACAGCAGTGCGCGATCGTCGTCGACGAGTACGGCGGCACGGCGGGTCTCGTCACGGCCGAGGATCTGCTTGAGGAAATCGTCGGCGAAATCCGCGACGAGTACGATGTCGAGTCCGAGCCGATCGTCGACGAAGGCAATGGAAGCTTTCTGTTCAGCGGGAAGGTCGACATCGACGAAGTCGTCGAGCGGCTCAACGTCGTAATCGAGCGCGAGGGATTCGAGACCGTTGGCGGGTTTCTGCTGTCGCACATCGGCCGCGTGCCGGCCGTCGGGGAACGGTTCGACATCGACGGGTTGAGCGTCGAAGTGATTGACGCCGAGCGCAGGCGAATCAACGAGGTGCGCATTTCGAAGCCTGAGGGCAGGCTGTCCACCACTGAGGGCACGGAGGACACAGAGGACAAGCCCCGTCTGGTGTGATTCTCCGTATCCTCCGTGGTGAATAGTTCTATATGAAGTTCGGATTCGTTTCGCTGATCGGCCGGCCGAATGCTGGAAAGTCAACGCTATTGAACCGACTGGTTGGCAGCAAGCTCGCTATCGTGTCAGACAAACCGCAGACGACCAGGACGCGGATCCTGGGGGTGAGGAACTATCCGGATGCCCAGGTCGTCTACCTCGACACGCCGGGTATCCACCGGCCGCTGCACAGGATGAACGTGCGCATGGTGGACACCGCTGTGAATACGATCCACGAGGTCGACGTGCTGGGGCTGGTCGTCGACGCGTCAGCGCCGGCTGGCAAGGGCGACGAGTTCACGATCGACCTGATCAAGAAGTCGAGCGCGCCGGTGTTTCTGATCCTCAACAAGATCGACCTGCTCCGGAAGTCGAAGCTGCTGCCGATCCTGGATCGCTGTCAGAAGCTGGCGGACTTTGCGGAGATGATCCCGCTGTCGGCGGCGACCGGCGATAATGTGGACCGGCTGGAGCGGGCAATTATTGATAGGCTGTCGGAAGGCGAGCCGCGGTATCCGCCCGAGTACCTCACCGATCAGCCCGAGCGCTTTTTTGCCTCAGAAATCGTCCGCGAGCAGCTCCTCCGCTTCACGCATGCGGAGATTCCGTTTTCGAGCGCTGTGATCATTGACCGGTTCGAAGAGCCGGAGCCCCCCAGCCGCCTCCTGCGCCTCTACTGCACGATCGTCGTCGAGCGCGAGTCGCAGAAGCCCATTGTGGTCGGCAAAGGCGGCGAGATGATCAAGAGGATCGGCACGGCCGCGCGAGAGGAGCTGGAGCGCTTTTTCGAGATGAAGGTATTCCTCGATCTGCACGTTCGCGTGAAGGCCGAGTGGCGCGAAGACGAGAACGTGCTGTCGGATATCGGTCTGGGTCATCGCCGCGATTCGTAGTACAGTTGGGGCCCGCCTCTGGATGCCGCTCTACACCACCGACGCGCTGATTCTGAGAACGTATAAACTCGGTGAATCGGACCGGATCGTGGTGTTTCTGACCCGCGATCGCGGGAAGAAGCGCGGCGTGGCGAAGAATGCGCGCCAGAGCCGGCGACGGTTCGGCGGCGCGCTCGAGCCGCTGACGTACGGGCGCGTCGGGTATTTCGAACGCGAGCGCCGCGAGCTCGTCGGTCTGAATTTCGTCGAGCCGGTCCGCTCGCCGTTGTCGGCGCGCGACGGCGAGGCGCTCGGCTACGTCGGGTACTTTGCCGAGTTGATTGACGAGTGGGCGCAGGAAGCGGATCCGAACGAGACGCTGTACCGGCTGGGCGCGTCGATGGTCGACGCGATGGCGGTTGGAGTCCCCATCGAGCCGCTGGCAAGGTACTTCGAGTTCTGGCTGCTGCGGCTGCAGGGTGTGTATGAGGCCGATGCGCGGCTGTCCATGGCGGCACGGGAGTTTCTCGCGGCCGCGCGCGAAGTCAGCCCGTTTGCGTTGGGCCGTGTGGCGGTGACTGGAGAGACGCTTCGGGAGCTCGAGGCGGCTCACCGGGCGCTGATTGCCATGCACTTGGAGAAGGATCTGAAATCAGTGCGCGTGCTGCGTGAGATGCGACGATGACCTTCCAAAGCCTCATCCTGAAGCTCTCGGAGTTCTGGACGTCGCGCGGGTGTACGCTGCAGCAGCCGCTCGATATCGAGGTCGGCGCCGGCACAATGCACCCGGAAACGTTTCTCCGCGTGCTGGGTCCGGCGCACTGGAACGTGGCGTACGTTCAGCCGTCTCGCCGGCCGGCCGACGGACGCTTCGGCGAGAACCCGAACCGTCTCTTCAAGCACCACCAGTTTCAGGTCATCCTCAAGCCGTCGCCGGACAACGTCCAGCAGCTCTATCTCGACAGTCTCGAGGCGTGCGGCATCAGCGCGCGGCAGCACGACATCCGCTTCGAGGAGGACAACTGGGAGTCGCCCACGCTTGGCGCGTGGGGTATCGGATGGCAGATCCTGTTTGACGGCCTCGAGATCACGCAGTTCACGTACTTTCAGCAGGCGGGTGGCGTCGAGCTGGCGCCGATCTCGGCGGAGCTCACCTACGGCCTCGAGCGCATCGCCATGGTGCTGCAGCGGGTGGACAGCGTGTACGACCTCGAGTGGTCGCCTGGCGTGAAATACCGCGACGTCCGGTTTCGCGACGAAGTCGAGCAGTCGAAGTACGTCTTCAACAGCGGCATCGACTTGCGGCCCGGCGAGTTCGCCGCGTTCCACCGCAGGCTGTTCGACGACTATTACGGGTTTTCCGAAGCGCTCCTGCGGTCCGGGCTCATCTGGCCGGCGCTCGAGCACTGCCTCAAGTGTTCGCATCTCTTCAACGTACTCGACGCCAGTAACAGCATTGGCGTGACTGAGCGGACGTCGTTCATCCTGCGCGTGCGTCAGCTGGCCGTGGGTATCGCGAAGGCCTACGTCGAGGACACGGCCGCCGGCGACAGGACTCGCGTCGCCGACGCCGCGGACGACGTCAGAAAGGCGCAGTCGGATGGACCGTGAACTGCTGCTCGAGCTGGGCTGCGAGGAATTGCCGGCCTCATGGCTGCCCGGCCTGACGAACCAGATCGGCGAGGCGCTCGTCGCGCAGCTGACCGAACACCGGCTTCCGCCCGAAGCGCCGGCTGAGACGTTCAGCACGCCGCGACGCTTGACCGTGCGGGTGGCGCATATTCCTGAGCGGCAGACCGATCTCGAAGAGCTCCTGAACGGACCGCCGGTGTCCGCCGGGTTCAAGCCCGATGGCACACCGACGCCCGCCGCCGCCGGCTTCGCCTCGAAGCAGGGCGCCGAGGTTTCTGCGCTCGAGCGGGTCCGAACGCCAAAAGGGGAATACCTCGCGTATCGGAAGCGGCAGCGGGGCAAGGCGGCCGTCGATGTGCTGCCCGCTGTGCTGGGCGGGACGCTGCGCGCGCTCAGCTTTCCGAGACTGATGCGCTGGGACGCGACGCTCGACGATGGTCGCGGCGAGCTGCTGTTCGGTCGTCCTATCAGGTGGATACTATTCGTCTACGGCGGCCGCGTCGTGCCGTTCACGATTGGACGCACCTCCGCCGCCGAGACATCTCAGGTCCAGGCGGTCAGCACCGGCGCGGTGACCTACGGGCACCGCTTTCTGACGACGAGCGGCCGCGCGGGGCGCGCGATCAAAGTGCGCACCTTCGACGAGTATCGCGCGAGGCTGCTCGAGAACTTCGTCATCCTGGAGCGAAGCGAGCGGCACAACAAGATCGCGCGCGAGCTCGACTTGAAAGCGCAGCGGCTGCAGGGCCGTGTCAGCCGCGTCGTGCAGGGCGAGGCCGGGCTCCTGCACGAAGTGCCCGACCTGGTCGAGTATCCGTCGGTGGTCGCCGGCACCTTCGCTCACGAATTTCTCGAGCTTCCCGAAGAAGTGCTGACGACGACGCTGATTCACCATCAGCATTACTTTCCGGTGGAGGCCGAAGACGGCACGCTGAAGAACGCCTTCCTGGCGGTCATCAACACCGAGCCGGACAACGAACGAACGATCGCGCGGAACGCGGAGCGGGTGGTGACGGCACGGCTTCGTGACGCGCGCTTCTTCTGGGAAGCGGACCGGAAGACCTCGCTCGATACCAGAATCGACCGGCTCGACACGCTGCTGTTTCACAAGAAGCTCGGCAGCTATCGGGCGAAGGCCGAGCGGATCGAGCGCCTGGCTGGCTGGATCGCCGAGCACGCATTTGGCGCCACGACGGACGTCGCCGCGCAGGCGGCCCGAGCCGCGCGATTGGCCAAGGCGGATCTCACGACAGACATGGTCCGCGAGTTCACCGAGTTGCAGGGGACGATGGGTGGAATTTACGCGCGCCACGAAGGCGAGCCCGAAGAGGTATGGAAGGCGATCTACTTCCACTACCTGCCGATTGGTGTCGAGGTCGACGCGCCGGCCACCGGCGCGCAGCTTGGGAAGGCGGCACTGACGTGGGCAGCCGTCTCGTTGGCGGACAAGCTGGATACGATCGTCGGCCTGTTCGCGGCAGGCGAGAAGCCGACCGGCTCCCGCGATCCGTACGGGCTTCGCCGCGCGGCCCAGGGTGTGATGAAGATCCTGACGGATGTCTCGGGTCTGTCCGGCGAGATGGCCGTCGGTTTGTCAGAGATGATTGAGCAAGCCCACAAGAACTACGACGAAGGACGCCTTGGAGCTCCCGAAACATGGCAGGGTGCGCTCAGCGAGTTCCTCATCGACCGCGAGGCGCATCTACTGGAGAGACGAGGCTTCCGCGCTGACGAAGTGCGAGCGGTCGTGCCGTACTGGTGGAAACGGCCGCAGAATGCTCTCCTGCGAGTGGAGGCGCTTTCGGACGCACGAACATCAGCTGGCTTCGAAGCGCTCGCGATCTTGTTCAAGCGCGTGAAGAACATCACGAAGGATTGTGATGGTGTTCTTGACGATGGATCGCGGGCAAGGCTGACCGAGCCGGCTGAGATTGCTCTATTGAAAGAGATGGAGGGGCGCTGGCCGGCCATCAAAGCCGCACTGGCACACGTGCGTTACGGTGAGGCCATGCGAGAGCTCAGCGCGCTCGGGAAGCCTGTCGACCGCTTCTTTGCCGATGTGCTTGTCATGGTTGACGACCCGGCGCTTCGGAAGGCGCGCCTCGCGTTACTCACTGAGCTGCGGGTGACGATCCTCAATATCGCGGACATCGCAGAGATTGCGCCTAACGACCGTCAATAAGGAATCAGAATGTCGAAGACAACGGCAGGAAAGAAGGCGGGAAGGGCCAAGAGGCACGTCTACTTCTTTGGCAACGGGAAGGCCGACGGCAATCGGAACATGAAGGATCTACTCGGCGGCAAGGGGTCTGGCCTTGCGGAGATGACGAACGCGGGTCTGCCGGTGCCACCGGGATTCACGATTTCGACCGAGGTCTGCAACATTTACGACCGGGACAAGCAGAAGATCCCCGCCGCGATCGATCGCGAGATCGACGAGCAGGTCAGGAAGCTCGAGAGGGCCGCCGGTGCGACGCTCGGATCGACGGAGAACCCGCTGCTCGTCTCGGTGCGTTCGGGCTCGAAGTTCTCGATGCCGGGCATGATGGACACGATTCTCAACCTGGGATTGAACGACGCGGCGGTCGAAGGCTTGAAGCGGCGCACTGCCAACGGCCGGTTTGCGTTCGACAACTACCGGCGGTTCATCCAGATGTTCGGCAACGTCGTGCTCGAGATTCCCAAGAGCGCGTTCGAGCACGAGTTCGACGCCGTCAAGAAAGCGAGCGGCGCGAAGCTCGATACCGAGCTCGACGAGACGGCGCTGCGCGACGTGGTGTCGCGCTACAAGGGCCTGGTCCAGAGGAAGATCGGCAAGTCATTCCCGCAGGATCCGCGGGAGCAGCTCAAGATGGCGCGCGACGCCGTGTTCCGCTCCTGGATGAACGCGCGCGCGATTGAGTACCGCCGCATCTACGACATTCCTGATCACATCGGCACGGCCGTCAACGTGCAGATGATGGTATTCGGTAACACCGGCAATCGATCCGCGACCGGCGTTGGATTCACGCGAAACCCGGCGACAGGTGCGAAGGAGTTCTACGGCGAATTCCTCATCAACGCGCAAGGCGAGGACGTCGTGTCCGGCGTCCGCACACCGCAGCCGATCCGCGAGCTCGAGCAGCTGCTGCCGCGGGCGTACAAGCAGCTGCGCGAGATCACGACGCGGCTCGAGAAGCACTATAAGGACATTCAGGACTTCGAGTTCACGATTCAGGATGAGCGGCTGTTCATGCTCCAGACCCGCAGCGGCAAACGCACCGGATTTGCCGCCATAGTGATCGCGACCGATCTCGTCGCCGAGAGGCTGATTACGGAGAGAGCGGCCGTGCTCCTCGTCGACCCGGAGTCGCTTGACCAGCTGCTCGCGCCCGGCTTCGATCCCGACGAATGGAAGAAGATCCCGACCGTGACCAGAGGGTTGCCGGCGTCGCCTGGCGCGGCGAGCGGACACGTGGTGTTTTCGGCCGACCATGCGGTCCAATGGGCGAGTCAGGGGAAGCCGGTCATTCTCGTTCGCCGCGAAACGGCCCCCGACGACATCCACGGCATGTTTGTCGCCCAGGGCATCCTCACGGCCACCGGCGGCATGACGTCGCATGCCGCGGTGGTCGGGCGCCAGATGGGCAAGCCGTCGGTCGTCGGTGCCGGCGATCTCGAGATCGACGAGGCGGGCAAGACGTTCTCGGTCAAAGGTCAGACGGTCAAGCAAGGCGACTACCTCTCGTTCGACGGGTCGTCAGGTGAGGTCAAGCTCGCGCGCGTCGCGTCGAAGCCGAGCGAAATCCTTCAGGCCGTCAATGGGACCATTGACCCGAAGACCTCGACCCTCTATCGACGTTTCAACCAACTCCTGAGCTGGTCGGACAAGTTCCGCCGCATGGGCATTCGCGCGAACGCGGACCTGCCCGATCAGGCCGAGCTCGCGTACGCGTTCGGCGCGCGCGGCATCGGGCTGTGCCGCACCGAGCACATGTTCTTCGGCGAGGGCCGGATCCCCATCGTCCAGAAAATGATCCTGGCCGACAACGAAACGGATCGACGAAAGGCGCTTAACGAATTACTGCCGCTGCAGCGAGAGGACTTCTACGGCGTCTTCAAGGCGATGCACGGAGAGCCGGTCACCATCCGGACGATCGACCCGCCGCTTCACGAGTTTCTGCCGAAGCGGGAGGAGCTGATGGTCGAGATCGCGCGGCTCGATGCGCGGCGCGAAAAGTCGGGACGCACCGGCGAAGGTCCGGCTGTGCTCAAGGACATGAAGCGCCTGCTCGCGCGCGTGGAGCAGCTCCACGAGTTCAACCCGATGCTCGGCCACCGCGGCGTCCGCCTCGGCATTACGTATCCGGAAATCACCGAGATGCAGACCCGGGCGATCATCGAGGCCGCCTGCCGGCTGGCGAAAGAGGGGGTGAAGGTCGCTCCGGAGATCATGATTCCGCTCGTCGGCCACGTCAAAGAGCTGCGTGACCAGAAGGCCATCGTTAAGCGCGTGGCCGAAGAGACGATGAGAGCGCAGGGCGTGAAGATCAAGTACCTGGTCGGCACCATGATCGAGGTGCCGCGCGGCGCGATGACCGCCGATCAGATCGCACAAGAGGCCGAGTTCTTCTCGTTCGGCACGAACGACCTGACGCAGCTGACGTTCGGGTTTTCGCGAGATGACATCGGGAAGTTCCTCCGGATCTACCAGGAGAAGAAGATTCTTGAACGCGATCCGTTCGCCTCGATTGACACGGAGGGCGTAGGCGCGGTCGTCCAGCTGGGCGTACGGCTTGGACGGAAGACGCGGCCTGGCTTGAAGATCGGCGTCTGCGGCGAGCACGGCGGCGACCCGTCGTCGATCCATTTCTTCGAAAAGGTGGGCCTCGATTACGTCAGCGCGTCGCCGTATCGGGTGCCGGTGGCGCGGCTCGCGGCGGCCCAGGCGGCGCTTTCGGTGAAAGTGGGAGACTAGCCCAAAGCCCTCGTGATTAGTATCTTCGTACACCGCAACGGCGTGACCGAACAGGCGACGAGCATCGATCGGGGCTGGCTCAATCCGGCCAGCGGCGCCTGTGTCTGGAGACGCGATGGCCCCCATCGAGTATCCGAAGGCGGAAGAGTACACCGGCTATCTCTATGTGATTCTTCACGGCATCGACTTCCGTGCCGTCGAGCACGGCTTCGCGACCCACGATATTACCTCGTGACCGTCCACGACGGAGCGTCGCGTTCGACTGTCGAGCTGCGCGACCACGTCTCGGTGATCTTCATGCCCGGGACGCTGCTGGCGGGCTGTTTGGCAGGAACGTCACGTTGCCACGTATGTGCCGGGCGGTGAAGGCGCGCAGTTCTCGTGGGTGCTCGCCATGAGCGTCGCTGTGATCGTGGGGCTGCTTGCCTGGTTTCGGCGGCGGTGCTGGATTTAGACGGGGACAGGATTGCCCAAGATCGCGCAGTTGCCGCCGGATCTCGCCAACCAGATTGCCGCTGGCGAGGTTGTCGAACGTCCTGCCTCGGTCGTCAAGGAACTCGTCGAGAACGCCCTGGACGCTGGCGCGCGGCGGCTGGCCATCCACGTCGAGCTCGGCGGGAAGAAGCAGGTGCGCGTCGAGGACGACGGGGAAGGGATGGAGCCGGCAGACGCGCGGCTGGCCATCGAGCGTCATGCCACGAGCAAGATCAAGCGGGCGGAAGACCTGGCCTCCATTCGGACGCTTGGCTTTCGCGGCGAAGCGCTGCCATCGATTGCGTCCGTGTCCCACTTCGTGCTGCGTACGCGCGCGCGCGGACAGCAGTGCGGCACCGAGATTCGCGTCAACGGCGGGGCGGTGGCTTCGGTCCGGGAGGTCGCTGCCGCCGAAGGCACCGTCGTCGAGGTCAACGATCTGTTCTACAACCTCCCTGCGCGACGGAAGTTCTTGAAGTCGGACGGCGCGGAATCGGCGCAGATCTCGCGAATCGTGACGCAGCTGGCGCTGGCGTATCCCGAAGCCGGTTTTACTCTGACAAGCGCCGGCCGGACGCTTCTTCAGTGTCCGCCTGCGGGATCGCTCGGCGACCGGCAGTACCAGATTTACGGCGAGCGCGACGACCTGTTCGAGGTCGGGAAGAGCGCCGGCGGGCTGCGACTGACCGGATATGTGGCGGCCCTGGCAGGCGAGTCAGGAACGTCAGGACCGACGCGCGGGGCGCAGCACCTCTTCATCAACCGCCGGATCGTCAAGGACAAGACGATCGCCCACGCGATTCTCGACGCGTACAGTGTCGCGTCGATCAAGGAACGCAGCCCCGAAGTGCATCTGTTTCTGGACATGCCGCCCGATGCGATCGACGTCAACGTTCACCCGACGAAGGCCGAAGTGCGCTTCCGCGAACCGTCGCTGGTTCACGAAGTGGTGCGGCGGGCGCTGATGGAGGCGCTCGGGCAGACCAGCGCGCCGCAGCTGCAGCTCGGCCAGGAGACGACGCCCTTCCACGACGGCGTCGCCGCCGCGATCCCCGGCATCCTGGCTGGCGGCACGTATCCGAATCGATGGAGACCGGCGGAATCGACCGCGGTTGTCAATCCGGCTGGAGGCGGACCGAGCGTCCTCGGTGTCCGTCCCATGATTCCGCTCGGGCAGTTTCGCGACACCTTCATCGTGGCGATTGACGACGAAGGGATTGCGATCATCGATCAGCATGTGGCGCACGAGCGCGTGCTGTTCGAGCGGGTGATGCAGCGGTTGACGGCGGGAGCGCTGGAGTCTCAGCGGCTGCTCGTGCCGATGATTCTCGAATTGACGCCGGCCGCTCACGACACGCTCGTTGGCCGCGCCGAGGAACTCGAGCGCCTCGGCTTCGAGCTCGAGTCGTTCGGTCAGAACACGATCAAGATCACCGCTCTTCCGGCGCTCCTGAAGGCGGAGGAGAGTTCGAACACACTGCAGGCGCTGGCTGAGGATCTCGAGCGGCTCGATCGTGGGGCTGACGTACAGCAGGCGCTGAAGCGAATCGCCGCTACGACGGCGTGTCATGCGGCCGTGAAAGCCAATGATCCGCTCAGCTATGAGAAGATGGCGCATATCCTGGACGAGCTGCGGGCAACCGCGTACTCGAGTGTCTGCCCGCACGGGCGTCCCGTCATGCTGCGGCTCACACGACGGGAAATTGAAAAGAACTTCGAGCGGATCTGAGTGGCGCAAGCGATTTACTACATCGGTCGGTTCGGACAGATCGTCGGGATGTGGATTCTCCTCGTGGATGTATTCACGGCTGGTCCGTCGGGGCCGAACCCGCGGCTCTTCGCGGTCGGCGTGGCGGTCTTTCTCGCCGGCTGGGGTGTAACGCGCGGCGTGCGGCGCCCGTAGCTCAGTCCTGGCGGCGCTTCTTTTTGATTTCTTCCCATCCGTCAAGGCGCCGTTTGATTTCCTTTTCGAACCCACGCTCCTTCGGGTCGTAATACTTGCGCCCCTCGAGCGCGGGCGGCAGGCACGACATGGCCGCGACGGCGTCCGCCTCGTTGTGCGCATAGCGATAACCCTTGCCGTAGTCGAGCTCTTTCATCAGCGTGGTCGGTGCGTTCCGCAGGTGCAGCGGCACCGGCTGGGCCAGGTCTTCGTGCGCATCTCGAGCAGCGTGGTTGTACGCCTCGTAGACGGCGTTGCTTTTCGGCGCCGTCGCCAGGTAGATTGCCGCCTGCGCCAGGGCGGTGTTGCCCTCGGGCATGCCGATGAAGTGCACGGCGTCCTTGGCCGCGACCGCCACGGTCAGCGCCTGCGGATCGGCGTTCCCGATGTCTTCAGACGCAAACCTGACGAGACGACGGGTGATGTACATCGGATCCTCGCCGGCTTCGACCATGCGTGCGAGCCAGTAGACGGCGGCATCCGGATCGCTGTTGCGCATCGACTTGTGAAGGACCGAGATCAGGTTGTAGTGCTCCTCGCCTGATTTGTCGTAGAGGAGCGAGCGTCGCTGAATCGTCTCCTGAACGCGGGCGAGGTCGATCCGCCGTTTGTTGTCGACCGGCGCGGCGGCAACGCTCAACTCGAGCAGATTGAGGGCGACGCGTGCGTCGCCGTTGGCGTACCGGGCCATCGCGCGCACGCTGTCGTCGTCGATCTCGACGGCCGTCGCGCCGAGGCCTCGCTCGGGATCGCCAAGGGCTCGCGTGAGGATCGCCGCGACCTCCTCGACGCTCAAGCCGCGCAGCACAAATACCTTCGAACGAGAGAGCAGCGCCGCATTCACTTCGAACGACGGGTTCTCGGTCGTGGCCCCGATCAACACGATGTCGCCGGCCTCGACGCGCGGCAGAAAGGCGTCCTGCTGGGCCTTACTGAACCGGTGGATCTCGTCGATGAATACGATGGTGCGCCGCCCTGTCGAGCGCCGGAGGCGCTCGGCCTCGCTCATGACGTCGCGGATCTCCTTGATGCCCGCCAGGGTGGCGCTGAATGACACGAACCTGGCTTTCGTGGTATTCGCGATGATGCGCGCGAGAGTCGTCTTGCCGGTCCCTGGAGGGCCCCACAGGATGATCGACTGCAGGAGATCGCGCTCGATCGCCGCACGCAGCGGCTTGCCTGGCGCGAGCAGCTCCTCCTGGCCGATGAACTCGTCGAACGTACGCGGGCGCATCCGCTCAGCGAGCAGCGCTGGGGCACTGCCGAGAGGAACGTCGTCAGGAAACAGTGAATCCACGGGAGTCAAGGTTCAGGCTCCTCTGTTCGCTGGCGACGGGCTTCGTACACGACGAGCGCGGCGCTGACCGCGGTGTTCAGCGACTCGACCGATGGCTGCATCGGGATGCTCACGTGCTCGTCGGCGGCGTCGACCTGCGACGGGGCCAGGCCTGGCCCTTCGCCGCCGATGAGAATCGCGATTGGGCCGCGGAGATCCGATTCGAAGAGGGGCTGGCCGCCGCGTGGCGAGGTGGCGACGATACGGCAGCCGTGACGGCGGGCTTCATCGGTCGCCTCGCGGACATCTCGATGGACGAGAAGAGGCAGCCGGAGAGCGCTGCCCATCGACCCACGCAGCGCCTTCCAGCCGAACGGATCGGCGCACGCGCCGGCGCAGACCACGCCGGTCGCGCCGCCGGCTTCTGAGACCCGGACGATCGCCCCCACATTCCCCGGGTCCTGTATGTCGATCGCCACGATCACCAGCGGCGTGTCTCGATAGACGCGTTCGCCAGCGACGACTGGCCGCTCGGCAAGGGCCACGATCGGGCTCGGCGATCGGACGGGGCTGAGCGCCTGCATGACGGATGCGGAAACGATCGCGACGGGGACATCGTGCCCTGGCAGTCGCTCGGCAAGGTCGGCGACTTCCGGCCGGACATTCCTCACAGTCATGACGGCGGCCTCGCGTATGTGAACGCCGGCGTCGAGCGCTTCGGCGACGAGATGCACGCCGTCGAGCAGCAGCAGATCGCCGCTCTCCCCTCTCGCCGCGTTGCGAAAGCGCGAGACGATGGCGTTCTGACGGCTCGTGATGGGTGGCACCCAGGAAGAATAGCACTGTGGTACGATGCTCCGTCCCATGGCGGAATCGATGAAAGACCGGCTGATCAAGAAATTCGAGGAGGAAATTCGTGCGCTCGATCGCGAGCTGAAGGTCGAGCTGCCGCGGGAAATCCTTCGCGCTCGCGACCTGGGCGACCTGCGGGAGAACGCCGAGTACCATGCGGCGAAGGAACGCCAGAGGCTGGTCGAGTCGCGCATCAGCATGCTGCAGAAGCGCGTGTCGGAGATCGCGCTGCTCAACGTCGACCGCATCCCGACCGATCGCGCCGGCTTTGGTTCGACGCTGCACGTCGTCGAGAGCACGGGTGTGAAGATGATATTTCAGCTCGTCATGCCAGAGGATGCCGACGCGGTCAAAGGGTTGATTTCCACGACGTCGCCGATTGGCCGTGCGTTTCTCAACAAAGAGGAAGGCGACACAATCAAGGTGACGACGCCAGGCGGCATGCGGGAGTTCGAAATCGTCAAGCTGCTGACCATCCATCACGAGGCCGTCATTAACCCATGACGGGGCGGTCCGACGCGACGCCGTTTCCGACCGCTGAACCGTATGCACCTCAACTTCGCACCGCCCTTGTCCTGACCGGCACTGGTGCCGCTGGCGTCTATCACGCCGGCGTGCTTCGCGCGTTGGACGAAGCAGGCGTCAAGCTCGACGTCGTGGCGGGCCGCGGCGTCGGCGTCATCGGAGCGCTGTTTGCCGCGATTGACGGCGCGCAGCGGCTCTGGGAGGACAAGGGATTCTGGCGGACGCCCGGTCTCCGCTCACTGTACCGGTGGCGCGGCGTGGCACAGGTCGTCGCCTGGGCCCTCGCGCTTTCGGTCGCCATCGTCGCGATGCCCATGGCCGTCATGGTGGCGGGGCTGGTGGTCTTCCCGCTGGATTTCCTGCTCAGGATCGTCGGCGTCGGCGGCGCATCCGGTCTTGTCGGCGGCTATCTTCGCATCGCGCAGGACGCCTTTGCGACGACGGCGCTGCCGACGTGGCTTCCGCGACTGGTGTTTGTGGTGCTGGCGGCCGCGGCGGCGATAGCCGGTGTCAACGGCTGGCTCCGCGAGGGACGCCGGGGACGCGGCGCGGCGTGGTGGCGGCTCGTGCCGTCGCCGCTGTCGGCGACGGGCGCGGCCACTCGCGTCTGGGGCGTGCTCTGGGATCTACTGCGCGGGGCGGCGCAACTCAAGCGGCCGGGCCGGAGCGACCTGGCCAGGCGATACGGGGAAGTGCTCGCCGATAATCTCGGGCAGCCCGGATTCAGGGAGCTCGTGATTATTGCGCACGATCTCGACGCGCACTGCGATCTCGTCTTTGCGCTCGTCGCCGAGAGCCGCCGGCGCGACTTGTTCCGGAGGCCAACGGTGGAGGCCGCCGAACTCCGGCGCGCGGAGGTCATCGATCTGAGCGGCGTTGGCCGCGACTATCTGGTGGATGCGGTCGCCGGGGCGCTGGCGGTGCCGATCGCGACCGACCCGCATTCAATCGTCTTCACCTCTGACGCGTACTGGCGCGGTGAGACCCACCGGCTCTGCGATCGGCCGTCCTCGCTCGCGCGGCTGCTCGACGAGCTCGCGGACCTTGGCGTCCAGCAGATCCTCATCGTGTCGGCCTCGCCCGAGTCGCCGCGGCCTCACACGCTTGCCGCGCCTCGCCTCGATGGTCGCGCGCGCCTTGGCGAGTACCTCCAATCGTCTGAAGCCGCCTTTGTCCGCGATGCGACGCTGATGATCGCCAGGCGCGTTCCACGCGTCTTCACCATCCGCCCGTCCCATAATCCCATTGGCCCGTTCGAGTTCGGCGGCGGCTACGATGACCGCTCCGACCGACCTCAGCCGCTCGACGAGCTGATGAGCCGCGGTTACGAAGATGCCTATCGCCAGTTCATCGAGCCTGTGGTCGGCGCCAGCGGGGAACGAGTCGGTCTCGGCAGCTAGGACGTGAGCAGGTGCGTCTTCGTCTCTTTCGACGACTCGTTCAGGAACTGCGCCGCGAGCTCGTGCAGGCGGCGGGAGATGACGTTGGCGTTCAGATCGCCGAACCTCGCGCGGAACGCCTGCAGCGGCATGATCGCCTTGGCCATGGCGCGATGCCCGCCGGCGCTGCCGATGTCGGTGAAATAGCGGCGGACAAACTCGCCGGCGTTTTTCGAGTAGCCCAGGTTCCGGACTGAAATCACGAACGAGTCGTTGACCACGCCGCCGATGATGCTCCACCTGACGTCTTCGAGCTGGAGGAAGAAATCGGCGACGTAGGGGATGAAGTCTTCTCTCGGCAGCTGTCCGAGGAACGCGCAGAAGACCTGATCGAGCAAGGTCCCGCTCTGATAGGCCCTGATCACGTACTCGAGCCGCTCGCGCGTGACCTCAGCCCCCTCCATCTTCCGGATCATCTGCGCGTCGGCCAACGGGTAAAGGTACGAGAAGGCCTCGAGGTCGACGCGGTTCGTCTGCCGGTTGAAGAACAGCGTATCCGACTTGATCGCGTAGAGCATCGCGGTGGCCGTACGCTCGGAAATGTTCACGTCGACGGCGCGCAGATGCTCGGTCAGGATCGTCGACGTCGATCCGTATTCAGGCCTGATGTCCTTGAAGACCGCCGTGTAGCCAGGCTGCTCCGGATGATGGTCGATGACCAGGTCGACCCGGTCGGTCAGATTGCCGAAGTAGTGCGGCTGGACGTCGACCATCGCGATGCGATCGAAGTCCTTCAGCGAGGCAGGCGTGATGGACTCGACCTGGAGATCGAGCAGGTTCACCATCCGCAGATTTTCCGGGCGTGTCACCCCGTGCATGGCGCCGATGATCGCCGTGGTTTTCGTGCGCCGCAGGACGTTGCGCAGCGCGAGCCCGCTGGCGAGCGCGTCGGGGTCGGGATCATGGTGCAGCAGGATGAGCACGCGGTCGGCGTCGCTGAAATACCGCTGATACTGCTGCACCCGCGCACGCGTCAGTGACCGGCTGAATTCGGTCAGCAGCGGGCCCCCGAACAGCTCGGACAGCGAGAGATACGCCACATCCGGGAACTCGGCTCGGAGCTCGTCGGCCCTCCTGGCGGTGGCCGCGGCGCCCAGGCCGAGAACGTAGACCAGCGTGCCACCGGCGTCCCGCACCGCTTCCAGTACCTTTTTGAGGCTGCGGCGGGCGTTGTCTTCGATGATGATGCAGCTGCCCGGCGTGACATCGGCCTTGAGGTAGGTATCGGTGCGTCGCGGATCGCCGAACGTGACCGTGACCCCGGCGTCGTGGAGGCGGCGCGCCAGGGCCCGGCTGTCGACGATGAATTCGATTTCGAAGCCGGGCAGCAGGATCTCGTCGAGCATCCTGATGACCAGTTCGTCCTGACAAACCGCTAGACACCGCATTCGGGGTAACCCATTCATTATACGCTTGACGCTGTGGTGGGCCGAGGCGCCCACGGGTGAGTGCAGTTCTGTGAGCCTGACGCGAGGCAGACAGGACGAAGAGCTGTAGTAAGATTCAGGGTTCCGTATGCCCTCAGCGTACGACCGCTTCCACCTGGTCTCCGACTTCGAGCTGGCGGGCGACCAGCCGCGCGCGATTACTGAACTCGTCGAGGGGCTCGAGCACGGCGACCGGCATCAGGTCCTGCTGGGCGTCACCGGATCAGGAAAAACGTTCACGATGGCGCATGCCATCGCGCGGGTCAATCGGCCGGCGCTGGTGATGGTCCACAACAAAACGCTGGCAGCCCAGCTCTTCCAGGAGTTCCGCCGGTTCTTCCCCGACAACGCCGTCGAGTACTTCGTCAGTTACTACGACTACTACCAGCCGGAGGCGTACGTGCCGGCGACCGACTCGTATATCGAGAAGGAAGCGACGATCAACGAGGAGATCGACCGCATGCGGCTGTCCGCGACCCGCTCCTTGTTCGAACGCCGCGACGTCATCATCGTGGCCAGCGTGTCGTGTATCTACGGCTTGGGCTCGCCGGAAGCCTATTACGGCATGCTGCTGCCGCTCGAGCGAGGACAGCGGATCGATCGCGACCAGGTCCTCCGGAAGCTGGTGGAAATCCAGTACGAGCGCAACGATCACGATTTTGCCAGAGGCACCTTCCGCGTCCGGGGCGACATCGTCGAGGTCTATCCCTCGTACGAAGAACAGGGACTGCGCATCGAGCTGTTCGGCGACGAGGTGGACGCGCTGACGTCGTTCGACCCGCTGACCGGCAAGACCATCCGGCGCCACGACAAGATTGCGGTCTACCCGAAGTCGCACTTCGTCGCCCCGCGCGATCGCACCAGGCGCGCCGTCGAGACGATCAAGGAGGAGCTTGGCTGGTACCGATCGGCGCTCGAGTCGGAAGGGAAGCTCGTCGAGGCCCAGCGGCTGCACCAGCGGACGATGTTCGACCTGGAAATGATGCGGGAGATTGGCTACTGCCACGGCATCGAGAACTACGCGCGGCATCTGACGGGCCGGGCGCCTGGAGAACCACCGCCGACGTTGTTAGACTACCTGCCGAAGGACGCGCTGATCATCGTGGACGAAAGCCATCAGACCGTGCCGCAGGTGCGCGGGATGTACCAGGGCGACCGGTCTCGCAAGGAAACACTGGTCGCGTACGGATTCCGGCTGCCGTCGGCCCTCGACAACCGGCCGCTCAATTTCGAGGAGTGGGAAAAGCGCGTGGGGCAGGTGGTGTTCGTGTCTGCGACGCCAGGCCCCTACGAGTTGGCCAAATCGCAGGGCGTGGTCGTCGAGCAGATCATCCGTCCGACCGGCCTGGTCGACCCGCCGATCGACGTGCGTCCGGTCAAGGGTCAGGTGGACGATCTGCTGCAGGAGATCCGGAGCCGGGCCGCGCGTCACGAGCGCGTGCTGGTGACGACGCTGACCAAACGGATGGCCGAAGATCTGACCGAGTATTACCAGGAGCTTGGGGTCCGCGTGCGATACCTGCATTCCGACATCGAGACGCTCGAGCGTGTCGAGATCCTCAGGAACCTCAGGCGCGGCGAGTTCGACGTCCTGGTGGGCATCAACCTGCTGCGGGAAGGACTGGATCTGCCGGAAGTGTCGCTGGTCGCCATCCTGGATGCAGACAAGGAAGGGTTCCTGCGGTCGGCCGGCGCGCTGATCCAGACGTCGGGCCGGGCGGCCAGGAACGTCAACGGCCGCGTCATCATGTACGCCGACACGGTCACGCGCTCGATGGAAGCCGCGATCGGCGAGACCAGCCGCCGCCGTGCGCGGCAGGGGGCGTACAACGAAGAACAGGGCATCACGCCGCAATCCATCGTGAAGCAGATCGACGACGTCATGTCGAGCGTATACGAACGGGATTACAGCACGCCGCCTGAGCCCGCCGACGGGGCCATCCGCTTCCGTACGCAGGCCGAGCTCGACGCGCACATCGTCAGACGTCAGCAGGACATGCGCGAGGTGGCCGCGAACCTCGACTTCGAGAAGGCGGCGGCCATTCGCGACGAAATCAAACGCCTGCGCAATCCAGAGTTGGTACTGCTGCGGCCGGCGCGGAAAGGGCCGGATCCGGCTTGATCCCTCTGATCGAAACCTGGGCAAAGCATGCCGCACTCGAGGTTCAGGAGCACGTCCGCCTGACGATCGCGGTGTTCCGTGGGTTCTTCAGCCCGCCAATCTACCGCCACGACATCGTGGAGCAGTTCGACCACCCAGGCGAGTCAGGGGATCGACGAGCTCTCGGGCCTGCTTCGCGACGTGCGCCAGGGAAAAGGCACGGCCGGGAAGCTGATGACGGACGGGCGGCTCTACAATGACCTGCAGCAGTCTGCCGTATCGGCCGGGGACTTGACGCGCGGGATTCGCGACGGCCGCGGCACGCTGGGCAAGCTGATAATAGATAACACCTTCGCCAGTGCATGGAACGGCGCCACGGTGAACATCCAGGAACTGGCCGCGAAGCTCAATACTGAATGCCGGAGAAGGCACGGCCGGACAGTTGCTGAAAGACAAGCAGTTATGTGAGAACATGAATGGGACCGTCGTTGAATTGCGGAACCTGTTGTCGGCGATTCAGAAGGATCCGAAGAAGTAGAAGAAGCACTTGAACGTGAAGATCAGCATCTTCTAGGGCTGGGGACTCGGGACTGGAGGCTGAAATGTCGAGAAATAGCGGTGCGGGGGCAGGCAGTGTGATGTTGGCCTTCCTGGTCGGGGCGGTAGCCGGGGCGGCTGTGGCGCTGCTCTATGCGCCCGCCGTGGGAGAGGAAACACGCGAGCTCCTCGGCGAGAAGGCGCGGAAAGGCCGCGAGCGGGCGGCGGAAGCCGAAGTCAAGGGGCGCGAGGCGATCAGTCGAGGTCGGGAAGCCGTGGCGACCGCACTGGAACGGGGCCGCGAAGCGTACCAGCAGGCCCGGTCAGAACCGTCAGGAACGTCGGCGTCCACGTCGAGAGAGGGCGCGTGAGCGTCTGGGGTGAGGCCTTCCTTGGCGTCATCGCGGTCGCGACCCTCGCGATCGCCGTCGTGCTCGTCGGCGTGCTCATGGCGGCCAGCCGGCTGGCGCGGCGCGTCGGGCGAATCCTCGATCAGTTCGAGGTGGAGCTGAAGCCGCTTTTCGATCACCTGAACGCGATCGGCCGCGACGCGTCTCGCGCAGCGGCGCTTGCCACCACTCAGGTGGAACGGGCCGACCGGGCGATTAGCGACCTGGCGCAGCGTCTGGAGCAGACCATCCGACGCTTCCGGGCCGTTCTGAACGGACCCGCGCGGGAAGGAAACGCCATTCTCACCGCGCTCGCCGCCGCGCGGCGCGCCCTGCGCGGCGGCAGAGCCAGGCACGCCCGCGGCGAAGAAGAAGACTCGCTCTTTATATGACGCCTTGCGCTCGGCACCCGCCGGGTGGTAGAACACACGCAGTTAACGCTCTAAATCAGCGAAGGGAGTCGTATGTCTGCAGTCGTACGCGTCTGGCTGGCCGGTGTACTTGTGCTGGCCGTTTCGGCGACGGCCCTCGCGCAGGAATCTAAGTCGGTGGCCCTGGCGAAGGCATTGTCGGCCGCGCTTGACGCCGCCAAACTGGATTCAATCGCGACCAAGGACCCCGCGAAGCCGGATGTCTTCTTCGGCGCACTGTATTTCCCGGGCGCACAGCTCCTGGTCGTCTCGGCCCAATATGCCGCACCGTTGCACATGAACGAAACGCTCGGCAAGAAGGAGTACCGCGAGGCGTACCTGGATCTGAACAGCGCCTCCGTACCCGCATCCAGGATCTTCATCGAAGATCTCGGTGCCAATGGGCTCGTTGCCAGACCGAATGCGGACGAGCCGTTCGATACCTACGAAGTCGCCGGCAAGCGGACCGCGTTCGATGGCGACTGGGAGAAGCAGCAGCTGTCTGAAGAGGACTACCTGAAGGCTTTTTCGGCCGCCGACGAGCGCTATAGCGAGATACTTGCCGTGCTACTGGCGCAGGCGAAGAAGACGTCCTGACTTTCCTCGTTCGTCTCCTCACCAACGCCGCTGCGTTGTGGGTCGCGACCCGCATCGTGCCAGGGGTCGTCTACACCGGCGGGTGGATGCCATGGGTCGGTGTCGCGCTCGTGTTCGGCGTGGTCAACGCGTTCATCCGTCCGGTCGCGAAGATTCTTGCCTTCCCGCTCGTTATCCTGACGCTCGGCCTGTTCCTGCTCGTGATCAACGGCTTCATGCTGTGGCTCACGAGCGCGCTGTCAGGCACCCTGGAGCTCGGATTTCGCGTGCAGGGCTTCTGGCCTGCGTTCTGGGGCGCTCTCGTGGTCAGTATCGTGAGCGGTCTGCTCTCGGTGCTAACGGCGGAAAAGCACGTTAGCTATAGCTAAGCTCATAGCTACCGATCGATTGAGTAAACGAGTGCGTTGGCTTGCCCGTATGGTGCGAAAAAGCGGCCCAGGGCGCGAATCGCTGTGGCACGGCCGTTGTTGGCCGCTGCTCCCAAGCAGCCTCAGGTCATGCCTGGTGCTCTGCAATTCCTCGTGGTCACCGTCGCTGGCTGGGTCAACCGCCACCAAGAAGCGAAGATCCGCGTCGCCTGTGGTCGCTGCAGCACCTCGCTACGAAGTTCGGCGTACACTGCGCGGTCAGCCCGGCCAATCCGTTTCGCGACACGACCACCTCGACATCGTCGCAACGATCCCCTCGTCTTCACAGAACGTACAATCGCCGCGCAGCGTGGTTGGGGCTCCGCCGATCACGACCCAGGTCCTGGACGAGGGTGGTGGGCCTGGCGTGTCGTTCTGCTGTGACCGCGCGATCGTTTGTGCGCCCGCCAACGCCGGCGCGAGCCAGACCAGCACGATGACGCGACACAGCGCTGTGCTGATCCGCCAGCTCACGAGAGGCTCCATGTGAGAAATGCGCGAAACTGCGGGTAGTGAAACCGCTTTCGCGTCTGCTCCTCGTCCTTGAAGTACGTCCGGCGGTTGAACCACTCGCCGGAGACGCCGATCCCGAGCGGCCCTCGCAGCGGCGCCACCAGGTCGACCCCTGCCCGCTGTAGCAGGTGGTTGGCCCGCACCCCGTCAACCATTCACCACGCGCGAACCGAAGGCTGGGTGAATCGCCGCCAGCGACCGCCTCGGCGCCGCCCACGTCGACTCCTGGTCTGTGTCACGATCGCAGACAGGAGCAACCCGTCACGCATGCGAAAGACAACCGCGCGGGCGATCGGACTCGCGCTCGCCTCGGCGTACGTGCGGACGGCGTGCCTCCCGGTCGCAGTCATCGTGTTGGCCGGTGGCGCTCGACTGGCTGCCGCGGGACTGGATCTGACGATCGACGCGCCGCCTGCTCTGGCCGCTACGGCGCGGCGGGTGAGTGCGATCGATCTGCGCGGCCTCGAAGGGGCGCTCACGCAGGCTGGTCTGGATCCGCCATCACGCGTGCACATCCGGCTGATTCCCGAAGACACGCGCGTCGCCCGCGAAACGCCTGTATGGATCGTGGGTCGGGCGTTCGGGGCGGAGGAGATCGTGATCTTTCCCGGGCGGGTATCGTCCTATCCGTACGATTCGCTCGAGTCTGTCGTGCGTCATGAGGTCGTCCATCTGGTGCTGTCGGCGCGCGCCGGCGAGGGCGCGCTGCCCCGGTGGTTCCACGAAGGCGTGGCGGAGTCGGTCGGGACCGGATGGGGATTCACCGGGCAGCTGCGCCTGCTCTGGGCGACGGCTCAGGGTCCTGCCTTGAGCGAAGTGACGGCCCTCTTTGAATCAGACGCGCAGCCTGGAACGGCGCGAGCGTATCTGCTCGCGGTCGCTCTCGTCGACGATATCCGGCGACGGCATGGGCGGGACGTCCCTGGCGCCATCGCCACCCGCGTGGGCCAGGGCGTTCCCTTCGAGCGCGCCTTCGAGATGGAGATCGGCGAAACCGTGAGCGCCGCGACCGCGCACGCGTGGGCCTCGTACCAAGGGCTGTCGTCGTGGCTTCCGCTCGTCACCAGCGTCCAGGTTCTTTGGGCCGGGATACTGGCGCTCGCGTTCGTCGCGCTCATCGTCCGGCTTCATCGGCGCGCGGAGCAACGACGATTGTGGGATGAATGATCACGTCACGGCGCGACGGCTCCAGAACTCAGGATCAGGATCGCGGGAATGGCAATCGCGATCACCCACCCGATCACACACACGCACACCGCTCGCCACGTGCTCGAGTAGTCCAGAGCCTGACGCACGGCGATGACCATGGCGATCAACATCCAGAGCGACACGAGGACGAGCACGAGCGGGCCGACGACCGGGAGGGCCACGAACACGCGAGCGAGGCTTGGTGACTGGGCGAACCCGAGCGTCCGCAGCAACTGGCCCATGTTCGCCTGGGTCTGAGGTTCCGGCAGTAGGCGTGTGCCAATCATGTACGTCATGAACGCCCAGACGACCCATCCGACAAGCGACCCGATGGCGCCGAGTACGAGATTGTTCAGACCTCCGGCGCCCAGACCCATCGACCCGATGCCACCAGCCACGCTGGCGAGCAGCACCACGCCCATCGCCTGCCTGGTGGCCGTGGTGTCGGCTTCCACCTCCTCGTAGGTCGCGACGCTGAGCCTTGCTGCTCCGACGATCCGGGCGGTGAAGCTTGTCAAATCGTCCTCCTGGAACACACAGTCTAGCCCAAGTTCGTCACGAAAACGGCCAGAGGTCGGCGAATCCTAAGAATTCTACTCACGACGCCACGAAGTCTCCACTCCGGCGGTGGAGCAGATGTTTCAACGTCACCCAGAGCGCGTAGCCGAGAAAGGCGACCAAGAGGTGGGCCTTCACGCGCGCCACGCGCGCCGGTCTTCGATCAGTGTAGCGCACCACGTTGTCTTGGAGCGCGTTAGCTCGGACGATGTCGTAGTTGTCGTCGTTGGCAAAACGCCACACCAGACCAGCAGCTTGGTCAACGCGGCCTGATACCGGCTTGAACCGCACTGATATATCGACGTCAGAGGCCAGGACATCGCTCACGACCGCGACCGGAAAACGCGCACGTGTGGCGTCGGCATCCGCCTGGACAGCGGCGGTTACCGCGAGCGTCGCCGTCGGGTGGCGCCTTTGGGTCGCTGTGAGGGACCAGGCGTGCGCGCCCGTACGATAGGTCTGGGACCCCGGGATCGCGCTGACTGCTCGAACACGCGGTACAGTGCTTCGAACAGCGCGATGCCCTGGGCAAGCAGGTCGTCGTCCTCCGAAACCGAGAGGCGCATGCCCTCTATCACCGTCCCCACGGTCGGAGCCTCTGGAGCACCGAATCGCCCATCCTTCAGATCAAGGTCGTGCACGATAGCGGCAACACGGGCAACCGGCAGCTCCTGGATGGCGAAGATCCGGCACAGCGTTTCAAAGGTGCAGCCCTCACCGTCATGGCTGAATTCCACGCCGAATATGTCGAATGGAATCGCGTCCTGGGGAACCGCTTCGCGGTCGGCCGCAAACGCGAAATGTGCCTGTCGGTCGATGAACCGCCGGACGAGCCACGCCGACGCCATGCGGTCGACGCCAGGACGCGGCCGCGTCACCCACACACGGCCCGTGTAGTTCGAAACACTGACCGTGCCGGTCGTTCGGGGCGCTCCTGCCGGTCGACGCGGATCGCGGGCCTTCTCCTCGAGCTGTGTCAACAGCGTTGTCACGCGATCGCGGCCGGCGCTACCGAAGAAGTCGACGTGTTCGATCGCGGTCAAGCGCTCTCTGAACACCTCGACCAGCCGTCGCACGGCGGGAGCGCGGGTGCCGCGCGGCCGTCGTCTCGTCGTCAGCCGTCCAAGGACCCGCTCGACTTCGCGCGCGAGCTCGGCGTACGCCTGTTGGCGCAACCGTCTGAACTCCTCGACCAGCGCGGCATCTGACCACGTGTCAACACTGTCTGCCGCAAACACGCTCGCGTCCCCACCGGCCGCCCTGATTTCCGTCTTCAGCCATTCGAAGTCCTCACGAGCATTCGGCGTATCTGGCAGGACATAGACCGCCTGCTTGACCGGGAGCGCGCCGAGTTGCTGCAAGCGGCGCCACGTGCGCACGCGCAGATTCGATGGTGTCGAGGGCAGCTGATGAACAAACAGAAGCCAACGGTGCGTGGCCTGAGGCACGCTACCGGCGGTCGTGGCGTCTGGTTGAGTCTTGGAACGGGCTGTCATGGCTGAAACAGTAAGAGCTTGGCATTGACATTGTAACGCTCGTTTCAGAGTATAGTTAACGCGTTACGATCGTCAATTCAGTAGAGGAAATGGGCCATGGTCTGGTCACGGCGCTCGGCGATCTGCATGACGGTGGCGGCAGGCCTGCTGTACCCTGGATTGCTGAGCGCACAGGAGATGCCGAGCGAGTACAAGACCGTCCTCGCCGCCCTGGGAAAGGGCGGTGATTTCAGGGACGCCGCTCGGGTTCGACGGCTGGATTGCGCTGACCAAAGGTCGCGACGGCGCCGAGGCGCTGCTGGACCGGCGGTGAAGCTGGCGCAGGGTGTCCGTAGCGCGGTGGATCTTCCTGGCAAGGCCGCTCCGAGCCAACACTGACGCCGGGACCATGCAAACGAATATTTCGGTCCCGCAAGGACGAGCGACCAATCATGATTCTGTCTCGATCCGGCAAGTCCTTCGGTAGGTGGGCCGTGCTCCTTGGCGTCGCTGCTCTCACAGCGTGTGGCGGCAGTCCGGCGCCACCCGCCGGGGCCGCGAAGCACTTCGTGGGTTCCGCGGCGTGTGCATCGTGCCATCAGGACATCTACGACCGTTGGAAGGGCACGCTCATGGCCAACGTGGTCCGGGATCCGGCCACGCATCCCGATGCCATCGTGGGCGACTTTTCGACGCCGAACCCGCTCGTGACATTTCGCAAAGAGGACGTGGCGTTCATCTACGGCGCGAAATGGAAGCAGCGGTACTTCACCAAGAGGGGCGACGACTACTTCGTGTTTCCGGTGCAGTGGGACGTTCGTAACAAGACCTGGCGCCGGTACTACGTCGACCCGGGCACCGATTGGTGGGCCTAGCACTACCCGGCCGACCAGATGCAGCGCCCGACGGGTCCGCTGTGCGACGGCTGCCACTCCGTCAACTACGACATCAAGGCCAAGACGGTCACGGAATGGAATGTCGGGTGTGAGAAGTGCCATGGGGCCGGCAGTCTCCACCTCGAGTTCCCGCTGGCCTCAACGATCGTGAATCCCGCGAAGCTCGACGGCGTGCGCGCCGACGACGTGTGCATCCAATGTCATTCGCAGGGCCAGCCCCGCGCGAAGCCGATCGAAGGCGTGTACTACGACTGGCCAGTCGGGTACCGACCGGGCGATCGTCTCAACGACGTCTGGATGCTCGAGGAACACCACTTAGGCAAGGAGACGTTCACCCATTGGCCCGACGGCAATGCGCGCAAGAATCGCATGCAGGGGAATGACTACGTCCAGAGCCAGATGTCGGTCAAAGGCGTGCACTGCTATGCGTGCCACGATGTCCACGGCACGCCGAATGAGGCTGTCCTTCGCCAGCCAGGGGACGCGGTCTGTCTCACGTGCCACGGCCCGCAGCTTCAGCCGGGGCCGCCGGGCACGATCGAGCATCACACGCAACACAAGCCGGGCAGCGAGGGCAGTAAGTGCATCGCGTGTCACATGCCCCAAATCGCGCGGACCGTCGCCAACGTGAACGTGCGCAGCCACACGTTCAAGTTCATTTCGCCGGTCACGACCGCACGGCTTGGGGTGCCGAATCCATGCACGTCGTGTCATACAGACCGATCGACCGAATGGGCCATCGACGCGCTGAGGAAGTGGCCCAGCGTTTCGGCGTGGCGCGTCGCCGAGTAGCCGCTCGATGCCGCACAGTACCCGAAGAGCCATGAAGCTTGGGGGCTTGATTCTGGGGTGGCTGCTCTTGCCGGCGCCTGCCGGTGCACAGGGTGCACAGGGTGTGCCGCGTTGCGTGTTTCTGTGTGCGCCGGAACTGAAGATCGAGCCGACGTGGACGATCGAGAACCTCCGTGCGCGTCCGAGGGTCGAGATCGACGGGCACGCGGAGTCGGCCGCGCGCGAAACGGTATTCGAGCTGGTCTTTGCACTCGACGTGCCGACCACGATCCCGCGCGTCGGGCTCACGCTCGAGGGCATTTTCGTTCCTTTCGGGGGGACGTCGGTTCATCCGTTCACTGGTGCAACGGCCGCCGAGGTGGGACGGACCGAGATTCGCGACAATGGCATCGAAGTCGAAGTGGAACTGAACCTCCATCTGTTCGACGCCGAGCACACCGGGGGCTGGGTCTCGTCCCACGTCGACATCGTCGACCAGTTCAGCCCCGGCAAGACGCCACGGGCCGGGAGCGTGTACACGCACAAGCTCGACTTCGAATGGGACACGGCCTTTCACGTGTTTCGCTGGTTGCCGGACGGTCACTGGCCGCGCAACGTGGAGGCGGAAGTGTCACTCGACTACCTGGCGACCGGCTTGCCCAAGGCGGGCGACGTCATCGGAGGCGAACGGTTTCTGACCAACGCGAGCCCGTGGTCGTTGTCGTTCGTCATGGTTGTTCCCCTCGCCCCGTTGGCGCCGTGAGGGAGTGATGTCGTTGATTCCTAGCTGGGCGCCGAACCTTCACCCGCTGGTCATTCATTTCCCGATCGTTCTATTGATCACGGCTGCGGCCATCGATCTCATGGACACCCTGTTTGAGCGTCCCGCGTGGCTCGGCGCCGCTGCAAAAAGAGTCTCTATGCCGCGGGCGCCGCGGCGATGATTGGCGCCTATCTCACGGGAGTCCAGGTCGGATCAACCGTGTTCATCCCCGGCATGGCGCATCCCATTGTGGACGACCACCGCACGTGGGCACTCTTCACAGCGTGGTACGTTGTCATCCTGGCCGTTGCCCGGTTACTTGCCCGGCTCGCTCAGTTCCCACGCGCACGATCCCGCCGCGTGTTGCTGTTGACTGCAGGCTTGGTCGGAGTGCTGTTGTTGCAGCAGACGGCTGAGCGCGGCGCGCGGCTTGTGTGCCAGCACGGCGTCGGTGTTATCGCCCCTCCAGGCTCGCGCTGACGCTTAGACGGACGCAGTGACGTCCCTCCCAGACTGGTGATGACCTCCACGATCTTCACGCTGCTCGCATTGCCGACGTTCCATCTCGAGAGTCACCCATCAGCCCGGGGCGCCGTCGCATAGGCATCGAAGTATTTCTGCAGAGACGCCGCGGTGGACCGGTACTCGTTCGAACCGGCGAAAAAGTCGACGACGATCTCTCGCGTCCTGGCAATCTCGCGCAGGCGTGCCGGGGCTTGGCGGATCCGCGGGTCGGCCAATGTCAGGTCCAGCAGCTCCAGCGCGCGGTAAAGGGCGCCCTCGGCCAACGCGGGATTCCTCGACGACCAGCGCGTCGCCCGGCTGATCTCGCTGCCGATGTTTCCCAACTGCTCTGCCAACGAGAGTTCCCACCACCGCCCACTCGCCAGATCCTGATGCTGCACACCGGTCATCGCAGGACAACCCTTCGAATGAAGTCCGCGATCGCGTCCCGCGTGTCGGGGTTGTCCACGCCGCGCGAGCGATTCCCGAACGAAGGCCGCAGGTTGATCATCGAATCGAACTCCAGCCACTCTGACTCGGGTAGGTCGGGATAGAGGTTGATCCCCCAGAGGTCCGCCTGCGTCGATCCTTCGGCCAGGAGGGCGGCCTCCTCGTCGGCATGCATATCCGCGTCGAGCAGCAGCACGGCCCGCCGTAAATCGACGACGCCCTTGACCAGATCGCTGAATCGCGTGCCGAGCATCTGGCGGAGTTCGTCGCGGGACACGGGATGCGTTTCCGTCACACGTCTCATGGAGGTCGGTGGGCATTGTACCCGCGTCTCGATCGGCGATGAAATCGACCCGCCGCCCCGGGCGTGTGCATGGCGCATTGCCAATTCCGTGAGCGTTTCGCAGGATGGCGCGAGGTTACGAGGATCGTGCCGTGCGCGATCTGGCCTTCCTGTTTCTGCATCTGCTGGCGACGGTGGCCCGACTGGCCGGCCCCGTCGGCGCGGCGCGAACCGTTGCGGAGCTGGGTATTCATCAGTATGACGCCGACACTATTCTGCGGAAGATCGACGAGATCGAGGGTTACCAGCGGCAGCGGGCGGCCTCACGGAGGTGAAAGCGAATGCGAAGATTGCTGAGAGCGGCACGGGTCCGGGTAGAGCGGCTGGCCGCGGCCGCAGGACAGCCATCCAGTGAGGAGATCGACCAAGAAGTCATTGCGATTTTGCAGTCGGCGCGGAACAGGAAGTCAGTTGAGCGAGCGCCCATGACGGACGAAGAGATGCGCGCCGAAGGGCGCGAGCTGCGGGCGAGGCTCAGGGCCGCGGGAATATAGCCACTCCTGACGGTGATCCCCGTCACCTTCTACTCGCGGCGGTACTCCGCGTCGATGAAGTCGTCGGTCGGAGACATCGGAGCGTAACC
Organism: Vicinamibacterales bacterium; assembly: GCA_965229885.1. Lineage (GTDB taxonomy): Bacteria > Acidobacteriota > Vicinamibacteria > Vicinamibacterales > CAVVIG01 > DATLLJ01. Next base: position 1,622,926 of record CBDDJX010000003.1, read on the forward strand.
TTGGCTCTGGGCGATCGCCTTGCGGTGGAAAGCCAGAGCCCCCGCCGGGCACAGTCTGGGGAAGACTTCGAGCGCGATCAGGATCAGGCCCAGGTCATCGAGCTGTCCAAGCAGTGGGAGGACATCGGGTACGAGATCCAGCGGCGAGATCAAGTAGAGCACCGCCACCAAAGGCAACGCCTTGGTTAAGCGTGGTACGCGAGGCTCGCGCATGAGCCGGATGGCCAGTCGCACCCGCGAGACCAGCGTCCGGAGGATTCCGGCTCGCGACAGCCAGGATGTCATCCCAGCCACCATAGCGTCTTCTCCCGAGAATAACCAAGAGCTGTCGAGTTGAATAACCGGCCCGTCGTGTATCGCCGCCGCGACGCCGAAGTCACCCACCAAATCCCGTCGGTCACCCGCATAGTGCGGTGGCCGTCACAGACGGGCGGCGACCACCGTCCAGATTTCCGCGTTTCTTCGTGAGCGGCAACAGTCAACAGTATAGTATTCTCCCGTGACAGCGCCTTCCGATAACCCTGGCGTCAAGTTCCCGCCGCCCCTCCTCTACGCTGCTGCGGTCATTGGAGGCATTCTCCTAGACCGCCGCTGCCCATACCCATCAACTCCGGCATGTGGCGCGAGGTCGTCGGCGGTGTGTTGGTGGCGCTGTGGGCGGTCCTGACCGCAACGAGCGTGGGACGCTTCTGGCTGGCCCACACCCGTATCCTGCCGATGCGCCCTGCCAGCGTGTTTATCCAGTCTGGTCCCTATCGGTTCACGCGAAATCCGATGTATGTCGGTCTTGCGCTGTTGACGATTGCCTTCGGCCTGTTATTCAACACCTACTGGCCTATCGTCTTGCTCGTCCCGGTCCTAACTTCTCATCCAGCAGCTCGTGATCCTTCCAGAGGAGCGGTATCTTCGGCGGCGATTCGGCGCGAACTACGAGGCATACACGCGGAGGGTCCGTCGATGGCTCTGAATCCGTGAAGGCTCGCCGCGTCTTACTTCAGATTCGGGTATCCTGCCTCTGTACGGCACAACAGGCGTGAGCACAGCGAAGCGACCGCAGCCGATGCTCGTGCGCCAAAGCCGAGCTCGCTCACGAACGCGGCTTGCCACGGACAACGACGCAAGGGCACTTGAGCGGTTTGTTGCTCGCGTGATGGTCCGCCCCCTGTCGAGCCATAAGCAACTGAACTCCTACATTCAGTCATCATCGAAATAGCGCGGTCTCTTTTTTCGCAGGGCCCACCCGACCGCAGCAGCCAGGATCAGCACGACGGGCAGGGGCGGCAGGGGGACGCCCGCGCCGCCCACGAACGCCGCGAGCACAAGGACCGTCACGAAGGGCATCAACGACGCCCGCACCATGGACCGGATGCTACCAGACCTGACGCTCGGCCCGACTATTCACCGACCCTTCTGTCCTTTTTTGTTTGATCGCCCGCACAGCGCCCTTTCCACAGAACCGCTCCCCACGGACGGGTATACCCACGCGCCCGGTCGGGCAGGCCGTCGCGCGAGTTGCAGCCGCGAGGTCAAGCGACGATTCTCGTGCTGGAGCTTCTTATCCAGCGCGTCAAGAGTCAGTTGTGCCATCGGGCGCCGACAACGTGTTGCAGCCGCAGGCACGTTTCGATGCCTTCGTCGAGCGCTACAACCAGGAACGGCGCGATTCCTCGATTTACTGAATGATCCTAAAAAATGTGGCGCGCCCGGCAGGACTCGAACCTGCGACCCCCGGCTTAGAAGGCCGGTGCTCTATCCAACTGAGCTACGGGCGCGTGTGGGTAGAAGTGTCAGTGTAGCAAGTCTTTCCCGGCTTGGTGCTGTTCGTCGTTGCGAGGAGGCCGTTGCTCTATCGGTGGCTGGCTTGCAACGATCTTGCAACGGATGTCATCGAACCGCTTCATCGACTCGTGCAGTCCCATCCGGCCGACGTTCAAGTATGTGTCGGTCTGGCTGATGTTCGCGTGACCGAGCATCTCCTTCACGTGATGTATCGGCCAGCCGCCTTCTAGCCATCGCGATCCCGCTACGTGGCGCAGAGCGTGGAAGCGCAGATCGATGGCGCGTAGGGCAGCGCGGGACTCGGGGCACAGCTTCCCGTGTTGCACCCATCGCGGCTCGTGGCCGTACGCGCGGAGCACGCAGGTCTCCTAGTACTTACTTGTACAGTTCGACGTTAATACGTAGACTGGCGGCATGGGCCGTCCAGTCACGGCGATTGTGTTGACGCCAGAAGATCGCGCCACGTTGACTCAGCGTCTGCGAGCGCCCACCAGCGAGCAGCGCGTGGTCGTGCGCGCGCGCATCGTGCTGGCTGCCGCCGACGGGCAGTCGACCGACGGCATCGCTGAGCAGTTGGCCCTGCGCCCGGCGACCGTGAGCAAGTGGCGGCACCGGTTTGCGACGCAGGGCGTGGCCGGCCTGGCCGATGCGCCGCGCCCTGGCCCCAGCCGCCGCTACGACGCCGCGAGCGAGCGACGGATTTTGAAGCAGTTGGATGCGCCGCCGCCGGAGGGCCATGCGACGTGGACGGGGGCGATGGTGGCGACCGCGTTGGGTGAGGTCTCGCCTGACGAAGTGTGGCGCGTGCTGCGCCGCCATGGCATTCACTTGCGTCGTCGCCGATCCTGGTGCATCAGCACCGACCCGGAATTTGCGCCCAAGGCCGCCGACATCGTCGGCTTGTATCTCGCGCCGCCCGCCAACGCGGTCGTGATCTCGGTCGACGAGAAACCGCACATTTAAGCCCTGGAACGCGCCCAAGGCTACCTGCGGTTGCCGAACGGCACGGCGCTGCGCGGCTTCAGTCATGAGTACAAGCGCCACGGCACCAGTACGTTGTTCGCGGCACTGAATATCGCGACGGGGCAGCTCACGGCGGGGCACTACGCCCGGCGGCGCCGGCGCGAGTTCCTGGACTTCATGAACGACGTGGTCGCCGGGTACCCTGACCAGGAGTTGCATATCGTGTTGGACAACCTCAACACGCACAAACCGAAACACGACCGCTGGCTCGCGCGCCATCCCCGCGTGCATCTCCACTACACCCCCACGCGGGCCAGCTGGCTCAATCAAATCGAGTGCTGGTTCAGTATCCTCAGTCGGCGGGCCTTGCAGGGCGCAAGCTTCACCTCGGTGCCGCAGTTACGCGAGGCCATCGACTGCTTCGTCAAGACCTACAATGCGCACGCCACGCCCTTTGAGTGGCGCAAGCGCGTGGTGCATTCCGTCGGGCTCAAGCATTGTTACGCCGATTTGCGCAGCTAAGTGCTAGGGCTTCTTGGTGCTCTTGACGCGCTCGCCGAGCACGCCGAAGACTACGCCCCCCTCGGGATACTTATCGCCGCCTGTGTCGGTCTGCGCCATTTCCAGGACCGCCGCCAGGCCCGAATGATCGCCTTCCGATGGTAGCCCGTCACCGTCACCACCTCTGTGAGCACCGCCACTTCTCCGTCCGCGAGGCCCTCACGAACCGGTCCCGCATCTGCGCCAAATACTCGTGCCTCGCCTGTGGTCCCACGCGGGTGCCCTCCTCTGGCAACCCGCTTGGGTAACACCATTTATGGCGCGACACGACCGTTGACTTCCCACAATAAAGGCACTACACTTTTCGAAATTCAGCGAATCTGTTACACCGAGCAATGCCCATCGCACTCACGCCCGGAAACTCGCTCGATTGGGCCGACAGTCCCGACCCACATAATGCCTGCGCTAGTCTAACAATAATGATCGTGGATGATGGAAACACCAGTTACGTTACATGTGAGAGGAGAGTTCCTGTGCACCAACGATGCCTGAACCTATTGGCCGCGCTAGGGGTTCTGTTCCTACTGGGAGGTCCGGTCGCCGCCCAAACACCGACGGCCGCGAAGGATCAGGCGACGACCGCCGCGAAGAAGGCGAGCCCACTCCTGCGGACAGCCGACGGGCGGCCGGATCTGCGTGGCAGCTGGAATTATGATGATTCCACGCCGCTGGAACGACCGGACCAGTTGGCAGGGAAAGAGACGCTGTCCCCCGAGGAAACGGCCCAATTCGAAACTGAAAGGGATGCCAGGAGGGGGTTTAATTCAGGGTCGGGGGGGACGGGTTATGACACGCGCATCTGGTTTGAGCGACCGAAAATGAGCGGGCGCACCTCGCTGATTGTCGATCCGCCCGATGGGAAAATGCCGCCCAGGACGGCCGAGGGGCAGAAGCGAGCCATGGCTCGAGCTGAAGCGAGACGAGTCGGGAGAGCCGCCGATGGTCCAGAGGACCGCTCGGTCGGTGAACGCTGTCTTCAGGGAGATAACTCTGGGCCGCCAATGAAGCCTATCGCGTACAATCACAACGTCAACATATTTCAGACTCCCGACTATGTCGTGTTGCTTAACGAGTCGATCCACCGCGCTCGAGTGGTCCCGTTGGACGGGCGTCCCCGCACCGACTTTCGGCAGTGGATAGGTCAATCGCGAGGGCGCTGGGAAGGCGACACGCTGGTCGTTGAGACGACGAATTACGTCGGCGCCGCGGCGGATTACTCAGCGTTCGGCGCCTCAGATAACCTGCGCGTGATCGAGCGCTTCACCGGGGTCGACGCGGACACGCTCCGGTACGAGTTTACGATTGACGATCCAGTGATCTGGACCCGACCGTGGACTGCCCGACTGATTATGACGTCGTGGCCTGGACCGGGTCCCTCGATGTACGAGTACGCCTGCCACGAGGGAAATCACTCGTTGGAAAACATTCTGAGCACCGCGCGGAACCTGGAGCGCCAAGCCAGAGATGGCGCCAGCGAATGAATGGATCGATGAGGAGGCGCTGATGCGCGCTCGGAACGACATCACACGCCGACACCTGTTGGGGATGGCCGGGGCGGCAGGTGTTTCTGCCATCGCCGGTGCAGCCGGTGACGTGTGGGCGCAAGCGGGCAAGCGGATCGAGCAAATGGTCTGTTTCCGCCCTACGAACGGCTGGAGTCCGTGAAGGGGAAGGTGTCGTCCAATGCGTCGTAGATACTACGTCTCAGTCGGTGTCATGGTGACCGCGCTCGCGGTCGTATCGTTCGAGGCGCTCACGGTTGGTCAGGCGCCAGCGCCCACCGCCGCACAGAACGCACAGAAAGAGAACGCGGCGCCACGTACGAGCGACGGCCGTCCGGACCTCCAGGGCGTCTGGGACTTCCGGACCGCAACACCGTTGAAGCGACCAGAAGAGGATGCAGCCGTGGAATCGGTGCTGACGACCGACGCGCAAGTGGCTGCATTGAAACAGCGAATCCAACAAAAGCGACAGGAGTCTGCCGACAAGGTTACGGTTGGGGTCGACAACACCATCTGGTTCGACCAGGGGGACAAACTGAACGATAACCGGACGTCGCTGATCATCGACCCACCGGAAGGGCGCTTTCCCCCGTACACCCCTGCGGGGCAGAAGAGATTCGACGAGCAAGCGGCAGCGGGGAAGCGGCTCGGTCAAACCGTGGCCGCCAATCCGGAGGACTTCTCTATAGCCGATCGGTGTCTGCTCGGCTTCAATTCTGGCCCACCCATGATTCCATCCATTTATAACAACAACATGCAAATTGTTCAGACCAGCGATCATGTCCTGGTCATGAACGAAATGAACCACCACGCCCGCATCATCCCGCTCCAGGATCGCCCGAATCTACCATCCCAAGTTCGTCACTGGCAGGGCGACTCTCGCGGCCGCTGGGAGGAGGATACGCTGGTCGTCGAGACTACCAATTTCAGAGAGGCCAGCAGTGGAGCCCCCGCGGGGCCCTCTGCGATTAAGCCGAATCCGGATGAGAACTATCACCTGATCGAACGTTTCACTCGCGTCGACGCGAACACACTTCATTACAGATTCACGGTCGATGATCCCACCATTTGGACGAGCCCCTGGACGGCGGAAATGACCATGACGCTGGGCGATGGACTGATCTATGAGTTCGCGTGTCACGAAGGAAACTACTCCATCGCTAGCATGCTGAAGGCCGCACGCCTCGCAGAAAAGGCGGCTGCCACCAAAGGGACCAGCGCAAAGTGATGCTCGCACGATCAGGTGCTTGCTAACGGAGACCCGACGGCTGGATCGCCGATGCGGTATGGTGTAATATTGTGGCGTTTCGTCCGGACTTGAACGCATTCGAATGAGCGGCGCGACTCGGACGTGAAAGTTGGGGGGCACATGAAACATCGATTCCTCGCGTTGAAGGTTATGGTCATGGTCGTGATCGCCATGGTGGCGATGGCAGGTGTCGTTCGCATGTCGACGGCAACAGCGGCCCAGGCGCTCGAGACCTCCTGGAACGAGCCGGACCTGCAGGGCATCTGGACCGACGAAGTCCAGACACCCCTGCAGCGGTCGGCAAAGTTTGCCGGCCGCGAGGTCCTGACCGATGCAGAGATTGCCGAACAGGACAGGCAGCGAGGAGGGAACCCGGGGAATGATAGGCGCGCGGCGCCCGGAAGCGAAGCGGACGTCTCTGGCGCCTACAATGCGGTATTCACCTCTCGGAAACACACGGGTCGGCGCACGTCCATGATTGTGGATCCGCCCGACGGGCGCATACCGCCCCTCACGCCTGAAGCACTGGAGCGGGAACAGGAGTGGCGCGCGTTCTATGCCGCGCTGGTGCAACCCACGAACCGGTGCAAGGAACAGCTGCCTGGATGCAAAGGCCTCGAGTACGATCCAAACGCGAAACCCAGGCCGCTCAAGTACTACCCAGCGATTGGAAAATACAATCGTTCCGACGGTCCGGAAGACCGGGGCCTCAGCATTCGGTGCATGTCAGGTAACCTGCCGGATTTCCGTGGCTTCCGTCAGATTGTGCAGTCGCCGAAGAGGGTCTCGATTTTCTACGACACCGGACAAGGCCAAGGCTGGCACCGAACAATCCCTGTGGACGGAAGTCCGCATCTCCCGCAGTCAGTCCGTTCATGGTGGGGCGACTCGCGCGGCCGTTGGGAGGGCAATACGCTGGTCGTCGATGTCACCAATTTCAACGGCAAGACCGAATTCCCGAGTTCGGGCGTCCCATCCTACAATGTGGGAACCACTAAGGAGAACCTCCATCTCGTGGAACGCTGGACCCGCACTGGCCCGGATACGCTCGAATACGTCGTCACTCTGGACGACAAGACGACGTGGACGAAACCGTGGACCGTCAAACAGGAGTACCGCAAGCAAGAGGATAAGTACAATCGAATCTACCGGGAGCCACGGTGCCACGAGGGAAATATGGGGATAATCGGCGTGCTCGCAGGCACGCGCAAGCTGGAGGCCGACTTTGCCGCGGGACGAGGCCCCGATCCGGCCACGCTGAACGTCGTCACACCGCCGCGCGAGTAGCGGGATCCATTCGGCGGCGGCCAGTAACTGTTTTCTGCGCACTGCGTCCCGCGCTGGCCCGTGGGACCACTCGAAAGGATGAAGCATGCGGAACCGGGTCGGGTTGTCGATGATCGTCGTAGCCGTCGCAGTCGCGATCGTCGCCGTTGTGAACGGGCAGAACTCGGGCGAGGGTCAGCGGCTGGCGCGACTCGACGGACATCCGAATTTCAGCGGTGTCTGGCAGGCCTTGAATGAAGCGAATTGGGATCTCGAGGCGCATGCGGCACGCCCAGGCTTCGTGACGCAACCGGGAGTGCATCCGCTGGCCGAAGTGCCCGCCGCGCCCGCGCTGGCCCTGGGCGCCGTCGGCTCGGTGCCTGGATCGATCGGCGTCGTCGAAGGCGGGGCCATTCCGTACCAGCCGTGGGCGCTCGCACAGAAACAGGACAACCAGCAGCACTGGCTGGATCGCGACCCGGAGGTCAAGTGCTTTCTAACCGGGGTGCCCCGGTCCATGTATCTGCCGCACCCGTTCCAGATCACGCAGGGCAGTAGCAAGGTCGAGATCCAGTTCGCGTATTCGAGTTCAGGGCGGATGATTCACCTGGATAAAGTGGACCCGCTGCCAGACGATGCCTACAACGGCTTCTCAGTGGGCCGCTGGGAAGGTGATACGCTCGTCGTCGACACGACCGGATTTAATGGCAAGACCTGGTTCGATCGCGCAGGCAATTTCGCGAGCGACGCGCTGAAGGTCACCGAACGCTTCACGCCGGCCGGAAACCTCGACGACATGTTCGTGCTTCGATACGAGGCCACCATTGACGATCCGAAGGTGTTTACGCGCCCATGGAAGATCAGCATGCCGCTCTATCGGCGAGTGGAGCCGAATGCCCAGCTGATGGAATTCCGTTGCGTCGAGTTCGTCGAGGAATTGGCGTTTGGCCACCTGCGCCGGGAGCAGCTGGTGGAGCACTACGAAGGCGAGACGCTAGACATCGTCATCACGCGGAAGATACCGACCGACCCGGCGATCCTCTATCAGCGAGACTATGTGATGCCGCCGAGAGAGTAGCAATCTGACGAGGTTGCCCGGATTACAGAAAATGGCCCAGTTGGCACGAGCGACTGGGCCATTTTTCTTTGGGGCAGCTTCTGGGTAACCCATCGGTCACCGTAGTACTTCTGCTGGGGGAGGCGCTATGGCGGTTGAGCTCATCACCGCCCAGCCCGATGCGACGCTGGCGGAGTTACGGGACGTCGTGCTCGAGACACCCCGACTTCAATCCGATCGACTCGCCTTCGCCAAACTGAAAGCGTTGCTGCGCGCAGGTTGCGCACTCCCACTGAGTGCGCCAACTACGTCCGACACTGCGGCTATCGAGTCGCTACAGCGTTATGGAAAACGCTCTAGTCGTTGGCGGCTTTCCGCTGCTCGTCGAGGATCGCGTGGAACATGGCCTCTTGGACGTCCGCCTCAACCGTGCAGCGGGCAGGGTCGATGAAGGGATTGCGGCCGCCGCTCCGGACTTTCGCGAAGTTCTCCTGCATGCTGTAATACGACGGGTGGTCGCCGAGCAGCACGTCGCACGGCAGGGCGCGCACGATCTTGAACGAGCGGTTGAACTCCTCCACGACCGCGGGCGTCAGGACGTTCGGCGGGCGCAAGCTACAACCGAACATCACGTTGTACGTTTCGCCGTCCTCCTGCACCTTCATCGTCCAGGTTGTAGAGCCGCGCGTGTGGCCTGGCGTCAGATGTGCGACGAGCGTCGTGCCACCGAGCGTCACCTCTTCTTTGTCATGCAGGAGCTTGTCGATCGGGTGCTCTTTGCCGCCCGGCTTGATCGTCCGGAGCGCTGGCGCGTCCTCGGCCATCACCATCACTTGCGCGCCGGTCAACTGCTTGACCAGGGCATTGCCTTCCATATGATCGCCGTGTGCGTGGTTGCCGAGCACGATCTTGATGTCGGAGAACTTGAATCCCAGTTGCTCGACCGACTTCTGAATCGTTGGTACGTTCCGCTCGTACGTGCTGTCGATGAGGATATGTCCTTGTGGTGTCACGACGAGAAAGGAGCTCAGGGTTCTTGTCCCCACGTAGTAGACATTGCCGACGATCTTGTGGGGAGGGAATGCCGTCGTCTGATCCTCCGGCGTGCCCATGTTGCGCGTCAGGACCGAGCGCGGCGTATAGGTTTGCCCGTGAACCGTGACCGCCGGATGGTCGGGCTGTGGTGGCCGAGCCTGCGCCTGGCTCGTGCGTGGGCTCGCAGCGAGGAGAACCGTCGTACTGAGACACGTGAACACGTATAGCCTGCAGATTTTTATCACTGTGGTCTCCAAAACTCACGACACCTTTTGGTTCTTCGGGTGTGGATTGCCGCGATGCGATTGTTATTTCTTCTCTGAGGGATCACTGCCGTCATTTGGTGCGCCTGTGCCAGATGACCCGAGAAACAGCTTCCGCCCATCCGGCAACAGGACATTCCGGCCGTTGCAGCGCAGCGACCCGTCCTTTGCCTGATACCCGTCGACGAGGACCTCCGTTCCCACCTTCAGCGAATCTTTCGTGAGGCCCCGACGGTAGAGCGTGTTGGGTGTGCCGGTTTCGACCATCCACGATTCGACGGTCCCGTCGGGCTTCTTTGCGTCGATGTGAATCCACGCGTGCGGGTTGATCCATTCCATCTTCGTGACCACGCCCTTAAACTTGACCGGGCGCTTGTCGTCGAATTCCGCCGAGAACGCGTGATGTGCCAATAATGGCACTCCGCTCAACAGCAACCCGAGACCGGCGACTGCTAACTTTGCGCGCATTGCATTAGCCTCCTGAATTCTTCTCACTAAGCTACCGAAAACCACATCCGTCACAGTACCCCGTCACGCCCCAGACGCCTGACCGCCGAAGGGGATGATACATCATCTCGTCGCACTTGACGACGCACGATTCATGGTAAGCTTCCGCCGTATCTGCCGCCAGATATTTATGGCTTGGTCTTCGTTCAGAGATGACAATCATGAAGGAATCGACCGAACGCGGACGGCCAGCTTGGCTGGTATTTGCGGGCTCCCTACAAGGCAGTGTTCTTGCTTTGCCCGGAGGCACGGACATCTGGAGGGGCGTGGGCACACAGGAAATCAAGCGCCGAAAGGCCAAGTCCGCAACTGGCGGCGTACTCATCACAGCAAGGAGCTGCCCAACATGACGAACCGGTCGAAACAAGTGCGTGTCGCTCTGACGTCTGGGGCGGCCGCCACCATCCTGGCGCTCACCATCCCCTTGGCGGGCCAGGCGCCAGCCTACCAAGTGCCGCGTCTCGCCGACGGCCACCCCGACATGAACGGGATCTGGCAGGCGCTGAACGAGGCCAACTTCGATTTAGAGGCACACGTCGCCAGGCCGGCGATGGCCCTTCGGCCAGGGCCCTATTATGGTGCCATCCCCGCGGCAAAGGTCGTTGCGCTCGGCGCAGTGGGCGCCGTGCCGGGCAGCCTGGGGGTGGTCGAAGGGGGAGCGATTCCGTACAAGCCCGAGGCCGCCGCGAAGAAGAAAGAGAACCAGGCGCATTGGCTTGAGCGCGATCCGGAAATCAAGTGCTACCTTCCGGGTGTGCCGCGCGCCACGTACATGCCCTACCCGTTCCAGATCCTTCAGAGCACGCAGGCGTTCTTCATCGCGTATGAATACGCGGAAGCGGTCCGGAACATATATCTGGAAGACCCCGGCCCGGCGCCCGTCAACACGTGGATGGGGCAATCGGTCGGCCACTGGGAAGGCGATACATTCGTCGTCGAGGCGAACTCGTTTAACGATCGGACCTGGTTCGATCGCGCGGGCAACTTCCACAGCGACGCGCTGAAGGTCACTGAACGCTACACCCGGACCAGCCCAGACCTCCTCCAGTATGAGGCCACGATCGAGGACCCCAACGTCTTCACGCGCCCGTGGAAGATAAGCATGCCGCTTTACCGCCGGGTGGAGAAGAACGCTCGGCTGTTCGAATTCAAGTGCATCGAGTTCGTTGAAGAATTGTTGTATGGACAATTTCGAAAAACCCCGCTGAGCCGTTAACCCGGAAAGATAAGGTCGGGCTTCTGCTCGTCCCAGAACTCGCGGTACCAGCATCGCCCTCGGAATGCGGTTATTGTGCGCGAAGGAGATACGCGTATGACGAAGAGGAAGCTGGCGGCTCTCGCCGTGATGTCACTAGTCGTCGGCGTTGGCATGAGCTATGGAACGTTGACTCGCGCGGCACCCTGGGGCGCAAAAGCGGCTGACGGAGTACCCACGTTCCAGGTAGATCCCGAATGGCCGAAGCTCCCCAATAACTGGATCATGGGCGACCCGGCGTCGGTCAGCGTTGATAGCCACGATAACGTATGGGTTCTCCAGCGCCCGCGGACCCTGCCGGTCGAGAAGAGGGATCGGGTGGCGCCGCCTGTGCTGGAGTTCGACAAGAACGGGGTGTTTGTCCGGGCATGGGGCGGGCCGTCCGACGCCTACGAGTGGCCCGATAACGAACACCTGATTCACGTGGATTACAAAGACCGTGTTTGGATCGCCGGGAACAATCCGGCCGCGCAGATCAAAGCGACTACGCGATCGGATGACATGCTGCTCCAGTTCTCGACCGAGGGAAAGTTCATTCGGCAATTCGGTCATCGCGATTCGAGCAAGGGCAACAGCGACACTACGAACATGAACGGGCCCACCGAGATGGTCGTGTATCAGAAGACCAACGAGGCGTTCATCGCCGACGGGTACGGCAACCAGCGAGTGATCGTTTTGAATGCCGACACGGGCGCATTCAAGCGCATGTGGGGCGCGTTCGGCAACGCCCCCGCGAAGGTGACGCCCGCGCCCCCTCGCGTCATGGACGGCCCCGGTCCACAGCAGTTCGGGATCGTGCATTCCATCAAGATCTCCAACGATGGCCTGGTCTATGTGGGCGATCGCGGCAATAGCCGCATCCAGGTGTTCACGCTCGACGGGAAGTACCTCAAGCAGGGATTCGTGGCTCGGACATCGAAGAACGCAATGACGACTGGCGGACTTGCCTTCTCGCAAGACCCGGAGCAGCGCTTCATATACTCAGCGGATCAGGGGAATGGGCACGTCCACATCCTCAACCGCCAGACGCTTGAAGAAGTTGGCTATTTCGGCGAGGAGGGCAAAGCCCCAGGGGACTTTCATGCTGTCCACCATCTTGCGACAGACTCGAGGGGCAATCTCTACGCGGTGGAAGTACGAGGAGGCAGCCGCGTCCAGCGGTTGATGTTCAAGGGGATCAAGCCGAGGTCGTGAGACGGGGTTTGGGAAGGAATTCCCTTCGAAGTCCTGCTCTGTGTTTGGGCGAGCTCGCCTCGGCGATTTCACGACGGCAGCCTGCCGAGCCGCTGGCTGCCGGAGATCTCGTCAGCTCCGGAACGCTGACTGATTCGCATCCAATCGCCGCAGGCGAAACGTGGACGGCAGTCGTCGAAGGTCTCGACCTTCCGGGTCTGACTCTACGCACCTGAACCGCGATATCGTATCCGAGCGTCGCGAACTCCTCCCTGACGTCTCCGCATTGCTCTCGACCTTCGCCGAGTCGATTGGTCGTGATGGGCGGTGGACGCTTGACCGTCGCAAGGCTGATCAGCCGCTCAACCTCGAACCACCCTTCGCAAGACTACCGCGTAGGTACAAAGGTGGGCGCCCTCCAATGAAAAAAGTGTTGGCCCACGAGCGGTAGGCGGGTGTTGGCGGCGATGGCCAGGTCGGCGCCCGGTTCGATCTCGCACCTGGGCGAGGGAAGTGCTACGTGCTTGAGGACGATCGACTCGCGTCTGACGTCAAACAGGACACACGGAGCTACCCCAATTGCAGTCGGCTTGTGGGGTCCAGCCAGCGGCCCCGAATGGGCTTGAGAACGAACCACGCGAGCAGCGCTGTCGCGAAATCCATCCCGATGATGACCGTAAACACCGGGATCCACGATCCGGTGGCTTCGTGAAGAAGCGCCGCAACCGGCCCCCCCAGGACCGAGCCCACTCCCTGCGCCATGTAGAGGAACCCGTAATTTGTCGTGGCGTAGCGCGTCCCGTACGTGTCTGTCAACGTCGACGGGAACAGCGAGAAAATCTCGCCCCAGCCGAAGAAGACGACGCCCGACATCACCACGAAGACCACGGGATTGTTGCGAAAAAGCAGCCAAATGATTGTGGCCACACCTTCAAGGCCGAAGGCGATGAACATGGTCTTCTCCCGACCAATGCGGTCGGAGACCCATCCGAAGAAGGGCCGGGTCAGGCCATTGGTGACTCGGTCGATAGACAGCGTGAGCGGCAGTAGCGGCAACCCGAACACGAAGGCTTCGACCAGACCAAAATCCTGCGTGAACGCGCCCTTCTGCGAAATGACCATGAGGCCGCTGGTTGACATCATCGTCATCATGAGGAACATCAGCCAGAAGATCGGCGTCCGCAGCATCTCCTGCGGCGTGAAGCTCCGGGAACTCTCCGGCTGAGACGGGCGGCGGGGGCGCTCACGCTGCAACGCCACCCAGGCGGAGTCAGGGCGTTGGAGGCCTTGTGCGGCAATCAGCCCAGCGACACCGAAGATCATCCCGAACTCCAGCAACACGTGCTGGTAGCTCGTCGTCTCCATCATGCGGGCGATCGGAAACGTCGTCAGCACGGCTCCGAAGCCGTATCCGGCCGCCACCAACCCGGTGGCTAAGCCCCGCTTGTCGGGAAACCATTGCACCATGTGCCCGACGACGCCGATGTAGACGATGCCGGTGCCAAGCCCGCCGAGCAGGCCGTAGCTCAGGTACAGCCCGGGCAACGAGTTCGCGGAGGCGGCGAACACCCAGCTCAGGCCGGTCAGGACGGCACCCAACGACAACAGGACTCGCGGTCCGAAGCGGTCGACCAAATACCCCTGGGACGGAGCGAGAAAGGTCTGCACCACGATCAGGATCGAAAACGTCACCTGCACCTGCGCCAGCGACACGCCGAGCGCATCGGTGAACGGCCGCGTGAATAGGGCCCACACGTACTGGGGGCTCGAAATCATCATCATGCAGGTGACGCCGAGGAGCAGTTGAATCCAGCGGTTTTGCATGCGGTCAGCTCACCAAGGGCTCCGGCACCGCGGCCCCGTCTTTCCGGGGATCCGAGCCGCCGTAGTTGACTCCGGCGGCAAAATCACGCATCACGCTTTGGCCACCGCCGACCATGCTCGAGAATTCACCGCGCACGTCCAGTTCGTGGCCCTTCTGCGAGAGGCCGTGCTGCACGGCGTCCGATACTCGCGCTTCGAGCACCACGTCACAGCCGCTGAAGCTGAGCTTGGTGAACCGGGCCGATTCGAGGGCCGCTTGAATGTTCATGTCATGATCGACGACGTTGGAGACAAACTGAGCGTGCGCCTGCGCTTGATTCCAGCCACCCATGATGCCAAACGCAATCCGTACATCGTCCCGCTCGATGAACGCCGGAATGATCGTATGAAAGGGTCGCTTGCGCGGCGCGAGCGCGTTGGGGTGGGCGGGGTCCATCGTGAAAAGGCCGCCGCGGTTTTGCAGGGCGAAGCCAGTCCCCTCCGGCACGAGCGCCGACCCGAAGTTTGCGAAATTGGATTGAATCAGCGACACCATGTTGCCGTCGCGATCGACGACGCTCAGATACGTGGTGTCGCCTCCGTCAATGGGCAACGTGCCTGACGAACGACCCTCGTTCGCGTGGAGCGGATCGATGAGGCTGGCGCGCGTGCCCGCGTAAGGCTTCGAGAGCATCGCGTCGACCGGGATGCTCGTCCATCTGGGGTCGCCGACGTGACGGTCGAGATCGGCGTAGGCAAGCTTCTTTGCCTCAATCATCACGTGGAGCGCGTCGATGGAATTATGGCCATACCTCGCGAGCGGAAAGTTCTCGAGAATATTGAGCATCATGAGCGCGGCAATGCCCTGGCCGTTTGGTGGCAGCTCGTGAACCCGCCAGCCCCGATACACCGTCGTGAGCGGCTCGACCCATTCGGCGGCGAACGCGGCAAGATCCTCGGCATCGAGGTGTCCTCCGTGCTGGCGGGCACAGGCCACGATCCGTTCCGCGATCTGTCCCCGGTAGACGCTTACCGGTCCATCCTCCGCGATTCGTTGATAGGTCCCCGCTAGATCGGGATTCCTGAAGACCTCACCCACTCGCGGAGCTCGGCCGCCCGGAAGATACGTGCGGGTTGCCGAGGGATGCGCCCGGAGGGTGGCCTCGCTACTCGCCCATTCGAGAGCCGTGAGCTCCGACACCGGCACACCACGATCGGCGGCGGCTATTGCCGGCGCGAGCAGTCGGGAAAAGGGCGTGCGGCCAAAGCGCTCGCTCAACAGAGCCCAGCCGGCTACCGCTCCCGGTACTGTGACGGAATGGACGCCGCTTTGAGGCATCTCGGTCAACGCGTGCGCCTTGAGAACGTCGATCGTGACGTGTGCCGGCGCCCAGCCGCTCGCGTTCAGGCCGTGCAGCCGACCCGTTGTCGCGTCGAACACCATCGCGAACAGATCGCCACCGACGCCGTTCATCATCGGCGCGACGACGCCCATCATGGCATTCGCGGCAATCGCGGCGTCGACCGCATGACCGCCGGCGGCGAGCGTCATGACCGCCGCCTGCGATGCCAACGGGTGCTCGGTCGCCGCGATCCCGAGGGACGACATCACCATGGAGCGCCCCTGGAATCGGTCTATCCGCGCACGGGTGTAATCGACCCGCGTGGGCGCGCGACGAGAAACAGGTGGAACCTGGGGCCTCATGGCTGACCTAACGAAATCACTGTCCCGTCTTCTTCCGTAGGTGACCGTACATCAGCTCTTCCGCGAACTCCACGCAATTGAACTCAAGCAGCTGCGCGTTCTGTTCAATGCGGCGATAAAGAGGCATGCGAATCTTCCATGGACGAGTGAAGACGAGCGGATCTTCGATGGTTGCTTCATACATCAGATGATCGGGGCCAGTGGCCGTGTACCGTTCAACGACGTGTAAGGCGTCGCTGTGGAAGTTACCAGCGCTGTCGAACCACGTCTGATCGTTGAAGCTCGTCACATCGACGACCAAGGTCTCGCCCTCCCACACGCCTTTTGACCACCCCATCCAGGTGTCGGTGTCCAAGGCGCTTTCCTGCCCTCTGTTCATGAACACCACGCGGCTGGCGTTGGCAAATTCGTAGGCAATTAGGATCTGGTCCGGCCCCTGGACAATTTGAAACGGGAATGGCATGTAGGTGGCGCGCGGCACGCCCGGCAGGTAGCACTTGACCGTAGGGTCGCGGGTTAGCCAGGTCTTGAGATTTTCACTCTTCTTGGCAGCCGCTTCTGGCCGGTATGGGATCTCGCCTCCTTCTACCACCCCGAGGCCGGCTGGGATGGCGCCACGTGCGCCCATCGCGACAACCGGACTCGGTCGAGCGGCGTGATCCAATAGGTCCCAATTCGCGGTATTGAGGGCCTGCCAGACGCCGCTCAGATTGGGCTTGCCATCAGGCGTTCGCGGGGCGCGATACTCTCGCGTTTGGCCAGCCAAAGGTTGTTCAGCGATCCTGAAAGTTGCCGTCATAGCAACAGCGGCTACCGCGGCGGCCACGACGATACTCTTGATCGTGCCTCCGAACTGATTACGCATATCAGATGCCTCCCTTCTTGAAGCTTGGATATTATGTCAGTACGCGCCGGCACGATCCTGGAAAAGTCAAGGCATCCTGCCTCGGTCGACCATGGAACAGCGCCTGGCGCGGACAGATGAACGGCCGGGAAGATTAGGTAACAGATCAGTCCGGGGACATGGGCAACAGCTGTTTCCGGACGGTTCGGCCTTCGTGATCTTGAATTCTCAGTTGATTCAGCGCCTGGCCCTTCGCCTCGCTCTCAGCCGTA
Organism: Vicinamibacterales bacterium; assembly: GCA_965229885.1. GTDB lineage: Bacteria > Acidobacteriota > Vicinamibacteria > Vicinamibacterales > CAVVIG01 > DATLLJ01. The sequence continues at coordinate 1,640,160 of CBDDJX010000003.1, forward strand.
AATCTATTTTCCTCAAACGGCGTCAACCTCGCCCCGTAGATCCTGAGTCGATAGCCGACATTCGCGGGGCCCAGGTTAACAGAAAACCCGCGACGATAACCGTCAGGCTGATTCGTAAAGCCACGACGCCTTTGACCCCACTCCCCGCGAACCAGCCTCTGGCCTTGCCCGTTAATTCTTCGCGCGGGATCAACCTGTAAGCGGCCACGCCCTGCGGGCCGCGCGCCGTGATCTCGGTCGTTACGGCCTTGCCACAGGAGAATCACTGTGGCTGTGGCCGGGGGGCGTGTCCGAGAACGGGTCTTCCGTCAACCTCAACGCGACTAATGTCGGCTATCGTCTCAGCCCACGTAGGCTTGCGATCCGGATCCTTGCGGCGGCGGGGCGGTTGGTGGGGCCTGAAGGGGCTGGTCATGCGGGCAAATTAACAGTGCCACACCGTGGGCGTCTGTTCGGTAACATGGGAGGGGTGCTAATGAAGCGACTCGTGACTCTGGCAATGATCGGCGCTGCCAGCTTGGCGGCGGCCGGGAAACCCACCCGCGGACCACATCTACTTGCTACGCCAGACTCGACCGGCGGGCCCGGGCGCTTCACGCTCTGAACCGCCTGACCTTCGGCCCGCGGCCAGGGGACGTGGACCGGATCCTAGCGTTCGGAATCGACCGGTTCATGGACGATCTATGTGAAGGAGTCGTATGAGAACACGCGTGTGGTGCGCGGCGCCGGCCCTGTTAGCACTGTCGTGCGGCAGCGCTCTTGTTGGTGCCCAAACGGTTCTGTCGGAAGCCGACGCATTGGCGCGGCTGTCAAGCGAGAGCCCGCGCATCCGGGCGATTCGCAGCGCGATCGATCTGGCTCGGGCGGAAGCGCTCATGGTGGGACGGTGGCCCAATCCGCGGGTGACGTTCGATCGCGAATCCATTGCCGGCATCAGGGAGACGATCACGAGCGTCGCGCAGGGGCTGCCGATCACCGGCCGGCGCGGGTTCGAAAAGAGCGCGGCGCTGGCGCTCGTGGATGCCGCAACCAGCCGCACCGATGACGAGATACGGCGCACGCGCGCGGATCTGCGGCTGGCGTTTGCCGACCTTGCTGGATCGCAGACGCGCGAGCGCGAGCTGGTGCGCGCTCGAGACCGCCTGCAGGGACTCGCCGACATATTGGCGAAAAGAGAGGAGGCGGGTGAAGGCGCTGGCTTCGATCGCCTCCGATCGGAGCGGGAAGTGCTCGAGTTGGAAGCGGATCGCGTGGCCGCCGCGAGCGAGCGCGCCCGCGCGCAGGGGGCACTCGCCAGCTTCTTCGCCGGGCCGATCGATCCAGCCAGCCTTGTCGCAGCCGATGTGGCCACAACGCGCACGACAGCCTTGCCTTCACTCGAGGCGCTGATCACGCGCGCGGAGGGCGCACGGGGAGAGTTGATCGCGCTTCGCCACGAGATCGACTCCTCGGAATTCGCCCTGAGGGCCGCCGGCCGGCGCGCCATTCCTGAGCCGGAAGTGATCGTGGGAGCGAAATCCTCCAGCGCGCTGGGAGGCGACGTGGGAGGCGTCTTCGGTATCCAGGCCGTGATTCCCCTCTTCGATCGCGGAGGTCCGGAGCGGGCGCTCGCTGCGGCCGCGGGCAGCCGTGCTGAAGCGCAGTTGGATGCGTTACGCCTGAGTATTCGCGCGCAACTCGGCGCCCTGAGAACGGCGGCGGTCGAGCGGCGTTCGGCCGCCGATCGCTATCGTGCGGCCGCGGCCAGCAGCGCCGAGCTCGAGCGCATCGCGGAGGTCAGTTACGCAGCCGGCGAACGCGGCATTCTGGAATTGCTCGACGCGTACCGAAGTGCGTCCCTCGCCGAGCTGCGGCAGACGACACTGGACGTCGCGGCGCGCCGGGCGGAGATCGAGCTCGAATACGTCAGCGGATGGGAGATCCCGTGATAAAGGTAAGACACGTCGCCACGTTGATCGTTGCCGCGGGCTGCCTGTCGATTGGATGCACTCGCCGTAATGAGCAGACTGCGGCAGAAGTCCCACCCCTTAATGTGACTAATGCTGTGACCAGTTGGACGGAGAAGACCGAGCTGTTCATGGAGCACCCGCCGCTCGTCGCCGGTCAGACGGTGCGCTTTGCCGTGCACCTCACGAGGCTCGGTGACTTCAGCGCGCTCAACGCCGGGCGGCCGAACATCCAGATGACCCCGGAAGCCGGAGGTTCGCCGGTCGTCCTCGCCGGCTCGGATCCGCTTCGGCCGGGCGCGTTTCGTGTCGAAGGGAAGCTACCGCCGGCGGGTCGATATCGATGGGCGCTGGATGTCGAGGCGCCAGGCCTGACCGATCGACACGATCTCGGCCTCGTCACGGTGTTCACCGACGAGGCCGGTGCCGTTGCGGACGCAGAAAAGCGTCCACTCGACGACGCCTCCGGGATCAGCTATCTCAAAGAGCAGCAGTGGACGAACGAGTTCGCCACGACGACGGTTGGCGAGGCGGATGTTCGGACGGCGATGCGAATCCCCGCCACCATCGAGCCGGTGACCGGGGGTGAGGCCTTTGTCGGCGCACCGGCGGCTGGACGGTACATGGCGACGGCGCTGCCGTCAGTCGGCGACCGCATCGGCGCCGGACGGGCACTGGGTCGCATCGAACCGCGGCTCTCGGAGAACGGCGCGGATCGCGCGACGCTCGAGGCCGGCGTGGCCGAAGCGCGAAGCGCGGTTGAAGCGGCGCGCGCCGATCTGGCGCGCGCCGAGCGGCTGCTCGCCGAACGCGCGCTCCCCGCGCGCCGGGTGGAAGAAGCGCGCCGGGCGGTGGGAGTGACCGAGTCGAAATTCAAGGCCGCTCAGGCGCGGCTCGCGCAACGCGACGAGGTACTGGGCAGCGGGGGTGGCGCAGCCTCTGGAAACTCGTTCGTCCTTCGGGCGCCCATTGCTGGCCGCGTCGTGGAAGTGTTCGCCGTCCTTGGCGCGTCATACCAGGAGGGGGCGCCGCTGTTCCGAATCGTTCGCACGGATCGGGTCGAGCTGCAGGCCCAGCTCCCGGCAAGCGACGCGCCGTTATCCCACGCAATCACGGGCCTGTCGCTCGAAATGCCGGGCCGGGCCGACCCCATCCCGCTCGATCCCGATCACGTCCACGACGCCGGCGTGATTGATCCGCGGACGCGGGCGCTGCTGATCCAGGTCGAAGTGGCGAATCCCAACGGGATGCTGCTGATTGGCCAGACGGGTACGGCTGTGATTTACACCGGAAATACACAACGTCTGCCGGTCGTGCCGAAGGCTGCCGTGCTGACCGAGGCGGGTCGTCCATATGTCTTCGTGCAAACGGGCGGAGAGAGTTTCGCGCGGCGGTTCGTCGATGTGGCGGTCCGCGACGGCAACATGATCGGCGTTCGCGCCGGAGTGAAGGCTGGCGAACGTGTTGTCACGCGGGGCGCGTACGAAGTGCAGCTCGCGTCAGCCACGAGCGGACTGCCGGCGGAAGGTCACGTTCACTAAGGACACGACGAGCCACACATGAAGCGTCTGATTCAATGGTCGATTGACCACCACTGGCTGGTGGTCCTGATGTCGGCGGCGCTGCTCGTGGCCGGCGTCTGGACGGCGCGCGACATGCCCGTCGATGTGTTCCCGGACCTCACAGCGCCGACGGTCACCATCCTGACCGAAGGCCACGGGATGGCCCCGGACGAGATGGAGTCGCTCGTTACATTTCCCATCGAGGCGTCGATTAACGGCGCCGCCGGTGTCCGGCGCGTGCGTTCAGCGACCGCGGTGGGTATCTCGGTCGTCTGGGTCGAATTCGATTGGGGGACGGACATTTACCTGGCGCGGCAGCTCGTCGCGGAGAAGCTGTCGCTCGTCAGCAGCTCGCTGCCGCCGCAGGTCGAGCGCCCGATCCTGGCGCCGATCTCGTCGATCATGGGCGAGATTCTGTTCTTTGCGCTGTCATCGGAATCTGACGATCCGTTGACGCTTCGGACCGTTGCAGACACCGTCGTCAGACGCCGGTTGCTTGCCGTACGTGGCGTCTCCCAGGTGACGCCAATTGGCGGAGCGGAACGACAGTTCCAGGTGATCGCCCATCCTCAGGCGCTGCGTGCGAATCGCGTGTCGCTGACCGAGTTGCTCGATGCCGTGCGGGGCGCGAGCGGGAATACGTCCGCCGGTATCTACACCGAAGGCCCTCAAGAATACGTGCTGCAGGCCATCGGCCGCGTCAGAAGCGTGGACGACATCGGGAACAGCGTCATCGGCCTGCGCGGCACGCGATCCGTGCTCGTGCGCGACGTCGCCGACGTTCGAGAGGCCGCCGCGCTGAAGCGCGGCGAAGGATCCCGCAACGGCAAGCCCGCCGTGATCGTCGGCGTCCAGAAGCAGCCGGGAGCGAACACCATCGACGTGACGGCCCGCCTCGATCGTGAGCTCGACGCGCTGCAGCAGGAGCTTCCTGAAGGCATCACGATCGATCGCCGAATTTTCAGACAGTCCGACTTCATCGAAGTGGCGGTCGCCAATGTCATCAAGGCGCTCCGCGACGGCGGCCTGCTCGTTATCGTCGTCGTGCTCGTATTCCTCGCCAACCTTCGAGCGGCTGCGATTACGCTGACGGCGATACCATTGTCGCTGGTGGCCGCCGTTCTGGTGCTGCGCGGGTCCGGGGCCACGATCAATACGATGACCCTGGGCGGGATGGCGATCGCGATTGGCGCGCTCGTCGACGACGCGATCATCGACGTGGAGAACGTGGTACGGCGGCTGCGGGAGAACCAGAGCAAGCCGCCGGCGGAACGGCAGCCGGCCTCGGCGATCGTGCGCGACGCAACGCTCGAGATCAGAACGTCCATCGTGTTCGCGACGGTGATCATCGTGATGGTCTTCCTGCCTATCTTCGGCCTGTCCGGCATCGAGGGCCGGCTACTGACGCCGCTCGCGGTTGCGTACATCGTCGCTCTGGGAACGTCGCTGGTCGTCGCGATGCTCGTCACCCCGGCGCTCTGTTTTGCGTTCCTGCCGAACAGCGCTTCCGTGCTCCGTGGGCACGACGGCGGGCTCGCCCGCACGCTCAAGGCGCGCTTCGCGCGGCTGCTGCCGTATGCGCTCGATCGGCCCGTCTTCGTCATGGCACTGTGCGGGGTGATGCTGGCCAGCGCCGTCGTGGCGACTCTCCGATTCGGCACCGCGTTCCTGCCGGAGTTCCACGAAGGCAGCCTGACGATCAGCGTCAACACGCTTCCCGGGACATCGCTCGCGAAGTCAGACGAGATCGGCCGCCGCGTCGAACAGATTCTGCTGATGGAGCCCGAAGTGGTGGCGACCGCACGCCGGCAGGGCCGAGCCGAGTACGACGAGCACGTCCAGGGCGTCGAAGCGGCGGAAATCGACGTGGGTCTGCGCGAGGGCGAGCGGCCGCGCGAAGAGCTACTGGCGAGCTTACGGCGCGCGTTTTCCGTGCTGCCCGGCACGAACGTGACGCTGGGGCAGCCGATCTCGCACCGGATCGATCACATGCTGTCAGGCACGCGCGCCAATATCGCCGTGAAGGTGTTCGGCGACGACTTGTTGACGCTCCGTCGCCTCGGAGAAAATGTGCGCAACGCGATGCGCGCCGTTCCGGGCGTCGCCGATTTGTCTCTCGAGCAGCAGATGGACATCCCGGTTATTCGGTTCGTGTTGAATCGCACGGCGATTGCCAGCTACGGCCTCAAGGCCCGCGAGGTGGCGGAGGCGATCGAGACGAGCTTCGCGGGGACAACGGTTGGGCGGGTGTTCGACCGCGCGACGTCCTTTGATTTGGTGGTCAAGCTGGATGCCGATGCGGGCGTGGACTTCGAACGCATCGCGGATCTGCCTATCGACACGCCAACGGGGGAGACCGTGCCGATTCGGGTGCTCGCCGACGTTCGCCGCGAGACCGGCCCGAACATGATTCTCCGCGAGAACGTCCAGCGAAGGATCGTGATTTCGTGTAACGTCGCTGGAAGGGACCTCGGGAGCGTGGTGAACGACATCCGTCAGGCCGTGTCGCAGGCGGTGTCGATGCCGGCTGGCTATCGTGTCGAGTACGGCGGACAGTTCGAGAGCCAGCAGAGCGCGTCCGAGCGTTTGCTGCTCCTCGGGGCCGCGGTCGTCGTGGGACTCTTCGTCATGCTCGTGTTGGCTTTTGGGAACTCGAGGGACGCACTGCTCGTCATGCTGAATCTGCCGCTTGCCCTTATTGGCGGCGTCGCCGGCGTCTTCCTCTCTGGCGCTGTGCTCAGCGTGGCGTCGATGATCGGGTTCATCACGTTGTTCGGCATCGCCACCAGAAACGGCATCATGCTGGTGTCGCACATCCGCCATCTGGTGGAGTTCGAACACGTCACCAGTTTTCGCGAAGCGGTCGAGCGTGCTGCGCACGAGCGGCTCGTGCCGATTCTGATGACGGCCATGTCTTCAGGGCTGGCGCTCATCCCGTTGGCGTTTGCGGCCGGAGCATCGGGCAGCGAAATCCAGACGCCCATGGCGATCGTCATCCTGTGCGGCCTGACGACTTCCACGCTGTTGAATATGTTTGTGGTGCCGACTCTGTACTTGCGTTATGGCGAGCGAAAGGTGCGTTGACATGCGAATTGTTCACTGGCTCTTCATCGTAAGCGTTGCCCTTTTTCTTGGCGGCATCGGCTTCGTCATCGCCGCGGGCCGGGCCGCTCGCGACTCGGCCCCCCTCGAGGATCCCGTGGCCACCGCCGTGGGCCCCGTGGGTCCTGTCGGCACCATCAAGCAAATCATGAAGGGGATCGTGGGGCCGGCCGCGACCGTGGTGTTCAAGTCGGTCGGCTCCAGCGTGACGGTCGCCGGGACCGAGAACTGGGCCCCGCAGAGCGACGCCGAGTGGGAAGAGGTCGAGAGCAGCGCCGTCGCGCTGGCGGAAGCGGGGAACCTGCTCATGATGGAGGGCCGCGCCGTCGACAAGGGCGAATGGATCAAGATGTCGCAGGCGATGATCGATGCCGCGAAGATTGCCCTCAAGGCCACGGAGGCGAAAAACGCGGACGATGTCTTCGCGTCGGGGGAGACCATCTATGAGTCGTGTAATGTCTGTCATCAGAGGTATCAGCGTGGCTGATACCAGACAAAGGATGGTCGTCGGCGCCATGACTATTGCGCTGCTCGTGGGAGGCCTGATCGGCGAGGCGGGCGCGCATGGCGTGTCGGGCAAGGACGCCGTGTTCCTCCAGAATATTCAAGGCGCCGCCATCGGCCCCCTCATGTATCTCGGCGCCAAGCACATGGTGACCGGCTACGACCACCTGGCCTTCCTGGTCGGCGTCATCTTCTTTCTGTATCGAATGACGGACATCGTCCAGTACGTCAGCTTGTTCACGGTCGGCCACAGCGTGACGCTGCTCGTCGGCGTACTGGGCGGCGTTCGGGCGAACCCATACATCGTTGATGCCATCATCGGCTTCTCTGTCGTGTACAAATCGTTCGACAACATGGACGGATTCAAGCGCTTTTTCGGTTTCCAGCCGAATACACGCGTGGCCGTCCTGCTGTTCGGACTGTTCCACGGCTTCGGCCTCGCGACCAAGCTTCAGGACTTTGCGCTGTCGCCAAATGGCCTTGTCGCCAACATCGTCAGCTTCAATGTTGGCGTCGAAATCGGACAGGTCGTTGCCTTGACCTTCGTGCTCCTGGGCCTCGGCTACTGGCGGACGCGCAGCGGGTTTCTTCGGCACGCCTTCGTGACGAACGCGGTGCTGATGGCATGCGGATTCCTGCTCGTCGGGTACCAGGTGTCCGGTTACTTTCTGGGGGCATGATGGAGACGATTCAAGAACATGTGACCCCTGTCATCATTGAAAGGGAGCGTCTTGCCGTCGCGGCCGGCGCGGCGCTGCTCGTCGCGGGGCTCATCCTCGTCATCGCCGTGTTGCCCGCCGAATATGGCGTCGATCCGCTCGGCATCGGCCGGTGGCTGGGGCTGACCGCAATGAGCGATGTCGCACAGCGCGTGGAAGCCCTGGAGGCCGACCGCGCCGCTGCAGGCGGCGGCGCCGCTCCGGCCATCGCACCGCGTGATCGCGGGTTCCAGGAGGAAACCGTCGATTTCAAGATCGCACCCGGTAAATATGTGGAGTACAAGTACCGCTTGGAGAAGGGTGATGCGCTGTTGTATTCGTGGAAAGCAACGGGTCGTGTCAACGTCGAAGCTCATGCCGAGCCAGACGGCGCGCCGCAGGGATATGCCGAAAGCTACGAAAAGCGAGACCGCATCACCCAAGGGTCTGGCACGCTGACGGCGCCCTTTTCCGGCATTCATGGATGGTATTGGCAGAATCGGGGCGATTCCGACGTGACCGTCACCCTCACCAGTGCGGGCTTCTACAAGCTATCGCACGAGTTCCGCGAGGGTGCGCCAGCCAGGAACAAGACCTTTTAGTGATATGAGCCCCGCATCGGGCGCACTCCTACGACTGGCCATTCTTGCGCACCGCTGGCTGGGCGTTGTGCTGTGCGTCCTGTTCCTGATCTGGTTCCCGTCCGCCATCGGGATCATGTACTGGGACTACCCGAGTGTCTCGGCGGGTGATTTGCTCGAGCGATCGCCTGCGCTCGACGCATCGAAAGTGCGCCTCTCGCCGGAGCGGGCGTACGCCGGGATCGCCGACGGGCCTCTGCCGACTCCGGTCCGCCTCAACTCCACCTTCTGGCCGGCGCGCGTCACTTTGCGCGCCACGAGATCCATCTCCAGATCGGCGACGTTCAACCGGGTCGCGCCGCTCGTGCGGCCGCGCCTGAGCAGTGCACGCATGCGCGCGACGACTTCCGCGAACGCAAACGGCTTCACCAGGTAATCATCGGCGCCGGTGTCCAGGCCCGTGACGCGATCGTCGAGCGTGTCGCGCGCCGTCAGCACGAGCACGGGCGTCTCGAACCCATGCTGTCGAAGTGTCCGCAACGCGTGGAGGCCGTCACGGCCCGGCAGTAGCAGATCCAGAAGGATGATATCGACCGGATCCGTCTTGAGCCGGAAGAGCGCGGCTTCGCCGGTCCCGTCGACCACTGACGTCGTACCCTTCGCCTTCGAGGCCTTCTTTCAGCGCGCTGGCGACCTTCTGCTCGTCTTCGACGACCAGGACCCGCATCAGTTCGCCCTCTCAGCCGTCGTCGCGATCGCGCCACCGGCGCTTCCATGCGTTCTCGCGCCACCACCACCGGCCGACGACATCGGACAACGCGACCACTCCGGTGGTGTGACCGGGGCGGGGATCGAACCCGCGGCCCGCGCATTAAAAGTGCGCTGCTCTACCACTGAGCTACCCAGTCCCTGTGGTTAGTGTTGTTGGCACAGAAGTCTACTGTACTCTCCAGGACGTGGTCTCATTCACGCTAAACTGTCCGCCTGAGGGCGGACAAAGCTGATCGGTAGTTCTGCCATCAAAAATCATGACCAAGGATGCCGCCCGTCTCGTGCTCGTCGTGGAAGACGACGTGTCGGTGCGGCGACCCCTCGTGAAGTTCCTGGAGATGCACGGAATTCGTCGTGTTGACCGCCGAAACGGCTGAGGAAGGGACCGACGCGCTCAGGAAGAACCGCGTCGTGGCCGCCGTCGTCGATCTGCGGCTCAGACATGGATCGGGCCGCGACGTCGTCAACTCGACGCCGGCCGAGGTGCCCGTGATCATTTTTTTAAGCGTGCCGTCCGAATCGGCCGAGCTCGAGCATCTGCGGCCGCGCACCCGCATGATCGAGAAGCCGTATTCGCTGGTGCTCCTCGTCGAGACCCTCGAAGAGATGCTCGCCGAGAGCAGCTCACAGAATCGTCATCCCTAACGCCGAAGCCGCCAGTTCGGCACCGAGCTGCGCCGTTCGGTTCCGGACGTCCAGCGTCGAGTTGATTTCCACCAGATCGAGCGACGTGAGCAGGCCTGAATCCGCGACGATTTCCATCATCAGATGCGCCTCGCGGTAGTCGAGACCGCCCCTGACCGGGGTGCCGACGCCGGGTGCAATCCCCGGATCGCAGGCGTCGAGATCGAACGACACGTGGATGCCCGCCGTGCCGTTGCCCGCGAGGTTCACGGCCTGTTCGACCACCGACGCGATGCCCTGGCGATCGATGTCCTTCATCGTGAAGAGGTGCACGTTGGAGTCGCGCACGGCCACTTTCTCGCGCTCGTCGAGATTCCGTACGCCGATGAGCACCGTGTGCGCGGAGAGCACCTTCGGCGAGAAGCCGCCGACGTTCGACAGATCGGACGGTTCGGGACCGAGGAGGGCCGCGAGCGGCATGCCGTGGACGTTAGCCGCTGGTGGAGGTCGCCGGCGTGTTCATGTCGCCATGCGCATCGATCCACAATAGGCCAATCGGCAGCTTCCGCGCGTTCCGCGCCCAGTCGGCGGCCGCCGCCACCGATCCGGCGGCGAGGCTGTGGTCGCCGCCGATCACAAGCGGTATTGCGCCTTCGTTCAGACACGGACTGGCCGTCTCGTACAGCTGCTGACAGACTGTCGCGATCTCGTGGATGTACTTCTGCCGCTCGTCGCGCCACTCCCGCGTTTCCGGGATTGGGGCGTGAAGATCGCCTCGGTCCACGACCGTACAACCGAGCCGGGCGACGCGCTCGGCGAGTCCGGCGATCCGGAGCGCCGAGGGCCCTATGTCGACGCCGCGGCGGTTGCCGCCAAGGTCAAGGGGGACGCCGATGATCTGAACAGTTTTCATGATGCCTGAATTTGAGGATCTGGCGACCTCACCTTTCACCTGATCCTCACCGAGACCGACATCCCCTCGTTCCCGGGTTTCACGATCGAGGTGAGCAGCCTGGGATCATTGTGGATGGCGTCCAGGAAGTCGCGCATTTCCGTCTCCTTGTTCACGACGTTGTGCGCGAGAAAGAGGCCGCGCGGGTCGAGCCGCGGCAGCACGAGATCCAGGAAGCGTTTGTAGTCACGCTTCCACGCGTCGAGAAACACGAAATCGACCGTGCCCGCGAGCTTCGGGATCTGCTGGAACGCGTCGCCGGGGACGATCGTCACGATATCCGCCAGCCCCGCGCGGCGGATGTTCTCGGCGGCGCTGCGGGCGCGCACTGGATCGTATTCGATAGCGATCAGCCGGCCGCCGGTTTCCCTGAGGCCAAGACCGATCCAAATGGCGCTGTAGCCGTCGGCCGCGCCGATCTCGAGCGCTCGCCTGGCGCCGCTCGAGGCGACCAGGACGCGAAGAAAACGGCCGTCCTCCTCTGACACGGCGAGCTGACCCTTGTCGGCCGCTTTGATCTGCTGCAGCACCGTGACGACGTCCGACGGCACGTCGGCCGGCACGCCCTGGGCGTGCCCTACAGAGAGGCTCAGAAGGAAAAGCACGACCACGGAGGACACGGGGGCAAACGGAGGGCATTGAATTCTGTCTTGCACGTTAGTTGTCACCGCGTCCCCTGTTCGTTTTCCGTGACCTCCGTGGTGGCGCTCCTGGCGGCACCGCGTTGAACCCATTCCGCCGCTTTGACGGCGGTCACGCGCGCGTCGCCGACGCAATCGGGAATGCCGACGCCTCGGAATCCGCTGCCCGTCAGAAACAATCCTGGATGCGCGGACAGCAGGCAATCGATGGCTGCCACGCGCTCGAGATGGCCGACCTCATGCTGCGCGCTCGCGCGATCGAAGCGGTACACACGCGTGAGCAGGGCGTCGCCGCGAATCCCCAGTATCGGTCGGATGGCCGCGAGCGATCGCGCGACCAGTTCGGCATCCGATTGCGCAAGGGCCAAGGGATCGCGCGCCCCGCCGATAAATGTCCGCAGCAACACCGTTCCTTTAGGCGCCCGATGCGGCCACTTCGACGACAGCCACGTCGCGGCGAGAATGCCGCTGCTCTCGGTGCGCGGCACGACGTACCCCGGTCCGCTCAACGGGTGCGCGACGTCCTCCCGTCGAAACGCGAGCGCCACGGTGGCGATCGACGAGTAGGGGATCTCGGCACAGAGACGGGCGATCTCGGCATCCCAGTCGCGCATGAGCGCCGCCGTCACGTACGCCGGCGTCGACAGGACGAGGGCGCGGCATTCGTGCGCGATGCCTCCGGTCATCTCAACGCGGAACCCCTGGCCTCGCGCGCTCCTGCCGATGCGTACGACGGCCGCATCCGTCTGCACGGCCCCGGCCGGCAGCGCGTTGACGAGCGCCCGGATCATCTCGCTCAAGCCACCCGGCAGCGACTTGAACGCCCCATCCGCCGAGGGTACACCCGCTCGGCGGCGAAACGCGCGAATCAGGCTGCCATGCTGGCGTTCGGCGTCGGCAAACCGTGGGAGCAGCGCGCCGAGCGACAACCGATCGACGTCGCCCGCGTGGATGCCGGCGAGCAGCGGTTCCGCGAGGTACGTCGTGGCCTCTCGACCGAAGCGGCGTGTGATGAACGCCCCGATAGACTCGTCGGAACCGGCGGAGTCAGCGGACCGATCCGAGCCCCTGGCGCTCCCTCGGCGCGGCACGAAGAGCTCGGCGCCGATCCGCAGTTTGCCGCGCCATGAAAACAGTCCGGTTCCCACGAAGGGGCCGATCCGCGTCGGGATGCCGAGCACTGACGCAGCCGGCAGCGGATACAGCCGCCCGTGGCGCTGAATGAAGGCGAGCCGCGGCGGCAGCGTGGACACTAACCGATCGCCCAGGCCAAGCTCCTGACACAGCCTGATGCCGTCCGGTTTCTGAATCAGCAGGGAATCCGGGCCCGCGTCGATCGTGAAGCCGTCGACTTCCTCGCTGACGATGACGCCGCCGGGTCTCGAGGCTCGGTCCAGCACGACGAACGACACGCCGCGCCGATTCAGCTCGTAGGCCGCCGCAAGGCCGGCGATGCCGCCGCCGACGATCACCGCGTCAACCGGCATGACAAATTTCCACCACGGAGGACACGGAGAGCGCGGAGATCACAACCCTTCCCTTGTTCGTTGTCGCGGACGTCTGTGAAGGAGAGCCGTGGTCCCGTTTGTCCCTCCGTGGCCCTTGTGTCCTCCGCGGTGGAGAGCTCACATGTCGTGGAGAGCCTCGCGGTCGGATCACAGCATGCTCCGCACCAGCTCCTCGAGCATCCCGATGAACGCCGGGGACGTGTTCAGCGACTCGGTCCGGCGGAGCGTCGCGCCCGCCTCGCGGGCGCCGGCGGCGGCCTGGACGTCGATGTCGAACAGGATCTCCGTGTGATCGCACACGAAGCCGATCGGCGCGACGAGAAAGCGCCGGCCGCCGGCCGCCGCGCGCTCGCGAATGAGCGCACCGAGTTCCGGGCCGATCCATGGCTCGCTGGTCCGGCCCGCGCTCTGATAGGCCAGCTCGTAGTGTCCGACCCCCGTTTGCGATGCGACAGCCCGGGCGGTCGCCGCGACTTCGGCTGCATACGGATCGCCGCCCTCGATGATTCGCGTGGGCAGGCTGTGCGCCGTGAACACCACGAGTTCGTCATCGGATGGAGCGGCCGCGCGCAGTCGTTCGGCAAACGCGCCGATGAGGAGCGGATGCGTGTGGAATGAGCGTGCTGGATCGAACCGCAGACCCGGTGACCCTGGCGACGATGCCGGCAATGCCGACCGCGCGGCGTCAATGTACTTCTGCACGCTGAGTGTGGAGAACTGCGGCGCCATTGGGATGCCGACCACACGCTCTACGCCACTCGCGGCGAGATCGCCGAGCGCATCCCTGATGAACGGCTGCCAGTTCCGCATACCGACGCTGACGGGGATGTCGCCGCCGAGTCGTGCGCGCAGGGCCGCCGCCTGCGCGAGCGAAATGTCAGTGAGCGGCGAGCGCCCGCCAATCGCGCCGTAGTTGTGCTGCATCTCGGCGACGAGCTCGGGAGACGCCGGCCGTCCGCCGCGAACGAGCCGAAGATACTCCGGCATCTCGTCGAGTGACGAGGGGGTCCCGTGGGCCATCAAGAGAACGCCGGTCTTAAGCATCGATCATGCGGGTCCATACGGGTGCCGGGCGCACCCTTCATCGTAAGGTCTTCTGATGCACGTAGCGTGCGAGCGCCTGCACGTGCTCGACCGGCGTCGAGGGCAGGATGCCGTGGCCCAGATTGAAGATGTGCCCCGCCCGTCCACCCGCGCGCTCAAGGACGTCGTCGGCCGCCGCGACGAGGCGATCGAGCGGGCCCAGCAGCACGGTGGGATCCAGGTTGCCCTGGATGCCGCGATCGAATCCGATGCGCTCCCAGGCTTCGTCGAGCGGCGTGCGCCAGTCGGCGCCGATGACGTCGCCCCCTGCGGCCCGCAGTTCACCGAGAATCGCTCCGGTGCCGACGCCGAAGTGGATCGTCGGCACGCCCGAGGGCGCCACCTTTTCGAAGATCCGCCGCATGTGGGGCAGGATGAATTCACGATAGTCTCGGGCGTCGAGCGCCCCCACCCAGGAATCGAACACCTGGACAACATCCACTCCGGCCTCGACCTGCGCGAGCAGATAGTCGCCAATGACGTCCGCGATCAGTTCGCAGAAGCGGTGCCACGCCGCCGGCGCTCCATACATCAACGCTTTCGTGTGCGCGAACGACGTCGAGTGTCCGCCTTCGATCGCGTAGGAGGCCAGCGTGAACGGCGCGCCGGCGAAGCCAATGAGCGGGACGCGTCCGGCAAGCGCCTGCTTGATCTGACGGATGGCGTCGAGCACGCAGGCGAGCGATTCGCGCGGTTCGAACCGCCGGACACGGTCGAGGTCCGCCTCGCTGCGCAGTGGATGCTCAATCGAGGGACCTTCGCCGTGAATAAAGTCGAACGGGATGCCCATCGGTTCGAGGGGCAGAAGAAGATCCGAAAACAGAATTGCCGCGTCCACCTCGATGCGGCGAATGGGCTGGAGCGTGACTTCGGTCGCGAGATCGGGTGTGCGGCACAGATCGAGGAGCGAGTACCGCTCGCGGAGCGCGCGATATTCTCGCATGTACCGGCCGGCCTGCCGCATGAACCAGACCGGTGTCGCGTCCACCGGTTCCCGCCGGCACGCTCTGAGGAATCGGCCGTCCGCGTCGGTCAGTGGGGCGCTCCGGGCAGACTGCGGGCGAGACCGACCTCGGGACGGCGTTCTTCAGCGAGGCGCAGATCATTTTCCATGGAGGCGGCGGCTACCGGCACGGAGGCATTGTAACTGACAATCCATGCTAGACTTCCGCGTTTGATCTCGACTTGGCAGCCCTTTGGAGGCGTCTGGTGAGCCCGATTCTCGTACGGCCGGTCCGCGAGCAGCTTGAACACGATCGTGTCATCCGGCTGCTGCAGGCCAGGAACCGGCGCCGTTTCGAGGCGGGGATCAACCCCGGAGCTGAGGAAAATGTCCCGGTCGGGAGCGGCGCGTCGGCCCTGTATCCCGACCTCGTCCTGCAGTCGCCCGAACGTGGTCATCGGCTGCAGACCGTCGTCGAGGTGGAAACCGGCGAGTCGGTGAACCATTTGGAGGCCCTCGCCCAGTGGGCCCACTACGGCCGGCTGCGCGTTCGGTTCCACCTGTACGTGCCCGCCAGCATGGTTGACGTGGCCCGCCGACTCTGCGAGGACAATCAGATTCACGTTGGCGAGATCTGGAGCTACCACACCATCGGCGATCAGGTTCGCTTCACGCTTGCTCATCGCCGCCGCGACGTCCCTGGCGGCCCCTCGCGCGAACGTGCGGCGGCACCCGCTGTCGCGCCACGGCGCACCCGGACGGCCCGCCGGACCGCGAAGAGTGCATCCCGCCGCGGGCGGAAGCGGAAAAAGCCCGCGAAAAAGCCCGCGAAAAAGCCTGCGAAGAAGCCCGCGAAAAAGCCTGCGAAGAAGCCCGCGAAGAAGCCCGCGCGGGTGCAGAAGCGCCGATAGGCGAACGAGCACGCAGGGTGGCCTACCTCAAGTTTTCGCGCGACAAACGGGGTTACGAACACGTCGCGCTTGTTCAGCCGACGAGTCGCGGTAGGGCGAGGCCGAGTGTGCTGTACTGGTTTTGCACGCCGCCCGGCATCAAGGTCGGCCGCTCGCCCTTCGATCCCGAAATGCGACGCGCGCTCGAGGCGCAGAATCCCGACGTGGTGTTCGATTGGGAGGCGATCACTCGCACGCCCATTCCTCCGCCGGTGGAGCCCGAGCGATGGCGTGAGCGCCGGCGCCTGGAGCGCGCTTTCCGGGCGGCATCAGAAACCGAGGAGTCCGCGTCAATCGCCGACGTGAGCGAACAGCCGGCGCAGCCTGAGATCCAGGCTGCGCCGGCCATGGTCCCACCGGCGGAAGAGCCTTCTCCCATTGCGATCGAGGACCTGGATGCGACCGCGGAACCTGCAGTCGCGTCCAACCTGATGGCGCCCACCGGGCCGGCTGCGGCCACCGCAGAAGCCGACCCGGCTCGGCTAGGCCATCGCCGCCGGAGGCGGCGACGCGGACGACCCAAATCCCAAGTTCAGGGTTCATAGTTCGAACCCTGAACGGTGACGAGGAACACGGTATAATTGGCCCTATGGAATTGAACATACGGGGGGTGTGGTCTGCGGCCTGGCTGGCCGTCCTTACCGCCGGCCTGTGCGCGCAGGCCGGCACGCCTGCGCCTGCTGCACCCGCGCTCCAGATCGACGCACTGCAGCCGACCTTTAAAATCCAGGTCGATCTGGTGTCGACCGACGTCATTCCCCGCGACGAAAAGGGGAACTTCGTCGCCGATTTGACCAAGGGCGAATTTGAGATCTTCGAGGACAACGTGAAGCAGGAGATCTCGTCAATGACGGTCAGCCACGGCGGCCGCGTTACGAACATCCTGGCGCCGCCACCGCCAGTGCTGGCCTCTGAAGGTCTGGTCCTACCGCCGACACGGCCCGTGAGCGACGTGTCGGGCCGCATCTTCATGTTCTTCATCGACGATCTGCATCTGCAGTTCGGCAGTAGCGGCCGCGTTCGCGAACTGTTCAAGAAGATCTCGAAGCAGCTCATTCACGACGGCGACCTCTTCAGCATGGTCTCGAGCGGTCCCTCGTCGATCTCCGTGCCGATGACCTACGACAAGCGGCGGTTGGATGAGGCGATCAAGAAGATGACCGGCTCCGAGCTGAGGCCGGATGAAGTCATCAACCAGTCGGGCCACAACCCCGGAGTGCCGGCCGAGGTCCGCTTCCGCGTTAATACCGCGCTCAGAACGGTCTTCGGGGTGCTTCAGGATCTGGATAAAGTACACGATCGCAGGAAGGCCCTCGTGTACGTCAGCGATGGTTACGACCTCAATCCGTTCGAGGCGGCGCGCCTTGGGCTCATGGATTCGGCCTCGCCGTTCCTCCAGAACGACCGGCTGCGCGCGTTGAATCAGCAGATCCAGGGGGAGGGCGGCGGGACCTATAGGCCGAGGACCACGACGGGGAATTCCGGCGTCTTCAGCGACGGCGATCTCTGGTCGATGCTGGGGGAATTGACCCGAGAGGCGAATCGGTCGAACGTCACGATGTACACGATCGACCCGCGTGGTCTGATGGGCCCGCTCTCGGACATCGATCAACAGGTGGATCCCCGGCAGTGGCGGGACTATGTCCGCAAGTCGCAGGACAGCCTGCGTATCCTCGCGGAGGATACCGGCGGGATCGCCGTCGTCAACATGAACGACTTCGACAAGGCGCTAAAGCGGATCGACGCGGATTCGAGCGATTACTACGTGCTCGGTTACTACTCGAGCAATCCCGACCCCACCCAGCGCCGCCGGAAGATTGAAGTGCGTGTGACGCGCCCGAACATCAGCGTTCAGTCGCGTAAGGAATACGTGCTGAGGGCGGTGCCAGTCCCGCCAGCACCGGGGCCGGCGAAACAGCCATAGGGCGGCTTCGGGCTTTTCAGGCTCTAGGAAGACTTCAGACGCGCCTGCCGGTCGCGGAGATCAGCTTTGCGCATGCGGGCCGTGCCACCATTCGGAAGCTCGCGGCGAGTCGTGGCGCGAGTCCGTTCCGCGGCGATCTTCAGATACGCTTCGTCAAGATCGGCCCCGATAAAACCAACGCCGACCCTGGCACACGCGACCGCCGTGCTGCCCAGCCCCGTGAACGGGTCCATGACGACCTCGGTGCGCGCCAGCCCGTGGAGGCGCAGGCACTGTTCCGGGAGGCGTGACGGGAACGTGGCCGGATGCGGACGATCCCTGTCGCGCCGCTGGATCGTTTCATACGGGATGAACCACGTGTTGCCGCGGCAGCGTACGCCCTGCGCGCCGGCGCGCCACCGGCCCACATTGGATTGATCCTGGTAGGGCACGCCAAGCGCAAGCCGGTCGAGGCTTGTGGATCCCTGCGGCGTGAAGTGAAAGATGAACTCGTGGCAGTCGTTGACGAACCGATCGCTGTTGATTGGCTTGTAGTGGCCGACTGCCAGATCGCGTGTCAGGCCGGCGGCCGCCCCGGCAGACTCCTGATCGATCGCGATCGACTTGATCCAGTGGATGACGTTCTGCATCCGCAGATGCGACCGAACAGCCTGCGCGACGTCGAGCGCCGTCCATGGATCGCTTGGCCTGGCCCCCACGTTGACGAAGAGGGACCCATCAGGCCGCAGCACACGGGCCGCGGCGGCCACCCATCGGTTCGTCCATTCGAGATACGCCGCCGGAGAGAGGGAGTCCTGGTAGCGGCTGTACTGAATCCCGAGGTTGTACGGCGGCGAGGTCACGATCACGTCGACGCTCCGGGCGGGAAGCTGCCGGAATACATCGAGGCAGTCCGCCAGGTAGAAGCGGCTCGCCGAGCGGCCTGCGCCGACGCTGTCATACGGTTTAAGAAGCACGGACATCGTGTGTCTCGTCTTGTTTCGGTCGGGAGGTAGGCGTGCGTTAGGGTGTGTCGCTAAAATGGGTCAGACAGCCGAGAATAGTGTGGTCTGGCGGTCACACCTGCGACCGACCCTCGCGCCGGTCGGACCAGTTAGGGAACTATGACGCCTTGGCGACGACGGAGATAGGGGACACGGTCGCCAGACGCTCGGTCACCACGGTGTGGTTGCGGCGATGCCCGTGACTTCCGCACGCCAGCCCTTTTTCCTCCACGTACGCCAGTTCGCGGCTGGACGCCACCTCGCGGTAGCGGCCAATGACGCAGCCGCAGGCGAGAGTGGTGTAACCGAGAAGCCGAACGAGACTCATGAAGCGCTCACTCCTTTGGTATTGGAGCAGAGCAATCGCTGTGCCGCTGAGCCCGGACTCTCTTGCCCATTCTTGGTAAACGCATCTGCCATAAATCTCGAACAGAAAACTGAACCTAGAGACTAAGACCCTGGACCGAAGAATACTGAACCTTCGAACCCATGTTCGTTTATTGGATACCCAGCCACTCAATTTGGATAGTATTTTGGTGCATGGCGTGTAAAAGGGTGGCGCTCACAGCCGTAGTCTGGTTCGTCGTGGCGGCGTCGGTGATCCGGGCGCAGGAATCACCGGACCGCGCCGTATTCGCGCTGACACAACAGCCGGCCGTGAAAGCCGCGCTCGCCGTGGCAAGGGCCAGTGAGCCGCAGACGATCGAGATCCAGATCCGCCTCACCGAAATCGCCGCGCCTCCCTTCAAGGAAACCGCGCGCGGCGAAGAAATGAAGCGGCTGTTTCAGGAGGCAGGCCTCCGGAACGTCCGGGGCGATAAGGCCGGCAACGTCCTCGGCGACCGACCCGGTGCGGCGCTCCACCCGCACATCGTCGTCGCCGCCCATCTCGATACGGTCTTTCCCGAGGGCACGAACGTGAAGGTGAGGCGCAAGGGCTCGGTCCTGTACGCACCGGGGATTGGCGATAACGGCCGGGGCCTCGCCATGCTCGTCGCCATCGCCCGCGCACTGAATCAGGCGGGCGTCCAGACGCCGGGGTCGATCACGTTCGTGGCTGACGTGGGCGAAGAGGGGCTCGGCGACCTGCGCGGCATCAAGACGATTTTTGACGACACGCTCAAGGGCACGGTCGATCGCTTTGTGACGATCGACGGGACCGGCATGGGGGTGGCGCACACCTTCGTCGGCAGCCGGCGTTATCGCGTGACCGTCAGGGGGCCGGGCGGCCACAGCTTCGCCGATTTCGGCATGCCGAATCCCATCGGGGCGCTGGGCCGCGCAATTGCGAAAATCGCGGAGTTTCAGGTGGCGCCAGATTCGCAGACGACCTTCAACGTCGGGCGGATCGGAGGCGGGACGTCGGTCAATTCGATCCCGGCCGATGCCTGGATGGAAGTGGACCTGCGGTCGACGGATCGTGCGGCGCTTGCCGGTCTCGATGCCCAGCTGCAGAAGGCGCTCGACGCCGCGCTGGAGGCCGAGCATGCGCCGTGGCATCAACCCCGCGTCCTGACCATGACGAAGGAGCTGGTGGGAGACCGTCCGGCGGGCGCCACTCCGGTCAACGCGGGCGTCGTGCAGGCGGCGCTGGCTGCGACCCTCGCCGTCGGTGCCGTGCCGACGACGACCGTCAGCTCGAGCGATGCCAACTATCCCACGACGCTTCGGATTCCGTCGGTGCAGATTGGCGGCGGCGGGAAAGGCGCGGACGCTCACGCGCCGAATGAGTCGTTCGATACCACCGACTCGTGGCGCGGGACAGAACGCGCGCTGCTCTTGACGATCGCCCTTGCTCAGTGAAAAAGGGGACGGGAGTCAGTTTTCTGGATTCGTAAAACGACTCCCGTCCCCTTTTTCTTTGATGTTCCGGAATCGTTGGAGGTCCGCGGCGCGCTGCCGGGCGGCGACCTGCCGCGCGACGACGAGGCGGATGATGAACAGCACGTGGGCGCCGCCGATGATTGCGAGTTCGACGCGCACCGCCTCAGCCAGCAACACCGGCACGAAATTGCACGCCGTGGCCAGGCCAAAAAACACGGCGAACAGCGGGTCGCTTCCGGTGCCGGCCAGCGGGGCGCCGAAGGCCATCGCCGTCTGCTCCCACCGGTCCTCATGAAACACCTGGAGATATCGGCCTATTCGTTCCGCCCCGACGTGCAACGCAAAGACCGCTTCGAACGTTCCTGCCAGCAGAACCAGCGGCAGGACCGTGACGAGCGGGATGGAGACAAGCGCGGTTGACAGCGAGACGACGGCCCAGGCGGCCAGGCCGACCACGAATGCGCACGTCCGTACACTGCCGCGCTGGCTGATCGTCGCCCGGAGGGCCTTGTATTCCTGGAGGTCGCGTTCTGTCATCACCTGCTCCCGTCTTCTGCGACTGGTGCGGGAGCGTGGCCGGCCGATAAGTAGCTACAGGCGCTGTCCTGATCCCATATCGGAGTCTGCGTGTTCCGGTAGCAGGACGTGAAGGCTGAGGCGGCCATGATTTGCTTGCGGAGTTGGAGTTCTCTGCTTTACAATGCCGACACGTAAGCGACATCATTGTCCGGTGCGGATGAGCCAGGTGAAAAAGAATCTACTTTTCCGGATCGGACCCTTGACGCTCGCGAGCCTCGTCGGCATAGCCGCCCCGGCTGACGCACAGACGAAGGCCGCTGCAACGCCAGCGGCGCCCACGCAAACCGTTACGCCGAGCACGCAGTATTCCGCCGAGCGCTCACGCACTCGTAGAGCTGCGCGTGCGCGTGCGCGCGCCGCCGCCAGGTCACGCGCCGAAGCGGTCCCGCGCTACAAGACGGACGCGAGCGGTGCGGTGGTTCCCGATCTGCATGCGGAAGCGGCCATTATCTACGATCCGGAGACCAACGAGATCCTCTGGGAACAGAACTCACAAGAACTGCGGTCCATTGCCAGCATCACGAAAGTGATGACGGCGACCGTGTTCCTCGAAGACAATCCCGACTTAACGGAGCCGGTCACCATCGCTCGCAGCGACGTGTTCCGGGCGTCGACCACTCGCCTGCGAGCGAACGATAAGGTGACGGCCGACGATCTGCTGCACCTACTGCTCATCTCGTCGGACAATGCCGCCGCACGCGCGTTTGCGCGCATCTCGAAGTACGGTTCGGCCGGCTTTATCGATCGGATGAACGCAAAGGCGTTCGAACTCGGACTTGAAAGCACCAGCTACGTCGACCCCGCGGGTCTCCTGTCCGCCAACGTGTCGTCGGCGTTCGACATGGCGCGGCTCATCACGCTCGCCTCCAACGACGAGCGCATCGCGTCGGTCATGCGGATACCCCAGTACACCGTGCGGACCTCCAACAAGAGGCCGCGCAAGGTCACGTTCCGCAGCACGAATCGTCTGCTGGGTCGCCCGGATGTCGACGTCAGGGCGGGAAAGACCGGCTTTATCTCGAAGTCCGGCTATTGCCTGGCCACATTTCTCCGGTTGCCTCAGGGCGGCCCACAGGTCGCCGTCGTGGTGCTCGGCGCCAGGTCGAGCGCCGGTCGCTTCCGCGAAACGCGCAACCTGTTCGACTGGCTGTCCGCGAAGACCTCTGCGATCTTCAGTGTGGCGTCATCGCCAGGGTCGCCGGTGTCTCCTGTGATGGCAGTGGCCCAGGCCTACGTCCAGTAAACCCGCAGGCTCCAGGCTTAGGGCTTCAGCGAGAGCCAAGAACCTCTATCCGACGTATCCACGCTGCATCGCAGCTGCGTCGAGCGGCAGCGTCGCGATTGAATCCACCGACACCATCACCGGTCGGGACGCGTTTCGCCCGTCGTACGCCTTGAGATAGCGGCGACACGCGTCGCAGGCGTAGACGCGATACCGGCCGTCGCGCGCCGCGAACGACGTGATGCGCGCGCGATCGTCGTTCAAACAGAACGGACATGTCAGCGGCGCGAAGGACCACTCGGCGACACACCGACCGCAGATCAAGCGTCGGTCCGCGCTGGGCGTGATGACGGCGAAGTCTGGTTCCCAGCCGCAGAACGGACAGCGGCCGTGGTTCCAGGGAGACAGCTCGGTCTGCGGCGCGAGGGCTTCGGCGCAGCGCGCCAGGAACGGGCGCAATGCCAGCACGAGCACCTGATCAAGGTTGGCTGGCGCGCCGGTCGGCAGTCGATCGCGGACGTCGGCACCGTCCACGCCGGAGGTGGCGTTGTACCACTCTGTCACCATCGGCTCGAGTGCGTGACCGTCCCGTCCGAGGTGGACGATCGCTTCGTAATCGGCTGCTTCGAGCGCATCGTGTCGCCTCAGGATGTCGGCGGTTTGCCTCAGCGTCAGCCGGAAGTCGGTCCAGTCGAGCGGGATATCGGCGAAGCGCACGATCGGCCGTCCGGCGACGCGCTGCGTACGGACCCATTCGCTGTCCACCTGAATCCACGGCAACGGCACGCGCGACTGTACCCGGCGCTGCATGTCGACGAGGGCGATCTGCATGTCGGCGGCGCTGGCCAGCTCGGGCTGGGACGCCTTGAGCTGCTTGAGTTCGACGACTTCGCGTGGCTCGGTTCGAGCGGGGCGCGGCGGCGGTTGAGGCTGTTCGGGCACGAGACGCATTGTAGGGCAGGAGGGGCAGGAAGGGAGCGCGTTGGGGTGCCGGCGGGAGGCCCCGACGTGGATTAGAGTTGATCCGTGCCACCGCGAAAGAGGTCAGCCCTTCTGATCGGATCCGAAGCCGTGCCGTTTGCGAAGACCGGCGGATTGGCCGATGTGCTTGGCGCGATGCCGCCGGCGCTTGCGCGGCTCGGTTGGGACGTGACGCTCGCGATGCCGCGGTACCGCGGCGTCACCGCCGGCTCGCTCGTCGACCATTTCCCGGTCACGGTTGGCGGCTGCGTGCGTGAGGTCGGGTTCTTCGAGGCCGATCTGCGGGATGGGGCTCGCGCGCTGCTCATCGACTGCCCGGATCTGTTCGATCGCGAGGCGCTGTACGGCGTCGACAGCACGGAATACCCGGATAACCCCCGCCGCTTCGCGATGCTGGTGCGGGCGGCGCTCGAGTTTGCCGCCCGGCGCGGCGCGGCGCCCTCGGTGGCCACGCGCACGACTGGCAGGCGGGACTTGCGCCGGTCTACCTGAACACGCGGTACGGGGCGCATCCCGTACTGGGGGCACGCCAAGCATCGTCACGATTCACAACTCGCGTATCAGGGCCTGTTTGCCGCCGACTGGCTGCCGCGCCTCGATCTCGGCTGGGAGCAATTCACGATCGACCGCCTGGAGTACTGGGGCCGCATCAGCTTCCTGAAGGGAGGCATCAACGATGCGCGCATGATTACGACCGTGAGCCCGCGATACGCCGCCGAGATTCAGACACCGGAGTTCGGATTCGGCTTCGACGGCATGCTGCGGGCGCGCCGGGCCGATCTCGTCGGCGTTCTGAACGGCATCGACACGGAACAGTGGGATCCGGAACGGGATCCGTTCCTGCCCGCGCCGTACAACGCCGCCGACCTGGCAGGCAAAGCTGCCGCGAAAGCCGACGTGCTCGGCAGGTACCACTTGCCGGTCACGACCATCACAACACGGCGGCCGCTCGTCGGCATGATTTCCCGGATGGTCGATCAGAAAGGCCTCGATTTGATTGCCGCGTTGGCCGATGATCTTCCACGACTCGACGCGTCCTTCGTCGTGCTCGGCACCGGCGACGCGCGGTATCAGGACTTGTGGACGCGCCTGGCAGCGGCGCACCCGGATCGGATCGGCGTCCGGATCGGCTTCGACGAATCGCTGGCGCACCTCATCGAAGCAGGCGCCGACATCGCCCTGATGCCGTCGCGGTTTGAGCCGTGCGGCCTGAATCAGATGTACAGTCTGAGGTACGGGACGGTGCCGGTCGTGCGGGCCGTCGGAGGTCTGGCTGACACGGTGACAGACTACGTGCCGGGTCGAAGGACCTCAACAGGCTTCGTGTTTGAAGCCTACACGCCCGTGGCGCTTCTCGAGGCGCTCAGCCGCGCGCTGGCGCTGTACCCCAACCGCCGGAAGTGGGAGGCGCTTCAGGCCACGGGTATGAAGCAGGATCATTCCTGGGACCGTTCGGCCCAGGAGTACGTCAAAATATACGGGCGTGCGTTGCGAACGCGAGCGGCACGCCCGACAAGGCATAGGGCTTAGGGAGAAACGATGGCAGCTGAGAATGTGCAAACCTTTACCGATGGCAACTTTGACGAGACGGTTCTCAAATCGAGCGGGCCGGTTCTCGTGGATTTCTGGGCCGAGTGGTGCGGCCCCTGCAAGCGCCTGGCGCCCACGGTCGATGCCCTCGCAACCGAGTACGCCGGCAAGGTCACGGTCGGCAAGTTGAACGTCGACGACAATCCGAATACCGGGATGAAATTCCAGATTCTCAGCATCCCGACGCTGCTCATTTTCAAGGGTGGTGAGATCGTCGAGTCGATCGTCGGCCTCGCGCAGAAAGACGATCTGAAGAAGGCCCTCGACAAACATCTATGACTCGGGAATTGGGTAATCGGGTAAGTGGATTGTCGGATTGCCGTCAATCTCTCAATTGATTACCCGATTACCCATGACTCGACTATCCAATGCCACCTGCTCGTAACGTCATCATCATCGGCTCTGGCCCCGCGGGCCTGACGGCGGGGCTGTATACGGCGCGCGCCAATCTTCAGCCGCTGCTCATCGAAGGCCTGGAGGCAGGCGGTCAGCTCATGCTGACGACGATGGTCGAGAATTTCCCTGGGCATCGGGATGGCATCATGGGGCCCGATCTGATGGAGGCAATGCGCGCGCAGGCCGGGAAGTTCGGCGCCGAGATCGTGCAGGATGACGTTTCGTCGGTCGATGTGCGCGCACGGCCGATGATCGTCAAGACCTCGGGCGTCGAGTACACGACGAAAACCCTCATCATCGCGACCGGCGCGTCGGCGCGGCTGCTCGGCTTGCCGTCGGAGCGCACGCTGATGGGCCACGGCGTCTCGACCTGCGCGACCTGCGACGGCTATTTCTTCCGCGGTCAGGAAATCGCGGTGGTCGGCGGCGGCGACTCGGCGATGGAGGAAGCCATGTACCTCACCCGCTTTGCGAGCAAGGTGACGCTCGTGCATCGGCGCGACGCGCTTCGGGCGTCGAAGATCATGCAGGACAAGGCGCGGGCGAACCCGAAGATCGCGTGGGTGCTCAACAGCGAGGTCGAAGAGATCCTGGGCGGCCCTGGCGGTGCCGTGACGGGCGTGCGGGTGCGCCACCGCAAGACCGGCGTGCAGACGGATATTCCCGTGAGCGGCGTGTTCGTCGCCATCGGACATACGCCGAACACAGCGTTATTCAACGGTCAGCTCGGGCTCGACGCAAACGGATACATCGTCACGCGTGACGGCGCCAAGACGAGCGTCAGCGGCGTCTTCGCCTGCGGCGACGTGCAGGATCACGTCTATCGGCAGGCGATTACGGCGGCGGGCTCAGGATGCATGGCCGCGCTCGACGCCGAGCATTTCCTCGACGACATCGCTGAGCCCTTGCCGGGTCAGCTGTCTATCCAGCCGCCGCCGACAACGACGTCGCCATCGTAGAAGACGACGGCCTGGCCGGGCGTGACGGCGACCTGAGGCGCGTCGAACACGAGCTCCGCGTGTCCGCCGTGCGTCGCGCGGCCCGCGCCAATCGAGCGCACCGTGGCGGCTGCCGGCCGATGGCGGTGGCGAATCTGCGCGGTGACGCGCATGGGAGCCGACGGCTCGCCGGTCATCCAGTTCACCTCTGACGCGGTGAGCCATGTCCGCTCGAGCGACGCCCTTGGGCCCACGACCACGCGTTGATCGGCGGCGTCGAGCGCGAGAACGTACACCGGCGCGCCCCCCGGAGAGCCCGAGAGCCCAAGCCCTTTGCGCTGGCCGACCGTAAAGCGGTGAACACCCTCGTGGCGGCCGAGCAGACGGCCGCCTTCGTCCACGATAGCGCCCTGCGCGTCAGCGGCGTGCGGCGCATACGTCGTGACGAACTTCGCGTAGTCGTTGTCGGGGATGAAGCAGATCTCCTGGCTGTCCGGCTTGTCCGCCACGGGAAGATTCCGGCTCCGCGCGTACTCGCGCACGGCCTCCTTCGGGCGATCGCCGACCGGAAACAGGGCGCGGGTCAGCTGCTCCTGCGTGAGCGAGAACAGGAAGTAGGACTGATCCTTGGCCAGGTCGACGCCGCGCTTGAGCAGGTAGCGGCCGGTCGCGGCCTCGTATTCGACGCGGGCATAGTGACCGGTGGCGACGTGGTCGGCGCCGAAGCCGCACGCGCGCTCCAGTAACGTCGAGAACTTCAGGTCGCCGTTACAACGGGCGCACGGGAGCGGCGTCCGGCCCGACGCGTACTCGTGGACGAAATTCGAGACGACCTGCTCGTCGAACTGCTTCTCGAAGTTCAGGATGTAGTGGGGGATGTCGAGGGAAGCGGCCACGCGCCGCGCGTCGTGAAGGTCGTCGAGCGTGCAGCAGCTGCCGAACGTGCGGGTGCCGTCCGTCTGTCCGGAAACATCATAGAGCTGCATCGACACACCGATGACGTCGTGGCCCTGCTCGGCGAGCAGGGCCGCCGCCACCGATGAATCGACCCCGCCGGACATTGCCACGACGATCCGCATCTTGTCCTAATTCGAACGACTGCTTACCACGAAGGCACGACGTGCAAGGCAGGACTTCAGACCTGAGTTGCAGCGCGGCTCTTTAGACCTGCTCCTCGTGGCGTGCTGTGTCATGCAGGGACTGTCTTCCTCGTGAGGCCCCTGAGTTTGTCGACGAGCCGCGGCAGGATTTCGATGACCCGATCGACCTCGTCTTCCGTCGAGAACAGTCCCAGGCTGAATCGGAGCGAATTCTGCGTTCGATGCGCAGGAAACCCCATCGCGCGCAGCACGTGCGACGGCTCGAGTGTGCCCGACGAGCACGCCGACCCGGTCGACACCGCGATCCCCTCCAGATCGAGCGCAATGAGGAGGCTCTCGGCCTCGACCCGATCGAAGCTGACGTTCGTCGTATTCGGCACACGCAGCTGCGGCGCACCGTTGACCACAGTACCGGGCACCCTCGCCAGGATGCCGGCTTCGAGCCGGTCCCGCAGCGCGCCGACCCGCGCACCCTCTGCGGCCATCTTGCGGGCCGCCAGCTGCGCCGCGACGCCGAAGCCGGCGATGGCCGGCACGTTCTCGGTGCCTGCGCGCCGGCTGCGTTCGTGCTTGCCTCCGGTCAGGATCGGCTGCATCCGCGTTCCGCGCTTCACCCACAACGCGCCGGCGCCCTTTGGGCCGTTGAACTTGTGGGCGGACAGCGACAGCAGATCCACGCCGAGCGCGCGTACATCGACGGGAATCTTGCCGACCGACTGCACGGCATCGGTGTGTATGAGGGCGCCGTACTCGTGCGCGATTTGCGCGAGCGCGGCGATCGGCTGGATGGTGCCAAGCTCGTTGTTCGCGTGCATGACCGACACGATCACCGTGTCGTCGGTGATGAGCTCCCGCAGGCGATCAGGCGAGGCGACGCCGGCCTGATCGACGGGGATGAGCGTCGTGCGCCACCCGCGCCGCGCGAGCGCCTTCAGTGTGTTCAATACGGCCTCGTGTTCAATGGCGCCCGCGATGAGGTGACGACGGCCGGTTGGCTCGAGCGCGTCACTTATTCCAGCTGCACCGCGGATCGCAAGATTGTCCGACTCGGTGCCGCCGCTGGTGAACACCACTTCCGAGGGATCGCCGTTGACGAGCGTGGCGACGGCCAACCGCGCCTCGTCGAGCACCGCTTTGGCCTGTTGCCCGAAGTGATGCACGCTCGACGCGTTGCCGAACTGGTCGCGGGAGACGCGCACGACCGCCTCCATCACCTCCGGGGCGAGCGGCGTCGTGGCGTTGTAGTCAAGATAGACACGCATCAGTGAACCGTTCATTGTAGCATTACCGTAACCCTTGGTAACAAAAGGACTAGACAAGATCGGAGCCGTTCCATATACTGTCTCTGGTTTTCGCATTTGCGCCCCGGCAAGACGCGCTGACGCCCGCTCGACGCAAACTCGACGCAACGAAAAACACAGGCGGAGGATGACATGTGGAAACGTGACGAAGGCGTCCGCCCGGTAAGCGGGCAACCAGCGGCTGCGCCGCAGCCATCCGGGCCGATCACCGCGGCGGGGACTCCTAGGCTGCGTCCGGAGGCCGGCCATCACATGGAGACAGACATCGTGAACATAGGCAAGTCGGTCGTCATCGAAGGCGAGTTGAACGGCAGCGAAGATCTCACGATTGAAGGCCACGTCGAAGGCACGATCCAACTCCGCGACCATGTCCTCACGATTGGTCCGAACGGTCGCATCAAGGCCCAGGTGTTTGCCAAGTCGGTGATCGTGCTCGGTGAGGTCAGCGGAAATGTCACGGCCAGCGAGAAAGTCGACATTCGCGACAACGGCTCCGTTGACGGCGACGTCATTTCGCCGCGCGTGGCGATCGCCGAAGGTGCGCACTTCCGCGGCAGCGTGGACATGCAGCGCAAGCCCGGGCAGGCGGCCTCTGGGCTGGCGAAGCCTGAAGTCAAGGCGGCCGCGCCGCAGCCCGTAGCCCCGTAGCCCCGCAGCCGCATGGCATCCCGCCGGTGCAGCGAACCGGAGCCTGACGGAGACTAGACCGCAAGGGCCTCATGGCCTCCTCGATCGTATCGCCCCGCGCCGACCAGCCGCCGATCCGTCGCCCAGTCCATTGGCGGCCGTCGGCGGCCCTGTTTTTGCCACCAAAGCGCTCCAGGAATTCCTGACCTCGCTCACGGCCAACGCCTCGCCGGCGCTCCTCGACCTCGGACCGGTCGTCGGCAGCAACGTCAGCTTCTTCGGCGAACAGCTCGGCTGCAAGATCTTCGTTGAGGACATCTTCGGGGACCTCGATCGCCACATCCGGGAAGGGAAGCTCGATCGGTTGCCCGGCTTTCTCGAGGGCCGCTTCCCGCAGGCCACCGGGTCGGTCGCCGGCGTGCTCTGCTGGGATTTGATCGACTATCTCGACAAACCGTCGGCGCAGGCGGTGGCGACCGAGCTGACGCGCGTGCTGCGACCAGACGGGATGCTGCTCGGATTTTTCGGCACGGTGCAGGCACACGACGCGCGCTATACGAAGTACATCATCGTCGCCGACGTGAGTCTCAGGTATCGATCGTATCCCGCGGCGCGCGGACGGCAGTCGGTCCTCCTCAACCGCGACATCATCAGATTATTTGGCGGACTCCATGTATCCGACTCGTTTCTCCTGCACAATAAGCTGCGCGAAGTGCTCTTCAGAAAACCTGCATAGGCGGCAGCTTTCCGCGGCGCCGCCGGTTTCGTCAACAACGGCTCAGCCATGTAGGTTCCCACCAGGCTCGGAAGGTGCCTTCCGCCCACGCTGACGCGGCGCTCTCGTGCGCATCGTGGTAGCTTAAGGATCTGAGGATTCAAGGATCAAATCCTTAAGATCCTCAAATTCGATGATCGACTTTTCTCTCACCGACGAACAGCGCCTGCTCGGGCAGACGGTCCGCGAGTGGGCCGCACGCGACGTCGCGCCGTACATCCGAGAGAACGACCGTCAGCACCACTTCGATCGGGAGCGTGTGCTGGGCGGCATGGCGAGGCTCGGGCTCCTGGGCGTGGCCGTGCCCGTCGAGTACGGCGGCGCCGGGATGGATTACATCTCCTTGGGGCTCGTCAGCGAGGAGCTCGAATACGTCGATACGTCGCTCCGCGTGATCATGTCGGTCCACGCCGGCCTCCACGGTCTCACGCTGCTGGCGTGGGGCAGTGAGGATCAGAAACAGCGGTATCTGGTGCCGCAGGCGCAGGGGTTGAAGATCGCCGGCTACGGCCTGACCGAGCCGTCGGCCGGAAGCGATGCCCGCGGCATCCAAACAACGGCGGTAAAAAGAGGAAGCCGGTACGTGATCACCGGTGAGAAGAGCTGGATCTCGCTCGCCAACGTCGCCGACCACTTTCTCGTGTTCGCGTGGACAGACGCCGAAAAGAAGCAGCAGCGCGATCCCTCCGGCATCAGCGCTTTCATCGTCGAGCGCACGTTTAAAGGATTTACGAGCGGGCCGATGAAGGAGAAGTGGGGCATCCTGGCGGGCGACACCGGCTACTTCACGATGGACGAGGTGGAGGTCCCGGAGGAGAATCGGCTGGGCCGTCCAGGCGAAGGGTTCAAGATTGCGATGTCCGCGCTCGATCAGGGACGCTTCACGGTCGCCGCCGGGGCGACAGGGCTGATCCGCGCGTGCCGGGACGCGAGCGTGACCTACGCGAAAGATCGCAAGGCCTTCGGCGTCGAGATCGGCCAGCACCAGCTCGTGAAGGAAATGATTGCGCAGATGGAGTCGGACTATCAGTCGGCGCGGCCATTGTGGCTCAGGGCCGGCTGGCTGAAGAACACAGGCCAGCGCAATACGCGCGAAACGGGGCTGGCCAAATGGTTCGCCACGGGGGCGTCAGAACGTGCGGCCGGCGATGCGGTCCAGATTCACGGCGCGAACGGCTATTCGGACGAGTATCCGGTGGGGCGCTTTTATCGAAACTGCAAAGGTGCGGTCATCTACGAGGGCACCCGCGAAATTCACAAACTGATGCAGGCGGACTACCTGCTCGGTTATCGTGCGGACCGGCCGGCGCGCTGCGAACTGCCGGCATACGCGGAATACTCGGAACCTGGAACGAAGAAGTAAGCAGCAGGACGACTCTTGACTGCTCACTTCTGACTTCTCAATGGACGATATGGATTCTGATCTTTCACTTGAATTTCTCCGCGTCGTCGAATAGGTGGCCATCGCGTGCGCGCGCGCGATGGGGAACGGCGATCGCCACAAGTCGGACGAGGTCGCCGTCGAAGCGATGCGGGCGGTTATGGACACCGTGCCGATCGACGGGACGATCGTCATCGGCGAGGGCGAGCGCGATGAAGCGCCAATGCTGTACATCGGTGAGAAGGTGGGCCTCGTCAACGCGAAAGGCATCAAGAGCCTCGGCCTTGTCCATTTCTCTGAAGTCGACATCGCCGTGGATCCGCTCGAAGGTACGAATCTCTGCGCCACCGGCGCGCCGAACGCGATTGCGGTGCTCGCTGCGTCCGAGAAGGGGGGCCTACTGCACGCGCCAGACCTCTATATGGAGAAGCTCGTCGTCGGTCCCACGTCGAAGGACAACGTCAGCCTCGATGCGCCTCCCGCGGGCAATCTCAAGGCAATCGCCAAGGCCCTCGAGCGGGACGTCGACGATCTTGTCGTGGTCGTGCTCGACCGGCCGCGTCACGAACAGCTCATCGAAGAGATTCGCGCGACCGGCGCGCGCATCCGGCTGATTGGGGACGGCGATCTCTCTGCCGGCATTACGGCGGCCCTGTCGGGGTCAGGGGTCCATGCCGTCATGGGCACCGGCGGCGCGCCCGAAGGCGTGTTGACGGCCGCGGCGATGCGCTGCTTGAATGGCGAGATCTTCGCGCGTCTCGTGGTGTCCACACCCCAGCATGAAGAACGCTGCCGCGCCATGGGGATCAGCGATTTCAAGAAAGTGTATCGCTCGAGGGATCTCGCGCCCGGGAGGAGCATCATCTTTGCGGCGACCGGCGTCACGGACGGGACGCTGATGAAGGGCGTCCGGTTCTTCGGTGACGGCGTCCGCACCAGCTCGCTCATCATGCAGAACGAGCCGCATCAGATCCGTTTCATCGACAGCATTCACGTGGTGACGTCGGAAACTGTCAGGATTCGTTTCTAAGGCATGCGCCGCGTCTTCGTTGACCCCGAAGCGCCGCAGCGTGACGCGCTTCAGGAAGCGGCGAAGTGGATTCGACTGGGCGGCCTTGTCGCGCTGCCGACGGACACCCTGTACGGCCTGGCGGCCGATCCGTTCCGCGCGGACGCAGTCGCGCGGCTGATGGCCGTGAAGGGCCGGGCCGCCGCGAGCGCGCTGCCGCTGATCGCCGCCGACGCTGATCAGATTGCGGCGCGCTTCGGTCGATTGTCGCCGGTTGGCGAGCGGCTGGCGTCGAAATTCTGGCCCGGTCCGCTCACCCTGCTCATCCCCGCGCCCGTGACGCTGGCCCACGGCGTGGCCGCCGGCACGGGACGCGTCGGCGTCCGTGTTCCCGCCCACGCTATCGCGCGCGCGATCTGCCGCGCCGCCGATCGCCCGGTCACCGCGACGAGCGCCAATCGCAGCGGACAGCCGGCGACCGCCGATCCGGCCGAGGTCGAGCGCACGCTCGGCGAGGATGTCGATCTCCTGTTTGATGCTGGCCCGACGCGCGGCGGCGCGCCGTCGACCATCGTTGACGTCACCGGCGCCGAGCCGCGTCTCGTGCGCGCCGGTGCCGTGTCGTGGGAGGACATCCAGGCATGGCTCGGCGAGTAGTGCGGCGCGGGCGGCCCCCCGGGCGCGAGCGCGCCGCCCTCGTTGGACTGATCGCCGGTCGTGCGCGTCGCCTCGATGCCGAGCGCTCGCTCGACGAGCTCGCCGGCTTTGCCGAGGCCGCCGGCGCCGAGGTCGTGCTGCGCGTGATGCAGGAGCGTCCGAAGCCGGACCCTTCGACGTTCCTGGGTGCCGGCAAAATTGCCACGCTGGCGGCGTCCGCTGCCGAGACGAACGTCGACGTCGTGATATTCGACCACGAGCTGACGCCGGCGCAGCTTCGCCATATCGAAGAGCAGCTTGGCCGGAAGATCGTCGATCGCACGCAGCTCATTCTCGACATCTTTGCCAGGCGCGCGCGCACGCGCGAGGGCAAGCTGCAAGTGGAGCTCGCGCAGCTCAAGTACCTGCTGCCGCGGCTCGTCGGAGCCGGCGCCGCGCTGTCGCGGCTGGGGGGCGGCATCGGCACGCGGGGACCCGGCGAGACAAAACTCGAAACCGACCGGCGCCGGATCCGGTCGCGCATCCACGCGGTGTCCGAGGCGATCGAGCAGGTCCGCCAGCGCCGGAGGCAGCTGCGCGAACGGCGGCAGAAAGCGTCGGTGCCGACCGTCGCCCTCGTTGGCTATACCAATGCGGGAAAGACGACGCTGTTCAATGTGCTGACGCGCGCGAATGCCGAGGTCTCCGATGCGCTCTTCGTGACCCTCGATCCGCTCATCCGCCAGGTCAGGCTGCCTGACAGCCGCGAGCTCCTCGTGTCCGACACTGTCGGATTCATCGATCGTCTGCCCCACGCGCTCGTCGCCGCTTTTCGTGCGACGCTCGAGGAAGTCGCGGCCGCGGATCTCATCCTCCATGTGACAGACGCGGCAGCACCGGACCGCGAGCGGCAGATGTCGGCCGTCCGGCAGGTGCTCGAAGAGGTGGGAGCGATCGACGTGCCGCTCATCGAGGTCTATAGCAAGGGCGACCTCCTGACCCCCGACGAGCGCCGCCGGCTGCAGGAGCAGGAGCCCGGCGCGCTCTGCATCTCAGCCGTGCGGCGAGAGGGCATAGCCGAGCTGGTTGGCACCCTGGCGTCGCGTCTCGCGCTGGACGTCCGCCGCGTGACGCTGACCTTCAATCCCGACGATCCCGCCGATCGCGAAGGGATTGCCCGCCTGTACCGCCACGCCCGCGTGCTCGTTCACGAAACGCGTGACGGGCAGGTGTCAATCGTCGCCGACGTGCCGCGGCGGCTTCTCGGGCAACTTGGCCTGCACTGAGCCTGCCGAAAGGCCGCGCGGCGATGTAAACTTTTCCGGATGCGAAAAGGCGTCTTCGTCGGGCTTACCGCGCTTGTCGTGATCGCCGCATGCGGGCCGAAGACCGTACCGCTGCCGATCGTCTCGTCGCCAAGATTTCCCGACTTCATCGCACCCATCGTCCCCGCGGAGTTCGCCAACACGGCGGCCGCCCAGCATGAAATGCGCGGCTGGACGTTTCTCCAGGCCGGCGATCTAAGGAATGCCGACCGTGAGTTTACAGCGGCGCTCAAGACGACGCCGGCCTTCTACTCCGCCGAGATCGGCATCGGCTACGTCGAGCTGGCGCGGGGGGATCAGGACGCCGCGTTGGCGCGCTTCGATCGCGCCCTCGAACGTCAGGCGGCAGACCCGTCGGCGCTCGTCGGACGAGGTGAAGCCAATCTGGGGCTCGGTCGCGAAGCCGCCGCGCTCGCCGCCTTCGAAGCCGCGCGCGCCGCCGATCCGGCGTTGACGCAGATCGCGCGGCGCGTCGAGGTCTTGAAGTTCCGCGTGGCCGAGCAGCGGCTCGCCAGTGCGCGGACCGCCGCCGCCGCCGGGCGCATCGAGGAGGCAGTCGGCGCCTACACCACCGCGATCGCGAGCTCTCCGGGCAGCTCGTTTCTTTATCGCGAGCTGGCCGGGGTCGAGCGGCAGGATGGCGACGGGACGTCCGCGCTCGCGCACTTCCGTACGGCCGTCGAGCTCGATCCGACTGACGCTGGTTCGTTGACCGCGATTGGCGAGCTTCTCGAGGCGGCCGGCGATTTCGACGGCGCCGCGAAGGCGTACGCCGACGCTCTCGTGATCGAACAGACGGCGGCGCTCCAGGCGAAGCTCGATGCCGTTCTGGCAAAGGCCGCGCGCGCGCGGCTGCCCGCACCATACCGGGAGATCGACACGGCTCCGCAAGTCACGCGCGGAGAGCTCGCCGCCCTGATTGGCGTCCGGCTGGCGCCGCTGCTGCAGCCGGACGGGCGTGTTGACGCCGAGCCGATCACCGACGTGCGAGGTGACTGGGCAGCCTCCTGGATCCTCATCGTTACGCGCGCTGGTATCATGGAGCCGTTCGCCAACCACGCGTTTGAGCCGCGCACCGTGGTACGTCGGATCGATCTTGCGCAGGCCGTCGAACGTCTACTCACGCGGATCGCGCCGCTCAAACCGGCAGCGGCCAAAGCGTGGGAATCGACACAGTGGCCGTTTCCAGATCTAGGGACGAGCCACCTCGCGTACCAGGCGGCGTCCAACTCCGTCGCGGCCGGTGTGTTGACGACCGCGCCTGACGGCGGGTTTGAGCCCTCCAGAATCGTCACGGGTCGAGAAGCGGTGGAGGCGATCCAGAGTCTCGAAGTACTGGCCGGCCTGCCTGCATCGGGTAAGGCACAGCGATGACCGTGTTCACGCTGGCCAATCAGCTGACGCTGCTTCGCATGCTCCTGATTCCGGCGTTCGTCATCCTCGTGATCTACGGCGAGTTTGGCTGGGCACTCGGCGTGTTCGTGCTGGCGGGGACGACCGACGGCCTCGACGGGCTGATCGCGCGCCTCGCCGATCAGAAGACCAGCATCGGCGCCTGGCTCGATCCGATGGCGGACAAGCTGCTGCTCGTCAGCACCTTCATCGTCCTCACCTGGCCCGGCCTCGGGCTGGCCAACCGCTTCCCGATCTGGCTGACGGTCTGCATCATCAGCCGGGATCTCGTGATCACCCTGACGGTTGTCATCGTGAATCTCGCCATCGGACGGCGCACGTTCAGGCCGTCAATCTTTGGAAAGATCGCGACCGCCACGTATATGGTGACCGCAGTGGTCGCGATGGTGTTCAACTACCTGGGCTATCACTCGCCGCTGTTCGATGTCTTGGTGTGGTCCTCGCTGGCCATCACGCTCATCTCGGCGTTCCATTACATCTTCCACGCGGCGCGGATCATCGACACGCCTCAGCAGGCGGAGACCAGATGAAGCGACATCTGGCGTTGTTGTTGGCCTTCGCGATGGTCACATGGGACTTGGGCCGGACCCTCTCGGCACAGACCTCTCCGCCGAAGCAGGCGGTCGTTGAAACGACCGCAGGCACGTTCATCATCGACCTGACGCCTGAGAGCGCGCCGAACCAGGCCGCGTATTTCATGAAGGTCGCGGCCGAGGGCGGCTACGACGGGACGATCTTTCACAGGATGATTCCACGGGGAATGGTGCAGGGTGGCGATCCGTTGTCGAAGGATCCGGAGAAACGCGCGACCTACGGCACCGGCGGCCTGAACGTGGTGAAAGACGATGCGCCAGCTCCGAAGATGACCAGGGGCTCGGTGGCCGCGGTGACAGTCCCTGGAAAACCCAACAGCGCCGGCGCGCAATTCTTTATTGTCCTGGTCGATCAACCGACGCTCGACGGCAAGTACAGCGTCTTCGGCCGCGTCTCGGACGGGATGGAGGCCTTGTTCAAGATTTCGGCGACGCCGGTCGATGCAGCGGGGCTGGCGACCGAGCGTGCGGAGATCCATCGCGTGACGATTCGCGATACGCCACCCGAGCCCTTCGTCACCGAGAGCGTGGAGGAGTTGGGCACGTACCGTGCGGTGCTTGACACCGGCGAGGGTCCCATCACGATCGAGTTCCTCACAGATAAGGCGCCTGACACGGTCCGCCAGTTCATGCGGATGGCGGCAGCGGGCGTGTACACCGGCATGGCGTTCCACCGGGTCGCGCCCGGCTTTGTCATCCAGACCGGCGCGGAGGGAACGCGCGCAGTTCCCTTCACCGAGAAGCAGCAGAGGTTGATTCACCCACTCACCCCGGAGTTCAGCGACACGAAGCACGTGAAGGGCATCGTGTCGATGGCCCACGGCGCCGAGCCGGGGAGCGCAACAACATCGTTTTTTGTTTGTACAGGAACGTCGACGCCGCTCGACGGTCAGTACGCCGCGTTCGGGCGGGTCGTCGACGGGATGGCGGCGGTCGAGGCGATTGAAAAAGCGCCCGCGAACGGTGAGACGCCAATTAATCGGATCGAGCTCAGAACGATCAGGATCGAGAAGGCAAAGTAGGGGGCGCCTGCGGCTAAAGCGTCGGCAGTCGCGTGACCTTAACGACGACGCCGACCAGATATTCCACCTTGATGCGATCGCCAGGCTCCAGTGACTGTCCGACGATCGCCTCGGGGCCCACACGGGCGGCGTTCAACTGCTCGGCGGAATCGTCGGCGTGCGTGAAGACAATTTCCCAGGACATCTGCCCGTGGATGCTGACCGGCTGAATCCGCCGAAGCACAGCATCGCGCGTCCCCTTCAACATGGCTTCGAATCCTACCATTCGTGCATGGAACTCTCCACCGCGGAGGACGCGGAGACGCAAACAGCGGGCTCAACCTCCGTGTCCCTCGGGTCCTCCGTGGTAGTGAGCGTCGTCGAAGGGCAGCCAGTCTGGCGAAACGGCGTCGCCGCACAAATTGTGGACACTGACGCCAAGCAGCCTGATCGGCCGTCGTCCGGCCTCGGTCTTGTCGAGTAGGCGCACCGCGCGCTCGACGAGCCCCGCTTCCTCCCGGGTCGGCGGGGCCGTATGGCTTCGCGTCATCGTCGTGAAGTCGCTGTGCCGGACTTTGATCGTCACCGTCCGCGCCAGGCGCTCCCGATGGGCCAGCCATCGGGCGGCATCCGCCGCCATGCGGGCGACGGCCTCGCGAATCGCCGCGAGATCGGTGATGTCCTGCGCATAGGTGTTCTCGGAACCCGACGATTTCGTTTCGCGGTTCGGCGTCACGGGCCGATCGTCGATGCCGTCCGCCAGTTGCCGCAGCCAGTCGGCGAGGCTGCCGACCGTGTCCCGAAGCAGATCGGGATCGGCGGCACGGACATCGATAAGCCGTTCGATGCCGCGCGCGCGCAGCTTGCGGGCGGTGACCGGGCCCACGCCCCACAGCGCATCGACCTGGAGCTGCTGCAGGAACGGCTCGACTCTATCCGGGCTGATGACCGTCAGACCGTCGGGCTTTTTCCATCCGGACGCGATCTTCGCGAGAAACTTGTTCGGCGCAACGCCGGCGGACGCCGTGAGCCGCGTCTCGTCGCGGATGCGCTCCTTTAGGCGTTTCGCGATGCGCGTCGCCGACGACTCACCCCACTGGTTCTCGGTGACGTCGAGGTACGCCTCGTCGAGCGAGAGCGGTTCGACGAGCGGCGTCACTTCGCGAAACAGCGTGAACACCACGTCTGACGCGGCCTTGTAGCGGGCGAAGTCGGGCGGCACAATGACGAGCGACGGACACAGCCTGACGGCCTTCGCCATCGATATCGCCGAGTGCACGCCGAAGACGCGCGCTTCGTAGCTAGCCGCCGCCACGACGCCGCGCCGGCCTGGCTGCCCGCCGACGACGACCGGCCGGCCGGCCAGCGCAGGATCGTCGCGCTGCTCGACCGATGCGTAGAACGCGTCCATGTCGACGTGGATGATGCGGCGGACGGTGGTCACGCGTAATGAAAAAATGCCACAATGCACGAATGCGAAACAGATCGTGCTTTCCTGCATTATTGCATTTGTGCATTTATGAGGGTCGTTTGTAGATGCCCAAGTTCATCTACACCATGAAGGGTCTCGGAAAGGTCTACCCTCCCGATGCTAAAGTGCTCGAAGACATCTGGCTTTCGTTTCTTCCCGGCGCGAAGATTGGCGTGCTCGGCCTAAACGGCGCCGGCAAGAGTTCGATTCTCCGCATCATGGCGGGGGAGGATCACGAGTTTATCGGCGAAGCGTTTCCAGCCGATGGCATCTCGGTCGGCATGCTCCATCAGGAGCCGCGGCTCGATCCGATCAAGACTGTTCTCGGCAACGTCGAGGAAGGCGTGGCCGAAATCAAAGCGCTGCTCGCGCGGTACGACGAAGTGAACGCGAAGCTCGGCGAGGATCTTTCGCCTGACGCGATGGAGAAGGTCCTCGACGAGCAATCGCGGATACAGGACAAGATCGACCACTCGAACGCGTGGGATCTCGATTCCCGCCTCGAGCTCGCGATGGACGCGCTGCGCCTTCCGCCGCCCGATGCGGAAGTCGCAAAGCTGTCGGGCGGCGAGCGTAGACGGGTGGCGCTGTGCCGGTTACTCCTGCAGTCACCAGACCTACTGCTGCTCGACGAGCCGACCAACCATCTCGACGTGGAATCAGTCGCCTGGCTCGAGCGTTTTCTCAAGGACTATCCCGGCACCGTCGTCGCCGTCACGCACGATCGCTATTTTCTCGACAACGTGGCCGGCTGGATTCTCGAGCTCGATCGTGGGCATGGCATCCCTTGGGAAGGGAACTACAGCTCCTGGCTGGAGCAGAAGCAGAATCGCCTGCAGCAGGAGGAGAAGGCTGAGTCGCGGAAGCAGCGGACGCTCGAGCGCGAGCTTGAATGGATTCGCATGTCGCCGCGGGCGCGGCAGGCGAAAGGCAAGGCGCGTCTGAATGCATACGAGGAGCTGCTGCGCGAGGAGTCGGCCCAGAAGATCGAGACCGCCGAGATCTACATCGCGCCAGGTCCGCGGCTTGGCGATGTGGTCGTCGAAGCGAGAGGGCTGCGCAAAGGCTACGGCGACAATCTGCTGATCGAGGATCTCAACTTCACGCTCCCGCGCGGCGGCATCGTCGGCGTCATCGGGCCGAACGGAGCGGGGAAGACCACCCTGTTCCGGATGATCACCGGACAGGAGAAGCCGGACGGGGGCACGCTGAAGATTGGGGACACCGTGAAGATCGGGTACGTCGATCAAAGCCGCGAGGCGCTTGATGCGAACACGACGGTGTTCGAAGAGATCACCGGCGGCCAGGACGAGATTGAGCTCGGCAAGCGGAAGGTCGCCTCGCGCGCGTACGTGTCGTGGTTCAACTTCAAGGGCGCCACTCAACAGCGGACGGTGGGTGCCCTGTCCGGAGGCGAGCGCAACCGCGTGCATCTCGCCAAGCTCCTGAAGCAGGGCAGCAACCTGTTGCTGCTTGACGAGCCGACCAACGATCTCGACGTCGACACGCTCCGCGCGCTCGAAGAGGCTCTCCTGAACTTCGCCGGTTGCGCCGTCATCATCACCCACGATCGATGGTTCCTGGACCGGGTCGCGACGCACATGCTGGCCTTCGAGGGCGACAGCGAGGTCGTCTGGTTCGAGGGCAACTGCCAGGACTACGAGGCCGACCGCAAGCGCCGGCTCGGGGCCGAGGCCGACCAGCCGCACCGCATCAAGTACCGTAAGCTCACGCGCTGAGAGCGGTTCGCAACCGGCGTGACGCGACCGACAGGGGATCTGGCGTTGGCCGGCATCACACGACGCCATCCTGGCGCCTCGGTCGATGGAGCATGGCACTTCGGCCTTGCTCGAGCGCATTCGTCCGTGGGAAGCGTGACCAAGTCGATACGGGAGGGCGCGAAAGGAACAAACTGAGCGGCGACGCGCGTCACTTCACCTTGGCGCGGAAGTAATCGATCGCCTTAACGAGGCCCTCTTCGAGCGAGACCTTCGGTTCCCACTTGAGGAGCGTGCGCGCGCGGGTGATGTCGGGCTGGCGGACTTTGGGGTCGTCGGTCGGCAACGGCGTGTAGATAATCCTGCTCTTCGCGCCGGTCATCCTGATGATCGTCCGCGCGATGTCTTCGATCGTCATCTCGCGTGGATTGCCGATGTTCACCGGATCGTTGAGGTCGGAAAGCATGAGCTTGATGATGCCGTCGACCAGGTCGGTGATGTAGGTAAAGCTCCTCGTCTGCGTACCGTCGCCGAACACGGTGACGTCCTCGTTGTGGAGCGCCTGCGAGATGAACGCCGGCACCGCCCGCCCATCGTTGACGCGCATGCGCGGCCCGTACGTGTTGAAGATGCGGACGATCTTGGCGTCGAGCCCGTGATACCGGTGGTAGGCCACGGTCAACGCTTCAGCAAACCGCTTCGCCTCGTCGTAGACACCGCGCGGCCCGATCGGGTTGACGTTCCCCCAGTACGACTCCTTCTGAGGATGCTCCAGCGGATCGCCATAGACCTCAGACGTCGAGGCGAGAACGAACCGCGCCCCTTTCGCCTTCGCCAGGCCAAGCGCCTTGTGTGTGCCAAGCGCGCCGACCTTCAGCGTCGGAATCGGCAGCTCGAGGTAATCGATCGGGCTCGCCGGACTCGCCCAGTGCAGCACGTAGTCGACCGGACCGTCGATGTAGACGTAGTTGGTGACGTCGTGCTTGATGAACGCGAAGTCGCGGTTCTGAAGATGGGAAATGTTGGCCGTGTCGCCCGTCAGCAGGTTGTCGATCCCGACGACCGCGTAGTCGCGGTCCAGGAGGGTCTCCGCAAGGTGCGAGCCGATGAACCCTGCGGCCCCGGTGATGACGACACGTTGCTTCACAGATCAGTAGGCGTGCTTGTGGAAGAAGCCTTTGACGAACGTCAGCCACATGATTTTCAGGTCGAGGCGGACGGACCAGTTTTCGATGTAATACAAGTCGTATTCGATCCGTTTCTCGAGCGGCGTATCGCCGCGCCAGCCGTTGACCTGCGCCCATCCCGTCAACCCGGCCTTCACCTTGTGGCGAAGCATGTAGGACGGAATGCGGTGACGGAACTGCTCGACGAAATGCGGCCGTTCCGGACGTGGGCCGACGATGGACATGTCGCCGCGAAGGACGTTCCAGAGCTGCGGCAGTTCGTCGATGTTCGACCGGCGCAGGAAGCGGCCGAGCGGCGTCACGCGGGGGTCGTCGGGCTTCGTCCACACCGGTCCGGTCTGGCGCTCCGCATCGTCGTACATCGAGCGGAACTTGACGATCGTGAATGGCTTGCCGTCGAGGCCTGTGCGCTCCTGGCGGTAAAACGCCGGACCACGGGAGGTGAGCCGCACGACGAGCGCGATGAGCGACAGCGGCAGCGTCAGCAGAGCGAGGGCCCCGGTCGAGAGGACGACGTCGAGCCCGCGTTTGACGATGCTGTTCAATCCCTGAAG
The DNA here is from genome assembly GCA_965229885.1 of Vicinamibacterales bacterium. Classification (GTDB taxonomy): domain Bacteria; phylum Acidobacteriota; class Vicinamibacteria; order Vicinamibacterales; family CAVVIG01; genus DATLLJ01. The sequence goes on from CBDDJX010000003.1 coordinate 1,682,553, forward strand.
CGGGATATCGTTGATATTGATGATCGGCACGCCGTCGAGATCCTCGAGCCGCGCCCGCAGTGCGATGACCTGCAGTAGGTCGGGCACGACTTTGACGTCGATGCACTCGCGGCTGGTGCTTTCGATGAGATCGAGCATCTGCACGTGCTGCTCGGGCGGGAGCGCGACGTACAGATGATCGATCGACTCGCGGGCGGCGATTTCTGACGCTTCGTCAATCGTGCCGAGGAACGGCAGCCCGCGGTACCCGAGATGATCGCCGGACGCTCTGACGTCCACGAAACCGACGATCTGGTAGCCGAGCTCACGATGCTCGAGAATCTTGTCGGCGATGAGGCGACCGAGTTCTCCGGATCCGGCAATCAGAATCCGCTTGAGGCCCATGCCGGCACGCCAGCGCCGCTCGAGCACTTCGCGCACGAGCTCGCGGGAGGCGTACGTCAGCAGCACGTTCAGGACGAGGAAGATCGCCCAGACCACCTGCGAGACCTCGAACACCCCGCGCGCCCTGGCGGCGCTGCCGGCGAAGTACGTCTGCGTGTACAGGGTACCGACGATGCCGAAGATCACCGCGAGGATGCTGCCGACGAAGATGTTGAAGAAATCATCGACGCGCGAGCGGCCGCGGCGGAGGCGATAGAGGCCCTGCAGATAAAAGCCAAGCGGCACGAGCGCCGCGATGAACGGCGCGACGATCAAGTACTGCTGAAGCGGCGGAATCCCTTTGGGGGCAGGAATCAGCCCCGCATGGAAACGCAGCGCGTACGCAATGATGAAGGCCGACACGCCGAGCATCGAGTCGCTGAGGACGTGGAAGGTGACGAGCAACCGGTTGTAACGGTTCACCATCGCCATGTCTCCGCGGACGGTGCTCCCGGGCTTCCCAGGGTTCCCACTGTTCGCGCTGTTTCCAGGGTTTCGCGAACGAGAGCGTCCATCTCGGTGGCGAACCGCGCGCGCCCGAACCGCTCGGCGTGGTGCCGGATAGCGACCGAATCGAACCGACGATCGATCGCACGGCGGACGGCATCGGCAAACGCCGTGGGGTCGGCTTCCTCGACGAGGAGCCCCGTTTCCTCCGCGACGACGGTTTCGAGCGCACCGCCACGCGCGTACGCGACGACGGGCCGGCCGCACGCCTGCGCCTCGAGCGGCACGATGCCGAAGTCTTCCTCTCCGGGGAGCATCACGGCAGCCGCGCGGCGATACAGCTCGCGCACTTCTTCGTTGCTGCGACGTCCGAGAAACTCAACATCATTCTTGTGATCGCGAGCGCGTCGCTCGAGTCTGCCGCGATCGGGTCCATCCCCGACGATTTTCAGCGGTACGCCGGCGATGCGGCAGGCATCAATGGCGAGATCAAGTCGTTTGTAGGGCACGAGCGCCGACACGACGAGCGCAGACCGCCCGGGAACGGTCGAGTCGGGATGGAAGAAGTCAGTGTCGACCGGCGGATACACCACACGCGCCTCGCGATTATAGTATCGGCGGATCCTGCCCGCAACATGCTGAGAGTTCGTGACATACCGGTTCACCCTGCCGGAGGTGTCCCGATCCCACCGGGCCAGTCGTCCCATCACGAGCCGCATGACCCGGCTGGCGGCCCGGCCAATTCGTGCCGGCCCGAAATACGCGTCGAATTGGTCCCACGCGTACCGCATGGGCGTGTGGCAATAGCAGATGTGCACGGTGCCTGGTCGAACGACCACCGACTTGGCGACGCAGTGGCTGGAGCTGATGACGAGATCGAATCCCGCAAGGTCAAACTGCTCGACGAGCGTTGGAAAGAGCGGCAGGCACGCGCGGTAGTAGCGCCTGATGCCCGGCAGCCGCTGCAACACCGACGTGTGGATCGGCAGCCTCTCAATCGCCTTTGACACCGACCCGCGGACGTGAAGCAGCGTGAAGAGGTCGGCGTCGGGATAGCGTTCGCATAACACCTCGAGCACCTTTTCGCCGCCCCGCATGCCGGTCAGCCAGTCGTGGACGAGCGCGACCTTCACGTGGCGTTCATTGAACGTTCACGACGCACGGGGAAGCGCGACAGGCGCCTGGGCGACTTCGCCGTAGATTTCACGCACGCGCCTGACCGAGGCTTCCCACGAAAACTGCCGCGCCCGCGCAAGCCCTTTCGCGCGGAGATCTCGGCGCAGCGCTTCGTCGCCGAGGACGCGCGCGATGCCGTCGGCGATCGCCTCGGGGCGATACGGATCGACCAGCACCGCGGCGTCGCCTGCGACCTCGGGCAGCGAGGAGACGTTCGAGGTCACGACGGGGGTCCCGCTCGCCATGGCTTCGAGGGGCGGAAGCCCGAACCCTTCGTAAAGGGACGGAAAGACAAAGACGCCGGCGAGGCGGTACATGATCGCCAGTGTCTCTTCGGGGAGGTAGCCGAGGAAGCGGACGTACTGATGGAGCTGGTGCGAATGCACGGCCCGGCGAAGCGCCGCGTACTTGGAGATCTCGTCGCCGATCAGCACGAGCTTGAGATGATCGAACCCGCGCTGGCGGACGAGATCGAAGGCCTCGATCAGCCGCTCGAGATTCTTGTGCGGCTTCACGTTGCCGGCATACAGCACGAACTCATCGTGGAGCTGGTAGCGTTCGCGCACCCGAATCACGTCCTGTTCGAGCGGTTCGAGGCCGAACCGCTCGTCGTAGGCGTTGTAGATGACGTCAATCTTCTCGGCTGGGACATCGACGAAACGGAGGATGTCCCGCTTCGAGCTTTCCGACACGGTGAGCACGCGCGTGGCGCGCCGTGAAGCGAGCGCGATCGACGTCCGCGCGTAGGTCAGCGCCAAGCGGTTCGGGAGGTACCCGGGAAACATCAGGTGAATGCAGTCGTGGATGGTCACCACCGACCGGCACCTGACGAGCGGCGGTAGCACATAGTGGGGCGCATGGAACAAGGTGACGCCCTCGCGCCAGAGCGCGAGCGGGATCCCGATCTGCTCGGCCACGGAGTAATTGGCCGCGGACTCCGGCACCGCTCGGAAGTTCTCCCCGAGCGATCCCACCGCGTTGCAGTCGGCCGGGCGCGCCAGCACGACGAATTCGGTGTCGCGATCGAGGCGCGCGAGCTGTCGCAGGAGGTTGCGGATGTACGTCCCGATGCCGAAGTCGTACAGCTTGCGCGCGTCGATGCCGATTCGCACGAGGTTTATGATACCTGCAGGCTCAGGGCGTATGGCGTAAGTCTTCAGCCCTGAGCCCTATTTGTTCCATCCCGCGTAGTCGAGCCGGTTCTTCCGAAGCACGTCGCGTCGAGTGCCCGGATAGATGTCGGCCACGCGCGCCGCCTCGTCGGCGGCGGCGACTGCCTGCTGGATGTCGGTCGCCTGGCGGCGGAAGTCATCGAAGTATGGGGCGCAGCCAGGCGCCACCACGCCCTGCATTGCGCCTCGATCCCACAGCGCAAACCACGGTCGATCGAACGCGCCGGCAATCCGTCCCTGGTAGCACTGGGCGGTGAACGATGTCCATTGGCGGTCGAGTGCGTCAGCGCGGCGGGCCAGTTGCGCGATCACATCTTCGTACGCGCGCGGCGCGTCGGTGCGGCGTTGATCGACCGGTGATGCGACGGCGGGTGAGAGCGTCTGATACTGGCTCGATTCCGTCGAGGACCGGGCCGGATCGGCGCGGCCCTCCAGCACGGCCCGGGCATGGTCGGCGGCCACGGCGAACGCCAGTCCATCGTTGCCGGCATATCCCGACTTGATGATGCCCACGACCGTGCCGCTCCTGTTGAGCAACGGCCCGCCGGTGTTGCCGGGATTGACCGCGGCATCGGTCTGCACGAGCGTGGCCCCTCCCACGTCGCGTACGCCGCTCACGATGCCTCGGCTGACGGTATTCTGAAGGAATCCGAGCGGCGTGCCGATCGCGATCACTTCTTCTCCAATGCGCACGCTGGCTGCAGTGCCGAGTTGAAGGATGGCTTGATTGGACGCGACGCCGAAGACCTTCAACACCGCGATATCGAATACCGGCGATGTAGTCTGCACGCGCGCCATGGTCGTGGCGCCATCCGGGCGTCTGATGGTGACCGTCGACTCCGTGCCGACGACGTGAACGTTGGTGATGACGGTGTCCGGCGTAACGAAAAAGCCGCTGCCGCGGGACGTCTGGGTCTGGATGGTGACGACCGCGGGCATCACACGCGTGATCAGATCCTCGAGCGCAGCGGGCGTATCCGCAGCAACGGTATCGGCAGCCGCCTCCGTCGCCGCCGTGGTGGAAAGTGGCGCAATTACCGATGACGACGGTGCGGGCTGCCTGCTGTTCATCCACCAGGCCGTCGCGGCGATCGCCACGGCCGCCACGGTGAGCAATCCGGTGATCTGAACAAGGACGGATCCCGCCGCCGTCAGTCGCCTGGTCATGGATCTCTTGTCGGGACACGCGGGGGAAGGCTTCAGGCTCCAGACTCCAGGCTCTAGCCATAGCCCATAGCCCATAGCCCAAAGTCCAAAGCCTGCTTAGAGTTGCCCGCGGGCCCGCAGATACAGCCGCAACAGCGGCGCCCAGCCGGGGTGATGTTTTTCGTAAAACGCGAGCTGGCTCTGGCGATACGTCCGCCGCGTCCGCCCTACGGCGCTCGCGGCTGAGCGCCCTCGCAGGTGCACGATCTCGACGTCCGGCGTGAAGAGAATCGTCCGCCCACGCGCCCGAATGGCGGCGCAGAAGTCGACGTCCTCGGTGTACATGAAGTAGCGCTCGTCGAGCAGTCCGACCCCTTCGGCGTCGCGCCGGCGCACGAGGAGGCACGCGCCGGTAACCCACGCGGGAGCATGTTGCTGCCGGGTCATCCGTTCGACGATGCCGGATAGACCGGGCACGCCATTGACTTGACCGCGAAACAGCAGCTTCTGTCGCAACTCACTGACCGGTCCGAGCATGGGCCCGAACGACAGCTCAGCACGCCCGCGTCCGTCCACCAGGCGAGGGCCGATCACTGCCGCCTCCGGATGCTGCTCGAGTTCGGCGACCAGGCGGTCGATCGCGCCGGGCGGGACGATGGTGTCGCTGTTCAAGAGCAGCAGCAGGGCGCCTGCGCTCGCACGTATGCCGAGGTTATTCGCGCGGGCGAAACCGAGATTCGATCCGGCTTCAATGACCGTCAGGTCAGTCCATCGTCGAGCCGCCGCGGCGCTGCCGTCGGTCGATTGATTGTCGACAACGATGATCTCGTGCGCGATGGAGGGAGCCGGCGCGTGGAGCGACTCGAGGCACCGCTCGAGATCCGCTCGCGCGTTGTAGCTGACGATGATGATGGATAGGTCGGGCATGTGCAAACAATCGCTAGCACGCAGTAGCCGGCTTCAGCGGGACCTTCCGGCATTCTCGATCACGGCCAGTGTCTCGCGCGCAGCGCGCGGCCAGTCGTACTTCGCAAGCGTCGCGGGCGCGGCCGCGAGAATCGCGGCGCGCGTCTGCTCGTCGTAGAGCGCGCGCTCGAGCGCCCGTACGACGCCGTCGCCGTCGCCGACCGGAACATACAGCGCGGCATCCGCGTACGACTCCCGCGCCACGGCCGTGTCGTACACGACCGGCGGCACGCCGGCCGCGAGTGCCTCGAGCGGAGTCATGCCGAGCCCTTCGTATTCTGACAGGAACGCGAACGCCCGGGCGCAGCCATACAGCTCCAGGAGCTGATCGTTGGTGACATACCGGTGCCAGCGCACCACGCCTTCGAGCCGCTCTTTAGCGATGGCCATTTCCAGATCGTCGCGCGGGAACGTGCGGTCGTCACCGACGATGTCGAGCGAAAGATCGGGCCTAGTGCGCCGAAGCGTTGAGATGGCGCGAATGAGGTCCGGGACATGCCGGCGATTGAAGATGGATCCGACGTACAACACCCGCGCCTCGACGGACGCGGAGGCCTTGACGGCCGGGCGTTCAATCCCCGGGACGATCGCGTGGACCCGTTGTTCGGGCACGTCCAGGCGGCTGATGATTTCGCCGCGCGAAAAGTCCGACAGCGTAATGACCGCCTGCGCCCTCTCCGCCGTCTTGCGCGTCAACCAGCGTCGGCGGACGCCTTCGCGCAGGCGGAACCACTCCGGGTGCGCGACGTACGACAGGTCATAGATGGCCGCGACGGTCGGTACCTTGATGCGCAGCGGGGCCGTGTACGCGGGCGCGAAAAATACGTCGAGCGCATCGCCGGCGATGGCGTCCGGCAACCGCATCTGCTCCCACCAAGTGCCCGCAGTGCCGGCGACTTCACGGGTGCGGAATGGCGGCGAATTCCAGGCGAGCGGAGCCCCCGGCGCGGTAGCCGCGCTGGGGACAGCGAGCGGTTCCGGCGCGTACAGGATGAACTCGTGCGCTCGGATGACTGAGCTGTTCGACCACTCGCGGAGGAGTCCTCCAAGGAAACGGCCGACGCCTGTGGTATGGCCGCTGAGCTCGCGCGCATCGATGCCAATGCGCATCAGCGTGCTCGAGCGCCGCCGCCCGACTGATGGTCTGCAGCCGCCTGCTGGTACACGGCGTACACCAATCGTGCAGTGTGCTGCCAGTTGAACTGACGCGCGCGCCGCACGCCCTTCACCGTGCACGCCGCCGCATAGGCCTCGTCGCCGAGCACGCGCGCCATCGCACCTGCAATTTCGTCGGGTTCGTCGGGATTGACGAGGGGGCCTGCGTCCCCGAGCACCTCGGGAAGCGATCCGCGATGGGACGCCACCACCGGCACGCCAAGTGTCATGGCCTCGAGGACCGGGATGCCGAAACCTTCCTCGAACGACGGCATGACGAGCAGACGCGCGCCTGCATAGAGCGCCTGGCGATCCGCGGGCTCGACGTACCCGATGTGACGGACGTGTCCGGCAAGCGGTGGGCGGGCGATCCGTTCGAGCCAGGGGCGAGCCTCCTCGGTCGTTTTCCCGGCGAGAACGAGCTCGGGGAAAGAGGCTCGCCGGGCGATCAATCGCTCGTACGCATCCAGTAGGCCGCCGATGTTTTTTCTCGGTTCGAGCGTGCTGAAAAACAGGATGTAGCCGCCGGGTGGCGCCGTCTCACGAGGTGCCCAGTCCGGCGCACCCGGCGGACAAACTGCAATGCGCTCTGCAGCGACGCCAAGCTGCCGCTCCACTTCGACCTTGGTGAACTGCGAGGGCACGAGGATCCGCGATGCGCGGTGCGCGTGATTGCGCACGAGATCCGGATAGTCGCGGCGGATTTCTGCGCGAGTCCGTTCGGGATGCCCGAGGAAGTCGAGGTCGTGAATCATCACGACCTGAGCCGCGTCACGCGACGGGAGAAGGAGCGGATGCAGAGAGTGTGTCACGTCGAAGACGCGTCCCGTCAGCGTTTCCGCGAAGGGCCAGCCGAACCGATGCCACGCGAGGTTCAGCATGCGAACCGGCACGCGCAAGTCGACTGCCGTGGCGCCGCGAAGGTCCGCCGTCACCGCCAGCCGATCTCTCCACGAGCTCGAGAAGATCGTCAGGTCGAGCGGGCGGTTGGCGGGCGAGGGAGGATACGCGAAGAGCAGCGCCTTCGCGAGCTGGTGCGTGTACTCGCCGACGCCGCTACGCTGGCGCAGCGCCGGCCGATAGTCGATCAGGACGCGCACTTGTTTAAGTCTTTCCGACTCAGTATCTTATTGTGAAATGAAAATTGCTGTCGTGGGAACAGGATACGTCGGGCTCGTGGTCGGAGCCTGTCTCGCCGAAAACGGAAGCACCGTCATCTGCGTCGACAAGGACGAGTCGAAGATCGCGACGCTGAACGCCGGCAAGATGACGATCTACGAGCCCGGCCTCGAAGAAATGGTTCGCCGAAACCGCGATGAGGAGCGGTTGAGCTTCACGACCGATCTCGTGCCTGCCGTGCGGGCGTCAGAGGTCATCTTCATCGCTGTCGGCACGCCGCCTGGGGAGGACGGTTCAGCGGATCTCAAGCACGTCCTGGGTGTGGCGCGCGACGTCGGCCGCGCCATGAACAAGTACACGGTCGTCGTGGACAAGAGCACCGTGCCTGTCGGGACGGCGAGGAAGGTGCGCGACGCGATCGCACCCGAGACGACGCAGCCGTTCAGTGTGGTCAGCAATCCCGAGTTCCTGAAGCAGGGCGCGGCGCTCGAGGACTTCATGAAGCCCGATCGGGTGGTCATCGGCGTGGAACCGGAGGACCAGCGCGCGGCGGCCTTCATGCGGGAGCTGTATGGTCCGTTCACCAGAACCGGCGCGCCGATCATGGTCATGGACGCGGCGAGCGCGGAGCTGTCCAAGTACGCAGCGAATTCGATCCTGGCGACGCGGATTTCGTTCATGAACGAGATCGCCAACGTGTGCGAGCTCGTCGGCGCCGATGTTGACCAGGTGCGCAAGGCCATCGGAGCGGATCGGCGGATAGGGTCGTCGTTTCTGTTTCCGGGAATCGGGTACGGCGGGAGCTGTTTTCCCAAGGACACCAAAGCGCTGCTCAAGGCGTCCGCTGACAAGGGCTACGACTTCAAGATTTTGCGCGCCGTCGAAGCCGTCAACGACCAGCAGCAGGTGCGGCTGTTCGAGAAGATGGAGGCGCACTTCACCAATCTGAAGGGACGGACGATCGCGCTGTGGGGGCTGGCGTTCAAGCCGCGCACGGACGACATGCGCGAGGCGCCCGCGATTGCCATAATCGAGCGGCTGCTGGCGGCCGGTGCCGCCGTGCGGGCCTACGATCCGGAGGCGGGCGACACGGCGCGGCGCCTGTTCGGCAGCCGGATTGCACTATCGGAGAAGAGCTACGACGCGCTGAATGGCGCCGACGCTCTGGCGGTCGTCACCGAGTGGAACGAGTTTCGAGAGCCGGACTTTGAAAAGATGCGCCGTTTGATGCGGCTGCCGGTCGTCTTCGATGGTCGCAATATCTATGCTCCCGAGCACATGCGCGCGCTTGGTTTCACGTATTTTTCCATTGGCCGCTGACGCCCGCGCGGTACTGGTCACTGGCGGCGCGGGCTACATCGGCAGCCATGCCGCCAAGGCGCTGAGCCGGGCGGGTTACCGAGTCGTGGTGTACGACAACCTGATCGCCGGTCACCGCGAGGCGGTCAAGTACGGTCCGCTGGTCGAAGGCGACATCAGTGACGTCGCGGCTGTGCGTGACGCGATTCGCCGGCACCGGATCTTCGCAGTGATGCATTTCGCCGCATTTCTCGATGTCGGCGAGTCGGTGCGCGAGCCGGCCCGTTATTATCGCAACAACGTGATCGGCGCACTCGGCGTGCTCGAGGCGATGGCAGCGGAATCAGTCGGGTACTTCGTCCTGTCCTCGACGTGCGCGACGTATGGCGAGCCGAGGGAGACGCCGATCTCTGAAACGCATCCCCAGCATCCCATCAACAGCTACGGGGAAACCAAACTGGCCATCGAGCGGGCGTTGCCCCACTTCGAGCGGGCGCACGGCCTGCGCTCTGCGGCACTCAGATATTTCAACGCCGCGGGCGCCGACCTCGACGGAGAAATTGGCGAAGATCATGCGCCAGAGATTCACCTGATTCCGCGCGCCATCGATGCGGCGTTCGGGGGGCAGGGCCTGCAGGTCTTCGGCGGGGATTATCCGACGCCCGACGGCACCTGCCTGCGCGACTATGTTCACGTGTCCGATCTGGCCGATGCGCACGTGCGGGCGCTTGACGTCGTGGTCGAGACGGCGAGGTCAGGCGCCTACAATCTGGGCACCGGCGTGCCGCAGTCCGTCCGGCAGGTGATCGACACCGTGGAACGCGTGAGTGGCTGCCGGGTGCCCTGGACGCTGGCTCCTCGGCGTGCGGGCGATCCGGCGGCACTCTATGCAGCCGTGGGAAAGGCGCGGGCCGATCTCGGTTGGACGCCGCGATTTCCCGATCTCGAGACGATCGTCCGTACGGCGTGGGCCTGGCGCCAGAGCCATCCGCACGGGTACACCCGGGGATGACGCGATGACGCGCAGAGCGGCGTCGGCCCTCGTGGACCCGTTGTTGTCGGTGGTCATGCCCGCCTACAACGAACGCGACACCATCGAAGAAATCATCCGGCGGGTGCTGGCGGTGCCGCTGCGTATCGAGCTTGTCGTGGTCGACGATCGGTCGACCGATGGGACGCGGGATATTCTGCAGACGCTCGCATCGACGCTGTCGTTCAAGCTGTTGCTGCAGCCACTCAACCGGGGCAAGGGCGCCGCGCTCGTGAGGGGATTCGCCGAAGTCACCGGCGACATCGTGGTCATTCAGGATGCCGATCTCGAATACTCGCCCGAGGAGTATCCAGATCTGATCGATCTGATTTGCACCGGGCGCGCGGACGTCGTCTATGGGTCGCGGTTCATCGGCCGGCACCGCGTGTTCCTGTTCACCCATTTTCTGGGCAACCGACTGCTGGTCGGCCTCACCAACGTGCTGTACAACACAATGTTGACCGACATGGAGACGTGCTTCAAGGCGATGCGGATCGACGTGCTGCGCTCGATGACGCTCCGCTCCGAGCGGTTCGGGATTGAGCCTGAGCTGACGGCGAAAATCTTCAAACGCGGGTATCGTGTGTACGAGGTGCCAATCACGTACGACGGCCGCGGGTACGATGAAGGCAAGAAGATCACCTGGAAGGACGGCATCGTCGCTGTCTGGACCCTGTTAAAGTACCGGTTCACCGAGTGACGCATCCGCTCAGACGCCTGTTCGGCTACGCGACTCCGTATCGAGGCCGTCTCGTCGCAGCCGTCGCCGGGATGCTCGTGTACGCGGTGGGGTCGGCCGGCCTCGCGGCGCTCGTCAAGCCGATCCTCGACGACGTGCTCGTCAATCAGGAGCGTCTCGCGTTTACCGCGTGGGCCCTCGTCGGTGTGTATCTCTTGAGGGGTGTCGGATCGTACGTGTCGTCGTACTTGATGGCCGATGTCGGACAGCGCGTGGTGACCGACGTACGGAACGCGTTGTATCGCCACGTCCTGGGCCAGTCGGCCGGTTTCTTCGCGCAGCGGACCACGGGCCAGCTGATGTCGCGCGTCTCGAACGACGTCGGCCAGGTCCAGCAGGCCGTTTCCGAGACGGCCGGCGATCTCGCGCGCGAGTCACTCGCGCTCGTGGGCTACATCGCGCTCATGTTCTATCTGGACGCGCGGCTCGCCATTGTCTGCCTGACCGGCGCGCCGCTCATTGTGTACCCGCTGATCCGGCTGGGACAGCGGGTGCGCCGCACGACGAGGCGTAGCCAGGAGGCGATCGAGCAGCTTTCGCACATCAGCGCCGAGGCGTTTACCGGCCACCGCATCGTCAAGGCGTTCGGGACCGAAGCGTATGAATCCGAAAAGTTCACTCGCGCCGGCGATCGGCTGTTCCGCACGAACATGAAGGTGACGGCTGCGCTGTCCAGTTTGCCGCCACTGATGGAGCTTCTCGGCGGCATCGGCATGGCGGTGGCTCTCTGGTACGGTGCGCAGCAGATTGCGGCCGGGCGGCTGACGACCGGTCAATTCGCGTCGTTCTTCGCGGCTTGCTTCCTGATGTACGGACCAGTCAAGAAACTCAGCCGCGTGAATGCCAACCTGCAGCAGGCGATTGCCGCCTCCGAGCGGATCTTCGAGATGCTCGACACGCACACCGAAGTTCACGAGGAGCCGTTCGCGACGCCGCTGGCGCCGTTCTGCCACGCGATCGAGTTCACGGAGGTTGGCTTCGGCTACGACGAGAGCGCGCCGCGGATTCTGCGCGGCGTGTCGTTTACGGTCAGTGCCGGACAGATGGTGGCGATCGTCGGCCGAAGCGGCGCCGGCAAGACGACGCTCGTGAACCTGCTGCCGAGATTCTACGACGTCAGCGCAGGCGCCATCTTCATCGACGGCGTGGACGTGCGGCACATCACCCTGGCCTCGCTGCGGCAGAAGATCGGCATCGTCACGCAGGAGACCGTGCTGTTTGACGATACGATCACGGCCAACGTCGCGTATGGGTCGCCGCAGGCCAGCCGCGTCGAGGTCGAGGCGGCGGCCCGGGCCGCGAACGCGCACGATTTCGTCATCGCCCTCCAGAGCGGCTACGACACCGTAATCGGTGAGCGCGGGCAACGGCTGTCCGGTGGGCAGCGGCAGCGCCTGGCGATCGCGCGCGCGTTGCTCAAGAACGCCCCGATCCTGATTCTCGACGAAGCCACCTCCTCGCTCGACTCCGAGTCGGAGCTGCTGCTGCAGGAAGCGCTCGCGAACCTGATGCTCAACCGGACGTCGTTCGTCATCGCGCATCGTTTGTCGACGATTCGCCGGGCCGACGCGATCATCGTGCTGGAGCACGGCCGCATCGTCGAAATCGGCCGGCACGACGAGCTCCTCGCGCGGCCGGGCGGAGCGTACGCGTCGCTGTATCAGATGCAGCAGCTCGAGGGGCGCAGGCCCGAACGTCGCATGGTGCCGTCATGATCAAGTCGATGACCGGATTCGCCGCCGTGACGAGCGAGGACGATCGCGCGACGATCGCCGTGACCATTCGGTCGCTCAATCATAAGTACCTCGATCTGCAGCTTCGCACTCCGCAGTCGCTGGCGGCGATCGAGGGCGACGTGCGGAGCCTCGTCAGCAGCCGCGTGTCGCGCGGTCGCGTGGAACTCGGTCTGTCTCTACAGCTGCGGCAGACGCCAGGCGTCGACGTCGAGTTCAACGAGGAGTTCGGGCGGGCGCTCGAAAGGGCGATCGATCGGGCGCGCGCAGAAGGGCTGGTGACCGGCGCGTTGACCCCGGGCGACCTGCTTCGGCTGCCGCAGGCGCTGACGATTCGCGAGCGGAAGAGCGACGCCGACGAGGCGGCACAGGCCGAGCTGGCCGCACGGGCGCGCTACACGATTGACCAGGCGCTGATCGAGCTGGACGGCATGCGCGTGCGCGAGGGCGACCATCTGCGCGCCGACCTGGACGCGCGACGGACGTGTGTCGCCGCTCTCGTGGAGCGCGTGGCGGTGGCGGCCGACGAAGGCCGGGCGGCGATGGAGGAGCGGCTCGCTGAGCGCGTGCGCGAGCTGCGGACCGAACTGCAGGCCGACGAGACAGCCGTCGCGCAGGAGATCGTCCGCACGGCGGGCCGGTCCGACGTCAGCGAGGAAGTCTCACGGTTTCGCGCCCACGTGTCGCACTGGGTCACGCTCGCCGATAGCACCGAGCCGTGCGGCCGCAAGCTCGACTTCCTGCTCCAGGAAATGAACCGCGAAGTGAACACGATGGGCTCAAAGGCGGACGGCCTGCGCGTCTCGGAGCTGATCATAGGCGCCAAGGCGGAGCTCGAGAAGATGCGCGAGCAGGTACAGAATGTCGAGTGATAGGGACGTTTCGGCAGGCTCAAGGCGAGGCCTGCTGTTCATCATCTCGGCGCCGTCTGGCGCCGGCAAGTCGACGCTCGCCGAACAGCTGGTCCTGCAGACTCCACGGCTCAAGTTGTCGCGGTCCTACACGTCGCGTCCCGCGCGCCCTGGCGAAACCGACGGGGTGGACTATAATTTTGTCAGCCGCGAACGCTTCGAGACGATGGCCGCCGCGGGCGAGTTCCTGGAGTGGGCTGACGTCTTTGGTAATTTGTACGGGACGCGCGCGGCCGATACCAACGCCCCTCTCGAAGCGGGCTGCGACGTCCTGCTCGTGATCGACCTCCAGGGGGCCCGGGAAGTCCGGCAGCGTGGCATCGAGACGACGGCGATCTTCGTGATGCCGCCGTCTTTTGAGGTGCTGGAACAGCGGCTCCGGGGCCGGAGCAAGGACAGCGAAGCCGCGGTCCAGCAGCGGCTGCAGGTCGCGCGGCAGGAAGTCGCCTCCTTCGCCGAGTACGATTTCGTCGTGGTTAATGACGACGTGACCGCCGCCCTCGAGCGACTGCGCAGCATCGTGCTCGCCGAGCGCGCCAGGCTGGGGCCGATGCGGCATGAAGCCGAAACAATAGTCTGGACGTTCTCATAATTGACGGCAATTGATGACCCCATGCTGGTTGCTTTAGGCGTTTGCGGCGGTATCGGGGCCTACAAGGCCGTCGAAGTTGCGCGCGGCCTGCAGCAGCACGGCCACGAGGTCGTCGCCATCATGACGCACACGGCCACGCGTTTCGTGGGCCCGATCACCTTCGAGGCGATCACGCGCCGCCAGGTCATCACCGATCAGTTCGCGCCGGGCGCGAACGCCGACATCGAGCACATCGCGCTCGCGTCTTCGATTGATTTGCTTCTCATCGCGCCGGCGACGGCGAACATCATCGGCAAGCTGGCCAACGGCATCGCCGACGACTTCCTCTCCACGCTCTATACGGCCACGTGCGCGCCGCTGCTCCTCGCGCCGTCCATGAACACGCGGATGTTCGAGCACGAGGCGGTGCGCCGCAATCTCGACACGCTGGCCGCCCGCGGCGCCCTCTTCGTCGAGCCGGGCGAGGGCTATCTCGCCTGCGGCTGGGTTGGCCAAGGCCGGCTCGCCGAGCCCGCCGAAATCGCTGCGGCCGCCGAAGCCATTCTACGGCCGCCCGGTCCGCTGCGCGGAGAGCGCGTGCTGGTGACGGCCGGTCCCACGTACGAAGACGTCGACCCGGTCCGTTACATCGGAAACCGGTCGAGCGGGCGGATGGGGTTCGCGATTGCGGCCGAAGCAGTGCGGCGCGGTGCCGAGGTGACGCTCGTCGCGGGCCCGGCCTCGATTGAAGCACCGCCGGTCCGCGAGGTCGTGCGCGTCCGGCGCGCCTCGGAAATGCACGAGGTCGTGCTCTCGCGGGCCGACGCGATGGGGGTCGTAGTCATGGCCGCCGCGGTCGCTGACTACACGCCGGTTGATCCACGCCTCCAGAAAATGTCGAAGGACCATGAATCGCTGACACTTGTGCTGCAGCGGACGCCGGATATCCTCGGCGATCTCGGGAGCCGGCGCCTGGCAAGAGGCGGGGGACCCGTCCTCGTCGGATTCGCGGCTGAAACCGAGGACGTTATCCGGCGGGCGAGCGCGAAGCGCGACAGCAAGCACGTCGATCTCATCGTGGCCAACGACGTGTCCCGCGATGACGCTGGCTTTGATGTCGACGTGAACGAAGTCATCATCATCGGATCCGAAGGCGCGGATCATCGTCCGCGTCAGAGCAAGGCAAAGGTTGCCTCGGTCGTGCTCGATCGCATCGAGAAACTCCTCACGGAGCGCAATGGAAGTAGCGTCCGGCTCTAGCCGAGCCCGCCATGGACCGCGATCAACTCGCCGAACATCTGCGCTTCGCGGCTAACCTGGGCGTTGCCGGCGTGTCCCGCGATCCCGCCTGGCGTGAAAAAGGGGACGGGAGTCATTTTCAAGCCGCAGATACGAGCTCTAAACTATTGAAACAAGAGGATACATTGGGACGGGTTGACGTCGAAATGACTCCCGCCGCCTTTTTTCGGGACCCTGCCGGGGCGCTCGCGGGCGTGAAAGCCTTCATCGGAGAGTGCACCCGCTGCAAGCTGCACGGGCTCGGCCGCACGCAGGTCGTGTTCGGAATGGGAAACCCGGACGCCGACCTGATGTTCGTCGGCGAGGCGCCAGGCGCTGACGAAGATGAGCAGGGTGTGCCGTTTGTCGGAAAGTCGGGCCAGTTGCTCACGAAGATCATCGAGGCGATCGGCCTTACGCGTGAAGACGTGTACATCGCCAACGTGATCAAATGCCGTCCGCCACAGAACCGCAACCCCGAGCCGGACGAAATCGAGACCTGCGAGCCCTTCCTCTTCCAGCAAATTGACCTCATCCGGCCCAGAGTCATCGTCACGCTCGGGAAGTTCGCGGCGCAGTGTCTGCTCCGTTCAGAGGAGCCGATTTCACGTCTGCGCGGCCGGCTCTTCGACTACCGCGGCGCGAAGCTGATTCCGACATTCCATCCCGCCTACCTGCTGCGGAACCCACCCTCGAAGCGCGAGGTATGGGAGGATATGAGGCTGGTTCGGTCCCTCCTGATTGTGTGATTCTGATCCGCGTCGCCGTTCCCGTTCCTCAACTTGGTCTGCTGACTTACCGTGTGGCAGACGGTTTGCCGACGCCGGTGCTCGGCGCGCGCGTCGTCGTGCCCCTTGGGTCGCGCATTGTCACCGGGATCGTTGTCGGCGGCGACGCGGCGGACGAGCTGGCCGAGAGCGCCGTCAAGCCGATTCGCGATGTGCTCGACGATGAAGCGTTCGTACCGACTGATGTGATCGCGCTGGCGACGTGGACCGCGGAGTACTACGCGGCTGGCGTCGGCGAGGCGGTGATGGCCGTCTTGCCGCCCAAAGCGCGCGGATCACGGGTGGATGCCCACAAGACCATTCGCGTTGCGGCCATCACGGCAGCCGGCCTCGGAGCGATTGAGGCGGTGGGCGACGGCTCGGTCGCGGCCACCCGAGTGACCGCGAAACAGCGCGAGGCTCTCGAGTTGCTGGCGGGGACGCCGACCGGCATCCCGACGCCTGAACTCGCGGAGCGCGGCTTCGCCGCGGACACCATTGCGCGGCTGGCAAGGCAGGCGCTCGTCAGCCTGCGGCAGGATCGGGTCAATCGCGATCCGTTTACCCCTCAGACCTTCGAGTCCCCAGCCGCCGATGTCGACCGGCGGCTGACCGCTGAGCAGGCGAGGGCGCTCGAGCGGTTGACATCACTCGCCGGGACGCGCGAGTTTCGCGTGGCGCTTCTGCACGGCGTGACCGGCAGCGGCAAGACGGAAATCTATCTGCGGCTTGCCGCCGCAGTCCGCAGCAGCAGCCGGACCTCGCTGATGCTCGTGCCGGAGATCGCACTCACGCCAGCGGTCGCCTCGCTCTTCCGGCAGACGTTCGGCGAGCGCGTGGCCATTCAGCACAGCGGCCTGTCGGACGGCGAACGGCACGATCAGTGGCAGCGCATCCGCTGTGGCGACATCGACGTGGTCGTCGGCACGCGGTCGGCGGTGTTCGCGCCGGTCAGTAAGGTCGGATTGGTGATTGTGGACGAGGAGCACGACGCCTCGTACAAGCAGGAGGAAAGCCCGCGCTACAACGGCCGCGACGTGGCGATCGTGCGGGCGCAGCGCGCAGGCGCGCTCGTCGTCCTCGGCTCCGCGACGCCGTCGATGGAGAGCTTCTACAACGCGATGTCGGGCAAGTACGAGCGCGTGGTACTCGAGCGCCGCGTGCTCGACCGTCCGTTGGCCGCCGTCACGATCGTGGACATGCGGGAGGAGCATGCCGCCGTCGGGCCGGACGCCATCCTCAGCCGCACGCTGACCGAGGCGCTCCAGCTTCGCCTCGAACGGCGCGAGCAGTCGCTCGTCCTCCTGAATCGCCGCGGCTTTGCGACGGCGGTGTTCTGCCGCCAGTGCGCCGGGACGCTCGAGTGTCCGAACTGCAGCGTGTCCCTCGTCGTACACGGCGACGGCTCGGCCCCGCCGCGGGCGCGGTGTCACTACTGTAACTACTCGGTCCGCGTCCCAGCGAGGTGTCCGCTCTGCGCCGGACCGTACCTGGAGCAGACGGGGTTCGGGACCGAGCGTGTCGAAGCCGAAGTGAAGCGCGTCTGTCCAGGCGCCCGCGTCGCGCGGCTCGATCGCGATGCCGTTCGCCGCAGGGGTTCGCTCGACGCGCTCCTGTCCCGATTCCGCGACGGCGCCATCGACGTGCTCGTCGGCACGCAGATGATCGCCAAAGGCCATGACTTTCCGCGCGTCACCCTCGTCGGCGTCATCTCGGCGGACGTCGGGCTTGGCCTGGCGGATTTTCGCGCGTCCGAGCGGACCTTTCAGCTCCTGACGCAGGTCGCCGGCCGTGCCGGCCGCGGCGAGCGGACCGGGGAGGCGATCGTTCAGACCTTGTACCCGACCCACTACAGCGTCCAGCTGGCGTGCCGGCAGGATTACCCGGCATTTTACGAGCGCGAGGTGCACTTTCGCCGATCGATGCGCTATCCACCCTTCGTGTCGATGGTCAATGTCGTCGTTCGCGCGCGGACGTTCGCCGGCGCGATGGACGATGCCGCGGATGTCGCCGAGCAGTTGCGGCAGGCGGAGGCCGACAGCGGCTTTCGCGTGCTCGGGCCGGCGCCGGCGCCGCTCGGCAGACTCCGCGGCGAATACCGCGTGCAGCTCCTCATGAAAGGCACGAACCGGAAGCGGATGCGGGAAGCGCTCGTGTCCGTGCTCGCGGGGCGGCCGGACCTGGCGAGGCGAACGGTCGTGGACGTCGATCCCCTCAGCGTTCTCTGAATCTGAGGACTTGGGAATTGTGGGATTTGAGGACTTAGGGCCCGCATGTAAGCGACGCGCAACGCAACGCCGCGGGATGCATCGGCGGCCAGAGTGGCGCAGTTATTCCCGGACGGGCCCTTAGCGTCGCAGTAACTGCGTCGGTTCGAGCGGCGACGGCGTGAAACACAGCACGAACATCACGAGCGCGAATACGGCGAGGACGAGACGCGTGCGGTCGAGCGGTATGTGCTCGTCGACGACCTTCGGATGGCGTGGACCGAACATGAAGAGCATGATGACCATCAAGCCGGTCCACACGATCAGGCTGCTCGAGAAAAAGGCCAGCACGATGGCGGCGCTGATGGTGAAAAACGTGACGTACATCGACCGCTGTCCGAGCACGGCATAAGCGATGTGGCCGCCGTCCAGCTGGCCGACCGGAAAGAGGTTCAGTGCCGTGACGAGCAGCCCGAACCACGCCGCAAAGGCCATGGGATGCATGTTCAGGGAATAGCCGTCCGGGATCGTCCCCCAGAGCAGCTGCGACGTCAGCTGGAACAACAGCGGCTCGCCCAGCTCGAAGCCGACGAAGTCGGGTGGCACGCGGACCACGTGCGACATCGCGATGCCGAGGAACAGCGCGGGGACCGCGACGAGAAAACCGGCAATCGGTCCGGCAATGCCGATGTCGAACAGCATCCGTTTGGTGGGAATCGGCTCTTTGATCTTGATGAAGGCGCCGAGCGTGCCGAACAGGGTCGGGACCGGAAGAAAGAACGGCAACGAGGCGTCGACGTCATAATAGCGGCAAGCAAAATAGTGGCCGAGCTCGTGGCACCCGAGAATCGCGAGGCTCGTTCCGCCATACCAGAAGCCGCGGAGGAGTAATGGCACGACCGGTAGCGGCAATTGTTCGAGGGGGGAGTAGTCGGAAATGAACGCGAGATAGCGGTCGACGCCGACGAGGGTGGTCGATCCGATGGTGAGCACCAGTAGCAGAACGTGCAGCCAGACCCGGTCCTGGAACTTCGGGGGCGGCTCCCAATGAGATGAAGGGCCGGGTGTCGTCGGAAGGGCCGGGTCGAAGCGAGCGAGGTCCACGCGGCGATTTATCCGATGTTCTGCAGGTCTTTGCCGGGCTTGAAGCGAATCGTCCGGCCGGGCGGAATGCGTACTTCCTTCCCGGTCCGGGGATTACGGCCGATGCCGCGCTTGCGCGGCTTGACCTGGAAGACGCCGAACCCGCGCAGCTCGATCCGTTCGCCGCGCTGCATGGACGTCCGCATCGCGTCGAAAACCGCGTCGACGGCCACCTCGGCTTTGACTTTGGTGATGTCCGCGATCTTCGAAACTTCGTTGACGATGTCGACTTTGATCATGCTTAGAGTCTCAGAGCTACTGGTAACTACTATAAATAATTGGACTTACACTGTCAATGCTGAGGCTAAGTGAACAAAGCACTTCCGTCAGTTGTGCTGGTGGGCCGGCCCAATGTCGGTAAATCCACCTTGTTCAACCGCATCACCGGCTCGCGGCGGGCGATTGTGGCGCCCTTCGCCGGCACGACCCGCGATTCGCTCGCCCGCCCGGCCGTCTGGAGGGGCGCAACCTTCGAGCTGTTCGATACCGGGGGGCTGTTCGGCGCCAGCGAAGACCCCTTGCACGAGCTCGTGATCCGGCAGGGCCAGCGCGCCATGACGAGCGCCGATCTGCTGGTCTTCGTCGTTGACGGGCGCGAGGGCCTGGTATCGGGCGACCAGCGCATCGCCCAGGAGCTTCGAAAGACCGATCGGCCGGTGATCGTTGCCATCAACAAGACCGACGACAAGCGCGCGCAGGCGTTGTCGATGGAGTTCTTTCAGCTTGGGTTCGACCCGGTCGTCGAGATTTCCGCCGAGCATGGGCAGGGGGTGGCGGAGCTGCTCGATGAGATTATCGAAAGGTTCATGGCTCAGGGCTCAGCGTTCAGGCTGGAAGCTCACCAGGAACCAGCCGCCGACAACCAGCTGCCAGATGAGACCGGCATTGCGGTTATCGGTCGCCCAAATGTGGGCAAGTCGTCGCTCGTGAACCGCCTGCTGCGTGAGGAGCGTGTGCTCGTCAGCGACATGCCGGGCACGACGCGCGACGCCATCGACACGGTGCTCATGTGGCACCGCCGCCGCTTCCGCATCGTTGATACGGCGGGCATGCGGAAACCGGGAAGCGTGGGACGCGGCGGCAAGGTGGAAGTGGTCAGCGTCGCCGGCGCGAAAAAGGCCATCTTCGACGCCGACGTGGTCGCGCTGGTGATTGACGCCAGTACCGGGGCCGCCGAGCAGGATGCGGCGATCGGCGGAGAAGCCGACCGTGCAGGTCGAGGCGTCGTCATCCTGGCGAACAAGTGGGATCTGGTGAAGGATCGCGGCGCCGACTACGTGACGGTCTTCGACGAAGAAACGCGGCACCGCATGAGATTTCTCGACTACGCGCCGATCCTGCACATCTCGGCGGCGACCGGCGAGCGGACGGCCAAAGTGCTCGAGACCATCGATCGGATTGCCGCGGTTCGCCGCCAGCGTATTCCAACGCCGGCGCTCAACAAGTTTCTCGAGGCCGTCACAACGGCGAATCCTCCGGTCAGCCCCGGCCGGAAACATGTGCGGATCCTGTACGCCGCGCAGATCGGCATCATGCCGCCGTCGTTTGTCCTCTTCACCAACGTCGCGACGACGTTTCATTTTTCGTACGAGCGCTTCCTGATCAATAAACTGCGGGAGCAGTTCGGCTTCGTCGGCACGCCGATCCGCATGCAGGCCCGCCGCCGGGCCAAAGGCAGCGGGCCGCGGAAAGCCAGTCAAGGCCACACCGGTCGCAAGCGACGCGAAGACCGCACCAAGGGTAAGAACCGTCAGGATCGGAAGGATCGACGGGGCCGCCGGGACCGCAAGAAAGACTGAACTCGGGCTATACTTTCGAGACTGTTTGCAGCTCATGCTGGACATTTCCGCCCAAGTCGAGATTCCGAACCGTGCGCTCTTCAAGGCGGCAGAGGTGTGCGATATCCTCAAGGTGCAGCCGTACGTGCTGCGCTCGTGGGAGGCCGAATTTCCTGGGCTCGGCGTCGCGAAGACGGCCGGCGTCCCGCGCGTCTATCGCCGGAAGGACGTGGAACAGGTTGCGCGGATCAAGTACCTGCTTCTGGTCGAAGGCCTGACGCTCGCCGGCGCGCGGCGAAAACTCGAAGAGGAAAGCTCGCTCGTCGGGGCCGGCGCCCCGGCGATTGACGAGCTGATCGGCCAGAACGCGCGCGAGCGGCTGACGACGGTCAAGCGCGGGTTGCGATCGATTCTCGAGTTACTGGGGTCGGGTGGCGGCGGATTTCGCCTGGCCGCCACGCCATCGGCGACCTCACGTATGCGCCCGATGCCGGTCGGCCGCACGAAGGCGGGTCGGGGCAAGGCGGCGACACGGCACGGATCGACACGAGCGGCGCACGCGCGCCGCAAGCGCTCGGCGTGAAGGAGAATGTACGAGATATCGGGATGTAGCGCAGCCTGGCTAGCGCACCTGACTGGGGGTCAGGGGGTCGCCGGTTCGAATCCGGCCATCCCGACCAATTTATTTTCAGTTGGTCAGCCATGGGTCAGCCAAACGGTGGCGCCCAAATGGCCTATCTGGAGACCGCGACTCGCTGGACTGAAGGGTCTGGCGGGTCGCTCTACGCCCGCCCGCCAGAAGACGCCTGACCGGCCATTTCCGGGAACCAGTTTCGCGGGGGACCCTAGCCCGCCTCGCCTGTAGCGTCTATCGTCCCCCGCTGCGAGGGGCCACCGCCGCGAGCTGAGGAGCAACGTTCGGCCGGCGGGGCACGACCGATCGCGGGGAGGAGCAGGTGCCCGGTGAGTTCGTGCGGGGAGGCTGTCCAGTGAGATTCGGGGTTAGTCGCCACACGCTGATACTCGCTCTCGTGTTGCTATATACGGCCGGGTTCCGACTCGTCGTTCTCGACCGTCCCTTCGGCTATGACGCGGAAGGAGCCTCGGCAAGCGAGGTCGGGATCTGGGCGAGGAACTACCTGCGGTTCGATTGGACCCAAACCCGCGGCATACCCATCCTCACGGTGGGGCAACTTTCGACAGCGCCGATCGTCTTCCATCCGGATCACCCGCCACTCGTCCCACTGCTCGTCGCCCCGTTCTATGCAGGATTCGGCGTGGGTGAGTGGCAGACGCGGCTGCCGATTTCCATCATGACGATCGCGGCCGTCTGTGTCTTGTACCGGTTGCTCGCCCTTACAGCCACGCGCCGCGCCGGCGTGGCGGCTGCCGCCGTGTTTGCTGCTAGCCCCATGACACTCTATTTCGGTGGCATGCCCGATCCCATAGGCACGCCCCTCATCCTCTTCATCCTGCTATCAATACTCGGATACCTGCGGTTTCACGGTGAGCCGCGACTCTCCACATTCATGCCATTCCTCGCGGCATTCGTACTCGCCAGCTTGTGCGACTGGCCGGGCTACGTGATCGCCCCTGTCTTCCTCGCTCACTTCATCGTGACCAAGCCTAGCATCGAGTGGCCATGGATTCTTGCGTTTGGGGTTGCCGCCTGTGCGCTGTTCGCTGCTGTGTATGTCTACATCGCGCTCGTCACTCACTCTCCCTGGACTTGGATGCTGCCCCTCTTCGCACGCCACAGTACTTTGGTAGGGGCTCAGCCATTCACGCTCATGCAATGGCTCGGCACGGCATTCATCCTCAATCGGATGCTCCACACGATCGTCCTGGTCATCGCCTGCGGTCTGTGGCTGGTGATCTTCGGATTTCGGTTCCGCCGCCCGCAAGCGGGAGCCACGGTCGCGCGACTGCTGATCGCGTGGGGTGTAACGTGCATCTTGATCGGGAATACAGCTGCGTACACGCATGAGTTCATCTGGATATTCCTCACGCCAGGCATCGCGGTCAGCACGGCGCTCCTGATCGAGTGGCTGTTCCTCTTCTCCGAGCAGTACCGGGTTGCGCCGGTCATGGGTCTCGGCATTGCCCTCATCGTGGCGATGTTCGCAACATGGACCGGTTACACGACGTTCAGGCGTCTCTACCCGACCACACCCGCCGCCCCCTTTACGCCGATGGAGATGGGGCAGGCTATCAAGGCCGCTGCGCCCGATCCCGGCGATCTGGCCCTGGTCGTCGGTGGGGATGGCGGGTCCGGAGCCCAGTTGTGGTTCTATGGAGACCGTGCGCTCCGGGTCAATGTTTGGTCTATCACGGGGGTCCAGGAACGCCTCACAGAGGACTGGGCTGATCTGGTCTTTAACTTCGACGTGCAGCCGTGGGAGGCGACGGCGGCGGGCATCGTGTTCCCTCGACGGTGGGACGACGGTTTCGCAGACGTGCGCGTTTACCTCGAAGAAAGGTATCCAGCGGTGAGACTCCCTCCTGCCCTGTCGGACAAGTTCGAAGTCTTCACGGTGCCGCGTCCATAGCAGGTCGAGTGCCTCCGTACCCCGACCGCCCGGAGCCCCTCAGATCCTACGCACCTGCAATTCATGCCCTGACGAGTTCTCGAAGTCAGCTCAACTCTGGAATGCCAGTGAGCGCAGGCGAGTGCTCAGCATCGCGCACAGCGTCCCAATACTCCGACTTCTTCGCCCCACTCAGAGATCATTCGACCGCTCGAACATTTGTGAAGGACATCGTTAACTTCGTGTGCCCAGATCTGAATCTGCTGGACCAACTCGACGGAGATGACTTGGCGTTTCCAGATCATGTCCAGATTGAGCTTGATCCGGTTTCGTGGACACAATCCGAAAGGTGGATACGATGTCCAGAAGGGGATCACGCAGAGCGGGACGACGCGCGCGACGACAGTTCACGGAGGAGTTCATGGCCGGCGCGGTCCGGCTCGTGTTGGATGAGGGCAAGACGATCGGTGCCGGCTCGCGCGACCTGGTTCTGACGCCGTCATCGCTGGCGCATTGGGTCCGACACGCCCAAGCCGATCGGACGAAAGGCAAGACCGGCCTGACGCCGGCGGAGCGGGAGGAGCTGGCACGGCTCCGCAAAGCGAATCGGATCCTCGCCGAGGAGCGCGACATCCTGAAACAAGCGGCGGCCTTCTTCGCGAAGCAGAGCCGATGAGGTGTACCTTCATCGCGGCGAAGAAGGCCGAGCATACGGTGAGCATTCTCTGTCGATGTCTGCGCGTGACGCGCAGCGGCTTCTACGCCTGGCAGCGTCGTCCGGAATCGACGCACACCCGTGATGATCGTCGGCTGACCGTGCTGGTGCGGGCCTCGTTCGAGGAGAGTACGCAGCGGTACGGCAGCCCGCGCATTCACGAGGATCTGATCGAGCAGGACGAGCACGTCAGCCGCAAACGGGTCGTGCGATTGATGCAGGAAGACGGCCTACAGGCGCGGCGCCGGAAGCGCTACAAGCTGACAACCATGAGTGATCACGCCCAACCGGTCGCGGCGAATCTACTGGACCGCCAGTGCGAGGCGGACGCGCCGAATCAGCGGTGGGTCGGCGACACGACCGAGTTCGTCATCGGCAGCAGCGGCAAGCTCTACCTCGCGGCGATCCTAGATCTGTTCTCGCGGTGCATCGTGGGCTGGGCCGTCAGCGCCGTGAACGACCGCCATGTGACGATCACCGCCCTGGAGGCGGCGCTCACGCGCCGGTGCCCCGAGATCGGCCTGCTCCAGCACTCCGACCAGGGCTCGACATACGCGAGCGAGGATGATCAGGACGTCCTCGAGGCGCGCGGCATCGTGTGCAGCATGAGCCGGCGGGGCAACTGCCACGATAACGCGGTAATGGAAAGCTGCTTCTCGACGATCACCCCCTCGAACTGCTCATCACGCTCGCACTCGTAACGTTCATGTGCTCGCTGTCGTTCTGGATCCACGTCTCGGGCCCGATCGCCGTGGTGGTGGCGGGGCTGCTCATCGGCAATCCCGGTCGCCATGGTGCTGTCGCCGCCCAGATTTCCAGCGCGGGATCACTTGCTCGCGTGCACGTACGCCGTGGTCGTCTTTTCGATCCTGGCGCAGGGCCTCACCGTGCGGCGGGTGCTCGTGTACTACGGGGTCGGCGAAACGGCCAGGCCTTGAGCGTCACGCTCGCAGCGTGTGCGGGTGCGCCGGTCAGACGCAGGCCCTGGTTCAGTGACGACGCAAGCCTCGCGCGAGACTGCGTCGGTCCGGCCCCAGGAATCGGTCAACGAGCCGCTCAGGACGTGCGGCGCAACCACGGCGAAACCGCAAGGCGCGTACTTCACAGCCAGCGCGGCAGACCTTCATACCTGGACCATGGCGCACTTCGGGCGCTGAGCACCGCGTCCATGGGACTCGCCTCGGCTGCTCTAGAAATGAGGTGGCTAGGAAGGAATGGCGGGCGCGGCGGTCATTAGCTGCTGAATGACCGCCGCTTCGGCGGGCGACCAGGCATTCGTGACCGCCTCGTACCCGAAGACCTGGAGTGCAGGGCGGGCCGTGAATCCGCCGTCGAGAATCTCGAACGCGTCAAGCGTGACGAGCGCGGGATGCGGCTGGCCGCAGGCGCGCGCCAACTGGAGGAGCTCTTTTCGCAGCATCACGATGTAGTTCGCGAGGCGCGCGGATTTGTGCGTGGGGTCCAGACCGCGCATGAGCCAGGCGTTCTGCGTCGCGACCCCCGTGGGGCAGTGGCCGGTGTGGCAGCGCTGCGCCTGGATACAGCCGATGGCGAGCATCGCCTCTCGCCCGACGTTGACCATGTCGCAGCCGAGGGCCAGCGCCAGCAGGGCGACATCGGGAAACCCCAGCTTGCCGGATCCGATGAGCAGGACGCGTGTGTGCACGCCCCGGCTGACGAGCTCGCGATACACGCGAGAGAAGCCGATCTTGAACGGCAAGGCCACATGATCGGCGAACACGAGCGGCGCCGCACCTGTGCCGCCTTCGCCGCCGTCGATGGTGATGAAGTCCACGCCGCGACCGGTCGACGCCATCAGACGAGAAAGTTCCTTCCAGAAGCCGATATCGCCGACGGCCGACTTGATGCCGACGGGGAGACCCGTGGCATCGGCGATGCGCTCGACAAAATCGAGCAGTTCATCGGCGTCCCGAAATGCGCTGTGCACCGAGGGGCTGATGCAGTCGCGTCCGACCGGGACGCCGCGGATGGCTGCAATCTCCGGGGTGACCTTCACGCCCGGCAGGACGCCCCCCAGGCCCGGTTTAGCCCCCTGACTGAGCTTGATCTCGATCGCGCGGACCGGACAGCTGTCGACGGCCGCGCGCAGGCGTTCGAGGTCAAAGCGACCCGATGCGTCCCTGGCGCCGAAGTAGCCGGTGCCGATCTGCCAGATGAGGTCGCCGCCATGCCGGTGATGCGGCGACAGGCCGCCCTCGCCCGTGTTCTGCATGCAGCCGGCCAGCTGCGCACCACGGTTTATCGCCTCGA
Source organism: Vicinamibacterales bacterium (assembly GCA_965229885.1). Classification (GTDB taxonomy): domain Bacteria; phylum Acidobacteriota; class Vicinamibacteria; order Vicinamibacterales; family CAVVIG01; genus DATLLJ01. The sequence continues at coordinate 1,709,127 of CBDDJX010000003.1, forward strand.
CCGCCGCGGCGCTCAATGAACCGAAGCTCATGGCCGACGTGTTGACGATCGAGGAGGGACGAAACGCCTTTCGGCGCGCGCGATAGCCGCCCATCACCCTGGCGCAGGGAATCGCGTACTGCGGGTCGTACCCGATATCACCGTGGCGCGGATCGAACAGAGGAAACGCGACGTGTTTAACGATGATATACGACGAAGAACGTTCGAGGTCGTTGTCGCTGCCGAATCCGAAGTAGTTGTTCTCCCGTTTGGACGAGGCGTAGACCCATCGGCGCTGGTCGCGCGAGAAGGGACGCTCCTCGTCGTTGCTCGTCACGATGTATTGCCGGAACTCCGGTCCGACCTTCTCGAGGAGATAACGGAGATGTCCGATGACGGGGAAGTTGCGGAGGATCGCGTGTGTGTGCTGTACGAGGTCGTACACGACCAGTGCGGCCAGACACGCGGCGGCCAGTCCCAGCCAGAGCATCGGGGTGGATGTTACCTGATCTGTTCCGGCCACACGAGCGCAACACTCGGCGCGTTCACATTCGCGCAGCCATAACCGACCAGCGCGCCTCGTGCGGGGTCTTGCTGAACGCGAGCGCGGTCGGTCGGTCACTCGTGAAAAGCGCGTCTACCAGCGCGCGTATGCCTGTGGAGAAAGGTAACGAGGCGGCCAAGCGCGGGGCGCTACCTCCCGTTCGCACAGTTGCTACGGCGCGACGGGTGTGAATCGTACCGGGTTCGTCGGAGGGCTCATTGCTTGAGAGGATGGAGCCCATGGCACGACCGAGGAAGTATTCAGCTGAGGCACGAGAGCGAGCCATTCGGATGGTCCGCGCGCATGGTCCCGAGCATCCGTCGCAGTGGGCCGCGATCACGGCGATCGCGAGCAAGTTCAGCTGCACCGGTGAGACGCTGCGGAATTGGGTGCGCCAGGCCGAACGCGATACGGGCCAGCGGGGCGGCCTGACGACCGACGAGCGCCAGCGCCTGAAGGAACGGGAACGCGACAATCGCGAATTGAAGACGCGCGAATGAGATCTTGCGGAAGGCCTCCGCATATTTTGCCCAGGCGGCGCGCGACCGCCGAGTGAAGTAATGGTCCAGTTTGTGGATGACCACCGGGCCACGTAGGGGGTTGAGCCGATCTGCGCGGTGTTGCCGATCGCCCCCTCGACGTATTTTCTGCACCACGCCCGGCAGGTGGACCCGCCGCCGCGGCCGGCGCGCGCCAAGCGCGACGACGACTTGCGGATCGCCATCCAGCGGGTCTGGGACGCGAATTGGCAGGCATACGGACCGCGGAAGGTCTGGCAGCAGCTCGGCCGCGAAGACGTCGACGTCGCGCGCTGTATGGTCGAGCGGCTGATGGGGGCGATGGGCTTGGCCGGCGCGGTCCGCGGCCGCGCATGGGTCACGACGCCCGCCGCTGCGACCGCCGGCGTGCGTCCCCCGGCTTTGGTCGACCGCCAGTTCACCGCGCCGCGGCCCAACCAGCCTCTGGGTCTCCGACTTCCCCTACGTCGCCACGTGGAAAGGCTTCGTGTATGTCGCGTTCGTGATCGCTGTCTTCTCGCGGCGCATCGTCGGCGGGCGCGTGTCGGCGTCGCTGCGGACGGACTTCGTGCTCGATGCGCTCGAATAAGCGGTGTGCGAACGTGGCGCGGATCGCGTCAGCGGCCTGGTGCATCACAGCGACCGAGGTACGCAGTATCTGTCGATGCGGTACACCGACCGGCTCGCCGACGCCGGCATCGCGCCGTCGGTCGGCAGCCGAGGCGACTCCTATGACAATGCCCTCGCCGAGTCGGTGATTGGGCTCCTCAAGACGGAGGTGATTCGACGGCAAGGTCCGTGGCCGCATCTGGCGCAGGTGGAATTCGCGACGCTGGCGTGGGTGGATTGGTTCAACAACCGCCGGTTGCTCGAGCCCATCGGCTACGTGCCGCCTGCGGCATTCGACGCGCACTACTATGAGCAGGTTAAGGTGGCCTGACTCAACTAACTCGCCCTCCGGGATTCCCGGTACGATTCAGCCATGTACTTCATCGGCATCCTCCTTAGAAGATTGAGCAAATGTTCCATGCCTGGGTAGGGTCTGATGTCGCGGGAGCCAAGAACGGGCGGATCTTAGCGCGAACGAGCTCGAAACGGGAGATGTCCCTCTAACTGTTGAAAAAGGTCGCGTAGTCGTTAACTGAGCCGCCGCTGAATTTCAACAGCCAACGGGGCAACCCCGATTGGCCGTTACAATGAGTAAGCCGCTTCTGGCCCGATTATTCGCAGATGAGCCCTATGACTATTTGCACTCGCGTCCGGTTAATGCTCCTCGTGTCGGCGATCGTGACGGCCGTCGGCTTCGCCGGCGCGCAGCAGTCGGCGATCCCCGCGAACGTTCTGGCCGCCCCACTCAATCAGATCATTCCGGTCGATCCGCTGATTACGGTGGGCACGCTGCCGAACGGGCTCCGCTACTACATCCGGGAGAACAGACAGCCGCAGGCCCGCGCCGAGCTTCGGCTCGTCGTCAATGCGGGCTCGGTGCTTGAAGACGAAGACCAGCGCGGCCTCGCGCACTTTGTCGAGCATATGAGCTTCAACGGCACGCTGCACTTTCCCAGGCAGGACGTCGGAGACTTCATCCAGTCGCTCGGCATGCGTTTCGGAGCGCACGTCAACGCCCACACGAGCTTCGACGAGACGGTGTACCAGCTACAGATCCCCACCGGCGATGCCGCGGTGATCGACAGGTCGCTGCTCATCCTCGAAGACTGGGCGCATAACGTGTCGTTCGATCCGGTCGAGATCGACAAGGAGCGGGGCGTCATCCTCGAGGAATGGCGGCTCGGTCTGGGAGCTAACGAGCGGATTCAGGACGCGCAGTTTCCCATCCTGCTGAAAGGCTCGCGCTACGCAGAACGGCTGCCCATCGGCAAGCCGGAGACCATCCAGAACGTCAATCACGCCCGCCTGAAGCAGTTCTACGCGGATTGGTACCGGCCCGACCTGATGGCAGTCGTCGCCGTTGGCGATTTCGACAAGTCCCTGATCGAGGCCCAAGTCAGATCTCACTTCGGCTCGATCCCGGTGGCCTCGTCTCCGAAGCCGAGGCTGGCGTACGCGGTGCCGGATCAATCCGGGACGGTCTATTCGGTGATCACCGATCCCGAAGCCACCTATACGCGCATCAGTGTGTCCAGCAAGATGACCGCGCGCCCGCAGGCATCGATTGGCGCCTACCGACGGCACATGGTCGAGCAGCTGTTCAGCGCCATGCTGTCTGGGCGGCTTGACGAGATCGCGCAGACGCGGACTGCGCCGTTTCTCAAGGCCCAGACCGACCGTCGGCTCCTTGTGCGCACCGAAGAGGCGACAACCCTGGATGCCCTTGTCGCGAAGGGCAGCGTCGAACGGGGCCTGGCGGCACTCTTTACCGAGGTCGACCGCGTCGCCCGATTCGGCTTCACCGCGACGGAGCTGAATCGGGAGAGGCTGAATCTTCAGCGAGGGCTCCGGCGGGCGGTCATCGAGAAGGACAAGAGCCCCTCAGGTCCGTTGGCCGACGAATTCGTGCGCAACTTCATCCAGGCGGAACCAATCCCGGGCATCGTGTACGAGTACGGCTTGAATCAGCGCTTCCTGCCGGAGATCACACTGGCCGAAGTCAACGGCGTGGCCAGGGATTGGATGCCCAATCGCAACCGGTTCGTCGCGATCACCGCGCCCGAGAAGGACCGGTCGTCACTGCCCACCGAGGCGAAGCTGGCAGCGGTCATCAACGCGGCCAGCGGCGCACCGCTGACGGCCTACGTCGATGCGATCAGCACGCAGCCGCTGCTCTCGCGCCTCCCTTCGGCGGGAGCCATCGCCACCACCTCCACGAACGAAGCGCTGGGCATCACCGAGTGGCGTTTGTCTAACGGCGTCCTGGTCGTGCTCAAGCCGACGACGTTCAAGCAGGACGAGATCCTGTTTCGGGCCGTGAGCCCCGGGGGCACCTCACTCGCGAGCGACCAGGACTTCATCGCTGCCGAAACCGCCTCCCTAGTCATCGCGCAAGGTGGTCTTGGCGGCCTCAGCCGCATCGATCTGGAAAAAGTTCTCGCCGGCACCACGGCGTTTGTCAGGGCCGACATCGGCGAGATGGAGGAAGGGCTTTACGGCGGCGCCTCCAGTAAAGATCTCGAGGCGATGTTCCAGCTGGTGTATCTCACGTTTACCGCGCCTCGGGCCGATCCGGTCGCGTTCGGCGTCCTGACCGATCAGTTGAAGGTGACGCTGGCCAACCAGTTGGCGATGCCGGACAGGGTGTTCGACGAGGCGCTCGATGCTGCATTGAGCCAGAACCACGTGCGGGCGCAGCCGCTCACGCCGGCAAGCCTCACGCACATGGACCTCGACAAGTCGCTCGCCTTCTACAAGGACCGCTTCGCCGATGCGAGCGACTTCACCTTCGCCTTCGTGGGGAGCTTCGATCTCGCAACCATGAAGCCGTTCGTGGAGCGCTACCTGGGGAGCCTTCCGGCCCTCCACCGGAACGAGGCCCCGAAGGACGTCGGCATGCGTCCTCCAGCAGGCGTCGTCCAGAAGCAGGTGAAGAGCGGCATCGCGCCCCGGAGCCAGGTCAGTATCGTGTTCAGCGGGGCGTTCGAGAACGACGAGATGCGTCGAGTGGTCGTCAGGACGATGGGCGATACGCTCGCGGGAAACCTGCAGCGAACACTGCGGGAGGACCTGGGCGGCACGTACGGCGTCAGCGTCGTGGCGGGCTTCACGAAGCGTCCGGTGGCGGGGTATCGCCTGACAATCAATTTTGCCTGCGACCCGGCTCGAACGGAGAGCCTCGTCCGGAGCGCGTTCCAGGTGATTGACGAGTTCAAGAGGATCGGCCCGGGGGAGCGACAGGTCGCCGACGCGCGCACGGCGTTCATGCGCGATTTTGAAACGAACAGCGGGCGGAACGACTACCTTCTGAACCGGATCGTCTTCAAGTACGAATACGGTGAGGACGTCAAGGAGGTCTTCAATGTGCGGCCGTTCTCCGACCAGCTCACCGTGCCGAGGCTGCGCGATGCGGCGCGGGCGTACCTCGACACGAACCGCTATGTGCAAGTCACGCTGCTGCCGGAGACGAGGTAGCGCTGAACGTGCGCCTGCCGACGGTCTTGACCGCGAACAGGCGACGATGGAGCGATGAGCGGCCGCGTCTACAGGCTGCAGCCCCTCTTGGTTTCTTCAAACCCGTCAAACAGGCGCCCGGCGTTGGCTCCCGCGAGTGTGTCCAGGCGGTGCGGCTGCCCCTTCTCGACGGTGTAACGTGCGGCGGCGCCTTTGGAACGAAGGAGTTCTGCTTCCTTCTTCATCTCGTCGTGCCACATGTACTGATCCCATTCGCCGACGTACATGAAGACGCACATCTTCGAAATCGCCTGAAGCTTGGCGGCGCTGGGTTGCCACATGTATCCGGGGAAGGCGGTGACGGAGAGAAAGTACTGCGGATTGGCTGCCGCGACGTGAAAAGCGGCGATACCCCCGTTTGACGGTCCGGCGACGTGAAACTTGTTTCCCTGGATCTTGTAGTCTGTCAGGATCGTTTTCAGAAAGTCAGGGAAGATGCGGGCGCCGTCCTGGAAGAACGGCTGATCGTCCGGCGCGGCGGGAGCGATGACGATATAGCCGCGCTTCTCAGCCTCAGCACGGAAGTTGCGATTCAGGACGTTGTCCACCGTGTTCATAGTCTGCGGGCCGCCACCGAACACCAGTATGCCCGGATACACCTGTGCCGGCTCATGCGCGTCCGGGAGGACGGCCTTGTAATGGACGGTCGTGCCGCCCACCTGTGTCGTCTTCTCGATCAGTTCCGCGTGGAGAGGCTGAGTGGCGAACAGGGCCACGACCAACGCCGCCGGAACGACGAGCGCCCATCTCGATCTCAGGTGGTTCATCTCGAAGGCTCCTGTGAAGTGCAACAAGTATACGGGCCGGAGGCGGGTATTCGCTCGATCGCCTCTGGTGATTCGGGCGTTCGCCGACTCCACGCGCTGATGCGGACGAACAGACCTCCTGTGCCAATAAAGCGACGACCTACGGCAGCACGCCACCAACGATCGCCCGCCCGGTGCCGCTACAGCCAACGGGACCGTACCGTATGAACTTCTGGATGCGCTTCCCGTCGCTGACCTCGCCCGTATAGATGGTGCCTTGGGAATCGACGCTGACCTGGTGCAGCCAGTGGAGCTCGCCCGCTCCTCGCCCGCTCCGCCCGAGCCGGCCGAGTTCCTGAAGAGTGCTCCGGTTCAGGATGTAGATCGTCATGTTGGAAACGTCGCCGACATAGAGGCAGGACTCGTTGGCGTCGGCCGAGAAGTTCATCGACACCGCCGAGCCCGGCAGGCCGTTAGTCTTCGCCGCCACGAACTGCTCCTTCACGAAGCCGCACTTGCCCGCCTCGCCGTTCGGGTTCGCGCATTCCTTGCCGAGGTTGGGATCGCGGCCGTTGAACACCTGCACGCGGTTGTTGCCGCGGTCGCAGACATAGAGCAGCCCGTCCTTGCTGATCTTCGCGCAATGCACCGGGTTGCGGAAGAACGCCGGCTTCATGTTGTTCTTGGTGAAGTCGTTCATCCAGGGGCCGGCCGCGGCGGCGGCCTTGTCGTCGATCGGGTTGTTTCCGTAGGCGCCGATATGGCCGATGTACTTGCCGGTGGCGGCATCGACGATGACCACGCGGCGATTGCCGTAGCCGTCCGACACATACATGCGGTTGTTGGTCGGATCGACCGTCACGTCGGCTGGCAGATAGAACTGCGGCGTGGCGTTGCGGCCGCCGTCCTTGTTGTTGCTGTTCGGCCCCTTGGATCCCGGACCGCCGATCATCATCACAAACTTGCCCTCTTTGGTGAATTTCAGGATCATGCCGTCGGCGCCGTTGGTTGACGCCCAGGCCGAGTCGTTCGGATTGCCGTTGGCGCTGCTGCCACCGAGATAGACGAAGCCGTTGTGGTCGACGAAGATGCCGTGCTCGCTGGCCGGCCAGACGCAGCCTTGATCCATCTTACACCTGTCGGGATCGGCCGGGCCGCCCCAGGCGCGCAGCATCTTGCCGGCCGAATCGAACTCCATGACGGAGGGCGCCGGCACGCAGCAGTCGCCAAGCACTCCGTAGGGGCGCGCGAAGCCCATCGCGTCAACGGGCTTGCCATCCTTGTCCTTGTGGCTGGCAGCGGTCAGCGCCGCCTCGTCGTTCGTCAACGAACGGGGGCGCTGATAGACCCAGATGTGGTCGTCGGGCGCCACATAGAGGCCGCCGATCTGGCCAAGGAGCCAGTTATTGGGCAGCTTCTGCGGCCAGCCGGCGTCGGCGATAAAGCCCGGCACTTTCGCGGTCGGCGGTACACCGTAGACACCGCTGCGCTCGGCGAGCCGCTCCAGAATGCCGGTCTTGGCGAGCGCTGCGGGATCGGGCTTCGGCGCCTGCGCATGGCCTGACGCGACGACAAAAGCGCCGAGCAGCACGCCGAGAATGGTGAGCAATCTCAGTCTCATTTTCAGTCCTCCCACAAGAAAGCTGAACAAGTCAGCCTAGCAGATCATACTGACGCCCTGCGGAGGACCAGCGATGAAGATCTCGCGTGCCGACACTACCGAACAGAAGCTGTACCTGGAGCGTCGACTCGGCGAGTTCTTCAAGCGCAAGACGCTGAAGTTCAACGGGTACGGCAGCGAGGTCGACAAGTTGTACGAGGGAATGGATCTGAAGATCAACTGGTGAAGCGCATTCTGCGCTGCGCGCTACCGAAGCCCTACCGCAACTTCCCGAACAAGTCGCCATCGTCGATGACCGTGGCCGACGTCGGGCCGTACCCGGAAATCGCGACCCACGTTTCCTCGTCGCGCGCGCCGTCGTAATGGGGTCCGCCGGCGGGGTGCCGCATGTACTCGCCGGGCTTCAAGGGAGTTTCCTTGTCGGGTGCCCACTCCCGGCCTTCGCCCGTATACCACGTTCCCCTGACCACCATGACGTTCCGCTCGTCCGGGTGGTAATGGGGCCGGCTCATCACGCCGGGAGGAAACTTGTTGATCGTGAGATAGAAGCCGGGCTTTGAAGGGTCGCCTTCGAGTATGGCTGTCTGCACACCCAGCGTGTTGCCTTCGGTGGCGCGCCACTGGAACTTGTCGAGGTTCAAGCGAACGAACTCGCGCTCAGGAAATCGACCGAACTCCGCCTGGCGATTCGAAGGCTGGGCTGCCGGCTGCTGCGCCGGTGTTGGGGCCGGCTGCTCGGCAGGCTGCGAACAGCCGACCGCAAGTATCGACAGGGTGCAAGCCAGGCACAGGTAACTTGTCGCCATCTTCATGTACGGTCTCCAGCCGCTGATTTCAGTCGAAGACGGGCGTCGTGTCAAGGTCGCGTATCGCGCCATGGTAAGTGTTACCCAAGCGGGTGTGCCACAGGAGGGCACCCGCGTGGGACCACAGGCGAGACCGGAGTATTTGGCGCAGATGCAGGACCGGCACGTGGGGGCCTCGCGGACGGAGAAGGGGCGCGTGCTCACAGAGGCGGTGACGGTGACGGGCTACCATCGGAAGGCGATCATTCGGGCCTGGCGGCGGCCAGCCGTGCGGCCCCCGCGGGGCCCGCGTCGGGGCCGACCCACGCGCTATGACGCCGCGGTGGTGCGGGCACTCCGGGCGGTCTGGGTCGCGGTCGTCCTTCCGCCGGGCGAGTACCGGTTTACCAGGTGGCGCAGCTTTCTGATGTCGGCGAACAAGCGCAAGGTGCAGGGCAGCTGAATATTTCATCCGGCAACTACTGGTCGGGGCGCGCCGAGACGGTCGCGACCGGGCTGACGTTCAAGCTACCGCCCCGCTTGATCCTCCAGTTCAACACCGACCAGACGTTCGCCCGGCTGCCCGAGGGGAATTTCGTCGCCAGGATTTCCAGGACGACCGTGAACTACAACCATTCGCCGTTCCTGGCGTTTTCGAATCTTATTCAGTACGACAACCTATCGCGAGGACTGGGCTTGCAGAGCCGTATGCGGTGGACGCTGCGCCCGGGGAACGACCTATTCTTCGTGTTCAGCCAGGGATGGATCCAGGACACCGTCGATCGCCACCGGTTCAGCCCGCAGGACAGCAAGGTGTCAGCGAAGTTTCAGTACTCGGCGCGGTTCTGAAGACGATCTCCGACAAGCCGGAGCCGCACGAGTAAAGCAGGAGAACGGTGAGCGGGATTCCACGCGCGATGTGCATGCCCTGTCCCTTTCAGATCGTACAGGGCACGAACAAGCTCCAGATGGCGTAACCGTTCACGAATGCTGCCCGTGCGATCCACCCGGATAAAGTCGGGAGAACCTGATCCTTGTGCTCACAATAATGCGGTCGGTCTTATCGCTAAAGGGCATGTGGCACTCGGCGGGCTTTCTATCTCGGCCGTACGTGGGGCGAACCGACCCTGATGAAGCTTGCCAGCGGCTTCGAAGTCGTCGCGCCGCACCGCGTCACGCCGCCGACCACGCCGCCGCTCCCTGGCGAAAAGTTCGATTACTGAGTCTCAAGAGCCGAGTAGGGCGAATCCGCTGGATCCGCTCTACTTGATCTCCACGTATCTCCACAGTCGCTCGGTTTCTTTCGGCCCCACGTACTTCCCAATCTCTTTGTCGAACTGTGATTTCGCTTTCCACGGCCGGTATTCCTTGAACTCGCGCGCCATGCGGGTTCCCGCGCCGGGGATACTGAGGATGTCCTCGTCGCTCGCGGTGTTCAGATCGACGGGGATGAACACGAACTGTTTGAGGCGGTCGGTCTCCTGCTGGCCGACGTACTTGCCGATTTCCTTGTCGAACTGCGTCCAGGTTTTCCACGGCCGGTACTCCATGAACTCGCGAACCATCCGCGTGCCCGCGCCGGGAATCAACAGGATTTCCTCGCGCGTGCCCGTATTCAGGTTGACGTGCACCACCGCCTTCCGGTAGAAGTCCTCAGCCTGCTGTGCGGTCAGCTCCTGGGAAAGAAGGAAGGCGTTGAGCTCGGTGATGCTCATGAACGGCCGTTTGTCGAGCAAGGCCTTCACGATCGGCGGCGTCATGTGCGGCAGCGCGAGGAGTTCTTTCTCGGCCGCCACGTTCGGATCGAGAAGTCCTCTTCCCACCTGCGCGTGGGGGATGGCGGCCACAGATGCGACAAGCGCGAACGCTCGGATGAGAACAGCGAACGAGTGCTTTTTGATCATTTCATCGCTCCAGCAGATAGAGGCAGAGAATGGAAGTCGGACGCGTCCAGGGCTGGATGCCGGTACGTATATAATAGCCCCACGAAACCGAGCTGCACCATCACGCCGGGCGCCAGCACCGGCGGCACCTTGGCGCGCATCACTTTCCTCGAAATGTCCCAGCGGCTCTGCAACGGATCGATCTCCAGCTGGAATTCCGCCCCGCCGCGAAAATGAAAAGCTGCCCCGGCCACCCCTGCCAGGAGAAACAACACCATCGTGGCCTGTAGCGCGCGTATGCTCAGAGCATCGCCTTTGACGCGGTGCCAGATCAAGATGGCGAGCGCCAGCGCGATGGACACCAGCGGCACGAACTGCACCGCCGTCTCGTCGTGTTCGAGCAGGACCAGCTCAATGCCGGTGCCCACCAATCCGAGCACGAGGACGGCGAGCAGACATCGTCGCATCACCGAAAGAGTGTTCATCCGGGTGAAGTATACAGGGGCGATCGCGGCACAACCATGACGTCGCCATCATACGACGCGGTCGTGGTCGGCGGGGGGCCGAACGGACTCGCCGCGGCCATCACGCTGGCGCGCGCCGGCCAATCCGTCATCGTCTTCGAGCAATCAACCCGTGTCGGCGGTGGATTGCGGTCCGATACGCTGACGCTGCCGGGATTCGTCCACGACGTGTGCTCGTCGGTGTATCCGCTCGGCGTGGCGTCTCCGTTCTTCGAATCGCTGCCGCTCCAGTCCCTTGGCGTCGAATGGGCCAACCCGCTACTCCCGGTGGCGCATCCGCTCGACGGTACTGATGCGGTGGTGATTTCGAGATCAGTCGGCGAGACCATCGCGGATCTCGGTGAAGACCGGGCGGCGTATTCGCTGCTGTTCGGACCGCTTGTGGACCAATGGGAGGCGCTCATCGACGACGTGATGGCGCCGCCGCATGTGCCGAGGCATCCATGGCTCCTCGCAAGGTTTGGACGCGAGGCGCTGCAGCCGGCAGCCGCAGTGGCAACGCGCCGCTTTCGAGGCATGCGGGCCCGTGCGTTGTTCGCAGGTCTCGCCGCGCATTCGGTGCTCAGGCTAGACGCGAGGCCCTCAGCCGCCGCGGCGTTGCTGCTCGGTACGCTCGCCCACGTCGTCGGCTGGCCGTTCGTCCGGGGCGGCGCCTCGCGTCTCGCCGATGCGTTAGCGGCCGAGCTCACATCGCTCGGCGGCACGATTGTGACCCATCACCCAGTGACGTCGATCGACGAGCTTCCGCCGACGCGATCGATACTGTGCGATGTGACGCCGAAACAGCTCCTCTCCATCGCCGGCGCGCGCTTATCCCCTGGCTATCGCACCGCCCTCGCGCGGTACCGGTATGGCCCCGGCGTGTTCAAGCTCGATTGGGCGCTTTCCGATCCGATTCCCTGGCGCGCCGGGGTATGCGGCAAGGCTGGCACGGTGCACGTCGGCGGTACGCTGGATGAAATCGCGTCGGCCGAAGCGGCGGCATGGGAAGGGACGATGGCCCATCGGCCGTTCGTCCTTCTCACCCAGCCGACGGTCGCCGACGGCAGCCGCGCGCCGGCGGGACATCACGTGGCGTGGGGATACTGCCACGTGCCGCACGGATCGACCTTCGACATGACGGAACGCGTCGAGGCACAGGTCGAGCGGTTCGCACCTGGATTTCGCGACACGATCCTCGCGCGGCACGCAGCCGCTCCTCGCGATCTCGAACGCGCCAATCCCAATCTGGTCGGCGGCGACATCGGCGGCGGTACGCTCACCCTCGGTCAACTGTTTACGCGGCCCACGTGGCGGTCCTATCGAACGTCGTCCCCTGGTTTGTATCTGTGTTCGTCGTCCACGCCGCCTGGAGGCGGCGTTCATGGGATGTGCGGCTATCATGCTGCCCGGGCGGCACTTAAGAAGGGGGCGGGAGTCGTTTTCCGTAATGCGTAAGAAGACTCCCGTCCCATTCTTGGCCGTCGGTGCTGACGAGGTAGGCCTTCGCCTGGACAAGTTTCTTGCCGGCTCCGATCGCTTGGGGTCGCGCAGTCGAGCCGTGACGGCGATCGAGCGAGGCAAGGTGTTTGTCAATGACCTCGAGGCATCCACCGCTGACGCCGCAAGACGGCTATCGGCGCGGGATCGCGTGCGTGTGTGGATGGATCGGCCCGGCAGCTCGAAGCGGCGGCCCGCGCCGCATCAGGCGGGGGAGCTCAATATTTTGTACGAGGACGACGATCTCATTGCCGTGAACAAACCGCCCCGACTGCTGGCTGTGCCGCTCGAACGGAAAGCCAGCGCCGAGTCGGTCTTCGACCAGATCGATCGCCACCTCCGGTCGCATCGGACACGGCGGCCGTTCACCGTTCACCGGATCGATCGAGATACCTCTGGCGTGGTGGTCTTCGCCAAGCACGCGGCAGCGCAAGCGGTGTTGACGGAGCAGTTCCTGCGGCACGAGCCCGAGCGCGTGTACCAGGCGATTGTCTATGGGCACCCGACGCCGCCATCGGGGACGTGGCGAGACACGCTGGTCTGGGACCAGCGGTCGCTGATCCAGAAGGAAACGCACCCGCGCGATCAGCGCGGCAAAGAAGCGACGAGCGAGTACCGCGTCGTCGAGCGCTATGGCCACACGTCCCTGATAGAAGTCCGCCTGGTGACCGGCAAACGCAATCAGATCCGGATCCAGGCGCGGCTGCGCGGCCACACACTGGTTGGCGAACAGCGGTATGTCTTCGGCCCGGCGGAGCTGCGCCCGATCGACTTTGCACGCCAGGCGCTGCACGCCGCACGCCTGACCGTCCGTCATCCCACCACGGGACGCACGCTGACGTTCGAGGCCCCGCTGCCGCAGGATCTGAGGGAATTGATCGCCGCGCTACGAACCGAGCGCCCGTCTTAACGGGCGACGGTGAAGGCAGGATGTGTTTCTGCAGCCCGCGCACGCCAACGCAATGACTCGGCGCATGGCGGCATTCTGCATGAATTTGACTTGAGCCGGCGTTTCGTGGTTTTCTAAAGCAGTGTCCCCTGTGCTTCAGGTTCTGAATTTCCTCAGCCCAACGACCCTGATCATTCCGGGCAACGGCCTCCAACTGCCGTTGACTTAACCACAGGGTGATGTAGCCAAGCGCGGGCGAACGAGCGATTCGACAAGGGCCATCACCCGGAGCAAGGGTGATGGCCTTTTTTTTGCCCGGGATGCCTAGGATAGAAGGCGCCGGCCATGGTGCGGAGTGTGATGTCTCTCACTGTTGACACGGTACGCGTCAGCCTGCTTGGCTTCGGCACCGTCGGGCAATCCGTCGCGAAGATTCTCTGCGACGGGCACGTCCCGCGCGTCGAGTTGCTGCAGATCTTCAATCGCGGCATCGCCGGCAAGCGCATGGACTGGGTGCCTCCATCGGTCACGTGGACCGAGAACATCGACGACGTGCTGACGAACGACGTGGACGTCGTCGTCGAGCTCGTGGGCGGGCTGCATCCGGCCTATGAATGGGTGCGCGCGGCGCTCCTCTCAGGCAAGTCGGTCGTGACCGCGAATAAACAGCTCATCGCGCACTTCGGCGCGGAGCTCGGCGATCTGGCGCGTGCGCGCGGTCGGCAGCTGCGGTTCGAGGCGTCGGTCGCCGGCGGCATTCCCGTACTCCGCGCGCTGCAGGAGGGGCTGGCGGGCGATCGGCTCGTGGAAGTCGGCGGCATTCTGAACGGGACCTGCGCGTACATTCTGAGCCGCATGCAGTCGGCGGAGCTGCCATTCGCGGACGCGCTCGCCGAAGCGCAGGCGGCCGGCTTCGCCGAGGCCGATCCGACCGAGGACGTGGATGGCGCCGACGCGGCAGCCAAGCTGGCCATCATCGCCGCCGTCGGGTTGCGGCGTCCGGTCCGCGTCGGCGACATCGCGAAACAGTCGATTCGCCTGATCGATATCGTCGATTTCCAGTACGCGCGCGAGATCGGCTGCACCATCCGGCAGATCGCGCGGGCGGCGGCTCAAGACGATGGGCGTGTGTTCGCCGTGGTCAGTCCGGCCCTCGTGCCGCTCGATTCGACCTTCGGGCGCATCGACGGCAGTCAGAACGTCGTCATGGTGCGAGGCGTGTACGGCGGCGAGACGTCATTCTCAGGTTCGGGCGCGGGTGGAGCGCCGACGGCGGTCGCCGTTGTGTCCGATCTTCTGTCGATCCACCGGCAGACGGCGAGCAGCGCCGCCGTCGATTCATCAGTCATCGAATCGGCCGCCACTCCTGTTCACGAGGTATCGAACGACTTTGTCGCGCCGCATTACGTCCGCTTCACGGTCGCCGATCGGCCAGGCATCCTGGCCGACATCTTCGCGGTGTTCGCCCGGCACCTCATCAACGTGGAAGCGGTCGTCCAGCTGCCGCGCTATCGCAAAGATCGGCTACCTTTCGTCGCGACGCTCGAAGCGTGTTCGTCATCGGTTCTCAACCGCGCCTTGTCCGAGATCGCCACCCTCGACTTCCACGTGGAGCCGCCGCTCGCGATGCCCATCCTGCGCTGATACCATGACTGAACACGCCGTCCACAGCCAGGTGGTCGAGGCCGAGGGCCACCTGATCGACTCGCAACTGCTGAATGTCATCTTCGACACCGTCATCAAGTGGGATGCGTCGTTCGAGGTGCTGCAGTTCACGATCGGCCGGACCAATAACGACCCGTCGTCGATCTCGATGCGGATTGCGTCGCCGACCGAGGAGGGGCTCAAGCGCGTACTCGAGGAGCTCGTCCCGCTCGGGTGCCAGATCGCGCGCGCGACCGATGCGCTCGTCCATGTCGCCGATCGAGATGGCTGCGTGCCGGATGATTTCTACTCCACGACGAACCTCAAGACGCTCGTACGGTACGGCGGCCGCTGGCTGGAAGTCGAGCGGCAGCGCATGGATTCGGTCGTCGTGATCGAGAACGGCCGGGCCCTGTGCCGCAAGCTGCGCGATGTGAGGGTCGGCGACCAGGTCGTGTGCGGCGTGGAAGGCGTCAGGGCCGTGCCGGAGTTCAAGGAGCGCGATCGTCTTGGCTTCGCGTTCATGACAAACGAGATTTCATCGGAGCGGCGCGTCGAGGTGGCCGTGGCGCGCATCGCCGCGATGATGGCCGACGTGAAGCTGACGGGCGGAAAGATTGCGTTCGTCGCCGGCCCGGTGCTCGTGCACACCGGCGGCGCCTCGCACTTCTGCGGGTTGATTCGCGCCGGCTACGTCGATGTCCTGCTCGCGGGTAACGCGCTCGCCGTCCACGATGTCGAGCATGCGCTCTTCGGGACCTCGCTCGGCGTGGATCTCGAAACCGGCAGGGCCATTCACGGTGGGCACCGCCATCACATGCGCGCCATCAACATGGTTTGCCGCGCGGGCGGCCTGGCGCAGGCGGTCACCGAGGGCGCGCTGACGTCGGGGATCATGCACGACTGCATCCGCCAGGACGTCAAGTACGTGCTGGCGGGCAGCATTCGGGATGACGGACCGATTCCCGACACCATCATGGATCTGCAGGAGGCGCAGGATCGGTACGCGAGCGCCCTCGATGGCGTGAAGCTGGTCATCGTTCTGTCCACGATGCTGCACGGAATCGGCGTCGGGAACATGCTGCCGGCGTGGGTCCGGATGGTCTGCGTCGACATCAATCCCGCGGTGGTGACGAAGCTGGCCGATCGGGGCTCGTCGCAAACGATCGGTCTCGTGACCGATGTTGGCCTCTTTTTGCACCGCCTCGTGCAGAATCTTCAAGATGCGAAAGCGTTCTCCGCCTAGCTCGGCTGTGTTATTCTTGAGCCCGACGTGCGACGCTCATAGCTGATCGATGGCAACTTGTCCCCGGTGTTTCGAGGCGCTAACCGAGCATCACAAGTGTTCGCGACGCGCGATCGGGGATGCGCTTTCCACCGTAGGTGTCGGCGCTCTTCTCGGCGGCATCGTCGTGATCATCATTAATGAGCAGGCGCCGACCGCGGAGGTCCTCGCCGCCGCGGCGCTCGGCGCCGTGCTGGCGTCCGCAGTACGGCAGGCCATCGGCCGTCGCTCCTGAGTTTCCACAACGATCAACCTGGTCCGGTCCGAGCATGCAGATGAGCGGCGGCGAGCTGGCTCGACGCCGGCGGCTGAAGGAGCCGACACTACAGATTCTGTATCTGACTGGTTGCAGCGATCGGCCCTAGCCTCCCCTGGTGTGCATCTCGAGATGAGGATCCTTGCGCAGGTCTGTGATGGGGACGAATGTCCGTCGCTCGCCGAGGGCCAGCCGATCCTCGGCTCCACGATCGGTGCGGGCCTGCCACTGGTTGGTGATAAGCGCGCTCAATTCCTCCGTCGTCGCGCCGCGGCGCAGCGCCGCGCGTAGATCGACGCCCCGCGCCGCATACAAGCACAGATACCACAGCCCGTCAGCCGTGAGACGGCTGCGATCGCAGCTTCCGCAGAACGGCGCGGTCGTCGAGGAGATGATGCCGAACACCGTGCCGTCCGGCAGCGTGAACCGGTCGGCAGGCGCCGACGAGACCTCGACCAGCGGCTCGACGGGCCCGTAGCGGGCCGTGAGTCCTTCCAGTATCTCGGCTCGTGACACGACATCGGAGGACGACCATTGGGTCGCGCCGCCGACGTCCATGTACTCGATGAACCGAACCTCCGCGTCTTTCGACCGGCCGTACTCGATCAGATCCGCCAGCTCGTCGTTGTTCACGCCGCGAATGATCACGCTGTCGATCTTGAGGCGACCGAATGCGCGAGAAGCCGCGTTGATACCCTCGATCACCGCGTTGAGCGAGTCGAATCGGGTCAGTTCCGTGAAACGTTTGGGGCGAAGCGTATCGAGGCTGATCGTGATCCGCCCCAGGCCGGCGGTGCAAAGCGCGTCAACCTGTTCTGCCAGCAATACGCCGTTTGTTGTCATCGCGAGGTCGATCAGGCCGGGCTTCTCGGCGAGCATGTGCACGAGCGCGGAAAGGTCGCGGCGCAAGAGCGGTTCACCGCCGGTCAGCCGAAGCTTGTTCACGCCCAAGGCGACAAAGACATCCACGAGCGTGCTGATCTCCTCGAAGCGCAGGACGTCCTCGCGCGGCAGCCAGACGTAGTCCTTCTCCGGCATGCAGTACGCGCAGCGCAGGTTGCAGCGGTCGGTGACCGACAACCGGAGGTTACGGAGAGGCCGGCCGGAGGTGTCTAAGAGCATCTGGAATACAGCCACGCCAGCCGCGACTTGCGGATGGGGTAGCCGTATCGGGCGACGAGCCGTTCGCCGCACGCGTAACAGAGAAGCCGGTCGTCGGGTAGTCGATTGTACAAGCCGCCCTCGCTCGTCGTCTGCGCGATCAGCTCAGCGAATGTGGACATGGGACATCGTCCATTGTACCCGTACGAGATAATGTAGATTGTAGAGTTGTCCTCCAAGATTCCTCGTGCTGTCTGGCTCCTTGGATGGGTGAGTCTCGCCACCGACGCGGCGACGGAGCTCGTCTATCCGCTCCTTCCGTTTTTTCTGGTCCGCGTACTCCACGCGGGGGCCGTCCCACTCGGCGTCATCGAGGGCGCCGCCGAGGCCGCCAACAGCCTCCTGAAGATCTGGGCCGGTCGCGTGGCGGATCGGTCCTCGCGCAAACGGCCGCTGGTCCTCGTCGGCTACGGTATCTCGTCGGTGGCGCGTCCCTTCATCGCGCTGACGACCACGTGGATGCAAGTGTTCACGGTACGCGTGTTCGATCGCGTCGGGAAGGGCGTCCGCAGCGCGCCGCGTGACGCGATGCTCGCGAGCTGGGCGACGCCGACGACGCGCGGCAGGGTGTATGGCTTTCATCGAGGAATGGATCACACCGGCGCCATCATCGGCCCGACACTCGCCTCGATCTTTCTGGTTTTCTATCCCGAGCAGTACCGACTCTTGTTTGGCCTCACGATCATTCCGGGCGCCCTCGCCGTCGCGCTGATCTTTTTGGTGCCGGAGGCAGATCCGGCTCGCCTAACCACCTCCGCCAAGGCTACGGCGATCAAGAAGCCGGACGCTCCGACCGCTCCAACGGCGGTCGTGTCCGCGCCGCTTCCACCATCCTTCAAACGGTTCATGCTCGTCCTCGCGCTGTTCACGCTCGGCAACTCCAGCGACGCGTTCCTGCTGCTGCGGCTCACCGACGCGGCCGGGACCGTGCGCTTCGTTCCGCTGATGTGGGCGGCGTTGCATGTCGTGAAGGCGAGCGTGTCAATGGCGGCAGGCAGCTGGTCGGATCGCATCGGGCGCCGGACGGTGATCACGACCGGGTGGCTTGTGTACGCCGTGGTGTACGTCGGGTTCGCCTTGAGCACGAGCATCGTGGCGCTCTTCAGCTGGTTCCTTCTGTACGGCTTTTACTTCGGGTTCGCCGAGGGCACCGAAAAAGCCCTCGTCGCGGATCTCGCGCCCGCTGAACGCCGCGGCTTCACCTTCGGCATTTACAACGCAGTGACCGGCGTCGGCGCCCTCGCCGCCAGCGTCTTGTTCGGGCTCGTGTGGACTGCGTACGGCGCGACGGCGGCCTTTGGCCTTGGCGCCGCGCTCGCGCTCGTCGCCGCCGTGCTCCTCTTCGTCGTTGTGCCGGCTCGTACGTAGTGTCCGGCCTTCCTGGCCTGAGCGAAGGCGAAGGCAGGCGGACGCAGGTCGGCTCGTTGCTATAATCGGTCGATACGTATGCGACGCATCCTCGTTACCAACGATGACGGCTATCGTTCCGAAGGCATCATCGCGCTCGCTGAAGCGCTCAAGCCGCTCGGCGCAGTCACCATTGTCGCGCCATTGCTCGAAGCGAGCGCAATCGGGCACGCGCTGACGCTCCGGCGCCCGCTTCGGCTCGAGGCTGCGGCCGACGACGTGTTCGCGGTCGACGGGACGCCGACCGACTGCGTGAATCTTGCGGTCGCCCAGGTCTTCGGCGGGCTCCCGGATCTCGTCGTGTCCGGCATCAACAAGGGTTGGAACATCGGAGACGATGTGACGTACTCGGGGACGGTGTCCGGCGCGTTCGAAGGGGCGCTGCTCGGCATTCCGTCGATCGCCATTTCGCTCAGCGCCACGACTGGCGCCTACGAGTTCGGTCCCTCCGCACGTGCCGCGTTGACGCTCGCCGGGGCGCTGCTTCGGCACCCGCTGCCATCGCGGACGTTCCTCAACATCAACCTGCCGCACGGCCAGCCGAAAGGCTTTCGCGTGACGGTCCAAGCCGCGCGCAATCACATTGCGTCAGTCGGCGAGCGGCACGATCCGAAAGGGCGGTCGTATTACTGGATCGAGGAAGGCGAGGACGCCTGGCAGCCGCACGACCGGTCCGACTATCAGGCCGTGCATGATGGCTATGTGTCAGTGACGCCGCTTCATCCTGATCTGACGGCGCACCACGCCCTACACGCGGTGGAAGAACTGACGGCGGAGAGCCTGGTAATCGAGTAATTTGGGAATCGGGTCATTGATTGATACACTGGTGGCCTTGTCGGGGCGTGGCTCAGCCTGGTAGAGCACTCGGTTCGGGACCGAGGGGTCGGAGGTTCAAATCCTCTCGCCCCGACCACTTTTCCCGAAAATCATTAAGAAAGTCCTTCGGGCATGGCCGGCGATGGTCGGCCATGATCCGTCGTTTTCTGGCTCAAACCTGTATGCTGTTTGTATGCTGAAGCGATCGTCGCCGCCCTAGAGGGGCTGCCCCGCTTTCGCGGTCGCGAGCGCGTGTTTTGGATGGCCGGTCAAATGCCGGCCATTATTTTGTACGCCGCAGCCGAGCGTCTCCGTGGTCGGTGACGGGTCAGCAAACCCTCAGCGACTTACACGAAGTAATCCGATGACGGTGAGGCATTTCAGCTGCTGCCCATTCGCGCACGTGTCGAACACGACGTCGTACGCCCACACGTGATTCGCGCCGGAGGCCGGCACGGGCCGTGGACGCCCCGTCGCCACGCGCCGCCGTGGGCGACGCCGTGGCACCTGGAGCGCCGCCTGGCGCCAGAGGCGATGCGTCCGGTCGGCGCCCATCGCATGGCCGGCCCACTCGCGCATGGCCGTAATCGCCGGCGCATCCCGGACCGCCCACCGCGACTGATACCCCAACGTCGATCGCGCCACCACCAGCAGGGCGCACGCGTGCGCCTACCATTTTTTCGCGTGATCTCCTTGAGGTGTCAGTAATCATGTGAAAGTCCCCCCAGGACTTATCAACTGAAAGTCCCCCCTATTCCGAGGGAGAGGACCATGGACGATCAGGCGACAGAAGTAGGCTCGACACCGGCGATGAGCACGCTAGTGGAGGGCTGGATGCTTCGAGAAGATATCGTGCGTGAGGTGCTGGCCCGGCTGGCCCGCGGGGAGCAGGTCAAGGCGATCGCGCGCGAGCTGGGCATCGACAAGAAGACGATCAAGAGGTGGCGGCGGTGCGGGGCCTGGCGGCCGCGAGCTCCGCGGGTCTACGTGAAGGCGATCGACGCGCATCGGCCCTTTCTGGAGCGGCGCGGGCCGGAAGTGGGTTGGAATGCGACCGTCCTGCTGCGGGAGCTCCAGACCCAGGGCTTCACCGGCGGGTATCAGCAGGTTCAGCGGGCGCTGCAGCCCTTGCGCACGACTCGGGCATGGGCGGCGCGGGCGACCGTGCGGTTTGAAACCGGCCCGGGGGAGCAGGCCCAGGTCGATTTCGGCCAGCAGTAAGTCTGGATCGCCGACATGGCCACGCCGGTTCATTTCTTCGTCTTCACGCTCGGCTTCTCGCGGCGCGCCGTGGCGTATGCCTACCACAATGAGCGCCTCGACACGCTGCTCGATGGCCACGAGCGGGCCCTGCGGCATTTCGGCGGCGTGCCGCTCAGCTGTCTTTACGACAATCCCCGCACGATCACGCTGGGCCGGTCGGCCGGGCAGGTGCTGTGGCACCCGCGCTTCGAGGATTTCGCGCGCTACTACGGCTTTACGCCGCGCGCGTATCAGCCGTATCGGGCGCGGACCAAGGGCAAGGTCGAGAGCGGCGTGAAGTACGTGAAGCGCAACGCCTTGGCGGGCCGCCGCTTTGCGAGCTGGGCCGCGCTGGAGGCGTGGCTGGAGGAATGGGCGACGACCGTGTCGGACGTACGCGTGCACGGCACGACGCACGAGCGCCCGATCGATCGCTTCGCCCGCGAGACGCTGACGCCGCTCGGGAGCCAGCCGCCGTATCATTACACCGCGCCCCGTCGGCGGGTCGTCGCGGCCGATGCCCTGGTCGCCATCGCAGCCGGGCGGTACTCGGTGCCGGTGCGCTACGTCGGTCAGACGGTCGACGTCCGTGAGACCGCCACCCACTACGTGATCGTGGCCGGCGACACCTGCATCGCGCAGCACGCCAAGGCCGGCCGCCACGCGGTCGTGATGGAGCCGGCGCACTATCGCGGCCTGCTCCGTCCCGGCGCGGAGCGCGTCGTCGACGCGCCGCAGTGGGACCCCGCGTATCAGGCGCTCGGTGCGGTGGAGGTCCGGGACCTCACCGTCTACGACACGCTCGGCGCGATCGGCGGTGGCCAATAAGCACCCCGCTCTTTGATCGGCTCCGCAGCCACTGCCAGCGTCTGCGGCTCCACCGGCTCGAAGCGGAGCTACCCACCCTGCTCGAGGAGGCGGCCAAGCGCGACGTGCCCTACTCGGACTTTCTCGATGAGCTCCTCGCCCTCGAGATTCGATCCAAAGCCGAGAAGCATCTGACGATGCGGGTCTCGATGGCGCGGTTTCCCTTTCAGAAGACCCTCGACGCCTTCGACTTCAAATTCCAGCCGTCGATCGATCCGAACGTGATCCGCGAGCTGGCGACCGGCCGGTCTGAATCGTACCGGGAATCCCGGAGGGCGAGTTAGTTGAGTCAGGCCACCTTAACCTGCTCATAGTAGTGCGCGTCGAATGCCGCAGGCGGCACGTAGCCGATGGGCTCGAGCAACCGGCGGTTGTTGAACCAATCCACCCACGCCAGCGTCGCGAATTCCACCTGCGCCAGATGCGGCCACGGACCTTGCCGTCGAATCACCTCCGTCTTGAGGAGCCCAATCACCGACTCGGCGAGGGCATTGTCATAGGAGTCGCCTCGGCTGCCGACCGACGGCGCGATGCCGGCGTCGGCGAGCCGGTCGGTGTACCGCATCGACAGATACTGCGTACCCCGGTCGCTGTGATGCGCCAGGCCGCTGACGCGATCCGCGCCACGTTCGCACACCGCTTATTCGAGCGCATCGAGCACGAAGTCCGTCCGCAGCGACGCCGACACGCGCCCGCCGACGATGCGCCGCGAGAAGACAGCGATCACGAACGCGACATACACGAAGCCTTTCCACGTGGCGACGTAGGGGAAGTCGGAGACCCAGAGCTGGTTGGGCCGCGGCGCGGTGAACTGGCGGTCGACCAAAGCCGGGGGACGCACGCCGGCGGTCGCAGCGGCGGGCGTCGTGACCCATGCGCGGCCGCGGACCGCGCCGGCCAAGCCCATCGCCCCCATCAGCCGCTCGACCATGCAGCGCGCGACGTCGACGTCTTCGCGGCCGAGCTGCTGCCAGACCTTCCGCGGTCCGTATGCCTGCCAATTCGCGTCCCAGACCCGCTGGATGGCGATCCGCAAGTCGTCGTCGCGCTTGGCGCGCGCCGGCCGCGGCGGCGGGTTCACCTGCCGGGCGTGGTGCAGAAAATACGTCGAGGGGGCGATCGGCAACACCGCGCAGATCGGCTCAACCCCCTACGTGGCCCGGTGGTCATCCATAAACTGGACCATTACTTCACTCGGCGGTCGCGCGCCGCCTGGGCAAAATATGCGGAGGCCTTCCGCAAGATCTCATTCGCGCGTCTCAATTCGCGATTGTCGCGTTCCCGTTCCTTCAGGCGCTGGCGCTCGTCGGTCGTCAGGCCACCCCGCCGGCCCGTATCGCGTTCGGCCTGGCGCACCCAATTCCGCAGCGTCTCACCGGTGCAGCCGAACTTGCTCGCGATCGCCGTGATCGCGGCCCACTGCGACGGATGCTCGGAACCATGCGCGCGGACCATCCGAATGGCCCGCTCTCGTGCCTCAGCTGAATACTTCCTCGGTCGTGCCATGGGCTCCATCCTCTCAAGCAATGAGCCCTCCGACGAACCCGGTACGATTCAGAGTTCGAACAAGTGCAGCGCCTGTGCGGCATCGAGCGCATTCTGTGCCAGACGACGCTCGACTCGCTGGTGACGGCGAAGTTTCTGTGCCTGAAGCCGGACGGACACTACGCACGGTTGACCGATAGCGAGATTGTCCTCCGCGTGCCGGTGACCGTGCTTGAAACGAGCCGGATGCCACAGGTGGCACACGTGAAGACAGACGAGACAGGCGCAACCCTTGCCGAGCCCTTGAAAGGCGACCAGAAATCATAGGATTCCGCGCAGGACTGGCACACTCTGTGGACCACGCGGACCAATGTCCTCATGACAGGACCCGCTGGCGCGGTCAAACAGTCGCTAGCCGGGTTGATGCCACATGTCGACCCACCCGTCTGCTGCTGGACCCTCGACACGTTGCTGCCGTCGCCACAGGGCGTGAAGACGCTCGTGATTCGTGACGTTGATACCCTGTCGGCTGAACAGCAGCGAGACTTATTGTCATGGCTCGAACAGGCGACGGTCGTGTCGACCCGCGTGGTGTCCACGACAACCGTCCCGCTCTTTCAGCGTGTGACTGCGGGTCGTTTCCTCGATGTGTTGTATTACCGCCTGAACACAGTGCTGTTGGATGGAACCCACACCCGTGTCACCGACGACGGTGCCGACTAGCCACGTCCACAACCGGCGCGGGCACACCACCTCGGGCGGCCGTGCTACCGGGCGGTGACGAGCCTCCAAGTCCTCGCGCTTCTCGAAGATGGCCCGGACGAGCCGCCATCATCAGGCGGCTCGGAGGGTGGTTCGAGACCATTGCGTTGGTGGAGGCGGCGGGAGTCGAACCCGCGTCCGAAGGTACTTCCCCGAAGGACTCTACATGCGTATCCGCTTCTGATGTCTCATGCCCGACGTGAGGAAGCGGCTCAAAACCGCCGGGCACCAGACTCGGTGAAGTCTCGCAAGGGAACGCCGAGCCGCCGTCCCCTCGCCAGCCTGCTTAATGGCATCTGGCCCCCAACCACCAGGCGAGGTCAGGGCAGACGCTCACAGCGTATTAAGCTGCGAGAGCGAACGAAGTATCCGCAGTTAACGGATGTTCCATCGGATTTACGAGTCAATGGAGCTCGGCATGCACCCCACGAGTCTCTACCCCCGTCGAAGCCGTATCGCCCCCTCGAAAGGCAGGCCGCTCGGACGTGTCTGAACGCTCGCGAACTGAACGCCCATTGTACGGTCTTTGTCAGATAGCGTCAACTGATTCAGCCAGTTAGAGTTGCCAGGCTTTCGACACTTGACTCAGGTGTACACGAGACCGCATAATTTCAACACCTGCCCTTGACCTTTGACGAACAGCTCCAGCGAGCTCTGGATACATTTACCACTCGTCTCCGCGACGAGGTCGCCCGGCAGGTGCGGGTCGTCGGCGATGAACTGGCGGCCGTCGCCCGCTCGGATCCGGCACCCGCCGAACCGGCGTCGGCGACAGGACGGCTCGTCGAAGGGATCCGCGCGATGAGCAGCGCCCGATCCCTCAGCGAAGTCCTCGACACGCTCGTCAGTTGCGCCGGCCAGGAATCCGCGCGCGCCGGCGTGCTGCTCGTGCGTGGCGATCGTTTTGACGGCTGGCGCTTCGTGGGCTTCGATTCCTCGTTCGGCAGCGGCGATGCGGTCGACGTCGCGTACCGCGACGCCGGGGTCATCGCGGAAGCGCTCCAGGCCGCAGCCGTGGCGTCCGCAGGATCCACCGGCCGCGATGGCGCTCCGGCATTCGCGCAGCTGAAACCAGGAGAGGCGTGTCTGGCCGTGCCGATCGCGATCGCCGACCAGGTGGTCGCGGTCTTGTATGCGGATGCCGGGCAGAAACCCGGAACCTCGAACCTTGCCCCCGGAACGTTGAACGCTGAACCTATTGAAATCCTGACTCGCTTCGCATCGCAGCGCCTCGAAGCGCTCACGGCCATCAAAGCCGCGCGCTCGATCACGGTGGACCCCGGCCCGCCCGCTTCCGCGCCAGGCAGGCCTGGTCGGCTTGGCGATTCTGCCGAGCAGCATGTCGCGGCACGGCGCTACGCGCGGCTGCTCGTGTCCGAAATCAAGCTGTATCACGAACCACAGGTCGCCGAGGGCCGGCGCGAGCGCGATCTCGCGACGAGGCTCGGTGGAGAAATCGCGCGCGCCCGCACGCTGTATGAACAACGCGTACCGGCCGAGATCAGACAGGGTACCGATTACGTTCACGAGGAGTTGATTCGCACGCTGGCGGATGGCGATGCGGGTCTCCTCGACACGAAAAGCAGGTCCGGCTAACCGCGCGCGTCAAGGCCACGGCGGTCCGCTGAAGCTCTAGCGGAGGCGGCCGCCTGACACGACGTACAGATGATGAAGACAGGGCATTTCGCGGGGTTCGCCGTATTCATCGGGTTCGGGCTCGGCGCCCTCGGATCTCCGGGTTCGTCCGCGCGGCAACCCATCGGAACGACATCGCCTGCCGTCGTCGTCCTCCGGCCGACCGAACATCCGCCCCTGCCGGATGACCCGTCGCAGTACTGGATGACCCCGACCGAAGCGAACACGACGCGGACACCGGCCCTCGACGCGTTCGCCTCGGCCGTCCGGCTCGAGGCCGACGGCCAATTCGCGAAGGCGTTGCCGATCCTCTCGCAGCCGATCCTCGGCGGCCATGTACTTGGCGAGTACGTCCAGTACTACAAAGGCCTCGCTGGACTGTCTATCGGTCGCACGACCGATGCGCGTGTGACGTTCCGGGCGCTGACCGCCAGCGGGCCCGCCGGCTACCTGCGGGAAGCGGCGACGCTTCGCGAGGCCGAGTCCGATGAGGCGCTCGGGGACCATAGCGCAGCGCTGGCGATTTACGAGCGGCTGTTGACGGCCAAGACCGCAGCGCCAGACGATGTGCTGATCCGGATGGGTATGGCGGCCGAGCCGGCTGGGGACATGGAGAGAGCGCTGAAGGCGTTCTCCCGTGCCTATTACGAATTTCCGTTCAGCGCAGTGTCGCCCGCAGCCGACCTCGCGCTCGATCACCTGCCGAACCGCCCGCCGATCGCGTCCGGCTCGGACCGCTTCACGCTCGAACTGGAACGCGCGGAACAGTTGTTCGGCGGTAAGCGGTATGTGCAGGCGCGGGCGGCCTTCGCCCGCTTGCGGACTGCGGCGCAGGGCGACGACCTCGAGCTCGTGAACCTCCGCGTCGCAGAATCGGACTATTTCCTGAAGCATCTGCGCGCCGCGCGCGACGGCGTCAAGCCGTACATCAAGAAGGCCTCCCGCCAGGGCGAAGCGCTCTTCTTCTACGCCGCAGCTCTGTACGGCCTCGGCAATCGCGACGAGTACTTTCGCGTCGTGCGCCAGATTGCGGACGACTTTCCGACCGAGACCTGGTCTGAGGAAGCTCTCAACCACCTCGCCACTCACTTCATCGTCGCCGACCAGGACCGAAGAGCTGATGAAACCTTCCGGGAGATGTACGCGAGATTCCCAGGGGGACGCCACGCCGAGCGCGCCGCATGGAAGATTGGGTGGCTCGCCTACAGGAATCAGCAGTACGCGGACACCATTCGTGTGTTTGAAAGCGCGGTCGTACGTTTCCCGCGGTCGGATTACCGTCCACCGTGGCTGTACTGGTCGGCGCGGGCCTACGAAGAGCTGAAGGACACCGGGGCGGCGCAGGCGCGCTACGGCTTGGCCGCGACCGACTATTTCAACAGCTACTACGGCCGGCTGGCGCTCACGCGCCTGAACGGCTCCACGCCGCGTCAAGTGACCGCCAGCGGACGGTCGGCAGAAGTTGCGCGCCCGTCGAGCGGCGCTCACGATGCAGAAGGGGAGGACATCCATCTTGCGTCGCTCCCTCCGAACGAGCAACTGGTGCGCGCGCTCGTCGGCCTCGGTCTCTACGATCAGGCGATGAGCGAGCTCCGGTATGCGCAGAGGGTGTGGGTGGACTCTCCGGCGATTCGGGCGACGCTCGCCTGGATCTACCAGAAGCAGGGCCAGTCGGCGAAGGGCTCGCAGCAGTTCACGTCGTACCGCGCGTCGATCAACACGATGAAGCGCGCGTATCCGCAGTATCTGGCCGTGAGCGGGGAGCGTCTGCCCAAGGAGGTACTGCGCCTCATCTTTCCGCTTGCGTATTGGGATCTGATCCGCAAGTACTCCGCCGTGCATCAGTTCGATCCCTATTTCGTCGCGGCCCTCGTCGCGCAGGAGTCCACGTTCGTGGCCGACATTCGTTCGTCGGCCAGGGCCGTGGGACTGATGCAGTTGCTTCCGTCGACGGGCCGGCGCTACGCGAGGAAGCTGAAGATGCGCTACTCGACCACGCTGCTCACGAATCCCGATGCGAGCATCAAGATGGGCACGGCGTATCTGGCGGACGCCATCAGGGAATTCGGCGAGCCGTATCTCGCGCTCGCGAGCTACAACGCGGGCGAGACGAGGATCCGCCGCTGGATCGCGGAGCGGCCAGGACTGCCGCGCGACGAGTTCATCGAGGAAATTCCGTTCCCTGAAACGCAGAATTACGTCAAGAGGATTCTCGGGACGGCCGAAGATTACCGACGGCTGTACGGAGAGTAAATGCACGAGTCGCGATGTCCAAGCTGACCGGGTCGAAAAAAGCCACGCAGTTTACCGAGTCGGTCATCCGCGAGATGACGCGGCTCAATCAGTTGTACGGCGGGGTGAACCTATCGCAGGGCTTTCCCGACTTTCCGGCGCCACAGGCCATCAAGGATGCGGCGTGCGCAGCCATCCAGGAGGACGTCAACCAGTACGCCGTGACGTGGGGAGCGCGGCCGCTTCGCCAGGCCGTTGCCCGCGAGTTCACGCGCCGCTACGGCGTGCCGGTCGTCGCCGACGAACAGGTGACCGTCTGCTGCGGAGCGACCGAGGCGATGATGTCGACGATGATGGCCATCATCGATCCGGGCGACGAAGTGGTGATCTTCGAGCCGTTTTACGAGAACTACGGCCCTGACGCGATTCTTTCAGGCGCCACGCCGCGCTACGTGACATTGCACGAACCCGACTGGTCGTTCGATGCTGACGAGCTCGGGGCCGCGTTCAACAACCGGACGAAGGCTATCATCCTGAACACGCCGAACAATCCGACCGGCAAAGTGTTCACCCGCGCCGAGCTCGAGGCGATCGCTGCCCTCTGTCGCACGTGGGACGCGATCGCGATCTCGGACGAGATTTACGAGCGCATCATCTACGACGGCCACCGGCACATCCCAATCGCGACGATCGACGGGATGGCGGAGCGCACCGTCACGATCAACGGTCTCTCGAAGACGTATAGCGTCACCGGCTGGCGGGTTGGCTGGACGATCTCGCCGCCATCACTGACCGGGGCCATCAGAAAAGTCCACGATTT
Source organism: Vicinamibacterales bacterium (assembly GCA_965229885.1). GTDB lineage: Bacteria > Acidobacteriota > Vicinamibacteria > Vicinamibacterales > CAVVIG01 > DATLLJ01. Next base: position 1,737,829 of record CBDDJX010000003.1, read on the forward strand.
TCTGACCGTGGGCGCCGCGGCGCCACTGCAGGAAGCCGGCGCGGTGGCGCTCGGGTTGCCGGATCAGTACTACCTCGATCTCGCGACCGGGTACCAGCGCCGGCGCGACGTGCTGCTCGAGATCCTCGAGCGGCACCAGTTCACGTGCTACCCGCCGTTCGGCGCGTACTACATCATGACCGACATCAGCGGGTTCGGCTTCGCCGATGACGTCGCGTTCGCGCGGTATCTCGTGAAGGATGTCGGTGTGGCGGCCGTGCCCGGCAGCAGCTTCTATCAGGACGCGGTGAAAGGCCGTAGCAAGCTGCGCTTCTGCTTCTGCAAGCGCGATGAGACGTTGAACGAAGCAGACCACCGACTGGAAACGCTCGCTCCAGCCGGTATCCGGCGGCGCTGACCTAGTACCTCGCGACCATCCCGAAGTACATTCCCTTCATCTTGAATGTCCCGGTATCGGTGTCGACGACGAAGCCGACGTCGAGCGACCGGTAGCCGATCTGCGTGCCGATGTTGTTCGTGAAGTTCACCGTGCCGTACAAATCGAAGTCCAGGTAGTGCGCGTCGACGTCCTTTACGAGATCCTGCGGGAGCTTGAACGTGGTGAACTCGCCGGTGATGGAGATGTTGGGGACGACGTAGACGCGGCCGATGCCCCCAATCGCGGGAATCGGCGCCCGGGCGCGGGCGAATTCGGTCGCGGTCGCCGCGTCGAGCAGGATCCGCACATCGGTGTACTTGGCCTCGATGACAAACCCGGCGAACCCTCGATTGTTCGAAACGAAATCGAATTCGTATGCAAGCAGATACGCTTTCCAGTCGAGCTCGCTCTTGATCGGCAGGCCGAGCTGATAGGCGATGCCGTTGAAGATGAGTGTCCTCCGGGCCGTCCCGCTCTGGTTGTACTTGATGGGCATGAACTCGAAGCGGAACTTGTGCCGTCTCGAAGGGCTGAGCACCAGCCGGAAGTCGCGAAACTTGTGATCCGTGAGGCCAAGGTCTTTCTTGAAGTCGATCGTCGTCCCTGTGATCCCCAGACTCTCGCTCGAGGCGGCGATGGTGGCGGCCGGGAACCAGAACCCCAGGGCGGCCTCGATGTGGTACTGCTCGCCGGTCGGCGACTCGCTGATTGTTCTGGGCCGGAATTGGGCCTGGGCTGGGGCGGCGATGAGAACAAGGGCCAGCGCCACGCACCCGCTTGCGTACCAACGAAGAGTAGTTTTGTGCATCATAGACAGCCGTGTCCTTGGGGGCGTCAACGGAGCCTGCTGGCGCCTTCGCGCGTCAAGCGCTCGGCGAGCCTAGCCGTAGCTCCCACGTGTGTCGACAGGGCGTGGGCTTTGGGGGTAGCACCTCTAGGCTAGCACACCGGTCGGCGCAAGTACAATGGCTCGTATCGCGCCATGGTAAGTGTGACCGAAGGAAAGATCGTCGTGCCCTAAAGGGTGTTACCCAAGCGGGTGTGCCACAGGAGGGCACCCGCGTGGGACCACAGGCGAGGCCGGAGTATTTGGCGCCGATGCGGGACCGGTACGTGGGGACCTCGCGGACGGAGAAGGGGCGCATGCTCACAGAGGCGGTGACGGTGACGGGCTACCATCGGAAGGCGATCATTCGGGCCTGGCGGCGGCCAGCCGTGCGGCCCCCGCGGGGCCCGCGTCGGGGCCGACCCACGCGCTATGACGCCGCGGGGGTGTGGGCACTCCGGGCGGTCTGGGTCGCGGCGCGGGCGATCCGTGGGCCCGCCGCCGCCTCGCGGTGTCGCCCGCCACCGAAGCGAAGGTGCGCACCATCAGCCCGCGCCAGATCGATCGCCTGCTGGCGCCCGACCAGCGCACGATCCGCCGACGGCTGTATGGGCGCACCAAACCCGGCCCGCTGTTGAAGCACCACATTCCGGTCAAGACCGATCACTGGGACGTCACCGAGCCCGGCTTCACCGAGGTGGACCTGGTGAGTCACTCGGGCGACCGCGCCGATGGGGACTTCCTCCATACGCTGAATCTCACCGACATTCAGACCACCTGGGTCGAACACGGCGCCGTCATGGGGAAAAGTCAGATCCGGGTCCAGGAACGGCTCGACCACTTGCGCGCGGCCTTGCCCTTCGCGCTCCGGGGGATCGACTCCGACAACGGCTCGGAGTTCATCAACGCGCATCTGCACCGGTACTGCCGGGTGCAGCAGATTCAATTCACGCGGGGGGCGGCCGTACAATGAAGAACGACAACGCGCATATCGAACAAAAGAACTGGACCCACGTCCGGAAGCTGATGGGCTATGTGCGGTATGACTCGACGGGGGCCCTCGCAGCGATGAACGATGTGTAGGCCGACCTGCGGCTGTTGCAGAATCTCTTTCTGCCGTCGGTGCAACTCCAGCGCAAAGAACGCATCGGCGCCCGCCGGCGCCGGTACTACGACGCGCCGCAGACCCCGTTGGAGCGCGTCCAGGCCTGCCCGCAGGCCCACGCCGCGAAGGTGGTGGCGCTCGTGCGCCAGCGGGACCGGCTCGATCCGTTCGCGCTCGCGGCGCGCATTGACCGCAAGCTCGCGCGGGTCTATGCCCTCGCGAATCATCGGCGCGGGCTGGTGCCCTCGACGGCGGGGGCCGCGGAGACACACGCAAAGACCGCGCGGGTCTCCGCGGCCCTGTCGCTCAAAGACCTCTCCCCGTCGGTAACACCAAATATGGCGCGACGACGCGCCGCCCGGTAACACTTACTTATGGCTCGACACGTGGCTCCACACCGCACGTGAAGAATCGCTCGGCCGCCGTCGATCGCCGCACGCTCCCGCCACGGATGATGGCCCTGGCCATTCTCGTCGCCGCGCTCGGCTATTTCGTCGACATCTACGATCTGATTCTGTTCAGCATCGTTCGCGTCAGCAGTCTGCGCAGTCTTGGAGTGCCCGAGGATCAGATTCTCGGTCAGGGCGTGTTGCTGCTCAACATGCAGATGGGCGGCATGCTTATCGGCGGCATCATCTGGGGGATTCTGGGCGACAAGCGCGGCCGTCTCTCGGTGCTGTTTGGCTCGATCATCATGTACTCCCTGGCCAACATCGCGAACGGGTTTGTCTCGAGCGTGCCTGAATATGCCGTGTTGCGGTTCGTCGCCGGGGTCGGTCTCGCCGGCGAGCTGGGCGCCGGCATCACACTGGTCAGCGAGATCATGCCTGCGCATACGCGCGGTTACGGCACCATGATCGTCGCGAGCGTGGGCATTCTCGGCGCGGTCGTGGCGTCGCTCGTCGGCGACGCCTTCGACTGGCGGATCGCCTACTTTGTCGGCGGTGGCATGGGCATCGCCCTCGTCGTGCTGCGCATGGGCGTCGCGGAGTCGGGGATGTTCGAAGGGATTCGACATGCCGCCGACGTCACGCGTGGTAACTTCCTGTCGCTCTTCACGTCGCCGAAGACGCGCTGGAAATACATTCGTGTGGTGCTCATCGGCGGACCGATCTGGTATGTGGTCGGCATTCTCGTCACCTTTTCGCCGGAGTTCGGCCGCGAGATGGGCATGCCGACGCTGCCGAGCGCGGGGCGGGCGGTCCTGTTCGCCTATGTCGGCCTCGCCATCGGCGACTTCTCGAGCGGCGTTCTCAGTCAGATCATCAGAAGCCGGAACCGGGTGGTGGCGCTGTTTCTGACGTTGACCACCATCTTCATCGCCGCGTATTTCGCGATCGCGCACGTCTCCTTGACGGTCTTCTACACCATCTGCCTGCTGCTTGGCCTTGCGGCGGGATACTGGGCTGTGTTCGTCACCATCGCGTCGGAGCAGTTCGGCACCAATATCCGCGCGACCGTGACGACGACTGCGCCAAACTTCGTCCGCGGGTCCGTCGTGATCATGACGTCGGCCTTTCAGGCGCTTCGCCCGGGGCTGGGGATCCGCGGCAGCGCCATGGTCGTCGGGGCCGTGGCCCTCGGGATTGCCTACGCGTCGCTCTGGGGTTTGGAAGAGTCTTACGGGAAGGACCTCGACTACCTTGAACTGCCCTAGCTGACCCCGTGAGCTCTGCGACCTCCGCGGGTGACGTCCTATACTCAGTCGATGTCTCCGGTCCGCCGCCTGCTTGGCTACGCCCACCGCTATCGCCGTGATTTTGTCCTCGGGCTGGCCTCGGTCGTCATCGCGACGGCGATCTCGCTTGTGTCGCCGATCGTGCTGCGCGACGCCGTCGACGACCTGACGGCTGGCGTGACGCGGACAAAACTCTTCGAGTACGGTGCGCTCCTCCTCGCTGTCGGCGTCGTTGGCGGCGTCTTCAGGTTCCTGATGCGCCGCATTCTGATTGCCGCGTCACGCCACATCGAATACGACATGCGGAACGACTTCTTCGCGCACCTCGAGAAGCTGCCGCTCACGTATTTCCAGGCCCATCGGACGGGCGACCTCATGTCGCGCGCCACGAACGATCTCAACGCGGTCCGGATGATGATCGGCCCCTCGGTGATGTACTCGGCGAACACGCTGCTGACGTTCGTGGTCGCGTTGACGATGATGGTGTCGATCGATGCGCGGCTGACGCTGCTGTCGCTCATTCCGCTGCCGTTCGCCTCCCTAGCCGTGAAGTACTTCGGCAGCGCCATCCACAAGCGGTTCGAGCAGATTCAGGCGCAGCTCTCCGAGATCAGCGCGATTGCGCAAGAAGCGCTGTCTGGGGTACGGGTGGTGCGCGCCTATCGGCAGGAATCGGCAGAGTTGGAGCGCTTCCGCGTCGCCAACGCCGAATACGTGGCCCGGAACCGCCGACTGATCGCGCTGCAGGGATTCTTCTTCCCGAGCATGGCTTTCTTTCTCGGTCTGGGCGCGCTGCTCGTGTTGTGGCTTGGCAGCCGCGAGGTGATTCGTGGACGCATTACGCTCGGCGAGTTCGTGGCGTTCAATGCGTATCTGACGATGCTCGGCTGGCCGATGATCGCGTTCGGGTGGGTGACGAACATGCTGCAGCGCGGCATGGCGTCGTGGAAGCGGATACTGGAAGTGCTCGACGCGGAACCCGCGATCCAGGATGAGCACACGTCCCCTGCGGTCACACGTGCAGAGATCCGCGGCGCGATCGAATTTCGCGACCTGGTCTTCGCCCACAACGGGACGACGGTACTGGACCACGTGTCCGCGCGTATCGAGGCTGGGCAGACGGTCGCGCTCGTCGGTCCGACCGGATCCGGCAAATCGACGCTGATCAGCCTGCTGCCGCGGCTGTACGACCCGCCGCGCGGCACGGTGTTCATCGACGGCATCGACGTCCGCGACATCCCGTTGCCGGTCCTTCGCGGCGCGATCGGCTTCGTTTCGCAGGAGCCGTTTCTGTTCTCGGACACGATCGCCGACAACGTGGCATTCGGGCTGGACGCGCGCGAGGCGGCAGCAGGGGAGCGCCTGCGGTCACGCCGAGCCTGGGGCGGGCCAATCCGAAGCAAGGTGTCGGCGGCTGGGGGCTCTGTGGGTGGCTCCCCAGCGCCGGTGGAAGATGACGTGCGTGCGCGGCGCATCGCCGATGCGGCGGCGGCGGCGTGGCTCGACAACGATGTGGCCGACTTTCCCCATGGCTTCGACACGCTGGTAGGGGAGCGCGGCATTACGCTCTCCGGCGGCCAGAAGCAGCGCACGGCGCTTGCCCGCGCGATCGCCGTCGAGCCGCGGATCCTGATCCTGGACGACGCGCTGTCGGCCGTCGACACGTACACGGAGGAAGAGATCCTGTCGCGCCTGCACGTGGTCATGCGCCAGCGGACGTCGATCATCGTGTCGCACCGCGTGTCCACGATCCGCGATGCCGATCTGATCCTTGTGCTCGATGCGGGGCGCATCAGCGAGCGGGGTACGCACGAACAATTGATCCGGCAGCACGGGCTCTACGCGGAGCTCCACCGGAAGCAGTTGTTGGAGGACGAGCTTGCCGCATCCTAGGGCAGGCCTACAGACCTGCGCCACACCCACAACAGATGTGGTGCAGGACTTTAGTCCCGCATGGTGATGTCCACGCACGACGACGAAGTCCTCGGTAAAGCCTACGACGCGCGCCTCATGCGCCGGCTGGCGCTCTATCTACGGCCGTACTGGCGTCAGGTCGCGCTCTCGTTCGTGGCTATCATCGTCGGCGCCGCGTCGCAGCTCGCGCAGCCGTACCTGATGAAGGTGGCCATCGACCGCTACATCGCGACCGGCCAGCTGGCGCCGCTCGATCGCCTCGCGGCGCTGTACTTCGTCATCCTCGTCGTCGCCTTCGCGGCCGATTACCTTCAGACGTGGACGATGCAGCTGACCGGGCAGAAGCTGATGTTCGACTTGCGGATGGGGCTGTATGCCCACCTGCAGCGACTCGACCTGAAGTACTACGACCGCAACCCGATCGGCCGCCTGATGACGCGGGTCACGTCTGATGTGGACGTGCTCAACGACTTGTTCACGTCCGGCGTCGTCACCGTGTTCGGCGACGTATTCACACTCGTCGGCATCATGGTCGTGATGCTGTGGATGGACTGGCGACTGGCGGTGGTCGCCTTCTGCGTGCTGCCGATCATCGCGCTCATCACGCAGTGGTTCCGGCGGAATGTCCGCGAATCGTATCGCAACGTCCGCGGCTGGATCGCGCGGATTAACGCCTTCCTGCAGGAAAACATCACCGGCATGTCAACGGTGCAAATGTTCCGGCGAGAGTCGCTGAACTTCTCGCGGTTCGACGACATCGATCGAAGGCACCGCGACGCGAACATCGAGTCGATCTTCTACTACGCGCTGTTCTATCCGGCGGTGGAAGCCGTCAGCGCCCTCGCGTCTGCGCTCATTATCTGGTACGGCGGCGGCATGGTGCTGCGGAACATGTTGACGCTCGGCGTGCTCGTCGCGTTCCTCCAGTACGCGCAGCGGTTCTTCCGCCCGATCAGCGATATGTCGGAGAAGTTCAACGTGCTGCAATCGGCGATGACGTCGTCGGAACGGATTTTCGCGCTGCTCGACGAGCCGGTGGTCGTCCGGCCTCCGACGCAGCCGATCGCGCGGCCAGCGCCGGCAGCCGGTCATATCGTCTTCGACGGTGTCTGTTTCGCCTACAACGAAAAGCTCGCCACCGTGTCCTCTGTACTGGAGGGCTCAGAACATTCCGAGCATTCAGAACAGTCGGAACAGGGATGGGTGCTCAATAACGTGAGCTTCGAGGTCAAGCTAGGTGAGCGGGTCGGCATTGTCGGGGCCACGGGTTCAGGGAAGACGACGCTTATCAATCTCCTGTTGCGGTTCTACGACGTCAATCGCGGACAGATTACCGTTGACGGGGTCGACGTGCGCAAGATCGATCTAGGGGATCTGCGCAGCCTCTTCAGTCTCGTGCTGCAGGACGTGCACCTGTTTTCCGGGACGATCGCTGGCAACATCCGCCTCGGGAATCAATCGATCGACGACGAGCGAGTGCGGCGCGCCGCCGAGGCCGTGCATGCCGATGCCTTCATCGCGCGTCTGCCGAACGCCTACGCGAGCGAGGTCGCCGAACGCGGGGCGACGCTGTCGCTCGGCCAGAAGCAGCTGCTGTCGTTCGCCAGAGCCCTCGCGTTCGATCCGCGCGTGCTCGTCCTCGACGAAGCGACGTCGAGCGTCGACACCGAGACGGAGCTGCTCATCCGCGACGCGCTGCGCGTGCTGATGGCGGGCCGCACCACCATCGCCATCGCGCACCGGCTGTCGACGATCCAGGACATGGACAAGATTCTGGTGCTGCACAAGGGCCGGGTCCGCGAGTCGGGCACGCACCAGGAGCTCCTCGCGGCGCGTGGCATCTACTTCCGGCTGTTCGAGCTGCAATACAAAGGGCGCGAGCGGAAGGCGGTGGAGGCCGGCGGCTCTCAGTCAGCCGGATCGTGACGTCCGCCTGAAGGCGGACCCTACTCCGGAGGTTTCGCCTCCAGAGTGGTCTGCGGCAGCGGACGCGCCGGCAGCCGAGCCGGCTTTTCGGACGGCCGCCTAAAGAGGCGTTCCAGAAAGCCTGGGGTCGTCGCCTTCGGGTTCCAACCCAGGCGCAGTACCGTCAGCTGGATTGGCATCCGGCCGAAGTCCAGGGCCTCGTAACAGCTCCACATGTAGACGTCGATCAGGCGGCCCCGCACGGCCGGGCCGGTATCCATCACCGTATAAATGCCGCTGTACTTCGTGTCTGGAGCGCTGACGTCGATGACCGAGCCGATCGGCAGCAGGGCGGGATCCGCGGCCGCAATGCCCGTCTGCACGGCGACGCCGGAGGCGGTCGTCAGGCCTTTGCAATAGGCGGTTGCGGCAAAGGCGAGCCGGTCGCCAGGAGCGGGGGATCCGGAGGGATCAGCCGGCGTGACCAGCCGCGCCACGTACTTGGAGTCGAACGCCGTGACTTCGTACAGCGCGACGAATCCGATCGCGGCGATGATCGTGACGAATGCTTTCCGCGAGAATGACCCGGCGATGATCATCCTCCGATTGTAGAGTGCTGACTGCCGATTGTTGATTACGAATCCGTAAGTCCCATTCTGCAATTCAACCGGGCATCATCAATCAACAATCAGCAATCTCAGGACTTATGGTGATGCAGGATGTTGCTCAGCCGACGACGGCTGGCGATGAACGCGAGCGCCAGGTGGTAGGAAGCGGCCGACAGTAACACCGCGCCGATCGTCGACCCCACCACGTAGGACAACCCGAGCGGCCCGAGAACCACGTTGAGCCGGTGCCAGAACTCGCCCTGAAGCAGCGACAGCTCAAAGAGGCTCCTGATCTGTATTCCGAACCCTGGCGGCAGGCGATGCCCGATGATCTGCGCGCCGAGCATCGTCGTCACGACGTAGTACGGACCGAGGAACCACGGCAGGTTCGAGTAGACGCCGAGAAGGACTGAGACGCGATTGAGGTTCAGCAGGAACGCGAACAGGATGCCGAGGAGCGTGTGCAGGCCGAGAAACGGGGAAAAGCCGAAAAATACGCCCAGCGCGAACGCGACCGCGGTCCGTTCGGGCGTGTCGGCGATATGCAGCAGCCGGCCGAGCCATCGGCGCACTAGACTCCGGGTGAGATGGATCATCGAAAGTGATCGTACCCCCCAGGTGGCAGGTCGCGTTCCGTCACGGTGCTTCCAGTTCTGACGCGCAGCACGGCGGCCCGGCCTTCGGTGCATGTGCCGATGCGGGTGAGCGGCGCGTCGCAGCGGTTCGCGGCCGCCAAGCGTCTGCGCGTTCGCGGCCGGACCGTGACGAGCAGCTCGTAGTCGTCGCCGGCCGTCATGGCTTCCGCCACCGGATCGACCCCGCGCTCCTCGGACCACTTACGTACGCCAGGAGCGATCGGCAACGCGTCCGCGTCGATGACCGCGCCCACGCCGCTCGCCTCGGCAATCCGGCGGACGCCGTCGGCCAGGCCGTCGCTCAGATCGATCGACGCCGAGGCCGCGCGGTTTCGTGCGAGTAGAAGGCCCAGCCGAACGCGCGGCTCCGGGTAGAGGTAGCGGCCAATGCACCTCTCCACTACGGAGGACGGGGAGGTCCGATCCTGTTGGCTACGAGTTCTGCCCTCCATGTCGTCGGTGTTCTCCGTGGTGGAGAGGCGCGCTCGCAGCGTCCGCAACCCCGCCGCCGCGGTGCCGATCGACCCGCTGACGTAGATCTCATCCCCCGGGCGCGCGCCCGCGCGGGTCAGCACCTGCCGGCGTTTTACGCTACCCGCGACCGTGATGTCGATCATCAACGGCCCAGGCGATCGGGTCAGGTTACCGCCGGCTACATGAATGCGGTGCCGGGCGGCGAGGCGTGCGAGGCCGGCGATGATGGCGTCGAAGTCCCCGACCGGAAGGCCTCGTGGCAGCGCGAAGGAGAGAAGCGCAAGGCGCGGGGCCGCGCCCATTGCGGCCAGGTCGCTCAGGTTGACCGCGAGCGCGCGATGGCCAATCGCTTCAGGCGGGACAAAGGCGCGATCGAAGTGGATGCCCTCGACGAGCGCGTCGACGCTGAGGACCTCGACGCGGTTCCGCTCCGGCTCGACGACCGCCGCATCGTCGCCGATGCCGACGAGCAGCCAGTCCGGCGCGGGCGGCAGATGCCGCTGGATGCGCTGAATCAGGTCCCTCTCGGTGAGATCACCGACGAGGGCGCCAACCTCATTTCGCATAATCGGTGGCGCGCGTCTCGCGGATCACCGTCACCTTGATCTGGCCTGGATACTCGAGCTCGTTCTCGATCCGCCTGGCAATGTCCTTCGAGAGCCACACGGCTTCCTCATCGGAAATATTTTCGCTTTCGACCATGATGCGGATCTCGCGGCCCGCCTGCAACGCGAAGGACTTCGAGACGCCCTTGAAAGAATCAGCGATGCCTTCGAGCTTCTCGAGGCGCTTGACGTAGCTTTCGAGAATGTCGCGCCGCGCGCCGGGCCGCGCAGCGGAAATGGCGTCGGCTGCCTGCACGATCATCGCTTCGAGCGATGGCCAGTCGATGTCCATGTGGTGGGCCGCCATCGCCATCACCACCGCCTCGCTCTCGCCGTACTTGCGAAGGAGGTCGATGCCGATCTGGAGGTGCGTGCCCTCCATCTCACGGTCGATCGCCTTGCCGATGTCGTGGACGAACGCCGCACGGACGGCCACGTGGGCGTCGATGCCGAGCTCCCTCGCCATGATTCCCGCGAGGCGCGCGACCTCGGCGGAGTGATAGAGCACGTTCTGGCCGTAGCTGGTTCTGAACTTGAGGCGTCCCATCAGCCGCAGGATCTCGGGGTGCAAATCGTGCAGGCCGAGCTCGAAGGCGACCGCGGCGCCTTCCTTGCGCATCGCATCGTCGGTTTCGTCCTTCACCTTCTGAACGACTTCCTCGATGCGCGCCGGATGGATGCGGCCATCGGCGATGAGCCGCGCGATCGCCTGCTTGGCGATTTCGCGGCGATACGGATCGAAGGAGGACAGGATGATCGCGCCGGGCGTGTCGTCAACGATCAGGTCGACTCCGGTGGCGAGCTCGAGCGCGCGGATGTTGCGTCCTTCGCGGCCGATGATGCGGCCCTTCAGATCGTCGCTCGGCAGATCGACGACGGAGACAGTGGTTTCGACTGCGTGCTCGGCGGCCGACCGCTGAATAGCCTCGGTGACGTAGTGCTTGGCGCGGTCAGCGGCCGTCTCGCGTGCTTCGGCGTCGAGCCGCTTGAGCAGATTGGCGGCGTCGTGCCGCGCGTCGGCTTCCATGTGCTTGATGAGCAGTTCCTTGGCTTCTTCGCCCGTCAGGCCGGCGACGCGCTCGAGTTCGCGCTGCCGATCGGCGACAAGCCGCTCGAACTTGGCCTCGGCGTCGAGCGAGGCCTTCTCGCGCTCGCTGACCATGTGCGCGCGCGCCGCCAGCTCCTTGTCGAGCCGCTCGGCACTGGTTTCACGGTCGGCGAGCGCGGCGTCGCGCCGCGCGAGGGTCTGCTGGAGCGTGGCCGCCTGCTGACGATCCTGCCGCGCCTGCCGCTCCGCTTCCATGAGCACTTCGTGCGCCTTCTCTTTGGCTTCGAGGAGCGCTTCCTTCTTGCGCGTTTCGGCGTCGCGCTCGGCGTCCCTGGTGATCCGGCGTGCCTCTTCCTCGGCGCGGCCGACGGTTTCTGCGGCGATGCGCTTACGGTTGGCGATCCATATGGCAAACACCGCGGCGGCCGCCACGAGGCTGACGAGGAGGTCGATGAGGAGTCCAAACGTTGAGGGCACGTGTCAGTCGGCGGAGGGACGGGAAACAAAAAGGCCCCGCTTTGCCGTGTGGGGAGGTCGATGAACCTGCGTAAGCAGGTGGAACCGCTCAAAAAAGCCGCGCTTCAGGCTTCCTCTTACAGAGGCATGCACACCACGCGGCGTCGCGACTCGCTTAGATGGAACGTTGGCTCAAACGAGCCTACCGCCATCACGCGCAAAGCAGGGAACTCACACCCTGCTGGCATCTTAGTCGTTCCAGGTTCGCGGTTCAAGGTTCCGGGGTCAGAGTTCACGTTTCTGCTACGCCATCAAGACGCGATCAAGCAAGCGCTCGAGCACTTCGGTGCGTTCGGCGAGCTGACCGTTGCGCTCGGCCGTGGCGTCTCGGCAGCGGAACAGCTCGTCGGCGATGTTCAGCGCGGCCAGCACCGCGAGACGCAGCACATCGCCGCTTGGTGCCGATTCGGACGCCGCGCGGATCTTCTCGTCGACGAACGTGGCGAGCTGCAGGACGTACTCCGGATCGAGCGCGGTCCGGATGGGGTACTGCTGGCCCTGGATGGAGATCGGGACGACGGTGGTGCCTGTCATGGCGACTACAGGTTGAGCGCTTCCAGCTGGTCGAGCATATCGGTGACGCGGGTGCGGATGACGTCGCGCTCTTCCTTGAGCGACGACAACTCGGCGACAAGATCGTCGCTCGCTGCGGCGCGAGCCGTGGCCGCGGCGAGTTCGCGGATGAGCCGCTGATGCTCTTCGGCCGCCCGCGTCTGCTCCGCCTTCATGCGGTCGACCATGCCGACGAGCCGCTTCACCTTTTCCTCGAGACGATCGATCGGTTCAAGCTCCACGTCTCGAGTCGCTGTCTTAGCCATAGACGTCACCATCGATGCCTCATCGTTGGACTGCGCGATGTTCGTGTACCAGCGCGGTCAGGACTGTCTCTACGCTCCGTTGCACGTCAGCGTCGGTCAACGTGCGATCGGCGGCCTGAAACGTCAACCGCACCGAAATACTGACCGCACCGTCCGGCACGCCTTTACCTTGATAACGGTCGAAGAACGCGACGTCGACGAGCGGGGCGGGCGCATCGCGTCCGGCCGCCTGAATGGTGCCACGAATGATTTCCGCAGGCAAGGTGTCTGAGACGACCATCGACAGATCGCGGACGACGAACGGATAGCGCGGCAGTGATCGCGTCGCGTCGCTCGAGGCGGCGCGTGCGCGGTAGAGCAGATCAAGATTCAATTCCGCAACGTACACGCGATCCTTGGGCGAGAACCCGCGCGCGTCAGCGGCATGCGGCGCAATCTGGCCCGCGAGGCCGACCCTGGAGCCAACGGCGGGCCCGCCGGCGCACACGATGGCCGCGGCTTGGCCCGGAACGAGAAACCGCTCCTCGACCGGCTCGAACCGAAGGGGCACGTCGAGCGTGTGCCCGAGGAGCTCGACGATGCCCTTCACGTCGAAGAAGTCGACCGGGCGCCCGCCGGCGGACCAGTGCAGCGGCGCGACGGATCCCGTCCATGCCATGGCAACCGCCCGCCGTTCGCCCTCGACGGCAAACCGCGTCCCCATCTCGAAGAGCTGCACCTGGTCGCGCCCGTGCCGGCGATTGTGCGCGACGGCGTCGACGAGGCCCGGAATGAGCGAGGGTCGGAGCGTGTCGAATTTCGCTGACAGCGGGTTAGCGAGCGCCACAGCCGGCTGACTGTCGGCGGTCGCAAACGTCTCCGCGGCCTTCGCTTCGATGAACCCGAACGTCACGGCTTCGGACAGACCGGCCGCCGTCAGGATTCTGCGCACCAGCTGGTCGCGCGGGATGCGGGGATCGGGGGGCGGTACCGGTGTGGTGACGACCGGAAAGGTCGCCGTGAGCTTGTCGAATCCGTAGTGGCGGCCGACCTCCTCGATAAGATCGACCTCACGCAAGAGATCGACCCGGAAGGTCGGGACGACCACGTCCCAGCCGTCTGACGTTGCGGTGACGGTGGTTCCCAGGCCGCTGAGGATCCGTTCGACGTCTGGATCGGGAACGGCGACGCCGAGGAGTGCGGTGAGGCGCGAGCGGCGCATGTGAAGATGCGCTGCCTGCCGCGGCGTCGGGTACACGTCGATGATCGGACCAGCCACGCGGCCGCTGCCGATCTGATCCATCAGGGCCGCAAGCCGCTGGAGCGCGAAGACCGGTGCGCCGATGTCGGCGCCGCGCTCGAAGCGTGCCGAGGCTTCGGTCTTGAGATTGAGCCGCTTGCTGGTCCGGCGGACCGACGCCGGCCTGAAGTACGCGCTCTCGAACACGACGCGGCGGGTGCCCGAAGAGACTTCTGAGCCCGCGCCTCCCATCACGCCGGCAATCGCCTGCGCCCGATCGCGATCCGCAATGACGAGCATCTCGGTGTCGAGTGTTCGCTGGACGCCGTCGAGCGTCACCATGGTCTCGCCAGGCGCTGCGCGCCGCACGCGGATCTCCGGTCCGGTGAGCTTCGCCAGATCGAACGCGTGCATCGGGTGGCCGAGCTCGACGAGCACGTAACTGGTCAGGTCGACGATCGAGCTGATCGGCCTGATGCCAGCCGCCTGCAGCCGTTGGACCATCCAGGCCGGGGAAGCGCCGACGGTCACGTCCGCCAGGGCTGCCGCGTACCGCGGGCACAGTGCCTCGTCCTCGATCCTCACGGTCAGAGGGGCTGACGCGCCGGTCGGCCGTGGGTTGAGCCCGAGCTTTGCGCCGGCTGAAGACGACGGCAGCGTCAGCGGGAGGCCATAGATCGTGGCCACCTCGCGTGCGAGCCCGATGACACTGAGGCCATCGGGCCGGTTGGCCGTGACGTCGAAATCGATGACGGCGTCATGCCTGGCCGGGCCGTCGAACGATTCAACGGAGGCGACCTCGAAGCCGCGCAGTCCCATCCTGTCGGCGATGTCTTCCGCCGGCGCGTCGATGTCGACGAAATCGCGGAGCCAGGAAACAAGGAGTCGCATCAGTACGGGAACTGCTCGAGGAACCGTAAATCGTTCTCGTAGAACAAGCGGATATCCTCGACCCGGTACCGGAGAATCGCGATCCGCTCGATGCCGATGCCCCAGGCGAAGCCCGTATAGCGCTCGGGGTCGTAGCCGACCGCCTCGAATACCGCTGGATGCACCATGCCGCAGCCGCCGAGTTCGATCCACCCGGTCTTCTTGCACATCGCGCAGCCGGCGCCGTCGCACTGCCAGCAACTGAGATCGATCTCCGCACTCGGTTCGGTGTACGGAAAAAAGCTCGGACGGAATCGCACGCGCACGGTCGGCGAAAACATCTGGCGCGCGAATGCGAGCAGCGTGCCTTTCAGATCGGTGAGGGAGAGGCCTTCGCCCACGGCGAGCCCCTCGACTTGGCCGAACGCGGGCGAATGGGTCAGGTCGAGGTTGTCTCGTCGATACACGCGCCCCGGCACGACGATGCGGATGGGCGGCTTGTGCGCCTGCATATACCGAATCTGCATCGACGAGGTGTGCGTCCGCAGGAGCGTCCGTCGATCGTCTGGCGAGTCGCCAGCGATGGGCGTTGCGAGATACAGCGTATCCTGCATGTCGCGCGCAGGATGTTCGGCCGGCATGTTGAGCGCGTCGAAGCAATGCCACTCGTCCTCGACCTCGGGCCCTTCGACGATGGCAAAGCCCATGCGCGTAAAAATGTCTTCGAGGCGGCTGCGCACGGTCGTGAGGGGATGACGGTGGCCGAGAAGCGGCCGACGGCCGGGCAGCGTGACGTCGAGACTGTCCGGTGCGCGGGCCGGCGTCGCGGAAGCCTGGTACTGCGTCCAGCGCGCCTCGATGGCCCCTTTCAACTCATTCGCCAGCCGCCCGATCTCACGCTTCCGGTCCGGCGGCGCGCTGCCGACCGTCTGCATCCACGACGCGACGACGCTGTTCTTGCGGCCGAGAAACCGATCGCGTACGGCCTGCGCATCGCGCGCCGATGTTGCTTGCGCGAGCTCGGCTTCGAAGCGCGCGACCTCGGTCTGCACGGCGGCGGTATCGGGGACGCTCATGCGTCGGCGAATGGTTAGGCGCGCGCCGGAGTCTTGGTGGCGCTCTTGGCCTGCTCCGCAAGCCTCTTGAACGCTGCCGGACTGCCAATCGCGAGCGCCGACAGGCTCTTTCGATCCAGCGTGATGCCGGCCTGCTTGAGGCCGCTGATGAACTGACCGTACGTGAGGCCGTGCTCGCGGGCGGCGGCGTTGATCCGGATGACCCACAGACGACGGAAGTCGCGCTTCTTGCGCCGGCGGCCGACGAACGCATACTTGAGCGCCGTGTCGACGGACTCTTTCGCGGCGCGATAGAGCTTGCTCTTATTGGCGTAATAGCCCTTCGCCAGTCCAAGCAGTTTCTTGCGCTTGGCGCGGCGGACTCTTCCTCTTTTTACACGTGGCATCTCTTCTCATCTCCTGTGGTTCGAGACTCTGGCTCCAGGCTCGTGGCCTTGCCAGAGCCCGAAGCCTAAAGCCTATTTATACGGCAACATCCGTGCGAGCTTCGGCGTGTCGACCGCAGCGACCGTGGTCGTGCCGCGTAGTCCGCGCTTCCGCTTCGTCGACTTGCTGCTCAGGATGTGCTGCTTGAACGCCATGCTCCGCAGAAACTTCCCGGTCTTGGTCCGCTTGAAGCGCTTCGCCGCGCCGCGGTGTGTCTTGAGCTTCAACTTTTTCGCCATCTCTTGTCGTTACCTCGCTGCTGCGGTCGCCTTGGCCCGGCCGCCACCGGACGGGCGGCGCGTCAGGATCGTGTGCATCTGGTTGCCTTCGAGACGCGGCATCGTCTCGGCGACGGCGAGATCCGCGAGTTCTTCAATCAACCGCTCGAGAATACGGCGGCCGATGTCAGGATGCGCCATCTCGCGCCCGCGGAAGAAGATCGTCGCTTTCACCTTGTCGCCGTCCTCGAGGAAGCGCTCGATGTGCTTCTTCTTGAACTGGTAGTCGTGCTCGTCGACTTTCGGGCGGAACTTGATCTCTTTGACCTCGATCACCTTCTGGTGCTTCCGGGCCTCGCGCGCGCGCTTCTGCGTCTGGTACTGGTACTTCCCGAAATCCATGATGCGGCAGACCGGCGGGCTGGCCGTTGGCGAGATCTCGACCAGGTCGAGCCCCTTCTGCTTGGCGATCGCGACGGCCTGCGGCGGCGGCATGATGCCGAGCTGCTCGCCGGTGTCGTCGATTACGCGGATTTCGCGGACGCGAATCCGTTCGTTGACCCGCACGCGATCGTCGCGGCGGGGACTTCTGTCAAAAGCTATAACAGCCTCCTACGTAATGGCGCGGGGGCCCACCCCGCGCGTAACACGCCCGCCACATTTCCTGTGCTCGTGGGGCCCCACCCTCACTCGCTGAAGCCGTAGGCGCTGCGCTCGCGTGTACCCAGAACAGAAGGTCACAAACCCTCAGGCACGACATCAGGGACGGTCACTGTCCCCTTCGTCTCGATCTCTTTGCGCGCTCTCCTGATGAACTCTGCCGTGCTGGCCGGCCCCTGGTCGCCGCCCGTCCGGCTCCGGACAGCGACGGTTCGTTCCGCGACTTCGCGGTCGCCGACGCACAGCATGTAGGGCACCTTCTGCAATTGCGCCTCTCGGATCTTATATCCAATCTTTTCCTGGCGGTCATCGAGATCGACCCGGAGGCCGGCCGTCTTGAGGTCGGCGCGGACCGACCCGGCGTAGTCGAGATGCCGGTCGGAAATCGGCAGCACGATGGCCTGGATGGGCGCCAGCCAGAGAGGAAATGCCCCCGCATAGTGCTCGATCAGGATGGCAATGAACCGCTCGAAGCTGCCGAAAATCGCCCGGTGAATGACGACCGGCCGATGCTCGGTGTTGTCCGCGCCGGTGTACTTCAAGTCAAAGTTTTCCGGCTGCATATAGTCGAGTTGGATCGTCGCGCACTGCCATTCGCGGCCGATCGCGTCGGTGACGTCGAAGTCGATCTTCGGGCCGTAGAACGCGCCGTCCGCGGCATTGATCGCATAATCAATCGTGGCGCGCTCGAGCGCCGCCTTGAGCTCGGCCTCGGCGTGATCCCACGTCGCGATCTCGCCAAGGAACTCCTCGGGGCGCGTCGAGAGCTTCGCCGTGAACGACAGGCCGAAGTCACCGTAGACACGCTGCACGAGCCGGATGAGCCGCTCCACCTCGTCACCGATCTGCTCGCGCGTCACGAAGCAGTGCGCGTCGTCCTGCGAAAACTGGCGGAGGCGCGTAAGGCCTGACAGCACGCCCGACGCTTCGTTCCGGTGCAGCGGCGTCTGCTCGTGGAAGCGGATCGGCAGCTCACGGTAGCTGTGCGCCTGGCTGGCGTACGTCAGGAAGTGGCCCGGGCAGTTCATCGGCTTCAGGCTCATCATCTCGTCGGCGTGGTCTCCTGCCGGGCCATTGAGGCCCGGATCGATCAGCAGCATGTTCTGCCGGTAATGCTTCCAGTGGCCTGAGCGCTCCCACAGCGCCTTGTTGTAGACGAGCGGGGTCCGCACTTCCACGTAGCCGGCGGGGAAGAGCACCTCGCGCATGTAGTTCGCGAGCGTGTTGTACAGCGTCGTGCCTTTGCCGAGCCAGAACGCGGCGCCCGGCGCCCACTGATGAAACGTGAACAGCCCGAGCTCGCGTCCGAGCCTCCGGTGATCGCGCTTCTTCGCTTCTTCGATCTGGGTGAGGTACGCCTTCAGATCCTTCTCGGCGAGAAACGCCGTTCCGTAGACACGCTGCATCGGCTGGTTGCGCGCATCGCCCTTCCAGTACGCATTCGACGCGCTCAGTACCTTAACCGCTTTCAGTCTGCCGGTCGATGGAACGTGCGGGCCGACGCAGAAATCGATGAAGGTCTCCGGATCGTTGATCGTGTAGCAGGAGACGTCCTGCTGGCCGGCGGTCTTCTCCTCGATGAGCTGCGCCTTCAGCGGCTCGCCGCGTCTCAAGAAAAACGCCTTCGCCTTCTCGCGCGGCCACATCTGCCGTTCGTACGGAAGATCCTGAGCCGCAAGCTCCTTCATCTTCTGCTCGATCTTCTCGAGATCGTCAGGCACGAAGGGCCGGTCGACCACGAAGTCGTAGAAGAAGCCCTCGTCGGTCGCGGGTCCGATGCCGCACTGCGCGCCCGGGAAAAGACTGGTGACCGCGGCGGCCAGCAGATGTGCCGTGCTGTGCCGGAAGAGCGGCAGCGCTTCAGGGCTCCGGTCCGTCACGATGCGGACCGTCGCATCCGTCTCGATCGGATACGAGAGATCGACGAGCGTGCCTTCGACGACGCCGGCGAGCGCCGCTTTCGCGAGGCCGGGCGAGATATCGGCCGCCACGTCGCGGAGGAGCGTGCCGGCGGGCACGCGGCGACTCGAGCCATCCAGAAGTGTGATCGTGACGTGACTCATTCGGGGATTGCGAAGGCGGCTCTAAGTGGTAGGCACGGGTGGACTCGAACCACCGACCTCCTGCGTGTCAAGCAGGCGCTCTAACCTCTGAGCTACGCGCCTACATCCTGAAAACACAGGCGTTACGCGGACGGACAGTATACAGCCCTAATACTTACTTGTACAGTTCGACGTTAATTACGTAGACTGGCGGCATGGGCCGTCCAGCCACGGCGATTGTGTTGACGCCAGAAGATCGCGCCACGTTGACTCAGCGTCTGCGCGCGCCCACCAGCGAGCAGCGCGTGGTCGTGCGCGCGCACATCGTGCTGGCTGCCGCCGACGGGCAGTCGACCGACGGCATCGCTGAACAGTTGGCCCTGCGCCCGGCGACCGTGAGTAAGTGGCGGCACCGATTTGCGACGCAGGGCGTGGCCGGCCTGGCCGATGCGCCGCGCCCTGGCCCCAGCCGCCGCTACGACGCCGCGAGCGAGCGACGGATTTTGAAGCAGTTGGATGCGCCGCCATGGCATTCACTTGCGTCGTCGCCGATCCTGGTGCATCAGCACCGACCCGGAATTTGCGCCCAAGGCCGCCGACATCGTCGGCTTGTATCTCGCGCCGCCCGCCAACGCGGTCGTGATCTCGGTCGACGAGAAACCGCACATTTAAGCCCTGGAACGCGCCCAAGGCTACCTGCGGTTGCCGAACGGCACGGCGCTGCGCGGCTTCAGTCATGAGTACAAGCGCCACGGCACCAGTACGTTGTTCGCGGCACTGAATATCGCGACGGGGCAGCTCACGGCGGGGCACTACGCCCGGCGGCGCCGGCGCGAGTTCCTGGACTTCATGAACGACGTGGTCGCCGGGTACCCTGACCAGGAGTTGCATATCGTGTTGGACAACCTCAACACGCACAAACCGAAACACGACCGCTGGCTCGCGCGCCATCCCCGCGTGCATCTCCACTACACCCCCACGCGGGCCAGCTGGCTCAATCAAATCGAGTGCTGGTTCAGTATCCTCAGTCGGCGGGCCTTGCAGGGCGCAAGCTTCACCTCGGTGCCGCAGTTACGCGAGGCCATCGACTGCTTCGTCAAGACCTACAATGCGCACGCCACGCCCTTTGAGTGGCGCAAGCGCGTGGTGCATTCCGTCGGGCTCAAGCATTGTTACGCCGATTTGCGCAGCTAAGTACTAGGCCGCTTTTTTCTCGGACAGACGCTCGATGGCCTTGTCGAGGAGCGAATCGCCGGGCGGCGGCGCCTGACCGAACTCGACGTCCGGTTCTTCGATGGCGACCGTGGGCTCCAGTCCCTTCTCGTGCAGCGGCGTGCCGAGAGGCGTGAGGTAGCGCGAGGTCGAGAGCCATATGCCGCTGCCGTCGGGCAGCTTGATCAGGTGCTGGATCGCGGCACGCCCGATGGTGTGCTCGCCAACGAGGTCGGCACGCATGTTCCCGGACAACGCCGACGCGAAGAGCTCCGCCGCGCCCGACGTGCCGACATCGAGCAGCACGAGCGCCGGCAGTTTGATCGCGCCGTCTCCGGACGTGGTAAGGATCGTCTCGCCCAGGCCGCCGCTCTTTTCGCGGATCGCCAGCGTGGCGCCCTGGGCGACGAACAGCCGCGCGAGCGCCAGGCCCTGCTCGGCCTCGCCGGTCGATGTCCGCCTGACGTCGACAATCAGTTTCGCGGAGCCTTTGGCTTGCAGATCCGCGATCTGCGCCTTCGCCTGGCTGACCGTGTTCGGCCCGATGGCCGCGATGCGCAGATAGCCCACACCAGGCGCGGCGATGCGGCCGTGCACGTCCGACGCCGGCATGGTCTCGCGCGTCAGGTCGACGATGTGCGGGTCGGCGGCGCTGCCGCGAATGATCGCCAGGGTCACCTTCGAGCCCGGTGCACCGCGAAGCGCACGCATGCCTTCCCACACCGACAGATCGCGCGTCGGCTTATCGTTGATGGCGCGCACGTAATCGCCGCTCCGAAGACCGGCTCTCGCCGCTGGCGAGCCGTCGCGCACGGCGATGACGCGGAGGTAGTACTGGCGGGTGAGCTCCAGTCCGACCTCGCCGACCGGCAGCGGCTTCTGGCCCTCGACATCTTTCACCTGGTCCGGGGTGAGATACGCGCTGTCGGGATCGAGGCCGTCGGCAAGGCCGCGCATCGCGCCGTGCATCACCTTGTCGATCTCGACCTCTTCCACGTAGTTACTGGCGATGTAATTCACGACATCGTCAAAGGCCTTGAGGTGCTGAAACGTCTCCTCGCGGGCGATCACCTTGCCGAGCAGGCCGCCCACGATCGCGAACGCAACCACGGGAGCGGAGATGAAGATGACGATGGTGCGCGTACGAGAATTCATACAACCTCTAACGTCTCTTCAACCATTGTACGGGATCGACCGGCTGACCGTCGACGCGCAATTCGAAGTACAGCCCGGCTGGTCCCGTGAGCGTGGCGCCGACAGTTCCGAGTATCTGGCCGACTTCGACGAGGGCCCCCTTCTTCACGCGAATATCGAGCAGATTGCCATATAAACTGAAGGCCTGCGCGCCGTGATCGACGATGACGAGGTTGCCGAAGCCGCTAAAGGGGTCGGCAAACGCGACCGCCCCTTCATGCACGGCCGTCACGGTCGCGCCCTCCGTGGCGGCGAACTCGATCCCGTTTGACGGAGGCGTCTGGCTGGCCGCCGGACTGGCAAAGCGGCGTCGGACGGCGCCGGTCACCGGCCACTCGAGATCGCCGCGGAACGTCTTGAGCGGCAGGCTCGCGGGCTCGGCGACAGGGGAGCCTGCGGCGAGCGTGCGCAGCGCCGCCTGCAACTTCTGCTGCGCGACCTGCAGCTCGCCGGCGAGCTGAGCGTTGAGATCCCGTTGGCGATCGATGTCCCGAATCGCGGCGCTGCGGGCCTGCGCGGCGCGCGTCACTTCCGCCTCGGCGCTGCGCGCCCCGGCGCGCAAGGCCTCGAGGCGGCGGCTCCGCTCGTCGAGCGTCCCACGCGTCGCCGTGAGGTTGTCGCGCGTGAGTTGATGGGCCGTCACGCGATCGCGATCGAGCTTGGCGAGCGCGGCAGCGGTGCGCGACGCCTGCCCGAGGCGGCGGACGCTGGAGGTGGAGAGCAGCAGCCGCAGATACCGCGCCTGTCCAAGCTTGTACATTTCGACGAGCCGGGCCTCGAGACCCGAACGCGTGGCGCTGTCTTGCTCCTGCAGCGTCCTCAGTCCTTCAGTGATGGCTGTCCGCTGGGCATCGACCTGCGACGCCTCGGCGTCGAGCTTCCGGAGCTCCTCGATTCTGATCTGCCGTGTGACCTCAAGTGTGCGCAGATCGCCGAGGAGCGTCCGTTCCTGCGAGGCGAGATCGTCGGCTTCGCGGTGCAGCGCTTCCATGCGCTGGCGCCCCCGGGCGGCGAGCGCCTCGGTGCGCGCGCGATCGTCCTGCTGCGCAAGGGTCGGGAGAGGGAAGGCAAGGACAACGAGGGGCAATGCACGAATGCACGAACGGACGAGTGCCGCGACGTGCATTGCTGCATTGGTGCAACGGTGCATTTCGAGAAGAATATAAGATCTACCCATGCGCGTGCTCGGGATTGACGTTGGTCGGCGCCGCGTCGGCCTGGCGATCAGCGATCCGTCGGGGACGCTGGCGCGGCCGCTGACCACGCTGACGGTGACGAGCGCGGCCGATACGCTCGGTCGCGTGGCGGCAGAGGTGACGCGGCTCTCGTCTGAGGAGGATGGCCTCGCCGCCATCGTGGTCGGCGTGCCGGCGAGGCTTGATGGATCGCCGACTAACGAGACGCGCTCGGTCGCCGAATTCATGGCCGCCCTGACTGCGCGCGTGTCGGTGCCGGTCGTCGGCGGCGACGAGCGCTTGACAAGCCGCGAAGCCGAAAGCCGCCTGGCCATCGGCGAACGCGACTGGCGGCGTCGGAAGAAGAAGCTGGACGCGGCTGCCGCCGCGATCATTTTGCAGGACTATTTGGATCAGCATCCGCGGCTTTAGTTAGGATCTGGGCCGTTGCCTGATCTTAGAGCCTAGCGCCCGAAACCGAGAGTCAGTGGCCCTCAAATGAAAAAGGTCGCCTTATTCGTCCTACTGCTCGTGATGGCCGGCGGCGCGGCCGGCGTGTGGATCGATCTGCGCATCAGGGAGCCGTACCGCGGCTATCAGGGCACGGAGCAGTTCGTCGACATTGCTGCGGGCGCGGGGAGCCGCACGATCGGCGATCGCCTGGTGCAGGCTGGGGTCGTCCGTCACGCGCTCTGGTTTCGCGTCGGGTTGTACGTTGCGGGCAAGGGACGCCGCCTTCAGGCCGGTGAGTACCGCTTCGACCGCGCCATGACGCCGATGGAGGTGATCGACAAGCTGGCGCGCGGTGACGTCCACGTGATCAGCATCACATTCCCCGAGGGGTTGACGATGGCCGAGATGGGGAAGGTCTTCGAGACCCGCGGACTCGGCCCCGCGCCGGCGTTCGTCACGGCCGCGCGCGATCCCTCGCCGATTAAGGCGCTCGATCCCGCGGCACGGGATCTCGAAGGCTATCTGTTTCCGGAGACGTACCTGCTTCCGCGACGCACTGACGCGTCGCGGCTCGTGAGCCTGATGACGGACCGTTTCGAGCACGTGTTCACGCCGGAGCTCGGTCAGGCGGCCGAAGCCAGCGGCTTGACCGTGCGGCAGGCCGTGACGTTGGCGTCGCTGGTCGAAAAGGAAACCTCACGCCAGGAGGAGCGGTCCCTCGTGGCGGCGGTCTATGCGAACCGCCTGCGCATCGGGATGGCGCTGCAGTGCGATCCGACGGTCATCTACGCCCTCGATCGCGCGGGGAAGTACACGGGTAATCTGCGCCGCGAGGATCTCGCGTTCGATTCGCCCTACAACACGTATCGGTATCGGGGACTGCCGCCGGGACCGATTGCGGCGCCCGGCCGCGCGTCGCTCGAGGCGGCGATTTCTCCCGCGAAGGTGGATTTTTTGTACTTCGTCAGCCGCAACGACGGCTCGCACGAGTTCGCGCGAACGCTCGAGGAGCACAACCGGAACGTCCGGAAGTGGCAGGTGCAGTACTTTCGGGACCGGCGCGCTGCAGGGAAGTAATCAGGAATCAACAATCGGCAATTCACGATCGCCTAGCGTTCGCCCCATTTGAGCTTCTGGCGCAGCACCTCGAAATAGCTCCGCGTCGATGGGTGAATCAACCGCAGGCTGCGCTCGGCGCGGCAGATGCTGATCTCGTCGCCGTCCTCGAGCTGAAATCCCGCCTGGCCGTCGAAAGTGACGAACACTTCGTCGCGGCTGTCCATGTGCGGCTGCACGCGCACCGTCGCCGATCCGGGAATGATGATGGGGCGGTTGGTGAGCGTGTGCGGCGCGATTGGTGTGAGGAGGAGCGCATCGACGCTCGGCTGCACGATGGGCCCGCCGGCCGCCAGATTGTAGGCGGTCGAACCGGTCGGCGTCGCGACGATGAGCCCGTCGGCTTTCACGCGCGTCACGAACTCGTCGCCCACCGACACCGAGAGCTCGATCATCGACGAGCGCCCGGTTTTCGCCACGACGACGTCGTTCAGCGCGACGTACGCGGTAAACGTTTCGCGCGGCCGCCGCACGGTCGAGGCCAGCATCATGCGCTTCTCGACGCGAGCCTTGCCGGCGAGCACGGTTTCGAGTGACGTGTACAGTTCGGGGAGCGTCACTTCGGTCAGGAAGCCGAGGCTGCCGAAGTTGACGCCGAGAATCGGGATGCTCTTGCCGGCGGCCGCAATGCAATCGGCCATCGAGAGCAGCGTACCGTCGCCGCCGAGCACAACGACCATATCGACCATCTCGACGAGTGCGAGCTTCCCGGCGACGCGATGGCCGTCGGCGGACGGCAGGAGCGCCGCGGTGGCCGATTCGAAGACCGCTTCGATGCTGCGCGCCCGCAGCCACATGGTGATGTCGACCAGGTGCGGCACCGCCGCGCGCAGGTGCGACTTGGCGACGATGCCGACGCGCGAGATGGCGGGGGACGAACTCGACAAACTCATCGATACCTATCCAACCACAGAAAACGAGAGAAACCAAACGACAGGAATACAACTGCGAACACACGAAGAGCATGTGGAGTGATGGTGAGAGCGGTTCACTTCGCGCGGAGGTGCAGGAAGAACTCCTGGTTGCCCGTGGCGCCGGTGATGGCCGCGGGCGCCATGGTGATCCTCTCGAATCCCGCCAGCCCCGCTGCCTCGGTGACCGTCGTCAGAACCGCAAGGTGCACCGCGGGGTCCGTGACGAGCCCGTGCTTGCCGACCGCATCGCGGCCCGCTTCAAACTGCGGCTTCACGAGCGCGAGCACGTCGGCGTGCGCGGCGAGGAGCGGCGGCAGCGGCGGCAGAATATGCCGCAGCGAGATGAACGCCACATCGATCGTTACCAGCTCGGGCGCATAGGGCACGTCGTCTTTCGACAACCCGCGGGCGTTGACCCCCTCGCGGACGAGCACCCGCGGATCGGTGCGAAGACGCCAATCGAGCTGGCTGTGTCCGACGTCGAGGGCGATGACCGAGGCGGCGCCGCGCTGGAGCAGCACGTCGGTGAAGCCGCCCGTCGAGGCGCCAATGTCCAGCGCGCGACGGCCCGCGACCTCGACGGCGAAGGCATCGAGCGCGCCAGCCAGCTTGACGCCGCCGCGGCTCACGTAGGGATGATCCGCCGCGGCGAACTCGACGCGCGCGTCGGCGGTGACCGGCGTGCCCGCCTTCGACACGACCTGGCCGTTGACTGTGACCTGTCCCGCGAGAATGAGCGCGCGAGCGCGTTCGCGCGAGGGCGCGAGCCCGCGATCGAGAAGAGCCGCGTCGAGACGGATCTTCCTGGTGGCCAAGCTATCGACCACGGAGGACGCCGAGAACAGATTGGGTACAGGTGTGAACCTCCGTGTCCTCTGTGGCGGAGAGTGTCATGTCAGCTCTTCCGCGTCACAACCCAGTCCGCGATCGCGCTGAGGTGCCCTTCAGCGAGCCCTGCGTCGGCGAGCACCTCGCGCGCGCGCGTCGTGCACTCGGCGGCCATCGCCCTGGAACGTTCCACGCCGAACAGCGCGGCGTAGGTGGGTTTGGACGCTGCAGCATCCGTTCCCGCTGTCTTTCCCAGCTGCTGGGCGCTGCCTTCAACGTCCAGGATGTCGTCGACGATCTGAAACGCCAATCCGATCTCGGCCCCATATCGGTCGACGGTCGCGATGATTCCTTCGTCGGCGCCGGCTATGATCGCGCCGGCCACCGCCGATGCGCGAATCATCGCGCCGGTCTTTCGCGCATGCATCGTGCGCAGGCCGTCGGCGTCGAGGGAGTGGGCTTGCCTGCTGCCCACGGCCCGGACGTCGATGGCCTGGCCTCCCACCATGCCCGTTGGCCCGGCTGCCTCGGCAATGGTGCGGACGATGCTCAGCTTGCGGGCAACGAGCACGGGCTGGTCGCCCGCCGGCGCGCGAGCGAGCAGCGCAAAGGCTTCGGCCTGCAGCCCGTCGCCAGCGAGCACGGCGATGCCGTCGCCGTAGACGACATGCAGCGTCGGGCGTCCCCGACGGAGCGTGTCGTTGTCCATCGCGGGCAAGTCGTCGTGGATCAGCGAGTAGGTGTGGATCATCTCGATGGCGCACGCGACGGGCATGGCCAGTTCGATCGCCGGTCCAAATACCTGGACCGCACCCTGGGCGACACGATTTCTTTCGACGGCGTCGGCGGCGGCAAGCGTCAGCGTCGGCCGCAGGCGCTTGCCGCCGGCGAACAGGCTGTAGCGCATCGCCTCGCTGAGGATCGCCGGGCACGCGGGCGGCTTCGGGAGGTGCCGCTCGAGCGCCTCGTCGATCCGGATCCGTATGTGTTCGAGAAACGCGACGAGCGAATCAGGGGCCATGAGGCGCACCGGGTCAGTCGCGTGACGATTCGTCAGTGAGCGTGGAGGGTGCTGGCTTCAGCTCGCCCCGCTCGTTGAGAATCTCGATGCGGCGCTCGGCCTCCTCGAGGCGGGCGTGGCAGAAACGCGAGAGCTGCACGCCGCGTTCGTACAACGCCAGCGACTGCTCGAGCGGCAGGTCGCCTTCCTCGAGCTTCCTGACGATCGACTCCAGCTCGGCGATCGCCGCTTCGAAGTCCTTGATGGATGTGTCCACGAAGAGAACCTATCTACCACAGAGGGCGCAAAGGGCACCAAGGCAAGCATCCAACACTTGTCAGAGCCTGGTTGCTACCCTGTGTCCTCCGTGGCGGAGATTTGTTGGTGGAGAGTTTACTGCTTTCTGCCGCGGACCTCGCACTCCAGTTCGCCTTTTGCCAGCGTGACACGAACCGGGTCGCCAGGCCGGACGTCTGCGGCGTCACGCACGACGCGACGGCGATCGCCTGTCCAGCAGACGGCGTAGCCGCGAGCGAGGACGCCAAGCGGACTGAGCGTTTCGAGGCGGCCGGCCGAGTTTCCGAGCTGCGCAGCGGCGCGATGGTGGCGGCGCGTCATCGTGGCGGTCAATCGCCCTTCCGCCGAGACGAGTTGTGCCCTCACGCCGGCCAGACGACGGCTGACGTCGAACAGCCCGAGCTGGCGCTCGAGCTGCTGCAGGCGCCGGTCGCGCGCCGCGAGGCCGGCGCGCATGACGCGCGAGGCGGCATGCGTGAGGTCTGCCGCGTGGCGGCCGCGCATGGCGACACGGCCGGGAAAACCGGCGAACGCCGGCCGGCCGCCGAGGGCGTGCACGCGCCGGCTCAGCCCCTGTACGCGCGCGCGCGCCGTGGCGCCGAGCCGATCGTGCAGGCGGTCGATCCGGCTGCAGAATTCATCCTTGGCCGCGACGACCATCTCGGCCGCCGCCGACGGCGTCGGCGCCCGCAGATCCGCGACGAAGTCGGCGATCGTGACGTCGGTCTCGTGTCCGACCGCAGAAATAATCGGAACGGGCGAGTCGGCGATGGCTCGCGCCACCACCTCTTCGTTGAATGCCCACAGGTCTTCGATGGAGCCGCCGCCTCGGCCGACGATGACGACGTCGACGCCCGGCACGTGTCCGATCGCCCGCAGACCGCGGGCGACGTCGCCCGCCGCGCCTTCACCTTGAACACGCGCGGGCCGGACGATCAGGTGGGCGTCCCCGTACCGCCGGCGGAGCACCTTGATGATGTCGCGGATGGCGGCGCCGTCGACCGAGGTCACGATGCCGATCTTGCGGGGCAGGGAGGGAAGCGGCCGTTTGCGGCCCTGGTCGAACAGCCCTTCGTCCTGAAGCCGCTTCTTCAACTGATCGAAGGCCAGCTGCAGCGCGCCCAGGCCTTGCGGCTCCATGTGCTCGCAGATCAGCTGGTATTCGCCTTTCGGCTCGTAGACGGAGATGCGCCCGCGGGCGACTACCGCGAGGCCGTCGGCCGGCTTGAACTTCAGGTATCTGAGCGCGGACCGGAAAATGACCGCGCGTATCTGGGTGGCGGCGTCCTTCAGCGTGAAGTAGAGGTGGCCGGTGTTCCAGGCGCGGCAGTTGGAGAGCTCGCCCTCGACCCAGATTTCGACGAATTCGGCTTCGAGCAGGTCGCGGACGCGAACGGTGAGCTCGGTGACGGTGAGGACGCGGCGGGCAGCCACGGGGACCGCCGGGTCCTTTGGACCCGCCGATTCAGGCTTCGCTTCCTCAAACGGTAGATCGAACAGATCCGACGCCAAGGTCCTTCAATTCTTCCAGGCCGTAGCTGAGGCGCTCAATGTCGGTCGCGCGGCCGGTCTGCTCGTCGGCTTCGATCATCACCGCGTTCAGGCGCGGATTCTCGGTGGCGGTTTCGAAGCGCGCCGGCAGCCCGTTGATGAATTTGCCGAGCGCCGCCGGAATGTCGACGCCGATGACCGAATCGTGCGGCCCGGTCATGCCGACGTCGGTCAGATACGCGGTCCCGTTGGGCAGGATGCGTTCGTCGGCGGTCTGCACATGCGTGTGAGTACCCACGACGGCCGTGACCTTGCCGTCGACGTGCCACCCCATCGCGACCTTCTCGGACGTGGCCTCGGCGTGAAAGTCGACGAAAATGATGCGCGCGCGCGGCTTTAGCTCCTCGATCTCCTCCAGCACGATTCTGAACGGGTCGTCCAGCAGCCCCATGAAGACGCGACCCATCACGTTGATCACACCGACCGTCTGGCCGTCCTTGGCGCGCGCCAGATAGCTGCCGTTGCCAGGTGCGCCGGCGGGGTAGTTGGCGGGCCGCAACAGACGCGACTCGGCGCCGATGTAGTCGAGCGATTCCTTCTTGTCCCAGATGTGATTGCCGGACGTCATCACATCGACGCCCCACTCGAGCAACTGGTCGCCGATCTCGCGCGTGATGCCGAAGCCGGCCGCCGCATTTTCGGCGTTCGCGATGACGAGGTCGATGGCGTGGTGATCGACCAGGGCTCCGAGGCCCTGCCGGACGAGCTCGCGGCCCGGCCGGCCGACGATGTCGCCAATAAAAAGGATGCGCATCAGAAAAAGGGGACGTGTGTCGTTTCCGACACCATCCCTCTCCTAAGGGTTACCCGACTACGTGTGGGGCGGAAACGACGCCCGTCCACTTTTTCATATGATGGCCGGTTTTCGACCGATTGCCTAGCGCGAGCTTGCTGATGAGCCGCCATGCTCCAGCCCTTCCCGCCTCCTGCGTCCACGTGCTACATTTGGGGGCCACCATGGATGATGCCAACGAACTCATCGATCAGGATCCGGGTCCGCAGATCTCGTCCGATCCCGCGCCGCCGATTACGAGCCGCTTCTTGTTCGTTGACGTCGCGGCCCTGCGCGCCAAGCAGCTGCGGCGGGGCGCCCTGGTGCGTTTCCGGGAGGGTGTAGAGGCGCCGGTCATCCACAAGGTGGAGCGGGTGGCCATGGAAGAGGTCCGCCGCGGATTGGTGTCGTACGACGTTCCGGCCGCCGGTGCCGGCAAAGGCGACGTGTCCGGTGCGGAAGGCGAAGCATGAGCGCGACTGACATCCAGCAGATCGCGATCGGCGCCCTTCAGGGACTCGGGGCGAGCACGGCGTTTGTCCTCGCGCTATTCATCGGCTTCTGCGTGATTGTCGGTTTCACAAAGACGAAGAAGACGGCTGGGGGCGCCGCGGTGGTCATCAAGAGCCTCGACGAGCGCATTTCGCACCGCCCGTTCGAGTACCTCGCGCCGGGCGCGCCGCGTGGGCCGGCGGATCAACTCAAGTCCCCGGAGCTCACAGAAAAATCCTGAATCGGGTCATTCAAGCCGCACTCTCTGGTTGCCAGCGCAAGCCGAGGTTCAGAATACGCTGGAGCACGCCGTCGTAACTGATGCCGATTCTTTCGGCCGACGCTGCGAAATCTTCGCCGCGCGCAATCTGGGGATTGGGATTCGCCTCGAGGACCCACACGTTCCCAGCTTCATCCAGCCGTAAGTCGATGCGCGCGTAGCCACTCAGCTCGAGTGCGCGGTAGGCGCGCTTGCAGATGTGCTGGATTTTTTCCGCCTGGGCGTCCGGAAGGTCCCCGGCCGGCCCGCTGTCGATCCCGTACTTCTTCCGGTACTTCACGCTCCACTTGACGCGGTCGGTCGCGATCCGCTTGGCGCCCTCCGGCATATTGGTGAAGAACAGCTCCCATACCGGCAGCGCCTGCAGCGCCTGGTTGCCGAGGATGCCGACGTACAGCTCGCGGCCGTCGATGTACCGTTCGGCTATCGCCGCGGTCCCGACACTTTCGTGGATGAACGTGACACGCTCCTTGAGCTTGTCATCGCTGTCGACGACGGAGGCCTGGGAGATGCCGATGGAGGCTTCCTGCGTCAACGATTTCACGATCAGCGGGAACTGAAGGCGCTTCGGCCGCCGAATGGGCCGGCCGCTCCTGAACACCTCGAACTCGGTCACCGGGACGCGGTGATAGGCGAGCAGCTTCTTCGACAGCGACTTGTCGCGGGCCAGTAGCAGTCCTCGCGGGTTGCAGCCCGTGTACGATAGCTTCAACAGCTCGAGGTGCGAGACGACGTTCTGGTCGAAGATCGTGACATCGTCGAACGCCTCGAGGAGGTTGAACGCGATCTGCGGCTTCCATTCGGTCGCCAGCCGGCGGATTTCGCCGAGGTCGTCGTGGACCCCGAGGGGCTGCACCTCGTGGCCCAGGCCGCGCAGCGTCGAGATGACGTCGTACTCGGTGCGCCACGGCTCCGAAGTGATGTTGGCGCCTTCTTCGACCTTGTCGGGCGGAATCAGGTGCCGGTGAACGAGGGCCAGCACGCGAAGCTTGGTGACGCTCACAGGGCCACCCGGTGCCGTCCGCTGTGCAGATAGTTCATCGTCTGTACCGTGAGAAACACGAGGAAATCGGTCTTCGTCGCGTCGTCAGCATCCATGAGCTTGAGGTTCAGTTCGCGGCAGCGCTCGATGATGGTCTGGAGCAGCTGATCGATCGTGTACTGGTAGCTGTCGGTGAAGCTGGCGACGGTCATACGCGCCTCTCTGCGGATCCGCTGGACGAACCGCGCGGCTGAAGGGTTCTTCGCGTACTGCGACGCGTCGGAAAACAGGCTGCGCAGATCGCTGTCGTAGAAATTCGGATGGTCCAGGCCGTAGTGCTCGCGCTTCCTGCGATAGTGCTCGGCGAGGGTCTTGCGCAATCGCGGCAGCGGGTCGATCTGACGTTTCGACGTCACCGCCGGCCGGCCTCGCGCGAGCAGTCGCATCAGTCGGTCCATGTACTGCACTTTGCGCTCGGCCGGCCAGCCGGCGTAGCGGGTCGCCCACATCGAGTGGGGATCGAGCCAGACGGCGAACGTTTCCGCGAAGTCCTCGTCGGGGTGGCTCTGCGCGTACCAGTGATCGAGGTGCTGCACGAAGCTTTTGCTGTACGGCCTCGGCGTGTAGTACTCGGGGTACGGCGTCGCGGGCGTGCCGAAGATCCGGCGCCTGGACGGCCGCCGGCGGATGTGGTAGGCGTTGTCGATGGCATGGCCGACTTCATGCCGCAGGATGCGCATGCACGAGTCGAGATCGCCCCCTTCGACTTCGAGCATCTGCGCGAGCTCGAGTCTGGCCAGGCG
Organism: Vicinamibacterales bacterium; assembly: GCA_965229885.1. GTDB lineage: Bacteria > Acidobacteriota > Vicinamibacteria > Vicinamibacterales > CAVVIG01 > DATLLJ01. Next base: position 1,769,959 of record CBDDJX010000003.1, read on the forward strand.
CGGATGCGCCAGGTAATGCGGGATGGCGACGCCGGGGACGCCGTCGGGTGTGAACCATTCGTCGGACAGCCAGTAGTGCGGCCTGAACCGGAGGCCGCGCACGTCGAGCTCGGCATTGACCTGCGCGATGCGCGACTCGAGCTCGGTGCCCTCGATCGAGACGCCGAGATCGCATAGCCGTAGGTCCAGCAGCTTCTCGTCCGGCCACGCGGCCCACTCGGGATCAGAAGACATGGGGAGAACGTGAGGATCTCAGGATGCGAGGATTTGAGAATCTGGAGGCGCGGAGGTCCGAGGGTGAGAAATCAAGCCATCGATCCTCAAATCCAGACATCCTCAGATCCTCATATTCCAGGAACATGCTTCCACCACCCAGTGTCTCGTTCGTAGGCATCCGCGATTTTCAAGAGCGTGGCTTCGTCGAAGCGCCGGCCGGTCAACTGCAGTCCAATCGGCAAGCGCTCGCGCGTGAAGCCGCAGGGCACGCTGATCGCCGGCAGCCCGGCCAGATTCGCGCTGACGGTGAACACGTCGCTCAGATACATCTGCAGCGGGTCGGCGATGCGCTCGCCAAGCGTGAACGCCGGCACGGGGCTCGTCGGCATGGCGACTACGTCCGCGCGTTCGAAGGCGTGTTCGTAGTCGCGCAGGATGAGGGTGCGCACCTGCTGCGCCTTCAGGTAATACGCTTCGTAGTAGCCGGCGCTGAGGACATACGTGCCCAGCATGATCCGCCGTTTGACCTCGGAGCCGAAGCCGCGCGCCCGTGTTCGCGCGTACATCGCGCGCAGGGTGTCGTCGGGCGCGCGATAGCCGAATCGCACACCGTCATACCGCGCCAGGTTCGAGCTCGCCTCGGCCGTGGCCACCAGGTAGTACACCGCGGTCGCATACGTCGCGTGCGGCAGGTCGATGTCGACGAGCGCGGCGCCGCGGGCGACCAGCGCGTCGAGCGATGCCCTGAACGCGCCCGCCACGTCCGGGTCGACGCCCTGTTCGAGGAGCCGCGCCGGCACGCCGACGCGCGTGCCGCGAATATCGCCGGTCAACTCGGCGGCGTAGTCGGGGACCGCCTCCGGCACGCTCGTCGCGTCCGCCTCGTCGGCGCCGGCGATCACGCCGAGCGTCAGCGCGGCATCGTGCGCGGTTCGCGTCAGCGGTCCGATTTGATCGAGCGAGGAACCGAACGCAATCAGGCCGTACCGCGACACGCGACCGTAGGTGGGCTTCAAGCCCACCACGCCGCACATCGCGGCGGGCTGCCGGAGCGATCCGCCCGTGTCGGACCCGAACGCCAGCGGCGTGATGCCCGCGGCCACGGCCGCCGCCGATCCACCGCTCGATCCGCCCGGGGTGCGATCGAGCGCCCATGGATTGTGCACCGGTCCGAACGCGGAATGTTCGTTCGACGATCCCATGGCGAACTCGTCGCAGTTGGTCTTGCCGAGGACGATGGCGCCGGCCGCCTCGAGCTTCGAGACCGCCGTGGCGTCGTAGGGTGGGACGTACCTCTCGAGCATGCGGGACGAAGCCGTCGTCCGCACCCCTCTGGTGCACAGGTTGTCCTTGAGCGCAATCGGTAGGCCGACGAGCGGCTGGTCGCGCCAGCGATCGAGATCGCGATCGATGGCGGCGGCGCGGGCGAGCGCCTGCTCGCGTGTCACCGTGTTGAACGCGTGCAGCGATGGCTCGACCGCCTCGAGCCGGTCGAGCGCCGCGCGGCACACCTCGCTGGCGGACCGCGCGCGCTGCCGCACGCCATCTCGAATATCGCGAATCGTTGTCGGTTGGCTCATCCGATGATCCGTGGCACTCGGAACAGCCCGCCGGGCGTTGTCCGATCGGGGGCCTGATCGGGGGTCGGATCGAGGACCCGGTCGGGGGCGCTCGCGAGGGCCTCATCAGCCGGAAGCGACGGACGGACCTGATCCGTGCGATCGGCGGGGTGCCGCGAGAGGATGCTGGCCGTCGGCGAGATGCCCCGAGTGTCGACCTGCAGCACCTCGTCGGCATAGGCGAGGATCTCGCCGAGTTGTCGCACGAACATCTCGATGTCCTCCTCGTCGAGGTCGAGGTTCGCCAGCGCGGCGACAGCGTGGACTTGTTCGCGGGTGAGCATGGCAGATTCTACAATGGAGATTGCATGGATCACATTCGGCGCCCAGCCTTGGCGGGGAGCTGGTACCCGGGTTCGGCACCCGGCGATGCCCTGCGGCCGTGCCTGGCTCGACTTGGCGCCCGCGACGCGCCGCCGGAACGGCGCCGTGGCCTCGTCTTTGACCAGCCCGGCGGCCTTCCCCTTCGCTCGGAACTCACGAATCTCCGCGACGGGAACATCGTGGCCGAGGATCTGAGGATTTGAGAATCTAAGGATCTAAGGTTAAAATCAGCCTCTCACATTTAGAGCCTCACATTCTTTGAAGCGCCGCCTCGTCCTCGCCCCGTGTCTTGTCCTGTGTATGACGTCGGCGGCCTTCGGTCAACAGCCCCTCGCATCACCGCCCGCGTCTCTTCAGTTCCTCTCGCGCTACGACTTCCACCTGTCGGCTGCGGCCCTCGCGAACGACGACCAGCGGTTCTCGTGGGACACCCATTTCGGCGGCGAGATCGACGTGGTCGACTACGTGGACGGGCGCATCGCGACCGTCATGGACTATGAGGCGGTGCTCGGCAACGAGCTCCGGCCGTTCGACCCCAATCAGGGCAACTACATCCTCGAGCTGTCGGCGTCGTACCGGATCGAGCGCACCGAGGTCGCGGCGATCTTTCATCACGTCTCGCGCCATCTGAGCGATCGTCCGAAGGTGATTCCCGTCGCGTGGAATATTCTCGGCATTCGCGTGCTTCGCGCGGCCACGCTCAAGAAGGCCACGATCGACATGGTCGCCGATTTCGGCGGGACGACGCAGAGGGTCAACGTCGATTACCGATGGTCGGCCAACGTCGACGTGGTCGTCCGGCGCCAGGTCGCGACCCGCGCGGCGCTCTTCGCGCGCGGCGCTGGACACTGGATGAGCGTCGTGCCGTCGCCCCCGATCCCGGAACGGCACATGCAAACCGGCGGGGTGGTGGAAGGCGGGCTTCGGCTCATCGGAGAAGCGGGCGTGGGCGAGCTGTTCGTGGGCTACGAACACCGATTCGATGCCTATCCGCTCGGTTTTGCGTCGGAGCGCTGGTTTATGGCCGGCTTCCGGGTGCTTCGGCGATAATTGCGACATGGGCGTTAGATCTTCCCGTTCGGCCGCCGCGCTCCTCGCGACCGTCAGCCTCTTCGCGCTGGCCAGCCTGACTCCGTCGGCGGCCATTCGGCCCACCAAGTTCGCCTATCAACTCGCGACGCTTCCCAACGGCCTGACGGTCGTGCTGTCCGAGGATCACTCGACGCCGATCGTCAACGTTCAGCTCTGGTATCACGTCGGCTCGAGGAATGAGAAGCCGGGACGCACCGGGTTCGCGCATCTGTTCGAGCATCTGATGTTCAAAGGCTCGAAGAACGTGCAGCCTGAGGGCACACCTCGATGATTTCCGGCCGCCGCGGCCAGAGCAACGCGTACACGACCGATGACGAGACGGTGTTCTGGGAGACGCTGCCGGCGCAGGATCTGCCGCTGGCCCTCTGGCTCGAAGCCGACCGGATGGCGACGCTCATGATCGACAAGGAAACGTTCGCGAATGAGCGGGCCGTGGTGAAAGAGGAGCGCCGCCTGCGGGTCGACAACCAGCCGTTCGGCCGGTTGAACGAGATTATCTACGACCAGGCATTCACGGTGCATCCCTACAAGCACTCGACGATCGGCAGCATGGACGATCTCGAAGCGGCGTCGGTCGAGGACGTACGCGACTTCTATCAGACGTACTACGTGCCGTCGAACGCGACGCTGGCGATCGTCGGCGACTTCGACTCGGCGCAGGCGCTCGCCCTCGTCGCGCAGTATATGGGCCGCGTGCCGAAGGCCGAGCGCGACGTTCCGCGCGATATTCCGCAGGAGCCGGCGCAGACAAAAGAGAAGCGGGTCACGCTGCTGGAGCCGTGGCCTCTTCCGGCGGTCGTCGTCGCCTATCACATCACGCGTGACGGCCACCCGGACGCGTACCCGTTGCACATCGCGGCCAAGGTGCTGTCGGACGGACAAAGCTCGCGCATCTATCAGAAGCTCGTGTACGAGAAACAGATCGCCGTGGCGGCGTTCGGCGAGGCGCACCTCGTCGAAGATCCGAACCTGTTCTATACGGTCGCCATCGTGCAGCCGGGGCAGAAGACGGAAGATGCGGCCAGCACCCTCATCGCGGAGTTCGACCGGCTGAAAGCGGAGCCGATCAGCGATCACGAGCTTCAGCGAACGAAAAACCAGTTCGCGCGTGACTACATTCTGATGCGCGACTCCAATCAGAATAAGGGAATGGTCCTGGCGCATGCGCTCGTCATCCACAAGGACATCAAGACCGCCGACGACGAGTTCGAGATCTTCCAGAACATCACGACCGCCGACGTGCAACGCGTCGCGCAGAAGTACTTCAGAGCAGAGAACCGACTGGTGCTGACCGTGATGCCATCGGAGCGGGCCGGCCGATGAACTGCATGTGCATTGTGCTTGCCGCTGTGGTGGTGAGTGCGAGCGTCGCGAGCGCGCAGGGGCGCGAGTGGCCCTCCGAGCGCCCGCCCCGTTCGCTGCCGGCGCGTGACATCACGTTCCCGCCGTACGAGATCCAGGCGCTGCCGAACGGGTTGCAGGTGGTCGCTGTGCTGCATCACGAGCAGCCGGTGGTCAGCCTGCGCCTGATCGTCGGCACCGGCAGCGCCTCGGACCCGAACGGGAAGCTCGGGCTCACGCATCTGCTCACCTCGCTCCTCGACCAGGGGACCACGACCAGGTCCGCCCGGCAGATGAACGACGCCATCGATTCGATCGGCGGCGCCATGGGCGCCGGCACGGCCAGCGACGTCAGCTTCGTCAATATGGTGGTGATAAAAGACAGCTTCGAGCCTGGCCTGCGCATGCTGGCCGACATGGTGGAGCATCCGGCGTTCGCCGCCGAGGAGATCGATCGGCAGCGCCAGCAGTCGTTGTCGTTTCTCCAGGTCAGCCTCGAGGATCCCGAGTACCTGGCCAATGCGGTCTTCGACCGGCTCGCGTATGGCTTCAACGGCTACGGTATGCCCGACAGCGGCGCGCCGGCGACGATGGAGGGGATCACGCGGACCGATCTGCTCGCGTTTCATGAGAGGTACGTCGCGCCGAACAATGCCATCCTGGCGATTGTCGGCGACGTGACGGCGGCGGAAGCGTTCGACGCGGTCAAGAAGGTGTTCGGCGACTGGAAGTCGCGCGAGGTGTCCCGTGAGCGGTTCGTCGAGCCGCCGGATTCGACGCGCCGCGTGATCGTCATCGACAAGCCCGATGCGGTGCAGACGGAAATCCGGGTGGGGAATATCGGCATTCCGCGCAACCATCCCGATTACATGGCGCTCAACCTGGCCGTCCGCATCCTCGGCGGCGAAGGGAGCAACCGCCTGCATCAAGTACTGCGGACCGAGCGTGGCCTGACGTACGGGGCGCAGGCCAGCATGAACACGCGCAAGGAGAGCGGCGACATCGTGGCTGAAACCAACACGCGCTCAGACGCCACCGGCGAAGTCGTGCGGCTGATCGTCGACGAGATGTGGCGGCTGAAGCGCGAGCGGGTGTCGGAGGCGGAGCTGGCGTCTGCGAAGGCGTATCTGACCGGCAGCTTCCCGCTGACGATCGAGACGCCGGATTCGATTGCGCTGCATGTGCTGAACGTCATGTTCTACGGCCTGCCGCTTGAACAGCTCCAGACCATCCGCGAGCGCGTGAACCAGGTCACGGTGGATGACATCGAGCACGCGGCGCGGTTCTACCTCAAACCCGATGCGGTGTCGGTCGTGCTCGTCGGCAACGCGTCGGTCTTTGCGCCGCAACTGCGCGGCGCTGGATTCTGGCCGTACGAAACGATCCCGATCGAAGACCTCGATCTATTGTCGGCAGACTTCAAGAAGGGAGCCCCGGCCCGTTAATTGACGTCCGCACGATTGCTGATTTCCTGCGGCGAGCCGTCCGGCGATCTGTACGCTGGCGCACTCGTGCGCGAGTTGCGCGCGATCGATCCGGAGATTGTGGTCAGTGGCATGGGCGGACCGGGGTTCGCGGCCGCGGGTGGCACGCGGCTCGAGGACTACCGCGGCGTGGCGGTGACCGGACTCACCGAAGCGATCAGGAAGATTCCGAAATCATACGGGGCGCTGCGCCGGCTGGTGGCCTGCGCGCGCGCGAACCGCCCGGATGCACTCGTTGTCATCGACTTTCCGGATTTCAATTTCAGGCTAGCCCGCCGCATCAAGGCGCTCGGCATTCCGGTCGTGTACTACATCAGCCCGCAGATCTGGGCATGGCGTCCGAAGCGGATCGAGACGATCCGCCAGTTCGCCGATCTCGTGCTGGTCATCTTTCCGTTCGAGGAAGCCATCTACCGTGAGGCCGGCGTGCCGGTCGAGTTCGTCGGCCATCCGCTCGTCGATCTCGCACGCCCCTCCGCCCCGCGTGCGGCGTTCCTGCAGCGGCATGGGTGTTCCCTGTCGGCGCCGACCATCGCCATTCTGCCGGGCAGCCGGCCGAACGAAGTCTCGCGCATCCTTCCGGATCTGATAGTCGCGGCGGAGGAGATTCGCAGGCGCCTGCCGAGCGCGCAGTTCTTCGTCGCGCGCGCGCCGAACCTCGACGACCATCATTTCGAGTCGCTCGCTGCAGGGGGTCAGACGCTCTTCAGAGTGCTCGAGGACGATACCGATGCGATTCTCGCCGCGGCGAACGTTGTGCTGACCGCTTCGGGCACGGCCACGGTGCAGACGGCGCTGCACGGTACGCCGATGGTCGTGATCTACCGTGTGTCGCCGATGACGTATTGGCTGCTGCGGCGCCTCGTCACGGTCAGGAACATCGGCATGGTCAACGTGATTGCCGGCGAGAGCATCGTGCCTGAGCTGGTCCAGGACGCCTTCACACCGGCGGCGGTCGCTGGTGAAGCGATCTCGATGCTGACCGACCAGGTCCGCGCGGACCGGATCCGCGCCGGTCTTGCGCGTGTGCGCGAACAGCTGGGCGGCCCAGGTGCGAGCCGCCGCGCCGCGGAAGCGATTCTGAAGGTCGCCTACGCCCAGCTATAGCCCTGCTTGGCGATCGGGACCGACCGAATCCGTTTGCCGGTCGCCGCGAAGATGGCGTTGCAGACGGCGCCGATCGTTGGCGGCAGCGCCGGCTCGCCGCGCCCGGTATGGCGCGACAGAGCGGCGGCGAGAATGCAGCTGGATCTCACCATCCCGCGTGACCGGTACGTCGAGCTCGTCCTCGAAGCAGGGGGGCAGGTCTCCGGTGCGGCGACGTTGGACGGCACGCCGATCGAGTCCGTGATGGTTGGATGGCTGTGCCAGGGCGATACCTCCCCCGAGTCCATGCAGCTGACCGGAGCACGTGGAACGTTCCATTTCAAACAACTCGGTCGGAATGAACGCTGCTTCGTCGCGGCCAAGCTGCCGGACGAAAGCCCCTTCTGGAATCTGCGCGGTGCCAGAGGGGGATTTCTCAGCACGCAGGTCGCGGCCCACATCGGTGATGACGACGTGAGGCTGGAGCTGAACGGGGAAGTTCCGGGCTCGCTACGAGTCGTTTTCGAGGGGCAAGAAAAGGGGTACTCCGGCGACTTCGTTCTTACCGGCCTCGACCGTCACACCGAGGGCGCCGGCGTGCGCAAGGAGACCCTGTACTCACCAAAGGACTCCCTCGCCATTTCCGCCCTTCCGCCTGGCAGCTACCGGCTCTCCGCGGAGCTCGATGATGGAGTCAACCCGCAACCACGCGAGGTCTCGATCCGTGCGGGCGTGGTGACGGAAGTCACGTTGACGGTGCCGGATGGTTTTGCGCGTGGAAAAGCCACCGGCAGAGTACTCGACGCTGCTGGCAGGCCGCTGAAAGCGAAGGTCGCGTTCGGAGGCCGTCCCCACGCCGTTTCCATGTCCACAACCGGCCCCGATGGCGCATTCGAATTCGACTACGCCGCCGAGCGCGTGAGTCTCAACGTTTTCTTGGATGGCTACGAGACGGTCAGCCTCGAGAGAGCCGTCGGCCGCGGCGAAAGCGCCACGTTCGGTGACATCGTCCTGAAGCCGAACTGAGAGAGGTTCGCTTCCAGACGTCGAAGGCCCCATGAAATGAGGAGACGCTCGACGCCGCCGGACGTCTCTTCTTCAACGAAGAGCCCGCAACGTGGAGATCGTCATTTATCCTTGCTGACATCCGGGAGGAGTCCATATATACGCTGTTAGCCAGCCTTGCCATTGAGAAGCAAAACCGCGATCATGCCGCCCACTCCTATCGCCCCAGCAGCCGAACCCATGAGCATCAGGATGATGCGCGTGGCGTAATAAGTTGAGTCGCGCTTCTCGAAGGTTAATTCTCCCGGCCAATCCCATAGCCCAGACGACCTTGATCGTGGTTGGCCCGGCGAGCGTGTCGAGGAAGTACATCCGCGCCGCGTCAGGGGTGCCTCGGGGTCAGCGCCTGGCACGAGCTACGTGCTGGGCGTCCACCCTCTTCACGGGCGAGGTAGGCCTCTTCACTCGTTGGTTAGCAAATGGTTAACAACCGGTGGACACAGAACAAAAAAGGCCCAGCAAACAGGGCCCTTTTTCTTTGTGGTGCGGAAGGGGGGATTCGAACCCCACGATCTTGCGATCGCCAGCCCTTCAGGCTGGTCAAGAACCTGTATTGGTGTGAATCGACGCGTATTCACCGGACGGATGTTGGGCAGAAGTGTGCTGGAGCACACGCCTCTGTTAGGCCCTTCCTTGTATAAACCAGCCCCGCACGAGATGGTTTGCCTGCTGGCACGCGCTTCGGCCAATAGGAAGTCACCGAGCAGATCGGCGTGGGCGGCATCCTCACCAGCGGGAAACAACTATTATTAGAGGCTACACTCGCTCCGCTGAACGATTTCCGGCGGAGGCATCGTGGCCAATTTGAAGGGCTCGAAGGCCGAGCAGAATCTGAAGGGCGCGTTTGCCAGAGAGTCTCAGGCAAACCGCTGTCTCTTCTTCGCGAGGCACGCCGACGTTGAGGGCTATCCCGAGATTGCCGGCTCTTCCGCGACACGGCCGAGGGTAGATCTATTTGATCTATAGGCGCCGAAGGTCAGCCTGTCGGAACGGGTTAAGAACACAAACCAGGATCGGAGAGAAGTATGGATACGGAAGCCAAGTGCCCAGTGACGGGCGGCGCTCGCAGACACACAGTGGCTGGGGCCCCGACGAATGCAGACTGGTGGCCGAATCAGTTGAACCTGAAGATTCTTCACCAGCACTCGCCCCTGTCCGATCCCATGGGCAAGCAGTTCAACTACGCGAAGGAGTTCAAGAGCCTCGACCTCGATGCCGTGGTCAAGGACCTCCATGCCCTGATGACGGACTCGCAGGACTGGTGGCCGGCGGACTACGGCCATTATGGTCCGTTCTTCATCCGGATGGCCTGGCACAGCGCAGGCACGTACCGCGTGGCCGACGGCCGCGGCGGTGCATCCTCAGGCACTCAGCGCTTTGCGCCACTCAATAGTTGGCCGGACAACGTGAACCTCGACAAGGCGCGCCGGCTGCTCTGGCCGATCAAGCAGAAGTACGGCCGGAAAATCTCCTGGGCCGACCTCATGATTCTCGCCGGTAACGTCGCCCTCGAGTCGATGGGGTTCAAGACCTACGGCTTCGGCGGCGGCCGCGCGGACGTCTGGGAACCCGAAGAGGACATTCACTGGGGGCCTGAGGCCGAGTGGCTGGGCGACAAGCGCTACAGCGGCGACCGTGAGCTCGCGAATCCGCTCGCCGCCGTTCAGATGGGCCTGATCTACGTGAACCCGGAGGGGCCGAATGGCAAACCGGACCCGCTCGCTTCGGTCCGGGACATCCGAGAGACGTTCGCTCGCATGGCGATGAATGACGAGGAGACGGTTGCGCTCATTGCCGGCGGGCACACCTTCGGCAAGACCCATGGCGCTGCCGAGCCGACCAAGCATGTTGGTCCCGAACCCGAGGGTGCCGGCATCGCGGAGCAGGGCTTCGGCTGGAAGAACACCTTCGGCACAGGCAAGGGCGTCCATACCATCTCCAGCGGTCTTGAAGGTGCCTGGACCACCAACCCGACCGAATGGGACAACGGCTATTTCGACGTCCTGTTCGGCTACGAATGGGAGCTCACGAAGAGCCCCGCCGGTGCCTATCAGTGGACTCCGAAGGACGCGTCTGCAGCGGGCACCGTGCCGGATGCCCACGATTCGTCGAGGCGCCATGCGCCGATGATGGCGACTACGGACCTCGCGCTGAGGATGGATCCGATCTACGAGAAGATTTCGAGACGTTTCCACCAGAACCCGCAGGAACTCGCGGACGCCTTCGCCAGGGCGTGGTACAAGCTGACCCACCGCGACATGGGGCCCATCTCGCGGTATCTCGGCCCGCTCGTTCCTGCAGAGCCGCTGCTGTGGCAGGACCCTGTTCCCGCAGTCGATCATGAATCGATCGGAGAGCAGGACATTGCGGCTCTGAAGGCCAAGATCCTCGCATCCGGCCTGTCGATTTCCCAGCTGGTCACGACGGCCTGGGCGTCGGCGGCAACGTTCCGCGGCAGCGACAAGCGCGGCGGGGCGAACGGAGCACGCATCCGTCTCGCTCCGCAGAAGGACTGGGAAGTCAACCAGCCGGCCGAACTGGCAAAGGTCCTGGCGGCGCTGGAAGCGATTCAGAAGGAGTTCAACGGCGGGCAGTCCGGCAAGAAGAAAGTCTCACTCGCCGACCTCATCGTTCTCGGCGGCTGCGCAGCCGTCGAGGCCGCTGCGAAGAAGGCCGGGCACGACGTGAAGGTTCCGTTCACGCTGGGACGTACGGATGCGTTGCAGGCGCAGACCGATGTCGACTCCTTCGCTGTGCTGGAACCGACCGCAGACGGCTTCCGCAACTACATTCGGAAAGCCATCCAGACTCCGGCGGAAGAGATGCTGCTCGATCGCGCTCAGCTCATGACGCTGACCGCGCCTGAGATGACGGTCCTCGTCGGCGGCATGCGCGCCCTGAATGCAAACTTCGGGAAATCCAAGCATGGCGTGCTCACCAACCGCCCCGAGACGCTGACGAACGATTTCTTCGTCAAGCTGCTCGATATGAGCACCAAGTGGCAGGCCTCCGCCACATCCGAAGGCGTGTTTGAGGGGTGCGATCGCGCCGCGGGCGAAGTCAAGTGGACCGGAACCCACGTCGATCTCGTCTTCGGCTCGAACTCCCAGCTCCGGGCCATCGCGGAAGTCTACGCATGTGACGACTCCCAGCAGGCGTTTGTGCGCGACTTTGTGGTGGCGTGGGGCAAGGTGATGAATCTCGATCGCTTCGACCTTGCATGATCTCAGCGGAAAGGTCCTCGAAGAGACCCCGAGGACCTTCTCCACGAGCGTGGATCGCTAGTTTTACGATGAGAACTCTGGGCGGACCGCTTCGGTCCGTGCGGCCGGTGGCATACTTGTGCCGGTCGAGCCGACAGGTGACGGTCAGCCCCTTGGTGGTCGTGGTTCTCGCGATGAGCTTCACGACCGTTTCGTAGTCGCGCAGCGGTTCGCCGCGCCAGTTCGACGAGATGAACGAGAAGAGCCGGTACTCGACCTTGTTCCACTTGCTGGTCCCGGGCGGGAAGTGGCAGGCCGTGATCGCGCACTGCGTGTCATCGGCCAAGCGCTGCCGTAAGCTTCCCCGTCAAGTAGACACCGTCAAGAGAGACTGACCGGCTGATGAAGGCCTCGGCAGAAACGTGAGCGGGGGCACCCGGCCGAGGCTATCGTGGGGCCGCTCGCTGTTGTAGATCCGCAACCAGGTATCCGTCAGCGCTCGCAGCTCCGCGACCGACTCGAAGAGATGCGCGTTGAGCACTTCGGTCCGGTAGCTGCGATTGAAGCGTTCGATATAGGCGTTCTGATCGGGCTTGCCGGGCTGGATGTAGTGGACCGCCACGCCGCATCCCGTGCACCAATCCACGAAGCTCTGGGCGGTGAATTCAGGGCCGTTATCCACGCGGACCGCCGACGGGCACCCGTGTACAGCGACCAGCTCCTCGAGCGTCCGCGTCACGCGCCGACTGGGCAACGACAGTCCCATCGCGATCTCCAAGCCTTCCCGATTCCCTTCATCGATCATGGTCAGCAAGCGGACGCGCCGCCCGTCGTAGAGCGTCTCGGTCATGAAGTCGAGCGCCCAAGTTCGGTTCAGGCCCGGTGGAGCTGTCAGTGGCTGCCGCACGCGCCGCGGCACCCGCCGCGTCGTGCGTCGCGGCAGATTCAGCCGTAACGCGCAGTACACCCGGTGCACGTGCTTGTGATTCCACGGCCGACCTTCAACGCGCAACCGATCGAAGAGCTTCCAGAAGCCCCACCGTGGATACCGCGCCACGGCGTCCGTCAGGGCCGCAATGACCGCGGCGTCTCGTCGACTCGCTGGAACCGGAGGCCGGTAGTACGCCGCCCGCGACAGCCTCACCACGCGACAGGCCTGCTGCACCGGCAGCCGGTGCTCGCCCACGAGTACCTTCGGCGATCTGTCGCTTCGCGAGCGGCCTTACAGCTTTCGGTTCAGCACGTCCTTGATGGCCGCGTTCTCGAGTGCCAGATCCGCATACATGCGTTTCAGCTTGGCGTTCTCCGATTCGAGTTCTCGCAGCCGCTTCACATCCGACACCGAGGCCCCACCGTATTTGCTCCGCCATTTGAAGAATGTGGCCTTGCTGACCCCGTGCTTCCGCAGCAGGTCTGCGACCGGCACGCCACTCTCCGCCTCCTTCAGGATCCCGACGATCTGGCTCTCACTGAACTTCGACTTCCGCATGACCGCTCCTGACCCGGAGCAGTCTATCTTTAGCTGTCAATCGATCGGGGAAGCTTACGCGCAAGCTCGAGCTTCCACAGAGCGTTCCAGGTCGTCATAGCTCCAGTCAAACAGGTGCTTCAAGATCAGCATCCGAATGACGACCTCGGCCGGCGTGCCCGGACGCCCGCGGCGCCGACGCTGCGGGCAGCGCCGCTCAAGCGCCTAGGCCACGACCTCAATCACGGCTTCGTCCTCGAGCAGGGTGTCGATCTTGCGCAGCCAGTCGGGCCACAGTTTGTGCCCATCGGGCAACAGGATTTCGAACAGATTCCGCTCGCGCTGTCGGCGCTGAACCATGCCCGCTCCTTTGATGAATCATCGTGCGCGGGCCGTGTCGTACGTCAGATCAATCGTCGCAATGGCAGAATCGCCCGTTTGGTCACGGCCGGCCGCCGGCCGTCGGTACCAGTCAGCGACGTACGCGGTCATTTCTTTACCGGAAAGTAACTAGAGTATTGAGACGCGGTGTGGTCTAGGAACCGCCCGGCGGATATTACAACTAAAGTCGACAAAGTAGTGCTGGCCAGTGTGGTACGATGAAATGTTTTCGCATAGGACTCTCCTTCATGTCGACTGTGAACAGCTTTGGTGCACGGACCGCCCTTCAGTTCGGCGGCCGGCCTGGCAAGCCGGGCGGGGTTGTCCAGATTTACAGCCTCCCAGCTCTGCAAGCCTCCGGTTTCCCGGAAATCGCCAGTCTGCCTTACTCGATGAAGATCCTGCTCGAGAACCTGTTGCGGCGGGAAGACGGCCGCTTCGTCAAGAAGGCCGACATCGAGGCGCTGGCGCGGTGGGATCTGCAGAGCGCGGCGCCGCGCGAAATCTCGTTCGCCCCGGCGCGGGTGCTGCTGCAGGACTTCACGGGCGTGCCGGCGGTCGTCGACCTCGCCGCCATGCGCGACGGCATCGCGCGGCTCGGCGGCGATCCGGAGCGCGTGAATCCGCTGCAACCCGTGGAACTCGTCATCGATCACTCGGTGCAGGTCGATTATTTCGGCCGGCCCGACGCGTTTCAGTTGAACGCCGAGCTCGAGTTCTCGCGCAACAAGGAACGCTACGCGTTCCTGCGGTGGGGACAGAACGCCTTCCGCAACTTCCGCGTCGTCCCGCCCGACACTGGCATCGTCCATCAGGTGAACATCGAGTATCTCGCGCGCGTCGTCGTGTCGGACGACACACCGGACGGTACCCTTGCCTATCCCGACACGCTCGTCGGCACCGACTCACATACGACCATGGTCAACGGGTTGGGCGTGATGGGATGGGGCGTCGGTGGCATCGAGGCGGAGGCGGTGATGCTCGGCCAGCCGATCTCGATGCTCATCCCGCAAGTCCTCGGCGTCCGCCTGTCCGGCGCGATGCTCGAGGGCACGACGGCGACCGATCTCGTGCTGACCGTCACCGAGACGCTGCGGAAGCATGGGGTTGTCGGCAAGTTCGTCGAGTTCTTCGGGGCCGGGCTCGAGCACCTGACGATCGCGGATCGCGTGACGCTCGGTAATATGTGTCCCGAGTACGGCGCGACGATCGCAATTTTCCCGATCGACGCGATGACACTCGATTACCTGCGGCTGACCTCGCGCGACACGGCGCGCGTCGAACTGGTCGAGGCGTACACCAGGGCGCAGGGGATGTTCCGCAGCCCCGGCGATCCCGATCCGAAGTATTCCGAAACGATCGACATCGATCTCGCGACGGTCGAGCCGAGCCTCGCCGGGCCGAAGCGGCCGCAGGACCGGGTCTCGCTCAAGCAGGCGAAGAGCGGATTTCAGGCGGCGCTGGCTTCGATGCTGGAGTCGACGCCGCAGAAGGGCGCGGAAGCCGGCGGCCGGGCAAACAGGCTTGATCATGGTGCGGTGGTCATCGCCGCGATCACGAGCTGCACGAACACGTCGAACCCGAGCGTCATGATCGGCGCGGGGCTCGTCGCGAAAAAGGCGGTCGAGCGCGGGTTGTCGTCCAAGCCGTGGGTCAAGACGAGCCTGGCGCCCGGCTCGAAAGTCGTCACCGAATACCTGCGACGGGCGGGTCTCGACACGTACCTCGACCAGCTTGGCTTCAACCTCGTCGGCTACGGCTGCACGACGTGCATCGGCAACAGCGGTCCGCTGCCGGACGAGGTGAGCGCCGAAGTGGAATCGCGCAACCTCATCGTCGCATCGGTGCTGAGCGGCAACCGCAACTTCGAGGGGCGCATTCAGCAGCAGGTGCGCGCGAATTATCTCGCGTCGCCGCCGCTCGTCGTGGCGTACGCGCTCGCCGGATGGATGACGATCGATGTGACCACCGAGCCGATCGGGACGGACACGATGGGCGCGCCGGTCTTCCTCCGCGAGCTGTGGCCGACCGAGCGTGAGATTCAGGAAACGATGCTGACGGCTGTGACGTCGGAGATGTTCCGCACGCAGTACGCCGATGTCTTCGGCGGCGACGAGCGATGGAAGACGCTCGACGTGCCGACCGGCAATCGGTTCGCCTGGGAGCCCGACTCGACGTACGTCCGTAACCCGCCGTTTTTCGACGGGCTTACGCTGCAGACGACTCCGCTCAAGGACATCGCGGGTGCGCGCGTGCTTGCGAAGCTCGGCGACAGCATCACGACCGATCATATTTCGCCCGCGGGATCGATCAAGAAGGACAGCCCCGCGGGAAAGTATTTGATGGCCCACGGCGTCGAGCCGAACGACTTCAATTCGTACGGCGCGCGCCGCGGCAATCACGAAGTGATGATGCGCGGCACGTTCGCCAACATTCGGCTGCGCAATCAGATGGCGCCAGGCACGGAAGGCGGCTGGACGACGTATCAGCCCGGCGGCGCGGTCATGGCCATCTACGACGCGGCGATGAAATATAGAGACGCCGGCGTGCCGCTCGTCGTGCTCGCGGGCAAGGAATATGGCTCGGGCTCTTCACGCGACTGGGCGGCCAAGGGCACGCTGCTGCTCGGGGTGAAGGCGGTCATCGCCGAAAGCTACGAACGCATCCACCGCAGTAATCTGGTCAACATGGGCGTACTGCCGCTGCAGTACCAGCCAGGCCAGTCCGCGGCGTCGCTGGGCCTCACCGGAGGCGGGCTCTACACGCTGACTGGCATTGCCGACGGGCTGCGGCCCGCTGGTGCCGTGACCGTCCGCGCGGCCGGGGAAGGCAACCAGGCGATCGAGTTCGAGGCGCTCGTGCGCATCGATACGCCGGAGGAGCTCGTCGCGTTCCGGCATGGCGGGATCCTTCCGTATGTGCTGCGGCAGCTGGTGGGGAAGAGCAACTGACGGCCTCAATGTGACATCTTCGGCGATCAAGCAGCGTGCCCGGGAGCTCGGGTTCGATCTGTGCGGCATCGCACCGGCCGGCGATCTTCCCGAGCTGACCTTCTTCAAGACCTGGCTCGATCGCGGGTACGCGGGCGCGATGGCGTATCTCAATCGCTCGGCCGACGAGCGGGCGGATGTCCGCCGCGTCCTTCCATCCGCACAATCGGTAATTGTCACCGGGACCCTCTACAACACGGACGTCCCGTATTCCACCGAGAGCGCCGATCCCGGGCGCGCGCAGATCGCGCGGTACGCCTGGGGTGACGATTATCACGACGTGATCGCCGCCAGGCTCGACGCGCTCCTCGCGTGGATGCGCGAGCACAGTACTGAGCGGTTCGACGCGCGCGCCTACGTCGATACCGGCCCGGTGCAGGAGCGCGTATACGCGCGGCACGGCGGCGTCGGCTGGATTGGGAAGAACACGTGTGTGATTAATCCAGATATCGGCTCGTGGATCTTTCTCGCGGAAATCATTTGCAGCCTGCCACTCGAGGTGGACGAGCCCGCCCTCGATCAGTGCGGCACGTGCACCTTGTGCATCGAGGCGTGTCCCACGCAGGCGCTCGTGGCGCCGGGCGTCCTCGACTCGACGCGGTGCATTTCGTACCTGACGATTGAGCAGCGCGGGCCCATTCCCGTCGAGTTCGCCGCAACCGTTGGATCGCATGTCTACGGTTGCGATGTGTGCCAGGAAGTGTGTCCCTGGAATCAGACGGCCCCGAGCTCGAGCGATCCGGCGTGGCAGCCGCGGCCGGCATGGACGAACGCGAGCGTGTCGGCGCTTGCGCTTAGGCATGACGCCGAGCTGCGGACCGCCATGCGCGGCAGCTCCATGAGACGCACAAAGGTGGCGGGGCTTCGTCGCAACTTGCAGGTCGCGCTCGAGAACTCGCTGTCGCGATGACTGCTTCGCTCTCTTCCTCACTCCCTTCTTCGCTCGCCCCGTCCCTCCTGCTGTCGATGCCGCAGCTGCTCGACGAGAATTTCTGCCGGGCGGTCGTCCTGCTCTGCAAGCACAGCGACGAGGGTGCGTTCGGCCTGGTCGTGAACCGGCCGCTCGTGACGACCGAGCGCGACCTGGAGGTCTGGGTCGGTGGTCCGGTCGAGCCGGAACGGAGCTGGATTCTCGTCGGCGGCGACGAGTGCCACGATCTTCCCGGGATGCGGATGGCCGAGGGGTTGATGCTGTCGACGTCGCCCGATCTGCTGCAGCGCCTGCTCGAGCCCAATCCGCCCACGAACGCGCGGTTGATCGTCGGCCATGCGGGATGGGGACCCGGGCAGCTCGAAGCGGAGCTGAACGCGTCCGCGTGGCTCATCAGCGAAGTCGATCGCGAGCTGCTGTTCACCACGCCAGCCGATCGCATGTGGGAGACGGCCGTCAGGCGTCTCGGTGCGGATCCCGCCACGCTGCACATGAGCCGTGGCGTACACTAGACAGGGGTGAGAGTGAGCGGCGCCTCATGAATCGGCTGCGTGGCGATGGTCGCCGTCGCCGTGTGTGTGTCCGGTGGTCGGTGCGCCCAGGAGGCTCCGGTGTCCAAGCCCGCGACTGAGGCCCTGACAGCTAACGTCGGGAACGTCAGCAGCATCAGCATCGTCGAACGAGGCCGCGCGGCTGAACAAGATGGCCGAGCGCTTCGCGCCGACCGACATTGCCGCCGACGTGTCGCGGCTGTCGCCTGCCGATCGTCAGGTGCTCACGAAGCTCGCCCAGGCGTCGAAGATAATGGACGCGCTGTTCATGCGCCAGGCGTGGGCAGGGAACGAGGCGATGCTGCTCGACCTTTTGCGCGACGAGACGCCCGAGGGACGCGCGCGGCTGCACTACTTCCTGATCAACAGAGGACCGTGGTCGCGCCTCGATAACAACGACGTGTTCGTGCCCGGCGCGCCGCCCAAGCCGAAAGGCGCGAACTTCTATCCGGCGGACGCCACCAAGGCGGAGATCGAGCGCTGGATCGCGTCGCTCCCGGCCGCCGAACGCGCGCGCGCCAGCGGATTCTTCGCCGTGGTCCGGCGGACGGGCCAGGCCTTCACGCTTGTCCCCTACCACGTGGAGTATCAGAGCGAACTGGCGCAGGCCGCGGCGCTGCTGCGCGAGGCGGCGGCGCTGACGGGCGAGCCGACTGCTCAAGACGTACCTGACGAAGCGCGCCGACGCGTTTCTGTCGAACGACTACTGCGACAGCGACGTGGCGTGGATGGACCTGAAGGGCGCGATCGAGCCGACCATCGGGCCGTGCGAAGTGTATGAAGACGAGTGGTTCAACTCGAAGGCGGCCTTCGAGCTCGTTCATCACCGTCCTGGATGAAGGCAAAGCGCGAAGCTGCACAGGTTCGCGGGCGAGCTGCAGGACATTGAAAACCATCTGCGGATCGATCCGACGCATAGAAACCCCACGCTCGGCAGCTCGGTGCCGATCGTCGTCGTCAGCGAAATCTACGCCGCGGGCGATGCGAACCATAGCGTGCAGACGGCGGCGTTCAACCTGCCGAACGACGAGCGGGTCGTGAGCGAAAAGGGCAGCAAGCGCGTCATGTTGAAGAACGTGCAGGATGCGAAATTCGCCAGGACGCTGGTGCCGATCTCGCAAGTCGTCCTCGCCGCCGCCGATCAGAAGGACGTTTCCTTCGAGGCGTTCTTCACCCACATCCTCGTCCACGAGCTGATGCACGGGCTGGGACCGCACAACATCGCCGTCGGCGGACGGAAGACGACCGTCCGGCAGGAGCTAAAGGAGACGTACAGCGCGATCGAGGAAGCGAAGGCGGACATCTCCAGCCTCTTCGCGATTCAGTGCCTGATCGACAAGGGCGTGATGCCGAAGTCGCTCGAGCGTCCGCTGTACACGACGTTCCTGGCCTCGACATTCCGGTCGATTCGGTTCGGCGTCAACGAAGCGCACGGACGGGGCATCACCATTCAGCTGAACTACCTGATGAATCAGGGCGCCGTGACCGCTCGCGCGGATGGCACGTTCGCGGTGGATCCTGCCGTCGCGAAGGAAGCCGTCGCCGGGCTGACCCGCGACATCATGACGATCCAGGCCGAAGGGAATTACGCGGTCGCGAAGGATCTGCGCGACCGCATGGGCGTCGTGCGGCCACCGGTGCAGAAGGCGCTCGACCGCCTCCTCGCCGCGCCGACCGACATCGAGCCGCGGTTTACGACAGCCGACGAGCTCGTCGCCGAAGCGAATCGGTCGCCCGGTCGCTAGTGCCGCGTCCTGTTCGGAGGGCGGCATGACGGGTACGTGACTTCTACCGGTATACTGATAGGATGCTTTCGCCTGTAGAGAAGGTCTCTTCCGCTCCAGCTCGTCCCGACATCGCCAACCCGCTGCGGCGAAACGTCGCCATCATCGCCCATGTCGACCACGGGAAAACGACGCTCGTTGACGCGCTGCTGCACCAGAGCGGTACGTTCCGGTCGAACGAGCGCGTCGCCGAACGGGCCATGGACAACACCGAGCTCGAGCGCGAGCGCGGGATCACGATTCTCGCGAAGAATACGGCTGTCCACTATCACGACGTGCTCATCAACATCGTCGACACGCCGGGCCACGCCGATTTTGGCGGGGAAGTGGAGCGAACGCTTTCGATGGTCGACGGGGTCATGCTGCTCGTGGACGCGTCGGAGGGACCGCTGCCGCAGACGCGGTTCGTGCTGCGCAAGGCGCTCGAGCGGCGGCTGACGCCCATCGTGGTCATCAATAAGATTGATCGCTCCGATGCGCGCGCCCAGGAAGTGCTCAACGAGATCTACGATCTGTTCATCGACCTGGACGCGGTCGAGGATCAGCTCGATTTCCCGGTGCTGTATACCAACGCGCGAACGGGCACGGCGACGAGCGATCCAAACACGCCCGGAGAGGATCTGCGCCCGTTGTTCGACGCGGTCGTCGATCACGTGCCGCCGCCGCGCGGCAACCCCGACGCGCCGCTGCAATTGCTCGTCGCCAACCTCGATTCGAGCGATTACCTGGGGCGGATTGCGATCGGCCGGATCTTCAACGGCCGCGTGGAAATCGGCGACGCAGTCGCCGTCTGCAAGCTGGACGGCGCCGTCCAGCCGACGAAGGTCACCAAGCTCTTCGCCTTCGACGGCCTGAAGCGCATCGACATCACCGAAGCCGCCGCCGGCGACATCGTCTGCCTCGCCGGCATCGAGGACATCACGATCGGCGAGACGATTGCCGACGTCGAGCAGCAGATTCCGATCCCGCCGATTGCGATCGACGAGCCGACCGTGTCGATGATTTTCGGCGTCAATACGTCGCCGATGGCGGGACGCGACGGGCAGTACGTCACGTCGCGCCAGATTAAGGATCGGCTGGACCGCGAGCTGCTCGGGAACGTCTCGATCCGCCTCGAGCCGACCGACACGCCCGAACAGATGAAGGTCGTCGGCCGCGGCGAGCTGCAGCTGTCGATCCTCATTGAGATAATGCGCCGCGAAGGCTTCGAGCTGCAGGTCTCGCGTCCCAACATCGTCACGAAGCAGATCGGCGGCCAGCTCGTCGAGCCGGTCGAGGAGTTAGTGATCGATGTCCCGGACGATTATCAGGGCATCGTCATCGCGCAGGTCGGCGAGCGCAAGGGGGTGATGACCAAGATGGTCAACAACGGCAGCGGCCGCGTACGGCTCGAGTTCAGGATTCCGGCGCGCGGCCTCATCGGATTCCGGTCGCAGTCCATGACCGACACGAAGGGCACCGGGATCATGAATCACGTCTTTTCGAGCTGGGAGCCGTGGCACGGCGCGATTCCGTCCCGGGTGAACGGCGCGCTCGTCGGCGACCGTGCCGGCGTGGCCACTTCGTATGCCATCTTCAACCTGCAGGAACGCGGCGAGATCTTCATCGACCCGGGCGTGCAGGTCTACGAGGGCATGCTCGTCGGCGAAAACTCCCGTCCCGCGGACATGGACGTCAACGTCACGAAAGAGAAGAAGCAGACGAACATGCGGGCGTCGAGCGCCGACGAAGCGATCCGGCTCATTCCTCCGCGCAGGCTCGGCCTCGAGCAGGCGGTTGAATTCATCAATGATGACGAACTGGTCGAGGTGACGCCCGCCAGCATTCGTCTGCGGAAGAAGATTCTCGCCTCGAATCAGCGGCCCAAGGCCGGCAGGGAGTAGAGGGAGCAGGCGGCCAGCCATCGTGTTACAACGTCGAACGACCGGTTCGGTGGTGTGTCCTTCGTGCGGTTCGCTCGTCGGCGTCCGTGACGACAGCTGTTATTTGTGCGGCCGCTCGAATCCAGGCTTGTGGGGATATGGCCCGCTGGTTCGGAAGCTGGGCGCCGACTTCGGCTTTGCGCCCCTGGTGATCGGCGTCTGCTCCATCCTGTACGTGTTGACGCTGCTCACCTCCGGCCGTGAGCTTCAGCCGATGCGCGGGGCGTTCAACATCCTCGTCCCCAGCACGAGTTCGCTGCTGCTCCTCGGGATGTCCGGCACGGTCCCCGTCTTTCGGTTCGGGTGGTGGTGGACGCTCCTCACCGCCTCATGGCTCCACGGAAGCCTGCTGCATATTCTCTTCAATATGTACTGGGTCCGGCTGCTGGTGCCGCAGACCGTGGAGCTGTTCGGGCCGGCCAGAACGGTCATCATCTACACGGTCGCCGGCGTCTGCGGATTTCTTCTGAGCTCCATCGGCGGTTTGTTTCCCCTTCCCGTCCTTGGCGGCGCCGGCTACACCCTTGGCGCTTCGGCGGCAATCCTGGGCCTGGTCGGCGCGCAGGTACACTACGGCGGCAAGAGCGGCAGCAGCCTGATCCGCACCGAAGCGACGCGCCTGGCGGTGTTCTTCGTCGTGATGGGCCTGGTCATGTCGGGCACCGACAACTATGCGCACGTCGGCGGCTTCGCCGGCGGCTATGCGGTGTCGGCGCTCTTCAATCCCCTGACGCGGGAGCGCGGGGATCACATGATCGCCGCCACAGCCTGCCTCGGCGTCACCGCCCTCGCCTTGATCTACCAGGTCATCCACTTCCTGCCGTTCTTCTGGCGATAGATCGTCCCGATCCTGGCCGCCGTCTGGCGGGCCCTCGCGACCAGCTCGTCGGCGGCTCGTTCCTGATGCGTCGGTTCGGCGCGGCCGGTTACTTCGTCGCGACCAGTTCCTCGTCGATGATGCGCTTGAAGGCCTCGAACGGCTGCGCTCCGCTCAGCATGCGGCCGTTGATGAAGAAGGCGGGTGTGCCAGACACGCCGGCCTCGTTGGCGGCCTGGATGTCGATGTCGATCTCGGCCCCGTACTTGTGTGAGTCGACGCACGCGTTAAACTGCGCGGTCTCGAGACCCAGCTGGGTCGCGTGCTGTTTGAAATCCTCGTCGCTCAGCCGCGATTGATCCCCGAACAGTTTGTCGTAAAACTGCCAGAATTTCCCCTGCTCGGCGGCGCACTGCGACGCCTCGGCTGCCGGGCGCGCTCGCGGGTGGTTGGCCAGAGGGTAGTGGCGATAGACAAAGTGAATCCGGTCGCCATAGGTCGCGAGGACCTGATTGACGATGGAAAACGCGTTCCTGCAGAACGGGCACTGGAAATCCGAGAACTCGATCATCTCGATGGGCGCGTTGTCGGGGCCCCTTGATGGGCGGTCCGCCTTCGCAATGGCCTGCCGCGGCGGATCCAGCATGATGCGCGTGGCGATCTTGGCCCGGAGACCGTCCATATACTGCTGACGCACGGCCAGCGTCCGCTGCTGGACGAGATACGACGTGACGGTGGTGCGTGCCTGTTCGAACGACGCCCCCTGCAGGCGCGACTGATTCTGCTCGAACCAGAGTGCGGCCTCCGCGTCCGTGGGCTCCGCGACTTTCTCCGTGATCTCCTGGCGGATCACAGTCGCCTGATCGAGTGTGCGGGCTTTCGCGTCCTGCGCGAGCAACTCGCCCTCGATGAGCTCCTGCACACTGATGCGGCGCGCCTCGAACAGCGCCTGCGCCAGCTTCATCCCGCCGAAATTCCCGGTCGGCTGCTGCAGCGCCTTCTCGTCCACCTGGGCCAGCGTGATGGAGGTCGCCCCGACGGTGGCGACGATGTCGGCCGGTGCCGGCATGCGGGGCTGCTGCGCCGATGACTGGGCGCATCCGGCCAGCAACGGGACGAGGGTGCCTGCGACGCCAGTCGCCGCGAACAAGCGGCTTCTCAACATGACCATATGATAGCGCGGCTTGGAGTTGGGGGGCGGAGAGCGAGGGGGCTGGAATGCCTACCGACCCGCGCCTACGCCCGCCGCGCCATCAGCTCCGTGACGCCGACCTGAATCGCATGCACGAGTGCAATCTCCTACTTCCCGGGATCGATGGCCCGCAGATACGCGATGATTGCCGGCTGCTCGATACGGAGATCGTGGATGCGCATCGTCGTCGAAAGAACTTCCACGTTGCCGGTCGTGGATGCAGCGATCGGTTCAAGTTTGTGGTGCTCTGTCCCCATCGTGGTGACCTCCACGGCATGTTGCGCAAGCGCGGTGCCGCTGAAATCAGGCGCCCACGCACGAGCGTCGGTGTGGCACTGTCGAACAGAAGCGGTCAGCTTGGACCACTGAACTATGCGAAAAGCGCGAAAACAGTGCAACGAAGGGCAGAGGCGTGCGGCGTGTGCTCGATTGGAACACACGCTTACGAATATGGATATTGCGCCGATAGTTAGAGAGCCGTGTCCTGGCGAACCGCAGCGCGTGTCACGACGACTTCAGGCTCTGGCGTAAAGTCCTCGCCCGGATTGATGAAGCGGTCGCGCTCGAAGCGGTACTGTTTGTCGTAGAGCTGCCGATACCGGCCGTTCACCGCGAGCAGTTCCTCGTGCGTCCCTCGCTCCACGATCTCGCCCGCCTCGAGCACAAGGATCCGATCCGCGCTTCGAATCGTTGACAGGCGATGAGCGATGACAAATGTGGTGCGTCCGGCGCGCAGCGATCGCAAGCCGTCCTGGATGAGCGCCTCGCTCTCGCTGTCGAGGCTCGACGTGGCCTCGTCGAGGATGAGAACGCGCGGGTTCGCGAGGATCGCGCGCGCAATCGCGACGCGCTGCCGCTGACCGCCCGACAGGCGCACGCCTCGCTCGCCGACGATGGTGGTGTATCCCTGTTCGAACGCTTCGACGAACTCGTCGCAATGCGCGATCCGGCTGACGGCCTTGATGTCCTCGCGGCTGGCGTGCGGCCGCGCGTACGCGATATTCTCAGCAATCGTGCCGTCGAATAGGAAATTGTCCTGCAGGACGACACCCAGGTTACCGCGGTAGTCGCGCAGCGGAACGGTCGTCAGGTCGCGGCCGTCCACCAGGATACGTCCCCGCTGCGGCCTGTTGAACGCCATCACCAGACTGATGAGTGTGCTCTTGCCCGATCCGCTCGATCCAACGAGCGCGGTGGTCGAGCCGGCCGGCGCATGAAACGACACGTGCTTCAGGACCGGGACGCCCGCATTGTACTCAAACGTCACATCGTCGAACTCGACTTCGCCGCGCACGTCCGGCAGCGGGGTGAGCCCGGCGTCCTCCTGATCCTCGGTCACCGTGCGGCGGATCTCGCGGATGCGATCGAGCCCCGCGAATGCTTCGCTGATCTGCGTGCCGATGTTGGCGAGCTGCACGACGGGCATGGCCATGAGCGCCGTGAACGAGAGGTACATGACAAAATCGCCGATCGTCATCTCGCCGGAGCGAATCGACGTGCCGCCAATCAGCATCATCGCGATGAGGCTGAAGCCGAGGACGAGCGACGACGAGGCGCCGACCGCGGAGACGCCGGTCATCGACTGCGCGACGTTCTTGAACAGCCGGTGCGCGCCTTTGGCGAACACCACTTCTTCGTGCTTTTCAGCCGTATAGGCTTTGACGATGCGGATGCCGCCGAGCGATTCGGCGAGCCGGCCAGTGACCTCCGCGCTGATCTTTCCGCGCTCCCGGAAGAGCGGCCGCAGCTTCTTGAAGGCCATCGCCATGCCGCCGCCGAACGTGCCCAGGATGAGCATCGTCACCGCGGTGAGGGTCCAATTGATGTAGATCAGGATGACGAACGCGATGAGGGCGGAGACCATCGATCCGGCGAGCTGCACGATGCCGGTGCCGACGAGGTTCCGGATGCCTTCCGCGTCCGTCATGATGCGGGAGATGAGGACGCCGGTCTTCGTCGAGTCGAAGTAGCGGATCGGTAGGCGCATCACGTGCGCCTCGACGTCCTTGCGCATTTCGGTAATCGCGCGCTGGCCGGCGACGCCGAGGACCTGCGAATTTGCAAATGAACAGACCGCATCGACGATCGCCGCGAGGCCGACCGCCATCGCGAGCTTGGGCAGCAACTCCCAGTGTTTCTGGGTGATCACGTCGTCCATGAGATATTTTGTTGAGAACGGCGCGACCAGGCCCGCGGCGCGGCTGACGAGCATCAGGCTGAGGCCGAGCGCCAGACGCCTGCGGTGCGTCCAGATGAGCGCGCGCGCTTCCTCCCAGGCGCCAGCGGAGATTTTCTTTTTCGGCGGCACGCCCGCCGCGGCGACGCTGGGGTGCATGGATCGAGGCGTACGTTCGGGATGAGGTGGCACGGAGGGATCATATGGCATATCGCGCTCGAGCCTCCTCGAGCTGCGTCGCGATGTCGCGCGCCAGGCTCTCGGGGGAGATCACTCGCGCGAACGGACCGAAGCTCAGGATCCATCCGGACAGCGCACGGTCGATGCAGACGTCGAGCGCGACGCGTGCGCCTCCGCCCGTCAGCTCCGAGACGCGCTGCGACGGATGCCACTGCCGTGTGCGCACGTAGTCGGCCGCGGCCGGTTGAAAATCGATCTCGACGCGTTCTGGCGGGCCGGAATGGACGCCGAGCGAGTGGGGAAATGCGGTCTCCGACAGTTCCCTGTACTCATCGTCCACCGCGAACCGGTCTTCGAGCAGCGAGATGTCCTGGATGCGCTCCGTCGCGAACGTCCGCACTTCGCCGTACTCCGGCACATACGCCAGCAGATAGAGGCCGCCTTGTGCATACGCGAGGCGGTACGGATGAACCAGGTACGACTTCGTCCGATCGCTCGACTTCGAGTAGTACAGAATGGTGGCCTGCCGCAGGTGGAGGGTCGCTTCGAGCGCCCGCGCGGCGATCTGCTCTTGCCGCAGCCCGGCGGCACTTCCTCCAGGTCCTCCAGGCCCCGGGTCGGTCTTCGTCGCGGCCTTAGTGATGATGACGCGCGGCAGTTCGTCGAGGAATTGCCGCATGTGCGGCGTCAGCGCGGCGGCGAGTTTCTCGAAGGCGCTTTCTACTTCGTCGCGGAACGGCGTGCCCGAGAGTGACTCGAGCAGCGTGCGGCTGAAATAGAGCGCGCACAGCTCGGCGAGCGTCAGCCCGGCAGCGAGGCCTTTGAACGCGTGGCCGCTGATCTGCCACCGCGTCCGCCCATCGTCTCCGGATCGATCGTCGAAGAGCGGGAACCCGGCTTCCTCGAGCGCTCGCAGATCGCGGCGGATCGTGCGGGTGGTGACGCCGCAGAGCGAGGCGAGATCGTCAATCGTGACGCCGGCATTCCGCGCCCGTTCGATCTCGCGCAGGATCGTCCACTGGCGGATGACTTCAGCGTTCCGAGGCACGTCACGATTCTACCGCCGCCTGCGCGGCTCGTGACGCGTGCTAGTCGAGGGAGATGCGTCGAAGCAGGTCGAAGTCTGAGAGCATCTTGCCGGCGCCGAGGACGACGGAGGACAGCGGATCCTCGGCGAGCTGCACGGGCAGCCCCGTTTCTTCGCGTAGTCGCCGGTCGAGGTTCTTTAACATCGACCCGCCGCCGGTGAGGATGACGCCGCGATCGAGGATGTCCGCGGAAAGTTCCGGAGGAATCCGCTCGAGCGCGTCGTGCACCGCCTGCACAATGGCGCGGATCGATTCGGCCAGCGCCTTTCGAATCTCCTCGTCGTCCATCGTGATTGTCTTTGGCCGGCCCTCGCCCAGATGGCGGCCCTTGACTTCCATCGTGAGCCGCTCGTCGAGTGGGTACGCGGATCCGATCTCGATCTTGATCTGTTCGGCCGTGCGTTCGCCGATGAGCAGGTTATGCACCTTGCGCGCGTGCGTGATGATCGCTTCGTCGAACTCGTTGCCGGCGATGCGCACCGACTTGCCGTACACGACGCCCGCGAGCGAGATGACGGCGATGTCGGTCGTGCCGCCGCCGACGTCGATCACCATATTGCCCGCCGCTTCGGTGATCGGCATGCCGGCGCCGATCGCCGCCGCCATCGCTTCTTCGATGAGATGGACTTCGCTCGCCTTGGCGCGTATCGCGCTGTCTTTCACAGCGCGCCGCTCGACCTGCGTGATCTCAGACGGCACGCCGATGACCACACGCGGGCGCAGCCATCCGCTGCGCTTGTGCGCCTTGCGGATGAAGTGCGTCAGCATC
This sequence comes from Vicinamibacterales bacterium, assembly GCA_965229885.1. Lineage (GTDB taxonomy): Bacteria > Acidobacteriota > Vicinamibacteria > Vicinamibacterales > CAVVIG01 > DATLLJ01. The sequence continues at coordinate 1,797,638 of CBDDJX010000003.1, forward strand.
TTCTCGGCCGCTTCGAAGTCGGCGATGACGCCGTCTTTCATCGGGCGGATCGCCGTGATGTTGCCGGGCGTCCGTCCGAGCATCTCCTTCGCATCGTGGCCGACCGCCTCGATGCGCCCGTTGATCGTGTTGAACGCAACGATCGACGGCTCGTTGACGACGATGCCTTGACCCCGCGCGTAGATGCACGTGTTGGCGGTACCGAGGTCGATGGCCAGATCGTTGGAGAATCGGGAGAGGAACGACGAGATCACGCAATTCCGTCGATGCGCAACGTTGATGCCAATTTTGTAATCAGAAAGGGCACGGATTCCTCAGTAAATCGGGCGGATGCCCGCGGTGCGTGACGGGACCGATTACAGTGTTGCACGCGTCTGACAGAATTGACATGCATATTTCATCCCCCCGCTCGCCGTATTGGGGTGCACTCCTCGTTCGGCCCCTGGGAGATATTGGCCTCCGTCTTCTTCAAACAGCCATTCCGCATGCTGACATTCCGGGCGGCGCCAGCCGCAGCATTTCTGGCGTTTTGTATGGTTTCGTGCGGGGGGGGCCAGGCAGGGCCAGGGCGCCCCGCAGGGATTCCCGCCGACGCTAGTCAAGCTGGTCGACGCGCGGATGGCCCCCATCGAAGACGCGACTGAATACGTCGCGGCGCTCAAATCGCTCCGGTCGACACTGATCAAGCCGCAGGTTGACGGCCAAATCACGCAGATCTTCGTGAAGTCCGGCGATCGCGTCGGCCAGGGCGCACCTTTGATGCAAATCGACCCCCAGCGGCAGGAGGCGGCGGTGTCGAGCCAGGAAGCCGAGCGCGGGGCGAGGGAGGCGAATGTCGCCTACGCACGGCAGCAGCAGCAGCGCGCCAGCGAGCTGTTTGCGGCCGGCGCCATCAGCAGACAGGAACTCGAGCAGTCCCAGACGGCGCTGCGGACCGCCGACGCCAGCCTTCAGGCGCTTCAGGCGCAGGTGCAGCAGCAGCAGGTGCTGCTGCGCTACTACGCGATTAGCGCGCCGACCTCCGGCATCGTGGCCGATGTGCAGGCGCGTGTCGGCATGTAGGTATCGACCTCGACCGTGCTGACGGCGATCGAGCAGAACGACACGTTGGAAGTGTATGTGTCTGTGCCGGTCGAGCGGTCCAGTGATTTGAAGATGGGCCTGCCGCTCCAGGTGACGGGCATCGACGGCAAGGACGCGCTCGCGGCGACAACGGTCGCGTTCATTTCGCCGAGCGTGGACGAAGCGACGCAGTCGATTCTCGTCAATGGTACCGTGCGGAATCCTGGCGGCACGCTGCGATCGTCGCAGTTCGTGCGCGCGCGCATCGTGTGGAAGACGGCCGAGGGGCTCGTCGTGCCGGTCACGGCCGTGGTGCGCGTCAGCGGTCAGTTCTTCGTGTTCGTCGCCGAGCGCGCGGACGGCAAACTGGTGGCGCACCAGCGCCCGATCAAGGTCGGTCGGATTGTCGGCGACGACTATCCGGTGCTCGAAGGGCCCACACCCGGGGAGCAGGTCGTCATTTCAGGCTCGCAGAAGCTTGTCGACGGCGCGTCCGTCGCGCCCGCGCCGGAAAGCCCTAAGCCCTGAGCCATGGTTGTCGACACCTTTATCAAGCGTCCGATCCTCGCGAGCGTCTGCTCGCTCGTGATCATCCTCGCCGGCGCCATCGCCATTCCGACGCTCCCGATCGCGCAATTCCCGGAACTGGCGCCGCCGACGGTGAGCGTCAACGCCTTCTATCAGGGCGCGAGCGCCGAAATCGTCGAATCGGCTGTGACGCAGCCGATCGAGCAGGCGCTCAACGGCGTCGAGGGGATGCAGCACATCACCTCGTCGAGCGGCAGCACCGGATCGGCGACGGTGACGGTCACGTTCGACGTCGATCGCAACATCGACGTCGCGGCTGTCGACGTGCAGAACCGCGTGTCGCAGGTCGAAGGCCGTCTGCCGAACGAGGTGAAGGCCGTCGGCATCTCGGTGACGAAGTCCTGGCAGAACTTCGTCCTCGCCGTCGCCGTGTACGCCGAGAACAACCAGTACGATCCGCTCTTCATCAGCAACTATCTCGACCGCTTCGTCCGCGACGAGCTACAGCGCGTCCCCGGCGTCGGCAGTATCATCATCTTCGGCGAGCGCAAGTACGCGATGCGCATCTGGCTCGATCCGGATCGTCTCGCCGGGCGCGGCGTCACCGCCGGCGACGTCGTCAACGCGCTGCGCGAGCAGAACGTGCAGGTGGCGGCCGGGCAGATCGGCGCGCAGCCCTCGCGTGCGGGCCAGCAGTATCAGATCAGCGTCCGCGCCGTCGGCCGGCTGTCCGAGCCGGGCGAGTTCGACGACATCGTCCTCAAGCGCACGCCTGGCGGGAAGCTCGTCCGCTTGAGAGATGTCGGCCGGACGGAGCTCGGCGCCGAAGACTACACGACCGACGTTCGCTACAAGGGTCGCGATGCGATCGGCTTCGGCATCACGCAGCTGCCGACCGCGAACTCGCTGCAGGTGTACCGCGACGTCAGCGCCGAGATCGAGCGCCTGTCGAAGTAGTTTCCTCCGGGTCTGAAAGTCGAGCTGGCGTTCGATACAACGCGCGCCGTATCCGAATCCATCAGGGAGGTCATCACCACGCTGCTCGAGGCGATCGCGCTCGTCATTGTGGTTTTGTTCCTGTTCCTCCAGAACTGGAAGACGACGCTGATTCCGGCCATCACGATCCCCGTGTCGCTCATCGGCACCTTCATGTTCGTGAAGCTGTTCGGCTTCTCGATCAACACGCTCACGCTCTTCGGCATCACGCTCGCGACCGGACTCGTGGTAGACGATGCGATCGTCGTGGTCGAGAACATCGAGCGTCACATCCAAGACCATCACCTCCCGGCGCGCGAGGCGGCGTCCGAAGCGATGGGGGAGGTGGCCGGGGCCGTCATCGCCACCGCGCTGGTGCTCGGCGCGGTGTTCGTGCCGGTGGCGTTCTTCCCGGGCACGACCGGCCGGCTGTATCAGCAGTTCGCACTGACGATCGCATTCTCGATGGCGATCTCCGCCTTCAATGCGCTGACGCTGACGCCGGCGCTCGCCGGCATGCTGCTCAGCCGGGTCGAAAAGCCGAAGGGGATGTTCTTCAGCGGCGTCAACCGGGCGATCAATGGCGGGACGTTGGCGCTGGTGTCAGGGCTCACGGGTCTCATCCGCATACGCGCGGTCGTGGCGCTGGTGTTCGTGGCGATGCTCGGCGCGACGTATTGGATGTACACGCGCGTGCCGACCGGGTTCGTGCCGGACGAAGATCAGGGTTTCATCTTCATCATCATCCAGGCGCCGCAGGGCGCCTCGCTCGACTACACGATGGGGATCGTGAAGCAGGTCGAGCAGGTCGCCGGCAGGATGCCAGAGATTGAGCACGTCTTCAGCGTCGGCGGATTCAGCTTCGCGGGATCGGGGCCGAACCAGGGCATCCTGTTCTGCATGCTCAAGGACTTCACCGAGCGGCAGGGCGACGAGCACTCCGCCAAAGCGGTCGTCGCCCAGCTGTTCGGCCAGTTCAGCGAGATCACCGGCGCGAATGTCATTCCGTTTCTGCCGCCCTCGGTCAACGGCATCGGCCGGTTCGGTGGATTTCAGTACGAGCTGCTCGACCAGACCGGCGGCCCGATCGAGAACCTCGCCAGAACGGCGCGCAGTCTTGCGGGACAGGCCAATCGCACGCCCGGCATCACCCGCGTGTTCACGCAGTTCACGACCGACGATCCGCAGCTCGTCGTGACGATCGATCGCGAGCAGGCGAAGAGCCTCGGGATCTCGCTCGGCGACGTCGCGCAGACGATGCAGATTCTGCTGGGGTCGGCGTATGTGAACGATTTCGACTTCAACAACCGGTCGTACCGCGTCTACGTGCAGGCGGACAGCCAGTTCCGATCGAATCCGCGCGATATCGAGCGCTACTCTGTCCGGAGCAGTTCCGGGCAGATGATGCCGCTCAGCAACGTCGTCTCCATCCGCGATGGGACCGCGCCGCAGAACATCGGTCACTACAACCTGTTTCGATCCGTCGACATCAGCGGTTCGGCGGCGCCTGGTTACAGTTCGGGGCAGGCGCTCCAGGCCATGGAGGAGCTGTCGGCGCGCGTGCTGCCGCAGGGGATGACCTTTGCGTGGGCCGGCCTGTCGCGCGAAGAGATCCAGGCCGGCAATCAGTCGGCGCTGATCTTCGGCCTTGGCCTGCTGCTCGTCTACCTCACGCTCGCGGCGCAGTACGAAAGCCTCACGCTGCCGTTCATCATTCTGCTGTCGGTGCCGCTGGCGGTTCTCGGCGCGCTGGCGGCGCAGTGGGGCCGCGGGCTGATCAACGACGTGTATTGCCAGATCGGGCTGGTGATGTTGATCGGCTTGTCGGCGAAGAACGGAATTCTGATCGTCGAGTTCGCCGAGCAGCTCCGTCACCGTGGGATGACGATCACCGAGGCCGCCGTCGAAGCCGCGCGGATCCGGCTGCGGCCCATTCTGATGACGTCGCTCGCGTTCATTCTCGGCGTCATGCCGCTCGTGTTCGCGAGCGGCGCCGGCCGCGCCGCGCGGCACTCGGTAGGCACCGCGGTCGCCGGCGGCATGATCGCGTCGACGTTTCTCAATCTCGCGTTCATCCCTGTCCTCTACGTCGTCGTGAAGAGTCTGACGGAGCGTCGACGTGGATAGGACGGGTGCCGCGGTGCCTGGGTGCCGAGGTGCCAGGGTGCCGTGGTGCTGGGGTGCGTCCTTGCTGTTGTGGCGCAGCTGTTGAGATCTGCCGTTTCCGCCCAGGCTCCCGCACAGGCCGAGCGCGTCACGTTTCAACAGGCGATCGATCGCGCGATCGCCAATAATCCCTCCACAGCCGTCGCCGCCGCCGGCATCCTCCGCGGGGAAGGTCTGCTCAGACAGGCCCGCTCCGCGACGCGGCTCCAGGTGACCGGCAACGTCACGACGACGACATTGAATAGGGGCGTCGAGTTTCAGGACGAAGCGGTGGTCCCGCGCAGCCAGATCACTGGGTCGCTGACGATCGATCAGCCGATTCTCGCGGCCGCCGCCTGGGCGCGCCGCGAGCAGGCCGGAGACGACGTGCAGATCGCGGAGCTCGGCGCGGTGGAAACGCGACGCCAGATCGCGCTCGCGACCGCGGACGCGTACTTGAGCATCCTCGTGCGGCTGCGGGTCCTCGAGGGGAACAACCGCGCTCGCGACACCGCGAGGGCGCACTTCGATCTCGCCGCCGAGCTCGAGCGAGGGGGGACTGGCAGCCGTCTGAACGCGCTGCGGGCGCAGCAGCAGCTGTCGACGTTCGAGCGGCAGATCGAGTTCGCCTCGCTGGCGGTGTATCTGGCACGCGAAGCGCTCGGCGTGCTCCTGGTCGCGAATGGTCCTGTCGATGCGGTCGACGAACCATCGTTCGCGCTTCCACCGGACGCGGCAGCGCTCGGCGGCACGACCGCGGATCTCACTCCCGTTCTGTTTCAGTCCCGGCCGGATTTGAGGCTGTTTCCCAGCCAACGCCAGGCGGCCCAGCGCGTGCTCGGCGATAGCTCGAAGGATCGCTGGCCTTCCCTTGACGCGATCTTCCTGGCGCAGTCCGTCCGCCCCGCGCAGTTTTTCACCGAGGCGAACAGCTGGCGGTTCCTGCTGCAGGCGGGCATTCCGGTGTTCGACAGCGGGCGGCGATCGAGCCTGAAGACCCAGCGGCAGGCCGCGCTCAACGTCGCGCAGACCAACCTGACTGGCGCCATCACGCAAGCGTCGTCGCAGGTGCGTGCGGGGCGCGAGGCCGTCGCGAGCGGCGGGCGCGGTCTGGCGCGCGCGCAGGCCGCCGCCGACCAGGCGCAGCAGGTGGTGAACATCGTCAACGTCAGCTTCCGTGCCGGTGCCGCGACCAACATCGAGGTGATTGACGCCGAGCGCAGCGCGCGCGACGTGGACACCGGCGTGGCGGTGGCCGAGGACATCCTCCGCCGCGCCCGTCTGGAACTCCTGTTGGCCCTGGGCCGGTTCCCATGAGCGAAGGACGCGTCTACGCGAGGCTCGATGAGCTCGGCATCGCGTACACGCGCTACGAGCATCCGCCGATCGCGAGCGCGGAGGCTGGCGAGCCGTACTGGTCCGGCATCGATGCCGCCCACTGCAAGAATCTCTTCATGCGGAATCAGAAGGGGACGCGGCACTACCTCGTCATCCTTCAGTATCAGAAACGCGCGAATCTGCGGGCTGTGGCCGATCAGATCGGTGACGGGAAGCTCAGTTTCGGATCGCCTGAGCGGCTGATGAAGCAACTGGGCCTCGAGCCAGGCTCAGTCTCGCCATTCGGGCTGGTTCACGATGCCGAGCACGCCGTCCGCGTCGCGATCGATCGCGATCTGCAGTCGGCTGAGACGATCTCGTTTCACCCCAACATCAACACCGCGACCATCGTCGTCGCATTCGCCGATTTCCAGCGTTTTCTCGAAGCGAGCGGAAATCCAGTACAGTACGTCACAGTCTAACCATGCCGATCGAAGTAGAAGTCAACCTGGCGATCCCCAGAATCAAGAATCCCATCCTGGGTCAGAACGGCTATCCGATTGACAACGGATCTGTCCGCTTCATAAAGATGATTCACGTGCCGGCCATCCCGCAGCCAGGCGCGGTGCTGCAGTTATCGACGAGCGCCGGTCACGAGTTCGCGTGTGCGGTGACGCGAGCCGAGTGGAACGAGGAGCGATCGCTGTTCGTCGTGTCCTGCAAATACGCCAGTCGATCGATTCCCGCCGACGAATGCGCCGCGCTCTTCCGCGACAGCGAATGGAAGATGAAACAGCTGTTGGAGTAGGCTCTGGGCCCCGGGCTCCAGGCTTCTGTCAGCGAGAGCAGCCCTGCCGCGAGCGTGTAGATTCCCGTCGCGATTGCGATGAGTCCCACCACGCGGGCGACGAGTTTCTCGAGGGCAATCACCGTCTCGCCGCCATCGCACCGAGATTCATCACGCCCACCACGAGCTGCATCACCAGCAGCGCCCAGTAGCACCCCGTGCAGAACAGCCCGTGATGCACGCCGAGCGCGACCGCACCGCGCTATCCCGGATGGAGATGGCTCGCGACGAGCTCCAGCGGATCGCGGCAATGTGTCAGGCAGGCGGATTTCCACTCAGTCACCCTGAACGTCGCCTTTCAAGAAGCTCCACGACGGGTGGTGCCTGAGAAGAAGATATCTCAACAGCGGCGTGACCTGCCCTGTCACACCCTCCGGTTATCCTGGGTGGGTATGCAGGACATCACTCAAGCGCCGGCTCAACTTGTTAAGAATATGAAGGATTCAGACTGGGTAGGCTTCCCAGGTAGAGAACTCGAAGGCAAACGCCCTAAGGCGCTCTGTCCGGCGTGCCGGCAGAAATTGCAACACCGGCCCACCCTCTGCTTCCAATGCTACCGCGCCGACATCGACCGCGACCATGCGTTGAAGGCGGCCGGTCAGTTGGACACCGCGTCGGAGGAGCGCTTTCAGACCGCGCTGCCGTTCGATCCCGTCAACCGCCCGCGGCTCGAGATGCTGAAGGCGGAGCGATCGACCGCGCGCACCTCGACGCTCGCCGCGACCTCCGGACAGTGTGCCGACCGCCGCCGCCAGGCGCAGATCGCCGCGCGCCACGTGCTGCAGCAGATCACCGCGGCCCTCGCCGGCACGAACGTCTGGAAGCCGACGCCAGCAGAACGCGAGCGCGACATCGCAACCGCCGTCCACGCGGCGGCGCTCCAGCTCCCGGAGTCGTGGCTCCCGTTCGTCGTGTCAAGATAAGCCCTGCGTCCATAGCCGGGGCCCCAGCGCCACTGAAGAAGTGCGATACTAATGATCATCGAGTCTCTTGCCTTGGTCGGCGTCCTGCTCGTTGGCATCGCGATAGGCGCGCTGATCGGATGGCTTTCCTCGCGTCACGCAGAAACCCGTCTTCAGTCCGAGCTCGAACGCGACCGCGCCGTCCACGCCGAGAGGCTCAAGGCGTATCAGGAAGCCGAAAGTCGGCTGCGTGAATCGTTCCGGGCGCTCAGCTCAGACGCGCTCAACTCCAACAATCAGGCGTTCCTGCATCTCGCGGAAACGCGGCTGCAGCAGTCGCGGACCGAAGCCACAGCCGACATCGACGCGCGCAAGAAAGCCATCGAAGAGCTGCTGGCGCCGATGGCGAAGGCGCTGGACCAGGTGGACCGCGAGATCAAGGACTCCGAGCGGCGCCGCACGAAAGACGGCGCGGAGCTCATCGAGCGTCTGCGCACGTTGGACACGGCGGGGCAGGACCTCCGCTCGCAGACCGCGCGCTTGGTCGACGCGCTCAAGCGCCCCGGCGTCCGCGGCCGCTGGGGCGAGCTCCAGCTGAAGCGCGTCATCGAGCTCGCCGGGATGCTCGATCGCTGCGACTTCGAGGAGCAGAGCACGATCGCGGGAGGCGACGATCGCCGGCTGCGGCCCGACGTCATCGTCACGCTCCCCGGCGGCAAGCACGTCGTCATCGACGCGAAAGCGCCCCTCGACGCGTATCTCAGGGCGCTCGAGGCACCAGACGAAACCGCGCGGCAGGCGCTGCTGGCCGATCACGCGCGTCAGGTGCGCGTGCATCTCACGCAGCTCTCCTCAAAAGGCTACGCCGCGCACGTGCAGCCCAGCCCCGACTTCGTCGTCATGTTCCTGCCAGGCGAGATGTTTTTTAGCGCGGCGCTCGAACAGGATCCGTCGCTCATCGAGTTCGGAATTGGTCTTGACCAGCGCGTCATCCCGGCGAGTCCGACGACGCTCATTGCGCTGCTGCGGGCGGTGGCGTACGGGTGGCAGGAGCAGGCGATGGAGGAGAACGCGCGGAAGATCAGCGAGCTTGGGCGGAATCTCTACGAGGCGACACGTAAGCTGGGGGAGCATTTCGAAACGCTCGGGTTGCGCCTCAAGGGCGCGCTTGACGCCTACAACAGCGCCGTCGGGTCGCTCGAGGGGAACGTGCTTGTCAAGGCGCGGAAGTTCAAGGAGTATCAGGCGGCGAACGGCGAGGAGATCGCGGCGCTCGAGCCAATCGATCGCGTGCCGCGGATGCTGCAGGCCGCCGAGCTCACCGATGGCCTGCCATTCCAGCCAGACGAGGACGAGCTCATCGAGGGCGTCAAAGAGGTCAAAGAGGTCGAAGTCGAGCCGGTATAGTGGGCCGGGCCTTATGAGGCCCGGCGGCCACGCCGCTCAATCCATCACCGGACCGCGACGGCCGTCCACGCGATCTCGACCAGCCCAAACGGCCACGCGCCCTGGAGGAACCCTTAGACGGACGACATGACGCACCCGCCCGCGAACGCGAGCACGAACGCCGGCGAGCGGTCTTCGAGGGCATAAAACACGAGCGTGGCGGTGACGGCAACGAGACCAAACAAATCCAGCATCGGAACGGCCAAGCATACACAAGGCGGCCATCATCACGTCTACGTCGTCTATCTCCGCAACCCGCGCGGCGACGGGAAGGCCGCCTACTACGTCGGCATGACCGGCCTCACGCCGGAGCAACGCTTCCAGAATCACAAGCAGGGCATCAAGTCCGCCGGCGTCGTCCGCCGCTTCGGTGAGCGCCTCGTCCCGCGGCTGTACGCGCATCTCAATCCAATGCCGTACTCAAGGGCGCAGCAAATGGAAGGGATCCTTGCCGACAGTCTTCGTAAACGCGGCTTCGTCGTCTATGGCGGCCACTAAGTCCGATCATCTGTCGCGCCTGGCGTCCGGCTTTAGCCGGACCGTGAACGGCACCCGGACCGCGAACGGTCGGACCGTGGGCGGCCGTCAGCCGTCGCTGCCTTTCGAGCCGGCTTCGTATTCGTGCGCCATTCTCGCGCGACGCGCGAACTGCCGGTGCGTCTCCTCGAACTCGCTGCCGAGCACCGGCTGACCGTCGCGCGCGTGAGCGTCCGCAACCAGCGCTGGCGGTGGCGATCGTGTTCACGGAGGGACACATTGCCGGCATCAATGCCGCGGTTGGGTGAGAGGTCGCCACCGCCGTGCCGTCGTCAGATCGGGATAGACGCTACGCCAGCGACCCGGTGTGTTCTTCGTAGCTGCCCTTGAAGTCGACGATGCGGCCGTGGTCCACGTGCCAGACGCGCGTGCCGACTTCTTCCAGGAGATCCTCGTCATGGGTGACGAGGAAGAGGGTTCCCTCGTATTTCTGAAGCGCGACGTTCAGCGCATTAATCGATTCAAGATCGAGGTGATTCGTCGGCTCGTCGAGCACGAGGACGTTCGGCTTCTGCAGCATGAGGCGGCAGAAGAGCAGCCGCGCGGTCTCGCCGCCTGAAAGGGCGGCGGTCGGTTTGAGCCCTTCCTCGCCGCTGAAGAGCATCTGGCCGAGGAGGCCGTGGATGTCCTGCTTCGACGCGTCGGGGTCGAACTGATGTAGCCACTCGACAGCGGTCAGCCCCTTCTCGATCGCGCCGGTGTGGTCCTGCGGAAAGTAGCCAACTGACACCTCGTGGCCCCACCGCACCGTGCCGGCGTCGCGGTCCGCGCGGGACGCCGGCATGTCGGGCGCGTCGGCCAGCAGCGCTTTGAGCAGCGTTGTCTTGCCGGCCCCGTTTCGACCGACGATCGCGATCTTCTCGCCCCGGTTGACCACCGCGCTGAAATTCGTGACGACGCGCGCGTTGCCAAACGACTGGGAGAGGCCGTCGAACTCCACCGGCACTTTCCCTGACGGCCGCTTCGTCGTGAACTTGATGTACGGCCGCTGAATATTCGACCGCGCCAGCTCGGTCGTCTGCAGCCGTTCAACCTCTTTGCGCCGCGACGTCGTCTGGCTCGCGCGCGTGCCGGCGCCGAAGCGCGCGATGAAGTCGTTGAGCTGCGCGATCTTTTTCTCGCGCTGCTCGTTATCGGCCTCGATCTTCGACCGGATCTGCGTCTTGGCCATCACCATGTCGTCGTAGCCGCCGGTATACGTGATGATGGCCTGGTAGTCGATGTCGGCGATGTGCGTGCACACACGGTTCAGGAAGTGCCGATCGTGCGAGATAACGATCAGCGTCCCGTGGTAGCGATTGAGAAACTCCTCCAGCCAGTGGATCGACTCGAGGTCGAGGTGGTTCGTCGGCTCGTCGAGGAGCAACGCCTCGGGCTGGCCGAAGAGCGCCTGCGCGAGCAGCACGCGCATCTTCTGCCCGCCCTGCAGCTCGCCCATTTTGCGCTCGTGCAGCGGGTCGGCGATGTCGAGCCCCTGCAGCAGCACCGCGGCGTCGCTTTCCGCCGAGTAGCCGTTTTCCTCGCCGACGATCCCTTCGAGCTCGCCGAGCCGCATACCGTCTTCGTTCGTCATCTCGGGACGCTCGTGGATCGTGTCGCGCTCGGTCAGCGCGCTCCACAGCCGCTGGTTCCCCATGATCACGACATCAACCACGCGATAGCTGTCGAAGGCGAACTGATCCTGGCGGAGGACGCCGAGCTTCTTCGGCCGGACGACGGTTCCACGCTGCGGCTCGGTCTCGCCGGTGAGCAGCTTCATGAACGTCGACTTGCCGGCGCCATTCGGCCCGGTCAACCCGTACCGCCGGTCCACCGCAAACGTCGTCGTTACCTCGTCGAAGAGAATCTTCGACCCGAACCGCATAGAGACGCCGCTGACTGAGATCATGAACGTTCCATTGTAGCAGGTCGGAATGCACGAGCGCCTTCAAAGCTTATGATTCCATTGGGTTTGACAGGTATTACGGAACTCTTACAGTCGCCAGGCCCACCTTTCGGTACTGTAGTCGGCACAACCGAGTCACACCCAAGCTGAGGAGAACGCATGGAGACCGCCGCTGTCGTTTCGCCCACTTCCCGCTACAGCAAGTTCAGTGTGCTCACGTGCGTCGTGTTGGTCTGGTTCCACATCATGGCCGTTGCGGCCTTCTGGTCCTTCAGCTGGACGAATCTCTCCGTGGCCCTCGCCCTGTACTGCATCGCCGGCGGCTTCGGCATCAGCATGGGTTACCACCGGCTCCACACGCATCGCGGGTTCAAGACGTCGAGATGGTTCGAGTATTTTCTCGCGATCTGCGGCACGCTGACCCTCGAGGGCGGTCCAATCTTCTGGGTCGCTATCCACCGGCTGCACCACCAGCATTCCGATCAGCCCAAGGATCCGCACACGCCGCGCGTCAGCGGCTTCTGGGCGCATCTTGGCTGGATCATGTTCGGTGAGGCGAGTCACAACGACACGGCGCGCATGGCGCGTTATGCGCCCGATCTTGCGAAGGAGCCCTTCTATCGATGGTTGACGACCTACCACTGGGTGCCGCTCACTGTGCTCGGCTTCTCGCTGCTCGCGATCGGCGGGTGGGGGCTCGTCAACTGGGCGATCTTCCTGCGCGTGGTGGTCGGCCAGCATTCGACCTGGCTGGTCAACTCGGCCACGCACATGTGGGGCGGCCGTCGTTTTGCCACCCCCGACGATTCTCGAAACCTGTGGTGGGTCGCGCTCATCACGTTCGGCGAAGGCTGGCACAACAATCATCACGCCCATCCCACCTCTTCGCGCCATGGTCTTGCCTGGTACGAGTTCGATCCCACCTGGCTCCTGCTCAAGGTGCTCAGCGCGGTCGGTCTCGTCTGGGATGTCCGCGTCGCCCGAATCAGCCAGATACCGGAGGAAGAAGCCACCGCCTAGCGTGTGCCCGCCGAAGCCGGCGTGGCGAAGGCGGGTTATCCTTAGAAGGCGTGAGCAGCAGCGCCTCGAAGCCCCGTACGCCCGGAAAGCCCGGTACGCAATGACATCCGGCGGACGCCGGAAGTCGGCGGCTTTTTTCATCGTCCTGGGCGCCTGCCTGGCCGGCGGAGCTCTGGCGCTGAACGTCGGCTGGATCATCGTCAGCTGGCAGAACGTCGGGCTCCTGGTCGTCGGCGTCATCGTCTTCCCACTCGTCATTACCGGCGTTGTGCTCAACACCGTCTTCCTGGTGCGGGAGATCCGCCGCAACGAGCAGCACGAGGCGTTCATCAACGCCGTCACGCACGAGCTCAAGACGCCGGTGGCCTCGACGAGGCTGTACCTGCAGACGCTGCAGAATCGTCACGTCGACGAGGCCAGGCGCCAGGAGTTCTACGACGTGATGCTGCAGGACAGCGACCGGCTCCAGGCCACCATTGAACAGGTGCTCCGCGCCGGCCAGCAGGGGGCGCGGCGTCGACGCTCCGGTCATCACGCGATCGACGTGAGCGCGCTCGTGTCGGAGTGTCTGTCGCTCGCGAGGACTCGCCATCGGCTGCCGCCGGAAGCGGTGACCTATCTGGAACGGTTTACCGACAGCGGGCCGCGTCTCGTCCTCGGCGACGAGGACGAGCTCAAGGCGGTCGTGTCGAATCTGGTGGACAACGCGATCAAATACTCGGGCCCGCAGGTGCGGGTCGCCGTCGAACTGGAGCAGACCGATGCGGCGACGATTACGCTGCGCGTGCGCGATCAGGGCATCGGCATCTCGCCCTCCGAGCAGAAGCGGATCTTCAAGCGCTTCTACCGGATCCCCGGCGCGATGGCCACGCGGATCAAGGGCACTGGCCTCGGCCTCTTCATCGTCCGGTCCGTCGTGGTGCGGCACGGCGGGAAGGTGTACGCCGAGAGCGGGGGACCCGGCCACGGCAGCACGTTCATCGTGCAGCTACCGCTGGTGGCGCCGCAATGAGCCGCATCCTCATCGTCGAAGACGAACAGCACCTGGCAGACGGCCTGCGCTACAACCTCGAGGCCGAGCAGTACGACGTCGACATTGTCGACAATGGCGAGGAGGCGCTCAAGCGGCTGACCGCCGATTCACCGCCCTATAATGTCGTGATCCTCGACGTGATGCTCCCAGGCATCGACGGGTTCGACGTCGTGGCGGAGCTGCGGCGGCAGCGCCGGTTCGTACCGGTGCTGATGCTGACCGCGCGCGGGCGGTCAGAGGATGTGCTGCGCGGCTTCAGCGCGGGCGCGGACGACTACCTCCCCAAGCCCTTCCAGCTGCCGATCCTGCTGACCCGCGTTCAGGGACTCCTTCGCCGCCACGAATGGTTCCGCCAGGAGACCGCGGCGCAGGCGACGCCAGTCGCGGCGCAGTTTTCGTTCCGGGACAAGAGCATCGACTTCGAGCAGCTGGAAGTGCGAGTGGGAGAGAAGCGGATGCCTCTCACGCTGATGGAGGCGGCGCTGCTCCGCTACTTCGTGCAGCGCGAGGGCTGTCCGGTGCCGCGCAAGGCGATCCTCGAGGAGGTGTGGGGCCTGCGCGACGACACCGATACGCGCGCGATTGACAACTTCATCGTGCGCCTGCGGCGCTACATCGAGGACGACCCGACGAGCCCGAGACACCTGCAGACCGTTCGCGGGGTTGGTTACCGCTTCGTGGCGAACCCCGAGTAGCCTTACTCCGCCTGCTGTGGCCGCTGCCGCTCCAGCGCCCACAACCGGCGGTCCACGAGCTGGTTCGTCTGGAGCTGCACGTCGATAAACTGATCCAGCTTGCGCTCGACCCGGCCGAATCCAGCGCCCATCTTCGCCGCGAGCCTCGAGTAGGCGAGCTCGGTGTACTGTCGCTGCTCGAGGAGCGCCGCATCGACCGAGTTGAACCGCTCGTCCACCCGATCGGACCGGCGATCTACCTGGTCGAACCGCTGATCCACCGAGGCGGACAGCTGGTGCACCGACGCTGACAGTTGGTCCAGCTTTACCTCGACCGCCTGAACACGCTCCCTGAGGTCGTCAATCCTGTCGGCCATTGCGCCGCCTTTCCGCGAGTCTACCATCGTCTCCCCGTTGTCAGGCACCTTGCTGCTGCCCACAACCAGCCCGCGCGCATCGGGGCGCGAATGTGCAACTACCGAGCCGCGCGATATATCACGTGTTGTGAGGGGCATGAGGCCCGAAGCACGCGATTCTCGCCGCGTCGGCGCCACGTGGATGCGCAGAATCTGCGACCGGCTGGCTCTCGGGATCGCTGACGTGGTGTCCGGCTTTGGCCGGACCGTGAACGTTGCTGGACCTTCGCGTTGGCTACTTGCGAAGCAGCACGTAAACAGCGCCCGCTCCGCCGTCGGATCGTGGCGCGTCGGCGTAGGCAAGCACCGCCGGATGCGTCCTGAGGCACTCGCGGACGCGCGCTTTGAGAATCGATACGCGGCCTTCCGAGTGCAGACCGCGGCCGTGGACGATGCAGATGCAGCGATGGCCGTTGTGGCGGCTGTTGTCGATGAAGCGCCCCACGCTCGTGCACGCCTCCGTCGTCGTCCGGCCGCGAAGGTTGCGCCGGTCCGCGGCCGGATAATCGCCGCGCTTCAGCTTTCTGATTTCGCGCCGGTCGATGCCCGGTGCCGCGGATTGTCAGCGGCAATAACGGCTGTAGGGATGGTCCTGAGCTCGATCACTGAGCCTCGCGATGGGAGTGTGCGCTGACACAGAAGCTCCCATTTCGTTCGCGCCTGGTGACGATGCAGACCTGCCAGGACGGGGCGCCGAAGACCTTCGTGCGCGCCAGCGCTGGCCGCCGTTTCATCGTTTTCATACACGATCGTGCGGCCGAGGACACGACGCGTCGTGAGGCTCTCAGCCCGGCCGCGGCCGGAACACGTTCACATAGGCATCCACGGTGAGTTCCAGGCGCGACAAGGCTTCGACGTGGGCCTTGGTCGCCCGATTGATGTTCCAGTAGTACGGCGTCATCGCTAGTAAATTCATGATCTGCGCCGGCGAGTCCACGACGATGGGATAGCGCACGCGCGTGGACGCGGTCCGTTCGAACAGCGTGTCGCCGGCCATCTGCGCCGGCGTGTGTGGATGGGGCTTCACCGAGGTGTAGATGTTGACGCGGAGGGCGTCGAGATGATCGGGCCCAGGCGTCACCGTCACAAGCGCGCCGTCATCACGGACGACGCGGCGCACATCGGCGGCGTCGATCGGCGCGAAGATGCTGAGGGCCACATCGAGCGACCGCGGCCGGAACGGGCTGCGATGCAGACTCGCCACGATCCACAGGACCTCGCGGTCGTACGCCGCGGCCATCCTGACGCCTGGACGCGAGATGTCGATGCCGTAGCAGGTGTGCGCCGGTGACATCGCCGCGACGAGCGTGTGCCGCAGTCGCGCCGTGAAAAACCCTTCGCCGCATCCGAGGTCGGCGACGTGGGTCTCGTTCCGGCCGGCCAGGACTTCAGCCACCGCGGCGTTCGCCGCCGCCGCCATCTGATCGTAGAAACCGTCGTGCAAGAACGTGCGCCGGCTGTGCATCATGGCCGAGCTGTCGCCGGGCTCGGCCGACTGCTTCTTGTTCGACAGCAAGAGGTTCAGGTAGCCGCTTCGCGCGCGATCAAAGGTGTGTGTGTGCGGGCACGTGGCCGCGGTGACGCGGATCGTGAGTTCCGCGTCACACACCGGACACGCCAGGACGGTTGTCAGCCGGTCGGGCACCTTCGAACACCTGACGTGGCGTGTACGACTGCCGCGTCGTCCTACCGTGGCGCTGACCAAGCGCCCTTAATGGATAGCCCCGCTGTGCTGGTCGGCGCACGCCTGGCACACGCCTTCATCGTGCAGCCACTCGGGCGCGGTGCGCTGGCCGCAATGCTGGCAGGTGACAAACGACGCGAGGCGCGCTTCGCGCGCCCCTTTGACGAGCGCGGCGATGGCGCCGGGCAGCGCGTTCCCGGATAGCCGCCGCCACTTCACCACGCCGACGCGCCGGGGCTTTACCGAAAATGTGAACGGCGATTCCCACACGCCGGAGAACTGCGACACCACAACGCTTGAATCGGTCAGGACGACGACGACTTCGGGCGGGTCGCCGCCGGTAAACCGGATGGAGCCGTCGAGGTCTTCCTGCCGATCCACCGGCGCCGGCAGGTTCGAGCTGAGGAAGGCGATCAGCTGCTCGTAGCGTTCGGGTGCGTCCAGAATGTCCATGCCCTGTCCTGAATGTTACTTCAACGGCCTGCCTGGCCCGGTCCAGATAATCCTGGCGGCCTGCGTAGCGCTCGCCAATCGAGAGACGGGCGTCTCCGCTTTCTTCCCGCTGCTCCTTCGTGAGCGCAAAGGGTTCGAATCCACCAATCAGGCCGCTCAGGTACCCCAGGTTGCTCAGTCCAAGGTCGCTGAATCGCGGGACGGTCACATTCCACCCGGTGTATGTGCCCAGTGGCACGGCCACCTCGGGCAGACGAATGCCCGACACGTTGTTGCCATCCGCGTTCACCTGAGGCACTAGCACCCGATATGGCGCGCCCAACTGCGGCGGTTCCTTTGCGATCACAATCCGCTGGAGCATACCGATGCCGATCAGGTTCGGCGGTGTGCCGACGGGTGTGCCCATTCCGCCAATGGAGGCGCCGAACGACGTGATCAACATCATCGCCACGGCGAATGTGCGGATATTGGCTTCCGAGCTCAATGTCACTTTTCGCAGATGCGCGACGATCGACAACCCGATCGGAAACATCATCGCCGTCGTCGCCGTATTACTGATCCACATCGAGAGGGCGGTGGCAACGCCACCGTACACGATGAGAATGCGGGCGGGACTGGCGCCGACCGCGCGCGAGGCGAGCGTCGTGTAAGCGATGCGGCGATCGACGCCGTGCACAAACATCGCCTGCGCCAGGATGAAGCTGCCAATGAAAAGAAAAATAACCGGATCGGCGAACGGCGCGAACGCGGTCTGCGCCGGTGTCACCAGAAACATCACCGCCAGCACGGGCCCCAGGACGGCGGTGATCGCCATGGGCAGCGCGTCCGTGATCCAGAGGACGACGACAGTGGCGAGGATGACGGCGAGCCGATGCGCCTGCGCGCTCAGGCTGGGAAACGGGGCAGCGAGGAGCGCAACGAGCGCGACGGGCGCGAGGATGAGACCGGCCGTCGCGCGGAAACGGTTGAACCGTGCTTCGGCCGGGAAATCGTTTCGACGGCCTCGACCTGCTCGCGAGTGGAATGCACGCCCATGGCTTACGCCCGCTTGCCTGATGCCTCGCAGTGTCCGAGGAAAGTGATGATGTCCTAGTCGCTGCGCGCCTTGGCGATTTTCGCGTCGCGCTCGGACGAGAAGCGGTCGCGATCGCGTCGGTACTCCTCGTCTCGCCTGGCGCGCTCTGCGGGATCGAGCGTCGTGACCATCTGGTCTTGGTGCAGCAGATCCGCCTCGGCGAGCTTGGCCTCGTAAAAGTTCCGGACCTCGGCGATCGCGGTCTTCTGCTGGTCGGTCAGCAGCTTCCGCTCGATGCCTGCGTCCTTGTCCTGCTTCTTGAGGCGCTCCATCGCCAGCTCGTATGTAGATTTCACCGCCTTGTTGTCACCCATGCGTCTATTCTATGGTACCAGGTCCGCGAGGCGCGCATAGACGTCACCGGCCCTGCGCTGCGCCTCTGGCGTGCGCACGGCGGCGAGCAGTTCCCTGTCGTTCAGCCAGCGCCCCGACGCAAGCCGGCCGGTTTCGCCCTTCGACCAGTTGAACTCGTACGGCCCCAGCCTCTTCAGGCGCGCGACGCACGCTTCAGCTTCCTCGGGCGTCCAGGGAAGAAACTCGAATGACAGAGCCGGCACCGCCCGTGAGAGTCCCGCAAGGATCGCGGCTTCGCTGCCTTCGCAGTCGATCTTCACGAAATTCGGAACGCCGAATCGATTGATCAAACGGTCGAGGGTCGTCGTCTCGACCTCGATCCGCCGATTCCATTCCACGCCCCTGAACCCCTCCTCCTTTGCACGCGCCTCGCGCCAGTCATTGGCCAGCGTCGTCACGGTCGGCGTGCGCTCGCTCAGCGCCAGGGTCGCCACGCCCGCAACGGCGCTGACGGCGGCTTCGACGACGGTGACATCGCGGTTGCGGCTGAAGAGTGCCCGCAGCACCCGCACGAAATCGGGTTGCGGCTCGAGCGTGACGACGCGGCAGCCGAGCGCGGCGAAGGCGCGGGCGCGATTGCCGGCGTGTGCGCCGATGTCGAAGACGAGGTCGCCGGGACCGACGAGGCCGGCATACAGCGCCCGCATGCGGCGCTGGCGGCCGGGGATGCCGTGATAGATTGCCATCGAGCGGGCAAGACCAACGAAACGGTCGAACCGCGACATTGATCCGAGTGTATCCCGGCCGTCGTTTCCCTGTGCCATGACCGATTGGTTGTCGCGACCCGAGCCCGTTGGCACGGCGCGCTGGGCATTTCCACCATCGTCCACGTGGCCTGAGGGCGATCTCATCGCTATCGGCGGCGACCTCGACGCCGCGACACTCATCGCTGCCTATCGCGCCGGCATCTTCCCGATGGTCGTCGAGACGCCTGAGAGCGTCCTGGCCTGGTGGTCACCCGATCCGCACGGCATCCTGCTGCTCGACGACTTGCGCGTGTCGCGATCGCTGCGTCGGAGCGCAAAGCGCTACGAAGTTCGCGTCGATACCTGTTTCGGCGACGTGATTCGCCGATGCGCTGATCCGTCGCGCGACAAGGCGTGGATCACGGAGGCGTTCATCGAGGCGTACATGAAGCTCCATCAACTCGGCTGGGCGCATAGCGTGGAGGTGTTCGATCGGGAGGGACAGCTGGCCGGCGGGTTGTACGGCGTGCGGATCAACGGGCTCTTCGCGGGCGAGTCGATGTTTCACGAGCAGCGCGACGCATCCAAAGTGGCGCTGATCGCGGTTGTGCAGCTGATGCGCGAGAGGGGCATGACCCTGCTCGATGTGCAATGGCACACCGAGCACCTCGGGTCGCTCGGAGCCACGGAGGTCGGCCGCCAGCAGTACCTGGCGCTTCTCGCCGATGCCGTCGAACAATAACCCGGGTCTACGTACGGTGTGGCCAGGAACCGTTAAGAAACGCGAGATGCCCAGCGAACTTATTGACATCATCGAGTGGACGGACGACTCGCGCGATACGCTGTCCTACAGGTTTCCAGACGATGACCGCGCGATCGAACGGGGCGCGCAGCTCATCGTCCGCGGATCGCAGGCCGCGCAGTTCGTGTACCTGGGGCGGTACGGTGACACGTTCGGGCCTGGCAAGCACCGACTGACGACCGACAACATCCCGGTCCTGAACCGCATCAAGGGATGGAAGTACGGCTTCGAGTCGCCGTTCAAGGCCGACGTTAACCCGGCGCTGATGGAAAAGTACGGCGTGGAGATGGCGAGTGTTGTCGTCGAGAACGTGTCGGTGCCGCCAGAAGTGGAGGAGGCCATCGACAAGCGCGCGAGCATGTCAGCCGTGGAAAGTCTGAACGACTACGTGAAGTACCAGATGGCCAAGGGATTCGAATAGGGCGCGGTCGGCGCCGGCGGAGTCGGCGCGGAGATGGCGGTCAGGATGTCGGTCGCGCAGCAGATAATGAGTCAGCAGGGCCGGCAGTCCATCTGGCCGCCTTCGCCAGCGCGTCGGCGCTCAAGAAGGCGGACACTCCGTACGTCATCTCACACGCGGTTGGCGCGCATCTGCGATAGCGGGTACGCGGTTCCCCGCCACGTGATCGTCCCGCTCAGTACCGCAATCAACGCGGATCGCCAGATGATGTAGACGAACAACAGCGCGGCCGCTGGGAAGCCGAGCACGTACGCCACGCGTGTGCCGTTGGCCATCCAAAAAATGAGGACGACGAGCAGTACGCTCGCCGCGTTGAGCGCGCGAGTCGCGCCGTCGGTAAGGAGGAGCGCGATGAACGGCCAGACATGCATCAGGCACAGCGCGGCCGAAGAGCCGACGACTTTCAAGAGGCTGTAGTCCACCCCTGCAAACGCGTTCTTCATCAGGCCGTCGATGAGCTCGCGGACTGATGCGTACCATTCCACCGTAATCAGGTCCCGCCCGACGGCCACGTCCTGGCGGAAGCCATGCTTCTTCACGAGCTTCCCGAGCTTCATGTCATCGTCGGGCCGCATCGCGATCGGACGGTGCCCTCCGATGGCCCGATACGCCTCGGCGCGAATCAGGTTGAAGGCGCCGACGCCGATGTGCGCGCGGCTCCGCGGATCGCGCACCTTCCAGGGCCGCGAGTACATCGAGAAGAAGACGCCAAACGCCGCCACGAACGCGTTCAGCGCGGCGCCGGGCACCACGATGTCAGGAATCACGGCGAGGTGATCGACGTCCTGCTCCTCGAGGAGGGCGACGGCCCTGCCGAGCGCGCTCGGCTCGAACACGATGTCGGCATCGGTGAAGAGGAGAAGGTCGCCGGTGGCCATCTCCGCGCCCAGGTGCAGCGCGTGGTTCTTGCCGAGCCAGCCGTCAGGCAGCTCCGCGATATTGACGATCGTGAGGCGAGGGGACGCTTCTCGAGCAGCGTCCGGCTTCCCTGGTCTGAACGAAGGCGAAGGCAGCCTGACCTGCGAGAGACGATGCAGGATCGCAGCGGTCTCATCGGTTGAGCGGTCGTTGACGATGACGATGTCGAGGGCGGGATACGCCAAGCGAAGAAGGGAAGAGACGGCAGCTTCGATGCCGCGCGCCTCGTTGCGCGCGGCGACGATGATGGACAGCTGCGGCGTGGTTCGCGCGGGCGTCACGTCTTTCAGGAAGCGCAGCCGCCGGTGGCCGATCGCAAAGTCGATGAACACGCCGGCGAGCAGGAGTGTGGTGAGCGCCGCGAGCACCAGGAGCGCGAGGTCCACGGGGCGACTACAGCCTCTTCCTCGGCAGGTCGCCAAGGAGGCCGAGCCCGATCTCAATGAGATTGGGCGCCGAGGCAGCACGCTCCTCAGCCTTCAAGGCCCGCATCAGGGCGTCGATGTCGGCGGCTTCGCGTGACGGCGGCGCCGTCGATGCGGCAGCCGCGGGCACGTGGCCGGCCGCCGCGGTCTGCAGCTGACCGATGGTCCGCGCCATCTGCTGCAGGTCCAGTATCGACATGGCCGATCCGCAGTGAGCGCACGCGGAATCCTTCGCGAGATCGATCGCGGCGCCGCAGTTCGAGTAGTTGATCGTCTGAACGTTCTGCCGCAGCTCGTCGAGTTGCTGCGGCGTCAGCGGGCGGACAAAATCCTTCTCGCGCAGAAAATCGATATACGCCATCAGGCGGCCATGGCCGGCATCGCATCGCCAGCACCGAAACGGCGTCGTTCGCTGGATGTCGTGTGTCAGTAAGGAGGCGCCCCTGGCGGCGCGGACAACGCAGGGCGCCCGTGAGCGGCGTCGCCGGCGAACTGGACCGCTCGCTGACGATCCCGAACACCCTCAGCGTCGCCGCCGGCGCCATCCGCAGGTCCTCGTACCGATCGAACCAGATCGCGCGGCACGCCTGGCACAGATCGATGTCGAGCGTCGTGCCGAGCCGCGCACCAAGTTCGAGGTGCGTCGTCTCGCCAGCGCAGCTGGGGCAGGTCATGACTCCAGTTCGGCTGCCTTCGCCTTCGCTCAGGCCAGGAGCGCCGGATAACTACGTGCGATCGGCCCGGACGCCACGTTTTCGCTGGGCCTTTGCGAAGTGCTCGAGCAGCGGCTCGGTCTGGGCCAGCGAGATGCACGCGTCCGTGATGCTCTGGCCGTACGTCGCGCGTTGCCCCGGCACGTAGTCCTGCCGCCCTTCCACGAGATGGCTCTCGAGCATCGTCCCGAAAATCTGCCAGCTCCCTGACGCCACCTGCTCACAGATCGATGCCGCGACGTCCGCCTGCTTCGCGTGATCTTTCAGGCTGTTGCCGTGCGAGCAGTCGACCATCACCGTTTCGCGCAGCCCCTTGACCGCCAGCCTGGCGCACACTTTGCTGATGTGGTCGACGTCGTAGTTCGGCCCGGTTCGGGCACCGCCGCGCAGGATCACGTGGCACGAGTCGTTGCCGGTCGTCTGGAAGATGGCCGACACGCCCTGCTTGGTCACCGAGAGAAACCAGTGCGGCGACCCCGCCGCCACCGCGGCATCGACGGCGGTCTGCACGTTGCCGTCCGTGCTGTTCTTGAACCCGACTGGCATCGAGAGCCCAGACGCCAGCTCGCGATGCACCTGGCTCTCCGTCGTCCGCGCGCCAATGGCCACCCACGATGTGAGGTCCGCGATGTGCTGCGGAATCTGCGTGTCGAGGAACTCCGACGCGGTGGGGAGGCCCATGTCGTTGACGTCGAGCAGGAGCTGGCGGGCCAGTCGCAATCCCCGGTTGATGTGATAGCTCTCATCGAGATCGGGATCGTTAATCAGCCCTTTCCAGCCGACCGACGTCCGCGGCTTCTCAAAGTAGCTGCGCATCACGACGATGAGGCTGTCCCTGTAGCGCTCGGCCAGCTTTACCAGGCGCCCGGCATATTCGAGGGCCGCCTTCGGGTCGTGAATCGAACACGGTCCCGCGATCACCACGAGGCGTGGATCGCGGCCATGGAGCGCGTGGCCGATGGTTTGCCGTGCATCGGCCACGATATTGGAAACCCGCTCGGTGATCGGAATTTCTTCGACCAGTATCGCGGGCGGAATGAGCGGGCGCACCTGCGTGATCCGCAGGTCGTCGGTCTGCTTGAACATGAGTCTGGATAATTATGCCTCACGCGACGACATCACGCTCTTGAGTCGCGCCGCACAGGGACCTTCTTGCCCCGAATCGTGGTGGCTTTGATCGCCTCGACGATGTCGTCGGCGAGTATTTCCGGGACTTCTATATAGGACGACCGGTCGCCGATCTCAATCGCGCCGAGCGACCCCGACTGGATGCCTGCTTCGCCCGTAATCGCGCCCACGAGATCGGCGGGCCGGATGCCGGCCTGCCGGCCGGCGCCAATGTAGAGGCGAATCGTCCGGCCATCGGTCGGAACAGGGCGGTCTCCCTTCCCGACGGGCCAGCGGCGCGGCGTTCTTGCCTCGGCCCGCGGCGTTGGTGCCCCGTGCCGGGGCGGTCCCCCCGGCGACCCCGGAGACGCGGGAAACGTTGCCGGCCTCGTAGATACCAGGGGCGCCAGAGGGACGGCAGCGACATTGATCCCCGGGATGGCACGACCTCCGCCTCCCGTGCCGTCGCCGGCGGCGGCGTGCGCCAACTTGACCGCGGCCGCCGCGATGTCCACGATATTGAATTCGTCCGAGAGCGATTCGACGACGACCCGGACGTCGTCATAGTCTTTGGCCAGCAGGTGCTCGCGTAGAGAGGCGCGAGTCAGATCGAGCTGCCGCGCACGAAGATCCGCGACAGTCGGCACCGTGGCGACCTCGATGTTTGTCCGCATGAAATTCTCGATGACGCGCAGCAGCCGATGCTCACGCGCTTCGGCCAGCGTGATGGCGACGCCTTCGCGTCCCGCCCGGCCGGTCCGGCCGATGCGGTGCAGGTACACCTCGGGCGACGCGGGAACGTCGTAATTGACGACGTGTGAAATGTGCGTGATGTTGAGCCCGCGGGCCGCCACGTCGGTCGCGATCAGCAGATCCGCCTTCTGCGACCGGAAGAGCCCCATGACGTGATCCCGCTGCCGCTGCGGCATGCCGCCGTGCAGCGCCTCGCTGCGATGGCCGTGCGCGTTGAACGTTTCGACGAGCGCGTCGACTTCCATTCGTGTGCGGCAGAACACGAGCGTGGCGACCGGGTCCTCCATGTCGAGGATGCGTGCCAGCGTCGCCGGTTTGTGCGCGCGATTCACGATGTACGCGACTTGCCGGACCCTCGGCACCTTGCCTGCGGCCGGTTTCTCGCGCTCGATCGTCACGCGCGCAGGATTCTTGAGGTGGCGTCCCGCAATCGACAGAATTCGCGCCGGCATCGTCGCCGAAAAGAGCGCCGTCTGCCGTGACGCCGGCGTCGCTTTCAGAATGGCATCGAGATCGTCGGCGAAGCCCATGTCGAGCATCTCGTCGGCCTCGTCGAGGACGAGCAGCTGCAGGGTATCGAGTCGCAGCGTCGTGCGTTTGAGGTGATCCAGCGCGCGCCCGGGGGTCGCGACGACGATGTGGGCGCCTCGTTCGAGCGCGCGGATCTGCTGGTGCATTGGCGCGCCGCCGTACAGTGGCAGAACCGTGAGCCCCACGCCCTTGGCGTACTTGTGGACCGCCTCGGACACCTGCATGGCGAGCTCGCGGGTCGGCACGAGCACCAGCCCGCAGGTCTGGCGCGGGCCCGGACGTCCCTCGCCTATTCGCTGCAGCATCGGCAGGGCGAACGCGGCGGTCTTCCCCGTGCCGGTCCCGGCCTGCCCGAGTAGATCGCGTCCTTTCAACAGCAGCGGAATCGTTTCGCGCTGAACAGGCGTCGGTTCTTCGTACCCGAGTGCGGCCACCCCATCGGTCAATTCGCGGCGCAATCCGAGGGAAGGGAAACCGACGGGCCGGTCAGAAGTGCTCACACAGCGATCATCTCACTACTTTGAACGACCGGCCCACCTGACGCGAGCCATGTCGAATCAGGATGACCGGCAGTACACTTGCGCCGGGAGAGAAAGCCGGGAGAGAAATGCCTCGCTTCAGTGCAGCGGAAATTCGGCGCTATTACGATCGCAACACCTCCGCCTTCGTGTCATTGGGGCAGGGCGGAAGTGTTGGCGCGATCCACCGTGCGGTATGGGGCCCGGGCGTACGGAGCCGCGAGGAAGCGTTTCGTTACGTCGAGGACCAGATTGTCGAGCGCATCCGCCGTCTGCCGTTCGATGTGGACCGACCGCACGTCGTCGATCTCGGCTGCGGTGTGGGCGCGAGTCTCGGCTATCTGGCCGGGCGGCTGCCAAGCATCCGCGGCACAGGCGTCACGTTGAGTCCTGTGCAGACGCGACTTGCGCAGGAGCGCATCCGGCAGGCGGGACTATCGGACCGAGTCACGTGCCTCGACGGTGATTACTGTGACTTACCGGCCAGCGTCAGGCTGGCCGACCTTGCATACGCAATCGAGTCGTTTGTACACGGACCCGATCCCGCGCGGTTCTTCAGAGAGTGCCGGAAGCTCGTCCGGCCAGGCGGACAGCTGGTGATTTGCGACGACTTCCGGCGGCCGACCACCGATCGTCGCGCGGCGTCGTCGATCGAGCGCTTCCGGCGGGGCGGGTATGTCAACACGCTGCTGACCGCGAACGAGATCCAGGCGCTCGCCCGGGAGGCCGGCTTCGAACACTTCTCGACGCTCGACCTGTCGGCGTATGTGAAGCTTGCTCGCCCGCGTGGTCGCGCGATCGGCGCGCTGGCGGCTCTGACGGGCTGGATTCCGGCGATATGGTCGCGCCTTGGCCCACTTCTGGGCGGGAGCGCCCTGCAGGAGTGCCTGAAGCGCGGATGGATCGGCTACGATCTCGTGACGTTCACGCGATCGGAGGAAGGCGCTTCGCAGGCGTCTGCGTAAGCGGCCTATCGATTGGCCGGTGGCCACACCTTGTCGAGCCGTGCCTTCACTTCAGCCGCCTCCCTCGTCCTGCCCTGCCTTTCGAGACTTCTCTGCAGGCCCGCTAGCGACCAGCCGTTGTCGGGAAACTTCTTCATGTCGCCGCGGAACGCCGCTTCCATGACTTTCGGGCGCCCGAGATCGAGGAGGGCGGTGCCCTGCAGCTGCCGCGTCGGAATCGGCTAGTCCGGCGGCTCCGTGTAGATGAGGCCGTCTTCGAGCGCGACGGCCCTGGCGAAGCGCCGTGTCGCTTCCAACGCATTCTTCCGCTGCACCGCGATCTCCCCAGAGAGGACTTCGTTGCCGATTGCGACGATGCTGCCGGCCATGTTCGTGCTGGAGATCGGCAGCGTCCTGAACGCCTGGTCATTGGTCGCCGCCTCCACGATCGCGCGCTCGGCCTCGGCTTCCCTGAGGCGGTTCTGCGCCGCGAGCGCGTCTGCGCGCCGGCCTTCGAGCGATGCGGAGGCGACGAAGAAGTGAATGTTGTGCGAGTAGTACCCCACTTGTCACATCATGTTGCCCGGCGCCGCGTCACCCGCGAAGTACGCCTCGTCAGCCTTGATCGCATTGACGTTGGCGGCCGAGGTATCGCTGTAGCGGCCGGTGCGCAGATAGACATGGCCGGGCATGTGGACAAGATGGCCCGCGCCCGGGACGAGTGCCGGAAGCGCGTCGGCGTACGGTTCGGCGCGCCCGAGTTCGGGCGACGCTTCGGCTGCGTGGATGTAGAGGTGAATGGCGCCCGCGTGCTTCGGATCGCGCGCGAGTACGGACTCGAGCGACGAGAGGACCTCGTTGGTGAACTCTCTGGGCTTGCCGTCCTCGTCCCAGTAGTTCCACGGCGAGGTGTCCATCAGCGACTGCGCGAAGAGCGTGGCCGCGTCGAGGCCGCCGGGGTATGTCTTCACGACCCCGCGCATGGCGTCGGCGTACGCGCGGTCGAGCGGCGACCGGTCGGCTTTCGGATCGGCGGCGTACCGCTTGGCCAGGGCATCGATGTACGCCCGCTCAGCCTCCGAGGCGCCGCCCGTATGCATCCGCGCCTGCCCGATCGCGGCGAACCCCTCGCGGGCCGCCTCCTCGGTGATCGGCGCGTTGATATTGAGGCCGTACGCGAATGCCACGCCCCAGTAACACATCACGCAGTCGGGATCGAGGGCGATGCCCTGACGGAATGACCGAATCGCCTCGGCATGGTTGAACGCGTAGGACAACGTCAGCCCTTGCTCGAAATACTTCTGCGCCTCCGGCGAACGGGTCGTGATGGTAGGCGCCGAGCTTGCCGTACAGCGGCGCCTTCGCCGTGGGCGATTCCGGCGCGGACGCCGAGCAGGCCGACACCACGGCCACCGCCGCGACTGACAAGGCACGTCTAAAGCAGGTCATCGTGGCTCTCTCGATCTCGAGGGCTTGGAACTCGGCCGATTATACGCGTCCGGAAGAGCGTGGTACGTTGGAGGGATGCCCCTTGGTACATTCATCACGCTGGACCATGTCTCCATCGCTTTCGGCCATCTGCCTCTACTGGATGACGTTGCGCTGCAAGTCGAGCCGCGCGCGCGCGTGGCCGTGATTGGCCGCAACGGCACGGGCAAGTCGACGCTATTGAAGATCATCAGCGGCGAGCTGCCGGCGGATGCCGGCCTTGGCAGCAACATCTGGCGGCAGCCCGGGTTGCGCATCGCGCGGCTTGAACAGGACGTGCCGCTGTCCGCCAGCCGATCGGTGTTCGAAGTCGTCGCCGAAGGGCACACGCATCATCTCGAAGAAGACGAGGCCTGGCTGAAGGAACACCATGTTGACGTCGTGTTGTCGCGGCTGGCGCTGCCGGCGGACGCGATCGTCGACACGCTGTCTGGCGGATGGCGCCGGCGCGTCCTGCTGGCGCGCGCGCTCGTCGGACAGCCCGATCTGCTCCTGCTCGACGAGCCGACCAATCACCTCGACATCGACGCCATCATCTGGCTCGAAGATTTCCTGGCGAGCTATGCGGGCGCGGTCATGTTCGTCACGCACGATCGCGCCTTCCTTCAGCGGCTCGCCACACGCATCGTCGAGCTCGACCGCGGACAGCTGACGTCGTGGCCGGGCGACTACGCGACGTATCTGCGCCGGAAGGAAGAGGCGCTGGCCGGCGAAGCGGCCGAGCAGACGCGGTTCGACAAGAAGCTCGCGGAAGAAGAGGTCTGGCTGCGGCAGGGGATCAAGGCACGGCGGACGAGGAATGAAGGCCGCGTGCGCGCGCTGATGGCGATGCGCGCGGAGCGCGCGGCGAGGCGCGAGCAGATGGGCGATGTCCGTGTGCAGGTGGAACGCGCCGACGCGTCGGGCAAGCTGGTGTTCGAAGTCAAACACGCGAGCAAGTCGTACGGGTCGGTCTCCGTCATTCGCGACTTCTCGACCCGCATCATGCGCGGCGACCGGATCGGTCTGATCGGCCCGAACGGGGCGGGGAAGACGACCCTGCTGCGGCTGCTGCTTGGAGAGCTGCAACCGGACGAGGGCGACGTGCGGCACGGGGCGAACGTGCAGATCGCGTACTACGACCAGCAGCGCGAGCAACTCGATCCAGAGCGGACCGTGTTCGACACGATCGGCGAGGGCAACGACACGGTCACGGCGAACGGACGGACCCGGCACGTGAACGCCTATTTGAGCGACTTCCTGTTTTCCAAACAGCGCGCCAGTTCGCCGGTGAAGGCGTTGTCAGGCGGCGAGCGCAACCGGCTGCTGCTGGCGCGCCTGTTCACGCGGCCGGCCAATGTGCTCGTGCTCGACGAGCCGACCAACGATCTCGACATCGAAACGCTGGAACTATTCGAAGAGGAGCTCGTCGAATGGCCCGGCACGCTGCTGCTCGTCAGCCACGATCGTGTGTTCCTGGACAACATCGTCACGAGCACGATCGTGTTCGAAGGCGACGGGCGCGTACAGGAATACGTTGGCGGATACGAGGATTGGCTGCGGCAGCGAAGTGTAGATCTAAGCGCCGCCGCCAAGGCGGCGGCGGTCAAGAAGGGCCGCGCCACACCCGCTTCTGTTGTAGCGCAGAACGCTGGTTCTACAGGACGCGGATCAGGCGTCGCGCAGAACTTCAGTTCTGCCGTGCCACGCGTGAAGAAGAAGCTCTCCTACAAGGAACAGCGCGAGCTCGCCGCACTGCCATCGTGCATCGAGGCACTCGAAGCCGAGCAGCGCGATCTGCGCGCGCAGATTGCGGACGCCGACTTCTACAAGACGGCGCGCGCGGGCATCGAGGCGGCGCTGGCCCGCGTCGACCCACTGGCGCGGGAACTCACTGACACGTACGCCCGCTGGCACGACCTCGAATCGCGCAAGCCCTGATACGATCCGCCGATGCGAATCCTCAACCGCACCGCCGTCAGCGTGGTCGCCAGGCAGCCATATATCGACTGGACCAGGAAGCACGACGCGGATGCCACGAAGGGCATCTTGACGGTCGCGCGCGTCAAGCCATACGGCACCGCCATCCTGCTCCCGGAATTCGAGCTCGAAGAGGATGTTCAGGAGTGGATCGAGGAAAACGCGCTGTGGCTCTTCGAATTTCAGCTCTCCTCCTGGACGGAAGTGGAATCGACCTGGCCGCAAACCCGTGATTTCAAGACGTTTCGCGAGTGGTTCCGCGTCGACATTCATGCCACGGTCATCGACGAGGCGGACGATGAAATCGAGAGCGAAGAGTTGTAGACTGGCGCTGCGTTCTGTTCGGAAACGAAGGATGACATGCGGAACCTGAGAGTTCTGGCCGTCGGCGTTGCCATAGCGATGGCATCCGCAGCGTGCAGCAAACCCGCGGGAACCCTTAAGGCGGCCGAGGAAACCCTCGGCGCAGCTGGTTGAAACCGTCTACTCCGGCTACAAGGACTTTGGCAGCGTCATGTTCCCGGCGCACCTCGCGCGGACATAGCGAGGGCATCTAGTCCTGGCAACGGCCACAACGACGCGTTTCTCATGGTCTATCTTCCGAAGGAGAAGATCCTGATCGAGATGGATGCGTTCACGCCGCTCGCGGCGGATGCGCCGCTGCCGGCCGTGCCGAATCCGTACACGGTGAACCTTGAAAACATTCTGCGCTTAAAGCTGGACGTTCGACAGATTGCGGCGCTCCACGGGCCGCATGTGACGACGATGGCCGATGTGCGGGCGGCGATCGGCGTGAAGACCGCGACGAACTAGGCGAAAACGGCCAGCACCGGCGCGTGGTCGCTGGTGCCGACCTCTTTCTGCACCGGACAGGCAGTGGCCGTTGATGCGAGGGGTGCGCTCGCGAAGATGTAATCCAGCCGCCACCCGATGTTGCGCTGCCGCATGTTGCGCCACGGTGCCCACCACGTGAACAGGCCGTCGTTATGGGGGTCGAGCGCGCGCCCCACGTCGACCAGGCCGCGGCCGATGATCCGCTCGAGCCGCGCCCGCTCCTCAGGGAGTTGGCCGATCGCGCTCGGCTTGCGCTCCTTCGGATGCACGTCCCGTTCGGTCCGCGCCACGTTCATGTCGCCGCAGAGCGCAAGGCGCCGGCCTCTCGACTGAAAGGTCGCCGCGTACCCGTCCATCGACTCGAGGAACGTCATCTTGGCGGCGAAATCCTTGCCCCCGTTCGGGACGTAGATGGACGCGACCGTCAGGTCCCCTTCGGCCGTCCGCAGGTCGACAGTCGCGATGCGGTTCTCGTAGTTGAACTCGGGATGCGAAAAGGCCGGTCGTTCGGGCGCAATCGACTTGCTGACGTGCAGGCCGACGCCGGAATAGCCTTTGCCGCCGTGCCAGTAGCACCAGTAGCCCTCCATCGCGGAGAGGGCTTCCGGCACTTGGTCGGATGTCGCCTTGATTTCCTGTAGGCAGACGACGTCCGGGCGCTCACGCTCGATCCATTCCTGGACCTGCGCCTGTCGCGCCCGAATGCCGTTC
The DNA here is from genome assembly GCA_965229885.1 of Vicinamibacterales bacterium. Classification (GTDB taxonomy): domain Bacteria; phylum Acidobacteriota; class Vicinamibacteria; order Vicinamibacterales; family CAVVIG01; genus DATLLJ01. Next base: position 1,828,840 of record CBDDJX010000003.1, read on the forward strand.
ACGTTCCAGGTGGCGATCTTCAGGAAAAGTTCGGGTGCGCCGCCGCACGCTCGGCCGCCGGAATGGCCATGATGTCCGTCCGCGCCGCGACGTGCGCCTTCACGATCGCTTCGGCCTGCGCCACCAGGTCGGCATCGTCAATCCGGTAGATGGCGTTCGCCTCGATCAGATCTTTCTGATGCGACGGCGTCGAGTCGATGCTCTCGTAGATGGCGGACACCGGGCACGCGGGTACGCACGCGCCGCAGTCGATGCACTCGTCCGGATGGATATAGAGCATCGTCGCTTCCGCGAACTGCGGCTCGTCCTTGCGCGGATGGATGCAATCGACGGGGCACACGTCCACGCAGGCCGTGTCCTTGGTTTCAATGCAGGGGTCGGTGATGATGAAGGGCATACGTGCGCGTCTCCGTATATCAAGTGTCTATGGGCGTCCGCCTTCGCCAAGGCTACGGCGGATCGGGCTCGCCGCTCGCAGAGCCCACGGATTATACCTTAGAGGACCGGGCACAGAGGCTGGAGGCCGGAGGCTAGGGTCCGTCCTGCTTATCCGGTTGTTTCAGCACGCCACCATAGGTAGTGTAGGCGCGTGCCGCGCTCTTCGTTTCCAAAGAATTTACCCGAATTTCAGCGTCAAGTCGCGACCGAAGAGGCCTGCGAGCAGTACCTGGTGGCGTGCCGCTGGCCGGAGGGTTTCGCCTGCCCACGCTGTGGACACCGGCGTGCGTACGCCGTGGCGAAGCGGCGCTGGCAGTGTGCCGAGTGCCGGCATCAGGTGTCGTTGACGGCCGGGACGATTCTGCACAACACGAAGACCCCGCTGACCCAATGGTTCTGGGCCGCGTATCTGATGACGACCGACAAGCACGGCATCTCGGCGCTCTGGCTGCAGCGCCAGCTCGGCCTGCGCCGGTATGAAACCGCATGGATGATGCTTCACAAACTGCGGCGAGCGATGGTCAATGCGGCGCGGGAGCCCCTCCACGGCGACGTGGAAGTCGACGACACGTGGATTGGCGGTCCTCAGCCCGGGATCAAAGGGAGTCGACAGTTGAAAGATCGTCGCGCGGTCCCTGTCCTGGTGGCCGTCGAGCAGCGCGGTGATCGGTCGGGCCGTATCCGTATGGTGGTGCTGCCGAATTTCACAGCGGTCACCAGGGCCACCCTGCTCAAAGCGACCGTCGCTCCCGGCTCGACGGTCTACACCGATGGCCTTGCAGGATTCGCGGGCCTGCACGCCGCGGGTTATCGGCACACCGCCCTCAAGCAGCCGGTGCAATCCGCCTTGCGCAAGGGCGCCGGTTCGGTCGTGCCGCTCGCAGACCGTGCGATCGGGAATCTCCAGCGCTGGCTGATCGGCACGTATCACGGCGTCAGCCGCGCTCAACTGCAGGTCTACCTGGACGAGTTCGTCTTTCGACATAATCGGCGAAAGCGGCCCATGGCCGCGTTCCAAACGTTACTCGGCCTCGGCACCGCCCGCGCGCCGACACCCTACCGTCGCATTCGGGGCGGACACGATATGCTCAAGACGCCTGAGGGTGGCTGACCACAACCCATAGCGGCCTGCTGAGACAACCGGATAAGCAGGATGCAGTCTAACCCTCTAACCTCAGTTGCGATACGATCAGGCCGTGAGCACACCAGCCGCCCAGCCCAGACGAGGACCAGAGCCGCCGGACATCAGCGAAAAGGGGGGCATGAAGGATGGCCAGCCGCAGCGCTCCGACGCGCGGCTGTTCATGCAGTTTCTCGCCTTCGGCGCCTGCCCAGACGTCGGTCCGCTGGCCGCCGCCCTGTCGCGAGCGGGTATCGCCGGTGTGCTGTACGAGGACGTCAACGATCCGCGCGGCATCGCGCTCCTCGCCTTCGATCGGGATCCTGCGTTCTTCGTCGATCGTGTCCGTCCGCTCCTGAACGCCGGCCCGTTCGCCGTGCTCGCGCAGAAACCCGAATATGCGATGCTCGGCCGCACGTATTCGCTCGGCTATGAGCCCGATCTCGTCGACGTCCTCGTGCACCGGCCCCGACGCACCGTGCTCAACCGGGACTGGCCGTGGGCGGTCTGGTATCCGCTGCGGCGCAGCGGCCGGTTCGCGCAGCTTCCACCGGAAGAGCAGCGGACGATTCTTGCCGAGCATGGCGCTATCGGCATGGCGTACGGCGCCGGCGACTACGCCCACGACATCCGCCTGGCCTGCCACGGCCTCGACAAGGGCGACAACGACTTCATCATCGGCCTCATCGGCAAGGACCTGTATCCGCTCTCATCGATTGTCCAGGCCATGAGGAAGACGCAGCAGACCGCGCTCTATCTGGAACGCCTCGGCCCGTTCTTCGTTGGCCGGGCTGTGTGGCAGTCAGAGCTCTAGCCACGAGACACAAAACACTCTTACGACGATCAGTGCAGAACTCTGGGAACACGCAGAGAAAGGTGCTCTGCGGGCTCTGCGGTTTCTGCGTCTACCCGAGCCGTGCCAGATACTTGTTCAGGTCAGATTTGAACTCGTACAGGAGCACATCAAATTCCGCATCGCCGAATGTTTCGAGGGTCGGGATGTCCGCGGGATCGACGATGACCGCGCCGCAAGCTCTCATGTCGGCGATTGCCGCCTCGGCGACACGATCGACCCGTCGGTCTCCGTTCCGACCGCGGCAGCTGCGAGGTTGGCTGCTGCCGCGACTGCCGATCCTGAGCTCGAGCCAGAGGAACTGCGATCGAGTGCGTACGGGTTCCGGGTCTGCCCGCCGCGGGCACTCCAGCGATCCGCCGTGGTGATGTTGTCTTTAACGACGATTGGGATGCCGTGCAGCGGCCCCCGCGGTCCACGCGTCCGGCGCTCCGCGTCGAGCTGGTCCGCAATCGTCAGCGCGTCGGGACTGATCTCGATGCGCTAGCGTCACCGGATGCGATCGGCGAGCAGCGCCACGGCTATTGCGTAGGAATGCGCGCAGTTGTACTTCAGCAGCGCGTCGTAGTTGTCGTAGACGAGGAAGTGTCGCGACGAACCGGAGACCAGCGACGCGGTCAGGTCCGTCGTCGGCAGCTCGGCCCCATTGGTCAGGCGGACGCCCAGTTCCTGCCAGCGGGCCATCGGCAGCGCGACGGTCATGTCGCGCCGTGCCACGCACGATCCGGTGCGCCGCTCGACGTCGTCCGCGATCGTCTTCACGACTTCGCGCGACACCTTCACTTCGCGCCCCCACTTCTCTCCAGCCTTCCACCCGTGCGCTTTCAGGTAGTTCGCAATCGACGCGAACACGTCCGGGGGCGACGACCAGATGTCGCTGCGGCCGTCCTGGTCGAAATCCTCGGCCCACTTCAGATAGCTCGACGGCATGAACTGCGGCTGGCCCATCGCGCCGGCCCACGATCCGCGCATCCGCGGGACGTCGATGTTGCCGCGGTCGAGAATTTCCATGGCGCTCAGCAGCTCGCCGCGAAAAAACGCAGACCGCCGCGGATCCCACGCAAGCGTCGCCAGTGCGGCAATCGTTGGGTGGACGCCGCTGAACTTGCCGAAGTTCGACTCGAGCCCCCAGATGCTGATGATGATGCGCGGAGAGACGCCGTAGCGATTGAGCACTTCGGTGAGCACCTTGCGGTGCCGGGTCGACATCTCCTGGGCGGTGCCGATGACCTTCGGTTTCAGCTGGCGGGCGATGTATCGCTCGAGCGGCAGCACCGTTTCGGCCTGCGTCCGATCGCGCTCGAGGACGGTCGGATCAGGCTCCTCGACGGTCGCGAGCGCCTGGTCGACGATGTCCGGTCGAATCCCTCGCCCCAGCGCGTCGGCGCGGACGCCGGCGAGCCATTCGGAAAACGACGGACGGGTCGCAGGTTGCTCGGATGGCGCCTGCGCAGACAACGACGCGATCCCGCAAAGGCACATAGCGCACAGCACGGAACGAGTCACGATCACGTCTTAAGTCTACCGCGCTGAGGTCATGACAGGAATAGCGGGAAAAGCATACCATCTACTTTCGTGCGGCCGGCGTGAGCATCGTCTCGCGCCTCTGGCCATCGCGCACATAAACAACCTGGGCGGGTTGGCCGATCTTGAGAACGTCGAGCGCATAGGTGTAGTCGTAGATATTGGCGATGGTCTGCCCGGCGATTTCGACGACGACGTCGCCCTTCTGCAGCCCCGCCTGGTCGGCAGGACCGCCACCGATGACGCCGCTCAGTAGCAACCCTTTCGCGTCGGTCGAGTAGTCGGGGATCGTACCGGTGAACACGCGAGCTCCGGCGCGGCCGCCGCCCGGCTGCAACACCTGATCGACCTTCGTAAACTCCGGCGCCGCCTGTCCGCTTTCGAGGCGGCTGACGATGGCGACGGCGAAATCACTGATGCGATCGAGGCCCTCGTAGTCGATTTTGTCGGGGGTGTCGGTTGGGCGATGGTAGTCGGTGTGCACGCCGGTGAAAAACGCCAGGCACGGCACACTGGCCGCGTTGAAGTTCGCGACGTCGGTCGGCTGATACGGATCGGCCTGGAGCTGCAGATCGAACCCAGCCAGGACGTTCGCCTGCTCGATGATCTTGCCCCAGTCCGGGCTCGTGCCGACCGCCTGAACGGTCAGCTTATTGTCCCGCAGCCGGCCGACCATATCGAAGTTGAGGTACGCCGCGAGCTCGTCCAGCGGGACCTGCGGCCGCGAAACAAACGCCGCGGAGCCGAGGAGCCCCAACTCTTCACCCGACCAGAACGCCAGCAGCACGTTCCGGTGCCGCGGCCTGGCGGCAAGGGCGGCGCCGGCCGAAAGCACCGCTGCCGACCCTGACGCGTTGTCGTCGGCGCCAACGTAGATCTTTCCGGCCTCCTCCTTGCCCGCCAGTGAATTGCCGCTGTTGCCGTGGCCGAGATGGTCGTAGTGGGCGCCGAGTGCCACCCATGGCTTGGCCACGGCAGCAGCCCGTTCCGTGGCCGGTAAGTACGCGATGACGTTATAGCCGGTTTGCTTTTCGCGGACGACGCTTGTGTGAACGGTGACGGTGAGATTCGGCAACGGGAAGCCGGAAGCGTGTGGATTCGCGGCGTCGAGCGATTGTTGAGCAGACAGGAGCGTCTTGTCCGGTACCGTGGCGGCGAAGAGCGCATTGGCGACGGTCCCGCTGATGCTGGCCGCGACGATGCCTGAGCCCGCGATCGCCGTGTCGAAAGTCATGGGGACGGTCTCTCCCGCGTTCGGCGATCGCGGTCCCGTCACCATCAGCATCGCCTTGGCGCCGCGTTGACGCGCCGCGAGCGCCTTGTACCGAAGACCCGCGTATCTGGCGAGAATCGCCTTCGTCTTCTGCTCCGCATCCTCGGGGAGATAGCGCAGCACGAGGACGACCTTGTCCTTGACATCGAGCGTCGCGTAGCTATCGTACGCGAGTTCCTGTCCGTCCGGGACGACGATGCCGTAGCCAGCGAACACGATCTCGCCGGCTACATCGCCACTATCGGAAATCGACAGGGCCTGGATATCGGATCGCGAGGAAAACGTGCGCGGCGTTCCCCGCCCCGGAGGCGCTGTCATCGCAAGAGAGGATCCGCCGTCTCGCGTCCCCGCCGTGAAGTCGAAGGCGACCCGATAATCGGCCTGCCCTGGCAGCGGCTTCGCGCCGATCTTCCGCAGCTCCGACACCAGGTAGTCGCTGGCGAGCCGTTCGCCGGCGGACCCGGTGAGCCGCCCCTCGAGGCGCGGGGACGCGAGCGCCTCGACGTGCGCGCGGCTCCTGGACGGCGCCTGGGCGCCGTGAAGGACCAGCGCCCAGAGGATCACGATCAACGCAGAAATCGCGGAACCCTCAGAAACCGCACAGAAAACCAATCTTCGCGAGTTCCGCGGGCGCTGCGTTTGTACGTTGTGACGGCGTGTCATGGCTTCTTCCTGAGTGGCGCCTGGCGAACGGCCTCGAGCGCCTGCTCGTGGTTCCACTGGGCCAGGAATAACTGGCCGGCGGCGCCGCCGGAACGGCTCGACGTCCACGCCAGCGTTTTGCCACCTGGGGACGGCACCGGCAGGCCGTCGAAGCCGTCGGAATAGGTCACGCGCACTGGCTCCTTCGTTCCCGAGGCGTCGACGATGAACAGCTCGAAGTTTTCGAAGCCAAGCTTATTGGACGAGAAGATGATGTACTCACTCGACGGATGCATGTAGGGCGCCCAGCTCATCGATCTGAAATCGGTCAGTTGCACTTGATCGCTCCCGTCCGGTTTCATCGTCCAGACGTCGGCGAGCAGGCCCTGCTCGTCGAAACGGCGCCAGAGAATTCGCGAGCCGTCCGGCGTGAAGAACGGCCCGCCGTCGTACCCGGGAACCGTAGTGAGCCTTCTCTGGTCCGAGCCGTCGGCGCGCATGATGTAGATCTCCGCGAAGTAGCTCGGGTTCTCCTCGAGTATCTTGTTTTCTTTGTCGTTCAGCGGCCGGTTGTAGGCGTCTCGCATCGACGTGAACACGAGCCACTGGCCATCGGGCGAGTAGCCGCCTTCGGCGTCGTAGCCCCGTGCGGTCGTCAGCCGCCTGGTGGTGCCGCTCCTTTCGTTGTGCGCGTAGATGTCCATCTCTGGGTCGTAGTCCCACGAGTAGCGTCGCTCCTTGCCTGACGCGCGGAAGGCGAGCTCTTCGTCCTGGAGCTGCTTTGATTTCGGATCGCCGTGTGTCGAAGCAAACCCGATTTCGTCACTTCGGGGACGGAAGAACGCGCACGTGGTCTTGCCGAAGCCGGGCGAGATGCGCGCGGTCTCGCCGGTGGCGAGATCGAGCGCATATATCTGGTAGAAGGGATTGCCTGGCTCGCGTTCGCTTTGGAACACGAGGCGGCGGCCGTCAGGGGACCAGTAGCCCTCACCCGCGCGCTTGCCGTCGACCGTCAAGCGCCGAACGCGCGTGAGGAAGTCGCGCTCGAGATTGGCTGCGTGCGGCTGCGACGCGTGCCCTGCGACCGTCAGGCTTGCCGCCGCGGTCAGGGCGCAGGCCGCTGCGCCCGTGGCTGTGATGAGACGACGATTCATCGGGTGACATTATCGCACCTTAGTTAAGTCGACTCAGTGGATTCGGCCACTCTGCGTATACATGACATAAACAGACACTGTATTCCCTAATGGTAATAATGTTCAACTATAGATCACTTACGTATAAGTAATTGTATTTAATGGTATTATTATTATCATAGACCTTGCGTTTAGTATAATATGCTCTTTTATAGAACGTTTGTCTCGCTTGGTATGGCTCGCCTTGTTCTGCGTAACTGCCGCAAGAGCAATACGTTATGAAATGCCGCTCGGGTGGCGGGCCCTTTGCTCTTCATCCGGCATGGACCGGCTCCCCCCTGGAACTCATCATGCACCTTACGTTTGATGTCATCTTCGACGTTGCTGCTGTCGACGACCACCGTCTCGAAGCTCGTGCGTACCCGAACGCCGACGAAAGCGCGGTACTCGGAACAATCGGGGCGATCCACGAAGGCGTGCTCAGGCGTTCGTTCCGGCGCAACGGCGACTACCTCGATCAACTGTTGTGGATAGCGCTCGAGCAAGACTGGCGACAGGCCAAGGTGATCTGGGGAGGCGAGGTCACCCTGAATTAGGCGACCGCATCCGCAAAGACTCGCATTGCTCAAGGCCCGAAAGGGGCGGAAGTTATGATCGCGGCCATGACGCCATCCGACAGCATCCTGTTCAGCGGCGGCGCGCCGGGCGCTGAAGCGGAGTTCGGCGGCTCAGCCGAACGGCGCGGCATTGAGGAGGTCAATTTCACGTTCGACGGACACAAAATCGCACGCCACCGCGGCGTCCGCATGCTGAATCATGAGGAGCTCCAGGCCGGCGATGTCAGCCTCGCGTATGTCGGACGGCTCATGTACCGCAGCTTTACCGAAAGCCCGACCCTTCGGAAGGTCCTGCAGACGCTCTGGTATCAGGTCAACAACGGCCAGGAAATCTACGTCGTCGGGACCATTCTCGACGACAAGACCGTACGCGGCAGAACCGGCTGGGGCGCCGAGTTCGCCAAGCTCTGCAACAAGCCGCTGCATGTCTTCGATCAGGACAAGGACGCGTGGTTCTGGTGGAATGGCGATGACTGGCAGCTACTGCGCGATCGGGGGGCCGCGCCCGTCATTACGCATCCGCACTTCACCGGCACGGGCACGCGATCGCTGCAGGCGAACGGCACGCGCGCGATCGAGGAGTTGTTCAGTCGATCGTTTGGCTAATCACTTGAAACATCGGGCTGCTTTGTTGGACGGGTCTACGGTCGTTCCACCGGGCTTGTCGCGATAGACATCGTGGCAGGCCAGGCACGCGTCGGCAACCCGGCCGGAGATCTCGTCGATTCCCGCCACATCCCTGGTCTGCGACCAGTTGTACACGGCCTTTCCTGTTTCCACCAGTTCGTTAGTAGCCTTGATCCACTCGGCATCCTGTATCGGCACGGGCTTGCCGTTCTCGCACCGGCGTCCGGGCGTCATCATGAGTGGTGCGGACTCGGACAGGGCGATGGCCGCGTAGTCCACCATCTCCCACCCTGAATAGATGCCGGCTCCCCAGTCGGCCCAGGAAAAAGCGAGCGTCCCCTGCTCGAAGGCAGGCCTGGGGGCGCCGGGATCCTGAGCCTGGGCATTGAAGATGATGTTCGAGCTGGGGAACAGGATGCCGCGCATCACTTGAGCCAGACTTCCAATCGGCGGGAAGGCGGGCCCCTGTCCTGCTACGGTTGGAGCCTTCGGGGGCGGCGCAGGGAACGTGATGTCCTTCAGCGCCGCCTCATCGCTGCCAAGTTCGGTCGCTCCAGCCGGGAACTTGCCGACCTCAAGGATGTGGGACACGAGATCGGCCGCCTGCTGCCGGCTGAGCGTCCCCGGGGCGTCCTGCGGCATCGTCCGTTGAATCTTGCTGACGATGGCCGAGAGCGGCGTATCGCCCCACACCCCGATGAAGTCGTCTCCGGTCAGCGGGGGTCCAAGACCGCCTTTCAGCGCCTCGTCGTGGCAGATCGCGCACTGCTCCTTGAAGAACGTCCGTCCGCGCGCGGCCTGTTCGCTGGTGTACACCCCGTCGTTCACCGTTCGGGACTGCCCGGCGTGGCCGGTGAGCGAGAACGAGCCGACGAACACGTAGGCGACTATGGCCACGCCGAGCGCGCCGTAGCCGGACCGCAGGGGGAAGGAGATCGCTCCCCGCGCACGATGGAAGCATTGGCTGAAAAACGAAGACATCGATTTCCTCCTCAAGAGATTCACCCCGACCGGGCCAGCGCTGCATCATTGTCTAGAAGCCACCAGCCGATCAATGGCTCTCATGCTGGCAAAAAGGCCAGCCGCCGGCGTCTCGATATGATGTTGTAGCACATCGGGCCTCGGATCGTTCGCCGCCAGTCGTGTCTGCGGTCGGACGGTTGTGAGCGGACGGTCGAGGACGCAGAAGCTGCGAGAGGGACTTGCAAGTATGAGATATCGATTCGGATGGACGGTAATTGCGACGCTGGCGGGTGTGGCAGTCGGCTTCCTGCTGGCCTGGTCCCCGGTCGCCGGCCAGGGGCAGACCGCCCCGTACCGGGCGCCGAGAACGGCGGATGGCAAGCCGAACCTGAACGGGACCTTCGCCGACAGCCTCGACGACCTGGCCCTAAACCACATGTGACGTGATCTATGGAGGTGAGTCCGATGCGAGTGAAACTCGTCGTTGCGATGGTCGTCAGTGCGGGGTTTCTTGCGGCAGGGGACCCGGTCGTCGCGCATCATGCCTTTGCGGCCGAGTGTGATGCGAACAAGCCGATCAAGCTGGATGGCACGGTGACCAAGATGGAGTGGATCAATCCCCACCGAGAAGAAGTAAGCGTCCCTCGCAGTCGCTCCCTGGATGTGCGATGCCCGCTCCGGGCTCCACACATCCAGGGGTGGATTTCTCAGACGTCAGGAAAGATGGCCAATCCAGCGACTGGCCAGCATGATTCCCACCCATAGCAGCAGCGAACAGGCACCCGCGAATCTTGCGGCAGCGCTCGTCACCGCTGCTGTATCCCATCGCGACATGCCGCGAGCCGTTCCGAGGTGGAAGACAGCCATGTTGATGCCTACCAGGACGAGCAGCACCGCCTTCACCTGGAACGCGCGACTATCAACATAGTGGTCCGCCCGGACGATGAACATGCCCAGGCCAGCCAGCGTCGAGACCGCGAAGGCGCCCCAGGTCCAGGGAACGATCTCCCTGATGATTCGGCTGGCTGCGTGACTCCGTGCCGCCAGGCCCAGCAGGCGCAAGTCCACCATCAGGATCGAGCCAACCAGGAAGGTCGACGCGAGGACGTGGATCGATTCAAGGAATGGAAACCACCAGCTCTCCCCGATGCGGAGGGCGATGGGGAGGTTCTCGAGCCACGTCCAGGGGTCGAAGTGAAGCAACGCCGTGATCCTCAGTCTGGTGGAAACAGGTAGTCCGCGTAGGCAATCCAGCGTCCCGCCATGGCGACGCCAATCCACAGCAGCAGCGAGCAAGCCGCGATGGTTCTGGCCGATGCGCGCCGCCCGCGCGACTGTTCCCAGAAGCCAGGGCTCTTTGCGTTTCCCCGCTGAAACAACACGGCAAGTACGATGGCCGGCGCGAGCATCGCGAACTTCAATCCGAACACCGGATTAAACAGATAGCGAGCGGGTTGGGCACAGACAAACAGCAGGCCGGACGCGGCGAGCACCGGCAGCGCCCACCAAGTCCACGGCATCAAACGGCGAACCAGTTCAGTCGTGCTTTGACTCGGCAGCGCCAGACCGAGCACCCTGAGATCGATCAACACGACGGACCCCATGATGACGGCGATGCTGAGAAGGTGAACGGTCTGCACGAGAGGCGGGAGCCCCGGTACGTGACTGAGCAGGTACACCGCGAGCGTATTGATCGGGCTCGCAGTAAGCGCGCGTGCGGCATCGGCCAACGCCTGGGTCACCTGGGTCATCGACGAAAGAGTAGCACCTTGCTGCCAAGTCGTCCTGGCAATCCATAGACGTATCTTTCCGCACGACCTCGACTCGCGCACCGACGGGCCATCGACGCGTTAGCGCCTGCGGCTCCTGGCTCTAAGCCGGCTCGATCTCGTGCACTCTCGTGATGTCCACGGAGACACGTGAGCGGTGATCGGCTGGCAGAAACATTGACTGGAATCGCGCGTTCCACACGATTTCGTCGGCGCGGTACCACGAGAGCGGAAAGAAAGAACGTCACCTTGTTCCGCTCGAGCGGCAGCAGCGAGTACCGTCGCACTGTACCGCCGTGGTGGTCCGGCTCCACGGCGCTGTACAACACTTGAGCTTTGAGGTCGATGATCTCGTTGCGGCGCCGGTTCACAATTCGGAACATCAGGTCCTGGCCGTTGCTGTACGGCCCAATGATGGCGCCTCGGCTGAAAAGCACTGAGGTGGTCGGCCTGGCGAAGCGTTCGCGCGACATTGAAGGAGCCATCACGCATTGAGGAGGCGCTGCCGGCTTTGGCGGCTGACGACGGAGCCGAAGCCGAGATCGCGATCGCGGGCCTCCTCCTCGGGTGTGGGTCGCGGCGAGAGAGGGCTGGGCTCGAAAACAGACTGAGCCATATCTCACGTCATTGCAAGCCCCCATCGGCTCTGCGGATGCTGGCAGGCTGTCCGGCTCATGATTGACCCCGTTTGGACACGCATAGTACCGTTACATGTTCTGGCCACGCGTCAGTTCTCAATGGAACAGACCACCGCCGCTCCTCTCAAGAAGACACCGCTCGACAGCCGCCATCGGCATTCCGGCGCCAGGATGGTGCCCTTCGGCGGCTGGGACATGCCGCTCGAGTACTCCGGCATCACCGACGAGCACTTGGCGGTGCGTACGCGCGCGGGCCTGTTCGACGTCAGCCACATGGGCGAAATCGAGATCGCCGGCAGGGACGCGCTCGCTGCCGTGCAGGCCGTCTCGTGTAACGATGCTTCAAGGCTGCAGGTGGGTCAGGCGCAGTATTCCGGCCTGCTCACGCCACAGGGCACGTTCATTGACGACGTGCTCGTCTATCGCCTCGCCGCCGCTCATTTCCTCCTCGTCGTCAATGCCGGAAATATTCAGAAGGACTATGCGTGGATTGCCGAGCACATCACGTCGGTCGGCGATGCAGTCGCCGTCGACGCGAGCTCGCGATACGCGCTGCTCGCGCTGCAGGGCCCGAGGGCGCTCGACATCCTCCAGCCGCTCATCGGCATCGACCTTGGCGCGATGAAGTACTACTGGTGTGCGCATGGGGAAGTGGCCAGCGTTCGCGCGACAGTTTCGCGCACGGGTTACACGGGCGAGGACGGCTTTGAGATCTTCGTGCCGCCGCAATCGGCCGATCGCGTCTGGCAGGCGATCCTCCAGACCGGCGAGAGCGCCGGCGTGATTCCCTGCGGCCTGGGCGCGCGCGACACGCTCCGGCTGGAAGCCGGGATGCGCCTGTACGGGAACGACATCGACGAGACGACGACGCCGCTCGAAGCGGATCTGGGATGGACGATCGGCTGGCAGAAGAACGACTTCATCGGCGCGACCGTACTGCGCGAGCAGAAGGCCGACGGCGTACGCCGCAGGATCGTCGGGTTCGAAATGATCGACCCTGGCATCGCGCGGCACGGCTACGACGTGTACGTCGGCGACACTGGCGCGGCGCCCGTTGGTTACGTGACGAGCGGCACCCAGACACCGTACCTGAAAAAGGCGATCGGCATCGCATACCTGCCCGTCGAGCACGTGGCGCCTGGCGTCGAACTTCACGTCGACATTCGCGGACGACGGGCGCGTGCCCGAGTCGTGCCGATGCCCTTCTATAAGAAAGGACCGTCATGACATATCCGACTGGTTTCAAATTCACGAAAGACCACGAGTGGGTCGAGCCGTCTGGCGACCGCGCCAGGATCGGCATCACCGACCATGCTCAGCAGCAGCTTGGCGACGTCGTCTACATCGAGCTTCCGGATGTCGGTGCGAAGCTGAAGAAAGGGCAGTCGTTCGGCACGATCGAGTCAGTCAAGGCCGTATCTGAACTGTACGCCCCTTTGTCGGGCGAGGTCGTCGAGGTGAACACCGCACTCAGGGGCAAGCCTGACGCCGTCAACTCGGATCCCCACGGAAGCTGGATGGTCGTCCTCAAACTGGCTGACGCCACCGAGGCGGCGACGCTTCTCGACGCGACGCAATACGCAGACCTCACCAAGTAGCGCAGATCTTCAGACCTGCGCACGCCCCAACATGATTTTCGATCACGAACGCTTTCAATCCCGCCATATCGGACCCGGTCCTGACGAGCGCGACGCGATGCTGAAAGTCATCGGCGCACCATCGCTCGATGCGCTCATGGACCAGGCCATCCCCGCGCGCATCAGGCGCGCCAGGCCGCTCAACCTGCCGGAAGGATTGAGCGAGCACCAGTTCCTCCGCGAGCTGCGGGAGACCGCGTCGCGCAACCAGATATTCCGGTCGTTTCTCGGCCTCGGTTATTACGACTGCATCACGCCGAGCGTCATCGTGCGGAACGTCCTGGAGAATCCCGGCTGGTACACGCCGTACACCCCCTATCAGGCCGAAATCGCACAAGGCCGCCTCGAAACGCTTCTCACGTTCCAGACGATGGTCAGCGATCTGACGGGGATGGAGGTCACCAACGCCTCGCTGCTGGACGAAGCGACCGCTGCGGCCGAGGCCATGGCGATGCTCCATCGCGTGCAGGCCCGCCGGATCGAAGGGATGGCGGGGCCAGCGCAGTTCTTCGTTGCCGACTCGTGCTTCGCACAGACGATCGACCTCTTAATCACCCGCGCGGCGCCGCTCGGCATCGAGGTGATCGTTGGCGATTTCAAAGCGGCCGCGTTCGGCGATCGCGTATTCGGCGCGCTGGTGCAGACCCCGGACGATGCCGGCCGGGTTCATGACCTGCGCGATTTCATGGCGACGGCGAAGGCGGCCGGCGTGGTAGTTGCGGTCGGCACGGACCTATTGAGTCTCGTTCTGCTGGCACCGCCAGGCGAAATAGGCGCCGACGTGGCCTACGGCAGCGCTCAACGCTTCGGCGTGCCTCTTGGGTACGGCGGCCCGCACGCCGCGTTCTTCGCCACGCGGGAGCCGCATATCCGACAGGTTCCAGGCCGCATCGTCGGCGTCTCAGTGGACGCGCACGGTCATGCGGCGTACCGCATGGCGCTGCAGACCCGCGAGCAGCACATCCGCCGCGAAAAGGCGACGTCGAATATCTGTACCGCGCAGGCGCTGCTCGCCAACATTGCCGCGTTGTATGCGGTGTATCACGGCCCGAATGGCCTCGCCGCGATCGCACAACGCGTCCATGCGTACGCGCAGCGGCTGGAGCGCGAGCTGTCCAGGTTCGGCATCCGACAGTTGAACGAGCAGTACTTCGACACTGTTCGATTCGAAGTGCCGGGAGGCGTTCAGGCCGTCGGGCAGATCGCGAAGGCCGCCGTCGCGGCACGGCTGAACCTCGGCTACCGACGGGACGGGACGATCCACGTCGCGCTCGATGAGACCGTGGACGATAACGATATGTCCGCGATCGTCGCTGCCTTCAGAGCGGGTGTCGCCGGGCATGCCGGGCCGGTCGCTTCTGGTCCGTCCGATGCATATCCCGGGAACCTGGCTCGAACCTCTTCGTTCCTGACTCATCCCGTCTTCAACGCCCACCACTCAGAAACAGAAATGATGCGCTACATCCGCGGCCTCGAGCGCAAGGACCTTGGACTCGACACGTCGATGATCCCGCTCGGATCCTGCACGATGAAGCTGAATGCGGCGTCGGAGATGCTGCCGATCACCTGGCCAGAATTCAACCGGCTTCACCCGTTTGCGGCGGTCGACCAGACGGCGGGGTACCAGCAGATCTTCCGAGAGCTGGAGGCGATGCTGTGCGAGATTACGGGATTTGCGGCCGTGTCGCTTCAACCCAACTCCGGCGCGCAGGGGGAGTTCGCCGGTCTCATGGTCGTCCGCGCGTACCTCCGCGATCGCGGCGAGACCGGCCGCGACGTCGTGCTGATTCCCGCGTCGGCTCACGGAACGAACCCGGCAACCGCCGCCATGGCCGGCATGCGCGTCATCGTCGTCGCGAGCACGGCCTGGGGCGACATCGACGTTGACGATCTCCGGAAGAAGGCGGAAGAGCACGGCGATCGACTCGCCGCGTTGATGGTCACGTATCCGTCAACGCACGGCGTGTTCGAGGAGGGCATCCAGGACATCTGCGAGATCGTCCATCGACACGGCGGTCAGGTCTACATGGACGGCGCGAACATGAATGCGCAGGTCGGGCTGACGAGTCCCGCGGCCATTGGCGCCGACGTCTGCCATCTGAACCTGCACAAGACGTTCAGCATCCCGCATGGCGGCGGCGGTCCGGGGATGGGGCCCATCGGCGTGGCCGCGCACCTCGCGCCGTACCTGCCCGGGCATCCCATCGTGAAGACCGGCGGCGGCCGCGCGATTCACGCGGTCTCGGCCGCGCCCTGGGGCAGTCCCAGTATTCTCGTCATCTCGTACGCGTACATGAAGATGCTCGGAGGAAGCGGGATGACCGACGCGACCCGTGTAGCCATCCTCAACGCGAACTACGTCAAGTCGCGCCTCGAGGCGCACTACCCGGTGCTCTACGCGCGGAAGAACGGTCGTGTGGCGCACGAGATGATCTTCGATCTCCGCCCGCTGAAGCAGGCGAGCGGCGTCGCGAACATCACCGAGACGGATGTCGCCAAGCGATTGATGGACTACGGGTTTCACGCGCCGACGGTGTCGTTTCCAGTCGTGGGGACGCTGATGGTCGAGCCGACCGAGAGCGAAGCGAAAGCCGAGCTCGATCGATTCTGCGATGCGATGATCATGATTCGCTCGGAAATTGAGGCAGTCGTCGACGGGAAGGCTGATCCGGTGGACAACGTGCTCAAGAACGCGCCCCACACGGCGGCCGCCGTGTCCGCCGACAGCTGGCCGCACCCTTATTCACGCGAGCAGGCCGCCTATCCGCTGGCGTTCGTCCGCGAGCGCAAGTTCTGGCCGAGCGTCGGACGCATCGACAATCCCTTCGGCGATCGGAACCTGATGTGCACGTGCCCGCCAATCGCGGAATACATCAAGAATGGCAGAGCGTAAGGGCCTTCAGACACACCCCGGCACGGTGCGCGTCAACTCCTCGGCCCCGGCACGGAATCGTTCGAGCAGGGCGCGAGCAACGGACCCAGGTCGGCCGGCGCCGATGGGTCGATCGTCGACATGCGCGATCGGCACAAGCTCGCGCGTGGAGCTGGTCAGAAACGCTTCGTCAGCGCCGAACAGGTCCGCGTCGTGCAGGACCGCCTCTCGAACCGGAATCCCGGCCCCGGCCCCGATCGCGAACACGAATTCGCGCGTGATGCCCGGCAGCAGGCCGGCGTCAAGCGGCGGCGTCAATGCCGCGCCGTCCTTGACGATGAACAGGTTCGATTGCGTGCACTCGGCCAGCTCACCACGGTAATTCCGCATGACGCCTTCATACGCTCCTCGCCGGAACGCCTCCTGCATCGCCAACGCGTTGTTCAACAGATTGTTCGACTTGATGAGGGGACTCACCGTCCCCGGGTGATTGCGAATGATCGGCACGAGCGCTACGTTGACGCCGCGGTCGTAGACCTCAGGTGGAGGTGCCACGTGCGGCTTGACGATGACAATAATTGACGGGGAAGGGCAGCCTGCCGGATCGTACGAGAGCTCGCCGACGCCGCGCGTCACGAGCATCCGCACATACGCGTCGCGATGTGGCCGTCCGCCCAGGGCGGCGGCGCGGATCGTCTCGCGGCACCGAGCGTCCAGTTGCTCGTCGGTCAACGGGATCGCCAGGGCGATCATGCCGGCCGAGTTGCGCAGCCGCCGCATGTGCCGATCGAAAAGAAACGGCTGGCCGTTGTACGTGCGCCACGTCTCATAGACGCCCTCGCCGTACAGGAAACCGTGATCGAAGACCGAGACGACGGCGTGCTCCTGATCGAACAGGCGACCGTTGACATTGACCGTCGCTGCCATGATTTCGAGGGTACCACTTGCGCGGCGGGGCAATCCACCGCAAAGGGGGTCAGTCCTTCTTCTGGCGTCGCCTGGCGTGGATGGATTGTCCGGAACGGGGCCGGCCGTTCCGATGTTCGTCGAGTAAAGCGATCCGCGAAAGCACCTCGTCGTGTAACACGCGCATGTACGTCCGGGTCTCTTCGTTTCCAGCGCGGATCTCGGCGCGGAACTCGGCCCGAAAGTCGGCGCGGGTTATTGAGAACTCCACGCGCACTTTCTCTCGGAATTGCTGAATCTGCAATTCCAACGCGTGCATCCGTTCGGGCAGCCTCTCGAGGCTTTCCACTTTCAGCTCCAGCCCTTCCAGGCGCGTTGCGACTGTTTGCGGCCTCATTCCGGCCTCCTGCCTTCGAAGGCCACTTGCGAGTCGCGTACCAGCCGACGACGGTAGCATCGTCTACGGGCACGTGCAACCGCGGTCGCAGGTAAGTTAGTATCCGTCGTGTCCATGATAGTCACATGCGCGTCCTGAACTCCGCGCAGATGCGCGAGGCCGATCGGCGAACGATCGAGGAGATTGGTATCCCGTCGCTCGTGCTCATGGAAAACGCCGGCCGGCAGGTCGTCGCGGCGATGGAAGCGATGCACGGCGAGCTGCTCGAGCGCCAGGTGGCAGTGTTGTGCGGGCACGGCAACAACGGCGGCGACGGCTTTGTCGTCGCCCGCACGCTGATGCAGCGCGGCGTCAGCGTATCGGTCTTTCTGATGGGCCGCGTCGCCGACGTGCGCGGCGACGCCAGAATCAACCTCGAGGTCCTCGGACGGCTCGGCGTGACCGTCGTCGAAATCGGCGACAGTCAGGCCTGGGAGCTGCACTTCTCGGAGGTCCGGGACTGTTCGATCATCGTCGACGCGATCTTCGGCACCGGCCTCAACGCACCGGTGTCCGGCCTTATCGAATCGGCCATCGCCGACGTCAACGCGGCGGGGATCACGGTCGTGTCGATCGACGTGCCCTCCGGCCTCTCAGCCGATGCCGTCGAGCCGATCGGCGAGTCGATCGAAGCGGATACGACCGTCACGCTCGGCGCGCCGAAGCTGCCGCTGATTCTTCCGCCAGGCGAAACGCGCGCGGGCGACATCGTCATCGCCGACATCGGCATTCCGGCTGAGGTCATCGACAGTCTCGAGGGGCCGCGCGTCGCGCTGCTGACGCGCCACGGCATGCGCGAGCTCGTCACGCCACGCGTACCAGAAAGCCACAAGGGCGACTATGGCCGCGTGCTCATCGTCGCGGGCTCGCCCGGCAAGACGGGCGCCGCCCATCTGGCCGCGGTCGGCGCGTTTCGGTCTGGCGCGGGGCTCGTGACCATCGCGACGCCGGCCAGCTGCCAGGCAATCGTCGCCACGATGGGACCGGAGTACATGACCGAGGCGCTCCGGGAGGTCGCAGGGGGACCCGGAGCGGATGCCGGGATCGATCTCGACGATGTGGACCGCGTGCTCGACATGGCGCGCGACGTGATTGCGCTTGGCCCGGGCCTCGGCGAGGCCGCGGCCACGCGGCGCTTCATCACGGCGCTCGTCGATCGCGCGACGATGCCGCTCGTCATCGATGCGGATGGGTTGAACGCGTTCCGGGAGAACCCCGATCGGTTGGCGGGCCGCGAGGGCCGCGACGTCATTATCACGCCGCATCCCGGCGAAATGGCGCGGCTTGTCGGGATGTCGACCGAGGAGGTGCAGGCGAGCCGCCTGGAGATCGCGCGCAATTTTGCCGTCGCGCATCACGTCTACGTCGTCCTGAAGGGCCACCGCACGCTCATCGCCACCCCGGACGAGCGGATGTTCATCAATCCAACCGGCAATCCCGGCATGGCCACCGGCGGCACGGGTGACGTGCTGACCGGCATGATTGCCGCCTGGCTCGCCCAGTTGCTCGACGCCGAAGCAGCGTGCAAGGTCGCGGTCTATCTGCACGGGATGGCCGGCGATCTCGCCGAGGCTGACGAAGGGGAAGTCGCGATGACGTCCGCCGATCTGGCGGGCCACATCGGCGATGCGATCCTCGAGCTGACCGCGCGGCGGAAAGTGGTCGAGCGCGGTGAATCCAGTTGAAACGGCAGGTCTTTCGTCCTGCTGTCGTGCCCGGCTTCAGTCGGACCTTTCTATGACGACTCAGTCAATCACGACACGCTCAGAGATCGAAACGGCCGCTGCAGGCCGCGATCTCGCGCCATCTCTGTCGGCCGGCTGCACGGTCCTGCTATTCGGAGACCTCGGAGCAGGGAAGACGGCGTTTGTTCGCGGGCTCGCCGAGGGACTCGGCATCCCGCCAGGCGAGGTCAGCAGTCCGACGTTTGCGCTGATCCAGGAATATCGAGGCGGCCGCCTGCCGCTCTTTCACGCCGATCTCTATCGGTTGAATGACGCGCGCGAGGTGGAAGACCTCGGCCTGGGGGAGATTGCCGCCGAAGGGGTGCTGGCGATTGAATGGGCGGAGAAACTGCCGGACCCGCCGCCGGAGGCTGTCCGCGTGACGATTGACCACGCGAGTGTCACTGAGCGACGGCTCTCGCTCGACAATGCACCCATGCAGTGAGGCGCCCATGCACGGCCGCACGCGCATGCCTGCATCGGCGCATTCACTCGGATCTGTAGTTGGGCGCTTCCTTGGTGATGGCCACGTCGTGCACGTGGCTTTCGCGGACCCCGGCCGCGGTTATGCGAATCAGCCGCGCGTCGCGCTGCAGCGTGGGAATGTTCTTGCAGCCGCAATAGCCCATGCCGGCCCGCAGACCGCCGACGAGCTGATAGATGAGGCCCGCGACGCTGCCTTTATGCGCCACACGGCCCTCGATGCCTTCGGGCACGAGCTTGTCGGTGCCGCCGGGTGCGTCCAGGTTGAATTCGTCCTGGAAATACCGATCGCGGCTGCCACGGCGCATGGCGCCGATCGAGCCCATGCCGCGGTATTCCTTGAAGCTGCGGCCCTGGTAGAGAATCAGCTCGCCAGGGCTCTCGTCGGTCCCCGCGAAGAGATTGCCAATCATCACCGTGCTCGCGCCGACCGCGATGGCCTTCGTCACGTCGCCGGAGAAGCGAATCCCGCCGTCCGCGATCACGGGGATGCCGCGGGGAGTCGCGGCGCGCGCGCACTCCATGACGGAGGTGATCATGAGCACACCGATGCCGGCGATGACGCGGGTCGTGCAGATCGATCCGCCGCCAATCCCGACCTTGACTGCATCGACGCCGAGGGCGATCAGTGCTTCGGTGGCTTCGGCGGTTGCGACATTGCCGGCGATCAGATCGACGCCGGAAAACCGCCGGCGAACCTGGCGCACCATGTCGAGCACGCCCTGCGCGTGGCCGTGGGCCGTGTCGACCACGAGCACGTCGACGTGCGCGGCCACGAGCGCGTCGGCGCGCTCCATCGTGTCACGGGCCACGCCGATGGCCGCGCCGCAGCGCAGCCGGCCCAGCGAATCCTTCGACGCGTTCGGATATTTCACCGCCTTCTGCATATCCTTCACGGTGATGAGCCCCTTCAGCCGGTAATGGCCGTCGACGATCAGGAGCTTCTCGATCTTGTGCTTGTGCAGAATCTCGCGCGCCGCGTCGAGCGTGGTGCCCACCGACACGGTGACGAGGTTCTCGCGCGTCATCACATCCGAGATCGGACGCGTGACGCTCGTCTCGAATCGGAGGTCGCGGTTCGTCAGGATACCGACGAGCCGCCCTTCTTTGCTGCCGTCTTCGGTAATGGGGACGCCCGAGATGCTGAACGTCTTCATCAGATCGAGCGCTTCGGAGATGCGGTTGCTGGGGGAGAGGGTAATCGGGTTGACGATCATCCCGCTCTCCGACCGCTTCACCCGATCGACCTCAGACGCCTGCTCCTCAATCGACAGGTTCTTGTGGATGACGCCGATGCCGCCGTGCTGGGCCATCGCAATCGCGAGGCCAGACTCAGTGACCGTGTCCATGGCGGCGCTGGCAATCGGGACGTTCAGCCGGATGTTGCGCGTCAGGTGCGTGCTGACGTCCACCTGATTCGGCAGCACGTCGGAATGCCTCGGCACCAGCAGCACGTCGTCAAACGTGAGCGCCGTGGCCAGGCCCGATTCGATCGACAGAAGCGACGGCGATTCGGTCTTGAGTTCCATATGTGGGCCCCGCCGCCAGTAGGTCTAAAGAGCCGCGCTACTGCCGCTCATTACGCTGCTGCTCCGTGGCACTTCTTATATTTCTTCCCGCTGCCGCACGGACAGGGATCGTTTCTGCCGACTTTCGGCTCCTCGCGCCGCACCGTCTGTGCCGGCGCATCGTCGCCGCCGACGCGCGCGGGCTGCTTCCCCCGCACCGGGGCGGCGCCGGGCGCCAGCGCGGCGCCGCCAAAGGCCGGCGTCGCGTCGCTCGCGCTGCCGCTCAAGATCAGCGGTGTCTTCGGGCGCCGGATCGGCCGCGCCAGCGGCGCCTCCTGGCCCTCGCTCAGAACCGGCCGCAGCCACCACAGATAGCGGACGATCTCCTCGTCGATGCGTGCCTTCATCGCCTGGAAGAGGTCGAAGCTTTCCTTCTTGTATTCGACGAGCGGATCGCGCTGGCCGTATCCGCGGAGGCCAATCCCTTCCTTCAGGTGATCGAGGCTGTAGAGGTGATCCTTCCACTGCTGGTCGACGATCTGCAGCATGATGTCACGCTCGACGCGCTTCAGGATCTCGCGGCCGACCAGTTGTTCTTTTTCATCGTAGGAGGCCCCGATCCGCTCCCACAGCATCTCGCGGATCTCATCGGATGTGCGATCGCTGAAGTCGAGCGGCCCCGCGTCTATTGCATAGACGCGAGCGACCTCATGCTTGAGCGCTGCGAGATCCCACTGCTCGAAGTCGGCCTTGCGCTCGGCATACGCGGTGATCATCGAATCGAGAATCTCTTCCGCGAGCGTCATGAGGTACTCACGCGTGCCGACCAGGTCTTCATCGGCCTCGCCCAGCCGGACCTTCCCGTCGAGGATTTCACGCCGCAGCGCGTAGATGTTCTCGCGTTGCTTGTTCATGACATCGTCGTACTCGAGCAGATGTTTGCGGACCGAGAAATTCTGGCCCTCCACCTGCTTCTGGGCCCGCTCGATCGCCCGCGTGACCATGCCGTGTTCGATCGGCACCCCTTCTTCCATCCCGAGCTTCTGCATGAGCCCGGAGATGCGGTCCGACCCGAAGATGCGCATGAGATCGTCCTCGAGGGACAGATAGAACTGCGACGCGCCGGGATCGCCCTGCCGGCCGGCGCGGCCGCGCAGCTGATTGTCGATGCGCCGCGCCTCGTGGCGCTCGGTCGCGACGATGTGCAGGCCGTCCAGGGCCACAACGTCGTCGTGCTCCTTCTCACACTGCTTCTTGAAGTGGTCGAAGATGCGCTCGTACGCGACTGTCGGCACCCGGTAGAACGCATCGACGTGGAAGAAGTACAGGAACTGCTCGTCCTCAACGAGCCGTTCCTCGCCCTTGGGCAGCCGTTTGGCGATCTCTTCCGCGAGAGCCTGCTGGCGCGTCATGAACTCGGGGTTGCCGCCGAGCAGAATGTCCGTGCCGCGACCGGCCATGTTCGTCGCGATCGTCACGGCGCCTTTTCGGCCAGCCTGCGCGACGTATTCCGCTTCCTGCGCGTGGTACCTGGCGTTCAGCACGACGTGCTTGTCGGCGCCGCCGCCAGTCGTCGTGCCGCGCTTCAGGCCGCGCCTGTCGAGCAGCGACGACAGCTTTTCGGATTTCTCGATCGAGACCGTGCCGACAAGGAGCGGCCGGCCCTTCGCATGCTCCTCGAGGATTTCCGAGACGATCGCGTCCCACTTTTCCGCCTCCGTCCGGTAGATGAGGTCCGGGTTCTCGATGCGGCGCAACACCCGGTTCGGCGGAATGACGACGACGTCCAGCTTGTAGATCTTGTTGAACTCCTCGGCCTCGGTGTCGGCGGTGCCGGTCATGCCGGAGAGCTTCTTGTACTTACGGAAGTAATTCTGGAACGTGACGGTCGCGAGCGTCTGATTCTCACGCTCGATTTTGACCTTCTCCTTCGCCTCCACCGCCTGGTGCAGGCCGTCGCTCCATCGCCGGCCCGGCATCAGACGGCCGGTGAACTCGTCGACGATCACGACCTCGCCGTCCTTGACCATGTAATCCACGTCCTTGTGAAAGATGACGTCGGCGCGCAGCGCCTGATTGAGGTGGTGAAGGACCTGCATGTTCTCTGGGTCGTACAGGCCGGCGGGACTGTCCTTGAATTGTTGGAGACCCTGCACGAGGTGTTCGGCCTTAGCCATGCCGCTCTCGGTCAGCGTCACCGTCTTGTGCTTCTCGTCGACGATGTAGTCGCCCGTGGCCTCGAGCGCCTCGCGATCCTCGGCTTTCGTGTCTCCCCGTACGACGGCGCCCTTCTTGAGTTGCGGGATCACCCGATCGATCTGGTAATAGAGGTCGGTCGATTCCTCCGCCGGTCCCGAAATGATGAGCGGCGTCCGCGCCTCGTCGATGAGGATGCTGTCCACCTCGTCGACAATCGCAAAATGGTGCCCGCGCTGCACGTAGTGCGCCAGCTCGAACTTCATGTTGTCGCGGAGATAATCGAACCCGAACTCGTTGTTTGTGCCGTAGGTGATGTCGGCGGCGTACGCGACCTGGCGCTCGACATCGTTGAGGTCGTGCTGGATC
The DNA here is from genome assembly GCA_965229885.1 of Vicinamibacterales bacterium. GTDB lineage: Bacteria > Acidobacteriota > Vicinamibacteria > Vicinamibacterales > CAVVIG01 > DATLLJ01. Next base: position 1,852,568 of record CBDDJX010000003.1, read on the forward strand.
ACGCCGACGGTCATCCCAAGGAAGCGATAGACGCGGCCCATCCACTCGGAGTCGCGTCTCGCCAGGTAGTCGTTCACGGTGACGACGTGGACGCCCTTGCTCTCGAGCGCGTTCAAATACGCGGGAAGGGTGGCGACGAGCGTCTTGCCCTCGCCGGTCTTCATTTCCGCGATCTTGCCCTTGTGAAGCACGGCGCCGCCGATGAGCTGCACATCGAAGTGGCGCATGTTCAGGACGCGCCTGCCGGATTCGCGGACGACGGCGAAGGCCTCGACGAGCAGGTCGTCGATCGTCTCGCCCTCGATAATGCGCGCGCGGAATTCCGCGGTCTTGGCGCGGAGCTGCTCGTCGGACAGCGCCTGAATTGACGGCTCGAGCGCGCCGATCTCGGCGACGAGCGGGCGCAGACGTTTCAGCTCACGTTCGTTCTGGGTGCCGACGACTTTGGCGAGAAAGGTATCGAGCATCTACAGCGCTGGACGGCCTGCGCGTGGGAATCCGGGAATTGTAACACGCCCGGACGGGACGCTCTATCTGGTGACGGCCTTGGTGAGGAGCCGTAACGGGTTGATCTGCTTGCCGTTGGCAAGGATCTCGTAGTGCAGGTGCGCGCCGGTTGAGCGGCCGGTCGAACCCACATAGCCGATGACGTCACCGCGTTTGACAAGCTGTCCGGCGCGGACGTCGAACCGGCTCAGATGTCCGTAACGGGTCGACAGGCCGAAGTCGTGCGCGAGCACGATCAGGTTGCCATACTGGCCGGCCCGGGCCGCAGACTCGACCGCGCCGTCGGCCGCCGCGTAGACTTGGCTGCCCTTGCCGGTCGAGATGTCGATGCCCCGATGAAAATCCGGCTCGCCGGTGAACGGGTCGGGGCGTCCGCCGAAGGTGCCAGTCAACCAGCCGTGGGCCGGCCAGATGGACGGCGTCGCGGCGGCGAGCGCCTCGCGTTTCTCAACGCTGCGGCGCACGTAGCTGAGACGATTCTCCAGCCCCTGCAGCAGGTGACGAAGCACGCTAAACGTGTCTTCCGGTGACGAAAGCAGCGACAGCGACCAGGCTTCCTCGAAAATGCCGGGATTGCCCTCCGCGCGCGCCTTCACGACCGCGGGAAGCTTCTGAATCGCGCGCGCCTGTTCAGGGTTGAGCGTGGCGCGCTCGCCCAGATCGTTGATGACATCCTCGAGCGACTGAATCTGACCCGTCAATTCGCCGGTCGCCTCGCGGTAGTTTCCATTCTCGATCTGCAGCAGCGAATTGGCGGACTCGAGCCGGACGATTTCGGCCCGCGCACTCCATTTCGCGCCGAGGCCCAAGAGGATCGGCACCGACAGAATGCCGAGCACGACCGTGACCGCCGGACGCAGGCTGAGGCCGACACGGCTAACGACGCCGCTCGAGCGGTCTGCAATCAGGACGGTGTAACGTCTGGAGCGCATAGCCGTAGTTACTCTTTATCGGTCGATTCAGCGTCGTCAAATTAGTGGGGAGCCACGAGGGCAGCCGCAACGAAGCTCCGTTACTCTACTACAGGGGTATCGGTCGCCCAAGGCTGAAATCGGCGATGCGAAGATCGAGCGAAGCTCTGCGGCAATCGCCCTTATACTGCCCCGATGTGGGTGACATCCCTATCGCCGGGGCTGCCATGGCACGGGGCACGCTGATGAACGACAGGGACCCGGGTATCGCAACTCACGGCGAAGACTACGCAGAGCGCCTCATCAGGCTCCAGACGGCCCGGTGGAAACAGTGGCTGGATGTCCAGGCTCCGTACCGCTGGAACCTGCGGCGCCTCGATCCCGGGTCCACCCTCGACATCGGTTGCGGGATCGGCCGCAACCTTCTGCATCTGCCGGGCTCGAGCGTGGGCGTTGACGTCAACGAACGCTGCGTGCGCGCCGCCAGGGCGCGGGGCCTGACCGCGTTCACGCTCAACGAGTTCCAGCGTTCGGCGGAGTACAATCGCCCGGGCCGCTTCGACACGATTCTGCTGGCGCATGTCGCCGAACATATGGCCGAGGACCAGGTCGTCGCGCTCCTGCAGAAGTACGAGGCGCTGTTGCGGCTTGGGGGCAGGTTGATCTTGATCTCGCCGCAGGAAGCAGGATTCAGAAGCGATGCGACTCACGTCGAGCTGATGGACTTTGGGCGCCTGGTCCGGATCTCCGACCGGCTGGGATTCCAGTCAGAACGAGCCTTCTCGTTTCCATTTCCCCGCTGGGTTGGCAGGCTGTTCACCTACAACGAGTTCGTCGCCGTGAGCAGGAAACCGGCCGCGGCTCCCGCCGCCATTGCGACCACCAGCGCGTGAACACGCCGCTCGTCAGCGCGATCGTCGTCAACTGGAATGGCGGCGCGATGTTGCGGGACGCGCTTGCCTCCCTCCTCGCCCAGACCTGGCCGGCCCTCGAGGTGATCCTCGTGGACAACGGCTCCACCGACAGCTCCGTGGAGCAGGCCGAACGCTGCTTCGGCGACAAGCTCCTGGTCATCCGGAACGCGAAGAATGAAGGTTTCGCGCGCGGCAACAACGTCGGCTTCGCAGCCGCGAGAGGCGAGTGGGTCTTCCTGATGAACTCCGACGCGGTGTGCGATCCAGATGTCATAGAAGAGCTCATGCGGTTCGTCGCCGACAAGCCGGACGTCGGACAGCTCGCCTGCCGCGTGGTCCAGGCCGATAAACCGCATATTTTCGACTCCGCGGGCCTGCTCCTGTATCCGGATGGCGTGTCGCGTTCACGAGGTTGGCAGGAAAAAGACCAGGGCCAGTACGATCGACCCGAGGAGGTGCTTGCGCCGCACGGCTGCGCCTGCGCGCTGCGGAAACTGATGCTCGATCGAATCGGCGGGTTCGACGAGGACTCCTTTTGCTATTTCGAGGACCTGGACTTGGGAGTGCGGGGGCAGTTGGCGGGATGGAAATGCTGGTACGTTCCCGGCACACGGGTCCACCACCGGAAGTCGGCAACGGCCGGTAACTATTCCGTCTTTAAGGCCTATCATGTCGAGCGCAACCGTCTGTATTGCCTCTGGAAGTGGATGCCGCGCTTTCTCGTCTTTGTCTCGCCCCTGTTTACGCTGAACCGCTACGCCATGCAGGGGTACGCCGCCCACACCCACCAGGGGCTGTCTGCGGAATTCGTGAAGGAATACTCGCTGTTGCGACTCTGCGTGCTGCTCGTCCAGGCCCGGCTGGCTGCGCTGTACCGCTTGCCGCGCATGCTGGCCAGACGCCGGCAGATACGGAACATGCGCACGATCAGCGTCCGCGAGTGGTATGGATTGATCTCGCGCTTCAAACTCGACGCGATTGAGCTCGCGCTGAAGTTCTGAATGGTCAGCGAACGGCGTCAGCGCCTGGCCTGAGCAGGGAGTACACGCGCCCCGCGCCCTCCACGTGTTCGAGGCGCAGCCGGGACGAAAACTCCGAGAGGCGTTCCTCGACCCGGCTCCATTCGCCCGGCGGGTACAAGTCCGTGTGCACCACGATGTGCGTCACGCCGACATCAGAGAGGCTGGTGATGCTCGTCTCATCGGGAAACGACTGCATCTCCGCATACAGTCGCAGGTGGAACAGGGTTTGCCATCCGCTGTAGCCGTGAACGGTTTTTTGCCAATGGGCGGTGGAGTGGAGCATGTACGCGGTCTCCTGTCGTTCGAAGGCCCCGAGGTTGTCGAGAACTTGCACTGGCACTTCGGCCACGACGAACGGCTTCGGCTGGCTGTCGAGCCAGCGATCGATGGCCGGTATCTCCACGTTGCCCTGCTGAACGCCCAACGGGATCGCGGCGGACTCCGCGACCAGCAGGACGGCGACCAGGGTGGCCAGGGCGGCGCGTCGCCGGCGCGCCAGTCGGCCGCTGATGCGGTCGAAACCAATCCCGGCCAGTATCGCGATTCCCAGGAGGCCCGGCACCATGAAGCGGGACGAGACGCGAATCAAGTTGAAACCTGGCAGCCAGTAGACGAACTGCCAGAGGCCGTAGGGAGGCCCCAGGGCGAGCCCCACACAGACGGCCGTCAGCAGAAAGTAAACAGCCGTCGGATTGCGGCGGTACGTCGCAAGCGACTGGACCCAGGTCTCGCGCCGGTGGATCGGCCAAGCCAGCACACACCAGATGGCCGCGAGCACGATCAGCATCGCTGACGCGCCGCGAACCGCCTCGACGATGCGGGCGACGATCACCGTCGCGGTGTTGAACGGTCGCTGCGAAAGGGCCCAGCGCGGCACGACTTTGTACGCTTTATCGCTGTCGCCGTCGAACACCCACTCCCATTTCAGGGCGGGGTGTCCCTCGACATGCACGTATTCCAGCAGGACGCGGTGCGGCCCCCGGTCCAGCCGAATGCTGCCCGCTTGTCCATTGGCATGACCTCCCGTGTTGTCGACGACGATCTCCTTGCCGATGTACAACCGCGAGCGGTCTTCGGACGTGGTCGCGAAGAAATACAGTCCCGGCCGGACGATGGTGAGATAACCGTCCCACGCGGCGCTGAATATCTGCGGCGGCTCGTTGTTCCAGCGTTCCACCAGTTGCGCCGTTGATGGCTGTGGGTCAACGACCGACATCACCGCCTGGCCCTCCCATTTCGCGTTGGGATAGTAACGTCCGGCCAGTCCGGTGCCCGCGGGCACCGCTTGCCGCGCCGCGCTCAGGAGCGCCCACGCCACCGCCGCGGTCAGCAGCCACAGCAGCGGACGCAGGTAGACCGCCTTGAGCGCGGCGAGCGGCCTCGACAACTCCCACTGGGACGGCTGCGGCAGCGTCATTCTACGCGCCAGCGCCGCGCCACCCAGCACGATGGCTGGGATCGCGAGCACAATCGGCAGATATCCGGGGAACAGGAACGCCAGGGCCGTGGCGTTGACGTCCGTCTTCGTGACGAGCGAGAGCAGGAACTGGTGCACGTGCGACGGCGAGGCGATGAACGAGCTGTAGTTGGTTCCCCAGGTGCCGAGACCACGTCTCAGCCCAATCTCCTGTTGCACGGCAAGGTAGGGCAGGAACACCAGGATGGTCGGCAGGAGCAGCAGGGCCCCCGCCACGCCCAGGTCCTGGACGCGCTTCGCCACGAGCAGCGGTTCGCCGAGGAGCAGACGGTACAGGAGGAACAGCAGCAGCGACACGCCCATGAAGACCGCACCGTGGCCGCTCGAGAGCGCCTGCAGGGATACGAAGCCTGCGGCCAGACGCAGGTCGCGTTTCCGCCCGCCGTCGAGGTAGGCATGCAACGCGGCGAGGCCGAACGGGATCCACTGCACGTTGGAGAGATTGATCTGTTCGATGCGGAAGAACCGCGGCGGGGCGCACTCGAAGATGATCCCGCAGACGACCGCCGCGGCCACGCTGAGGCCGACGCGCCGAGCGAGGACGTAGGCGCCGACGCCGCAGAGCACGCACGACAGCAGGGCCGCGAAGTTCGCCGCGAGCAGCAGGTCACCGGTCAGCCAGATGACTGGGGCCGCGAAGAACGCGATGCCGATGATGTTCTCGCCGTAGGCGAGCGTCAGGCGCTCCGGGTAATAGATGTTGGCATCGAAGATCGCCCACGGCTTATGGAGCAACGCGTGCGTGTCCCACCCCAGGAGGTACCATCCGATCTCGCCGTCCGGGCCACTCGCAAACCGGAGGGTGGAGGGGTGCAGCGAGAGGGGATACGCCAGCAACATCGTGAGCGCGGTGAAGAGGAGCACGGCGAGCCACGTCTCGCGGCCGGGCCAGCTCATCCGTGGTTGCCCGTCGCTAGAAATCAACGGGTGCCCTCATGCACCTCGAGGCCAGAGAGGAGAAAGAACATACTGACAAATAGAGCGACGCTGGCCGTCGCCACGTATAAGCCGCGAAAGCACAGCGCCGACGCGGTCGCTGCGACGAGAGCTCCACGATGCAACGTCAACCTCTGGCGAATCGAAAGGATCGCAGTCGTACCGGACGTCACGGGGCGGATTGTAGCATCGCGGATCCTGTGTATCATCTTCCCGTGGTCGAAACCGAGTAGGGCTTTATGACAGCGCGACAAACCTCGTGGGCGGCCGCCGCGCTATATGTTGCACTGACGTTCCTGCTCGCTTACCCGCTGTCGGTGACAGCCAATCGGACGCTGCCTGCGGACGATCCGGATAGCCACCTGTTCATGTGGACCCTGCATGGGACGTCCACGCATTCGTGCACCAGCCGCTGTCGATCTTCGACGCGAACATCTTCTATCCCAATCGCAACTCGCTGGCATACTCCGAAAACCTGATCGGCAGCGCGTTCTTCGCCGCGCCGGTGCTGTGGCTCGCCGGAAATCCAGTACTCGCCGTCAACGTCGTCTCGCTGCTGTCATGCGTGCTGTGCGGCCTCGGCGCGTACGTGCTCAGCCGCCGCGTCGGGTTGAGCGCGGCCGCCGCCATGCTGACAGGTCTCGTCTTCGCGTTTTCACTGCCGCGCTTTCTTCGCTTCAGTCAGCTTCATCTCACGGCGGTCCAGTGGATTCCGTTCGCACTGGCTTCGTTTCATGCATACCTGGACGATGGACGAAAACGCGATCTGCGAATGGCCATCGCGTTTTTCACGCTTCAGGTGCTGACGAGTGGTCACGGTGGCGTGTTTGCGAGCGTCGCCATCCTCGTCGTGCTGGCGTATCGAATCGCGCTCGGCGAGCCGATTTTGCTCGCGCGGCGCGTGCGCGACGTCGGTGTGGTCGGGGCGCTGCTGCTGGCACCGGTCGCCCTGTTCGCGATTCCGTATCGGATTAACCAGGTCGAGATAGGGCTTCGGCGTGTGCTCGACACGTCGAGCACTCCGATCCAGAATGTTTTCGCGTCGCCCACACGCGGGGACATGTTTCTGTAATCACTTTTCACGAGCAAAGACATCAACGCCGGGGCGACCGCATGGCTGTTCCCGGGGTTCCTGCCTGTTCTTCTGGCCCTGGTCGCCATCGTCGTGAGCTCCGCGACGTTAATCAAGCTACCGGCACCTGCCTGGCCGCACTCGCGTGGCTGGTTCGAAGCGATGTCTCAATGCAGGCGACCCCTTCTTGTCCTCCTGATCGCCGGGCTCATATGGGCCCTGCTTGGCATGGCGCCTCCGCTCTTGCGCGCCGGCGACGGGTTGACAGCACAGCACCATGGCAACGAGAAAGTCGCGTGGACAGGTTACCTAAGTATTGGGCAGCCAGGCCGCTACGGCTTCGGCATCACGTCAGATGAAGAATCGCGATTGTCCATCGACAATCAGCTGGTCATCAACCACGGAGCCGATCACTCGGCCGCTCCGAAAACCGGAAGCGTGCTGCTGGGCAGAGGATCTCACCGCATCCTGCTGGAGCAGGTCCCCTTCAGCGAAAGACCTGGCATCGATCTGTCCTGGACGCTCGAGGGCGACGGAGGAAGGTACCGAACCGTGCCCTCCTGGGCGCTTTCGCGACGACCCGTGGGCTACGCGACGATGATGATCGCCCGCACCCTCGAGTGGGTTCGTGGGGCGTCGGTGATCCTTGCGGGGCTCGCGATCGTCTGGTGGCTGCGCGCGTGGCTGGCCAGCCGCTGGGACGCATGGGTAGCGTGGGCCGCTCCTTACCGCCGAAAGCCAACCGCGTTGTACCTGCTCCTGACAATCGTCTGCATAGCGCTGGCGATCGGACCGCCGTACGGCTTATGGCAGTTCGTCTACTGGCTGCCAGGCTTCAACTTCATTCGCGTGGCGTCGCGCTTCATGGTAGTGGGCCTGTTGGGAGTCGCCGTGCTGGCCGGTGTGGGATTCGATTGGCTGACCGCGCGACTCGCGCCCGCGCCTCGACGTCTGGCTGCCGTCGTGGTCGGAGGTCTTTTGCTCGCGGAATTTTCCGCAATCCCGTTCGAGGGCATTCCATGCCGCCTCGATATCCCCGCGGCCGACCTATGGGTCGCGCGACAGCAGAAGCCTTTCTCGATCGCGGAGGTACCAGTCACGCGGTCCGAGCGAGACCATTCGAACTACATGCTGCATTCCATGGCGCACTGGCAGAAGACGGTGCACGGCTACAGCGGGATCCGGCCCGCCCTTCATGAGGAGTTGTACGACGAGCTCAGGACCTTCCCCAGCGAAGACAGCGTTCGGCATCTTGCACAACTCGGCGTGACCTATGTCGTCGTACACAGTAGCTGGGTCCCCCAGGAAGAATGGCGTCTGGTCGGAGAACGTCTGCCTGCGTTCGGTTCGTGATTGAAGCTGGAATACACGGACCCGGATTCACGCGTCTATTCGATTCATCGCCCATCAAAAGAGGAGTCCTGATGTCGCTTCAGACACGCGTAGTCGCGATTCTCACGAAACCAGCCGACGAATGGTGCACGATTGCGGCCGGGCCCGCAACGGTCGAAGTGCTGATCCGCGACTATGCGGCGCCGCTCGCCGCTAATCCGGCTTTGTCAGTCGCTCATACCGAGGAGAGCAGCCGCCGAACAATCGCGCCGAGAGCCGCACGAGTGAGGCTTGCGGCCAATATTGTTGTGGCTCTACGCGAGAGATCACGAGGCGGATTGTAGCCCTAGAGTTAAGGTATGGACGCCCGCCGAAAGCGCCTCCCGGTTTCTATACTGGTCGCCGCTCTCGTCTGCGTGTTGTCGTGGGTGGCACGTCCAGCACTGCGGGTGGGTGATGGGTTAGCCGCCCGGTACTACGACAATCCCACATGGACAGGGACGCCCGTCTATTCCGGCGCGGACCCGACGCCGTCGACCGCTCAGATCAGGCGGCGCTGGGGTGGCACGGAGCCCACGGCCTTCAGCGTCGTCTAGTACTTAGCTGCGCAAATCGGCGTAACAATGCTTGAGCCCGACGGAATGCACCACGCGCTTGCGCCACTCGAAGGGCGTGGCGTGCGCATTGTAGGTCTTGACGAAGCGGTCGATGGCCTCGCGTAACTGCGGCACCGAGGTGAAGCTTGCGCCCTGCAAGGCCCGCCGACTGAGGATACTGAACCAGTACTCGATTTGATTGAGCCAGCTGGCCCGCGTGGGGGTGTAGTGGAGATGCACGCGGGGATGGCGCGCGAGCCAGCGGTCGTGTTTCGGTTTGTGCGTGTTGAGGTTGTCCAACACGATATGCAACTCCTGGTCAGGGTACCCGGCGACCACGTCGTTCATGAAGTCCAGGAACTCGCGCCGGCGCCGCCGGGCGTAGTGCCCCGCCGTGAGCTGCCCCGTCGCGATATTCAGTGCCGCGAACAACGTACTGGTGCCGTGGCGCTTGTACTCATGACTGAAGCCGCGCAGCGCCGTGCCGTTCGGCAGCCGCAGGTAGCCTTGGGCGCGTTCCAGGGCTTGAATGTGCGGTTTCTCGTCGACCGAGATCACGACCGCGTTGGCGGGCGGCGCGAGATACAAGCCGACGATGTCGGCGGCCTTGGGCGCAAATTCCGGGTCGGTGCTGATGCACCAGGATCGGCGACGACGCAAGTGAATGCCATGGCGGCGCATCCAACTGCTTCAAAATCCGTCGCTCGCTCGCGGCGTCGTAGCGGCGGCTGGGGCCAGGGCGCGGCGCATCGGCCAGGCCGGCCACGCCCTGCGTCGCAAATCGGTGCCGCCACTTACTCACGGTCGCCGGGCGCAGGGCCAACTGTTCAGCGATGCCGTCGGTCGACTGCCCGTCGGCGGCAGCCAGCACGATGCGCGCGCGCACGACCACGCGCTGCTCGCTGGTGGGCGCGCGCAGACGCTGAGTCAACGTGGCGCGATCTTCTGGCGTCAACTCAATCGCCGTGGCTGGACGGCCCATGCCACCAGTCTACGTAATTAACGTCGAACTGTACAAGTAAGTACTAGACGGGTTACCTCACGGTCGGCCGTTCCGGCGTCTACAACTTCGTCACAACATCCGACGATGGTTCACGGCTGTATATTGATGGCCAGCTTGTCGTCGACAACGGGGGGGGAGTCACAGCGCCGAGACGCGATCAGGACGAGTGCAGCTCGTTCGCGGACCACACCGTGTCCATCTCGAATACGCCCAATTTGGCGGCGATTTCGAGATGACGTGGGCCTGGGCGAGCGAGGACGGGCGCTACAGTCCCGTGCCGTCGTGGGCTCTGTCGCAGCGGCGGGCTCGAAACCGTACTGTCCTCGCCGCTCGGATCGTCGATCTGGGTCGCTGGACCTTTGCGGTTCTAGCCGTACTCGCGGCCACATGGTATCTGCGAGTCTGGCTCGGCTTGGTCAACATGATCGTCGTGGCGTTCGTCGTCGTGGCGGCCGTGCCATTCGCTCTCTGAATCGTACCGGGAATCCCGGAGGGCGAGTTAGTTGAGTCAGGCCACCTTAACCTGCTCATAGTAGTGCGCGTCGAATGCCGCAGGCGGCACGTAGCCGATGGGCTCGAGCAACCGGCGGTTGTTGAACCAATCCACCCACGCCAGCGTCGCGAATTCCACCTGCGCCAGATGCGGCCACGGACCTTGCCGTCGAATCACCTCCGTCTTGAGGAGCCCAATCACCGACTCGGCGAGGGCATTGTCATAGGAGTCGCCTCGGCTGCCGACCGACGGCGCGATGCCGGCGTCGGCGAGCCGGTCGGTGTACCGCATCGACAGATACTGCGTACCCCGGTCGCTGTGATGCACCAGGCCGCTGACGCGATCCGCGCCACGTTCGCACACCGCTTATTCGAGCGCATCGAGCACGAAGTCCGTCCGCAGCGACGCCGACACGCGCCCGCCGACGATGCGCCGCGAGAAGACAGCGATCACGAACGCGACATACACGAAGCCTTTCCACGTGGCGACGTAGGGGAAGTCGGAGACCCAGAGCTGGTTGGGCCGCGGCGCGGTGAACTGGCGGTCGACCAAAGCCGGGGGACGCACGCCGGCGGTCGCAGCGGCGGGCGTCGTGACCCATGCGCGGCCGCGGACCGCGCCGGCCAAGCCCATCGCCCCCATCAGCCGCTCGACCATACAGCGCGCGACGTCGACGTCTTCGCGGCCGAGCTGCTGCCAGACCTTCCGCGGTCCGTATGCCTGCCAATTCGCGTCCCAGACCCGCTGGATGGCGATCCGCAAGTCGTCGTCGCGCTTGGCGCGCGCCGGCCGCGGCGGCGGGTCCACCTGCCGGGCGTGGTGCAGAAAATACGTCGAGGGGGCGATCGGCAACACCGCGCAGATCGGCTCAACCCCCTACGTGACCCGGTGGTCATCCATAAACTGGACCATTACTTCACTCGGCGGTCGCGCGCCGCCTGGGCAAAATATGCGGAGGCCTTCCGCAAGATCTCATTCGCGCGTCTCAATTCGCGATTGTCGCGTTCCCGTTCCTTCAGGCGCTGGCGCTCGTCGGTCGTCAGGCCGCCCCGCTGGCCCGTATCGCGTTCGGCCTGGCGCACCCAATTCCGCAGCGTCTCACCGGTGCAGCCGAACTTGCTCGCGATCGCCGTGATCGCGGCCCACTGCGACGGATGCTCGGGACCATGCGCGCGGACCATCCGAATGGCCCGCTCTCGTAACCTCAGCTGAATACTTCCTCGGTCGTGCCATGGGCTCCATCCTCTCAAGCAATGAGCCCTCCGACGAACCCGGTACGATTCAGAGAAAGACTTCCGCGAGCCTTGCGAAGCATTACTGCCCGTTAACTGGTTCGATAGTCAAGCGGTGGCGCCGCCAGGACGGGACGGCCACGAACAGCTCGATGTGGAGGTCGAAGGTCGCTTGCCGGCGGCAACGCAGGACCGGTAGACTGCGAGCTTATGCCTCACGTGGACCCTGATGTGTTTGGTGGCCAGGAGTTGACGAAGATCTTCCTTGCTGCAACCCTTGCGGAAGCACGGCGAGCCGAAGCACTGCTCACAGAGCGAGGCGTCAACTACGTCGTTAGGCCGGAGCCATTTGGACATACACTGTTCGGTGCCTCGCGTGTGGGGGCGGTCTTCTACGTCCAGGCCAGTCAAGCAGAGTATTGCGGGTCACAACTCGTCGCGGCTGGTCTCGCGCTGGGCGTGCTCATCGACTGAACGCCAGAGTCCGGGCTTGTGTGTCGACCTGACAGCGACTGGTTGGTCACCGATCGAGTGACAGTAACGTCTCCTTTCCCTTACTAGGCGCGGACATGCGCGCGTCTCAATTCGCGATTGTCGCGTTCCCGTTCCTTCAGGCGCTGGCGCTCGTCGGTCGTCAGGCCGCCCCGCTGACCCGTATCGCGTTCGGCTTGGCGCACCCAATTCCGCAGCGTCTCACCGGTGCAGCCGAACTTGCTCGCGATCGCCGTGATCGCGGCCCACTGCGACGGATGCTCGGAACCATGCTCGCGGACCATCCGAATGGCCCGCTCTCGTACCTCAGCTGAATACTTCCTCGGTCGTGCCATGGGCTCCATCCTCTCAAGCAATGAGCCCTCCGACGAACCCGGTACGATTCACTCCCATTGTTTCCACGGCTTATTACGAGCACCTGATTCATCTGAGCTTCGTTCGCCGACTGCAATGGGGTGCCGACGTCGCTTCCACCTAATGGGCCTTGGGGGTTCATTGGGCTGCCACTGTTCCAACCCGCCACGTTCCGGTGGATGCTGCTCGCAAACACGCTGATTCTGACGATAACAGTGTTTCGTATCTTCGTCCTTTGTTCGGAGACTTCATCAGCCAGGCGCATTCCTGCCGGGTCTATGGACGGCGGTGGTCCTTCTTCCGTTGACCGTGATTCCCGTGGCTGAGTGGACGCCTGCCCTTTTCTGTTTCAATATCATAGCGATCGCGATCAGCGTGGAATGGATTATGGGAAACGGGATGACGTTCGCACCGGCGGACGCGATCTCGGCTTTCTCGCTCGGGTTTCTCGCGCTGGTGAAAATCAGCACGTGGTCTATTGCGCCGGCTCTGATGTTCGCGTCGTGGTTCCAGTCACGAAGACACGGTCTAGTGTTTACTGCGTGGTTCCTGTTCGGGGTGCTCAGTGCATGGTTGGCCGCGGGGCAGTCCCTGATGTCCTTGGGCCCATTTCTACGACTCGGGCTAGATGTTATCAGGGGCTTCAAGGATGGTCTCGCCGTGTGGAGCTTTTCTGGTCCGGCGGCGATCTTGTTTCTTGCGGCCGCTGGCATCCTATTGGCGGCGCTTGTTCTTAAGTTCCCCCCACGCCTGTCTGGCCACTGGGTGGCGTTCCTGGTGCCAGCCGCGGTGTTCGGCCAACTGTTTCAGGCTGCCTTCGTTCGCGCAGACGCACAACACATCGTCTCCAATGTGTTGGGGATGTGCGCGGTCGCCCCGCTCGTCGTAGCCGCTGTGCTGTCGGACCGTCAATGGCGTTCAGTGCTGCCAGCAGCGGCCATCGTCAGCATCGTGATGCTGCTGTTCCGCGCGGCGCCGGGTTCGCCTGACTATTCACGGCCCCAAGCCGAAGGGCGCGGTCTGTTAACGCTGCTGTCGGACGGCTCTTCGGTGCTCAACGCCACGCGGCACGGCTTACTTGCGCGACTGAGCGCGACCCATCCGCTGCCAACTCAGGAGACTGCCGGGATGGGAGCCATTTTGTCGGGCGACATCGGCATCCTCGAGGGCAACGCGGCCGCGTTCAGTCTGCAACCGACGATGACACCTTATGCGGCATACACCGGGCGACTCCAAGAGCTGAATAAGAGTTGGTTGGAACGCCCGGGAGTGGAATAGGTGTTGTGGTGCGGTCCGTCAACTGTCGATCAGCGCTATCCCACCGAGGTCGATGGCAAAGCTCTCTTGTGCCTCGCGACCCATTTTTCGTATCGGAGCCAAGTGGGGTATTGTGCGCTCTTGCGTCGTGTGTCCGGCCCTGAGTGGCGTGTCGAGGGCACCGATGTGCGCCAGCTGAGGTTCGATCAACTTCTCCCGATCGACGCCGTGGATGGCTCGATCGTGTGGGCCGAGATCTCCGTGCGTGAAACATTTATCGGCAAGATGATGCGGATGCTTCTGAAGCCGGCCCCAGTTAGCTTGCACGTTTTCGAGAGAGATGGAATGACGTTCGTTTGCGAAATCATGCCGTCGATGACGCGCCAAGGGTTCCTGCTCTCACCTCTTGTCGTGGGATCCTGTGATCCTCTGGCAGCAATCGCTGACGGGCGTGGCTCTGGTCAGCAACTCGTGGGGTTAGGAGTCGAGGCCTTGAGTGTCGGCCGATTCTCGCCTGAGCTCTTCTATCGTCCGGAGGTCACAGTACGCATGACGACCCTTCGGTCACCCCGCGGTCTTGTCAGTCGCTCGGCTTCCGGTAGTCACCCCGACTGAAATACTTCTCCAGCCACACGTAGAGGATGATGAAGAGATAGCGGCTGCCCATCTCTCTCAGCTTCAGCTTCGCTTCTCCGGTGCGTCGGTTGCGCCAGGTAATCGGAATCACCGTCCAGGAATAGCCCCGAACGATAGCTTTGAGCGGCAGTTCGACGGTGAGATTGAAATGTGGAGCGATAAGGGGTTGACAGCCTTCGATGACGATCCGCCGGTACGCCTTGAAGGCGTTGGTGGTGTCGTTGAGCGGCGTGCGGAACAGCACGCGGATGCCGAAGTTCACCAGACGATTGAGCACCAGCTTCAAGGGCGGATAGTCGATTGTCCCCCCCCCGGCGACAAAACGGCTTCCAAACACGCACTCCCAGCCCTGATTGAGCATCTGCCAATAGCGGACGACGTCGCGGCAGTCGTCGCTCTCGTCAGCCATCATCACCACCGCCGCGTCGCCGGTCATGTGGCTCAGCCCGTGCACGATCGCCCGGCCGAACCCATGTGAACCCGGATTCTGCACCAGTACGAGCGCCGGGACCCTTGTCTTCAGTCGCTCCAGAATCTCCCACGTCCCATCCTGACTCCCATCGTCCACGACGATGATCTCGTACGGCACGTTGTGGATGCGCAGCTCGACGTGCAGGTGCTCCACCGTGGACGCGATGCAGCCTGCCTCGTCTCGCGCCGGGATCACTATGGAGAGTCTTTCGAGTGGCGGTAGCGGACGACGTACCTCCAGTTCGGCCATGACGCTAGGCATACCCGGTGAGGTCAAGCCAATCCGGGTGCTGGGTGGCGTGGTTGAGGATTTCTTCCAGGATGCTCTCGGTGGTTCTGAACGGCGCCCAGTTCCAACGGTCGCGGGCGAGCGAAGAATCGAGCACCATCCACGGGATGTCGAACGGACGCGTGTCCAGGACAGGTTCCACCGGACGGTCGCCGAGGCGACTGCGGCACCACGCGCTCAGCTGGGCCAGGGACCGGGCCGATTGAACACCGCCGCCCACGTTCGTTACGCGCGGTAGGTCCTGATCGCCCGTCGTGATCTGCCGATCGATCAGTGGGACGAGGTCCGCCGGATGCAGGCAGTCTCGGACCTGGTGCCCGCGGCCCCCGAAGCCGATGTAGCGCAACGTGCGCTTGCGCAACCAGCTGTTCACCCAATAGGCGAAGATGCCCTGGTCGGCTCGTCCGAACTGCCCGGCGCCAGCGAGCACGCCACAGCGATTGACCCACACGGGGAAATTGTAGGTCGACCCGTACTCGAGCGCCAGCTGCTCGCTCGCCAGCTTGGTCGCCCCGTAGAGTGATACGGGCGAAGCCGTTGAAAACGTTTCGTCGACGCCCTGCGACGTCAGGCCCGCCGGCAGGAGGCTGCCTTCGTCCGGCTCAAATGCGTCGTCGACGACGCGAACCGGCAAGCCGGCCAGGGGCGTCAGCGCGTACACCCGGCTCGTGCTGAGCGCCACCAGGGTTGCCCGGTGAGCACGGCAATACTCAAGGACGTTCACCGTGCCGATGAGATTGTGCTCGACGAGTTGACGGCTCGATGTGTGTCCGTCGATACCGGCGAGGACGCTCGGATTCGCCGCCGCGTCCACTACGACGTCGACGCCCGGTAGAGTCTCGAAGTCGGACGCAAGACGGATGTCGGCGTGACGGACCGCGACGCCGAGGGCGCGAAGCGCCGCCCGGTTCTGCTCACTGCCGGGGCGCATGAAGTTGTCGAGGCCGACGATCTCGTGGGCGCCCTGCTCGACCCACCGGCGAATCAGCGTGGACCCAACGAAGCCGCAGGCGCCCGTGACGAGAATCTTCACGAAACGAGCTTCTGCTGCCAGGCCTCGACGATCTGAGTGGTCGTCTGTTCAAGACTGACCGTGACGTCCCAGCCTGGATAGTGATCCTGTATCTTCCTGAGGTCGCTGTAGTAACAAATGTGGTCGCCCACGCGATTTGTCTCAACGTAAGTGTACCGCTGCCGCCGACCAGATCTCTGCTCGACCAGGGCAAACGCTTCGAGAATACTGCACGAATTGGCCTTGCCGCCACCGAGGTTGTACACCTCGCCGCTGCGCGGCGCGTCGGCGAACGCATGGATGAAGCGAGCGACGTCGAGGCTGTGAATATTGTCGCGGACCTGTTTGCCCTTGTAGCCAAAGACCTGATACTCGCGGCCCTCGAGATTGCACCGCACCAGATAGCTGAGGAAGCCGTGCAGCTCGACGCCACTGTGGTTGGGCCCCGTCAGGCAGCCGCCCCTGAGGCAGCAGGTGGGCATGCCGAAATAACGGCCGTACTCCTGCACCATCACGTCTGCCGCCACCTTGCTCGCGCCGAACAGACTGTGCAGGTTCTGGTCGATCGAGAACATCTCAGGAATGCCATTGGCGTACTGCGGGTCGGCGTAGTCCCAACGGGTACTCTGCTCAGCAAGCGCGATTCGGTTCGGTCCGTCGCCGTACACCTTGTTGGTGCTCAGATACACGAAAGGGCTTTCCGGACAACTGCGGCGCGCGGCCTCGAGGACGTTCAACGTGCCCACGGCGTTGGTGTCGAAATCGTCGAAGGGAATGTCGGCCGCGCGATCGTGGGAGGGCTGCGCGGCCGCATGTACGATCATCGATGGACGCAGGGCTGCGACGAGGTCCAGGACGCCCTGACGGTCGCGGATGTCGAGCTCGTGGTGCCGGAACGTAGGGAGATCGCGCTCGAGCCGCTGCTGGTTCCAGCGGGTGTCTCCCTGCGGTCCGAAGAAGACCGCGCGCTGGTTGTTGTCGACGCCATGGACGGCATGTCCCAACTTGGCAAAATAGCTAGACACCTCGCTCCCTATGAGGCCGGAGGCGCCTGTGACAAGAACAAGGTTACGAAAGGGTACCTTCACGCTCCGGTTCCCCAAGATCGGGTTCCCACGACGAGAAATTGCTTGCCGAAGATGCGCCAGGCGAATGGCAGCTTCAGATACGTACCGATGAAGGCGAGAGGGTACCGACGCCCTGTGGCCATGGTGTAGGGCAGGAACTTATCGACACACGTGTCGACAGAAAAGCCCCGCGTCATCAACGCTTCCTTGAGCGAGGCTTCGCTGAGCGGCACGTAATGATCCCAGAAATCCCAGTACTCGCCAGGCAGGTGCTTAATGTTTGGCCCCATCGCGACAAGGCGGCCACCCGGACGCAGACAGCGGCCAATCTCATCCAGCGCGCGGCCCACGGCGGCTTTGTCTGGCAGATGCTCGAGGAAGTTGCTCGTGAAGACTACATCCAGTGAGGCGTCAGAAAGTGGCCAGCGCGCGGAGCAATCCTGCAGGAAAAGCGTAATCTCCTTCGTGAGGAACCGCGATGCGTCCGGGTTGAGATCCATCGCGTACTTCTTCCGGCACTCGATGCTGTTAATGAATTCGCCATAGCCGCAACCAAGATCGAGCACGGAGTCCGTCATCTGGATATATCGGCCGAACCAGCCGGCGACCAGCACCGACCAGACTTGCTTGCGGTACTCGAGGTCGGCTGAGAAACGGGCCCCGTAGATGCGTCGGAGGTCTTCGGGGTCGTGAGTACTCATGGTTTGCGATTGCGGCGCTGGCCGAACCCGAGCGAGCGCGGTCGGCCGAATAGTACCATCTAATCATAGAAGGCCGGGGTCGCGGCATTCGAAACTGGAGCGCTTCCGCGATGTGATCGGCGTGGACATGTATCTGCGCCATGGAGATCGGCGATGGTCCGCGCGACCTTATGGACGCGGTCGTACGCGCGCGCGAACAGTCGCGGACGACTCAGCCGCCGCCGTCCTTCCGAGCGCACCAAGGACGTCTGGCGGCAGCGCCGGAACGTCGACCGTCAGGTCCAGACGATCGCGCAGCGGTCCCGACAGGCGGCTGCGATACCGGGCGACCTGATGCGGCGTGCAGCGGCATTCGCGCGCCGGATCGGTCGCGAAGCCGCACGGACACGAATTCATCGCACCCACGAGCACGAATCGCGCGGGGAACACGGCCGTGCGCGCGGCGCGTGCGACGACCACGCTGCCGTCCTCGAGCGGCTGGCGGAGCACCTCCAGCACATGGCGGCTGAACTCGAGCATCTCGTCGAGGAAGAGGACGCCGTGATGCGTGAGGCTGACCTCGCCTGGGCGCGCCTGCGCGCCGCCGCCGATCAGGGCGATGTCGGAGATCATGTGGTGCGGCGCGCGAAAGGGGCGATCGGTCAGCAGTCCGGCGCCGCGCGGAAGCACGCCGGCGACCGAGTGCACCGCCGTGACCTCGATCGCTTCATCGAACGTCAGCGGCGGCAGGATGCCCGGCACCCGCCTCGCTATCATCGTCTTACCGGCGCCAGGCGGCCCGACGAGCAATAGATTGTGTCCGCTGGCGGATGCGATCTCGAGCGCGCGGCGCGCGAGGAGCTGGCCGCGGACGTCCACAAGATCCGCCGAGTGGCGCGACGAGGGACGAGGCCATGGCGGGGGAGGCGTGGCACGCCGCGCCGCGGGATCGTTCAAGGCCCGTACCGCATCGGCGAGCGACGAGACGGCATAGACATGCAGCCTCGAGACGACTGCGGCTTCCCCGGCGTTCGCCGCTGGAAGAAGGATGGCAGCCATGCCGTCGCGTTTCGCGGCTGCGGCGACAGACAGCACGCCTCTCGTCGGATGGATCGAACCGTCGAGCGACAGCTCGCCGAGGATCACCCAAGCGGCGATTTCGCGCCGTTCGACCACGCCCTGCGCCACCAGGATACCGAGCGCGATCGGCAGGTCGAAGGACGCGCCCGCCTTTCGCACGGCGGCAGGGGCAAGATTCACCGTGATGCGATGGGCGGGGAACTCAAAGCCCGAATTGCGGATGGCGGTGCGAACGCGATCGCGACTTTCGCGAACGCCGGCGTCGGGCAGGCCGACCATCGTAAAGCCGGGAAATCCGAACGAGACGTCGACTTCGACCTGGACGGGACACGCCTCGATGCCGAAGACGGCCGCCGTACGAAGACTGGCGAGCATTGGTGGATGTAGCGCAGGTCTTGAGACCTGCCGCTTCCGATGCAAAGCCCGTGGCATCGGCCGAACCCTCTCTTTTCAATCACTTGGCTCGATTTAGCGCCCGGCACCTCGTGTAATCGCAAGGTCATCCGTACAACCGTGTGCAATAACTGAGCACCCTCGAAACCGACCCTAGGGTTGGTTTCTGGTAACGCCGATATCCTGACGGGAGCCAAACGATGTTGGACGCTTTCCGGAGCATGACGAGCGGCAGGGATAAGCAGGTCCAGAAGCAGACCGACGAGCTGCAACTGCTCATTACCTCGGCGCGCGAAGAGCGCAGTGCCCTCAGCACGATGCTGACCACGCTGACCGCACGCAGCGCCAAGCTCGCGCCACTCGGCAAGACGCTCGATCAGGTGATGGAGAAGGCGACCGGCGCCGCGACGAAGCTCGACGAGATCACGAAGAGCATCTCGGCGCTCGACGATCGCGCGAAGGAGCTCAAGCAGATCGACAGGCGCATTCAGGCCCTGAACGACGCGGCCAAGCAGGCCGAGTTGACCACGCAGAAGGCGATCGGTCCAGACGGCGAGCTTCAGAAACACCGCGAAGCGGTCCAGCACCTCTCGTCCCAGGCGCTGCAGACGCAGGCGACGCTCGACACCTTGAAGAAAGAGCGCGCCATTCTCGAAGAGCTCCGCGGCCAGCTCCGTGCGGCGGAAGGCGAGGTCAAGCAGGCCACGGTGCAGGCGAGCGCGGTCAAGACCGAACTGGATCAGATCCGCACGACGGCCACGTCGCTGACGCAGGACTACGGCAAGATCCGCGACACCTCCCGCGAAGCTCGAGAGGACACGGCCGCGGCGATGACGACCGTCAAGGACATCGAGAAAAAACTCGTGCCGCTCGCGCAGCTCCACGAGCTGAGCCAGAGCACCGAAAAGCGCCTCGCAGGATTGAACGGGCTCGCCGAGCACGTCTCGCGCAAAGCCAAGGCGCTCGAAAGCCAGCAGCAGACGGTGGAGCGCGCCGTCGTCGAAGCCAATCGTGTCAACGAGATGGTCTGGGCCATGGACGTCCAGATCGGCAAGCTGAGCGAAGGAATGAAGCAGACCGCGAAGGCCGACGAGATGATGGGTCGCATCGAGAAGCTCTCGACGGACACGGCCGAGCGGATGGATGCCGCCGCTAAGCTCAATCAGGAGATCTAGCTGGAGACGTCAAAGATGCAGCGCGACTCGTCGACGCTGCTCAAGTCGCTGCGGTCCGAAGTGGGCTCGCTGACGGTCAGAAAGAAGGAGTTCGAGTCGTCCGACGAGCGCGTGCGCGCGCTCCAGGGCTCGGTCTCGGACGCGGAGACCCGGATGGCCGCGCTGGCCGCCAAGGACAAGAATCTGATCGCGCTGACCCAGAAGGTCGATGGCCTCACGACGCGCTTCGATTCGCTCTTCGTGCAGTGCGACGATCTCACGAAGAAACAGCTCTCGCTCGACTCGCTGCACGAGCAGCTCGGCCAGGTGGACGAGCTCTCCAAGGAAACCGCCGGCCAGATGGAGTCGCTCAAGCAGAGGCGGCAGGATCTCGAATCGCTGCGCCAAGAGATTCTCGACTTCTACAAGTCGCACGCCGAAATCGTCAAACTGGGCGACAAGCTCGGCTCGGACCGCGTCGCGCTCGAGGCGTTCAACGAGCGCATGATCGCGCTGGCCACGCGCACGCCGGAGCTCGAGGCCAAGATGGACGCCATCCTGGGCAAGATGACCCTGGTCGAAGAGGGCACCCAGAAGGCCACGCGTCTGAACGGAGCGGTGGCCGAGCTCGATGCGCAGCTTTCGCGCGTGACCGCCCGCGTGCCGTTCGTCGAGACGCTCGAATCGCGATTGAACGGCCTCAACGCCGTCAGCGCCGACGTCGACCGCAAGCTGGAAGACCAGCTGGCCCGTCACACGGAGCTTGAGACGCTCAAGGCGGCCTGCGACGGCCTCGTCGAGCAGGTGGGCGACGCGCAGAACAAGCTCGTCGACGTGCGTGCGTCGCAGACGCGTCTGGTGCCGCTCGTCTCGGAGATCAACGTGCTGCGGACGCAAATCAAGACCGCGCACGAGCGCATCGGCACGATCAAATACGACGAGGCGACCATCACGGAGCAGCAGAAGCGGTATGCCGAGCTGGTGGAGGCGAGCAAAGCCGTCGCGGCCGAGGTGGCCGAGCGCACGCGCCAGATGCACACGCTCTCCGAGGAACTGGCGCGCTCATCCGCCGTCAAGGACGAGCTGCTCGCGGAGCTCGATCGCGTGCAGAGCCGGCAACGGGACGCCGTCGGTCAGGTTCAGGCCTCTGAAGATCAGATCACTCGCGCGGAGGGCATGTTCAAGCAGCTCGAGGGACGCCGTGCGCAGGTGGCGTTCGGCGAAAAGAAGCTCTCGGTTGTCGAGACGCGGCTCGCGGAAATCAAGCAGCTCGCCGACGGGCTCGAGAGAAACATCCAGACCATTACGAGCCGCGAGCAGCTCATCAACGCAGTCAAGGCCGAAGTCGAGCAGGTGCACCAGATCGCCGCGCGGAGCAAGGCCGATCTCGCGCACGTCAACGAGAGCCGGGCCGATGTGGCCGCGCTCGCAACCAGGGTCGACGAGCTGCTGTCACGTATCGCCGAAACCGACGAACGGATCGCCGCGATCGATTCCCGTAGGAAGCTTGTTGACGATGTACAGTCGAAGGCGAACGCCTTCGCGCACATGTTGGACGACGTGCGAATCAACCTCGAAGCGCTGGGCGAGCAGAAGGCTGTGGTGGATCACGTCACCGAGAAGGTCGCGCAGCTCGAGTACACCCTTCAGGAAGCGCGCAGCACGCTGCACACGCTCCAGAACGAGCGCGAGCTGGCCGAGCGCATCGAGCAGGGGATCAAACAGCTGCGAACGAGGACTGGGCCTTCTGAGAAATCGACGCGAAGCGCCTAGGACCCGTTAGCTAGTGATTCGGTAGACCGTCAGGCGCTGGCCGGGCGCAATGCGATCGCCGGGAATCCGCGGATTCCAAGTCTGGAGCGCGGCGACCGTGGTCCTGAACAATCTGGCGATCGAGCCGAGCGTGTCGCCCCGCTTCACGGCGTAAGTCACTCGCAGCCGCGTCGGTCAGTCGTGCGGCAACCTGATTCGGAGGTGCCCACCGGCACCTTCAAGCTCGTCGTGCGTGTCGCGCACCGGCGTCGTCCAGCGCCGCAGTTCGGGATTGAGCGCCTGAATCTTATCAATCGTCGTGTCGGCCCACTCGGCGATCCGCCGTAGGTCGACCGGCTTGACGAGGATGACTTTTTCGTACGCGGATGCGGTCTCCGGCTCAAAGGCGAATCCGTACTGAACCGGATTTCTCGCGATGACCATCGCGGCAAGAATCATCGGCACGTATTCGCGGGTCTCGCGCGGCAGCAGCCTGACCTTGGCGGACAACTTCCAGAAATCGTCGATTCCTCCGGCGCGCTTGATCGCCTTCTGCACTCTGCCCGGGCCACCGTTGTATGACGCCAGCGCGAAGTGCCAGTCCCCGTCGAATATCCTCCAGAGCGTCAGCAGGTACTTGCCCGCAGCCAGCGTGGACTTTCCAGGATCCGATCGCTCGTCGATGTACCAATCGCGACGGAGGCCATTGTCCGCCGCGGTCCCGACCATGAACTGCCAGACGCCCTTGGCCTTGGCGCGCGAGAGCGCATTCGGCTTGAACGCGCTCTCGACGAGCGGCACGTAGGCCAGATCCAACGGCAGCCCTTCAGCGCGGAACACGTTCCGGATCATCGGCAGATACTTGCCGCCGCGCTTCATGCCGTCTTCGATGAAGTCGTGTAGCCGGCCCTGGAATAGCTCGATGTACGCCAGCACGCGCTGGTTGAGGGGGATGGGAATATCGTGGACTGATGTCTCGAGGTCGAACCGAACTGTTCCGGTCAGCTCAGGCGGCGCCGTGGGCGGACCGAACGTGGTCGTCTCCGACAACAGCTGATCGATGGACGCCGCCTCGTATCTCTATTTCCGTGAAACCGTCGCCTTCGGCCAGCGCTTTCACCTCGTGGGCGCTGTGAACAATCTCGGGAGGCCGCTCAGTGCTTTAGGGGGCAAAACTGCGTAACCGGTAGCTTAGTTGCGCCAGGACAGGGACGTTGGGAACGTGATGACCTTGTGCTCTTCGGCGAGATCCCGGGCCGCAGGGGTGACGATGGCGCGCTCCGAGATCAACAACTTTCGGCCCGCCTGAATCGCAAGCCGCACGTCTTCTTCGCAGACAAACTCGAGCAGCGGCTCGTGTGGTGGAACCTCGCTCGAAGGCGTCTCCACCGATGAACCAGCCCGACCTTCGGCCCGGTAACCGCGGGTGCCGAGAAATTCGTCAATCCGCCGGGAGAGCACTCGGGCGTTGATGCCTGCCGGCGGCACGCCAGCCGGGGCCGACGGCGACGAGGCAGGCGCCGCTGTCGTCGCCATCTCTCTCGACGCCCCTTCCCGGGCTTCCCGCGTCGAACGGCTGACCCAGGGCACGATCTCATACGCCAGCCGCTTGATGTTCAGCAGATGTTTCGGCGAGATGTTGTCCGACGTGATGTTGCCGCCATAGCCGCCGCATCCGAGCGTCATGGCGGGATCGAGCCCGGTCGTGAGACCAATGGAACCGAGCGTCGTCGGCGTGTTGACGCAGATGCGGAACGCCGGCTTCTTGAGGCCGAACTCGAGAATGACCTGATCGTTCTGCGAGTGGATGGACATGGTATGGCCCATTCCGCCGTACCGCAGGATCTCCTTGCACCGTTCGCAGCCCTCGCGCCAGTCGCTGACGACGTAGAAGGAAAGAACAGGGCACAGCTTTTCGATCGAGAGGGGATAGTCACGTCCCACGCCCTGGAGCGGCGCGAGAAGCACGCGCGTCTCCGGCGGAAGCGTGAGGCCACACGCTTCCGCGATGAACGTGGCGGTCTTGCCGACCAGCGCCGGATTCGGCAGCCGCTTCGGCGTCACCAGCAGCCGCGCCACCGCATCCGTCTCTGCGGCATTCATGAAGTAGCCGCCCAGCCCCTGAAACTCGCGCTTGACGTCCTCCGCGATCGGCTGGTCGACGACGACGGAATTTTCAGAGGAGCAGAGGACGCCATTGTCGAACGTCTTGCCGGCGATGATGTCGCGAACGGCTTTCTTCACGTTCGCAGTCCGCTCGATATACGCCGGCGCGTTGCCCGGTCCCACGCCGTACGCCGGCTTGCCCGCGCTGTACGCCGCGCGCACCAGGCCCATCCCGCCCGTCGCCAGAATGACGGCGACGTCGCGGTGCTTCATCAGCTCGTTCGTCCCTTCGAGCGTGACGACAGTCATCCAGTTAATGGCGCCGGCTGGAGCACCGGCTCGCCGCGCCGCGTCGTCCATCACCTCGGCGACGCGCGTGATGCACCTCACCGCCGAGGGATGCGGACTCAGCACGATCGCGCATCTCGCCTTCATGGCAATCAGGATCTTGTAGATCGCCGTCGAGGTCGGGTTGGTCGACGGGACGACGGCGGCGACGACGCCGAATGGTTCGGCAATCTCAATCACGCGCTTGTCGTCGTCGCGCGCCACCACGCCGACGGTTTTCATGGGACGGATGAAGTCGTAGACCTTCTGCGAGCAGAACAGGTTCTTCTGGATCTTGTCGGCGACGAGCCCGTAGCCCGTTTCCTCGACGGCGAGCCGCGCGAATGCCTCGGCCTGGGCGGTTGCGGCCTCCGCCGTCGCGTCGACGATCGTGTCGATGCGCTCCTGGCTGAATTCCGCCAGCTCCAGCCACGCCTGCTTGGCCCGCCGCGCCATGGCACGCGCTTCCGCGATGGAGGCGAGATCGAGATCGGTGGGCGGGGTAGGGGACTCGGCCATGGTCGGCGTCGCTCAGGTTCGTCTGGCGGCTACGTTCCTTTCGGCAGTATCCGTTCCACCTCGCTGTGCGGCCGCGGGATGACGTGCACCGACACGAGCTCGCCGGCGCGGCGCGCGGCGGCGGCTCCGGCGTCAGTCGCGGCCTTCACGGCCCCGACATCGCCACGGACCATGACCGTCACGTACCCGGCGCCGATGTACTCCTTGCCGATCAGCGTGACGCTGGCGGCCTTGACCATCGCATCGGCCGCCTCGATCGATCCAATCAGTCCCTTTGTTTCGATGAGTCCCAGCGCTTCAGACGACATTCGTTTGTGTACTCGTGCGTGTTCGGGGGGAGGCGCTCGCGCGGAACTCTAACAGATTACGACAGATGCGGCAACTGAACTACCATCACCCTGGCGCGATCGACCGCCCGTTCCAAGGACCCCCATGACTATGTCCTTCCGCTCGACATCACCCGCATCCGCATCGATGTCCGTGGCGGCGCTCGTGGTGGCGACGATTTTCCTCGCCGCGTGCAGCCGCAAGGAGCCGCCGACGCCACCGGTCGCGACGGCCTCGGTCGCCGTGAATCGCCAGGCGGCGCCGCTCGGCAGTCCGCTCGACATCACGTACACGTTCGTCGTCGCCAGCGGCGCGACATTCAACGAGGCGTACCGCGTCATGCTCCACGTGGTCGATGCCGACGATGAGCTGATGTGGACAGACGATCACGATCCGCCGACGCCGACGACCGAGTGGATGCCGGGGCAGACGGTCGAGTACACGCGTACGGTGTTCGTGCCGATCTACCCGTACATCGGCGACGCCGGGTTGCAGGTCGGTCTATATTCGCCCAGGACCGGGACCCGGCTCACGCTCGACGGTGAGGATGCCGGGCAGCGCGCCTACACGGCTGGAACGCTGCAGCTGCAACCACAGAGCGAGAACCTCCTCACCGTGTTCACGGATGGCTGGTATGCGGCCGAAATGGCCGAGCACAACGCGTCCACTGAGTGGCACTGGACCAAGAAGCAGGCCACGCTCGCGTTCAGGAATCCCAGGAAGGACGCCTCGTTTTACCTCGACGTCGATAACCCGGGCGGCGCGTTCAACGAAAACCAGAAAGTGACCGTCACGCTTGGCGGCACCGTGCTCGACGAATTCGAGCTGACGCCCCAGAAGCAGATCCTGCGACGGATCCCGCTCAAAGCGGATCAGATGGGCGCCGCTGAGATGGCCGAGCTTCAGGTCACGGTCGACAAGACGTTCGTCCCCATGCAAGTCAGCGGCGGGGCCAGCAAGGATTCGCGCGAGCTCGGCATCCGCGTGTTCCATGCGTTCATCCAACCGGTCGGCTGACGCCCGCCGGCTCCTCCAGCTCCTGCTCATCGCGGCGCTCGTCATCGTCGCTCGGGCGCCGTTTCTCCTCCACGGCGATCGCTTCTTCGACTCCGACGAGGCTGTGGAAGGGCTGATGGCCAGCCACGTTCTTCAAGGTGAGTACCCGGCGTTTCTCTGGGGACAGCACTACAAGGGCGTACCGGAGGTGTATCTCGCGGCGGCCGTGTTTGCCGTCACCGGCCCGAGCGTGGTCGCGCTCAAGAGCGTGACGCTCGCCTGCTTCGCCCTGTTCGTCTGCCTCCAGTTCGTCCTTGTCGAGCGGCTGTTTTCGCGGGCGATCGCCTGGATGGCGACGGGGTTCCTGGTGCTCGGTCCGCCGTCGCTCGTCCTGTGGAGCCTCAGCGCGAACGCGGAAGTCGTGATGACGCTGCTTGCGGGCACCGTCATGTGTCTGGGATTCGACATCTGGCGGCGGACAGGCTCACGCGGGGCCTTCGTGGCCGCCTCGGCCGCGGCCGGCTTCGGACTGTGGGTGCACCAGTACATCATTTACTACTGGATCGCGCTGGGGCTGGCCGTTCTCCATTCACTCCCGCAGCGTCGCAAGATCCTCGAGTCCGTGGTGGCCGCGCGCGAGATCCCGGCGTGGCTGCGGACGCTCACCGCCGGGCTCGCCGTCGTCGCGGTTGCGTATGTCGCGCTCGGCGCCGTGGCATTCCTGACGGGCGGATTCGATGCGGCGGCGCTTGGCGTTCGCATCGGCGTGCATCACCCGCAGAAGCTCTGGCATATCGCCGCGGGACTGCTGGTGATCGTTGTCGTGGCGCGTGCCGTCCCGCTGTCAACGATCGAGAGCCGTGCGACACGCTCGCTGATCTCAGCAGCCGCGCTCGCCTTCGCCGTCGGCTACGCGCCAGCGCTGGCCGCGTATGCCACCGGCGGCGGATCGCCCCCCATCACGCGCACGGATCTTGCCGGCCTCTCCGCCGCCATCTCGCCGTTCGCCCGTCAGATCGTACCCATCGTGCTTGGCTTCAGGAGTCCCGCGACCGGCTGGCTGCCGGTGCCGTTCTGGCTCGGGCTGCCGCTCGTGTTCGCGATCGTCGCGTCGGGCGTGGCGCTCAGGGAACGGCCGTCTACGCCGCTGTTTCATTTCCTCGTGCTCACCACGCCGGTGATCTTCCTCGTGAGCGGGGCGTTTATCGACGCGCAGTCGTATCGTTATCTGATGCCGCTGTCCGGCGCATTGGCTGTCGTGCTCGCGCTCGGAGTCTGGCGGATATTCCGGCGGAGCCGCGTCGCCGGCGCGATATCGCTCGCCATGATGCTCACGCTCTTCGGACTGGAACAACGCGCGTGGTATCGCGAACTCGCGCCGGACACACAATCGGCCGCGACCATCCGGTGCCTCGATCGGAGCGGCGTGCGGGCGGCCTTTGCCGACTACTGGACGAGCTACAAGCTGACGTTCCTGACCGGCGAGCGCATTGTCGTCGCCCCCGACAACGGGGTGGATCGATATCCACCCTATACGGTCCGGGTTCGAGCCCAGCCGTCCCCGCCGAGAATCCCTGTTGTAATGGGACTCTCTTGCACGCAAGATATGTTTTTGTCGCGCTGAGCTTCCTCGCGGTCGCGACTCCCGTGCGCGTGGAACTGGTCTTTTTCGCGAGCGGTCGCACCCTCAACGTCAGGAGTCACCGGAGCGAGGGTGGCTCGCTCGTGCTAACGCTGCGGAGCGGAGGGGAAATGGTCTGCGAACCGGCGCTCATCGCGCGGATGGCGCCTAACGAAGCACCGTACCCGGAACCGGCACGAACGGTCCGGCTAGAGCCGGACGCGACGATCGATGTGCCTGCCCCCGATCCACACACGCCGTACGCCGACATCATCGATCGCGTCGCCGTGAGAGAAGGGGTGGACGCGAGGCTGGTTCGGGCTGTGATCGAGGTGGAATCGGGGTACCGGCCACTTGCCCGGTCGGCGAAGGGCGCCATGAGTCTGATGCAGTTGATGCCCGCGACGGCTCGCCACTACGCGGTCGCCAATCCTTACGATCCGGCCGCGAACATCGAAGCCGGCATCAAGCACCTCAAGTCGCTGCTGGCGCGGTATCCGCGGGCGCTGGCCGCGTACAACGCCGGGGACGCGGCAGTTGAGCGTTTCGGCGGCATTCCGCCCTACGCGGACACGCACCACTACGTCTCGCGTGTCCTCCAGATCGTCGGGCGATCCTGAACACGGTCCGGCTGCCTTCGCTTTCCGCTCAGGCCAGGCAAGCCTTGACCACGGTCTCGGATCTATCTCGTACAAAAGAGTCCGGATAACTTGGTATAATTTGATGCCAACCGTGCCCGTCAAACCGTCCATTGAGCGTGGAATTTCGCTGCCGCATCGCCTCGCCCAGCGGTGAAATTATCGAGGGTATGTACATCGCCGAGAACGAGGCGAAGCTTCGCCACGAACTGGAAGGGAAGGGCTTGTACGTCCTGGCGATTCAGGCCAAGGGCGCCATCGCGGGCATTTCGCTCCGGCTCCCGCAATCGCGGTCGATCAACGAGCGGGAATTTCTGATCTTCAATCAGGAACTGGCGACGCTGCTCAAGGCCGGCCTGCCGCTCGTCCAGGCGCTCGATCTGCTCAAGCGACGGGTGACATCGCCGGTCTTTCGCGCCGTCCTCAACGATGTGCACGAGCGAGTGCGGTCCGGCATCGCGCTCTCCGACGCATTTGCCGCGCATGGCGATCTCTTTTCCGGCGTGTATACGGCGTCGCTGCTGGCGGGCGAGCAGAGCGGCAACCTGGACGCCGTCCTCCGCCGCTATGTCGACTACGCGAAGGTCATCGCGACACTCAAGCGAAAGATCGTCTCGGCGCTGGTGTATCCGGCGATTCTGATTGTGCTGGCGCTCGGGCTCGTGTCGCTCATCGTCCTCAGGGTGGTGCCGGCGTTCGCGGACTTCTACGCCGGCTTCGGGGCGCAACTGCCGCTCGCGACGCAGGTCATCATGGCAGTGTCGACGCTCCTTCGCGAGCAGTTCCTGCTCGTCGCGATCGCCGTGGCGGCTGGAGGGGCGGCCATCTTTCTCTGGCTCCGGCAGGCAGGACAGCAGTCGCGCTTCGACCGTCTGGTCCTCACGCTTCCGGGCCTCGGCCCCATGGCCAGGAAATTTGCGACGTCTCAGATGACGAGAACGCTGGCGACGCTGCTCGGCGGCGGTCTTCCGCTCGTCAACGCGCTCGACATCGCGGCGCGTTCGGTCGGCAATCGGCACGTGGCGGGACAGCTCGACATCGTCGCGACGCGCGTGCGCGAGGGCGAGTCGCTCGCCGCGGCGCTCGATGCGCGCAAGACGTTTCCCGATGTCGCGGTGCGAATGGCAGAAGTGGGGGAGGCGACCGGCGCGCTTCAGGAGATGCTCAATACGGTGTCCGACTTCTTTGACGAGGAAATCGCCACGTACATGGAGCGGTTCGTCACGCTCGTCGAGCCCGTACTGCTCGTGATCATGGGCATCGTGATCGCGGGCCTGCTGCTCGCGCTGTACATGCCGCTGTTCCAGTTGAGCTCGGTGCTCTCGCAATAGCCGGCATCGATAGATATGGCCACGAAATCGACACACTTCCAGGGCGCCGCCGATCTTCACGCGGAGTCCGAGGCCGGGCTCGTCAGCGAAGCCGATCGCGGCGCCGAGCTTGAGCACGCACGCCGGCTCGCGGAGCGGTATCGCCTCGAGTTCGTGGACATGGAGACGTTTCATATCGACCAAGAACTGTTCCGGTCGATTCCGGCCGACCTGATGCTGCGATACGGCTTCGTCCCGTACCGCCGTGTCGGCAAGACGCTTGAGATCGTCGTGCCCGATCCCACCGATCTGCCGATGATCGACGAGCTGGCGGTCGTGCTGTCCACGCCCATCAAAGTTACGGTGGGTCCACGCTCCGCCATCGAGTCGATCCTGAAGAAGGGCGAGAGCTCCCAGCGCGTCCTCGAAGAAGCGACTGAGACATTTCATCTTCAGCTCCTCAAGGACGATGACTCTGGGGACGAGAACCTGACGGTCGAGCGGCTGACGAGCGACATCAATCCGGTCATCAAGCTCGTCGACTCGACGATCTACGCTGCTATCCAGCGTCGCGCGAGCGACATCCACATCGAAACGCAGGACGACGCCGTGCACGTGAAATACCGGATCGATGGCGTCCTGCAGCCGGCGATGCGGCCCATCGCGAAGCAGTTTCACAGCCCCATCATTTCCCGCATCAAGGTCATGGCCGAGCTCGACATCGCGGAGAAGCGCGTCCCGCAGGACGGACGCTTCCGGTTGAAGATGCCCGGCAAGACGATCGACTTCCGCGTGTCCATCATGCCGAGCGTGCATGGCGAGGACGCGGTCATCCGCATCCTCGACAAGGAATCGATCAGCGAGCAGTTCACCGAGCTGCGCCTCGACAGCCTCGGCTTCCCGGAGGCGGAGCTGAAACGGTTCCGCAAGTACATCGCCGAGCCGTACGGCATGGTGCTCGTCACCGGACCGACCGGCAGCGGCAAGACGACGACGCTCTACGCGGCGCTGTCGGAAATCCGCTCGGCCGAGGACAAGATCATCACGATCGAAGATCCCGTGGAATATCAGCTCAAGGGGATCACGCAGATCCCGATCAACGAGAAGAAGGGGCTCACCTTCGCGCGCGGCCTGCGGTCGATCCTGCGGCACGACCCGGACAAGATCATGGTCGGCGAAATTCGCGACGCGGAGACGGCGCAGATCGCCATCAACTCGGCGCTCACCGGCCACCTGGTGTTCACTACGGTCCACGCCAATAACGTGCTCGACGTGCTCGGGCGCTTTCTGAACATGGGCGTCGAAGCGTATCAATTCGTGTCGGCGCTCAACTGCGTGCTGGCGCAGCGGCTCGTGCGCAACATCTGCCAGCACTGTAAACGCCCAGTAAAGGTCTCGCGCGCGCTCCTCGAGGAATCCGGCTTCGATCCCTCGCTCGAGAAGACACAGACATTTCATGAGGGAATCGGCTGTATCGAGTGCGGCGGTACCGGCTATATGGGGCGGACGGCCATCTGCGAGCTGCTTGATCTGAGCGATGCCATCCGCGAGATGATTCTGGAGAAGCGGCCGACGGCGGAAATCAAGAAGGCCGCGCGCGAGGAAGGCATGCGTTTCCTCCGCGAGTCGGCCGTCGAGCGCGTCATGCTCGGCATCACCACGCTGCGCGAAGTCAACAAGGTCACGTTCGTCGAATGACACTCTTCTCCTCCCTCCGTGACACGTCCGGTCCCACCGCCGCCGTGGAGATGGCCGCCACGCACGTGTCGGGCGCCAGGCTGGAATGGCGTGGCGGGCAGCCGACCCTCTCGGCCCACGCCCTCGAGCCGCTGCCGGACGGCGCGCTCGTGTCGTCGCTGACCGCCACGAACATCATCGATCGCCCGGCGGTGTCTGGCGCGCTCGGCCGTGCGCTGGAGCGCATCGGGCGGCCCCGTCGCATCGCCCTGGTCGTCCCGGATCCGGTGGCAAAGGTCTCGCTAGTCAAGTTCGAGCGGGTGGCGGCGCGCACGGAGGATCTCGACGAGCTCGTGCGCTGGCAAGTCCGCAAGGCGGCGCCGTTCCCGATCGACGAGGCCCAGATCAGCTACGTCGCCGGACAGCAGTCGCCGGACGGGCAGGAGTTCGTCGTCTCACTGGCGCGGCGCGACGTGATCGTGGAATACGAGCGGCTCGCCGCCGCCGAAGGCGTCCACGCCGGCGTCGTCGACCTCGCCTCCTTCAACGTGATTAACGCGGTGCTCGCGGCGCAACACCCCTCGCAGCACCCTGCCGGCGACTGGCTGCTCGTGAACGTCGCGCCGGGTTACGTGACGCTGGCGATTCTGCGGGGACCGCACGTGATCTTCTTTCGTAATCGCGCGGCCGACACCGACGGCACGCTGGCCGATCTCGTGCACCAGACCGCGATGTATTACGAGGATCGGCTGGGCGGCGGCGGCTTCGAGCGCGTCTTTCTTGCCGGCGCCGTCGGCGCCGGCGTCCGTCATGCGGACGACGTCGAGTTGGTGCGTCGCAGCCTTCAGCACCGTCTCACCGCGACCGTCGACACGGTCGACCCGCGCGCCGCCGTGACGCTCACTGATCGCATCTCGGCGGGCCCGGCGTTTCTGGAGACCCTCGCCCCGCTCGTCGGCGTCCTGCTGCGCGGGCGCGAGCCTGGAAAGAGCGCCGCGTGATCCGCTCCAACTTGTCGACGCGGCCCTTCTACAACGAGCTCGCCGTGCAGCTCTGGCTGCTGCTGCTCGCCCTGATCGTGGTGGCCGCGACCCTGTTCAACGTGGCCCTCGTGATCCGCTATTCGCAGACCGACACCGAACTCGCGACCGAGGCGAAACGCGACGAGGCGCGCGCCGGAGATCTTCGCGCCGAGGCCGCGCGTCTGCGCGGAAGCGTGGACCTGCAGCAGATTGAGCTCGCGTCGACCGAAGCGCGCCAGGCCAATGCGTTGATCGACCGCCGCACCTTCTCGTGGACCGATCTGCTCAATCAGTTCGAGACAACCTTTCCCGACAACGTTCGCATCGTGGCCGTCCGTCCAACGCTCGACGAGAAGGGCGGCCTCGTCCTGACGATCAACATCGTCGCCGGGTCCGTCGACGATGTCGACGAGCTAATCGGCAACCTCGAGGGCGCCGGATCCTTCAGCAGACTCCTCTCCATTGACGAGCGTTTCAATGCGGATGGCATGCTCGAGGCGACCCTCCAGGGCCATTACGTGCCGCGGCAGGCGACACCCGCTCCTGAGGCGAAAAGGCCATGACGCTTCTGCAGCGGATTCTTCACGAGAAGCGGTCGATCATCGCACCGCTGCTCGTCGCGCTGCTGGCGAACATCGCCGTCTATGCGCTGGTCGTTCGCCCGTTCGGCGTGCGATCGGCCTCGGCCGCGGATCGCGCCCTGGTGGCGAGCCAGAACCTCAAGGCGGCTGAGGCCAATCGAGCCGCGGCGCGCGCGCTGGTCGCAGGCAAGACGCTGGCGGAGCAGGAACTGGCGACGTTCTATAACAAAGTGCTCCCGGCCGATTTATCCGCGGCGCGACGGATGACGTACGCCGCGCTTCCCGCGCTGGCGCGCAAGGCGAACGTCAGGTATGAGGCCAGCCGCACCACGATCGAAGCGGTAAGGGATCAGAGGCTCGGCCGGCTGCGCATCAGCATGGTGCTCGAGGGCGACTACGACAGCGTCAGGCAGTTCATCTACGACCTCGAGACGACGCCGGGGTTCGTGATTATCGACGACGTGACGCTGGTGCAAAACGACCCCGACAAGCCGCTTGCGCTGTCGCTTGAACTGTCGGCCTACTTCCGGACGGGCCTTAATGGCGACTGAGCGCCAGCGCGAGATCGCCCTGGGTCTGGTCCTTGTGGTGCTGGCGTTTGTGCTGTACCGTGCAGTCACGTCCCTGGAGACTACGACGTCGCCAACGTCCGGCGGCTCCGCGTCATTGTCGAACGAAAGAGCGGGGGCTGCGCGATCAGCCCGGGTCACGGAACCTCCGGAGACCGCGCCGGACGTTCATCTTCGGGTGCTCGCCAACGCGCGGCCGACCCCGATCTCAGGCGAGAGAGATCTGTTCAGGTTCAGGCCGGCGCCGCCATCGCTCGTGCGCAACACTCCGGGCGTGCCGGCCGGTCCATCAGCGTTGTCCCCGATACCACTCAAGTTCATTGGGATCGTCGAGGCACCGACGCAATCGAGGCGGATTACGGCACTTGTCGATTCGACCGGACATTCATTTCACGGCCGCGAAGGCGACGTGGTGGTGGGGCAGTATCGCATCTTGAAGATCGGCGTGGAATCGATTGAGATCACGTATCTGGACGGCCGCGGGCGGCGGACCATTCGGCTTAGTGGATCCTAGAATTACTGATTTCAGATTAGTGATGGTTGACTTGATGCAGATTGGGGCGTTGCGACCAGACGGTTGAGGGCAATCGGGATTCTTCTCGCAATGGCGATCGTCGTCAGCGGATGCGCCGCCAGCCAGGCGTACAAACACGGCCAGGACGCGGTGAAGTCCGGCAATCTCGACGAAGCCGTCGCGGCGTATCGCCGGGTCATGCAGGCCGATCCGATGAATGCGGACTACGCGATCGCGCTGCGGCGCACGATGGTCGCCGCCTCGCGCGCCCATCTCGATCGCTCGAAGGAGTTCGAAGATCGCGACCAGCTCGAGGCGGCGCTCGGCGAGTACCGCCTGGCGTCGGAATACGATCCGAGCAACCGGACGGTGATCGGCAAAGTGTCCACCCTCGAGCAGACGATTCGCACTCGCATCGAGGCGGCCCGACCGCGCCCGGCCATCGAAGAGCTGCGCGCGCGGGTGCGCGCCGCCTCGCCCGAGCCGGTCCTCAATCCAGCGTCGCGCGAGCCGCTGAAACTTTCATTCCCCAACGCGCAGGTCAGGGACGTGATCGGCTTCATTGCCAACGCAACAGGCATCAACCTCACGTACGACCGCGACGTCGCCGACGGCCGGCCGATCTCCGTCCAGCTCGACGGCGTCACGCTCGAGCAGGCGCTCAATCAGATTCTGACGGTGGCGGCGTTGTCGTGCAAGATCGTCAACGCGCAATCAATCTTCGTCTTTCCGAATACGCAGCAGAAACACACGCTCTACGACGAGCAGGTCGTCCGGACCTTCCACATTTCGAACGCCGATCCCACGGAGCTGTCGCAGACGCTCAGTCAGCTGATTCGGATTCCGGGCATCGCCGTGCAGCCGATGATCGCCGTCAATAAGACCAGCAACACCATCACGGTCCGGGCGACAAGTCCGGCGATGCAGATTCTCGATCGGGTCATCCAGTAGAATGATAAACCGCGCGCCGAGATCATCGTCGACGTCGAGATCCTCAAGGTCGATCGTAACCGATCAAAGAGCTACAGCTTGAACCTGTCGGAGTACGCGGTCGGCGCCATCTTTTCGCCCGTGGTGGCGCCGGGCACGACGGCCACGCCGCCAGGAACTGAGACCGGAACGGCGACGACCGGGACGGCGCCGAGCGGGGTCACGTCGCCGCCGGCTTTCAATCTGAACACGATCTCACGAGGCGTGAGCACGGCGGATTACTATCTCGCCGTGCCGACCGCGGTCGTACGATTTCTCGAGACCGACGCGCACACCAAGGTGATCGCGAAGCCGCAGTTGCGAGGCGCGGAGGGGAGCAAGTTGACGCTGAGGCTCGGCCAGCAGATTCCGGTCGTGTCGACCAGCTACACGCCGATTCCGACCGGCGGCGCCGGTGTCAACCCGCTCAGCTCGTATACGTATAAGGACGTCGGCGTCAACATCGAGATGACGCCGCGCGTGTCGCTCGACGGCGACATCATCCTCGACCTCATCCTGGACAACAGCGCGGTCGGCCCGGATAAGAGCGTCGCGGGCGTCACCGTGCCCACCTTCGTGCAGCGCACGCTCACGACGCGCCTGCGCCTGCGCGACGGCGAGTCCACTTTGCTCGCGGGACTGATACAGGAGAACGAATCGAACACCGTCCGGGGATTTCCCGGCGCGATCCATGTGCCGTTCCTCAAACAGGTCTTCTCGGGCAACGAGATCACGAGCGACCAGACCGAGATCATTATGCTGCTCACGCCCCACATCGTGCGCACGCAGGAACTGACGGAATCAGACCTGAGCCCGATTTACATCGGGTCGCAGCAGAACCTCGGCGTCGGCGGCCCGCCGCCGCTCATCGCCGCGCCAGAGGAGGCGGAGCCTGTGCCCACGCCGGCGCCCGCCACGGGAGCGGCCGCGCCCGTGGCGGCGGGCACCTTCACTGGGCCAGGCGGCGTGCAGGTCGCGGCACCGCCCGGATCCACTCCGGTCCCGGGCACGGTTGTCGTCACCCCGGCGAGACCCACTCCAGCGGTAGCGCCGGCAGCGGCTCCAGTGGCGCCGCCCGTGGCAGCGTCGCCAGCGCCCCCAGGGCCCACGGCTCAAGTGCCGATCACGTCGCCAGGACTCGGCCAGGCACAGATCATCATCTCTCCGCCCCCCACGCTCCGTGTGGGCGGCGGTCCGTACACGGTTCCGATCTCAGTGACGAATGCGCTGGGCTTGTCGACGGTGTCGCTGACGGTCTTGTACGACCCCATGAAGCTTCGCGTCCGGTCCGTGCAGCAGGGCAGCTTCTTGCGAACCGGCGGCATTGACGTCGTCTTCACCCAGCAGGTGAACGCGGGACGGATCGACATGACGTTGACGCGCGCAGGGGACTTGACCGGCGCGTCGGGTACGGGACTCCTCGCGGCTGTCCTCTTTGACGCGGTTGCGGCGGGCACGACGACGCTCACAACGAGCGGCGCGGCGACCGGTCCTGGCGGGGCGGCCATGGGCCTGCAGTTCCAGCCGGTCACCGTCATCGTCCAATGACGCCGGCAGCACCAGGCACCCAGGCTGGCTACACCTTCATCGAGCTGCTGGTCGTCTCGACGATCCTCCTGATCCTCGCGTCGGCGATCATGCCGCTCGCGCGGGTCACGGCGACGCGCCAGCGCGAGACGGAGCTGCGCCGCAACCTACGCGACATCCGCACGGCGATCGATCACTTCAAGGACGCGGCTGATGCCGGGCAGATCGGAGCGACGGACCTGAAACCGGATGGCGAGGGGTATCCGCCCGATCTCGAGGCGCTGGTTGAAGGCGTGGCGGCCACAAACGATCAGTCCGGCCGCAAGCTCAGGTTCCTGCGGCGTGTCCCGGTGGATCCGATGACCCGCGATAACGAGTGGGGGATGCTGTCGTACCAGGACGAGCCGGACTCCACGCGCTGGGGCGGCCAGAACGTGTTCGATGTGTACACGAAGTTCGAGGGCACGGCGCTCGATGGTACGAAATACAAAGACTGGTAGATCGGGTAATCGGGTGATTGATTGATGAATTGCGTGGATAGGCGGATTGCGTTGAAGCAGCGATCGAACCGGTCTCGTACCCTTCGTGTCTTCAACTACCCGCTTACCCGCTTACCCGATTGCCCAATTCACGAGTCCGCGTCCGGGTTCACCATCATTGAACTACTGGTCGTCTTGGCGTTGATCTCGATTCTGGCAACGATGGGGATGGCGCAGTACCGGCAGGGCATCGTGCACGCACGCGAAGCGGTGCTGAAGACGGATTTATTCGATTTGCGGGACGCGATCGACCAGTACTACGCCGACAAGGGGCAGTATCCCGGAACGCTCGACTCGCTCGTCTCTGACGGATATCTCCGGAAGATTCCCGTCGATCCCTTCACGAACGGCGCCGACACGTGGCAAACCATCCCTCCGGAGCCTGACCCGAATAATCCCACCGCCGCGGCCGGCGTCTACGACGTCAAGAGCGGATCCGACCAGGCCGCCCTCGACGGCAGCATATACTCGGAGTGGTAGCCGCCCACTGAAGGAAGGCAATGACCGCGGCCACGTGCGCGAATCGAATCAATCGACAATCGCACGAGAACGCCTGAGAATCACACATCGCGGATCAATTACGCCGATTGGTAGTCGGCTTCCGTTAGAACACGGTCGTCGAACTCGTCACGGTCTGACCAGTCGTGGTAACCACCTCGACCGTCGCCGTCTTGGGCAACGAGGTGGTTAGGTACGAATGAGTCGTTGTGGCGGTCGACGTCGTGAGGCTCGTACCGTCGCCGAAGGTCCAGACGTACTGCGCGACCGATGTAGTCGAGGGCGTAACCGTTGCGGTGAATATCACATCCGTGTTCGCGCCGTTTATTGTCTTGCTGCTCGTTAGCGAGACGATCGGCGCCTGCGGCTGAAGAAAGATAACCGTCGCTGCAGATACCTTACCGCCGTTGGTATCAGTCACAGGTGCGCTCACTGTTTTCGACCCGCCGATCTAGTAAACATGCTGGACCGTACTTGTCCCGGCTGCCGCACCAAGTGACTGGACGGAATCATCATCGAAGTCCACGGTAACGTCCTGGACAGTGGCACTTCCTCCAGTGCCCGGTTGCGCATCGATAGTATAAGGTAGCCGGAAGATTGACCGTCGGATTTGACGACGCTGAAATCGATGCTGTAAGCAGGGGCTCGACAGTGACCGTAAGGTTCGCAGACGGCGCGGAAGTCGTTGTGGTCTCCTCACCCGATGTGGAGATTGCCCCGACGCCCGCGGTCGCCGTCACTTTGGCCGTCTTGCTCGTCGTGAGCGTCGTGGTCGCGTTGCCGTTTGCGTCCGTCGTTGCGATCGATGCGCTCAGGGAACCGCTGTCGGTCGTAAATGTCACGGGCACACCCGCGATCACTGTGCCGCTGGCGTCACTGACCGTCGCCGTAATTGCCGAATGGCCAGCGGGCAAAATTGAGGCCGGAAGCGCCGTCATCGCGATGCTCGCGACCCCCGCCGCCCCCACCGCGATCGTGATCGCGCCCGTGTCTCCCGTGTTCACGCCGCCCGAAAGGGGCGTAATCGTCGCGGTTCCAGACAGTGTCCCCGCCCTGAACATCACCATCACGCGACCGTTCTCATCGGTCTCGGCATCGACCGGCTGAATCGTGCCGAGCGATGTCGTAAACGTCACGACCGTCCCGCTCTGCGGCGGCGTGCCGGACGGCTCGATGACTTGCGCGATCACGCTCGTGGTCCCGCCGAGCGGGAACGTCGTCGACTGCGGCGAGAGCGTGATGGTCGACCCTGCCGGGGCAAGCAACGCCACGCGATCGCACGCGATGGTCGAGACAACGAGTACCGGGAGCACACCGAGAGCGACACGTAAGAGCGGACGATTGAAACCTGTTATCATGAATACGGTAACTGTCTTAAATCGCATGAAGTTGCAAGATCAACGGATATCCGAACGCGCGCGTGATCGGGGCTACGCCATGGCGGCCCTGCTCGTGGCAATGGGCGTCATGGCGGTCATGATGACGGTCGCGATGCCCGTCTGGAAGCAGATGGCGCAGCGCGAAAAGGAAGAGGAGCTTATCTTCCGAGGTCAGCAATACGTCCGCGCCATCGGACGCTTCGAGCGGAAGTACGCGAACACGCCGCCACCCACGGTTGACGTGCTGATCCAGGAGCGTTTCCTCAGGAAGAAGTACAAGGACCCCATTTCCGGCCAGGACTTCGTCCCGATCCTTGCGGCGGGGGCCGCCGCCGTGGACGCGCCGGGATCGGCCCAAGGCGGGCTCGGCGGCGCAACCCCGCCCTCACGACCTGGCCAACCGGTGTCAGGTATCACGGACGGACGCGGCGGCATCATTGGCGTGACGAGCTCCAGTAAGGCGCTATCGCTTCGTATCTACAACGGTGCCACGCATTACAACCAGTGGCGATTCGTGTACGTGCAGCCCGCGGCGACGTCAGGCGCCGGCGGACCCCTAGGCGCTCCCGTCCCCGGCGGTCGGGGCGGACCGCCGGGGACGGGAGGACCTGGCCAAGGGGGACCGGCGGGCGGTCCAAACCGGCCTGTCGCGCCGGGCCGCTAGAAATCCCCCAGTGCGTCGTGAAAGGCGCGGCGAACCGTTCGCATGTCGCCCAGCGATCCACCGGCGCAAGCCCGGTTGGTCAGCAGCACGACATATCGATCCCGATCGGGGTCAACCCACAGCGACGTTCCCGTAAACCCGACGTGCCCGAAGGCGTTCGGCGACATGGTCGTGCCGCACGACGACGATGGCAGCATCGTGTCCCACCCGAGCGCGCGTGAGCTCGTGGGCACGGCGCTCTTGGTGGTGAACTGGGCGACGAGCTCCGGAGAGAACGGCGGCGGAAGTTTGCGGTCTCCACGCGCCGCGCCGAGGACCATGCGCGCGAAGGCGCCAACGGCGGCCGCGGTGCCAAATAATCCGGCGTGGCCGGCGGCGCCGCCGAGGGCGGCCGCGTAGTGGTCATGCACCTCGCCGGCGAGCGATCGGCCTCGCCGTGGATCCTCCGCGAGCGGCCGCGTTGGCGCGACGACCTTTCTCGAGTCTGCCGGCGGATCAAACGTCAGTGCCTCCAGGTTTTCGTACGTCGTGTCCGGCTTCCCTGGCCTGAGTGAAGGCGAAGGCAGCCGGACCGTGATCTGATTGAACAGCTCGGGCAGCGAGGCGCTGCCGCGATCGGCCGCGAGAAAACCCAACAGAATGAAACCCAGATCGCTGTAGATAGATTGCGTCCGCGGCGGGTACTCCAGCCGCATCCGACAGATGTCGTGCTCGAACTCGCGGCGGCTCGTCGGCGGCGAGTCGACGAGCCGCGCCGCGAGACCTGAGGCGTGTTCGAGCAGATCGCGTACCGTCACGCCCTCGCGGTCCGCGCCGCGCCATTCGCTGAAAAATCCCGAGACCGGATCGTCCAGCCGCACGCGTCCCGTGCGCACGAGCTCCATCAGCGCAGTCGTCGTGGCGATGACTTTGGTCAGCGACGCGAGGTCAAACGGCGTGGTGAGGTTCGCCGGCGGGGCGCCGACATCAAACGTCAGCGTGCCGAGCGCATCGCGCCAGAGGGCGCCAGACGACGAGCCCACCTCGAGGCTCGCCGCAGGGAAGATCCGATCGGCAATCGCGCGAACGACGAGGTCTCGCGCCGTGACACTCGCGCCCGCCGCGCCAGCCGGGCCTGGCGCGCCGGGGACGCTCACACCGCGCCCAGTAGTTCCTTCAGCCGCGCCTCGGCGTCCTCGCCGATGGCATCGCGGATAAAGTTGTGCGCACGGCGCAGCCGCCCCAGTGCCTGCGCGAGGGACAGGCCAGATTTCTGCATCACGATCGCCGCCTTCACGTTCCACCGCGCACACTTGAGCAGCTTGTCGGCTTCCTCGTAGCCCAATCCGGTGATGATGACAATGATGCGCCTGGCGCGATCGCGCAGCTTCTCCGATCCGGTCTGCACGTCGACCATCAGGTTGCCGTAGGTTTTGCCCGTGCGGACCATGGCGCCTGTCGTCAGCATGTTCAGGACAATCTTAGTGGCCGTACCGGCCTTGAGGCGCGTCGATCCCGCAATCACTTCAGGGCCGACGGCCGGCGCAATCGTGAGATCGACGAAGGCCTGCAGCTCGCTGCGCGGATCGCACGTCACGAAGATGATCTTCGACCCGGCGCGTCTCGCCCGGGTCAGCGCGCCGAGCACGAACTGCGTCATCCCGCTCGCCGACACGCCGATCACCACGTCGTCCTTTACCGGCCGCAGTCGGTGGATGGCCCGCGCCCCTTCCTCGGAGTGATCCTCCACACCTTCCCTCGGCTTCACGATGGCGCCCTTACCGCCAGCCATGATCGCCTGCACGAGCTCTGGCTTCGTCCCGAAGGTCGGCGGCATCTCGGCCGATTCGAGGACGCCGAGCCGGCCGCTGGTGCCGGCCCCGACGAACACAATCCGGCCGCCTTTCTTGAGCGCCTGCGTGATGATGTCGATGCCGACGACGATGCGGTCCTTCTCGCGATGGACCGCCGCGAGCATCTTGCGATCCTCGGTCAACATCTCTTCGACGATATTGGCGGCCGACTGCTTGTCGATCGCCAGCGTGGCCGGGTTGATGGCTTCAGTCGGAAGGGATTGCCACTTCGAACGAACAGGCAGCTGAGGGGACCTCACCAACAAGGCGCGAATCTTACTACATAATGGCCGACGCCACGGTAATGGCCGCCGACCATGATTGAAGCGTTCCTTGACCACCTGCGCGTCGAGCGGCGGCTGGCCGCCCACACGCTCGAAAGCTACGGGCGCGACCTCACGGCCCTCGCGACGTACGCGGCGGGGCTCGGCGTGACGCCCGACGCGCTCGATCGGCCGGCGCTCGAGGAATTCGTCCGCCAGCAGATGAGCCGGGGGCTGGCCCCACGGTCTGTGGCTCGGTCCGTTGCGGCGATTCGCGGATATTACCGGTTC
The DNA here is from genome assembly GCA_965229885.1 of Vicinamibacterales bacterium. GTDB lineage: Bacteria > Acidobacteriota > Vicinamibacteria > Vicinamibacterales > CAVVIG01 > DATLLJ01. The sequence goes on from CBDDJX010000003.1 coordinate 1,894,869, forward strand.
CTGGTCCTCGACCGCCATCTCCCCGGCAGTCCCGCGGACGGGCTCCAGCCGCCGCGCGCCTGGCCGGTGCTGCCGAAGTTCCTCTCCATCGAGGAGGTCGATGCGCTCATCGCGCAGCCGGATATCGCCACGCCGCTCGGCCTCCGCGATCGCGCCATGATCGAGCTGCTGTACGCGACGGGCATGCGGGTCTCCGAGCTGATCAGCGTGCGGACGTCTGACCTCCATCTTCGCGAGCGGTATCTGACCTGCGTCGGCAAGGGCAATAGGGAGCGGCTGGTCCCCACTGGCGATCAGGCGATCGGATGGATCGAGCGCTACCAGAAGGCGGCGCGCCCCGCGCTCCTCAAAGGCCGCGCGTCACCTCGGCTGTTCTTGAACGTTCGCGGCAAGCCGCTCGGCCGCGTGGGATTCTGGAAACTGCTGAAGCGGTACGGCCGCCGCGCCCAGTTGCCGCGCTCGCTCAGCCCGCACGTTATCCGTCATTCGTTTGCCACGCACCTCCTCGAGCGAGGCGCCGATCTGCGCGCGATTCAGATGATGCTCGGCCACGCCGATCTGTCGACCACGCAAATCTATACGCACGTGCTCGAGGCGCGCTTGCGCACCGTTTACGACCGGTTTCACCCGAGACCGTGATTCTGATAGACTGAGTCGTTTATCAGCGTGATTGAGGCTCGCTTGAAGGCGACCTTCCATAAGGAGCGCGGCATGAGCCGTAAGGGACGGCACCTCTTTACATCTGAATCGGTCACCGAAGGCCACCCCGACAAGATCGCCGATCAGATTTCGGACTCCATTCTCGACGCCATCCTCGCGCAAGACCCGGTCGGCCGTGTCGCGTGCGAGACGCTCGTCACGACCGGCATGGCGATCGTGGCCGGGGAGATCACCACGAACGCGGTGATCGACTACCAGGAGGTCGTGCGCGCGACGATCACCGACGTCGGCTACACGCGCGGCAAGTTCGGCTTCGACGCCGAAACGTGCGCCGTGCTCTCCACCATCCATCGCCAGTCGCCCGATATCGCGATGGGCGTCGACACGGGCGGCGCCGGGGATCAGGGGCTGATGTTCGGCTTCGCGTGCGCCGAAACCGACGAGCTCATGCCGCTGCCGATCATGCTGGCGCACAAGCTGGTGAAGGGTCTGTCTTGCTTGCGGCGCGACGGCACGCTCGACTACCTGCGTCCCGACGGCAAGTCGCAGGTGACGATCGAATATGACGACACCAAGCCGGTGCGCGTCGACGCGGTCGTCGTCTCTAGCCAGCACAGCCCGCTTGTCACCAACGAGACGATGCGCGAGGATCTGACCGAGAAAATTATCAATCGCGTCATCCCCGCGGCGATGATGGACAAAAACACGAAGATCTACGTCAACCCGACGGGCCGTTTCGTCGTGGGCGGTCCCCACGGCGATGCCGGCGTCACGGGCCGTAAGATCATCGTCGACACGTACGGCGGCGCCGCGCCCCACGGCGGCGGCGCGTTCTCGGGCAAGGATCCGACGAAGGTGGACCGCTCGGCGTGCTACATGGCGCGCTACGTCGCGAAGAACGTCGTCGCGGCCGGCATCGCCGAGCGCGCCCTGGTGCAGCTCGCCTACGCGATCGGCGTCGCCGATCCGGTTTCTGTGATGGTGTACACCGAAGGGACCGGACGTATCCCGGAGGAGAGGATCACGGAGATGGTCCGCGCGCACTTCAAGCTGACGCCTCGCGGGATCATGGAACAGTTGAACCTGCGCCGCCCGATCTACAAGAAGACCGCCGCGTTCGGCCACTTCGGCCGCACCGAACCGGAATTCACCTGGGAGAAGACGGACAAGGCCGCAGCGCTCAAGTCGGATGCCGGGCTGTAACGAATTGAGATGAAGCGGTTTCTGCTGGCGATGGCGGCCCTTCTGGCCGCCATCGGCTTTTTTGCGGGCCTGACGCTGCCGCCACGTCGCCTGTCCCTGGCACCTTCCGCCGACGGGACGGTGTCCGGCATCCTTCACATTCATACCACGCGATCCGACGGTCGCGGCACGCCCGACGAAGTCGCCGCAGCCGCGGCACGCGCCGGCGTCGCGTTCATCGTGTTCACCGATCATGGCGACGCGACGCGGACGCCTGACGCGCCGGTGTACCGGTCGGGCGTCCTCTGTCTCGACGGCGTGGAGATCAGCACCGCCGGCGGGCACTATGTGGCGCTCGACATGCGGGCAGCGCCGTATCCGCTGGCCGGTGAAGCGCGCGACGTCGTCGAGGACGTGCGGCGGCTCGGCGGATTCGGCATCGTCGCGCATCCGGATTCGCCCAAGCCGGAGCTGCGCTGGAGCGACTGGGACGCGCCGGTCGACGGAGTCGAGTGGATCAACCCTGATACAAGCTGGCGCGTCCATGCGGCAACCGGGTGGCGATCGCGTTTCAGGCTGCTCGAGGGACTCCTTCACTATCCCATCAGGCCGGCGGAAACGCTGGCCAGCCTGCTCACGGGCTTCGAAGGCGCGATGGCCCACTGGACCGCGCTAGCCAGTCGCCGGCCCATCGTCGGCGTGGCCGGCGGCGACGCACACGCCAACCTCGAATTCCGCAGCATGGGCCAGGGCCGCGATCGGTTCTCCATTCCGCTGCCGAACTACGAGCCGCTGTTCCGCATGCTCTCGGTGCATGTGGCCTCGGAGCGTCCTCTTTCCGGGGATGCCGAGGCTGACGCGGCGCTCCTGATGCGCGCGATTCGCGCTGGGCATCTGTATATAGCCGTCGATGGCTTCGCATCGCCGCCCGCCTTCGAGTTCACTGCGACCAACATGCGGGGCACGGCTCATGGGGGCGACGAGCTCGGCGTCGGCGGCCCGGTGTCGCTCCACGTGCGCAGCAACGCCCCGCCAGGATTCACGACCCTCATCTGGCGCGGGCAGTGAGATATTGAAGTCGGAGCAACAGAACGAGCTCTCGATCGAAGTGGGGGGGGAGCCGGCAGTCTATCGCGCTGAGGTACGCACGAACGGTCCCGGCCGCCCGCGGACCTGGTTGCTTAGCAACGCCGTCTATGTTGGCGTCCCCCCGCCCGTGCAGGTCCCGATACCAGTGCCGGTCACGTTCGAGACAGCGCTCTTCGATGGCCGGACCGACAGCGGATGGCATGTTGAAGCCGATCCCTCATCGATGGCCGCGGTTGATGTGGGGCCGACGCTGACCGGATTCGCGCTGCGGTATCGGTACGCGCTGGCCGGCGGTTCGACCGCCGGAAGTCAATCGGCCGCGTTGGCGTGGGGTACGCCGATCGGCCACGCGCCGATTCACGTGGCCGACTTCGATCGCCTGACGTTCACGGCGCGGGCCGAACGGCCCATGCGCATCTCGGTCCAGCTCCGCACGCTCGAGGCTGGCCTGGCGCTGCGGCGATGGCAACGCTCGGTATTCCTCGACACGTTCGATCGGGAACACACCGTGTATTTCAACGACCTTACGCCGAGTGCCGGGACCGATCCCAGAACACCACTGCTGGATAAAGTGAGCCAGATTCTGTTCGTCGTCGATACGACGAACACGAAACCTGGCACCTCTGGGCGTTTCTGGATCAAGCGCGCCGTGTTTCTGAAATAGGCTCTGGGTTCTGGCGGTGGGCTTCGGGTCGCAGGCCGAGAGCCTCCCCTCCTGCCAAGATAGCTGAGTCACTTTACCCCGGGGAGATTAGTGTTAAGGGTGGGGAGGTGTCAGGACGTTGATGAGCAAGATCCGTTCGATGTTGGCCACCCAGTCGAGTGTGTTAACCGTGTGGGCGGTTCGACGCAGTTCGCGACGCCAGAATCCTGCTATCGCTGCTCGCGATGACGTTTCGTGGGGATCGCCGTCAACTGAGAGGCGTCGTGCGCCTTCGATGACCCGGTCTATGTGCGAGGCGCCGTGGGCGTGTTCATCGGCTCGCTGCTCGTGATGACAATCGCGCGGCCGGAGCTGCGAACCGCGCTTCGTTCTCGCAGAAATCTCCACCTGCTGGCGATCGATGACCGGTTTCATAATCATCCTGGGGCTCTCGAAGCCCATCTTCTTCCCCAGGTACTTCCTTGTCACGTTTCCCGCGTTGTTCATCGTGGCAGGGATTCTGACCGCAGCCATGTTTCCCATACGAACAGGCTGGTTCGCCGTCGTGCCGTTGGTCTTCTTCGTCAAGGCCGCTGTGGTTCAGTTTCACACGATCGACGCCATGCAGCGCCAGTAGTGGGACCAGAGCGTCGACTTGGTGCTCGAGTGGAACAAGCCGAGCGACCGAATCTATGTCCTTGGTGCAAAGGCGGACAAGACGTCATTCGACTACCTGAGGGAGGGGAACGTGGACGGACTGTTCTATGTCAAGAACGTCAAGTTCTACGAATACTACTTCCGACGTCGCGGAGCGCACGAGATTGGCGAGAAGCTCGATCGAGGTCGTCGAACCGACCGTCGAGTCGGTCATGGAATTAGCCGCGAGGTTTCGCGATACCGGCACCACGGTGTACGTCCTCGCAGGGCCATCACGTTCAGTACAGCGGGAAGCCTTAGCGGCGCTGGAGCAGCTCGCGAAGAAGGTCGACATCGCCGAGCTGTACAGCGCGCTGGTCTACACGTTGACCTTCTGATCTCGCGTTGACACGCTTGAGGCCCACGGTTGCCGAGCGAGTTCGAGATGAAGCGAGGCCTGATCTGCGCAATCATGAGCGGGGGTGACTGCGGCGATGGTATCGAGAAGCTGCGCAGCCTCGTGGATTCCGTTTAATTACATCAGCCCTGGCGTCTCAATGTCATTGACAGCTTCCGCTGGAGCCTACGGCCTGAAATCCGTTACGTTCTCACCGTCAGAATCAGATACGCGGCGACAGCGCCGAACAGAATGTTCGGCGTCCACGCCGCGAGCACCGGCGAGAGCAGTCCGCCGGCCCCGATGGCCGCGCACACGCTCAGCATCAACCAGTAGGTGATGGCCAGCACGATGGCGATACCGACGCCGTAGAGCGCGCCTCGACGGCCGGTGGTCACCGCGAATGGCACAGCGAGCAGCGTCATCACGACCGTCACGAACGGAAACGCCACCTTCCGCTGCAGCGCCACCATGTACGGCATCACGTTGTAGCCGCCGACCCGCAGTTGCGCCACGTATGCCTTGAGCTGCCCGTACGTCATCAGCGCCGCGTCGGGCTCGTCGGTCTTGAAGTAGCTTGGAGCTTCGAGCGGCAGCGCGCGCTCGGCAAACGGGGCGTACTTGACGACGGTCTTCGTCAGGCTTCCACGCGTGGTCTCGGAAAACTCGCGCGACCAGCCACGAAACCCCGTCCACCGCGCCGCCGCGACTCCATCGACTCTCTCGACTTTCTCCCCAGGAGCCCGCCGCGCGAGCGCTAGGCGGCTGGCGTGCGTCATCGAACGGAGATCCCATCGCACCCGGTCCAGGTGATACACGACGAACTGCTGGAACTCGTTCGTCTTCGCATCAAAGGAGTCGTAGTGATAAATGTCGCCGGTCTCGCCGACCATCCAGCGCCGGTCCAGCCTTCCGAAGCTCGCCGGCGGCAGATCGCGGATCGCGCGATTCAGGCGATCGGCTTCGCGATTCGAGTGCGCCATTACACGCTCCTGGAGCGCGAACAGCGTGGCGCTCGCCGCCACCGCAAAGAGCAGCAGCGGGGCGACCGCGCGGTACAGGCTGATCCCGCACGCGCGCATGATGACTAGCTCGCTGTTCCTGGTCATCATGCCGACCGTCACGAGCGTCGCCACGAGCACCGACATCGGGATGATGTAGTACACGTACTGCGGCGTCTGGAAAACGAAATACCGCAGGAGCATGGGCGTCGTCGCCGAACCGCGAAACAGCTTGTCGGCGAGATCCATGAACGTCGAAATATAGAAGATGCCGAGCAACCCGAAGAGCCCGAGGAAGAAGATCCGCAGGTACTGACCGGACACGTACAAATCCAGCAGGGCAGGGCGGGGGAGCCTGGAGAAATCGACGTGCGGGACTCGAATCACCAAGACGACCCGTTGTGCCGGCCGGCCGCTGCCGACCCCGTGCCCGCCTGAGGCCGCCTTGTCCGCCCCGCCGCGGCGCCAGAACGCCGGAACGCTGAGGCGAACGGCACGGTCGACTGACCGGGCGCGCCAGAAGAGCAGCGCGACGCCCGCCGTCCCGAAGATGACGTTCGGAATCCACGGGCCGAGGCCGGCTGGAATCCGTCCGGTGAAGGCGGCCGCCCGCGCGGTCCACAGCACGACGTAGTAGGCGAAAATCACGCCGAAGCCGAGGACGAAGCTGGAGAATCGACCGTCCTTGCGGTTGCTCACCCCAAGCGCGAGTCCAATCACGGCCAGGACCAGACACGCGGCCGGGAGCGCGAATTTCTGCTGAATGGAGAAGCGCTGCACGTTTCCGGGATCGTGCCTCGCCGCGCCGGCGGCGATGCTCGCCTCGAGCTCCGCGATGCTCATTTCAGTGGCCGTCTTGGTCGGCTTGATGTTGGAGAACACCGTATTGGGATCGAGATGGATGAGTACGCTCTTGTAGGCGCCGCCCTCATACTCGTCGGGCTTCGCGGTGGACGTCGTGTGCCGGGTTCCGTTCGTCAGCTCCAGCGCCACTGATCGCGCTGGACGGTCCACCAGCAGCCGGCCTTCTTTCGCGAAGTACACCGTCGTCTGATTCGGCTGCGATGTGTCGGCGAGAAACACGTCGCGCCAGCCGCCGGGCATCACGTCCCTGGCGTAGATGGTCCGGTCGGGAAACTCGTCGTAAAACACGCGCGGCCTGACGTTGCTCTCCGCGCGGTTCGCGATCACGTTGAAGGTGATCTCGCGGAACGTCTGATTCGCGTCTGGCAGTGCGACAATGATCTGGTGCGCCGTGGCCGCGGTGGCCACGAGGGCGACAAATGCGACGGGGCGGATCAGGCGGAACGGGCTGACGCCGCACGCCTGCAGTGCCACAAACTCGCGATCGGCAGACAAGCGGCCGAACCCGATCAGAATCCCGAGGAGCACCGACATGGGGATGGTCAGGCTGAGCGCCTGCGGCAGGAGCAACGCGAGAACGTGGAGAAAGGTCGACCACGCGATGCCCTTGACGATCAGCTCCTCCGCCTCGCGCAGAATGGGCGGAATGACCAGGATGAAGGTCAGCAGCACCAAGGACAGCCCCATCGGGAGCAGCAGTTCCCGGACCACGTAGCGATCGAGGGTTCGAAACACCACGCTAAAGGTACCACGATGACCAAGGTCGCTCGTCTGGCACATGCACCAGCCCTTTTAGGAGGACCTGGCCACCCACGAGCACATCCTGCCGTGGGTCCGGCTGCACGCGCTGAAGGACTACTACGGGACGGTGGCGCTTTTGAAGGAGTTTCCCGACGTCAAGGTCACCTTCAACCTCGTGCCGTCGATGCTCGTGCAGCTCGAGGCGTTTGCCGCCGGCCATGCGCGCGACCGGTACCTCGAGCTGAGCCTCAAGCCGGCCGTCGATCTGGGCCCGGCCGACGTCGAGTTCATCCTCGATCACTTCTTCCAGGCGCAGCGCCAGCGGATGATTGACGTGTATCCGCGGTACGCCGAGCTTCTCGCGCGCCGTGGCGGGCCGCTCCCGACCGAAACCGACAGGCGCGCAGCGGCCCGCCGGTTCACGGTCGATGACCTCCGCGATCTCCAGGTGTGGCACAAGCTCGCCTGGATGGATTCGTCTTCTATATCTGGATTGGCCACGTGGACGACCAGCGCGCCTGGAGCCAGCTGGCCGATGCGCGTCAGGCGCTCGAAACCGCCACGCGCGAGGCCGGGGTCAACCCAGCGGCCCTTGCCGAAGCACGCGAAGAGGTGCTGATCGCCGAAGGCAGCGACTGGTTCTGGTGGTACGGCGACGATCACTCCTCAGATCAGGACCGCGAATTCGACGACCTGTTCCGGCGTCATCTGCGGCACGTGTATCGGCTCCTCGAGAAGCCGGTGCCCGACGAACTGCGCGTGAGCAACATCTCTGGCCTCGGCGCGCCGACGGCCCAAACCGCCCCGATCGCGCTGCTGAGACCCACGCTCGATGGCGAGGAAACCAGCTACTTCGAATGGCTGGGCGCTGGGGCGCTGGACATTCGCGACGATGGCGGCTAGGGTGGCGCGATGCACCAGGCTGGTCGGCCGACGTCGATGCTCACCCTGGTGCAGTTCGAATTCGGGCGGACACCTGAGCGGCTGTTCGTTCGGCTGGATAGCGACCGTCGCCTGGCTGACCTACTGGCGGACGGTTATTTGTTCTCCTTCAGGTTTCTACAGTCGGCCGGCGTCCGGTTCATCGTCCGGGCGGTGGGCGGCCAGGCGATCGGGGCGTTCTGGGAGCGGGCGGCGGAAGGCCGCGCGTGGACCGAACGAGGACCCGGAGGCTCGACGGTCGCCGCCGGGACGATTCTCGAAGCGGCGCTCCCGCTGGCGGGACTGGTTTCAGGTGCATACGCTCGCGTGGCATTCGTCGTCGTCTCGGCGCCTGATGAATCCGAGATTGAGACCCACCTGGAACATCATCCCATCGAGGCGGCTGTGCCGGCCGGCCAGTTCGAAGCCCGCCACGGGATCGCGTAGCCTAAGGCGCTGCATAAACCATCCACGGGGGGGATTCGTGGGCGATATCACTAGGGTCTGATAATGGATGTTATGTTAACTATCCGGTAGGTCCGCCGACTTGAGACTTCCTCGCGAGTCAACGCGGCCCCCGGCGTGCCCTAGTAATTAGCTGCGCAAATCGGCGTAGCAATGTTTGAGTCCGACGAAGTGAACCACGCGCTTCCGCAACTCAAAGGGCGTGGCGTGCGCATTGTAGGCCTTGACGAAGCGGTCGATGGCGGCGCGCAGCTGCGGCACCGAGCTGAAGCTGGCGCCCTACAAGGCCCGCCGACTGAGGATGTGGGTATTGAGGTTCATGACGTCCAGGAACTCGCGTCGACGGCGCCTGGCGTAGTGCCCCGCGGTGAGCTATCCCGTCGCGATATTGAGCGCCGCGAACAACGTAGCTGGCGCCGTGGCGCTTATATTCGTGACTAAAGCCGCGTAGCCCGTGCCGTTCGGCAGGCCGGCCACGCCCCGCGTCGCAAACCGGGCCGCCGCTTGCCTACCGTTGCCGGGCGCAGGGCCCACTGCTCCGCGATGTCGTCCGTCGACCGCCCCTCGCGCCGCCTGCACGATGCGCGCCCGCACGACCACCCGTTGCTCGCTGGCGGGCGCTCGCAGGCGCTGCGTCAATGTGGCGCGATCTTCTGGCGTCAACGCAATCGTCGTGGCGGGACGGCCCATGCCGCCAGTCTACGTATTAACGTTGAAGTGTACAAGTAAGTGCTAGCTCCCTTTGCGAAGGTCGCGGATGATGGCCTCGAGCGCGTCGATGATTTCCTCCAGATTCACGCGGCTTTTCGCAAAGCGGAGCTTCAGATTAAACGCTTTCGTCGACGGCCGGTAGGCAAAGACGTACTGCTTTGGCCGACCCGGCTTCGGCTTGGCGGTCGCCTCGCGCAGTTGTTGCCTCGTGGCAGGGCCAAGGCTGGCGATCTTTTCAATCAGCCGGGTCATTTTCTCAGCCGTGTCTTGACGAACTACCTGTAATAGCAAAGACTTAGCGGAAATGTCGGCCAGCCGACACAGATTCCGGATCTCCTCAGGCATCGCCATCAGCGCCAGAGACTCGCTCACCGACGTCCGCGACTTTCCCAGGCGCCGCGCCAGATCTTCGTGGGTGTAGCCGCAGTTCTCGGCGAGCCCGTCGAGCGCCTCCGCCTCTTCGAACGGTGTCAGATCCTTGCGCTGCAGGTTCTCGATCAACGCGAGCTCAATGACTTCGGTGTCGTCGACGTCGCGGACGACCACCGGCAGCTCCTCGAGGCCAACCTGCACGGCTGCCTGGTATCGCCGCTCGCCGGCGACGATCTGGAACCGCTCGCCGCGCGGACGGACGAGCAGCGGCTCGAGGATCCCTTTCTCCCCGATCGACGCGATGAGCTCCGAGAGATCGCCCATCACCTGGCGCGGCTGATTCGGGTTGGGATCAATCAGGTGGATCGGGATCAGACGGCCGATCGGGGTGCCGGCCGACGCCGCAAGTGTATCGACATAATGCTCGTCGTGGCGCATCGACATGGAGATGGGAAGTCCTCGTCTAGGCACGGTCGATTACCTCCTCGCACAGGCTGTAGTACTCAGTCGCGCCGGTCGAATCGGGCGCGAATGTGAAAATCGATTCCTTGTAGGCGGGGCTCTCCTCGAGCCGCACGCTCTTGGTGATGACGGTCTTGAACACCTTCTTGCCGAAGACCTTCTGAATCTGGATCCGGATGTCGCGCGCAAGCGCCGTCCGCTTGTCGTGCATGGTAATCACGACGCCGAGAATCCGCAGCGCCGGGTTCGGGCGCGCCCGCACTTTCTCGATCGTTTCGAGCAGGTCGTCCGTCCCCTCGAGCGCGAAGTACGATGACTGGATCGGGATCAGTAGGTGCGTCGCCGCCACCAGCGCGTTGACCGTCAGTAGCCCCAGCGTCGGCGGGCAGTCGATCACGATGTGCGGGTACTCCTTGCGAATCGGCTCGAGCTTGTCCTTCAGCCGAAAATGCGCGTCCATCTCCCCCAATAATTTCGCCTCGATCTTGGCGAGGGCGATCCGGGACGGCGTGATAGACAGGTTCGCCAGCGGCGTCGGCATGATGACGTCCTTCATCGCGACACCCGGCTCGACGATCACGTCGTAGACGCTCTTGGTGACCTGCGACATGTCGAGAAACGACATCGTGCTGTTCGACTGAGGGTCGAAATCAAGAAGCAACGTGCGCGTGCCCCGCAGCGCGAGCGCCGCGGCGAGATTGATCGCGGTCGTGGTCTTGCCCACGCCGCCTTTCTGGTTGGCGATGGCGACGATCATCAGTGGGGTGGAACGGCAGGATTGTAACAGGAAAGAGCGAGCCGGGATCATTCACATCTTGTACTTGCCGAGGTCATCCGGATCGAGGCTCTCGAGCCACCGGCGGAGACGGTCCGGGTCGGCCTGTTCCGTGGAAAAGTCGACCAGCTTGGCGTTGTCGATGACCACGTCCTCCACAAAAATTGGCGCTCGAGTGCGGAGCGCCAGCGCGATGGCATCGCTCGGCCGGGCATCGATCGCCACCGTGTCGCCATTGAGCGACAGGTAGATCAGCGCGTAGAACGTGTTCTCCTGGAGGTCGCACACGACGATCTTCTGCACCGATGCCCGGAGATCCTGAATGACGTTCCGGAGGAGATCGTGCGTCATCGGCCGCGGCGTCGAGGTGTTCTCAATCTGCAGCGCGATGGCGTTGGCTTCGAAGATACCAACCCAGATAGGGAGCACCTTCTGTCCCTCCTTGTCGCGAAGGATGACGATCGGCACATTCGTGACCGGATCGACCATCAAGCCCTTGATCGTCATTTCGATCTGCATGGCTGCCCCCACACGCTATGCGGCCCGGCGCGCTCGATGCGGACCGGGACGGTCTGGCCTATCCACTCAGCGGGTCCAGGCAGGTTCACGACGACGTTCGTGCTGCTCCGCCCCGAAAGCTCCGTGGCGTGGCGGCGGCTCGCGGCATCGACCAGTACCGCAACCTCCTCGCCCACCATCCGTGCGTGCAGCGCCGTCTGAATGTCGCGCTGCCGCGCCTGCAAGGCCATGATACGCCTTGTCTTCACATCCTCCGGCACATCCGCCGGCAGCCGTTTCTCGGCGAGCGTGTTCGGACGCTCGGAGTACTTGAACGAGAACATGCTGTGGTAGCCCACCTCGGCCGTCAACGACATCGTGTCCTCGAAGTCCGCCTCGGACTCGCCCGGGAACCCGACGATTATATCGGTTGAGAGTGCCACCTCCGGCAGCCGATCGCGAATCGAGGCCACGAGCTGCAGGTAGCTCTCGCGCGTGTACCGGCGACGCATCGCGTCGAGGATCCGCGTCGAGCCGGACTGCACCGGCAGGTGCAGGTGACGGCAGATCTTGGGGAGCCGGATCATGGCATCTAGGAAGTCCGCCGTGACATGGCGCGGGTGCGGGCTGGCGAACCGGATCCGCTCGATCCCCTCGATGTCATGGACTGCCTCGAGCAGCGCCGCGAAGTCGCACGCCGGGTCGTCTGGCGCGGTGTAATGGTTCACGATCTGTCCGAGTAGTTGCACTTCGCGATGTCCGGTGACCGCCGCCTCGCGGACCTCGGCCAGGATGTCGGCCATCGCCCGCATCCGCTCGTGTCCGCGGGTGTAGGGCACGACGCAGAAGCTGCAGAACTCGTTACAACCCTCGATGATCGTCACGTACGCCTTGATCGGATCGCTTCGCCGCGTCACGCCCAATGGCCACGTCACGTCGTCGTAGGCGGTCAGGTCGAGGAACAGGGGGACAGCAAAGACTCCCGTCCGCTTTTTCGCGGCCTGCTCGACAAGCATCGGGAGTCGGCGGATGGCCTGGGTTCCGACGACCACGTCGACCACGCCGCGCGCCCGCTTGAAAATCGCCTCGCCTTCCTGCTGCGCCACGCAGCCGGCGACCGCGACGATGGGGTCGCGCCCCTGTTCGGCTGCCAACTGACCGAGTTCGCCGAGCCGCGTGTACAACTTCTCCTCGGCCCGCTCGCGGACACTGCAGGTGTTGATCACGACGACGTCTGCGTCGGCCGCGTCGTCGACCGCCTCGAAGCCGGCCTGCTCGAGGAGGCCCGCCATCCGCTCCGAGTCGTGGACGTTCATCTGGCAGCCGTACGTTTCGATCAGATATTTACGCGCCATGTGTCCGGGGCGGTTTCGCTTTCGCCCTTTCGCTTTCGCCTTTCGCCTTTCGGTCGGCCCGCCCTGCCAGCATCTCGCGGGCTGAGGCCCTCAGCCCCTCTGTAATCGCGGCCCCGCCCAGCATCCGCGCGATTTCATTGACCCGGCCCTCGTGGTCGAGCCGCCGAACGGAGGTCGCGGTGCGCCTCGCGTCGACGCACTTGTCAATTTGAAAATGCGTGTCGGCATATGCCGCAATCTGCGGCAGGTGCGTGATGCAGAGCACCTGGAACGCCGAGCCGAGCGCATGCAGCTTGCGGCCGACGACGTCGGCGACCCGCCCGCCGATGCCCGCGTCCACTTCGTCGAAGATTAATCCGGGGACTCCTGTCCCAAGTCGCCGCGCGCCGAAGGTCAGCGTCTTGATCGCGAGCATGATACGTGATAACTCACCGCCAGACACGATGCGGGCGAGCGGGCGCAAGTCCTCGCCGGGGTTCGGCGACACGAAGAATTCCGCCATGTCGATCCCCTCCGCCGTCCAACCAGACTCCTCGGGAATCGTGTCAGCTGCGCCGGCGAACCGCACCTCAAACCGCGTGCGCTCCATCGCCAGCTCTGCCAGAAGACGCTCGAGCTCCCGCGCGAACCGGCCTACCGCCTGCCGACGGGCCTTTCCGAGGGGGCGGGCCGCGCCGAGATATTGCTCGCGGGCCGCCACGTGGTCGCGCTCGAGTTGCGCCATCCGGTCGTCGCCTTGCTGTAATTCATCCAGCTCACTTCGAAGCGCGCCGCGCCGCGCCACCACCTCGCCGAGCGTCGGGCCGTACTTGCGTTTCAGCCGGTCGAGAAGCGCCAGTCGCTCCTCGACCTGCTGCAGCCGGGCGGGCGATGCGTCAATCCCGTCGGCGTACCGGCGCAGAAACAGTGCGAGATCCTCGAGCTGAGACTTCAGACCGTCGCGCGCCTCGACATGAGGTTGAAACGTCGGATCGAGCGCCGCCAGTTCTGACACATGGCGCCAGACGTGGCCGAGCCGGGCCAGGATGGCGTCGTCACTCTCATAAAGGGACGCGTAGCTTTCCTGGCAGAGCCGCTCGACGCGCTCCGCGCTCGCCAGCACCTGCCGCAACGCCGCCAATTCGACGTCTTCTCCAGGCTGGCCCGGCTCCCCCGCTTTCACCGCTCCGCGATCCAGTTCATGCAACTGGAACGTCAGTAGATCGCGTCGCGCGTCGCGGTCGGCGATCGCGTGCCGCAGACGTGACAGCGCATCGGCCGACGCGCGCATGGCTTCGAACGCCGCACGGACGGGAGCGACGAGTGGCTCGAGTTGGCCGAAGGCGTCGAGCACACCGAGATGGGTCGACGGATCGAGCAGCGTCTGATGCTCGTGCTGGCCGTGAATCTCGATGAGGTTCGCCGCCAGCTCCTTCAGGCCGCCCGCCGTCGTGAGGGCGCCATTGACATAGGCGCGGCTGCGGCCCTGCGCGGTAATCTCGCGCCGCACGAGAATTTCGGTGTCGCCGCTTTCGAAAATCGCTTCGACGCTGGCGGCGTCTTCACCGGTCCTGACGAGGTCGCCGGAGGCGCGGCCGCCGAGCAGCAGGCCCACGGCTTCCACGAGAATCGACTTGCCCGCGCCGGTTTCGCCGGTGAGGATATTCAGGCCGGCATCGAATTCGACCTCGACCGAATCGATAACCGCGAGGTGAGTGATACGTAGAAAGCGGAGCATTAAAAGAGAGCGAACCCCAATCTTAACATAGGTTTGACAGCCGTTTCACCCCGTGCTACAGTGGTGTCTATCGCGCTGTTCCAGCGGCGCACAGCTATCTCGCGGAGGACCGTTTGCGCACGCTTGGAAGCCCGTTCTATGCCCTGCAGCTTCAGGGTCAGGACGGAGCTGATGCTGGGAGTTCCGGCTCGCAGATTCTCGACCTGCTCGTCCACACCAGTTACGTCTCGAGAGTGGTCCTCGTCATTCTTGCGCTCTTCTCCATCGCTTCCTGGAGCGTGATTCTCTACAAGCTCTGGACGTTTCGGCGCTCCGAGCGCCAGACCGCCCAGTTCCTCGACGTGTTCAGGCGCAGCAATAAGTTTTCCGAGGTTCAGGCCGTCTGCGGATCGCTCATCGCGAGCCCGCTCGTCGGCCTGTTTCAGTCTGCCTACGCCGAACTCACCGCCCAACTCCGCGGAAATGCCGTCGACGTGGACCGGCCACAAGCCGCCGCCGGTCGTCCTACGCTGAAGAGTCTCACGGCCGTCGATCGTTCGCTCATGCGCGCGTCGCTTGTCGAGGTCAACAAGCTCGAACGGCGGCTGCCGCTCCTCGCCACGACCGCGAGCGTGTCGCCGTTCATCGGGTTATTCGGGACAGTTTGGGGCATCATGACGGCGTTTCTGAGCATTGGGCAAACCGGCTCGACGAGTCTCAGCGTAGTCGGCACGCCCATCGCCGAGGCGCTCGTCGCCACGGCGTTCGGCCTCGCGGCGGCCATTCCCGCCCTGGTCGCGTACAACCACCTGTCGAACCGCGTGAAGTTGTTTGCGTCGGGGATGGACGACTTCTCGATGGAGTTCCTCAATATCACCGAACGAAATTTCACCTGATGCCAAAAGTCCACGACGCCGGCGACCACGGGGCGGGCCGGGCCGGACGGAGCCGCCGCGTCGCCAGTTCGCTCGCCGAGATTAATATTGTCCCGCTTGTCGACGTCATGCTGGTACTGCTCATTATCTTCATGGTCACCGCGCCGCTCCTCCAGCGCGGCGTCGATCTCAGCCTGCCGACAGCCGCCCGCGCCAATCCGATTCAGGGCGAGCGCATCTTCATCAGCGTACCCGCCGCATTTCGCCGGGATCGCACGGTGTACCTGGCGGACGAGCCCATCCGTCTTGCGATTCTTCGCGAACGCGTCCGTCAAAAGGTAGAGAATCAGACTGATACGCAGGTCTTCCTCCGCGTCGACGGAGGCCTGCAGATTCAGGATCAGATGGACGTCATCGATCAACTGTACGCAGCAGGCGTCTCCAAGATTGGGCTTGTGACCAAGATGCCAGGGGAGAAATAATGGACGTCACCGACGTCCTTCGCGATCGCATGGACGAGCCGTCGGGGCTTCAGTACATGGCGGCCGTGTCGGTCGCCGCGCACGTCGTATTGTTCGGGGCCTTCATGGTCGCCCCCGGCAAGTGGCTGTTGTCGCAAACGGCGGAGGCCACCCCGAAAGTGATGACCATCACGCTCGGGGGCGGCGGCGATGGACCGCAAAACGGCGGCTTCACCGCGATGGGTGGCCGGCCGGTTCAGGCGGAAATGCGGCCCGACGCGCCGCGGGAAGCAGTTCGTCCACCAGCGGCGGCGGCTCCAGAGATGACCATGCCCACGCAGGGAGCCAAGCCGGCAAAGGCGTCGTCGGCAGCCGTCAAGCAGGCGCCCGTTGATGCACGTGGGCGGACGCCTACTAAAGGTACTGACACGCGGGCGGGCAGTACGGTCGCCATGACGGGCGCGCGCGGCGAGGGCTTCGGGCTCTCGACGGGAGGCGGTCCCGGCGCCGGCTCGCGGCTTGACGTTGCGGATTTCTGCTGCCCCGACTATCTCGCGACAATGGTCACGCGCATCAAGGCGAACTGGAGCGAGCGTCAGAACATCGCGGGCGTGGCCATGATCAAGTTCACGATTCGGCGCGACGGCACGTTGGAGGATATCTCGCTCGAGCAATCGAGCAGCTTCCCGATCGCCGACCTTGCCGCACAGCGCGCGGTCATCCTGACGAGACAGCTGCCGCCGCTGCCCGACGCGTTCCCGAACCCGACGCTCACGGTGCATCTCAACTTTCAGTACCAGCGGTGACCCGAATGGTTCAGGATGTCTGACACAAGACCATCGAGACCCCACCCGACACGCCTACTGGCGGCCGTCGCGGTGGCTGTCCTCCTGACGCTCGGCGCCCGGGCCCAGCAGCCGACACCGGCTGCTCCGCCAGCGTCCCAGCAGCCCGGCGACATCACGACGACGATCACCGGCGAAGGCGGCTCGGCCCCGCGCTTGGCTGTTCCTGAATTCATCGCGCTGACGCGCGACGCGGAGACGCAGGCGATCGCCAGTACGATTACCCAAACCTTGTTCGACGACCTGACGTTCGAGCGCGAGTTCGCGCTGGTGCCGCGCGACATCTACTCGACGATTTCGGCCGCCACAGGCTTTTCGGACGTGCCGTTCGATCGCTGGAGGGAATTGAACGCCGACGGCCTCATCATCGGCACCGTGCAGAAGCTGCCCACCGGGATCAGGATCGAGGTCCGGCTGTTCGACATGCGCAGCCGCCAGCCGCTCCCCCCCATGGTATTTGGCAAGGAGTACAGCGGGTCGGCCGCGAACCCTCGTATGTACGCGCACACGGCGGCGGACGAGATCCATCAGTCGCAGCGCGCGCTGCGCGGCGTCGCCAGGACGAAGCTGACGTTTGATTCCGATCGCGACGGCGAGCGGATGACGGGAACGATTGAGGACCGGTCCGTGAAGGAAATCTACATTGCGGATTACGACGGCGAAAATCAGCGGCGCGTCACCGTCGGGAAATCGCTCAACATCACGCCGACCTGGTCGCCCGATGGGCGTTCCATCGCGTACTCGTCGTACCGCCGCGGGCAGCCGAACATCTTCATCTCAAACATCTATCAGGGCACGCTGGAGGAGTTGACGAAGGCCGCCGGAAACAATTTCACGCCGTCGTGGTCGCCGGACGGCACACGCCTCTGCTTCGCCTCCACGCGCGACGGCAACATCGAGCTCTACGTCGTCAACCGCGACGGCTCGAACATCCGCCGGCTGACGCATCATGCGGCGAGCGACATCACGCCGACCTGGGCGCCGTCGGGCACGCAGATCGCGTTCACGTCGGACCGCACCGGCACGCCGCAGATCTACATCGTCGGCGCCGATGGCCTAGGGCTCCAGAAGCTGACATCGGAACCGTACGCCGATCGGGCGACGTGGTCTCCGGCGCCGTTCAACGAGGTCGCCTACACCGCTCGTACCGGGCCGGGTAACGACGTCAAAGTCATCAGCCTGGCGACGCGCGAGGTGCGGCAGCTCACCTTTGGCGAAGGCACGAACGAAAGCCCGTCTTGGGCGCCTAATGGCCGTCACCTCGCGTTCACGTCGACGCGATCGGGCAAGACGCAGATCTTCACGATCGCACGCGATGGAAAGAACCTAAAGCAGATCACGCGAACCGGAAACAATTACCAGCCGGATTGGTCGAGATGAAACGCGCGCACCAAGAGGGAGTGTTTACGATGACGATGCGTCCGGTGGCCTCGATTCTCCCTGTGGGGTTTGTGGGGTTTGTGGGGTTTGTGGTGCTTGCCCTGGGATTCACCACCGCGTGCGGTGGCAAGACCGCGCCCGTGGCGAGACCGATGCCTCCGCCGCCACCGACCGCCTCCGCCTCGCCCGAGCGGCCGCCGGCGCCGCCGGAACCGGTCGCCGAGCCGACGGTCGTGCCGGCCGAGCCGGTGCCGAGCGACTCCATTTCGTCGGCGTCGCTCGACGATCTCAATCGCACCTCGCCGCTCAAGCCGGTGTTCTTCGACTACGACAGCGCCGAGCTCGGGGCCCCGGCGCAGGCGGCGCTGACTGAAAACATCGCGGTCCTGAAGCGATACCCCACGTGGACCGTGACCCTCGAGGGCCACTGCGACGAACGCGGCACCGCGGAGTACAATCTGGCGCTCGGCGAACGGCGCGCGGACGCCACTCGAACCTACCTGGTCTCGCTCGGCATTCCCGCCAGCAGGTTGAGGACCGTCAGCTACGGCAAGGAATTCCCGTTCGATCCAGGACACGACGAGGCGGCGTACGCGAAGAACCGGCGCGCGCACCTCGTCATCACCGCGCAGTGAGAGATCTATGAGCGTCGGCACAGTATCGAGCCTCGGCACACTCCGCGCCCCTGGCGCCTTGTTCATCCTGCTGACCGTGGCGCTCGTGACGCCGGCTGCCGCGCAAAGCAAGGCGCAGCGGCAGATGATGGCCGACCTTCGGATGCTGCAGGAGCAGAACCAGACGCTCCAGAACGTGCTCGGGTCGATCGCCGAAGCGATCAAGGCGGTCAACACCCGCCTCGACGATCAGGTCAAGGTCACCGGCAAGGCGATGGCCGACGAGAAGCTGATCATCGGCAACCTGGCCAACACCGTCCGGGAAATCCGTGAAAAGCTCGACGACAACAACGTGCGGCTGGGATCGCTCAACCAGGAGGTCGAGGCGCTTCGTCAGGGCCTTCAGCAACTCAACGCCCGTCCCGCCGTCCCCGACACCGCCACACTGGAGGCGCCTCCGGGCGCTGGGGGCCCTGGGGCCACTGACACCGGCGTGGCGCCCGCGGTCGCCCTGCCGCCGCCCGGCGTCATATTCGGGACGTCGCCGCAGAAGCTGTATGACGAGGCGTACGCGGACTACACGCTCGCCCAATGGGATCTCGCCATCGCCGGATTCGAGGCCGTGATCAAGTACTTCCCGATATCGGCACGGGCGGCCGACGCTCAGGTCTACATCGGGCACTCGTACCTGCAGGCAGGCAAGAACGACAGGGCGGCCGACGCCTACGATCTCGCGATTCGCAGCTACCCGAGCGCCCCGGCGCTGCCGGAGGCGTATTACAAGAAAGGCGTGGTGCTCAAGGCCCTGAAGCGCCCCGACGAAGCGCGCGCGGCCTTCGAGTACGTCGTAAAGACGTATCCCGACAGTTCGTCGGCGACCCTGGCGAAGCAGCAGATCGTCGCACAGCCCAAGCCCTGACGGGAAGGTGGAGCGTAGAACTTAGACGCGAGAAGGTCGAAGGACGATGTAGAATACCGTCCTACTTTCAACTTCTGAGTTCCTCGTTCTAACTTCCGAGTTCGCCAAGGATCCGTGCATGGGAAGCGTCAATAAAGTCATCCTCGTCGGCAATCTCGGGCGCGACGCCGAGTTGCGATACACACCCGGCGGCGCGGCGGTCGCGACGATCAACATGGCGACGACCGAGGTCTGGAACGACAAGGCCGGCCAGCGACAGGAAAAAACTGAGTGGCATCGGGTCGTGCTCTGGGGCAAGTCGGCCGAGTCGCTGACGGAGTATCTGACTAAGGGCAAGCAGATTTACGTCGAGGGGCGGCTGCAGACGCGCCAGTGGGACGACAAGGACGGCAACAAGCGGTACACGACCGAGATCCGGAGCGACAAAATCGTCCTGCTCGGCGGCGGGGGCCGCGGGCCATCGGCCGATCGCGGCGGAGACAGCCCGGGCGGCCACGCAGGCGCCCCGGCGTCGGAGTCGTCAGAGCCGCTTACCGACGACGACATACCCTTCTGATCTCTGAATCTGAGGATCCAATGCTGAAATGGATCCTCAGATTCTCAGATTGTCTTGTCCTCACGCCCATACCTGTCCTCAAGTCGTACCACGTCATCAATCTCTGGCGTGGAGACCTCGAAGATATCGCTGTCTTTGATCGCCGTCATCCGGTGAATCGTCTTCGGCGTGATGTGCACGCGCTCGCCGGGGTGCATCTCGCGCTTGACGAGCGCCTTGCCCTCCTGAATTTCGAATAACAGCAGGCCCGAGTGGAGGTAGATCGTCTCGTCCTTCAGGTTGTGATACTGGAGGCTGAGCGCATGGCCGGCGTTCACGTGGATCAGTTTACCGACGTACCGATCTGTTTTCGCCCAGTGCAGCTCGTAGCCCCACGGTTTCTCGACGCGCGTGACATCTGCGTTCACAACGTACTCCCGCTATTCATGGATTGAGGAGAGGCGGCCGAAGGCCGCCATCAACTCGCGTTCGATGTCTTCGACGGTGGCCAGCTTCAGGATGCGGCGCGCCAGGGCCCGCAGGTCATCGGAGCGGACCTCCGAGAGGACCTGTTTCGCCGTCGGAATCGCCGCCGGCGTCATGCTGAACTCGGTCAGCCCCAGACCGACGAGCAGCGTCAGCAGCGCCGGGTCCGATGCCATCTCGCCGCAGAGCGACACCGGGATTCGCTGGCGCACAGCCGCGCGGCGCACCATCACGATCACCCGCAGAATCGCCGGGTGCAGCGGCTCGTACAGCCGCGACACGCGCTCGTCGGCACGATCGACGGCGAGGCAATACTGAATCAGATCGTTGGTGCCAATCGAGAAGAAGTCGACTTCGCGCGCCAGCAGATCGGCGGTGTATGCCGCGGCCGGAATCTCAATCACGACGCCGATCGGCACCTCTGGCACCGCCCCGCCACGCCGCACCAGTTCAGCGGCTGCCGCTTTCACCATGCGCCGGGCCTCGCGCAGCTGTTCCACGCTCGAGACGAACGGAAACATGATCCGCAGCCGGCCCTGGCCGCCCTCGGAACAATCCCGCGCCGCGCGCAGGAGCGCCCGCAACTGGATCTGGAATGGTTCCGGCCGCATGAGGCTCAGCCGAAGGCCGCGCAACCCCTGACAGCTGGCCCGTTCTTCGTCGACGACCCAGCCACCCGCCAGCGTTTGCCGCGTCAGCTGGGATGCCAGCTGATCTTCGTCGGCGTCGAACGTCCGGACGGTGACCGTCTCCGGAGCCATGCCTTCGAGCATGCCGCGGTACGTCTCGTACTGTTCGTCCTCGCTGATGGCGGCGCCGGACGGCCCAGTCAGCAGGAACTCCGATCGATAGAGGCCGATGCCTTCGGCGCCGGCGTAGCGGGCCGCGGCTAGATCGTTCGGAAACTCGATATTCGCCTCGAGGCGAATGCGCACGCCGTCGGCGGTCGTGGCGGGACGACGCCGCAGGGCATCGCCGCCAACCGCCCGGCGATGATCCTCGCCGCGCGCCGCGCGCGCGAGCTCGTCTGGGGTCGGATCGACCAGCACCGCGCCGGTGGTGCCGTCGATGACGACGAGCTGACCCGCCTCGACGACGTCGCTGGCGTTATGCAGCCCGACCACCGCGGGCACCTCCAGCGAGCGGGCCAGAATCGCGGCGTGGGAGGTCCGACTGCCCGCATCGGTCGCGAAGCCGCGGACCCTCGTCCAGTCCACGTGCGCCGCAAGCGACGGCGTGAGCTCGTCGGCGATGATGACCGACGACTCGTCGAGCTCACGCAGCAGCTCGCGGGGCGTGGCCACGCCCTGCCACAGGTTCATCTTGAGTCGGCCAGCGAGATCCGACACGTCGCCCGTCCGCTCGCGCAGGTATGGGTCCGCGGCCTCCTCGAACACCGAGTTGAATTCATGGAAGACCTGTTGCACGGCCCACTCGGCGTTGACACGCTGCTCGCGCACGATGTCGGCAACCCGCGAGACCAGCATCGGGTCGTCGAGCATCAGCAGCTGCGCGTCGAACAGCGACGCCAGTTCAGGGCGCCGCCGGGCGACGCGCGCGCGGATGTCGAGGAGCTGCTGCCGTGAGCGCTCGCGGCTCTTCTCGAGCCGCGCGAGCTCGGAGTCGAGGCGAGTCTCTCCGATCTGATACCGGAGCACGTGAGCGCGCTGGATCAGGAGCACCGCGCGGCCAGCCACCACGCCAGGGGAGACGCCGATGCCATTCAGGCGCCGCACAGATCCTCGCCAAAGCCTGACGCGACCAGGCCACAGAGGGCCTCAATGGCATCACGCTCGTCCGAACCGTCCGCGCTGATCGTAATCGTGGTGCCGTGTGCGGCCGCGAGCAGCAGAATGCCCATGATGCTTTTGCCGTCCATTTCCCGTGCGTCACGCGCCACGCGGACGTGCGCCTGGTACCGGGTCGCGAGGTGTACGAACTTCGCGGCCGCCCGGGCGTGCATACCTAACTGGTTCACGACGGTCACGGAGCGAGAGGTCATGACGCACCAGGGGCGCTGTCAGACACTGCTCTTTTCTCCTCGCAGCAAATCGGAGGCAACCCAGATCGCGTTCCTGCCATCGTCTCGCATCTGCCTCGCCACCGCCAGCAGGTCCTGCGACTGCGGAAGCTGGGCCAGTTTGATTAACATGGGGAGGTTGACGCCGGTGATGACTTCGATGCAGTCCTTCTCGAGAAAGGTCATGCCAAGATTCGATGGTGTGCCGCCAAACATATCGGTCAGCAGGAGTACGCCTTCTTTGCCGCGCACGCGCTCAATGGCCTGCTCGATCTCCCCCCTCGCCTCGTTCACATCGTCGTGCCAGCCGATCGACACCGCGGTGAACTGCGGCAGATCGCCGACGATCATCTCGGCGGCGTTGACGAGCTCGATTGCGAGCTGCCCGTGCGTGACCACAACCACGCCAATCATGGAGCCGACTGTATACCACGGCGCCAGGACTGAAGTCCTGCGCCAGGCCAGGAATGGCGCAGGTCTTCAGTCCTGCGTGTGTCGCCGCTACGCATGCCTGATGTCTCGATGCCGCGCCCTGACCCGCGCGTCTGGAAAGTCCGCAAACGCCCACCGCAGCCGTTCCGCGATCATCACAGAACGATGGCGGCCGCCGGTGCACCCGATGCCGATCGTGAGGTAACTCTTCCCTTCGGCGATGTAGTGCGGAACGACGTAGCGGATGTACTCCTCGAGCCGATCTATGAACTCGCGGGTCGGTGCGTCCTTTTCCATGAATCTGGCCACCGCGCGGTCCCGACCGGTGCGTGGACGCAGCGCCGGCACGAAGTGCGGATTCGGCAGACAGCGCACGTCGAACATGAGATCGGCGTCGACGGGCACTCCGTGCTTGTAGCCGAAGCTCAGCAGCGTGATGACGAGGCCGCTCCGCGACCGGCCGCGTGTCAGGCCCATGAAAAACTGCCGTAGTTCGTGCACGGTCATGTCGGAGGTGTCGATGATTTCGTCCGCCATCCCCCGAATGGCATTCAGCCGCGAGCGCTCGTCGCGAATGCCCTCGCTGGCCGATCGACCCTGCGCGAGCGGATGGGGCCGCCGCGTCTCGCTGAACCGCCGCACGAGCGCCGTATGGCTGGCCTCGAGAAAGATCAGCATCGGATTGAGCCGCGACATCTTCCGAAGCCTGCGGAAGATCTTCGGAAACGACGACAGGAAATTGCCTTCGCGGACGTCGATGACAATCGCGACCCTTTCGATGTCGTGGCCGCCGCGCAGCGACAACTTCGCCAGCGTGGGAATCAGCGTCGTCGGCAGGTTGTCGACGCAGAAATATCCCAGATCTTCGAGGGCCCGGATCGCCTGCGACTTGCCGGACCCGGACAGACCCGTGAGCACGATGAAGGGCTGACCCGCCCCGGCCCGCCGCTCACCTTTCGGCACGCGCAGGGCGGCCCCTCCTGCCTTGCCCCTCAACGCGCCCCTCCGGGCTCGACTTCCTCGTCTTCTTCTTCGCCGCCGAAGGGCAGCGTCGAGTCGCGCAGGGCCTGTTCCAGGCGCTTGGCGAGCGCCCGTGCCGCGTGATGGCCGCGCGCCCGCAGTAACTGATTCCGCGCGGCCACCTCGACCAGAATCGCCACGCTTCGGCCCGGCGCGACGGGCATGCGAATCAGCGGAACCTTCAGACCGAGGATCTCGAAGAACTCGTCGTCGAGCCCCAGCCGCTCGTATTCTCGGCCCGGCTCCCAGCGTTCGAGCTGCACGACGAGCTCCACGCGTTTAGACAGCCGGGTCGACGCGATGCCGAAGAGATCCTTCACGTTGATCACACCGAGCCCGCGCAGCTCCATGTGATAGCGCGTCAACTCGGGACAGGTGCCGATCAGAATTGTCTCGGCGCGGCGGCGAATCTCGACCGTGTTGTCGGCGACGAGGCGGTGGGCACGCACGATCAAATCGAGCGAGCACTCGCTCTTGCCGATGCCGCTCTCCCCCACAATCAGGACGCCCAGGCCGAGGATATCCATCAGCGCCGCGTGCATGGTCGTCCGCTCGGCGAGCGAGTCCTCGAGAATCGACGTCAGTTTGGCGATGGCGGTCGGCGTGGGCACGGAGGTCTTGAGCAGCGGCAGCGCGGCGCGTTCGGCTTCGACGAGAAGCTCCGCGGGCGGCTGGAATCCGCCGGTGATGACGACGCACGGAACATCGACCGCCAACGCGAGCCGCAACGCCGTCGAACGCACTGGCGTCCCGAGGCTTTCGAGGAACCGGATCTCGCTCTCGGCGAGGATCAGTACGCGTCCGGCTTTGAGGTACTCGTGAAAACCGGCCAGCGCCAGACCGGTCTTCTGGATATGCGGGCTCGTGATCACGCGCGCCAGGCCGTCGACGCCGGCCAGTAGCTCCAGCGGCAGACCGAACGTCTCCGTACGGCTGCCAAGCAGCACACCAACGCTCACGCCGGGAACGGGTGCCATCTGGATGATTCTAGAGGTCCTGCCAGAGCGCTATGGATTGTGTCGCATCAATACAACACTTTGCGCTGGTTCGACGTCAAAATCTTCAGCTCTTCGCGGTATTTCGCGATCGTCCGGCGCGCGAGCACGAGGCCTTCGCGCTGCAGGATGCTGACGATCTTCGAGTCGCTCAGCGGCTTACGTGGATCCTCATTTTCGATGATCTTCCGGATCCGCCGCTTGATCGTGACCGACGACACGCTTTCGCCATACGAGCTGCTGATCCCGCTGTGGAAAAAGTACTTCATCTCGAACACGCCCTGGGGCGTGTGCATGTACTTGTTGGTGACGACGCGGCTAACGGTCGATTCGTGCATCCCGATGTCGTTGGCGACGTCGCGCAGGACGAGCGGGCGGAGATGCTCGATGCCGTGATCGAGGAAATCCCGCTGGAAGTTGATGATGCTGTTCGCGGCCTTGCGAATCGTCTTCTGGCGCTGCTCGACCGACTTGATCAACCAGAGCGCCGAGCGGAACTTGTCTTTCACGTACGCCCGCGTTTCGTCGCTGTTGTCGGCGCCCTTATCCAGTAGACGCCGGTACACGGGACTGATGCGCATCTGCGGCAGCCCGTCGTCGTTCAGCACCGCGACAAACTGATCCTCGACCTTGACGACATACACGTCCGGGATGACGTACTGCGACTGGGTCGGGTTGAAACGGCTGCCTGGCTTCGGATCCAGGTGGCGGATGACCTCGATGTGTTCCTTGAGGTCGTCGATGGTCAGACCGAGCTTCCGGGCGATCTCAGGAACCTGGTGGTTCTGAAGCAGCCGCAGGTGCTCGGTGACAATCTTCTCGGTCGGTGTGCCTTCGAGGCTCAGGTGGCGCAACTGGAGGAGCAGACACTCCTGAAGATCGCGCGAGGCGACCCCGACCGGATCGAAGCTCTGAATCAGCCGCAGCGCCCGCTCCACGTCCGGCAGCGGCCACGGGCCCATGGCGGCAAGCTCCTCGAACGACGCCACCAGATACCCGTCGTCGTTCAGGTTGCCGATGATCGCCGACCCGATTGCCTTCATCAGCGGGTCGTTGGCCTGCATCGACAGCTGCCACATCAGATGGTCCGAGAGCGAGCTGGCCGCCGACAGCGTGTTCTCGATCGGCGGAAGCTCTTTGATCTCCTGCGCCGCGCGGGGGCGGTACCCGTCGTCCAGGTAGTCGCCGAAGAAGTATTCGTAGTCCTGATCGTCCCAGGTGTCGGTCTTGTTGACCTTTTCTTCCGTGTCCGTCTTTTCCTGCGTCGCCGCGGCTTCCGCGGGCTGCAAGTCCTCGGTGGGAACCTCCTCGAGCATCGGGTTCTCCACCATTTCCTGATTCAAGAGGTCGGACAGCTCGAGCGTGGACATTGGCAGCAGCTTGATCGCCTGCTGCAGGGAGGGCGTGAGGATCAGCTTCTGAACGAGCTTGATGTGGAGTTTCTGTTGAATGCCCATGGACCTGGTCGGTGTCGACTAAGTAGCGTGTGCAATTCCCACGCCCAATTCTAGTCCAATCGGAACTCGGTCCCCAGATAAATCCGGCGGACCTCTTCGTCGGCGGTCAAGGTCGCCGGCGTGCCGCTCTTGAAGATCACGCCGCCGTGGACGATGTAGGCGCGATCGGTAATGCGGAGCGTTTCGCGGACGTTGTGATCGGTGATGAGCACGCCAATGCCCCGGTCGCGCAGGTGAAAGATGATCTTCTGGATATCGGAGACGGCAATCGGATCGATTCCGGCAAACGGCTCGTCGAGCAGGATGAACTTCGGTGAGACGACGAGGGCGCGCGTGATTTCCGCACGACGCCGCTCGCCCCCCGACAGGGTGTGAGCCGGCGCCTGCGCCAGCGGCGTGAGATTCAGCTCCCCGAGCAACTCTCTCAGTCGTGCGCGCCTGGACGACGCGTCGCCGTCCAGGGTTTCGAGGATGGCGAGGATGTTTTGCTCGACCGTGAGCCCGCGGAAGATCGACGGCTCCTGCGGCAGATATCCGATGCCCTTCCTCGCGCGCACATACATCGGATCGTCGGTCACGTCCTGGCCGTCGAGGACGACGCGTCCCGAGTCGGGCGCCGTGAGGCCGACGACCATATAGAACGTGGTCGTCTTGCCGGCGCCGTTCAGGCCGAGCAGTCCGACGATCTCGCCGGAAGCCACTTCGAGGTTGACGCCCCGCACCACCGTGCGGCCGCCGTAGGATTTCGTGAGATCGTGGGTGCGAAGACTGGCCATCTAGGCTCGCCACCACAGAGGACACGGAGGACGTGAAGGAACAATCTTTTCCGATCCGGATGTGAGCGCTGTGTCCTCCGTGCTGGAGATCGTGTCGTCGACCCTTACGGGCACTGGGCGCTCCCCTTCGTCTGCGTCCGCGTCTGCTCGTTGCCGTCGATCGTGATGGTCTCGGCGGACTTGAGATAGGTGAGGGTCCTGCCAATCGTCTCGCGGCGGCATTCGTCGAGCACTTTCACAGGCGCGCCGGTGACGACATAGCGCTGGTCGGCGACCGTATACGTCAGGCGTGTGCCGGTCGTCGTGCGGTTCTCGTCGCGAAGCGTGACGTTGTCGTAGGCTTCGGCACGCTCCAGGTCATTGTCCACGGAGCCGCCAGCTCCAGCCGGGGCCGCCGGTTTCAGATACAGCTCGATCTTCCCCGCCGTCAGGTCGCCGTCCGGGCTGTTCATGTGCGCGTTGCCGGTGTAGGTTGCGCGATGGGCCGACTCCTCGTACCGGAAATCAGCTGCGGTCGCAATTGATCGGACGCGTTCCGTCTTTCTGTCCTTGTTGACTCGGTCGCGCACCGTCACGGTCGTCACGTTGCCGCTGGCCGTCAGATCGCCCGTCTTGTCGTCGAGGATGATTGAGGGGCCCTTGAGCGACGTGTCGTCCTGCCAGAGTTGCGCATTCCCGGCATAGGTGGCCTTGCCGGTCGTTCCACCGTAATCGAGCGCGTCGGCGGTCACGTTCACCGGTTTGTCCTGCTTGAACATCGAGGGGAGGCGCGTGTCCGGCGTCGAGCCTCCGCCGCGGCCAGCCGTGACGACGCTCTTGACCGCGCCCGCCGCCTTCACGCGGGGACCTGCCAGGGTGACGTCAATCCGCGTGGCGTCGACGGCAATCCGGTCGTTGACGACACGCGGCCGGACGGATCCCGGCTCCGAACCAGTCAGCGCCAGGACGCCCTTGTCGAGATCGTATCGAATCGCCGCCGCGCACATCTCGAATCGCGAGGATCGGCCCGACGCGCAGCGATCGTCGGCTCCTTCGCCGCCGCCTTCGAAGAAACGAACGAGGTGCGCGAACCTCGCCTCCTGAATGCCGGCCATGGCCGGCTTCAGCGTGACGTCGAGCGTGGCGGCCCTGGCGATACGATCGATATCGCCTCCCGGGCCTCCCGCACCGCGCTCGCGGAACTCGACGCCGCCCGTAAACTGCGCCTGTGTCAGTCCGCGCCCAGGCTCCCCTTTCGCCTCCATGGCCGCCGATCGGATGGTCCGCGCCGGCACCCCGCCCCCGGCGGGAAGCGCCAGCACCACCGACTCGCGCGCCGTCAGCGCAATGGGCGTCGCGCCATCCGGAGCCAGCGAGACGTCGATTGTGCTCGCGCTGATCTGGCGGCCGGCGCTGCCAGCGGCGCCGGCCAGAAGGATTGCTCCGCCCCCCCTCAACACGGCATGTTCGAGCCTCTTACCGTCGGCCCCGTATGTCACATCCATGTCGCGCCCGGTCAATTCCTGCAAATCGCCAGCCGAGCGCTTTTCCATCGTGATCCGCGAGTGGCCACGCAACTCGATCAAGTGGATTTGCCTTTCGTCCTCTGTGAGATGGGCCACCGCCGTATCCGCGCCGATCACCTGACCGTCGCGCTCAAACTTCACGTCGCGCTCGAACCGGACGTTCTTCTCGCGCCGGCCAAACGCCGCACGGCCAGACCGAATCTCCACCGCACCGGTGCCGTGCTCGTCTGGAGCGACGTGCACGATTGCGCGATCGAGAATCACCAGCACGTCGCGAACCGTGTCGTACGTCATGCCGAGTCCCGACCCGGCCATCCGCCCGCGTGTGAACTTCACCGGACCCGTGGCACGCACGACGCCGTCTGTGCCGGAATAACTGGCGTGCTCGGTACCCACCGTCATGCCGTCCGATGCGGCCAGCCGCACGTCGCCGTCGATGTGGATCGTCGATTCGTTCTGGCCGACGTCGGCCTCTTTGCCGGTGACGGTGAAGCTCCGGCCGCCGGCGCGCTCGTCGGCGGCGATCGTGACGTTCATCAGCTTGGTGGATCCGTTGGCGTACGTGAGCTGACGCTCGTACGCGACGCGCACGTCTTCGCGCGACAGCTTAAATCGCTCAACCCGGCCGCCGGTGACTTCGACGACGGCCCCGGGATCGGTGCGGGCGGGAGGCGGCGCCGGGGGTTGGACGATACGGCGCTTGAGCGCGAAGACGACGACCATGGCGAACGCGACCGCCACAAGGGCGATGACCGACCGGGCGCGCCGCTGCCAGGGGGTCATAGGGAATGTGAGGATCTGAGGATCTGGGGACCTACGGATCTGGCTCGCCGATCAACTCCTCGAAAGATTCTCAAAGCCTCAGATCCTTACACCTCAGATTTCTTGAGGTCCGCCAGCGTCAGTTCCAGATAGGTGTTGCCATTGTATTGATTCTGCTCCAACGAAAAGGCCACGTCGAGCGCCGCCCGGTGCTCGGTCAGATAGTCGTGCCGCTCGGCCGCGCGCCAAGCCACCGCCCGAAAAATACGCCCGTCCTGCTTCAGCGCCATCTTGAGGTGCCGCTCCTTCAGCTTGCGGGGACCATCCACGATCTCCACATGGCGCGCCGCGAACACCGGGCGCGGGTTCCCGGCGCCAAATGGCGCCAGCGACGCCACGCCCGAGGCGACGCCCGCGGTGATGCCGCGAAAGGTCAGGTCGCCGTCGATACGCAGCCGCGGCATGAAATCCTCCAGGCCGAGTGTTTCGTCGGCCACGTCGTTGACGGCGGCGCGGAACTCCTTGATGCGGCCCGCCTCGAGACTGAGCCCCGCCGCCTGCTTGTGCCCGCCGAACCGCACCAGTAGATGCGCGCATCGCTCGAGCGCTCCGAGCATGTCGAAGCGCGGAATGCTGCGGCACGACCCCTGCGCCACACCATCTTCAACCGAGAGCACGATGGCCGGCCGGTGAAACGCATCCACGAGCTTCGATGCGACGATACCGATGACGCCGCGGTGCCAGCCCTCGCCGGCCACGACGAGGATGGAGCGAGCGCCGATGTCCGGATCCGCCTGGACGAGCTTCTTCGCCGCGGCGACGATCCCTGCCTCTTCCTCCTGCCGCCGGACATTTTCCACATCGAGCTGCACCGCCAACGCCCGCGCCTCCTCCGCCATCGTCTCGTCGGCTGCCAGCAGGAGCCGGGTGGCGATATCCGGCGTGCTCATGCGCCCGGCCGCATTGATCCGAGGTGCCAGCATGAATGAGACGTTGAAGCTGTCGATGGTCTGGCCGGTCAGGCCCGCCACATCGAGCAGCGCGCGCAGGCCGACTTTGTGAGGGCCGCGCGACAGCAGATCGAGGCCGATCTTCGCGATGACGCGATTTTCGCCAACGAGCGGCACGACGTCAGCCAGCGTGCCGATTGCGGCGACCTTGACGAACCCCGGGAGCCAACTCTCGCGCCCGGCCCGCTGGCAGAGCGCCTGCACCAGCTTGAGGGCCACGCCGACTCCCGCGAGGTACTTGTCCGGGTACGGGCAGTCGTGGCGCTTCGGATTGATCACGGCAAATGCCGGCGGCAGGCCGACGTCTGGTTCGTGGTGATCCGTGATGATCAGGTCGACGCCGAGCTCGCGCGCGCGGCGGGCGGCGTCGGCCCCGCGGATCCCGCAGTCGACCGACACGACGAGCGAGACCCCGCCCGCGTGCAGACGATCGATCGCGGCAGGCTGGAGGCCGTAGCCGTCGCGCAGGCGCTCGGGGATGAAGTGGATCACGTCGGCGCCAAGCAGTTCGAGGGCCCGGCGGAGAATGACGGTCGAGGTGACGCCATCGACATCGTAGTCGCCGTGGATGGCGATCCGTTCCCTGCGCGCAATCGCGCTCATGATCCGATCGACCGCCACGCGCATGTCGACCATCAGCATCGGATCGTGCAGCTGCTCGAGGGTGGGGTTCAGAAAGCGACGCGCGAGATCCGGATCGCCCAGCCCGCGCTGGCAGAGGAGCCGCGCGACGGGCGGCTCAATGCTCAGCGCCGACGCCAGGCGCACGGCGGCTTCCTCGTCGCACTCCTGCGATTGCCAAATCGGTCCGACGACAGGCATTAGAAACGGCCCATCCCTTGCGCGCCACAAGCGCTACCACGGAGGGCACTGACACGCACGGAGGACACGGAGTATATCTCATCCATGGCAGCGTCACGAACAGCATCCTCAGCGCTGTCTATCAAGTTCGTTCCAAATTGGGGCCAGGATTGTTGGAGAGGCCGTATCGGGTTTGTATGGCGCACGAACAGGACACACTCGGCGTCAGCTTCCAGGTCGAAAAGACTTTTCCCGTCACTTACGACTGAATGTCGATTGAGTTCGGTTACCGTGTCGATCTCCTTGTCGAAGAAGTGGCGGTCGTCGAGATCAAAGCCGTGGAGAACATTCTTCCCGTTCATGAGGCGCAGCTACTCTCGTATCTGAAGCTGACGTCCGTGGTAGTGCCTCCTGCGACCGCTCGGTCAGCTTCCTTCATCTACAAAATCAATCCCTAGCCGCCCCATGTTCCTGAACTTGTCGTAGCGCCGCGCCAGCCTGATCTCCCGGTCGAGTGCACTGACGTCGCCGAGTACCCTCTCGAGAACGCTATCGACAATCCGTGCGGCAGCCGCCGGATCGGTGTGCGCGCCGCCGATCGGCTCGGGCACGATTTCGTCGATGATCCCGGCCCTCAGCAGGTCGGGCGCCGTGATCTTGAGTGCAGCGGCCGCCTCCACCTTCTTCGTCGGATCGCGCCATAGGATGGCCGCGCAGCCTTCTGGCGGAATCACGCTGTAGATCGCGTACTCCTGCATCAGCACCCGATCGCCGACCGCGATACCGAGCGCGCCGCCGCTTCCCCCCTCGCCGTTGACGATGATGACGATCGATGTATCGAGGAGCATCATGTCCCGGATGTTGACCGCAATCGCCTCGGCCACGCCGCGTTCCTCGGACTCGATCCCCGGATACGCGGCCGGCGTATCGACGAAGACGATGATGGGGCGGCCGAATTTCTCGGCGAGCCACATCGCGCGAAGCGCCTTGCGGTACCCCTCGGGCCGCGCGTACCCGAAATTCCTGAAGATCTTGTCCTTCGTATCGCCGCCCTTGACGTGCCCGACGAGGAGCACGGGCTGGCCCTTGTAGTCGGCGAACCCGGCCATGATCGCGTGGTCGTCGGCGAAGCGCCGGTCGCCGTGAATCTCGACGAAATTGGTGAACAGGCGCTGGATGACATCCTCGAGGCCGGGACGGCTGGGATGCCGCGCCACGAGCACGCGTTGCCACGGCGTCAGCGATCGATAGAGATCGCCCCGTACCGTCTCAAGTCGACGCGTCAGCGATTCGAGCTCGCGCTCGCGCGCATCTGTCCGCGGCAGCACCGTGAGCGCCTCGATCTCCGCCAAGAGCACGGCGATCGGCTCCTCGAAGTCCAGCGTTTCCAGCGGCATTACCGCAACTCCACTGAACCGGTGCCGACGACCTGCTCGACTTCCGCGATGAGGGCGGGTGAGGGCCGCACGCGGATCTGCGAGCTCACGTCCACCCGCACGCGCAGATGACCAGCGGTCTCCACGTCGAACGACACTTTCCGATCGCCGCGATGGCGCGAGACGATGTCGAGCAGCGCCTGGAGGACGCCGTTGGCTGGGGTCTTGAGCCGGATGTTCACCTCGCGCGTCACGCGCTCGCGGACGCTGTCGAGCGGCGCAATCTCCGACGCCAGCAGCCGCACCGATTCGTCGTCTCGCTCGAGCTTCCCTCGGATGAGCACGAGCGTACCGCTCTCGATCGATGCCGCGCTGCGCTGATAGGTGTCCGGAAACGCAATCACCTCGACGCCGCCCTGCGAGTCTTCGACGGTGAAGACCGCCATGCGGTCGCCCTTGCGCGTCTTGAGCTGGCGGCACGCGGCGATGATCCCGCCGACGCTCGTGTCCGGCTCGATGGGCCTGGGACCGCCGGGCCCCCAGGCGTCGCGGCGCCCGCCGCTGACGTCGCTGACGTCGTTGACAGGGGCGTCCGCGAGCTCCCCGGTTGCCCGCGCGCCGAACGCCTTCAGGGCGGCGGCGTACCGATCCACCGGGTGGCCGCTCCAGTAGAGGCCCAGCGTCTCCTTCTCGAAGGTGAGCTGCTCGGTGTCAGACCAGGGCCTGGCCTCCGGTAGAGGGACGCGCTCCAGGGCGTCGGCGGCAGAGCCGAGCGATGGCTCTGCCCCGAACAACTGCGCCTGCCCTTCGTTCGTATCGCGCTGCACGCGCACGCCATGCTCGCAGGCCGCATCGATCGCCGCCAGTAACCGCGGCCGCAAGGCGAGCGTCGGTAGCGAGTCGTACGCGGCCTGCCCGCGAACGATCGAATCGAACGCGCCGGCCTTGGTCAGGCTCTCGAACACGCGCCTGTTCACGAGGCGCAGATCGAGACCTTCGCAGAGCCCGGGGAGCGACGTGATGCGGCCCCGCTTCTTCCGGACCTCGAGCAGCGACAGGACGGCGCCCTCGCCCACGTTCCTTATCGCGGTCAGGCCGAAACGGACGCCCGTGCCCGGCTCGACGGTGAATCGTAGCTGGCTCTCGTTGATGTCCGGCGGCAGCACGGGAATACCTCGCTCGCGGCACTCGCCGAGGTACAGCGCGAGCTTGTCGGCGTTCTGCGCTTCAATGGTCAGGAGCGATGCCGCGAAGTGCCAGGCGTAGTTCGCTTTGAGGTACGCCGTCTGATAGGCGAGCAGGGCGTAGGCCGTCGAGTGCGACTTGTTGAAGCCGTACCCGGCGAAATGTTCCATCAGGTCGAAAATCCCGCCTGCCTTCTTCTCGCTCGTCCCCTTGCTCTTCGCACCGTCTACGAACTTTCTGCGCATCGTGGCCATCACGTCAGCCTGCTTCTTGCCCATCGCCTTGCGCAGCACATCCGCCTGGCCGAGCGTGAAGCCGGCCAGCACGTTCGAGATGCGCATGACCTGTTCCTGGTACGCGATGACGCCGTAGGTCTCGGCGAGAATCGGCTCGAGGGCCGGCAGCTCGTACTTCACCGCGGTCTTGCCCTGCTTGCGCGCGATGTAGTCGTCGACCATCCCGCTTCGGAGCGGGCCCGGCCGGTAGAGCGCGTTCAATGCGATGAGATCCTCGAGCCTCTGCGGCTTGGCCTTGCGGAGAATGTCGCGCATGCCGCTGCTCTCGAATTGAAAGATGCCGTATGTCTGCCCATCCTGAAACAGCTGATACGTCTTCGCATCGTCGAGCGGCACCTGGTCGATATCGAGCTTCTCGCCCGTTGTACGCTCGATCTCGACGATCGCGTCGGCGATGAGCGTCAGGGTGCTCAGGCCCAGGAAATCCATCTTGAGCAGACCGATGCGCTCGATCTCCTTCATGGACCACTGGGTCGTGATTTCGTCTCGCGCGCCCTTGTATAGCGGCGCGTACTCGGTGATCGCCGTCGGCGCGATCACGACGCCGGCGGCGTGGACCGACGCGTGCCGCGTCATCCCTTCGAGCCGCCTGGCGACGGCGAGTAGTTCCTTGACCCTTGGGTCGGTCTGCTCCATTTCCTTCAGCGCCGGATTCTCCTCGAGCGCTTTATCCAGCGTCATGTCGAGCGTCGCCGGGATCTGCTTGGCGACCTTGTCGACATCGGCGAACGGCATCTCGAGCACACGGCCCACATCCCGGACGACCGCCTTGGCCTTCATCGTCCCGAACGTGATGATCTGCGCGACGTTCTCACGGCCGTACTTCCGCGTGACGTATTCGATGACCTCGCCGCGCCGCCGCTCGCAGAAATCGATGTCGATGTCAGGCAGCGACACGCGCTCGGGATTGAGAAAACGTTCGAAGATTAGGTCGAAGTCGAGCGGATCCACGTCGGTGATGCGCAGGCAGTACGCGACGAGGCTACCAGCCGCGGAGCCGCGCCCTGGACCCACCGGAATCCCCTGCTCGCGCGCGTAGCGGATGAAATCCCACACGATCAGGAAATACCCCGGGTACTTCATCTGCTTGATCATGTCGATCTCGTACGACAGCCGCCGCTCGTACTCGTCGATCGTGTGCCGGAGCGCGCCGGTGTTCGCGAGCTGCCTGAGCCGCGGCAGCCGGTCCGTGAAGCCCTCGCGCGCGACGTGCTCGAAGTACTCGTCGAGCGTGTACGGCGGGGGGACATCGAAGTTCGGCAGGAAGTTCTCCCCTTCGGCGAGGAGGACGTCGCATCGCTCCGCAATCCTGACGGTGTTCGCGAGCGCGTCCGGATAATCCTTGAACACCTCGGCCATCTGCTCGGGCGTCTTCAGGAAGAAGTTGCGGCTCTCGTACCGCATCCGCTTCGTGTCGCTGTACGTCTTGCCCGTACCGATGCACAGGAGGATGTCGTGCGGGTGCGCGTCGGTTTCACGAACGTAGTGGACGTCGTTCGTGCAGACGAGCGGCAGATTGAGATCTCGCGCGATCGCGGGTAAGCCGCTGTTGACGACGCGCTGATCCTCAATGCCGTGCCACTGCATCTCGAGGAAGAAGTTGTCCGGACCGAGGATGTCTCGATAGGCGGCCGCCGCGTCCACCGCTTTCCGTTCCTGCTGGTGCGAAAGGCCTTCCGCCACCTCGCCCTTCAGGCAGCTGCTCAACCCAATCAGGCCGCTGGCATGCCGGGCCAGTAGCTCCTTGTCGATGCGCGGCTTGTAGTAGAACCCCTCCGTGTACCCGGACGAGACGAGCTTGATCAGATTGTGATAGCCCTCGTTGGTCTCCGCGAGCAGCACCAGATGGTTGGCCGTCTCTCCGGAATTTCCGCTCTTGGTGAGACGGCTGCCAGGCGCCACGTAGACCTCGCACCCGAGAATCGGCTTCACCCCATGCTGCCTGGCGTGATCGTGGAAGATCACCGACGAAAACATGTTGCCGTGCTCGGTGACCGCGATCGCCGGCATCTTCAGCGTCGCCGCCTGCTCAAGCAGCTCATCGATGCGGCACGCGCCGTCAAGGAGGGAGAACTCCGTATGAAGGTGAAGATGAACAAACTCAGACATCAAATAGAGCCCTGAATCCTAGGATGTGAGATCCTCACATTTCCAGCCACCCTATTACTACTCCCATTCGATCGTCGACGGCGGCTTCGAGCTGATGTCGTACACGACCCGGTTAATCCCGCGGACTTCGTTGACGATGCGCGAGGAGATGCGGGCGAGCAGATCGTGCGGCAGCCGCGCCCAGTCGGCCGTCATGCCGTCACGGCTTTCGACCGCGCGAATCGCGACCGTGTACTCATACGTCCGCTCGTCCCCCATGACCCCAACGCTCTGCACTGGCAGCAGTACCGCAAAGCTCTGCCACAGGCGGGTGTACCAGCCCTCGCGCCGCACTTCTTCCGTCACCACCGCATCGGCGCGGCGCAACAGATTCAGTCGATCGGGCGTGACCTCGCCGAGGATCCGTACGGCCAGCCCCGGTCCCGGAAACGGCTGCCTGACGACGAACTCTTCCTCGAGGCCGATCTTCCGTCCGACCTCCCGCACTTCATCCTTGAACAGCTCACGCAGCGGTTCGACGAGTTTCATCCGCATGCGCTCTGGAAGGCCGCCGACGTTGTGGTGGCTCTTGATGAGCGAGGACTGCCCCACGATGGCGACCGATTCGATCACATCCGGGTACAGGGTGCCCTGCGCGAGAAAATCGACCTGACCGAGCTTCGCGGCTTCGGCATCGAACACGTCGATGAATGTTCCGCCGATGATCTTGCGCTTCCGCTCGGGATCGACGACCCCCGTCAGATGATCGATGAACAGCGACGACGCGTCGACGAAGACGAGCGGCAGCTGGAGCCGCTCGTAGCGTTTGCGGATCTGCGCCGCCTCGTCGAGCCGAAGCACGCCGTTGTCCACGAAGATACACGTCAGCTTGTCACCGACGGCTCGGTGAATGATGAGCGCGGCGACCGTCGAGTCGACGCCGCCGCTCAGGGCGCAGACGACGCGTCCGGCGCCGACCTGCGCGCGAACCTTCGCGGTCGCCTCCTCGACAAACGACGCCATCGTCCAGTCGCCGGTGCAGCCGCAGACGCCGTACGCGAAATTCCGCAGTATGTCGAGGCCGCGTTCGGTGTGGGCCACCTCAGGGTGAAAGAGCAGCGCGTACAGGCCGCGATCGACGTTCGCCATGGCGGCCACTGGAGCGTTCGTGCTGGTCGCGACCACGCTGAAGCCCGCTGGCGCGGCCGCCACGAAGTCTCCGTGACTGGCCCACACGTGGATCTCGTCAGGGACATCCGTAAAGAGCCCTACGCTCCTGGCGACCACCGCCGTCCCAACCGCGCCTCCGGCGCTTCGGTGGGCGTGGCCGGAAGCACCTGGTCGGCCTGAGATCGACACCATCGCGTGGCCGAACTCGCGCTGCGGCGCGGGCACCACGCTTCCGCCGAGCGCCTGGGCCATCAACTGCATCCCGTAGCAGATGCCGAGCACCGGACTCCCCATGTCGAACAGCGCCGGATCGCAGCGGGGCGCGCCCGGATCGGACACGCTCTTCGGTCCTCCCGACAGGATGATGCCGGCCGGCGCGCGGGCCCGGATCGTCTCCGCAGGCGTGTCCGCCGGATAGATCTCGGAGTACACCGAAAGCTCCCGAAGACGCCGGGCGATCAGTTGTGTGTACTGCGAGCCGAAATCCAGAACGATGATCGTCTGATGACTCACGAAGAGGCCTGCCTGCGCGCTCGTCCCTCGACTTCGATCGGTACCCTGAGCGTCGTCGAAGGGTCGAAAGGAACTGGAATAGACGCTATTATAGCGGTGTGGGCACAGGCCGGACCACAAGATGTTGTAGTGCACTTGCCCTGATCGCGATCTCCACTGTGATGACCGCGGCGCAATCCACGCGTCAATCAGCGCACGCGCCGGTCCCGCTCTTCCCTGTCCGCACTGCCTGGACTCTCGCCCTCAACAACCGGCTCACCGTTCCCCCTGTCTACTCCGGATCGCATGCCTATTTCGCCATCGAAGGGGACCGGCTGGTGGCGTACGAGCTGGAGCGCGGGCGTCAGGAGTGGATCGCGTCGGTGCGGGCCGAACTCCAGCCGGCTGTCGGCGATGGGCTGATCTTCATCGCTCAACCGACGTCGCTGACCGCGTTGCGTACAACAGATGGCAGCATTGCCTGGCACCTTCCCGCTCTCGGTGAGCTCTCTGTTCCGCCGGTGTGGGACAACGGCTGGCTTGTCCTCGCGACGCGCACGGGAGGGGTGCTCGCGTTCCGGGCGATCGACGGACATCTCGTCTGGCGTCGCGACCTGGGATCGCCCGCACACGCCCCACCTTCGCTCGCCGCCGATCGCGTGTATGTCCCCGTGGACGACGGCCGCATCGTGGCGCTGCGGGTGGACACGGGCGATGTGGTCTGGGAACGCCGCCTCGGAGGGCCGGCGACCGGCCTGCTCGCCGAGGACGATCGCCTCTTTGCCGGCTCGACCGACAACTATTTTTATGCGTTGCGCACCGACAACGGCCACGTCGCCTGGCGCTGGCGCACCGGCGCGGATGTTATCGGGATCCCGGTGCTCGACGAACGCCACGTGTACTTCGTGTCGCTCGACAATGCTCTGCGCGCGCTGTCGCGCAGGACGGGCGTGCAGCAGTGGCTCCGCCTGTTGCCGATCAGGCCGACCCGGGGTCCGATGAGGGTCGGTCGCACGCTCGTCGTCAGCGGGATCGCGCCGATGCTGCGCGCCTACAACATGACGGACGGCACGCCGGCAGGCGAGCTCCCGGCTGCAGGCGAGCTGGCCGGATCGCCGTACGGAGGGCCCACTCAGTCGGCGGCGCCGCTGCAGCTTCTGGTGGTGGCGCGCGACATCGCGAAGGGCGCGACGGCGACGCTGTTCATGCAACAGCTCGATCCGCCACTCAATCCCCTGGCGCCGCTGCCGAACGCCGGCAAGGCGACGGTGTTGGATGCGGTCGCGCCGGCCGTTTCAGAACCGTAAACCGCTCGACGGCTTCGGCGGGCTGCGATGCGCAGTCCCTGTGCCCATGTATGCTGTCTTCATCGTGCTGAAATCATCGGCGCTCGGCAGGATCGTCCTCGCGGGATTGGTCTCCGGGCTGGCCGTCGCCGGCGGCGGCTGGACGCTCGAGCGCGCGCGATTCGGCGCATCCGACGCGGAAGCGCTCTCGCGCGTCGAAGCGGAGATTCAGCAGCGGTTCGACGCGAGCGCGGACAGCCTCGGCACGGTTGCCGCCCGCGCCGCCCGCCAGCGCGACCTCATTCGCGCGGCCCCACGCGATGCCACCGCCGCCACGCGCCTCTTTGATGCGCTCGACGCCGCGCTGACTGAAGACAAGGGACACACGGGCATTACCGTGTACGACGCGGCCGGCACTCCGCTGGCGTGGGCCGGGCTCGTCTCGGATCTCCCCAGGTCACTCGACGGCCCGGCGGCGCTGCTCGTGACCGCCGGCGCGCTCGGTCCCCGCCTCACGCGGATCGAGCCGATTGCCGACGCCGACCGCCCCGCCACTCGTCTCGCCACCATCGTCGCTGAACAGATACTCGAGCCGATCGATCGCTCGCCGGCCCCGGGTGATCGCTTCGCGCTGTCCACCTCGCTCGTGCCGGTCACGCTGCGCGTCGGCGCCGCGACGCCGACGCCGTCGCCGACGGTCTTCCCGATCACCTCTCGAGCCGGCGGGACGTTGATCGAGGCGGAGGTCGTCCCGGGCGATCTCGTCGAGGCGCGTCGGCGGTGGCGTCGGGGATCCGTCGCAGCTGTTCTCTCAGTCTTGGCCCTGACGTTGCTCTCGTGCGCCGGGCTTCTCGTTGAGAGGCGGCGGCGGACGCATGCCCTCCGCGCCCACCTGGTCGCTTCGGCCGGCATCGTGGCCTCGCTCGTCCTGTCGCGTACCCTCTTCCGCTTCGCCACGACCGAAGTCGAGGCGGCGCAGTCGCTCGTTGGTCCGGTCGACCTACTGCTGACCTCGCTCGGCGCCGCGGCGCTTGCATGGCTGACGATCGATCTCATCGAGAGCCGCCGGCTGGCGCGGCCACGGGCGCGATTGCTCGCAGTAGACGCGAGAGGACTCATTGCGGTGGTGTACCTCACGGTGGGCGCGCTCGATGCGGCCGTGCTCTGGGCCTACGGTCGCTTTCTTCAATCGGTGGTGTCTCGCACGACCGTTGATCTGCTGCACTTTTCGCTGCATCCCCTGGATGCCACGCGTCTTGGCCTCGCGTTCGGACTCGTACTGCTCCATGCGGCCGTCATCTGGAGTGCGGCCGCGCTGATTCGCGCGCCAACGCTTCTGTGGCGGATGCCGCGGGGCTGGCTGCCGGCCGTGGCGGCGGCAAGCTGGGCCACCGGCGCGCTCGCCGGCTTCGCGATCGTGGCCGCGCGCAATCCCTCGATCCCCTCGCTGCCCTTCGCCATTGCCCTGGCCACCGCCAGCGGATGTGCGCTCTCGATGCCGACACTCCGCGTGCGCGCCCGGCGCGAGTCGCAGTCGATGCGGATCGCGGGGTTGTTTCTCGCGCTCCTCGTACCCGCCATCGCGATGTACCCGTCGCTCTCCGCATTCGCGATTCAGGCCAAGGAACGGCTCATCGCCAATGAATACGGCGCCCAGGTGATTGCGCAGCGCGACGACCTTCAGCAGCGGCTCAGTCGCGCGCTCGATCAAGTCGACGCACTGGCGGCGCTTCCGCAGCTCGTCACGGCGCCGGCAGACGAAGAAATGGCGGGCCGCGCCTTCGGCGTCTGGTATCAGACCGAGCTCCAGAAATATCGAGTGACATCGGCGGTCGAACTGTACGGGCCAGGTGGACGACGCCTGAGCCGCTTCGCGCTGATTCTTCCGGAGGTCGGCACGCCGACGTATCGCCCCGCGGGCTGCGACTGGAATCTGTCCGACGATGTCTCTGCGCCACGAAGCTCGCGGACAGGGGCAAACGAGTCGCACGTGCTGCGGGCAAGCCGAGGCGTCTGCCTCGACGGGCGTCCAGTCGGCGGCATCATCGTCCGCGCGATGCTCGACTATCGCACGCTGCCGTTCATCTCTTCGCGCAGCCCCTATCTCGAGTCGCTGCGGCCGGACCGCGACGCGCCTGCGGAAGCCGTGCCGGGACACGACGTCGAGTTCGTGTTGTACGGGTGGAGCCGGGCTCCGCTATTCGCCTCTGGCACGAGCGTCTGGACGCTTCCCGATGCGGCGTTCGGGCGCATGGTCGATTCGCGAATACCGTTCTGGGCCGACGTCGATCGCGGCAACGAGGCGTTCCGCGTCTATTTCATGAGCGACCGGGGCGGCGTTTCTGCGCTCGGCTATCCCGTGATCACTTCGCTCGGCCATTTGATCAACATCGCGGAGCTCGTGACGCTGGCGCTCGCGCTGTTCGTCCTGCTGACGGCCGGCGCCACGATCTTCAACATGCTGTTCTCGCACGCTCCGGCAACCGGGTGGGCGCTGCTCGCGGAGATCCGGTCGAGCTTCTACCGCAAGCTGCGGCTGGCGTTCGTGGCGGGGTCAGTCGTGCCGGTGGTCATTCTGGCCCTCGTCACGCGCGCCTACTTCGCGAACGAGCTGACGGCTGGCATCGAAGAGGCAGCGGCCAGAACGGCGACGGTCGCCCAGCGGCTTGTTGAGGATTACGCCGCGCTGCAGCAGCGCGGTTCGGGAGGCCTCGAGACGCTGGACGACGACCTCATGATGCTGGTCAGCCGTGCCATCGACGAGGACGTCAACCTCTTCGAGCGCGGGCGCCTTCGGGCGACGAGCGCGCGCGATGTGTACGCCTCGCAGCTGCTCTCCAGACGTACGCCGGCCGAGGTGTACAGGCGGCTCGTCCTCGACCGCGCACCCACCTACGTGGGCGAGCAGGATATCGGCACGGTCCGCTATCTCGTTGCGGCCGCGCCGGTTCGAACGGCGGGACGCGAAGGGATGGTGACCGTACCCGTCACCCTGCGACCGCTGGAGATCGAGCGTCAGATCGACGAGCTCGACCGGCGTGTGCTGTTCGCTGCGGTGCTGTTTAGCCTACTGGGCGGTGCGCTGGGGTACTGGATGGCCGAGCGAATTGCCGACCCCGTGAACCGCCTGACGCGTGCGACGCGGCGCATTGCGCGCGGGAATCTCGACGCGCGGATCGCCGCAACGTCGCCCGACGAGCTCGGCCGCCTGGTCCGGGACTTCAACCAGATGGCCACCGATCTGCAGCGCCAGCGCGCTGAGCTCGAACGGACGCACCGTCTCGAGGCATGGGCCGACATGGCGCGCCAGGTCGCGCACGACATCAAGAACCCGCTGACGCCGATTCAGCTGTCCGCCGAACACGCCCGACGCGTCAACATCGATCACGATCGTCCGCTCTCGCCGGTACTCGATGAATGCGTGACGGTCATCCTGGGCCAGGTGAGGCTGCTGCGTCAGATCTCAGCCGAGTTCTCGAGCTTCGGTTCCTCTCCCACGCCGCAGCCCGAGCCGACGACGCTGGCAGCGCTCATCGACGAAGTCGTCGCGCCGTACCGCACGGGCCTTGCCGACCGCATCTCAATCGGCATCAAGGCGCCCGATCCTCTCCCGTCGGTGACCATCGACCGCACGCTGTTTGCCCGCGCGCTGACGAACATCATTGAGAACGCGCTGTACGCCATGCCAGAAAAGGGCGCCCTGACGATCACGATCCGGCCGCCTTCGCTTCCGCTCAGGCCAGGCGAGCCGGACACGACGCCGGAGATGAAAATCGAGATCGCCGACACCGGCGGCGGGATGGACGGCGAGGCGCTCGGCAGGATATTCGAGCCGTACTTCTCGACGAAGGCGACCGGTACCGGACTCGGGCTGACGATTGCCAAGCGGAATATCGAGCTGAACGGCGGGACGATTCACGTCGCCAGCGAGCGCGGTGTGGGCACCACGGTCACGCTCACGTTACCGGCGTAATAAAGGGGACGGGAGTCGTCTTACGGAATCCGTAAAACGACTCCCGTCCCCTTTTCCTGGCTCACAGCCCCGTGCCGTCGCGCGCGGGCGGATCGATCGGGACGGCGTCAGGGGACGTGGCTTGACTCGGCCGGCCGCCCCGCCGGAGGCGGCTGATCGCCAGCCCGACGAACGCCGAGGCCAGATA
Source organism: Vicinamibacterales bacterium (assembly GCA_965229885.1). Taxonomy (GTDB): domain Bacteria; phylum Acidobacteriota; class Vicinamibacteria; order Vicinamibacterales; family CAVVIG01; genus DATLLJ01. Next base: position 1,938,283 of record CBDDJX010000003.1, read on the forward strand.
CGAGTACGCCAGCACGACGAGCACGACGCGCGGGTGGGTCGCGACGAGGGCGATGCCAGCGGCCAGCAGGATGACCACCGTGTACGACCGCCGGCTGTGCAAATCGATGGCCTTGAAGCTGCGGAACCGGATCGTGCTCACCATCAGCACCGCAGGGACGAGCACCATGGCCAGGGCCGGCAGCGCCGCCCGATAATCGGCCAGACCATACGGATACGCGAAGACCGTCGCGGCCGGGATGCCGGCCGCAGCCGGACTCGGCATGCCGACGAAGTACCGCTTGTCGCCGCCCATGCCGCTCTGAATATTGAAGCGCGCGAGCCGCATCGCCGCCGCGGTCAGGAACAGAAAGCCCGCGAGCCATCCAAGACGGCCAAGCGGCTGGAGTCCCCACGAGAACGAGAGGATCGCCGGCGCGATGCCGAACGAGATCACGTCGGCGAGCGAATCGAACTCGACACCGAAATCGCTCGCCGAGCCCGTCATCCGCGCGATGCGGCCGTCGAGCATATCCAACACGATCGCGAATCCGATGAACGGTGCGGCCGTCGCGAACTCGCCGCGCATGGCGAAGACGATGCACGCGTAGCCGCAGAACATGTTGCCCAGCGTGAAGAGCGTGGGCAGGACGTAGACGCCCCGCTCGAACCGCCGCGGCGGACGGCCGGCGCCGCGACGCAAGAACCGCAACCGTCCTTCTTCATGCAGCATACAACACTCTCCGGCTTCGGGCTTCAGGCTCTCGCTAAACTCCTAGAGTCCAGATTCATGCTGGCAGTGTAGCATCGCGATGACGGTTTCACCGCCACGCACCATGTCGCCGACGGCGACCGTGAGCGCGGCGTCGAGGGGTACAAAGACGTCCATCCGCGAGCCGAACTTCATGATGCCGAACCGGTCACCGGCGTGCACCTCGGTGCCGGCGGCCACACGGCAGACCACGCGGCGCGCCAGCATCCCGACGATCTGCCTGGCCACGATCGTCTGGCCGCGATGATCGATCCACACCTCGCTTCGCTCGTTCGTCGTTCCCGCGTCGTGCCGGTAGGCCGGGAGAAATCGGCCGGCCGTGAACGTCACGCGCGTCACGAGACCCGAGGCGGGAATGCGATTGACGTGGACGTCCATCGGCGACAGAAAAATACTCACTTGCTGCCACGATCCCGGCGGGGCCGATTCCACGACGGCGGGACCGACCACCAGCACGCGGCCATCCGCCGGCGACAACACAGCCTCGTCGTCTGACGGCGAGAGGCGATCCGGGTCGCGGAAGAAGAACAGGAAGAAGCCGGCGAGGAGAAAGAATGGCGCCGCGACCGGCCACGCGCCGCCCGCCAGTCCCCACGCGAGAGCCGTCACCAGCGCGCCACCGACGAACGGTAGGGCGGCGGGATCGATGCGAACGGACATCGATCCCTATCTTAGCGTCCTGAACTCGTTGACGCTTAAATCTGGCGATGCCGGCGGAGGATGTCCTCCATGCGGTCCTTGATCTGCGGTTTGCGTTTCTTCAGCGTGACTTCTTCGACGTGCTCGGGTTCGGAAAGGTAATGCTTGGCGGTAAGCTCATAGAGTCGCCCTTCGAGCTCGTGGTGTTTCGCAAAGAGGTCGTGGAATTCTTCGTCCACCTGCAGTAGCTGATCTTTCAAGTCCTGCGACGGCCCATTCATGCCCGCCTCCTTGGATATGGCTACCGGCGTCTCTCGGACGGAAACTAACACAACACTCCAGAACGTTTCAAGAGTTCAGCCAGGAGGGGTAATCGTGTCCAGGCCCTCGCGCCAGAGCACAATCGCGTCCTCGACCGGCTTCGTATAGTACGCGCGGCGCGTGCCGGCCACGGAAAAGCCGAAATGTTCGTACAAGACACGCGCCGGGTCGTTCGATCGCCGCACCTCGAGCGTGGCCCTGGCGGCCCCCAGCCGGGTGCCTTCGCGGAGCACATGTTGCAGGAGGGCCGTGGCCACGCCTGTCCGACGATGCCTCGGCAGGACGGCCAGGTTATTGATGTGGAGCTCATCCACCACCCGCCAGAAGGTGCAGAAGCCCACGACCCGGCGATCCGCACCGCGGGCCAGATAGCAGTAGGAGACGCCCGCGTTCTTGAGCTCGGCGAGATACATGTCGTGCGTCCACGGATTGGTGAACGACGCTTCCTCAATCGCAAGGACCGCGTCGAGCTCCGAAGCCGACGTCAGCGGTTCAATAATCCAGCTACCCAAGGCGCTTTTCCCGCTCGACTTCGGCATCTGGCCGCCGGACGTACAGCGGACGCACGGACGCCGGATCGATCGTGGCCCCTCGCTGCGCGCGTGCGACCGCCATTCGACCGATCGCTCCAGCAAGGAGCGGCGCGGACAGCACTTCCCACCCCGTCGCCTGGTGATTCGAGATCGTGTCCCGATAGAGCGCGGCGCCATCGCCGACGAATGTCACGGTCGCATCGTGAAGATGGCTGTGCCACCGCGCCAGCGTCGACGCGGGGTCCCCGACGGTCGCGCCTTCCACTTCGGCGAGACGTTCCGGCGAGAAGGGCGGAGCATCGATGACGCGGTACAGCGCCGCAAACACCTCGTGGCGGCGGGCGTCCATCCATGCAGCGACGAACGTCCCCGGGGCGCGGCCGACGCTCTGTGCCAGCGCCTCGAGCGCGGAGACGGCGACGATTCGCTTTCGGGCCGTCAACGCCAGCCCCTGGACGGTCGCGATGCCGAACCGCAGGCCGGTGAACGATCCAGGCCCCGCCGCAACCGCGAACAGATCGATGCCGCCCGCGGACAATCGATGCGCGTCGGCCAGCGCAATGAGCTCGCCGGGCAGCCGCTCGGCGTGCGTCCGTGCGGCGTCGCCGCGACGCTCCTCAATGATGTGATCGTCATCGACGAGCGCCACGCTCCCATCGCGCGTCGTCGTATCCAGCGCCAGCACATGCATGCGTTAGACTACACAATATGTCAACGTCGGCGACGCCGGCGATGCGGCAGTACCTGGACGCCAAGCAGCAGTACCGCGACGCCATTCTGTTGTTCCGTATGGGCGACTTCTATGAAATGTTCTACGAAGACGCCCTGACTGCCTCGCGAGCGCTCGAGTTGACCCTCACGTCGCGATCCAAGGATGCGAATGGCGGCGGCATCCCGATGTGCGGTGTGCCATTTCACGCCGTCGACGGGTACATTACCCGGCTCGTCAAGAAGGGGTTTCGCGTTGCCATCTGCGATCAGGTCGAGGATCCGCGCAAAGCCAAGGGGCTGGTCAAGCGCGAAGTCGTCCGGGTCGTCTCGCCTGGCACGCTGACCGATACGAATTACCTCGACGCCCGCGAGCCCGCATACCTCATGGCGGTGTTCCCGGCGGATGGTGCCTTCGGTGCCGCCCTTCTGGATCTCTCCACCGGCGATTTTTCTGCGGCCGAATACCACGGCGCGGACGGCGGGGCCGCACTGGCCGACGAAATCGCGGTCCTTAAGCCGCGCGAGATGATCGTGCCGGCCGACATCGACAGCCCCGCGATCGCGGCGTTGGCGGTCCCCGTTACGCCGGTCGACGCGTGGACGTTCGATGGCGAGTCCGCGCGCCGCGCGCTCCTCGACCAGCTCCGGACGGGTGGCCTCGAGGGGTTTGGACTGGAGGGACGGCACGCTGCGGTCGCGGCCGCCGGAGCGCTCGTCCACCATCTGCGGACCACGCAGAAACTCGACCTCGCCCACGTGCGCGCCATCCGGTACCGGGCGCGCCGCGACACGCTGCTCATCGATCCGACGACGCTCAAGCACCTCGAGATCGTCGAAGGCTCCGAGGGCGGACGCAGGGGGTCGCTGCTCGACGAGCTCGATCGGACGGTCACCTCCATCGGCAGTCGGCTCCTCAGGTCGTGGCTGCTCGGCCCACTCGTCGCCCTCGAGCCGATTCGCGACCGGCTCGACGCGGTCGAGGAGGTGGCGTTCCGGACGATCGAGCGCGGCAAGTTCCGCGAGACCCTCAAGGCGGTCCAGGATCTCGATCGGCTCGTCGCTCGCGCCGCGCTGGGCACCGCCGGCCCGCGCGATTTTCTCGGCTTGAAGCAGTCGCTGACGGTGATCCCCCGCGTCCGCGCGCTGCTCGGCGAGCTGCAGGCCCCGCTGGTCTGCTTGCTCGTCTCGGAGCTCGACGACCTCGTCGACGTACGGGACGCGATCGAGCGCACCATCCTGGACGACGCGCCGGCGTTCGCCCGCGACGGCGGGGTCATCCGGGACGGCGTGGATACCGGGCTCGACGAGCTGCGCGCCATCAGCCGGTCGGGGAAGCAGGTCATCGCCGAGATGGAGACCCGCGAGCGCGCGCGCACGGGGATTTCGTCGCTGAAGGTTCGCTACAACCGCGTGTTCGGGTACTACATCGAGATCTCGAAGTCGAACCTGGGCGCGGTGCCGCCCGATTATCACCGCAAGCAGACCATTGCCGGCGGCGAGCGCTTCATCACGCCGGCGCTAAAGGAGTACGAAGAGAAAGTCCTCGGCGCCGACGAACGCATCCTTGAACGGGAGCTCGAGCTGTTCGAACAGCTGCGATGCGCGGTCACTGCCGAGGCGGCGAGAATCCAGGCGACCTCGCGCGCGCTCGCCGCGCTCGACGTGCTCGCGGCGCTCGCCGAAGCCGCCGCCTCGAACAACTACACCAAGCCCCACGTGCACGACGGTGACGACTTCGTGGTGGCCGATGCGCGCCATCCAGTCGTCGAGCGTCGGACCGCCTCCGCCGGCGAGCCGTTCGTCCCGAACGACGTCCACCTCAACGCCACGACGTCGCAGCTCGTGATTCTGACGGGCCCGAACATGGGCGGCAAGTCGACCTATCTGCGCCAGACGGCGCTTCTCGCCATCATGGCGCAGTCCGGCTCGTTCGTGCCCGCCCGCGAAGCGAAGATTCCGCTCGTGGATCGCATCTTCGCGCGTGTGGGCGCGTCGGACAACATCGCGCGCGGCCACTCGACGTTCATGATCGAGATGCAGGAGACCGCTAGCATCCTGCACAACGCGACGTCCCGCAGCCTCGTCGTGCTCGACGAGATCGGCCGCGGCACGGCGACCTTTGACGGCCTGAGCATCGCGTGGGCGGTCGCCGAGTATCTCGCGACCAATCCGGCGGCGAGGCCGAGGACGTTGTTCGCCACCCACTACCACGAGCTCACCGACCTGGCCGACGCCACGCCAGGCGTCGTCAACTTTCACGTCGCCGCCCGCGAGTGGAAGGACGAGATCGTCTTCCTGCGAAAAATCGTGCCGGGCCGGTCCGATCGCAGCTATGGCATCCAGGTGGCGCGTCTCGCCGGCCTGCCGCGCACGGTCATCGATCGCGCACGAGAGATTCTCGGGGCACTCGAGCGCGACGAGCTGACCCGCGGCGGCCGCCCTTCCGTCAGCGGCACGACCACGGACCCGCAGCGGCAGCTCGGGCTGTTTCAGAGGCAGCCGGCCGACGATCGCCTGCGCGAACGACTGTCCGCGCTCGACGTCGATCGGATCACGCCGATCGACGCGCTCGCGCTGCTGGCGGATCTCAAGAGGGACGCGCAGCGATGATCCGCCGCCTGGCCTGCACGGTCCTCCTGCTGGCGTGCTCCGCCTGCCTCCGCGGCCCGACGCCGGATCCGAACGTCCTCGTCCTTGCGATGCCGAGCGGCCCCAATAATCTCGATCCCAGCATTGGGCTCGACGACGCGTCGCAGAAGATCCACGCGCTGATCTTCGACAATCTGATGGAACTCGACGACCACATACGTGTGACGCCGAAGCTCGCCGAGCGCCTGGATCACCCGACACCGACGACTTACCTCGTCACGCTCAAACAGGGGGTGCGCTTTCACGACGGGCACGAGCTGACATCGGCGGATGTCGTCTACACGTTCAGGAGCTTTCTGGATCCCGAGTTCGTGTCCGGGCGCAAGGGCGGCTACCGCGAGCTTCATGCAGTCGACGCGACCGGCCGGCACACCGTGGTCTTCACCCTCGACAAGCCTTTCACGTCGTTTCCGATCAATCTCATCATGCCAATCGTTCCGGCCGGAGCCGCCACGACGCTCTCCCGGCAGCCGGTGGGCACCGGACCTTACCGGTTTGTCCGCTACGGCGTGGACGATCGCCTCGAGCTCGAATCCTTCAACGAATATTTCGGCGGCCGGCCGCGCAACGACGGACTGATCCTCAAGATTGTCCCCGACGATCTCATGCGCGGGCTCGAGTTGCGGAAGGGGACGACGGACCTGGTCATCAACGATCTGACCCCGGACATCGCCTAGCAGCTCAAAAAGAGCGGCGGGCTGCAAATGGTCGAATCGCCTGGCGTCGATTACCAGTACCTCGGGCTCAATCTGCGGGATCCCGTGTTGAAGGACGTCCGCGTCCGCCAGGCTCTCGCGTACGCGATCGATACGCGCGCGATTATCGAGTATCTGCGACGCGGCCTCGCCACGCCCGCGACAGGCCTTCTGCCCCGCCAGTCCTGGGTGGTGGCTCCAGACCTGCACGCGTATCCGCACGATCCCGATCGCGCCCGCGCCCTTCTTGACGAAGCGGGCTATCGCGATCCGGACGGAGACGGTCCGGAGCCCCGCCTGCGGCTGAACCTCAAAATCTCGAACGCGCAGGAGTTCGACCGGCTACAGGCGTCGGTGATTCAGCAGAACCTGCGCGAGGTCGGGATCGACCTCGACGTGCGCACCTACGAGTTCGCGACGCTGTTTGCCGACGTCCTCAAGGGCACCTTCCAGATGTACGTGCTGCAGTGGACAGCCGGTTCGCTGGCCGACCCGGATATTCTCCGGCGGGTGTTTCACTCAGCACAGGCGCCGCCCGAAGGCTTCAACCGCGGCCACTTCAGCGATCTGCGCGTCGACGCACTGCTCGACGAAGGCGCCTCGTCGACTGACGAGGCGCACCGGCTGGAGCTGTTTCAGTAGGTCCAACGCCTGGTCGCCTTCGAACTGCCGTACATCAGCCTCTGGAACAAGACCAACTTCATCGTCGCGCAGCAATCGCTCACCGGCGTGTGCGTCTCCACGCTGGGCGATTTGCGGTTTCTCAAAGACGTCGCGCGGACCCACGACTGACGACCACCGGCTATAATGTTCGCCGCATGACGAAGAAGACGTCGCACTTCCTGCAGACGCCGATCGAGCCGTTCGTGGTCGAAGCGGGCCTCACGGCCGATCAGATCGTCGGCCGCATGGAGCGGATTTCCTTCCAGGGCCGCAACCTGGCCACCGCGCATCGCGTCTGGCAGAAGATGCTGGAAGACAATGTGACGATCTTCCTCGGCATGGCGGGCGCACTCTCCGCCGGTGGCCTCCGGCTCGTCGTCGCCCACCTGATTCAGTACCGGTACGTCGATTGCCTCGTCTCGACGGGCGCCAATCTGTATCACGATCTTCACGAAACCCGCGGACAGCGGCACTACGTCGGATCGCCCCACGCCGACGATGCGGCGCTGGCTGAGGGCCGCATCGATCGCGTGTACGACACGTACGCCAGCGAGGAAGAATTCTGCGAGAACGACCACTGGATTGCGGCGTACGCCGCGACGCTCGACGAGCGGCCCTACACGTCGCGCGAGTTTCTGTATCTGCTCGGTGGGCATCTCTGGAACACAACCGGCGCGAATGGCATCCTCACCGCTGCCTACCGCGCAAACGTGCCCATTTTCTGCCCCGCCATCGCTGATTCCTCGATCGGGATGGGCCTGTCGCAGGCGCGCCAGATCAAAGCCGGCGCCGGCCACATCGACATCATCGGCGACATCGTCGAGTCGGCCAACCTGGTCATCCGACGGCCGCGGACAGCTTCCGTCGTGCTCGGCGGCGGCACGCCGAAGAACTTTATCAACCAGGCGAGCGTGCAGGCCGAGTTCTACAGTTCCGAGGTCGGCGGCCACCGCTACGCGCTTCAGATCGTCACCGACGTCCCGCATTTCGGGGGGGCCTCCGGCTCGACGCTCGAGGAAGCGCGGAGCTGGGGCAAGCTGGCGACCGACGCCCTGCAGGTCTCGGTGCAGGCCGACGCGACGATCGCGCTGCCGCTTCTGGCGAGCGCGCTGGCGACGACAGCGCCGCCGCTGCTCGCCCGCCGCAAAGCGCCGGCGTTCACCCTGGCCTCGCGCGTCATGACCATCGATGGCCTGACTGTCCCGTCAGATCGCTTCGAGGAAGTGAATGAACCTGCCGTTTGAGTATGACCGGCTCGCTTTGGGCGAGTTCGGCGGAACCACCCCCACCACGACCGATTTCGAACACGCCCGCGTCGTCATCCTTCCGGTGCCGCTCGATCGGACGACGTCGTACGTGCCAGGCACGCGTAACGGGCCGCACGAGATTCTGGCCGCCTCGTCCCACATGGAGCTGTGGGACGAGGAAACCGAGACCGACGTCCACTGCATCGGCATTTTCACGCTGCCGGAGATGGAGTTCCCGTTCGCGACGATGGACGAGGTGATCCAGGAGATCCAGCGGGTCGCGACCGAGATCGTCTCGCGTGGCAAGTTCCCGGTGGTGCTCGGTGGCGAACACTCGATTACCGGGCCGGTCGTCGCCGCGATGGCGTCGACGTACCCGGGACTTTCCGTGCTTCAGATCGATGCCCACGCCGACCTGCGCGAGACGTACATGGGCAGCCCGCATAATCACGCATGCGTGATGCGGCGCGTCCTCGAGTATGCGCGAGCCGCCCAGGTCGGCATCCGCAGCCTGTCGTCGGAAGAAGCGGCCGCCGTGCCGACGCTGCCGACCGAGATGTTCTACGATTTCAACATGCGGCAGCACGAGAACTGGATCGAGCGCGTCGTCGACTCGCTCGGCGAAACGGTGTACATCACGATCGACTGCGATGGTTTCGATCCGGCGATCATGCCGGCGACCGGCACCCCGGAGCCTGGCGGGCTGACATGGTACGAGGCGATCACGCTGCTCCGCCGCGTGATCGAATCACGCCGCGTGGTCGGCTGCGACATCGTCGAGCTCTGCCCTCTACCAGGCAACGTCGCCCCGAACTTCCTCTGCGCGAAGCTGATCTACAAGATCCTCGCGTATCGGTTTGGTCGTGACGTGGGTCGCCGGGACTAGAAAGCCCCGAGTTCCTTCTTCGCATCCGTGCTGAACGCGGAATCGGGATGCTCCTCGACGATGCGCTTGAAGGTCTGCTGGGCGTCTGCGTTCTTGCCCGAGTCGCGGTAAGCCAGTCCGAGCTGCATCAGGAGCCCGTCGACCGGCAGCGTTCCGTCCTTGCGCTGCGCGAGCTCCTTGAACGTGTCAATCGCCTGATCGTACTTGCCGCTCCGCGCCTGCGCCTCGGCTAGTCCGAGCCGGGCCATCTGCCCGTAAATGCGGTCGCCAGCGCGGTCGACGACCTGTTGATACGTCGTGGCGGCCTGCGCGGCATTGCCCAGCCCCATCTCGGTGACCGCCTGACGATACCGCGCGAAGATGCCGGCCTCGCGATCCGGATGCGCATCGGCGGCCGCCTTGAACTTGGCGAGCGCCGCCTCCAAGCGTGCGCGGTCGGTGGGAAAACTGGGACCGGCGCCTGGTGTGCCGGGGGCGATCGGGGCACCCACCCGGGTCTGGGCGACTGCGAGTGCCTCGGCCAGCACCGCCTCCGCACGTGAGTCGATGCGACCGCGCCACGCCACGTAGCCCAGCACGGCGGCGCCGACGATCACGATCGCGGCGATCGCCACTGTGGCTTCGCGCTTCCGCATCCCAACCGCCTCGCGCGCCTGCCGCGCGAGGCGGTTGAGTTCGTTTCCCTTGAGATGATGCCGCTCGGTGCGCTTCATGACGAACGAATCATATCGCCTGGAGCTCAGGATGGCCACCTTGCCGTCCCCAGTCCGGCCCGCCTTCGTTCGGTGCGACCATCCGCCGCAAACTTCGGCACGCTCGGCGGCCTGCCAGCCGCAGCTCGCCGCAGGCGAGCGGAGGGTGGCGCGCCCGGCCGGAATTGAACCGGCGGCCCCCCGCTTAGGAGGCGGGTGCTCTATCCGCTGAGCTACGGGCGCAAATGCTAACGCGAAACCGTCAGTGTACCAGAGCACGGGTGACGGCCAGACGCCGGAGCCCGACGAGAAGAAGCTCGACATGAGCTCCGATAGACAGCATGGCCGCCCACGATTCGTACTAAGCCACTAACTGGCATCAGCTGGCATAAAGACCCAGGAGGGGACTTTTTGGCTAGCCTTCTGCATTCTCCTACAGCGTTGAGAAGATCTAGGCTATTTTCACGTCTTCCGGTCCGTTGGCGTACAGACCTGTGCATATGGCTCACAGCTTTGTAATCGCCCGGCCCTGGAGCTGGATTAAGGACAGAGCGATGAGACAAATACTCTTGCGCGCGCTCACGGTGGTCGTCGTGATGCTCGGAGCCGGGTGTGCTCTCGAAAGCGAGACCAACCTTACGGCTCCATCAGCCTCGCCGCCCGCCCCGATCGTTTCGGGGCTGTCGCCGGAAGCGTCGGCGCTCGTGGGCGTCTGGGCATTGCAGGACGGGTTCTCGCTGCCCGACCCGTCCGCGTGCGGCAACTTCGAATGGCAGATTGCGAGCCAGAGCGAGACGGCGCTGTCGGGCAGTTTCACCGCGACCTGTGGAGGCAGCATCTCGCTCAGCGCACGGACGTCCGGGGAGCGGAACGGCGACTCGGTCACCCTGAAGCTGGACGGCGTCGCGCTCGTGGGCGGCCTCCCGCTCTGCCCCTTCTCGCTCTCGGGCACCGGCACAGTGGTGAACGGCGACACGTTGACGCTTCCCTGGAGCGGCACGACCTGCCTCGGCCCGGTGCAGGGCACCGAGACGCTGCGTAAGAAGTCGAATACGCCGGCGCCACCACCCGAGTCCCCAACCTCCCCGCAACTGCCGCCGCCCTCCACGCCGTCGGCGCCAGGCGGGTTCGATCTCAGCCAGGTTAAGGTCCTGGCCAGTCCGAACGTGCTCGTGTGGCCGGTCACTTCGCAGATCACGAGCATCGGGTTCAGCCTCGGTACGTTCTCGATCAATCACACCAGGCGCGGGCAGTGGCCGCCGGTGGCCATCAGCAGCGACGGGACCCAGCAGGAGGCGACGATCTGGATATTCTTCCGAATCAATGGGCAGTGGTATGCGACCGGCGCGGAGCGCCTGCGGCCAAGCCAGTTTAATAAGCCGATGGGCGATCCGTGGGCGCCTGGCGTTGAGTGGCTCTACGATCCGAACCGCTGGGGTCCGATGACGAACTACCAGCCGCAGCCCGGCGAGCTCGTGGGGTAATGGTGGCCGCGGGGTCGACGCGCTCAGACGCCAACGTCAACGTGGCGGAACGCACCGGCGTGGTGCTGTTTCCGTTCCCGGCGCGCGGCCAATCGGCCTCGTTCCCGCCGTTCACCTGGCAGGAGTAACCGGTCGACCGCGCGCACGACGCAGGTTCGGATTCGTCCGGGAATACATATTCCCGGACGAATCCTCCTCTCGGTGCCCGCCTGCCCGGTCCATTCGCCATCGAATGCGGTTGCGGCCGCGCACACCACAACAGGCAGCCACACACATCCTGAATCGTACCGGGTTCGTCGGAGGGCTCATTGCTTGAGAGGATGGAGCCCATGGCACGACCGAGGAAGTATTCAGCTGAGGCACGAGAGCGGGCCATTCGGATGGTCCGCGCGCATGGTTCCGAGCATCCGTCGCAGTGGGCCGCGATCACGGCGATCGCGAGCAAGTTCGGCTGCACCGGCGAGACGCTGCGGAATTGGGTGCGCCAGGCCGAACGCGATACGGGCCAGCGGGGCGGCCTGACGACCGACGAGCGCCAGCGCCTGAAGGAACGGGAACGCGACAATCGCGAATTGAAGACGCGCGAATGAGATCTTGCGGAAGGCCTCCGCATATTTTGCCCAGGCGGCGCGCGACCGCCGAGTGAAGTAATGGTCCAGTTTATGGATGACCACCGGGCCACGTAGGGGGTTGAGCCGATCTGCGCGGTGTTGCCGATCGCCCCCTCGACGTATTTTCTGCACCACGCCCGGCAGGTGAACCCGCCGCCGCGGCCGGCGCGCGCCAAGCGCGACGACGACTTGCGGATCGCCATCCAGCGGGTCTGGGACGCGAATTGGCAGGCATACGGACCGCGGAAGGTCTGGCAGCAGCTCGGCCGCGAAGACGTCGACGTCGCGCGCTGTATGGTCGAGCGGCTGATGGGGGCGATGGGCTTGGCCGGCGCGGTCCGCGGCCGCGCATGGGTCACGACGCCCGCCGCTGCGACCGCCGGCGTGCGTCCCCCGGCTTTGGTCGACCGCCAGTTCACCGCGCCGCGGCCCAACCAGCCTCTGGGTCTCCGACTTCCCCTACGTCGCCACGTGGAAAGGCTTCGTGTATGTCGCGTTCGTGATCGCTGTCTTCTCGCGGCGCATCGTCGGCGGGCGCGTGTCGGCGTCGCTGCGGACGGACTTCGTGCTCGATGCGCTCGAATAAGCGGTATGCGAACGTGGCGCGGATCGCGTCAGCGGTCTGGTGCATCACAGCGACCGGGGTACGCAGTATCTGTCGATGCGGTACACCGACCGGCTCGCCGACGCCGGCATCGCGCCGTCGGTCGGCAGCCGAGGCGACTCCTATGACAATGCCCTCGCCGAGTCGGTGATTGGGCTCCTCAAGACGGAGGTGATTCGACGGCAAGGTCCGTGGCCGCATCTGGCGCAGGTGGAATTCGCGACGCTGGCGTGGGTGGATTGGTTCAACAACCGCCGGTTGCTCGAGCCCGTCGGCTACGTGCCGCCTGCGGCATTCGACGCGCACTACTATGAGCAGGTTAAGGTGGCCTGACTCAACTAACTCGCCCTCCGGGATTCCCGGTACGATTCAATACGCGCGACAGGAGACGTCCCCGGCAATACTGCTCGTCACCTGGCCGGCGGCGATGACTGGAATCAGGCTCAGACCACGTTTCCCCTTCTCGCCTCGCTCTCTTGCTGTTACCAAGCCATTAATGCTGCGCATTACACGAGCTGAATGTCCACCATCGGTAACCGCTCACGAGTTTACCAGCAGGCAATTCCGCAGTGTTGGCGGTTGGCGCAAGGGTTGATCTTGCTTCACCGTAACCCGATAGGCTCATCGTTCGTTGCGGTGCCTCTGCGTAGTGACCAGGTGCTGCGAGCTGACCTCCACGCACGGCGCGGGGTCGACAAGCTCCTGATCAGTCAATGTCAACATGCGCCGGCTCCGTACCCATGGCTTCGCCAGCACGTCGGGATCTTCCGCTGTCACGTCGTACTCAATTGTGTTACCGACCCGGCGCAATCGCTCGATCACGCGCAGCTCCGATGTATGAAACGCCCCATCATCGATAAGCCACGTGTCCTCGTTGAAGTTCCTGGCTTCCACAACGAGCGTGTCTCCCTCCCATCGGCTAATCGAATCGCCCAGATAGCTGGAGTCAACATCTGTGCGATGCGGTCGTCCGTCGGTCGGAATGATGCGAAAAAAGCCGCCCGAGAGATCGTCGTATAAGAACACCACCTGACCCGGCGTCTGGATGATCTTGTCTGGAGGACCGATGCGCGGGACGCCAGGCGGCCTGCACACGAATGCAGGATCTTCCTGGGTCTGCCGCTCATTGAGATCCATGACCTTCGCGAGGAACTCGGACTTGTATGTTGGGAACTCGGGCGCTGGCCGCGGCGCGGCAGGTGCAGCTTGCGTATTCTGACAACCGAAAAGACAAATCGACGCCTTTGGATCGACAGATGCGAAACCAAAAGCGGAGCGACCGTTGTCCCACGTGCCGTTCAGGTCTGGATGCCCACCTGCCGTTCGGGGCGTTGGCATCGTTGGAGAGTCGGACGCGACGGCCGCGGCTTCTGCACCGGCCTTCGCCTGGGCCGCAACATCGATGGACATCAAGCCCAAGGCCCCTACCAGAGCTCCCGCGATACCGCTCCACCTCACACAATGATGTTTCTTCAATCGGACGCTCCTCTCATTCAAAATGGCTGTCTGCTGACGGCACAGGTTGCCAGTCGGTCAATTTGTAGTGTTCGAGGGATCCCAGAACTTGTACTCGCGCCCGTCGAAATAATCAATCTTCAGAATCCAGGCGAAGTCTGGCGTCCCATCCTTGGCACCCCACACATCGACGCGAACGGTCTGGCCGCTACCGAACAATAAGTCCTTCGTTATGCCGGCCTTGCGCATCCGCGCCGTGGGCCACGTTTCGAGACGCCATGTCGTCATGCGTCCGGCCTCATCTTTCACATCGAGGTGCACGTAAATGTGAGGGTTGAACCATTGGACTTTCGAGACAACACCAGTTAGTGTCATCGGCTTCTTCGGATCCCACACGGCTGCGACAGAGTGATGAGCTACCGCAGGTAACGTGGTTACCAACAGGGCAGCAGCTACGGCCAGCAGAACCAAGGCTCTACGTTCCATTACTCGCTTCTCCTTAATCTTGCAGTTACGGAGGCGCCACACTGCGCTGAGGATGGTGCCCAGGCAGTCACAACCACCGCCGGGGCCCACCTGGACGCCGCGACCGACCCGATATCGCCAGCCAGCAGTGCGTACCGCTATCTGCGGTTAGTACTTGGTTCACGTCCAGCAAAACGTGGTGTTGGTGATGTTAACATCGGTCGGCACAGCCTGTCAAACAATTCTATCGTTGGCCTGAAAAGCGCGCTGACGATCGGGCCGTGTCGACGTCCGCGAGACAACCTGATTCAGCATTTACTGCGACTCCACGTCAACGCAACGCGATGGATGATCGAAGGGATCATGCAGACGGAGGCTCGCCGGCGCCTTGGCTTCCACATTCCGCAGTCTGTGCGTCGTGCAGCGTTGAATCGCCAGCGTCGGCCACTGCTCGCGGAGCGCTGCGGCCAACCCGGGTTTGTCATCAATCACGGCCAGCCTCGGGATCCCCACGTGCCGCGCCACGAGGGCGTGGATGACATCGCGCCAGGCCGCCGTGCTTTCATCGCCGACCAATTGCACATCCAACACGACGCGTTCCCCATCCGCCCGCACGCGCAGCGTGACGAGCACCGGCACGCGGACGCGTCGCTTGCCGATCCGCACCTTCGGATACCAGCCAGCCAGCAGCCGATACTGGATGTGGTCGTCGGCCAGGTCGCGGCTACGCCAGGTCTCGAAGTCGTCCGCGAGCAGCTCGCTGCGCCATTCCGTCGTCCCGCCCTCCGGGGTCCCGACACGGGCGCGAGGCATCGCAAACGTCGTGGGTCCCAGACTCGTGGTCAACGTCCGGTCGCGCGTCCCATGGCGATAGCCCGCCCGAGCCGCCCCGACCCGCACTGACGGCGCCGCGCCCAGCGCGTGCTCCAGTTCTTCCTCCACATGGCCGAGTCTGGTTTTGCGTCGGATACAATCCCCTATGGCCGGAACGCCCGCGCTCAAGTGTCCCAGTTGCGGCGGCGCTCTTGAGTACCATGTGACGATAGAAATGCTCGAGCCGCCGATCGGAAAGATCGATACGGGCTACTGCGGCCCGTGTGCGCGGCTGTTCGAGTGCGTCAGGCAGACGAACACGTATTACCAATCGACGGCGTGGCCGCCCCTCTGCCGGGAATGCCGGCAACCCGTGACGTTCGCGGACGTCGTCGGGAATGCCGACGTGGCGCGGTACGCGTGCCGGGAACACGCGCGCGAACAGTGGACCTGGACCCAGCGCAGCGATCGCTGGACGCGTGTCGACTCATGATGCGCCTAATGGAGGATTTGATGGCGACTGAAGACAGATCGAAACCGTCCCCGGAAAGCCCGAGAAGCCTTGGAGGAGTCGACGAGCGGAGGATGAGCGCCTGGATCGGGACCCCGCTCAGCGTGCAGGGCAAGGTCATCAGCACCCAGCATCTGACGATTGATGGCAAGGTCGAAGGGACGATCGAGCTCGGGAACCACGGCCTGACGATCGGATCAGGCGCCGAAATCAAGGCCGATCTCGTCGCACAGACCATCACCATCAGCGGGGCTGTCATCGGCAACGTCACCGCGACCGGCGTCGTCGACCTGCAGGCCACCGGATCGGTCGACGGGGACATCACGACGCCGCGCCTGATCATGGCGGATGGCGCGATCGTCAACGGCAAAGTCGTCGCGACCGGCAAGCGAACGTGAGCGGCAGGAGTCCGGCGAGACAGGGACACTACGTACGAGGTTGCGCGCCAGGCAACAGCGCCTGAAGCGCCTTCGCGACCCGGACGTATTCCTGATAGCGCCGCTGATAGAGGTCCAGCTTCTCGCTTTCAACCGCGTCGAGTCGCGCGCGCATCACCGCGGAAGTTCCCGCCGCCGTGATCTCCTGTTCGACAACGGCCGCTCGTAGCTTGTACTCGGTATCGTGGCCGCGCTCCCACGCGAGCCAGTCGGCCGTCCACTGCGCATGTGCCGACTGCAGCCGGTCGTGGCTGAACGGAAAGGCACTGCCAGCCGCCTGGTCGATCAGGGCGAACGCGTCTGGACATATCTGCCGGGTCATCCGGGCGAGCGGCTGCCATACGAGAATCGCGCGCGGATCGCCGGCCGCCGCGCTGAGGGCCGGCGCAAACATCGCCATCAGTTCGAGCGCGCGGGCGCGCGTGGGGTCAGGGCGCGACGCCTGAACAGCCGCCGCGATTCGAAAGGCCGCCACGAGAACGGCAACGGACACGATGAGCGCGGAACTAAGAATCAGCAATCAGCAATACTTAAGGACGGCGTGAACCGTATGCCCGTCGAGCCGCTTGCGACCGTTGAGCGCCACCAACTCGATCAGGAAGGCGAGCGCATGAACGCTTCCGCCTAGTCGTGTCACGAGTTCCATCGTTGCCCGCGCCGTGCCGCCGGTGGCGAGCAGGTCGTCCACAATCAGCACGCGCTGTCCGTTCGCCACCGCATCGTCGTGCATCTCGAGTGAGTCGCTGCCGTATTCGAGGTCATACGTGGCGCGCACGCACGTCGACGGCAGCTTGCCCGGCTTCCGCACCGGGGAAAACCCGGCGCCAATCCGATCGGCGACGGCGGCGCCGAAGATGAATCCCCGGCTTTCGATGCCGACGACCAGATCGATGCCCTGGCCTTCGAAGGGCGCTGCGAGGCTGTCGACCGCGGCGTGAAAACCGGCGGGGTCCTGCATCAGCGTGGTGATGTCGTAGAAGAGAATGCCCGCCTTCGGAAAATCCTGGACGTGCCGGATCTTGGCTTTGAGATGCTCCATATTTGTCATTTGATGGTGAAGCCGGTCTCCCTGCCGGTCGGAATCGTCTCGTTCACGTCGACGCGTTCGACGCGCGCATGCGGCGGCCCGTGCCTGAGACTGCGCTCGAACCGCTCGAGCGCATCGGCGTCGCCTTCGGCGGAGATCTCCACGCGGCCGTCGGGCAGGTTTCGCGCCCAGCCGAGAATCCCCTCGCGCGCCGCGGCGGCCTCCGTGAAATATCTGAAGCCGACGCCCTGCACACGGCCGCCGATCACGTATCGCCGCGCGACGATCATGGGTGACGAATCGCGGTGTCTATCATACCGCGCGACTGGCGCGCGGCCACCCGTGATTCATCACTGGCGTGCCGCTCCATCTCCCGACGTCACGACGACGAATCGCGTGGCGGGAACCTCCCTGCGCCACAGCGCGCGGCCCGACGTCACCCACATGCCTTCGCGCGCGAACACCTCTTTGAGCGGCACGCCGCGCGCCACCAGCTCGTCGTACCGTCCCCCGAGCATGACGCAGTAGAACGGCCTGGGGCCGCCTGGGTCACTGGAATCATTGACCAACTCGATGATCTCGTCCGCGTCGTCGAGCATCATCACGTGCCTGTCGACGTAGAACCGGAATGCGGTCTCCCATCGATCCAGTTAGTAGCTCGCGATCCGCGTGTCCGGCGCCGCGTGGCTGGCGACCCACCTGGCGATTTCGGGGATGACTTTCTGCCTCTCGAGCGCGGGCATGACCAGTAAGAGAACCCCCACATAGATTGTGGCCACGGCGGTCAGCGCGATCAAGGGAAGGCACGGCGGCCGCGCGTCGAAGAGCGTAAGCCGCACCGTGATGAGCACCCCGGCTAGGACGAGGACGGCCGGCACGAGCAGGGCCGCAGCTGGCAGTTCAAGCTGCGCGAGCAGGAAATAGGCGGCGCCGGCGCCGAGCAGGATGAGGAGCGGACCGACGAGCATAAGCCCGACACGCGCTCCACGGTGCTCGGGGGAATCCGGGAATGCACGGAGATCGCCCCACGCACGCGCGACCAGGAGACAGAGTGCGGGCGCGGCGGGAAAGACGTAGTGATCGAGCTTAAATCTCGACAACGTGAAGAAACCGACGACGGCGATGATCCAGGCCCACAGCACGACGTCAATACTGCCGAGGCTATCGCGCCTCGGATGCGACGCGGCCGCCCGCACATCGTCGACGAGTTTGCCAATCAGCAGACCGGTCCACGGCAGCATGCCGGTCGCAAGGATTTGAACATAGAACCAGAACGGCGGTTGATCGCCGAATCGATCCGTCGCGAACAGTCGGATGTTTTCGTCGAGCAGGTATCCGTCGACGAAGTCGCCGCGGAACCGCAGGTACATATAAACGAACCACGGCGCGGACATCGCGATGGCCATGCCCGCGCCGGCGATCCAGTGCAGGCCGAGCAACCGGCGGCGGACCTCGGCGGACATCGCCACCGCCAGCCCCATCGCGAGGCCGCAGAGCACGAACGCAAGCGGCCCTTTCGTCATGACGGCAAAGGCGATCAATACGTAGCCCGGGTACTGCAAGGCCGGCCGATCCCGCAGCGCGGCCACCGCACACAGGCCGGCACCGCCGAAGAGCAAAGCGGTGAACAGCGTGTCGAGAATGGCGTACCGCGCGAGCCCGAACACGCCGGGGTTGGCAGCGAGCAGCAACGCGGCGACAAGGCCGGCGTCGAAAGAAATGAGTACCGCGCCCAGCCATCCGGTGAAGAGCACCAGAGCCAGGGCCGCGAGCGCGGGCACGAGCCGGGCGCCGAGCTCGTTCTGCCCCGCAAGGAGCATCGCCGCGGCTTGAAGGTGATGAAAGACGATCGGCTTGTCGAAGAACGGCTCCTCGTTGTAGTACGGCGCCCACCAGTCGCCGGTGACGATCAGCTCCCGGGTCGTCTCCGCGTAGTGCGCCTCATCGGGATCCCAGAATGAGTCCGCGCCAAGACGCCAGAAGAGGACAACGAACAGCAACGCGGCGAGCGCGATTGCGCCGGCGAGCCCCAAGCGTGGGCGTTCAGGAGAGTCAGGCTGCAGTGCCGGCGAGTGTACCTCGCCCCGCCGCGTCAGCCAAGAAAAGAAACAGCGTTGTGGTGACCCGGATTACACTGAAGGTATTGTGAACCATCGACGGGTCCTGCTGCTCGTCTCCATCGCCGCGGCGGTGGCCGTGGGCTGGAGCGGCGCGCGCTACCTCCGCAGTGTCCAGGACGAGGTGACTCCGGGCGGCGCCGGGGACAAGCTGACGCTGCGTTTCCTCAGCAGTCCGATACCGGTGCCATCGTTCACGTTTCACGATCTCGACGGCCGCGCGATCTCGAGCGAGTCGCTGCGCGGCAAGGTCACGATCGTCAACTTCTGGGCGACGTGGTGTGCTCCGTGCCGGGCCGAAATCCCCGATCTCATCGCGCTTCAGAACAAGTACCGCGACCAGCTCCAGATTATTGGCGTCTCTCAGGACGAGACGGGACCGGAGGCCGTGCGCCAGTTTGCCACTGAGCAGCGCATGAATTATCCAATTGTGATGTCGACGCCGGAACTCGAGCGCATTTTCCCCGGCATCTACGCGCTTCCGACATCCTTCATCATCGATCGCAACGCCCAGATCGTACAGAAACACGTCGGCCTGCTCGATGCCGCGACGACCGAGGGAGAGACGCGGCTGCTGGCGGGCCTCAGCGTCAACGCGACGGTCGAATATGTGGAGGACGAGACCAAGGCACTGATCAGGAACGCCGCGCAGGCGACGAAGATCCCTGGCGTGAATCTCGACAGGCTCTCACCGGCCGCGAAGGCCGCAGCGCTGAAGCAGATGAACACCGACAACTGCCCGTGCGGCTGCGGCCTGACGCTGGCCGCGTGCCGCATTAACGACTCGACCTGCGACATCAGCCTGCCGCTCGCCCAGAAGATCGCCGCCGCTGCGGCCGCGCAGCCGTAACCATCGTCCACTCACCATTTCGGAAATAACACCGACAGGGCCGCATCCGCCGTCAGCATGCAGAGCGCGTCGTGCCCGCAGGCCGGCACGACCGCGACGACGTGGTGCGCCCCGAGCCGTTCGTTCACGTAAGCGGCAAACGCGCGGCCGCGCGCGAGGCGCGTCGCCCCCTGCGCCATCGCGGCACACGACGCGTCGAACCCGTCGATCGGCCGCACGTCACCTTCGCCCAGCAGATACGTCGTCGGCCGGGCCGCCCATTGCTGTCTCAATTTGTCGGCGCTCGTCTTTCCGGCGTAGCCGCGGCGTTCGGCGAGGCCGTACGGCCACCAGTTGAAGCGTTCACATGCACGTCCATCGAACAGCCTGAAATCGATGGCGTCCTGATCGATTATGTCCTTTACGGGCACGGGCCGCGTCGAATCCGGGTACGCATAGCTCGAGGGATTCGCCACCACGTACCGCAGTTGGACGCCGAGGCTGTCGTGGACACGATTCGCCATCTCGTACCGGGTCACGAACTGCCCTCACGCGGAATGGCCGGATACGACGACGGCTCGGAGATTCGGAAACACGGTCCTGCTGGCGGCGTTGCGAAGAATGACGTCGGGCAGATTGAAGGACGTTGTCGTGGTGCCGATCGCCGCGCCACCAGAGCGCCAGCTGCTGCCCTCGCACGGCCGATTGAGCTCATCGGCCGCACGTCTGTCGCCGCACGTGAGGCCGTCGCGAGACGCGAACCGCGGCGAGATGACGATCGTGTCGTCCAGCGCTCCCGCCAGCCGAGCGGCTGCGACGCCTATCTGGAAAGAGCGCCGGGCATCCCGATCCGAGCCGTGCACGATGACGACCGCCCGCCTGATGCGATCGTTCCGGCGATTGAGCGGATACGACCGGTACACGAGCGATCTCGCGGAACCTCCCCCGAGCGTGCTCCACTCCGCGCAGGCGCTCGTGGGCATCGTACAGGGACCGGCCAAGGCCGTCGCCGGGAGGCCGAGCACCGTCATCGCCATCACGGTCAGACGCCGCAGCATCCGTCCTCTCCTATTCGCGTTAGACTGACGCCTCAGCATATGGCAACGAGCGGCCTTCGCGTGCTCCGGGGCGGCGCGTTCTGCAGCCGGCACTACACCGTCCTCGCCGCGGCCGTGCTCGGTCTCGCCGCATTCAACCTGATGTTTCGCCTGGGCAGCCAGATCATCACCGAGTGGGACGAATCGCTTTACGCGATCAGCGCGTGGGAGATGGGCAAGACCGGCCATCTTGTCGCCACCACGTTCCTCGGAACGCTGGACTATTACAACACCAAGCCGCCTCTCAACGTCTGGCTCATTGCCCTCTCGTTCAAAGCGTTTGGCCTGAACCTCGTGTCGCTGCGGCTCGTGTCGGTGGTCTCGGCGTGGCTCACGGTGGCCATCCTTCAAGGCTGGGCTCGTCGCGTGTTCGGACCGGTCGTGGCACTCTTCGCGAGCCTGGTGCTGGCAACCACCTTCGGCTTCGTCCACGTCCACTCGGGCCGCACGGCGGAAACCGACGCGCTGTTCACACTGCTCATCCTGCTGACCGTCGTGGCCCTCTGGGCCGAACAGAAACAGCCGTGGCATCGCGCATGGCTCGGCCCGATTACCGCCGCCGCGTTTCTCCTGAGAGGGATGGCGGTGTTGATGCCGCTGGCGATCGTCCTGGCCGTGCTCGTCGGCAGGAACCAGACGCCGCGACAGCATCCGCCGGCGCGGTCCCGGTGGTTGCCGTCGCGGCCGACCATCAGTGCGGTGGTGCTCTGTGTCGTGCCCGCCGGCGCGTGGGCGGTTGCACGGTGGCGCGTCGATCAGTGGAAGTTCTTCCACAAGCTGTTCGACTACGACTTCATCGCTCGCAGCCTGACCGTGATCGAGGAACATCCGGGCTCGCCGCTCTATTACGTGGATATCCTCCAAAAGCATCAATACGACTGGCTGCTCGCCGGCATCGTGGCGCTGGCGTTATTCCCGATCCCGTGGCAGCGAATGCGGGATCGCCTCCTGGCTCTCCGGCACGGAGGAGATGATGGGCTGGGCGTCCTGCTGGGGTCCTGGGCGGGCATGACGTTGCTCATCCCGACGGTGATGCGCACGAAACTGCCGTGGTACCTGAACCCGTTTTATCCGGTGTTCGCGCTGGGTATCGCATGGATTCTCGTGCGGGCGCTTTCGCAGGACCGGGAGGGATCGTCCAGGCGCCGTCACGCGGTCCTGGGGATTGTGATCGCGATCGCGCTCGGCGTCGCCGAGGGGAAGCTGCCGTGGTACCCCTCTCACTACCGGAATGTGAACGATTCCGTACAGGGTCTGCTGCTGCAGGGAAAGGCACGCTTACAGAACCATCGGATCTTTCAGGCTAACTGGGATCGCGCGGAGATCTTCGTGGCGGGCGGCGTGGTCGGAGCCGAGCGCGGATTGGCCGAACGTGTCGACACGTTCTGGCGCGAGAGCCAGCCGGGAGATTGCCTAGTGGCTGCCGGCCATCTCTCCGATCCGGGCCTCGTGCTGCTTCGTTCGGGTCGCCACCACGCCCTCTACTGCCGGGCGGAGTGAGCCTGCCACTCGCCGACCACCGCGGGCTGACTACACGCCTGCCGCCTTGAGCGCTGCAAGCACGCGCGCGTCTCTGAATGGCACCCGACGGAGCCGAACGCCGGTCGCATCGTAGATGGCGTTGGCGACCGCCGCGATCATCGGTTTGCATACCGTCTCGCCGGCTCCATAGGGAGGAAGATCCGACCGGTTCGGATTGGGATCTCCGTTCACCAGCACCACGTCGATCTTCGCGGGCGTGTCGGCGTGGGTGAGGGAGGGGCTGGACCTCCAATCCACGCTCGTGACCTTTTCGGTGTCGAACTGCACTTCCTCGTGGAGCGCGCGGCTGATCGAGTGAAGCATGCCGCCCTCGATGGTGCGGCGCAGCGCCTCGGGGTTGATGACCAGCCCGCAGTCGTGCGCGCAGACGAGTCGCTTCACCCACACGTGGCCGGTTTTGCGATTCACCTCGACCTCGGCGATCTCCGCGACGACCGTTTGGCTACGGAAGGCATAGGCGATACCGCGCCCGGTCAGAATCGTTCCGGTGTCGCGCGGCTTCGGCGAAGGACGGTTGTCCCAGCCATATGCTTCCGCCGCCGCCTTGACCACGGCGATGGAACGCGCCCGCTTGAACCCGCTGTCATCGGTGGCGCTGCCGGTGAGGAGCTTTATGCGGAACTCGACCGGGTCGGCTTTGGCCGCCGCCGCCATTTCGTCAATGAACGATTCGGCGGCGAAGGTTGCCTGCGGACCATTGGGATCCCGCAGATTTCCAGTGCGAAGCGGCGTTTCCCACACGAGCGGCAGGCTCACGACCTGTGTGGCGGTGTTCCTGTTCGGGATGGCGTACATGTTCGAAGGGGTGGCGGCGCGGCCAGGGGCCGGCGTGGCGCGCCTCCTTCCCATGAGCTGAGCGATCAAGACGGTTTCGGCCTCGTTGTAACCGACGTGACAATAGTCAGCGGCCTGGGCGTTGTAATCGAGTGCGATGAGATTGCCCTGGGCATCCAGACCTCCGCGCATCTTGAAGGTAAATGCCGGGCCCTTGGTATCCCACGCCGTCTCCTCGTGCCTCATCCACTGCATGCGAACCGGCCGGCCGATCTCTTTGGCGAGGAACGCTGCCTCGAAGCCCGCGTCATCCGCGGCAGTGCGACCGTACGCCTGCGGCCCCTCCATCCAGACGACGCGCACCTGTTCCTTGGGTATCCCGAGGAACTGAGCGACGCCTGTTCGCATGCCGTAGGATTTCATGTCATTCGAATAGATCGTCATCTGACCGTTCGATGGATCGGCCGTGGCATGGGCCGGACCGAGCGACGTGTGGCCCTGGAACGGGACATCGTATTCGGCTTCGATAATCTTGCCGACCTTCGCGGCGCTTTCCAGCGCCGCGTCGGGGTTCCCCACGACGTTCGGGCCCTGCCTCGACGTCGGCGTCGCGCTGCGCATGTACTTGAAGAGCTCTTCCGATGTCGGGAAGGACGGCACCGCCGGCTTCTGCCAGGTGACCTTGAGCTGCCTGGCCGCCGCGACCGCTTGCTCCTCGCGCTCGCACAGCACCGCGACGTAGTTACCCTTGCTCACCACCTTGACGAATCCAGGCAGACTGCGAACCGACGACTCATCGATGCTGACGAGCTTCGCGCCCGCCACCGGCGGTTTGACATTGCGCGCGTGGACCATGCCCGGAAGCTTGACGTCCACGGCCCATTTCAACGACCCGTCCACCTTGGCAGGAATGTCATAGCGCTGCAGCGACAGGCCGACGATCTCGAGTTCCTGTACCGGCTTGACCTTTGCCACGCCGGTGGTCGCATTGATGTTGTCACCGGTCAACGTGACGTTGAACCTCTTTCCGCCGATTAGTTCCCCATAGGTGACTTTCTTGGAGGGATCTGCGCTTACGCTGATGACGCCCAAGCTGACGGCGAGCTGATCCACAGGCACGCCAAACCGCGTGGAGGCCATCTCGAGCAGCACTCGTCGAGCCTCAGCCGCCACGCGCCGCATCGGCCAGCCATCGGTCTGAATCGCGTCTGAACCGCCCGATCCGCCCTGGTCGACGGTGACGTCGGTGCTGCCCATGATGCAGGTGGTCTTGTCGTATGCGATGTCCAGTTCATCAGACATCATCTGCCGGAAGGCTGTCCCGGTGCCCTGGCCGCAGTCCGTCTTGCCGACGGAGAAGGTCGCCGTGTTGTTTTCGTGAATGACGATCCACGAATCGAGCTGTCGGAAGTTGGGGTCGGGATACGGACCGCCCGTCTGGGCGCTCGCAGCCGCGGTAAACGGACCGGCGACTGCCGCGGCGCTGAAGCTGACGACGAGTATTCCCGAGGTCTTCAGGAAGTCGCGGCGCGAGGCTGTCCCGTTTCGCTTTTCCAATAGGTCTTCGATGTGTTGAGGAATCTTCGCGAACGGTGTCACGCGACCCCCTTTGCCACGCGCTTGATGGCGGCCTGAATGCGGTAATACGTCATGCAGCGGCACAGCGTGCCTGCCATCCCGTCCCGGATCTGCGCGTCGGTCGGATGCGGATTCTTGTCGAGCAGCGCCTTGGCCGTCATGATCTGCCCGTTCTGGCAGAAGCCGCACTGCGGAACCTGCTCGTCAATCCAGGCCTGCTGCAGCGGGTGCAGCTTGCCGTTGCTCGCGATGCCTTCGAGCGTGGTGACCTCGCCTTTCACTCGCGATGTCGGCGTAATGCACGACCGGGTCGCCACGCCATCGACGATCACCGTGCACGCCCCGCACTGGCCAAGTCCGCAACCAAACCGCGGACCCTGCAAGCCGAGATCATTGCGCAGGACATAGAGCAGCGGCGTCGAAGGCTCCACATCCAGCGTGCTGGCTGTCCCGTTAACCTTCAATGTGATAGTGCTCATGCGCGATCCCCTTGACGGCCTGATTCTAGCTGATACTTGAGCGCCCAGGGCGGGGTTATCGCGTCTCCACCCCGCGTTCGTCGCCTTTGCGGCGAATGGTTGGCTCGTGGTGTGAATCGTACCGGGTTCGTCGGAGGGCTCATTACTTGAGAGGATGGAGCCCATGGCACGACCGAGGAAGTATTCAGCTGAGGTACGAGAGCGGGCCATTCGGATGGTCCGCGCGCATGGTTCCGAGCATCCGTCGCAGTGGGCCGCGATCACGGCGATCGCGAGCAAGTTCGGCTGCACCGGTGAGACGCTGCGGAATTGGGTGCGCCAGGCCGAACGCGATACGGGCCGGCGGGGTGGCCTGACGACCGACGAGCGCCAGCGCCTGAAGGAACGGGAACGCGACAATCGCGAATTGAAGACGCGCGAATGAGATCTTGCGGAAGGCCTCCGCATATTTTGCCCAGGCGGCGCGCGACCGCCGAGTGAAGTAATGGTCCAGTTTATGGATGACCACCGGGTCACGTAGGGGGTTGAGCCGATCTGCGCGGTGTTGCCGATCGCCCCCTCGACGTATTTTCTGCACCACGCCCGGCAGGTGGACCCGCCGCCGCGGCCGGCGCGCGCCAAGCGCGACGACGACTTGCGGATCGCCATCCAGCGGGTCTGGGACGCGAATTGGCAGGCATACGGACCGCGGAAGGTCTGGCAGCAGCTCGGCCGCGAAGACGTCGACGTCGCGCGCTGTATGGTCGAGCGGCTGATGGGGGCGATGGGCTTGGCCGGCGCGGTCCGCGGCCGCGCATGGGTCACGACGCCCGCCGCTGCGACCGCCGGCGTGCGTCCCCCGGCTTTGGTCGACCGCCAGTTCACCGCGCCGCGGCCCAACCAGCTCTGGGTCTCCGACTTCCCCTACGTCGCCACGTGGAAAGGCTTCGTGTATGTCGCGTTCGTGATCGCTGTCTTCTCGCGGCGCATCGTCGGCGGGCGCGTGTCGGCGTCGCTGCGGACGGACTTCGTGCTCGATGCGCTCGAATAAGCGGTATGCGAACGTGGCGCGGATCGCGTCAGCGGTCTGGTGCATCACAGCGACCGGGGTACGCAGTATCTGTCGATGCGGTACACCGACCGGCTCGCCGACGCCGGCATCGCGCCGTCGGTCGGCAGCCGAGGCGACTCCTATGACAATGCCCTCGCCGAGTCGGTGATTGGGCTCCTCAAGACGGAGGTGATTCGACGGCAAGGTCCGTGGCCGCATCTGGCGCAGGTGGAATTCGCGACGCTGGCGTGGGTGGATTGGTTCAACAACCGCCGGTTGCTCGAGCCCATCGGCTACGTGCCGCCTGCGGCATTCGACGCGCACTACTATGAGCAGGTTAAGGTGGCCTGACTCAACTAACTCGCCCTCCGGGATTCCCGGTACGATTCACTTCAACCTTAACCCCGGCATTTCCAGATACTCGACGCGGAGCCGGGTGAGCACGTCTTCAGTCGTTCGCACGATGACTCACGGAGAAGTCAGCGGCGGTGGAACTCACCGCGCCATGCAGGTCGCGCTCGGCCTGCAACCAGTCGTCCACGTCGTGTCCGTGCTCACCGTCGCGGGCGAGGTAGCGGTCGTAGGCACGACGGGCAACGTCGCTGTTTGTGACGGTCGCCGATTGCGCCAGTGACTTCGGGATGCGCTTGGCATCGGCTGTCTTGTTTTTTTGACTTTGCCATCATGATTTACCTCGAAGGGTGTCGGACCGCACGAACTGGCCGTCTGCCGTGCGTGACAGAAAGTGCTCGTTTAAGAGGGCCTCGAGCACCGTGGCGCACACCGAGGGCTCTACCCCAATAAGCGAATAGCCTGTGACGGCGTGAGTCTAAGGCCCGGCATTTCCCGGTATTCTTCGCGGATTCGCTGCAGTTCTGTGGCCAGGGGAGCGGAACGAGGAGACGCGTGCACGGAAATGCCTCCAGTCAACATTCTCGGGTGGTCTGGCGCGGGCGTTCTGCTACAAGAACACGTCATGATCTGCCGAACGCCGTCACCGGTTCTGCCTGTTCGCTTCGAAGCGGCTCACCTTGTTTCTGAAGCACCTGTCTGAGGCGAATCGGAACGGTTGTCAGATGGGGAGCAAGACGGCGGAAATCGGCGGCGGGCACTGCGGCGAGCAAACGGTTCTTCGGGCGCCCATTAGTCGGCGGCGGTCGCACCGGCGACACACGTTTCACAGACACGGCCTCGACTCCAGTGACAGCGCGGATGGCTTCAGGGAGTCTGGGGCTTGGCCGATTCCCGCGTAAGGGGCGGCGGCAGGCTCAGAAAAGCAGAAAATGCAGAGGTTATTACGTTCGGCTCGGGTGCGTCAATAAAGTTCCGGAAGCGACAATTTTGTTCGTCCAGCCTGTATCGATGTCTTTGCCCGACGGATCGTCGGCTGGCGGGTATCGGCCTCGCTACACACGGACTTTGCCTTCGATGCCCTCGAGTAAGCGATCTACGACCGCTGCGGGGACATGCCCGACGGCTTGGTCCATCACAGCGACCGCGGCACGCAGTATCTGTCGATGCGGTACACCGATCGCCTCGCCGACGCCGGCATCGCGCCGTCCGTCGGCAGCCGCGGCGATTCGTATGACAGCGCCCTCGCTGAGTCGGTGATCGGATTGTTCAAGGCCGAGATCATTCGCCGCCGCGGTCCGTGGCGCCATCTCGAAGCCGTGGAATTCGCGACGTTGGAATGGGTCGACTGGTTCAATACCCGACGGCTGCTTGAGCCGATTGGCTACGTGCCACCGGCCGAGTACGAAGCGCGCTCCTATGAGCAGGCCGCCGTCGCCTGACCCACATAACTCGCTCTCCGACGAACCCGGTACGATTCAAAACGGACTCGCACCTGTCGTGTCACGTGGGCGGAGGGAGAACAGGACGCACGGGAACGCGGAGATCTGTGAGCGACCTGCTGCTTCCAGTTTCGTTCGACACTGCGAGCTTGGTTGGCGTAAAGGGATTATCCAGGGGCGCCAGCCGGGGATAGGTCTACACTACGCGACTACAGAGGACCTATCCGCTGCCCCACCCGACGATTACCCGTTCCGCCACGGCTGCCGGTGAGGCTTTACGTCGGTACCTGCAGCTCCGGCATCAGTGGGCCGGCAAACAGCTGCTGGCAGGGTCGGCTGAGCCAGCGCGCCCAGCGCACCGAGGTGGAACGCCGCGCGCTGTCGGTAGAGAGGCCCGTGTTGGCGTACATCTGCCGGTAGAGCTTCGAGACCAGCAGAAACGCGAGCTGTCCTTTGATCGTCGGGACAGATCGGCTTCGCTTCCAGATCTGCCGCATTGAGTAGAAGCGATCCCACACCAGCTGTGTGCGCTCGCGAATCTCGTCTGGCGTCATCGCCGGGTGCGGCATGTAGAACTTCGGACGCTTCGCCAGGGGAATGAGCCAATGGCGGGTGACCGGCACACCGTCGATCATCGGCGGCGCATCGCCAAAGTCCCGTTCCCAGCGCTCGAAGTCCACGGTGCCGGGATACGGCGTCAGCATCACGAACTGCGCGAATGTCAGTCCCGCCTGCTCGGCGACAGTCGCCGTCGCGTCGAAGGTATCCGGACGGTCGGTTGGCAACCCGAAGATGAACGAGCCGAGTACGTGCACGCCGCGATCGCGAAACACCCGCAACCGTGCCACAAGCTCGTCGCCAGCGAGGTTGAAATCCTTGTAAACGGCCTTGAGGCCCTCGGCGGTGACCGACTCGACGCCGACCAGCGCGCCTCTGATGTGCGCGGCCCGCATAGCGTCAAGAAAGTCCGGATCCTCGGCCGCTTCCATCGTGATCTGCGTGAAGAACACCGTGTCGCGCGGCAGCTTCGCCAATTGCGCCATCAGCGTAAAGCGATCGGCGCGAATGGCCTGGAGTTCGTGCAGGCGTGTCGGGTCTTTCAGGCGTCTGGCCTGAGCGAGATCCTGGAGCGACACCGGATAGAAATTGTCGTCGGCCAGAGCGATGAATCGAAAGCCCCGCTGCCGCAACTCGACGATCTCGCCGATGACCGACGTTGCCGTTCGGCTTCGCGGCGCCTGGCCGTCGGTCCGCCACACCGAGCAGAACGAGCAGTGCTTGGGACATCCGCGCACGGTCTGCACCGACGCCCACATGTAGCGCCCCTTGGGCAACAGATCCCAGCGCGCCGGCGTGAAGCGCGTGCCTTCGATGCGGCCGCCTTCATAGTGCGGTTTCGGGGCACCGGCCTCGCAGTCGGCCAATGCCATGGCCCAGGCGGTGTCGCCGTCGCCGGTCACCACCGAGTGCGCCGCGCCGAGCTCGCGCACCTCGTCGGGAAACAGCGTCGCATGAATGCCGCCGTAGACCACAAAGGCTCCCCGGGCCCTGGCAATACGGCCGATCTCGTATCCACGCAGGACGTTGCCGGTATGAATGCTGATGCCGACGACGTCTCCAGGCGACAGACTCTCGGGGTCGAGTTGCTCCAGTGTTTCGTCGACCAGGACCGGCGTGCCAAATCGCTCGGGCGTGGCGGCGGCAAGGACGAACAGCCAGCGCGGTGTGAGCACCGCGAGGCCGAAGGAAAGATCGCTCGGATTAATGAGATGGACGCGCATGGCCTGACCTCGACGCAGTTAGGGAAACGAATGCCGCCCGCGCGGCTGTAGGATCGATTGCCGCAGGAGATCCGGTAACGGGAACTGGGTGTTCAGTCCATGGCGGGAGTCGCGCGGGTGCTCCGTGAGGATCGCCTAACAGCCCGAGGCGTTCGTCCAACTCGCGGATCAGAATCAGGCCGGCGTCTGACGTGACGCGCGATCCCTGAAACGCGACCTTCAGAAACCCGTTGAACGTGAACTGAAGCGGCTCGGATTCCTTCTCGCCCACAGGGTGTCGCCTTCCGCCAAGGCCAAATATCTCGAGCATCCCGGTGTGATGGCCGACTTCGATGATGCGACCATCGGGATCACGAATGTAGCAACGCATCTCGTATCCACCGTTGTCGATGGGAGGCGTGATGAACGGGACACCGCGCGCCGACCACTCTTTCGTACACCGCCCGGATGTCCGCCACGCGAATGTTCATGAAGGCATCGAATCGGTTCTCGTCGGGCGGCGTGCCGAGCGTAACGTCGGGCTTGTCCGGCGTGCCGCCGCCTGCCACGACGATCACCCAAGTATTGGCGAGCTTTACGAAGGTCGGAGCGCCAAGTGACTCGAAAACGACCTCGCCGCTCAGAAGCTCAGCGTAGAAGTGGCTGGTGGTCGCGATGTCGGCTGCCACAACCAAGTGCGTCACCAGGATGCCTTCGTCGGGCACCGGTGCGTCGGATTTCTTCATGGCCTTGCGTCTCCAGGACTACGCCATGCCTGAAGGCTGGGCGTTACACCGTCCTTATTGAGCGCCACCTGGCGGTTGAGCTTGGTGTCGGTGGCCTGATAGACCTCTCCCAGCCCGCCCATAATCGGCCCAGCCGCGATCGGGGCCATTAACTCCGCGTCGCTCTTGGTGGACATCGTGGCCCGGGCGGCGGCTACTGCCTTCTCGAACCATGCCCGCGCTGCGGTCAGGGACGTGAAGTCCTCGAGCGCCTTGGCGTGCGCCGCGAAGTCCGTGTCAAAGCCTTCTGGCCGAAACGCGCCTTCGATGAACCAGTCGATCGTCTGCGCCGCGTGGGCCACCTGCTGCGCGGCGGTCATCATGCCGGGCGCGGGCTTCACACCCGAATGTTCCTCGGAGAGGGCACTCGTGGAGCGATTGAAGAACTGCTCAGCGTTCTTGAGTTCGGCGCCGGCCTGGTCTGCGAGTGCCATTGGATCCTCCTGTGCGAGCTGGACCTGCCATTATAGGAGGAATCGCTGGGGCAATTTGCCGTCCCCACGGGCCACCTGACGTGGATTAATAGGGGCAGAAAGGAGCTCTGAGCAGATTAGTCCTCGTACACGGCGAAGTGGCGATCTATTTTCCCTTCGACGACCGGCTTCGCTGCGCCTTCGCTTCCGAGGGCGGGGCCCCAGCATCGATAAACACTGATATGGAATGACCGGTTGTTAACACCCCGTTGTCAGAAACATGCGTGCCTTTTCTTCAACGCCGCGTCGTGTCGGACCGCGGAGACGACGGACGATCGAGGGCGCTTCGACGACGAGTCACGCTGATATACGGTGGTTACCGCGGCCGCCCGCGGCAGAGCACACATGACAGTACTTCGTCGGGAGGACGTGCAGTCTACGCTCGCGAGTTGGGACAGCTGTCCGTGTCGCAGTGTTTACCTCGCCGATCCTCACAATCGTGCCTCTGATCCTCCGCCGTCTTCGCGGTCCGTCACTGACCCGGCTCATGGTCTCCTGCCCTTGCGCTCCTCGCTCGTCACGCCTGTGGCCGTGGTGTCGCCGGCGCGGGGACCGGTTGGAGCGCCGCCCAGAGGAAACCGACCAACTCACGCGCGATGGCGACGACGATCTTGGGCGCGGGCTTGTGCTGGTCGGCGAGGCGCCGGAAGCGGCGACACAAGCGCTGCTGCGCCTTGTCCGCAATCGCAATCACGCGCGTGGGTTGTCCGGTGCGGCGTCGGGTGAGCGCGATGCCGATGCCGGGTCGGCGTCGATAATGCCACGCCGTCTCGACCAGCAGCCGGCGGACCAGCGCATTCCCGGCCCGCGCGATCCGGCCGCGTCGATATTTCTCGCCCGTGGAATCCTCCCCGGGCACAAGGCCGAGATACGCCATCAGCGCGCGGGGCGCATGGGACCGGCGAAAATCATGCAGCTCGGCCAGGATCAGGATCGCCGTCAAGGTGTCGATGCCCCGGAAGCACCGCAGCCAGCCGACCGGCTCGCGATACGGCTCCGTCTGCGCGATGTCCGTCAGCTGGGCATCGAGCTCGACGAGCCGCGCCTCCACCTGCATCGATCGCCAACAGATAGTCGTGGACGACGACGCGCTCGGCCGCGTGCGTCCACGCCAGGCGGTCCACCCACTGCCGATGTGCCCGGCTCCAGTTACGCCCGTGGTAATGCAGCCCGCGGCGCAAGAGTAACTTGCCGAGGCGATGCCGACAGCGCTGTAGATCCTCCCGGGCATCATCGCGCACTCGACACAGATCGCGGCCCGCTTCCTCCTCGAGCGTGGGCGGCCGGACCTCCGTCAGTAACCCCGCGCGCAGCAGCTCAGCGAGCTTGCGCGCGTCACGGCGATTGGTCTTGATCCGCTCGCCCGGCTTCCGCGGAATGAGCGCCGGCGCGATGACCTGACAGCGCACTCGCGGAGTCGTAACCTGGCGTTGCAACGCGTAGCCGCCCGGCCCGGCTTCGTAACACATCTGCACCGGACCCGGCGCCTCGCGCTCGAGCTTGCGGACCAACCGCCGGACGGCGTTCGGCTCGTTCGCCACTTGCCACGTCACCGGCGTCGTCTGGTCGCCGACCAGCATCGCGATAAAGAGATCCTTACTTGTGCGCGTCGATGCCCACGCACGTGATACCGTTTTCCATAACCGGCTCCTTTCGTCTGCGGCTCTGGCGCCGCGAGGTGTTAACCCGCGATCACGGTGGCACAGACCACCTTGTCGAGTGCAACCGCACTACGACGTTACGATAGCGAGCCGGTCATTCCATATTGTCTACGCCGTCAGGGGGGAACTATCTGCTCCGCTCTCTGCCATCTACTCCCGCAATGGGCCTCGTCGAGGCGTATACTCGCGTCCACCTTCCCTTGAGCCATCCCG
This sequence comes from Vicinamibacterales bacterium, assembly GCA_965229885.1. Taxonomy (GTDB): domain Bacteria; phylum Acidobacteriota; class Vicinamibacteria; order Vicinamibacterales; family CAVVIG01; genus DATLLJ01. The sequence continues at coordinate 1,971,607 of CBDDJX010000003.1, forward strand.
CTGTCTCAAACGCTTTCTGGGCCGCGAGATCTTTCAGCGCGTGATGGCAGACTACCGAGCGCGCCAAGCCGCAGACGTGGCCGCCTGATCGGCTGTCTTGACATATAGGGGCGTCAGTACCCTGCAGCGTGTAATCGCCGATAATAGGCGGCGTGTATCGAGCGTTGCGCGTGGCCATGGCGACTGTCCTTCTTGTCGCGACCTCCGTGGCCGCCCAATTTGATGCACGCGGCCGGCAGCAGCGAGCGGACCTCGATTACGACGGCCGGTTCACCTTCGTCCGACTGCGTTGGAAGTCTGATTTCGGTGGCGGGCGCCGTGGCTTCCGTGCGGCGTGGAATCACGATTACCCGCGGGCCGAGCAGAACCTGTCGCTCATCCTTCAGGAACTCACGGCGCTCGACATCCACACCGACGGCAGCCTGATCCTCACGCTCGACGACCCTGCTCTCTTCAAGTATCCGATCGCGTTCATGTGGGAGCCCGGCTTCTGGAATCTGGCGGCCACCGAGGCGGAGTCGTTTCGCGCGTACCTCCTGAAGGGTGGCTTTGCCGTGTTCGAGGACTTCGATGGCCCTCAGCAGTGGGCGAACTTCGAAGCGCAGATGCGTCGCGTGCTCCCCGATGGGCGGTTCGTCAAACTCGACAACGCGCACGGCATCTTCGATTCATTCTTCACCGTCAAGGACATCGATGCGATCGTGCATCCGATGTCGGGCATCCGTCCGAGCTACTACGGACTTTTCGAGCACAATGACCCATCGAAACGGCTGATGGTCGTCGCCAACTTCGACAATGACGTCCCGGAGTATTGGGAGTGGTCCGGGCAGGGGTTCTTTCCTTTCGACGCCTCGAACGAGGCCTACAAACTGGGCATCAACTACGTCCTCTATGGTCTTACGCACTAGTCCCCTGGAAACGAATTGTCTTTAAAAATGACCCGCTTTGTGACGGCCGGACGTTTCAAGAGCCCGTCATGTCGCCTTGCTTGGGGGTAATGAGTGGTCGCGATATGGCTATCCAGGCTGGCTCGACCGTGGGCCAGAGGCCACATCGCTGTGATCGTTACGAATGTGCCGGCCGCACGGACGGCGGGTTCTGAGCAGGCCTGGCCATCGACGTCGACGAGCGGCCCCGCTTGGCTTTGGCGACTTTATCTGGCCCTGGGAGGCGTCCCGGGGGGGGCCGGAACAGGGGTTAGTAAACACTTCGCCGTGTGGACGAAGCCGCTGGCGCGGCGGACGCTACGCGTGAGAGACTGAGGCCATCGTGACCTTCACCGTTAAGCGAGATCGACTTTCGTCTGTTTCGTCAAGAAGCATTGATTTAGGCGAGATTCAGGCTGTTTGTGACGAATGTCTGATTGAAATTCCATAGCAGCACCGCGCCCGCCGCAAACGCCAGCGGCTTCCTCCAAACGCCTCTATCGAAAGTGTCCCGGCGAGTCCGCTCGCGGACCGAACCCGTGCGTTCGCGCGCCGAGACACTCCCGATAGAGTCCTAACGTTTTTGACGACCTATCGCCAGGAACGCTGAAAATCGCGGTCGGAATAGTCCAGCATGCGTTCGGCGAGGCCGTTAGCGGTGCGTCTGCAACATCCTCGTGGAGCAGAGTCTCCATAGAGCCACGCCGTGTACTGCGCCCAATCCGCAGCATAAACACTTGCCTTTTCATCGGGCGCAAATGGCTTACCGAGTGGGTGTCGAGATCTGCTGGATCGCGCCGGTCTCATCACGGGGTCGCGGCGGCGGCCGGTGCCCGCACACCCGGGTCGGCCGCTGATCCCGATGACGGCCCCCAACGGGACCTGGACCGCGGACTTCAAAGGGCAGTTCAAAACCCGCGACGGGGTGTATTGCTATCCGTTGACGATCGTCGATGGCTTCAGTCGGTACTTGCTGACCTGTCACGGCCTGCTCTCGACCGCGAGTATGCGGGGTATTCCGCCGGAGCAATAACGTCTCGGTAGTCCTGGCAGGCGACCTCGATTTGGGATTGAAGAAGCTCAAGATCGCCGGATGCGAGCTTCAGAACGGCGAGACGAACACGCGGTGCCGCGCCTTGCCAAGACTCAGTTCCATGCCGATTGAGCGCCGCCAGAACCGCCGCGTGCATCGGTCGAGGGAAGTCGCGTCGAACTACACGGAAGACATCTTCGTCAGAGACGCTCGGGGTGGGCTGCTCTTCCATACGGTGCATCAGCGAAACGGTGGCCAGACGTCAACGCCGGAGTTAAGGGGCGTGCGGTCGCACGTCCCCTTGAATGATTGGTTAGCCGTCACCATCCGCCACTGGCTGCTGACGGTCTCTAGCGTTTGCGACTTGAACGAGCACGCGCAAGTTGGCGCAGAGGCGGAGATCGCTGCGTCTCACGGGTACAAGCGGGCATGACCAGATCCGCTTAAATTGAACGTCAGCCGCAGCACTCTCACGCACGTTCTTCCTTCCGCGTCATCTCGGTGACGGACACGATGCGGCCTGCGCACATCTCAACCACGCTATCCGCGAGCGCGGCGGCATCTTCCCTGTCGTGCGTGACATACACCATCGTCACCAGCAGGTCGCGCTGGAGCCGAGCGAGTTCGGCGCGCACGGTGCCACGCAATTCCGGGTCGAGGCTCGAGAGCGGCTCGTCGAGAAGGAGCAGGCGGGGCTGACCGACCAACGCGCGGGCAAGGGCGACCCGTTGCTGCTCACCGCCGGAGAGCTCGTGAGGATATCGAGCCGACAGTGTCTCGATCCGAACGAGGCTCAGGACCTCGTGGACTTTCTGCGTCCGCTCGGCGCGTGGGGTCTTCACGGACGCCAGCACGAACTCCAAGTTCTGCCGAACCGTCAGGTACGGCCAGAGGGCCAGATCCTGAAACACGAGCCCTGTCCCACGCTGGTGAGGCGGGACGATACTGCGACCGGTGCCGGCCACGTGCGTGCCGTTCAAGTGGATGTCGCCGCTGTCCGGCACCTCAAGGCCCGCAATCAGGCGCAGTAGCGTCGTCTTGCCGCAGCCGCTGGGCCCAAGGATGACGACCACATCGCCGGCACCGACTTCGAGCGACACACCGTCGAGCGCGTGATGCGACCCGAAGCGTTTCCTGACATTCGTGACGACGAGTGCCGCGGCGCTCACCAGACCTCCCGGAGCGATGCGAGGGCTCCGAGTACGGCGAGAGGGGTGAAGATGACACCTGCCTGTAACAGGGCCAGCGCCGCGACGTGGGACGAAGGCGTATTCGCGATGATCGTGTAGATGCGAATGGGCAGGGTCGCTTCACCTGGTGGCGCAACCAGGATGCTGACGCCAATCTCGCCGAACGCGAGGATGAACGCGATCACCCAGGCCGCGACGAGACCGAGTCGGATTTGCGGCAAGACGATGCGCGACATGGTGCGAAGCCATCCCGCGCCGCTGACGGCGGCGGCCTCCTCGTGCGACACGGGCACGTATCGAGTGCTGGCGGCGAGGGCCAGCGCCGCGACCGGCACGAATCGCGCCAGGTACGCCAGCATGAACATCCCGTCGGTGCCGTACACGGTGCCAAGCAGGCCCGGCCGATTCCACAGCCCGATCAAGCCGACGCCGACAATGGTGCTGGGCACCGCGAACACGACCACGAAGAGGACGTCTGCGAGTTGCCCGATTCGGCCGTGGGCTCTCGCGCGGGCGTAGCCAAGCCACACGGCCACGCTCACGACGGCCGTCGCCCCGGCCGTCGCCAGCAGAAGGCTGTTCGCGATGGCCTGACCGGATCCCTCGAGGACGGCCGATAACGACCGAGCGCCAAGCGCTTCGCGCACCAGGACCACGAGCGGAAGCCCGAGGGATACCGTGAGCACGAGGATGGCGGCCGTTCCGGCGGGGCGCCTCCACCCGTCAAGTAAGGCCGGACGCCTCCCCGAGTCGCGCCGCGTGCTCACAAGACGATCTCCAGCAGTGCGGCGGCGAGGATGGCCACGACGAGACAGAGCACCAGCAGTGGCACCGCAAGGAGCAGGGCGCGGCTGAAGTCATACAGTGCCGCGAAGGCCGTGAAGACCTCCGTCGTGTAGACGCGGACCCGCAGCAGTCCAGGAACGCCGAATTCCGATACGGCAAGCACGAAGATCGCGAGGGCCGCGGCGAAGACGCTCGGTGCCGCGAGCGGCAGCGTGATGCGCCAGAGCACTCGGGCTGGTGGCGCGACGACCAGTGCGGCTTCTTCGACACGTCCGTCGATCCGACGTAACGCGACTTCCGTCGCGAGCATCGACAGGGGATAGAAGACGAGGCTCAACACGACAATGGCCGCCGGCAAGCTATAGATCCACTCCGAGAGCAGGTCGCGTCCGGCGAGCGTGGCGACGAGCCCACGGCTGCTCCCGAGGTACGTCCAGGCGAGCGCCACGACATAGGGAGGCAGAAGAACGGGCGCCGCGAGGGCCAGGCGCAGGAGCGCCTTGTGAGGCAGGACAATCCGAGCCAGCGCAAGACCCAAGGGTGCGCCGATCGCCGTGGCGAGGAGCGCCGTCCCTGCGCCAAGGACCGCCGTGTTTGAGAGCAGTCCTCGTTGCCGCACATCGAGCCACACGGCCGCGTAGGCGCTGTTCGAGCCGCTGAGCGGCATTGTCAACAGGTAGCCGACCGGTAACAGGCAGCAGACGACGAACAGCATCACAGCGATGCCCACGACCGCGGTGCGACTTGACGGCCATCGCCACATGCTGTGCCCGCGTCCCTTCGCGGTCGGCCGTTAGAGGCCCAGAATCCCGACCAGACGGGTTGTCACGTCCTCGACGCGACTTGCCGCTCTCGCGTAATCGAGCGTCATGGGCGTGAAGGTCTCGATCGCCGGGATGTTCTTCGGACCCTGCACACCCGCGTGCAGCGGAATCTGGACCGCCTCGGATTGGGCCAGCTGCCGCTCGACGTCCGGCGAGAGCAGATAGTCTATGAGCTTCCGCCCCTCCTCCGGGTGTGGCGCGTTCGCAATCAGCGACAGCATGTTCGGCATCACGGGCACGCCCAACCCCACGGTGTCTGGCAACACCATCGCGATCGGCTGCCCATCTTCGATGGCGACGTTGACATCGTCTGTATCTGTCAACCCGACCTTGACCTCGCCACGTGTCACCATGTCGCGCACGATGGAGTTGCCGTCGACCACCCGCACGCCGTTGGCCTTCAGGCGCCGAAAGAAGTCATCCATCCTGTCGTCGCCGGCGAGTGCATAGAGCGCGGCTACGTGGAATGAAGTGGAACCAAATCGCGGGTCCGCCATCGCCACCTGCCCGCGCCACTTCGGGTCGGCGAGATCGAACACGGACTGTGGCGCCTCTTCCGGTTTCACGAGCGTTGTGTTGTAGGCGATGACGCGTATGCGAGCCGAGAAGCCCGTCCAATAGCCGTCGGGATCGACGAGCGCCGCCCCAATGCCTTCGGCGCTCGGTGACCGGTACGGCGCGAGCACCTCCCGCGACTTGAGCACGAGCGTGCGGACCGGCTCGTTCGACCAGAAGACATCGGCCTGCGGCCGTGGCTTCTCGGCGATGAGGCGATTGGCGAGGCCGGTCGACTTCGTTTCTTCGGTGTCGTAGGCCGCGTTGACACGAACCCCGGTTTGCCGCTCGTACTCGCGCAGCACAGGCTCCGAAAAGACCCGATCAGTCGAGACGTACACCGTCACCGTGCGAGTGGCGGTTTGGCCTGGTTCAGGTGACCGACACCCGACCAATGCGATCGTGACGACGGTCGCGACGACGCGAAGAGCTGCCCGGCGGTTCAGCAAGGACATAGGCTACTTGGTCACGACGGTCAAGTCATCGAACTGGGTGACGGAGTCAGCTTTGGTCCACACGCCAACCTTGCCCGCCTGCGTGAATGTGGCGTCCTCCACTTCGTACAGTTTGGCGCCGTTGAAGTGCACGTCGAAGCGTGGGCCTGTCGCGACTACGCGCAACGTGCTCCACTGACCGGCCGGCACGTCGGCCTTTTTCCCGTACGTACGGCCCTCCCCTTTCACCGGCAGGTCCGTACGCTTGCCGTTCTGGACCTTGTAGAGCACCACGTTGTCCTCGAGTGCGTTCGCTCGGACGATGTAGTAGTTATTGTCGTTGCCAAATCGCCACACGAGGCCAGCGGCTTGGTCCACGCGGCCTGAGACTGGCTTGAACCGCACTGAGAGATCGACGTCGGCGGCTGTGACATCGCTCACGACCGCGACCGGGAACCGCGCACCTGTGGCGTCGGCATCCGTCTGGACGAGGTACTTGTTCGCCCCTTCCGCCTGGATCACCCACGTGCCCGGCGCACCGACCTTCGCCGTGTGACCGAATTCGAACCCCTTCGGTAACTGTCCGACGGTGTCGTCAGAAAAGTCGATCGTGCGCGTCGCGCCCTGCACGAGTATCGTGGCGCCGAAGACGAGGACGACGGTCAGAGAACGTGCCATCCGCATGAGAGTACTCCTTAATCCGAGCCATCGCCGCTTCACGCTTGTGGCTTCTACCTTCAAGCAGAAGGCCAGCAAGCGGCGGTCACCGCGTGCCAGGCGTGCGCACCCGTGCGACAGGTCGGAGACCCGCGGAACGTCCTGACTGCTCGAACGCCCGGTACAGCGACTCGAACAGCGCCATGCCCCGGGCGAGCAGGTCGTCGTCCTCCGACAACTTGTGAGACGGCCGGGCGGCTCATTGTGCCGATAGGTCCTGTCTAGTCGCGAAGACAATATGGAATGACCGGCTCGCTATCGTAACGTCGTAGTGCGGTTGCACTCGACAAGGATGTGTTACGAAGCCGGGCCGGGCGGCTACGCGTTGCAACGCCAGGTTACGACTCCGCGGGTGCGGTCCGGGGAGAAGGGTAACAGAAGAGTCCGGGGACATGGGTAACACATTCAGCCACACTCGAGCCGAGGTGCTCGATGCCATGGCAGGAGACGTTACTCATGGACCAACGCGTGCAGTTCATCGCCGACTACCAGCGCGATGTGTTCGACGTCGCGGAGCTGGCGCGACGCTACGGCATCAGTCGGAAGACCGCCTATAAATGGATCGAGCGCTATGAGGTTGGGGGACCGGCCGGGCTGGTCGATCGGTCACGGCGGCCGGCGCATTGTCCGCACCGGACGCCCCCGCCGATCATCGCGGCCCTGCTGGACGTGCGCCGCCACCATCCGACCTGGGGCGCCAAGAAACTCCTGAAGATCGTGGCCACGCGGCACCCGACGTGGACACTCCCGGCCCGGAGTACGGTCTGTGATCTGCTGGATCGCGCCGGTCTCATCACGGGGTCGCGGCGGCGGCCGGTGCCCGCACACCCGGGTCGGCCGCTGATCCCGATGACGGCCCCCAACGGGACCTGGACCGCGGACTTCAAAGGGCAGTTCAAAACCCGCGACGGGGTGTATTGCTATCCGTTGACGATCGTCGATGGCTTCAGTCGGTACTTGCTGACCTGTCACGGCCTGCTCTCGACCGCGATCGTTACGGCTCGCCCGCTCTTCCTCCGCCTCTTCCAAGAGTACGGCTTGCCGGGGATCATCCGGACCGACAATGGCGTGCCCTTCGCCACTACCGCGCTCGGGCGCCTGTCCACGTTGTCCGTCTGGTGGATTCGGCTCGGGATCCTCCCGGAACTGATCGCCCCCGCGTCCCCGCAGCAGAACGGGCGCCATGAGCGGATGCATCGGACGCTGAAAGCCGAGGCCACGCGTCCCCCGAGCGCCAATCTGCGCGCCCAACAGATCCGGTTCAATCGGTTTCGTCACGAGTACAACGACGAACGCCCGCACGAAGCATTGGACCAAGAAACGCCTGGCTCCGTCTACCAGCCGTCACCGCGGACGCTGCCGCGCACGCTCGCGCCCGTGGAATACCCCGGCCACTTCGAAGTCCGCCTCGTCAGTCGCAACAGCGGCATCCGGTGGAAGAAGCGCTGGGTCTGCGTGACGCACACGCTGGCGGGCGAGTACGTCGGACTGGAAGAAGTCGACGATGGGCTCTGGGACGTATACTTCGGGCCAGTGAAGCTCGGACGGATGAACGAACGCATTCTCCGCATTGAAGATCACAAAGGCCGCACCGTCAGGAGAGGACCGGCCGGGACGACTACGGAGCCCGCCAAGAACGCGCGCTCCTCCGCTCTCACACGGCGTGGTAACACCCACCAAGTGTTACCCATGTCCCCGGACTGATCTGTCACTCATGTCCCCGGCCGCTCAGCGAGTGCGCTGTCAGGTCATCGCGCCGGCGCTCATTCCGCGGAAGCCGGGCGAGCGGATCAAGACCAATCGCCGTGACGCGCGCAAGCTCGCTGAGCTGCTGCGCGCGGGGTTACTGACGGAGGTCCGGCCGCCCACGCTCGAGGAGGAAGCGGGCCGCGATCTGTGTCGAGTGCGCGATGATGCCCGGGAGGATCTACAGCGCTGTCGGCATCGCCTCGGCAAGTTACTCTTGCGCCGCGGGCTGCATTACCACGGGCGTAACTGGAGCCGGGCACATCGGCAGTGGGTGGACCGCCTGGCGTGGACGCACGCGGCCGAGCGCGTCGTCGTCCACGACTATCTGTTGGCGATCGATGCAGGTGGAGGCGCGGCTCGTCGAGCTCGATGCCCAGCTGACGGACATCGCGCAGACGGAGCCGTATCGCGAGCCGGTCGGCTGGCTGCGGTGCTTCCGGGGCATCGACACCTTGACGGCGATCCTGATCCTGGCCGAGCTGCATGATTTTCGCCGGTCCCATGCGCCCCGCGCGCTGATGGCGTATCTCGGCCTTGTGCCCGGGGAGGATTCCACGGGCGAGAAATATCGACGCGGCCGGATCGCGCGGGCCGGGAATGCGCTGGTCCGCCGGCTGCTGGTCGAGACGGCGTGGCATTATCGACGCCGACCCGGCATCGGCATCGCGCTCACCCGACGCCGCACCGGACAACCCACGCGCGTGATTGCGATTGCGGACAAGGCGCAGCAGCGCTTGTGTCGCCGCTTCCGGCGCCTCGCCGACCAGCACAAGCCCGCGCCCAAGATCGTCGTCGCCATCGCGCGTGAGTTGGTCGGTTTCCTCTGGGCGGCGCTCCAACCGGTCCCCGCGCCGGCGACACCACGGCCACAGGCGTGACGAGCGAGGAGCGCAAGGGCAGGAGACCATGAGCCGGGTCAGTGACGGACCGCGAAGACGGCGGAGGATCAGAGGCACGATTGTGAGGATCGGCGAGGTAAACACTGCGACACGGACAGCTGTCCCAACTCGCGAGCGTAGACTGCACGTCCTCCCGACGAAGTACTGTCATGTGTGCTCTGCCGCGGGCGGCCGCGGTAACCACCGTATATCAGCGTGACTCGTCGTCGAAGCGCCCTCGATCGTCCGTCGTCTCCGCGGTCCGACACGACGCGGCGTTGAAGAAAAGGCACGCATGTTTCTGACAACGGGGTGTTAACAACCGGTCATTCCATATCAGTGTTTATCGATGCTGGGGCCGGCCCCGGAATCCCGTCGGCGTGGGCAGCCTGCGTGGGCTGCGGCCGATCGCCCCCATCGCCACCCTTTCGCCCTCCCACCCGACTTCACTGTGTCCGCCTTCAGAGCGACAGTGTGATCACCGGTTCGGGAGGCCAGAGGTCCAGGATCTGCCAGGCGCTGCGAAAATGGCCAGAAAGAAAGGACTCCCATCCGTGCCCCGGCAGAGCGAATGTGTGGATACCGGTCTGGGAGGCCGGTGGTCACGATCACAGGTCTGGGAGGCCGCAGGTCGCGGCCTCCAACCGACCGGCGGAGAGCTCACGCCCATGCGCGGACGAAAAAACCCTCCCCTCGATCTCACGCCGGCGCCCGACGGCACGCCGCTGACGTTCGACACCATGGCGCGGACGTACCCTAGAGGATTACGTCCTGCAGCGCTATCGGACCATGAACACGGCCCGCGCGCGTGTCGATCACTTGCGCGGGTTCCTGGGCGGGTGGACGGTCGAGACCATCACGGCCGACGCGGTACGCCGCTATTAACTGCACCGTCGCAAGCAAGGCGCGGAGGCGGCGACGATCAATCGGGAGACGTCGGCGCTCAGTCGCATGTTTCAGTTGGCCATCCGCCGCGGACTGCTGGAACGCATGCCCCTGTTTCCGAACCGATTGGAGGAGAATCCGCCGCGCGAAGGGTTTTTCGAACATGACGAGTACCTGAAGGTCCGGGCCTACGCGCCCGCGTCCTATCAGGACGTACTCGACTTTGCGTACTACTCGGGCTGGCGCCGGAATGAGATCCTGGACCTCACCTGGGACGAAGTGGACCTGCACGGCGGCGTGATTCGACTGCCGGCGCGCCGGTCGAAGACGAAGACCGGCCGCATGTTACCGATCTCGGCGCCGTTGCGGCAGGTGCTGGATCGGCGGACGCGCGCTCGCGGTCCTGGGGACCGGCGGGTGTTTCGCCGGGACGGCGTGCCGGTCCGCGTGTGGCGCACGGCGCTGCGCGCCGCCTGCCGGAAGGCCAAGGTCCCGCACCGGTTGTTGCACGATTGCCGGCGCACGGCCGCGCGCAACTTGATCCGCGCGGGCGTACCGGAGCGGATCGCGATGTTGCTGACCGGCCACAAGACGCGGGCCGTGTTCGATCGGTATAACATCGTCAACGAGCAGGAACTCCTCACCGCCGGACAGCGACTGGCCGCGTACCTCGCCGACGAGAAACCCAAACACGTGCGGGGCGCCGCCTGACCCCTCTAAGCCGGAGAGCCATCCGGCCTTTTGTGCGGGTACAGTGGTTTTCAAGACCACCGCCATCGACCACCCCTCCGCGTCGAAAACTGGCCAGATATTCGCAACTCCTTACGAAAGTGAGATGAAACGTCGGGCAGTGTAACGCTAAGTGTAACGAACGCGACACCCCGGGACGGAACCGGACGTGCTGGCGTTCGAATTGTACCAATCCATCGCTGTCCATTCGACGTGAGAACGAGCAACCTATGTTGTGTTGCTATCATTCAGCGGGAATGACGCCCAGCTGCTGCATCATGCCCAAGCTGTCTTCGACGCCCCAGTGCTCCACTGCCTTGCCATTCGCGATCCGGACAATGTGCACTTCCGCAAAAGACACCTGCTTACCGGTGGCCGCGATGCCCATGAGATCGCCGGGCGCCATGTGTCACCGAAGTGTACCCATCCCAGACGCGGTGCCTGCAAGCGATCCGCTCGCCATTGTATCGCTCACCGCGCTGAGGTGGGACCGCGGGAGCGCAGTCGCCAGGAACTCCTGAGGTCAGTCTCACGGGAAGAACGGCGCGATTTCTGGCGAGCTTTTGAACGCCCGGACGCGATCGGTTATGAAACGGCTGGTCGCCGACGAGCGGATCGGCACGGTCACCTGACCGCTGATTCGGTCATCGATCAGCACGGCTCCCCCCGGCTGTGACGCGTGCGAGTAGGGGCCAGCGCGGCCATCGAGCCGCATCTTGCCACGGCTTGCGACGAGTCATACCATGTAGGCATGCGCGAACACGCAGCTCTCATCACCTTCGTGGCCGCCGTGACGCTGGCGGCCTGTGGCGAGCGCTCGGGCAGCAAGGGCGAACGTGCTGCTGATTTGGACATTGGAGTCGGCAATGATGACGCGACGGCCACCGCCGGGAGGGACCAGGCCCCGGTGCAGGACTACCTTCTGTTTGCCAGCAGTGTTCGAGACCGAAACGTCCAAGGGACAGACGCCGAATTCGTGGCGGAGGGTCTGCGGAAACTTGCTGGGGCGTTGGGTGCTCTCAACCTCGGCAGCCTAGACCTGACCGTCGACCTCCGCGTAGCGGCCGAGCACGTTCTTCTGAACTCCGCATCCACATCGAATACCGAGGTTGTACGCAAGAGTCTTGTGTCAGCGGCTGACGCACTCGAAGCGGGACGGCAAAAAGACAATGCAGCCCTGCGACAATTGGCCAAATCAATTAGATCTGACGTGCCGTTGCTGGAGCAACTGGCGACCGTTCACGAGTTCTTCCGTGCGTCCGCCGGAGCGATGCGGCCGTTATCTCGGGAAAGCTGAAATACGGCACTGTCAACTTGACGCGGACCGAGCCCGGTCCCTCGAGGCCGAGTTCCCACCAGGTTCAGCAGATGTCGGTCGCGTCGTTCCAGGTAAGGAAGGCCCTGGTTCTCAAGAGCCGATGATGCGTCGCCCGGAGCAGATGCCGCCCCACGCGAAAGAGATTCCGCACGAGGCCATGCACGGACACGAAGCGTTGCGCCTGTCCGGCCGATTTGAATCGGCGCATCTGGCGCTCCCGTTGGCGCGTGGGTTGATGCGAGATCTCGGCCCGATCGTTCTCGTACTGCGTCGTGCTATGCACCACCGACGGCATCACCCGCCGGTGGGCCGCCGTGTAGCTCCGCAGCTGGTCCGTGATCAGCCGGCGGGGCGTACGGCCTTGCCCTTTCAACAACTTCCGGAAGAAGCGCTCGGCGGCGTTGCGATCACGCCGGGGTTGCACGAGGATGTCGAGGACATCGCCGTCGTGATCGCCCGCGCGCCAGAGATACTGCTGGCGCCCCCGAATGGTGACGAACAGTTCGTCCAAGTACCACGTGTCGCCGAGGCGTGGCGTTGGTGCATGAATCGAAGCTGACCCGCGGCCGTCACTGTCGAGAGGCCACTCACCGACCAATACTGTACGATTCCGGCCGACCAAGTTCGGTCATCTGATTCAGGACGTTGCACGCGATGACCGCCTCGGTCGCTCGCCCGCCTGGGGAGCGAGCGCGAAGACTCCCGCCGATGATCGATTTGTACCGAAAGAAGGCGTTCTCGACGCGGGCCTGCCGATGATAGCCAACCTCCTTCTTCCACCGCCGGCGGCCGATCTTCTTCATCTTCTTGATCGTGCGATCCCGAGCACTCGATCGCGGTCTCCGTCGAGACACCCGTGCCGTCTTGTTCGATGGGACCACCGCGATCGCGCCTCGTGCAGCGGCCATCTCGTAGAACGCGATCGTGTCGTAGGCCGCATCGCCCGTGACGCTGGCGAGACCCCCGTCGACGGCGCCGATCAGTTCGAGGGCCGTCGTCGCGTCATCGACCGTCGCTTCCGTCAACGCGTGGGCGACGATCACCCCCGATCGGTCGACGCCCAGATGGAGCTTCTTCCAGCCGCGCGTACCGCGTACGCCGTGTTTCGCCCTAGCCCATTCGCCTTCGCCCACGATCGACAGTCCCGTGCTGTCGACGATCAAATGCACGCCTTTGCCGGTCGGGACTCGCTCACGCCTGAGGTCGAGGTACTGGCCACGCCGTGCGAGCGTTGTGTGATCGGGCGCGGCGAGCGCAAGATCCATCATCCCGAAGAGCGACTGCAGAACCCCCTCGGTCTGGCGGAGTGGCAGGTGGAACAGAAGACGGAGCGTCAGTGCGATTGCGATGGCGACGTCGGAGTACTTCTGCTGCCCTCCGCGACTGCCGACGCCCGCCGGCTCCCAGGTGGCGATCGCTTCCGGTGACACCCACAGGGTGATGTCGCCGCGTCCGACGAGGGCACGATCGTAGGAGGCCCAGTTCGCGACGTGGTACTTGGTCTTGTACGTGGGATGGACTCTCGAATGCATCCCTTCAGTGTGGCCGCGGTGCACAGGAGATCAAGCGGATCCCAGTCTCTGGACGTCTCAGCCCGCAGGATTCATGCACCAACGCCGGTCGACGACATCTTGCTCGTGACCAATGAGATGGCCGAGCAGCTCCCGCGCCGTAAGGGCCTTAGGTTCCGGGCGCCAGTCGAGTTTGTCCGCCGACACAGCGTTGAAGACGCGCACGAAGAGTGGGATATCGGTCGAACGACACTGAAGGAAGAATTCCCGATTGGTCATCTACTAACTCCTTTTTGACATCACGCTACATCAAGACGAGGAACTGCTGGCCAAAGGGGTCAATCCTAGTACCTCATATCCACTCGCCTGGGTGAACGCGGCCAGCGCGTCCTTATGTCGGGCTTCCACTTGCGCCCGGAGTGTCTGAAACTCGGCGGTCGTGCGCAGCGGGTCGAGAAATGAATCGCGCATCGTCCATGGATAGCAGAAGAATCCCCTCTGCACCGCCTTGCCGATCAGTGAGAGCCCTCGCTCGACTGCGCCAGCAGGCACGAACCATATACTGACGTAATAGAGGAACTCCGGATCGAGTTCGATCAGATCAAAATCGATTCGCTCCAGCGCCGCGAGCGCGGCGTCGTGGTTCCCGTCAGCCACTCCGCGAAGCGCCCTCAAACACTGTGTTAAAGAAGGATCAGCGCTTTGAAAGTGCGGGCTTTGGATGGCATCATCGAGCACCCTGATCGCCTCTGTTCGACAACCAAGCTCGATGAACGACAGTGCTGTCGTGAACTCGCTGAAGGGTTTTCCTGCCGCAGCGTCGATCGCTTGCTGATACTGGCCGGCCATCCAGAGGCTGTGGTGGACACCGGTTTCAATGTGTGGCTCGAGGCGACGGACTCGCTCGTGCGCAGCGAGTGACGCCTCCAGCAGACCAACATACCGGCAGGCTTGCACCAGCCCAGCGAACAGGTTGGGATCGGTCCCGCCCCGCTTGGCCTGGTCGATCAGACGCACCATGGCCTCGGTCGGTCGGCCCCGTTCCAGTTCGAGCGCCGTATACAGGCGGTGTGCCTCTGGCAGGTTCGGATTGAGCGCCAGCGCCCACTGGTAGCCTTTCTTCCGGTCTTCATGTCCGACTTTCGCCAGTACGCGGTAGAGGCGACCCAGGCGTGCCCATGCCGGAGCGTACGAGGGATCCTGTTCGACGCTACGTTCGTATAGATTCAGCGCCACTGACCACTCGTCGGGGCGGCGACCGAGCTCGTTCGCACGGAGATAGAACTCGTAGGCGGAGGCGCTTTGCGGAGTGTCTCGCTGGAGCTGCTGATCCTCACCCACTGTCAACGGCAACGACAGCGAATCGACCAACCGTCGCGTCAGGTCGTCCTCGAGTTGGAAGAGACTTCCGGGCGATCTGGTGGCCGAGGTTCGACAGCGCGCCGCGGATGCGCGTCTAGCCCCACGTCGGATTCTCGACCGCCATCCGCACCACGAGGTCGGACACCTCCTGTGGCGTCATCGGATGGCCTCGCCGTCGGCGGGCGCTGCCGTCGTATTTCTGAGCGATCAGTCTCCGATGCCAGCGGAGAATCGTGTCCGGTGTGACGATCCCGGTCACTTGGCTCAACGCTCGCCGTCCGAGTGTCCTGCCCCGCACCGCGAGTCGACGGCGCTGGGCGTCGGTCAGGCGAAGCGGTCGCGGGCTCAGTTGCTCCCGAAGGACCCGGTTTTCCTCTCGGAGATAGTCGATCAGGTCTTCTTGGTGGCGGTTCACCCAGCCAGCGACGGTGAGCACGAGGAATTGCAGAGCGTCGGGCATTCCCCGAGACTACTCGGGGAACAGCGGCCAGCACCGACCGTGCCTCGGCGATTCCCCAACCTCGGCCGCTTTGTTGCACCATACGCCATCTCGCATCAATGTAGCCGACGGCGCCCGCGCATCGATCGGGGTCTGCCCATTTTTTACGGCAGCAGCTGCAGAGACCCTTCGTATTTGATCGTTTCCCCCGGCCTTACGTACACGTCCAGGTAGAAGGGCTCATAGCCGTCCGCATGGATCTCGATCTGGTGCGGGCCCGCGTCGAGCCTGAGACGTTGGAACGTGCCGTCGAAGTCATCGACCGTTCCCACGAAGTATCCGTCAACGAAAACGTGGGCGTGCCTGGGCCGAACCTGAAGCCGCACGGCGCCGAGATCTGGATACCGGTCGTACGTCGTGACGTTGGCGCCGTACGAGTAGATCGGGTAGTAGGGCCAGTAGCCGTACCCGTACCCGAACCGAAACGCGTACCCATACCCGTGGGGATGACCATACCTGAACCCAGACTGGTACCTGAAGCCGGTGCCGACACGCACGCGGTTGTAGACCGGATACCGGTACCCCGGATAGCGGCTGTGCCTTCCCGAGCCGTAGTAGAAGTAAAGCCCCCCGGCATCGATCCCGATTGGGGTCACGTTCCGGCCGCCTCGACGAGGCGGCGGCGAAGTGACGTCGTACGCGTTCCCCCAACCGGCTCCCGTGCCTCGATTCGCCCGCCCTGCCTGCTGTCGGTCCGGACGAACACGAGACGCCTGGCGCCCTTGCTGATCTCGCGTTGCAGGCGTTACGACCGGACGCTGAAGGCGTGACGCCGTGCGCTCGACGGCTCGCCGGTCGACGTTCGCCTGAGGCGCCTGACGATTCCGCGGCTCCTGCTGGGCAGCCCGGGTGTTGGACGGTGTGCGCTGCGGTCGTGGCGCCGCGCGCTCGACGGTTCGTCGGTTCGGAGCCGCTCGGCGGGGCTGTTCGGCCTGGCGCTGTTGTCTAGCCTTTCCAGTTCCACGTGTCGCACCCAGCCCGCGGCGAACCGCACGGCCTGACTGGCCTGCTGAGTCGGCCCCGCGACCCTGGCGCTGCGCGCGAGCCTGCTGTGAACTCGCTGATGGTGGTGAGTCCCGGGATGCGACGATGATGGCCCTCGATTGTCGCTCGTGTGGTCCAAATGTCGAGGTCCCATCCGCACGCGCTGCCCCAGCCGGTGAGCTGATGAGGACCAGCGTCGCTCCGAGGCTGGCTACGAGGAGAGCTCGGCATCCCATGCTGCACTCCTTAATCTCAGGTGATCTAATCGCGTGCTCGCACGGACAGCCCCAGGCGGCTGCAGGCCAGTCGTCGGCGCGGCGGGCCGATCTCTCTGGCCGCACTGACACGAGCACCTAGGTCAGCACGGTTCGTGCCACTTAGAGCTTGCCCACAGGCGCGTTCGCAAAGGTGATAGGGTCGGCCGTCTGCACCGCAGTGTCTCAAGAAGGCGTCAGCGCGCCTGCTCGGATGAGGACAACAAGCTCCGCCCGGATGGAGGTGCTTACGCCGGTCGCTGTTGATCGGTCACTTTCAGCTCCGAGGTCGTGGAGGAAACGACAGGTCTGAGCGGCCGGGGACATGAGTGACAGATCAGTCCGGGGACATGGGTAACACTTGGTGGGTGTTACCACGCCGTGTGAGAGCGGAGGAGCGCGCGTTCTTGGCGGGCTCCGTAGTCGTCCCGGCCGGTCCTCTCCTGACGGTGCGGCCTTTGTGATCTTCAATGCGGAGAATGCGTTCGTTCATCCGTCCGAGCTTCACTGGCCCGAAGTATACGTCCCAGAGCCCATCGTCGACTTCTTCCAGTCCGACGTACTCGCCCGCCAGCGTGTGCGTCACGCAGACCCAGCGCTTCTTCCACCGGATGCCGCTGTTGCGACTGACGAGGCGGACTTCGAAGTGGCCGGGGTATTCCACGGGCGCGAGCGTGCGCGGCAGCGTCCGCGGTGACGGCTGGTAGACGGAGCCAGGCGTTTCTTGGTCCAATGCTTCGTGC
The DNA here is from genome assembly GCA_965229885.1 of Vicinamibacterales bacterium. Taxonomy (GTDB): domain Bacteria; phylum Acidobacteriota; class Vicinamibacteria; order Vicinamibacterales; family CAVVIG01; genus DATLLJ01. The sequence continues at coordinate 1,988,984 of CBDDJX010000003.1, forward strand.
GGGCGTTCGTCGTTGTACTCGTGACGAAACCGATTGAACCGGATCTGTTGGGCGCGCAGATTGGCGCTCGGGGGACGCGTGGCCTCGGCTTTCAGCGTCCGATGCATCCGCTCATGGCGCCCGTTCTGCTGCGGGGACGCGGGGGCGATCAGTTCCGGGAGGATCCCGAGCCGAATCCACCAGACGGACAACGTGGACAGGCGCCCGAGCGCGGTAGTGGCGAAGGGCACGCCATTGTCGGTCCGGATGATCCCCGGCAAGCCGTACTCTTGGAAGAGGCGGAGGAAGAGCGGGCGAGCCGTAACGATCGCGGTCGAGAGCAGGCCGTGACAGGTCAGCAAGTACCGACTGAAGCCATCGACGATCGTCAACGGATAGCAATACACCCCGTCGCGGGTTTTGAACTGCCCTTTGAAGTCCGCGGTCCAGGTCCCGTTGGGGGCCGTCATCGGGATCAGCGGCCGACCCGGGTGTGCGGGCACCGGCCGCCGCCGCGACCCCGTGATGAGACCGGCGCGATCCAGCAGATCACAGACCGTACTCCGGGCCGGGAGTGTCCACGTCGGGTGCCGCGTGGCCACGATCTTCAGGAGTTTCTTGGCGCCCCAGGTCGGATGGTGGCGGCGCACGTCCAGCAGGGCCGCGATGATCGGCGGGGGCGTCCGGTGCGGACAATGCGCCGGCCGCCGTGACCGATCGACCAGCCCGGCCGGTCCCCCAACCTCATAGCGCTCGATCCATTTATAGGCGGTCTTCCGACTGATGCCGTAGCGTCGCGCCAGCTCCGCGACGTCGAACACATCGCGCTGGTAGTCGGCGATGAACTGCACGCGTTGGTCCATGAGTAACGTCTCCTGCCATGGCATCGAGCACCTCGGCTCGAGTGTGGCTGAATGTGTTACCCATGTCCCCGGACTCTTCTGTTACCCTTCTCCCCGGACCGCACCGTCTCGCGCCCCTGTACACTTGAGCAATGAACGAGATCAACGGGGTGGCGTGCGGCACGCCCGGGTGCGATAACCGTGGACAACCGGGCCTCAACCTCGTGGGCTACGGCTCGTTCGCGACGAAGTCCGGTCGACGGCGCGGTACCGATGCACAGTCTGCAGGGGCACGCTGAGCACGAACTGGGCTTGATCCGCTTTCGTGGACACTTTCCGAAAGGCGGATACGATGTCCAGAATGGGATCACGCCACACGGGAAAACGCCCGTGCCGACAGTTCACCGACGAGTTTATGGCCGGCGCGGTCAGGCTCGTCTTGGATGAGGGCAAGACCGTCGGAGCTGTCGCGCGCGAGTTGGATCTGACCCCCTCGTCGCTGGGTAATTGGGTCAGGCACGCACGGGCGGATCGGACGCAGGGCAAGACGGGGTTGACCACGGCGGAGCGTGAGGAGTTGGCGCAGCTGCGCAAAGAGAATCGCGAGCTGCGGACCGAGCGAAAAATCCTGAAAAGCCGCGGCCTTCTTCGCGAAGCACCAGCAATAAGGTTTGCCTGGATTGCCGCGAAGAAGGCCACCTTCACCGTCCGTGAGCTGTGTCGCACCCTCGCCGTCTCGCCGAGCGGCTTTTGCGCCTAGTGTCGACGCCCCGAGTCGGCACATGGTCGGCAAGATCGCCGGCTCCGCGTGTTGGTGCATACGTCGTTTGAAGAGAGTCACCACCGATACGGGAGTCCACGCATTCACGCGGATCTGATCGAGCAGGCCATTGCGGTGAGTCGCAAGCGCGTGGTGCGGCTGATGCAGGAAGAGGGCCTGAAAGCGCGCGTGCGCAAACGGTTCAAATGCACGACGATGAGTGACCCCGATCAGCCGGTCACCGCCAATCTCTTGAATCGGCAGTTCACCGCCGCCAGACCGAATCAGCGGTGGGTCGGCGACACGACCGAGTTTGTCATCGGCGAGAGCGGCAAGCTGTATCTCGCCGCGATCCTCGATTTGTTTTCTCGGTTCACCGTGGGCGGGGCGGTGAGCGCGGTGAATGATCGGCACCTCACCATCAAGGCGCTCGAGATGGCCCTCAAGCGCCGGTGTCCCGACGTCGGATTGCTCCACCATTCCGACCAGGGCAGTCCGTACGCGAGCGAGGATTATCAAACGATCTTCGATGCGCACCGCATTACGTGTAGCATGAGTCGGCGCGCGAATTGTTACGACAACGCCGTGATGGAGGCGTTCTTTCCCTCGGTGAAGAGCGCACTCCGCGAACGGTTCGACAGCTGCGGCGAAGCCAAGATGGAGCTGTTCGATTACATCGAAGTGTTCTATAACCAACGGTGCCGACATTCGACGCTCGGCCAGATCAGCCTCGCGGCGTACGAACGACGCGCGATCTCGGAGGGCATGGACGCCATGGAAAACTGCACAGCGCGCAGTTTCCCACAGCGCCCACACCCCTCGGTGTTCTCTGCGACAGAAGAAGGACGAACTGCTTAAAACAGCGTCGTTAACCTGTCCACCGAATCGGATCAGGCCCAGACTTGGTCGGCAAGTGGACCAGGAAGTGTTAAAACTTGGTCCGACAGGAGTGCTTCGGTCGCTCTTGAAAATCGAAGGGCGCCATAACGCGCCGTCTCCGAATCCTTTTCACTACAAGGTTATGGGACCGGAGGCGGCTACGACCAAGATGATGCAGTGCGACCACGGGGACTACAAGCTGCTGGGCCAGCCCTACATCGGCGACGACGGGCAAGCCTATGTAACCGCGCTTCGGCAGCTAGTGCTCAAGAAAGACGACGAGATCGTCTGCGTCCAGTTTCCGCCGAAGTACGACGCTGCTCGGCTGAAGGAGTTGATTGCTCAGCGTGGAGTTGAGGGCGCCAAGTTGGAGGAAATTTATCTGGACAAGGAAGAATCGCACGACAACGCCGAGTTGATAGCCTTGATAAAGGCGGCAATCGGCAGTTTCACCGCTACCGTCTATGGCGGCAAAGGCACCACCGGGGGTCGGCAAGACGTGTTGCTCTCCTCAAGACTTTCACTCGCCTACCTCCGTGGTCTAGCTAAGATTGGGTTTCACTATCACCTCTGGACTTCCCACATCCACACTGGGGCGGAGTTCTTGTTTCAACCTATTCGGCGGTTCATTCAGTATGGCGAAGGCGATTGGCGTTCGTTCGTTGTCCTAGATACTCCGCGCGGCGCGACGCTTCGTGCTTACGACAAGGCCACGGGGCGGGAGGTCGGCGAGGTGTTCATGCCGGCCCCGCAGACGGGATCGCCAATGACCTATAGTCTCAACGGACGCCAGTACATCGTCGTTCCGGTCAGCCGGGGAAGCTATTCGGGCGAATTCATCGCTTTCCGGCTGCGGAAAGAGTAAAGCATTCTTATCTGGAGGGAGAGGAGGGTGCTGGAGTGAGTGCGGTCGTGCTCGTCATCGTTGCAGTCTCGGCGTTCGGCCTGGGGTACCGCTTCTACTCCAAGTTCATCAGCAAGAAGGTGTTCGGCCTCGATCCGGACTTCCGGACGCCGGCCCACGAGTTGGAGGACGGCGTGGACTACGTCCCGACCAACCGCTTCGTGCTGTGGGGGCACCACTTCACGTCCGTCGCTGGCGCGGCGCCCATCGTGGGGCCGGCGATCGCCGTTATCTGGGGCTGGGTGCCCGCCTTCCTGTGGATCACGCTCGGCACTGTCTTCTTTGCCGGCGTGCACGATGCCGGCGCGCTCTGGGTGAGCTCGCGGAACAAGGCCAAGTCGATTGGCGCGCTGACGGAGGACATCGTCGGCAAGCGCGCCCGCAGCATGTTCATGATCGTCATCTTCCTGCTGCTGCTGATGGTCAACGCGGTGTTCGCGATCGTGATCGCGAACCTGTTCGTCAGCGTGCCCAGTAGCGTGCTCTCGGCCTGGGGTGTCATGCCGGTGGCGGTCGCGATCGGCTTTCTCGTCTATCGCAGGCGTGTGGGGCTGCTCTGGCCTTCAGTCATCGGGGTCACGTTGCTCTATACGATGATCTTCCTCGGAGAGTACGTACCGATCGCGCTGCCGCAGCAGGTCGCCGGCCTGAGCGCGCCGGCGGTCTGGGTCGTCCTTCTTTTCGCCTACGCCGGCATCGCTTCGATCCTGCCGGTCTGGATGCTCCTCCAGCCGCGCGACTACATCAACGGGCTGCAGCTCTTCATCGCGCTGGGCGTGATCTTTCTCGCCGTGTTCCTCGCCAACCCTCAGGTGGTTGCCCCGGCGTACAACACGCTCGCGCCAGCCGGCACGCCGCCGCTCGTCCCTTTGCTGTTCGTCACCATCGCCTGCGGGGCGATCTCGGGCTTCCACGGCCTGGTGTCGTCGGGGACCACCTCGAAGCAGCTCGATCGCGAAACGGATGTGCGCTTCGTTGGCTATCTCGGCTCGGTGGGTGAAGGCGCGCTGGCCCTTGCGGCGCTGATCGCGTGCACCGCGGGGTTTGCGTCGGACGCCGACTGGCGGGCGTTCTATACTTCGTTCGCCGCCGGCGGCACCGACGCCTTCGTGAACGGAGGCGCCCGGATCATCAATATGGGTCTCGGGCTGCCGCTGGCCTTCTCGCAGACGCTGCTGGCCGTCATGGCAGTGCTGTTCGCCGCGACCACCATGGACACCGGCGTCCGCCTGCAGCGCTACATCATCCAGGAGTGGGGTCACATCTACCGGCTGCCGGTGCTGACCCGGCGGGCACCGGCCACGCTGCTCGCCGTCGGGAGCTCCATCGGACTGGCCTTCGGCGCGGGCGGCGGCGCGGGCGCCGGCGGACTGATCATCTGGCCGCTTTTCGGAACGACGAACCAGCTGCTCGCTGGCCTCACCCTGCTCGTGCTGAGCGTCTTCCTCCTGAGACTCGGCCGGCCCGTGATCTACGCGCTCCTCCCGATGGGTTTCATCCTGGCGATGGCGTCGCTGGCGCTGCTGGTCCAGTTGGCCACTTTCTGGACCGCCGGCAGCTACTTCTTGGTCTTCATGGATGCCGTGATCCTCGGCGCGGCCATTTTCGTGTCGCTGGAAGCGTTCTTGGCGCTGCGGCGCGCCCGGCTGGAGCCCGGGATTCCGCGGACCGGGGAGCCGAGAATCCCCGCGGTCGGGTCGTAATGATGCCTACGCGCGGGCTGCGGGCGTCGCTCCAGGAGCTGCGCGCGCTGCTGCGCGAGTTCTACGTCGCGCCGTATCGCGGAGCGATGGCGCGTGCCAAACGGGACGATGAGGACCTCTTCATGCTGCTCGTCTTCATGGAGATGCTCGGCGTGCCCAACCCCGCGAGTTACTACACGCTCGAGCTGCTCCCCGTCCTGTACGAGCGCTTCCACGAGTGGCACACGCGGATGGGCATGGAGCGCTCGCCGCTCGACGGGATCCGCTGCTGTTAGCCATTCAACATGACAGGCCGCTAGACCGGTGCTCACCCTCGGACGGCAGAAAATCGTTTTCATCGGCGGCAAAGGCGGCGTCGGCAAGACCACCACCGCCGCCGCGCTGGCCGTGTCCCTTGCGGAGCGCTCGGAGCGGTGCCTGCTCGTGTCGACCGACCCCGCGCATTCGCTGGGCGACCTGTTCGATGTCCGCATCGGCGATCGGGAGCAGCTGCTCAGGCCGAACCTCTGGGGCCTGGAGATCGATCCGGGCGCGCAGGTCGACCGTCACCTCGAAGCCGTGCGCAGCGCGATGCGCGAGTTCGTGCGCCCGGAGATGTTCCACGAGATCGATCGCCAGATGGAGCTGACGCGCCTGTCCCCGGGCGCGGTGGAGGCGGCCATGGTCGAGCGCGTGGCCGACATCATGCTCGAGGCCGGCGAGCGCTACGACCGCGTGCTAGTGGACACGGCGCCGACCGGCCACACGCTGCGGCTGCTCTCGCTGCCCGAAATCATGGCCGCGTGGACCGACGGCCTACTGCGACAGCGGGAGCGCGCGGACGCGACGGGCGAGGTGCTCAAGCGCATGCGGCGCCGCGGCACCGGCGACGAGCTCTCGTTCATCGATCAGGCCGTCGACGACGAGCCGGACGCCCGGTCGACCCGGATCCGCGACACGCTGCTGGCGCGCCGCCGCAAGCTGAGTCAGACGCGGCGCCTCCTGCTGGATGCCGAACAGTGCGGCTTCATCCTGGTGATGGTGCCGGAAAAGCTGCCGATCCAGGAGAGCCAGAAGATGCTGGAAGTGCTGCGCCGGTTCAATATCCCGGTGCTCGGGGTGGTGATCAACCGGGTGCTGCCAGACGCCCCGCTGGGCGAGTTTCTCGAGCAGCGCCGCGAGCAGGAGACGCGCTACCTGGCTCAGATCTCCGGTATCTTCGGAGACACGCCGCAGGTGCGTGTGCCGCTCCTTCCACACGACGTCGAGGGGACTGCCAGCCTCCGCGAAATCGCCCGGACCCTCCTTCCCGCCTGAGGGTGAAGAGCCCCGTGCGGTCGAGCACGACGTTCCTCGTTTGGAAGCCTGCGAGGCTGTGCTGGAAGAGCTCGAGGATCAGGAATAGGTAGACGCGCCGCATAGCATGCGCACACTAGCCTGGATTCCCACGCCTACCCATGCGCCTAACGAATCGTGTCATTTTCCAAACATCAGGCGGAGCTTCTTGCGACCGAGCCACGGGACTGGCGTGACGGCATCCTCAAGACCGGCGGCGAGGAGCAACGGGTTGTGCGCGCGTTCTTGAAAGCGCACGACGATCTCGGTGTCGGTGAGCGTCACGGAGGCCGTGGCGTCCACGAGACCCCGAAAAATGTGGTCGGCCTTGGCTTCCGTGTAGCCGTTGCCCACCGTCGCGCCGAGCAGCCGATAGAGGCTGCTCGCCATCCGCGTAAGGTGCAAGAAAGCGGCCGAGGCCAGGCGAACCGCCGCGGCGGGGTCGATGCTGGCCATCTCGTCCGAGTAGCCTCTGACGATGCCCCATGTGCTGCACTTCCTCGTGCTCACCGTTGCTGGCTGAGTGAATCGCCACCAAGAAGATCTGATCGACTATCTCCGGGAGGAGAACCGTGTCCTCCGGGAGCAACGTGGTGGCCGACCCCTTCAGCTGACGGACGCCCAGCGCCGTCGACTCGCGGTGCGCGGCAAGGCCCTCGGCCGGCGCGCATTGATGCAGGTGGCCAGTATTGTCACCCCGGACACGATCCTCCGCTGGTACCGGAGGCTGATCGCCCAGAAGTACGACGGCAGTGCCCGAAGACGTCGAGGCCGGCCGATGACGCCCGGAGAGATCGCCGACCTCGTGGTGCGGATGGCGGTCGAGAATCCGCGGTGGGGCTACACACGGATCCGGGGCGCGCTCGCCAACCTCGCGACAAGAAGTGCCGCGGGCGTCACGGCAGCGCATGGCCGGGCTCAGGCGATATGGAGCGAGGACGGCCCCAGCATTTCCCGCCGGCGGGATTGTTGCCGATGGCACGGGACCAGGAAGGGACCAGCGCAGATGATGATGACCAGGGCGCTGGCGTCTTGATTGCCCATGCCTGCTGAACTCGACGCCGCCCGCGTCCCGTAGGGGAAAAGAGCCTGAACATGCCGAAGCGCGCGAAGAAAGCCGTGCCGGAACGCACGAGCACCAATCGGCTGAAGCCGAAGCAGTCACCAGAGGCCGAGGGCGCCGAGTTGATGGTGGAGGGTTTTCTGATGAACGCCGCCACCGCAGTGGCCTATTCGAGAAATCTCGGGGCACTGGATCTCGCGGAGTGCATGGCCGCGCTGATTGCAGAAACCGAGAGTGCAACGCGGCAATATGGGCGGCCCGGAGGCGACGCTCGCGGCACAAGCGGTCACGCTAAACGCGATGTTCACCCAGCTCGCGTATCAGTCGTCTAAGATGACCAAGGTTGACCAGATTGACCGATTTACGAGGTTGGCCCTGAAGGCGCAGGGACAATGCCGTGCTACGGTCGAAACCCTGGCGGTCATCAAGAACCCGCCGACGGTGTTCGCCCGGCAAGCGAACATCGCTCACGGCCCGCAGCAGGCGAACAACACCGTTGCGGTCTCGAGCCGAAACAATGAGCCTCGAGCGCGCGCGGGAAATCAGGAAATCGAGCAAATTAAAGTATTGGAGGCGCATGCGCACCGGGAGCGGCGGGGCGGTTCAGGCCTCGTTCTCGCGAATGACCGGTCATGCTCACCATTGGTGACCGCCCTCATTGGTGACAGGAAATGCCGTTGATGATGTTCCCGCAACGCCGCTGGCGCATCGGTGTTGCTGCCGTCGTTACGGTGTTCGGGGTGGTGGCCCCGGTGGTGGACCGATTTGTCTTCCCCGAAGCGAACCCACCAGTATGGGCCTACCCAGCCGAAGGACAAGTGTTTCACAGTCAGGCGGAGGGCTTCTCCCAGCGCATCGTGACGATCGACGATGACTTGATCTGGTCTGAACTGACGCTTCACCCGCACGCGCCGGGACCTCCCGCGCACCTCCACACGACGTTCGCCGAACGGTTCATCGTCGTCAAGGGCGAGGTGTCAATACTGGTCGAGGACGAAACGAAGGTCGTCCGAGTCGGAGAGGAGTTCGTCGTCGAGCCTGGCACTGTGCACAAACCATTCAATGCAACGGGGGAAGGGGCTGTTGTGCGCGGCCCGAATACCGCGGCCTACGGCCTCCCTCGTGACTTCGGCGTCTTTCTGACGCAAGCCTATGGGTTCTTTGACGAGTCACCAGACAATGGTCGTGCGCCTCTGGCGCTGTTTCAAATGTCGCGGTTCAGTCCGCGATACGACTCGTGGCCCGCTGGGCCACCAGTCTTCGTTCAGCGGGGGGGTGTATTGAATGCTCGGCCCAATCGCCCGTGCAATAGGATACCGGTCCTACTATCCGCGTTTCGCGCCACAGGGCAATGGGTAGTAGCCGCTGCTGCGCCTCGTTGCAACAGCCGTGTTTGCAGCTGGGCGTTGGTGCAGCCGGAGGTCGCAAAGGTGACGCGCGGGCCTCGCCTGGAGCGACGCCGTCCTCCTGCCCGCGCACCCTCGACCGCATCGTCGACGTGGCCGACCAGCACCGACCGGCTCGGAGGCGCAACGTGGCCGAGCAGCGCGGCGACGTTATGGCCTGGCCTTCCTTGAGGTGATGGCCTCCCTCTATCCCGGCTACACGGCCACCGCAAGCTTCGGTCAGGTGCTTGTCGGGACGCTGTATGGCGTAGTGGACGGTGCGGCGGCCGGAGCCGTCTTCGCCTGGCTCTACAATTTCTGCGCGAGCCGCCTGAGTACGTCGGCGTAGGACTCCGCTGAACACGCCCAACGTTTCCTGTCGGTGCATGGCCGTGCTGGCTACTTTCTCCATCCGCGAATCACGCGGCGCGGCGGTAGTCATGATGAAGTCCGTTGAGGACGGGCAGCGCGACGACGTTCCCGGTGAGTTCCGGGCTCCGGTGAACTGGCTGCCGTCAACAGGCACCAAGCATTCCGACTAGCAGGCGAGGGGCGGTCTGTTCAGCCAGCCCTCGCAGCCCAACAACGACCCGAATGGAGAAAGCAGCCAGCACGAGGGAGCTTGGCGCGGGACTGGAGGTGCGCCCAGCGTCCTTCCTTGGGCACCCAGAAGACGTTGCCGGCGAGGTATTCATCCTTGCCTTCAGGATTCGCTCCAGCCAGGTCACCCTCGCCGGCCACCAGCTTCACGTGGTGTTCCTCGAACGTGTCGGAGATGTATTTCAGGAAGATGAGACCCAGGACGACATGTTCGTATTCCGCCGCGTCCATGTTGTTGCGGAGCTTGTCGGCGGTCAGCCAGAGCTTGGCCTCGAAGCCGAGGTGCGCGGTGGCGTCTTTGGATGCCTTGGGCTTCGTTCGGCAGCTGAGACCGAATCGGTGATAGAGCCGCACGGCGTAACTGATGATGTCGAGCGGGAATCGATAGCCGTGATAGCTGGGCGACTGGCTCATCATCCGCCCACTCTCCCACCCGTGGGCTCAAGTTGACAACGCCAACGTGTGCCTGAATCGGAGGTCTCACTCATCGCCTCGGCAGCGGCGGGGCTTGTCCATTTAACGTCAACTTGACAGTGCCGTTCGAGACACTTGACATCAAGGGATGACCTGCCAGTCCCCGAGCGCCAGCTCGCGGGCGGCGAACTGGTACACGAGCACCCGTTTCCCGTCGAGCCGGTGGGGATCCCGCCAGAGCATGGCCCGCGTGGCGAATGCGCCCTGGTCGTTCTGCACGAGACGGTCGACCGGCCGCCGCAGCCCATAGCTCAGCTGCTCGACGAAGCCCGCCGAGGTTCCCCAGCCCAGCGACTCGAGCGTGTAGATATTGCTGAAGCTGTCCCCGAGCACGATCACATCCGCCTCGCGCGACGACCGCCACGGCGATCCGTCGGCCTGCAGCACTCGACGCAGATAGACAGCTTCAGGTGTGTACAACGTGGTCTCTGCCGGCAGATCCAGCATCTGCAGTGTGTCTCCCGTGTTGCGCACCTCCTGCCGCTCGATCCGATAGCCGGGGTCGGCCGAAGCCGGCAGATCGACGTGCGCCTCGATGAAGGCGGCCAGCCGCCCCGCCACCGCTTCCATCGTTTCGGGTCGCCAGTGCGAGTCGGAGACGAGGTACTGCGGACCGGCGCGGCGTGCAGGGGCCAGTACGTCCGACGGATCGAACACCAGCACGCCTTCGCGACTCATGGCCTCGACGAATTCCCTGTACGACGGATTCTGGATGACTTCCGCGCCGTCGGCATAGCGGCGCGCAAGCTTCTCCGGGTGCACGCCCGGCTTGAGCGGCGTCGGCACGACGACAAGCATGATCCCGCGCGCTTCGAGGTCGCGCTTGAACCGGCCGATGGCCCGGCGGGGATCGGGCTGCGGCGGTGCCTCCCACTCGGATGCGGAGGCGACACGTCGTCGGAGTTCCGCCGGCTCGAGGAATCCGCGTCCGGTGAGGTACTCGACATCTGGCCGATAGAACAGCCAGCCCTCGCGGCCCCAGTACACGCGCTCGTTGCCCGCGCCGAGCAAGCCGGTCAGCACGGCCTGCGTCGGCGGCCGGAGCGTCCGGCCCAGCAGCGACTCGTCCTCCAGCCCCAGCTCGAACCGGCTGATCGCCGTGAGCACGCTCCGGTTCGCAACGACGAGGTGTTCCCACGCCGAAGCGCTTTCCGGCGTTGACACTGTTGAGTCGGGAGCCCGGGACCGAAGTTCGGCGGGCAGGCGCGCCAGGTGCGACCAGGCGCTCGAGAGGCCCTGCGCCCGTAGCGCACGGAGGCCGGCAAGCTCGACGACCGGCACGACGACGATGACCGTCAGGAAGCCCGCAATCAGTAAGTGCACAATCGGCGGCGACACCGTCGTGTGACCCACCTCGATCCGCGCGACCTCCTCCCGCGACACGCCGACTGGCAGCAATGAACGATGCGGCATCAGAAGATGAAGTAGATGAACGGGTTGAACGCCTGCGTGGCCAGCACCACGGCCGACAGCGCGAGCAGCGCCAGTATCGCGGCGGCTTTCAGCAGCGTCAGCCTCCGCGTCCAGTCCCATGTCTGGGGTGCAGTCCACACAACCGCGCCGGACGCCAGAAAGGTCCCGAGGTAGTACGGTTGGTACACAATGCCGGACAGCAGACCGGCACCTTCCTGCAACTCGCCGAGGGCGAGCATGTTTCCCACGTAGCGGATCGCCTGCGGAAGATCCGACGCACGAAAGAACACCCAGGCGACGAGCACGGTCGTAAACGTGGCCGCGACGCGCGCTGGCGCAGGGAGGCCTGAGTAGATCGCGGCCTTGCCGCGCAGGCGCTCGAACGCCAGGAGCGCGCCGTGGATGGCTCCCCAGATCACGAAGTTCCATGCGGCGCCGTGCCAGAGGCCGCCGATTACCATCACGATGGCCAGGTTCACGTAAGTACGTGCGCGGCCACTGCGATTGCCGCCGAGGGGCAGGTACAGATAGTCGCGCAGCCAGGTGGACAGCGAGATGTGCCAGCGGTGCCAGAACTCGGTAATCGACTGCGAGCGATAGGGCGAGTCGAAATTCTTCGGGAACACGAACCCGAGCATGAGGCCGAGGCCGATGGCCATGTCCGAGTAGCCACTGAAATCGAAATAGATCTGGAAGGCGTACGCTGTGACGCCATACCAGGCCTCCAGAGGCCCGAGCGAGCCTGCGTCGAATGCCAGGTCCGCGATCTTGCCGCAGGGATTGGCCAGGAGGACCTTCTTCGCAAGCCCGACGCAGAGAAACGCGATGCCGCGCGCGAACTTCGTCGCCGTGTGCGTCCGCGACTGGATCTGGTCCGCCACTTCAGAAAAGCGGATGATCGGGCCGGCCACGAGCTGCGGGAACATCGACACATAACAGGCGAAGTCGATGAATCTGCGAGTCGCCGCTGCGCGGCCTCGATAGACGTCGATGGTGTAGCTCATCGACTGGAACGTGTAGAAGCTGATGCCGAGCGGCAGCGTCACCTTGAACGCCACGTCGAGCCGGAGCGCGGGCAGGCCGATCGCGTCCGCCAGCGCGCCCATGCTCTCCGCCGCGAAGTTGAAGTACTTGAAGAACCCCAGCAACGCGACGTTGCTACAGATCGATGCCGCGAGAGCCAGGCGCGCGGCCCGGGGTCGCCTGGCGTGTGCCGCCGGGACCGTGTCGACGGGCGCCGTCGCTGGATGACGACTGATCACGCGACCGGCGACATAGTCGACGATGGTCGAGCCGAGCAGCAGCGGCACGAAGAGCGGGTTGGCCCACCCATAGAAAAAGTAGCTGGCCGTGGTCAGCACGAGGTGCTGGGCGCGCCGCGGGGCGGCGTAGTACAGCATCAGCGCGACTGGCAGGAAGTAGAAGAGGAAGAGGTAGGAGCTGAAGACCATCTACGGGCAGGCGGCCTGAAAGCCTACATGGCGTCTGGTCAACGGATGGTTACAACTGGCTCACGTCGAAATACAGCGGCAGAGAGGCTTCGACGCTGTCGCTGATGAGCCGCTCGCCTTCCAGCTCCGGATGGGCGTCGTAGCGATCGACGGTGAGCGTGAACGCGGCGCCAGCGATCTTACGGGCCGTGGCAAGTTCGCGGCTGTCGCGGATGGCCCACTGCGCGATCTGGATCGTCGGCTCCGCGTACGCTCCCTGGAGGACCTCGACGACCTCGTACTCGTTCACGACGAGCGCGTTGCGGTACGGCAGGATCTCCTGCGGTGTCGGGATCGGCCCAGGGCGATCCAGCCGCACGCTGATCACGAGACGCCCGGCTTCCCCAATGCGCGCCGATCGTCCGGTGGTCTCGCCGGCGGCCGTCGGGTGCGAAGGGCCGATTGGACCACCGGGCCGGCGCGAGTACGGGCTATCCGCGAGATCAATCCACACGTCGGGCATCGAGTCGCCGCCCGAGTTGTTCGTCACGCGGGCCCAGGCCTCGACCTCGGTGAAATCCTCGCTGAAGCGCCCCATGTAGACCTCGACCTGCTTCCCACCGGTCCGCGCCTGATTAGGTCCGCCCTGGTTGTACGGCCCGGAGATCGTGAGGAAGCGCGGATGGTTCGACCAACGCGGGTGGTATACCTCGGCGCCGTCAAACCCTTCTGCGTGATTGATGTTTACCATCCAGCGCGCGCCGGCCTCGACGTCGACCATCGTCACGTTGCGGTGGGCGCCGTCGAAATACCAGAGGAGCAACCCGCGGGCGCTGATGAGCGATGTCCAGCATCCCTCGCCGAACTTGGTCATCGAGCCGTTCGGCAGCTCTACGAGGGTGGCATCGGGCCACGGACAAAGGCCGCTCGCGTACCGGCCGTCGGCCGACACGCGGAACCCGTCCCCGCCGACAACCGATTTGTTCCAGACGACCTCGCGCTTGTCCGGCGTGTCGATCGGGAACCGGGACACCACGGCGAAGCCGCCCTCCCCGTTGTCGGTGCCGACGTACACCCACTCGCTGCCGTCCTCCGGGTGCTCCCACACGTCCATGGCGAACGCGCTGGCGAGCGTCCGCAGGCCGGTGCCGTCCCAGTTTACGACGAAGACTTCCGGCGGGCCAGGTAGGACCCGGCTGGAGAAGACGATTCGGTCGCCGCGCGGAGTGAGCAGCGGTTGCACGTAGCTGGCAGGTGTTCCGAGGATGACGCGCTCGCCTTCGCCGTCGTGGGAATCGAAGCCCATCAAGACAAGCTGCACTCCCTCTGCGCGCGGGTCCGAGCCGTCGCCCTGCACCCACACGGCGCGGGTGTGTGCGCCCGTGAGAGCCCGCACGTCGGCGCCGGGGCCTTCGACGACCGGAGCGGTGCCGGAACAGCTCGCAGCTGCGAGTGCAGACGCCACCAAAAAGGCCCGGATCGCGCGCGTGCGCTTCTGACAGGTCATCGAAGCCGAGCGTCCCTACTTGGCGAACCGTGTCCCATGGTATCACCGGCCCGCGAGGGCGTTGGTGCATAGTGGCGTTGTTGCACGAAGCCCGTGGGCTTGGGGCTTCTCGTGAAACGCCACGAGGGCCACACTACGGGGATGAAGTCGAAGGTCCATCCCAATTACAAGACCCGGTACCGCGTTGCGAACTGGCCGGCCTACAACCAGGCCCTCGTGCGCCGCGGCGATGTGACCGCTGTGGTTGGCACCGGAGGCGATCGCCGCCTGGACACCCCGCCGGAGCAACATGCGGGGTGGGCAACGGCGGTACTCAGATCTGGCAATCGAGACTGCCCTGACCCTGCGGCTTATCTACCATCTCCCGCTACGCTAGTACTTACTTGTACAGTTCGACGTTAATTACGTAGACTGGTGGCATGGGCCGTCCAGCCACGGCGATTGAGTTGACGCCAGAAGATCGCGCCACGTTGACTCAGCGTCTGCGCGCGCCCACCAGCGAGCAGCGCGTGGTCGTGCGCGCGCGCATCGTGCTGGCTGCCGCCGACGGGCAGTCGACCGACGGCATCGCTGAACAGTTGGCCCTGCGCCCGGCGACCGTGAGTAAGTGGCGGCACCGGTTTGCGACGCAGGGCGTGGCCGGCCTGGCCGATGCGCCGCGCCCTGGCCCCAGCCGCCGCTACGACGCCGCGAGCGAGCGACGGATTTTGAAGCAGTTGGATGCGCCGCCATGGCATTCACTTGCGTCGTCGCCGATCCTGGTGCATCAGCACCGACCCGGAATTTGCGCCCAAGGCCGCCGACATCGTCGGCTTGTATCTCGCGCCGCCCGCCAACGCGGTCGTGATCTCGGTCGACGAGAAACCGCACATTCAAGCCCTGGAACGCGCCCAAGGCTACCTGCGGCTGCCGAACGGCACGGCGCTGCGCGGCTTCAGTCATGAGTACCAAGCGCCACGGCACCAGTACGTTGTTCGCGGCACTGAATATCGCGACGGGGCAGCTCACGGCGGGGCACTACGCCCGGCGGCGCCGGCGCGAGTTCCTGGACTTCATGAACGACGTGGTCGCCGGGTACCCTGACCAGGAGTTGCATATCGTGTTGGACAACCTCAACACGCACAAACCGAAACACGACCGCTGGCTCGCGCGCCATCCCCGCGTGCATCTCCACTACGCCCCCACGCGGGCCAGCTGGCTCAATCAAATCGAGTACTGGTTCAGTATCCTCAGTCGGCGGGCCTTGCAGGGCGCAAGCTTCACCTCGGTGCCGCAGTTACGCGAGGCCATCGACTGCTTCGTCAAGACCTACAATGCGCACGCCACGCCCTTTGAGTGGCGCAAGCGCGTGGTGCATTCCGTCGGGCTCAAGCATTGTTACGCCGATTTGCGCAGCTAAGTACTAGGGCATTTCCATGATCGGGATGATCTCGATTGTCCCGTCCATGAGCGACAGATGAGGGCACGTCTTTGAGAGCGTCTGGATGGCCTTGATGTTCTTGCCCTCCAGTACATAATAGCCCCCGACGTAGCTGGCTGCATTGCCGGCGCGCTTCGCCTTGGTCGTCTTCGCCTTACCCACGATCTGGACGGCGGCAGAACTTTGCAGCGGAGCGCCGTCCTTCAAGGCACCAGATGCCCCCAGCTTTGCATGTACTGGCCCCACTTCTCCATGAGGGTCTTGTGCTTGGCCGGTGAAAGTTTACTGGCGTCTCCGCCACGATACAGAACGAGAAACCTAGACATGCGCGGATTGAACTCCCTGAAAAAGATAGATGATAGAGACGTACACGGCAGACCACTGACCTTGTCGATCAGGGAACGGTCGAAACATCCGAACAACTGAAAGCGTATAGCATTACTGGGCTGCCTTGATGCCGAGCGCGGCATTCGCCTCTCGGCCCCCGTCTAGCGTCCGCCGAAAAGATAGCTGCAGGCGATGACCGCGCCGGCAACGCCCGCGACATCGGCGGTCAATGCCGCGGCGAGCGTGTGGCGAATCCGCCGAACCTGCACCGAGCCGTAGTAGACAGCGAGTACGTAGAACGTTGTTTCGGTGGATCCCTGGAAGGTGCTGACGAGATACCCGGTGTAGCTATCGGGGCCGATGGCCGGATCCTGAATCGTCGCCGCCAGGATGCCGTAGGCGCCGGAGCCGGACAGCGGCCGCATCAGCGCCATCGGCAGCGCGTCGCCCGGCAAGCCAAACCTCGAGGTCATGGGCGACAGGAACCCGACGATGATGTCGAGCGCCCCGCTGGCACGCAGCATTGCTACCGCTACAAGGATGGCCACCAGGTACGGGATGATCCGCAGCGCCACCTGAAACCCGTCGCGCGCGCCCTCCACGAACACTTCGTAAACACGGACCCGGCGAGCCGCGCCAAACCCGAGTAGCGCCACCATCAGGCCGGGAATGATCCAGGGCGACACCGCATCGCCGTACACCACCGCCAGCGGGATCACCCCCACGATCGCGGCCAGCGCCGTCACCGAGACCCAGACGGGATACGCACCTGAGGACGCCTCGGCGGACACCTCTGGGAGTGCTGCCTCAGGTGCCGGACCGGTGCCGGGTGCGTTCAAGGCCGCGACGTCGGCCGACCCTTCACCCGCGGCCTCCGTCGCATCAACCGTCGAGAACCGCTGGTACACCTTGACCGCGACAAACGCGCACATCGTCGCCACGCAGGTTGCAAACAGCGTCGTCGGCAGAATACCCGCCGGGTCCATCGATCCCGCCGAGACCCTCAGCGCGATGACACCCGTAGGTAGCAGTGTCAGGGACGAGGTATTCAGGGCCAGAAACAACACCATCGCGTTGCTGGCGGTGCCCTTGACGGGATTCAGCTTGTCGAGTTCCTGCATCGCGCGGATGCCAAACGGCGTGGCGGCGTTGGCCAAGCCGAGCGCGTTGGCCGAGAAGTTCAGGATCATCGCACCCATCGCGGGATGATTCGCGGGCACCTCGGGAAAGGCACGCACCATAAGCGGACGCAGTGTCTTGGCGATGATCGTGAGGAGCCCCCCTGCCTCGGCGACCTTCATCAGCCCAAGGAAGAGCGCCATCATGCCCACGAGGCCGATGGCCAGCGTGACCGACCCGCCCGCCGCCTCCACCATCGCCGTGCCCAGCGCGGCCATCGGCTGCACGCTGTCTGCCCCGCCCGGCACCCACTGCAACTGGTGGTAGCCGCCGACGATGAAGGCGACGAAGACGATCCCGAGAAAGACTGCGTTCATGCGACTGTGCTAATTCGAGAAAGGAACTCCCCCGTGCTGGCTACTTTCTCCATCCGCGAATCACGCGGCGCGGCGGTAGTCATGACGAAGTCCGTTGAGGACTGGCAGCGCGACGACGTTCCCGGTGAGTTCCGGGCTCCGGCGAACTGCCTGCTCTTGGTTGACGCCCTGATGCGGGCGGACTGTGTTGTAGAAGCGGACAAACTCGGTGACCAGTTGTCGCAGGTGCGGCTCGTCTAAGGATGAGCACATGGTCGAGCAGCTCTCTTCTGAGCGTCCCGACGAAGCGCTCCGCGACGGCGTTCATGTTGGGCGCCCATGGTGCCGTCCGCACAACGGACGCTCCTGCACCCTCGGAGGCCCCGTGGCTCGTGGATGTGCGCCCTCGTGGCCGGGACCGCCATCGCCAGAAAAGCCGAAACCCCAATCGATGCCAACGCAGCACCGTCTCCGGCTGGATCAACGTCACGACGGGTCGCCCCGTCGACGTCGCCAGCACCCCGATGATACACCGCTGCATGGGCGACCAGCGGACCCGTTTGCCTCGCAGGCGACACTTCGCCGCCACCACCTGCTGCCGGAGGATTTCATTTTCCGCGACAAGGACAGCACGCGAGCCGAGCATGCCAAACACGAATCGTCAACAGGCACCAAGCATTCCGACTAGCCTATCAGGCGAGGGGCGGTCTGTTCAGCCAGCCCTCGCAGCCCAACAACGACGCGGATGGAGGAAGTAGCCAGCACGGGTGGCGTCTTTGGATGCCTTGGCCTTCGTTCGGGCCATTGAGCGTGGTCTTTCTCGGAGCAGCTGGTCCCGGCCGTGAGATTACATGAAAGGGGCCTTACTTAATCTAAACCTGGCACGTGGGCACCAAAGCAGCTTTAGGGCCGGCGATTATTTAGAACGAACCCTAACCCTGCTCCGCCGAACACGGCTCCAGCCGTGATCGCGGCCGCGGCCGCCAGGACGATGGGCCAGATGTTTCCGGGCCCCGACCAGAACAGCCCGGCCGTCATGCCTGAGATCGCGCCAGGCGTCCCCGCGGGTCATGATCGCGGCAGTGCGGCGCCGGTGGAAGTGTCGCCTCGGGTTACACTTCGGCGGTGGACTCTGAACCATGAGCAACGGCGTCGCGCGCGAACGGATTTCCGCGCTGCTGTTCTACGCGACGGTGCTGCTGCTCGCCTATCTGCTGTACTCGCTCTTCAGGCCTTTCCTGACCCCGCTGGCCTGGGCCGCGATTCTCGCCGCCTTGTTCCATCCCCCGTACCGGCGTCTGGCGGTTCGCTGGGGCAGGGCCTCGGCGGCCGCCGCCAGCACGGTGGCCGTGACCATGGTCATCGTCGTGCCTGTGCTGCTGGTCACGACGGCGTTCATCCAGGAAGCAGCGCTGGCGATCAGGTCGGTCGACCTTTCCGTCCAGACGGAAGGATTCGCTCGAGTTCAGCGAATCTGGGCGCGGGTGCAGGCCAGCGGGCTCGGTGGTAATCTGGGTAATCTCGAAGATCTCGTCCAACAGGCCACGACCTGGATCGCGGGCGTTGTCGCCGGACAGGCCGGCGCCATGCTGCGTAATCTGGTCCGCATCATTGCGGATCTCGTCGTCATGCTCTTCGCCCTGTTTTTCCTCTTCAGGGATGGCGATGCGATCATGGCGGCGCTTCGTCGGGCACTGCCCTTTGAATCCGAGCAGTCCGAACGGATGATTGCGGAGGCCGGCGAGCTCGTTCAGGCGAGCGTGATCGCCGGCTTCGTCGTTGCCGCTCTGCAGGGCGCGCTCGGCGGCATCACATTCGCCCTGCTCGGCCTTGGTGCGCCGGTATTCTGGGGCGTTATCATGGCATTTGCCGCGCTGTTGCCGCTTGGGGCGGGGGTTGTCTGGCTGCCGGCGGCGGTCTGGCTTCTGTCGACGGGAAGCGTCGGCCGCGGCGTGGCGCTGATGGCGGTGGGCGTCGGCGTCGTCGGGCTGGTCGACAACGTTCTTCGCCCGTTACTCTTGAGCGGACGTACGCAGTTGAACGGATTGCTCGTCTTCGTGAGTCTGCTCGGCGGCATCAGTGCGTTTGGTTTCGTCGGTCTTGTGCTGGGTCCGGTGATCATGGCGATGACGATCGGGATGTTCGACGCGTATACCAAGGACCGGCGCACCGCTTCGCCAGACGAGCGCGGCTAGTCCTGCGAGATATTTCGGAGCGACAAACGTGAAGCGATTGGGGTTACCCATCGTGATTTTGTTCGCCGTACTGGCCGAGGCAGGCATCGACGCGATCAATGTCCTGCTCACGCCGGCGGACATTCAGCGTGCCACCGAACTCGCGAGGTTTCCTCACACCGATGCGGATCGGGCGCAGTTCCACAAGCGCTACACCATCGTGGTCAACAGCCCGGTGGTCGAGTACTTTGCGGTTGAGAAGATGGAAGTCATCACGCCATTCCGCCGCATGGAGTTGATCGCGGAAGACCATGCCCGGATTAACGATCTCTTCGCCCCGTGGCGGCCTGCAGGACGCGGAAGAGGCGCTGCGACCGTGGCGCGACCGCGTCGCGATCGTGGCCCACCTCCGGTTCGATCTCACGAAGCCGATTCCAGGCGTGCCGGCAGCGGACGTGACGCTCGAGGGACCGCGGTTGGTGGATCCGATCGCCATCCGTAACTCGGAAATCCGCAGCGGTAGCGGCGATCAGACGTTGCTCGTCGCGGGGGTCGTTGAGGCTGTCTTCGATGTTCGGGACGTTGGTCAGACGACGCAGCCGGTGGTCGTGCGCTGGAACGGGAAGGAAATCACCCGCGTGGCGATTGACTTCGGCGCCATGGAGTAACGCGAAGGCATCCCTTCTATGCTCGTCCGGCCGCTGCGGCGCGTTCGGTACGGCACCAGTCGAGCGTACGCCGCAGGCCCTCCTCGAATCCGACGATCGGTTCGTAGCCGAGCAGAGCCCTGGCTTTTGAAATGTCGGCCTGCGAGTTGCGCACATCGCCAGCCCGCGGCTCCTTGTAGATGGGCGCCGCTTTCGTCCCGCAGATGGTGTTCATCACCCGTAGCAGCTCGTTGAGCGAGATGCGTCCGCCCGTCGCCACGTTGAGCACGTCCCCAGCGGCCTTCGGCGCCTCGCACGCACGCAGCACGCCGTCCACGACGTTGGCGATATAGGTGAAGTCTCGGGTCTGACCGCCGTCGCCGTAGATGACTGGCTGGCGGCCGTCGAGAATCGCCGTCGAGAACAGCGAGATGACGCCCGAGTACGGCGACCCGGGATCCTGGCGCGGACCGAAGACGTTGAAGTAGCGCGTGGTCACCGTCTCGAAGCCGTAGAGCCGCGTGAACATCTGGCAGTACTGCTCCGCCACCAGCTTCTGCAGCGCGTAGGGCGACAGCGGTGTGGTCGGCAGGTCCTCGCGCTTGGGCAGCGTCGGCGTGTCGCCGTAGACGGAAGAAGATCCGGCGAACACGAGCCGGTGGACACCGGCGTCGCGCGCGGCCACGAGGATGTTCAACGTGCCGGTGACGTTGGCTTCGTTCGAGGCGATCGGGTCGTTCACCGAACGCGGCACCGAGGGGATCGCCGCCTGATGGAGGACATACTCCACGCCCTCCGCGGCGCGGCTGGCCACGTCACGGTCGGCGAGATCGCCCTCGAGGAATTCGACGCCCGTGATGTGATCGAGATTGCGTCGCTTGCCGGTGATCAAGCTGTCGACGACGCGGACGCGATGGCCACGCCGGACCAGTTCTTCGGCGAGATGGGATCCGATGAAGCCCGCGCCGCCGGTGACTAGGTATGACGCCATAGCAAGAAACGTCGCAGTAAGCCGTAAGCCGAATTCTGTCCGCCTTCGCTCGCCTTACGGCGGGCGTTGGCGTGACGACCATTCCTCTAGCCCCGCCATTACTGGCGGGATCAAGCGACCGACCCGGGAGCCTCGGACGGGCTATCCGTATCACACCGGCGCATTGAGCGCCGGGCGACGCGCTCCCCTATTTGGCCTTGCTCCGTGCGGGGTTTTGCCTGCCACCCGTGTTACCACGGGCGCGGTGCGCTCTTACCGCACCTTTTCACCCTTACCCTTCGGCTCGCGCCCCGCTTTCGCGGGGCGCGAGCCGAGGGCGGTATGTTTTCTGTGCCACTTTCCTTCAGGTTGCCCTGACCGGGCGTTACCCGGCGCACTGCCCTGCGGAGTCCGGACTTTCCTCTCCCCCTCGACTCAGCGCTTGCGCGCCTCCCTCGGGGCAGTGGTCGTCTGGCTTACTACGACACTCGATTGTACATCGCGGCTGGGAAGGCAGGAGCGCCTAGTCGTCCGTTTCCTGCGAAATCTGATACTGCTCGAGCTTCTTGTACAAGTTGCTGCGCGGCGTGTCGATGAGCTCGGCGGTCTTCGAGATGTTCCACCCGGTCTCGCGCAGCCTGGCGACCAGATACGCGCGCTCGGTTTCGTCTTTGAACTCCCGCAGCGTGCCCGCCTTCGCCGTCTCGGTGGCGCTCACCGGCTTCGGCGCGGCAGGCCTCCCCGGCGAACGCACGACGTCCGGCAGATCCGCCACCTCGATGGTGCCGCCGGCGGTCATGATGTTTAGACGTTCGACGGTATTCCGCAGCTCGCGGATGTTCCCCCTCCAGCGATACTGCTGCATCGCCTCGAGCGCCGCGGGAGACACCTTCTTCGGCCTCACGTTGTTCTCGCGGCTGAAGAAGTCCATGTAGTGGCGGACGAGCGTCGGAATGTCCGCTGGCCGATCCCGCAGCGGCGGCACGGAGATCGGAATCACGGCGAGTCGGAAGTAGAGATCATCCCGGAACTGGCCCTTGGCGATTTCCTCTTCGAGGTTCTTGTTCGTGGCGGCGATCACGCGGACGTCAACCCTGATGGTCCGCGCGGCTCCGAGCCGCTCCACTTCGCCCTCCTGCAGCACACGCAGGACCTTGGCCTGCGTCTTCGCGCTCATGTCGCCGACTTCGTCGAGGAAGATCGTGCCGCGGTCGGCCTGCTCGAACTTGCCGACCTGCTTCTCGGTGGCGCCGGTGAACGATCCCTTCTCGTGGCCGAAGAGCTCGGACTCGATCAGGTCCTCGGGAATGGCGGCGCAGTTGACCTGGACAAATCTCTCGCGGCTGCGCAGGCTGTTCTGGTGGATGGTCCGCGCGACAAGCTCCTTGCCGACGCCGCTCTCGCCCTGGATGAGGACCGTCGCGTTGGTCGGCGCCGCGCGGCCGATCGCCGCCGTCACCTGCCTCAGCGCTCCGCTCTCGCCGATCATCTGATGGCGGACTTCGACCGCTTTCTTGAGTGAGCGGTTCTCATCGCGGAGCCGCGCCTGCTCGAGGGCGTTCTGGATGGTGACGCGCAGCCGTTCGGTGCTCTCGAACGGCTTTTCGAGAAAGTCGATCGCGCCCAGCCGGATCGCGTCAACGGCAGTACTGGGCGTGCCGTGGGCCGAAATCATGATGACCGGAAGCGTCTCGTTCATCGAGTGCAGGCGCCCCAGCACGTCGAGGCCATCCATGCCCGGCATCTTCACGTCGAGCAGGACGAGATCGAAGGGCTCCCGCTCGACAAGCGCGAGCCCTTCCTGACCCGTCGCGGCGCCCACGAACTCGTACCCTTCGTATTCGAGCGTCATCCGCAACGAATTGCGGATGGCCGCCTCGTCATCAATGACCAGGATGCGTGATTTTGGCACTAACGGTCTTCGATGCGCACCGTCTTGATATGGTATTGATCGATCTCAGGGGAGTACACGTAGAGGGCCAGCACGTCGCCCTGACGCGCCGAGCGGGCAATCCGGCGGACGTCCGCCACCGATTCGACGGCCTGGCGGTTGATTTCGATGAGAATCGCTCCACGCGTAATCCCGCCGTCGAAGGCGGAGCTGAGCGGGTCGACGCGCGTGATCAGTACGCCTTTCGTGACTCTCTGGAGCGCGAGTCTTTCGACCGTGCTGCGATCCAGATCGCGCACGGTCAGGCCGAACGTCGGATCGGCGCCGCTCCGGTTGCGATAAGCCGACGACGGCGTGGGCGTCCTGGCCTGCGGACGGTCGAGGCTCGGCCGCTCCGCGAGCTTCACTATGACATCCGCTTCGCGTCCCTCTCGCACGACGCGAAGCTTAACGGCGGTGCCAGGCGGGTGGCCGACGATATCGCGGATCAGCCCGTCCTCGTCGGCTGTAGCTTTGCCGTCGAAGGCGACGATGACGTCGTAGGGCTGGAGGCCAGCGCGCTCGCCGGGCGAGCCTGGCGTGACGTCCTGGACGAGAGCGCCGTGGTTGACGGTGAGGTTCAGCGAGTCGTGCAGGTCGTCGTCGATATCCCTGAGCAGGACGCCGATGTAGCCGCGGCTCACGCGTCCACGCGCCCGAAGCTGCGGCAGGATCGTGCTGGCCAGGTTGATCGGCACGGCGAAGCCGATGCTGCTGCCGCGCGCGCTCATCGCGGTGTTTATGCCGATCACCTCGCCGCGGGTGTTGATGAGTGGTCCGCCACTGTTGCCTACGTTGATGGCCGCGTCGGTCTGGATGTAGCTGTCGAGGCTCGCGTCGAAGAGCTTCCGGCCGATGTAGCTGACCACGCCCACGGTGACGCTGTGTTCGTAGCCGAGGGGGTCGCCGATTGCGACGACCCACTCGCCCATGCGGAGCGTCGAGGAATCGCCGAGCGGCGCCACGGGAAGTCCCGGCTGTCCGTCGACCTTAAGCAGCGCGATGTCGGTGTCCGGATCGGAACCCACCACGCGGGCGCGCAGCGTCCGGCCGTCGGCGAGCTTTACCGTGATGCGTTCGGCCTGGTCGATGACGTGGTTGTTCGTCAGGATGCTGCCATCGGCGTCGATGATGAAGCCGCTTCCCTCGCCGCGCCGCGGCGTGTCGAGCTGAAGCCTCGGGCCGAGGTAGTTCGGCCCGTCGAGCCGACCGGACGACTCGGACAGCGCGCGGTTTCTTCGGCTCCGCGGGTCGCGCCCGGTGGTCGTGACATCGATGTTCACGACGGCCGGATTGAGGCGCTCGACGACATCCGCGAAATCGACCAGCGAAACCGGCGTCGCCCGGTCGGCGGCTCCGCTGATCGATCTTGCGGGCCGGATGGCGGCCTTCTTGGTAACCGGCCCGGCGACCACCGATGAGTCCCCGGTGCCACCGCCCGCAAAGATGGCCCCGACAAGGAACGCCACAGCGGCGGTGAGCACGAGGGTGACGAAGGTGAAGCGGCGCATGTCAGCTCTCTTTCATTATAAGAGCTAGAAATGCCTTCTCATCCAGCGTTTCGACACCCAGTTGGCGCGCCTTCTCCAGCTTGCCCCCGGCTTCCTCGCCGTAGATCAGGGCGGATGTCTTCTTGCTGACGGACCCGGTGACGCGGGCCCCCAGCCGCTGCAGCGCTGCGGTCGCCGCTTCGCGGCTCATGGTCGACAGCGTGCCGGTCAGGACGAAGGCCTTGCCGGCCAGCGGCCCCAGCCCGGCGGTCGGCTCTGGGGTCTGGCTCGTCATGTTCACGCCGGCCTTCTCCATCCGCGCGATCAACCGGCGATTGCGCGGCTCGTCGGCAAAGTCTCGCACCGACCTGGCGACGACGGCCCCCACGTCATCGACCGACTGCAGTGCTTCGATCGGCGCATCCAGCAGCCGCCATACCGTCCGAAACTGGCGGGCGAGCGTCGCCGCGGCCTTCTCACCGACGTGACGGATGCCGAAAGCGTAGATGAGGCGCGACAGATCGTTCTTCTTGCTCCGCTCGATCTCGGCGACCACGTTCCGGCCCACTTTGCCCAGCTTGCGGGGCCTGGCCCGTCCCGATTGTGGGTCCCGGGGCGTCACGACGAGGCGTTCGAGCTCGGCAGCGTCGAGACGATAGAGGTCGGCGAAATCGCGCACGAGGTGCTGCTCGACCAGGTTGTCGACGAGCGATTGGCCCATTCCCTCGATGTTCATGGCTCCCCGCGAGGCAAAATGTTCGAGCCCACGGCGGATCTGTGCGGGGCACGATTCGTTCGGGCATCGCCAGACGACTTCTTCGACGTCCTTCTTGAGCGCGCTGCCGCACTCCTTGCACGCGGCGGGCATTACCCAGGGGCGCGCATCGGGCGGCCGCAAGCTCGGAATCGGCGCCACGACTTTCGGAATGACGTCGCCTCCCTTTTCGACGACGACCGTATCGCCTTCGCGAATGTCACGGCGCGCGATTTCCTGTTCGTTGTGGAGCGTGGCCATCGAGATCGTCGAGCCGGCGAGCCGTACCGGTTCCAGGACGGCGAACGGCGTCACCGCGCCAGTCCGCCCGACGTTGACGTCAATCTGCAGCAGCTTCGTGTGCGCCTGTTGGGCCGGAAACTTGAACGCGGTCGCCCACCGCGGAAACTTGGCGGTTGCGCCGAGCCGCTCGCGCACCGCCAGGTCGTCGACCTTGATGACGACCCCGTCGGTGCCACATTCGAGCGCCTGGCGCTTCTCGGCCCATTCCTGGCACAACGCGATCACGGCGTCGATGCCGTCGCACCGACGCCAGTGCGGCTCGACGGGCAGTCCCCACGCGTGCATCTGCGTCAGCATCGCTGCGTGGCTGCCCTCGCCCCGAGGGGTCGCGATCTGATAGGTAAACGCGCTGAGGCCTCGCTTTGAGACAAGCGATGGATCGAGATTGCGCATCGTTCCGGCGGCAGCGTTGCGCGGGTTCGCGAACAGCGGCTCGCCTTGGTCCTCGCGCTCGCGGTTCATGCGCTCGAACGACGCGCGCGGCAGGTAGATCTCGCCGCGAACCTCGATGCGCGCGGCCGGTCCGCCCCGGAGCGCGAGGGGAATCGCGCGGATCGTGCGAACGTTGGCCGTCACATCCTCGCCGCGGACGCCGTCGCCGCGCGTGGCGCCCCGTACGAGGCGGCCGCCCTCGTAGGTCAGCGCGATACTGAGGCCGTCGATTTTCATCTCCGCAACGTACGCGACCGGGCCGATGCCCTTTCGCACGCGTACGTCAAACGCCCTCAGCTCTTCGTCGTCGTAGGCGTTATCAAGGCTGAGCATCGGGGCGGTGTGCTCCACCGTCTCGAAGCCTTCGACGGCCCGGCCCGCGACGCGCTGGGTCGGCGAATCCGTCGTAATCAGCTCCGGGTGTTCCTGTTCCAGCTGTTCGAGTTCGTGGAGCAGGCGATCGAAGGCTTCGTCCGAGAGCTCTGGCGCGTGACGGATGTAATAGCACTCTTCGTGGTGCCGGATCGCCTCACGAAGCTTGCGGATGCGTCGTTCAGGAAGCCGGCCGCACGAGGTCCAAGACTTTGCCAAAGCTCACCGGTGACCCGCTGGCCACGTCTCCTGCGGAACGAATCGGTCGAGGGGCCACTGCACTTTGAAATCCTATGACTCAGCGACCACCGAATTTCCGAAAGGCATTAGGTCTCGCCCCAGGCGCTAGCGATCTCGGGACAACACGTAGTCGGGAAGCGCGAGCAGCGCGTCACGCTCGGAGCTCGGCGGAAATGCGTACAACGGCTTCTTGGCGCGCTCCGCGTATTCGACCGCGCGCCGGGATGCGTAATCGATTGACGCGTGCGTCTTCAGGCTGCGCAGCAGCTCGCCCCACTGCTCTTCGGTGACCGTTCGCGAGGCGATGATGTCGCGGACGATGCGCGCGGCGACGCCGTCGCGCGACTGCCGCTGTAAGTGAATCAGCGGGAGCGTTACTTTGCCCTCACGCAAGTCGTTGCCAATCGGCTTTCCCACCGCGCCTGCGTCCCCGGTGAAATCGAAGAGGTCGTCCACGAGCTGAAACGCCACGCCGAGGTTGAAGCCGTATTCTCGGAGCGCCTGCTCACGGTCGGTCGGGACCTTGCCGAGCATGCCGCCGATCTGGGCACAACCGCCGAACAGGTACGCGGTCTTGCGGCGGATGATGTCGAAGTGCTCGTCCTCGGTGATGTCCGGGTCGCCGTTCTTTGTCAGCTGGTACAGCTCGCCTTCGATCATGTGCAGCGTGACGTCGCACAGCACACGGACGAGATCGAGCGAATCGTGCGTGAGCGCCAGCGCCATCGACTTGATGTACAGGTAATCGCCGAGAAGAACCGTGATGTCGTTGCCCCAGCGTGAATGCACGGCCGGACGCCCGCGGCGCAAATCCGAGTCGTCGATGATGTCGTCGTGGACGAGCGTCGCGGTGTGAATGAACTCCACGACCGCCGCGTACAACGCGCCGCGGTCGCCGCTGTAGCCCGCGAGGCGCGACGCCATGAGCAGGACGGCCGGACGGATGCGCTTGCCTCCGCTCGTTCGAATGTACTGGCCGATCTTCGGGATCAGATCGACGTGCGATGCGAGATGGCGCTCGAATTCGCGATCGACCTGGCCGAGGTCGGCGCGTATCGGCTCGAAGATCTGCGCGAGATCGGGCGACGCTTTTTCTACATTTTCCACGGCGGTCAGGAGGACTTTATCACGGCCGGAACAGCGTGTGGAAGTTGGCGGCGGTGCGCGCGGCCAGTTCGCCTGCGTCGACGTGATACAGCGCCGCCAGCGCCGCCACAACCCTGCCCACGTGAGCCGGCTCGTTCCGCTTCCCGCGATGGGGCACCGGGGCCAGGAATGGGCTGTCGGTTTCGGTCAGCAGGCGATCGATCGGCACGGCGCGAACCGTGTCGCGGAGCTCGGCCGCCTTCGGGAACGTAATGATGCCGGCCAGCGAGACGTAGAACCCGAGATCGAGCCCCGCGCGGGCCAGCGCCGCAGTGCCGGTGAAGCAGTGCAACACACCGCGCAGCTCCCCCTGACCCTCCTCGCGTAGAATCGCGAGCGTGTCGTCGTCGGCCTCGCGTGTATGGATGACGACGGGCCGCGACTGCTCGCGGGCGACCCGCAGCTGCGCGCGGAAGACGGCCTGCTGCACGTCGGGAGGAGAGAAATCATAGTGGTAATCGAGGCCGATTTCGCCGACCGCGCGGGCGCCGGGGGTCGATTCGAGTTGTCCCTGCACGACGGCCGCGGTTCGCTCGGGGTCATCGGCGAACTCGTGAGCCTGGTGCGGGTGCACGCCGATCGCAAACCGCGTCTCCGGCCAGAGGCGCTCGAGCTGCGCCGCCTGCGCGGCTTCCTTCTGATTCCTCGCCTCGAGGATCACCATGACGCGCTCGAGTCCCGCCTCTTTCGCGCGTGCGACGACGGCCTCAAGGTCACCGGCAAACACCTCGTCGGCGAGATGGCAGTGAGAATCGATCATTCGTTTTCACTCGCGCTGGGGCCCCGGCATGGCCGCAGGCCCCCCGTCACCGAACGCGGGTCCCAGGCGGCGGCGGCTCCTCGAAGGACAAGAGCATCGGCTGGCCGCCCTCAGGGCTCGCGGCCAGGACCATGCCGTTCGATTCGACGCCCATCAGCGTCGCCGGCTGCAGATTGAACACGACGACCACCGTGCGGCCGACGAGCGCTTCGGGCTCGTACGCGTCGGCGATGCCGGCCACGAGGGTCCGCTGTTCCGTGCCGACGTCCACGGTAAGCTTGAGCAGCTTCTTCGACTTCGGCACGCGTTCGGCCGCGAGCACCTTGGCGACCCGAAGCTCCACTTTCATGAAGTCGGCGATGCCAATGCGATCAGGTGGTGCCGAGGCACCGGGTGCCACGGCGCCGGGTGCCGGGGGGACTGGCGCTGTGCCAGGTACTGGGGGTGTTGTCGGGCTGTCGGACACGATCGTTTACTCCTTACGCGGCCAGAGCGGTCCATCCAGGGCGAGCACACGCTCGCCATCGGCCCGCCAACAGCCGTCGCGGTCCCAGTTGAGTTTGTCGAATCGATCGGCGGAAGCGCCGACACGTCTGAGAATCTCTGTAGCCGAGCTCGGCATCACCGGCGACAACAGTACGGCCGCGAGCCGGATGGCTTCCGCCGAATCGAACAGCACCTGCGACACGTGACCGGCCGCCGAGGGATCTTTCGCGAGCGCCCACGGAGAGGTCGCTGCGATGAACTCGTTGGTGGCGTCGATCAGGCGGTACGCGGCCGCCGCGGCCTCGTGGATGGCAAAGGTCTCCATCGCCCGCGTGTAGTCCGCGACGACCTGCCCGCCGAGCCGCACCAAACGATCGGATGGTCCCGCGGCCGGCGTCAGCCTGCCGTTTCGATACCGGTGCGCCATCGTCACCACCCGGCTCACGAGATTGCCGAGGTTGTTGGCCAGGTCGGTGTTATACCGCTCGTCGTAGCGCTCCCAGGTGAAATCGCCGTCGCCGCCGAACGCAATCTCCTTCATGAGGAACAGGCGCAGCGGATCGGCGCCAAACCGATCCGCCGCCTCGATCGGATCGATGGCAGTGCCGAGCGATTTGCTCATGCGCTGACCGCGGAAGGTCATGAATCCGTGGCCGAATACCTGTCGCGGCAGCGGCAACCCGGCGCTCATCAGCATCGCGGGCCAGATCACCGTATGAAATCGCGTGATGTCCTTGCCGACGACGTGCAAATCGGCGGGCCACCACTTCTCGAAGAGCCCCTCGTCGCTTCCCAACCCGACCGCCGATGCGTAGTTGATCAAGGCGTCGAACCAGACGTACACGACGCTCGACGGATCGAACGGCAACGGGATGCCCCACGCCTGACCGGCGCGGCTCACCGAGATGTCCTCGAGACCGCCTTCGAGCAGGCGCAGGATCTCGTTGCGGCGTTCGTCAGGCTGCAGGAACGTCGGATGACCTCGGAAGTGTTCGAGCAGCGGCTGCTGATATTTCGACAGGCGGAAGAAGAAGTTCTTTTCCCGTATCCACTGGGGCGCCGTCGTCGGATGGACTGGACAGCGGCCGTCGATGAGATCTTTTTCCTGCTTGAAGGCCTCGCAGCCGACGCAGTACCACCCCTCGTACACCCCCTCGTAGATATCGCCGGCCTCGTAGATGCGCTGGGCCAGCGCCGTCACGCCGGCCTTGTGGCGCGGCTCCGTCGTGCGGATGAAATCGTCGAACGACACGTCAAGACGCTGCCATGTTCGACGGAACTCCTGCTCCATCTGATCGCAGTACGCCAGCGGAGTCAGTCCTTCCTCGGAGGCCTTCTTGGACACGTTCTGCGAGTGCTCGTCGTTGCCCATCACAAAGCGCGTATCGACGCCGCGCAGCCGCTTGTAGCGCGCGATGACGTCGGCGGCGATCTTTTCGTAGGCCGTTCCGAGATGGGGGCGGCTGTTGACGTAGTCGATGGCCGTGGTGAGATAGAAACGACTCACGAGCGGCTGGCGCTGTACGCCGAAACGGCCAGGGCTTGAACTTCCTTGACGGAGAGATTCTTCGCCGCGGCCAGCTTCGTGCAATCGTCGAATTCGGGGACGGCGTTCAGCACGCGGCCATCGCGACGCGCCACCTTGAACCGGACGGCGCCGAGCGGAGTCTCGACGGTGACGATCTCCCGGTCCAGACACTCGCGCGCGACGTCCGAGTGGCGCAGCCCGATGGTCGTCGTCTCGCGGAAAATGATGTCTGACATCTGGCCA
Organism: Vicinamibacterales bacterium; assembly: GCA_965229885.1. Lineage (GTDB taxonomy): Bacteria > Acidobacteriota > Vicinamibacteria > Vicinamibacterales > CAVVIG01 > DATLLJ01. Next base: position 2,019,934 of record CBDDJX010000003.1, read on the forward strand.
AGTCGCTCGGGAGCGGCGATGACCGTCAGGAGCGTGCCCGGCCGATTCTTCTTCATCTGCACCGGCACATAGAACACCTCGAGCGCGCCAGCGGCGTACAGCTGGTCCATGACGACGCCGAAGATCTGCGGGTTCATGTCGTCGATCTCGCATTCGACGACGGTGACGCGTTCGGTCCGCGCGGCCGCCGCGGCGCGTCCGATCAGCACGCGCAGCACATTCGGCGTCGTCGGATCGTCGCGCTCGCCGGCTCCGTATCCGACGCGCTCGATGCTCATTGGGGGAACCGGACCGAACGACCCGGCGTACGAGGTGACGATCAGCGCGCCCGTCGGCGTCACGAGCTCCTGCTGCACCGTCCCCGCATAGACGGGCGCGTCGCCGAGCAGCTGGACGGTCGCCGGCGCCGGCACAGGGAACAAGCCGTGAGCCGACTGCACCATGCCGCCGCCCACGTTGAGCGGCGAGCAGACGATGTGGTCAGCGCCGGCCCACTCGAGGGCGAACACGATGCCGACGATGTCGATGATCGAGTCGAGGGCGCCGACCTCGTGAAGATGCACCTTCTCCACCGGCATCTGGTGGATTCCGGCTTCGACTTCGGCCAGGCGCTGAAACATGCGCTTCGCGCGATCGCGGCCCGCAGCCGACAACGCGGACTGGTCAATGAGTGTGAAGATCGCCGATAGATGCCTATGCGGGTGCCGCGTGCCGTGCTGGGCGCCGTGTGCCGGGTGCTCCCCCTGTTCGCGCACCGTGAACTTCGTCGCCGACACGCCGCCGCGCAGAACACGCTCGGCGCCGACGTCAAAGCCCGATACGGCGAGGCTCCCGAGCGCGCCCTTCAGGTCATCGAGCGGCAGACCGGCATCGAGCATCGCGCCAAGCGCCATGTCGCCGGAGATCCCTGAGAAGCAGTCGAAGTAGAGAATGCGAGGCATCGGGGCTACGGGCCTAAATCTGTCCCATCTCCTTGAAACTGCAATACCGCACGTCGCCGAGAATCATGTGATCGACCACGTCGATTCCCATCAACACGCCGGCCGCGACAAGCCGGCGCGTCATCTCCACATCGTCGGGACTCGGGGTGGGATCGCCGGACGGATGATTATGGAACACGACGAGCGCCGCGGCCCCGCCGAGCGTGGCCTCGCGAAATACGTCGCGCGGCTCGATGCTGGTGCTGTTCAGCGTGCCGACTGTGAGCACCGCTGTTCTCAGCACCCGATGCCTGGTGTCCAGCAGCACGACGCCGAACTGCTCCACGGCGGCGACGACCCGCGCGGCGCGTGCGGGCCCGATGCCCGTCACTCGTGCCAAGTCGTCGCATCGGGCCTGAACGAGTCCGTGTAGTCCACCACGCGCCGTCAGCAGCTCATTCGCGACGCCGAGCGCGACGAGCTCGTTGTCACCCAGTGCCCGTGCGCCGTGTGCCAGCAGCTTCTCGCGCGGGCGGTCGCTGGGCGACAGCTCTGTCATCGTACTACGCGGAGGCCGGACTGCAAAAAGCGCGCGCAGCCGCCAACGTCGGCAGGCGCCCGCGACACGCTCTGGCGTGGGAAAAATCTGACTGGCGGGCCGCTAGGCGGTACGAATAATCTGCCGCAGCCAGTCGCCGTCAAAGAGGACTTCGGCCCATCCGGTCAGGTAGACGGAGTCGTCGAGCCACTCGACGCGCTGCGCCCCGCCCGGCGCGATGACCTCGGCCTGCCGGCTCGCGCCGCCAAAGGCGGCGGCGGCCACAAGGGCCGCGCACGACCCCGTCCCCGACGAACACGTCGGCCCGACTCCCCGCTCCCAGATCAGGATCCGGACGACCTGCGGGCTCTCGACCTGCGCGAATTCGATGTTCGTCCCGGCGGGAAACATCTCGTGGTGTTCGAGCGAGCTGCCGAGGCGCGCAAAGCGCTCGCGGTCGGGCAGCGGCCCGAGCAGCACGGCCTGCGGGTTCCCGAAATCCATCACGGCAATCCGCAGCGTGTCGCCCCCGGTGGTGATCGTGGTTTGTCGAAGATCGCGCGGCAACCCCATGGCTGTACGGAATGTCTGACGGGCCCCCTGCGCCTCTGGCCGGGCCGTACGCGTCAGGTGTTTGGCGCCGGCCTCGGTGTGGATCGTCACGGTGTCGCGGTCCGGGGCCAAGCCATTCCGCAACAAGATGGCCCCGAGCGCGCGCACCCCGTTCCCCGACACTTCCACCCGGCTGCCGTCGGCGTTGAAGAGCACCATCGCGGCGCCGTCTGGCGTCGGCTCGAACACGATCAAGCCGTCGCCGCCGATGCCCGTGTGACGGTCGCACAACTCGCGGGCGAGCGCGTCAAGATCACCAGCCCCGTCAGTCACGCCCGGCCCGCCCGGCCCACCAAGCCCACCAGGGCGAACGCCTCCGGCGGCGTCCTTTCGCACGTAAATGAAGTCGTTGCCGTAGGCATGCGCTTTCGTGAACTTGATCATCAGATCAGCGTAACGCCGTTTTCGTCAAGGTGTAGCGCAGGTCTTTAGACCTGTCCGCACGTCGGGCCCACTCCGCGGTTTCTGCGTTAATCGTCGTCACTTTGTACAAAACGCGAGCAGGTGCCAGCCGAAGCGCCGCACAATGGGACGCGGCAGTCCGTTAAATGCGCCGACGAAGAGGCCGTTGTACAACGCGCCTTTCCAGCCGCCGTGGAGGCGCGACTTGACCGGAAAACGCTCAGGCACGATCCGCACGTCGCGGAACTTCCCGAGCAGCCGCCGGAACTCGCCGGCGCTGAGCTTGAGCAGCACCGGCGCATCGTCGTGCTCGAGGCCGACTTTCATCAGTTTCGAGAGTGCATTCAGCCACGAGATGCGGTTGTAGACCTGAAAGACCGCCTGGCCTCCCGGCTTCAGGACGCGGTAGCACTCGTTCACGAGCTGTTGCGGACTTGCGGTGTACTGGACGACGCCATGCGCGTAGACGAGGTCGAACGCGTCATCGGCAAACAGCAGGCGCTCAGCGTCGGCAACCTCAAAGCTCCCCGTGAGTCCCTGCTGCGAAAAGTTGGCCTGGGCGAGCGCGACGGCCGACTCCGTGAGATCGACGCCAGAGACCTCGGCGCCACCTCTGGCAAACCTCGCGAGGTCGACGCCGGCGCCGCAGCCGACTTCGAGCACCGCGCGGCCGCGCCAGCCGTCGAAGTCCACGAGCCGCAGCAGATGGTGAAGCTTTTCGAAGTGGTACTGATCGAGGTCGTCGAAGAAGCCGCGCGAGCCGACCGGATGCTGGGTGATCTCCAGATCGTGGACGTGTCGCTCCCAATACTCGCGCACCTGGTCGATCGTCGCCACCGGCAAACTATAATCTACAACCTCCCATGCAACGCGACGTTGACGCTTTGACCGGCCGAACCTTCGACCTTCTCGTCGTCGGCGGCGGCATCTACGGCCTCACCATCGCCTACGACGCCGCACAGCGCGGGCTCTCGGTGGCGCTCATCGAACGCGTCGATTTCGGCAGCGGGGCTTCGTTCAATCATCTCCGAACGATCCACGGCGGCCTGCGTTACCTTCAGACCCTCGACGTCGCGCGGGCGCGCGAATCGGTCGTCGAGCGGCGGATCGTGGCGACCATCGCGCCACACGCCGTTCGGCCGGTTCCTTTTGCGCTGCCGCTCTATCGGTCAATCACCAGAGGCATCACGGTGATGCGCGCCGGGTTCATGCTGGACCGGCTCGTCGCGTTCGATCGCAATCGCGGCGTCGTCCCCTCGCATCAGTTGCCCGGCGGACGCGTGGTGTCCGGCGACGCCCTTCGGCGCTTTCCCGGGCTGCACCGGCGTGGCGTGACCGGCGCCGCGGTCTGGTACGACTACGTAACGACCGAGGCCGATCGCCTGACGTTCTCTTTCGCCATCGCCGCGTCACAACACGGCGCCGTCCTGGTCAACCACGTCGAGGCGGTCGCACTCGTCGTGGACGGACGACGGGCAGTGGGCGTACGAGCCCGTAATGCCATCGGCGGACGCGAACTCGACATCACCGCGCGCGTGACGGTGAACGCCACCGCTGCCGCTGTGGACAGCCTGCTCGCGCCGGCCGGCGCGGCGCTCCGGATTCCAACGCTGAAGGTGATGAACCTCGTGACAGAGCGCGATGCCGGCGACGTAGCGCTCGGCGGGCGTACCGCCGCGGGACGGAGTCTATTTCTGGTCCCCTGGAGAGGCCGGGCGCTGTTCGGCACGTGGCAGGCCACGTCCCTCTGCGGTCCTGAGGAAACCGGCATCGTCGAAGCCGACGTCGTGGCGTTCATCCGCGAGATCAATGAGGCATTTCCATCGCTCGACTTGCGCCCTCAGGAGATCACGATGATCCACCGCGGCATCGTGCCGGCCGCGACGTCGAACGGCCGGATTTCGCTCGAAGGGCACGAGCACGTGCACGACCACGCTGGCAACGGCGCCAGGGGACTCGAGGGCCTCATGAGCGTCGTCGGCACCAAATACACAACGGCGCGAGGGGTTGCCGAACGGGTGACGGATCGGGTGCTCACGAAGTTGAAGCAACACGCGGTGCCGTGCCGGACGGCGACCGTTGCTCTGCCCGGCGGCGACCTCAAGGATGTCGCGACGACGACTGCCGACGCCCGGCGGGACTACGGCGCCGGTCTGCCGAGCGACACGATTCCGCACCTCGTCGCGGCATACGGCTCGCGGTATAGCGAAGTTCTGGCGTTGTGCGAAGGCCAGCCCGACTTGAGCAGCCGGCTGGCTGAGGGTTCGCCGGTCATCGGGGCTGAACTGGTCTGGGCCGTTCGCCACGAGATGGCGGTGACACTGGCGGATGCGGTCATTCGCCGCACGCCTCTTGGCGCGCTCGGATATCCCGGCGATCTGGCGGTCGATCGGGCGGCCGATCTGGTCGCCGGCACACTCGGCTGGTCGCATGATCGCCAGCGGTCGGAAGTCGCGGCGCTCCGGCGTTTCTATTCGGCGATTTTCGCGCTGACCTCAGCGTAGCGCAGGTCTATGGCAGCGTGAACGCGTTGAAGACGTACGTGAATCCGGTCATGAAACCGATCGTCGGATCAATCGACGTCATGCCGACGAACAATCCCCCATCGAGCCTGAGCGCTCCGTGCGTGTACCGCGTCCCGAATTTCAGAAGCCCGCGGCTCTCGGTGCCGGGGAACGGGCCGCCGCGGCGGGTCGACTGACGGCCGTTCACCTCTCCAACGAACTCGACTCGCTCGGTGAGGGCGCGGGCGAACGAGAGGCCGGAGGTCACGACATCGTTTTGTCGATCTCCTTTGGTCGGATCGGCGAGGATGGCGAATCCAAGATTGCCGACCACCCGGACGGATTGAATGGTCTTGGCGACGAGTAGCGACGTGAAGAAGTCGGTGGTATCGGTACCGAGCCCACTTTCGTTCGAGGCGCTTGGCAACTTCGTGGCAAAGCGGATGCCAATAGCAGGCCGTCCGGCCGTCTCGGAGACCAGCCGGATCTTGGTGCCGACGACGACGTCCTCGACGTCGTGCGTGCTGGTGCCGGTGACCGTCAGCGCCGAGGCGAGCGGCGCCGCGCTGTTGCGGCTCGTGATGGCCAACCGATTGTAGAAGCCGCCGTCGATCTGGATCTCCGCAATCGGGCTGATACCGACGCTGAAGCCGATTGTCGGCACGCGCCAGAGGTTCCCCTGCAAGCCTGACACCTGATAGGTCTGATCGTGGCCGTAATCGAGCCCGCCTTCGACCAGCACGACGCCCGCGCCGATCGGTTCGGGATCTTCGGTGAGGAGCGGACGTTGCTGCGCGTCGGCGGGACGTGCGCAGGCCGCGGCCATGACCGCGGCGACGATGAAACGACGTGTGTGCAAGAGTGATCCTTAGGCTGTGACAGCCATCCTGGCGCGCAGTTCGGCTGGCGGGTTGAGGCGTATATCCAGGAGATGCCGTGGCGCGACGTTGCCGAGCGCCTTTAGCATCGACTGCTTCACGCCGGGATGCTCGGTCTCGAGCTCGATCAGGAGCCGCTTGGCGCGCTGCCGCTGCAGGCCGAGGTCGCCGCACGCAGGACAACAGCAGCCGATGATCGGCAGCTCGGATTCCTTCGCGTATGCGCGCGCTTCGTCCTCCCCGACGTACACGAGAGGCCGGATCACCACGTGGGCGCCGTCGTCGGACACGAGCTTGGGCGGCATCGCCTTCAGCGCGCCGGCAAAGAACAGATTCAGCAGCAGCGTTTCGATGAAGTCGTCGGCATGATGGCCGAGCGCGATCTTTGTCGCGCCGATTTCTTTCGCGACGCGGTACAGCACGCCCCGCCGGAGCCGCGCGCAGAGCGAGCACGGCGTCTGGGCGGCATCGAGAATGTCCTCGATCAGCTGGCCGATGCCGGTGTGCTCGATCCGGTATTCCCAGCCGCGCGCCTCGCACGTGCGCGCGATGAGGTCGTGCTTGTACTCCTTGTAGCCGGAATCGACCGTGACGGCGACGAGAGAAAAGCGTACCGGCGCGCGCTGTCGCATGACGTCCAGGATCTGAAGAAGCGCCCAGCTGTCCTTGCCGCCGGAGAGGCCGACCATGACGCGATCGCCGTCCTCGATCATCTGGTAGTCGACGACGGCCCTGGTCGTTTTCTTCGCCAGGCGCGTTTCGAGCTCGCTGCGATAGGCCATAGGGTTGATTCTAAACGATGACTCTGAGGATGTGACGACTCAGCCCCTCGCCTGCCCGAGGCGTGACGAGACGACCCGCGCCGGAATGCCGACGGCGATGGCGTGCGGCTCCACACTCTCGCGGACGACCGCACCCGCGCCGATGACCGCGTGTTCGCCGATCGTCACGCCATCGAGGATCTTCGCCCCCGCGCCGAGCCACGCGCCGTCGCCAATCGACACGCCGGCCGATGTCCGCGATTGGGCAAGGACCGCCGTGGAGGGATCGGAACGATCGTGGTCGCCGCCGATGATGTAGCTGTAGGCGGCCATCAGCACATCCTGCCCCACTGTCACCCGGCTGGCCGAGAACAGCTCGCAATTGAAGCCGATGTTTGCGCCATTGGCGATGTCGATGTCGCCGTTCTTGCAGGACAGGATCGTGTTGCGCCCGACAAACACGCGGCTCCCGATGCGGATCCCGCGGTTGCTCTCCCCTTTTGCATCAAGCAGACAGTTGTCGTCGATGACGACGTTGTCGCCGACATGAATCTTGTGCGGGTGCCGCAGGACGACGTGCTGCCCGAAGATCACGTTGCGCCCGCACGAACCGAGCAGCCAGGGGCACAACGCCCTCCGCAGCGCGAGGCCGATGGCCCCCGGGCACCCCTGGGTCAGCATCACCACGAACTCGTACTTCAGCAGCGCGCCGAATCCCGGCCGCCCGACGACGAGTGCCGCGTACTTCGCGCCGCTGGACGTGCCGGGCGCGAAGAGCTGTTCTTGCGCTTTGCCAATCGGATCCATCTGCAGGCCGGATCCTTCCCGGTCCGGCAACTCAGAGCCAGCCATAGGCACGATACCACTCGATCGTTCGTGTGATGCCGTCGTGTAGCCCCACGTGCGGCGCGTATCCGACGTCGCGCCGCGCGCGGCTGATATCGAAGGCGCGGCTCTTGGTAAAGAAATCGACGCGACGCCGATAGAGTGGCGGCGCGAGGCCGAGCGGCGCACACACCGCTTCGCACGCGGCGCCCGCGATCCAGAATGGCCAGACCGGCAGGTGGAGCGTCGGCGCCGGCACGCCGGCGACATCGGCGACCGTGGCGACCAGATCGTTCAGCGTGGTGACCTCGCCGCCTGCCAGGATGTACGTCTGATTCGCGGCGGACGGGTGCTCGCCGCACAATCGAAAGCCCTCCACAAGATCGTCGATATAGGTCAGATGGTAATAGATCCTGCCGCGTCCGAGCGTGATCCACCGTCGGCGCGCCACGCCGCGGAAAAGTTTGAGCAACCGTCGATCGCCGGGACCGTAAATGCCGCTCGGACGGACGATCGTCACCTCGATGCCCAGGCGCGCGGCCCCAGCACGCGCCAGACGCTCCCCTTCGAGCTTGGTTTCCTGGTAGATATCGCCAGGCTTGAGTGGGGCATCCTCGTTCGCCGGAGGATGCTCGATATCGCCGTGCACCCCGACGGTGCTGCAGTGGACAACGCGGCGCACGCCACCGGCGGCGGCCGCTTCAACGAGTTGCCCGACGGCCGTTGCGTTGACCGCACGATAGAGGTCGCGCGACACGCCCGCCTGCCGATAGCTGGCCGCGATGTGATAGACGATATCGATGCCCTCGACGGCTCTCGCGAGAGCCGCCGGGTCGCGAAGATCGCCAATCACGATCTCCGTGCCGGGCACGTCCGGCTTCCGAGCTGCGGCTCGCTGGAACGCGCGCACCTGATAGCCACGCGAGGCCAGTGTACCCGCCAGGTGGCTACCGGCAAATCCCGATGCGCCGGTTACGAGGACGCGCACCGTTCCGCGACGAGGGTGATGGGAGACCCGAAGAAGCCGAGCAAACCAGCGCGGTCGAGAAACGCCTCGACCGCGATCGTGAACCGGCGCGATCCAATCGCCTTGTGAAACGCAATCGGCAGAACGAACTGGCGGTGCACCGAACGAACCCGGAAGCCGTGGCTGGCAAAGGCGGCGGCGACCGTACGGTCGGTGAACACGCGGTAGGGTTCGGTCTCGACGCCAACCACGTGTGCGACGGCGCGCGCGATCGACTCGAGCGCCGCGAAGCTGTGCACGGACGGATAGTCGACGATGACCAGGCGCCCGGCGACGCGGCACAACTCCGCGATGCACTGCGGCCATCGCGGCGTGTGCATGATCACCCGCAGGCTGACGGCGACGTCGAAGCTGCGGTCCTCGAAATCGAGCGCGTGGGCGTCTCCGACCAGAAACCGTACCGTCGCTCCTTCTTCAGTGGCGCGACGTCGGGCGACCGCCAGCATCTCGCTCGAGGCGTCGACCCCCGTGACGCGGGCCCCTTCCCGCGCCAGGAACAGCGCCGCGCGGCCCGTGCCGGTGCCGACGTCGAGAATCACACGGTCGCGGAGACTGCCGATCGCGTTGCCCAGCACACGCGCCTGGGTGCTGGCGATGAGGCCGCCAATCGGACCGCCGAACCGCCGCCCGTCGAAGGTGCGGGCCGTTTCCGGATCGGCGTACGTCGTGTAGCTGTAGTGATGGCGCGTCACGCCAGGTCCTTCACCGCCACCATGACCGCGTACGCCTGGCGGGTTCGCTCGAGATAGGCCTCATAGCTGTACTTCGTATCGGCCATCACCCGCGCCTGCTGCCCAATCGCAGTCGCCCGGACTCTGTCGGTCAAGGCCGCCACCATGCCGTCGGCAAACTCGCGCGCGGTGGCGCCCGTGAGCACCGCCGTGTCGTCGTCGAGGACCTGCGTGTGCGTGAGGAGACGCGTCGCCACAATCGGTTTGCCCGACCGCAGATACTGATAAATCTTCAACGGCGTGTTCGTGCCGCGCGACCGGGGGGACACGAGCACGTCGGCCGCGAGCAGATACGCGGGAATCTCCTCGGCCGGACGCTCCCCGACGAAGATCGTCGCTGCCTCGATCCCGGCGGCGCGAGCGCGCTCGCGCGCGCGGGCCACTTGATCCGGCTTCCCGCCCGCGAGCACCAGGCGCGCATCGGGACTGGACCGGCGCACGATGGCCATCGCATCGAACAGCAGATCCAGGCCCTGATACGCCTCAAATGTACCCGTGTAGAGGACCATCGGCGTGCAGGTCGCGGCGCCAAGCGATCGACGGACCGCCGCCGCTTGTTCCGCGGTGGCTTCCCCTTCAGACGATCCTGGCGCGTTCTCGATCAGCACGGTCCGCGCCTGCGCATCGATCTCCCGTACGGTTTCCTCGAGCGACGGGCAGATGACGATGACGACGCGCGACCGTGTGATCATCAGCCGTTCGAGCGCCAGGAACGCGCGCCGCATGAGCACGGAACGGCTGAATGCGAAGTTCGTCAGCTGTTGCGGCAGGCTCGAGTGCATGTCGTACAGGTGAGGCACCCGCAGCATCGTCGCCAGCGCCACGCCGATCACGCCGCCTTCTTCATGCGAGTGGATGGCGTCGTATCGCCCGCCGAGTCCGCGCCTGAAGACGGCGAGCGTCAATAACGCATCGAGCGGGATCTTGGCGATGGACGGTCCGATCCTGACGCCGCGCACAAACGGCGGCCGCAAACAGCGGAAGACCCGAAGTCCCGGCATCGAGACGTCGCGGCCAAAGGGGTACGTCACCAGATCGACCTGATGCCCAAGCGCGGTCAGCGCGCGGATGCGATGGAACTCGCTGAAGGGCGTGCCCCGCGGCTCAAAAAATGGCTCCGGGGCGATCATCAGAATGCGCACGGTCGAGTGATCTTCGCACGGAATCGTCGCAGGTCGTTCTGGCGTCACTGACCCGCTAGGGCGGAAATCCCACGATTTCGAACAGCCGCGTGTCGGCATCCGTGTAGAGCGGAGTGAGATACGGGGCGAATTCGCCGATGCGCGAGACCATGGCGGCCCGATCCTCGTCGCCGTACAGGTCCATGTGGACGACCGCATGCCGCGCTCGCGTTTCGGCGAGCAGCTTGAACGCCTCGCGACTCGGAAAGAACTTCAGCACGGGCGCTGCCTCAAGAAAGTCCGGCGGGATGTAATCGCTGTATCCGTTGATTCGGGGCATCCAGTGTGCCGTTGAATTCAGCAGGTACGGGGTGTGGCCAAACAGTTCCCGTTCGTCTGACCAGAACGGGAGCTCGATGACGGGCCCGACCGGCAGCGTGGCGAGCATCATGTACGCCGGAGACACCGGCGCCACCTCGCGGAAATGCAACGGGATCGCGAGCTCGGCTGCCGTCACCAGCGCGAGGGCCAGGCCCACGAGCATTGGACGCGTCGTCCGCGCGAGCCAGGCGCGAACGGCGATGCCAGCCAGGACCGAGAGCGCGAGCGTGACGACGCAACAGGACGCCGGCGGCCAGGTCGCTTTCCGAATACAGCAACGTCCGTCGAAATTGTCCACGCGTCCGACATGCGTCATTTACGCCGCAAATGGAAACGTCAGCGCGACGGCCAGTTCGCGCACGCCCAGTTCGCGCACGCCGCGCACTAATTCGGTCTCGCGACGGTGACGGCGGCAAACCGCATCAGCGCGCCAAGGTTGCGAGGATCCGACGATGTGGGGTCCTGAAGATGGGGCACGAATCCATCGGAAGAGAACGCCGAGAGCAGGTACGCGTAGCTCTGCAGGCCGCGCACGCCGCGAGCCGGCACGTCGAAGTTCACCGTCTTCCCCGGCACGATCGGCACGACGACGGACGCGGCGCCCATCGAGACGGTCAGCGTGGTCTGGATCGGCGACTCGGCGGTCACGACCAGATGATCCACCGGCTCTTCGGTGTGCACGATGATATCGGCTCGACGTCCGCCGGTCACCCACATCCCGGGCGGCTCGGGAGGGAACGCATTCTGGTCGAGAAAGTACAAGAGCATGAGCGGATCGTTTTGGTACGGGATGCGCGCCCGCAGCGGCGACGTCACCAGCATCACCGGCAGGTCGTTGGCCATGGTCAGTTCGACTGGCAGCCGGCGGGCCGCGCCTCGCTCGGTCATCAGATACGTGAACTTTGCAGCGACGAACGGATTGACGACCATGTGCGCCGTGAACAGCGCGCCGATCATCCACGCGAGCATCGGGGCGGCCATCGACGTCAGCGGCGGCGTGAGGAAGAACAGGACAGGATACAGGCTCAGGAAATAGCGATTCCCCGGCGGTCCTCCGCCTCCGTTCCAGGTATAGGGGGCAATCACGAGCAGGCCCAGGGTGGACGCGGCCAGGCCGAGGAATGCCAGCACCCGCCAGGGCCTCGTGCGTCCGCTGGAGGCCAGCCACAGGCACACGGCGGCGAAGCCGGGGAAGAAGTAGGGCACGAACCCGGAATGCCGGCCGATGAAGAAGTACTTGAGGTTGAGGCCGAAGCGATTCAGGAACTCGGACGGCTGAAGGATATTTTCCGTATCGGCATCGTTTGTCGCCGCGACCGTACCGCTCCGATCCCACGTCGCGCCAGGCGAGTCGAACGGGTAGCTACCGTAAAACGTCTTTCGATCGCCGCCCTGGTAGTTGAACTCGCCGGTGCCGAACGCGTTGACGCCCCACAGGCCGCCGGTCACCAGCACGAAGACGCAGGCCGTCATGAGGCCGGCCGAGAACCGTCGGCGCCACCAGAAGAGGAGCACGAGCGGAATGACGAGCGGCAGGTGGGTCGGCTTGGAAAATGTCGCGATGCCAAGGAGCGCCGCGGCCGCGATGTCGCTCGCGAACGAGCGGAGGAAGCGCCCTCCGGGCGGCGCGACTTCCTTGTAGAGCCAGAGAAAATACGCGAAAAAGACGACGGCGAAATTGAAGATGTCCGACGTCAGAAATACCACGTAGACAGGCACGACGGCCGCCATCACGAAAGCGAGCGTGAACGCCACCGCAGGCGTCGGCTTCGATGTCGCGGACAGAAACTGGTATCCGCAGACGATGACGCCGACGAGCAGCAACACGTGGAACACGAGAAAGCCGTTCAGGCCGGCCAGCCAGACGAATGGCGCCGCGAAAACCGGATAGATGAACGACTTCCCGAAGTAGAGTCGATCGCTTCGTCGGTCCGCTGTCCGGGTGATGCCCAGAAAGGGCGGCGAGCCTTGGGATCGCAGCTGCCACCGCTTCCCGCGCTTGAGGAAGATGCCTTCGGGGCCGGCGCGATAGAGGCCCCAGAAGCGCTCGAGGTCCCGCCGCTCGTAGCGCAGGTCGTGATCGAATGCCGCGCTGAACGCCATCGCCACGTAGGTGGCCTCGTCGCCCTTCACCCCGTATCCGAGTCTGACGACGTCGACCGACATCGCGGCCGCCAGCATGACGACGAGCAGGATGACCACGGCCGCGGCCGGGCCCGATCGCGGCGGAGCCGATGCGCCAGAAACCGCCAAGGCGGAAGAATCGGCGTTGGTCATCACGTCGGTACTTCGAGGGTCTTCATGATTGAGGTGAAGAAGACGTCCGCGATCTTGGCGTAGCCAGCGGCGGTCGGGTGGAGCCCGTCGGACCCGATGAAGGTACCGACATCGCCCTCGAGGGCCGCATAGACGTCAACGAGCGGCACGCCGTCTGCCGCCGCCAGCGCGCGAATTTGATCGTTGAAGCTTGGCACCTGACTCGCAGCGATACCGCGAGAGCCCGCCGGATTTATCGGCGGAACGGTCGCCAGATAGGGTTGAACGCCTCGACTCTTCGCATCGGCCAGCATCTGGCGCAGCCCCGCGATCGCCGCAAGTTGGACGGTGTCATTGCGGGCGGAGAGGTCAACGGAGCCTTCCATCAGTAGAAGCACGTCGTAATGTCCATCGCGCAGCACGCTGGAAAGGCGGCTCGGCGCCCCCCCCGTCACGAACTCGCCGGGCAGACCTTCGTTCGCCACGGTCGGCGATTGTTGAGTGTAGCGCGCGATGAGCGCCTGCTGCAGCGCGCCTGGATAGGTTTGAGACTGTTGGAGCTGGACGGCCGGGTGGATGGTCCCGGTCCGAAAGGCGCTGCTGCTCGCGGCCTGCGTACCGTCTTCTCCCCAGGTGAGGCTGTCGCCGAACGCCACGAACCGGGTGAGCGAGAGCGTAGGGGGCGGCGCGACGATCACGAGGAACTGGCACGAACTGGCCCGGTGGTCCGCGTCGATGGCCGTGCACGTCACGGTGGTGGACCCGATGGGAAAGGTGGAGCCGCTCTGGGGAGCGCACGTCGTGGTGACGGGCGGCGTGCCGCCGGTCGTGACTGCGACCCCGTAGGCCACCGACGTCGGAAGCCCGTCGAGCGATTGGATGGTTTGGGGAGATGGACACGAGATGGCCGGGGGGGAACCCGGGGAGGATTCCGGCGAGGTGGGGCCATTGCATGCGACGATCGAGAATGCGCACAGGCCGAATCCGACCGCGCGCGCGCCGGCACGCATCTGTGAGCAGGGCTTGCGGAACAAACATGCCCAGTGTACATGGCATGCTGGCTCGGACGGGCGCCAGGTCGCCGCGCGCCAGTCGACGAAGGGATCGTGGCATAATACGGTTCCCCGCATTCATTCTCGGTGGCTCTTCGCGTCCGTATGAACAATAGTTTTCCGACAGACGTTGGCGTCGCCATCGTCTCCCACAATAACCGTGACACGTTGATATTGACATTGGCCTCGCTCGACGTGGCCGAGTGCCCGCACGAACGGATTCTGGTGGTCGACGTGGCGAGTACCGATGGTACGGCGGACTGGCTGCGCCAGACGTACCCGGCGGTCCGCGTGACCACGCTCGAGCACAATGACGGTCCGAGTCCGGGCCGCAATGCGGGCATTCGGCTCACCGGTCAGCCCTACGTGTTCCTGATGGACGCCGACGTGCAAGTGCAGCCTCGAACGATCCAGCGTCTGCGTGCGGCCATGGCCGCCGATTCCGCCATCAAGATTGGCAGCCCTGTCGTCGTGCACGCCGGCGCGCCAGACACGATCCAGTACGCCGGCGGCCGCCTGCATTACATCTGCGAAGCCGTCAACCCGTGGCTCGATCGTCCGCTCGCCGAGCGGGGGCCGGTCCCGCTCGACGTGAACGTCGCGCCGACCTGCGGCTTGCTTCTCGATCGTCAGGCGGCGCTCGATGTGGGTCTATTCGACGAGCGGTACTTCATCGGGAAGGAAGATGGCGATTTCACCCATCGCATTCGGCTCGCAGGCTACCGGATCCTCGAGCTCCCCGATGCCCTCGTGCTGCACCAGAGTCGTCCGCGCGGAAGCTGGCTCTTCTATTACCAGATCCGAAACCGCTGGCACTTCATGTTGAAGAACTACGAGTGGCGGACGCTCCTCCTGATTCTCCCCTGTCTGGCGATTCACGAACCGCTGCAACTGGTGGTGTTGCACGCGGCGGGCCACGGCCGCACGTACTGGAAGGCCGTGTGGGGCCTCATCGCCATGCTCCCTGCCCTCGGGCGAGACCGCGCGCTGATGCATCGAATCCGCCGCGTGCGGGATCCCGATCTGCTCTGCAGCGACCAGCTGATCGTCCGGGAGGATCTGGCACGAAACCCGTTGGTTCGCCTTGGAAAGGGCGCGTACGAATCGTTTCTGAGTGGGTACTGGAGGCTCCTGAAAGGCACGGTCCTCGCGGCATGAGTGAGCGTGGCGAGACGCCTCGTGCCTCCTTGCTCGTCAACAGCGGGTACGCCACGATTACGGCCGGCAGCGCGGCGCTGCTGCTGGTTCTGCTCATCGCCGCGGCTCGGCTGCTGAATGCGGCCGACTACGGCCGCTTTGCGTACGCGCTCGCGCTGGCGACCATCGTCGAGACCGTCATGGATATCGGCCTGGGACACGTCACGGTGCGGGCCATCGCCCGCGACAGGTCGTCCGCTCGTCGGGTGTTCCGCGACGTGCTCGGGCTGAAGTGCGTGTGGGTGGCTGTCGGCCTGGTCCTGATGCTCGTGACCGCCCCGCTATTGCGGACCGACCCTGCGGTGATTCAAGCCTGCTACCTGCTGGGCTTTTCTTCGGCGATCCGCTCGTACCTCCTCACGATTCGCGGGGTGCTGCAAGGCATCGACCGGTTCGACATCGAGGCCGCGACCGTGGTGGCCGATCGCGTGGTGCTCCTCGTCGTCGGGACCGTCGTGATGGCCCTGGGCTACGGACTGCTTGGCCTGGCCCTGGCCTTCGTCGGCGCCAGGCTGGTCATGCTGCTCGCCGTGATGGCGATGATGTCGCGCGTGGTCGGAGTCCCCTTGCCCTCGTTCAACCGGTCGGCGTGGCGAGAACTCCAGGCCGGAGCCCTGCCGCTCGGGCTCTTCGTCGTGGCCTTCAACCTGTGCACGTACATCGACACCATCATGCTGGGCGTGATGAGGAGCAACGAAGAAACCGGCCTGTACGCCGCTGCGTACCGCGTCTACGAGGGCCTGACGTACGTACCCTCGATTCTGGGTGCTGTCCTGACGCCGCGTCTGTCCTATCTCTTTGTCCAGGATCAGGTCGCGCTTCGCCGGATGCTGCTCCGCGCGCTCGGCGCGTCGGCGGGGCTCGGGATCGTGCTGGGAGGCGTGGCCGTGTGGGCCGCGGGCCCGGTGGTCGCGCTCCTCTTTGGCCCCGCGTACGCGCCCGCAGTTGCCCCATTGCGGATTCTGGCCGGGGGCGCCGTGTTCGTCTTCTGCACCTGGATTTTGCACGCGGCTGCGATTGCCACCAATCTGGACCGGCGCCTGCTCGGGGTGACCGTCATCAGTCTGGGCAGCAACGTCGGTTTGAATCTCCTGTTCATCCCGCGGTGGGGCATCCAGGGCTCCGCATGGGCGACGGTCGCGTCAGAAGCCCTGACGGTCATCGTGCTGCTCGTGCAGATTCTCAAAGTGGTGCGACTCGGGAAGCCGGAGGCGCCGCCGGCCAGCCACGGACCGCGTGAGTTCGGCAACACACAGGCGAACATCCAGTTCCTCGAGCGAAGTCGGGCGCTGGCGAACGACCCCGAGATCCTCGAAATCGGCGCGGGCACCGGCACGATGCTCAATTTTCTGCGGAGCCAGGGGCACCGCGTCCACGGCGTCGACGTCAATGCTGAACTGGTCGCGGAGGCCAGACACTGGTACGGCGACCTCCCCCTTCAGCTCACAAGGAATGTCGAACTACCCTTTCCGGATTCCTCATTCGACCTCGTCCTGAGCTTTGACGTCTTCGAGCACATCCATGCGTCAGATGCGCATCTCGAGGAAGTGCGTCGGGTGCTTCGGCCGAACGGGTCCTACTTGATCCAGACGCCGAACAAATGGACCAACGTGGTGTTCGAGACCATCCGCTGGCGCAGCTTTACGAAGTTCAGAGAAGATCACTGCTCGCTGCACACCCTCGGACAGCTGGAGGCGCGGCTATCGCAGCACGGCTTCGACGTGCGTGCCTTCGACGTGCCGGTGGTCAATGAGTTCTTTCGGCAAAAAGTCCGCCGCTATCTCGGGGGGCTGGGCCTGGCGACGCTGGCTGTGGTCAATCCGGATCGGCTGCCGCTCGCATTCCGCACGAATCTGTACGTGCAGGCCGTGAAGAGGCGCTAGTGGCCGACATGTACCACGGGTCGCGGCGAGTGCCGTTCGCGGAGCGTGGCGGCACGGTGCGGGGCGTGCTGGACCTGCTGACGGGCCGCTATCCGACATTTCTTTTTGGCGGATCCCTCGGCCGCCTCTTGCCGGTTTTCCATCTGCACGAGGTGACGCCGGAGTACCTCGAGCCCCGGCTGCGCCACCTGGCCGACAATGGTTATCGCACCGTGACGAGTGATGAACTGGCGCAATATGTCCGGCGAGGGCCGGCCCCAGGCCCCCGCCGAGTGGCGCTGACCTTCGATGATGCGCGCGCCTCGCTGTGGACGGTTGCGGCTCCCTTGTTGCGCAAATATGGCCTCAAGGCCATCGCCTTTGCGATTCCCGCCCGCATCACCGACGCGAAGGGGCCGCGGCCGACCGTCGACAACGGCACCGCCAACCCGAGTGCTGCGGACGAATCCGACGTCCCGTTTGTGACGTGGCCCGAACTCCAGGCCCTTCACGCATCCGGCACGATTGACGTGCAATCCCACACGCTGACCCACGCGTCGATCTTCTGCTCGGACCGGCCGGTGGGATTCGTCACGCCGGCGTTTGCGCGCGAGCACGTGCTGAGCCGGCCCCTGTTGTCGATGTTGTCGACGTCGTCGACGGACGGGGGTCCGCGCTTTCTCGCACCGTCAGCTCTCGGGGCTCCCCTCTACGTGCGGCGCTCGCGGATGTCCGACGGACGACGGTTCCTGGTGGACCCGGACGTGATCGAGCGCGCGCAGGCGTACGTGGCGGCGCACGCCGGCGCCGCCTTCTTCGATCGCCCCGATTGGCGAGTCGAACTCGAGCGAGTCCTGCCAGAGCGTCAAGGCGAATTCGAGTCGACGGCGCAACAGGCCAAAGCGATCGACGACGAACTCGAGCGAAGCCGCGCCGAACTGGGCGCACGGCTTGGGACCAGTGCGGTCAGGCATATCGCCCTGCCCTGGGGTATCGCTGGCGTCATCGCCAGGGGCGCCGTGCGGCGCGCCGGGTACGACACCGCGTTTCTCGAGGACATGTTCGGGCGCCAAGGTGCCCGGCCCGGCGACGATCCGAGACGGCTCATGCGTTTGAATGGAAAGTTCCTTCTCTGCCTCCCGGGGCGACAGCGGCGGTATTTTTTTTCGGAGGTGTGAGCGCCTCACTGCCCCACGATCATCTGATGAGCATTGTCCGCATTCTGCTGCTGTCAGCCTACTATCACCCGATCATCGGAGGCTCGGAGACCAACGCGCGCCAGCTCGCGACCTATCTGCGGCACAGGAACTTCGGCGTGATGGTCCTGACCAAGCGCGTGGGACGTGAGGCGCCGCGTCATGAGGTGATCGACGGCGTGACCATCATGCGGGTGGCTCCGAGCGGCCCTCGATCGAGCGTGCAGAAGTGGCTGATGCTGCCGAGTGTGTTCTGGACGATGATTCGGCGCCGCGGTGAGTTTGACCTCGTCTTCTCGCCGGATTACCGTGGGGTCGGAGTAGCCGGCATCCTGGCGGCCCGTCTGCTCGGTTGCCCGTCGGTGATGGGAACGGCGGCGCTGGGCGTTCTCTCCGCCGCGAACCTGGATCCGCTGCTCAAGCGCCTGCACGTCGGCACCTCAGGGTGGCTGGCGCGCATCCTCCGCTGGCCGCTTCGACGAATCTACGCGATGGCCGACGCCTACCCGGCCATCACCCGGGCAATCGAGCGCGAGGCGCTCGATTGCGGTATTCCTGCTGAGCGCGTCCACTACCTGCCCAACAGCGTGGACGTGCAGCGCTTTCGACCGCCGGAGTCTGCCGAGCGCGCGCAGCTCAGGGAAGAATGGGGTTGGCCAACCGACCGCGTGATCTGCCTGTTCCTCGCGAGGCTGAGCCTCGAGAAGGGGCTGATGGACCTGCTGTCCGCATGGCGGGGTCTGGCCGACGAAACGGCCCTGCTGTGCGTGGCGGGCCCCGACATGGAGGGACATTCGTTCAACGTCGGCCCCGCCGCGCGCGCGTTCGTGGACGAGCACAAGATGCAGGGGCGTGTCAGATTCTTGGGCGCAACGGGCGAGCCCGAACGGCTGCTCCGCGCGGCCGACCTGCTGGTGCAGCCGTCGCACTGGGAGGCGGCCCCCTTCGGCGTCATCGAAGCGATGGCGAGCGGGTTGCCTGTGGTGGCGACCCGCGTGGGTGGGATGGTCGAGTACCTGACAGACGGCGGCAACGCGCTGATGTGCGAGCCGCGCGATCCCGAGGGACTGGCCCGTCAGTTGCGGCGAATGATCGGCAATGCTGGGCTTCGACGCCGATTGGGGGATGCCGGCCACGCGACGGCCGTCCGCGACTTTGACCAGGCCGTCGTGTGTGCCCGCTACGCGGACCTCTTCGCCAGCCTGGCCCGGAAGCGGGCCGCGCGGTCGTGACAGTCCACCCTCCGGACCACCCTCGGAGCCTCAGTCGCGTCAGCCGCCTCAGGGAGCTCCTGTTTCCCCAGGTGCCGCTCGCCAGCGCGCTGGACGCGGCTGCGCAACCGGACCTCGCCGAGCTCAACCGTTCGCTGGCGGCATTCTACAACAGCCCGGTGGCCACGCAGTACTTCCGAACGGCCGAGACCATCAATGCCGAATGGTCTCCGCAGTTTGCCCCTCACCTCCACCTGCGATCCGCCATTCCAGTCGGAAGCTCGGTCCTCGACCTGGGATGTGGCTCGGCCCACCCGTGCCGACACCTGCGCGAGCGCCTGGGTCACTATACCGGCGTCGATTGGTCGGAAGCGCAGATTGCCGCCAATCGCGATCGATGGCCCGAGCACGCGTTCATCGCGGCGTCGCTTTACGACGTGCCGCTGCCCTCTGCGTCGGCCGATGTCGTGATGAGCCTCTACGTCATCGAGCATTGCGTGTGGCCTCATCGGTTGCTGGATGAAATGCTGCGGCTGGCCCGCCCGGGCGGTTTGATCGCGATCCTGACGCCACCCTTTCGACACAAGTCGTATCTGAAGTCGTTCGACTACGGACTTTCCGCCCGGTCCTTCGCCAACAAGCTTCGGTCGGTAAGCGTCCTGGATGTCCTGTGGCATGTGTATCACCACCGCGTGTGGTACCCACTCTACCTGCGGCGTCATCATCCTCGCCGTGCCGAAGGGAGTCGATTTCTCATTCATTGCCGTCCAGTGGCGCTCACCTCCGCCGAGTGGTTTCCGGACGCCGACGCGGTCTACATCTCCGATACCCTCGAAGTGATCGACTACCTGCGAGAGCGTGGCGCGGAGCCGATCGTCCACTGGCCTCAGTGGGGCTACGTGCTCGCGCGAAAGGCAGTCGGCGAATGATCTGGCAAACATTACTTCTCGGCCTGCTGCTGCTGCTTTCGTGCTTCGGGCCGGGCTTCCTTGTCGTCAGGCGACTCCGTTGGGACCCGGTCGAGAAATTCACCGCCTCTATCGCGCTGTCGCTGGTCATCGTGTACCTCCTCGCCTTCGCCTCGTTCTGGATCGGCTTGTCAGCAGCGGCGAACTTTGCGATCAGCCTGGCATGCGGCGTCGCCACCGCAGCCACGTACCGCGACGCCAGGCGCCTGTTTCAGTCGGCCCGGCTACGCCGCGCGGTGGTGGCCTTCGGCTGGCTCCTGCTCTGGACGATTGGCACGCTCTTGCTGATCCGTCACTACTCAGGAGGCGAGCATTGCTGTGACTGGGTTGAGCACTATCAGCGGAGCATGAACTTCGTTGAGCCGAAGCCCGACGATTTTCTGTACATCGGTCGGTACCTACTCACGGCTCGCCCGCCGCTGATGAACCTGCTCACCGGACATTTCCTGGCCCAGGTCGGCACCGACTTCGCGCTCTACCAGATCGTGTTCTCAGTCCTCAATGTGTCGGTCTTCTTTCCCTGTTGCCTGATCGCCAGACTCGTATCGAGACGGGGGCTCCGGTACGGGTTGCTGGCCGTGGTGCTCGGAGCGAATCCGATGTTCTTCATGAACACGACGTACGCCTGGACCAGGGTACTCACCGCCATGTTCGTCCTGCTGGCCGTGTGGTTCTATCTCTCTGGATGGAGAAAGCGCGATTCCATTCGACTGTCAGCGGCGTTCCTCAGTGTGGCCGCCGGATGTCTGGTTCACTTCTCGGCGGCGCCGTTCGGACTGTTTCTGGGATTGCACTATCTGATCGCGGTGTGGCCGTTCCGCGCAAGGCGCCTCCTCGAACTCCTTGGTGCGGTTGTGCCGGCCGCGGCGTTGTTGGCGACGTGGTTTGGGTGGGCGATTGCCCGCTACGGCGTTCGGGGCACGTTTCTGCGCAATACGAGCGTGGCCGGAACTGCTCCGCTGGGACTGCAAGAGAACCTGGCCAAGATCGGCGGCAACATCTGGGATTCCCTTCGGCCCCACATCTTTGCCGGCCAGCCGGTCGATGGGCCGCTGCGGCTGCTCATCGACCGCGTCTTCATGCTCTATCAGGTGAATCTGCTTCTGGCGATGGGCTCAGTCGGATTTCTCATCACCGGCTGGCTGGTGGTCCAGGCGATGCGCCCATCGGAATCGCGGTTGCCCAGCCGTGAGAGGCGTTGGTGGGCACTGTTCATCCCCTTCGAAGTCGTCATCGGGATTGCGGTGGTCGGCGAGCGGATCCACTCCGGGCTGGCGCACATCTGCCTGCAGCCGCTGGTCTACATCGCGCTAGTGCTCGTCGCCGCCGAATTCCCGCGACTTCCACGTCCGGTCGGCCTTCTTCTCTGGTTGGGACTATGTGTCGATTTCTCCCTCGGCGTTGTTCTAGAGCTGTATATGGAACATGCGATGGAGCCGTGGGCCAGATCGCCGAACTGGGACTGGAAGGCGAGCGAGGGTCTGGTGTACCTCGGCGATCGAGCTTTAGCCTGGGCCCTGCCTGTGGCCCTGGCGCTCTGTGCAGGGGCGTTGGCCGTCTCGGCCTCCGCGGCGCGGCGCTTCTTGCTGACGAGGGGATCGAGTTAGCTCCACTGGTCTACTGCCAGTGCAGCAGCACGATATTCGTGCGCTGGTCGAGCGTCCGCATGTCGGGCCACGCGCGGGCCGGCGTCGAGCTCATGACCCCAAACAGCTCGCCCGGTTGCGGAACCCACGAGTGCAGCGGCTCCTGGTCGAACGCGTCACGACCGATGCTGCTGGCATCCACGCCTTTACACGCCTGACCTGGTCGATACCAGTCGGCGGCACCGCCGTACCACTGCCCGCCGATGTTGGCGAACACCCACTGGTTGCCCTCAACCAGCGTATTGGGGTCGTTGAAGAAGATCACCGAGGGCCATCTGCCGAGCTGATCGTGCCAGATGCACAGCTCTCCGGAGTTTTCAGGGCCCTGCCGCACCTGCGTGATCCGGGAGCCTACCGTCCATCCCGTGATGCTGCCCGGACCTTTCTGGATAATCACGCTGCCCAGATCAAGCCCGTCGTCCGGCGAAAACACGCCGCCGCCACCCCCAGCCGGCGCGCCGGGAGTCTTGAAGACCTGAATCGTCGACCAGGGACCGACGGTCGTGGGATCGGAGGCGCGAACACGCCAGAAGATCTGCTTGCCTGCGGGAAGATCCTGCGGCGAATCGAGACTGGTCTGGCCAGCCTGTTCGGCCACAGCGACCGATACAGCGTTCGCGAAGCTGCTGGTCTCGGAGGTCTCTATTGTGTAGATCACCGCTCCCGCCGGACCCTCTCTCTGGGCATTGGTAAATGAGAACCTGGGACGCAGCGAGTCCACGGCCACGTTGTCAATGGGCGAGATCGGTCCGGGAGCTGAAAGCACGACCGGCGTATAGATACTGAAGTTCGCAGGTGCGGAATAGGGCCCGGTGTTTGCACCGTCCTGCCCTCGAACCCGCCAGTAATAGACGCGGCCTATCTCGAGCGGATCCGTCAGGCGCAGACTCGTCTGCCCAGAGGCGCCAGGCGCAACGCCCGCCCGTGACAGCACCAAGCGGCCGAAGTTTGGATCGGTGGCCATCTCGAAGAGGTACGACAAAGGACGGACGCCCGAGGTCGAGACGTTGTTGACGGTTAATGTCACCGGCTGCTGATCGAAGGGAATCTTCTTCCCCCCGGCGGGCTGGATGGTCTGGGGCGTCGAGATCTCGACGCCAGGAATGGGCCCGGCGATCGATGGGCTGAGCGGATTCGCACTCTTCGACACGCACCCGGTCGACGCGAGCACGGCAATAACCGCCGCGGTTGCAAGGTACAAGCCTCCATGCATGGCTATGAGGCTTATCGGATGGTATTTTCCGGAAGTTTAGTGCAGTTGGAGCTAAACCGGGCTTACGGCCACTTGATGAGAACGACGTTGCTTCGCTCGTCCCATGTTTTGTAAGTGGGCCACGCGCGCGCCGGCGTGCTCACCATGACGGCGAACACTTCGCCACTCACTGGTTGCCAGGAATACACTGGCGAGTTCGGTGTCTGATAGAAGGCGTCCCGCCCGATGCTTTGGGCATCGAGCGCCTTGCAAGCCTGCCTGGGGCGATAGTAGTCAGCCGCGCCGCCGATCCACTGTCCGTTAATCAAGGCGAAGACCCACTGGTTTCCTTCAGTCGTGGTATCGCCAAAGGGCGCCGGCGGCCAAAGTCCCAAGTGGGAATGGTAGATGCAGAGCCCATTTGATGTGACATACGCATCCGTGATCTGCGATCTTTCCGGCCAGTCCGCGATGTTCTGCGGTCCGATCACGATGGTCGCCGTCGCCAGGTCGACGCCTTTAGACACCTTAAACAAGTTAGCCGTCGAAAACGGGCTCGTGGCGGCGCTCGACGGGCTCGTCGCCTGCGCCCGCCAAAAATAGTTCTTCTCCTCGAGCTGCTTGGTCACACTGTGGCTGGTGGAAGCGGAGCCGGCCTGCTCGGGGACAGTCGCTTCATACACGAGTGAGCTGAAATCGGCCTGCTCGGAGATTTCGAATCGGTAGAAGACCTCTCCGGCGGGACCGGTCCGCTGCGCGTTGTTGACGGTGAGAGTGGGCGTGTCCGTCCCCGACCCGTCCTGCGCGGGGGTCGCCAGCACTGGCGCCTCCAGAACGACTTCAGGGCCGATGGAGAAGCTAGTCAGTTTCGGCGCTGGGCCCAACTCGCCGCCGTTCTCGATCTGCGCGCGCCAGAAGTAGGTGGTCGAGTGAGGAAGCCTGTCGATCGTCACGGAGGTCTGTCCGTCGCCGCCCTGCTGGACGCCACTCCTGCTGAACACGATCTCTGAGAACTCCGCGTCGGCGGCGACCTCAAAGGTATAGGTCGGCTCCTCGGTCGTGGTTGACACCGCGTTGCCGATCACCAACGTATGCGGCTGCGCGGCGAAGGCGACCACGCTCCCATCAGCCGGGTTGTTGAGTAGCGGCGTGCTCGACGAAACCCGGGGCTGTGTGGGTGAGGTACAGGCCATCACGAGCGCGAGCGCGAGCGACGACAGCAGGCAGTAAACGCGCACAGGTGTTTGCTTCATAAGCCTTATCGCGAACGAAACGCCGCCAAAGCTTTGTACCGCGGCGAAAGCTGGGAAGCTCGCCACCGATCGGGAAGGTATCGGGATGCTACATCAGTCCGACTGGAGCCGTCAACCTCTCGTATCGCGCCATGGTAAGTGTGACCGAAGGAAAGATCGTCGCGCCCTAAAGGGTGTTACCCAAGCGGGTGTGCCACAGAGAGGGTACCCGCGTGGGACCACAGGCGAGGCCGGAGTATTTGGCGCCGATGCGGGACCGGTACGTGGGGGCCTCGCGGACGGAGAAGGGGCGCGTGCTCACAGAGGCGGTGACGGTGACGGGCTACCATCGGAAGGCGATCATTCGGGCCTGGCGGCGGCCAGCCGTGCGGCCCCCGCGGGGCCCGCGTCGGGGCCGACCCACGCGCTATGACGCCGCGGGGGTGCGGGCACTCCGGGCGGTCTGGGTCGCGGCGCGGGCGATCCGTGGGCCCGCCGCCGCCTCGCGGTGTCGCCCGCCACCGAAGCGAAGGTGCGCACCATCAGCCCGCGCCAGATCGATCGCCTGCTGGCGCCCGACCAGCGCACGATCCGCCGACGGCTGTATGGGCGCACCAAACCCGGCCCGCTGTTGAAGCACCACATTCTGGGCAAGACCGATCACTGGGACGTCACCGAGCCCGGCTTCACCGAGGTGGACCTGGTGAGTCACTCGGGCGACCGCGCCGATGGGGACTTCCTCCATACGCTGAATCTCACCGACATTCAGACCACCTGGGTCGAACACGGCGCCGTCATGGGGAAAAGTCAGGTCCGGGTCCAGGAACGGCTCGACCACTTGCGCGGGGGGCGGCCGTACAAGAAGAACGACAACGCGCATATCGAACAAAAGAACTGGGCCCACGTCCGGAAGCTGATGGGCTATGTGCGGTATGACTCGGCGGGGGCCCTCGCAGCGATGAACGATGTGTAGGCCGACCTGCGGCTGTTGCAGAATCTCTTTCTGCCGTCGGTGCAACTCCAGCGCAAAGAACGCATCGGCGCCCGCCGGCGCCGGTACTACGACGCGCCGCAGACCCCGTTGGAGCGCGTCCAGGCCTGCCCGCAGGCCCACGCCGCGAAGGTGGTGGCGCTCGTGCGCCAGCGGGACCGGCCGATCCGTTCGCGCTCGCGGCGCGCATTGACCGCAAGCTCGCGCGGGTCTATGCCCTCGCGAATCATCGGCGCGGGCTGGTGCCCTCGACGGCGGGGGCCGCGGAGACACACGCAAAGACCGCGTGGGTCTCCGCGGCCCTGTCGCTCAAAGACCTCTCCCCGTCGGTAACACCAAATATGGCGCGACGACGCGCCGCCCGGTAACACTTACTTATGGCTCGACACGCCTCTCTCCTGCTTCTCTGTTTCCTGCTTCGCGGTTTCCTGCTTCGCGCCGCCCGCGCGTTGCACGAGGCTAGAAGCCGACCCCGATTCCAAACTGCACCCGAGGGATGATCATGCCCGGTTCGATCAGGAATACGCGCCCATACCGGTAGGACGCGTCAGCCATGATGCGGTCGCCGATGCTGATGTGCGCCCCCAGCCCGGCCTCAAGGAATGGTCTCGTTTCATCGCCCGCGAGGTCGGCGCCGAGCTGCACGCCGAACGTCTCCAGAAGCTGGTCCGTCACGTCGGCCCCATTCACGAAGAACGAGACGTTCTTGGTAACTCTCGCGCCACCGAAGCCCACGGACAGATAGGGGCGGATCCGGTGGTGGTCGACTAGGTTGTAGCGAAGACCGGCGGCCACGTAGCCCACAGGTTGCTTGAGCGTGAAGGCCGACGTGCCAAACGTTTCCAGGAAGTTCGAAATGACTGTGGCCGCTGTCACCAGCTCGGCCGACAGGACATCGCGCATCACGCCACCTTCGACGAAGATGCGGAGCGCTTTATAGGGAAACCCTGCTTCCAGTCCAAACGACGCCTCAATTGCGTCTTTGCCGAACGTCGGCCCTGCCACGAACTCGCCATACGTCTGAGACGACCGGGAACCGGCCCCGCCCTGGGCCTGCGCGCTAGCCGCGACGCCGAGGCAAATAACCGTGAGGAGGATCGAGAACCTTCGCATCACCTGGCCTTTCTCGTAAGTGGATCGCAAAGTGGATTGCGCGTGGGATGTCCGTGACCGATGCCGATGTCGCATAATAGCATGCTTCAGCTCGTCAGATGACCCTGCGCACGCACGCATCGTCGCTTGCGGCAGCCGGCGCCATGCTGTGCTGCGCTGTGGCGCTGTGGGTTTCGTTCGGCGCGGTGGCCTTCCTTGATACCCACAATCGCGCAGCGTACGTCGGCCTCCTCCCATCGCCTGTCTGACTCGCTGCGCTGTTGTTGCTGGCGGCGTTCGTCACCATCGTGGCGCGTCCGACTTCGCAAGAGGTCGAGCCGCTCTGGCTGTCGGCGGTCCTGCTGCTGCCGTGGTTGCCGCTTCGACTGCCGCTGGCCGCCTTTATCTGGACCGGGCACGTCGTCGCGTGGGTTTGGGTGGCCATTGGCGCCACGCTGGTCGTACCCCGGCTGGGCGGCATCGGTCGTCTCCTGGGACGTGCGAATGGCGGTCGCCCCCTGCGAGAGGCGGCGCTTGCTGGCGTATTGAGCCTCACCGCGTACGGCCTCGCCGCCTGGGCGGTGGCACCGCAGCATCCGAACGGCGATGAACCACACTACTTGATCATCACGCAGAGCCTTCTCGGAGATCACGACCTCCGGATTGAGAACAATCATCGCGAGCGCGACTATCGCGCGTACTCGAGCGGCGGACTCAAGCCTGATTTCCGGCGTCGGGGCACGAACGACGAGATCTACTCGATCCACGCGCCGGGCCTGCCGCTGCTTGTGGCTCCGTTTTTTGCTGTGCTCGGCTACCCTGGTGTCGTGGCCGCGCTCGCCGTGTTCGGCGCGGTCGGAAGCGGGCTGGCGTGGGTCATTGCCTGGCACGTAACCGGCGATCGCTCCGCCAGTTGGTTCGGTTGGGCGACCGTCAGCCTCTCGATCCCGTATTTCTTCCTCACGGGGAGTGTGTTTCCAGACGCCGGGCGCGGTGTTGACGCTGATGGCCTCGCTGCCGCTCGTGGCCCGACGGGCCCGCCTGCCCCGCCGGCTTGTCCTCGTCGGCGCCGCGCTGGCGATCCTGCCCTGGCTGCACACGCGATTTTCCGTGATCGCCGCCTGTGCGGCAGCCGCCGTCGTCGGTCGTCTGTTCGGCGAACAGGATCGCGTGAAGAGGATGACGGCGCTGCTTGCCCTGCCGCTCATCAGCGCTGTCTCATGGCTGATGTTCTTTTAGGCGATCTATGGGACGCCGAACCCATCGGCGCCGTATGGCGGGCAGACCGATGTCGCGCTTGGCAACATCGTGCGCGGTGGTCCCGGCGTTCTCGTGGACCAGCAGTTCGGGCTGCTCGCGACAGCGCCCGTGTTCCTCTGCGCGTTCGCGGGCCTCGTCACCATGCTGTGGCGCGGCCGCCGGCGGCTCGCCGTTGAGCTGCTCCTGATCGCCGTGCCGTACGGTCTCGTCGTGACCTTCTTTTACATGTGGTGGGCCGGCACGAGCACGCCCGCACGATTTCTGGTTCCGGTCGTGCTGCTCATGGTTGTTCCCGCTGCCGTGTGGATGACTGAGGCCAGCCGCCCGGTCGGACGGGTGTTTGGCGGATGCACGCTGCTCGTCAGCCTCTTGATGACCGCCACGGTTGCCGCGGTTGACCGGGGCGCCTTCGTCTTCAACTTCCGCGACGGCGTGTCGCGGCTCGCGCTGTGGCTGTCGCCCGTCGTCGACCTGACAAAAGCGCTGCCGAGTCTCGTTCAGAATCCGCCAGGCACGGTTGCAGTTCAGACGGGCATCTGGCTGCTGGCGATCGCCGCCGCTGTGGGGTTTGCCCGGCTGTTCGATCGACGACGAGGCAGCGCCGTGAAACTTGGACTGGCGCTGGAAGTCGCCACAATGGCAGCCGTCTCCTTGGTGTGGCGCGGGAATCACGTCGACGCCGCGACGCCAGCGTCGGCGGGAGCAGCCGTGCTGGCGCGGTACCGTGCGGACAGCGGCCAGCTGGCGCTCGCGTACCGCCCGTTCCACCGCGTGCCTCTCGCCGAGTTGCCGGGAGAAGTCGTGCTGGCGAGAACGCTCTCGACCAGCCCTCGCCGGGAATGGTCGGAGATGACCCATCTGCCGCCCGCCGTTTACCAAATCAGTGGGACGGTGGTCGGTTCGCCGGCCGGGCACATTCGAGTGCGCACCGATCCGCGAACGCCCGCCCTGGCGGAATGGGATGTCGCCGAGCTCGAGCGCGTCTGGAAGCGGGAGCTGCCGATCCCCGTCGCCATCGCCGGGCTGCAGATTGATCTCGATGGCGACGCGCAGCAACACGTCCGCGATCTCACCGTCCGCGCGGCGTCGGTGGTTCCCCGGGCCGACCGGCCCGCCGATGGTCGCGAGGCGGGGCACGGTACGCGTACGGGTCGGCCACGGTCTTCGCGCTCGGTGGTACGTCGTGGGTAGAGCCCGAAGGCATCTGGGTTGGGGGTGCGGGTCGTGCGGACTTCGTGGTTCGGCCGGACCAACCGGGCGTGCTCCACCTATTCGTGCGCAATGGGCCGGTGTCCAACGAGGTGACGCTCGTCAGCGGCGCGTGGCGTCAGGCGCTGGCACTCGGGCCCGGCGAAGAATAGGTCGCCGAAGTCCCGACAGATCCACGGCGGTCGGCGGCGCTGCTGCGTCTCGCCTCGG
Organism: Vicinamibacterales bacterium; assembly: GCA_965229885.1. Classification (GTDB taxonomy): domain Bacteria; phylum Acidobacteriota; class Vicinamibacteria; order Vicinamibacterales; family CAVVIG01; genus DATLLJ01. The sequence goes on from CBDDJX010000003.1 coordinate 2,049,208, forward strand.
CTCGGGGCTTTCGACCCTCGGCGGTGGACTCGAAGACGGAGGACGACCGATTCCTCGGCGTGTGGATTGCCACTCGATAGGGCGACGATCAGCGACGGACCGACGCCTTCTCGAGCGGTGTGCCTTCAAGGATTTCGCGAATCGCGTAGATCGGTTTATTCTGCGACTCGTGATAGGTGCGCGACATCAACTCGGCCAGCAGTCCGAGCGTGATGAGCTGCACGCTGGTGAAGATCAGCAGGATGCCAAAGAGCAGGATGGGCCGTCCGCCGATCGACTGCTGCCCTGTGAGCCGCACGTAGGCCAGCCAGGCGAGGATCGCGAAGCCGGGCACTCCCGTCGCGAACCCGATCAAACCGAACATCTGCAGCGGCCTCGTCGAGTAGCTCAGAAGGAACTTGACCGTCAGCAGGTCGAGGAGGACGCGAATGGTGCGGCCGACGCCGTACTTCGACCGCCCGTACCGGCGCTCGCGGTGATTCACGGTGACCTCGGCGATCGAGACGCCCTGTTCGCTCGCGATCGCAGGCAGAAAGCGATGCATCTCGCCGTACAGCCTGAGCGGCTTGACCACGTCGGCTCGAAATACCTTCAGCGAGCAGCCGTAATCATGCAGGTGCACGCCGGTCGCAAACGAAATCAGCCGGTTGGCGATGGTGGACGGCAGGCGGCGCGACAGGAACGGATCCTTCCGGACCTTCCGCCAACCGCAGACGATGTCGTGCCCGCGATCGAGTATCTCGATCATCTTCGGGATGTCGCGCGGATCGTTCTGGAGATCGCCATCGGAGGTGACGATGATGCGGCCGCCCGCGTGGTCGAACCCCGCGGCGAACGCCGCCGTCTGGCCGAAGTTGCGTCGGAACCGGATGACCCGCAGATGCGGATCGAGTGCCTGCAGCCGGGAAAGAACCGAAAAGCTTTCGTCCGTGCTGCCGTCATCGACGATCAGGATCTCGTACGGACGACCCCACGTCGTCAGCGTCTCGGTGAGCTCCCGGTGAAGTTCGACGAGCGACGGCGCTTCGTTGCGAATCGGAATGACGACGCTGATTTCCGGGGCCACAGCAGTACGGATCATGATACGGGATTTGTCGGGAGATCTATCGGCGTTTTGCGTCGCGCACTTTGGCCCAGGCGAAATACCCTGCGACGCCTGCTGCCAGAAGGCCGATGATGACCATCGCCACCTCGAGGCTGTGCGCTTCCGCGTACAACAGCGCCTGCTCGCCGTACTTGACGGCCAGCACACCGAGCACAAGGTAGCGCAATCCGCGGCCGATAAGGATGGCGGTCACGAACTTCGTCGTGCTGATGCCGGCGACCCCGGCGAGCAGCACGAAAATCTTGAATGGCGCCGGCGGCGGGAGAATGGCCGGAATCAAGACGACCAGTACGCCGCGACGCTTGAACGCGGCCATCGCGCGCTCCACGCTGGCCTGGGCAAATCGCTTCCGAATGAGGGCCTCGCCGCCCTTGCGGCCGATGGAGTACATCAAGAGACAGCCCGTCAGCGATCCGAGGGTCGCGGCCACCACGTACCCGACAACCTGCGCAGGATGGCGCGTGACCAGCCAGACGACGAGGAGATCGGTGATCTCCGGAAGGGAGAGAAACGACGAATCGAGGAAGGCCACCAGAAAGAGTCCCGGCGCTCCCAGCGTCATCGCAAGCCCGCGTGCCCAGTCGGCGATTCTGCCCATAGAATAAACGGATGATTATACCGTCGGCCCGCCGTAGCCTTCCGGTCGCGCTCGCCGCGATCGCGGCCGTCGGCGGAACCATCGCCGCGGTCCACTATCACCGACTTGGCCTCACGCTCAGCCATTACGACGCCCGCGGTCACCTCGTCGTCGCGCGCCGCATCATCGACAGCATCACGCCGGGATGGCAGCAGATCGGCGCCATCTGGCTTCCGCTGCCGCATCTGCTGAACGCGCTGCCGGTGCAGGTGGACGCGTGGTACCGCTCCGGCGCGTCGGCCGTCGCGATCTCGATCGCCTCGTTCGCGGTCTCAGTCGGCGCCATCTCCTGGATCGTCCTCGCGCTGACCGGATCGGCGGCGGCGACACTCGCGGCGGCAGCGGTGTTCGCGCTGAACCCGAACGTGCTGTACCTGCAAGCCACGCCGATGACCGAGCCGCTGCTCCTCGGCTTGATGACGCTGGCGGTGGCGATGCTGCTGCGCTGGACGGCAGGACTGAAATCCTGCGCGACACCAGCCCTCTCCTCCGCCGCCGTCGGCTGGGTGTTCGCACTCGCCTGCCTCACCCGGTACGAAGCATGGCCAGTCACCTTCTCGGCGCTGGCCGTGGCGACGTGGGTGCTGTGGCGGCAGGGTGCTCCCCTTGCCGTCGCTGTCCGCCGCGTTGGCGCGATGGCCCTGTTTCCGATCGCCGCGATCGCCGGCTTTCTCGTCTTCAGCCGTATCGTCATCGGCGAGTGGTTTGTGGCGAGCGGCTTCTTCACGCCGGAAAACAAGGCGCTCGGCCATCCCGCGCTCGCGGCGGCGGAGATCTGGTACGGCCTCCACGGCCTGAGTGGCTCCGCCATCGCCGCAGTCGCTGTCGTGGGAGTCATCGCCCTGTTGATGCTGGGGTTGATGAAGGCCCGCTGGCTTCCCGCGCTCGTCGTGCTGTCGCTGGCGACGACGGCGGCCGTTCCCTGGCTTGCGTTCATCGAGGGGCACCCGTTCCGGATTCGCTACATGGTGCCGCTCATCGCGATTGAGGCCATCGGCGTGGGTGTTGCCGTCGGATTAGCCTATCGTCTGCTGCTTCAGATCTCGACGACCAGCGCAGAAACCGCAGACCACGCAGCGCCACAATTCTCTGCGAGCTCCGCGAGTTCTGCGTTGATCGTTATCCTGTGTGCACTGCTCGCGTACGAGTTACGGCCGCTGGATCTCACAGCGCCGATGGTCGTCGAGGCCCAGTGGGACAGACCCAACGTGCCGATCCGCGAACAGATTACGGCGTGTCTCGGCAGTCCGCGGTCGGGCGAGAAGATCATGGCGAGCATGGGGTCGCTCGGGCACTACATGCAGGAGGCTTCCCACGCCGGCTTTCGCCTGAGCGACTTCCTGCACGAGGGTAACGGCGACCTCTGGATGTCGGCGTTCACCCGCGGGCCACGCCCGTTCGTCCGGTGGGTCCTGATCGAGGAGAAGTCGGAAGGCGGCGACATGCTGGCGCTCCGCGCGCGCGCGGCGCCTCATTTTCTCGACGGATACTCGCGGGTGTGTGAAGGAGCCGGTCTCGCGCTCTACAAAAGAAACACCGCTTCCACTGTGGTCACGGAGCCGAACGGAGGATCCTTAAGAACACCGTGACCTCCGTTCGTGTCCGTGTCCTCCGTGGTAGAGCTTTCTTCTTTCAGAATCTGAAGTTCATCGTCAACAGATAGTTGTAACCGCCCAAATCGATCGTCGTTCCCGCGAAGCCCTGATCGGTTGGCAGCGTGCCCTGCGCTGACTGATAGCGGATTTCGAAGCCCACGCCGGCTGGCCCGATGGGCACGCGTACGCCGCCGAGGATCGTCGGTCCGGTCGCGGCACCGCTGCCGACGAAGTTGCCCGTGAAGACGTTGTTCTGGCGATCGACGAACTGCCCGGTCTCGCTGTAACGCCAGCCGTACACGCCGACTCCCGCCCCAATGTAGGGCTGAATCGGTTGATCGTTGCCGAACGGCAGCAGCCGAATCGTCGCGGTGAAGGGAACGATCCGAAGCTTGAGCGTCTGCTCGATCTCGGTGCCGTTCTGGTTCACCAGATCCGTGTACACTGTCGGCACGGCGTGCTGATAGAAGCCGAGACCCAGGCCGCCTTCGACGTTGCGCGTCATGGCGAAGAGCCACTCACCGCCGACGCTCACGCCATTGAACTGACCAATATCGATTCCGCTCGTTCGATTCGCGGTCGAGAGGAAGATCCCGTCCTGCACCAGGACATCCTCGTCCGGGCGCGCGTCGAGCGCACGCGGCGTGAACCCGCCAAGATAGACATTCACCGATTGCTGCGCCGACGCGTCGGGCGCGGCGATAGATCCCGACACAAGCGTCACAGCCATCACGAACAGCAGTCGTCGATGCATATTCGCTCCCAGTCGCCGTTGCTCAACCACAACACAAGCTGTAATCCATTGTCATGAAAACCACGGTCGTCAAGATCAGGTAGCAGAACCGGTGCCATCGTGATCGCCCGAAACTGGCCTGAAATTACCGTCATCTGGCGGGGTTGTCGCTCGACGGTATCACTCCGTCCGCTCGGGAGCACGCCCGCCGCGAAACCGCCGGATGATCTCGAGCATCTGATCGTGCAGGAGGGCGTTCGAGGCGAGGACGTGGCGGCGGCGCGAACCAAACGGCGTCCCGTCCATGTTCGTCACGCGCCCGCCGGCTTCGGTGACAAGCAGGGCGCCGCCAGCCATGTCCCAGGGCTTCAGATCGTTCTCCCAGAAACCATCCATTCGGCCCGCCGCGACGTAGCACAAATCGATCGCCGCCGACCCCAGCCGCCGCACAGCCCTCACCTGGCCAACGAAGGCGCCAAACAGGCCGACGATCTCGTCAACGCGCCCGTGCACGTCGTAGGGAAAGCCGGTCACGACGACGGCGTCGACGAGTGAGGTGGCGGCGGACACCTGCAGCCGCCGGCCGTTCAGGTAGGCGCCCCCGCCGCGCTCGGCGGTGAACAACTCCTGCCGGTTCGGATCGAACACGGCGGCCACTTCCGCCACGCCGTCGATCTCCAGGGCGAGGCTGGCACAGAAGATCGGGATGCCGTGCGCGTAGTTCGTCGTGCCGTCGATCGGGTCGAACACCCAGCACGGGCCCTTCGGCGCAACGGCGCTGCCACCCATCTCCTCCGCGAGCACCTGATGGTCGGGAAAGCGCTCGGCGACGAGCGCGCGGAACATGCGCTCGACGGCGACGTCGACCTCCGTGACCAGATCGATCGGGCCCTTTTTTTCGATCTTGAAGTCGCGGCCGAACTGCTGCATCTGCAGTTTGCCGGCCCGGACGACCGCCTCGATCGCGGTGGCGAGAAATAACGGCCGGGCCGGCGTCACGAAACGCGTGTGATCATTCGGATTTCCATTAAAATCGTCTCACATGTCTTCCTTGACCGCTGTCACCATCGCACCTGCCCGCCGCATCCGGGGGCACCTGCACGTGCCTGGCGATAAGTCCATCTCCCATCGCTACGCCCTGGTGGCCGCCCTGGCCGACGGCCGGTCCGAGCTGAGCAATTTTTCCACGGGCGCCGACTGCCGCTCGACGCTGTCCTGCCTGCAGCGGCTGGGCGTCGAAATCGCCGAAATCCCAGGACGCGATCTCGCCAGCGACGGCGCCGCCGGCCCCATTACTGTACAGGGACGAGGGGTCGGGCGTCTCAGTTCGCCGGCCGGCCCGCTCGACGCGGGCAACTCGGGGACGACGATACGGCTGATGGCGGGTATCGTAGCCGGCCATCCGTTTACGAGCCGATTTGTCGGCGACGCTTCCCTTTCGGCCAGGCCGATGCGCCGGATCATCGAGCCGCTCGAGCGAATGGGCGCGCGCATCGAGGCGACTCATGGCCACGCGCCGCTCGTGGTTCACGGCGCCCGGCTCACGGCGATCGCCCATCGCCCGGACGTCCCAAGCGCACAGGTGAAGAGCGCCGTACTGCTCGCGGGGCTCCATGCCGACGGGACGACGAGTGTCCTCGAGCCAGCGGCAACGCGCGACCACACCGAGCGGGCGCTCGTGGTGTTCGGAGGTGCGGTCTCGGTCAACAGGCTGACCGTGTCGCTGTCTGGAGGTCAGCGTTTGGTCGGCCAGAGGCTCTCCGTGCCTGGCGACTTCTCCTCCGCCGCTTTCTGGCTCGTCGCAGCCGCGGCGATTCCAGGATCGCGGATCGAGATCCAGCAGGTCGGGCTCAATCCGACGCGCACGGCCCTGCTCGAGGTGCTTCGCCGCTTCGGGGCGCGTGTCGAGGTAGAGGTTGACGCGCGGATGACGACGACTGAAGGCGGTGAGCCGCAGGGTACGGTGTCGGTCGCGTACGATCGTGTTCAGGCCATCGAAATCCTACCCGACGAAATCCCAGGCCTCATCGACGAACTGCCGGCGATCGCGGCGCTGGCTGCCCATGGCGGTCAGGTGACGGTCAGCGGCGCCGCCGAATTGCGGGTCAAGGAAAGCGATCGCATCGCGGTGCTGGTCGCCGGGTTCCGCGCGCTTGGCCTCGACGCCGACGAACGGCCGGACGGCTTCGTGGTCGCCGGCAGCCGGGCCGCGGCAGGCGAGCGCCCAAAGGGTGGCGTGGCCGATGCACGCGGCGACCATCGAATGGCCATGGCGTTCGCCATCGCGGCGCTCGCGGCCGACAAGCCCTCGACGATTGACGGCGCCGACGCCGTTGTGATTTCCTACCCCGGTTTCTTCGAAGCACTGGGCCGACTCACGAGGTGAAAGCCGAAAAGGTGTATCTCGTGGGCTTCATGGGGGCGGGCAAGACGACGGTCGCCCGGGGACTGGCCAGACGGCTGGACTGGCGCGCGATTGACATCGACGAGATGGTGGAACAGCGTGAACGAATGCCGGTCGCCGACATCTTCGCCAGGCATGGCGAACCGTACTTCCGCATCGCGGAGCGCGGCGCGCTCACCGATCAACTCGGCGTGCGCCACGTCGTCGTGGCGACCGGCGGCGGTACCTTCGTGGATCCCCAGAACCGCAGCATGATTAATGCAGACGGTTTGTCGGTCTGGCTCGACATTCCGCTCGAACGCGCGTTGGCGCGCGTGCCCGCGGGCGGGCGACGGCCGCTGGCCGCCGACCGCGAGGCGTTCGAACGCCTGTATCACCTGCGCCGGGCGGCGTACCAACAAGCGCACATCCGCGTCGATGCGGGCCGCCACGGGGCCGAGGCACTGGTCGAGCAGCTCAAGGAGCTCCTGGCAGGCTGATGCGCTACCTTGTCCTCTCCGACATCCACGCGAATCTGGAAGCGCTCGACGCGTGCCTCGTCGAGGCGAGCGCGCGAGGGTATGAGCGGACCCTCGTGCTCGGGGATATCGTGGGGTACGGCCCCAATCCCAACGAAGTCATCGAACGCGTACAGGCACTCGAACCGGTCGCAATCGTGCGCGGCAATCACGACAAGGTCGCCTGCGGGATCGAACCGCCCGAAGGCTTCAACACCGTCGCCAAAAACGCCGCATTGTGGACGCTGGCCGCACTGGCACCGAATCACCTGGCCTGGCTGGCAGCGCTGCCAGTGGGTCCGATTCTCGTCGATCCCGTGATCGAGATCTGTCACGGATCGCCGTTCGATGAGGACGTGTACCTCGTCGATGAACTCAACGTGATCCATGCGTTGAAAGCCTCTGAGCGGCCGCTGTGCCTGTTCGGTCACACGCATTATTCAGTGACCTGGGAGCTGTCGACCGACGCCGCGGACACCGTCGGGCTGTCGGCGATGCGCGACCTGTAGCTGACCTTGCGGGATGGATTCACATATCTCGTGAATCCCGGCTCTGTGGGCCAGCCCCGCGATGGCGACGCTCGCGCCTCCTACGCCATCGTCGACACGGACCGCCGGCACGTGGAAGTAATTCGGCTCGAGTATCCGATTGAACAGACCCAGGCGAAGATATTGACATCGGGATTGCCTGAGGTGCTGGCGAAAAGACTTGGGCTAGGACGGTGAAAAGCCTCTACCCTCCTGCCCTTCCCGCCCTCTCCTCGCGCCGTCTCAGTTCTGCCGCATAGGCGTCTCTGGCTGCGCGCGATCCAAGAATCCAGCCGATCACCAGGCCGACGAGCAGCACCGACGGAATGAAGATGAAGTGACCGGCGGTCACCGCGGATGCGTCCTGTTTACGTTCACTCCGGGGGTGGCCCTTCCCCCCGGTGCGACTGCCGCTTCTCGAGGACCCGCATCTCCGCCTCGACTGCGTTCAAGCGGCGCCACACCGTCCAGACATAGAAGAACACCGCAATCCAGACGAACGCGTACGCACTGATGAGGAGCGGCGCGGCGGGGAGCTGCTCGGAGGGCGACAGCTGGTCGACCGGGAGGAATTCGGCCTGCGCCGTGGGGATTTGGCCGGACGGGGCCTGAGACGCGAAGGCCTGTGCGGATAACAGCACCATCCCAATGACAGCGAAGAGTCGTTTCGTCATGATTCCTCGTCAGCCAGATACAAGTCGTCCAGCCTCGCCTGCCCGGTGGCGAGACGTGTTCGCAGCATGAGCAGGAGCGTGAACAGGAGCAGGAAGGCCACGGCGCAGAACCAGAAGGGGCCGAACATTCCCGCCCTGAGGGTTGGCACGACGGTATTGAGCGGGTGGACGGTGCGCCAGATGTTCACCGAGACGTAGACAAACGGCGACACGGCCAGCCCGAAAAGGCCTACGACTGCCGCCAGCTTGTCCGATCCCGGACCGCCGTACGTCCGCACGAGCAGATATGAAACAAACACCAACTCGAGCAGCAAGGCCATCGTCAGGCGCGCGTCCCATTGCCACCAGACGCCCCACGCCTTTCGTCCCCACAGCGGACCGGTGACAAGCCCCATGGCGCCGAAGAGCAAGGCCAGCTCGGCCGCCGAAACAGCCAGACGATCGGCAGCGGGCCGATTCTTGAACAGATGCACGGCGCTCGCGATGCCGCAGACGGCCATCGCGGCATACATGGCCATCCACGACGGCACGTGAAAATAGAAGATCTTCTGTATCAGCAGCATCGTGGACTCATACGGCGCCTGCGCAATGGCGAATGGCGCGTACGCGAACATCGCGGCGGTCAGAACGGCGAGGGGAACAAACAACGTTTTCACAAGAGCTCGACGACCGAGGTCACGGACACTAATGCATTCTGACTCCGTGTCTTCCGTGGCAGCATTTTTCTACTCCGTCATCAACGGTTCGAACGTCCAGAGCGACAGCGTCACGAACACCACATCGAAGCACAGGAGAATCGACAGCCACATGATGGCCGTCGGCTGATCGGGCGGCGACGCCAGCAGGGCCGACGTGCCGCGTACGCCAGCAATGATTACCGGAATCGTGATGGGATACAACAGGATCGGCAGCATCACGTCGCGCGTCCTGGCCCGCATCAGCATCGCGGCGAACAGCGTGCCGACGGCGGCGAACCCGATCGTGCCGCAGGCCAGCAGCGGCAGGAGCAGCGCGAGACGCTCGAGCAGCGGCGCGTTGAAGAGCAGCGCGATCAACGGGACCAGCAGCACTTCGGTCAGGCCGAGCAGGCACAGGATGCCCAGGAGTTTGCCGACATAGAGCGCCGGACGCGGCGCGGGCGCCAGAAGCAGCGCGCGGATCGTTTCGCCGTACCGTTCCCGCTCGAACGTCCGGCCGAGCGCGAGGGTTCCCGCGAACAGCAGCGCGATCCACAGGATGGCGGCCGCGGAATCGGGCGGCGCCTGCCCCTCCTTCACCAGCGCGAACGCGAACACGAGCACGCACCCGACGGCGAAGAACAGCGTCGTGGAAAAGATCTCGTAGCTCTTGATCTCGATCGCAAGATCCTTCCGGAGCACGAGGAGTGCGGTTCTTAGAAACATCGCGTCACGACGTGCCACTGCCCACTACGCGGCGGTACCGCGCGCGGAGGCCCGCGGCGGCCGGCTCGTCCGAGAGGAGTCGGCCGCCGCGCATGATCGCCACACGCGTCACGAGACCGTCGGCCAGGTCGAGATCGTGGGTCGCGACGAGGACGATGGCGCCGTCGGCGGCGAGCTGGCGCAGTCGCGTGGTCACGGTGCCCACCGATCGATCATCAAGGCCGGTAAACGGCTCGTCGAGCAGGACGAGCCGAGGGTGGTGCAGCAGCGCGCGTTCAAGCCCGAGGCGCTGCCGCATACCGCGCGAAAAGCTGAAGACCTGGTCGCCCGCGCGGTCGGTCAGGCCGGCGCGCGCGAGTGCCGCGTCGGCGACGGGACCAGAATCGAGGCCGTAGAGCCCCGCGAAGAACGCCAGATTCTGCCGCGCCGTCAGCTCCCCGTAGAGGTGCAGTTCGTGCGCCAGCAGACCAATTCGCTGCCGCAGATGGGACCCGCCCTCGCGCGCTCGGTGCTGGCCGTAGCGGACCTCGCCGCCGCTCGCCGCCACGAGCGTCGCCAGCACGCCGATGAGGGTCGACTTGCCTGCTCCATTCGGGCCGAGCAGCCCCACGATGTCACCGGCGTTGAGAGTGAGAGAGACGCTGGACAGGGCCCGTCGCCGGCCGAAGTGTCGCGACACGTCGGTCAGCCGAACGGAGTCGAAATCCATCACGCGGCGACGCCACCGGCGTGCCCGGGTTCGGGACTGAGGCCGTCGAAGTCGAGTGCGCCGTAGACCTGTTCGAGGGCGGCGACGATTTCCTCGCGGCGGGCCCTGTCGTGATCGCCGCGCGCGCCGTGTTCCCCACGGCCCTCGCGCCCGTCATCGTGCTGGCCGCGCTCGAGCCGGACCAGATCGGCCAGTAGTTTCTCGCGGCGCGCGATGAGCGGCTTGTGCTCGTTGATGCGCACCGCCGAATCGTCGTACTTTCGCGTGGCGGTCCAGACGCCCACGAGCATGATGCCGACCGCGAGCGCCAGGGCAGTCCGTCGAGGTGTCGCGCTGTGATGCGGCATGTCGGTCAACGACACCGTCAGCGGCTGTCCCGCGGCGACCGGCGCACCGTTGGCGCCGATCAAGGTCTCACCCTGTGCGGGGAGCACCTGTTGGCCGGCGAGCTGCGATGAGCTCATCTTCGTCTCGCCGACCTTCTTCACAATCACCGCGTAGTTGGCTAACGCGGCCGGGAAACGCTGCACCAGATCGAACGATCCCGATGCCACGGTGAACGAGGTGCCAACCCGCAGCCGCGTGCTTCCTGGCGGAAACGGACCGTTGACCGTCACCCGAAGTCCGTTGATGCTGGCGAGCGGGGATGATCCCTCCAGAATGCCGGTGCCAGTGGCGCCGGGCGGCATGTCAAACGCGAAAGGCGTCGGAGGGTTCACCGGCGCCGCCGAGTTGTTCATAATATCGAGAAGGTAGTAGACCTCCACGGACTCCTCGCCCGGTTGGAGAATGAACCGCGACTGGCCGCCGATGGCGACCTGGCCCGCAACGGCAGGCGGCCCCGCGGGGGCTGTCGAGGCGGCGGCCGACCCGCTGTCGCCGGTCGCGACGAGCAGGAGCCGGATGCCGCCCTGCGCGGGCGCGGGAAACTCCTGCGACTCAAGCCGCTCGCCGTCGACGATTGCCACGGCCTTCAGGATGGCCCCCGGCGGGAGCGTGTCGAACTGCGCGCGACCGTCGGCGTCGGTCCGTACGGTGAGCGCGTCGGAGCCCACGTGAAGCTCGACGGCCTGATTCGGGATGTTGTTGATCAGGGCGCCACGGATCACGCGCACCGACACGGATCCGTGTGGCAGGTCGTCAACCGGCCGCGGAATGCCCGCCATCCGGCGGGGATCGGGCTGGGCACCGAGCGGCGCCATCAACGCCATGAGCGCCGCCACGACAAACAATCTCCACCACATCCGTGTCCGCCGTGGTGGCGAGCTTCTCTTGATCACAGTTTGTGCCCGCAGTTCTTACAGAACTTCGCGTCCTCTTCGTTCTTCGTCCCGCACTCAGTGCAGAAATTGCCGCGCGTCGACGTGGCCACCGGCGGCTCGCCGAGCCGCCTGGCCACGTCGCGTTCGATCTGCTCACGGTAGCCGCTGCCGGCGTCGAGCTGTTTCATCAGTCCGGCCGCGCGCGCGCGCAAGCGGCCCGACATCTCCTGCCAGTCGGCGTCGGACAGCTTGCCCATCGCGCGATCGAACTCGAGTTCCTTGATCGACCTGAGCGTCAGCAGTTTCTCGCGCTCGAGCGCGACGCGGGTTCGCTCGCCGACCATGGCCGTCCGGTCTTCCTCCGGCGAGACAAGCGGCCGTACCGTGCGCAGCGCGGCGATCCCGACGAGCGCCACGGTGGCCATGATGAGAGTGAGCAGAACGACGATAGTCAGGCCCTGCCCGCGCACCGTGACGGTGACGACGGTTGCGCACACGAGCGCGGCGAGGACGAAAAACTGCCAGGGCTGGAGTGATTCGTTGGTACGGTCCGGCTTTCCTGGCCTGAGCGCAGGCGAAGGCAACCGGACCTCAGTCGAGGTTCCGGAGCTCATCGTCGAGGCGTTCTTCTATGCGGGGATCTGCCGGCGCGGGAGCATCGGGCGCCGTCTCGTACCGCCGCGTCCACTTGACGGCCGCGAAGCCGATGGCAACAGCGCTCGCCCCCCCGACCATGAAGGGAAAGAGCCACGCGAGGCGGTTGAAGCCCTTATCGAGGGGCGCCCCAAGCATTTCCTCGCTGCCGTAGCTCGTGACGAACCACTGGATGATTTCGTCGTGCGGCTTGCCCTCGTCGATGAGTGCCGCGACCTCGCCGCGCATCTTGTGTGACGTCCCGCAGGCATCTTTGCGGCACTCGCCGATGTTGGCATGACCGCAGGTGCCGCAGGTGCAGACGATTTCGTGCTGGAGCTGCCGTTCGAGATCGTTGCGCGCGTAGTACGACGTCCTCACATCGTCGCTGCTCAAGGCCTGTGTCGTCGAGTGCTGCTGCGCAGATACCGTCGTGACGCCGCAAAGCGTCGCGACGAACAAGAGGGCGACTATGCCCGTGACGGCGCCTTCGGGCATCTTCTCGAGCGCGAACGAGTAGGTCCGCTCGGGCAGCAGGGCAATGATCGTACCGAACGTCAGCATCCCGAAGCCGAACCAGACCCAGTTGACGAGCGGGTTCACCGAGATCTGCAGGCTGGCCGCCTGCGTCGCCACGCTTTCCTTATCTGCAGCGAGAACGATATAGAGGTCATCAGCGACGGAACGTCGAATGGCGACCTCCGTCGTCGGTTGGTCTTCGTGTTTCCGGAAGTACCACCGCGCCGGGTACATCGTGTCGATCTGCTTGCCGTCCTCGAATACGGCGATGAATGCCGTGACCATCTGCTTCTGGCCATCGTCGTTCAGTTTCACGCCGTCGTTGCGAAGCGTGTAGCGGCCGATCGTCATCTGCTGCCCGGGTTGGAGCAGCACCTGCTGATCTTTCTTATACGCGTTCCCCGCAAAACCCAGGAAGATTAGCACGATGCCGACGTGCACGATGTAGCCGCCGTAGCGCCGCTTGTTGCGGCCGACGAGCCCGACCAGTGCCGTGAACAGATCCGTCCCGGTGTTCCTTCGTCGAATCTGCGCGGCGCGCCAGAACTCTTGTCCGATCGTCCCGATCACGAAGGCGCACAGCGCGAAGCACGTCAGCGGGGCCCATTGCCGCAGCCCGCCCGCCACGAGTCCGACAGAGGCGAGAACCCCCGTCGCGATCGGGAACATGAAGGAATCACGCAGGTTGACGAGCGTCGATTTCCGCCAGGCCAGTAGCGGGCCGATGCCGGTCAGCACGAGCATGACGAGACCGATGGGCACCAGCCACTTATTGAAGAACGGCGCCACCACGGTCAGGCGATTCCCGGTCACCGCTTCACTGAGCGTTGGGAACATCGTGGCGAAGAGGACGAACAGCGCCGAGAACAACAAGATCCAGTTGTTCACCAGAAACGCCGCTTCGCGCGAGAGCCACGAATCCAGCTCGTTGCGGGCTTTGAGGAGCGGTAAGCGATAGATGACGAGCCCGAAGCTGAAGACCAAGATGACGATCATGAAGCCAATGAATAATTTCGCGAGAACAGGGTCTTCGCCGAACGCGTGCACCGACTGCACGACGCCTGAGCGGGTCATGAAGGTGCCAAAGATCGTCAGGAAGAACGTCATGATCACCAGCGTGACGTTCCACACGCGCAACATGCTCCGCCGCTCCTGCACCATCACCGAGTGCAGGAACGCGGTTGCCGTGAACCACGGCAGCAGGCCCGCGTTCTCGACCGGATCCCAGGCCCAGTAGCCACCCCACCCGAGCTCTTCGTACGCCCAGATCATCCCCAGCGCCAGCCCGAGCGAGAGGATCAGCCACGAGAACATCGTCCAGCGGCGAACGGCGCGCAGCCACGAATCGTCGAGGTGCCCCGTAATCAACGCCGCGATGCAAAACGCAAACGGAATCGTCATCCCGACGAAACCGGTATAGAGCGACGGCGGATGAATCACCATCCAGTAGTTCTGGAGCAGCGGGTTGAGTCCGTCGCCGTCGGCCGGCACGTTCGTCAGGAAGGTCGAGAACGGGTTCTTGTGCACGACCATCAGATACAGGAAGAACATCTGAACGGTCGAAATGGTAGCGACGACGTACGGGATGAGCTCGCGGTGACGCTCCCGATTCACCCAGACGGCGCACGATCCGAAGATCGAGAGCAGGAACACCCAGAACATGATCGAGCCGTCGAGCCCGCCCCAGTACGACGTGATCTTGTAGAAGAGCGGCTGCACGCTGTCCGAGTAGTGCGCGACGTATTTGATGGAAAAATCGTCGGTCAGGAACGCGTTGATCATCACCGCCGACGCCGTTGTCATCAGCGCGGCGATGAGGTAGAAGGCCCCAATGCCGCTTTCAATCAGCTGGCGCGAGCGGCGGCGGGCGCCGACCACCGAGATCACCGCGGCATAGCTGCAGGCGACGAACGCGGCGAGGAGGAGGAACGATCCGAGGGACGCCACTACAGGCCCGCGGCCAATTCCGCCACCTTGGCCGCCTCGTACTTGGAAGGACACTTCGCGATGACGCCGTTCGGGTCGGTGTGGAACCCATCCGGCCCGAGCCGTCCGTACAACACGACTTCGGCCTCGTCCTGGAACGTGTCGGGCACGATGCCGGTGTAGGACGCCTCGACCACGTTGCCTGATTCGTTCGAGCGGGTCGGATTGTTCTGCACCCTGAACCGGTACTCGAGCGTGTTACGTTTCCGCGTAATCGATCCGGGCACGATGTACCCGTGGAGCTGCAGCGGCTTCCCTTCCCACTGCTGGCGGTCCGTCATCACCTCGTCGACGTGCTTGAAGTACTGGGTGCCGTCCTGCAGCGTGGACCACAGCAGCGTCGCAAAGGCGGCCACGAGAACGACACTCGTCGCGCCGATCTTCATGTATCGATGTGTCATATAAGGACTCCTGGGAATGGCTCCCCTGAGGATACGTCTAGGATAGTCCGACTACGGTTGGGATGCAATCCGAGCGAGAAGCTCGTGGACGGTCGCAATCGGCACGCCGACCACATTTGAATAGGACCCATGGATACGGGGAATGAACCGCGACGCCAACCCCTGAATCGCGTACGCGCCCGCTTTATCGCGCCCCTCCCCACTCTCGACGTACCACCTGATGTC
Source organism: Vicinamibacterales bacterium (assembly GCA_965229885.1). GTDB lineage: Bacteria > Acidobacteriota > Vicinamibacteria > Vicinamibacterales > CAVVIG01 > DATLLJ01. The sequence continues at coordinate 2,064,518 of CBDDJX010000003.1, forward strand.
GGCCTCGCCGAGCGGCGAAAACTCGACCGTCGTCGCCTCCACCCGGCTGGACTCGTATTTCGGACCACGCAGGCTGACGCCCGTCATGACCTGATGCGGCCGGCCGGAGAGCCGGCGAAGCATCGACGCGGCATCCTGGTCGTCCGCGGGCTTGCCGAGAATCGTGCCGTCGACGATAACCGCGGTGTCGGCTGCCAGCACGAAGCTCCGGCCGGAAGCAGGACTAAAGTCCTGCGCGACACCCGGTTCAGTTGTGGCATAGGTCTTTATCGCTGCCAACACCTCCATTGCCCGCGCCGACTTCTCCGTTGCCAACCGGCGCACATAGTCCTCGGGCGCCTCACCGGGGCGGAGGCGCTCGTCAATATCGACCGCGCACGTCTCGAACTCGAACCCGGCCGCGCGCAACAATTCGGCGCGGCGCGGCGACGCCGACGCCAGGACAAGCCGCATGAAGCACGATGATAGGATGAATCATGCGCTCCATCAGCCACATCGTGCCGGCCGCGCTGGTGGAGCTCCTGCGCACGGCGCCGCTCTCTGACGGCAAAGTGACCTTCGCCTGGAAGGCGGCGGTCGGCCCGGCGCTCGATCGGGCCACGGCCGTCAAGCTCGAGGCCGGCACGCTCATCGTCGAAACGACCGGACCGCAGTGGACACGCGAGGTCAAACGCTCGAGCGGCGTCATCCTCACTCGTCTTCGAACCCTCCTCGGCGAGAACACGGTCCAGCGCATTGAAGTCCGGATAAGATGAATCGCCAATCAGCAATCTGAAATCTGCATTTCTATGCGTTCTTCCGTGATCGTTAGCGCCGTCCGAACACCCACCGGCAAGCTCCTCGGCGCCCTCAAGAACCTGACCGCGCCGGAGCTCGGTGCGCTCGTCGTCGCCGAAGCCGTCCGCCGCGCCGGCATCGATCCGGAGATTGTCGACGAATGCATCATGGGCAACGTGGTCGGTGCGGGCGCTGGTCAGAACCCTGCGCGGCAGGCGGCGCTCAAAGGCGGGCTCCCCGACCACGTCGCCGCCGTCACGATCAATAAAGTCTGTGGCTCCGGCCTGAAGGCCGTGATGCTGGCCGACCAGGGCATCCGCGCGGGTGACATCGATGTTGCCGTCGCCGGCGGGATGGAATCGGCGAGCAACACGCCGTATCTCCTGAAGAACGAGCGCGAGGGATTGCGCTTCGGCCACAGCAAGGCGGTGGACTCGATGATCAGCGACGGCCTGTGGTGCGCCTTCGAACAGTGGCACATGGGGAACGCCGGTGAAGTCGTTGCCGAGCATTACCACGTCGCGCGCGAGGCGCAGGACGCGTACGCCGCCCGCAGCCATCAGAAGGCGGCGAAGGCGACCGATGCGGGGCTGTTCAAGGCAGAGATCCTACCCGTCTCGATTCCCGATCGCCAGGGCCCGCCGGTGATCGTCGATCGCGACGAGCCGATACGGGCGGACACCACCACAGCGGCGCTCGGCAACTTGAAACCGGCGTTCAAGGACGGCGGATCGGTGACCGCCGGCAACGCGCCGGGCGTGAACGATGGCGCGTCCGCGCTCGTCGTGATGGCGGAGGATCGTGCGAAGACGCTCGGCCTGCCGCCGCTCGCGCGTATCGTGGCCCAGGCGACCAGCGGCCTCGCGCCGAGGTTCCTGCTGATGACGCCGGTCGAAGCCGTCCGGCGCGCCGCGGAAAAAGCCGGCTGGCAGCTCGAAGACATTGATCTCTTCGAAATCAACGAAGCGTTTTCGGTACAGGTCGTCGCGGTTCTGAACGAGCTCGGCATCGATCCGGAGGAGGTCAACGTCCACGGCGGCGCCGTGGCGCTCGGGCACGCGATCGGCTCGAGCGGTGCGCGGGTCCTCACCACGCTCCTGTATGCACTGAAGCAGCGGAACCTCAACCGCGGCATCGCGAGCTTGTGTCTCGGCGGCGGCAACGGCGTCGCTCTAGCTGTCGAACGAATCTAAGGCGTCGAGAATCTCGCAGATAAGATATTTGGATTCTCAAATCCAACCACGCCCGTGTGTATACTCCCCACCATAATGGCGCGACCAGGTCGTCCCTTCGCCTCGCCCTGACGCGTATGGACATCACCACCGTCGGCGTCGTCGGCGCGGGGACGATGGGCAGCGGGATCGCGCAGGCCTTTGCGCAGGCCGGCTTCGCCGTGCGCCTGGTGGACGTCGCCGAACCACTACTCGATCGCGCCCGCCGCAGCGTCGAAAAGAGCCTCGAGACGTTCGTCAATAAAGGCAAGCTGTCTACCGCGGATCGCGACGCCGCGATCGGACGGCTGACGACCGCGACCGCGCTCGATTGCCTCGTCGAGGCCGACTACATCGTCGAAGCGATCGTCGAGAACGTCGAGGCCAAGCGCGCCTTGTTTACGAGTCTTGATGCGCTCGCCAGACCCGAGGTCATCCTCGCGTCGAATACGTCGTCGATCTCGATCACGCTCCTCGGCGCCGCGACGAAGCGGCCGGATCGAGTCGTCGGCATGCACTTCATGAATCCCGTTCCGCTGATGAGCCTCATCGAGATGATTCGAGGCCGGGCGACGTCCGGCGAGTCGATGCGCGTCGGATCGGACCTGTGCCGGCGGCTCGGAAAGACGCCGGTCGAAGCCGGCGACTCCCCCGGCTTCATCGCGAACCGGATTCTGATGCCGATGATCAACGAGGCGATCTACGCCGTCATGGAGGGCGTGGGCACGCCGGAGGCGATCGATACCGTGATGAAACTCGGGATGAACCACCCGATGGGGCCCTTGACGCTGGCGGATTTCATTGGCCTCGACGTCTGCCTGGCGATCCTCGAGGTGCTGCAGGACGGCTTCGGCGATCCGAAATACCGCCGTG